>PAQY01000002.1 GCA_002709955.1 Rhodospirillaceae bacterium
GTGCCAGTGACCGTAACGCCCAGCACGGATGGTCAGACGATCACCGGGACGGCGAATGGTGTGCCAGTCTTCACGATGGAACTGACCAATGGCGGCACGGGCTACAGCTTCACGCTGCAAGGCACGTTGGATCAGCCAGTGGGTGCGGGCGAGAATGAAGTTGACCTGCCGTTCACGGTTGAAGTGACCGATGGCGATGGCTCAACGGCCAGCACAACCTTCCACATCTCGGTCGTCGATGACGTACCGGTTGCGGTGGATGATAGCGCCGGACCTGTTGAAGAGGGCCAGTCTGTCAGCGGCAATGTTGTTGATGCCAATGATACGGTTGGGGCCGATGGTGCCAGCGTGACGTCGGTGGATTACACGGATGGGTCGGGTAACACCGTGACCTATTCGGTTGATCCGGTGACGGGTGCGACGATCACGGTGGATACCGGCGTCCTGACGATTGCAGCCGATGGCAGCTATACCTTCACGACAGGTGAAGATGCGGTCACAGGCTCGGAGTCTGTCTTTGAGAACTTCACCTATACGCTGACCGATGGGGATGGCGATCAGGATACGGCGGTGCTGAGCATCGAGGTGACCGATGATGATGTCCCGACGGTGACGATTGAGTATCCGGGCGCGAATGCGACGGCGGGTGTTGTGAATGAAGATGACCTGGGCAGCGAAGCTGGGGACGCGGTTTCTGGCAGTGACCAGAGCGGTGCGTCTTCGGTCAGCGGCACGATTGGCATTGATACCGGTGATGATGGCTTTGGGTCGATTGCTCTGACAGTGCCGCAGGCGCTGGAAGATATGGCGCTGACGTCTGGCGGTGAAGCAATCAGCTACAGCGTCTCGACCGATGGTCAGACGATCACCGCCATGGCGGATGGGTCGCAGGTCTTCACGGTCAGTGTGACCGGAAATGAGGCGGACGGCTTTGGCTGGACGTTTGACCTGACGGGTCAGATTGATCACCCGACAGGCGATGGCGCGAATGTCATCTCCGGCCTGCCCTTTGGCGTGACGGTCACCGATGCCGATGGCGACGCCACCGATGCAACGATTAAGGTTGATGTCGTCGATGACGTGCCGGTCGCGTTGACCGATGCGATTGTCGTTGGACAGGCGGACTCCGTCTCGGTCGATGAAGACGATCTGGCCGATGGCACAGATGGCTCTGACGCGACCAGTGTGTCTGGCAGTCTGGGCTTTGGTTCCGGGGATGTCATCGCAATTGATTATGGCGCGGATGGTGCCGCAGACGGCGCACCAAGCGGTGTGTCATACGGCGATCTGGACTTCACAATCAATGGTCCGGCCGGTCTGACGTCGCAGGGCAAAGACATTGGCTACAGCCAGACAGGGAATGTGTTGACGGCGACATCGGAAGATGGTCGTGACGTGTTCACCGTGACGCTGAATGGGGATGGATCCTTCACATTCGACCTTCTAGACAGCGTGGATCATGCCGATGGTGCTGGCGAAAATGCCATGGATCTGGGCTTCACGATCACAGGTACACCGAATGCCGATGTGCTTGCTGCGGCAGTTGATGGCGACGGTGACCCCGTGTCCGGCTTGTCAGATGCTTCTGTAACGCAGAGCTTCACAGTGTCGGTCGTCGATGATGTTCCGGTTGCCACAGCCAATGATCTGACTGGCGAGCCAGAAGTCGTTACCGTAACGATCACCGCTGAGAATTACAGCGAAACCGGGGCCGGATTCACGGTTACTGGGCGTCAGATCGACTCGAACGGTACGCTGACCGATAAATCGACTGATTTGGTTTCGACCAACCAGAATCCTCCAGGATTTGGAGTGACCGGTGCGGCTTCGGGTGCCAATTCTGAAATCGGCTATAGCGACTCGGATATGGTCTCGGAAGAGCTTCACATCGACTTTGACCAGCCGATTTCAGAAGTCACGATCTCTTATTCCTGGATGAACAGCCAGGAAGATGGGACCTATACGCTGTATCGTGACGGTCAGCCCGTTGGGTCAGCCACCGTCACCGGTGTGACCGATCAGATTGATGCCGCCTTCACAGCACAAGCCGACGATGGCGGATCGTTCGACAGCATCGTCTTTACGGCACCAAGTGGTGGCGGAAATGACTTCCTGGTTCACTCTGTTGAGTTCGAACAGACGGTCGATGGCACCGGTGGTGTTGTCGCAGAGGTGGTGACGGTCGATGAGGACGACCTGTCTGACGGGTCCGATCTGACCAAGGAACCGCTGACGGCTTCGGGCGATCTGGGGCTGAACGGCGAAGAGTTGATCAGCATCGATTATGGTGCAGATGGCGCGGCAGATGGGGCCCAGACGGGGCTTGGCTATGCCGATCTGACCTTCACGATTGAAGGGCCTGCGGGTCTGACCTCTCAAGGGGAACCAATCACCTACAGCCAGACTGGCGATGTGATGACGGCTTCTGCAGATGGCCGCGATGTCTTTACCGTGACGTTGAATGCCGATGGCAGCTTCACCTTCACGCTGATGGACACGATCGATCATCAAACAGCCGATGGGGAAAATGTCAGCACGCTCAGCTTTGGTTTAAGCGGCGTGCCCAGCGAAACGGCTGTGACCGATTATGATCTCGATCCGGCTGATTTGGGCGATGTGGCCTTCAACCATTCGTTCCAGGTCAATGTAATCGACGATGTTCCCCATGCGGTGGATGATGCGACAGTGACGCTGAATGAAGGCGGGGCTGTGGTTCAAGGCAGCGTCATGGATAACGACACGCAAGGGGCTGATGGTGCCAGCGTGACGGAGATTGGGTATACCGATGCGAATGGCAATCCTGCCACGGCAACGGTTGACCCGGTCAATGGGGCGTCTGTTGCGACCGAATTCGGGACCCTGACGATTGCCGCGAATGGCAGCTATACCTTTACCTCCAACACATCGGTCGAGAATCCGAACGGTGCGGCGGTCAGCGATGGATTCACCTACACGATCACCGATGCCGATGGTGACACGGCAACGGCGACGCAGACCTTCGCGATTGAAGATACGCTGCCGGAACTGTCGTTGCAGATTGGCCCGGCGGAAGGGCTGGAAGATCAGCCAATCGCCTTGTCTATCGCGGCTGACTTGGCCCAGGCCAATGGTGCGGTAACGATTGGGGTTCAGTTGGGCAATGTTCCAACCGACGCCACCCTTGTCACCGGGACAGGTCAGGTTCTGACCGGATCCAACAGCTATACGCTGACACCTGATGATTTAGAGGGGCTGACAATCCAGGCTGGTGAGCATTCGGCGGATGATTTCGGTATCACGGTTACGGCAACGGCAACGCATTCCGTTACCGGTGAAACCGTCACAACCGACGCGATGCCTCTGCCGGTTACGGTGCGTGAAGTGGCCGATGGCCCGACCTTGACGGTTGATGCTGACGTTGTGGCCACGGGCGATGAGGGCACGGACGATTACCTGGTTGGTGGTGACGGGTCTGACACGCTGCAAGGCGGTGCAGGCGATGACGTTATCGAAGGGGAAGGCGGCAATGACCTTCTGATCGGCGACACCTATGACGGGACCATGTCGGCGGCCTTGAACATCGATGTCGGCCTGATTGATCAGGACGGCTCTGAAGTTGCGGGTCTGACCCTGTCTGGCCTGCCAGCGGGTGCGACGCTGACCTCTGACCAGGGCAGCATCACTGTCACGGCCAATGGAACGGCTGAATTGACAGCAGCGGACCTGGATGGGCTGACAGTCACATTCCCGGCCGGAACCGAAGGGTTCGACATCGCTGTCGCGGCCCGCACGGTCGATACAGACTTTGATGACACCACCACAGATACGTCTGCGGATGTCATCCAGACGATCAGCGTCAGCCTGCCTGCGGGCGATGGTTTCGGGGACGATACCATCACCGGCGGTGAAGGGGATGATACGATCTATGGCAACCGGGGCGACGATGTCCTGCATGGGGATGGTCCGGATGTGCCAGAAGTTGAACTGGTGACTGGAACACAAACCATCTATGTCACGGATCGTGGCCCATCGATTGATATCGGCGGCATTGGCGGGTCTTCGGGCTCTGGCGATCAGGGTGCGCCTACGGAACCAGACCATGTGTCAGAAGGTGGCTACACCATCACCGGCACATTGGATGTGGCCGAAGGCGGCGTTGTTACCAGCATAAATTACACGACAGAGGATGGTCAGGCCGCCTATGCGACGGTGGACTCAACCAATGGCGTCACCGTTGATACACAATACGGTAGCCTGACGGTTAATGCCGATGGCAGCTTCAGCTATACGTCTGATCAGGATGAAGACCACGCCCCCAGTGGCGCGCCATTGCCGGATCCATTCTCGTTCACCTCGGCGGTTTCGTCGGGTATGACGTCGGGATCGGGTACACCAGGTGGCAATCTGGGTACGGGCGCGAACGATTTCGTTGATGATGGCAGCATGAACCATCACGGCACCAGCGGTTCGGACACATTCGTTGTCGATCGTGATCTGCAGATGAATGAAAACTTCCAGATGGGCGGTGGCGATGATGTCATCGTTGTGAACGGCGACACCAGTCAGGGTAACAACCTGAATATGGGCGGCGGCGACGACGGTGTCTTGCTGGGTGAGAACATCCAGGGCAATACCGCAATGGATGGCGGTGATGGCAATGATGTGCTGTATCTGGGCAAGGACAGAGACTCCTATCAGTTGCAGAATTTCACGGACAATCAGGGTCACATCAACACCCAGATCATTGATCTGGATACCGGTAACATGCTGACCGTGAACAACATCGAAGCGATCTCATTCGCCGATGGTGTAATCATCGGGAATGAGGATCTGGTCGAAACCGGCGGCGGTGAGCCCATCGATATCGGCACCTATAACGACACGATCTACGGCGAAGAAGGCAATGATCAGCTGTATGGCGATCAGGGCAATGACGTGCTGCGGGGCGGCGAGGGTAACGATACCGTTGATGGCGGCACGGGCATTGATGATGTCCATGCAGGCAGCGGCAATGACAGTGGTATCTTCACCGTGGGTGAAGGCGGCGTGGGTGAGCGTTATGATGGCGGCACCGGCACGGATACACTGACCATCCGTTACTCTGCGGCGGACCTGGAAAACCCAGCGATTGTTGCGGAACTGCGCGAAATTCAGGACTTCATCGCCAATAATTCCAATCCGTTGACCGATGCGGGTGCTGAGCGGACCTTCCAGGCGCTGGGCATCACTGTTCAGGACTGGGAAGATGTGACCCTGGATGGCCCGGACCTGCCCCCGCCTGTGGATGCACAGGACGATGGCACCGAAACCCTGGCCGAGGGTGGCGAATCCACCAGTGGTAATCTGCTGACCAATGATGAGACCGGCGGCGGGGAAATCACTCAGTTCACTTATACCGACGAGGGTGGAAATACCCAAACAGCGGCAGCAGGTGAAACGGTCGATACGATCTATGGCACGCTGACGGTGAATTCGGATGGCAGCTACACCTATACTTCCGATCCGTCGGAAGATCACAGTGGCGGCGGTCTCAGCGAGACGGTGACCTATACGCTGGAAAATGAATATGGCAGCGATACGGCCAGCATCACGCTGAATGTTACCGACACAGTGCCGGTGGCTCAGGATGATGCTAACAGCACCGTCGAAGGCGGCGATGCGGTAACTGGCAATCTGCTTACCAATGATGATCTGGGTGCCGATGGCTCCAGCCTGACCAGCTTCACCTATACTGATGCGAATGGTGTTCAGCAGACCTCTGCGGCCAATCAAACGGTGGTGACGCAGACTGGGTCCCTGACCGTCAATGCCAATGGCAGCTACAGCTTTACTGCCAATGACAGTGTGGTGCACAGCACGGATGGCCAGACGGAGCAGGAAGTCTTCACCTACACCATCACCGATGGGGATGGCGATACCTCCATGGCAACGGCGACCATCGATATCACCGATACAGACCCGACGCTTGAGGTTGCGGCCTCTGGTACCGGTGTTGAAGATCAGGTGATCCCGCTGGATCTCAGCTATGAAGTGACGGGCGAAGATATTGCCAGCAGCAGTTTCACAATCTCTGGCGTGCCAGAGGGGGCCAGCCTGACGGCTGGGACACAGACATCGCCTGGTGTCTGGTCCGTGTCGGCGGCGGAACTGGAAACGGTTGGCATGAACCCGCCGCTTGATTTCTCCGGCGATATCAACCTGACCCTGACGGCCAGTGTGACGGATGTTGATGGCGATGTAGCCACCGACAGCCAGGACTTCACGGTCTATGTGGCACCGATTGTGGATGAAATTGAACTGACGGCGGAGTCTGAAACAGCGACCTTTGTGCCGAAGAATGGCGGGGGCGAACCAGAACCGGGTGAAGGCATTCGTGTCACCAATATGGGTAACGAAAGCGCCAGCTATAACAACACGTTCGGCTATGTCATCATGGTCGCAGGCGTGCCCACGGTTGGTGAAATCCTGTTCAGCAATACCAAGCAGGAAATCAACGTCACGAAAGAAATCGAAGGCGTTGACCCAGACTCGGTCGAATTCTTCGTCATCTCGAACGGGGCGAACCTGAATCCGGGTCTGACAAGCGGGACAGAAGTCACCTTCTCTCAGAATGCACAGGGCAATTGGGTTGCCTCGACCGCCAATGGACCGCTGTCTGGTCAAGGGGATCCGGTCATCTTCTCCAACCCGGCGCTGAACGAGAACAATTATGATTACACGACGGACAATCAGGTCGTCGGCAATCAGAATTGGGAAGACATCGCCAATGGCGGTGATATGGACTTCAACGACGTCAACATGAACGTTGAACGGTATGAAATCCCTGCCGGTACAGGTGAAAATGAAGTGCTGGTCGGGACGCCACAGGATGATGTTCTGGATGGTGGTGCCGGCGACGACACGATCACGGGTCTGGGCGGTGATGATACGATCACCGGCGGAACCGGGAATGATACGATCTATGGCGATGGCGAAAATGATGGAACAACCACGATTGTCACGGTTGGGGATCCATCGGTTGTGTTCTCCTCGTCCTTTGAAGACATTCCGGACGATGCCGTGCAGAGCAATCCATCCCAGTTTGCAGACTCCATCGATGGCTGGTCTTCAACAGCCGATAAGGTGGAAATCTGGACGGATGAAGATGTCCGTGTCCTGGGCAACCAGCCGGACGGCACCAATGATGCTGCTGATGGCGACAACTTTGTTGAATTGAACAATGTTGCAGGCAATGCGTTTGCGGATGCCGATGGGATTTATCGGGATGTCCAGACGGTGGCGGGCGAAGTTTACGAACTGACCTTCAGCTACTCTGGCCGACCGGGCTATGACGAAACGGTGAACTCCATGGCTGTTATGGTCGATGGAGAGCAGTTGGGCAGCTATACCCACGACATGGAAAATCAGACCGAGCATGACTGGCAGACTGTCACAGTCCGCTTTGTCGGTACGGGTGAACCCATGCGGATCGTGTTTGCGGAAACCTCCGACAATGATCATCTGGAAGGACGGGGCATGTCCCTGGATGACATCACCCTGGTAGATACCGGGACGATGGAAGTTGCCGGTCTTGAGGGCGAAAGCTTCAACGACACGATCTATGGCAATGCGGGTGATGACACGATTTATGGCCAACAGGGCGATGACCTGATCTTTGGTGATAATGCCGCTGGCACATTGGCCGAAGGATGCTTTGTTGCCCCCATTGAGATTACCGCTGCGGCAACCGACACCGATGGATCGGAAGAAGTTCTGACCATTGAAATCGGCAACATCCCGGACGGGGCGACCCTGACCAATACGGCAGGCGACACCTTCACGGGATCGCAGGTCCATGTTCTGACACCAGACCAATTGGCTGGATTGCAGATCGAAGTCCCCAATGGAACCGGTGATTTCTCTCTGTCTGTTGAAGTCACGGTGCTGGATACCGACCCGGATCAGGGCGGTACGGATACCGGTACGCGCAGCACGACTCTGGCAATTGATATTCCAGAGCCGGTTACGACGGATGGCAATGCCACCTATGACGATACGATTTATGGCGGCGCTGGAAGCGATACGATTTCCGGTCAGCAAGGCAATGACGTGTTGTATGGGGATGGTGGTCCAGATGATGGTGGAACGGGCACCCAGCCTGTTGAGGTTGAGTTTGACCTGTCCACCCCCAGCTATTCGGATGATCCGCTGAACCAGTATGGCAGCAGCGGTGACCATTATGCCAAGGGCTATATGGACGACGACCAGATGGTCGTGAAGCTGGGCGGCAAGGATGACTGTGGTGTGTGTGATATGGCCGGTGGCTTCACATCCAGCTTCTCCGTGGATGCGGCGGCTTCAGGCACAACGATCACCTTCAGCTATCGCATGATTGTCGACCAGGACTATGAATCCGACGAATTCGGCGAAGTCTGGGTCGCGATTGATGGTCAGCGTATCGACATCAACGGCAACGACTTTGTGACGCGGGTCTTCGGCAACGGCAATGGCGGCGGCGACAGCGATACGGGTTGGCAGACGGTCACGGTGAATGTCGGCGATCTGCCTGCGGGTGATCACCAGATCACGCTGGGCGGTTATAACAATGCCAAGACGACAGAAAGCGAAAGCATTGAAATCCGCTTCGATGATCTGGAAGTATCGGGCACGGTTGGCGGTGTAGAACCCGTTGCCCCGCCTGTATCACAGCCGGTTGAGGTCGACTTCGATTTGTCGTCCCCCAGCTATTCGGATGATCCGCTGAACCAGTATGGCAGCAGTGGTGACCAGTATGCGAAGGGCTTCATGGACAATGACCAGATGGTTGTGAAGCTGGGCGGCAAGGATGATTGTGACATCACTGATATGTCCGGTGGCTTCACATCCAACTTTTCTGTGGATGCGGCGGCGACAGAAACCACGATCACCTTCAGCTATCGCATGATTGTTGATGATGACTTTGAATCGAACGAATTCGGCGAAGTCTGGGTCGCGATTGATGGTCAACGTATCGACATCAACGGCAACGACTTTGTGACGCGGGTCTTTGGCAACGGCAATGGTGGCGGCGACAGCGATACGGGTTGGCAGACGGTCACGGTGAATGTCGGCGATCTGCCTGCGGGTGATCACCAGATCACGCTGGGCGGTTACAACAACGCCAAGACGACAGAAAGTGAAAGCGTTGAAATCCGCTTCGATAATCTGGAAGTGTCGGGCATGGTTGGCGGTGTCGAACCCGCTGAACCGGCAGAATCCCTGTCGCTGGATATCACAGGTACGGATATCGATACCTCTGATGTCGTCGCAACATGGCAGGATGCTGGCGTGACATTGCAGGCCTTGCGGTTCGATCCGTCGACTGACAGCTATAGCGATCGGAACTTCTCCACCAAGGATATCAGTTTCACCATCAATGGCAGCCATACTGGCGATACCAGTCTGCATGGCAGCTATAACTACGCTGGGATTTCAGTTGGTGGCGGAATCGATGGCGGTGAAATCGACACGATCGATGGTCAGACCACGACCGGGACAGAGGTCATGCGGATGACGTTTGATCAGCCCATGGGCGATGTCACCGTGACGCTTTCTGCTCTGTTTGATGGGGAAACCCAGATCACGGCGGATCATGGTCCTTACGATCCAGGATATCTGGAACAGGCGCGCTGGACCGCGTTTGGTCCGGATGGTCAGCAGGCAACCGGCGTCATCGATGGAACTGTCAATGGTTTGGCGAATGCCACAATCACAGCAGGTTTCCCGATTACATCGATTGAATTGACACCGATGAATGACGGGGCTGGCAACAGCGGTCACAACTCTGACTTCCTGTTGAAGGCCATTTCCGCCCAACCTTATGAAGCGCCTGAGATCGATAGTGACAACAACGACACCATTCATGGTGGCAGCGGTGATGATCAGGTCTTTGGCCAATACGGCAATGACTTCCTGCAGGGCGGGTCGGGTAACGACATCGTCTCTGGCGGGGCGGGTCGCGATTGGATCATGGGTGGATCGGATGCCGGGTCGGTTGATGTTGGGCCTCAATCCCTGACAGTCACCTTCCAGGGTACGGATGCGTCATATTCCAACTCGGTGGGTTACTATGTCCTGGATGATGAAGGCACACCGGAAACCGGACAGGTGATTTGGGCCAACCTGCATCAGACCGATGTTGGATCGACCCATACGATCCTGATGGATGGTTTTGATAAGGAAGATATTGGCTTCTTCCTGATCCCGGATGGGGCGGATATCAACCAGGGTCTGGCGGATGGCACCGTCGTCACCTTTGGGGAAAGCGCAACGGGCGAGATCACGATCTTTGCGGATGGTCAGGAACTGCAAGGACAGGATGCGAAGGCCTACTTCTCCAACCCGTCCAGCCTGAATGCAGATGGGCAAGACCATACGCAGGTCACAGAAATTACCGATGGTGTTGGCCTGACCATCAATGCGGATGGCAAGGATGGTTACCTGCAAGGGGGCGGTGATGTTATCTCCGGCCAGCAGGTCACTGTTGAAGTTGGGTTCAAGGCGACGGAGCAAGGTCCCAGCTTTACACCGCTGGTGTCCTATTCCGCAGGCCGGAACAACGGCAACGAATTCACCATCGGCGCTCAAAATGGTACCATCCAAGTCATCGTCGCGGGCGTCGCTGTGGTGACCACGATCCTGGCGTCCGGTCTGTTCGATGGGCAGGAACATATGCTCTCTGCAACATGGGATGGCGAGACAGGGGATCTGAAGGTCTATGTCGATGGGGTTCAAGGCTTTGCCGCGAACAACATCGCAACGGGTCAAAGCCTGAATGGCGGCGGTACCCTGGTCTTCGGACAGGAACAGGACAGCAATGGCGGTGGCTTTGATCAGGATCAGGTGTTCTCGGGCACTCTGACCCAGGCACGGTTCTTTGACGAAGTTCGTGACCCGGTAGAGATTGCCCAGAATGCCGGTGAACCTTTGCCAGACGATACCGACAATGTTACGGCGGATTATCACTTCGGCAGCTATGATGCAGGCAATCAAACGGTGGAAGATGCTTCCGGCAACGGCAATCATCTGACCTATCAGACGGTTTCCGGCTTCGCACCGTCTGGTGATCCAGAAGTGATTGTGGGTGGTTCCGGTGAAACCCTGATCGGCTTCGAAGACCTGCTGAATGGTGGCGATCAGGATTACAATGATGCGATCCTGTCCGTGAAACCTGTACCCTCTGCGGCTGATTTCCAACAGGGCGACCAGTTGTGGGGCGGCGATGTCGGCGGCACGGGCGATGGAGAACACGATGCGTTCTTCTATGCACGCGGCGATGGGGTCGATACCATCAACGACTTCGAAGTCGGCACGGATCAGTTGTTCATCAGCGGCTATGAACAGGATGATATGACAATCCTGCAGGATGGTGACGATACAATCATCAGCCTTGGCGATGGTGGCGCGATCAAACTGGTCGGTGTTGATGCCTCTGTCTTTGGGTCTGAAGACAACATCGCATCCTATGACGCGGATGCGGATCAGAATGGATCGTTGAATATTGATGAACTGATGCAGATGAAGGATGACGTGCTGGGTGGTGGAGACACCGGCGGGGCGACACCTCCACCATCTGCCCATGACGCTGGAATTGTTATGATCGCGCCGGTGATACCGGGGCTGACCGATAGCAATAACGAAGACCCGCAGAATGGCTAACGCGCTCTAGCAATTAGGGCGTATATGCGAAATTGACGAAGCGGAGGGCTGTATTGTCCTCCGCTTTTTCATTGTGTTAACCTTTTGTCACGATGGTGTTTGGTATGAATCGTGCTTAAATGTTAGAACTATTGGCTTATTGGGCGTGTATGCCCTAAACAGTGTGACGGTAGGCTTTAGCGGGAGCGTTGGAATTACTCCATGGCGCGTGACTCAGATCTAGACCAAAAAGCCGCCGTGTCGGCAAAGCGGACTGATCCGCCACGCCCCTATGCGCCCAGCGAGGCTGCTAGAGGTACCGAAAAACAACCGCCGGATTCTGTTGATCAAGGCCAGGAGTCAGGCTCGGCTGGATTGTTGAATCCCTTGGATAGCGGTCGCAATGACCCGAATGCTGGGCGCGCGGAACGGGATCTGCTGTCCCCGGAGGCCTTGCATCGACATTTTGAGCGTGCCAGCGCCGCGAATGATACCGCCGCGGCATTGAATGACGCAGCCGATGACGTGGCAAAAACTGCCGGGGCTGCAAAATCAACCCGCCGCCCGCCTCAGAAAGCAGATGGGGATGATCCAGATTCTTCTGATGGCGGGCCCCAAGATTCTGATTCTGCGCGCAATGCTGCTGCGGAACGGCGCGCCAATCGGAATCGACGGGACGGCGCCCGTGACAGCAAGGATCGCCGCAGTGCCTCAACAGGCTGGCAAATTCGTCCAACGCCGGGCACCAAAGATGATCCGTTATTGGGCTGCCTGACCATTCTTTGTACCCTGCTGGAACGTAACATCTCCTCCGAAGCGCTGACCTCTGCGCTGCCATTGGTTGATGGTATGTTGACGCCGGAATTGTTTGTGCGTGCAGCAGAACGGGCGGGGATCTCGTCGCGTCTTCAGCGCCGCAACCTAGACAGCGTGTCCAAATTGTCACTGCCCTGTGTCTTGCTGCTCAGCCGCCAACGGGCCTGTGTTCTGACGGATATTCGCCGGGACGAGGGGCGCGCGACCATTATCCTACCGGAAATGGGTGCTGGAACCCGTGATGTTGCCTATGACGAGCTGGTCCAGGAATATGTTGGCTATGCCCTGTTTGCGCGGCCTGAATTTCAATATGACAAACGGGCACAAGATGACCGCATCGCCGATCCGAAAGGCTGGTTCTGGGGGACGCTGCTGAATTCGTGGAAGCTGTATATCGAAGTCGGGGTAGCCGCGATCATGGTCAATTGCTTTGCGATTGCCAGCCCGCTATTCACCATGAATGTCTATGACCGTGTTGTGCCCAACTTTGCCGAAGAGACATTGTGGGTCCTGGTGATTGGTATTTCCATCGTCTATGGCTTTGATTTCATGTTGAAATTGATCCGGGGCTATCTGGTGGATGTTGCCGGTAAGACGGCTGATACCAAAATTGCAGCCCGCCTGTTCCAACAGGTGATGGGCATGAAAATGGCCAATCGTCCGCCCTCAGCCGGTGGGCTTGCCAATTCGATGCGGGAATTTGAAAGCCTGCGGGAATTCTTTACGTCTTCCACCGTGACCGCCCTGGTTGATTTCCCGTTCATCTTCCTGTTCCTGGGGGTGATCGCCATCATCGGCAGTCCGGCGATTGTTGCTATTCCCGCATTCATGGTTTTCCTGGCTGTCATCTGTGGCTTTATCGTTCAGATACAAATGCGCAAGATTGTTCAGGAAACCACGCGCGAGGCGATGCAAAAGCATGCGATCCTGATCGAGGCGATCTCCGGCGCGGAAACCATTAAGGCAACCGCATCGGAAGGGCGCATGCAGCGTGCCTGGGAAACCTTCGTATCCAAAACGGCATCGTCGTCTATGAAGGCAACGCGGTGGTCCCAGTTTGCCTTAAACCTTAGTGGCTTTTTTACACAGTTCGTGACGGTGACCGTGGTGCTGGTCGGTGTCTATGAAATCCATGAAGGCAATATGACGACGGGTGCCCTTGTTGCCTGTACCATTCTGGCCGGGCGGGCGATGGCACCGCTGTCCCAGATTGCCGGGATCGCCACACGCTTTAACCAGGCGCGGGAATCCCTGAATGCGCTGGACAAGATGATGCAGACCCCGGTGGAACGCCCGGAAGGTCGCTCTTTCGTGCATCGCCCTGAATTCAACGGGATGTTGGAATTCAAGAATGTGAAATTCACCTATCCAGAGGCAAAGACCACCGCGTTGAGCGATGTTTCCTTTAAGATTGAAGCGGGTGAAAAGGTTGGAATCATCGGGCGGATTGGGTCTGGTAAATCCACAATCGAGCGGCTGTTGCTGGGCCTGTATGACCCGGATGAAGGATCGGTTCTGGTCGATGGCACGGATGTGCGCCAGATTGATCCAGCGGATTTGCGCCGTTCTGTTGGTGTGGTGCCCCAGGATGTTTACCTGTTTTTTGGAACGGTGAAGGAAAACATCGCCCTGGGTGCGCCTTATGCTGATGATTCCGCGATTTTGCGCGCGGCGCGCATTTCCGGGGTGGATGAATTCATCTCTAAACACCCGCTTGGTCTTGATTTACCGGTGGGAGAGCGCGGATTGTCCTTATCCGGCGGCCAGCGCCAGGCGATTGCAGTAGCGCGGGCCTTGTTATTGGACCCGCCAATCCTTTTATTGGATGAACCAACAAGCGCCATGGATAACACCACAGAAGGGCGGTTCAAGGCACGGTTGGGAACAGTTTTGACAAATAAGACGCTTATTCTGGTAACCCATCGTGGATCATTGTTGACGCTGGTGGATCGGTTGATCGTTATGGATGGCGGGCGCATTGTTGCGGATGGCCCGAAGGAAATCGTGATGGAAGCGCTGGCGTCAGGGCGTATTCAGGCAGCAAAGGTTTAACCCGATTGCGGTCCAACTTTCAGTGGGGCACGCATTAAGATTGGAATGACATAAATGTCTGCAGGCAATTGGGGTGACGAAATTTACGACGCCGAAAGCAATTCGGGTGTCGGGCGCAGTGCACGGTTATGGGCACATATCCTGCTGTTCCTGATCGCAGCCTTCTTTGTTGTGTTTCTGGTCTGGGCGCACAGCGCGGATCTGGACGAGATCACCCGCGGCGAAGGAAAAATTATTCCGTCTGGTCAAACTAAGATCGTCCAGCATTTCGAAGGCGGTATCGTTTCAGAAATCGCCGTCCGGGAAGGCGATATTGTTGAAGCCGGTCAGGTGATTATGCGCATCGAAAACCGCCTGGCCGATGCCGAACTGGCAGAGAAGACCACAAAGTATCGCAGTCTTTTGGCAGAGGGCACACGGTTACAGGCGGAAGCCACTGGGGCGACTGAAATCAACTTTTCCCAGGATATTCTGACCAATGCTCCCAATCGCGCGAATGATCAGCGCGATGTTTTCGAAACCAACCTGAAAGAATTGCAGGGTAAAATTCGCATTCGTGAAACTCAGCGCACCCAGGCATTGCAGGAATTGCGACAAAAGACAGCCCAGGTATCGCAAATCGAAAGTCAGTTGGAACTGGCGCGCCAGGAATTGAATCTGATTCAGCCGCTGGTCGCCAGCGGTGCTGCGTCTCAACAGGAAGTCCTAACCCTGCGGCGATCCGTTGTGGAACTGGAATCGCAATTGGAAGATACCAAGCTTTCAATTCCGCGCATACGCTCTCAAATTCAGGAATCCACCAGCACGATTGAACAGGAATTGTCTGCCTTTCGCGCCAAGGCGCAGCAGCAGTTAAGTGAGGTTCGGACAGAGGCAGAGCGACTGCGGGAAGATTTGACCGCTGGTCAGGATCGGGAAAAGAGAACCGATATCAGGTCGCCCGTGCGTGGAACCGTCAATAAGATCCTGATCAACACAATTGGTGGTGTTGTGAAGCCAGGGGACCCCGTGGCGGAAATTGTGCCTTTGGAGGATTCCCTGCTGGTCGAAGCCCGCATTCGCCCCGCGGATCGCGCACAGCTTTATCCGGGTCTTACGGCTGTTGTGAAGGTGTCGGCCTATGATTTCTCCATCCATGGCGGGCTGGACGCGCAATTGGTGGATATCTCCCCCGATACGATCCTGGATGAGGAGGGAAAGCCCTATTACCGGGTGCGTCTGTCGACGACAGATACCAGCCTGGGCAAGGATATGCCTATTATTCCCGGTATGACAGCCACGGTTGATATTATCACAGGCCACAAAACTGTTCTGCAATATCTGCTGAAACCGATTGAAAAAGGCATCAACAATTCATTGACGGAACGGTAATGCGCGCACCTGGTCGGTTTAATGCGTTTATAGACGAAGACTTGTCTTTGGATGGGGAAAGTTCAGGGCCTTTGGCCGGAACGACCTTTGCGGTAAAGGACCTGTATGATATCGCAGGAACGATTGCCGCCTGCGGGAATCCAGACTGGGGTCGCACCCATTCCGCCGCGACAGATCATGCCCAGGCTGTATCGACACTTCTGGCGGCTGGCGCGTCTG
The DNA here is from genome assembly GCA_002709955.1 of Rhodospirillaceae bacterium. Classification (GTDB taxonomy): domain Bacteria; phylum Pseudomonadota; class Alphaproteobacteria; order UBA8366; family Aestuariispiraceae; genus Pacificispira. The sequence continues at coordinate 16,093 of PAQY01000002.1, forward strand.
TTCGGGGCAAGACGATCACCGACGAATTCGCCTTTTCCATCATTGGCGAAAACCATCATTTCGGAACCCCCATCAATCCAAATGCGCCGGGTCATGTCTGTGGCGGGTCGTCCAGTGGATCGGCTGCTGCAGTGGCCGGGCGGCTGGTTGATTTCGCCTTGGGCACGGATACTGGCGGCTCGGTTCGTATCCCGGCCAGCTTTTGCGGGATTTTCGGCCTGCGCCCCAGTCATGGTCGGGTGTCGCTGAAGGGGGTGTTCCCGCTGGCAGCCAGCTTTGACACGGCAGGTTGGTTTGCGCGGGATCCTATCCTGATGCAGACAATTGGCCGGGTCTTGCTTCAGGTTCCCGTGTTGCAGCCCAAGCGTCCCGCACGCTTGCTGTATCCCGTCGATGCCTGGCAGGAAGTGTCAACGGATACCGCCCTGGCGCTGGACCCTGCCGTTGCGCGGTTAGAGGCCCTGTATGGCCCTGTGGAGCGCATGACGCTGGCCCAGGACAGCAGTTTGGCAGAGTGGTTTGAAACCTTCCGCATCGCGCAGGGTGCTGAGATTTGGCAGACTTTGGGATCCTGGATTGAAGAGACAAAACCAAGCATTGGCCCCGGAATTAGGGAGCGATTGGAATGGTGCAAGTCCCTGACACAGGCGGCGCATGAAGAAGCCCTTGGTCAACGCGCGGCAATCACCGCCCGGTTAAAACAGGTGACACAGGATGGGTCGGTGCTGGTGCTGCCAGCCGCCCCTGGTCCCGCGCTTGAGGCGGGACGCAGCGCCGTTGCCTCCAATGAAATCAGGGCCCAGATCATTCGATTGTCCGGCATTGCCCCGCTGTCGGGTGTGCCGCAATTATCCCTGCCGGTTGGGCGGGTTGCGGGGCTGCCTGTGGCGCTGTCCCTGATGGGCGCCTATGGGGCGGATGAGGCATTGCTGGAAATGGCCGGCACCTTGTGTGGTCCCGCCGTCGATGGTTTGGCCCCTCTGCTGTAAGCTACAGCAGTTTCTGTATTCAGACCGCGCACCACACTAGATTTCAAACTGAACCAGGGATTTAAAGGGCACGTCGATTTCGTCGCGCCCGCCCAGGCCTTCCAGTTCGATGATACAGGCAACGCCTGCTACCGTACCGCCAACCTTGCGAATCAACTCGATCGCTGCGGACATTGTGCCGCCCGTTGCCATCAGATCATCCAGAACAACAACCCGCTGGCCGGGCTTAATCGCGTCGGCCTGAATTTCGATTGTGTCGGTTCCATATTCCAATTCGTAAACATGGCGAACCGTCTCACCGGGCAGCTTTCCTTGCTTGCGCACCATCACAAAGCCCAGTTCCAATTCCAGCGCCAAAGGCGCGGCGGTCAGAAATCCCCGGCTTTCAATCCCCACCAGAATATCGGCCTGCCATGCCTTGCAGATGTCAGCCAGTTGCAGCACACAATGCTTCCACGCCTGTGGATGCGCCAGTAAGGTGGAAATGTCGTAGAATAGAATTCCAGGCTTTGGAAAATCTGGAATTGTTCGGATGTGTTGCGCAAGGTCCATATGTGCCTCTAATGTCTTGGGGGGGTACAGGGGGCGCAGTCTAATGATCGATATGGGATGCCGCAATGCGGGATAGGACGGTTGGCGCATGAATACTGAAGGATGGATGCGCACCCATAGTGACGGGGCGTTCCTGACCGTCAGCGCGGGCGGGGCCTGGACAATCTCCAGCGCGACAGCATTGGACAAGCTTGTTTCTTCCCTGCGAACGGACGCGGCGGAACGGATTGTTTTCGATCTATCGGATCTGGAACGTTTGGACAGTGCGGGCGCATGGCTGCTGTTCCGCTGTGCATCCCGACTGCGCAGCGAGGGAATCAGTGTGGACTTCATTGGTGTTTCCCGAAATCATCGGCCGATGTTGGACCTGGTCTCCAGTCAGGCGGCAACAGATGGTGTTGCCACAGACACAAGAAACAGCCTGGTTAAGTTTTTGGAGCGGATCGGGCAGGGTTTTGTCGCAGCCATGATGAAGGGCGTCGAGCTGCTGAATTTCATCGGCCTGGTTACGATCACAATGGGGCGCACAATTCTGTCGCCCCGTCGCTTGCGGCCCAAGGCTTTGGTGACACAGATTGAACAGACCGGGCTGAACGCCTTGCCAATCGTTGGTCTGCTGTCCTTCCTGATCGGTGTCGTGCTGGCCTATCTGATGTCGGATCAATTGCGTCAGTTCGGGGCGGAGGTCTTTACGGTCAATCTGGTTGGCCTGTCCATGCTGCGGGAAGTTGCCGTCTTGATTACGGCCATCATGATCGCCGGGCGGTCCGGGTCCGCCTTTACGGCGCAAATCGGTACAATGAAGGTGAATGAAGAAATCGACGCCATGGGCACCCTGGGCCTGGATCCGATTGAGGTTCTGGTGCAGCCCCGGGTACTGGCATTGATGATCACCTTACCCTTTCTTACATTCTTTGCCGATGTCATGGGGATTCTGGGCGGGGGGGTCATGACGGTTCTGTCCCTGGGCCTGTCACCGGAACAATTCGTGACGGCCCTGAAAAGGGCGGTGGATCTGAATGACTTTCTGGTTGGCATGGTCAAGGCCCCGGTTCATGCCTATATCATCGCAATTGTTGGCTGTTACGAGGGGTTGAAGGTTGAGCGCACGGCAGAAAGCGTTGGGCGCCAGACGACAACCTCTGTTGTTGAATCGATCTTCCTGGTGATCGTTGCAACATCCCTGTTCTCCATTCTCTTCTCCGTCTTGGGGGTATGAGATGACCCAGGATCCCCTGAAATCAGACACCGATACCGATCCCATTGCCATTCGGGTGCGTGGCATCAAAACCCAGTTCGGGACACAGGTCATCCATGATGGGGTGGATCTGGACGTCAACCGGGGGGAAGTGATTGGCATTGTTGGGGGATCGGGCACCGGGAAATCAGTGCTGTTGCGGGAAATTGTCGGCCTGCAGCGCCCCAGTGGCGGCAGGATAGAACTGCTGGGCACCGATGTATGGGGGGCCAGCCTGGATGCGCGCAATCGGTTGCGGACCCGCATCGGGGTTCTGTTTCAGGATGGCGCGTTGTTTTCGTCTTTGACCGTGGCGGAAAATATTCAGGTTCCGATGCGGGAACACCTGAACATGCCCCAGGCGCTGATGGACGAACTGGCGGCGTTGAAGATCAAAATGGTCGGTCTGGCCCCAGAGGCTGGTGGCAAGCTGCCGTCTCAATTATCGGGTGGTATGCGCAAACGTGCTGGATTGGCACGGGCCCTGGCACTGGATCCTGATGTTGTATTCTTGGATGAACCGACGGCAGGGCTGGATCCCATTGGTGCGGCGGCGTTCGATGAATTGATCCGGTCGCTGCAGGGCAGTCTGGGGCTGACAGTCTTTATGGTGACCCATGATCTGGACAGTCTGGCGGCGATCTGTGATCGGATCGCCGCACTTGTGGACAAACAGGTGATGGTCGGTACGATGGAACAGCTGATGAAAGCGGATCATCCGTGGCTTCAGGAATATTTTCATGGACCGCGCGCGCGGGCGGTCTCTGGAATGGCTGCGGAATAAGGGGACGGTTAGATTATGGAAACACGGGCCAGTTTCGTCCTTGTCGGTAGCTTTGTGTTGTCATTCTTTATCGCAGTGATCGCTGCGGTGGTTTGGCTGGCGGGGCTTGAGCTTGGGTCGGACACGACACGCTATGATGTCTATTTCAAGGGCTCTGTCACAGGTCTGTCGGTTGGCAGCCCCGTGCGATACAGCGGCATTCCCATTGGCAATGTCACCAGCATGCGCATTTCACCGGATCGCTTTGGGGAAGTGCAGGTCGTGATTGATGTGCCGCAAGATACCCCGATCCGTGAAGATGCTGTTGCCCGTTTGGAAACCCAGGGCATTACCGGCGTTGGCTTCATTGAAATTAGCGGCGGCACAGAATCCGCCCCGCCCTTGACGGCAAAACCGGGACAGGAACGGCCAGAGATACGGTCGGATAAATCCGCCCTGCAACAGGTTTTTGAAAGTGCGCCCGAAATCATGGGCAACCTCAAGGAAGTGTCAGAACAGGCGACAAAGCTTTTAAATGACGAAAATATCGCCCATTTGCAGGGAACCATTGAGAATATTGAAAAGTTCTCTGGCGCGCTGGCCGACAGTTCGGAAGATATTGCGCTCCTGTTGCAGGAAGGGGCGGGCGCAATGGAACAATTCAAACGGGTCGCGGTGGAAGGGGAACGCCTGGTTGCGGCCTTTGCCGACCGATCTGATGGCATCGCCGGCGCAGCGGAAGAAACCATTCAGGACCTGAGTGGCTTTGCCAAGAAACTGAATGATCTTGCCGCCCAGACCAGCCCGATCCTGGAAAATGCCAACAAGACGGTGACGAATTTCTCTGCTGTGGGGGACGATATCCGGGGGCAGGTCGCCAAGGTTTCCGAACAATTGTCCGGAACGATTGACCGGCTGGATGGCACGATTGGGCAGACAGATGTCCGGATCGCGCAATTGATGGAACAGGCGCAATTCTCTCTTAAAAATGCGGATATCATGATGTCGACGGCGACGGGGCGGATCGATTCCGTTGCAGATTCCGCAGAAGACACCCTTGGCGAATATCAGGGGTTGGCCCAGACAATTGCGCCCATGGTTGACAGTGTCGCGTCAGACGCAACCAAGGCCGTGAAGGATTTCAGCGCGATTTCAGGCGAGTTGCGATCTGCGGCGGTTAATATCGCAGCGGCTGCGGACGAGGCGCGCTTGCTGATCAAGGAAAATCGGGACCCGGTGACAAATTTCACCAGCAATGGGTTGTTTGAATTCACGCAATTGCTGTCAGAAATGCGGGTCCTTGTTTCATCGCTCAGCCGCATCACAAATCAGATTGAACGGGATCCCGCGCAATTCTTCTTCGGCGATTCCCAACAGGGGTATGAGGTACAATGACCGGCATCAAAAATGAAGCGATGATGGATCACGGCGCGACACGTCGGCAGGCCATGCGCCATGTGGGACGCCTGGCATTTGGATTGATGGCGACAACCGTGCTGACCAGTTGTGCGCTGAAACTGCCGGGCAGTGGCGAACCGCCCCGGGTCTATGTCCTGACGCCCAAAAGCACCTTTGACGATGCCCTTCCCACAGTGACGTGGCAGTTGCTGGTTGAGGCCCCACAGGCCGCCGCTGGGATCGCCAGTGCCCGGATTGCCCTGCGTCGTTCCCCCATAGAAATCGAATATTTCGCCCGGACCGCCTGGACAGACAGTGCACCAAAGATGATCCAGACGCTTCTGATCGAAAGCTTTGAGAATAGTGGCAAGATCATTTCCGTTGGACGCCAGGCAATTGGATTGCGCTCTGACTTTATCTTGAAAACGGATTTACGTGAATTTCAGGCAGAATATGTTGATGAACAAGGTGTCCCTCTGCCGGAAGGCACGCCGCCAAATATCCGCATTCGGATGAATGCCAAGCTGGTAAAAATGCCCAAGCGGGTGATTGCCGGTTCAAAGACATTTGAATATGTCATGCCTGCCCCCGGCGCTTCTATGGTGGAAATCATTCGGGGCTTTGATGAGGTGCTGGGCAAGATTCTCAAACGGTTGGTTGTTTGGTCGCTTGAAGAAGGTCAGCGGCTGTACGAAAAGGATGATATGGCGTCTTAAGCCAATCATCTGACACAGGACACGATCATGACCCATGTTTTTCACCGCAACTGTGGCGCGCCCCCTCCGACCGCTGTTCAGGGCGATGGGTGTTACATTATCGATTCTGACGGCAAGCGTTATCTGGATGCGTCCGGCGGGGCGGCGGTCAGTTGTCTGGGCCATTCCCATCCCCGCGCGATCCAGGCGATGAAGGATCAGATGGATGCTCTGTCTTTCGCCCATACAGGCTTCTTCACGAACCAGCCATTGGAAGACCTGGCGGATTTTCTGACATCCCGTGCGCCCGACGGTCTGGATTATGCGTATTTCGTGTCCGGTGGTTCCGAAGCGATAGAGACAGCTTTGAAGCTGGCCTATCAGTATTTCTGGGAGAAGGGGGAGGGGCACCGCCATCGCTATATCGCGCGCCGCCAAAGCTATCATGGCAACACCTTGGGGGCGCTGGCTGTCGGCGGCAATATGTGGCGGCGGGAACAATTCTCCCCAATCCTGATCGATGTGGACCATATCGCCCCCTGTTATGCCTATCGGGACCAGCGCGCCGATGAAAGCCTGGAAGAATACGGGCTGCGCACGGCGAATGATCTGGAAACCCGATTGCTGGAAGTGGGGCCAGAAAATGTCATTGCCTTCGTCGCGGAACCTGTGGGCGGTGCAACCTCTGGCGCTTTGGTGCCAGCCCCTGGCTATCTGCGGCGCATCCGGGAAATCTGCACGCAGTATGGCATCCTGCTGATATTGGATGAGGTTATGTGCGGCATGGGGCGCACGGGTGCCTTGTTTGCCTGTTCCCAGGATGATGTAACGCCGGACATTCTGGCCATCGCCAAGGGGCTGGGCGCGGGCTATCAACCGATTGGTGCAACCCTGTGTTCAGCGGAGATTTATAATACGATACGCGATGGGTCGGGCTTTTTTCAGCACGGACATACCTATCTGGGACATCCCATTGCGGCTGCGGCTGCGCTGGCCGTGCAGGAGACGATTGAGGATGAAAACCTGCTGGACAATGTATCCAGGCGCGGGGCGCAATTGATCGGGCGGTTACAGGCCCGCTTTGGCAATCATCCCCTGATCGGGGATATTCGCGGACGCGGTCTGTTCATGGCGTTGGAACTGGTTGCGGATCGCAGCACTAAGGAACCTTTGGACCCCGCACTGAAAATCCATCTGGCGATCAAGAAGCATGCGATGGCGCGCGGGTTGATGTGTTATCCGGGGGGCGGGACGATCGACGGCAAGCGTGGAAATCATGTGCTGTTGGCCCCTCCCTTTATCATCGATGACAGCCATGTTGATGAAATCGTTGAGAAACTGGGGGCCTCTATTGATGCCGCCCTTGCTGATGCCGGGTTGGCCTGATCCATGACGGTTGCGGCCGGGCCTGTCCCGTTGATATTGGCCGTTGCGCCCAATGGTGCCCGCAAGACAAAGGCGGATCATCCAGCCTTGCCCATGAATGCTGATGAAATCGGTCTGGCTGCGGCTGCGTGCCGGGCGGCTGGCGCAGTGATGATCCATCTGCATGTCCGCACGCCTGAAGGCACCCACACGCTGGATGCGGATTTGTATAATGCCGCCATCGCGGCGGTGCGGCGACAGGCTGGGCCGGACTTCATCATACAGGTCACGTCAGAATCAGTTGGGCTGTACACCCCAGACCAACAACGTGCCATGGTGAAATCTGTCCGACCGGAAGCTGTTTCGCTAGCCATCCGTGAACTCTGTGCAACGCCGGAAGATGAACCAGAATTCGCGGCCTTCACGGAATGGATGGTGCGGGAATCTGTGCACCCCCAATATATCCTTTATGATGCCGATGACGTGGCACGGTTCGCTGATTTACAAAGGCGGGGGGTCCTGTCTTCAGAGGGTGATTTTATCCTGTATGTACTGGGGCGTTACAGTAAATCCCTGACATCCGACCCCACCGATCTGTTGCCGTTTCTGGCCATGGCACAGGCACAGGCGCTGACCAATCCCTGGGCGATGTGTGCCTTTGGTCCGAAAGAAGCCGCCTGTGGATTGACCGCTGCGGCGTTGGGCGGGCATTGTCGTTTGGGGTTTGAAAATAACCTAAGGCTTGCGAATGGAGAGATCGCACCCGACAATGCACACCTGATCGCACAGATCGCAGACAATGCTGTGTTGGCAGGACGTGTTCTGGCCGACGAACACAGCGCAAGACTGGCACTTGGTATAAAATAAGGGATGGAATGATGATTTTTAAAGTGATGGGCGCGGTGCTGTTTCTGGGCATGACGCTTTTGGGCGGCACAGCCAGTGCCCAAACCGCCAATACCAGCAGTATTGAATTGTCATTGCCAGGCTCTCAAGAGCGTCTGTTGATCGGCGGCGGGTTGCCATTCGGATTGTATTTTCCGTTAGCAGGAACGCTGTGCCGTCTGGTTGAAACCGCAGAAGAACCAGCCCTGTGTGCCGCTGCAACCCTGGCTGACAGCGATGCGGCAATTGCGGCCCTGGAAGATGGAACCTTGCCCTTTGCCCTGGTGCAAAGTGACTGGCTGTATCATGCCGTGCGCGGCAGCAGCCGATATCAGGAAACCGGCCCGGCAGACGGTTTGCGCGCCGTTGCAGCTTTTTATACTGAGGCTTTCACGGTATTTACCAAGGCGACCGGCCCAATTTCTAAAATCAGTGATCTGGCGGGGAAGCGTGTCAGCGTTGGGGCCGATACCAGCTATCGCGGTATTCTTGCCAATGTTGCGCTGTCGACAGCGGGCCTGGAACGGGATGATCTGGCGGAAGCCAGTGCAGAACCTGTCGTTTCCGCGATTGAGCGCCTGTGTGATGGCCAGACGGATGCTGTCGTTGTGATGGCAGTGCATCCGGCAGAATATCTGACCGCAGCGGGTCGTCGGTGCGGCATAACCCCTCTCTCCTTCAGCGATTCTGAAGTTGCTGATCTGTTGGGGGACCTGCCGGGTTATGCCTCTGTCGTCATTCCGGCCAGGACATATCCAGGCCAGGCCGTTCCGGTTAAAACGGTCGGGTTGCGCCCAGTTCTGGTAACCACGGTGGATGCCGATGATGCCGTCGTCGGTGCATTGACCACTGCGATCGCGCGCGGCCTATCCCGATTGAACGAGGCGCACCCCGCCTTTTCCACGATACGGATTGAAGATCTGACCAGCGCGTCGCTGTTCGCGCCGATGCACCCCGCTGCGGCCAGTGCTTTAGGGGTCGCGGCACAGTAATCCGTGTGATGCACATTTTCTGTGCATTGACGCCTTCGTATGGGGTGGGCATGATACAAGCCAACAAAGAATGAAACTGCTGAAAACACGTTTCACACATAGTGAACACAAACAAGCAGGTTAGGAACAGGGTGACGGGTTTCGCGGGAAAAATGCTCTTTGCAGCAAGGATGTTCTGGGAACAGTCCCGCAATGGAATCCGGTATGGAATTTCAGGTCCAATAATTTTGAATGTCAGGGTATGAGGCGCATCGCACATCGTTTGTGCTGATGACAGGGTTTTGTGTCTTTGCGAAATGTCGGCGCAGGCCATGGGCATTTCATCTGTGCAAAGTTACAAAAGTTAGAATGAAAGATGCCTGGGATTTACAAGGTTTCAGGCTTTTTTAGAGCTTCCGTTGCGTCAACACTGTTTCGTGACGAAGAAGGTGTAAACAGAAGGGAGAGTATCACATGATGATTAAGAAAATGGGTCTTTCGGCCGCCTTTATAGGGGCAGCCCTTTTTTCCACGGCTGCCGTGGCGGAAACCAATATTGTGATCGGGACCGGCGGTGAAACCGGTGTTTATTATCAGGTTGGTGGCGCAATTTGCCGTTTGGTGAATCGCGGCACGTCAGAACACGATATCAAATGCACCCACACAACGGGTGGTTCCGTCGCCAACATCAACGGGATTCGCAATGGCGACCTGGATCTGGGTGTTTCACAGTCTGACTGGCAGTATCATGCCTATAACGGCACCACTCCTGACAAATTCCCTGAAGGGGCCTTTACGGAGCTGCGCGCTGTTTTCTCTGTGCATCCAGAACCTTTCACAGTTGTTGCCCGTGCTGGTTCCGGCATCACGAAGTTTGAAGACCTTGTCGGCAAGCGCGTGAATGTTGGGGATCCAGGCTCAGGCGCCCGCGCGACGATGGAAGTCGTGATGGAAAAGATGGGCTGGACGATGGACAGCTTTGCCCTGGCGTCGGACCTGAATTCCAAAGAACAGGCGGCTGCTTTGTGCGATGACAAGGTGGATGCCATTGTCTTTACCGTTGGTCACCCTGCGGGCACGATTTCAGAAGCGACCACCACCTGTGATTCTGTCCTGGTGCCGGTTGATAATGACGTGATCCAGAAGCTGGCGAATGACAATGCCTATTATGCCATGACGTCCATTCCAGGCGGCATGTACAAGGGTACGGATACCGACACGACCACATTTGGTGTTGGTGCGACCTTCGTCTCTTCTTCCAAAACCAGCCCGGACGTTGTGTATCAGGTTGTGAAGGCGGTGTTTGATAATTTCGACCGCTTTAAGAAGATGCATCCGGCTTTCGCCAATCTGGAAGAAGCCAAGATGATCAAAAACAATCTGTCTGCCCCGCTGCATGACGGCGCGGTGAAGTATTATAAAGAACGTGGCTGGATGTAAGTCCGGCCTTGGGGGGCGGGCGTCCGTTTGGGCGTCGGTCCCCCGCTTCTTTCGTCAATTTGCCTGATAGTAAATATTGAATACACTCTTAGTGTTGCAACAGGTCATGCGTAGGGGGATTTGGTGATGAGCGATAAGAATAACGAGGCAGGTCTCAGCCAGTCTGAATTGGACGATCTCGTTGCTTCCAATGATACCGGGGGACGCGCGCCAACCAATCAGACATTGGTTCTTGCTATGGCGACGATTGCCTTGCTGTGGTCCCTGTTTCAGGTTTGGATCGCATCCCCCATCCCCTATGAAATCGGCTTTGGTGCCTTTTCCAGTAAAGATGCCCGCGCCATTCACCTGACCTTCGCTCTGATATTGGCCTTCATGGCCTATCCGGCGTTCAAGAGCAGCCCACGATCCTATATTCCGATCACGGATTGGATTATTATGTTTCTGGGGGCGTCCTGCGCATTTTATTATTTTGCCGCAGACATGCCGATTGTCGCCAGCCTGGGGGGCGAGTTGTTGAGTGATCGCCCCGCAAACGCGAATACCACCGATGTTATTGTCTTCTGTATTGGTATCGTCGCCTTGTTGGAGGCGACCCGCCGCAGCCTGGGTCCACCTTTGGCGATTTTGGGCATTTTCTTTCTGGCCTATACGTATTTTGGCCCGTATTTCCCCGGATTGTTGCAGTGGAAGGGCGTCAGTTTTGAAGGCCTGGCCTATCATCAATGGCTATCCCAAAGCGGCGTTTTTGGCATCGCGCTGGGTGTTTCAACGGATCTTGTCTTCCTGTTCGTTCTGTTCGGGGCCCTATTGGATAAGGCCGGGGCGGGCAGTTATTTCATCAAGGTCGCTTTCGCCCTGATGGGTCATTTGCGCGGTGGACCGGCAAAGGCCGCTGTTGTTGCATCCGGCATGACGGGTCTTATTTCCGGTTCCTCCATCGCCAATGTGGTCACGACGGGGACCTTTACCATTCCGATGATGAAGCGGGTTGGTTTCAGCAATGAAAAGGCTGGTGCGGTCGAGGTCGCGTCGTCGGTCAATGGTCAGATCATGCCGCCGGTAATGGGGGCTGCGGCCTTCCTGATGGTGGAATATGTCAACATTCCCTATTTCGACGTTGTAAAGCACGCCTTCCTGCCCGCGATCATCAGTTATATCGCGCTGGTCTATATCGTCCACCTGGAAGCCATGAAGCAGGACATGCCGGCCCTGGAACGGGTTACGACGCCCAAACCATTAAAGCTGCAATTTCTGTCCTTCCTGATGTCGGCTGCGATGTTTGTCGCGATTGGTGGTGCGGTTGCCTATCTGTCCGACGCTTATTTCATGCTGACCAGTTCACCGGCCCTGCTATTGGCCTCCGCCATCGCATTGGGGGCGATTATCCTTCTGTCAAAGGGCATATCGCGGGGCGCTTCTGAAGGGACAAAGGCTGCGATCTTCTCCACCTTCACCATGGTGGTTGGCTATTGCATCGTCGGTGGCTTTTTCACGATGTATCTGTTGCAGACGATTTCACAGGTACTCAGCGCCAATGGCCTGGATTACCTGATGCTGTATATCGTGTCGGCATTGTTGATCCTGGTCTATGTCTTTCTGGTCAGCATCTGTGCCCGCTATCCGGATCTGGAAGTTGACGATCCGAATTCCCCCATCGTCACTCTGCCGATGCCGCGCCCGACGATTATGTCAGGTCTGCATTTCCTGCTGCCGGTGTTGGTATTGATCTGGATGCTGATGATAGAGCGCAAATCGCCCAGCCTGTCTGCGTTCTGGGCGGTGATGCTGATGATTTTCATCTTGATTACCCAGCGTTCCCTTTTCGCCTTTTTCCGGGGTGAAACCGGCAATGGGATGATTGGGGAAAGCATCCGCGATCTGATCGCGGGGCTGATATCTGGTGCCCGCAATATGATCGGGATTGGTATCGCGACCGCTGCGGCGGGGATCATCGTTGGGGCCGTCTCTCAAACCGGGATTGGCAGCGCGCTGGCCGATCTGGTTGAACTGATGTCCTTTGGCCAGCTGATCCTGATCTTGATCTGGACGGCGGTTCTTAGCCTTGTGCTGGGTATGGGGTTGCCGACAACGGCAAACTATATCGTCGTGTCGTCCCTGCTGGCCCCTGTTGTGGTGGCGCTGGGTCAGCAGAATGGTCTGGTCGTTCCCTTGATCGCGGTGCATTTGTTCGTGTTCTATTTCGGCATCATGGCCGATGTCACGCCCCCGGTTGGGCTGGCATCCTTTGCGGCCGCAGCGGTGTCGGGTGGCGATCCGATCAAGACAGGTTTTGTGGCCTTCTTCTATTCCATGCGCACGGCCCTGCTGCCCTTCCTGTTCATCTTCAACACCGATCTGTTGCTGATTGATGTGGGGCCCCTACAGGCGGTGATAGTCTTCATTGTGGCAACAGCTGCAATGCTGATCTTTACAGCCGGGATGCAGGGCTTTTTCCTGGCGCGGTCGCGGTTCTATGAATCGGTGCTGCTGATCCTGGTGGCCTTCACCCTGTTCCGTCCAGGATTCTGGATGGATATGATCATTTCCCCCACCCAATCCATGCCGCCCAACACAATTGTTGAGCAGATTGGCGCGCTGGAGCCAGGGACGGATGTGGTGCTGCTGGTGGATGGTTTGGATAAGGCCGGCGCCCCCATTGAGTTTACCGCAATTGTCGAAGTTCCTGAGGGGGCGACAGGCCAGGATCGTCTGGAAAACCTGGGCCTGGAGCTGATCATCGATGGGGAGAAGGTGACAATCGACAATGTCGTCTATGATTCACCGGCGGATAAACAGGGTGTGTTTGATTGGGATCAGGTGATCATGGATGTGCAGGTCCCGTCCAATCAACCACCTAAGGAACTGCTGTGGATACCGGCGCTTGCCCTGTTCTTCTGTATCGGGTGGGTTCAATCCCGCCGCCAGAAGCGCATCAACCTGGGCCCAGCGGCCGCATAAGATAGGCGCGAAGATCATGTATAAGAATGTCTTGCTGGCTGTCGATTTGGGTGAAGATGCGTCTTGGAAAAGGGCGCTGCCAGAGGCCGTTGCTTTGATCGAGGCGTCTGGGGGCGTGCTGCATATCATGACCGTCGTACCGGATTTCGGTATGACGGTCGTAGGATCCTTCTTCCCGTCCGGTTTTGAATCCAAGGCCATCGCGTCGGCGCAGGAGAAATTGCATGCTTTTGTGAAAGAGCATGTGCCACAGGACATCAAGGTCCAACACATTATTGCCCATGGATCACCGGCTGAGGAAATATTAGCAGCAGCCAAAAAGGTCCCAACGGATGTGATCGTTGTCGGGTCTCATAGACCCGGCTTAGAACATGCTATATTGGGATCGGTAGCGTCGCGTGTGGTTTCCCACGCGGAATGTTCTGTTCTGGTCGTGCGCGGAGGTTAGAGGGTATTCTGATCCTTCCAGATCACTCTTATACCCTAAAGACTTCCGCCCTCTGGCTCCAGAAAGGGCGGTGGGTCGGCAAAATCGACGCTTGGAATATTCAACAACGGGTCATTGGCATCCGATAATTCCAGCGACAGCCCTGTTAAGACACCCTGATTACCCGTGTTCACATCCGTAGAGGCGATGTCGGCATTGTCCTGCGAGGTGTCTTCGCCCATAGCCTCAGAATCATCTGATGCTGCTTGTGCCTCATTCATTGTCGGCTCAAGCTCTGGCAAGGACTCTAAAGACGCAGTGTCTTGCTGTTGTGTTGTATCCAGTGACGACGTTGATGCGGGGTCCAAGGGTGCCAGCGGGTCCAGGGGGGCAAGTGGATCTGCAGTAGAGGAATCCAGCGGCGCGAGGGGGTCCAGTGGGGCTAAGGGATCCAGGGGAGTCGCGGGGTTCAATGTAGCATTTGGATCAAAGGTTTCAGACTGTGGAATACCATTATTCTGAGACGGCGGGGTCAATGGATCCAGAATTGCCCCAGGGTCTAAGGTTTCTCCTGTTGAAGCCCCGCCCAATTCATTGTCTGTAATGGGCGCAGATGCTTCCGGTGCATCGGCTGGCATAACGCCATCATTCAACATTGCCAGATACAGGCGGTCCGCTGAACGGGCGGCGCAATCCTGGCATATGGTCAGGTTATCGGCCCCCGGACCATTCGTTACACCGATAATGTCCCCATCGGGGGCGATCATGGTCTGGCGCCAGTTGCCGCGCGCAATCGTATAGCCATTGATCATTTTCTCATAAATCATGGCCGGGGCGGCGGATAGGGCACCTTGATCATCAATCGTGAACCCGGCGGCGACGACTGTCGCGCCAATCGGCATGGTGCGGTCCATCCAGACGGTTTTTTCTTCCCCCACGGCGCGGTCATTGCCATACACAACAAGGTATTGATCGCCGATCTGATCATAGATGAAGGGGTAATCGCTGGCCCGTTCCCAGGTCCCAAACGTTTGGGCTATGACATGTTTGGACTGTGCATAGCCTGCCAGCAATCGCTCTTCAAAGCAGTCATAGGCCGCTTCCAATTGCTCTTTTCCAGGGGCGGCAGCCGGGCTGCCATCTTCCATTTGGGTTGGTGCTATCCTGCAGGGGGGAGGGGTGTTTCCATCAGCCACTTCATCGGCAATTGCCGTTGTTGAAGAGAGGCCAATTGCGGATGCCAGCGCTGCAATCGCCAGAATATGACATGATTTTAATGCCACGCTACTAATCCCTCTTCCCATCTTAAACAAACCTGCAACTGTTTTTAGGCTGATTCTATCCGATTTCGGAAGCATTTTCAGACACTGGTCACAGCTTTCTTTTGAACCCGGCTAGGGCGACGGTGATCCATCCAATAATCAAGCACAATCCACCGACCGGGGCGGCGGCACCTGCGGCCCGAAAATCCAGAAAGGCCAGGGCCAATAGACTGCCGCAAAAGACCAATGTGCCAAATGAGAACAAGGCTGCTGCCACTCTCAGAATGCGTGTGGTCTGGTGTCTCAGGGCAATGGCGCAGCCAAAAATTGCAACGGCATGGATCAGCATGTAACGGCTGGCTGTATCCACCCAGGCGACGGCCTTATCCGTCAGAAGTGTATCCAGGACATGGGCGGCCCAGGCCCCAAGTCCAACAGCCAATGCGCCAAACACGCCCGCAAATACTAGAAATAGACGCATGAACGACTTCCCCATAAAAAGGCTGCTTAACAGGATTGGCTGCAGTATGCAAAAAAGCTTTGAGCCCGCCAAGGCGGGCCCAAAAATTGTAAAAATATGATTGTCGTTAAGTCCTGAACACCGTGATCAGGCGTATTGATCAACAACCTGCCCAAGGGCGCGTGTCTGTTCCGACTGGGTGTTCTGGTTGCCATTCACCGTCGCACTGGACTCTTCGTTTCGTGCGGTTTGGTTCGTCGCGCTGAGACCCGTTGCCGACGCGATCTGCGTCACAGCCTCGGTATCCGTTGCCGCATCCACTGTGGCGTCGTCATTTGCCGCCTGTGCAGCGTCCTGAGCCTGCGTCAGGTAATCCTGCGCGGCATTGCTTAACGTCACTGTGTCAGTGTTGTCTTGCTCTTGCGACTGCTGGGATGCCTGCTGTTGCGTATTTGCTTCTTCAGCGCGCAACTGCTCCTCGGCCTCGACATCATCGACGGCGGGCTGCTGCTGAAGCTCTTCCTGACGTGCGCGTTCATCGGCGCGGCGCTGGGCTGCGGCCTCCGGATCGAACGTGCTGCGCGTAACTGCGGGGTTAAATCCGCCAATACCACCGATGTCGGCCATACCGTCATCCTTTCTTTTCTCGATGCTGGGGAAAGACGTCCCCGTATTCTGCACCCATATAAATTCGCCGGTTCTTCGGTCGAATAGATACTTACCTGCCTTAATATAGACAGTTCCGCCAGATTTCGCAATATATCGATAGCATTTGATCTAATTTTGGTCTTAACGCTGGTAAAGCCTTATTGCTGATGCTGTTTCGGGTCCAGGGCATCCTGTAATCCATCCCCCAGAAAGTTAAAGGCGATGACCGTGATGAAGATCGCCAAACCTGGCCACAGCGCCAAATTCGGGCTGTCCCAGATGTAATCCTGGGCATTGGTCAGCATGGTCCCCCAACTGGGTGTCGGCGGGCGAATGCCAAGGCCCAGAAAGCTGAGGACGCTTTCCAACAGGATGATATTCCCGATCGAAAGGGTTGTTGCGATAACGATGGACGCCTGGACATTGGGGAAGATATGGCGGCGCATGATGAAAAACGGCGTGGCCCCCTGTGCCCGGGCGGCAACGACAAATTCCCGTTGCTTCAGGCTGAGTGTTTCTGCCCGGACCAGCCGTGCCACGGTTGGCCAGGCAACCAGCGAGATGATCATGACAAGGCGCATCAGACCTGACCCATCGGCAAAGGCACCCAATCCGATTTTATCGAAATCCAATGCGGACAACACGATCAACAGCGGCAAAAGCGGCAGGGCGATCACCCCATCGGTCAAGCGCATCAGCAGACTGTCCAGCCAGCCGCCGAAATAGCCTGCACAGATACCGATAATGCTGCCCAGTATGGCGGCGGTCAGGGCGGTGATCAGGCCAACGCTTAGGGAGGCTTGGCTGCCCAGGATTAAACGGGCCAGCACGTCGCGCCCAAGCTCGTCCGTGCCCAGTGGGTGGCCGGGACCTGGTGGCCCCTTCAGATTGAAGAGGTCCGTTTCAAATCCATCCAGGTGCAGCAACGCCAGAAGATGCGGCCCTGTCAGGGCGGTCAGCACCAGCAGGATCAAAATAAACAGCGACAGAACGGCCAGCCGGTTGCGCAGGAAATTGCCCCGGATCCTTTGCCCACGACGCAGGGGGGTAGGGTGCGTCATCCGCCATTCCCCCGGTCCTGCAGCGTGATACGCGGATCCAGCGCGGCATAGGCGATATCTGCCAGAATACTGCCTGCCAGCGTGAAAGCGGTCGCGACCATCAAACCGACCAGCGCCAGATTGAAATCATTGCCCATCACGGCCTCGTAGATCATGCGCCCCATGCCCGACCAGCCAAATATGGTTTCAGTGATCAAGGCCCCTGAAAACAATGTCCCGAAGCTCAATGCGATCACAGTGATCAGCGGCAATAGCGCATTTTGAAGGGCGTGATCGAACAATTGGCGCAGCGGATGTGCCCCCTTCGCCCTGGCAGTGCGCATATAATCCTGACCGAGCGATTGCAGCATTGCGCCGCGCATGAAGCGGGTGAAACTGCCAATGGAGGCCAGGCTGAGCGCGGCGACGGGCAACAGCATATGGCGCAGATGCTCCAGGCCGTTCTCACCGCTCTCAGCCATGCCGCCGGCAGGAATCCAGGAAACCGGCACAGCGATATAGGCGATCAGCAACAGGGCCAGCCAGAAGGGGGGAACTGAAATCCCGGCGAAGCAGACCAGATTGATGGTATAATCGGTCAGACGATTATGTCGGGCTGCCGCCCATACGCCCAATGGGATCGCTAAAGCCAGGGCCAACAGGGTGCTGATCCCCAGCAATTGAAATGTCGCCCAAAGGCGGGGCATCAACACATCGCCTACCGGTTGCTGATACAGTCTGGAATATCCGAAATCCCCCTGTAGGGCACCCGCAAGCCAACTGGCATATCGCGCCAGGATCGGGCGGTCCAGATCATAGCGCGCCCGCAATCTTTCGGCGTCCGCCGCCGTCATTTCTGGATTGGCGGAAAACATCAGATCGATGGGATCACCCGGCATCAACCCGATCAACCCATAGCTGGCAAAGGACACGACCAGCAACACAAGAAAACTGTGGATCAAACGATGGGTAAGATAGTGGATCATCGGGGCCGGGCGGTCTGGGTCACGGCACCAGATGCCAATCTTCAACCCATAGCGGGGAGGGGAATTGATGCCCCGTTGGCGTCAAACCAGATAGGGTCTTTGGCAGGATATAAGTATCAGACCGGAAATACAGGGGCAGGACGGGAAGGTCTGTGACATAAAGCTGTTGCATCTGTGTCCACAACTGCTCCTGTTTGGCTTCATCGCAGTCAAATTCCAGACCATCGATGATCTTATCCATTTCCGGGCTGGCATAGCCTGGATAATTCTGACCCGCCCAGGCATTATCCTCCTGCGGGATTTCCTGCGAATGCAATGTCGTGCGGGGGACGGATTCAGGCGCGCTCATCCACGCATACATCGCCATGGCGGGATATCTGCGTTTTGAAATCGTATCGCCGAACAAGACGCGCGGTGGCTCGTTTTCGATGCGGATATCGATGCCGATCTGCTTCCATTGGTTTTGCAGAACCTGCTGCACCAATTCGCGCGATTTGTTGCCAGCCGTGGTTTGTAACGTCAATGACAAGGCAGTGCCATCCTTTTGCCGAATGCCGTCAGCCCCCATTACCCAGCCCGCCTGATCCAGCAGGCCTGCAGCCTTATCCGGATCATAGGCATAGTGCGGGATGTCAGGGTCATACCGGATATCCAACGGATTGACGTTGCTTTGTGCGACAGGCTGCTTGCCCTGGAACAAGCGCTCGGTGATCAAGGATCGATCAATGCCATACAGCAAGGCCTGACGCACGCGCACGTCTTTCAGGATTGGATTGTCCAAGTTCAAATCAATATGCTCATAGACCAGGCTGGGCTTGTATATGATCTGGTAGTCATCGCCATAGCGTTCCTGGAAGGCCAGCGCCTGATCAACGGACAGGCCCAATTCCCCGGCGATCATGTCTATGTCGCCCGCCAACAGATTGGCGGTCAGGGCGGCAGTGTTTTCAATCGCCCGTATTTCAATTTCATCAAAATAGGGCGACTTGCCCCACCAGTGCGGATTGCGCTGTAACAGGATGCTTTGGCCCGGCGTGACCTTGGCAATGCGATAGGGGCCATGCCACAGGCCCGGATTGGTGGAATCCGTGTCATAGGCGGTGCGTTGGCGATACTCAGCCGCGCCCAGATCAAATATCGGCTTTTCAATATGGCGGGGCAGCAGGGTCAGGCCCGACAGGCCCTGATAATCACAAGTACGCTTGTTCAGATGCAGGGTGAAGCGTTTATCCCCATCAATTTCAACCCGGTCGATGCGGCGGTATTGTTCCGCATTATCGACACCAGAGGCAGGGTCTTTTCCCATTTCGACGGAAAACAAGACATCCTGGGTTGTGATGGGTGTGCCATCGCCCCAAACGGCATCGGGCAACAATTCATACTGTACCGCCAGCCCTTCCTGGCCGTCCTGCGTCAGTTCCGGGACAGCCGTCCCCTGGTCCAGGCTAGGCAGGCTGGTACATAACAGGCAAACCTGCTTCCAATCCGGGTCATAGGCCGTGATGGGACGCCGTGTCATGGCAACGACATAGGTTTTTGCCAGCATGGAATCAAAGGCCGGATGCAGGGTAGAGGGATACTGGCTGATCCCGATGGTCAGCCGTTCCTTGCTGATCGCCTGTGCATCGGAAATGAGGGAAGACACACCGATAAGTGCCAGAATGACAGTTTGAATCAGGCGGATCATTCTGGCCATCCTCTCATTCCTATTCTTCCGTACCACCCATGGCTTTTGACCAGCCGATCGGGTCATGCAGAAACGCTTCCACCTGATCCGCTTGGCCTTCCTTGAAATAGCCATCTTCCTTGGCGCATTCCAGAACATCCCACCATGTTGCCAGCGAATGCAGGGCGACACCATGATCGGCCAGGGCCTTTTCCCCTTCCGGGAAAATGCCGTAATGAAAGATCACGAATGTGTGGTGACAGATGGCACCTGCGTCCCGAATGCCATCGACGAAGGACAGTTTAGAGCCGCCGTCGGTCGCCATATCTTCGACCAGGATAACCCGTTGACCTTCTGACAAGGCCCCTTCGATGCGGGCATTGCGCCCAAAGCCTTTAGGCTTTTTGCGGATATAGCACATGGGCAGCATCAGGTGATCTGCGATCCAGGCGGCAAAAGGAATACCTGCGGTCTCGCCCCCCGCGACCACGTCCAGGCTTTCAAAGCCAACCTTTTCCTCGATTGTCGCAGCCCCCATTTTCATCAGGCGACGGCGGGCGCGCGGAAAGGCGATCAGGCGGCGGCAATCCACATAGACGGGGCTTTTGCGGCCACTGGTCAGGGTGAAAGGGTCGTCCGGCTTAAACAGCACCGATTGGGTTTCAATCAGAATCCGTGCGGCAACGCGAGAGATCGGGGTCGAAGCGGTGGTGGTCATACGCAATGGGTCCTTTTAAGGCTTTAATGATGAATACGTCACATTAGGGTGTCGGCAAGGGTGTCTCAACCGGTCGAAACACTTTTCCAGCCAGAATGTAGCCGATGGTTTTGGTTCCGACTATGGCAACGATCAAGGTCGTGATAGCAACCGCCGCGATTGCAAGCGCATGGGCAAACAGGCTGCCAATCGCATCCGCATACAGTATGGCTGCCACACTAAAGGCGGCCATTGGGAAGGTACAGGACCAGGCGCTTAATCCAAACGGCATTTGCAGCATTGCTTTGACCTGGGGGATCAGGATCAACAGCATGAAAACGGCAATGCCAAAGAACATCTGGGCTGTGCCGTCGATATGTCCCCCATTTAAGACGGCATAGGCGGTGAAACATAACGATGGCGGCGCAAGAAGGATCGTCAGGGTCGGTCGCAATGGCTTTTCCAATGCCCGCTCGAACAGTAATCGATAAAAAACGACGGTGAACAGGATGACCCAGAATAACAATCCGACGGCAAAAACCATCCAACTGATATCCGTATAGCCCAAGGGAGTGCCCACAATCGGCGTCACCAGATTGCCAACAACCGGGATGAACCATATGGGCGTTGCGTGTGAAATATGAGTATCCCGTGATATCCATTTGGTGATGACACGAACTGTGATCGCCATATTGGCAATTGCGGCAACGCCCCAGATCAGGGTCGCCAAACCCTGGGACAGGCCCACAAGACTGGATGACAATATCATCATTGTCATGGTTGCCGTGGCGAATAAATTCCCCTGGATCGGGTGATTCAATTCGTCCAGTACCGCCTGGCGATGGCGCACTATTTTCAAGCCATACAGGCCCAATAAAATCAGAAATACACCAATCGCGATTCCGATAAAAATGATGCCTGGAATGGGACCTATACCATAGGCAATTCCTGTTTCGCGCCAGGCGATGGCAAACCCTGCCAGGCCCAAACCGGCGCTGAACAGGCTGACTGGCATATGTTGCAGGCTGGCGGGAATGCGATCCTCGCTGGTGGTCGCTGTACTGGTCGCGCCCGTCTTTTGTGCTGATGGCTCCTTTGGTACAGATTTGGCGGGGCTGCTTTTCTTCGCAGCGGATTTTTTTGCCGTTGCCTTTTTGCGGCTGGCTTTTTTCCGAGCTGCTGCGACAGGCTGCGCCATTGCGGTCGTATCGGGAGTGTCGGGGGGTACGGCCATGCGGCACAATCCATTGATGGTGTATAACAGGTTTCACTGTTGTAGCCTTGTCTAACCCGATTTGGAAAGGCTTAGGCGACGGTCAAAATTTATTGTCCCCTGCCACACTTTTGAAAGGATTTATACCATGTCCACAGTTCAACCCCTCGCAGCGACTGAGACGGATCCCCGCGTCAAGGCGGTGTTTGATGATATCAGGGCGGTGCGCGGCAGTGATTTCATAAACAACTTCTGGCTCTATCTGGCCTTTGACCCGGCGCTGCTGGAAGATGTCTGGCACAGCGTGCGCGACACGATGATTGCACCGTCGGCCCTGGATTCAAAGACGAAGGAAATGATCTATATCGCGGTTTCTGTCGCCAATGCCTGTCAGTATTGCATCCATTCCCATACCGCTGCGGCCAAGGCGAAGGGGATGACATCATCGGAACATGCGGATCTGTTGCGGGTGATTGGCCTGGCCGCGCGCACCAATCATCTGGTCACCGGGATGCAGGTTCCGGTTGATGCTGCATTTGACGTGGGGGCCGGGGAAAAGGGCGAAAAGTAAGAGACTGTTACGAATTAGTTTTCTTTGTGCGATTGCGTTCTATAGTGCGCCCGATCATCGCTGAAGGGGCTGGCCGTGCTGGAAATTGTCTTAACGATTGCGCCGATTTTCCTGTTGATCGTGCTGGGCAATATTCTGCGCCGGATTGGCATTCCGTCTGTCGATTTCTGGAACATCAATGACAAGCTGGTCTATTGGGTCCTGTTCCCGGTTCTGCTGTTCAAAACGACATCGACCCTGACCCTGTCGGGGGCGGTGATCGGGAATTACGCCATTGTCATTCTGGGGGGATTTTTTGCAGCCGTTATCTACAGCCTGATCGCAATCAAAGTGTTCAAGGTTTCCGCCCCCAGCGGTACGTCGGTGTTACAGGGGGCTGCGCGCCACAATACCTTTATCGCCCTAGCGGTGGCAGAGCGTTTGTTCGGCGCTGATGGTCTGGCCCTGGCGGCAATGGTAACGGCGGTTCTGATACCGGTGACAAATATCGTTGTTGTGACATCCATGGTCGGAATGTTGCCGAAAACACCGGGGCGCAGTCTGCCCGTAGCGATCCTGCGGGATCTGACCCGCAATCCGCTGCTGGTTTCCATTGTGATCGGGATGTCACTGAACCTGTTGGGCGTCGGGGAGATTCCGGTATTGCATCAGACGGCTGGAATTCTGGGGGCGGCGGCCTTACCGATCATGCTGTTATGCATTGGCGCCAATCTGCATTTTTCTGAAATGCGGGCGGGTCTGTTATCGACCTATCTGTCTATGGCTGGAAAGTTCATTGTCTTTCCCGCAGTCGTCTTTGGGTTGGTGTTGATGGTTGGGCTGGAAGGAAACATGGCGATGATCCCGCTGATTTTTGCCTGCGTTCCGACGGCGGCGTCTTCCTTTACCCTGGCCCGTCAAATGGGAGGGGACGCCCCGCTGGCCGCATCGATTGTGACGGTGCAGACTTTGGTGTCTTTCGTCTCTCTTCCCGTCGCGATCACGCTATTGGGGCATTTCTTTGGACTGACTTTTTAAATCATACCAGTCGCGTAACATGTCCGGGGTGACGGTCGGGTCGGCGAGGACTAGGCGAATCGCATCCTGTTCATAATCTTCCAGCCGCACGGTCAGAAAGTCCCCCCATTGCCGCAGGTAAGAGCCTGAAAACATCGCATTACGCTTTGACACATCCGGGGTTCCAAAGCGCGCGATCAGGTCCGCATCAACCTTTTCCAAATCAAAACCATTTGGGTATTTATCCTCTATTTCAATGCGATACAGGGTGTCATCATCTGGTCGAACGGTAAAGAAGATGCCGAAATGGTATTCCCGATACCGACACAGGGTTCCATGATAGCGGTAATACCCTTCCTGCACGGAGGGTTCGCAAAAGAACCGATATTGCGCCAGGGCTTCCAGGGCGGCGTCCCGTGTCATGCCCAGGGACAGGCTGCGCAGGCTATACTCCGTATCTTGCGCCCGGACAAAACCCGTCGTTCCAATCACGCCTGTTCCTATCAGAAACAACAGGAACAGCAGGCGCGTCATCGGGTCAGCCCCAATCGCTGATGCCATTGGGCCAGGGATTCGTCCGGATATTCGTCAAATGTCTTATCCTGTGGGCCGGCTTCAATCTCGCACCAGGGAGCTTTATATGCCGTCATCAGATTTACATGTTCTGGCGGGACGGGAAGGGCGGTATCAATGGCCGAGGCAAAGGGATGTACCAGGTCCGGCCAGCGGCTGTCATAGCACCACAGGTTGGACGCGCAATGTTTGCAAAAATGGCGTCCCAGCGGGCTGATGCCATCTGGCGCGCGCGTATCCCTGGCATGATAGACGCCCAGATGTTCCTCTCCTTCAACCGACAGGCTGGCATAGTCGCCCCCCAGATTGATCGCATAGCCCCCGCCGCCCTGGGTCTTGCGACAGATTGAACAGTAACAACGGTTAAATGGGTAGGGATGCGCGCTTTTCAGGGAAAACCGGACAGACCCGCAATGACAGCTCCCCTCCAGCCTCACGCTTCTTTCTCCTCAATGCCAACGGGATGATAGTCATAGGGGCCAACACCCTGGACCAGCATCATCCGCACGGTATCGCTGCCGATATTGCGCACTTCATGGGCGACCTTGGGGGCGACGGCGCACGTGTCACCGGATTTCAGGTGATGCATCGCTTTTGGGGCGCGGCATTCAATTTCAACCGTTCCGGCCAGACAGTAAAACCGGTCATGAACATTGGTATGCCAATGCCAGGGAACTTTCTCCCCCGGCTGCAATGTCATTTCCAGAACGCGCAGGGTTGGCGTTTCCTCAACAATATCAATGCGCGCGACAGAAAATTGATTTTCCCATGGTCTTGTATCGGTCATCTTTCACACTCCCTATTTCAGCATTTGCGTATCGCCATCGATGCTCAGCGCTTGTCCAGACAAGGTTCCGCATTGGTCAGATGCAAGGAACAGCGCCATCGCGGCGATGTCCTTTGGCGGAATCAATCTCCCCATGGAGGCCAGATTGGTATAATTGGCCAACATCTCTTCATAGGGGACGCCACGCGCATCGGCCTTGGCGGCGATCACCCGTTCAATCCGGGGGCCCTCCACAGCGCCGGGCAGGATCGCATTGACCCGAATGTTAAAAGGCCCCAGTTCCGCTGCCAGCGACTTTGTAAACCCGACGACCGCCCATTTGGACGCGGAATAGGGCGTGCGCAGGGGGAAGGCGAATTTTCCAGCTGCGGAAGCAAGGTTGATGATCGCCCCGCCCCCCGCTGCTTTCAGATGGGGCACCGCCAGCCGGGTGCATAAAAACTGTCCGGTGATATTGATCGCCAGCGTTCTTTCAAAATCATCGGGATCAATATCTTCAACCGGACCGGTAGGCCCTGCAATGCCAGCATTATTGACCAGAACATCCAGCCCCCCCAAAGCGGCCAGTCCTTGTTCAAAGAACGCCTGGACCGCGCTGCGGTCTGAAATATCGGCCTGCATCTGACCGATATCAGGATGGGTGGTGGCCAGGTCTGCCAAAGCCGTCGTATCAATATCGCAGACAAAGACCCGTGCGCCTGCCGCGCTCATCATTTCGGCCATGATGCGCCCGATTCCCGCTGCGCCTGCGGTCATAAGAATGCGCTTTCCTGTCAGATTATCTGTCAATTTCGGGCCCTCCCAGACCAAGTGCTTTTTTGTACAGTGCCATCGTTTCGGCAACAACGATACCCTCGGCAAATTCGTGTTCTACAGCCAGCCTGGCCCCTTTACCCAATTGGCGGCGCAAGACCGGGTTTTCCGCCAGTTTCTGCAAGGCATCGGCCAGCGGTTCCACCGATTTCAGGGGAACGCGCAGACCGGTTTCCCCATCCAGGCAAATCTCACGACAGCCCGGTACATCGGTTGCGATTACGGGGCGCGCACAGGCCGCCCCTTCCAGCAGCGATTTGGGCAGGCCCTCGCGATAGGACGGCAGCACCGCGATATGGGCAGCGCCATAGGCGCCAGGTATATCAGAGGATGGACCAGCGATTTCGACCACATGTTCATCCTGCCAGGCCTTCAGGGTGGCGACCGGGATACTGGCGGGATTGGCATCAGTCGGGCCAACCAGTCGGATCGTGATGTCGACGCCCCGTTGTTTCAAAAGGCGTGCGGCCTCCACCAATTCGCCGATCCCCTTGTCCCACAGCATCCGGCTGACACAAACAGCGACGGGCGTTCCGGGCGGTTCCGGCATCGGGTAAAACCGGTCGATGTCCACACCAGAGCCTCGAATCACCACAATCCGTGCAGGCTTCACATGCATGTGGTTTTCAAACAGGGCGGCATCATCCGAATTTTGCACGATCAGATGGGTGTTCCAGCGGTTATTCAGCCAGCCAAAAGCCCGCTCAACCAAGGGTCTTAACAGGGTGATTTTCCAGCCGGTGGCGATGAACAGGAAGCCCAGCCCCGCCATGGCATTTATGACGGCAGGGACCCTTGTCTTCGCAGCGGCCAGCCCGCCATACAGGACCGGCTTCATCGCCACATGATGCACCAGGTCCGGTTGCTCCTGGCGATACAGGCGTGTAATTGCGCGGAAGGTCTTCAGGTCCCGGACCGGGTTCAGGCCCGACCGATCAAATGGGATGTCGCGGGCGATAAATCCCTCTTCAATGATGCGGTCGCGATGTTCGGCCATGCGACAGGCGACAATGACTTTCGCCCCGGCAGCCCGTGCCGCCCGGGCAAAGGGCAGGCGGTGTGACCAGAAATACCAGTCTTCTGTCACCAGATACAGGATCGTTTTACCACTCAGGTCCAACGATACCGGGGATGTCATGGCATGCCCATCCAACGCTCTGCCCAGGCCTCCAGCATACAAATGCCCCACAGGGCCTCCGCCCGCGCGCCGCGCCCGTTCAGATGGTCCTTCCAGGCCTGGCGCACAGGTGCGGGATCAATCCAGCCCCGGGATTTCAGACGGTCCTGGGCCAGTAAGGTTTCCGCCCAATCGCGCAATGGGCCGCGCAACCAATCACCCAACGGAATGGCAAAGCCGCTTTTGGGGCGATCCACCAAAGTCTGGGGCACATGGCGATACAGAACCTGACGCAACGGCCATTTGCTGATTCCGTTGCGGATTTTCAGTTCCGTGGGCAGGGCCCAGGCAAATTCGACCAGCCGGTGATCCAGCAGCGGCACGCGGGCTTCCAGGCTGACGGCCATGCTGGCACGATCCACCTTGGTCAGGATGTCATTGGGCAGATAGCCCAGCGTATCGGCATAGGCGGCGCGCGCAGCGGGATCCAGCGCTGGACCATCAGGCAATTGGCCTGGAAGGTTCAGGCCTGTCAGATCTTCGGGCCAATGGGTCACCAGATCCAGATAGCGTGCATCAGGGGTGCCTGCGGCAAGCGCCCGCGACAGTTTTTGGACTTTGGTGCCAAGCATGCGCGGGCGCTTCGATTCCGGCATAAACTGGGCCAAAGTATCCCATATTGCAGGCCCCGGTGCCGCCAGGGCCGCGGCCCCCATGCGGCGCATTGGTGCTGGGACGGCACTGACCCTGCGTTCAATCTGGCCCAGGGCTTTATGACGGTTATAGCCAAAGAAAACTTCGTCCCCGCCATCGCCGCTCAGGGCCACAGTCACCTGATCGCGCGCCAGTTTGCTGACCAGATAGGTGGGCAGGGCCGATGAATCCGCAAAGGGCTCGTCATACCAGTCTGGCAGATTGGGGATCAGATCCAGCGCATCCTGTGGCGACAGGTCCAGGCTGGTGTGATCGGTGCCCAGATGCCGGGCGACCGCAGCGGCATGATGCGCCTCGTCATAGTCAGAGGCCCCGAACCCGATTGTGAAGGTCTTGATCGGTCGGTCTGATGCTTGCTGCATCAGGGCGACCACGGTCGATGAATCCACCCCACCGGACAACAAGGCCCCCAGTGGAACATCGGCGACCATCCGCAGCTTCACAGCATCGGCGATCAGAGACTCGGTCTGGTCTATGACCTCTTCTTCAGACAGGGTTGCACTGGGTTGATTGGCAAATTCCGCCATGGACCAATAGCAATGCCGTGAAATCTGCCCTGTGTTATCAATTTCTGCATAATGACCCGGCGGCAGCATAGCTAGATCCTGATAAATGCATGCCGGGGCCGGGACAGCATTGCCCTTCAGATAACCATCCAGGGCCAGGGGCGACAGTTTCGGTTCAAAGGTCGATGTTGCGCGGATCGCCTTTAATTCAGATGCCCAATAGACATGGCTACCCTGGCGTCCAAAATACAGCGGCTTTATGCCCAGTCGATCCCGCACCAACACCAGTTTTCGTGTTTTGGTATCCCATAAGGCAATGGCGAACATGCCGACCATGCGGGGCAGAGTGGCGGCGATGCCGTCCCGGGCGAACAGTTCCAGAATA
This sequence comes from Rhodospirillaceae bacterium, assembly GCA_002709955.1. Taxonomy (GTDB): domain Bacteria; phylum Pseudomonadota; class Alphaproteobacteria; order UBA8366; family Aestuariispiraceae; genus Pacificispira. The sequence goes on from PAQY01000002.1 coordinate 44,210, forward strand.
ACCTCACTGTCCGACGCGCCGCGAAATTTATGGCCACGGCCTGTCAGGTCCTGCGCCAGGTCGCGATAGTTATAAATCTCCCCATTATAGGTCATGACATAGCGACCGTCCCCGGATCGCATGGGCTGCGCCCCCAGGGGGGAAAGATCAATGATCGCCAGCCGGCGGAAGGACATGGTGATACCGGCATCCGCATCGGCCCAGACCTCGCCCATATCCGGCCCGCGATGCCACATAGCCTGAGCCATCGCCTGTCCGGTTTCGGTCAGTCGGGCATGGGAGGTTTCTTTCTTAAGATCAATCAGACCTGTTATACCGCACATGGGGGCACGATAGAGTGCTGCGCACCATTCGTCACGTCCAGAGCGATGCTGGGAATGTGACTATATTTCGTCTTCGAAAGCGTCGATCAAGTCCCACAGATCTTTGAGATTTTGCGGTAAGTCATTTATATCGCTGTCTCCAACCTCGACAATTTTTCCCATAATTCCAGGTAAATGCTTGCCAATGGTCGTTGCGGTACCAGCAAGTTTCGGGACTAGGAGGTTATCTTTCGCCTCTTCAGCCGTTTTCTTTGCCGTCTGCAGTGCTTCTGTCGAAACACCCAATGCCTTTGCGCGTTCATTCAATACAAAGGCCGCTTGTGCCGCCATCGCATCGTCAAAGACATCCAGTGCCCCGGCAACTTTCACATACCAAGTTTGATCACGCGGATGGAGCTTTTGTAATCTCCTAAAGTGTTTTCTCAACTCAATGTCGGACATGGGGGATGTTCCAGCGGACGCAACAACTTCTCTTGCAATAACCACCAAGACCCGCAGAGAGGACTGCAGCGTTGCGAGTAACGCATCATTGTTTTCTGACATGATCGCTTCCTCCTTATGAGCCGGTGCCGCACGCTATTGGGATAGGCCTGCTGTAAAGCCAGGGAACAGGGCCATCGGCAACTTCCTGAGACAACAGCGCGTGTTCCGCGGCCCATTTTTTCCAGAGTGTTCCCAATTTCGGAAAATTGTTTCGCCGCGCCTCTGCCCAAGCCTGCAAGTCCGTTATCGTTTTCAGATAAGCTTCATATTGGGTAATATATGTATTGTAGGTCGCAAGTGCGTTTTCCGCATCTTCCGGGCTGCGTGGTTGGATATTCTGTGCGTTTTGATCTTCTCGCCATTTCTGACATAGCGCGGCTGTTGGCGTTAAGGAGCAGATTGCATCCTTTTGCAGATCAGATTGGACATCCGATTTCAGCAAAGTGTTCTCGATCCACGTATTGTAAATCTCGCCCGCTTCGCAGGATAAAATCGCCTCCCCCTTGCTCTCCACAGCATTTACGTATTGATTGTAAAAATCGCCTGCTGAAAAGTATTGGTCAGCAGCTTCTGCCGCACAGGAAACGATCGGCTGGGATGCGCGTAAAGTTTTGTCCAGGGCATGATAGACTTCCGCTTTTCCCAGTTCATTCGTTGCCCGCTCAATCGCTTTGCCGGCCCCCGCGATGGCTGCCGCCGGTGGAAATAAGGGGGTGATTGCCGTGCCGATTGTAACAACAGAATCCGCCAGCGCCTTTGAATGTTCGGCTGTATCGTCATTGGCCCGGGTCAGAATGACCAATTGCTCTGAATAGCCGACAGCAGATTTTGCGAATTTCTGATAGTCATCGATAAATTTCGAGGCTTTAGCAATTTCAGCTATAGACGATATTTCGGCACAACGGCCCTCTTCTTTGCCCTTGGTCAATACCTTCTCTAAGTCTTTGAATTTTGTTTTCAGCGCGATGGTCTCTGCCTCGCTGGCAGCGCCCAGCGTTTGCGTGGCGGATTCGAATTTAGCGATGTCGGGTGTCGAACAGGCACCCAATAGCATGGTGCTTACAAATACCAGGGTCAGTTTTCTGTTCATGTGCCATCTCCCTTAATATTCATTGTGGGGTATTTATAATTTTTTGCAATTAAAAATTACATCGTGATACTTGAATTTTATATGAACAATGAACCTATGGTACTGGCGTGATAGAGCGTCTTTTTTGCTCGGCTGGCTTTCAGGATGCGACCTTATGTCGTGGTCAGTATTAATTAATTTAAAATCAATAAGTTAAGAATAATCGTCAGCAAAATTTGCAATGGATAAAAAGGTACCATTCTTTACAGCAGGCATGACCGGGTCTAGGCATTTGATGCGAATGGTTCGCAGTTTCATGTTTGCCTACACCACTGTCACGGGGAGCATGTCGGCTTCTGACCCTCACTCCCTGCGGGAAAAATAGAGGATTCTAGCAGATGAAAATTCAATCAGTCCTGATGACTGCAACGCTGGTCCTTAGCGCCCTTTTCTCCATCGCCAATGGCTCTTCGGATGCCCTGGCCGAAGACGCGCGGATCATTAAGGTGGAGATCCAGGATCACACATTCACACCCGACCGAATTGAGGTCGCGGCCGGTGAGACCTTTATTCTGGAAGTATCCAACAGAGATCCCTTGCCCGAAGAGTTTGAAAGCATGGCCCTGCATATCGAAAAGGTCATCGCCGGTCATACCGACGGGAAAATTCGCATCAACGGCCTGGAAGCAGGTGAATACGCCTTTATCGGGGAATTTCATGCCGATCAGGCGAATGGTGTGATCGTCGTTAAATAACAGCGTGTTGGAGACCTGACATGATAGCAGCCCTGATCATCGTCTTCCGGGAAGTCCTGGAAGCGGCCCTGGTCATCAGCATTGTTCTGTCATCGACCCGCGGCCTGCCCGGTGTGGGGCGTTGGGTCAGTGCAGGCATTGCCGCAGGGGTGGTTGGGGCTGCAATCGTCGCCCAATTCGCGGGGGTGATTTCCGATACGCTGAATGGCTATGGTCAGGAAATCTTTAATGCCTGTGTTCTGTTGCTGGCGGTGGCCATGCTGGCCTGGCATACGATCTGGATGTCGACCCATGGCCGCCAGATGGTCACTGAATTGCGCTCTGTTGGGGATACTGTGCGCAGTGGCGGGCGACCACTCTATGCGCTGGCGCTTGTGGTCGGGTTGGCGGTTTTGCGGGAAGGGTCCGAAGTCGTGCTGTTCCTGTATGGTCTGGCGGCATCTGATGGGGGTTTTGGCCCCGCAATCCTGGGCGGATCGGCTGGGTTGGCGCTGGGCGTTGTGGTCGGTGCGGTGCTGTATCTGGGCCTGCTGCGGATCCCGACCGGCAAGATATTCAGTATCACGAACTGGATGATTATTCTGCTGGCCGCTGGCATGGCGGCACAGGCGATGAATTTTCTGGCTGCGGCTGGTTTTGTCACCCTGGGCCCGACCCTGTGGGACAGTTCATTCCTGCTGAGTGAGAGCAGTATTCTGGGGAAAATACTGCATACGCTGATCGGGTATATTGAACGCCCGACCGTGCTGCATCTTATCGTCTATATCGGCACGATCGGGCTGATCACCGGGACAACGCGGCTGGTATCGAACAGCCAACAGAAGAAGCCGGTATCAGGTTAAACCGGAACCGCATCGCCTTCTTTCACGGTTTCCATCGCGACATAGGTTGCGGTGGAAATCACGCCGGGCAGGGGGTTGATCACGTCGCCCAGAAAGTGACGGAAACTTTCCATATCCCTGGTGCGAACCTTCAACAGATAATCAAACCCGCCAGCGACCATGTGGCATTCCGCGATACCCGGTTCTTGCTGTACGGCCTGTTTGAAATGTTCAAATATGTCGCTGGTCGTGCGGTCCAGGGTGATTTGAACGAAGACGGTCAGCCCAGCCTCCAGCTTTGACGGGGACAGGCGGGCGGCATATCCGGTGATATAGCCGCTTTTTTCCAGCCGCCGCACCCGCTCCAGGCACGGCGTGGGGGACAGGTTCACCAACCGCGCCAGATCAACATTGCTCAGCCGCCCATTGGCCTGTAGCTGCCGCAAAATGTTGCGATCAATTTTGTCCAGACTGCGTGTTGTCTCTGTCATTGCAGAATCTTTCACTATGAAATCTGGGTTTAGCTATAAGATATATCGTCAAAACCCCTAAAACAGAAGCACATTTGGCTGGGTTTGTTTTACTGTTTCGGCTCCATTCGATCAAGGGAGACGACCATGCTGCTGACCGACAAACAAGCCGACCGTTATCACTCTCACGGTGCCCTGCGCCAGGCGGTGCGCGACGCCTATCGCATGGATGAGGAGGCTTGTCTGACGGAGCGTTTGGGTCAGGCAAAGCTGGAAGCCGCCGCCCGCGACCGGATTGAAGAGCGCGCGCGCCAATTGGTTGTCGAAGTGCGCAAGGACCGGGTCAAGTCATCAGGCATTGACGCCTTCATGCATGAATATGAATTGTCGTCGCGGGAAGGCGTCGTGTTGATGTGCATGGCCGAAGCCCTGTTGCGCATTCCCGATGATGAAACCGCTGATGCCCTGATCAAGGATAAGATCGGGGGCGCGAATTGGGAATCCCATCTGGGTCATTCTGAAAGCTGGTTTGTGAATGCGTCTACCTGGGCCCTGATGCTGACCGGGCGCATCGTCGGAGATGATGGCAAGTCTGCAGAGCAGGACTGGCGCGGTACAATGCGCAAACTGGTCCAGCGGTCAGGGGAACCCGTCATCCGCAAGGCAGTCAATCAGGCGATGCGCGTCATGGGGCGGCAATTCGTGATGGGCCGCAAGATTGAGGAAGCCCTGGATCGTGCCAAGGGAAATGAAAGCAAGGGCTATCGCTATTCCTATGACATGCTGGGCGAAGCGGCCCGCACGATGGCAGATGCCGACCGCTATTTTAAGGCCTATAGCACAGCGATTGAGAAAATCGGCAAGGCCGCGAAAGGGCGGGGCGTTATTGAGGCTCCAGGGATCTCTGTAAAGCTGTCGGCCTTGCATCCCCGCTATGAATTCGGTCAGGAAGACCGCACCCTGGATGAACTGATTCCCCGCTTGCTGGACCTGTGCCGCAAGGCGAAGGAATACGATATCGGCCTGTGTATCGACGCGGAAGAATGTGATCGTCTGGACCTGTCGATGGAAGCGATTGAGGCGGCGGCAACCGATCCGTCCCTGGCGGGTTGGAATGGTCTTGGGCTTGCGGTTCAGGCCTATCAGAAACGCGCCTATCCCTTTATCAAATGGCTGGCTGCTGTCGCCAAAAAGGGTCAGCGCCGCATGATGGTGCGCCTGGTCAAAGGGGCCTATTGGGATACAGAAGTCAAACGCGCCCAGGAATTGGGGATGAGCGACTATCCGGTCTTTACCCGCAAGGTATCCACCGACGTGTCCTATCTTGCCTGCGCCCGGCTGTTGTTGACTGAACAGGAAGCCTTCTATCCCTGTTTTGCGACGCATAACGCCCATACGCTGTCCGCCATTGCCGAAATGGCGGGCAACCGCAGCGATTTTGAATATCAGCGCCTGCATGGCATGGGCGATGCCCTGTATGATCAGGTGGTCAGCAAGGCAGGCAAGGGGGGCTATCCAGTGCGCATTTATGCGCCGGTAGGCAGTCATGAAGACCTGCTGGCCTATCTGGTGCGCCGTCTGTTGGAAAACGGGGCGAATACCAGCTTCGTCAACCGCATTGTCGATGAACAGATGCCGATTGCAGAAATTGTTGCCGACCCCTTGCGGGAGGCGGAGCGGTTAAGCCCGGTGCGTCATGCACAAATTCCAATGCCCGAAAACCTGTTCGGTCCCGGTCGGCGTAATTCCGAAGGCTATGATATCACAGACATTCCAACCCTGTTGAAACTGCGTGACGGAATGGCTTTGGCACAGCAGGAGTCCTGGTCTGCCGCGCCCCTGGTGGGCGGGGTTCCGGTCAAGGGGAAAGCCCAAGCAGTCTATAATCCCGCTGACAGCAGCCAGCGCATCGGGGAGGTGGTTGATACCACAACCGATACGGCGCGCGATGCGTTTGAACGGGCATTACGGGCACAATCATTATGGGATGACACGCCAGCAGGCGCACGGGCAGATGCCCTGGAAAAGGCCGCTGATTTATATGAGAAGCATGCTGCCCGCCTGATGGCGATTGTTATGCGTGAGGCTGGCAAAACCCTGAATGATGCAATTGCGGAATTGCGGGAGGCTGTGGACTTCCTGCGCTATTATGCGGTGCGCGCCCGTATGGAGTTTTCTGAGCCAGAGGCCCTGCCTGGACCAACGGGAGAGATTGATGAGATATCGCTGCATGGCCGTGGTGTCTTTCTGTGCATCTCCCCCTGGAATTTTCCGCTGGCCATTTTCACCGGTCAGGTCTCTGCGGCCTTGGCGGCAGGAAATGCGGTGCTGGCCAAGCCTGCGGAACAGACGCCCCTGATCGCCTATGAGGCGGTGAAGCTGTTGCATGCGGCAGGCGTCCCTGTGGATGCGCTGCATCTTCTGCCCGGTGATGGGCCGACGATTGGAAATGCCATATTGTCCGATCTGCGTTTGGGCGGTGTGGCTTTCACTGGGTCTACGGCGACAGCTCGGTTGATCAATCGGACGCTGGCGGAGCGCGATGGCCCGATCATTCCGCTGATTGCAGAAACCGGTGGGCAGAATGCGATGATCGTCGACAGTTCGGCGCTGCCCGAACAGGTGACGCGCGATGTCGTTATCTCCTCCTTCCAAAGTGCTGGCCAGCGGTGTTCGGCCCTGCGGGTTCTCTATATTCAGGAAGATGTGGCCGATAAGCAGATCGCCATGATCGCCGGGGCCATGAAGGAATTACGGGTGGGCGACCCGGCCTGGCTGTCCACCGATCTTGGTCCCGTAATTGATGGAGAGGCGCGGTCTAATCTGAATGCCCATATCGCCGAATTGAACAAATCGAAATCGGCGAAGAAAGTCGGTGAAACGCCGATGGGGCCGCATTGCGACAAGGGCACCTTCGTCGCCCCGATTGCCTTTGAAATTCCAGGAATAGAGATGTTGGACCAAGAGCATTTTGGACCGATCCTGCATATCGTGCGCTATAAGTCGTCACAGTTGGATGCGGTAGTTGATGCAATCAATGGGACAGGGTTTGGCCTGACATGTGCCATTCACAGCCGGATTGATGAGACGATCGGCCGGGTTCTTAAACGCTTGAAAGTTGGCAACGCCTATGTGAATCGCAATCAGATTGGCGCTATTGTTGGGGTTCAGCCGTTCGGGGGTGAGGGATTAAGCGGTACAGGACCCAAGGCAGGGGGCCCAAGATACTTGCATCGTTTTGCTTGCGAACGCACGGTGTCTGTTGATACCACGGCGGCCGGTGGCAATGCGTCCTTGATGACCTTGGAGGCCTGAGCCAGTCGATTTATGTAAAATGGATGGGCGGGATTCGTGTTCAGGGTTTTGGTTGTTGTGGTATTGCTGTGTCTGGGAACTGGGACTGCCGTGGCGCAGTCCCTTTTGCCTGCAAATGACTCCCCTTCTGGCGGACCTATACCGGCGGATCCAATGGCCCCCCCGGCCGGTTTATCTGAAGATACCCGCGCGGCGTATGAGCGTGGACGCCTGATCTTCAATGGTCACTTCCGACCCTCGGGAACCCAGGGGCCAGACGATCTGGTCGGACTGGGGCCCCTGTATAATCGGATATCCTGTGCGTCCTGCCACAATGCAGGAGGGCGCGGCTTCCCACCTGAAGGGCCGGGGGACAATTTTCTGACCGCATTGGTTCGGATCGGAATTGTGGATGCGGTGGGGACCGTCACGCCCCATCCCCTGTTTGGGACCCAGATACAGGATCGCGCCGTCCCCGGTTTAGAGCCAGAGGCGACAGTGTCCTTAAACTGGGATATACAGCCTGGTGAATATCCAGACGGTCAGTCCTTTGAACTCAGAAAGCCAGTGCTGGATATCCAGCCTGATCCCGGCGTTTTGGCGCAATGGTCCATCCGGGTTGCCCAGCCTATTCGCGGGATAGGATTGCTGGAACCTATGATCTTGCCCAAGGACAGTTTCGGGCGGTTTGGCTGGAAGGCGACCGAACCAACGATTGTCATGCAGAATGCCGCAGCCCTGTCGCAGGATATGGGGATAACCAGTGTTTTTCACCAAACGCCGATCTGTCCAAAAGGGCAGACTGATTGCGGGGGCGGGGCTAGGGAGATATCAGGCGTATCCTTGGGGGAACTGACCCTGTTTACGAAATTGTTGCCACCCCCTGCCAGCACGGATGTGCAAGATACGAAAGGCGAATACCTGTTCCACCTTGTAGGATGCGCGTCCTGCCATATTCCAGAACTGCCCTCACGTGCTGGGCCTGAACCGGTGCGCGCTTATACCGATTTATCCCTGCATGATATGGGGCCTGGGCTGGATGATGGGCTGCCAGAGGGGGGGGCGAAAAGCTTTGAATGGCGGACACCACCCCTGTGGGGATTGGGTGACATATTGGAAAAGAATCCATCTGCCCCGCTTCTGCATGATGGTCGCGCGCGCGGGGCGGAAGAAGCGATCCTGTGGCATGGCGGGGAAGCCTTGAAACCCAGAAATGATTTTATGGCCCTGTCACAGGAAGACCGCAGCCATCTTTTGGAATTTCTAAGCGGACTTTAGTGTCAAATTCGGAAAAACGATATTAAGAATGACTTGCAAGAAATCCCTGTAATCTTTATAAGCCGCATATGAATATGCGACGCAGTCTCAGTTTGGCGCACAGCGACTGAGACGATGCGTCCCAGTCGGTACCCGCACGGATTTGGGTGAGACACAACGCAAGGGAAAGGAATGCTTTCAATGACATTTGGATTGGACACGCTTCGTCATCATCTGACCCGCAAGGCTGGCCTGGTCGGTCTGGTTCTGGGAATGAGCATGGCAATGCCGGTCGCGCAGGCTGCAGACGGGGAAGTCAACATCTACTCCATGCGCCAGGCCTATTTGATTGAACCGATTTTGGAAGAATTCACCAAAGAAACGGGCGTGAAGGTCAATGTCCTGTTTGCCGATGACGGCCTGATTGAGCGTTTGGCACAGGAAGGGCCAAACAGCCCTGCGGATATTGTTCTGACATCCAGCTTTGGCAACACCGCGCGTTTGGTTGATGAAGGACTGACCCAACCGGTTGAAAGTGACACGCTGATGGCACGGGTTCCGGAACAGTTTCGCGCAGCCGATAATAGCTGGTTCGCGCTGACCCTGCGCGCCCGTATATTCTATACCTCGAAAGAGCGTATGAAAGAGGGGGATCTGGTAACCTATGAAGGCCTGGCCGACCCGAAATGGAAGGGCAAGGTTTGCACCCGCAGCGGTACCCACCCTTATAATGTTCAGATGATCGCTGCCATGATTGCCCATAAGGGCACAGCAGAAACCAAAACATGGCTGGAAGGCGTGAAGGCCAATTTGGCACGTAAGCCGCAAGGTAATGACCGTGCCCAGGTTAAGGCCGTGTCCGAAGGGGAATGTGATATCGCTGTCGGCAACTCCTATTATTTCTTCAAGATGCTGGATAATGACGAACAGCGCGGCTGGGCCGAAGCGGTCAACCCGGTATTCCCGAAGTTTGAAGGCGGCGGCACGCATGTGAACGTTTCTGCCATGGTCATGACCCCCCATGCGCCGAACCGCGACAATGCTGTTTTGTTGATGGAATACTTGACGGGCGAGGCCGCACAGCGGATTTATGCGGATGTGAATTTTGAATATCCGGTTAATCCAAATGTGAAGCCGTCTGATGCCCTGGCTGGTATTGGGGACTTGACCCCAGACAGCCTGACCTTGGATCAGATTGCCGCCAATCTGCGGGATGCACTGCAACTGGTCGCAGAAGTTGGCTATAACGAATAAAGGGTTGGTGCGTGGAACACGGTAAGGCATGGCGGTAACCACATCGGGTGCGACCGGGCCGGTGACCCGGTCGCTGATGCAGAAGAATCGATCCTGGATTTGGACGACGGGCGCGGTGGGGGCTGCCCTGATCGTGATCATTCCCCTTGCATCAATCGTCTGGCTTGCCCTGTTTCCAAAAGATGAAGGCTGGTTCGATATCGTTCGAACCAGCCTTCCTACTTATGTCAGCAATACGCTGATCCTGATGGTTGGCGTTGGAATTGGTACGATCACAGGTGGGGTTTCGACCGCCTGGCTGGTGACTGTCTGTCGTTTTCCAGGCAGGCGCATTTTTGAATGGGCGCTGTTGTTGCCCCTGGCCGTGCCTGCCTATCTGGTCGCCTTCGTTTATACCGACATTCTGGAATATGGCGGCCCTGTGCAAGGCGCGTTGCGCGATCTGTTCGGCTGGCAGGTCAAAAGCGATTACTGGTTTCCAGAAATCCGCAGCCATGGCGGCGCGATCATTGTGCTTAGCCTGGTGTTATACCCCTATGTTTACATGATGGCGCGGGCAGCGTTTTTGCAGCAATCCGTCTGTGCCTTAGAGGCCGCGCGGACCCTGGGCAGAACACCCTGGCGCTGTTTCTGGACGGTGGCGCTGCCCATGGCGCGCCCGGCGCTGGTGATTGGTGTATCCCTGGCCATGATGGAAACCCTGAACGATTTCGGGACGATCGATTTCTTTGGGGTTCATACGTTGACCGCTGGCGTGTTTGAGGTCTGGCGGGTGATGGGCAATACCGGTGCCGCAGCCCAAATATCCCTGGTAATGTTGCTGTTCGTGGTTGGGCTGTTATGGCTGGAACGATCATCGCGCCACCGTCAGCGCTATGGTCAAACCAGTTCCAAGATACAGGCGCTGCCTGGCTTCGAATTGCGTGGCTGGCGGCGTCTGGCGGCCATGACGGTGTGTGGGACGCCCTTGATCTTTGGCTTTGCGGTTCCGTTTATCGTTCTGGCGGTCAATGCACTGCGGCGGTTGGACCAGCAATTGACCCCGGAATATTTCGCTTTCACCAGCAATTCCCTGATTCTATCTGGCACGGCGGCGGTTTGTGCGGTCGTGATCGGCCTGTTCATGGCCTATGGCGTGCGTCTCAGCGGTGGAAAGCCCCTGCGTATTCTGACCCGTCTGGCATCGGTCGGATATGCCGTCCCTGGCGCAGTGCTGGCGGTTGGGGTCATCGTGCCCTTTACGTCTTTCGATGCTGTGGTCGGTCGCTTCATTGAACAGAGTTTTGGGGTTCCAATGGGACCGATACTGTTTGGCACCGCGTTTGCTGTCGTCTTTGCCTATGTCGCGCGTTTCATGGCGATTGGCTTTGGTGCTGTGGAATCGGCCCTGGATAAGGTAACGCCCCATATGGATGATGCCGCGCGCACCCTGGGCAAGGGGCCGCTGGAGACCCTGCGCCGAATTCATCTGCCAATGATCCGCGGCGGGATTCTGGCCGGGGCAATTCTGGTATTTGTGGATTGTATGAAAGAACTGCCCGCTACACTGATCCTGCGTCCGCCGTTCAATTTCGACACGCTGGCGACCTTTGTGTTTCAGTATGCCTCTGACGAGCAATTTGAACAGGCGTCCCTGGGGGCAATTACCATCGTGATCGCGGGCATTATCCCGGTCGTTCTGTTATCCCGCGCCATCCGCAGCGCCCGCCCGGGTCATGCGAACGGGTAAGGGTGCTGTAAGCGCCGCTTTCAGTGTTTGCGTTCAACGACAAAGCGGGCCAGGGCGCGCAGGTGATCGGCCTTGCTGTCAAACAGCTTCAGGTGATTGATGGCCTGATCTGCCAGATGATTGGCCTGATCCCGTGCCCGCTCCACACCCAAGACAGAGACGAAGGTCGCCTTACCCTTTGTCACATCCTTGCCGACCGCCTTGCCAACAGTGGCAGCATCGCCCGTAATATCCAACAGGTCATCGGCAATTTGGAAGGCCAGGCCCATATCATGGGTATAGCCGCGCAATGCTTCCCTGGCAGAGGTAGGCGCACGGCCCAGAATGGCCCCGGCCTGACAGCCAAAATCAATCAACCGACCGGTTTTCAGGCGTTGCAGCCGCGTGATCGCGCCGATATCCAGATCCGCACTTTCGGCCTTTAAATCGATCATCTGGCCCCCGACCATGCCGTGAGCACCGGCGGCTAGGGACAATTCCAGCACCAGTTCGCATCGCACAGCAGGGTTAGAATGGGTCGAGTCTGACGCCAGTATGTTAAAGGCGCGGGTCAGCAAGGCATCCCCGGCCAGAATCGCAGTCGCTTCGTCAAAGCGTTTGTGAACAGTTGGTTTGCCCCGGCGCAGCGCGTCGTCATCCATGGCTGGTAAATCATCATGCACCAGGGAATAGCAATGCACCATTTCCAGGGCCGCCCCGACCCGCAGGGCCGAGTTTTCTGAAACCCCGAACAAGCCTGCGGTTTCGTTCACCAGAAAGGGGCGGACGCGCTTACCGCCATCCAATGTGGCATAGCGCATGGCCTCCAGCAGGTCGCGCTCAGGCGCATTGTCCAGGGGCAGCAGCTTGTTGAGAACATCTTCAAGATGTCCTGCGAAGTCGCTCATGGCCCGCGCGAGATCGGTCATTCGATCAAATTCCTTAATATGTGAAAGAGGGTCGCCGTGATTTTGGCAATACTGTTAATCGATTTGCGCAGGCTCCGCCTTGATCGTCCCATTGGAACCGACAGTAATCTTCTCAATGCGCGCCTTTGCGCCCGCAAGTTTCTTTTCGCAATGCTTTTTTAACGCAGCGCCCCGCTCATAGGCCTCAATACTGGCCTCAAGCTCGATATCGCCAGATTCCAGGCCACGCACGATGGATTCCAATTCTGCCATGGCCTGTTCAAAACTCAGGTCATCTATCGTTGATTTCGCCGTCGTCGTCATGCACCACCTAAATCTATTTGCAAGTTTGAACCAACCGATCCTGCTGTCAGTGTAGGGTGCGCCGCCCCATTGGCGCAACCATCGCCCAACCCATTACCATAAATTCCAGCGCAATGTTGCAAAAACCCCTCTCTAAAACCGGCATCGTCTTGAAGTGCCCTGATGAATGGTTTATCGCCTTTGGATGCTAAATTTTAGGGTTAGGGAGACTTCCATGGCGACGAAAACACTGCTTTTCACCCATCCGGCCTGTGCCGGACATGATATGGGGGAAGGGCACCCAGAGCAGCCCGCACGTCTGGCTGCTGTTCTTTCGGCTCTGGAAGGACCTGATTTTCAGGATCTGGAACGCAGGGAAGCGCCGGAAACAACCAGGGACCGTATCCTGCTGATGCATCCCCCTGCCTATGTTGATGGATTGATGGCGGCTTTTCCCACCGAAGGCCGTGTACAGATTGATGCGGATACCGCAGTCAGTGCCGGGTCCAGGGAAGCGGCATTTCGTGCCGTTGGCGGCGTTGTTGCCGCTGTGGATGCGGTGATGAAGGGGGAGGCAAAGCACGCCTTTTGTGCCGTGCGCCCGCCTGGTCATCATGCGGAACCTGACCAGACCATGGGCTTTTGCCTGTTCAACAATATCGCCATCGGCGCCGCCCATGCGCGGGATGTCTATCACCTACAGCGCGTCGCTGTGATCGATTTTGATGTGCATCATGGCAATGGTACCCAGGCGATGTTTGAAAACGAGCCTATGTTCTTTTACGGCTCCACCCATCAGATGCCCCTGTATCCGGGGACTGGTCGGCCATCGGAAACTGGCATTGCGGACAATATCGTGAATGTTGCATTGCCCCCGATGGGGGGATCAGCGGAATTCCGCAAGGCGTTCCAGGATGTCGTTTTGCCAAAGCTGGATGCCTTTGGCCCGGAACTGCTGATGATTTCTGCTGGGTTTGATGCTCATCGCGATGATCCCCTGGCGCAGGAGAACCTGGACGAGGATGATTTTGTCTGGGTCACGCAGGAATTGCTTAAAATCGCCGACAAGCATTGCGAGGGGCGCGTCGTTTCTGCCCTGGAAGGGGGATATAACCTGGATGCGCTAGGGCGGTCTGCAGCCGCCCATGTGCGGGTATTGATGGCTTAGTTTTCAGCCGGGGCCGGGTCCAGTGGCAGGTTCTGTTTCATCCAGCCGCGCAGGGACCCGCGCCCCAGCATGCCTTCCTTCACATTCATCACCTGGGTAAAGCCATTCTGGGTCAGAAAGGCGCTGGCCCAGGTGGACCGCACGCCAGAGGCACAGATCAGGGCAATCGGTGCCGTCTTGTCGCCGTCAACACCCGCGATAATTGCCGTCAGAAACCCGGTTTGTCCTTCGGGATCATGCATGGTGATGGTTCTGGCCCCTTTGGCGATGCCCGTATCACGCCATTCTGACGGGCGGCGGATATCGATCAGGGTGACAGATCCCTCCTGCTGCATCTGATGGGCGGTGGGGGCATCAATGATGGTCGGTTCAGCCTGGCTGGCGGAAACGTGCAGCATGAGGCACAGAAAGGCGATGACCGATCGGGCGATGAATTTTGGCATACCGAATGCTCCTGATACAGCAGATGGATCATTCATAGCGTCATGCGGATGTGGCGACAATCCGGCGGCCGGTAAATCCTGTGTGACCGCTTACCAGGGTGGTTTGATATCGTGATGCTTGGCGCTGTGCGGATTGCCGCGTATTCTGGGCAAATGCTGGGAAAGCATGATTATTTAACGCCCTGATCTGGGGAGGGGATGCGTATCAATGGCGGAAAGATTGACCGGATCAGATGTGCAAAAGCTGCTGGCCGATCCATCGGGGGAAAATCGCGCCAGTGCCGCCCATAAGATCGCACAACAATTTGGTGAGGGCGGGTTGACCGATAAAGAGCGGTCGATTGCAGAAGATATCTTCAGCTTGATGGTAAAAGACGTTGAAATGCAGGTTCGCGCGGCGCTGTCTTCCAATCTGAAGGATGTGCCCGGCCTGTCAAACGATCTGGCGAAAGCATTGGCGTCTGACCTCTCTGACGAGGTCGCCTTGCCGATGGTGACGTTTTCAAATGCCCTGACCGATGCTGATCTGGTTGAAATCGTGCGCAGCCAGAATGCTTCCCGCACCAAGGCGGTCGCACAGCGCCCCGCAGTATCCAGATTTGTATCAGACGCAATCGTCACCCATGGGGATGAGGAGTCTGTCGTCGCCCTTGTATCCAATACCGGGGCGGAAATCAGCGAGACATCGCTGAACAAGGTTGTCGATAAATATGGCGATGTGCCCCGCATTCAGGAACCGCTGGTGCAGCGCCCGACCCTGCCTGTCAGCATTGCGGAAAAGCTGGTTGCCCGGGTGGCGGATCACTTGAAGGACTATCTGGTTCAGCATCATGAACTGTCAGATGAAATGGCCACCGACTTGATATTGCAAAGCCGGGAGCGCGCGACCCTGAACCTGAACAGGATGGGGGCATCCGGCAGCGCGGAAGACCTGGTGCGTCAGTTGAAGGCAAACCGGCGACTGACCCCCTCCATCGTTTTGCGTGCCCTGTGTGTCGGGGATTTGGACTTTTTTGAGCATTCGCTGTCAGCCCTGTCTGGCGTGCCGATCAACAATGCCCGCATCCTGATTCATGATGAGGGGGAGCTTGGCCTGCGGTCCTTGTATCAGAAGGCGGGAATGCCTGTCGCCCTGTTGCCCGCCTACCGAACGGCCCTGGATATGGTCGTCAAGGCAGAGTTGGAACAAAGCGATGAAGACCCGCAGCATCGGATGCGGCGTCTGCTGGAACGGGTGTTGACGGAGCATGAGGAAATCATCGACGAGTTTGGCGCAGACACCGTGGATTATCTGCTGACCAAACTTAATCGATTGGGCCAGGCGTCAAAAGCGGCCTGACGAATATTTCCTATACCGGATAAAACAGAACCAACGCGCCGCCCAGGACGAGGGCGATGCGCATCATCCATCGTATCGGGGCGATGATCCCAAAGGAAATACAGCCCAGCCCAACCCCAACTTTCGCCGCTGCCAGCACGGCATGAATTGGAACGGTGGAAAGCTGGATCAAATCGGGATTGGCGATCATTCCCAAGGGGATCAGATACAGTCCGATACCCAGCGCCATCGCCTTACCAGCGACTTTCAACCAGTTTTCACCAACCATCCCGGCGGCGATAAACACCGCACCACAGACAGGGGGGGTGATGGTGCTTAACAGGGCAAACCAGAAGACGAACAGATGGGCCTGTAGCGGCTGTAATCCCAATTCAATCAAGGCAGGACCGGCGACGGAGATACAGATGACATAGGCTGCTGTTGTCGGAACCTCCATCCCCAGAATAAGACAGGCCGCAGCGGTCAACAACAGGGCGGGCCACAGCATACCGCCGGACCCGGACAAGATCAGCGATGTGATCTTCACGCCAAGCCCGGTAATGCCCAATACCCCGATGATGATCGAGGCACACAGGATGATCGACGCGATGGTGGCGATTTGCTGACCCGCGGTCAGGCAGACACTGATAATCCGATCTATCGTGCGCGGACCACTGAACGACAGTTTCGCATCCAACAGCAACAGGACCGCACCGGCTAGAATCGCCAGACAGGCCGCGTATTGCGGTGTGAAGCCAGCATAAAACATAAACCACAGCAGAACTGTGAATGGCACCATGAAGAATGCCGCTGTGATCAGCACAGGGCGCAGGCCTGGTTGTTGATCCTTTGGCAGCCCTTCCAATTTATAGCGCATGGAAAAGGCATCTATGCCGATCCAACATGCGGCAAAATACAGAAAGGCTGGCAACAGGGCAGCAGCCATGATTTCGGTATAGGGGGTGCCGGTCAGTTCCACCATGACAAAGGCCCCGGCCCCCATCAGGGGCGGCATGATCTGACCGCCAGAGGAGGCCACAGCCTCCACCGCGCCTGCCAGGGATCTGGGATACCCCAACCGCGTCATGGCGGGCAGTGTGATCGCCCCTGTTGAGGCAACATTCGCGCTGGCCGAGCCAGAGATAGACCCAAACAGCGCGGAAGACAGAACTGAGACCTTGGCCGCACCCCCACGCAGACGCCCTGCGACGGCCGCAGCGACATTCATGAAGCCTTGCCCGGCCTCTCCCGCATTCAGGACGGCACCGAATATAACAAATATTGCGACGATGGAGACTGAAACCCCGGTCAAGCTGCCCCAGAGGCCGCCTTCTGCGATGGTCAAGGTGCCCAAAAAGCTGTTCAACGGCGTTCCTGGGTGGCCGAATTCACCAGGGATATATTGCCCGAATAATCCATACAGCAGAGTAATCGAGGCCACCAATGGCAGCGGCCAGCCAATCGCCCGACGCGCCATTTCCAAAACGGTCACCAACAGGATGATCGCGATCCCAACCTGAAATGACCCTTCCAGAAAGCCATACTGATCCGAAAGGGCATCCTGGTTCCAGGCAATCCATAGGCAGGCGGCAAGGCCCAGGCTGCCCAGGACAGCGCCGGAAATCCGTTCAACGCTGGTGCGGGCAATAAAGATCATCGCCCAGGGCAGGGCCAATGCCATATGCAACGGGCGGGACAAAAGGTTGGGCACCAGCCCGGAAAATATCAGCCACAAATGAAATGTGATGGATGTCGCCCCTAATGCGATCCAGATCCATCGTGATGCGCCTGATGTCAGCATTTCCCAACCCTTGATATTGTAAACAAGACAGCCCCGGCTTCCTGCCGGGGCTGCCCCAATTTTTCACTGTGGTGACGTGAGTTACATCTGTGCGTCGGTCACGGGGAAGCCGACTTCCATGTAATATTTCAAGGCACCTGGATGCAGTTTACCAGTGACGTTTGACAGCATTTCCGGGGAAACACCATTCCACCAGGCGGCGTCTGCCCCCAGCTTGGATTTGCCTTCCCAATAGGTCTTGGTCAATTGATAGGCGGTGTCTTCATCCATGTCTGTTGTCGTATAGGCAACCACGGGCAGGCCGGTTGTCGTGATATCGGCGGTCTGGTTGGCATAGGTTCCAGCAGGGATGGTCACCTTCAGGCGTTTGGTCTGGGTGATCTGATCATCGCTGAGTGACAGGATGGTAACTTTTGTGCTGGCCGCAGCTTCAATCACATTGGGGGCCGGGTAAGACCCTGCGGTGACAAAGCCATCGATCTGACCGTTTTTCAGGGCCGACACGGCATTGGAAAGCTCCACATCTGCCAATGTCACCTTGCCATCCAGGCCAAACAGTTCCAGGTATTTCGCGCCTTCATTCGCGCCAAAGCTGCCCTTGCCAATCAGCACGGTCTTGCCTTCCAGCCCGGCCAGATCGGTGACGCCGCTGTCAGCATTCATGACAAAATGCATGGTCAGAGAGGGAATCGGGAACAGGGCGCGGATTTCATCAAAGCGCGGGTTTTGTTTGCCTTCAAACATCGCCTTGCCACCCTGGGCCAGGCCAACAAGGGCAGGGGGGGTGGTAAAGACATAATTGCCTGTACGCCCAGCCACTTCCATCACGTTCTGGACAGAGCCCTGGCTTTCTTCAACCGTGACGATGATGCCACCATCGGTGCCGGCCTTCATCGCCTCTGCCAATTGTACGGCCATTTGAAAATATGACGAACTGGAACTGGCGGACTTATAGGTCACACGGGTTTCAGCCTGGGCCGCAGGGGCCGCTGCCAAAACGGGAAGAACCGCCACCGCGCCAATGGCGGCCAGCTTTTTGATCTGTTTCAGTGATAAGGTCATGGGTGTTTCCTAGCATCCTATAGGGTGGTCGCCGTTGCCCGCGCGACCTTCGCAGTATCACTACCCCACGGCCCATTCAGGATCAAGCAAGAGTGAGGCGGCGGGGACAGAATCGATGCGTGTCGGGGGGGATTTGCGCCCACAGGGCAAGGGTGCAATCGATAATAACCACCATCAAAACATCCGGATGGATTAAACGCCCAGATAGCGATGCATCAACTCTTCATCCGCTAACAGTTCCTGGCTGTTACCGGTCCAGACGACGCGGCCCTTTTCGACGATATGATGACGGTCACCAATGCGGGCCAGATCCTTGACGTTCTTATCGATCACAAGAATTGATAGGCCTTCATTCTTCAATGCTTCCAGGCTTTTCCAAATCTCGTTGCGGATCAGGGGGGCCAGGCCTTCTGTTGCCTCGTCCAGGATCAGCAGATTTGGGTTTGTCATCAGCGCCCGCCCGACGGCCAGCATTTGTTGCTCCCCACCAGACAGCAGGTTCCCCATGCTGTCCCGGCGTTCCGCAAGACCAGGGAAAAGGTCATAGATCCGTTCCGCCGTCCAAGGGGTTTTCTGATTGCCCCAATTGGCGGCTGTGGCGACAAGGTTTTCATGCGCGGTCAGATTCGGGAAAATCTGTCGCCCTTCCGGCACCAACCCGATCCCGCGCCGCGCAACGGCATAGGATGACAGACCCCGGATGGACTGACCTTCATACTGAATGTCGCCTTCGCGCGATTGAATAATGCCCATGATGGAATGGACGGTTGTCGTTTTGCCCATGCCATTGCGGCCCATCAGGGTGGCGACCTCACCCGCGCGCACCTCCAGCGTCATGCCGAACAAGGCCTGGCTGTTGCCGTAAAATGTTTTCAAGCCTGATACAGTCAGCATGATCAGGCCTCCTCACCCAAATAAGCACGCTTCACGGCCTCGTTGTCACGGATGGCGTCTGGTGTGTCCGTCGCGATAATTTCGCCATAGACCAGCACCGAAATCCGATCCGCCAGGGCAAAGACCGCATCCATATCATGTTCCACCAAAAGCATGGTTTTCTGACCCCGGAAACGCTGCAGAATTTCAATCATGCGCTGGCTTTCCTCGGACCCCATCCCGGCCATGGGCTCGTCCAGCAACAGCATCTTAGGCGCGGTCGCCAGGGCCATCGCAATTTCTAATTGGCGGTGTTCGCCATGGGACACTTCGCGCGACAGCACCATCGCCTTGGCATCCAGGCCAACTTCTTTCAGTCGCTCCATCGCCTGGCGGTTGATTTCCGGTTCACTATTGGCATCGCGCCAGAAGCGATAGGAATGCCCGTCATGGGCCTGGGCCGCCAAGGCGACATTTTCCAACAGGGTCATGTCTTGAAACACGGTTGTGATCTGAAAAGAACGGGCAATGCCCATTTTCGCGCGGGCGGGACCAGATGCTTTGGTGATATCGCGACCATTAAAGCGGACCTTGCCCGCATCCGGGAATTGCTCCCCACAGAGCTGAGAGATCAGGGTCGTCTTGCCCGCGCCATTGGGCCCGATAATGGCATGGACTTCCCCTTCGATCACATCCAGGGATACGTTCTTTGTGGCAGTCACGCCGCCGAAGGTCTTGTAAAGCCCACGGACTTCTAAAAGTACAGTCATCGTTTGCCCAACCGATCCAAGAATCCAGAAATCCCACCCCGAACGAACAGGACGACTAACAGCAGAATCAATCCAAAGGGCAGGTGCCAATAGAAGCCTGCGCCGCTGTGTACCATATCCATCAGATCGGGAATCATCTCTTCCAATACCAGGAAGGAAAGCACCCCAAAGATCGGGCCGAATGCCGTGGCGGTTCCACCCAGAACGACCATGAAAATCAATTCGCCTGATCGGGTCCAGCCCATCATATCCGGGCTGATGAAATTGGTATAATTCCCCATCAAGGCCCCGGCATAACCGCAAATCGCGCCGGAAATCACATAGGCGACCAGGCGATAGTTATAGGTATTATACCCTAAAGCCTGCATCCGCTTCTCATTGGATTTTGCGCCCCGAATGACCCGTCCAAAGCGAGATCCGACAATGCGGTGATACAGATACATCACCGCGACGAAGGAAACGAAACAGATATAGTAAAAGGTGGTTGGATCATCGATGTCGATTCCACTGGCAAATTCACTGTCGTACCAGATCGTCAATCCATCATCCCCGCCATATTCATCCAATGACAGGAACAGAAAGAATGCCATCTGCGCGAAGGCCATGGTGATCATGATGAAATGAACACCCTTGGTGCGCAGGCTGATTGCGCCGGTGATCAGCGCAAAAACGGCACTGACGCTGACTGCCAGAACGATATGCAGCCATCCTGAACTATAGTCATGATAAATCGGAATGCCGACGCAATAAGCACCGATACCGATAAAGGCCGCATGTCCCAGGCTGATCATACCGCCATAGCCCAGAATGAAATTCAGGCTGATCGCGGCAATGGTCAGGATCAGAATCCGGGTCGCGATGCTGAGATAGAATGCCTGGTCGAAGATATCCGCCAGGATCGGTGTCACAGCCAACAGCAGCAGTAATGCGATGCTGAAAAGCCATTTGGGGGTCAGAAAATTGGAAGTGCGCATGCCCATCCCTTATGCTTGCTTGCGTTTTATCGGACCTTAGGCGGGAAAAGGCCCTGAGGACGCACCGCCAAAATGATAGCCATCAAAATATAGATCAGCATTGCGGAAATTGCCGGAGCAGCCGTTTCCGCGGTTCCTGTCTGCATGAACAGCTTTAGGAGTTGATCCAAATAGGACCGCCCCATCGTGTCGATCATGCCAACGATCAAGGCCCCGACAAAGGCCCCTTTGATTGATCCAATGCCACCAATGATAATCACAACAAAGGCAACGATGATGATGTCATTACCCATCCCGATTGAGGCGCCGGTAATGGGGGAAATCATCATTCCGGCCAATCCTGCAATCGCAGCGCCAGCGGCAAAAACCAGGCTGAACAAGACCTTAATATCTACGCCCAGCGCCTGCACCATGGTGCGATTGGAGGCACCAGCGCGGATCAACATGCCAAGCCGGGTCTTGCTGACCACATAGTAGAGACCAACGGCGACCAGGAGACCCGCAGATATGATGGCGATTCGATAGCTGGGAAGTTGGATTGATTCCGTAAGGGTGATTTGACCGTTCAGCCATGCAGGCAGCGGGATAACCATCCCTTCCGCACCCCAGATCAGATGCGTTACGGTATCAAATATCAGGATAATGCCGAATGTCGCCAGCACATGGTCCAGATGGTCCCGCAGATACAGGGAGCGCGCGATCAAAATCTCTGTGACATAGCCAACGGCCATCGTCAGGGGGATCGCCAGCAGCACGCCCAGAACAAAACTGTCCAACAGGACCACCAGTGTCCCACTGATATAGGCCCCGACCATATAGAAAGAACCATGGGCCAGATTGATAAAATCCATGATGCCGAAAATCAGCGTAAGGCCAGCGGCCAGCAGAAACAGCAAAATGCCCAGCTGCATCCCATTCAACAACTGTGTGATCAGTAGTGCGCTATCCATGCCCATCCCCGGTTCAACGCTTCAATAAAGACTGCTGCTTAATCCGGAAGGCCCGATTGCAGCATGTTCGTTCTTACGCAACGCGACAGTCTAAAAAACGATACTGTCTTAATAATGATGCTTATTGTCTGATCCCCGATGGACATCACACAATTGTCAGCCATTCCATCAAACAATCAAAAAAGGGATGATTGTCGATGGTTAGATCCTGGTATCGATCTTACGTCCCCATCATTTTGCAACAGATCGAAAATATTGATTTGCGATGCTGTTGGCAATCAACTGGCGTGATCAACGTCCTTTATATCCAGTCAATCGTCGTATTCATTATATATGCTGCACTATAGTGCATTGTCCCAAAGGCGCAACGCGATTTTCTGCTGTATGGTGCATAAAATCACGTAATTATTTTAAGCTTAAAACAATTTGATTCCAGCGGCAAGAAAATTCAGGGCAAACGTGTTGCAATGTTTCGCAAGGTATCTGGATCAAAAGAAAAGGGTGGGCCATTTCTGACCCACCCCGTTCACGCTGTTCCAATGATCTTACATCTTGCATTCAGCAGCGTAAGTATCCTGGTGGTCCGTATAGACAGTGGACCGAATTTGTGTGGTCCAGCGGCCTTCTGCATCGGCAACGGCTTCCCGCAGATAGAAGTTCTGAATTGGGAAATGGTTGCTGCCAAATTTGAAATTGCCACGGGTGGACTTGAAATCGGCCTTTTCAAGGGCTGCGCGAACCGCATCCTTGTCGGTCAGATCACCACCAACGGCATCCACAGCAGATTTGATCAGCATGACGGCATCATAAGCCTGCTGAGCATAATAGGATGGGTAGGTGCCAACTTTGGCCAGGAAGTCACCAACAAATTTCTTGTTGGCTTCATTATCCATATCCGGTGACCAGTGCTGGGTCGCCATTGATCCAAGAACGCCTGTCAGGCCAGCTTCTTGCAGTCTGGGCAGAGAAATCGCATCCACAGTGAACACGCTGTAGAGTTTCACCGAGTCAGCAAGACCAGCCTGGGTGTATTGGGAGATGAAGGCACTGCCCGCTTTACCTGGATAGAAAATCCAGATTGCTTCCGCGCCAGACGCCTTGGCTTTTGCCAATTCAGCAGAGAAGTCGAGCTGTGCATCTGCACCCCATTTGGTCAGATCCTTGCCTTTGACTTCACCCTTAAAGGTACGCTCCACGCCAGCAACCATGTCTTTGCCCGCAGCATAGTTCGGGGCCATGATGTAAACGGACTTGATGCCATCGGCATTCAATGCTTCGCCCAGTGCCATTGGGGTCTGGTCATTCTGCCAGGACACGGAGAAGAAGTTCTTATCGCATGCTTTGCCTGCCAATTGTGACGGGCCCGCATTTGCGCTGATCAGAAAGGTTTCAGTATCCAGAACGGATTTGGCAGAAGCCAGCAAGACGTTGGACCAGATATAACCGGTCACGAAATCAACCTTGTCCTGGGTGACCAGCTTATCGGCGGCCAGCTTACCAGTTTCCGGTTTGAAGCCGTCGTCTTCATAGACAACTTCAACCTTACGACCGCCCATTTCGCCGCCAATATGTTCAATTGCCAGGTCGAAACCGGCTTTCATATCATTGCCGATAACCGCAGCAGGCGTCGTCAGCGTGGTAACGAAACCGATTTTCACTGGATCGCTGTGTGACGCGCCGTAGGCCGGTCCAAAGGCCGGTGCGGTTGCCAGCGCAGCGCCGAAAGCCGCTGCCATTAATGTCTTTTTCATTCCTGTGTCTCCCTGGTATGACCACCCTCAAGGTAAGCGGAGGTCGTGTGTTCTAAAAATCTACGCGGAGCCTGAGTGGCTTAAACCATCCGAAAGGCCATGCTCCTTGTGCAATCGCCGCTATCAGAGCGTACAAGACTGCTCAGGGTCAAGCGCTAGACTGCCTCTCTTCCGGAAACTTTGGTCCATGCCGCGCGTCACTGCACTATAATGCATCTTTGCGGGCGTGCAATGTTGAAAAATGCGCTATGATGCAGTCATGTAACCCCATGCCGCCAAACGAACAGCGCCGCGCTAGGTATCTTTGACCTGCGCGGCGCTGTTTGGGTTACGGGAAGGGGGGATCGTCAGACGATTTTCACCCGTAAGGCCCCGACCTTCTCGGCAGATCCTTCCAGGATATCGCCTGCAACGACGGCCCCGACGCCAGCCGGTGTCCCGGTCATGATCAGGTCGCCCGGATACAATGTGTGGAACCGGGACAGATCCGCAATCGTCTCACTGACAGAGGTGATCATCTCATCCATCGGTGCTTCCTGGCGTATTTTACCATTTACTGACAAAGCAATGCGCCCATCGACAATTTCCCCGGTCTTTGCGATTGGGACGATTTCCCCCATCGGGGCGGAAAACTGAAAGTTCTTGCCGTTGTCCCAGGGGCGTCCCTTTTCTTTCGCCTGGCCTTGCAGGTCGCGGCGGGTCATATCCAGGCCAATTGCATAGCCAAAGATATAGGACACGGCCTCGTCTTTTGAGATGTTGTTGCCCTCTTTGCCAATCGCGACCACCAGTTCGATTTCATGGTGATAATTCGATGTTTCCGGCGGATAGGGAATTTCTACCGTTGCGCCGGGCGCGCAATAGACGATGGCATCACGGCATTTTGCAAAAAAGAACGGCGGGTCGCGATCGGTCACGCCCATCTCTTCACGATGCGCCCAGTAATTCCGGCCGACGCAATAAATGTTGCGAACCGGAAATTGGGCATCTGACCCCTGAACAGGCACAGCCGTTACGGGCGGCGGGGGAAAGGTATAGTTGGTCATTCTGGAACTCCTGACTGAGCAAAAGGGGATGCGGGATTAAAAGGGATTATCCGACCAGGCGTTCTTCGCGCCAGATATTCAGATTCTGTTGCATGCCCTTATCGGAGAACGCAAACAAAGTCAGGTCTTCGGCCGGGGTGTAGGTGACGGTGTGCCAGCTTGGGATGACAAATGTGTCGCGCGGCTTCAGGTCATACCGGGTGTCGCCAATCTGGACGGTCCCCGTGCCTTCCACCACTGTCACAACCGTCGCATCTGTTGCGCGATAGGGTTCGGTTTTGAACCCTTTGGGCAGCAACTGCACGAAACCGGAAATTGTTGGCATCATCGGGCCCCCCGTTGCCGGATTGATGAATTCCAGTTTCAGGCCCTGATGGGGATCCCATTCGGTGGAGTCTTTCATATCCTCCAGTGCCTGCCGGTATTCGGCATAGGGATAGTGGAATACCGGGCTGGATTTCGGGGCATCATACCCAACGGGCAGCATGTTCCGGCCAAACTGTGCCCGGCTGAAACCCGGCGGTCGTCGGTCCAGTTGATAATCATCATTGCCTTGCTGGGCAAAGCCGGAATCAAAGAAGCGCAAGGTCGGTATGTCCAACCCGTCCAGCCATACCATGGGGCCGTCGCTGTGATTGCCGTGATCGTGCCATTGCCAACTGGGGGTCAGGATCAGGTCAAATTCTTTCATAATGGCGCGTTCGCCATCCACCGCAGTATAGGCACCGTCCCCTTCAACAATGAAGCGCAGGGCGGATTGTGTGTGCCGGTGACAGGGGGCGATCTCTCCTGGCAGAATCAGTTGCAGGCCCGCATATAAGGTCCCTGTTGCAGAGCTTTCCCCCGGACAGCCTGGATTTTCCAGGATAAGGACCCGCCGTTCTGCTTCCTTCGCGGTGATCAATTCGCCGCTGCTCATCAGATAGGGGCGCACGTCTTCGTACCGCCACCGCACAGGGGTGACGCGGGTCGCCGGCGCCTTTGGCACCAGGGCATGCAATACTTCCCACAAAGGGGTCATGTTGAGGGGGCGAATCTCATCATAGAAAGCTTGCCGCTCGGCGGAAATGGGTTTGCTATCGGACATTCTGGTCTCCTGTGCTTACAGGCCGCAATGGTTTCCGATCCGACCGGAAACAGCAAGTCCCACAATTGGGAAAAGCTGTTTCGCTGTCAGGGATGGGGCGAGCAGCAGTGTTGGCGGGCCGGACGACACCTAGATGAACGGCAATCATCCACACCATCGTCACCCCGGACACCCGCCTGCGCGGGTGTGATGCGGATGGGGCGCTGGAACTGCGGTTCGATACGCTTTGCGCCTCAGGGGGGCAATTGTCTAGATCACCCCCCTGGATCACGTCTGGTTAAACCAGGCCATCCTTGATCATGCGTTCGGCGATCTGGACGGTGTTCAGGGCAGCCCCTTTGCGCAGGTTATCGGACACAACCCACATGGAAACGGTATTGTCCTGTGTCGCATCATCGCGAATACGAGAGATGTAGACAGCGTCTTCTCCAGCGCATTCGACGGGGGTGACATAGCCTTCATCGGCGCGATGATCGACGACGATGCAGCCTTCTGCCTTGGACAAGGCCTTTCGGATTTCTGCAACGCTGACGTCTTTTTCCAATTCCATATTCACCGCTTCGGCATGACCGATAAAGACGGGAACCCGCACACAGGTCGCGTGCAATTTGATCTTGGGGTCCAGGATCTTCTTTGTTTCGACGGTCATCTTCCATTCTTCCTTGGTCGCGCCGTCATCCATGAAGACATCGATATGGGGAATTACGTTGAAGGCGATCTGCTTGGTGAACTTTTTGCGTTCCATTGGATCATTCACAAAAACGCCGCGGGTCTGGTTGAACAATTCATCCATCCCGGCCTTGCCGGATCCGGAGACCGATTGATAGGTGGAAACGACGACACGCTTGATCCCGGCCAGATCATGGATCGGCTTCAACGCAACGACCAATTGGATGGTGGAGCAATTTGGGTTCGCGATGATGTTCTTTTTGCCGAAATCCTTCAGCGCGTGGGGGTTCACCTCTGGCACGACCAGCGGAACGTCCGGATCCATGCGGAAATGTGACGTGTTGTCGATAACAACCGCCCCCGCCCGCGCTGCCTTTGGAGAATATTCCGCACTGACCGTTGCACCAGGAGAGGAGAGAACGAAATCCGTGCCCTTAAAGTCAAAATGCTTCAGGGCCTGAACTTTCAGGGTCTCAGTATCGCCATAGGATACCTGTTTGCCGACGGAGGATTCCGATGCCAAAGCGATGATATCGTCGGCGGGAAATCCACGTTCGGACATGATCTTCAGGATTTCCTGTCCGACATTTCCCGTTGCGCCAACAACGGCTACTTTATAACCCATTTCTATGTTCCTTCTTTTCTATCCGTCTTTTTGGTTTGAAGTGGGGCAGGGCATTCCGGCCCAGATACGTTTAGGGCCGGGGAGAACCCGGCCCGATGAAGCAGTTTTGCTATAGTCGGATGCGCGGGGTCTCGCTAGACTCCGGTGGTGGTTTTACCAGTTTTGGCTTTGCCAGCCAGGATTGTCGTCACAGCGTTTGCGCGCATTGGATGCCTCTGTCGCGTATCAGTCTGGTTTCAGTTCCAACCAAATTCGGCGCAACACTAGCCATGCGCCTGTGATCTCGCAAGGGATTTTTCCAGGTGGCTTGTGAATGGATTGGCCGGATTCTGATTCCTGCCCCTGACCGGAAGGGTCATTATAGCAAGAATGCCAGTAGAATGATTTTATAATTTTGGAATATATTCCTGGCACAGCATCCGCGCGGCGCGTTCGCATATATACGGGCACGCCGTGTCAATAGAGTGCTGGGGGAGGTTGGGTGATGGGACAGTCGCAAGACCGTGATGTGCACACAGATATTCTGGATGTTGCCGAAGCAATTGTGCGTCAGCATGGCTTTAATGGACTTCACATAAATGATGTGTCAGCCCGTCTCGGCGTGGGTGGTGCCGAGATATTGCGACACTTTCCAAGCAAGGATGATCTTGTTCGGGTCCTGGCGGAACGATATGCCGCGCGGTTTCTGGAACAGGCCAGGGCCGTCCTGCGGCAACCGGGAACCGTGTCTGACAGAATTGCCGCCTATGGCGAGTTGTTTCGCAATTCCTATCAGGATGATGGCAAGATGTGCCTATGCGGAATTCTGGCTGCGGAAAGCACCGACATTCCAAGGCCCGTGCGTAAAATCATCGCCGATTTCTTCCGGGTCAATATCGAACTGCTTGAGGAAACCACCCAGAAGAAGCAGGAGGCACGCCTGATCCTGTCCTCGCTTGAAGGGGCGATCTTGCTGGCACGCGCCAATGAAAATATTGGGCCGCTGAATGACGTGATCAGTGATCTGCGGCTGCGTTATGTCTAGATATTAGGCCCCAAAAGGGTGCCGCCTACTTCGCCAGATTGTCCAGAATATCGTTGGATGTGATGATGCCCACCGGTTTCCCATCTTGCAGAACCCGAATGGGCACTTCGGTTGTCCGGCTGATCTTGATGACCTCATTCACCGTCATGTCATGGGGGACTTCAGGTGCATTTTCAGGGGCGGTTCCCTGAACCATGACATCTTGTGCGCACAGAACCCCCAGCGGATTCATATGGGCGACAAAATCCGCCACATAGTCATTGGCCGGGGCGCGGATGATTTCCTGTGGGGTGCCGCATTGAACGATGCGCCCGCCTTCCATGATCGCGATGCGGCCGCCCAGTTTGAAGGCCTCGTCCAGGTCATGGCTGACAAAGATGATGGTGCGTTTCAGCCGCGCCTGCAGGTCCAGCAATTCATCCTGCAGCCTGGTTCGGATCAATGGATCCAGGGCAGAAAAGGGTTCATCCATCAGCAGGATCGGCGCATCGGTGGCAAAGGCGCGGGCCAGGCCAACGCGCTGTTGCATGCCGCCTGACAATTCGCCGACCTTGCGGTCGGCCCAATCGGTCAGGCCCACCAGATCCAATTGCTTGCGGGCCTGGGCCTCGCGCTGATCGCGGTCCATGCCGGCCAGTTCCAGACCCAGGGCGACATTGTCCACAACATTGCGCCACGGCAGCAGCGCAAATTGCTGAAACACCATCGCGATACAGGAAAGGCGCATCTTGCGCAGGGTTGCAGGATCGGCCTGTGTGATATTGACCATCCCATCGCCGCCATCGATGGAAACCGATCCGCGGACCACAGGATTAAGGCCGTTGACCGCCCGCAACAAGGTGGATTTACCCGACCCGGACAGGCCCATCAGAACAAGAATTTCGCCCTGTGCGACGGTCAGGTTGCAATTATGCACGCCCAGCACCTGGCCGGTTTCTGCCTGAATTTCCGCGCGTGTCTGGCCTGCATCCATGGCGGGCAGGGCGGCTGCCGGTTGCTTCCCAAAGACGATGGAGACATTATCAAAAATTACGGCATCGCTCATTTGTCACGCCTTTCGATGCGCAGAATACGGTCCAACATGATCGCCACCACGACAATGATAAATCCGCTTTCAAAGCCCAGCGACGTGTTGACGGAATTCAACGCCCGGACGACCGGCACGCCCAAGCCGTCGGCCCCAACCAGGGCTGCGATCACAACCATAGACAGGGACAGCATGATGGTCTGGTTCAGACCTGCCATGATTTGCGGCAGGGCATAGGGCAGTTCCACCTTCCACAGCGTTTGGCTGGGCGTCGCACCAAAGGCCCGGGCGGCTTCCAGCAACGGGGTGGGCGTATTGGATATCCCCAAATGCGTCAGTCGAATGGGGGCGGGGATAACGAAAATCACGGTTGCGATTAATCCCGGCACCATGCCAATTCCAAAGAAGACAATGGCAGGGATCAGATAAACGAAAGTCGGCAGGGTTTGCATCAGGTCCAGCACCGGGCGCATCGCTTGATACATCCGGGGGCGATGGGCGCTGGCAATGCCAATCGGCACCCCAATCGCCATGCAGACGACACAGGCGGACAGAACCAGTGTCAGGCTTTCCGTGGTTTCTTCCCAATAGCCCTGATTCAGGATGAACAGGAACCCCAACAGCACGAACAGGGTGATTTTCCAGTTGCGATGCACCAGCCATGTCAGGGCGACCACAATTGCAACGATGACCAGCGGCGGTGGTGTCTGCATGACCCACAGCAGGCTTTCGATCAGCGTTTCCATTGCAACAGACAGGCCATCAAAGAACCATCCGCCATGGGTTTGCAGCCAATCAAAGACGGTCTTGGCTGTCTGACCAACCGGGATTTTTGTTTCGCTTATCCATTCCATCGGGGGCCATTCCTCTGATCAGGGTGGCGGGTAGGGAAGTAAAGCCCCTCCCACTGAACAGTGGGAGGGGGTATTTCTTACAGGCCTAGGCTGGACTTCACAGCCGCCACAGCATCGCCACCGTCTTTGGTGGTAACACCGGCCAGCCACGCATCCAGAACGCCAGGATTGGCCTTCAACCACTCAGCGGCAGCATCATCTGGGTTTTTCCCATCGTTCAGGATCGCCGCCATGATTTCATTTTCCATGGCCAGAGAGAATTTCAGGTTGTTCAGGAAGGCGCCAACATTTGGGCATTCCTGAATATATCCCTTACGGACATTGGTATAAACCGTCGCGCCGCCCAGATTGGGGCCAAAGAAATCATCACCACCGGTCAGATAGCTCATATCGTAATTTGCATTCATGGGGTGGGGTTCCCAGCCCAAGAACACGATCGGCTCATCGCGTTTTGACAGGCGATCGACTTGGGCCAACATGCCCTGTTCGGAACTTTCTTTAATTTCGAACCCTTTCAGGCCAAACGCGTCCTTTTCAATCATATCCATGATCAGGCGGTTGCCATCATTGCCAGGCTCAATCCCATAAATGGTGCCGTCCAGGGCATCCTTATGCTTGGCGATATCGGCAAAGTCTTTGATCCCCAGATCAGCGCCAGCCTTGTTGGTCGCCAGCGTATATTTGGCCCCTTCCAGGTTTTCGCGGGGCGTTTCGATGCTGCCATCTTCACGATAGGGGGCGATATCCGCCTCCATTGTCGGCATCCAGTTGCCCAGATAAACATCGATATCACCGGCCTTCATGGACGCATAGGTGACAGGGATTGAAAGCAGTTTGACTTCGACATCATATCCCAACGCGGTCAGGACCTGCTTGGATACGGCTGTGGTTGATGTGATATCGGTCCAGCCGACATCCGAAAACCGCACTTCGTCGCATTGTGCAAAGGCAATGTTACTGCTTACAGCAAGCGCCGCGACTGCGGTCATCGTGGTTTTCAAAAAGTTCATATGCGGTCTCTCCTGTTTTTATGCCGTCCGGCCAGATTCTGCCAGACTGACAATCTTCAAAATTGAAGCGACAGGGTTCTACTTTAGACCAAAAACCGCAACTTATTTCTCAGAAAACCTAATTTCCAAAGGTATATCAGCCCTTTGGTTGCGCCAAAGATACGTGCTGGCATGCTGCTTTCAGGGAGGAAAGGGCAGGGCCGGATGGATCTGTTAAAGCAGGGTCGGTTGAAATTAGGGTTACAACGGCTTCTGCTTCGTTCTGCCAATTGGTAACCGGCGCGGCGATGGCATACAGGCCCGGAATAAAATCCCCGCCTGCCACGGCATAGCCTTGTTTCTGTATGCGATCTTTCAGCGCCTGTGCGGTGGATCGCTGTCCCTTTGGCAGAAGGGGCTGGGTCAACGCATCCGCACTGAATGCCAGAAAGACCTGACCGGTTGCCGATGTCAGCAAGGGCAGCACCGTGCCCAGGCCCAATGTGGTTATGACATGATTGCGGCCACGCTGCCATCGCACGATGGTGGACCCACTGGCCCCCAGGACCGATAACATCGCCGTTGCCCCAACCTTGTCCACCAGGTCGGGAAGTATGGCTGCTGTTTCATTGACGAAATCATTCCGTGCCAGGGCAGAAATCCCTAATGCCGATGCAAAGGGACCCAGATCATATCGCCCGGACCGTTCCCGCTGTCGCAGCATTCCCTGGGTAACCAGACTGGACAGATAGCGGTGCAGCTTGCTGGTCGACATGCCGGTTCGCGCCCCAATCTCTTTCAGGGTCAGCGGTTCTGATGCGGCGGCAAAGACGCGCAGAACGGTCATTGCGATATCAACTGATCCAATTCCCCGGCGTTCCTCAGACTCCGAAACCATATCCATCCCCTGATTCCAATATTGTCTATTGGTAAATATAATGTACATTGGTGAATAATAAAAATGTTTAGTTTGGGATGATAAGGAGACGCTGGATGCGCATCGCCGTTATCGGAGGGGGGCCTGCGGGCCTTTATGTTGGCTATCTGTTGCGCCGGGCATTTGCCGATGCGCAGATCGATATCGTCGAACAGAATCCGGAAAACGTGACCTGGGGTTTTGGTGTCGTGTTTTCCGACACGGCGCTGGATTTCCTGCAGGCTGACGATCCAGAAACGCATGCGGCGATTGTGCCCCATATGGAAATGTGGCGCGATTTGACGCTGGACCATGCTGGTACACGCATTGCCATTGATGGCGTCGGATTTGCCGCGATTGGCCGGTTGAAGCTATTGCAATTGCTAACGGAACGCGCCCGGTCAGTTGGGCTGACGCCGCAATTTGGCACGTCGCTGAAGGACCTTGCCGCCTATCAGGATTACGATCTTATCATCGGGTCGGACGGGGTGAATTCCATCGTGCGCCAGTCGGGGTCTTTTGGGACGGTTTTAGAGCCCTTGTCGAACAAGTTTGTTTGGTTCGGGGCACGGCGACCCTTTGATACCCTGACCCAAAGCTTCCGTGAAACGACGATGGGGCGGTTCAATGCCCATCACTATCGCTATGCACCGGATATGAGCACGTTCATTGTGGAAACGGACGAGGCGACATGGGCCGCAGCTGGCTTTGCCGATATGTCAGAGGATGAAAGCCGGGTGACCTGTGAACATCTGTTCGCTGACGTGCTGGAGGGAGCCCCCCTGGTCGCGAATAAGTCATTGTGGCGGAATTTTCCCAAGCTGTGGAATGACACTTGGTATGATGGCAACAAGGTCTTGTTGGGCGATTCCCTGCATACCGCGCATTTCTCCATCGGGTCAGGAACGCGCCTTGCGATGGAAGATGGCATCGCGCTGGTTCGGGCCATGATCGATGCAAAGGGTGATGTGGCCCAGGCGCTGCCTGCCTATCAGGCCACCCGCAAACCGATTGTTGAAAAAATTGTCGTCGCGGCCAACCGAAGCGCCCTTTGGTATGAAGATTTTGCCAAACATATGGACCTGTCCCCCTGGGATCTGGCGGACAGCTATATCCGGCGGGCAGGGCGCATTGACGATGATCGCCTGCGCAAGCTGGCCCCGAAATTCATGGCAGGCCTGGACGCCCATCGCGCCGCCTGAATCTGTTCAATTCCATAATCTCATAAGGATAATCCCGATGTCCCAGATTATAGATCCGGTTCCCAATGACACGCCCGGCGCACAGGAAATTAACTTTTCTGTGCCGCAACACTATAACGCATCTGCCATTCTGTTTGATAATCTGACGGCAGGGCGCGGCGGTAAGATTGCCATTGTGACGGAACGGGAAAGCCTGACCTACGGGGAAATCTGTGCGCAGGCGTGCCGCATTGGCAATGGATTGCTGGATCTGGGATTGGTGCGCGGGGACAGGCTGGTCCTGGTCCTGAATGACAGCCCTGACTATATTGCCGCCATCTTTGGGGCCTTGCGGGCCGGGCTTGTACCGCTGTTGATCAACACGCTGTCGCCTGCTGACCAGATTGCCTTTTTCCTGGAAGATTCCGCGGCGACGGTTGCCCTGACCCATGGGGAGCATCTGGGCCTGTTTTCCCAATCGTCCCCAAAACATTTGATTGTATTGGATTCGGATGAGGGGCGGGCCTGGATATCCAAACAATCCCCCGACCTGCCGCAGGCCGATACCTCCCGTGATGATATGGCCTTCTGGATGTATTCATCGGGGTCCACTGGAAAACCCAAGGGCGTCGTGCATCTGCATCACGATATGGCCTATACCGTGGAAAGCTATGCCAAACGGGTCTTACAGATCCGGGAAAGCGATATCTGCTTTTCGGTTCCAAAGATTTTCTTTGCATACGGATTCGGGAATTCGGTCACATTCCCCTTCGCCGTCGGCGCGACCACGGCTTTGTTGCCGGATCGCCCAACACCGGAACGTATGTTCGCGTTGATCAAAACCTGTCGCCCGACGTTATTTTTCGCCCTGCCCACGGTGTATACGGCCCTAATCAAGCATCCTTCTGCGGCAATGGCGGACCTGTCCAGTGTGCGGCTGTGCATATCCGCAGCCGAAGTCCTGTCCGGTGATGTCTTCACCGCCTGGAAGACCCGTTTCGGCCATGAGATCATGGAGGGGCTGGGCTCAACAGAGGTGCTGCATATCTATCTGTCCAACACGCTGGATCAGAAGAAGCTGGGATCGGCTGGCAAGCGCGTGCCTGGATATGAATTGAAGCTGACGGATCGGGACGGTCAGCCCGTTAGTCCGGGCGAAGAGGGTATCCTGTGGATCCGCGGGGATTCAGACGCGCCCTGCTATTGGAATCGCCCGGACAAGACCGCAGAGACAATGCGCGGTGACTGGATCTGGACTGGGGATCGATTTGTTGTGGACCAGGACGGCTTTTATTTCTTCCGGGGGCGTGCCGATGATTTGATCAAGGTCAGCGGACAATGGGTTTATCCGCTGGAGGTCGAATTATGCCTGAACGAGCATCCAAAGGTGACCGAATGCGCGGTGCTGGGTCTGACATTGGTGGATGGTCGAACGACCCTTGTTGCGGCGGTGGCGCCCGGGCCCGGTATTACGGGGGATGATGCTTTGTCTTCTGAATTAAAGGATTATGTGAAGACGACCCTGCTGCCGTATAAATATCCCCGACAGTTTCTATATCTGGATACTTTGCCCAAGACCGGGACAGACAAAATTGATCGTCAGGCCTGTAAACGTCTGTTCAGTGAAATGGATGCATAAGGTCTGATCTGTGTCACCTCATTGCAATGCCGGGTGCTGTGTGGTCAAACCAGTGCCCTTGGCTGTAAAATGTGAGTGACACCGTGAGTGATCAGCATCCAGAGTCCGTGACAGGTTCCGCCGCGCTGCTGCAACGCAGAAATGCTGAGGCGTATCTATTCCTGATTTTCACCATGCTGTGCTGGGCCGGTAATGCCATTATGGGGCAATTGGCGGTGGGCCAGGTTTCGCCCATGCTGGTCGTCCTTGGGCGATGGGCGGGCGTGATGCTGTTATGCGGCATTTTCATGCGGCACCATCTGAAACGTGACTGGCCGATCCTGCGCAAGAACCTGGTCTTTCTGTCGATTGCAGGAGCCCTTGGATATTCTGCCTTTAATGGATTGTTCTATCTGGCGGCACATTCGACCAGCGGGCTGAATATTGGGATTCTGCAAGGGTCCATGCCCGTATTCGTCGCGATGGGGGCATTTCTGGTCTATCGCACCCGGATCACCCGGATCCAGTTATTGGGGGTGATCTTGACGGTCAGCGGGGTGATCATCATTGCCAGCGCGGGCAGCCTGGACCGACTGTTGAATCTGGAATTCAAGCGGGGCGATCTTCTGATGATCTGCGCCAGTATTCTGTATGCGGGCTATACAATCGCGCTGCGCAACCGCCCTGCAGTTTCCCCTTTAAGTCTGTTTGCCGTTATGGCCGCCAGTGCGTTCGTTCTGTCCATCCCATTTGCCGCGATAGAATATATGGTGGGCGCAACGCAATGGCCGACCCCCTTTGGCTGGCTGGTGGTAGGATTGATCACGATCTTTCCGTCCTTCCTGGCACAGCTTTTCTTCATTCAGGGGGTGGATCGTGTCGGGCCCAGCCGGGCAGGCGTGTTTATGAATCTGGTTCCAATTTTCGCAGCGGGCATGGCCGTGGTCGTCCTGAACGAGTCCTTTGAATTGTATCACGGGGTCGCCCTGATCCTGGTATTGATCGGCATTTATCTGTCTGAGAAATTCAAAGCGCCCCTGGGACAACCCTAAACAGATCAATCAGATCATCGACGGACGGTATCCATCGCGGGGGCGGAGGTCACTGGACGCGCCGCTTTGCGCCGGTCGATAACCTGATAAATGGCCTGGGGTTGATCAAAGCCCTTTAGATCAAACTGTCCCAGCTCTTCGAATGTGAAATTTTTACCCTGACAGAGGTCGCGGACAATGCTGCTGACCGCCGTTTGCCTGGGCCCCGCCTTGGACAGGACTCGCGCCGCCATGTTGACCGGCGTTCCAAACAAATCGCCGCTTTCATGAATGGGCTCACCGGCGCTGATGCCAATGGATATCTCAAACGCCAGATCGCCCATCATCGTGCTGAATTTTGCGATGCCATCCTGCATCAACAGCGCTGCTTCGACCGAATTCACCACGGCGGGGAAGGAGGCCATGATGCCATCGCCGGTATGCTTGATCTCACGACCGCCATGTTTTGTGATCGCCTCCCGCACGATATCGTTATGGGCGCGTACCACATTCATCAGCCACTCATCGCCTTTTTGCTGCTGATTCTTGGTGGAACCGACGATATCGGTGAATAAGACTGAGACAAAGCCATAGGACCCCGGCCCTTCAGACGGGTCGTCATAATGTTTTGGATCATCCCCCCGCGCGGTATCTTGACCCGGCGCGGCCTTTGGGGTCTTCCACATTTTCAGGGCGTCGGCGAAACCGGAACTGGCATTGGGATCGCGGCCCTGGTTCAGCGCGCTGCCTCGCCCCAGTGAATACATTTCAAAGAATCGCTTATCCAATAGATATTCATCGATATTCGCAGCAAAGCCTTTGGCCATGGCCTTGGGGGCGCCCATCGCTTCGATCTGTTCACACAGGATATTGCGGACTTCTTTGGCTGCGACCTTAAAGCGACGGGCCAGCGTTTCCGCTGCACCCGCCAGGAACAGGATGACCCCAAAGCGCAGGAAGTGATCCTTTTCCAGCGTATTGGCCGACGCGGCCTTCGCTTCGCTGACAATATCCTGTAGGGCCTTTCTCAAGGGGCCGGGGCCTGTCGGTTCCTGGGTTGGGGGCGGCGTGGGCAATGCGTCGCTGTCTGCTTCTGGATCATCCGCCTCTTCTTCCAGGTCCGGTTCATGGGCTCCCTGATCAACCGGGTCGATAAAGGGGGGATCGGGCTCCTGTGTCGCGTCGTAAGGGGGCAACATGTCCCGGTTTTCCTGCTCCGGGTTGACCGCCTCTTCATAGTGCGCGGCGGCGTCTTCCAATGCCTTTGCCGCCAGGGCGGCTGCGTCAGGACTGGTCTTTTCAGCACCTGTTGGGCCCGTTTCTGGCTGCTGTTGCGCAGACGCGACAACCTGCATATGCCGCATGATACGGCGTAAGATTGGGACAAAGGTTATAACCCATCCAACCAGCCAGGCCCCGACCAGAAGGATCTGCCCGGTCTTGGAGCCAAAGGACAGACCGGCCATTGTCAGTCCTTTGAGGACATAAAATGCGCCAATCCCAGCACCGGTGCCAACCAGACAGGCCAGCAGGAAACCAATCATCAATTTCGGTATGGCAGCCGACCAATCCGACTCCCCCTGCACCTCTTTGGCCTTTGGGGGGCGACGCAATTCGGGTTCTTTCCCGGTGGCTTTTTTCCCATTCTCCGCTTTTTGACCGGCGACACGTTGCTTTGCCAAAGCCGCGGCATTGGCTGCTGCGGACCCGCTGGGCGCGTTGCGCAACACCGCTTTTGTCGTATTCCTGCCAGCGGTTGGACCAGCAGAACCATCTGCGCCCGCTGTAATGCTTGAAACCGGGGGTTTGGTTTTCAGTTTCGGGCTGTGATAGATGACCGATTCATTTGATGTGCCGGTCGCCTTATCAAAACTTTCCCGCACGACACAGGCGGCATCAAAATGTCCTTGTGTATCCAGCCGTTTAGCCTCATCAATCGCGGCATCCCGCTCACTCAGCGGATAGCGATGATGAATCTGCCATCGACCATATTGAAGGTAGTAGACCTCAAAAGAGACCGATCTGCCACCTGACATAGATTGTCCGCCCCAATTTCCGCCTGTTACAGCGCCCCAAATTCACCCTTGGTACAGAACCTCACCCCAAAGGCCTGCGCCCCGAACCGGTACTATACCGGATTCTGAACAGCAGGATGAAACAATAGTTTGAAGGAATGGTTAACAAGATATCACGGCATATTTGGCGCCGGGGTCAGGCAGCCTCTTTCCGGACGAAGGGTTACCCACATTGCGCGCGGTGGCGCATCAGATGATCCAGCAGGGTGCATGCGACCATGGCTTCGCCAACGGGAACAGCCCGAATGCCGACACAGGGGTCGTGGCGACCCTTGGTGATGATCTCGGTTTCCTCACCGCTTGTGGTGATGGTGTCGCGCGGTTGCAGGATTGAACTGGTCGGTTTGACGGCAAAACGTGCGATGATCGGCTGGCCGGTGGAAATTCCACCCAGAATGCCGCCTGCATTATTGGCCCGGAAGCGGGGCTTGCCGTCATTGCCCATTCGGATTTCATCGGCATTTTCTTCGCCCGTTAAGGCAGCGGCCCCGAATCCTGCGCCAATCTCAACCCCTTTGACCGCATTGATCGACATCAGGGCGGACGCCAGATCGGAATCCAGCTTGCCATAGACCGGTGCCCCCCAGCCGACCGGGATGCCTTCTGCCACGACTTCAACAACCGCGCCACAGGAAGACCCGCTCTTGCGGATGCCATCCAGATAGCTTGCCCAGTCCCTGGCGGCGACGGGATCGGGACAGAAGAAGGGATTGTTATCAACCTCATCCCAAACCCAGCGATCCCGATCGATCTGATGCGGGCCCATTTGAACCAGGGCGGCGCGCAGGGTGAATTCATCCCCCAGAATATGGCGCAACACCTTACGGGCGACGCCACCGGCGGCAACCCGCATGGCCGTTTCCCGCGCTGAGGAGCGTCCACCCCCCCGATAGTCGCGGATGCCGTATTTTTCCCAATAGGTGAAATCGGCATGACCGGGGCGGAATTTCTGTGCGATGTCAGAATAATCTTTGGACCGTTGATCCGTGTTTTCGATCAACAACCCAATCGGTGTTCCGGTCGTTACCCCCTCAAACACGCCTGACAGGATTTTCACCTGATCGGCTTCCTGGCGCTGGGTTGTGTAGCGGGATTGGCCGGGGCGACGCTTGTCCAGATAGGGTTGCAGATCAGCCTCTGACATCGGGACAAGGGGCGGGCAGCCATCGACGATACAACCTATGGCGGGACCATGGCTTTCCCCGAAGGTTGTTACCCGAAACAATGTACCAAAGGTATTATCAGACATGCGCCCGCCTTCGTGAGTCGAGCAGACTGGTCAGCCCGCTTTCTTGTTCAGGCCGGTCAACAGTTCCGTCACAGCCGGGGCCTGATCCACCGCGACCATGCCAACCGTGTGATATCCACTGTCGACATGATGCACCTCGCCGGTCACACCGGAAGACAGGTCGGACAGGAAATACAGACCGGAATTCCCAACCTCATCAATCGTCACATTCCGACGCAGGGGCGAATTCAGTTCATTCCATTTCAGGATATAGCGGAAATCACCGATACCGCTGGCGGCCAGGGTCTTGATCGGACCGGCGGAAATCGCATTCACGCGGATGCCCGTCGGGCCCATATCAGATGCCAGATAGCGCACGGATGCTTCCAGGGCCGCCTTTGCGACACCCATGACATTGTAATGGGGCATCACCCGTTCTGCACCGTAATAGGTCAGCGTCAGGATCGATCCGCCCTTTGTCATCAGCGGGGCCGCGCGCTGCGCCAGAGCCGTCAGGGAATAGCAGGAAATATCCATGGTGCGTAGGAAATTGGCGCGACTGGTCTGTAGATACTGGCCCTTCAATTCATCCTTATCGGAAAAGGCGATGCCGTGGACCATGAAATCCAATTCGCCAAATTCAGATTTCAGGGTTTCAAAAACCGCATCCATGCTGTCTTCGCTGGTCACATCACAGGGCAGCACAATCTTGGACCCCAAACTGTCGGCCAGGGGTCGCACGCGCTTTTCCAGCGCTTCGCCCTGATAGGTAAAGGCCAATTCGGCCCCTGCTGCGGCACAAGCCTTTGCAATGCCCCATGCGATCGATTTTTCGTTCGCGACACCTAAGATGACGCCCTTTTTGCCCGCCATGAGGGATTCAACTTGGCTCATGCCCTATAATCTCCAAAATAATACTGTTCATCGCAAAGAGCCGCACTCTAGACCCGACTTCTCAATCCGTCAAAGCGAAGCCACTATCGAAACCTAACTCAATCCCGCTATACTAACTTACAACCAGATGGGAAAGCAGTATGAATGATTTAGCAGGGAACAACAGCACAATGCCAGAAAAGAAAGCCCCTCCTAAAGCCAGTCTGGTCAAGGTGCTGAAGCATTTTTTCCAATTTTTTGTGTATGCGGGAATCCGGTTCAATATTGATGGGTGTCAACAACGCGCGGCGGCCCTGACCTTTACATCGCTTCTGGCGATGGTGCCGTTATTGGCGGTCAGCTTTGCCATTTTTTCCGCCTTTCCCGCATATGATTCGCTGAAAACTGAGGTTCAGAGCTATCTTTTCAGCAACTTCATCCCATCGGTTGGCGATGAAGTGCAGGGGTATCTTGAGAAGTTCACGTCCCAGACGGGACGCCTGACGGCGGTTGGCATTGTGTTTCTGGCGCTCAGCGCCGTGATGCTGTTGATGACAATATCCAACACGATGAACATGATCTGGCAGACCAAACAGACGCGGGGTGTCGTTTCCCGCCTGATGGTATTTTGGGCGGTGCTGACCCTGGCCCCGCTGCTGTTTGGGGCCTCTTTATCGCTGTCTGGGTATTTGTTTGCCCTGGCGCGGGCCAGCAATGTCGAATCGGTAACAGGCAATTTGGCGCAATTGGCGATGGTGTTTCCATTCCTGCTGCAAACAGCCGGTTTGTCGGTTTTGTATCTGGTGATGCCCAACTATCCCGTTCGCCGCCGCGATGCGCTGATCGGGGGGCTTGTCGCCGGTGTGCTGTTGGACCTGCTGAAGCGGGGTTTTGGTATTTATATCACCGCCTTCCCGACCTATGAGACGATTTATGGCGCGATGGCGACGATCCC
The DNA here is from genome assembly GCA_002709955.1 of Rhodospirillaceae bacterium. GTDB lineage: Bacteria > Pseudomonadota > Alphaproteobacteria > UBA8366 > Aestuariispiraceae > Pacificispira. The sequence continues at coordinate 85,163 of PAQY01000002.1, forward strand.
GATCTTTCTGATCTGGGTCTATCTCAGTTGGATGGTGGTGTTGTTCGGGGCGGAAGTGACTGCCGGTCTGCCGGAATGGCGGCATGGGCAGCGCAATCCGCGTCGGGAAGGTCTGTCCCCCCTGCATCGACTGGCCGCCGCCCTGTCTGTTTTAAGTGCCTTGCAACGGGCGGCCGCGACGGATGGGACCACCCTGTCTGAACGCCACCTTGCACGCCTGGCCAAGGTCGGTCCTCAGGCGCAAGGCTGGGCGACGCGCCACTTAAAGCACTTGAACTATATCGCCAGGGCAGATGGTCATAATTGGGTGTTAAGCCGCGACCTGTCCCAGGTCGATCTGGCGACCCTGTATCAGGACTTGGAACTGGACCTGTCGGGTCGTATGCCACGCGGACAGTTAAATACCGATTGGGGGCATCAATTGACCGAGATATTGGATGATTTCAGCAAGGCGCGCGATGAGGTGATGAGCACCGATCTGCGCAGCTTTCTGACATCGACATCACCACAACACGATGTGTTGCCCTCTGAAGAGGAGGATGACGGCCCCCCTGGCGAATCAAAGGCCAGCTTTAATGCAAAAGTTCTGGCATTGATCGGCCTGGGGGCGCTGTCTCAAAGCGGGTAGGGCCTATGGCTTGTCCAGGCCGACGCGCTTGCGCACGTCATAGTCATAGTCTTTCGACCATTCCTTGACGAAATCGACCAGGGCCTTGTCTGGTTTATCCGGCAGAACCACAACCAGTTTTGCAAATTGGTCGCCCGCCACGGTGCCACTGGGCTGGATACCCTTGCCGCGCAGTCGCAAGCTGGTGCCGCTGTTCGATCCTGCCGGTACGGTAACAGAAACATTGCCGTGCACGGTGGGGACGGTGATTTTCCCGCCCAGCACTGCTTCCGCCAGGGTAATCGGGACATCCAGGAAAATATCATTTCCGTCCCGTTCAAAGAATGGATGGGTATCAACCTGGATTTCGATAAAGGCATCGCCTGCCGGACCGCCGCCCATACCGGGCATGCCCTGTTGTTTCAGGCGTAATGTCTGACCATCTTCCGTTCCAGGCGGAATGCGGACATCCAGGCTTTTCCCATCATACAGGTTGACCCGGCGCGTCGTGCCTTTTGCAGCATCCATAAAGGACACGCGCAGCGAATAGCTGACATCCTTGCCCTTCATTTCCATGGTGCGCGTGCGCCCGCGATTGCGTCCGAACAGATCGGCAAAGATATCCTCTGCCGCTGCGCCGCCAAAGCCGCCCGCAAAGCCTCCGCCGGGGCCACGTCCCCGCCCGCCAGCCGGGCCATACCCGCCGGCCCCAAAGCCGCCACGCGGGGCCCCATCGGCACCGATTTCACCCCGGTCGAATTTGGCACGCTTTTCCTTATCGCCCAAAATGCTCTGGGCGTTGGAAATTTCCTTAAAACGTTGTTCGACGATGGGATCATTCGGATTCAAATCCGGATGAAATTCCTTCGCCAATTTACGATAGGCCTGTTTAATCTCCTCGGCGCTTGCTGTGCGCTTCACACCGAGTACTTCATAGGGATCTTTCATACCTGTCCCGACTGCCATTTTTCACAGACTCCTTCACATGCAACGCGCGCACCGGCATACCATTCCGGTCCTGCGCCCGAAGGCAAGCAAGAATCGTTCCGAGAGCAGAGAGGATATAAGACTTAACTGATGATTTTCCAAGTTCCGTCTGGCTGGCGACAGGCTGTGCCATAGGCTTGTTGAGACTCGCCGCCAATATCCACGGTCTGTGTGAATTCGCGGCAATACTGACCATCTGTGTTCTGATAGGTCTTCTGGGGCGTTACCGCGCCGGAATTGCCGGTATTCGGGTTTGACCAGGTAGACGCCTGCTGATCCGGCTGGGTTTCCAGGGCGCGCTGGGTCGTGTTGTTGATCTTCATTTTATCAACGTCATCCAAGGACCGGCCAATAGAAGACCCTGCCAGGGCACCCAGAACAGCACCCAGTCCAACAGCGACAAGCTGACCCTTGCCTTTACCAACCTGGGAGCCAAGAACACCGCCCAGAACAGCGCCGCCCGCGCCGCCGATGGTTTCTTTCTGACCCGCGCCAGAACAGGCGCTCAGCCCGATCGCGCTTACCAGAGCAAGCGCCACAGCCTGACCTGCAATCCGTTTGGGGAGCAGTCGCATTGTGGTAGCCATAATTTAAAATCTCCTCGCTATAGAATGTCCAAACTTAACGGGTCAATCTGACGCAGCGTCCTATTAAAGACGCAAACAGGTCCATAATTCCGTCGCGACAGACCGTAAAGCCTTTCACGCCCGTTGAGACTGTGCATCCCGCCCTCTATATAGATACTACACATCATAATTATGGCGATGACATGACCGAATTTAAAGAGACTGATCCGTTTAAACTGTTTGCGGACTGGATGGCAGAGGCTGAAACCACCGAACCCAACGATCCCAATGGCATGGCTTTGGCGACCGCAGATGCGCAGGGGCGCCCGTCGGTTCGAATGGTGCTGTTGAAGGGGTATGATTCAGACGGTTTCGTCTTTTACACCAATCTGGAGAGCAAAAAGGGCAGCCAGCTTGCGGCGAATCAGAATGCCGGGCTGTTGTTCCATTGGAAGAGCCTGCGCCGTCAGATCCGGATTGAAGGCCCTGTTACCCCCGTGACAGCGGCGGAAGCGGACGAATATTTTGCATCGCGCCCAAGGCAAAGTCAGATCGGGGCCTGGGCCAGCGATCAGTCGCGCCCCTGTGATGGTCGGTTTGAACTGGAAAAGCGCGTGGCCAAATATGCCGCAAAATATGCGATTGGATCGGTTCCGCGCCCATCTCATTGGTCCGGTTTTCGGGTTTGCCCAACCTATATTGAATTTTGGAAAGATGGTGCGTTCCGCCTGCATGACCGCCAGACATTCACCCGTCAAAGCCCGGAAGAATCCTGGACGATAACGCGGCTTTTCCCCTAGACTTTGATGGCGATGAGCGATCCAGCGACACCAGATCCTATCAAAAACCTCGGCAGGGGGCATTCGAAACAGCAAAAGCTGTTGCGCTATGCCACTTATGCCTCAGCCGCGACGGCCAGCCTGTTGATCGCGACCAAGGTTGGGGCGTGGATCTTGACGGATTCCGTTGCGATGCTGTCCAGTCTGATTGATTCCATGCTGGATCTGGTTGCCTCCCTGATTACCCTGTTTGCGGTCCGACAGGCCATGGTGCCAGCGGATTCTGAGCATCGGTTCGGGCATGGCAAGGCGGAACCGCTGGCTGCGCTGGCGCAATCAGGCTTTATCGCCGGGTCCGCGCTCTTATTATTGGTTGAAGCGATTGATCGCCTGTTCGCGCCACAGCCGGTTCAGGAAACCACGATCGGCATCGCCGTGATGGTGTTTTCCATCGTCGCAACCCTGGCGCTGGTTCTGTTTCAGCGCTATGTCATCAGCCGGTCCAGTTCCGTCGCCGTCACGGCGGATTCCGCACATTATAAGGCGGACCTGTATGCCAATCTGGGGGTGATTGCGGCCCTGATCATTGCCGGTACTTTTGATATGCCCCTGGTCGATCCGCTGTTTGGTATCGCCATCGCGGGTTTCATCGCCTATGGCGCATGGCAGGTGGGCACAGAGTCCTTCCAGATGCTGATGGATCATGAATTGCCCGATGAAGATCGTGAACGCATCCGCGCCATCGCATTGGCCTATCCGGATGTGCTGGGGGTCCACGACCTGCGCAGTCGCAAATCTGGACCCGATACCTTTATTCAGATGCATCTGGACTTTAACGGGCATTTATCCCTCAATCGTGCCCATACAACGGCAGATGCGGTTGAGAAGGAAATTATGGAAGCGTTTCCAGGCGCAGAGGTATTTGTGCATCAGGACCCCGCATCAACCACGACCGACATGCCCACAGACCCCGAAAGTGAGAATGTAAAACCATGAGCGAGTCGCAACAACGCCGCACCGTGATCCTGACCGGCGCAAGCCGCGGGATTGGTCATGCCACTGTCCAGCGCTTTTCTGACGAAGGGTGGCGGATCATCACCTGCTCTCGTGAAGGTATTCCCGACCATTGCCGCGCCGATCCGAACTGGACCCATCATATTCCGACAGACCTCAGCGATAAGGGCGATGTTGAGGCCTTTGTGAAAAAGGCCAATGAAATTCTGGGGGACGAACCGGTCCACGCGCTGGTCAACAATGCTGCCGTGTCTCCGAAAGCGGCCTTTAAAGAAAGACTGGGCTGTCTGAACGGGGATTTGGACCGCTGGCGCGAAGTCTTCGAACTGAATTTCTTCACACCCCTGACGCTGTGCCGGGGATTTGCCCGCGCCCTGGGGCGGGGGTCGCGGCAGGGCAACGGGGCGTCGATTGTGAACATCACCTCTATTGCCGGGCATGCCATTCACCCCTTTGCCGGGTCGGCCTATTCGACCTCGAAGGCGGCGCTGTCTGCCCTGACGCGCGAATTATGCGTTGAATTTGCGCAATTGGGCGTGCGCGTGAACGCTGTAGCCCCGGGAGAGATTGAAACAGAGATGATCGGGGAAGAATACGAACCCCTGATCGCGCGCATCCCGATGCAACGCATGGGTAAGGCGCAAGAAGTTGCCGCCTGTGTGTTCCAGCTCAGCAATTCCGATTTCAGCTATGTCACAGGCACCGAAGTCTTTGTGACCGGCGGTCAGCATCTGTACTGATCCACCGGGAAAATCGCGTCAGCGCGCGCATTGTTTCACAGATTAAATACCCGCGCCTGCATCCAGTTCCCCGGTCAGACGCAGGACGCGCTGAAGCAGGTCCTGTAAATGCAAATCCTGATAGCCGTGCTGTTGCAGGGCGCGGATCGTATTGATCAGGTAATCCCGGTTCAGGCCTGCCTCTCCACGCGCATTCAGAATAATGCGCGCGGCATCATCTGGTGCAATGACACCTGCAAAATGGGGGTGTTTTGGGTCGGCGACAAAGCAGTGGGCCAGAACCGTTCGATTATCGATCAGGGTGATTGGCAGATGATCCGGTCGATAAGCATAGCCACGCAATTCGCGCTCCTCCAGATAAACTGAGGTTTCGGGCCAATCTTTCGGATCAATCCGAAAGGCCATCCCCTCGCAATGCGCGCCCGGCTGAGGTGCCAGGCCCAGCACCAGACCGCGACAGCCGCGCGTTCCGCGATGATGCTCTGACCAGATACAGAAGCTGCGGGAATAATCCGGCAAGACCGCTTTTATGGCTTCCTGATGGGGAAAGCCGGGACGCCACATAAGGGACCCATAACCATACACCCAGATTGTACCGTCGTCGGTCGCTTCCGACCACATAATTGACCTCGCTTTACGATATGCAGAAGCACCTGATCAGATGGATCATAACGGGTTCCGTCAACCCACTGTGTTTACGCCCCTTGTTATCGGTCGGTGCATTTGCGAAAAGATTACCAGCGGGCCAGGATGATACTGCACTGGAATGTAGTTTTAGGAAACACGCTAATAGATTGTTGTTAAATGTAAAATGTCGCGTCACACACAGTTGTTTGCGTAAAATGTTCTGTACAAACTACCACCGTTATTGAGGTGTGGAGAAAGGATACCTGATGGCAAAAATTCTCGTAATTGATGATGATGCGCGGTCTCTTTCGCTGGTTGAGACAATCCTTCAAGGTCAAAATCATAACGTGATTTGTGCGTCTTCTGCTGAAGCAGGCATTCAGATGGCGCTGGCTGATGCACCCCTAGATTTGATTATCACGGATATGAATATGAATGGTATTTCCGGTTGGGATGTCATGCGGGCGATCCGCGCTCAGCCGGATGGGGCGCAGGTTCCTATAATGGCCTTGTCCGCCTTCACATCGGCCCAGGACAGGGACGAGGCCTTTGACGCTGGCTGTTCAGCCTATGCCAATAAGCCAATTGATGCGGAACGGTTTCTTCAAAAAGTGACCAATTTACTGGCATCCTGACATATGTCCGGGGCAGATTTTCTTGTTGGAGTTCCCGTTATATGACCACCCCCGGCGTTGATCCTGTTGCCCTGTCGCCAATCGATATGGGGGTTCCCTGGAAAGGGATATCCTTTGGATTGGCAACCGCAATAATCTGGGGAACCTGGCCGGTCCTGTCCCGGTTTGGTGTCCAGCAAAGCCTGTTGGCGGTGGACGTCGCCATGTTGCGATTTCTGGTATCGGGGCTGGTCCTGTTGCCCCTGGTCCTGCGGCGCGGCCATGGCGGGCTGGGCTGGGGCCGGGCGATGGTTCTGGCAATAGGGGCAGGGGCTCCCTATGCCCTGGTGACGATTCTGGGGTTTTCCTATGCGCCTGCGGGCCATGGTGGCTTGATAATTCCCAGTGTCATGTTGACCTGTTCGACGCTGGGGGGCTGGTTGCTGTTGAAAGATCGCCCGAATGGCAAACGTCTGACCGGGTTGGTGATTGTTTTGTCAGGCGTGGTGACCATTGGATCAGCGGGGACTATGGCAGGCGATGGGTTTTCGATGCTGTGGCTGGGCCATGTCCTGTTTGCCAGTGGCGGGATGTTATGGGCTGTTTATACAATTTTCAGCCGAAAATGGGGGGCCGATCCGCTGCATACCACGGCGCTGGTGTCGGTTTTGTCGCTGGCCTTGTATGGGCCGGTCTACCTGATGATGCAGGGCACCGCCCTGGTGCAGGCACCCATTGAGGAATTGCTGTTGCAGGGGATTGCACAGGGCCTTGTTGCGGCGGTTCTGGCATTAATTTGCTATACTAAGGCGGTTGCCTTGCTGGGGGCGGGACGCGCTGCCTTGTTTGCAGCCCTGGTGCCGGGTTTTTCTGCCCTGTTTGCCTATCCGATATTGGGGGAGGTTCCCACAACGCGCCATCTCTTGGGATTGGCGTTGGTCACTTTTGGGATGGTCCTGGCGCTGGGCATACGGTTTGGGCGGTCCAGAACCAAGCTTCCCCCGATGCCCACTTAGCAGATAGTCTCCGTCTGTTGGTGTGGATCGTTTCTGGACTTGGAAAGTGTATCGCCAGACGGTAGGTTCAATCCTGTTTCCATGTCTGCTTTGGGGGAGTTTTCATGACCCAATCAAGCCTTACCAATGCCTCAACCGGTGTCAAACTGACCGGCGCGATGAAACCGGGTTATGATGAAATCCTATCTGCGGAGGCCCTGGGATTTATTGCGATATTGGAGCGTAAGTTCGGCACCCGTCGTCGCGAATTGCTGGCCGCCCGCGAGAATCGCCAGGCGGAGATTGATGCCGGAAAGCTGCCGGATTTCCTGCCGGAAACGGCACATATTCGGGATGGTGATTGGAAGATTGCCCCCTTGCCGGATGATTTGAAGGACCGGCGGGTTGAAATCACCGGACCGACAGACCGGAAAATGGTCATTAACGCGCTGAATTCAGGCGCTTATGTCTTTATGGCCGACCTGGAGGATTCAAATTGCCCGACCTGGGATAATATGATCGGCGGGCAGGTTAATTTGCGCGACGCCTGCGCCCGCAGCATCGATTTCACGGACCCGACCTCTGGCAAGCACTATGCGCTGGCGGACAAAACAGCGGTCTTGCTGGTTCGCCCCCGGGGCTGGCACTTGGAAGAGAAGCATATTCTGGTGGATGGGCAGCCCGTATCCGGTGGGATTGTCGATTTTGCCCTGTATTTCTTTCACAATCATGCGGAATTGGCGGGCCGGGGCACGGGTCCCTATTTCTATCTGCCCAAGATGGAAAGCCACCTGGAAGCCCGCTTGTGGAACGATATTTTTGTCGAAGCACAAGCGCTGTTGGGCGTTCCAAATGGGACTATCAAGGCAACCGTGCTGATTGAAACCATCCTTGCCGCCTTTGAAATGGATGAAATTCTGTATGAATTGCGAGATCATTCCGCCGGGCTGAATTGTGGGCGGTGGGATTATATTTTCTCGATCATCAAGAAATTCCGCCGCAATCCGGATTTCGTAATGCCAGACCGGGTGCGCGTGACCATGACGGTTCATAATATGCGCGCCTATTCCCTGCTGGCCGTTAAAACCTGTCACAAGCGTGGGGCCCCCTGTATCGGGGGCATGGCCGCACAAATTCCCGTGAAAGGGGACGAGGCTGCGAATGCAGAAGCTTTCGCCAAGGTAAAGGCCGATAAAGAGCGCGAAGCAAATGATGGGCATGACGGCAGTTGGGTCGCCCATCCAGGGCTGGTTCCCATCGCGCTGGATGCGTTCAATGCGGTGATGAAAACCCCCAACCAGATTGATCGTCAGCGCGATGATGTGACGGTTACGGCAAAAGATCTTCTGTCCGTGCCGGAAGGGGATGTGACAGAAGCGGGTGTTCGCATGAACATCCAGGTCGGCATCCGCTATACCGAAGCCTGGTTGGGCGGCAATGGCTGTGTGCCATTGTTCAACCTGATGGAGGATGCGGCAACGGCGGAGATTTCCCGTGCTCAGTTATGGCAATGGGCGCAACACGGGGCAAAGACTGCCGAAGGCACGGTGTTAAGCCGGGCCGTCATTTCAGACATGATTGCACAGGAAATGGACAAAATGCGGGCGCAAGCTGGTGGGAATTTATCCGGCACGCATTTGGAACAGGCCGCGACGCTGTTTGAGAAAATGGCATTGGCAGATGATTTCCCAACCTTTCTGACCCTACCTGCCTATGAGATGGTTTTAAGCGCTGGCGGATAACCTATCTGCTGCGGTAGTTCTGGATCTTGGTCATGATTGATGTTCGACCCGTCGCCCATATCCTGGGATGGATCTCCGCTCTGGTTGGTTTTTTGCTGATGATGCCAGCCTTTGCGGATCTGATCGTTCAGAATCGCGATTGGATACCATTTGCCATGTCCGGCGCGCTGGCTGGTTTCATTGGATTGGCGTTGATCCTGTCCACCCTTAGTTCCCGGTCACTGACCCTGGATATACGGCAAGCATTTCTGGCGACGATACTTGGCTGGTTGGCCGTGTCGGTCCTGGGGGCGATCCCGTTTTTAAGCCTGTCTATCGCCCCGGTCGATGCCCTGTTTGAAGCGGTGTCAGGGGTCACAACAACAGGATCTACTGTGCTGGTTGGGTTGGATACAATGCCCCCTGGCATATTGCTGTGGCGGGGGATCCTGCAATGGATTGGCGGCATTGGGATTATTGCCGTCGCGGTCCTGATCCTTCCATTACTGCGGGTCGGGGGTATGCAGCTTTTTAAGATAGAAAGCTCTGACATTTCCCCAGAAAAAGTCGCTTCGGTCCTAAAGACGATTGTAACGCTGCTGTCGGTCTATGTGGCCCTGACGGCCCTGTGCGCAATTCTCTATTATGCATTTGGCATGAATGGTTTTGATGCGATTACCCACGCCATGTCGACTCTGTCGACCGGTGGATATTCGACCCATGATGCCTCTTTCGCCTATTTCACTGATTTGCGCCTGCATTGGGTTGCGACCATTTTCATGGTGCTGGGAGCCTTGCCATTCGTGCTGTACATCCAATCCCTGTATGGAAGGCCTAAAGCCCTGTTCAAAGATCAGCAGGTGCGCGGATTCATCATCTTTTTGGTCATCCTGTGTGTCTTTATGGCGTTCTGGCTGCAGTCCGTTCGGGATATCTCGTTCTGGCAGGCGTTGACCTTAACCTCTTTCAACCTGACGTCTGTGATCACGACAACGGGCTTTGCGACGGAAGACTATGGTACCTGGGGATCCGGCGCGATGGCCGTCTTTCTGATTGCGATGTTTGTTGGCGGCTGTAGCGGCTCAACGTCTGGTGCGATTAAAATTTACCGCTTTCAGGTCGTGTTCCTGGTCGTTCGCGCCCATGTTAAGCGTCTTTTCAGTCCCAATCGGGTGATCCCGATTCACTATAATGGCAAGATCCTGACCAACGATGTTGCGCTGTCGGTTCTGGCATTTCTGGCGGTGTTCATTGCGACGATCGGTATTGTGACAATCATATTGGGGCTGCTGGGGCTGGACCTTGTCACGGCCTATACAGCCAGCCTGACCGCCATCACCAATGTGGGTCCCGGCTTGGGGCCAATTGTTGGGCCTGCTGGCAATTTCGCGTCCTTGCCCGATGCGGCAAAAGGGGTTCTGGTTTTGGCGATGTTGGCCGGGCGCCTGGAGATTCTAGCCCTGTTGGTCGCATTTGATCGCGATTTCTGGCGCAATTAAATTCCGGTTCGTGTTTCTTTTCAGGATGGGCAACGCCTTGTTCTGCGGGCGCTAGCTATTGTTTTATTGACATGCAGGTAAATACCTGCATATTTATCAAATGTAAGAAAGAAGGTACGAGCGGTTGATGCACACGGATAAAGTTTTTAAAGCGCTGGCCGATCCTACTCGCAGACTGTTGCTGGATATGTTGTGTGAAAATAATGGCCAGACACTGGGGCAATTATGTCAAAGGCTGGACATGACGCGCCAATCGGCAACGCAACATCTGGGCATATTGGAAGATGCCAATCTGGTAAGCAGCCAACGGCGGGGGCGGGAGAAACATCACTTTATCAACCCGGTACCCCTGTATGAAGTCTATGAACGCTGGATCCGTAAGTTTGAGCATCAAAGGCTGAGTTTGTTACATGACCTGAAAACAGAACTTGAAGGGAAAAAGGAATGACCAGGGAAAAGACCAGTTTTGTTTATGTGACCTATATCGCCTCAACACCGGAGAAAGTGTTTGATGCGATTACAAACCCAAAAATCGCGCGGCAATATTGGGGGCATGAAAATGTCTCAGATTGGACACCAGGATCGAAATGGTCGCATATCCGCGATAATGATGCGCGGACCGTTCAAATTGTGGGAGAGGTAGTCGAAACGACCCCACCCAACCGGTTGGTTATCACCTGGGCGGGCGCATCTGAAGCCGATAACCCGGATAGCTATAGCCGTGTGATTTTCGAGATCGACCCACATGAAAATGGCGTGCGGTTGAGTGTTTCACATATTGAACTGGAAGCAGGCAGCGGTATGGCAGAGGGGGTCAGCGAAGGCTGGCCGCTGGTGCTTTCAAGCCTTAAAACCTACCTGGAAACGGGCAATGGTTTCGATATGTCGGGCTGTTCAAAGGCGGCATAATCTTCTGCGGCTCTCGCCAGATCACGGGCGGGAGCCGTTCTGAACACGCCTAGTGTGGTCCGATCACTCGGAAGCCGACAATGCCCAGTATCATGGCGGCGGTGAAGATCAGGATATCCGTAGACCCGGTGACCAGGGCCGCGATTGCAGGGCCTGGGCACAGACCGGCAATTCCCCAACCCAGGCCGAACAGAACCGCCCCAAGGATCAGCGGTCGATCTATGGCGGTGCGGGTTGGCAGGTGAAAGGTGCTGTCGAAGGCCGGCTGGGATCGATGGCGCCCAATCCGATACCCAATCATCGCCACGATCATCGCGCCCGCCATGACAAAGGCCAGGCTGGGGTCCCAATCGCCGAACAGGTCCAGAAAGCCGATAACCTTTGCCGGGTTCATCATACCTGACAGCGCCAGACCCGCCCCAAACAGGATGCCAGACACTGTTGCCGTGATCAGGGTTCTCATGACCTCAGCCCCCCCAACCCAGAACATGGCGCATCATGTAAACCGTGATCAGGGCAATGGCGAAAAAGGTTCCTGTTGCGATCAAGGACCGGAAACTGCCCCGGGCCAGGCCACATACGCCATGGCCACTGGTACAGCCTGATCCCAATCGCGTGCCATAGCCCACCAGCAAACCAGCGATGATCAACCAGGGCCAGGATACCTGGGTAACGACGGCGGGGGGCTGTTGATATCCCCAATACAACGCCGCAGCGCCCCCGATCAGTCCTAAGATAAAGCACAACCTGAAGCCCCGCTCCGGCCCCTTGGCGAACAGGCCGCCGAGTATTCCGCTGATCCCGGCAACGCGGCCCAACCCTAAATACAAAACAGCCGCTGACAGGCCGATCAGGGCACCGCCAGCAAGGGCGGTAACAGGTGTAAAGTTCTCCATAGCTGGAAACTCCAGTAAATCGCGTTAGGCCATTTGTGTTGAAAGCGGCAGGACCGCACCGGTGATCCCCAGGGTACGGGCGCGCCGTGACGGGCCACTTATTTTGATGTGTCGCTTATCGCTGTCCTGTGTGGTGCGCAAAACAAGTGTAACGCGCCCGTCTGGTGTGTCGAAGGGCAGGCTGGTCGCCCCGCGCAAGCGTTGCGCGGGAATTTGCAGCACGCATTTGCCGGTTTCTTCATCACATAAGGTTAGGGCGGGAATGACACAGGGCTTTTCTACGGCCAGGATCAGTCGCGCCGGGCGCAATCCGCGCCAACCGTTTTCAATTTTATAGCTTAAGTGACCATCACTTGGTTTGGGATCCTGTGACCGTTCAGGCGTTGCCGCAGGAGTCGCTATGGGCGAGGGGCTTGCGCTGGTCGCTGTCATCAATTGCACAGGATGTGCCGTCATTTCGATTGTTTGGCGCGGCGTGGGCGGGATCGTTACGGCCGCGTTGGCAATGGACGTCACGGTCGTTGCGATTGACTGCCCGTCTATGTCCTCGTGACCAAACAGGGTGGGGTCGCTGAGGATCGGGTAATCTTCCACCAGGCTGGCCAGTTCGCCGATATCCTGCGGCACACGCGCATAAGCCTCAATCCATTGATCCAGGGCTGTGATGGCAGTGTCCAGTTGGTGCATTTGGGGGATCAGGCGCTTCAAATCCTCGCATCGCGCCAGAACAGGATTGCCGCGCCATAGATCTACCGCCATTCGGGTGTCGCCCCGCGCCAAGGCCCGCTCAAACGCCAGGATCAGGGGCGCAAACGGGTCGCGTGGCGTGTCGGGTTTGGGGAATAAATCCGGCAGTCCTGCCTTCACGCGGATGCACCAGGGGCAGGCTGATAGGCTTTCATCATAATGATGGTGGCTGTGCGTTTCACACACATCCAGTTCCGCCAGGGCGGTACAAAGGGCGCCATGCCACTCTGCGGCGCTGGGGCGGTCATTGGGATCTTTGGCCCCGGCAATGAATGCCTGTCGAAACAGGGACGCGATGCCGGGGGCTAGCGCATCCAGGGATAGCATACCGGGCACGGGGCGCAGGCGGGCCCCTGGCTTGAACGGCCAATCGCCGCTGCGGATCAATTGGTCCCGACTGGGCGGTTCCCCCGATCCCATCCATTCACCAGTCCAGGGATGCGCGCCGGTCAGCAATTGATACAGCACCACGGCCAGGCCAAACCGGTCCGAGGCGATATCCCTGGGTCCTTCGGTAAAGCGGCGTCCAATCCATTCGGGCGCAGTGAACCCCTCGCTGCCGACTGTGCACAGGTAAGGCGTGCCATCGGGCCCCATGATCTGAACAGAATCACAATCGATCAGGGTCGCCAGTGCCCGGTCATCGATCAGAATGTTTTCAGGCTTCACATCCCCGATGATGATGCCCTGATCGTGCAACCGTTCAAACAGAAAGGCGATATTCGCGGCGACGGCATGCAGATAATGCCAATCCATCTCTGCGGCGCGCTTTGCCCGTAATTTTGCGTTGCTGATGGCGGTGACCGACCGCGCGCCCGGCACAACCGGCAGAACGACACCCACCGCCGCCCCGGCATTGTTATAGACGGTGGCGACCGGCCAGGCGAAATTTCTGTGGCGCGTATCCAGGGACGGATCAACCGGCGCAAGACCCGGCAGAAGATCCAGCTTATCGCGCAAGGCCTCTGTTGGGGCATGATGCAGCTTGATCAACAGGGTGGGGTCATCACCATGCTGGAACAGCGTTGCTTCGCCGCTGTCATGTAGGCGCGGTCCCAGGGCCAAGGTGTGACCGTTCATATCAAAAAGGTCTATACGCGGGATTGGGGCTGTCATGCGCTGCCATATCCCTGCCAACCACACAGCATCAAGGACAGATCGTCGGTGCTTTTCTCTGCCAGTCGCTGAGAGGCCAGAAAATCACGTATGCCATTATGCACGTCACCGGCGCTGGTGGATTGCCGCGCGAATGTCTCCATCGGCGCGAAAAACGGTGCATGGGGGCTGTTCTGGCGATTATCGACAGAAACACCGGCCAGCCCGTCTGTTGCGGCCCCCACAAAGCGGATTGGGGCAGACAGAGAGGACAGATGCAGGTGATCCTGCGCATCCGGGTCCGTGATGAAACTGGTTTCATTCACATATTCGCCATGGTCTGGCGCAATCAACAGGGTGTAGTCCCCCTCTCGTTGCCGTGCGACGACCAGGCCGTCGCCAATCTGGGCGGCATGAATTTCATTGGGGGACAGCGCGATCAGCGTCAGGGTACAGGCATAATCGCGCGGTGTATGGCGGTTTTCATGGGCGATCCGGTTCAATTCTTTCTGGATGGTTTGCACCAATCCATCGAACAGGGCCTCAACCGACAGGGTGGTCAAACGCCCCCGACTGCCCCGATTGTTGCTTAAGCGATCTTTCAGCCAGGGCAGGGCGCAATCCACTGCGGCGCGCGCTCCATAATGGCTGAACCGCGCAGATCCAGCCCCGTCCGCTAGGGCGGCGATGATCGTATCTTCATCCAATTGCACCAGACGGCCAAAATCCTGGCACGGGATGCCCGCCGCGCGATGGGCGGTGCCTTGTCGATAATCCAGCGCGGCCATCCAGGACATTGCAGTCATCCTCTAGGGGTGAATTTCTGCCCAGCCCGTGACGGGGGGCAGCATCAAACGCTCCCCATCGATCCGGCTGAGGGAGACACGGCGAACACTGGCCGAAAGCCATTGGAACAAATCTCTGAATTTCAGGCCCCGCAGCATCAGGGGCGGGCGATTGGGCGATGCGATTTCCCGCAGGATATCCATATCTGCCCCTTGCACGCCCACCGTGAAGAAGGTTGCGCGCCCGGTCAGATCAGCCTCTTGCATATCCAGCGCCGCGTGTTGCCAATCCGTCCCGTCGGTCGGGGCACCATCTGTGATCAGGAATATCCAGGGGCGATAATAGTGAATGCCATTGGCGCGATAGACGGCCTTGCGGGCGTCCACCATGCGCAGGGCCAAATCCATCGCGGCCCCCATTGGGGTATCGCCCCCCGCTTCCAGATGGGGTGGGCCTTCCTCTTCCATGGTCACGAAATCCTGCACCATGCGGGCCTCGCCCCCAAAGGCGATGATGGACAGTTCAATGCGCAGGCTGGCCAGATCGTCGGTCATGATCTGGTGATGAAAGGCCCGCAGCCCGGCATTTAATTCCGCCATCGGCTCCCCGCGCATCGATGCAGACGTATCCAGCAACAGAATGACCGGGCATCTGTTTTCAGGATTTTGCACGAATTCCGGCAGACCTAAGCGCATGTCTCCATCCTCTGGCGGTGTCGTCAGCGATATCGATTCGTCGAATCAGGCGTTTCTAAGGCTTTTACAGCAACTTTCGTGCCAGCATAACAAGTTTAATTAAATATTGAACAGTAAATATTCCAACACGAATTCTTACGAAGTCTTTATATTCCAAAGATCAACTTTTGAGAGTCTTAACAATTTTATAGATTCGATAAAGATTCGGTTGGGCTGAATGATGCTTAAACACGGATATGAAGACCCCGTCGCCGGGATGGGCAACGCGATAATGGGACGGTCAGTCCAAGGGATCAGGACGGGTCTTTGCAGTCCAGCAGCCAGACGTCATAAACGGCGTGTTCCACCGCATGCAGGCCGGGGCTGGAGGCGAACATCCAGCCGGTGAACAGGACCTTTTGATCCTGACCAGGACGCAATTCGTCGATTTCGACAAAGGCGGTGGCTTCCG
Organism: Rhodospirillaceae bacterium; assembly: GCA_002709955.1. Lineage (GTDB taxonomy): Bacteria > Pseudomonadota > Alphaproteobacteria > UBA8366 > Aestuariispiraceae > Pacificispira. The sequence continues at coordinate 100,891 of PAQY01000002.1, forward strand.
GGCGCTCTTCTGGCGGGGTTTTGTCACAATGGCGCACACGAATGCGCAGCGCCCCAAAGTCGATGGGTTGATCGATGGCCACTTCAAAGGTGGAGGTGCGCGCAGTCACCTTGTCCAGGCCCTGCAAGACAGCGATTTGTTTCGGGTCGGCCTGGGCGGTGCTGGACCAGAACAGCAGCGCAGTCAGCAGGGCTGTTACGGCTACTCTCATACCGGCACCGTCGCGGCGAAACGCAGGCGCACATAATCGGCGACCCAGATGCCGTCTTCATTCACCAGCATGGGGCGCAGGGAGTCCCGGATCTGGGAAATCGCTTCATCCCGTTGGGCGATGTCCAGGCGCATCAGGAAACTGTCGCCAAAGGAGGCCAGCCATCCATCAATGTCGCCGGGCAGGGGCGTTGGGCGCGGAATCAGCTCCATATGAGCGACACTGAAACCATAGGATTCCAGTTTCGCGCGATAGCTTTCCGGTGTCGGAAAATACCAGGGATCGGCGCTGTCGGGATCAACACCCCTAGCGGCAACAGCCACTCGCAGGGCGGTGCGAATGGTCTGAACATTGCCAGCCCCGCCCAATTCCGCGACAAAGCGCCCGCCGGGTTTCAGCGCCCGCTTTACACCGGCCAATACCGCATCCGCGCCGGTCATCCAATGCAGCGCGGCATTGCTGAAAACAGCATCAAATTCCGGCCCAAAGGTCAGGTCCTGACCATTCATGACCTCTGCATCCAGACCTTCTTCCTGAGCTTTCCGGATCTGGTCGGGACTGGCATCGACGGCTTTGACATTACAACCCAGGGCGACGAGCTTCTGCGTCAGGGCCCCATCACCACAGCCCAGGTCCAATATCCTCTCCCCCGGCTTGGGGGCCAGCAGGTCAACGACGGGCATCCCAAGCTCTGCCACAAAGCCGGCATTCTTGCGATAACGGTCGGGATCCCAGGTCTGGGTAACAGCGGTCATGGTCAATCCTTCGGTTTACTGATCGGTGATCAGGAAAATGGCGCGGCCCAACAGGTCTTCGATGGCCACAACGTCCTTGGTATCCAAAATTTCTTCCCCATCGGTCAGCAGGGTATCATCCCGCCCCGGGGTCAGTTTCACAAATTGCCCCCCCAATAGACCATCGCTTGCAATGGCAGCCGTCGTGTCTTTTGGAATCTGGATGCCCTTCTCAATCGTCAGGGTAACGACAGCCTGATACAGTTCGGGGTCGATTTCTTCTTTCGTCACGGTGCCAACCTTAACACCGCCGATGCGCACATCCGACCCCAGGGTCAGGCCATCAACCGCGCCAAATCGCCCCACCAGGGTATATCCATCCCCGTCACTGGCGATATCGGTGGTTTGATAGGCCAGATACAGAAACAGGCCCGCGACGATCAAAACGACCGCCCCCATGATGGTTTCTATTAGACTGCGTTGCATAGAGATCTCATCCGTGGCTGTCGTCTTAGGGGTTAATTTGCGCTGTTTGCATTGGATTGTTTCTCAGCCTTCTGGGCTTCCCCCATTTTTATGATCCGTTCAAACAGCGAGAAAAAGTCAATCGACCCGCGTACATATTGAAATGTTTCGCCGGGTTGCAGCATGGTAAAATCGCCGCCGGGTACGATGCGGATATATTTCCCGCCTGCCAGGCCGTTGCTGATAATCTTGGCCTCGCTGTCGATGGGGATTTCGTAGCCGTCGGTAATGGTCATCTGGACCACAGCTTCATTGGTATTTTTGTCCAGAAGCAAGGTGCGCACGGATCCAATCGGCAGGCCGGCCATCAGCACGGGGCTGCCTGCGGAAAGACCACTGGCATCTTCATAGATCCCAAAAAGCCGATAGCCGTCGCCTTCCTTCTTGGCGGGATTGCCACTGTATCCCAGCACAAAGAACAGCGCGATTGCCACACAGGTGGCGGCCCCAATCAGGATATGCCGGGTATCGGAGGACATGCGGGCCATTCAGGCTTCCTTATAAGGCGTCGCGGTATGCCGCTGGCACCACTGCGCCATACAGCACAGCGATTATTCAGGCGACCAGGCTTCGTAATCTCCCGTCGCAGCAGCGCGTTTGCCCGGCTTTAACGTATGGCCCGGCGGCAGATAAGCGCCCGCCGTTCCGGTCAGGTTCGGAAGATGATCCTTTTCCCAGGCATATTTATGGCCACTTTTCGGCTGTGGGAAGGCATCGACCGTATAATGCAGCCAGGCATGCATGTCAGGCGGCACTGTCGAGGCTTCATCCTGGGGGTTTGAATAAATCACCCAGCGCCGCCGCCGACGGCCCGCTGTCGTCTTGCGATCTTGATAATATACATTGCCAAGGGGATCGTCGCCGACCCGCTCTCCATGTAACCAGGTCATCAACCGGGTGATTGCATTCGCCATGGCTGGATAAGTCCCGTCTGTATCTGATGCTTAACTGATGTCTCTCGCGTCGCTGGACAGTTCGGACTATGGCAAAACCGTTCCCATCCGTCCAGCCCAACGGTGCAGGAGGTAGCCTATCGCGATGGTTAAATCCATGGGTAATTCTAATTTTCCCCGGAATCCCAGTGAGTCTCGCGAGTCTTTCAGAAATCAAGATATAGAAATGTAAAAAAATCGCCCACTGCATATTGTGTCTGACAACAGATGGTGTACTCTGTTGATCAGTTCACAACATGTAGAGTTGGTCGTCCGAAAAGCAATAGGACATTGGGTTCCCCGGTTTCATGGGGGCGCGCTGTTTTTGAAGATATGCTTTGCGGATTGCCCGTTAGCCAAGGGGGTTTGGTTTCAGATGCGTATTGAAAGACGGTTCACCAAGAAAAACGAGTCGCCCTATGCGGCGATCCAATTCCGCAAGACCAATTCTGAAATTCGTAACCCCGATGGTACGATCGTCTTTCAGTTGAAGGATATCGAAATTCCGTCGCATTTCAGCCAGGTCGCTGGCGATGTGATCGCCCAGAAGTACTTCCGCAAGGCCGGTGTTCCTGCGGTGACAAAGGCTGTTAAGGAAAAGGATGTTCCTGATTTCCTGTGGCGCCGTGTGCCTGATGAGGCTGCGATGGCGGATTTGCCAGCAGGTGAACGCAGTGGCAGCGAAACCAAGGCGACGCAGGTTTTTGATCGTCTGGCCGGTACCTGGGCCTATTGGGGCTGGAAAGGTGGCTATTTCGACAGCGCGGACGATGCCCGCAGCTATTTTGACGAAATGCGCTATATGCTGGCCAAGCAGATGGCGGCACCCAACAGCCCACAATGGTTCAATACCGGGCTGCATTGGGCCTATGGCATCGATGGGCCCAGCCAGGGTCACCATTATGTGGATTACAAGACCGGGAAACTGACCCGGTCCAAGACCGCCTATGAACATCCCCAGCCGCATGCCTGTTTCATTCAATCGGTCGAAGACGATCTGGTGAATGATAACGGCATTATGGATCTTTGGGTTCGTGAGGCGCGCCTGTTTAAATATGGCAGCGGCACGGGCACCAATTTCTCCCGCTTGCGGGGTGAGACGGAGGCCCTGTCAGGGGGCGGTAGATCCTCTGGCTTGATGAGCTTCTTGAAAATCGGGGACAAGGCCGCGGGCGCGATCAAGTCCGGCGGCACGACAAGACGTGCAGCGAAGATGGTGGTTGTCGATATCGATCACCCGGATGTCGAAAACTTCATTGATTGGAAAGTGATCGAAGAGCAGAAGGTTGCCGCCCTGGTCACGGGTTCCAAACTGCACGCCCATCATCTGAACGCGATCATGGCGGCCTGTCATGAAGGGCGCCTGGACGACGGCGCGGTTCTGACAGGGGATGCGCGGTTTGATCCCAAGCGCAACAAGGCGCTGAAAGAGGAAATCCGCGCCGCCCGTCGTGTGATGATCCCGGAAAACTATGTCCAGCGGGTTATCCAGTTCGCCCAGCAGGGCTATACCGCAATTGAATTTCCCACCTATGACACGGATTGGGACTCGGATGCCTATAACACCGTATCAGGGCAGAATGCGAATAACACGGTCCGGGTCACCGATGACTTCCTGCGCGCGGTGGAATCCGATGCGGACTGGAAGCTGATCAATCGCACCGATGGCAAGGTCAACAAGACCGTCAAGGCGGCAGACCTTTGGGAAAAAGTTGGCCATGCTGCCTGGGCCAGCGCGGATCCCGGCATTCAATTTGATACCACGATCAATGATTGGCATACCTGTCCGCAATCCGGGCGGATCAATGCGTCCAATCCTTGTTCTGAATACATGTTCCTGGATGATACGGCGTGCAATCTGGCGTCCTTCAACTTGATGCAGTTCCGCAGCAATGACCGCAGCTTTGATATTGCAGGCTTCACCCATGGGGTGCGGCTGTGGACGCTGACCCTGGAAATTTCTGTGCTGATGGCACAATTCCCGTCGGTTGCCATTGCCGAACGCTCCTACCGGTATCGCACATTGGGTCTGGGCTATGCCAATATTGGCGGCCTACTGATGTCTTGTGGCCTGTCCTATGATTCCGATGAAGGCCGCGCCCTGTGTGGGGCCATCACGGCTTTGATGACCGGTGTTTCCTATGAAACCTCCGCCGAAATGGCCGCTGAACTGGGCGCATTCCCAGGCTATGCGGATAACAGCCAGGATATGCTGCGCGTGATGCGCAATCACCGCATGGCCGCCCATGGTTGGGCTGATGGCTATCAGGGGTTGGCGGTGCTGCCTGTCCCATTGGATGTACCCAATTGCCCGGATCCCCGCATCGCCAAGGCGGCGGCTGAGTCCTGGGATCGCGCCGTAAAGGCCGGGGAAGCCCATGGCTATCGCAATGCACAGGCAACCGTGATTGCACCCACCGGGACGATTGGTCTGGTGATGGATTGCGACACGACTGGGATTGAGCCTGATTTTGCGCTGGTGAAATTTAAGAAGCTGGCCGGGGGTGGCTATTTCAAGATCATCAACCGGACCGTTCCGGAAGCCCTGCGCAATATGGGCTATGACGATCAACAGATCGGGGAAATCGAACGCTATGCCGTTGGGCATGGCAGCCTGGTCAATGCACCGGGCATCAATCACGACACCTTGCGGGAAAAGGGCTTTGGTCCGGAAGAACTGGCGAAGCTGGAATCGACCCTGGCCAATGCCTTTGATATCAAGTTCGCCTTCAACAAATGGGCATTGGGGGAGGCGTTCTGCACGGACATTCTGGGGCTCAGCGCAGCCCAACTGGACTCTATGTCCTTTGATATGCTGGCCGCGCTTGGTTTCTCTCGCAAAGCCATTGAGGCGGCCAATATCTATTGCTGTGGGGCCATGACGCTGGAAGGCGCGCCGCATTTGAAGGCCGAGCATCTGCCCGTCTTTGATTGCGCCAATCCCTGTGGCAAGACTGGCAAGCGGTACCTGTCCACCGACAGCCATATCCGCATGATGGCAGCGGCCCAGCCCTTTATCTCCGGGGCGATTTCCAAAACCATCAACATGCCCAACGGGGCAACGGTTGAGGATTGCAAGGCTGCGTACAAGCTGAGCTGGACGCTGGGTATCAAGGCGAATGCGCTCTACCGGGATGGATCGAAATTGTCCCAGCCTTTGGCCTCGTCTCTGTTGGATGATGAGGACCTGCGCGACGAAATGGCAGAGGCCAATAAGGCGGAACAAATCCCGCTGGTTGCTGAGCGGATTGTTGAGCGGATTATTGAGAAGCAGGCGGAGCGCAAGCGGCTGCCGCATCGTCGCAAGGGCTATACCCAAAAGGCGATCGTTGGTGGTCACAAGGTCTATCTGCGTACCGGTGAATATGAAGATGGCACGTTGGGTGAATTGTTCATCGATATGCATAAAGAAGGCGCTGCCTTCCGCTCCCTGATGAACAACTTCGCCATCGCGGTGTCGATTGGCCTGCAATATGGTGTTCCGCTGGAAGAATTTGTTGAGGCCTATACCTTCACCCGGTTCGAACCATCGGGCATGGTCGAAGGCAACGAAGCCATTAAGATGGCAACCTCTGTCCTGGATTACCTGTTCCGCGAAGTCGCGATCAGCTATCTGGGTCGGGATGATCTGGCCCATGTTCAGCCGGAAGATATGATGCCCGATACAACCGGGGGCGGGGACAAGGAAGCCAATCTTCCCGAAGTCCATGCCCAGGCCATTCAGGCATTGAATCGCATCACCAGCCGTGGATTTGTTCGCAAAACGGACCTGACGGCCTATACCAGTGTCATGTCCCAAATGGGTCAGGGTTATCCTGCCGGTGGGGGAAGCACTGTTCAAGTTGTGGAGACCGGGACGGTGCAAACCGCCGTCAAGGTCGACGGAAATGTGCGTGTTGCTGTGGAGGATCGCCTGGACAAGATCCGCGAGGCACGCGCAAAAGGGTACGAGGGGGATCCCTGTGGGGATTGCGGGAATATGACCCTCGTTCGGAACGGCACCTGCATGAAATGCGTCACCTGTGGCGCGACAAGCGGGTGCTCGTAAGGGCCCGGCCCTACCCTATTCGTCGGGCCCTCTGGCGCAGCCGCCTTGCACGGTTGTCAGGCTGCGCCCTGGTGCTCCCTGTTAAACTGCCCCCGACCAGTGTCGGGGGCGTTTTTCCTTGAACGACACTTGGTAAGCCCATGAGCATAAAGTACTTTCTGTTTGATATCGGCAATGTCCTGGTCGATTGGAATCCGGATCATCTGCTGACAAAACTGCTGCCGGATGCTGCCGCTATTCAGGATTTTCGCGAAAATGCGGTGACCCAGGACCGCATTCTGGCAATGGATCGCGGGCAGACCTGGGAGGATCAACTGGCGGAAATTGCCTCGGATTGTCCGCGGCACCTGGTAACGGCCAGGGCCTATCGGGATCGGTGGGTTGAGACGGTTTCTGGCCCGATCCAGGGGACGGTCGATATCATGACCCGTCTGAAGGCGGCCGGGTATCCGATTTATGCATTATCAAATTTTGGGGCGGAGAATTTTGAGGCGACGGCGACGGTCTATCCGTTTCTGGACGACTTCGACGGTCGTGTCGTGTCGGGCTATGAAGGGGTCATCAAGCCGGACCCCGCAATTTATGATCTTGTAGTCCAGCGGTTTTCAGTGGACCCAGCCCAAACCCTCTTTATCGATGACCGCCCCGAAAACATCGCCGCCGCACAGGTATGTGGGTTTCAGGGACATTTGTTTACCGACCCTGATACATTGGCTCAGTATCTGGCAGAGGCCGGGATCCTGTAACAGCAAACAGGTGCACCTGCCGCCCTGGACCCCGGATCGATGTCCGGGGTGACGATGTATTAGACAAATACTCTACCACCCTGAGGAGCGCAGCGTCTCGAAGGGTGATAAGCACCGCGCTTACAACGCGTCCTTCGAGACGGCGCGAATGCGCCTCCTCAGGATGAGAATGGTGCTTATGGTCAGAAGTGAAACGCCTTGACGCACCAGCCCCTCAGCGCCCTTCGCGCCTTCTCTGCGCCCTCTGCGGTTAACCTTTACCCCTCGTCACATCCGCGCAGGGCCACAGGCATGAATCGCACCTGCCGCCCTGGACCCCGGATCGANGTCCGGGGTGACGATGTATTAGACAAATACTCTNTCACCCTGAGGAGCGCAGCGTCTCGAAGGGTGACCTTTCTGGAAGCACTGCGCTACAGGCCCTCCTTCGCGACGGCACGTATGCGCCTCCTCAGGATGAGAACGGTGCTTATGGTCAGAAGTGGAACGCCGTGACGCACCAGCCCCTCAGCGCCCTTCGCGCCTTCTCTGCGCCCTCTGCGGTTAACCTTTACCCTTCGTCACATCCGCGAAGGGCCACAGGCACCAATCGCGCCTGCCGCCCTGGACCCCGGATCACGTCCGGGGTGACGATGTATTAGACAAATACTCTCTCACCCTGAGGAGCGCAGCGTCTCGAAGGGTGACCTTTCTGTAAGCACTGCGCTTACAGGCCCTCCTTCGAGACGGCGCGAATGCGCCTCCTCAGGATGAGAATGGTGCTTATGGTCAGAAGTGGAACGCCGTGACGCACCAACCCCTCAGCGCCCTTCGCGCCTTCTCTGCGCCCTCTGCGGTTAACCTTTACCCCTCGTCACATCCGCGCAGGCGGGTGTTCAGGGCGGCGCGCTCACGCGGTGAAGGATAGTGCCTACGCGACCTCTTTCAACACATCGCCCAGCATGCTGATCATATCGTCGATATGGGATTTTTCAGCAATCAGAGGCGGAGAGAGGGCGATGATGTCGGCGGTGACGCGGATCATCAGGCCCTTGTTGAAGGCCTTGACCATGGCGTCATAACCGCGCTCTCCTGGAGCACCGGAGCGAGGGGCCAGTTCGACGGCGGCGACAAGGCCCATATTGCGAATGTCGATCACATTGGGCAGGCCTTTCAGCCCATGAATCGCATTCTCCAGATAGGGTTCCAGAGCCAGCGCGTTTTCAAACAACCCGTCTTCCTTATAGACGTCCATGGCGGCGACACCGGCAGCGGCCGCCACCGGGTGGCCGGAATAGGTATAGCCGTGGAACAGTTCAATCGCGGCGTCGGCGGAGTCCATCATCGTGTCATGGATCTTCTTGTTGGTCACAACTGCGCCCATCGGGATGGTCGCATTGGTCAGGCCCTTGGCACAGGTGATGATGTCTGGAATAACGCCCAGGCGTTCTGCTGCTGTGGCATAACCCAGACGCCCAAAGGCGGTGATAACCTCATCAAAAATCAGCACGATGCCGTGCTTGTCACAGATTTCCCGAATGCGCTTCAGATAGCCTTTCGGGGGCAACAGCACACCGGTTGAGCCCGCCATGGGTTCCACGATAAAGGCCGCGATCGTGCTGGCATCATGCAGCGTGACCAGGCGTTCCAGATCATCGGCCAGATGGGCACCATATTCCGGTTCGCCCTTGGTATAAGCATTGTGTTCCAGGTCGTGGGTATGGCGCACATGGTCGGACCCGGCCAGCAAGGAGCCAAAATACATCCGGTTTTTGACAATACCGCCAACGGAAATGCCGCCAAAGCCGGTGCCATGATAGCCCCGTTCGCGGCCCAACAGGCGGGTTCGGGTGCCCTGACCGCGGGCGCGCTGATAGGCCAGTGCGATCTTCAACGCGGTATCAGCGGATTCCGATCCAGAATTGGTGAAGAATACATGATCCAGGTCGGCGGGGAACATGTCGCGCATGCGGCTGGCCAGTTCGAAGGCCTTGGGATGGCCGAATTGGAAGGTCGGGGCAAAATCCAGCTGGGCGACCTGCTGTTGCACGGCCTCCACAATTTTCGGATTGGCATGACCGCAATTGACGCACCACAATCCAGCGGTGCCGTCCAGGATGTCTTTGCCCTCAGCGCTTTTGTAATACATGCCCTTGGCGGAGACCAGGATGCGCGGATCAGCCTTGAACCGGCGATTGGCGGTAAAGGGCATCCAAAAGGCGCTAAGGTCGTTCTGCTGCATCCCGTCGGGCATGTGTTTCCTCCAAAAAAAGTCATTACCGTAAGGGTAGGCAGTGTTTCAGCCATTTTGAACCCTCAAAAGACCCGATTTTGGTACTCCCTTTTTGTTGCCCGAGACAAGATGATTCTTTCTCACAGCAGTCGTGACCTATTGTGCGGTCTGGTCGGTCGCCATTCGCTGGCTTGTAGCAACCCGACTCTATCGCTAAAAAAGCACCTTAATGGGCGAAACAGGATTCCCGGTATGGCGCTGCATCAAAACCTGTCTAATGGCATGCTGCTGGCATGGCCAACACCGATCCTGACACGCCGGATACAGGATGCCGATTTGCTGTCGGACCTGCGGCGCGTCATTCTTGACCGGGAACAGGCCTATCCGGATGGAATTGATCGTGCGCTGGTGAATGGCTGGCATTCCGATACGGATTTAATGAAATGGCCGGATCCGTCCATTGTAACTTTGAAGTCCATTATCAGCACCGGACTGGCTGATTTCATCAAGCAACTGAACAATGATAAGGGTTTCAGTGGCAAGGCGCAGGTAACCGCCTGGGCCAATATCAGCCGGCGGGGTGGATTTCATCGCCTGCACACGCATCATTCTTCCATGGTATCTGGCGTGTTTTATGTCGATACCGGCACGCCGGATCCGGATGATACGCATTTCAATGGCACGATTTCGTTCCTGGATCCACGGCTGGCGGTTGAGATGATCCCGCTGCCGGGAAGCCCCTTTGGGGAAAAGCTGAAAGTTGAGCCCAGCCCCGGCCTTATGCTATTGTTCCCAAGCTGGCTGCAGCATTTCGTCGATCCCTTCCGTGGGGAGGGAACCCGCATCTCCATCGCGTTTAATATTGGTCTGTATGGTGGCGATTCGGCCACCTAGATCGGTTTTGTTTCTCAAGGAATAGGAATTCATATGATCCCGCGTTACAGTCGCCCGGAAATGACCGCAATTTGGGAACCGTCCAACCGGTTCCACATCTGGTTTCTGATCGAAGCGCATGCCTGCGATGCCCTGGCGGAACGCGGCGTGATTCCGAAGTCAGCGGCAGAGTCGGTTTGGAAGAATGGCGACAAACCCTATACGCAGGCGCGCATCGACCGCATCGATGAGATTGAGCGCGAGACGAAACATGATGTCATCGCCTTCCTGACGGAACTGTCGGAACATATTGGGGAAGACTCCCGCTTCGTGCATCAGGGCATGACGTCTTCAGATGTGCTGGATACATGCCTGGCGGTGCAACTGACCCAGGCGGCTGATATTCTGTTAGCGGATCTGGATCGGGTTCTGGCGGCGCTGAAATCCCGTGCGATCGAGCACAAGAATTCTGTCTGCATCGGTCGCTCACACGGCATTCATGCAGAGCCTACAACATTTGGCGTGAAACTGGCCGGCCATTTCGCCGCCTTTCAACGCAGCAAACAGCGGTTGCTGGCGGCGCGGGCGGATATTGCGACCTGTGCCATTTCCGGCGCGATTGGCAGCTTTGCCAATATCGATCCGTCGATTGAAGCCTATGTCGCAGACAAGCTGGGCCTGACGCCAGAGCCGATGTCGACACAAGTGATCCCGCGTGATCGTCATGCGGCCTTCTTTGCGACCCTGGCGGTGATTGCCGGATCGATTGAGAATCTGGCGATTGAAATTCGCCATTTGCAGCGCACCGAATTGCGCGAGGCCGAGGAGTTTTTCTCGCCTGGGCAAAAAGGGTCGTCGGCCATGCCCCATAAGCGCAATCCGGTGCTGACGGAAAACATGACGGGCCTGGCGCGCATGGTGCGGGCCTATGCTCTGCCAGCCCTGGAAAACATCGCGCTGTGGCATGAACGGGATATTTCCCATTCTTCAGTGGAGCGCATGATTGGTCCAGACTCGACGGTAACGCTGGATTTTGCCCTGAACCGATTGGCGGGCGTGGTTGAGAAGCTGGTCGTATATCCAGAAGAAATGATGGCGAATCTGAATCGCCTCGGCGGGTTGCACAATTCCCAGCGTGTCCTGTTGCAATTGACCCAGGCAGGAATGAGCCGAGAAGATGCCTATCGCACAGTACAGCGCAATGCTATGGAAAGCTGGAAAAACGGCACATCATTTCAGGAATTGCTGAAATCTGATAAGGATGTGGCACAGCATTTGAGTGATGATGCTATCGACGCACTCTTTGACATGGGCTACCACGTTAAGCATGTGGACACGATCCTGGACCGCGTATTTGCACAAGACAGCGCCGGTTAACACCTGGATGCCCTGTCGTCGGACAGCCCGTGTGATTGTTGCAGGGCTGGTTGGCCTGGGCATTTTTCTGTCTGTCACGGGATCGGACAGCCTTGCACAATCAACCGGCACCCCGGCCGATGACATTGCCAGGCCCAGCTTCAGCCCCCAGCGGGATACCTATCGCGCCAGCGAGGTTGATCCTGTAACCCTGGCGATCCTGTCAGATGCCTTATTGCGACTGCAGTTTCTAGCCGTTGCCGCACTTGAGTCAGAGGAAGATGTCGGGCTGGCCCAAAGCGGGGTCGTGCGTGCCTATCTGGCCCGGCGTCAGATGGATAAGGCAACAGAGATTGCAGAACGGATTGCTGATCCTGTGTGGCGCGCCAGATCCTTTCTGTGGATTTCTGACTATGTTCGAATTGTCCTGAAAGATGCCAGCGGGGCACGTGCCTGGATGGACCGCGCGGTTGCAGAAGTGCGGGATCAACCCCCGTCGAACCGTGTGACGGATACATATGGAATTGCCGCCAACCGCCTGGCCCAAATGGGCGACCCTGACGCTGCGACCGCCACAGCGCAATTGATTGCAAGCCGTCAGGACCGGGTCAGAACATTGCGGGAAATCGCCTCGGTCATATTAGCCTCCAGCGATGATGAGGCGACGAGACAGGCTGTTGCAACCGTTCTGCGCCAGACCTTTGAGGAGGCCAGCCTGTTACCCAAAACACAGGACTTGTCGCAGGCTTATCTGTTGATGGATATCGGGGCGGCACAGCTGGCGGCGGGGGATACAGCGGGTGCGCAAGTGTCCTTTGCGACGGCACAGGTTGATATCATGAATGGGGCCAGCGATGTCCGGATGCCAGCCCTTATTCAACTGGCGGCCAAAATGGTTGAAGCGGGCAATCAGCGCGGCGGCATGATCGTCGTGCGCATGGTTCCAGAAGGGGCCTATCGGGCCGAGGCGTTAAGTGCGGTATCTGCCGCATTGGGGCGGCGCAATATCGACGCGGCTGTTCCTTTGTTCCGATTGGCTGAGGAAGAAATTGACCGAATTGAAGATCAATCCACCCGATTTCGCGCGATCACGTATCTGGTGGCGCGGGAAACGGAGATCGGACGCCTGAAAGATGCCTTTGAAACCGCGTTTAAGATCACCGAGGATGTGCCCCGCGCTGAGGCCCTTTTGGGCATGGGGCGCGTGCTGATCGATCAGGGCAAGCTGCCTGAAGCGTTGGTGCTGAAAGACTATATTCCCTATATCGGGATGCGGGCCCAGATCATGGCCGCAGTGGCCTTGGGGCGGGGGCTGGAGAATGACCCCGAAGGGGCCAGCGCATTATTGGCCGAAGCGCTTGATCCGACTGGTTTCCCGACCTTGCCCGAATATGTGCCCGATGCCCTGGATGCCGTTCTCAGTGCCCAGATCAAGGTTGGGCTGGAAAGCGCGGATCAGGCGATCTTCAGCCGTGCCCGGGATTTGTCAGAAGTGCTGACAACGGATCTGGCAAAGGTGCGTGCCTTGGTTCAGGTTGCCATCGCAGAAGCCCGTCGGGGTCGAATCGAAGACGCCCAGAAAACCATCAGCGCAGCCTACCGCATTGCCTTTGAGAATAAAGGCGATCAAGGGTTCAATTCTGCTTTGCTGGCCATTTCCCTGGCGCAATTGGCAGCAGGGGACCTGCTGGGGGCCTATGATACGGCCGCGCGCATACCAGAGCCACCATTGGGCGTGGACCTGCCGCGCACGCCCGATGGTGGGTTTGATGTCCCCCGATATCAGGCTTTGATCCGCGTGGCGGCGGCGGCGGGTCGATTGGGGGATCCCAATTTCGGGCAGGAGGTGACGGATAAAATCGGGGTCGATCCCGCCAAAGCCGTGGGCCTTGCCGCTGTGGCAATTGCGATGTCGAATCAATCGGCGGATCTGATTGATGTCATCAATGATATTCGGGATGGGGCGTTGTTATCCCCCAACTATGAGGCGCTGGCACAAGATACGCCTGTTCCAGCGGCACCATCTGATACCCCGACAACAGCGGATGCCCCGGCGGAGAGGCCGGAAAACTCCATGGAACAGGCACCAACCCTGGCACCCCTTCCTGAAACTGGGAATTAGTGTGGTGCGCGTTTTCCGACTATTCGAAATCGCTGAGATTGAGGCCCAACGCCTGACAGATTATTTCACACTGCGCCCGTTCACTGGGCAGCAATACGCCATCGACCTGGCCAACCGCCAGCGCGACCTTGACCAGCAGCACGGCATCGCCCGCATCGCTGTGACAATCCGTAATTGGTTTCAGGGCATCTTCGCGACCCTTGGCGGGATCAGCCTTAATGGCTTCAATCGTTTCGTTGAACAGATCAATCGCTTCGTGCACATCGAAGATGCTCAGCCGGTCAATCGCATCGATGATCTGATCCAGTCGCCCGCGTTCGGACAGGGAAACTTCCCCATCAGCAATCGCCATCAAGGCACAGGTCGCCATGCACGCTTCCAGAAATGGGCGATGCTTATGACGCTCATATCGCTCTGCCAATGTTTGGCGCAATCCGTCCAGCATTATACCCCCCATGATGCGTCCTGATCGTGCTTCTAGTTTGACCGCGCTTACACCCGTTGGTCAAGTGACGGTAGCATGGCGAAGCCTGTCGCTTTTTCTGTAGTCGCATTTAAAATTTCAGGTAATCTGTTTGAACATTGAGCGGTTCCCATTAGGGGATCAAAAGGGAATTCGGTGCGGTGGAGATCTGGATCATGGTTGATCTGGATGCTGCCAAAGCCGAAGCTGCCCCCGCAACTGTAAGCGGCGAGCCGATCGCCCATTCATGCCACTGACACATTTTCGTCGGGAAGGCAGGGTGGTTCGGCATTGACCCGCAAGCCAGGAGACCTGCCGCTCTTCACATTAAACCCAAACGACCGGGCGGGGTGCCCCGGAGGAGGTTACGATGAGTGGATTGGCATATCCTGATTCTGCAACGCAAGACTCTTTTGCTTCGACGGTTCTGTCGACAGACGTTCAACAAATAACAAAACTTGATCCCCAAAATTGCCTGGGTGGATTGTTTCATTGCGGCACCCCCCTGCCGGTTGGGGCGGCGGAAGATGCCGTGCTGTCCTGGTTGATGACATTGCCCGATGCAATGGATCCAGCGCGGGCGGCTGCAATCCTGGGACAAATGCCGCTTTTTGCACAGGCGGATCAGGGAGAAACCGGTCGCCTTGCCACGCTGTTGCGGGAAATCGCCCAATATCCTGCAGAAAAACTGGCATCAGGGCGCCGCCGCCGCCCCCGAAACTAAAGGCTATTGACGATCCGGCCCAGGCTTTGTATCCCCTAGCCACTCCGTAGGGGAGTAGCCGCCCTTTTTATAGGGGCCTGTGTCAACATGCTTGGCAATTGCCATGGCACAGGCGGCCGGTCACGGTTTGGCAAGACCTATGGCGATTCTGATCGGGTTCGGAGGGACCGGCCGTTCGGAGTCGTCATCTTGTCGCCGGTCCCCTTTGGAGAGTTTCATGCAGCCTTTTATTGCCATTTTTATCACTGTTTTCCTGGCGGAATTGGGGGACAAAACCCAGTTGGCGACGGTTCTGTTTGCCACGGATAAGGCGATGACGCCGATGGGTGTTTTCTGTGCCGCCGCTGCCGCCCTTATCGTTTCAACGGCCCTGGCCGTGTTTCTGGGTACAGTCGCCGAACGCACATTGACCATGATCCCCTTGAAACTGATCGCGGGCTGCGGATTCGTAATCATGGGGCTGTGGAGTATCTATGATCACTTTCAGGGATCATAAGGTTCTAGGCTGGTTTCCAGGTCAGGCACGTCTCTAACATGCGTTGCAAATGGGGGCGCACCGCGTTGGCCTTATCGTCCAGATAGGGCCAGGGCGCGCTTTCCTGCATATAGGTGATCTGGCTCAATTCCAACTGGATCGCATGAACATGATCTCGGGGAATGCCATAATTGCGCGTAATGTATCCGCCTTTGAACCGGCCATTCAGCACGGCCGTAAACCCTGTGGCGGCCTGTGCCTGTGCCAGCACGGCCTGGGCCAGATCTGGGGCGCAACTCTTGTCCATATTGGTGCCCAGATTAAAATCTGGCAGTCGACCGTCAAAGAAACGGGGAACCTGGGATGCAATCGAATGTGCATCCCACAATACCGCATGACCATGATCGCCTTTGATCCGGTCTAGTTCCTGTGCCAGGGCCGTGTGATAAGGCATCCAATAGCCATCAATCCGCCCCAAAACTTCCGCCATGTCAGGATCGATATCATCCTGATAAATCGCATCGCCTGAGAAAGTATCAACCGGGACCAATCCTGTTGTCGCCTTTCCCGGATACAGATTTTCATCATCGGGGGGTCGATTCAGATCAATGACATATCGCGAATAGTCCGCGACAAGCACAGAGGCCCCCATGTCGACGGCAAAATCATACAGCCGATCCACATGCCAGTCCGTATCTGGCAGCAGCCTGGCAGCATCTGACAGGCGGTTTTGAATTTCTTTGGGAACAGCAATCCCCGCATGTGGAATACTGATCAGAAGCGGCGCTGTGCCACGGTGAAGACGATAGTTTGACGACATTTTGCGAGATTACTTGTGTTCGTCGTTAAATCAATGACCTAACAATGTTATTTTTTCAGTTTTAAGAAGTTCTGTGTTTTTCCGGTATCGCACGCGCCCCCCAACACCCAAGCCTGCCGCCCTGGATCCCGGATCAAGTCCGGGATGACGATGTATGAGACAGACACACCCTCACCCTGAGGAGCGCAGCGTCTCGAAGGGTGAGGGGTGTTGAAGGTCAGACGCGGAACGACATAGGACACAAGTCCCTCAGCGCCCTTCGCGCCTTCTCTGCGCCCTCTGCGGTTAACCTTTACCCGCGCATCATACCCGCGCAGGCGGGTGGGGCGCTGTCATCTGATCGTGAGTCCGGGCCGTCACAGGACCTTGTTTAGAAAATCGATTGTGCGTTCCCAGCTGACATCGGCTGCATTACGATTGAACACGTCGCGGGTTTCGTTGAAAAATCCGTGTTCGCCATCGTATTCATGAATATCAACCGGGCTTTTTACGCCGGCCATATCCTTGCGCAATTGTTCAACCGCTTGTGGCGTGCACCAATCGTCCTTGGTTGCGAAATGCGCCTGGAAGGGGACGGTGATTTTAGCCGGATCGGCGGCTTCTTTCGGTGGAATGCCATAGAAGCACACACAGGCATCACATTCTGGGATCTTTACGCCAGCGATAATGGTCAAGGCACCGCCCATGCAAAAACCCATGACAGCCGCTTTTTTACCGGTTTTGGCTTTCAAATACTGAACGGCGCCACGGGTATCCTGTTCAGAGGCCCCGACCCAATCCAGGCCTGTCATCATATGGCTGGCCTCATCCGCATCCTGGGTCACCCGACCTTCATACAAGTCAGGGGCCAGGGCGGTATAGCCCGCAGCGGCGAAACGGTCTGCGACACCTTTGATCTGGTCGTTTAGGCCCCACCATTCCTGCAATACGACAACGCTGCCCTTCGGCTCGCGTGCTGTTGCCAGATAGCCCTTGGCTTCCGTCCCATCCGGACAGATAAAGCTGATTAAAGCACCCATGATCTTTCTCCCTGATCGCTGTGTTATCTGCCCTTACATATAGGGTTTTTAGGTCTCTTTTAAATAGGTCAGGGGCAGTGTCGTCGTTGCCTTGATTTCCTCCATTGCAAAGCTTGAGGAAACATCCGACAGGTCGATGGCGGAAATCAGGCGTTTGTAGAAGGCGTCATAGGCGGGGATATCCGGCACGACGACCTTCATCAGATAATCAATGTCACCGCTCATCCGGTGGAATTCGACGACTTCGGGCATGGATTGAACGACTTTGGCAAATTTCGTCAGCCAGTCCGCCGCATGGGTTTTGGTGCGGATCGATACGAAAACCGTTGTGCCAACCCCCAAAAGGTCGCGGTCCAACAGCGCGACGCGCTTTCGAATATATCCCGCTGCTTCTAACTGTCGAACCCGCCGCCAGCAGGGGGTCGGGGACAGGCCAACCCTGTCCGCCAGATCTGCGGTAGAGAGCGCAGAATCTTCCTGCAAAGCGGCCAGAATTCGGTGATCGATTGCATCCATGATAGGGCCTAATAGTTTATTTTTTCATATTTAATCAAAATTATAGCATATAAATTTATAAATTAGTTATTTTGATAGCATGTTTAGAAACAAATTTAGATGAATTTCGTAGATACTATTCTGAATAGACAAATCATTCTGCCGGAACAGGAGATACAAGATGATCCGCACCGCCTTCACACAGCACCCATCCTCAGTTGGGGAGACATATACGGAGCATATGGGAACCGCGCTCAGCTTTGCGGGACCTCTGTTGCTGGCGGGTTTCTGCTGTCTGGTGCATTCGGTGCTGCCCTTCGCTTTTGAGAAGACGGGCAGTCGGATCATATCCGGGCTTCATACGCGCATGGTGACGAACCGGGTGAAGGCTCAAAACCGCCAGAATGTGGTGTCTGGCCCGTCAGAACTGATCTGGGAGATCTAACGCATCACGCGCCCGCGTGAGCTTAACAACCCAACGCATCACGCGCCCGCGTGAGCGAAAACAACCAAACCATCATGCGCCCGCGGCGCGGTTGTCCAGGATGATCTTGGCTGCGTGACAGTCCTTTGCGATCTGGGCCTTTAGAGCATCCAGACCGTCGAACTTGCGTTCCCCCCGGATGAATTCGATCAGGGCGACCCGCATATGCGTGCCATAAAGATCGCGGTCGAAATCAAACAGATGGACTTCAAATTTCTCCGTCAGGCCATCGACGGTCGGGCGCATGCCCAGATTGGCAACGCCATCGCACCACACGGTTTCGCCCACGCGCCCGGTTTCCACGCCCACCCGAACGGCATAGACGCCATAGGCGGGGCGGATATAGTCGCTCATATCCAGATTGGCGGTTGGAAATCCAATGGTGCGCCCGATTTGTGCCCCATGCAGCACTTCGCCTTCCACCTCGAAGGGGCGGCCCAGCAGCGCGGCGGCCTGGCCTGGTTCCCCGCTTTTCAAATAATCCCGAATGCGGGTTGAGGAATAGACTTCCCCCGTTGCCGCCGCTGCGGGGTCGATGATGCGGGTTTCAAATCGCGGGTCGGCGCGCAATGTGTCGGTATCGCCGGTGCGGCCCTTGCCGAATTTGAAATCATAGCCCACCACCAGAACACCAGTCCCCAAGGCCTTCACCAGAATTTCGTCAATAAAGGCCTGGGCATCCAGATTGGCCAAGGGCGTGTCGAAATTCAGGCAGATCAGCGAATCGATGCCAATGGCCTGCAGCAGATGCGCCTTGTTCCAGAATGGGGTCAACCGGAAGGGGGGATCGTCGGGCCGGAAGAATTCACGGGGATGCGGCTCGAAAGTCAGAACCGCAAGATCACGGCCCTGTGCTTCTGCGATTTCAGCGGCTTGGCCGATGACCGACTGGTGCCCGCGATGGACTCCGTCAAAATTTCCCAAAACAATCACGGCCCCGAAGCGCTCTGATGGATAATCTTTGGGTTCTCTAAAAATCTGCATGAAGGCAAACCGATCCTGACTGCTATACTATTGTCAGAAGATAGCGAGTGAAGCGAGGTGGGGAAACCTTCCTGCGTCCCGCATCGATGCTTTATTTTTAAATACGAGGGCAGGAAATGGGTGTTGGTCGTTGGTTGCTGGGCATGACATTCATTTTTGGATTGCTGAATGTCTCAGCCGCACTGGCACAGGACAATGATCTGACACAGAAAATAAAAGGATCCTTTGCGCAAGGAGAGTTAAAGGGCCTGCACAGTGTCCTGATCGTACACGGGGGAGAGACCCTTGCGGAGGTTTACTTTCCCGGTTTTGACCAGCGCCAAGGCCTGGATATCGGCCGCATAGATCACAGTGCAACCAGCCTGCATGATGTGCGCAGCATCACAAAAAGCGTTACCGGTTTATTATATGGCATCGCCCTGTCGGAAGGTCTGGTGCCGGGGGTGGATGAGCCATTGATGGCGCAATTCCCGGCCTATCCGGATTTGATTGCCGATCCCGCCCGTAAGGACATTCTGGTGCGCCATGCCCTGACCATGACGATGGGATTGAAATGGGATGAAACAGCGCCCTATACCAGCACCCGGAACAGTGAGATTGCAATGGCCTATGCGCCAGATCGCCAGCGCTATGCCCTGGAACAGCCAATCCTGTATCCCCCCGGTACGCATTGGACCTACAGCGGTGGGGCAGCCTCCCTTATCGGTGCCTTAATCGTCAGAGGGGCGGGGGTGCCGTTGGATGTTTACGCCAAACAGAAGCTGTTTGATCCCTTGGGCATCACGGATTTTGAGTGGCAGAAGCTGTCAAACGGGAAAACGGGGGCCTCGTCCGGGTTGCGTCTGACGACCCATGATCTGGCAAAGATCGGTCGCCTGATGATTGATAAGGGGGTTTGGCAGGGAAACCAGATCGTTCCGGCGGAATGGATTGAGCAATCGCTGACCCCCAGCATCATGACATCGTTGAATTTGCGATACGGATTCCTGTGGTGGCTGGCCAATGATGGCACGCCACCGGATTGGTTTGCGGGCTTTGGCAATGGGGGGCAGCGCCTGACGGTCAATCCAGGCAGGGATATGGTGGTCGTCATCTATGCCGGGAACTATAACAAGTCGGATGCTTGGAAGACCCCGACGAAAGTCATTCTGGATTTCGCAGTGCCAGCAATAGAGGCGCGACAGGCAGATTAGAGCATCCTGCGCCTTCACATGATGGTTTAGGCTTTTGCGGCCTTGGCCTCTTCCTCGACGCGGCTGCGCACCATCATCTTGGCTTGTCCGTCGCAGACCAGCTTTTCACCGACAGAGGCAGTGGTCTTGCACACGATCCGCTTTTTCTCCGGGATGATTTCCAGGATGACTGCTTTTGCGGTGACGGTATCACCGGGGCGCACAGGGGCCAGGAATTTCAGGTCCTGGCTCAGATAGATACAGCCCGGACCCGGCATTTTCATGCCCAGAACCGTCGAGATCAGACTGGCGGTCAGCATGCCATGGGCGATGCGGCCCTTAAACATCGTGTCGGCGGCGAATTCCTCATTCACATGGACGGGGTTCATATCGCCCGTCACCCCGGAAAACAGCACAATGTCCGCTTCTGTGATGGTCTTGGCAAAGATCGCTGTCATGCCAACGTAAAGGTCTTCGATAAAGAAACCATTCAGATCGGTGTGCAAACGCGGGCTGTCCATGGAAAGCTCCTCAAAATAGGGTCTGGGCGTCACTGAAAGTCTTCACAAAGCGGCTTTATTGCATTGCAAACCTAAACGCTGTTCCGCAGCGCGGCAAGTCAGGAAGCTGCTGGGAACGCGCTGCCTTTTGGATCGATGGGAACCGTGGTTGCCAGTCCGGTCGTTGATTCGAAGTGTCGTGCATGGGCCAGCAATCGCCCTTCGGCAAAGGGGGCACCAACCAGTTGCACCCCAACCGGCAGGCCATCGTCTGTAAAGCCCGCAGGGACAGAGATTGCGGGCAAGCCGGTCAGGGTGATGGCAGACACCATGGCCAGCCAATGGATATAGTTATCAAATGTCTGGTCATTGACCTGATCGACCCATAACTGTTCTGCCGGGTAGGGGGGCACAATGGCGGTCGGGCACAGGAAGGCGTCGAAATCCTGTTGGGTGAACAGACGCACCGCATCGGCATGAATGGCCCCGCGCCAGCGTTGCGCCTGGGCGATGTCTTCGGCGGTCAGGCTGCGTCCATATTCATAATTCCAGATTACATCGTCTTTCAACAGGGCGCGGTGCTTTTCGTAATTATCCCGCTGTCCGTTCACGAATCCCAGTCCGCGCAATATCTTGAACGCCTCAATCGCATTGCTGAAATCCGGGCAGGTTTCGACCAGTTCTACACCCATATCTTCCAATTGTTTCAGCGCGTTGTTGAAGACCTTTTCTACGGCAGGATCGACGGGAATGATCCCACCCAGATCCAGACTATAGGCGATCCGGCGGGGTGGGGCCGCTGTGCGACAGGTCTGACGAAAGCTGGTATGGGGCAAGGGCTGGCTGATCGGGTCGCGGGGATCCTGACCGGCCATGGCGTCCAGCATCAGCGCGGTGTCTTCCACAGTGCGCCCCATGGGTCCCTCAACACTCATCGTGCCAAACGGATCGCCTGGATTCAGGCGCGGCACGCGGCCCGGACTGGGGCGCAGCCCTACAATACCGCAAAAGCTGGCAGGCGTGCGCAGGCTGCCCCCCAGGTCGGACCCACTGGCCAGCCAGCATTGCCCGGTCGCCAGGGCGACCGCGGATCCGCCCGATGACCCGGCGCAGCTTTTGGAAAGATCCCAGGGGTTTCGCGTGATCCCAAAGACGGCGTTGAACGTGTTTGCTCCGGCCCCAAATTCCGGCGTGTTGGTTTTCCCAATCAGGACGGCCCCATGCCGTTCCAAGTTGGTCACGGGGATGTCGGAGAAATTGGGGATGTAATCCTTGAAGATGGGGGAGCCATAAGTACAGCGCACGCCTTCCATTTCACTAAGGTCCTTGATCCCAACCGGCAGACCCGCCAGCAAGGTATTGCGGGACGCGGTCTTTGCCTGCTGTTCCGCCCGTTCTCTGCACAGGATGGGCGTCGCATTAACCGCACCATCCACCGCCTGTATCCGGTCATAGGCTGCGGCCAGCATTTCCTGTGGCGTGACGTCTCCCGCCTTCAGCATATCAACAGCGGCGCAGGCGGTCAGGTGGATCAGGTCGGTCATGATAGGGGCTTTCGATTGAAATTGTGATGCGGAGACCCTACACGGTAACTCCAGCGTAAATCCAGCCCGCTTCCGTGGAGACGATGATGCAGAATGATACGGCCAATTCACCAGACTCTTCTGCCGGGCCAGAACGCCTGCCGGTCAGTGTGCTGACAGGATTTCTGGGATCGGGCAAGACCACGGTTCTGAATGCCCTGTTGAAGCATCCCGGCATGGGCCAGACGGCTGTGATCATTAATGAATTTGGGGAGGTCGGGATCGACAACCTGTTGGTTGAAACCGCCAGCGAAGACATGGTGGTGATGGAGTCCGGCTGTCTGTGCTGTAACATTCGGGGGGATCTGATTGAGACATTGCGGGGCCTGATCAAGCGGCGCTGGAACAAGGAAATTCCGGCCTTTAATCGGGTCGTGATCGAAACCACAGGCCTGGCCGATCCAGCGCCCATCCTGCATACGCTGATGACGGACCCGGTCATTTCCACCCGGTATCGGCTGGATGGGGTCATTACAACGGTCGATGCCGTGAATGGGTCCGCGACCCTGGATGCACAGCCGGAAGCCGTGAAACAGGCCGCGGTCGCCGATCGTATCCTGCTGACCAAGACGGATTTGATGGAACAGGGGTCTGACCTGATGGAACGGCTGCGGGTCATTAATCCGGCCGCCCCCGTCTTGCAGGTGATCCAGGGGGATATCGCGCCAGATGCTCTGTTTGGCACGGGCCTTTATGACCCTGGCACCAAGACACCCGATGTCGCCCAATGGCTTGCGGAAGAGGCCTATGACCAGGCATCTCAGCACGGCCATCATCACCACCATGACCATGACAAGAATCGCCATGATGATCGCATTCGATCCTTTGTCATTCGGTATGATGCGCCCATCCCCTGGGATGCCTTCGTTGACTGGATTGAGGCATTGATTGCCACCCATGGCGCGAACCTGTTGCGCATGAAGGGAATTTTATATGTGGCAGAGGTCGATGGACCTGTCGCGGTTCATGGTGTTCAGCATGTTTTTCACCCACCGGCGCTGTTGGCTGGCTGGGCAGAGGGAGAGACGCCCTCATCGCGTCTGGTGATTATCGCGCGGGATTTAAACAAAGATCCGGTTGAGAAGATGTTTCACGCCTTCATGGCGCAATAACCAGTCAACCGTGTTCAATGTGCTATATTCAGTTTCCGTGCAGGACGCGCTTCTGATCCTGCGCCAGCCCGGCCAGGACCTGTTCCAACTGTGACAGGCTGGCGGCGTCGTAACGGTCTTCCAGATGTTTGCGGCCCTGTTTGTCGAACAGGGTTTCGGCCAGTTCCTTATACAGGGCGGCCATCAGCTTGTGGAATTCCAGGTCACCAAAGCTCCAGGCCCGTTCTTCGTCGCTTTTTCCGGGCGGCATCACACGATCGAAATAGCTGACCATCCAGGCGCGGCGTTTACCGACATCCAGGAAATAGCGCGTGATATAGATCAGGATGTCATTGACCAGTATCTTGGCCATTGGGCGTTCGTGCAGGCTGTCCCAATCCAGCGATTGGCCTTCTTGCGCGCGAAGGCTTTCAATCATGGTTCGGGCGCGTTCTTCATATTCTTCAAACAGTTCAGGGCCAACCATCTGATGTAGGGCCTGGATAAAGGCGGGGATCATGCGCCGCGACAATGTACGACCCGGCACAGGCGGTTGGCCGCGTTCGGGCAGCAAGTGGACGAAGCGCGCGACAATCAACCGTTCCAACGGAAATTTTCGCATTTGGGCATAGAAAGCGTCTTCAAAATGATGCTGTAGGCCAATCCAGGTCGAATCGCACAGGCCTCGCAAAACGCTATCATTATCGTAGTTATAGGAATTCAGGACCGCGTTGATGTCACGGGACGCCAGTTTACCATCCCCCTTGGTTGCCTGTGCGGCCAGGCGGTCGGCCAGCAACTGACTGATGGTCCGGGCAAATTCTCCCAGCTTTTCAGCGCCTGCGCTGTGGGATGCGCTGTGTGCGGTGGTCCCTTTTGTCTGGTCATCCTTGGCCATGTCAGATCCTTTGTTTCATCACCGTATAGGTATCGCCCTGCTGGGGGTTGATTTCAAGCGGTGCGAGCAAGATAGTCTCCCAGACTGTGGGTGATATGGCACCGCCAATAAAAGGAAAGAATTCAATGACGGATCGTTTTGTTGTCGCCCTGGCGCAATTGAACCCGACGGTCGGGGATATTGCGGGCAATGCACAGATGGTGCGTGACGCCCGGGCCCAGGCGGCGCAGGCCGGTGCGGATCTGTTGCTGCTGCCAGAATTGTTTTTGTCCGGATATCAGCCGGAAGACCTGGTTTTGAAGCCCTTCTTTCTGGACAAGTTGGAAGAAGCCACTGCCGCCTTAGCGGCCGAAACGGCGGATGGCGGCCCCGATGTCCTGTTGACGACACCCTGGCGGGGGGAAATGCCAGGTAAATTGGCGTATAATGCAGTTCTGTTGTTGTCTGGCGGGCGTATTGTCACGGAACGCTATAAGTATGATTTGCCCAACTATGGCGTTTTTGATGAAAAGCGTGTGTTTCAGTCCGGCCCGCTGCCAGGGCCGATGAATATACGGGGCGTGCGCATTGGTGTGCCAATCTGTGAGGATATCTGGACACCCGATGTCATTGAATGTCTGGAAGAGTCTGGTGCGGAAATTCTGCTGGTCCCCAATGGCAGTCCCTATGATGATGCTAAGGAAGATGTGCGCCTGCAATTGGTCATGGAACGGGTCACGGAAAGTGGCCTGCCGCTGGCCTATCTGAACCAGGTCGGGGGCCAGGACGAACTGGTCTATGACGGGGCGTCCTTTGTCGTGAATGCAGATTTCAGCTTGGCAATTCAGATGCCTGCTTATGAAAGCTGTATGACAATTGCGACCTTCGAACGGTCGGATACGGGCTGGAAATGCCTGCCAGGGGATCAAACCGCCCCGCCAGAACGGTTGGAATCGATCTATCGCGCCATGGTTCTGGGGCTGCGCGACTATGTTCAGAAGAATGGCTTTCCCGGCGTTGTTCTGGGCATGTCGGGCGGGATCGACAGTGCTTTGTCAGCGGCGGTCGCCGTGGATGCGCTGGGTCCCGATGCGGTTCATTGTGTGATGATGCCATCGCCCTATACCAGTCAGGACAGTCTGGATGATGCCGCGGCGGCCTGTGCCCTGCTGGGAACCCGTCTGGATCAGGTCAATATCGGGCCTGCAATGGATGCCTTTCAGCAGATGCTGGCCCCGCTTTTCGGAAACACGGAAAGCGGCGTGACAGAGGAGAATATCCAATCCCGGTCCCGGGGTGTGACCCTGATGGCGATATCCAACAAGCTGGGTGCTATGGTGCTGACGACCGGCAATAAGTCGGAAATGTCGACCGGGTATGCGACCCTGTATGGGGATATGTGCGGCGGCTATTCGGTGTTGAAGGATATCTATAAAACCGATGTCTTTGCCCTGTGCGAATGGCGGAACAAGGGACTTTCCAGCGGGAATGATACGCTTCTGAAAGGTCCAAAGGGGCCGGTCATGCCCCAGCGGATCATTACCAAACCCCCCTCGGCGGAACTGAAACCCGATCAACAGGATGCAGACACGCTGCCCCCCTATGATCAGTTGGACGACATCCTGCATTGCCTGATCGAAAAGGAAATGTCGGTGCCGGAAATTGCCGAACGGGGGCATGCGCCGGAACTGGTGCAACGGGTCTGGCGCATGTTGGACCTGGCGGAATATAAACGCCGCCAGGCCCCACCGGGGGTTAAAATCACGGCGCGGTCCTTTGGGCGAGAGCGCCGCTATCCCATCACCAATTCGTTCCGGAAAATTCTGTGATCATCTTTGATTGTGATGGTGTTCTGGTGGATACGGAACGCCTGTCGAACCGTATCCTGGCGGAACAGATCACCCGCGCCGGGCATCCGATGACGACGGAAGAATCCATTCGCCGTTATAAAGGCGGGCGCATTCGAACCCTTCCGCCCTTGATTGAGGCGGAATTCAATCTGAAATTACCCGATGACTGGTTGGATCAGTTCTTTGCCCGGCAATTCGCGGCATTGGAGGCAGAAACACAGGCTATTCCCGGCGTGTCTGATGTTGTGGATCAATTGATCGCCAAAGGAACCGGCTTTTGCGTCGCCAGTCAGGCGTCTGTTGCCAAAATGCGCATTACCTTGGGGCGCAGCGGGTTATGGGATCGTGTTGAGGGGCGCATTTTTTCCGCCGATATGGTCGAAAGACCAAAGCCCTTTCCGGATTTATTCCTGCATGCTGCTGATACTATGGGTTGGCCCGCACGGCAGGTCACAGTGATTGAGGATTCGACGACCGGCGTTCGGGCCGCTGTTGCTGCTGGCATGCGGGTGATCGGGTTCTGTCGGGACACAAATCCGGATGAATTGCGCGCCGCCGGGGCATCTGATCTGGCTCAGGACATGGCGGGTGTCTCAGTCCTTTTAGGTCTGCTGTAAGTACCTTGATATTTCACCCTCTTCGTAATGTGCGAAGAAACTGGCATCATAATTCAGGGCGTCAGACAACAGGGGGCGATAATCGCTGCGGGGCACTTCTTTGGCCCCAAACCTTTCCAGATGCTTTGTCACAAACTGTGTGTCCAGCAGGCGGAATCCAGCGAATGTCAGGCGGGCGACCAGATGGCACAGGGCGATTTTACTGGCATCGCGTTCGCGGGAAAACATGCTTTCGCCAAAATAGGCACTGCCCAGGGTGACGCCATATAATCCACCAATCAATCTTTCGCCGTCCCAGACCTCAACAGAATGGGCATGGTCCATGCGATGCAGCGCGGTGTACAGGGTTAAAATCTTGTCATTGATCCAGGTGCGCGGGCGACGGTCTGATGATTCGGCACAACCATCCATAACCCCTTCAAAATCCTGATCAAAGGTCACCCGATATCGATTTGACCGCAGGGTCTTGGCCAGGCGTTTGGGGACGTGGAACCCATCCAGGGGGATAACGCCCCGAATGCGGGGATCAATCCAGAACAGGTCCGGATCATCCCTGTCTTCGGCCATGGGAAACACCCCAATGGCATAGGCGCGCAACAGCATATCAGGCGTTAGGTCAAGCGGTTCCATACTGCCCCTTTGACACGCGTTTCGCGCTTATCAGGCGGCTGGATTGGCCCAGCGGCCTATTTCAGGCCCATCCATTTTTCCAGCCAATGGATGTCATAGTCTCCGTCAATAAAACGCTTCTGTGCAATAATTTTCTGATGCAAGGGAATGGTCGTGCTGATCCCGCCAATGACATATTCGTCCAGGGCGCGGCGCATCCGCATCAGGCATTCATTGCGGTTCGCCCCATGGGCGATCAGCTTGGAAACCAGGCTGTCATAATAGGGGGGGACGCGATAGCCGGAATATAATTGGCTGTCGACACGAATACCCAACCCGCCCGGCGCATGATAGTCGGTGATCTGACCAGGCGTCGGCATAAAGGTTTCGGGGTTTTCCGCCGTGATGCGACATTCAATGGCGTGACCATTAATCTTTATCTGGTCCTGGGTGTAGGCCAAAGGCATGCCCGCTGCGACCTTGATCTGTTCGCGCACCAGATCGATGCCACAAACCATTTCAGAAATCGGATGTTCAACCTGCAGTCGGGTGTTCATTTCGATGAAAAAGAACTCACCATCCTCATACAGGAATTCAATCGTCCCGGCACCGCGATAGCTCAGTTTGGAAATGGCGGTGTTGACGATTTCCCCAATCTGCTTGCGTTGGGCTGTATTCAGCGCAGGCGAGGGGGCTTCTTCAATGACCTTCTGGTGTCGGCGCTGCACGGAACAATCGCGCTCTCCCAGATTGATGCTGTTGCCCTGACCATCGCCCAGAACCTGGACTTCAATATGGCGGGGGTGGCTCAGATACCGTTCCATGTAAACAGTGTCATCACCAAAGGCGGCCTTGGCCTCCGTGCGGCAGATGGCCCAGGCCTGTGCCACATCTTCCAGCTTGGTCGCGACCTTCATCCCGCGCCCACCGCCACCAGACGCAGCCTTGATGATCAATGGAAAGCCGATTTCTTTGGCTAACCGCAGGGCATCTTCTTGGGTATCAACCGATCCGTCAGAGCCGGGAACAACAGGAATGCCCAACCGTTTGGCGGCATCTTTTGCAGCGACCTTGTCACCCATAACACGGATATGTTCGGGCGTTGGGCCGATAAAGGTGATGCCGTGATCTTCCACCATCTGGGCAAAACGCGCATTTTCAGACAGGAAACCAACACCAGGATGGATCGCATCCGCCCGGGTCAGCGTTGCTGCCGTCAGGATGGCTGGAATGTTCAGATAACTGTCTTTGGGCGCAGGCGGCCCAATGCAAATCGCTTCATCCGCCAGTCGGACATGCATGGCATCGGTATCAGCCGTGGAATGCACCGCCACCGTCTGAATGCCCATTTCCTTACAGGCGCGGTGGATTCTAAGCGCGATTTCGCCGCGATTTGCGATGAGTACCTTTTCAAACATGTGGCGTCAGCTCCAGGTCGTCATTCGATGACCAACAGGGCTTCACCGAATTCCACCGGTTCGCCATCTGCCACCAGGATCTGCGTTACCGTACCGGCCTTTGGGGCGGGAATCTGGTTCATCACCTTCATCGCTTCGATGATCAGAACCGTATCGCCTGCGGCGACCTTGGACCCGACAGAAACAAAATTTGCGGCACCTGGCTGGGGTGACAGATAGGCCGTTCCCACCATGGGTGCCTTGATCGCACCTGGATGATTGCTGGCGGTTTCCGCCGTGGTCGCCGCCACGGCTGCACTGGGTGCCGCCGCTGCTATTGGCGCGGGCCCGGCCGCATAAACCGGTGCACCACCGCCGCGCTGCAACCGCAGTTTCGTGTCATCTTCTTCAACAACCAGTTCCGTCAGGCCTTTATCAGCCATCAGGTCCGCCAGTTTTTCGATCAGTTCAATATCGACGTCGAGTTTCGCCATCGGGGCAACCCATCCCTTTTATCAATTACTGTAAGTCCAACACCCTTGTACAAGGGTTCGGGCGGTCAGAAAAGGCGTGATCACGCCTCAATGTCAGCAACGATCTCCGCCATGGCCTCCAGGGCCAGGCGATAGCCCGTTGTTCCCAGTCCACAGATCATTCCCACCGCAATCGGCGCGATCATACTGTTATGGCGAAATTCTTCCCGCGCATGAATGTTTGAGATATGCACCTCAATGATCGGCAATTCCGCGACACTTAACGCATCGCGCAAGGCGACCGATGTGTGGGTCAGCCCACCGGCATTGATGATGATGCCGCGGTGGGTGTCGCGGGCCTGGTGGCACCAATCGATCAATTGACCTTCCGAATTTGACTGTCGGCAGTCGACCGCAAGGCCAAACCGTTTTCCAGCTTCGCGGCAGTCGGCTTCCAGATCAGCCAGGGTGGTCGCCCCATAGATTGCCGGTTCACGCTTGCCCAGCATGTTCAGGTTCGGTCCGTTCAGGATCAGGATTGGTATGTCGACCATTGCCTGCCACTCGCAAGATGTTGGAACGTCTTCTGAAGCTGACACTATATCAGGAGTCTTGTTCCGGCAATCATGATGGCATGATCCCGCATCCCGTCAGCTTTTCCGGGCAACCGCGATGATTTCCGGGCGATCATCAGCGACAGGGTTGCCGTCCCAATCCCCATACAGGGCGACCTGTGCAAACCCGGCCTTGTTCAATTGGGCCAGGACTTCATCGACTTCCAGATAGCGCAGATGCCCAATTCCCATATGCTTGGTGCCATCGGGGAAGGCAAAGTGGGTTTCATAGGAAACGCGGTTTCGCGAGCCCTCAACAATGTCATTATGCACCGCGACGGTCCCGATGCCGTCCACGGTAATTTCTTCATAGCTGATATCGGGTGTCCATGTGCGCCAGCTTGCACAGGCTGGATTGCGTGTTTCAAAGGCCAGCGTGCCATCCGGGGTCAGAAGCGTGAAAAAGTTGTTCAGCGCGGCCTCAACATCCACGTCATTCAGGAAGACTTGAAAGGCATGGCCCGACATGACGATCAGATCAACGGGATCTGTCAGCGTCAGGCTGGACGCATCGTCCAGGCACCATGTCACACGGTCCCCATCGGGGCGGTTCCGGGCGATGTCCAGCATGGCCGGGGCGGGATCTGCGCCGATCACTGTATGACCGCGCCGCGCCAGTTCGACGGCCAGCAGTCCCGTGCCACAGCCCATATCCAGGATGCGCTTGGGTAAATGGCCCGCCAATTCCGTATAGAATTGTTGATCCGCCGCCCAGGGGTTCAGGGTGTCATAGACCTGTGCTAAACGGGGGTCAGTATAGAAGATTTCCGGCTGTGTCTTTGTCATGGCCTGAACCATAGCAAGCCAGACGAGGCACCGCAAAATCAGGTGACGACGGTCTATAAAATCCGATGAAAACTGTGACTAATTTGCGCGCTTGTGTGCTTTGGCGACACGGTCTGCGACGGCGCGCCAGACCCGGTGCCCTTCGCGATCACCAACGTCCTTGAATGTCTGGGCGCGGGCCATGGCCATGTCTTTTGCAGACGCCCCACGGGCGCGATACAGGCCCGTTGCAAATAGCTCAATATCCGCGTCCGGTGTCTTCCAGGCGGTGGCTTGTTGATCGCTCATTAGCATTAATCCCATGCTATTGATGTGGATGAATCTATGATTCGTGTAGACAGTATCGTCTTTTTTTCCGTTTCTGCAACAAAGTCGTCACGGACGGAATGTCGCAACCAGTGACGCTAGCTGCGACCGGATGTACACAGCCAATGACAGTGCAATCTGCGCGCACGGAAAGATCTTATTTCCCAGTAAAGACGGGCGGGCGCTTTTCCATGAAGGCATTGACGCCTTCGCGATAGTCAGCGCTGCGCCCCGCCTTGCGCTGGCTGTCGCGTTCCAGATCCAGTTGGGTTTCCAGGCTGTTATGGGCCGCAGCGACAATTGCACGCTTGGTCAGGCCATAACCAAAGGTCGGACCCTTTGCCAGTCCCAATGCCATGTCGCGCGCCGTCTTCATCAAGACATCGTCTTCCACACATTTCCAGATCAGGCCCCAATCCGCAGCCGTTTCCGCAGGAAGCTTTTCACCCAAAAGGGCCAGTCCCTTGGCCCGCGCGACACCAATCCGGTTGGTCAGTGTCCAGGTTCCCCCCGCATCGGGCACCAGCCCCAGCTTGCTGAAGGCCTGAATGAAACTGGCGGATTTTCCAGCCAGAACAATGTCACAGGCCAGGGCGACATTCGCGCCTGCGCCCGCTGCGACGCCATTCACGGCGCAAACGACCGGAATATCCATGCCGGAAATCGCACGGATCAATGGGTTATACAGCGTATCAAGGGTGTCGCCTAAATCGGGTGGTTCCGCATTGGGATCATTCGGGTCCACCCGTCGGTTAGATAAATCCTGGCCGGCACAGAATCCGCGCCCAGCCCCAGTCAACAGCAGGCATCGGATTGTATCATCCGCAATGGCGCGTTGCAGGACATCGGCGACATCCGCATGCATCTGCGCGTTGAAGGAATTCAGTTTATCCGGGCGGTTGAGCGTGATCGTTCCAATGTTGTCCGAAACCTCGAACAGGATGGTTTCGTATGTCATTACTGGCAGTTTCCTTCCCCGGAATATCAACAGTGCGGTGCTTGAATGAGCCTTAAAATGATACGAGCCTAGAGGGACTGCAAGGAATTTGGTATCGCACCCCCCAATTCAATATCCGGTGAAAGACCGTTTGTTCTGGCAATCACACTGTCAGGTGACCCGAATTGGAGGCGTTCCCCATGGCATCTCCCCTTATTGAAGGCGCACCAAACTCTATCCGTCAGCTTTCAACAACAGCCTTAACCTGTTCCCGGTGCAGATCATCATTGTTTCCGGCTGCTAACAGGGCGTGGCCGGTAACGGAAAGCTCTTCCAGTTTGGACATGGTCTGGGGTTCGATTTTCAGTTCTTTGGCCAGGTCGTCGAAGACATAGCGTTCTGTCGAATCGATGGTCAGGTCGGCCTGGGCCAGGACCAGCAGTTCATACATTACGATGCGGCGGGCCTTTCGCGATGTTAAGACGCCCAGATTGTCGTTGGACAACAGGTCTTTTGCCTCAACGCTCAAGGATTGGCCCAGTTCCGCTTCGACGCGGTCAATGGCGGCCTGCTCGTGGGGTTCCAGCTTCCAGTCGGCAAGGACCATGCGCTTGGCCAGCGCCATGAACATGCGGCGCTGTTCGACCGACAATTCTTTCAGAAACATGGTCCTTCCCCCGTATAACTGTTCTGGTCGGCATCATAGCCCAGAGTCTGACTGGGGCAAGGGGTGTCAGGGGTTTACCGCGACCAGGGCGATGCCCAGGCGGTGTTCCAAATCCTTCACGGCGGCAACATCTGCATCGTCCAGTGGGGCTGGCTTCAACTCGACCGGCTTCATTGCGACCAAAGGATGCCCCAACTTGCTTTCCAGCGCCTTGATGGCGGAAAGATCCTGTTCCTTCAAATTGGCAAAAGCGTAATAGGCCATGATGATTTCTCCTCACAGTGTGACGGGGGGCTGAAACCACAGTCCCGCCTCTCATGGCCTATTATAGGCTATAGAGTCTGTTACTGGATGATGAAAATTAAACGGGGGGTGCCAATCCTTCGATCAGGATGGATGATCCCGTGGTGCTGGCATGGCGAATCCCCACAATTTCCTGATATTCCGGGGAATGATACCAGCCCTTGGCGGTTGCCATATCCGGGAATTCCAGCACCACGATGCGATTGGGTTTCCAGTCCCCCTCCATCGTCTCATAGGCACCACCGCGCACCAGATAGCGCCCGCCATGGGCTGTAATCGTGGCGGGGGCCTGTGCGGTATAGGATTTATAGGTTTCTGGATCGGTAACTGCGATATTGGCGATGAAATAGGCTTTCATGGGTTTTTCCTCTTATCCAGGGGGCAGAATTTCTTTGACGCTTCTGACTTGCTCAGGCTCAGTTTCGACCGAGTTCAGAGGGTAAGTAAATAGGTTTGCGGATGGCTTTGCCAGGGAAGAAGGAGCACAGCATATGACGAAATCAACATTGGATCCCAGGACATTGGCGGCGCAGGCTTTGGGATGGGAAGACCCGACATCGGGTGCGGTGGTTCCCCCGATACAGCTGTCCACGACTTTCACCCGGCGGGAGGACTATGGCCCGCGTGATGCTGTTTATATTCGCCCTGATTCGCCCAATGCCGCCCATGCGGAGGCTGTGCTGGCGGAACTGGAAGGGGCCCCGACAGCGGCCAGTTTCGGGTCGGGCATGGCGGCCTGTACGGCAGCCTTTCACGCCCTGGAGCCGGGCGATCACATTGTTTGTGCGCGCACCGTCTATCATGGTGTCATCGCCTGGCTGGAAGATTTCGCAGAAGCGCGGGGCCTGACCTATTCCTTTTTCCCCAATACGGATCTGGCGGCATTGCAGGCGGCTATTCAGCCTGGAAAGACCAAGCTGGTCTGGATCGAAACCCCATCAAACCCGATGTGGACGGTGATTGATATTGCCGCAGCAGCCGACATCGCCCATGCCGCAGGTGCCCAACTTGCCGTGGATTCCACCTGCGCCAGTCCTGTACTGACACGTCCGCTGGCATTGGGGGCAGATCTGGTCTGTCATTCGGCGACAAAATATCTGGGCGGGCATTCTGATGTGTTGGCCGGCCTGTTGGCCCCCCGGGAAATCACCCCCCTGTGGGAGCGTATTCTGCTGCATCGGAAATATGCCGGCCCCATGCTGGGCGCGATGGAGGCATATCTGCTGGTACGGGGGATGCGCACGCTGTTCCTGCGGGTTGAGCGTCAATGCGAGAACGCTATGGCCGTGGCGCGGTTCCTGTCACATCACCCAAATGTCGAAACAGTCCGCTATCCCGGCCTGCAAAGTGATCCCGGTCATGCAATTGCGGCAAAACAGATGCAGGGGGGCTTTGGTGGCATGCTGTCATTTCAGCCCAAAGGCGGCGCGAAACAGGCGATCCAAACCGTCCTGAACTGCAAGCTTCTGAAACCCGCCACGTCATTGGGCGGGGTTGAAAGCCTGATCGAACATCGCAAGACGTCGGAAGGGTCTATCAAAACGGAGACACCGGAAAACCTGATCCGTGTGTCTGTTGGCATCGAGTCCCCAGACGACCTGATTGCAGATCTTAATCAGGCCTTGGGCTGACGGTACCGCTCCATCGTTCGTGATAGTCCGGGGTGACGATGGATATAACAAAGTCACGCTCACCCTGAGGAGCGTAGCGTCTCGAAGGGTGATCATTCTGTAAGCACCGTGCTTCCAGCGCATCCTTCGAGACGGCGCTAACGCGCCTCCTCAGGATGAGAATGGAACACGGCGGGTATTCAGGGGCGGTATGACTACAGTTGAAACGGGCGTTAAGCCTGAATCTGAACGTCGATGCCGTGGGTGCTGAGCATTTCGGTCAGTTCGCCCGTTTCAAACATTTCGCGGATGATGTCACAGCCACCGACAAATTCGCCTTTAACGTATAATTGCGGAATGGTTGGCCAGCTGGAATATTCCTTAATGCCTTCACGGATTGCCATGTCATCCAGGACGTTTACGCCCTTGAACGGTACGTTGAGGTGATTGAGCACCTGCACGACGGCGGCAGAGAAACCACATTGTGGGAATACGGGCGTGCCTTTCATGAACAGGACGACATCGCCGCTGTTCACTTCACTGGAAATCTTGCTTCTGGTTTGGTCATCCATGATTGGATCCTTTCAAATATAGTGGGCAAGGGGGCGGCGCGGTGGCCTGCCCGTGTCGGGGGTCTGTCGTGTGTGATCAGGCGTCTTCGGGCACAGCGGTTTGCAGGGCCAGGGCATGCAATTCATTGCCCATACGCCCCTGCAGCGCGGCATAGACCATCTGGTGCTGTTGCACGCGGGACTTTCCCGAAAATGCTGCGGATTTCACGAAGGCGGAGTAGTGATCACCATCACCCCGCAGATCATTGATGACAACATCGGCATCCGGCAGGGCTTCTTTGATAAACCGTTCAATGTCACCGGCGCTCATGGGCATAATAAAGCTCCCTTTCGATCTTCTTGCGGCTCACGCAGACCAGGACGCCCCAGCCATGTAATTTGGCAGCGGCGCATCATGGGTGTGAGCCAAGTCTTCCACCGATATGGTATCGCCCCCTGGCAGCGTCAACGCGGTTCCAAAGGATATACCGACCCGTTGTGCCGGTACGCCCACTTTTTCGCATGCCGCCAGGACAGCGGCTTCGTCTTTTGTCGCGACAAGATAGCGCGCTTGGTCTTCGCCGTACAGCCATGCGTGAAGGGCAATGTTTGAGGGCGCGGCATCCATCGTCACGCCGACCCCTCCAGCGATGGCCATATCCGCCAGGGCAACGGCCAGACCGCCATCGGACAGGTCATGACAGGCGGCCACATGACCGCCTGTAATCAACTGGCGAACGCAATCGCCATTGCGGCGTTCTGCGGTCAGGTCAACTGGCGGCGGGGCACCATCGGTGCGGTTCATAAGATCACGCATGAAGATCGACTGGCCCAGATGACCCTTGGTCTCCCCAATCAGGATCAGGCTTAAACCCGCCTCTGGAATGGCAAGGCCGACAGACAGTGCCGCGTCTGCGATCATGCCAACGCCGCCGATGACAGGCGTGGGCAAAATCGCCACACCATTGGTTTCATTATACAGCGACACATTGCCCGATACGACCGGGAAGTCCAGTGCCAGGGCCGCAGCGGTCATGCCTTTGATACAGCCGACAAACTGACCCATGATGCGGGGCCGCTCCGGATTGCCGAAATTCATATTATTGGTGATCGCCAATGGGGTCGCGCCGGTCGCGGTAATATTGCGCCAGGCTTCCGCCACGGCCTGGGCACCGCCGGTTTCCGGTTCGGCAAAACAATAGCGCGGCGTGCAGTCGGTGGTCGCCGCCAAGGCCTTCTTCTGGCCCGGCAGGCGCACAATCGCGGCATCCGCTGCGCCAGGCGTCTTTACAGACTCACCCCCGATCAGGTGATCATATTGTTCCCAGATCCAACGGCGAGAGCACAGATCGGGCGACCCGATCAGGCGTTTCAGCGCCTCGCTCATGCTCATATCTGCTGGGATCGATGTATCCACATCGCCCGCCTTCGGGGTTGGTTCCCAAGGGCGCTCATACAAAGGCGAGGCCTCAACCAGCGGTGCGACGGGAATTTCCCCTGCCAGATCGCCATGCCACATCAGGGTCAGGTTGCCGGTATCGGTGACGCGCCCAACGACGGCGAAATCTAGTTCCCATTTGTCGAAAATCGCCTTGGCCTCAGCTTCGCGCCCTGGTTTCAGGACCATCAGCATGCGCTCCTGGCTTTCCGACAGCATCAATTCATAGGGGGTCATGCCCTCTTCGCGCATCGGCACCTTATCCAGCGCCAGTTCAATGCCAACGCCGCCCTTGTCTGCCATTTCCACAGAAGAAGAGGTTAGGCCCGCAGCCCCCATATCCTGGATCGACACAATCGCGTCGGTTGCCATCAGTTCCAGGCAGGCTTCCAACAACAGCTTTTCGGTGAAGGGGTCGCCGACCTGGACGGTAGGGCGTTTTTCTTCGGAATCTTCCGTGAATTCTGCGGAGGCCATGGTCGCGCCATGGATACCGTCGCGCCCAGTCTTGGACCCGACATAGACCACCGGATTGCCGATGCCAGACGCCTTTGAATAGAAAATCTTGTCACTGCGGGCCAGGCCGACCGTCATCGCATTGACCAGGATATTGCCATTATAGGCCTTGTCGAAATTGACTTCCCCACCAACGGTCGGAATGCCCATACAATTGCCATAGCCACCGATGCCGGCCACGACGCCCGACACCAGATGGCGGGTTTTGGCATGGCTGGGATCGCCAAAGCGCAGCGCGTTCAGATTGGCGATTGGCCGCGCGCCCATGGTGAAGACATCACGCATAATGCCGCCCACACCGGTCGCAGCGCCCTGATAGGGTTCGATGAAGCTGGGGTGATTGTGGCTTTCGATCTTGAACACGGCGGTATCGCCATCGCCGATATCGATCACGCCTGCATTCTCACCCGGACCCTGGATCACCTGGGGACCGCTGGTCGGCAATGTCTTCAGCCAGAAGCGCGAGGATTTATAGGAACAATGTTCCGACCACATGACGGAGAAAATGCCCAACTCCGTGATATTTGGCGCGCGTCCCAGAATGTTCAGAACGATCTGGTATTCATCCGTGGTCAGGCCATGTTCGGCGACGATTTCCGGGGTAATTTCGACTTCGGCAAGAGACATGAACTTCCCTTTGGCTGGCGGCGGCGGAGAGGGGGTAAGTGCGGCGATTTCCTAGCGCGACTCCGCCGGAAATGCAAAGCGGAACCGCGATGAATGCAGGATCAAATGTCCAAATGGGCCCTAAACGCTAGACCAGATCGATCGCATGGGCCTTCAGGGCGATGAAGTCACAGACTTCCAGGGCCCGTTCATGGGTCGACAGCAACACAACCTTGGGCGCAAATCCCGCCTGATAGGCCTCCTGCCAGCGCGCCGCACACAGGCACCACTGATCGCCGGGTTTTAGGCCCGCAAAGCCATATTCCGGCACCGGCGTCGACAGGTCATTGCCCCGCGCCCGCGAAAAGGCCAGAAAGTCCGCTGTCATCTGCACACAAACCGTATGGGACCCGATATCTTCCGGCCCGGTATTGCAACATCCATCGCGATAGAACCCTGTCACGGGATCAACCGAACACGGCATCAAGGGCTGTCCAAAGACATTACGGGCTGGATGGGTCGTGCCGTTGGAAAGGCTCACGGAGGCTTCCTCATATTGTCTTAGTGAAGGCGACACGTTGAAATCTGGTTCAGGCGGTGCCAGCCAACCCGGCAAACATCTTCAGGCCTTCAACACCGCCCGCCAGGGCGTCGATGGCATTTTCGGGGTGGGGCATCATGCCCATGACATTGCCAGACTCGTTCAGGATACCGGCGATGTTGCGTTGGGATCCGTTCAGGTTGGTGGTCGCATCGACCAGACCGGCGGCATTGCTGTAGCGGAAGACGACACGCCCGCCGCCTTCCAGGCGGTCCAGCGTGTCTTCATCGGCGAAATAGTTACCCTCGTTATGGGCAACGGCGACCTTGATCACATCGCCCTGATTCAGGCTGCCGGTGAAGGGCGCATGGCTGCGTTCACAGCGGATATGGGTCATCTTGCAGATGAATTTCAGGCCCGCATTGCGCATCAATACGCCAGGCAGCATGCCGGTTTCGGTCAGGACCTGAAAGCCATTGCACACGCCCAGAACAGCCACGCCGCGTTCCGCCTGTTGTTTCACCGCGCGCATGATCGGGGAATTGCCCGCCATCGCGCCACAGCGCAGATAATCACCATAGGAAAAACCACCGGGTACAACGATCAGGTCATAACCGGCCAGATCGCTTTCCCCATGCCAGATGAGGTCGGGCTTGCTGCCGCTGGCCTTTTCAATCGCAGCCGCCATATCGCGTTCGCGGTTGGTACCGGGAAAGACGGTGATTGCGGTTTTCATGGTCTGGATTACTCCACAATCTCGATTGCGTAGTCTTCAATGACCGTATTGGCCAACAGCTTGCGGCACATCTCGTCCAGTTTGGCCTGGGCCGCCTTGCGGTCGGTTTCAGCCAGTTCGACTTCGATCAGCTTGCCCTGGCGTACCTCACCAATGCCGTCAAAGCCCAGCCCTTCCAGCGCATGGCCGATGGCCTTACCCTGAGGGTCCAACACGCCGCGTTTCAGGGTGACGGTGACATTGGCTTTCATCTAAGCATACTCCTGATCGTCTGACTTGGTCGGTTCTTTACGCTGATTCTAATGCCACAAAGCAGAATTAGGTCGGCTCGCCATCGATATTTTCAACAGTGCCACTTTCTGGCAGGACACCCAGGCGTCGTGCCACTTCGCGATAGGCGTCTTCCACATTGCCCAGATCGCGACGGAAGCGGTCCTTGTCCATCTTCTCGTTGGTCAGCGTGTCCCACAGGCGCATATTGTCCGGGCTCAATTCATCCGCCAGGACAATGCGCACATCGCCGTTTTCGTCATAGATACGCCCGAATTCCAGCTTGAAATCGATCAGCTTGATGCCGATGCCGATAAACAGGCCGGACAGGAAATCGTTCACGCGCAGCGACATCGCCAGGAAATCGTCAATGTCCTGGGGGCTGGCCCAGCCAAAGGCTGTGATATGTTCTTCGGAAATCAGCGGATCGCCCAATTCGTCCGATTTATAGCAATATTCGACGATGGACCGGGGCAGGGGCGTGCCTTCCGGAATGCCCAGACGCTTGGCCATAGAGCCCGCGGCGACATTGCGGATGACAACTTCCACCGGAATGATCTCAACTTCGCGGATCAACTGTTCGCGCATGTTCAGGCGGCGGATGAAATGGGTCGGAATGCCCAGATCCTGCAGGCGCAACATCAGAAATTCGGAAATCCGATTGTTCAGCACGCCCTTGCCGGTGATCGTGCCTTTTTTCTGATTATTGAATGCCGTGGCATCGTCTTTGAAATAGGCGACCAGGGTGCCGGGTTCCGGCCCCTCGAAAATCACCTTTGCTTTGCCTTCGTAGATTTGTCTGCGTCGCGCCATGAGTATGGACCCGCCTCTTACCGCCTGGGGAATATCTATACGCTGCGTATAGCAACCGACCCCGACTTTCACAATCGCCGTTTTGTCCTGTCTGGTGTCTGTGACGTTTCAAAGTCAGAAAAAATAAAATAGCGCTGGTCCGCTTTGACCATGGCATCAGTCGTTGAACCTGGGGCGCGAAACGATTACATAAGCGGTGAATGATGCGCCGGGGGTCGACCCCGCTTTAAGGATTTTGACCAGAGATTAGGGAAACAGACCCATGAGCCAGTTTAATGACCGCGAAAAGGCCTTTGAGAACAAGGCCAGCCACGATAAGGAATTGGATTTTAAGGCAATGGCCCGCCGCAACAAGTTGCTGGGCCTGTGGGCTGCGGAACTGATGGGCTTGGACGGCGATGCCGCGCAAGCCTATGCTCAGGAAGTCGTCATCGCGGATTTTGAAGAAGTTGGCGACGATGACGTTATGCGCAAGGTTCTTGGGGATTTGCAGGCCAAGGGCGTGGAGACGACCGAACATCTGGTGCGGGAACGTATGACCGCCCTGTTGTCTGTCGCCCGAGCACAGGTCACCAGCGCCAGCTAAGCCTGATTTTTGGACAGGGCGGCCAGGGCCTCATCGCTCAGGCTGTCCATCCAGGCAATCAGCACCATACCGGTCTGTGCTAAATAGTGCAGGAATTCCGGTTCTTTACCTGCCTCCACCAACAGTAGGTACAGCAGGGCGTGGTCTGTGTTCTTGCACAGCGCCGGGCGCAGTCCCTGACGGGGCAGGGTGCCGTTTAGCGAATTGCAGGCATAATAGCCAAAATCCTTTCGCGTCACGTCAAAAGCTGTTTGGGTTTGACCCTCAGCCTGGAACGTTACCTGCTGGTTCGGGGCCAGATGAACCGATCCGCAATCCTGCAATTCGATCTCTCCATCCTGGCCGACATGAAACAGGCGTGGCGGAATTTTTGGCGAAAAGGTCATTCTGGATCCTTGCTTTATAGACTTCGAACCTAAAGAAAATCTTGGGGTTCTCTGCGGAAATCCTTTTAAACCCCTTTGAATGCACTTGAAACGAACAATATAATCATGTGCAGTGGAGCGTGTGAATGAGACGATGGTCTATACTTCTTCACGATGACGATGGAGCGACCCGTAACGGGACTATCATGACGGTTTGGGACAGGAAAAACGTGGCATTTCATATGCGATCAGAACTGGCGCAAATACGGCCGGTGCGATCCGGTCCGGGCGAAGATGATCAGG
Organism: Rhodospirillaceae bacterium; assembly: GCA_002709955.1. GTDB lineage: Bacteria > Pseudomonadota > Alphaproteobacteria > UBA8366 > Aestuariispiraceae > Pacificispira. The sequence goes on from PAQY01000002.1 coordinate 142,231, forward strand.
ATAACGACGATGGCGGTATGGGCGGGCCTGGGACGGGTGTTGTCACCAAGACCCGCGCCAAAACCAAAAAACCGTCCATGTATAAAGTCCTGATGCTGAATGACGACTATACGCCCATGGAATTCGTAATCTATGTGCTGGAGCGTTTCTTTGGCAAAACGCGGGAAGAGGCGACACAGGTCATGTTGCATGTCCATAACCGTGGCGTCGGAATATGCGGCGTGTTCACCTATGAAGTTGCGGAAACTAAGGCGACGCAGGTGATGGATGCGGCCCGAAAGGAAGGGCATCCGCTGCAATGTACCCTGGAAAAAGAATAGGGAAAATTTTGATACGGTGATCAAGTGGGCGTCTAGCAAAAGACTTGGTCAAAAAAAGAATAGGTCGGCATCTTTAAAGTTCTGTTAAGCCGACTCAGTTTAAAGTCAGTACCGGTAAATATCTGTTTGTTTACCGTTGAGATATACCCTGGTTGGAAGGAGACCGCATCGCATGTTGTCAAAATCACTGGAACAAACGTTGCACCGGGCTCTTTCAATGGCGGGGGAGCGCAGCCACGAATATGCGACATTGGAACATCTGCTGCTCGCCCTGACGGAAGATCAAGACGGCCTGGCCGTCATGCGCGCCTGTGGTGTTGATGTCGAAAAACTGGTCGGTAATCTGGCAGATTACATCGATAACGACCTCAGCAATCTGGTGACGCTGCTCAGCGAAGATCCAAAGCCCACGGCTGGTTTTCAGCGTGTGCTTCAGCGCGCCGCCATTCATGTGCAATCGTCCGGTCGGGAAGAAGTGACCGGTGCCAATGTGCTGGTTGCGATCTTTTCAGAGCGGGAAAGCCACGCTGTCTATTTCTTGCAATTACAGGATATGACACGCTTTGACGCGGTGAATTACATTTCTCACGGCATCGCGAAGGTGCCGGGTCAGGAAACAGATTCCACTGCAAAACCCGGCCCATCGGGCATTGATGAAGATGCGAAGGCCGAAGAAGTCAATAAAAGCGGGCATGAGGCGCTGGACACCTATTGCGTTGACCTGAATAAGAAAGCGGGCCTGGGCAAGATCGATCCTTTGATCGGGCGTGTTCAGGAAGTGGAGCGGGTCATTCAGGTGCTGTGCCGCCGGACGAAAAATAATCCGCTGCTGGTCGGCGATCCGGGCGTGGGCAAGACCGCGATTGCAGAAGGCCTGGCCAAGCGTATCGTTGATTTGGATGTGCCGGACGTTCTGGCGACCTGCACAATCTTTTCCCTGGATATGGGCGCTCTGTTGGCGGGAACCCGCTATCGCGGTGATTTCGAAGAACGCCTGAAGGCGGTCATGAAAGAAATTGAGGCAACCCCCGGTGCCATCCTGTTCATTGACGAAATCCACACGGTGATCGGGGCCGGCGCGACCACAGGCGGGGCGATGGATGCCTCCAACCTGTTGAAGCCCGCCTTGCAGAACGGGTCGCTGCGGTGCATCGGGTCGACCACCTATAAAGAATATCGCGGTCATTTTGAGAAGGATCGGGCACTGGCGCGTCGCTTCCAGAAAATTGATGTGGCCGAACCGTCAGTCGAAGATGCGATTAAGATCCTGATGGGGCTGAAACCCTATTACGAGGAACATCACGGCGTGAAATATACGCTGGATGCGATCAAGACAGCGGTTGAACTGTCGTCACGCTATATCAATGACCGCAAACTGCCGGATAAGGCGATTGATGTGATTGATGAAGTTGGCGCGGCCCAGATGCTGTTGGCGGAAAGCCGCCGCAAAAAGCAGATCGGCACAAGGGATGTCGAAGCCGTCGTGGCCAAAATCGCCCGTATCCCCCCGAAACAGGTCAGCCGCGATGATCGCGATGCCTTATCAACGCTGGATAGTGATCTGCGCACCATGGTTTATGGTCAGGATGCCGCGATTGAGGCCTTGTCGTCTGCAATCAAGCTGTCGCGTGCCGGGCTGCGCGAACAGGATAAGCCGATTGGCAGCTATCTCTTCTCTGGTCCGACCGGTGTCGGGAAAACCGAAGTTGCCAAGCAATTGGCCCGCACGCTGGGTGTTGAGCTCAAACGCTTCGACATGTCGGAATATATGGAACGTCACTCAATCTCCCGTTTGATTGGTGCGCCTCCCGGTTATGTCGGGTTCGATCAGGGCGGCCTGTTGACCGATGCGATTGACCAGACGCCCCATTGCGTCCTGTTGCTGGACGAGATTGAAAAGGCACATCCGGATCTGTTCAACGTGCTGCTGCAGGTCATGGATTACGGCAAATTGACCGATAACAACGGCAAGACCGTTGATTTCCGCAATGTCGTGCTGATCATGACCACCAATGCCGGGGCCGCCGATATGGCCAAGTCCGCGATTGGCTTTGGACGCAGTATGCGGGAAGGTGAGGACACCGCCGCCATTGAGCGGATGTTCACGCCGGAATTCCGCAATCGACTGGATGCGATCATCCCGTTTGCCTCTCTGCCCAAAGATGTCATCGGGCGCGTGGTGGATAAGTTTGTTATCCAACTGGAAGCACAACTGGCCGATCGCGATGTCACCATCGATCTGACCGACGAGGCACGCTTGTGGCTGGGCGAGAAAGGCTACAGCGACAAATACGGGGCCCGTCCGCTGGCCCGCGTCATCCAGGAAAGCATCAAGCGGCCATTGGCGGAAGAACTGTTGTTCGGCAAGCTGGCCAATGGTGGGACCGTTCTGGTCGATGTCGACAAGGCCGAAGACAAGCTGCGCTTTGCATTTCCCGATGCGGGCAAGGCGAAGAAGCCGAAGTCCAAGAAAAAGGGCAAGACTGGCGAACAGGCGTAGTTAGGTTCTAGCGGCACCTTTTGTTGGTCTGACAGCATTGTTTTGAGGTTCGAACAAGTCCCTGCGCACAGGCGTGGGGATTTGTTTCTTTTGGGCAAGCATGCGACATAAATTTGAATGGAATTGGGAGTAAAACGAAATGCAGACTGATATGGTTGATTTACAGTGCGAAGCGAATAGATGGCTTTGTTAGGACTTTAATTGTATTACGATAGACAATGGATACGAGTAGAGGTCGAAAACATGGTTAATGCACATCATAAGGATTGAGTGATTCTGGGGATTCGAATACTATTTTCCTTTGGGGCCTTTATAATATCGGTGGTGTGGCAACTAATAATTTTGGTGTGAAGTGTAGACGACCTATGAAAAAGACCAGTAAAGAGTTTCGCAATATGGGGAATCTGTCGAATATCACATCGACATCCCGCGTTCTAAATTTAAACCTGCTGACCCAGCGCTTGTTAAAGACAGAAGGTGAGCATGAGACTTTCTTTAAGAATAAATCTTTAAATAACACATTGATTTTAAAGTCAATCGTTCAGCCAGCAGACAAAATTGCTTTCAGCATTTCGCAGGACAATGCGACCAAATTGTTTAAGCCCTTTGACCGGAATGACCTGGCCCAAGGGGGGCTATTTGCCTTTATAGCGCAGCCAAACCTTATGAAGGCGCTGCAGGAGTATTTTGGTTTCCAACCGGATGATAATGAGAATAACGACCGGGATATGGCGATCCTGCAAGAATTGGATCGCATCCCGTCCTTGGATCCTTTCTTGCTGCGGGAGAAGATGACGGAATTGGGGGTGACGGTTGATAAATCCTACTTCCAGATTGATGAAATGGAATGGAGCCGGATAAAGGATCGGATCATTTCCGACTTCGTGCCCTTGGCCCAAATGGCGTTTGGGGAGAAGGGCAAGAATGATGCGGCGCGCTCTCTTGCCGATAAGATCTGGGATCCAAAACAAACCCAATTGCTAAAACCAATTTTGAAAACGCTGGATATTCCAGAAGACAAGGCCAGCGAGATCATCTTCTCCTGGAAGGGATTGCTGTATTACAAGTATCAGGCGCAGGATTCCCATGCGGATCTGGTTAAAATGCTTAATGAGATAGAATCAGCGCGAATTTATGGGTATTCCTCTATCGAACAGAAGGGGGAGACGCAGAAAACCATCCGGGCGATCCGGGCGTCTTTTACCGAAGACTGGAAGCTGTGCCACAGGCATCTGGCCAGTTATGAAAAGAACTACATCGAACAGTTCGTGGGCAAACAAAACCCGCAGGCGTTAAAGCAAACCTTGATGAATGCCAGCGAGATTTTTGATGTCCTGGGCACAGTTATCGGGTCGACCAAGCATTGCGTCAGCTATTGGCGTTATTTCTCTGGCAGCCGCATTGGGGGCCGTATTGCGGCGGATGATTTTGATGCTTTGCTGGATGATTTCCGCAAGGGAACGGGTCTGGCAACGATGGCGCGTGCACCAACAGAGCGCGCGATTTCCATGGACGATGATCCAAAAGCTGTTAAGGCATAACCGCGCACCACACCAGAGTATCCTGAATATGATCAGGCAGGCGATCGCATGATACGCTAAGCATCGCGGTTTTCGCGATCCTCTGCCGTTTTGACCGCCTTATCCTGCATGCGCTGGGCAATTTCTTCTTCTATGCCTTGGCGCTGTTCAGGGGTCATCTGGGCCAAGTCCTGTTCTGTTATGCCCATTTCTTTCAGGATCGCATCCCGAATGCGCTCTGCCGGGGTCTTTTCCATGTACTCCAGAAACGCCTTTTCCGTATCTGTGGGCTGATAGGGATCGGCGTTCGCGGGTGGTTGTTTCGGTTGGCTGGTGTTGCTTTCCTGTGCAGCCAGCAGGGTCGATTGTGTGCCTGATGACAACAAACCAGCGGTGTTTGTCAAAATCGTTGGGGGTGCATTTTCTGCGGCCAAGCTGTTGCTAGACAAGCCATTGGTCCCCGGGCCAGTCGCCGGGGCACGGTTTGTTTTATCCGACGCAGCGACGGGAGTGTTCGCGGTGGGCGAAAACAAGCCTGTATAGGCCGTTTGGATAGAGTATCCTGCTGAAATGGATGTCATGGACTGCCTCAAGCCATCTGAATTTTCTTAAAATCAGACAAGCAAGAGTCAGGCCAATTGATGAATTTTATCCCCGTGTCAGGCCTGTGGAACTGTTGCTTGAATGGCATCGATCAGGGGCTGGTCCAGATCTGTCATACATTGATCGTACAGAATAACCATCAGGTCCCGGCGAACCGCCAATTCCGCTGGAACAAGGTCTTCATTGGTGGCGGTGTAATAGCCCAGTGCAAAATGCTGAATCAGGGAAAATTCCAGGGGCGAGCGCAGGAAAGTCTTGGGCGGTGGGCCGAACACCACGGAACACGCCGCGTCGAACAACATCGGCGTTGGGTTTTCCAGCGGTGTTTCCAGCGGGGTCGGAATGGTCTTTTCCAGGGCGGTCAAATAACTGTCTGCCGGGGTATTGCGACACTGTTCAATCAATCCCGGGATGATGTCAGAACGATTGGCGATTTCCAATAATTGCAGGCCGTCCTCTTTCCCCTTGGCGGTGTAAAAGCCCAGCATGAATGTAACAACCATGGGCATTTCGGTCATGGGGCGAAGGAAGGCTGGTTCTTCCTGTTGGAACAGGGCCTGACAGGATTCCGTAAAGAACGGCTTTGTGTCCTGTGCCCTAGCGTCTGTCTGGGGCAGGCACAGAAAAGCCATGGTGATTGCCAGTAAAAACGGTACGGTGCGGTCCATTCGGACTCTAAACATAAGAAAAACTCTTCCTTCCCTCTTTAAAGTGCAACGCTGACATTGCCCAGGCGTTCGGACAGTTTCATGTTTTCTGAATAGTCGACAGGGATGGCGATTAATGCCGGGCCTTCCTGGGCGAAAGCTTCTTTCAGCGTTGGGATGATTTGATCGGTTGCCGTGATTTCCTTACCCCACATGCCAAAGCTGTGGGCCAATTGAACGAAATCCGGATTGTTAAAGGCCAATGGAGAATGCCGTCCCTGAAAGCCCGTCTGTTGCTTCCATTTAATCAGGCCATATTCCCCATCGCACCAGATCATGGCGACGACATTCAGCTTCAGGCGCACGGCTGTTTCCAACTCCTGCACATTCATCATGAAGCCCGCATCCCCAGAAATCGACAGGACCTTTTTATCGGGAAAGGCCATTTTAGCCCCGATGGAGCCCGGCATGGCAAAGCCCATCGTGCAGAACCCGTTGGATATCAGGCAGGTATTGGGTTCCATGCACTGATAGTGGCGGGCAATCCACATTTTATGGGCACCGACATCGGACAGCAGGATATCTTCTGGTCCCATGAATTCACGCACATCCCACAAGATTTTCTGTGGTTTGACCGGAACGGCCGTGTCGTCCTTTTGGGCCGCAAATTCTTCGGACATGATGTTGCGTAGGGCCTGACGGTCGGCGATGTTGAACAAGGGCATGCGGTCGGCATACATATTGTTCACGGCTTCGTTCAACTGCCACAGGGCATCGGCCAGATCGCCCACAACTTCCACCGTTGCCTGATAGTCGCGGTCGACCTCGGCAGGGCTGAAGTCGATATGGATGATCTTCTTGCTGTCCTTGTTGCTGCGGTTCCAGGCGGAAGGCGCATATTCAACCAGGTCATAGCCACAGGAAATCACCAGGTCTGCATCATCGAAGGCCAAATTGTTATAATCCCCTGATCCCAGACCCATGGTGAACAGGCAATGGGGATCATCCATGGGGACCGCGCCCTTACCCATGAAGGTATTCACAACGCCAATCCCGGTTTTCGTTGCAAGACGGAACAGTTGTTTTGCAGCCCGCTTTCGGATCGCGCCATTGCCCGCCAGGATGATCGGGTTCTTGGCTTCCCCGATCAGGCGCGCGGCCTCTGCAATCGCCTTATAGTCTGCGCCGGGGCGACGGACTTTGCGGGCAGGCATGGGGGCATCGTCAACGTCGTGCTTTGCAATGTCTTCTGGCAGTTCAATGACGCATACGCCCGGCTTTTCGGTTTCCGCCAGTTTGAAGGCCTTGCGCACCACTTCTGTAATATTGCCAGCAGAGGTAATGGATTGCGCCCATTTGGAGATCGGTCGCATCATCGCAACGGAATCCATATTCTGATGGCTTTCCTTATGCAGGCGCTTGGTGGATCCCTGACCAATGATCGCGACGACGGGGGCGCGATCCATATTGGCATCCGCCAGACCGGTCACCAGATTGGTTGCACCGGGCCCTAATGTCGACAGGCAGACCCCGGCCTTGCCCGTCAGTCGACCATAACTGTCAGCCATAAAGGCCGCTGCCTGTTCATGACGGCATAGGATGAAGTCGATTTTGGAATCCATCAGGGCGATCATCAGATCGGCATTTTCTTCACCCGGTACGCCATAGATACGCTCAACGCCTTCTTCTTCCAGGCATTTAACAAACAGTTCAGCGGCTTTCATATACGTTCCTTAAAGGCGTGAGGAGGTTAGCCGCCAGACATTTTTGTATTGCGGGCGCGGACTTCAGACGGCCATCTGCTTTTTATATAGGACAGCACGGCAATGATTTCAGCGTCTGTAAGTTTTTTCTCAAAGGCAGGCATATCTGTTTTGTAATCGGGCCCGGCGAATTTTTGAATCCCGTATTTGGTCATCTCAAAAATCTGTGTTTCGGAATGATGCCAGGTATGCCCTGTCTCATCTTGGGGCGGGGCGGGTAGTTTTCCATCTGCGTTACGCACATTCCAATTCGGTTGTCCTTCCAAGTTTGGACCGTGACAGGCTGCGCATTCCGAATCATAGATCACCTTCCCCAGCTTCACAAAGGTTGGATCGTCGGGCAGAAGGATTGTCTCAGCGCGGGCGAAGTTGGCGGCAGTCATTAATAAGACAATCAAGGGCAGGGCTAGTTTCATAGAGAATCTCCAGCGAGAGAATTGAGAATAGGACAGGACGGGCGGTGATCGCCGTCGCAACAGTGAATCAAATGCGCAAGAGTTTTGCGCATGTCTTTCAGAACATTAATCTTATCGTCGATTTCATCGAGATGCTTGCTGGCAATGGCCTTTACCTCTGCACTGGTGCGATTGGCATCGGAATACAGGCTCAGCAGGGTTCGGCATTCCTCAATTGAAAAGCCCAAATCCCGTGCGCGCTTCAGAAATTGTAGGGTCGCGATATGATCATTGCTAAAATCACGATAACCATTATCGGCCCGATCCGGCACCAGCAAAGCGATTTCTTCATAATAGCGCAGCGTCTTTGCGGGCAGGCCGGTTTGTTGGGCGGCGTCTGAGATATTCATCTTTGCGGCTCCTGTTCCGATCACTTCTATAAAGGTTCCCCTTACAGGAAGGTCAAGCATTCAAGATTATAAATGACCCCTTGACCTTCCTGTTACTGGAACCCCCACATTCGAGGCAGTCTAAAGGAGCTACGCGATGACTGTGATCAGTCTGGATATTGATGGTATGACCTGTGCGGGCTGTGCCGGACGGGTAGAAAAGGCGCTGAAATCGGTGGATGGTGTTTCGACAGCCCAGGTTAATCTGGCGCTGGAAAAGGCCTCGATTGAAGGAAGCGCCCCTCCGGAAACGCTGATCAAGGCGGTGGAGCGCGCAGGCTATACCGCCTGGTACCTTGAAGATGTCGATCCAGACGTCCGGGAAGCGTCCCAACGTGCAACAGAGCGTCAGGCCTGGCTGTGGCTGCTCGTTGCGGTCGTTCTGACCCTCCCTTTTCTGATTCAAATGATCGGTATGGTCTTGGGTCAGCATTGGATGCTGCCCTATTGGCTGGAACCCATCCTGGCCGCGCCTGTCGTGTTTGGGGCGGGTTGGACCTTTTATAAGGGTGCATGGCATGCGGTTGTGACCCGCACGGGCACGATGGACCTTTTGGTCGCCATGGGGACGGGGGCCGCATTCTTTTTCAGCCTGTGGCTGGTTTTCAGCCAGGGGATCGCGGCACAAGGCCATCTGTATTTTGAAGCCGCCGCCGTGATTGTGACGCTGGTTCTGTTTGGCAAACGCCTGGAATCCCGCGCCAAAAAGAGCACCAGCGAGGCGATCCGGGGCCTGATGGCCCTGACCCCTGATGAAGTCTGTCGCATCACACAGTCTGGCGAGGAAGAGACCGTCCCCCTGACGGCGATTGCGGTTGGTGATGTCCTGCGGGTGCGCCCAGGGGAGCGTATTCCTGTCGATGGCCGCATTCTGGACGGCACAACCAGCATCGATGAATCGCTGATCACCGGGGAAAGTGTTGCTGTTGCGAAGTCCCAAGGCGATCCTGTTGTCGGCGGCGCGATCAATGGTGATGGCCTGCTGAGGATAGAGGCGACGGCGGTCGGTAAGGACACGACCCTGGCAAAGATTGTGCGGTTGGTAGAGCGCGCGCAAAGCGGCAAGGCCCCAATGCAACGGCTGGTCGATCGTGTCAGCGCGATCTTTGTGCCGATCGTTCTGGGGATTGCTGGTGTCACCTTTATCGGTTGGATGGTCGCTGGTGGCGGGTTTGAAACCGCCCTGATTGCGGCGGTATCGGTTCTGGTCATTGCCTGTCCCTGTGCGCTGGGACTTGCAACGCCAACCGCAATTGTGGCCGGGACCGGGGCTGCGGCGAAGGCCGGGATTCTGATCAAGGATGTCGAGGCGATGGAGCGTGCCGCCCATATCGATACCGTCCTGTTTGATAAGACCGGTACCGTGACGGTGGGGCAGCCGCGCCTGGCCCAAACACAATTGGTGTGGGAAGGCGATCCGGATGCGATTCTGGCCCTTGCTGTTGCCTTGCAACGCGGCAGTGACCATCCCCTGGCAGACGCCTTCCGGGCAGCCTATGACGGTCAGGCGTCCACCCTGAAGTCGCCACAGCAGTTCCGCAACCATCCGGGGGAGGGTGTGTCCGGGACACTGGACGGTCATGCGCTGGTTCTGGGGAACCGGGCGGCGATGGCACGGTCAAAGATTGCACTGACACAGGCGATAGAAACACATGCCGCAGCGATGGAGGAAGAGGGAGAGACCGTCGCCTTCCTGGCAAAGGAGGGCGAATTGATCGCCTGGTTTGGCCTGATCGATGCGCCGCGTCCAGAGGCGCAGGATGCCATCGCCAAACTGACAGCCCAGGGTATTCGGGTCGGCCTGTTATCGGGGGACAGCCAGGCTGTGGCCCAGCGTATTGCCGCCATGGTCGGCATTACCGATGTTACCGCCGGGGTGAAACCTGATCGTAAGGTGAAGGCTGTAAAGACCTTGCAGGATGCGGGGCGACGGGTTGCGATGGTGGGCGATGGAATCAATGACGCGCCCGCCCTGGTTCAGGCTGATCTGGGGCTGGCGATGGGGACAGGAACCGACATCGCCCTGGATGCGGCCCCGGTGACGCTGATGCGCGCGGATTTGAATCTGGTACCGGCAGCCTTGGATATTTGCCGCCGTACCGTTCGGAAAATCCATCACAATCTGTTCTGGGCCTTTTTCTACAATGTCGTGGGCCTGCCCTTGGCGGCATTGGGCTATCTGAGCCCAGAGATAGCAGGCGCCGCCATGGCGATGAGTTCCGTCAGCGTTGTCACCAGTTCCCTGCTGTTGCGGCGCTGGCACCCTTAAATCAGCAATGCCGGTATTGTCAGGATCAGGCCGTACACGGCGCTGAGGATCAGGGTGGCGACGGTCATGACGGTTGAGATAACCCGCAGGCGCATTTGTAGCTTGGTCGTGCCCGTAACGCGCAGGGATTGGGAATGGAGTATCCGCGCCAGGACCAGCACGATGCCCGCAAGATGCAGATAATAGATTGATCCGGACACGGTTTCGATCATCAGCATCAAAATCAGGATCATTGGCACCCATTCGACAAAATTGCCAAAGGTGCGGATACGGGCGATCAATTCCGGGTCCCCGCCATCGCCCAGGCTGACCCGCGTGCGGCCGCGCTGTCCAGGAATACGCAAACCCAGGGCGGCCATTATCAGGGCCAGAAGGCAGGCATAAAACAATGTGATCACGATTTATCTCCTCGAAAGTTCTTACGAGGTGGGGTGTGCGTTGGATTTTGCAAAGGAAATAAATCGGTCCAGGGCTTCCTGGCTGGGAACCTCGCCGGTGAAGCCGATCAGATAGTTGCGGCTGTGGGCCAGGCGTTCGTCCAGCGTTTCTGCGATGTCGAGGGCGTAATAGCCGATTTGCATATAGTACAGAATGCGGGCGCGGATGAAGGAGTCGCTGGCGTCAAAGCCATGGCGCTGAAACATCTTGGTCAGGGCCTGCATGCGGATATCGTCGGATTGATCGACCACGCGACGGATTTCCGGGTCGCGCCTGGACCATTCCCGGATCGCAAAATCCAGTTTTGGATCAAATAACGTGGAATCCAGAAAGCATTCAAAAACCGCCAGAACGGAGTCCGTAATACTGGGGCAGGGGCGTTCCGCCCGCGACACGATGGCAGCGGTGTTGGTTCCCGCCCAAATTTCCAGCAAGGCCGCCAGCAGGTCTTCCCGGCTTTGAAAATACCAATAGAAGCTGGACCGGGAGACCTGAAGGGACTGGCTTAACGGCAGGATTTTGACCTGTTCGACACCATCGGAAATCAGTGTCTTCAGGGCCAGGTCGATCCAATCCTGCCGCGTTGCCTTGGTATGGGGGGCGGGCGATTGTCCTTCCGGGCTCACAGCCGCATCCGCGCGCCATCAGGGTCATAAGGGGATGGGGCAATCACCTTCGCCTTCCGCTCCACCCCGACCACATGGACGGTCAATTCCGTGCCCGACTGAGTGAAGGGACGTTCAACCAGGGCCATAGCCAGGCTAGTCCCGATGGTATGCCCATAGCCGCCCGATGTGACATAGCCAACCCTTACCCCATCCTGCCAGACCGGCTCATAGCCGCTGACTTCTGCATCCGGGCTGTCGATGGCAAGCGTGACCAAGCAGGTCGCCGCCCCGCCTGCATCCCGTTCCGCCAGTGCGGCCTTGCGTCCAATGAAATCGGGTTTCTGCCAGTCGATCCATCGGTCCATGCCGGTCTGGCCGGGGGTATAGCCTTGCGTGAATTCCCGCGACCATATGCCAAAGCTCTTTTCCAGGCGCAGCGCGTTCATGGCATAGAAGCCATACTCCCGCATCCCCTGGTCCGATCCCGCGTCCAGCAGCATTTCACGAAGGGCGATATGTTCGACCGCGGGCACGTTGATTTCATACCCCAATTCGCCACAGACCGATAGGCGTGCAACCTTGGCCCGGATCAGACCGATATCCAGCTCCATACAGCCCATGAAGGGCAGGGCGGTATGGCTGATATCCTGATGGGTCAGTTTTTCCAGAACCTTGCGAGAGTTTGGCCCGGCGAGGGAGAATCCAACCATGGCATCGGAAATATCCCGCACGGTAACGTCGCCGGACCGATGATCCTGGAACCAGCGCATATGCCAGGCCCGCAGGTAATAGGATCCCATGATCCACCAGGTACCATCCCCCCAGTTAAAGACGGTCAGGTCGCCTTTCAGGCGGCCTTCCGGGGACAGCATCGGGGCCAGCTTGGCGCGGCCCGGTTTGGGCAGGCGGCTTGCCATGATCGTGTTCAACCAGGTCTCAGCCTCAGGGCCGGACACCTCAAAACGGGAGAAGCCGGAAATATCCAACAGACCCACTGTTTCCCGCACGGCCTTGCATTCTTCGGCAACCACATCGAAGGCGTTGGAGCGTTTCAGGGTCGGTGTTTCTTCAAAGCCCGGCGGGCCAAACATCAGGGGGACTTCCAACCCCCAGCTGCATCCCCACTTCGCCCCGGCGGCAGTCATCGCGTCATAGGCAGGGGCCTTCTTCAGCGGACGACCGGCGGGCAGTTGCTCATTTGGATAGGTCATGACGAAGCGCCGGGAATAAAACTGTCCGGTTGTCTGTTTGATGTATTCACGGTTCGACGCAAAGGCCCCATAGCGTGCGATATCCATGGGCCAGGCGTCGGCCTCAGGCTCCCCATGGATCATCCATTCTGCCAGGGATTTCCCGACACCACCCCCTTGCAGGAAGCCCGCCATAACCCCACAGGCCAGCCAATAATTGCGCTTTCCAGGGACGGGTCCAACTAAGGGGTTTCCGTCTGGAGAAAATGTAAAAGCACCATTTACCCAACGCTTTACACCAACTTCTTGAAGGCATGGATAACGTTTAAATCCCAGCGTCAGTTCGGTTTCAATTCGGTCGAAATCTTCCTGGATCAGCTCAAACCCATAGTCCCAGGGCGCGCCATCCATGTTCCAATGTTTGTGTTCAACTTCGTAGATTCCCAGCAAGACCCCCTTCTGATCCTGACGCAGATAGGTAAAACCTTCCAGGTCGACGGTCATCGGGACTTCAAAATCCAGCGCTTCGATTTCGGGGATTGAATCTGTCACCAGATAATGGTGTTCCAGGGGGGATAGTGGCAGGTCCAGACCGACCATGCGCCCCACTTGCTTGGCCCATAGGCCACCGGCATTGACCACATGTTCTGCGTGTATTGTTCCCTTTTCTGTGACGACATCCCAACTGCCATCGGGGCGCTGGATCAACTCCTCAACCTTGTTGTTTTCGATCACCTCTGCGCCGCGCATCTTCGCTGCCTTGGCATAGGCATGCACCGTGCCGGTCGTGTCGATATAGCCCTCGCGGTCAGCCCACAGGCCCCCGATCACGCCAGTCACATCCATGATGGGGCATCGGGCTTTGATCTCTTCCGGGGTCATCAGGTGGCAATCTTCAATGCCGATGGTCTGGAAAATACGATAGGCCGATTGCAGCCATTCCCATCGTGCAGGCGCGGAAGCAACGGTGATACCGCCCGTCATATGCAGGCCGATATCCTGACCGCTTTCCTTTTCAATCTCAGCCAGCAGGTCGATGGTATAGGCCTGCAGGGCCGCCATGTTCGGATCGGCGTTCAGCGCGTGAATGCCCCCCGCTGCATGCCAGGAGGATCCCGCCGTCAGGATTGAGCGTTCGACCAGCGCCACATCGGTCCAGCCGAATTTCGCCAGATGATACAGAACAGACGCCCCAACGACGCCCCCGCCAATAACCACGACCCGATACTGCGATTTCATCCGACTGCTCCCCTGTGCTTAAAGTCTTGTGCCTAAAGTTGTTTGAAAAACCTTAGCAGCTTCTTTTTCAGAGTCTAGACATAAGTGTACAGGGCGTCAGATCAGGCCCAGAAGCAACAGATACAGCGCGATATAACGTCCCGTCTTTGCGATCGTGACGATGATCAGAAAGGGCAGGATGGGTTCGCGCAGGACGCCTGCGACCACCGTCAACGGGTCGCCGATGAAGGGGGCCCAACTGAGCAGCAGCGACCATTTACCCCAGCGGTGATACCATTCCGTGGCGCGGATCAGGGATTTGGGGTCCTGTTTCGTCCAGAACCGCCCGCGTAACTTGTCCAGACTGCGCCCAATCCCCCAATTGATCACGGCCCCCAACACATTTCCGATACTGGCGACGGTCAACAGCAGGAATGCGGATTGATCGCCCGCCAGCAGCAGGGCGGTCAGCACGGCTTCGGATTGCAGGGGAAGGATGGTCGCAGCGATCAGCGCCGACAGGAACAGGCCGGAATAGGCGACAAGGTCCGACATACGCGGTCAGCGCCGAAAAACGCGCTGTAACAGGGGGGAACGATGTTCCCAGCCCGCTCGCTCTAATTCCGGTGTGTCGGTTTCCTGCTGCGGATAACCGATGCACAGATAGGCGATGAAGCGCCAGTCTTTTGGGACATCCAGGGCGTCTGAGACGTCATCCGGGTTCAGGATCGACAGCCATCCCAGACCGATCCCTTCGGCCCGTGCTGCCAGCCATAGGGTCTGGATCGCCCCAACTGTTGAGAAATCCAGTGTTTCCGGCATGGTCTGTCGGCCCAGGCCGCCACCCTGATCGGGGTCGGGATCACAGAAGACCGCCAGATGCACCGGTGCCTGATCCAGCCCGGCCAGTTTCAATGTCGCATAAAGTTCTGCCCGGTCCCCATCCAGCCCGTCCAGCGCGGCCTTGTTATGGATTTCAAACGAAGCCCGGATTGCTGCGCGGGGGGCGTCCTTTTCAACCAGCACGAACCGCCAGGGCTGGCTGAGGCCGACAGAAGGGGCCTGATCGGCAATTGCCAGCAATCTATCCAGCGCGTCGGGGGGCAGCGGGTCGGTCCTGAAATGCCGCACATCCCGTCGCCAGGTGAAAAGGTCCCGCAATTTTGTGCGAAATTCTGCATCAAAATCCGGCATGGTTATCCCTGTGCAGGTTCCAGAAAGATAAACCGGGTCGCGCCATAGCGACGGTCATCAATGACATCAAATCTGGACGGGCAGTCAAACGGGGCCTTGGGGTGCAGTTGCAGCACCGCCAGTCCATCGGTCGCCAGCCACCCTTTCTGATGGGCGGCGACCAGGCTGTTTTCGACCACCAGATCCCGATAGGGCGGGTCAAAGAAGATCAGGCCGCAGGGGGATTTTGCGGTGGGTGGCTTGGTGGCGTCCTTGTTCAGGATCGTGGTGGCCTCGCGGAAGCGGGCCTTATTGATATTGGTGCTTAAAACCTTTGACGCTGCGGGATCGTTTTCCAGAAAGCAGCAGTGGCGCGCTCCCCGGCTTAAAGCTTCCAGGCCCAAAGCCCCGGTCCCCGCAAAGAAATCAGCAACGGGGCGATCCTGCCATTTTTTGGCATGTTTGGGCGTGGCAAGGATGTTGAACAGGGATTCCCGCGCCCGTTCTGATGTGGGGCGGGTTGTGGTGCCTTCTGGCGCATCCAGATACAGCCCACGGCGGCTACCGGCGACGATCCGCATTCGGTTTTCCTCGTTTCGGGCCTATCCGGGCACCAGATTTCGTTCCCTCGCTGACCGTTTCTACGGAATGTCTTTGAGGTGTTGGTTTCGCCCCAGCTGGTTTTACCCCGGCTGGTTTAACCCCGGCTGGTTTAACACCTGAAGGTTTCGGGCTTGAACCACGGCCAGGACCCTGCTTCGCATTCCCCTCTGGCTTGGCATATCGTGTGATGCGGGTGCCCGTTGGCTTGGCCGGTCGGGATGGCTTGTTTGCCGCATTTGGCGTGTCAGGTGCGACTTTCGCGCCCGCCTCCGCTGGGGCATCTGCCGAACGGTTTCTGGACTTATGCAGGGGTTTCTTATGGGGTTTCGGTTTGGCTTTGGCCTTGGCCCATTTGGCCTGGCCCTTGCGGCTTTCCCCGCCGACAGTATCGCGCAGCATCTTGGCAGAGACTTCTTCCACCCCACCGCGTGTTAGTGTGCTTAACTGAAAAGGCCCATAAGCGACGCGGATCAGGCGGTTGACCGGGTAATCCAGATATTCCATGACCTTGCGGATTTCGCGGTTTTTGCCTTCAGTCAGGGACACGGAAACCCAGGCATTCGCACCTTTCTGGCTTTCCAGTTCCGCCCGGATTTCGCCATAGCGGATGCCTTCAACCGTGACGCCATTGGCGACCGTATCCAGCTTTTCCTGGCTGACATAGCCATGGACGCGCACACGATAGCGCCGGATCCATCCTGTCGCGGGCAGTTCCAGCCGACGCGCCAGGTCGCCATCATTGGTCAACAGCAACAGGCCTTCAGAATTTAAATCCAGCCGCCCGATGCTGACAACGCGCGGCATTTCCGGGGGCAGGCGTTCAAAGATATTGGCACGGCCTTTCTCATCCTTAGCCGTGACGACCAGGCCGGGTGGCTTATTGTAACGCCACAGGCGCGCAGCCTGTGCTTCAGGCAGGGGTTTTCCATCCACGACCACAATGTCGTCAGGCCCAACATTCAGCGCAGGGCTGTCGATCAGTGTGCCATTGACGGAGACGCGCCCGTCTTCGATCCAGCGTTCCGCGTCGCGTCTGGAACACAGGCCAGCCCGGGCAATTCGTTTGGCCAGACGCTGGGTCTCGCCGCCCGTCGGATCGGTGGCGTGATCGGGCATTTCATTTTCGAGGGGATTGTGTGGATCGCTCATAGCGTTGCGCTTGCTGCCCGTGTTACAGACTAAACAGGATTGTGGCCCAGCCATACCCGCCACAGCGGCTTGCGGCAAGCCACGCTGTTTGCTGGCCTTCAGATAGGATGCACAAAATGACCCCGGAAGTCCAAGACGATCCAATGTCGCTTGCTTTTCAAGAAGCAGAGGCCGCTGCCGCCCGGGGCGAGGTGCCAGTCGGTGCTGTCGTGGTCGAGGCCGGAACAGGCCGCATCCTGGCCCGCGCCGGTAATCGGGTGGAAATGGATAAGGATCCGTCGGGCCATGCAGAAATACTTGCGATACGGGCGGCCTGTCAGGTCCGGGGGGATGCCCGGCTGCCGGATTGTGATTTGTATGTGACGCTGGAACCTTGTGCGATGTGTGCGACGGCGGCTGCCCATGCGCGGCTGCGGCGCATTATTTTTGGGGCCTATGATCCCAAGGGCGGTGGCATCGAACATGGCGCGCGCATTTTTCAGCGGGAAACCTGTCATCATCAATGTGAGATTGTGGGGGGCGTGCAGGAAAATCGCGCGGCCACCCTGTTGCGGACATTCTTTGCCGCAAAACGCTAATGCGGCTGCCCCGGGGTTGCCTGTTCGGGGTCTGCGTGTTCGGGGTCTGCGTGTTCAGGATTTGCGGTGGCTGGTGATGAAAAACCAAGTCCCCTGCCTGAGGGTGGGGAGGGTCGGCAGGGGACCTGGTAATTCCATTTGATTGGTCGAAACCAAGCAAAGAACCTAACGGGGCTTGATTTGCGATCAGGTGACTGACCCACGTTAAGTTACAGATGGCACTCCAAGATACGTGCCACTCTGGATATCGTGATCTGGGTTTTTACAAAGTGTTCTAGGCATCTGATAAATAACGATAAAAAAGACGTAATCTGATCACGAAAACGTGTTCTGATTGGTAATGCGAAGCGATTGCTTTTTCCGTTTTTAAAATGCGTTGCAAATTGCGAATTATTTCTGAAATTGCAAAATCTTACTCTGCGTATTTTCTACACTGGGGGATTTCCATCTCAATCCCTATATGCTGCACTGACCTATAGGGTGACCTGGGCGATAGATGACTGAATAGGGAGCGCGCTGGTGAAAACAATAAATCAAACAAATCGGATTGGTGGACATCAATTCAGATCACATAGCGCTGTCGCAGGCGGGATGTGTGGCTTTGGATGCACACACCATTCCCCGGCCAAGGCAGAAGCTGGATTGGCGGCCACCCGTCGTGGAGTTTTGCGCCTTGGACTGTCAGGCGCGGCGGCGGCTGGACTGGCGGGGTGTTCGACCAATCGCGCAACTGGGCAAAGCACGTTGACCGGGTTCAGTTCGCTGGACGATGACAAGAAGATCGGCGCACAGCAGCACCCGGAACTGGTGAAATCCTTTGGCGGTGAATATGACGATCCAGCCCTGAATGCCTATGTCCAGAAATTGGGGGAACGTCTGGCCCAACATGCGGAATATCAGGAATTCACCTATCGTTTTACCATCGTCAATTCCTGGATTATCAATGCTTTCGCCCTTCCTGGCGGGTATTGCTATGTATCGCGCGGTCTGGTCGCCCTGGCGTCCAGCGAGGCAGAGCTGGCCGGGGTCATGGCGCATGAAATCGGTCATGTGAATGCGCGCCACACCGCCCAGCGGATCGCGCAATCGCAACTTGCCCAGGGTTTGCTGTTGGGGGCCGTGCTGCTGACAGGCCAAAGCTCCATCGGGAATGTCGGCGGGCAGGTCGCAAATTCGGTCTTGAAAAGCTTCTCGCGTGAACAAGAGCTGGAGGCGGATTCTCTGGGCATCCGCTATATGTCTGCCAGCGGGTATGATCCGGAAGCAATGGTTGGGTTCCTGGATACCCTACGCGATCATTCAATCGTACAGGCGGAACAGAG
Source organism: Rhodospirillaceae bacterium (assembly GCA_002709955.1). Lineage (GTDB taxonomy): Bacteria > Pseudomonadota > Alphaproteobacteria > UBA8366 > Aestuariispiraceae > Pacificispira. The sequence goes on from PAQY01000002.1 coordinate 160,976, forward strand.
GGGCCTTCCAGCAAGCACGGTCGATGAATCCAATATCAACGCGACTCACCCCCGAACGATTGAACGGGTTCAGAAAGCCCAAGCTCTGGCGGGGCAATATGCCCAACCCGGACAGGTCGCCAATCGCGATGCCTATCTGGATCAGGTTAATGGCATATTGTATGGCGACGACCCGGAACAGGGTCTGGTGCGGGGGACGGAATTCCTGCACCCGACGCTCAGGATTCGGTTTCAGGTTCCCGATGGGTTTAACATCACCAACACACCCGATGCCGTTATCGCAGAAAAGCCGAATGTGAAGGCCGCAATCGTATTTGATGGTGCCAAACGCAAAACCGGCGATGTCTATAGCTATCTGACCCAGGAATGGGGGAAGGGCGCCAATATCGGGGATTTGGCCCGCATCGACATTAATGGAAATCAGGCCGCCACGGGGGCCTTGCGCCTGCAAGGTCAGGATTATCGCATCATCGCCATTCAGGGGGATGGCAATCAGATTTATCGGTTCCGGTTTATATCCGATCCGTCTGTCACGGCCTCCCTGAACACGGTCTTTCGCGAAACAACCTATTCCTTCCGCTTCCTGTCCGCACAGGAGGCTGCGCTGATTGACCCATATCGCATGATTGTTGTGCCCATCACCCCCCAGGATACGGTCGCATCGCTGGCCAATGGCTATCCAGAGGGAACCTACAGTCAGGCCTATTTCCGGGTGATGAATGATTTGAAGGCAACCACGCCCCTGCCGAAATCCGGCAAGGCCAAGGTGGTAATCGGGGGACCGAAAATTTCTTAGTGCGTAAGTCTGTTAAGGCAGGTCCGGTCAAGGAAGGGCATAGGTCAGGGACGCCCAATGGCTCAGCCAGGGTGTTCCATAAGACGCAGGCGCTTCCCTGAAATGTACTGCATTGACCAGATAAGGACCTGACCCCAGAAAGGGCAGTTGGGCCTGCCCCTGTGTATCTGTCTGAACCTTAACGATTTTCAGGGTCTCATTCTGACCATAGAACACTGTGATCTGTGTGTTGGGTGCAGGGGCCCCGTTCCACAGCAATTGCACCGTGATGTCTTGTACTTCAGGGGTCGTATAAGGGTTTGTCAGGGCGACCAGTTCAAAGGGCATGCCGCTGGGTGCGTCCTGGCCGACCCCGTCACCAACCGCGATCAGGGCCTTTGCGCACCGGATATAGGATTCGGTCACATCATCCGGCGAAAGGCCCATTTCCTGATGACGGGACAGGGGAGGGTCCAGACCGACATCGATCAGATAATCCGCAAATTCCTGCCATTCTTCGAATTGAACGGTCTTGGCCTTGGACTGATAGATCACGCGGTGCAGGCCCGGTCTGCGGGGCGTTACATTCAGCGGTGGAATATCACCCGGCAGGCCCTCTACAGGGCGCAAACCATCCGCATCGATGATCTCAAACCGGTCAAACAGATGGGGCAGGTAATAATCCCGAACGCCCTTGAAATTCGTGCCGGTTTTGGTGTGCCCGATAATCGCCTGATCCGGGTCGACGTTATAGGAGTCGGCTTCGATCCAGAATTCATGGCTATGGGCGGGGCTTGCCAGAAGCAGCGCCGCGATTAGGATCGTCGACAGATTACCAGGGGTCCAACGGGTAGGCACTTTTATGTCCTCGCAACGCATACGATTTTGCTTATCAGACATCTTGGTTGGTGCCTGGGGGAAAGGCAATGTGGCGTTCGTTCTTCTGTTCTGTCTGCTTTTCCCGCTGCCTGTGCAGGCCCATGAAATCAAACCAAGCCTGGCGACGGTGACGCTGGACCCGGATGGTACCTATCGCGTCGTTGTTATCACCAATCTGGAAGTATTGATCGCGGGCGTCAATGGTGCCCACAGCAATACAAAGGATGCGCCCCAGGCGGATCAATATGACCATTTAAGAACCCTGTCGCCTGAAGCGCTGGAAGCGGCCTTTCGGCCGTTCGAGGAACGCTTTCTTGGCAATGCGGTGCTGCGGTTTGACGGTGTTGTGACCCGACCCCAGGACGTCATGTTGACCATTCCACCGGTCGGCGATCTGGACCTGCCGCGCGAAAGCATCATTGTCCTGTCAGGTAGAATTCCAGCCGGGGCCACGGGTATGACCTGGCAATGGAATGCAGATTTCGGGTCCAGTGTCATTCGTGCCCCCGCCGAGTCCCAAGATATTTATGCGGCCTGGCTTCAGAATGGTCAGGAAAGTGCGGTCATTCCGGTGGAAGGCCCGCCGGTACGGACCTTCTGGCAGGCCGCCTGGGACTTTTTCATGGTTGGCTATACCCATATCCTGCCCAAGGGATTGGACCATATCCTTTTTGTCGTTGGCCTGTTCTTGCTCAGCCCGTCGATACGTCCGCTGGTGTGGCAGATCACGGCCTTTACCGTCGCCCATTCAGTGACCCTGGCATTGGGCATGCTGGGCCTATTGACCCTGTCGCCCAACATCGTTGAACCCCTGATCGCCGCCAGCATTGTCTTTGTGTGCATCGAAAACCTGATGACCAGCCGCCTGCATCCCTGGCGTCCCGTGATTGTGTTCGGTTTCGGGCTGTTACACGGGCTAGGCTTCGCGGGGGTGCTGAAAGAAATTGGCCTGGGGGAGGGGGATTTCATCACCGGCCTGATCGCCTTTAATCTGGGGGTCGAGGCGGGGCAATTGTCCATCGTTGCCGCCTGTTTTGTCGCGGTCTATGGCGTCATGCGGTACCCCTGGTATCGTCAGGCGGTTACCATTCCCGCATCTGTCGCCATTGGGGCGATTGCGACCTGGTGGACGGTGGAGCGGATTTTCTTCTCATAATCGCAAGAAGCGGGTGGGGCGATGACGGCCAAGGCGATAGAACAGAGGCACATCCAATGAATGAGAAATCCGGTGAGGAATGAAGATGAGCGATGATCTGGAACAACAGCGGGACTATATCCGCATTGGAAAGGCCCTGGCCCATATTGCCGATACCTGGGGACAGCATCGCCCAAGCCTGTCGGAACTGGCGCAGGAATGTGAGATGAGCGAATTTCACTTTCAGCGCGTGTTTCAGCGCTGGGTCGGTCTCAGCCCCAAGAAATTCCTCAGCGTGGTCAGTCTGGAACAAGCCAAGCAGGCGCTGGATGGTCAGGCCGATCTGTTGAATGCCAGTTTCGATGCAGGCCTGTCTGGCCCGGGTCGATTGCATGATCTGTTTGTGACTTTCGAGGCGATGACGCCCGGTGAATATAAGCGCGCGGCCGATGGGCTGACCATCCGCTGGGCCTGGCATGACGGGATATTTGGCCCCACCCTGGTGCTGGCGACCGAACGGGGGTTGTGCGGTCTGGCCTTTCTTGACGCCCGCGGGCATCAGGGGTGTTTTGACGATATGGCGTCCCGGTGGCCGCAGGCCCGGCTGGTGGAAGACCCTGTTTTCACAAAGACCTATATGGATCGCATTTTTGCAGAACCGGGACAGCGCCCCAATGATGAGGGAATCCGACTGTTGCTGAAGGGGACAGAATTTCAGGTGAAGGTCTGGGAAGCCCTGATGCGCATTCAGCCCGGCGATTACACGACCTATGGCAGTCTGGCGGAATATATCGGATTGCCGAAAGGGGCGTCGCGCGCCATTGGCACGGCGGTGGGCGCCAATCCGATAAGCTGGCTGATCCCATGCCATCGCGTGGTGCGCAGTTCGGGCATGCTGGGCGGTTATCGATGGGGCCTGCCGCGTAAGGTGGCGATGATGGGTTTTGAGAGGTCCGGTCAGGGTTTGCGATTGGATCTGGCGGGTTAATCGCCCTTGACCCCACCATTGTGATACAGGTCGTCTTTGTGATCGTCTTTCTGGTTTGCCCGGTCTAGTCTGCCCCTCCTAAAGCAATGCCGTGGGGCGCTATGAATTCGCAATATCGATCCATTGGGACAATCCTGCTGGGATCCGCAATCGTGTTCCTGGGCTATGGCCTTATGGTGACACTGTTGCCGATCCGCGCGCAGTTGGAAGGGTTCGGCAGTTCCGCCATTGGTCTGATGGGGTCGGCGTATTTCGTTGGCTTCGTGATCGGCTGTATTGTCGGGCCAAAAGTTGTCCAGGCGGTCGGGCATACCCGTGCCTTTGCAGGCTTTGCTGCCCTTGTGGCCGCCTTGACGCTAATATTTCCCATGGTGGTCGATCCTTGGACCTGGACGATCCTGCGCGGCATCAGCGGTATCTGTCTGGCCGTTGTCTATATGGTGATTGAAAGCTGGCTGAACGAACAGGCGACCAACCGGATTCGCGGCACCGTCCTGTCGCTGTATATTATCATTGGAAATCTGGCGACAATCGGCGGCCAGCAGATGGTGGCATTGTCCGATACGCAATCCTATGTGCTGTTTTCGCTGGTGGCGATCCTGGTCGCGATTTCCCTGGTGCCGGTATCCTTGGCCCCGGTGCGGGAACCAGATCAGATCCCAACCGCGAAATTGCGCATTGCACGCTTGTACAAGCTGTCGCCTACCGGCTTTGTCGGATGCATCCTGGTTGGTGTTGCAGACGGGGCATTCTGGACATTTGGTCCCGTCTTTGCGCAAACCCGCGGCTTGCCGGTGTCGGAAATTGCCTTGTTCATGGGGGCCTTCATGGTGGGGGGGACCATCTTGCAATGGCCTTTGGGCTGGCTGTCTGATCGCATCGACCGGCGCATCGTGATCGGGCTGTGTGCGACCGCAACGATCGGGACCGGTCTGGCCCTGGCATTCTGGAACCCGCCATCCCCTTGGATGGGATTGGCGCTGGCGCTTGTTCATGGTGGGGTCATGACGCCAATCTACGCCCTGTGCATCGCCCATTCCAACGATTTCGCACCGAATGAGGAAATGGTGGAAGTCTCCAGCGGATTGCTGCTGATCTATGGTGTTGGTGCTGCCCTGGGGCCGATTGCCCTGGGGCCATTGATGGATCGATTTGGGGCAGGCAGCCTGTTTGTCATGATCGCGATTATTTTTGCCAGCCTTGCACTGTTCTCCCTGTATCGCATTACCAAACATCGCGTCGCAGCGGCGGAAACCCGCACCCCCTTTGCCCCTGTCCCGAAATCATCGCAATCGGTCTATGCACTGGAAACAGATGATGAGGATGAAGAGGTCATTACCGAATTGGGGAAATAAACCTGCATTCGTCACAGGTGACAGGAAAAGCCGACTGCGGTAAGGTCCATTCATGGCAAAAAACGTACAAATATCGTGCAGCTATCAAGTAGAGGAAGACCGCATCCTAATGCGGGCCCGCCTGCAGGATAAGGATGCGCGCATGTGGATGACGCGGCGGATGACGCTGCAATTCCTGGCGTCCATTGGGAAGATATTCGATCATCTGACCGGGACAGAAGCGCAACCAACAGAGCAACGCCAAGCGGTCAACGAATTCCGCCGCGAATCCGCGATGAGCACGGCCAATTTCAACCAACCCTATGAGGAAGAAGGCCTGGTTCCGTTTCCAGCGGACGGCCCGATGCTGGTGAAGAAATTAAACGTCGCCGCCTTGAAGACGGGCGGGGTTCAACTGACCCTGACAGGTAACGGCCCGGATGGGGTGCGATTGAATTTGGGGGAAAAGGAACTGCACGCGGTCGTTCACATGCTCAATCAAACAGCGGAAAAGGCGCAATGGGCACTGGGCGCGCATCTGACGAAATCAACGGGTGTCACGGTTGCCGGACCCGCAAAGCCCCGCGTGGTGAACTGAACATCTTTATTGGATTGTTATTCTTGGGCTGGCGTCTGGGGGTTTTTAACATCCAGAAGCTCCAGGTTTCGCCTTGCATCCTCTGCCGCCGGGCGGCCATCGTGTTTCGCAATCAGGTGAACCCAATCCTGGCGTGCCGCATCCAGATTTCCGGCCAGTCGATACAGAATGCCCCGTTCCAGCAAGGCCTCCGCATTATCCGGGTCACGGGATAGGGCGCGATTGGCATCGTCCATCGCCAGATCATTGGCTTCTACAAAGCGATAGGCGCTGGCGCGATAGACATAGGCAACGGGATCGTCCGGGTTGATTTCAATCGCATGATTCAGGTCGTCAATGGCGTCCCAATAGTTCTTTCGCTCCGCCAGAACCATGGCACGGTCTATCAGAATGGGGGCCGAATCCGGGCTTAGTTCCAGGGCGGCGGTCTGTGCTGTATAGGCGCGGTCCAGATCCTCCGCCTCCATCCAGGCAATGCCTGCATGGGCAAGGATGCTGGCCACCGTATCGGCAGAGGCATCGTCTGGCATCATCCGGGCGATTTCTTCGAAACGCTGCGCTGCCTCTGCATAGTTGCCCAGCATCATCAGCGCGGCGGCGGCACAGTGGCGGGCCGGAATACCGCCCCCCATGTCAAGCATGCTCAATGCCCGTTCAAAGGCCGCGCTGGGATCGATGCGGGTCAATTGCATACAGGCCCGATAGTCCTGCTGTTTTTCTGTGACAATCCCCTGGGCCAGGCTTGGCGTTACCCATACCAGGCACAATGCCAGCGCAAGGGCGCGCAGCAATGGGGAACGCAGACTGTATTGATGCGATGTCTTCATTTGCCTAAGGTCGGGTCAGCCGTCGGGGAAGGCAAGACCTTCCAATGGTTGGAGGAAGAAAAATTCTGAACCGCGTCAGTTTGATCCTGTGGAGCGCCTGTTATGTCTGACCCTGTTGCTATTCCTCATTTGTTTGTCTTTGGATTGGGCTACAGCGCCATGGCTTTTGCGTCGGCGCTGAGGGAAACCGGCACGCGGATCAGTGCGACCTGCCGCAGTGCTGAAAAGCAAGCCGCCCTGATTGCACAGGGGATCGACGCCCATATGTTTGATCGGGACCATCCACTGGATGATGCCGGTCGGGCAGCCCTGGATCAGGCCAGTCATCTGCTGTCTTCAGTCCCACCCGATGATCAGGGCGATCCTGTAATAGACCAGCACGCCCAGGATATTCTGAAGGCAGCGCCCTTTGAGTGGATCGGATATCTGTCAACGACAGGCGTTTATGGCGATTGTGATGGGGATTGGGTGGATGAAACAGCCCCTATGACCCCGTCCGGGACACGGGGGCAACGCCGGGTCGATGCCGAAGCCGCCTGGTTCGCCCTGGCACAGGCGGGTCCGGTGCACAGTTTTCGGCTGGCCGGTATCTATGGGCCGGGACGCAGCGCCCTGGATACGGTGCGCCAGGGGCGGGCACGGCGGGTCGTGAAACCGGGTCAGGTTTTCAGCCGCATTCATATTGATGACATCACCAATATCCTGCTGGCCTCTGCAGCGCGGCCCAATCCAGGGGCGGCCTATAATTGCTGTGATGATGAGGCGGCCCCACCGCAGGATGTGATCACCTATGCCTGTGAGTTGCTGGGCGTCACGCCGCCGCCGGAAATCCCGTTTGAGGAAGCGGACCTGTCCCCCATGGCGAAAAGCTTCTATCGCGACAACAAGCGGGTCAGCAATAAGCGCATCAAGGATGAACTGGGCGTCACCCTGCGCTGGCCAAACTATCGCGATGCCTTGGTGGCGATGCTGTCGTCCTAAGACAGTCTGCGGTAAAACTTATATTATTTTGCACGTATATCATGTATTGTTATGCGGATGATGATCTCTGCGGAGAGACCCGATGCCCTATATTGATGCGGCCTTGGCCTTTGCATTGTCGATGCTGGCCATCGCGATTCTTGTGAACAATCTGATTATCTTTGTCGTGAAACCGCGAAAGAAACGTGTCATGGCGCAGGCTGTTCGACATTTCGCGGAAAAGGAATTGGTGAATGTCTTTCAGCGTGAATGCGAAAAGCTGAAGAAATCATCGCCTGGCATAACGTCAACCGCGCTGCTTGCCAGCCTGACGGAACTTCAGCAGAACCTGCTTGAAAATGGCACCGGCCTGACGCCTGCCGTCCCGCGCGGTAATGGCACGAACGACATTCAGACCAAAAATATTCGGGGGGAGGACATTGTTTCTGTTCCTGCGGATGAACTAGTCAATCTGATCAAGCGAAGCGCGTTTGGAAAAATGCTGGTGGAAGAAGTTGGCGATCAAGCTGAATTGGTTTTCGACAGCTTTTTCAATAAATATGAAGGGGTTCGGACCATTTTCCGCGAAACGACCCGGCGTTATGCGACACAGGTTTCCATGATCGCGGGGGTGCTGGTCGCGCTCGCCTTGAACGTCAATGCCTTCACAATGGTTACAGTTTACATTGGCGATAAGCAGGCGCGCTCCGCCATTATCGCCCAATCTGAGGCCATAGCGATGGAGGCGCAAAAGGCAATAATCGCGGATTGTCGTGCCAAGCCCGCGACTGAATTTGACGCCTGTCTTGCAAACAGTCTTGTCACTAAGGCGACCTTGGAAAGGCAGAAAGATCAATTGTCTGAGATGATACCAATGGGCTGGAACGGGGAGACCCTTCAGGAGATTGCGACATCAATCAAAGACACGATTTGTGATCAGTTTCTGTATTATTTCCTGGGCTGCCTTTTAACCGGCGTTTTGGCTGGGCTTGGAACACCCTTCTGGTTCGATGCGGTGCGCAGTATTACAAATTTCACACGCGCGATATCTGGGAAGTCGCCTGACCCCAATACGGTTGATCACCCCGTCAAGGCACCCCAATAGCGGTTTGCACTGCCTGCCACAGCCTGTCCAAATCTGGCGCAGTCGATAGGCGATGGTCACCGCCTTCGATGGTGGTCAATGTCACAGGGTCACCCTGCACCCAATCGGCAACCGCCTGGGCATGGGTCAAGGGGACGACCTCATCTTTGGTACCATGCAGGATGGTGACAGGCCCATCGACCCGAACCGGGGGACCGTCCAGCACTTCATGGTTTACGCTCTCCTCAATCAGCTTTGCCGTAATCGGATAGGGGTCATCTTCAAATTCAGATGGGCGATACCAGACTCCCGTCTTCTGCAAATCAACCTTCGCCTGTTTGGGCAATTGCGGCAGCATCAGTTTTCTGGGGAAATCCGGGGCAGGGGCGACCAGCACCAGTCCTGCGACGCGCGCAACGCGATCCCGTGCCAGCATCAGCGCCATCCAGGCCCCCATCGAGGAGCCGACGAGTATTTGTGGTCCGGTGCAGATCTGATCAAAAATCAGTTTGGCATCGCAATACCAGTCGCCAATCGTGCCATCTGCGAAGGCTCCGCCGCTCAACCCATGACCGCCATAGTCGAATCGGGTGAATGCCATGCCTGCCTGTTCGCATTTCTGGTGCAGGAATTCGGCCTTGCCCCCATCCATATTGGAATGAAATCCGCCACAGAACAGAATGCCTGCCGGGCGGATGGTGGATTGAGGCCGAAGGTCTGGCCTTGTCTTGTGCGCGATATGCCGGTATGCGATTTTTCTGGGTCCGGTGCTTCCAAATTCTGGCTGTTCTAGATAGTCTAGGGCAGATGTCACGGGGCGTGCCTATATTGGGTCTGATTTGGGCCTTGGATTGGAATGTTATTGTGACTAACACAGAAAATGCCGCGCAGGAAACACCCGATGGCTCATATCAGGGAACCGTGCTGCAAGTCCTGCCAGCCCTGGTGACCGGTGGTGTTGAACGGGGCACGATTGATGTCGCTGTTGCCCTGAAAGCAGCTGGTTTCCGGGCGCTTGTCGCCTCATCCGGCGGCCCGATGACACGGGAACTGACGCGGGCTGGAATTGAACATATCGAATTGCCCCTGGCATCCAAAAGCTATTTCACGATGCGCCGCAATGCCGACCACCTGGCCCGTATCATCCGGGAACAGAAGGTCGACATCATTCATGCGCGCAGCCGCGCCCCGGCCTGGAGCGCCTATTGGGCAGCACAGGAAACCAAGGCCCATTTCGTTACCACCTTTCACGGGACCTATAATTTCAGCAATCCCTTAAAGCGTTATTATAATTCCGTGATGACCAAGGCGGATCGGGTGATTGCGATCAGTGAATTCATTCGCCGTCATATCCAGGAACATTACCGGATGGATGGCACGAAAATCCGGGTAATCCATCGCGGCATCGATATCGATCTGTACTCTGGAGAAAATGTCTCCGCCGAGCGCTTGATCCGGTTGTCCGAGCGGTGGCGGCTGCCCGATGGGGTGCCGGTCATCATGTTGCCGGGTCGCATGACGCGCTGGAAGGGTCAGACATTGTTGTTGCGCGCCCTATCGCAAATGTCGGTGCGCACGGTGCGCTGCTTGCTGGTTGGGGATGCCCAGGGTCGCGACGGTTTCGTGCGGGAGGTTGAACAACTGGCAAAACGCCTGGGCGTCGATGGCGTTGTCCATGCGGTGGGGGGCTGTGATGATATGCCCGCAGCCTTGAAACTGGCGGATATCGTCGTATCAGCTTCCACAGACCCGGAAGGGTTCGGGCGGGTCGCCGTTGAAGGGCAGGCCATGGGCCGTGTGGTTGTCGCCCCCCGTCATGGTGCAGCGGTTGAGCAGATTGAAGACGGGCATAACGGGTTCCTGTTCCGTCCAGGCGATGCGTTTGATCTGGCGAACAAGCTGGATTACGCGCTGGAGATCGGGGCATCCCGGCGTCAGGAAATCGGCGCTGCGGGCATTGAAAATGCGCGCCAGAAGTTCACCAAACTGGGAATGTGCGCGGCAACGCTGGATGTTTACTGTGAATTGCTGAAGGCCCCGGCGGCCAGTGCGGCCTGATCGCATGGTTTCCCTGCCGCAGAACCTGGATCGGGTTTTGGTCATCAAGCTGGGCGCCTTGGGGGATTTCGTTCAGGCGATGGGTCCTTTCCAGGCCATTCGTGCGGCCCTGCCACAGGCACAGATCACCCTGTTGACGACCAGGCCCTTCGTTGAATTGGCGACACTATCCGGCTGGTTTGATCAGGTTTGGACCGATCAGCGGCCCCGGTCGATTCCAGGCTATTGGGCCTTGCGACGGCAATTGCTGGCGGGACGGTTTGATATGATCTTTGATCTGCAAACCTCGGACCGGTCCGGCAATTATTGGCGTATGTTATGGCCGCACCGGCCCTTGATTTCCGGTATTGTGAAGGGCGCGTCCCATCCCCATGCCAATCCTGATCGCAATCAGATGCACACGCTGGAACGACAGCGCGATCAACTGGCCATGGCGGGAATTACGACGGTTCCTGCCCCCCATGTCGACTGGATGCAGGGTGACATCCAGGGCCTGAACATGCCCGACAGGTTTGGCCTGATCGTGCCGGGCGGGTCGGCGCATCGCCCGGACAAGCGTTGGCCGGCAGATCGTTTCGCCAGCCTGGCCCAGAACTGGGCGCAGGCGGGGCTGACGCCAGTGATTATCGGGACCAGGGCAGATTCAGACTGGACGTGCGTGGTTGCCCAGGCCTGTCCGCAGGCAATTGACCTGACCGGCCGGACGGAGCTTTTCCAACTGGCCAGCCTGTGTCGCCGGGCGGAGATTGCGGTGGGCAATGATACAGGCCCCATGCATCTGGCCGCTGTGGCAGGATGTCCCTGTCTGGTGCTGTATTCCAAGGCGTCTGATCCCGCGCTATGCGCCCAGAAAGGGCCGTCTGTGCGCCTGTTGCAGGTGGATGATCTGGGGGACCTGTCTGTCGCATCCGTAGTGGATCGACTGTCGGGCACCCTTGCCACCCGATAGAACTTGCGGTAAACCCCCGATCCTTGAAGAGTTTGAGCGATTGTCGACCCGCCGCCCGTTGTTGGGGCGAGGCGACAGTTGAAACCAATGCGTGACAGGTTGTGGGACCGGCCCCTTCGGGCGCGATATACCCACGATCCGGAAGCGGTGCCCCGTTTAGTGGACGGGACCTGGAAGGAGAATTGATATGGTTGCTGTAACCCTCCCCGATGGCAGTGTGAAATCCTATCCGGGCGCGATTACCGCGCTGGATGTGGCAACAGATATTGGACCAGGCCTTGCCAAGGCGGCTATGCTGGCCCGTGTGGACGGGGTGGAATGGGACCTGAACCGCCCCATCGAAAAAGACGCCAAGCTGGAACTGATCCGGCGTCAGGACCCAGAGGCCCTGGAACTGATCCGCCACGATGCCGCCCATGTGCTGGCAATGGCTGTGCAGGAACTATTCCCCGGCACACAGATCACCTTTGGCCCGTCAACGGAAGACGGCTTCTATTACGATTTCCATCGCGAACAGCCTTTTTCGACCGAAGATTTCGCGGCGATTGAAGCGCGCATGCAGGATATTGTGGATCGTGATGTCCCAATCGTGCGCGAAGTCTGGACCCGCGATGATGTCGCCAAATTCTTTAAGGAAAAGGGCGAAAGCTTTAAGGCTGAATGGGTCTATGAACTGCCGGCCGATGATGAAATCAGCATGTACCGTCAGGGCGACTGGATCGATTTGTGCCGGGGGCCGCATCTGCCCTCCACGGGTCGTCTGGGCAAGGCCTTCAAGCTGTTGCGCCTGGCGGGTGCCTACTGGCGCGGTGACGCGAATAATCCCCAGCTTCAGCGTATCTATGGCACCGCCTGGCGCGATGAGAAGGAACTGAAGGCCCATCTGACGCGGATTGAGGAAGCAGAAAAGCGCGATCACCGCAAATTGGGCCGGGAACTGGACCTGTTCCATCTGCAGGAAGAAGCGCGGGGCTCTATCTTCTGGCATCCAAAGGGCTGGGCGGTCTATCGCGCCTGTGAACGCTATATGCGTGCACGGCTGGAAGCGGCTGATTATGTCGAAGTCAAAACGCCGCAATTGGTAGATCGTGTCCTGTGGGAAAAATCCGGCCACTGGGAGAAATTCCGCGAGCATATGTTCATCGCAGAGGTGGACGAGGTCGATCATGACAGCGATTCAGGCCAGAACCGCCGTATGCTGGCGCTGAAGCCCATGAATTGCCCCGGCCATGTGCAGATTTTCAAACAGGGCATCAAATCCTATCGCGAATTGCCATTGCGTATGGCGGAATTTGGGTCCTGCCATCGCTACGAACCGTCCGGTGCCTTGCACGGCATCATGCGGGTGCGGGCCTTTACGCAGGACGATGCGCATATCTTCTGTACCGAAGATCAGATCGAATCAGAAACGCGCGAATTCATTGATCTGTTGTCATCGATTTATCGCGATTTCGGGTTTGAGGAATTTACGATCAAATTTTCAGACCGCCCTGACGTGCGCGCTGGATCCGATGAAACCTGGGATAAGGCAGAAGCCGCCCTGAAATCCGCAACCGAAGCGGCAGGGGCAAGCTATACGCTGAATCCAGGGGAGGGCGCGTTCTATGGCCCGAAGCTGGAATTCGTGCTGCGCGACGCCATCGGGCGCGATTGGCAATGCGGCACGCTGCAGGTTGACTTTGTTCTGCCGGAGCGTTTGGACGCCACCTATATGGCAGAAGACGGCAATCGCTATCGCCCCGTTATGCTGCATCGGGCGATTCTGGGGTCGTTTGAGCGGTTCATCGGGATTTTGATCGAACAATATTCCGGCAAGTTTCCGATCTGGTTGGCCCCGGTGCAGGTGTCGGTTGCCACCATTACCAATGATGCCGATGATTATGCCCAAGCGGTGCTGGCGAAGCTGAAAGCCGCAGGATTGCGGGCACAGGCCGATACGCGGAACGAAAAAATCAATCTGAAAATCCGTGAATTATCGATGCAGAAAATCCCCGCCGTGCTGGTGGTTGGCAAGCGGGAACAGGAAGAAGGAACGGTTGCCCTGCGACGACTTGGCGGGAAGGATCAGGAAATCCTTGCGCTTGACGAGGCAATCCATATCCTAGAGGAAGAAGCGCGGATGCCGACTGGTACAGCCTGATGGGTGGTATTGGTCCGGTATGCGTTGCTTGTTCAGCCTTGGGCTGAGATTTTTGTAACAACAGCGACCGATAGACAGGTCGAGGAGGCTCCAATACGCAGACCCCACTATGCCCCCCCCGGAACTAAGGAGGGCCCCCGCGTGAATGAGGAAATCACAGCGCGGGAAATACGCGCAATCGGCGCAGAAGGCGAACAGATCGGTGTGATCACACCGGAAGAAGGCATCCGCTTGGCTGCTGAGGCAGGCTTGGATTTTGTGGAAATTTCCCCAAATGCTGAACCACCCGTCTGCAAATTTCTGGATTACGGAAAATTCAAATACGAGTCTCAGAAGCGAAAGAATGAGGCCCGTAAGAAGCAGAAGGTTATTGAGGTCAAGGAAATCAAATTCCGACCCAATATTGAGCAGCATGACTATGAAGTCAAAATGCGCTCCCTGAATAAATTCATCGACGAGGGTGATAAGGTCAAAGTAACGCTGCGTTTCCGCGGACGTGAAATGGCGCACCAAAATCTGGGTCTGGACGTCCTGAACCGCGTTAAGGCGGAAATGGAAGAAAAGACCAAGGTTGAAATGCACCCCAATCTTGAAGGACGCCAGATGGTGATGGTGTTGGCACCACGTTAAGGGGCCGACTCGTCACAGCTTGTGCAGTCTAGGACTTTAGAGGCGGCCCACCCAATAGGGGGGCCGCCTCTTTGCATTTTGCCGGGGGAAGGGCCCGTGCTGCTTGCATAACGTTACTGTCGCTTGCATGAAGTGAGGCTGATTCTGTGCTGATATTGAAAACTTCGGATTGAAGACTCGTCCCGAAACGGTCACATTGTCGGCTATTGATTAGGGGCAATAGAGGCGGCAACAAATCCGCCCGATACAGGTTGGCTATATGATTAGGACGGAGCACGTCGTTAAGCGATTTGGCGGGATCACCGCCGTCGATGATGTCAGCCTGTCAATTGATAAGGGCAGCATTACCGGGTTGGTCGGGCCGAATGGCGCGGGAAAGACCACGTTTTTCAATCTGATCGCGGGACGGTTTCCCCCCTCATCGGGTAAAATCTTTCTGGATGGGGAAGACGTGACCGGGCTTGCACCGCATGACCTTTTCGGGAAGGGCTTGTTGCGGACCTTCCAGATTGCCCATGAATTCACCCATCTGACCGTTCGGGAAAACCTGATGACGGTACCCCCGGATCAAGCGGGGGAGACCTTGTGGAAAGCCTGGTTTATGCCCGGTCAGGTGCGCCGCCAGGAAAAAGAAGTGGCTGCCCGTGCGGATGAGGTGATTGAGTTCCTGAATCTGACCCATATCGCCGACGAATTGGCGGGAAATCTATCTGGCGGCCAAAAGAAGCTGCTGGAGCTGGGCCGCACCATGATGGTTGATGCGAAAGTCGTCCTGTTGGATGAGGTTGGGGCCGGGGTCAATCGAACCCTATTGAACGAGATCGGGGATGCAATCCTGCGCCTGAATAAGGAGCGGGGCTATACCTTCTGTATGATTGAACACGACATGGATTTCATCGGACGGCTGTGCGACCCGGTGATCGTTATGGCCGAAGGCCGGTTGCTGGCATCCGGGACCGTTGATGAAATCAAATCCAATGAAACAGTGATTGAGGCCTATCTGGGCGCTGGACGGGACCGCGCGGCGGAAAGGGCCAAGGCATGAGCTTTCTGATTGGTAAGGATATGCGCGGTGGTTATGGCGGGGCGGATATCCTGAATGGCTGTACCATTGGGGTTGATAAGGGCCAGATTGCCGTTGTCGTCGGGCCCAACGGGGCCGGGAAATCCACGGCCATGAAGGCCCTGTTTGGCATGTTGAGCCTGCGGGCTGGCAGTGTGACCCTGGATGGTCGGGATATCACATCCATGTCGCCGCAAGACCGGGTGGCCTGTGATATGGCCTTTGTGCCCCAGACCAATAATGTTTTTGCAGGCATGACGGTGGAGGAAAACCTGGAAATGGGCGCTTATCTGCGCCGGGATGATTTCTCCGACACGATGGCGGAAGTGTTTGATCTGTTCCCCATCTTGAAGGAAAAACGCCGCCAGTTCGCCGGTGAATTGTCGGGGGGACAGCGCCAGCAGGTTGCGGTCGGGCGCGCCCTTATGACCCAGCCCAGTGTCCTGATGCTGGATGAACCCACGGCGGGGGTTTCGCCAATCGTGATGGATGAATTGTTCGATCGGGTCATCGCGATCAAGAAAACCGGTATTGCCGTCCTGATTGTCGAACAGAATGCGCGTCAGGCGCTGGAAATTGCTGATATCGGCTATGTTCTGGTATCGGGGGAGAACCGCTTCACCGATACGGGTGAGGCGCTGATGGCGGATCCCGAAGTCCGCAAATCCTTTCTGGGGGGCTAGGGGCGATGGAACTGCTGAACATGTTCGCCCTTATGTCGAATTTTGTATTCGTCCCGGCCCTGACCTATGGGTCGCAGCTGGCGCTGGGGGCTTTGGGGATCACGCTGGTCTTTGGTGTATTGCGGTTTGCCAATTTTGCCCATGGTGACCTGATGGCGTTTGGAACCATGGGGGTCGTGTTGATCACCTATTGGCTGCAGGCGCACGGGATTGGCATTGATCCGCTGCCAACGGCGCTGTTGGCGTTGCCTTTTGGCATTGCCCTGGCGGTTGGGGCCAGTCTGTTGATCGACCGAACCGTTTATCGTTTCTATCGAAAGCGACGGGCTGCGCCGGTTATTCTGGTCGTGGCGTCTGTTGGCGTGATGTATGTCCTGAACGGATTGACGCGATTTGTCATCGGGGCGGAGGATCAGCGGTTCTTTGATGGCGCGCGGTTCCTGATTTCTGCGGGCGATTTTAAGGATCTTACCGGTCTGGACGAGGGCGTTACAATCAAGCTGACCCAGGCCCTGACCGTTGTTGTTGCGGTTCTGATGGTGGCCGCCCTGTTCTGGTTTTTGCAGAAAACCCGCACGGGCAAGGCCATGCGGGCCTATTCCGATAATGAGGATCTGGCCCTGTTATCGGGCATCAGCCCGGATCGGGTTGTGGCGGTGACATGGATCATTGCCGCTGTTTTGGCGACGGTTGCAGGCACGCTGTATGGTCTGGACAAAAGCTTTAAGCCCTTTGTGTATTTTCAATTGATCCTGCCCATGTTCGCAGCCGCCATTGTCGGCGGTATCGGGCAACCGATCGGTGCGATCATCGGGGCCTATGTCGTCGCGTTTTCTGAGGTTATGCTGACTTATGCCTATAAGCGGGCACTGATGTATATCGGACCGGAAGGATGGGGGCCTGAGGGCCTGATGCAGATCCTGTCGACCGAATATAAGTTTGCGATATCCTTCCTGATTCTGGTCTTTGTTCTCTTGGTGCGACCGACAGGGATATTTCGGGGGAAGGTGATATGAGCGCGATCCTGACACGAACCCGTCTGGCCTATTTGGGCATTATCGTGTTGCTGCTGTTGGTTGGTGTGTTCCAATCCTGGTCGGTTGCGCTGGTCATGATCAATCTGTGTCTGATTTCCGCTGTCATGGCCCTGGGGGTGAATATTCAATGGGGATATGCGGGCCTGTTCAGTGCAGGAACGGTGGGCTTCGTTGCGCTAGGTGGCCTGGCGGGGGTTCTGATTTCTGAAGCGCCGGTGATCGAAGCCTGGGATGTCGGCGGGGCCGGGCTGATCTATTCCGTGGCGACATTGGCGGCGCTGATTGCAGCCATATTTATCATCATGTCGGTTATGAAGCCTGGAACGGCGCGGCGTATCGTTATGACATGTGTCATTCTGGGGGGATATTTCGCCGTCCGATATTTCTTTGATCCCGCCACAGATGCGATTGAAGGGGTTAATCCCTCTGCACAGGGATTTCTGGGGGGCTTAGGCCTGCCAATCCTTTTGTCCTGGCCCGTCGGGGGCCTGTTGGCAGCCCTGGTCGCCTGGGGCATTGGTAAGGTTGCGCTGGGATTACGATCAGACTATCTGGCCATTGCAACGCTGGGCATTGCTGAAATCGTGATTGCGGTGATCAAGAATGAAGACTGGCTGGCCCGGGGTGTTAAGAATGTCAGCGGCCTGGCCCGCCCCATGCCCAAGGAAATCGCATTACAGGAATCCCCGGAATTCATCGGATGGATTGAATGGCTGCATTCTGGCGCATTAAGTACCGTCACGGGCGATGAACGTATCCAGATGCTGCGGGACTTTGCGCAGCAGGATGCCGGAACTTTCGTGAAGCTGATTTACATGCTGTTGTTTACCGTCGTGCTGCTGATCCTGTTTGCATTGGCACAACGGGCGCTGAATTCCCCCTGGGGCCGGATGATGCGGGCGATCCGCGATAACGAGGTCGCGGCGGAAGCCATGGGCAAGAATGTCACCAAGCGGCATTTACAGACCTTCATTCTGGGATCTGCCGTGGTCGGGATTGCAGGCGCGATGCTGACCACCCTGGACGGGCAATTCACGCCGGGCACCTATAACCCGTTGCGCTTTACGTTCCTGGTCTGGGTGATGGTGATTGTCGGCGGATCGGGCAACAATCATGGTTCTGTGATTGGCGGCTTCCTGATCTGGTTCGCCTGGGTTCAGGCGGAACCGGCTGGCATATTGTTGATGGACGGGTTGACCTTTTTCATGGCCCCGGACAATCCGGTACGGTTGCATTTGCTGGATGCGGCGGCACAGATGCGTCCCCTTCTGATGGGGCTTGTGCTGTTGCTTGCAATGCGGTTCAGTCCTAAAGGAATATTGCCAGAGCCGATCCGCACAGCGCGGTAACTGGCCTGGCCAGCGGGGGCATTCCAGCCCCTGGAAAGAGATAATGGAACGCTGCCTCATTGGGGGGTAGTGCATTATGGGAGTGGTAGACATGAAAAAACTTTTGCTTGCGACCAGCGTCCTGGCACTGAGCGCGACCGGTCTTGCCGGCTCGGCCCAGGCCGAAGTGAAACTTGGGGTAATTTTGGGCTTCACCGGTCCGATTGAATCGATCACGCCAACCATGGCTGCGGCTGCAGAAATGGCGATGAGCGAAGTCAGCGACAGCGGCAAGCTGTTGGGTGGCGAAACGGTGACCTCTGTGCGCGCGGACTCCACCTGCATCGATTCTGCTGCGGCGACTGCGGCGGCTGAACGTCTTGTGACATCAGACAATGTGGCCGCGATTGTTGGTGCGGATTGCTCTGGCGTGACCGGCGCGATTGCAAACAACGTTGCCGTGCCAAAGGGTGTGGTAATGATTTCCCCATCCGCAACGTCGCCTGCTTTGACGACGATTGAAGACAATGGTTACTTTTTCCGTACCGCGCCATCCGATGCCCGTCAGGGTCAGGTATTGGCCGATATGATGAAAGACCAGGGCATCACAGAAATCGCCGTTACCTATACCAACAATGACTATGGTAAGGGGCTGGCAGATTCTTTCCAGGCTGCGTTTGAAGCAGCCGGTGGCAAGGTTTCCATCTCTGTCCCGCATGAAGATGGCAAGGGCGATTATTCAGCTGAAGTTGCCACATTGGCCGCAACCGGATCCAAGGAACTGGCCGTGTTCGGCTATGTCGACCAGGGGGGGCGCGGTATTATCCAAAGCGCATTGGATACCGGTGCCTTTGACAAATTCGTTCTGTGCGATGGCATGATTGGTGACAGCCTGCTGGAAGCATTCGGGGATTCCCTGAACGGCACCATCGGGACCTTGCCAGGGAATGATGGCGAAGGCGCGACGAAGTTCCTGGAATTGGCAAAAGCCAAAGGCATTGATGGCAGCGGCGCATTCGCACCGGAAAGCTACGATGCTGCAGCATTGCTGATGTTGGCCATGGAAGCAGCAGGGTCAACCGACCGCGCTGCGATCCAGGCAAAGGTACTGGATGTTGCCAATGGTCCGGGGGAACCCATTCTGCCGGGTGAATTGGGCAAGGCCCTTGAAATCATCGCCAAGGGTGGGGATGTCGACTATGTCGGTGCCACCGGCGTTGAACTGATCGGCCCTGGTGAAGCGGCTGGTTCCTATAAGGAATTGCTGGTCGATGGCGGTAAGTTCACCACCGTTCAGATTCGCTAAGGTATCAGTCAGTCTATACGCCTGAATATTGGAGGGCCCGATGTGCAAACCGCATATCGGGCCCTTTCATTTTTGGGGTAATCAGTTGTATTCTCACGAAAAGAACTCATATGCCCCATTGGTTAGAACTTGTAATAAAGGTGTTGGTGTTCCGTGACAGCTTGGTCGATAGAGTCAATTAATTGGTCCCGGTTTGATAAGAACCTGGTGGATCCTGTCTTGGTCCGTCTCGTCAAGGCTGCGGCTTTGGTGGAGTATAATGGCGCGACCTATACGGATTACCTGTGCAATGTGTTTGCGGGGGA
The DNA here is from genome assembly GCA_002709955.1 of Rhodospirillaceae bacterium. Taxonomy (GTDB): domain Bacteria; phylum Pseudomonadota; class Alphaproteobacteria; order UBA8366; family Aestuariispiraceae; genus Pacificispira. Next base: position 181,055 of record PAQY01000002.1, read on the forward strand.
TGCGGATTTTCAAGCCAAGGCGAAAGTGTGGGGCCGGGAAGAGGTCCAGCATGGCCAGGCACTGGCAGAATGGGCCAAGCTGGCGGATCCGGACTTTGATTTTCAGCATGCCTTTGACCGTTTTACATCAGGCTATTCCGTCCCTGTGGATGTTGAAGCCTCTGTGCGCGGCAGCCGATCCGGGGAGTTGATTGCCCGGTGTATGGTCGAAACGGGCACGTCCTCGTTCTATACCGCGATGAGCAAGGCCAGTAAGGAACCCGTCCTGGCAGAAATAGCCCATCTGATCGCGGCGGATGAATTCAGACATTACAAATTGTTTTACGATACGCTGAAATCTTACTTGCTGAAGGAACAGATCGGGCGTCTGGGCCGCGCAAAGGCTGCGGTCAGTCGCATTCGGGAATTGGCGGATGATGAATTGGCCTATGCCTATTATGCCTCGAACGTTCCGGAATCCGTTCCCTATGACAGAACCGCGTGCAGTAATGCTTATTTGGGGCGAATTTATCCGCATTATGATCCCGAAATCATTCGTCGCAGCAATGCGATGATATTAAAGGCGGTTGGCCTGACACCCCATGGGCGATTGAACTCTATGCTGACCGCTGGCGCGTATCGTTTCGTCAGCTATCGCGCACATCAGCTGGCCGAAGCCGCCTGAGGGCATATGTCCCTTAAGGCGAAGGGGCTGGTTATCCCCCCTCGTTAGCGATAGGGATAGGCTGGCATGGCTTAATGACCAGTATTTTGAGGCATATGTGACGCGGTACTTATCGATTGGTCGCGCGAAAAGCGTGATATTTGGCGTTTTCATTGTGCTGGCTGGTGTCTGCGCCAGCGTGCAGATTTCCCATGCCCAATCCTTTTTGCTGACCGATAATGCTTACGATATATCCTTCACGGGCCTTGCCGACGATCAGGATGCTATTGAAGACGCGATGCGCGCCAGCAGCCTGCTGGTTCAATTGCAGGAAGAGAAGCCGCGCAGCCTGGCTGGTTTGCGCCGCCGGGCAGAGCGGGATATCGACGTCTTTGAAAAAGTACTTCGATCCTATGGTTTCTATGACGGTACTGTCCGGTTTGAGGTCATTGAGGCTGAGGAAAGCGACGAGACGCCCGATGTCGTGTTCACCATAGAACCCGGCACCGTCTATCTGCTGGAAACCATTACAGTTCAGGATGCAGGCACCAGCGTGGCAAAGGAGGCCGATGATGCGCTGTTGACTGTTATGGACCTGCATCTGGGTCAGAATGCGACAGCGGAAGCTATTATTGGCGCGGAAGATCGTCTGGTGCGCCATTACCGGACGACGGGATATCCAACAGCCAGCGCAGGCACACGGCGCACCACGATCAATCGTGAAACGTATACCATGACGGTACAGTTCGGAATGCAGCCCGGCCCGAAGGCTACCTTTGGCGAGATGAAAATTGAGGGTCTGGTCGACGTTGAAGAGGACTTCATTCGCCGCAGCATCACATGGCAGCCAGGCGCGCTGTATGACGTACGCGAATTGGAAGAAACACAGCGCAATCTGTCCCGGACGGGTCTGTTCAACACGATCACCCTAAACCCGCTGCCAGTTTCTGATGGTGGTGCTGGCGGCGATTCGGTTCCCGTCGATATTCAACTGACAGCGCAGGAGCGGGACCATCGCTCCATCGGTTTTGGGACCAGTTATTCCACAAGTATCGGGCCGGGGATCAGCGCCTTCTGGGAACATCGCAATCTGTTTTCAAATGGGGAGCGTTTTCGGGTGACAGCCTCCGCCTCGCCTATCGAACGGGGCGTGGACAGCACATTCCGAAAGCCCATGTACAAGCGCGTTGATCAGGCCCTGGTCGCCGAAGCGGAGCTAAAAGACATCACAAGCGATGCCTATGATGAACTTCGGTCTTCCAGTTTTGTTGGTTTGGAACGTCGCTTGTCCCCAACCTGGACCGCGACCGTGGGGCCCACCCTGGATATCATCCAACAGACGGATGAGGGGGTGTCTGACAGCGACCAGAACGAGCATTTCACCCTTTTGGGGATGCGCGGAAACTTGCGGCGCGACAGTACGGATGATCCCTTGAACCCCAGCCAGGGCAACCGTCTGGATCTGGGATTGTCCCCCTATACGGATCTGGGAAACAGCACGAATTTCGTCAGTTCCACGATTACAGCATCGCAATATTTGAAAATCGATAACAGCGGGGACTTCATTCTCGCCGGTCGTGTGCGATTGGGGTCGATTTTTGGCGCAGACCGGCAAAGTATTCCCGCCGGCAAACGTCTATATGCCGGTGGTGGCGGCTCTGTGCGGGGCTTTGGCTATCAAATGCTGGGTCCGGTGGATGCGGAACTGGATCCAATCGGGGGCCGATCGGTTGTTGAATTTGGCATTGAACTGCGCACCCGTTTGACGGAAACCATTGGTCTGGTTCCGTTTATCGAGGCCGGGAATGTTTATGAATCCACCCTGCCGGACCTGTCCGCAAATGAAATCCGGTGGAGCGGGGGGCTGGGCCTTCGATATTTCACAGCAATTGGCCCGGTTCGCCTTGATATCGCCACACCGTTCCGCAAACGTGCAAATGTGGACGATTCCTATCAGATTTATGTGAGTTTAGGACAAGCCTTCTGAATGCAGACTGATACGCAAGAGCCAGACTCCCAAGGCCTTCGACCGAAACGACGTTTCCTGAAATCAGTAATGGGCGTGTTTGCGGGGGCTTTGGTGTGCCTGGGCGCTGCGGGTGCCTGGCTGACGGCAACAGAGTCTGGCCTTAAGACATTGGTCAACTGGGGGCAGGCACCCCTTGCCGCCGCATTGGGCGGGTCTATACAGATTTCAGGTGTTTCGGGTTCTCTATGGAATGAACTGACGGTCCAGTCCTTTGATCTTACCATGCCGGAGTCAGGCGTGGCTGTATCTGCCAAGGCGTTTCGCCTGCACTGGCACCCGACCCATTTGTTTGGTGGCACCGTTCGGATTGATGAAGTGGGGGCATCGGATGTCACCATTGCCCTGTCACCCGCGACAGCGCCTGAACCAGTCGAAGAAGAGACGGCCCCCTTTGCGATTCCAAAGCTGCCGGTTCAATTGGACATCAGAAGAATTGATTTTCCAATTGTTTCCCTCTCTCTGGATGACAAGACAACGTATCAGGCCAGCCTGAACAGCGCGCTGGAAAGTCAGCAGGATGGGACGCTGCATGCGGATTTGAAGGTTGCGACCCAGAAAGACGGCGTGCCTGCGGATAATCTGACCGGCACCGCACAGATTGGGACCGGATCAGATGCGCCATTCACGATATCCCTGACCGGCACATTGCCACCGGATGGCCTGGTCTGGAACCTGTCAGGACTGGACCCCGCCATGCGGCGACACACGGATATTGCCCTGGATATTTCGGGCACGGTTGGGGATATGTCCGGAACCGTGTCGGTGGTGGCCCAGAATATGGCATCGCTGGATGCAAAAATTACGGGTGACCTGGCATCTGACGCCAAACAGATTGGCCTTCAGGGTGTATTAGACGTGATGTCAGGTGATGCGTTTGGGTTGCCTGTGGCTTTAAACGGTCCCAAGGATTTAAGTTTCGAGCTACAATTGGACCCGGATCAGACGCTCACGGTACCGAATTTTCAGGTAAGTCAGAAAGACCTGTTAGATGCGGAAGGTAGTGGCTCCCTTTCTTTGCAGACCGATGCCATTGATGCTTCCGTCGTGCTGTCCCTGTCGCCACAGATCGCATCGATCCTGGATCCTGACCTGTCCTATCAATCCGCAGAGGTTGCTGCACAGGTTTCTGGGACACTGGCAGAGCCGTCCCTGACAGGGCAGGTAACCGCCCAGGGGCTTTCCGGTTATGACATCACGATGGGCGATCTTGTCGCAAATCTGTCGGTGCGCGGGGACGAAGATGGATCCCTGCACTATGAAACGGATATTACAGGCACGGGGGTCACTTGGCCCAGCCCCGACATTCAGGCCTTGGCAGGGTCGGACCTTACACTGCGATCATCCGGCAGTATTGCCCAGGATTTTCAATCAATAGGGCCGTTCCAACTGACCATTGATCCCCTGGACGTGGCAGCATCGGGCGCGTTGACCCTGGCATCGGATGGGGCGGTAGCGGGGCAGAACCTGCGCATCCAGCTAGGGAACCTTGAGAAGATATCGGGCCTTGCCGGGATTGACTTGAAAGGTGCAGCGCAGGTTGATCTGACCGGCTTGGGCGTCACCTCCGATGGCGGGGTTTCGACACAGGTTAATATTGCGTTGCAGGATCTGTTCGTTCTAGATCCAGAAACAACGGATCGTATCGGCCCGACGGCCACACTGGCTGCATCCATCAGCCGCACAACAGACGGCGCGATGACCATCGACTTGGAGTCCCTTCAGGCGCGACCGGGTGCTATTTCAGGAAAAATCGCCCTGTCGTCAGATCTGGAAACGGTGCAGGGAACAGTGACAGGGGCGATATCCAAAAAGGTTATCCCACCCGTCCCTGATCTTACTTTTCAATCCGATACCGTGCCCTTTACGCTGGATGTGATGGGGCCTTTGACCGCGCCACAGGCAACCCTGAAAACCGATCCTATTGATCTGAAATATCAGGCTTATGGAATCGTGAAATCACAAGTTTCAGCGGCCCTTACCTGGCGTGAGGCGATTCCTGTTGTCGATATTGATACCAAGGCAATGGTGAATGGAGAACCCGTCACCGCAGGCCTGCAATTGATCGCGGAACAGTCACAGCTGTTGCTGAACAATATTGCGTTTAGCGGGCTGGACGCCGCGGTGACCGGCGATGTCACGCTGCCTGATTATGCCCTGCCCGCAACAGGTGACGTGACTGTCACGGCCAAATCTATTCGACGGGCGACTGGTTTTGCAGGGTTTGCCGGGTTGGATGGTGCGCTGTCTGCCACACTGACTCTTTCTGCCGGGAAAAATAATCCAACGGCTCAAGCAGCCCGGGTCAAGGCATCATTGGATCGATTTGCGGGGGACGATGACAGCATCGCTGCTGGCATTTCTGCCCGGTCGTTTAAACTGGATGGCAGCGTTGACGATGCATTGGACCTGTCCGGCCTGCGCGCGACTGTGACGGGACAGCGTATCACGGCTGCGACGATCAGCCTGGATCAAGCGGATGCGACCTTCTCAGGAAGGATAGAGGCGGGAGACATAACCCTATCCCTTGCAGGCAAAGACGCATCGGACCCCAATCGTTCGCAACCGATTTCGCTGAAAGCACAGGCTGGCTTCGCGGCACAGGGCGAAACGACGGTGGTTACTCTGGCGACCCTATCCGGGGCTTATGGGCGTATTCCGTTAGCTCTGGTAAAACCCGGTCGGATTGTGCTGGACCCCGCTGGTCTGAAAGATGTCAGCGCCTCTCTCGCCCTGGCGGACGGGCAAGCGGATGTTGCCTATACGCGCAGCGCGACCGATGCCGCCACGGCGACAGTCCAGATATCAAAACTGCCCATTGCCCCGTTTCTGGCCTTGCAGGGCATGTCGGATGTGTCGGGAAACCTGGATGTGACCCTGAAGGCGCAAGAGGTTGCGGGGGCGGTATCGGGCACCGGGACAATAGATGTGTCAGATGTCAAACTGACGGGCCTGGAACAGGCAAAGGGGTTGGCAACACAAGTCAGATTGACCCTGAAATCCGGACGCCTTTCTGCCACAATGAAGGGTCAGGGACCAGGATTGGAAAAGGCAGATATATCGGGCGAGGTTCCGATTGTTGTGTCTTTGGCACAACCAGGTTTCGCGCTGGAGACGGGGGCACCGCTAACCGCGCAGGCAGACATCCTGGCAGATTTGGGTAAGGTCTGGGCACTGGTACCACTGCCGGAACATGCTGTGACAGGCGAATTAGGGGTAAACGCCCAGATTGCTGGCACCCTGGACGCGCCGCGCATCACAGGAACAGCCGATCTGGCAGATGTTGCTTATGAAAATATCGAATTGGGCACTATCGTTCGGCATGTGACAGGCACGGTTCGCTTTGAGGATCGCCAGATCGTTGTCGAGTCTTTGACAGGGGAAGACCCTGCCGGCTCTGAATTCGCTGTTGCGGGACAGGGGGAATTGGCCGCCGATGCGACACGCCTGTCTGCGACAGTTAAGGCGCAGAACTTTCAGGTCATTCAGAACGATTCAATGAAAGTTTGGACTGATATTGATCTGGCGATAAAACTGGCGGATCCAGACTCCTTGATTTCCGGCACGGTCACGGTTCGCAAGGGGGAAATAAATCTGGCCGCCGCCCTGCCGCCCAGCATACCCACCCTGGATGTGCAGGAGGATGGGCGCGTCACATCAACCGACACGAATGGCACTGCGGGACCGGCGATTGGCCTGGATATTCAGATTAATCTACCCGGTCAGGTCTTTGTGCGCGGTCGTGGTCTGGATTCTGAATGGCAGGGAAATTTGACGGTTAAGGGCACAACCGCCGTTCCCAGGATATCCGGATTGTTGACCGCAAGGCGCGGCAAGTTTGACATAATCGGCAAAAGCTTTGCCCTTCAAAACTCCACCATTCGTTTTCTGGCAGGGGATCGCATTGACCCAGTTTTAGGCATACGCGGGGTCTATCAGGCCGACGACCTGACCGTGATCGCCCGGCTGGCGGGACCCGCCAGCAAGCCAGAGGTCATTCTGGAATCCCAACCCTCGCTGCCCGAGGATGAAATTCTAAGCCGCGTTCTTTTTGGCAAATCCAAAGGACGGCTGAGTGCCGCAGAGGCAGTACAGCTGGCCGCCTCTGTCTCTGAACTTTCGGGGGGCGGGTCCGGCCTGGATATTCTAGGCAGCCTGCGCCGGTTTGCCGGGGTTGATGTGCTGGAAGTAGGGGCCGGAGACGGCGGCGCGCAGGTGAAGGCCGGGAAATACATTGCCGATGGAGTCTATGTCGGGGCCAAGCAAGGGTCCGCCCCAGGCTCCAGCAGTGTGGAGGTTGAGGTCGAGGTGACCCCCAATATCTCCGTGAATACTGAAAGCGGCCAAACCGACAGCAGCGTTGGTGTGCAATTCAAATGGGATTATTAATCCGCGCTGTTACAGTACCATGCGATAGCGTACATGGCCGTCTTCGCCGCCCGTCAGTTTATCATACAGCGCGCGGGCGGTCGTATTGCCCACATTGGTGTTCCAGTACAGACGCTCGCATCCGGCTGATTTCGCAGCCTCTTTTACGGCCATGATCAAGGCACGCCCGACGCCCTTTCCCCGCGCAGAGTCCAGCACAAACAAATCTTCCAGATAACAATCCCCGACATCGATCCAGGTGCTGGGATGCCTCAGATATGTCACAATGCCAAGCGGCGTGCCGTCGGACTGGCGGGCGATAAAACTGTTAATGGTGTGATTGGTGTCCAGGATACGCCGCCAGGTCAATTCGGTCTGAGAGTCCGAAACGGCCGCTTTATAGAAATCACAATAGCCCTGCCAAAGGGTGTTCCAGTCTGTCCAATCGGACTGTTGAACCGGGTGAACATTAATCGTCATACGGAACCTCCAGCCGCAGGTCCGGGCGGGCATGCCAGTCCCAAAACAGGCTTTTGATCTGTAAGGTTACGGGACCCGGCGCGTCATTGCCATAAATCCGGTCGTCCAATCGACGGATGGGCATAATCCCACCGGCCGTTGTGCAGGCAAAGGCTTCATCGGCTTGCTTGAATTCTTCGATGGAGATGGGCCTGATTTCACTAGGAAGATTCAGGGCCTCGCACAGTTCCAATACCGTCCTGCGGGTTATCCCCTCCAACGCACCGCGATTGGGGGTGATAACAGTGTCATTGACTATCGCAAAGACATTAAACCCTGGTCCTTCGCAGATATAGCCATCAGCATCGGCCAGCAGGGCATTGTCCGCACCGGCATCTTCAGCCTCAAACAAGCCATAGGTCATGTCGCCCCAATGGTAGTTCTTCACCGTCGGATCAACGGATTCCGGCGGAATGCGAATGGATTTAGGGATGATCAGATGGGCGCCGCGATTGATTACATCTTCCGGGAAGACCCAGACCCATGGCCTGGCATAGGCTATGAATTTATTTTCGCACGCGCTGGGCAGGCGAGTCGGGCGCACGGGCGTGCCGCGCAGGCAGACCATCGCAACATAGGATTTCCGCAGGCCGGATCTCCGAACACACTCAATCAGGATCTGGCGCATGTCATCGCGTGATTGTGGCACCGACATACGCAACGCCTTCATGGAGGCGGCGAAACGATCCAGGTGATCTTCCAACCGAAAGAACGCCCCATCCCAGACGGAAACCACATCATAGGTCGCATCAGACCGGACCAACCCCCAATCCCCGACACCGATTTTGGCCTCACTGAGGGGAATGAAATCCCCCTCCATCCAGGCAATACCGTCTGCGGGATTAGGGAGCTGTTTTTCCGTCATAATGATATCTTATGGTTGAATAAATATGAGGGGGACGTCATTCTTTCGCCGTGGGGTAGGGCATCTGGGGAACTATCGCGTGTTGAAGTACCTCTATTTTACAGATCTGATAGGGACGGTAAACCTTGTGGAGGAGGTTGCAAACGCCTTATCTCCGATTGATCCGCCTCATGTCGACACGGTCCATGCCGCCGCACTTTTTGATGCGTTGAAAAAATTGGCAGAGACTTCCCTCAATCGGCGTTCCGAATGGAAGAGCTCATCCGTTCGGTTTGTAGATTTGAATGGAAAGCTGCATCGGGCGGAGTTGTATAGGGCGTCCGTCGGTGACGTCGAAGCGTATTTTACCTGTTTGGAAGATGCCAGTGACCAAGACACGGTAAAGATGGTTCTGCTGTCATTTGGCCCGGTTGAGCTAGATCCCTCTCGCGCTGCTGGCAATGAGGCGCAAGCGCTGGTGAGCTATCAGGTTTTTTGGGGACTTAGCGCTGCATCACGGGTCATAGCGCTGGATCGATTACGGCGATATCTTAATCGGTCAGGATGGGTGCTTGTTTTTTAACCAACCATTGGTTTGGAAATTTTCGCGAAATTATTATATAATGGATGTATGAGAAGGAGTAAAAGGCATGCTGTCGTTTGAAAAATCATTGAAAGTCATCGATAAAATTGATGATGACGCTGGTACAGCTGGAAAGAATGATCCGCTGCCTATCGTGCGCGTTGACCTCAGTGGTTGTCTGGACTCCAGCGATGTTGATGCGCATTTGAAGGATCGACTGGGTGTATCCGCAGCGCAACGCCTTATCGCAGGATAATACTGCACAGTGGATTATTCTTCGGATGATCTAGCGATATTCTCTTCGGCTCTAAGTATAATCGGGTCAATTCTGCTGGCCGTTCCCTTTGTCATGGACTTGCTGGGGAAATTGCGTCGGTCACGGCAAATCAAAGATGCACAATCGGAACCCGATGCCATTCGGCGCGCATTGAGAGATAACCTGACAGAGCAGGTTTTAACCTCTGGAAAATGGTCCACATTTTGTGGCGTTGTCGGAATTGTTATGCTGGTTGGGGCAGCATTTCTTTATTATAAATCAATTCACTAGATAAATTTTCTTATGCGAAAGCGTCCTCCCAGGTGCCTTGGGTGGAGGCTTTTGAATATTCGGTTGCGCGGTTTTCGAAGAAGTTTGCGTGTTCAACGCCATTCAGCATTTCATCCATCCAGCGCAGCGGATTCTTGGCCGACTTGTACATCGGTTGCAGGCCCAGTTGGGTTAAGCGGCGGTCGGCGATATAGCGGATATATTCCTTCACTTCCGACCCGCTCAATCCCTCAACCGCGCCCATTTCAAAGGCCAGATCGATGAAGGAATCTTCGTGGCTGACGATGGTGTCGCAGGCCGTGTACAGGTCTTTTTGAAGCTGTTCGTTCCAGACTTCCGGGTTTTCCGACACGAAGGTTTTAAACAGTTTGATGATCGACGCGGTATGCAGCGACTCGTCGCGCACGGACCAACTGACAATCTGGCCCATGCCCTTCATCTTGTTGTGGCGCGGGAAATTCATCAGCATTGCGAAGCTGGCGAACAGTTGCAGCCCCTCTGTGAAGGCCCCGAACACAGCCAGTGTCTTTGCAATGTCTTCCTTGGTGCTGACGCCCCAGACCTGCATATAGTCGTATTTATCTTTCATTTCCTTGTATTTAAGGAAGGCGGTGTATTCGACTTCCGGCATGCCGATCGTGTCCAGCAAATGGCTGTAGGCGGCAACATGGACGGTTTCGATGTTAGAAAAGGCCGACAGCATCATCTGAATTTCGGTGGGCTGGAACACCTGGGAATAATGCTTCATATAGCAATTATTAACCTCGACATCCGCCTGCGTGAAGAAGCGGAAAATCTGGGTCAGCAGATTGCGCTCCCCCTCGCTCAAGGTGCGGTGCCAATCCTTCACATCATCGGCCAGGGGCACTTCTTCCGGCAGCCAGTGGATACGCTGTTGCGTCAACCATGCCTCGTAAGCCCATGGATAATTGAAGGGTTTATAGACGGGGCTTGCGTTCAGAAGCGTCATGGTTGGCCTTTACAGAATGCTGGAAGTTTATCCTGCCACAAGAATAGTATATATGGTGTGGATGGCAAGAGGTTAATCTATATATTGTGGTTTATCCCCAGCTTTTCCCCAGACTTGTCCACCGAAAACGTCGTGGTGATGGATTTTGCAGGTCTGCCAGCATCTTGGACTTGTCTTCTGCCATGGCATCAGGAATTCTCAGGCAAGAGCATCATAGAACCTGTGGGGAAGTGCGTGACGATGGAAAAACCTAAGACCTATTCCCTGGAAGGCGTCCGCCCGGTCATTGATCCCACCGCCTATGTCCATCCCACCGCCGTTCTGATCGGGGACGCGATTGTCGGGCCGCGATGCTATGTCGGTCCTGGTGCGGTCATGCGGGGTGACTTCGGGCGTGTCGTGATGGAAGAAGGGTCGAACCTTCAGGATAACTGTATCATGCATGCCTTTCCCGGCATGGATTGCGTGATTGAGGTCGATGGTCATATCGGCCATGGCGCGATCCTGCATGGCTGTCGTGTGAAGCGCAATGCGCTGGTGGGCATGAATTCCGTGGTGATGGATGGCGCAATTATTGGCGATAGTGCGATGGTTGCCGCTATGGCCTTTGTGAAGGCGGGGTTCGAGGTACCAGACGGTATGCTGGCGGCGGGTACACCAGCGAAGATTCTGCGCGCCCTGTCCGACAAGGAAATCGCCTGGAAGGAAGAAGGCACCAGGGATTATCAGCGCCTGTCCGAACGCTGTCATGCAACGCTGACCTTGTGCGACCCGCTGACCGAAGTGGAACAAAACCGCCCAAAGCTGAGCGCCGGAGAGTCCATCCCGCTGTTTCAGACGAAACGGGAGTAACCCGCTAATTTCCTTTGGAAATCCGGGGGCGGCCAAAGGCGGTGGCGGAGATTGTGCTTTCGATAAAGACCGCAAAGGATCCAGCGACCGTTGCAATTCGGTCATCCCGGCTGGTTTCGACCTTTACCTCCAGCGCACCGGCTTCATCGGCGCGGCTGCGGGCTTCTTTTTGGGCCAGCGTTAATGCAGTGCTGGCAGCATTTTCCAAATTGTTGAAATCTTCAATTCCTGCTGGTCCGTGAACCCGGAACAACCCTTCCGCGGGGGAGGTGATTAGGATTTGCACCCGTTGACTGACGCCCCCAGCAACAGCACCGACCGCATTGCAGACATCGGCATAGCGCGGCACATCAAATTCTGTCCGCAAGCGACGGGCGATTTCTGGATAATAGGTTTCTGCCGGGGCCCCGATACCAATCAACGGGGACTTCAGCGTGATATCAAATTCCACCAGATTTTCTGACTTTTCCTTGGCGGTATTGCTGCTGAAGGCGGCTTTGAAGAACGGCGCTGCGCTGCGCAGCGGCATGTCGGTCATTACGGCTTCAACCACAGCCGCACAGGATTGCACTGTCAGTTGATCGATCACGGCCTGGGCCAGTGCGCGTGCATCTTCGGCAAGCGGTGTTCCGGGCCGACGTTCGGTCCGTGCGGTCAGTTTAGCGCATAATTCTGCAGCCTCTGTATTCCAATTGTTTTGCAGGCCCAGAACATGGGAGGCATCCGACGGGGTGAAACCTGATAGGATCACCAGACCGCGATCCACCAGCCGCAACAAGGGTTGTTCCGGGGCGCGACCGGCCAGCAATTGTTCCATGGATTTTGGACCCTCCTGCAGCATGTCCCAAATCCGCTGTTCCCCCTTACTCAGGGTTCCACTTTTCATGTCGCGCAGCTTGATGGCAAAGATTCCGTCATTGGGCTTTGGCCAGGCCCGATCCATTTGTCCTTGCAGGGTTGGCATGACAGTGGCGTGGTCCCGGGCCAGCAGGCTGATGGGCACGCGACGGCGGGGGCCGACTTTCAGGCACTTTTCATCGTCCAGGCCAATTTCACTGTCGCCGCCCAGCCCGACGGTATGAACAGCGATTGCCTCAACCATTGTGCGATAGCCCCCGACATAGGCCCCATCTGCCGCCAAAACGGGCTTTCCATTTTTAAGGACTGCAATATCTGTGGTTGTGCCGCCAATGTCAGAAATTACGCAGTCGTCGCGATTGCTTAAGAAATGGGCACCAACAACACTGGCCGCCGGTCCGCTCAGGATCGTCTCAACCGGTCGGGTCAGGGCGGTATCGGCAGAAATCAAGGAACCATCACCCTTCACCACCATCAGGGGGGCGGTGATGCCATGGGTTTCCAGCATGCCACCAACCGCCAGGATCAATTGTTGGATCAGGGGCACCAATCGGGCATTCAGCAAGGCCGTCAGGGCGCGGCGGGGTGCATCCAGCGCATTGGCCAATTCATGGGCACAGGTGACGGGCAGGGCGGTTTCAGTCCGAACCAGATCACGAATGGTGACTTCGTGGCTGGGGTTTCTTGTGCCGAAATAGCCACAGATCGCAACGGCAGAAACCTTTTGGGCCAGGGCTTTGATCTGGGGGCGGGCGGCATCCAGGTTCAATGCCTCCCGTTCCCGACCATCCGGGTTGTGTCCCCCAGCCAGGAACAGGACCGGATCGGTTCCCATTGCCTGGCGCAGTCCTGCGCGGTCCAGGGCTTTTTCATCCTGTCCGATCAGGATCAATCCGACCGGAAAGCCATGTTGTTCGACAATTGCATTGGTCGCCAGCGTGGTCGACAGCGAAACCAGCCCGATTTTAGACGGGTCAAATTCTGGTAGGCCCGCCAGAGCCTGGGCGGTGGCATCACTGACGCATAGCGACAGATCATGCTTTGTGGTCAGGGATTTTGCGGAGGATAAGACCTGGCGAGTTTCATCATCAAACAAGACGGCATCTGTATAGGTTCCCCCGGTATCAATGCCCAACAGTACCGCCATCGCTTAAAACCCATCTTTGGTAAGAGACTATTCAAGATGGCTAGCCTATTCGCATTGGACCGGAAAGGCGTCAATCGTGGTTTTACCTAAAATAGCCCGGAATGCGACATAGCGCATCGGGCGGTGGTGGGGTGCATGAATTTGTGGTTCCACAAATCGCCGTTCAGCGCCGCTTTCTATCCAGAACATAGTTGCTGAACGCCATATCGGCAGAGAAAATATCGTCGATCAGAATCCGAAAAAGATCGCGAAGTTCCTCAATATTAATCTGATTTCTCAGTTCACATTCACCAAGAATTCGATACACGGTCCCTAATGATTGATCGTGATGAACCATATGCTGATGTAAATACGGATAATTATAATCTGACATCAGGCGCTCTTCGTCCTTGAAATGCGCCAGTAACAGATTGCCCACTTCCCGCGCCTTTTTGACGGTTCGATAGTCCGGATTATCGATGTTCTGTCGAACATCATCCAGGGCGGCAACTATTGTGTCATGGTCGTGATCGATCTTATCGACATTTATTTTGCCGGATCTGGGTACAAAGAATTGAAGATTTTTCATTCCATCCCCCTGTTTTACGTCCAGGAAAAGGCTTTTATTTTTATTCATAGTTTACGGTTTCACCATTATGGAGATACTTAAACTACTATTTCACGGTATTGTTGAGGGATGGGGAGAATGAGATGAAGCAACCCACCAGTGTCACCGCGCTTGAGGCCTTGGGGCGCGTCCAGTTGAGCGAAACCTTTTTCATGCGTGATTTTCTGTTCAGTGAAATTGCAGCGGTTCACGGGTTATCCAATATACCGGAAGATCCCGATGTCGCGATTGCGGCTGGGAAAATGCTGTGTGAGACACTGTTGGAGCCCCTGCAGGAAACCTTTGGGCGGATTGCGATCCGATCAAGCTATCGCTCCCCCACCGTGAACAGGTTCGGTAATGAGAACAATCTGAACTGTGCCCGGAACGAAGCAAACTATGCGCATCATATCTGGGATAAACGGGATGCGCAGGGGCACCTGGGGGCCACCGCCTGTATCGTTGTTCCATGGTTTGCCAAACGGTATCAGGACGGCGCGGACTGGCGCGCCTTGGCGTGGTATATCCACGACCACCTGCCATACCATACGCAGTACTTCTTTCCAAAGCGCGCGGCGCTGAACCTGAACTGGCGGGAGATGCCGGAAGGGCGGATCGATAGTTATATCAGCCCGAAAGGGTGTCTGACCAAACCGGGGATGGATAACCATTCCGGCGATCATGGGGATTGGTATCCAGACTTTCCAGCTTTTCGCGGATAGGTGCTTGCCCGGCATAGCGCGGCGCTTTACGGTCACGATAATCCTTATCTAAGAAGGCGTCGGTCATGAGCCATACCATTGAAAAAATTGCCCTGAAGTCACCCGCACCAGGGACGGAACGGTTCCTGACAGTCCACCGTTTTGGGACCATCGGGGCCCGTCCTAAAGTGTATTTGCAGGCCGCCCTGCATGCGGATGAATGGCCCGGCCTGATGGCGCTGAACCATCTGATTCCGATGTTGGATCATGCCGATAAGGCTGGCCGCATAATGGGGGAGATTGTCCTGTTGCCCTATGCCAATCCGATTGGGCTGGATCAACGGCTGGGCGGCGCAATGCCGGGGCGCTATTCCTTTGATGGGGCGGGCAATTTCAATCGCAATTGGCCTGATTTGTCAGCCGCTGCCGCCGCGTATATTCCTCAAGGGCTCACCGGGGATACAAGTCAGGATATCGCCACCTTGCGGGCAGCCCTGTTAAAGGCTGTGGCAGACCTGCCTACCCGGACAGAAATTGATCATTGGCGTGCGCAGTTGCTGGGGTTGAGCATCGATGCGGATTATGTGATCGACGTGCACTGCGACCAGGAAAGCCAGGCACATCTGTATTGTCATATCTCCCACACCGATATTGCCAAACGTATGGCTGCGGCCGGGGATATTCCGATTGTGTTGCTGGAGGAAGAAGCCGGCGGGTTCAGCTTTGATGATTGTAATGCGGGCGTATGGCGGCGCATGGCCGGTTTGGTCGACAAGGCCGACACACTGCCGATGGCGTGTTATGGCTGTACGCTGGAATTGCGCGGCAAAGACGATGTGAATGATGTGTATGGCCAAAAGGATGCGGCGGGATTGATGCAGTTCATGATCGCTGAAAGGGTCATTCAGGGGGATATAGCGGGCCTGGACGGGCCAGAGCCCTATCGTTTGGACGAGGTGGATGTGATCTATGCCGAAACCGGTGGCTTGATCACCTATAAGGCGGAAATCGGGGAATATGTCGAAGACGGTCAGTTGATTGCAGAAGTTATTGATATCACAGCCCCGGACCCCCTGACCGCGCGCACACAATTGGTGTCGCGAACAGCGGGATTGTTTTTTGCCCGGATTGATTTGCGTTTGATTTCAGCGGGTGAGGGGGTTGCAAAAGTTGCGGGCCGCAAGCCCTTGGAGCATCGGAAGAAAGGGGCCTTGCTGGAAGCCTGACTACCGCCACCTTGCCGCGTTATCGTGCCTTTTTGGCCAGTTCATTCGGGTCGCGCAGAACATAGCCGCGGCCCCATACGGTTTCGATAAAGTTCTGACCATTCGCGGCATTGGATATCTTTTTGCGCAATTTGCACACAAAGACATCGATGATCTTTGCCTCCGGCTCGTCCATGCCCCCATACAGGTGGTTCAGGAACATTTCTTTCGTCAGGGTTGCCCCTTTGCGCAGCGCCAGAAGCTCCATAATCGCGAATTCTTTCCCGGTCAGATGAATGGGACGCCCCTCGACTTCAACTGTGCGGGATTCCAGGTTGATCTTTAGATCACCCAACGTGATGACAGGTTGGGAATGACCATGGGACCGTCGCACAATGGCCTGAATGCGCGCCATCAACTCGCGCTTATCAAATGGTTTCGTCAGGTAATCATCGGCACCATAGCCCAGACCCTTGATTTTGTTTTCCATTTGCCCAAGCCCGGACAGGATCAGGACCGGCGTATCAATGCGTGAATCGCGCAGGCGGCGCAAAACTTCATAGCCATCAATATCGGGTAACATGAGATCCAGGATGATCATGTCATAGTCATACAATTTCCCGATTTCCAGGCCATCCTCGCCCAGCTCTGAATGGTCGACGATATAGCCTTCAGATTTAAGCATCAGTTCAATGCTTTGCGCTGTTGGCCGATCATCCTCCACAAGTAGTATACGCATGTCAGTATCCAGTTTTTGGCGTGCAATTGGAATATCGCGGTAAGGTATCACGATGCCGCACCAATAAAAATAGTCATTGCTGTTACACTTACGCAAAGGGGCTGTTGAAACACCGGAATCTGCCATAGATTTCGGGATAGCAGTATTGAAGGGAATGGCGTGTCGACCTTGTTGGAACATCTGATTACGGACCTGTCCCGCATCCCTGATCGGCGGATATTCGGGCGGGTTGCGGCTGTTCAAGGGATGTTGGTAGAGATTGAAGGAGTCGAAGGGCATCTTTCAATCGGGGATCGATGTGTCCTGTCCGCACGACGGAACAAGCAAATCATCTGTGAAGTAATCGGGTTCCGGGACCATCGCGCCCTGGCCATGCCCTATGGGGCATTGGAAGGGGTTGCGCTGGGCGCACGGGCGGAAGTACTGAATTCTGAACCTGTACTGCACCCGACGGAAGACTGGTTGGGGCGTGTGATCAATGCTTTTGCCGAACCGGTTGATGGGAAAGATCCTTTGCCGGTCGGTGAAACGCCATATCCGATCCGAAGCGCGCCCCCCGCGGCCCATACAAGGCGACGGCTTGGCGGCAAAATCGATTTGGGTGTGCGGTGTTTGAACACATTTACGACCTGTTGTCGCGGTCAACGGATGGGCATCTTTGCCGGGTCCGGCGTCGGGAAATCTGTCCTGATGGCGATGATGGCACGCTTTTCCGAAGCCGAAGTCATTGTCATCGGTCTGATCGGCGAACGGGGCCGCGAGGTACAGGAATTCATTCAGGATGAATTGGGGGAAGAGGGACTGGCGCGCAGCGTGGTGGTTGTCGCGACGTCTGATGAATCGGCCCTTATGCGGCGCGAGGCGGCACATGTGACGCTGACCGTTGCAGAATATTTCCGCGACCAGGGTAAGGATGTTCTGTGCCTGATGGACAGCGTCACCCGCTTTGCCATGGCGCAGCGTGAAATTGGGCTATCGGCTGGCGAACCCCCCGCGACCAAGGGCTATACACCAACGGTTTTTGCCGAGCTTCCCCGTCTGTTGGAACGGGCTGGTCCCGGACCGGATATTGGGACGATTACCGGCCTGTTCACAGTATTGGTTGAAGGGGACGACCATAACGAACCGATATCGGATGCTGTGCGGGGTATCCTGGATGGTCACATTGTCCTGGATCGCACCATCGCCCATCGCAATCGCTTTCCGGCGGTCAATATTCTGCGGTCGGTTTCGCGAACCATGCCAGACTGTAACACCCAGGAACAGACACGGCTGGTCAATCGGGCGCGGCAGTTGCTGGCATCCTATGATGATATGGCGGAATTAATTCGGCTGGGGGCCTATCGCAAAGGGTCTGACCAATTGGTCGATGAAGCGATAGCCTATTACCAGCCGTTGGAAGGGTTCATTGGACAGGGCAAGAATGAACTGACATCCCTGGAACAAGGCTATACCGATCTTGCGGCGGTTTTAAATGAATCATACGAGACTGCGGGCTGATGGCACGGGATACTCTGGACACCCTGATACGCCTAGCGGATGCAGAAATTGACACCGCCCGATTGACATTGCAAAAGATACTGGCGGAAGAAGATGCCGTTCAGGCGAAATTGAACGAACTCGCAGCTCAGCTGGAGCATGAAACCAGTTTGGCAGCGAAAGACCCTGAGCTTGGCCGACAATATGGCGTCTTTATTGACCATGTGAAACGGAAACGGCATAAGCTGAACGCACAACTGGATGCTATCCGACCCAAAGTCGAAGCGGCCCGTGATGCATTGGCGGAAGCGTTTGCCAATCAGAAGAAGTACGAGATCGCAAAGCAGAATCGCAACGACACTGCTGCTGCGGAAGGCAAACGCATAGAAGGCCTGATTCTGGATGAATTGGGGCTGAACGCGTTTCGACGGTCAAAATAAGCCCAATCTAACCTTTGGCAGACTGATATATTAGAACTTCATCAATTGAATTTTACGAATATTTGTTCGGTAAGTTTCAGAATATCGATATTTTATTGTGTTTTTTAAAAGCCAGCACATTCCGTCTGGACTTTATTTTCGCGCTCATAGATAAGGTGCGCGGGTTTGGGGGCTGGATTCGTGAAGGATTGGCAATGCCCCACACAATGTCATCAACATGGCCGACGCTTGAAATACAGACGTCGGGACAGTTGAGTTTCGACGAGCGTACTGAAATTCTTGCGTCCCTTGTTGAGAGATTGAAAGAGTCTGCCGTTTCTGTGGTGCATGTCGATCACAGCACCGCTGAACTTATCGGCACGACGGAAGAAGCGCATGCCTTTGGTCATCGTCTGGCCGAAGCGTTGAAGCCGTTTGAGAAAGTCTTTGTCGCGGTCTTCGTTGGACAAGAAGCCCGCGTTGCGCCGCTGGTCGATATTTCTGTCATGATCGCCAAAAAGCTTGGCGTTCACATCTGTACATTCAATGATTTCGACCGATTGGTGTTGCAATCCAGCCGTCATTTTACCGGTCTGATCTAGAAATTGGGAAGGCGGGCCAATAGCGCCGCATTGTCCCAGCGCGGGCGGCGGTCTTCAATCAAGACCGCATGACCTGCATCCAGACCATCACGCGACGCCGCGACGCAGATTTGTAAAAACCGCGGTACCAATTCATTGTTCAGGTCATCCAGAACCATTGCTGCCAGGGATTCCAATGTTTCCGTCACGGGCAGGGCGGCCAGATAAATGCCGAATGCCTCTTCCTGTATTAATAATTTATCGGGAACATATCGAAGCGTGATTGTTGCAGCGTCATTGCTGCTTTTCCCAACAACTTTGCACAGATAGTCAACCCGTGGCAGGGGATTGTGGGTCGTTTCAATACGCGCCTGGCGTTCCAGCCGTGCCTTAACAATGGCCGCATCCTGGGCCAGGGCATCTGCTGCGGCTTGTGAAATATCTTTTCTGGTCTCTGTCATACGGTCAGCCCCTCTGCCCCTGTTCCATGGCTATCGCGATCTGGGACCAAATCAAATTTGGGTGTCACCATGAAATCCACCCGCCCTGTCAGTCCCAATGCGGTTATGGTGTCCGCGAATAAGTTACGAATATCCTCTCGCCCTTCCGGGGGCAGGGGGCGCTGTGTTCTAACCATCAGATCGACCTGGCCTTCGCGCGCTAGGCCATCCAGTTGGATGGGACCCAGGCGGCTGAAATCGGCTTCAATGACAAAGCGTTTGGGTTGCTTGCCATCTCCCTTGCCGCCCTCATCCCCGTCTTTATCGGGTCTGTCGCGGATATACAGGCGGATCTGTTCAACCTGACCATTGCTCATGAAGGGAAGGGTGCTGACCCGCCATTCCTGCCCTGCGGAGTCACTGGCGCGACCCTGACTTTGCGCCATGTCACGATCCAGCCGGGACAGGGTTCCTGTCTTGGCGCTGTCTGCGGCTTTCAGGCTGCGGGCGATGTCGCTGCCCAGCCATTTATCGGCCCCACCCTGCCGCAAAGTACCTGCCAGAAAGGCAACCGCCAGGCCCAATTGTCCATTTGGTTGCGGAATCAGGGATTGCGTTAATCGTTGGGCAGCAGCGGGATCTGACGTGCGCAACAGGGTGATTGCATCCTGTAGGGCCTGAAACCGTGCGCCCCCCTGATCGGTGCTGATCAGCCCAGGCGCGGGCAGTCGGGGCGTGCCCACCATATCCAGCATTAATTGTGTTCCAGCGGGGGGTGAATTGGGCAGCGAGATTGAAACCGTGCCAGCAGGGCTTTGCACCAGCGTCCCCCCACTATTGGATTGCCCGGTAACGACGCCTGTGAAGCTTGTGGCCGTTGGGCTGCCGGTCATTGCCTGCCCCTGGGCGGCAATGCCCAGAACCCGCACCTGAATTATCGTTCCATTCGGCAAGGCCGTCGGTGTGGCAGAAGGGCCGCTAGAGCCTGCGTTTGGTGTCACGCCTGAACCGGGTGTTTGTCCTGTGGTGCCTGCAGGAATTTGTGTGGTCGAGGGGCTGTTTGCAGCGGGTGACACAATGGTTCCGGTCAGCACGGATCCCAGTGTCAGATTGGTCACCACGGCGGGCTGTGACACAGCTTGGGCGGGGGCAGTGCCCGCTTGTGACGTGGCTGACTGCTGTTGCCCGCCTGCCGCAGCGCTGGGATTTCCGGCCTGTGGTTGCAGGGTTAAAGTCGTTGGTGTCCCCAGGGATTGCAGGGCCACGGCAAGGCTGGTGCCTGTCGGCAGGGCCAGGGTGCTCTGTACCGTCAGGGATTGTCCCGATTGTGTTGTCAGCGTTAATTGACCGGGTTCAGGTCTGGCCGTGACTTGTGCCGCAATGCTGCCGCCATTCTGCAAGCTTTGCAGCAAGGCCGGGGGGATGCTTGGTATTGTGGCCGTACCGGATGGCAGCGGCGACGCTGTGGCGGTGCCAGCCGTGCTGACGGGAACGGACCCCGTAGAAGGCGTTGTTGGTGTCTGCATCTTTCGTCCAGCCGGTTCTCCGGCCGCCCTTCTGATGTCCAAGTGTATCACAGTCCAGGGGCTGAGTCCGTTCTGACCCAGTATCCCAGACATGCTTGGAAGAAACACGCAATATTCAGGCCATTTGACCCGTCATGGTGCGGCTGGTTTCGAAGGGTCAGAAAAGAGTGCGGGCGATTGCCTCAACATCTGTTGCTGCCTCTGACGTCGGGGACCGGGTGATCAGGGGCTGTTGCGCGCGAATAGCCTCTCGCACACGGGGGTCCCGACGGACAATCCCGGCCAGACCTGGCGTGCGCTTCAGGAAGCCCTGACAGGATTTCGCCAGCGTGTCATAGGTCTTGCGGCCCCGATTGGCGCTTTCCGCGGTATTCACGACGACCTGGATATCCATGCCTGGATGGCTGGCCCAGCCCAGTTTGATAAAGGCATATCCGTCGGTCAGGGAGGTTGGCTCATCATTCACCAACAGCATCACGCGGGACGCCTGGGCGGCCAGCATCTGTACGGTCTTGTCCACACCCGCGCCCAGATCGATCAGGACATGTTGATAGCTGCCTGCCAGCGCGGTCAGTTCCCGCCCAACCCGTTCGATGCGGGGCGGGGGCAGGGTCGCCAGACTGCCGCTGCCGCTGCGCCCGGCCAGCACATCGAAATTGCCTTCCGGGAAACGCTCCACGCATTGGCTCATCCGGGCCTTGCCTGCGATGGCCTGGCCCAAATCATGTTTCGGCATCAGGCCCAGTTGGATATCAATATTGGCCAGCCCCAGATCACCATCGAACAACAGGACCTTCCGCCCGGCGCGGGCCAGGGCATGGGCCAGGGTGATGGCAAACCAGGTCTTTCCAACCCCGCCCTTACCAGACGCTATGGCGATCAGATTGTTGGTGGGCCCTTCAGGCGTCATGATGCGCGCACTCCTTTGTCGCGGACATCCACAGTCTCCTTAGCCTCATTCGGCAGCAATAGACGGGCCAGCAAGGCTGGATCCAGGGGGGTCAACCCGGCACCAATTTCTGGTGCCATGGATACATCGGTCAGGCTTATCCCTGCAGCATCTGCGGCCGATAGAACCGACCCCAATCTTTTGGCCATATCCAGGCCGGTTGTAAGCAGAATGGTGGGGCCAACCGGGCGGAAGGCTTCAGCCAGATCGGCGGCTTCCTGTGCATCGCGACCGGCGGTCAGAACCAGCACGGTCAAGGGCTTGCCTGCTTCCGCCAATTCCACCAGATGGGCCAGATCCTTCATATTATAAGGATTGGTTCCTGGCGTGTCGATGACGACCATTTCCTTGCGTTTGATATGGGTCAGGATGGACCCCAGCGATTCTGCATCGGGCGCTTCATAAAAGGTCGCGTCCAGCCGGTCTGCATAGGCACGCAATTGGTCAATTGCGGTGACCCGCACGGGGTCTGCGGCAACAAGGTTGATGTCAAAATCCCCCGCCAGTGCAGCACGCGCTGCGATTTTGGCACAGCTGACGGTCTTGCCTACCCCGGGCGGGCCAATCAGCATGATAGGCGCATCGCCTGGACGTTGCGGCAGCGCGGCGAAGGTGAAGACCCGCGCCAGGGCCCCCGCCAGAACCTGGGTTGGGCTGTTGTCTGTGCCGTCCGTTGCGGCTTCGATCAGCCGGTCAATCAGGGGATTTGGCACACCATGCTGTTCCAGCGCGCTGGTCAGATATTCCAGGGTTTCTTCTGAGGCCCCGTCGCTGAAAAAGTCAAAATTCTGTTCATCGGGGTCAATGGCTGCGGTAACCCTTGCGCCGCGACTGGCGTCATCTTCGTGTGTCGCCACAATGATGGCATGGGACCCCAATGTCTGGCGCACAAGTTCTAATGCACCAGCAAGCGTCTCTGCGTGAAAGGTCTTAAGTCTCATAGATTACTCATACCGGGCCGCTCAAATTTGGTCCACCGTCTTGATTTTGGCCTTGGGGGGGATTTCGTTCTGGCTGATCACAACGGTGACCGGACGGAATCGCTCAATAACGGATCGGACAAAGGGGCGAATAGGCGGGCTGACCAACAGGGCTGGGGTTTCACCCTGCATGGCCTGGCGCTCAAAGACAGTTCGGACCTGATTGATAAAGTCCTGTAACTTTGACGGGGCCATGGCCAATTGGCGTTCTTCGCCCTGTCCGACGATGCTTTCCTGAAAGCTTTGTTCCCAGGCGGGCGACAGGGTGACCAGCGCCACAAAGCCAGAGCTGTTGGTGTTGTTGTCGGAAATCTGTCGCGCCAGACGGGATCGCACATGTTCCGTGATCTGGGTCAGGTTGCGGGTATAGCCAACGGCCTCTGCAACGCCTTCCAGAATTGTCGGCAGGTCACGGATGGAGACCCGTTCGGTCAATAGGTTTTGCAAGACACGCTGCACAGCCCCCATGCTGATGGCGCTGGGGATCAGGTCGGATACCAGTTTTTGTTGACCCTGTGGCAGTTCGTCCAACAGCTTCTGTGTTTCTGCATAGGACAACAGCTCGGACATATGGTCCTTAATGATCTCTGTCAGATGGGTGGTGATGACGGTCGCGCTGTCAACGACGGTATAGCCCCGGAACATTGCTTCTTCGCGCTGATTGTCCTGAATCCAGACAGCAGGCAGGCCAAAGGTTGGTTCCACGGTTGCTTCGCCTGGCAGGGAAATCTTCTCCCCGCGCGGGTCCATACATAACTGCATCGCGGGGCGCAGGTCACCGCGACCGGCCTCAATTTCCTTAACCCGGATGATATAAGTGTTCGCCGGCAGTTGCAGGTTATCCTGAATGCGAACAGCGGGCATGACGAATCCAAGGTCTGACGCCAATTGACGGCGCAGCGCCTTGATCTGGTCTGTTAGTTTATGTTCCTGTGATGCATTGATCAGGGGCAACAGGCCATACCCCAATTCCAGCCGGATCAAATCAATTTGCAGGGCAGAGGAGATCGGCTCGTCCTTGGGCACGGCTTCTGAGGCGGCTTCTTCATCCAGAATGCGGGATTCTTCGTCCAGCTTCTTCTTCGCATTGGCTTGGGAAACCAGGAAGGCCGCAGTCCCCGCCAGGGCGGCCATCGTCAGGAAGGGCCAGGCAGGAATACCAGGGATCATCGCCATCAATGTCAACAGCGCCGCCGCGATCCCCAGCGCGCTGGGATAACCGGATAACTGACCAAACAGGGCCTTGTCGGTTGCGCCGGTGACGCCTGCCTTGGTGACCAGCATACCGGCCGCGACAGATACGATCAGGGCCGGAATCTGGCTGACCAGACCATCGCCGATGGTCAGCAGCGTATAGTTTTCCGCTGCATCAGCCAAAGACATATCGCGTTGAACCACGCCAATTATGATCCCGCCGACGATATTAATGAATGTGATCAGGATACCGGCAATGGCATCGCCGCGCACGAATTTGGATGCACCATCCATGGCCCCGAAGAATGAGCTTTCGCTTTCCAGGTCTTTGCGCCGTTTGCGCGCCTGATCCTCATTCACCAGGCCAGCGGATAAATCGGCATCAATCGCCATTTGCTTTCCGGGCATGGCGTCCAAGGTGAAGCGGGCCGCGACTTCGGCGATACGCCCGGCACCCTTGGTGATAACGATAAAGTTGATCAATACCAGGATGGAAAAGACAATCACCCCGATGACATAGTTACCGCCCGCGACAAAGCCGCCAAATGCCTCAATCACCTGACCGGCGGCGTTGGTGCCTGTATGCCCTTCCGACAGGATCAACCGGGTGGAGGCAACGTTCAGCCCCAGCCTCAACATAGTGGAAATCAGCAGAATTGTTGGAAAACTGGTCAATTCCAGTGGGCTTTGAATAAAGACAACGGTCATCAGGATGACCACCGCCAGGGTAATGGATATCGTCAGGGACAGATCCAACAGCCATGTTGGCAGGGGGATCAGCAACAACACCAGAATGGCCATAATGCCAATGGGCAGGAACAGCTCCGGGCTGGTCATACCCGCACGAATGCGGCGCCCGGTGACGCTGTTAAATCCCGTTGTTCCGGGTGTCTTTTCTGTCCCTTCCGTCTGCGACATGGCTTTTAGCCACTCCTTATGACGTCACACCCGGTGGCGCATTGCGCCACACATTCACCACATCTGTCACGATTCGCCAGGCGCGGGGACAGCGTATCCTTCTTCAGAATATTGTTTCAGCTTATTGCGCAATGTCCGGATTGAAATGCCCAGGATATTGGCCGCATGGGTGCGGTTGCCCAGATAATGGCCCAGCGTATCGATGATCAGATCCCGTTCCACATCCGCGACGGTGCGCCCAACCATTGCGCCTCCCGCCTGTTCCTTGCCTGCATGGCCTTGTTCCTCTGTCCCAGAAGGCAGTGGTGACATCGGGGCCGCAGGGGCCGGGGCAGAAGAGGACGGGGCAGGCGACATAGCGGGCGCAGGGGATGTTGCAGGGGCCTTGGGCTTTTCCGTCAGCAGGATCGCATCCGGGTCGATTTCTTCCCCGGACGCCAACAATACGGCGCGGTGCATGGTATTTTCCAATTCCCGCACATTGCCTGGCCAGTGATAGGCTTGCAGCATCGCACTTGCCTCTGCCGACAGGGTGCGGGCAGGGGCGCCATTCGCCTCCGTATATTTCTTGACGAAATAGCTGGCCAACAGGGGGATATCCATCGGGCGTTCCGCCAGCGACGGCAGGTCCAGATTGACCACATTCAGGCGGTAATACAGATCCTCCCGGAATTCGCCAGCCTTAACCGACTCCTGCAAATTGCGGTTCGAGGTTGCCAGGATGCGGACATCTACTTTGACGGGCTTGCTGCCGCCAACCCGGTCGATTTCACGCTCTTGCAAGGCGCGCAACAGCTTGGCCTGAAGCCGGGGGTCCATTTCGCTGACTTCATCCAGCAGCAACGTGCCGCCATTGGCTTCTTCAAACTTGCCGACGCGGCGCGCGATGGCACCGGAAAATGCGCCTTTCTCATGCCCGAACAATTCGCTTTCCAGCAGGTTTTCGGGAATAGCCGCGCAATTGACCGCGACAAAGGTGCCTGTTGCCCGTCTGGATTTTGCATGGATATAGCGGGCCATGACTTCTTTACCGGTCCCGGACTGACCGGTGATTAAGACAGAGGCATCGGACGGCGCGATCTGGTCCGCCAGCTTGATCACCCGCTTGGTCGCGGGATCGCTGTGAATGATGCTGGTGCTTTCTTCGGCGACGGCTTCCAGAACCGCAGCAATCAGTTCCGGATCTGGGGGCAGGGGGATGTATTCCTTGGCCCCGGCGCGAATGGCGGCAGCGGCGGTTTGGGCATCGGTGCCATCCATGCCACAGGCGACGACGGGCGTATTGATACGCTCCGCCAGCAGGGCCTTGCACAGGCGTTCAATGTTCAGGCGCACGTCGATCAGGACGACATCGGCCCCTTTACCATTGCGCAGATGTTCCAGCCCTTGGTCAATCGCATCAACTGCGGCTACTTTCGCGCCGCGCTGAATGGCAATTTGGCTGGCACCTGTCATGTGCCCTTCAAGGGTTCCGATGATAAGTAGTTTCATGGCCTCTTATCCGAAGTAATCCACCCGTTCGGACGGGGGCAGTACGGTGTTGAACAGCATTTCCAGACGACGCGGGTTTTCCTGGCGGCCGATAGAGGATGCCGCCATGACATAAAGCTGATTGAGTAACATATCCTCTGTCGCGTTGCGTTCCATCTTGGACGCAAGGGGCGTGAACACAACATTCGCCAACAGCGCCCCATAAAAGGTCGTCAACAGCGCCACGGCCATGGACGGGCCAATGGAATTTGGATCGTCCAGATTGGCCAGCATCTGTACCAGACCGACCAAGGTGCCGATCAGGCCCATGGCGGGCGCGATTTCTGCAGCCTTTTTCAGGATCGATACAGAGCGCGTCTGGCGCTGTGCAATTGCCTGAACTTCACGGCGCATGATCCGCTCGACATCCTCTCCTGGCGTGCCGTCGATCACCATCGCCAGGCCAGCGCGCAGCATTTCGCGGTCTTCAACAGCAGGCATATAGTTCTGAATTGCCAGAACCCCGCGATACCGGGCGATTTGGGCCAATTGCAGCAGCTGCATTGCAGCCTCTCCTGCATTCAGGCCGCTGCGAAAGACGGTCCGGCCCAAGGTCGGGAACAGGGCCATCATATCCAGAATCGAAAAGCAGGCGGTAACGACCCCGAAAGTTCCCCCAACAACAATCAGGACGGAAGGCCAGTCAATGAAGGACCCAGGACTGCCGCCCAAGACAATCGCGGTTCCGATCAGGATTGCTGCGCCAATAATCCCGAAAATTGTCGCAATATCCACCGACCCCCGTGTCGAAGGTTGGGTGAGGGGGCGGTCTCCGCCAGAGCCCGGTTGGGTATCGGTTGCCATTCCCGCCGTCTATCCAATCAGTTCGGTGATTTATCGGATTTGATGATTTCCGTCATGGTCACACCAAGCTTGTCATCCACAAGCACCACTTCGCCCCGCGCCACAAGGCGATTGTTGACGTAAATATCAATTGCTTCGCCGACCTTGCGATCCAGTTCGACAACCGCGCCGCGTCCCAGCTTCAACAATTGACTGACCTGCATGGATGCCTTGCCCAGAACGGCGGCAACCTGAACCGGGATTTCATAAACCGCTTCCAGGTCGCGCGCCCCGGTCGGGGCCATCAGTTCGGCTGCGCGTGCGTCCAGATAATCTTCCTCGCCAGCGCCTTCGCCCAATTCCTGAAGATCAAAATCCGCCATGGATCCAGATTTCTTTTCTGGCGCGCCCCCACTTGCCGCGTCTGTCGTTGGGGTATCGTCGTCAGTATCATCGGCCATTGAAATTACTCCTTATCGTGTCCGTCGCCTGCATTTGGCGCATCGGTTTCCAGTGCGTCCTGGTCGTCCGTATCGGTGTCATCGTCCATCGCAGTCGGTGTTTCCGGCTCGCTATCGGCGTCTAAAGTTTCCAATGCGCGTTGTACGGCGCGATCGATTGCGGCATCGACATCCGCCTTGATCGTGTCATAGCGCCGTTCTGCCCCGCCAGCACCCCAATCGACCCGAATGTCAGAGGGGCCCATATCTTCTTCGGGACGGATTCGGATAATGCCCTGAAAGCCCGCTCGCTCTGCGGCTTTATTCAGGCGATCCCCCAACAGATCCGCCGTTTCCTCTGACAGATGAATAGACAGCCGCCCAGGATCCTGTAATTCCGCCAAACATTCTGTAACCACGGTCATGGCTTCCTCTGCGCCGTGATTTTTGACATAGATCGGCATCAGCTTGTTCATCAATTCCTGCACCATGCGTGCCATATTGGCCTGTGCCCGCTCATTTGCCTTATGCTGTTCTTCGCCCAGCCTGGACACCATCGGGGCCAATCGCTCCAGCAGGTCGTTCAATTGCCGTTCCAGCGTATCCATCGCTTCGGCATGGCCTTCGCGAAACCCGTCTGCATGACCATCCATATAGGATTGTTGCTTCTGGGCGTTCATTTCCTCTTCGCTGAAGCTGATCTCTGGTTCCGGCTCCGGGATATCCTCCGGCGCGGGCTCGGCATTGGCGGCGGCCTTTTTCTTGTCCTGGTCGAATTCATCGAAAGACCGTTCAAACATGAACGGCTTCATTTCCTCTGTTTTCGCCACTTTCACCATCACAATTGGGCCTCACCCTGCACCGATATCAATAGATCAACTCATCTTCAGCGCCACCTTCGGAGATAATGATCTCTCCTTTCGCGGCAAGGTCTTTAGCCAGATTGACCATTTCCATCTGCGCTTCATCCACATCCTTCAATCGGACAGGGCCAAGGGCATTCATATCCTCGCGCAGGATTTTCGCCGCCCGTTCGGACATGTTTGAGAAGAACAGTTCCTTGATCTGCTCTGACGAGCCCTTCAAGGCCGTGCCCAGCTTGTCCTTGTCCACGTTGCGCAACAGCGTCTGAACACCGCCCGGATCCAGTTTCTGCAGATCCTCAAAGGTGAACATCAGCGACTTGATCTTCTCGGCACTGTCGCGATTGCGTTCTTCCAGCAAGGTCATGAAGCGGTTTTCAGTATTCCGATCCAGCGCATTAAAGATTTCCGCCATCATTTCATGGCTGTCGCGTCGGGCTGTGCGCGCCAGGTTGGTCATGAATTCGTTGCGCAACGTGCGCTCCACATCATCCAGCACTTCTTTCTGCACGGCTTCCATGCGCAGCATCCGCATGATGACTTCCATCGCGAAGCTTTCCGGCAGAGCCCCTAGCACGCGACTGGCATGGTCGGACTTGATCTTGGACAAAACAACCGCAACCGTCTGGGGGTATTCATTCTTCAGATAGTTCGCCAGCACGACTTCGTTCACATTTGCCAGCTTATCCCACATGGTGCGCCCGGCAGGCCCCCGGATTTCTTCCATGATCTGGGAGACTTTATCGGGGTCCAGGGCCTTGCTGAGCAGGCGCTCTGTGGATTCATACGATCCGACCAGTGATCCTGTAGACGAAATCTGTTCGGCGAATTCTGAGAAAAGCCGCTCCACCAGATTTGAGCTGATTGTGCCCAGATTGGCCATGGAGGAGGAGATTTCCTTGATCTCCTCATCATCCATATAGGTAAAGAGCTTCACCGCGTTTTCTTCACCAATGGCGAGGATCATCATCGCGGCTTTGTCTGGCCCGGTCAGGCCCCTATAATCGTCGCGTATTCTCATGGTGCTGGTCGTACCAAGTTCTCTGTTGCGCCCCAGGACTCCTCATCGCTGCGTCCAGCCGATGCGACTTCCCGTATATCAGTCATCCCCTTTATAAAGCGAGTCCGCATAAACCAACATGAGAAACCTACATGCCGTGCCCAATCAAGCATTCCAGAAGGCAAGACGGTACCGGCATGCGGCTTAATCAGATCCTTGATACATCCATGTGCGCAGGATCGATACAGCTTCTTCGGGATGCTTTTCGATGATTTCGCCGATTTTCTTCAGGGAAGACGCCTTCACGCGCCCTTCGATATTGGCGATATCAATCATATGTTCGAACTCTTCCGTGCCCTCTTGCGGCATCATGCCCTGACCACCGGCTGTTGCAATCGCATTGCCGCTTTGATCGGTCAGCATGGTCGGGGAGTCACCTGCGCGACCGGCTGCGGTTTGTTGCTGCATATCAAACAGCTTGGTAATCAGCGGGCGCACAATGATCAGCGCGATCAGCAGCACCACAAGCCCGATCACGCCGGTTTGGACCAGGGACCAGATCCGGCTCTTGGGCAGGCCGAACATTTCTTCTTCATCCAGCGTATAGACTGGGACATCTTCAAAGCGCAGATTGTGGATCGTCACCTGATCGCCGCGCGATAAGTTTACACCTGCTGCGGATTCGACCAATTCCCGCAGGACATTCATTTCGTCCTCACTGCGGGGTTCATAGGTGCCGTCCGGCTGGCGGATACCATCCACAACGACGGCGACAGACAGCCGATCCACGCGCCCTGGTGGGACGATGCGTTCCGTCCTGGTATTGCCGGTCTGGAAGTTCTGAATGGAATCGGTCCGGGCGCTTGTCTCGGTATTGCCCACGGCACCACCATCCAGGGCGCCAGCATCCGGCAGATTGTTCCCAACAGTTACAGTATCCTGATTGGCTTCCTGTGACGATGAGGTGTCTTCAATCTCTCGCGAGGATACCAGAACCTGCTGTTCGGGATCATAGGATTGAATGCTGGACGTTTCCTGCGAGAAATCCATTTCCGCGGATACTTCCACGCGGGCCTTGCCCACGCCGACGACCCGCTCCAGCATCTCGGTGACTTTGCCCGACAGGCGGCCTTCAAAACCGGACCGCATATCAGCGACATTGTCAGGATTCAATGTGCCATCGTCCTGGTCACCGCCGCCATGCAGCAGGGTGCCACGATCATCAACGATCGTGATGCGGTTCGGATCAAGATTTGGCACGGCTGTGGAAATCAATTGTTGAATTGCGGATGTCTGCGACCGGTCTAGGCGATTGGCACCCTGCATCTTGATGACAACGGATGCTGTTGCTTCCATCGGTTCGCGAGTGAACAATTCCCGGCGCGGCAGCACGATGTGAACGCGGGCACCACGAACATTGTCAATGGATGCGATGGTGCGGGAAAGCTCCCCTTCCATGGCGCGCAGTTTGTTGATTTCCTGAGTAAAGCTGGACTGACCAAGACTTTGATCCCGATCGAAGATATCATAACCGGGAACGGCACCGCTGAGGCCCTGTTGCGCAAATTCCAGCCGCAAAGGGCCAACCTGATCGCGCGGTACGGAAATCTGCGATTGATCGGTCGACATGCTGTATTCAATCTGGCGGCTGGCCAGTTGATCTGCGATCTGATTGGTGGCTTGTGGGTCCAAGTTTGAATAGAGCAGCGCCATTTCAGGCTTCGTGCCAGAGATCAGCAGGAAAATTAACAGGCCCAGCATGACGGCTGTCCCTGCAACGCCCGCCGTAAGGCGCGCCATCCCGAAACTCCGAATCAGATCAATTAAGTTGCCCACAAAACCGCTCCTCGTATTTCCGACCGCCAGCGAGAATGTGCCCTATTGGCCTGTCCTCTTGTCGGATCCCCTCGTGCCAGATCACTCTTGGTACTCAATTTCGCTGCGACACTTACACATTCACCGGGTATCTGAGCGCTTCTGCACCATGATCTGCCAGGTGTTTCTCAACACGCATGGTGTCCCTCGCGGAGGACATCCAGTCTGGCTTTTTAAACGAAGGCATTCTGCCTCGTAACTCTCTTAAAAATGCAACTCTCGCAATTATCACACCAGTGCGACTCGATTCTGTTTCCTAGTGACTTGCTTACAACGACTCGTCGATTCGATGTTTTGTAAGCAAAACTTCAAGCATTCTTGCCTGAAGTAAAATTAGGAAATCGCACGGCAAAAATTGCCTATCTCTCGGCAAAGATAGCCGATATTCGCACCAGCGCAATGATAAAAACACTATATATTGAACAAAATACAATGTAATTCGCAGCATTCAGTAAGGGATACAAAGAACTCGTCTTGTCGCATGCCTGCAGTGTGTGAGTCTTTTCAAGTGTTTACGATTCGCCTTTAACCTATCGATACTGGCGCAGGCGGGTGACACGTAAACCCCGAACCCCGTGCTGAGAGATCAGGATGCGCCATCCATTCAGCTCTTCCCTGGTCAGGTCATAGCGTTTGCAGGCTTCGTCTTCGGTCAGGACGCCGGTATCAATGGCCCTGACAACCTGTGCCTTTCTGGAAATCACCCACCGTTCTGTATCCGCTGGGGGAAGGGCGTTGTCTTGTTTGGGCTCATTACGCTCAATCTTATTTTGCTGTCCTGTCATCCGGGCCGTTGCTCCAGTTTAATAATTTATGGGACGTTGCTTCGGCTGCCGGTCGATCATGGATTTGCGAAGACCAGCAATTAAAAACAAATTTATATAAAATTTTATGAAATTCGCAAGTAAAATCGGACAAAATAATGGGCGCGCCCAAAGGACGCGCCCAAGATATTGATTATATTGTGTTTTAGGTTTTAGCGTTTCGCTCTGATCAGCTCGTCCAGCATCTCATCTGCGGTGGTGATCACCCTTGTATTGGCTGCAAAGGCGCGCTGAGTCACGATCAGCTTGGTGAATTCATCGGCCAGATCGACGGTGGACTGTTCCAGTGAGGAGGGGGCAATCAATCCGGCACCTCCGGTATTGGCGACCTTGACCACAGCCTGACCTGAATTGTCCGTCTGGCTGTAGACGTTACCTGAAACCGGTTTCAGACCATCGGCATTGTTAAAGGTAACCAGGGGAACCTGGAACAATTGGCGGGATTCGCCATTATCAAACAGGGCTGTCACGACACCCAATTCGCTGACCGACACAGAAGAAAGGGAGCCAAACTGCTTTCCGTTCTGATCCACATCATTCAACACGCTGGTACCATCAAACTGTGTTACGCCATTCGTTCCACCGATTGTCCCAAAGTCGATCGCGATTGTTTCACGATCCTCGGACGTGGCACCATTGCCATCATAATCCATCACCAGGTCCAGAACGCCCAGGGCGGAATTCCCGGCGGCTGTGATGTTGCCCCCGGCAAGGTTCGATGCAACTGAAGCCAGAGTTCCGTTTGGATTGAAGGTAATAGTCCCCAGGACGGCCCCGTTTGCGATCAAGGCCGTGTCGGCAACGCTGTCGGTTTCTTCGTCCCCGTCCGATAGGATGCCATCCCCGGCCGTGCCGCCGCCTGCGACAGGTGTTCCGTCATCGATTGTGATCGTACCATCATCGTTGGCATCAATATCGACCAAAGATGTGCCTGTGCTGGTCGCACCGGAAATCGTCCATGTGTTGGCGGCTGCACCGGACTTGGTAAAGGTCAGGGTCAGGGTGCGTTCTGCGCCCTTGCGGTCGAAGATCTGGATGGAGGTATCATAGGTTCCGCCGGTCGCCGTCGCATCCTGCAAGTTCGCGCTGAGCGATACGGAGGATGTTGAGACCGGGGCCGCAGATTGACCTGCCACGTTGACGCCGTTCATGGCGCTGAGCACGTTTGTCACGTCAAAGCCGGTATCGGTTGCATTGCGTGGAAAGCCCATAAGGTAAAACCCTGCCGTATTCACAAGGTTTCCATCTTTATCTGCGCGAAACTCCCCGGCGCGGGTATAGAAGATGTCGCCGCTGGGTTCGTAAACACCGGTTGTCGTGTTAAAGGTCAGCCCGTCGGTCACAGCGAAAAAGCCGTTCCCGGAAATTGCGATATCCGTTGATGCCGTGGAGGCAGCCAGCAAACCCTGGGCATTGATTTCCCGGCCCACGCTGGATTGTACGCCCCCGGAAGCGAAGGCTGAATCGGACCCTTGCGTCGTCACAAGGGTGGAGAAGCGCGCACGGTTCACCTTATAGCCAACTGTATTCACATTGGCGATGTTATCAGAAATCATCGCCATGGATTGGCTTTGGGCGAACAAGCCCGACACGCCCGAACGCAGACCACCGAAAATACTCATTGCCTAACTCCTCTTTTCCTCAATGGCACAACACTGGATCATATCCTGGTGGTGCGCGGGGCCATTGCTAGGCCGTTGGATCCTGAACACGAAGCACTTTACTCAATGGAACCTTCACAGCGCCCATCAACAGCGTCGTTACTCCGCCGTCAAATTCGACACCCGTCACAGTTCCACCGGTTTGATACGTTGGGTCTATTGCCTCATCGTCTTCCGTCACAGCACCAACCTGGAAGCTGTATGGCCCGGCCGGAAGTGGGTTGCCGTTCTGGTCCGTGCCGTCCCATGAAACTTCATGATCTCCAAACGTGGTTGGCATGTTCTGAACCAGTCGCACCAGTTCCCCCGCGCCATTATAGATTTCCATCGACGCGCGTTTCGCCTCTTCAGGAAGCGTGTAAGACAAGGTGACGGGATCGCCTTGGAAGTTCACCTCGTTATAGTCAGCCTTGATTTCCTGACCAATGTAGCCGACGGCATTCGTTGCCTCGTTCTGGCGGTTCAGGCTGATCAGGTCTTCCAATTGGCCGCTTTGCCGGACGGATTGCTCGACATCCGCAAACATCACCAGCTGATTGGTGAATTCTGTCGTGTCCATGGGGGACAAGGGATCCTGGTTCTGCAACTGGGTCGTCAGAATGGTCAGGAAGTTGTCGAAGTTGTTCGCCAGGCTGTTCAGCGCATCCGTTTGCTTCTGGGACTGCGTTGGCACATTTGTCTGCGACGACAACAGTGAATTGATATCATTGGCCATGATGTGCTCTCCTTATGCCGATATCGAAACGGTTTTGACCGTTACATCGGGCACGGTTCTTTCTGGAACGGGGCGCTTAGATCTTAACATCCAGCCGCCCATCCCCATCGAAACCGCCGGTTTGTTCAAAGATGAATCCCGTATTGATCAGATCTTCCAGTCCGTCTGAGGTTTGGCCTGATCCATTATTTCCCTTGGCGTGGTTCTGTTGTGAACCATCGCCGGTATTTTGATCTTGAAGCGTGAAGCTCAGGCTGTTCTGATCCGCCTGAAGTCCGGCATTGTTAAGCGATTGCAGCAGGGTGCGCGCATCCTGGCGCAGCATATCCAGCGTTTCCGGACGCTCTGCAGAAACGACCGCAGTCATTTTGCCATCATGGGTCATTTCCATTTTGACTTCGACGCGGCCCAATTCGGCTGGGCGCAACTGTATGGTGATGCGATCATTACCCTGGGCCAGTCCGCGACTGATATTCACGGCCACCTGATCTGCTACGATATGTGCAGGGACGGGCGGTGGGCGTGATGCATTGGCAGTGGGGGCGGGCGCGCCGCGCTGTTGGATGCTGTTATTCGCACCCAGGCTGGCCGTGGTGCCGGTGGCGGCATCGACTGTCGTGCCGCTTTGCGTTGATCCCGTCAGGCTGGACGCTTGTGTTCCCATACTGGTCGCAGCCTGTTGTGTATTGACGGTCGGGTTTGCCACGGCGGCGGCTTGTTGCGCTGCGGTTCCCAGCTTCGACGGATCAGCACCATTCTGGGCGGCATTCGCCCCCTGTGCATTCTGGTTTTTGCCGTCGCCTTTAACCCGATTGAAGATGTTGTTTACCGATGATTCAGCCTCCGCAGCAGCGTCGCCTTCTGCCTGTGCCTGTGACAGGGCAGTGGCATCGCCTTTCTTCACGGCTGTATCCGCAGCCACGGCGGCCTTGGCCGACAGGGTGTTTTGGGGCTGTGATGACATCTGGGCGGCATCATCCGTGACCGTTGCCGTCAGCTTTGGGCCTGAATTCTGGACGGCCTTTTTTGCCTGTTCCAGAATTTCGGGGGAAACCGTTTCACCCTTGGCAACCTGGGCCGATGCGGCCTGTTGCGCCTCTTTGGATGCACCATTGGTTTGCGTGGATGCTGAATTGGCCTTGGCATCACCGGCCTGGGCTGACCCTTTGTCTGCGGCGGCCGGGGCAGTGTTTTCATTGGCACCCTTGCCAGCGGGTGCGGCCGGGGTCCGATCCGCAGCGCCATTATTCAAGTCGCGGCGTTGAGAGGGATCGACCGGTGCCTGGGCAACGGGCGTTGTGCGGTCATCCTGATCGCGATCATCCCTTGGGGCGTCATCAACCGACTGGTCGCGCGCACGGTCGTCGCGGCGGCTGTAAACCGGTGTTGGGTTCTTATCAGAGCTGGCCTTTTCCGGCATCTTGAGCTGTTGGTCGGCCCGCGAGAAGCTGACATTGGTTTCAAGACGCCCCTTCAGGATCTCTGCAAATCGCGCTTCGGCAGAAGCCGCCGCCGACTTATCGGTGGTATTCGCGCGATCCTGTTGGGACCGGCTGGCGTCAGCCGTGCCGAACAGATCCTGGGCTTTGTCGTTCACAGTGTTTACGGACATAATGTGTCTCCGGGGTCATTCCTGCCTGTCTAACAGCAATCTCCGGGCCAGTTTTAATTGTCATTGGTAATTTATTGAAATGTAATGGTTTTTACGTTTGTGCGAAGGATGAAGAGTGTGTTTGGAAGACACATGTGGGCAGTTTCATCCGAGCAGATATCGCGCTAGCGGGAATCTTCTGCCGTGGCGTTAGGGGCGAATAGTCGCGCTTTAAATCATGCATATGCGCCCAAGATACAGGACAGCAGTCAGCGCCATCAGACACGCGCTGTCCGTTATTAAAAAGGTGTTACGCTGAAAAAGGCTGCGTATCAGATTGAGGTATCAAAAGCGCGCGACGCTGAATCGCCACGATTGCTGATACGGTCTACCTGAGACTGCAGAAACTCAATCAGGTTTTCCGATGGAATGCGGCGCAACACTTCTTCTGTGTTGGGCAACAATACCTCAAGGAAAACCACATCGGTTTCCGCATCAAAACCCACGCGCGTTTTCAGGCCCTGAATTTGAAGCTCTGGCAGTGCCGATACGCCCTGTTCGCGGACAGAGCGTTCCTGACGGCGCAGGGCATCATCTTCACGGGTATTGGCTTGCGCTGAATCAGTCGTCGCGGTGACGACGTTATCAGGAACGGCCTGAACCGTGGTGGTGGCCCCGGCTTGCGTGGTTGCGTTTGGTGCCTGCTGGGTCTGACTGTTCTGTGACAGCGGCACTGGGGTTGTAACGTTAATTTCCATTTCAAACCTCCTCGACAGCTTCTGCTATCGTCATTATGGTCCTTAGCGCATTCAAAAACCAACAAGAGTCCCTAAAAACACTAATCCATAGTGCTGAATATGGCGTATTTTGCGCAAAATTGCAAGAGATGTCGATTCGCCGCCCGGGTTGGCGTTGCGGGCGACACCGCTTATAGTCACGCCTTAACATTCGGCTGCTGTCATTAGAGGATCCGGTCATGCCCCTGCGCATTAAATTACCATCGAAAGAACGTATCATTATCAATGGTGCCGTTCTTGAAAATGCGGGCGAGGCGACAACCATCATCCTGCACAATCACGCCGATATCTTGCGCCGCAAGGAAGTGATGAGCGAAGCGGATGCGCAAAGTCCCGCGCGCCGTGTCTATTATGCGCTGCAATGCGCGTATATGTTTGAGGATGAGCGTCCACGCTATCAACAAATGGCGCAGGAGTTGCTGAACCAATACAGTGCCGCAGCCCCCAGCAGTGCGGATATCATCACAAAAATTCAAACGGAGATCGGCGCAGGGCGTCTTTATAACGCGTTGCGGGCGTCACATTCCTTGATCGAACATGAAACAGAACGCTTTAAAAGTCTTGGTCTTTGGCCAGGCCTTGAAGAGGATTCTGATTTTCAGGACGAAGATCAGGACGCTTAGTGTGGTGCGGTGAACCGAAATTGCTGACGGGTGTGTAAATCCAGTTGAATGCCCGAATCCGGCGGTCCAGTTCCACCGGATCGATATTGCCGGGGACAACGCGCATGGCATTGTATTGGGCCTGGGTCGTTTTCTGCCCTGACCATCGCACGCCGTTTCCTGTAATATCCCTGTCCAATTGTGCCAGGGCGGTTGCGTTCATCAGAAACAGGCGGGCCAGGCGTTGGTAGGCCAGGATTGCAATCGCATGGGCTGTGTCGCAATTGGCAATTGAGAAGATCTCACAATCCAGTATTTCCCCTTCATCGACACGCGGCACCATGCGGTGGAAGGTGACTCCGTATTCCTGTTCACCCGCATAGCAGGCGAAGGCAGACGGGCGGTTGCCGGGATAGTTGGGCGGGCCTGGATGAAAATTATAGCCCCCGTTGGGAAACGCGGCCAAGGCAGAGGCGGGGGCGATGATGGAAGTGGAAAACCCAATCAACCTGGCACGGGGCGACAGCCGCGAAAGGGATTGATGTAACATTTCAAGAGTGCTGGCATGGGCAAGGCTGAGGCTGGGATCGATCCGCGAAAAGGCTGCGGCCTGAAAGGCTGCCTCCGGTTCATTCATAAGCAGGACGATATCGATTGGGGTGCGCGCCGATAAAGGGTCGGGCGGTAGCGAAGACGCTGGTTTTTCCGCGTCTTCTCTCACGCCTCTCGATCGGTTTTGTCGGCGCTGATCTGACTGTCTGCCGGAGGGGTCGCCGGGGTTTCCGCTGCGTCGGCCGGGGGCGTTAATCCATGTAGTTCAGCATATTCTTTTCGCAGCCGTTCCGTTTCTTGCGGGTCATCGGACGGACTGCCCAGAAGGCCCGCGCCAATTTGACGGTTGATATTGATCAGCACGCGCAGCTTGGACGCATCTGGTGTCCCAATCAATTCTGCGGATTTCTTATCAATAAAATTCGATAGGTTGATCAGGTTTTCCCGGATTTCACGGGGGGTCTGGCATTCCGGGTCAACCAGTTCCGCCTGAAAGATTGTCCAGACGCGCCAGTTCAGCCGCACGACATCGCGAATCGCCGCGCCGTCATCGGGGTTTCTTGCAGCCTCATCCATGCGGCGCGCGATTTCAACCAGCGCATATCCCTCCGCCGCTTGAGGAGGGGCTTTTTCAAGCGCTGCACGTTGTTGACTTGCATATGGATTGGACATGCCTACCCGTTCTCTTGTTGATACTATGCCAGCAATGGGACCGTTCTAAAATGGCGCATCGGTTCCGAATTGCTCTGATTTATACTGTGTCAGCATAGATTACATTCGTAAAGCGAGCGTTAACCCTGCTCACGCAAAATTATAAGTAATTCACCAGGGAAAGCTGGCTCGTTCTTGCGATTGTTGAATAAGACGCTTCTAGCTGTGTCCGCAATGCAGAAATTCGGGTCGCGACTTCGGCGTCATTGGCGACCGTCAGGTCGGTCAAGGCAGATTGCGCGATGTTGATGAAATTGGTGTGAACTTCCTTGGTGCGTGACAATTCATTGATCACCGTGCCGTTGCGGGCTTGAAGCTGGCGCAGTTCGATGCGCGCATTATCCAGGGTGTTGCGGGCTTCCCCCAGGAATTCTTCCCGTTCTGGCTCGGTCAGGCCATCCTGCGCAGCGGATTTCAGGCGCAACAGACCTTCAATCAGATTCTGGAAAGCTGGTTCATTGGCCGTGATGTTATAGGATATGGATTGTGCGTCCGCGATGGTGACCTTCATCTGCTCATAGGCATTCGAATCAACCGTGCCTGCCGCTGTGAAGCCTGTGTGATAGGATTCAGTCGTCGCCGCGCCGCCTGCATCAACCACATGTTCCGGCAGCGTATCTGCGGTTTCAATAACGTTTGCTGCTGCGGGGGCAGAGCCCAGATCCGTGTTGTTGTAGAGCGACAGGGTGCGAAGGTCGCGCACTGGTGCGTCGCTGAAATTTGTGCCGGCAAAAATGAACCGGTCCCCCAGTTTGATGTTCAGGTTGGCTTCAACTTCCAACATGAAGTTGTTTGCCAGAACCGTCGTCGTGTTCGGGAAATCCACATCATTGGTCGACAGCGGCTCGGCAGCGTTCAGCGCGTCGGTTGCCACTTCGACAAGTCGTTCCAGGATCGTGTCATAGGAATCCGTTGTGCTTTCAGTGATATCAATCGAATTTGTATAGGCGTTGCGGGCCTCAATATCTTTGCGCAGGTCAACGATTCGCGTTGAATCCTTGCCATAGAATTTAAGCTCTTCAAACTTGTTCCCTGTACCAAGCGAATAGTTCAGTTTGTTCAGCTTGGATTGACCGCTGTTGATCAAAAAGAGATTCTGGCTGAGCGTGCCTGTCGCGCTGACTCTTGATACCATGACATCTGTTTCCTTGTTCTGGCCGGGTTCCTGGAGTCCGCTTCTGCGGGTAAAACTGTTTAGCCTGAGATAAGTGTAAGCAAACTGTGTGCCAGAATGTTGGTGTCATGGAATGGCTATCGGTTTGTGTCGGTGTTTTCTTGTCAGCGATGAAAGATGTTATTTTTTGATAAAGCCTCTTGACAGGATGATGAGTTCCCCCTTATCTATCTAGCTACCGAACAACTCGGTCCGTCTCGCAGAAGCGTGACGTTATATTTGGCAATCCAGAAAGGACCATAGCCATGTCTTCAGATATTACCCTCACAGGTGCACAACGTAGCGCTCTGCTCACACTGCAGAACGTCGCTGATTTGTCTGACCGCACACAGAACCGTTTGACGACCGGTAAGAAAGTAAACTCGGTTGTCGATAACGCTGTGGCGTTCTTCCAGTCCAAATCCCTGAATGACCGCGCGGCTGACTTTACCGACCGCAAAGACGGCATTGACCAGGGCATTTCATCCATTACCGCCGCCCTTGGTGGTCTGGAGCAGCTGGATCAGTTGCTCAAGCAGATGAAAGGTGTCGCGGAAGCATCGAAAACTCAGACAACGACCGAACGTGCCTCTGCAACCACACAGTTCCAGGAACTGGGCAACCAGATTTCCCTGCTGATCGAAGACGCCAGCTATCAGGGCTTGAACCTGTTGAACAACACTGGGTCTCAGCTGGACGTCGCTTTCTCCACACGGACAGCCTCGCGTCTGCAGGTTGACGGCTTTGACTTGAACGCAACTTCCGTGACGGCGACCGGTACTCGGTCTTTGTTCACCGGGATCAACACGGTCAATGCTGTCGGTGGTTTCGACGGTTCGCTGGACTTCGTTGGTATCTCGGCCTTGACCGGTACGGGCTTGGCCTCAACCGATGCCATGACCTTCTCAAACTTCAACCAGATCGGGACCAACAACTCCTATATCGGTGCTGTTGATCAGATCGTTACCAATCTGGACTCCGCCATCAGCCGCGTTCGTGCGACCTCGGCTGAGCTGGGTACCAACGTTGCTATTCTGCAAACCCGCCTGGACTTCACGAATGAATATGTGAACACCCTGCAGGGTGGTTCCGACAAGCTGACCCTGGCGGATCTGAACGAAGAAGGGGCCAACCTGGTCGCCTTGCAGACCCGCCAGCAGTTGGGCATTCAGTCCCTGTCAATCGCCGGTCAGCAGCAGCAGGCCATTCTGGCGCTCTTGAACTAAGACAGCCTTAGGGTTGTGACGGACTATTGATTTGGGGGCCCGGTTTTCATCGGGCCCCCATTTTCGTTTCAGCCAGCATGGGGTGTGCCCGTTAAGGGATCGCGGCAAGAAAAGCTGTCGAAAGTCGCCGAATCATAAGACTTTCAAGACAGCGGTCCTGTACCGTTACACGGCGCGTCCTCCATTCAGAAAGCCTTGGCCCGATGTCTGATGATTTCCACCTTGATATAACTAACTTTGACATAGATTTCTCGACGCCACCCGCTTTAGGAAGCGCATCTGATCCAGTGCATGATA
The DNA here is from genome assembly GCA_002709955.1 of Rhodospirillaceae bacterium. Taxonomy (GTDB): domain Bacteria; phylum Pseudomonadota; class Alphaproteobacteria; order UBA8366; family Aestuariispiraceae; genus Pacificispira. The sequence goes on from PAQY01000002.1 coordinate 222,749, forward strand.
TTCTGGCGTTGCTGGAAGAGAACAAGACAGCGGAAGCCTTGGATAAGGTCGATGAATATCGCGCTGTTGTTGGCGCAACACCCCTGATGCGCCATTTGCTGGCCTTGACGATCTTCAGGCTGGGGCGCCTGCTGCCTGCCTTGAAAATCATGCGAACCGTCCATGAAGACCTGCCTGAAGCCTATGAACATGCAGAGATTTTATCTGTGCTTTATTCCTCTGTCGGGAAGCACAGCGACGGGATTTTTTACGCAAAACTCTCCACAGCATTGAAGCCGTATTACCCACAATATCCATTGGTTCCATCCTGGATGACATCGGCTGGGACTGCGTTACTGGCAACGGAAGAAAATCCGCTGGTGGATTACGGCCATGGCTATCTGGTCAATGGTGATGTCACAAAAGCGACGGCCTGTTTCCTGGACGCCATCGAACTGGATCATCAGAATGCCTCTGCCTGGCGCGGATTGATCGAAGCAAAACAGCGAAATGGTCAGGTCGGCCACAGTCTTAAAGCCGCCGAAGCCCTGGTCGAATTGGAAGACCACAGCGCGGATGATTTGTTGTTATATGCGCGTTGTTTGGTGAATGCCGGCATGACAGGGAATGCCTGGACCGCCGCGCAACAGGCGCTGCAGGCGACACAGGATGATCCTGTTTCCGTTGCGAAATGTCTGCCGGGGCTTGTGCGCTATGATGAAACCGTTTCACCAGACCGTGCCCTGGAATTGGCGCGTTCCTGGAATGCCCTTGCTGATGTTCCCGGGGAGCCCTTGAAAGTAACCACACGGAATTCTGATAATGAATTGTTCCGGGTCGGTATCCTCAGTGGGTCAATGCATATCCGCTCAGAACGCGCGCCCTTCCTCTCCACGATCGAGGAATGCCTGTCGCGCACGGCGCATATTTATTTCTATGCAAATAATCAGGTCGAAGATGCCATATGCCGTCGCTTGCGGCGGGGGGCTGCGGCGTGGCGCAATATCTATCGCGTGGATGATGAAACGGTTGCGACCATGATGCGCAATGATGAAATTCAGGTGCTGATTGATCTGGACGGGTTTGATTGGACGGGTCGCCCCGGAATAGTGCAGCGCATGCCAGCACCGGTGGTTCTGTCCGCCTTTGGCGCGCCGGGTTGTATTCCGGGGGCAGATAGGGGCGCGTTGGCACTTGGGGAACCAGATTTCCCGCTATATGCAGACGCGACACAGGCGGTTCATATTCCCACCGGTCTGTCGACCTGGCCATTATACGAGGATATGGAAGAGGATATTCCAGACTCCAAAGTGACAGGCGCAATGCGTGTCTTAATTGATGCCCCGGTCGGGCGGCTGTCTGAGCCATTTTTGCGATGTGTTGCGGACGCTGTGCGCCAGGGCTTTCATGGCACGTTAGTTCTGTATGGAGAGGGCGATAATGACGAGGTTACGCAGGAAATACTGCAGGAGCGTTTTGCAAATGCCGGTCTGGATCTGAATACGGTTGAACGTGTTTCCAGGCAGAGCCCGCTGGATGACGTGATTGATGGCGTTGATTTGGTGCTGGATACATTTCCACTGCCCAGTGTTGAGGTCGCGTTGACGGCGCTGCGCCATGGTGTGCCCGTAATGACCCTGCAGCCGGATCGCCCCGAAAATGCGGCGGTGGTCAGCCTTTTGCGCAGCCTGAAACTGAACAGATGGGTTCAACCGGACGCAACCGCCCTGGCAAAAGAGCTGGCAAAACTGTCTGCTGATCCGCAATCCTTAAGATCCACACGGCAGGATCTGGCAAAAACTGTGCTGGATGCAGGGACGGTTTTGACGATCAATCAGCGGGGGCGGGAATTTGCGGCCCTGTTCGATAAACTTCTGGCACAGGCGGCGGAGCAAGCATGATTAAGATACTGGATCTGACGAAAGACCCCGAAGCGTGTGACAGATTCGAACGCAATCTTGCCGCCCTGGCACGGCATGACCCGGACCTGGCGCAGCAATTGCGCGCGATTGATGAGCCTGTTTCGAAGATTGTAGAGGTTGGCGACGATCTTAACTTGGATATTGGGCATACGTTATTTTATGATACCGGCGTTCGGCAATTCGTGGATGAACAGTATTCAGCCTATGCCGCCGATCCCTATCGCATTGAAATTGGTTGGCCTGTTCGGGATAACTTCCCCCCGCAACTGATGACCAAAATGGCGATAAAGCGCCTGACCTATGGCGCAACGGCGCTGGGCATCGAAAAGCAGAAAGATAACAAGCAACAGGGCATAACCGGTTTTGCCGTCTCTATCGGTGTTGGTATTGGGGACCATATCGGCCGCATGCTGAATGATTATGAGGCGCAATCCCTGATCGCCGTGGAACAGTTCATCGAATTCCTGTGGCATTCCTTATATCTGAACCCCTGGGATGAATGGATTGAACTGGTTGAACGCCGCAAGGGTCAGGTTTTCTTTATTCTGGATGACAATGCCGTTTCTGTATCGTCAGAACTGACCACGGCCTTGCGGTCAGACAATGGCGGCACGCTGGACGGAACGCTGGTTTACACCCATTACCGGTCGCATCTGGTGCGGGAAATTCACAAGGGCCTGTCGGATCAGATATCCTATATCGGGTCCAATCGCGGCTTCTTTGAAGACGAAAACATCATGATCATGAATGCGACGCGCAATTTCCTGGCGCGTGATTATGCTGTGTGGCGAACCCGGCCAAGACGGGAAAAACTATGTCCGGCCTTTGTTGTGGCGGCGGGGCCATCGGTCGATATGGCGCTGGATACGATCCGCAAATACAAGGATCAGGTGGTCCTGATTTCCTGTGGGTCCGGCCTTAAGGTCCTGCTGTCGCAAGGAATCCGCCCGGATTACCATATTGAGGTCGAAAACACCTTTGGTCAGGCGGATATCTTAGAGCGTGTTGCGTCCCAATATGACCTGTCGGGCATAACATTTGTAGGGGCTGCGACGGTCAATCCGCGCACGGCGGCCGTTTTCGACAAGGTGATTTTCTTTCATCGCGACACGGTTTGTTCATCCCGATTTTACGAAATGAACGAAGACCCGATGTATCTGGCAGTCCCAACAGTTTCCAATGGGGGGGCTCGATTTGCCCTGGGAATGGCCTTTAAGGAGGTTTATCTGTTCGGCGTCGATCTGGGCAGTCGCATTCCAGATTATCACCATTCCAAATCGTCTGGGTATTACACGGACAAGGATTTCATGTTCTCTTTCCATGGCACGAAAGAGTCGACCGAAATGAATCTGACCATGGACGGGAATTTTGGCGGCACGGTGACCACCCATGATGGGTTCCTGCTGAGCCGTCTGTTCATGCAGAAACTGACAAAAATGTTCAGCAGTTACACGGTTTACAACTGTTCGGATGGTGTCGAGATTCCGGGTGCCATTCCAAAACTGCCCCAGACGATCAAGCTGACATCCACGCCCAAGGATCGGGAATCCGCCTTAATGTATGCGGATCGTGAGGTCGAGAAATTTGCCAAGGGGGAAGGGGTGCCCCTGGATCGGTTCTATGATCTGCGGCAGAAGACGGTCAATTGGTATCAGGACATTTACGCGGCCATCGATGAGATGAAGACCGTCACAAAGCCCGACCCATTCGCATCCTATGGAACCTTGTGGAGCCTGTTTCAACCAAAGCCGAGTGAAGGGTTTGACCCTATCATGGCTGTGATCTGGCAGAACAATTACGGGACCCTGATGACCCTTTTCAACGTGTATTTCCGGATGCACCGACGGGTAACGGATGAACAGGCACCCGCCATTTATCAGCTTTTCCTGGATGAATTGCGGGGGTTCCTGAACGATATGGAAGTTATCCTGTTAAGCGTCCTGGATGAGTTGATTGGCGAGGTTGAGGCCGTAGCGGCAGAGAAGGTCAAAAGTGCTTAGTGTGATGCGCGTATATTTGGGATCGACCAGGACGTTGTTTGCGGTGCACCGGTTAGGAGCGTTTCGCGAAGCGATGCGGGGCATCGCGAGAGGAAGGCGACGCGGCCCGGAGCACCGCAAACAACGCCTTTGGTCCCTTTATCGGCCTGTCGGACGGCGTCGAGAGCGCTGGACGATGAACCACATCGCCTGCACGCTCTCTCCTAGCCGACAGACCGATAAAGGGATCCTGATGATTCCAAATATACGCGCACCACACTAGGCACGGAGAGCGGGATTTAAAATGCACCTGTTTGGAATTGATCTGGCGGAACGCCCGGCCCTGATAGCGGAAATCGGCGTCAATCATGAAGGCGATGTCGATAAAGCCGTTGAATTGTTGCGCCTGGCCGCAAAGGCAGGGGCTGATGCCGTAAAGTTTCAAAGCTATACCCCGGACCGTTTCATTGGCGCGGCGGATCCAGATCGCCTGGCCCGCGTCACGCGCTTTGGCCTGGATGAAGCAGCGCATCTGCGTTTGAAGGCAGAGGCACAACAGCACGGCGTCGCGTTCTTCTCCTCTGCGATCAGCGAGGATTGGGTGCCCTTTCTGGCACAGCACTGTGCCGCGATAAAGATCGCCAGTGGGGATGTGGATTTTGAACCGGTCATCCGCGCATCGGCGGCCACGGGATTGCCGGTCATCCTGTCGACCGGTACGGCGACATTGGAGGAGGTCCAGGCAGCGGTATCCTGGGTCATTTCCGAAATGGGGTTGCAGGCAGCGTCGGCGCGACTGGCCCTGTTGCATTGTGTTTCTGCCTATCCAACGCCCCTGGAACAGGCGAACCTGTTGGCGATTTCAACACTGAAAGCAGCATTTCCCGATATCACAATCGGCTATTCCAATCACGTCATGGGACCAGAGGCCCCGATCGCCGCAGTCGCCCTGGGCGCACAGATTGTAGAGGTGCATTTCACCGATCAGAAGGAGGGAAGGGCGTTCCGCGATCACAGCCTGTCTTGTGATGCAGAGGATCTGGCCTATCTGGCCCGTATCCTGCCGGGCGTGGCGGCGGCCAGGGGCGATGGCGTCAAGCGACCACAACCCTGTGAAGAAGGGGTCGGCCCTGCCATCCGCAAAGGCCTGGTGGCCGCAAAAGACTTGTCCGTGGGACATGTTATTGCCGATGGGGACATTCTCTTTGCCCGGCCTGCGACGGAATTTCCGGCATCCTGCTATCACGACGTATTGGGCAAAACCGTAACAGAAGCGGTGGCCAAGGGGCATTCCCTGCGCCGCACCGCCGTTTCGGGATAGGGCATTATGTGCGGCATTGCCGGGCGTCTTGCCACTTCGCCGCTGTCCCCAGATCGGCGCGCTGTTGCCATGTCACGCATGACCCAGCGAGGGCCGGACGGCAATGGTGCGTTTGATACACGTCGCCCGGATGGTCAATTCCTGGATCTGCTGCACAGCCGCCTATCGATCATCGATTTGAACACCAGATCGGACCAGCCTTTTCGCAAGGATGGCTGGGTTCTGATCTATAACGGCGAAATTTATAATTACCCAGAATTGCGCGCGCAGTTGCAGCAGAAGGGTCACAGATTTCAAACCAGCGGCGATACAGAGGTCCTGTTGGAAGCCTGGCGCGCCTGGGGCTTGGGCGCGTTGGACCGGATGGTCGGCATGTTTGCCTTTGCGATTTATCAGGAAGTTACCGGCACCCTGACCCTGGCCCGGGACCGGTTCGGGGAAAAGCCGCTATATCTTTGGGATCGGGGACCGGACGGACTGTTCTTCGCGTCTGAAATCAAGGTTCTGACCGCGCTGGCCGGGGCTGTGCCCGCCCTTGATGGCCTGCATATGCAACGCTATCTGGTGAATGGCTATAAGGGGCTGATGAAAGACCATCGCACCTTCTTTGCGGAGGTTCGGGAAGTGCCCGCCGCCCATGCCCTGGTGATTGACGCCGGCGAAGCGCCGGTCCTGCAGCGTTATTGGCAACTAACCTATCAACCGCAGGATATCAGCGCGAAACAGGCGCAAGAGGCTGTGGACACTGCCCTGGAAACTGCGATCGCGCGCACCCTTCGGGCCGATGTTCCCATCGCAGTCCGGCTGTCGGGCGGCATTGATTCCAATGTGATCGCGGGCATGGCGCACCATCGGCTGGGCCTGGATATAACCTGCTTTTCGATTATTGAAGAAGACTGGCGCTATGACGAATCCGCGATGATCGCCGAAGGGCTGAAGGGGTTGGGCGTGCCCAATCACCAGATATCCATTCCGCGCGATGGTTTTCTGGATCGATTGCGCGACATGATCGCCTATTTTGATGGGCCGCCTTTAACGATTTCCTATTATCTGCACTATCTGGTCAGCCAGAAGATACATGACGAAGGGTTCAAGCTGTCCCTGGGCGGGACCGGCGCGGATGAGGTGTTCAGTGGGTATTATGATCATTACCTGTTCTGGCTGGCAGAAATGCAGGAGCGGCCGGATTTTGAGGATCTGATTGCTGGATGGCGCGGCAGTTATGGGCAGTTCGTGCGTAATCCATTCCTGCAAAACCCACGGGCGTTTATTCAGCAACCCGATAATCGTGACCATATCTTTCTGGGCGCGGAGGGTTTTTCGGAATTCCTGACACACCCCTTTTCGGAGCCGCATCAGGAGGAGGGTTTCTGTACAGCAATCCTGCGCAACCGCATGATGAATGAATTGGTGCGGGAAACCGTCCCGGTCATGCTGCATGATGATGATCTGGCCGGGATGCGATGGTCTGTCGAAAACCGTGCACCCTATCTGGATAAGGATCTAGTTGAATGCCTGTTTTCCCTTCCCAGCCAGCATCTGATCCAACAGAATTTGCCAAAATATCTGTTGCGCCAGGCGGGACGGGGGATGGTGCCAAACGTCATTCTGAACAATCCGCGCAAACAGGGTATCAATGCGCCGGTGACGTCCTTTGTCGATTTCACAGACCCCGCATTGAAAGAAACACTGTTGGCCGACAGTCCATTCTTTGACTATGTGGACCGGGATCGCTTTGCAGCATTTCTGGGGTCTGATATCGCCCGCAACAGTGACAGTAAGTTCCTGTTCTCCTTGCTGGCCGCGCGTCTATTCGTGGATCATCATTCACAGTTGAGGGAGTAAGCCGATGCGCTATTGCACCCAGTGTATTCTGCCCGATACGCGCCCTGGCATAAGCCTGGATGCCGATGGTGTCTGCACGGCCTGTCACGGCCACAGGGATAAGGAAACCAGGATCGATTGGACGGCCCGCGAGGCGGCGTTCCAGACCCTGGTACAGCAGACAAAGGCGCGTGCCCAAGGCTATGATTGCATTGTTCCCGTCTCTGGCGGTAAGGATAGCTGGTATCAGGTGATCATGGCCAGAAAGTATGGCCTGTCGGTGCTGGCCGTGACCTGGCGGACCCCGGCGCGAACGGAAATTGGTCAGAAAAACCTGGAGGCGATGATCCGCAATCTGGGTGTTGATCACATTGATTATACGATATCGCCTGATGTAGAGCGCCGCTTTATGAAGGCCGCGTTTGAAGAGCGCGGAACGACGGGCCTGCCGATGCATATGGCCTTGTTTGCGATCCCCATTCGACTGGCGGTGCAATTGCGCATTCCGCTGATCCTGTGGGGCGAAAATCCACAGCTGGAATATGGTGGCAATGAGTTGGAGCGGCTGTCGGATACGCTGGATTCAGACTGGCTGGCGCGGCATGGCTGCCTTGAATCAACAGATGCGGACTATTGGTGTGGCAAGGAGGGGCTGACAAAATCCGAGCTTCTGGCCTATCAAGTGCCACGGGAGACAGATTTCACAGTCCGGTCTGTCTTTCTGGGGGCGTTTTTCAAGTGGAACAGTTACGAGAATGCACGCGCTGCACAAGAAGCAGGGTTTGAATATGGTAAACAGGATTTGAAAATAGGGACCTGGGACTTTGCGGATATCGATTGTGACTTCATTTCATTGCATCATTTTCTAAAATGGTACAAATTTGGTTTTACGCGTGACTTTGATAACCTTTCTGTACAAATCCGCTATGGCATGATTGACAGAGGTGAAGCAATTGCCCAAATCAAGGCAAAGGGGTGGCAGGCACCAGAACAGGATATCGCGGCTTTTTGCCGGTTTCAGGGGAAACCGGATTCCTGGTTCTGGTCTGTGTGTGAGGGCTTTCGAAATACCGATATATGGGTGAAACAGGCTGGCGTTTGGTATATCCCGGACTTTCTGATACCAGACTGGCAATGGACTTAAACAGATTTGATTGGTTGGATATTTTGCGATGATGGAGCCTAAAAACCTGCGTGTGGGGATACTGACAACAGATACGCCCCATCATACGCATTTCGTCGAGGCCCTGTCCAAGAATTGGAACATTGTCCGCGTTTTTGAAGAAAAGCGAACGACCAGCGCGACATTTGAAACCAATCACCAGCTTGAAGAACAAGGCGCACAATACGAAATTGACTCCTGGTTCGATGGAAAGCCACGCGGTTTGTCTGATGTGGCCGATGTGCAGACATTTCCAGACCTGAACGCGCCGGACGCGCTGGAGGCCATGCGCGATGCCCATTGTGATGTGCATCTGGCATTTGGCACCGGTCGCCTGGAACAATCACTGATCGATATCACGCCGGATCGGATCGTTAATCTGCATGGCGCAGACCCTGAACATTATCGCGGCTTGGATACCCAGCTATGGGCTGTTTATCACCGCGATTATCGGGGGTTGATCACGACCCTGCATAAGGTCAGTCCGAATCTGGACCGGGGCGGTGTTATTATGAAAATGCCCCTGCCATTGACCCGTGACATGCAACTGTATCAGCTGCGCAAGGTGAATACGGAGGTCTGTCTGGATATCTCGCATCGCGGATTGGACATGATGGCGACCTATGGTCAGTTCATCAGCCAGCCACAATTGTATATCGGGCGGCATTATTCCTTCATGCCCGCCGTGCTGAAGGATCGCTGTATCAAACAATTCGCGGAATTCACGGCAACGCTGTGACCCAGGAACCCCCGCAATTCGATGCCGCCTGTTTAACCGACATTCATTGCCCGGTGACCGGTGCGACGGATTGGGAAATGGTTAAATCCTATTCGGCCCCGCCCCAGGGTGAAACGGACTTTGGCATCACGCCCTATCGGCGCGATCTGTTACACAGCCCGTCAACGGGGCATGTTCTGAACCATCATCATTTTGATCTGTCTGGCCTGTATAGCGGCGATTATTGGGACCGCACCTATGGCGGTGGTCGTATGGCCCAGACCTATGACAAGATCATGGCGTTGCCCCCTGAGCAATCCGACAACCGTCAGCGCGTAGCTTATGTGCAATCGGTTTGGTCCACCTATGGGTCCAGCGATGGGGATCGCACCGTGCTGGATGTAGGGTCCGGCCTGTCGGTTTTCCCGTCAGCAATGGCCCAGGCAGGGTGGACTGCAACAGCCCTGGACCCGGATCCCCGTTCCGCCCAACATGCGATGGAAAAGGCGGGCGTGGAGGGATTGGTCGCAGATTTCATGACGGACACGGTCTCTCGTCGCTTTGCGCTGGTGACCTTCAATAAGGTCCTGGAACATGTGCCGGACCCGGTTGCCATGTTGCGCCGTGCCCGCCCGATCCTGCTGCCTGGGGGCGGTGTTTATGTTGAACTGCCCGATGGGGAGGGGGCGCTGGCCGCAGCAGGACCAGACCGGGAAGAATTTTTCGTGGAGCATTACTGTGCTTTCTCTGCCCTGTCTTATGCCCTGCTGGCCCGAAAAGCTGGCTTTAGAGTGCAGCGGCTGGACCGGGTGATAGAACCCAGCGGCAAATATACCTTGCGGGGGTTCCTGATGCCCAAGGATGCCGCCCAATGATCCCCAAGGGCTGTTCGGAGCGTCCTTTCGATGCCTCCATACTGGGCCGCCCGGTCTGGTGTCTTGATGATGTTGCCCAGGCCGAAAATGCGGTGAATGGTGCCCGACAGGAATCCGTGGGTCTGATGTTCCGGCGGGGGGACGCCTCTGAAGGGGCAATTCTGGACCCCCTAGGTTTTCGTAAAATTGAGACATTGATAACGCTTGGCTGCGCAATATCGGATCAGAAGCAAAGGCTTCCTGCCGGGATTGGTATCGCACAGACCACAGATGCGGATGCAATCGCAGACCTTGCGGCAAGGGCCTTTCGCAGTGACCGCTGGCACAGGGATCCTGAAATTCCAGATGACCGCGCGGATGCCTATAAGGCGGCCTGGGCCCATAATGATGTTTTGGGACGTGCAGGTGTCACCCTGGTGACCCTGAATGCCGCAGGGGTAATCACGGGGTTCAACGCCCTGTTGTTTCGCGACGATACGCTGGTTGTCGACCTGATCGCCGTTGCACCGGATCATCAGGGACAGGGACATGGCAGCCGTCTGGTCACAGCCGCAATCGCATACGGGGCAGGGCGCTTTAAAACCCTACAGGTTGGTACCCAGGTGGCAAATCCTGCATCGATACGCCTGTATCAGAAACACGGCCTGCAAGAAATCGGGCGTGCCGATACCTGGCACTGGACACCGTCCTGAGCACGGGGACAATGATCAGCCCCGTCATTCCTTCTGTGGCAGGCGCGAGAGCAGGCGTGTGCCAAGTCCGCTGGGCAAGGCCCGCAATATCCAGCCGATACAGCGCATTTGCCAGGGAAAGGATATCTTTGCCGTTCCCTTGTTCAACCCTGTCAGAATGATCTGTGCGGCGCGGTCCGCTTCCATGAAAAAGGGCATGCTGAATGTGTTCTGATCCGTGATGCGACTGCGCACGAAGCCGGGACAGATCACACATATCGCCACGCCGCGATGCGCGTAGCGGCCCCGCAACCCTTCACCATAGGCCAGGACGGCGGCTTTGGCGGCGCTGTAGGCCGGTGCGCTGGGCAGGCCGCGATTGCCGGCGATGGAACTGACCATCCCGATGGTACCCCGCCCGCGCGCGATCACACAGTCCAGGGCCGGATGGACGGTATTCAAGACGCCGGTCAGGTTGATATCAAAGATGCGGCGTGTGGTGGCTTCATCCTCGCCGCCTGAAATGCCTGCATTGGCCAGCACAATATCCAGGGGTGCAGCAGTGTCTGCATCACTGATCCATTGGCGCATCGCCGCCTGGTCTGTGACATCAATAACCGTGGCCGATACGGTGGCACCGCTTGCCCGGCAGGCTGTTGCGACAGCCTGTAAACGATCTGCATCGCGACCGGACAGGGCAAGCGTGCAGCCCCCCTGACCATAGCGTTGGGCATAGGCCAGGGCGACTGCTGCGCCAATGCCGCTGGACGCGCCGGTGATCAGGATCGATTTCATAACCGCAATGTGGCAATGGCGGGCGGTGGCTGCAAGCGTCCCATCATGCTTCCATAATCTTGCGGATCATGACAAAAGACCCTGAATTACAGAAAGGATGCCCGCTATGACCGTATCCAGCATGACTGGCTTTGCCCGGACGGAGGGGGAAGACGACCTGATCCGCTGGGTCTGGGAGGCACGCAGTGTGAATGGGAAATCGCTGGATGCGCGCATTAGGGTGCCGTCCGGCTGGGAACGGTTCGATCCTGTGATCCGCAAGGCGGTTCAGGAGCGGTTTAAGCGCGGCAATCTGACGATCAATCTGGAAGTAAAGCCAATCCTCGGAAAATCCACGGTGCGTATTAACGACGCCTTGTTGGATGATCTGATTCAGCGGTGCGAGGCATTTGGGGAACGCCCGCGTCTGGACATGCTGTTTACCGTGCGCGGCGTCGTAGAGGCTTCGGAGCAGGATCCAGGCGACCTTGCCAGTGATCCGGATCGCCTGTCGGCGGTTCAGGGCGGCCTGGACGATGTACTGGCCCGCCTATCGGATGCCCGTGCGGAAGAAGGCGCGCGGATCGCCACGGTCCTGAGAGATCATTTGGGGGAGATTGAGACCCTGGTCGAAGATGCCGAACGGTCGGAAGAGGCAACACCCCAGGCCATTCGGGATCGACTATGGGCCCAGATTTCAGGCCTGTTGCCCCAGGACGGCGCGATCCCTTCAGAGCGGCTGGCGCAAGAGGCAGCCATTCTGGCGACAAAGGCAGACGTGCGCGAAGAGATTGACCGCCTGAAGGCACATGTGGATGCGGCGCGTGACTTGCTGCGCGATGGGGTCGGAATTGGGCGTCGATTTGATTTTTTATGTCAGGAATTTAACCGCGAGGCCAATACCCTGGCGTCGAAATCCGCCTCTCTGGATCTCACCCGAATCGGACTAAACCTCAAAGCCGTTATCGACCGCCTGCGCGAGCAGGTCCAAAATCTTGAATAAGGGTGCCAAGCCTATGGCCGAACCATCGCACGACCTTTTCCCCATAAAGCGGCGCGGCCTGATGCTGGTGCTGTCCTCCCCGTCTGGGGCAGGGAAATCGACGATTGCCAGGGCCATCCTGGACAGCGATCCGGAAATCGATATGTCGGTGTCTGTTACCACCCGCCCGAAGCGCCCAGGTGAAGTGGAAGGCCGCGATTATATCTTTATTGATCGCACGGAATTCGACCTGATGGTCAATCGCGGTCAATTGCTGGAACATGCAAAGGTTTTCGACAATTACTATGGCACACCAAGAGCAGCGGTGATGGACGCCCTGGCCGAAGGCCGTGACGCGCTGTTTGATATTGACTGGCAGGGCACACAGCAACTGGCGGAAAGTGCCATTGATGATCTGGTGCGCGTCTTTATCCTGCCGCCAAACTCCAGGGAGTTGGAGCGCCGCCTGAACACCCGCGCCCAGGATTCCCAAGCCGTCATCGCCGCACGCATGGCCAAGGCATCAGACGAGATGAGCCATTATGCGGAATATGACTGGGTTATCGTCAATCACAACCTGGAAGAAAGTGTCGAACAGGTTCGCGCCATCCTGTGCAGTGAGCGCCTGAAGCGTAAGCGACAAGTCGGCTTGGGTGAATTTGTGAAGGGTTTACGTGCGGGGTGAGGCCGCTGCTTACGAAAGATCGCGAAGCGCCTTTCTAAGCACATCCCGCTGGATCTTTCCGGTCGCCGTGCGGGGGATTCTGTCCAGGAAAACCAGTTGTGTCGCCCCAAACGCTGACGGCAGCAGGGGCGTCAGTTTGGGGGTAATGGCGCTGATATCGGCTTGGGACATCTTATCCTTGCCACCGGTAACAATGGCCAGCCAGACCTGATCGCCTTTTTCCGCATCCGGCACCATACACAGGCCGACATCTTTAAAATCAAAGGCATTCAGGATTGCTTCTTCAATGGGTTGGGGGGCAACCTTAATACCGCGAATGTTTAGCTGATCATCGGCGCGCCCGATCAATTTCAGGATACGGTTCTGGTTCAGGATTCCCAGATCCCCCGGATAGAACCATCCCTGTTTGAACATCCGTTTTGTGGTGGCGGGGTCATCGCGATAGCCCTGGATTAAGGTCTCGCTGCGCATCCTGATTACGCCTGGCTGATCATAGACGGGTTCTTCCGCGTCATTGACCACTTCCAGATCAACACCGGGCAGGATTGCGCCAATACCATCCGCCTGCATGGTACAGATATAGGCGGCTTCGTTCGTTGCATAGCTTTCAATCAGGTTGGTCGCCAGCCTGTCCTTCACCCGCTGACGGATGGTTCCTGACACCTGGGCACCGATTGCAAAGATGATCAGATTGGTCGGTTTCTGATATTCCGCTGGCAGGTGATCCAGAATATCGATCAGCGCATGGGGGATCAGGGTGACATGGCTGGCATCGTGCTGTTGGATCACATGGGCAAGGGTCTGGCGGCTGTCAGCAATACAGGTACCCCCCGCACGCAAACAGGCCGTGCAATGGGTATAATAGGCCTGAATGGAAAAACCCAATGCGACGGCATAGCGGGTGGAGCCTGTCATGCCAGCCAGGAACTGGAACTGCTGCAGCCGACGGTTCTGCATGTCCCAGCTAAGCGTCAGGGTTTTCAGACTGCCGGTCGTGCCCGATGTTTTGATAATGCGATAGGGGGCATCGGGGGCAAATCGGGTTTGGATCAGGGGTTGTTCTGGCGATTGTTCGCTCAACAGGGTTGCCCAGGCCTGATCCAGGATTACCGTGTTTTTTGATTGCGTCGGGGCGTCCTGGGCGGTGCATAAGACAAGATCGAAATCTTGAACAAGTGGTTCAATGCCAGCCGCTTCATTGGCAGCAAAAGACATTGAACAAATGCCCAATGCTTCCATCCCCAGGGTCAGGATCAGGTGCATATACAGGTTCTTCACCTCCACAGCCGCCTTTGGGTTCTCGCCCAGGTTCAGGCTGCGCAGATAGGTAACTGTTTTACACACATCCTGGTAAAGCTGGGCATAGCGATAGGGGACGCCATCTTCCAGAACAGCGACATGTTCCGGACGGGTGACCGCATAAAAGGCCAGGATATCAATTGTGCCCGTGGGGGGCGGTGTATAGGGCGCTTTGGGGCTCACGTCACCTGTCCAGCCTTATGCGCTTCATAGCGTCTCTTGTTTTCCTCATTCGCGGGATACAGGCCGGGCAGTTTCGCCCCGTTTTTCACTTCGTTCAAAATCCAGGCTTCCAGGTTTTCCTGTTCCTGGGCCAGGGGCAGAACCTCGTCAACCATTGCCTGGGGAACGATGACCGCACCATCCTTGTCGGCCACGATCAGATCGTCTGGATAAATCGCTACACCGCCACAGCCAATTGGTTCCTGCCAGTTCACAAAGGTCAGGCCCGCAACAGAGGGCGGGGCGGCGGCCCCGGAGGACCAGACCGGCAATCCTGTTCCCAAAACCCCCTCCAAATCCCGCACAACGCCATCGGTGATCATGGCGGCAACAGACCGGACCTGCATACGCTGGCACAGAATATCCCCAAACACGCCTGCATCCTGACAGCCATCGGCGGCGATGACGGCGATACATCCATCCGGCATTGCCTCAATCGCGCTGCGGGTGGAAATGGGGGAGGACCAGGATGCAGGTGTCGCCAAATCTTCCCGCGCCGGAATAAAGCGCAGGGTAAAGGCTGGCCCTGCGACGCGTGGTTGTCCTGGCGTCAGGGGAAATGCGCCCCGGATCCAGACATTTCGCAATCCCTTTTTCAACAGCACTGTGGTCAGGGTTGCCGTGGTAATTTCCCGGAATTGGGCCAACAGATCAGGCGAATATTTGGACATGTTATTTGCTTTCTGGATTTAGCATTAGGACAGGGTGGCGCGGACCCAATCATGGAAACTTTTGACATACTGTTCTTCCGGCATCAGGACGCCGTGATCATAACGCAGTGAGCGTGAACCCTTCTGGTTCAATTCTGATGCTTTGGCATCCTGATCCATCACCATGATCGCGAAATCAGTGATATTCTCCAATCTGAAATCCGGTCGTTCCAGGGTTTCCGGCAGGAACAGCCATTCCACCTCAATCTCCGTCTCTTCCGGTCCTGTGGGTAGGACACGCACGGTGCGCATATAGTCACGATGCCCGGCAATAAAGACCGATGGCAGGCTAATAAAATAAACCTGACCACGGTCTTTTTCCGCCTGAGTCAGGGTCTTGAACCCATCGGGCAGGGCGGTGCCATCGCAAGACCAGCTTTCCGCGCCCGGTCGCAAGCCACCGCGATAGCGCGCGTCGGGATCTGATTTATGCTGGGACCAATCCGGATCATCCCGTGGGCCGGAGATGCGGCGCTTATAAATCGGCACCAGATCACACAATTCCGGGTGGATGTTCGGGCAATGCAGGCATTCATTGAAATTTTCCCAGAAGACCTTCCAATTGCACTGCATTTTCTTGCGCCAGGTATGCCCAACCTTCAGGGACTCCAGGGGCCAATTGTCGATCCGGTCGCTGCCCCGGTCGAAGCTGTCTTCCAGTTTTGGGGGCGTATCGGCAAGGCAGACAAAGACGCATCCGCGCCATTCCCGCACCGCGACCGGGTGCAGGGGATAATCTGCCTTATTGAAATCCGGCGCTTCGGCCAGGGATGTGGTCGCCAAAAGGCGTCCATCCAGCCCATAGGCCCATTGGTGATAAGGACAGCGAATGCTGCGGGTTTTCAGCTTTCCCTGTGCCTCCTGACACAGGATCGAGCCACGATGGCGGCAGGAATTGTGGAATCCACGCAGGGTGCCATCCTCGTCCCGGACCAGGAAAATTCCCTGCGTCCCGATGGTGAAGCTGCGAAAAGCGCGGGGCTCGATAAGGCTGCTGGCATGGCACAGATACAGCCAGCCGCTATAAAAGATCTGGTTCAGTTCACGCCGGTACCAACCGTCGTCCCAATAGGCCGCGCCGGGCAGGGTCGCCACGGTTTCAGTCAGGCCGTCGAAATCTTCTTCACCGGTCAGGATGCGCATCAAACTCTCCCTTCAGGCATCAGTTTGCCACGGGGAAGGATGGGGTATGCAACCCCTTTTATGGAGGATCTTAGTCTTTCAGCAAGGCATCAATCAGTTTACGCGCCCCAATGGGTGCCGGGCTTTCGCCCGCTGCAACGGCATCCTGAACGGCAGGTAACAGGTCGCGCAGTTTCGGGTCCTGGCGCAGGCGATGGGCGAATTCGGCAATCAGTTCATCCCATAGCCAGGTTTTGGCCTGATTTGCCCGACGTTCGGCCAGGGTGCCTGCCTTGGCCAGGGAGTCATGGAACGCGCCGATCTTTTCCCAGGCTTCTGGAATGCCTTTCCCGGTCAGGGCGGAACAGGGCAGGACAGGCACGGACCAACTGTCCCCGCCCTTGCTTAACAGGCGCAGCGCGCCGTGATAATCGGCCGCTGTGCGCTGGGCCTGATCGCTCAATTCGCCATCCGCCTTGTTGACCAGGATCATATCGGCCAGCTCAACAATCCCCTTCTTCAATCCTTGCAGTTCATCCCCGCCGGCGGGCAACAGCATCAATAGGAACATGTCGGTCATATCCGCTACGGCGGTTTCGCTTTGCCCGACGCCAACCGTTTCCACCAGGATGACATCAAACCCGGCCGCCTCGCACAGTAGGATGCTTTCGCGGCTGCGTCTGGCAACGCCGCCCAGTGTCTGCCCGGCGGGAGAGGGGCGGATGAAGGCATTTGGATTGCGCGATAAGTCTTCCATCCGTGTCTTATCACCCAGGATGGATCCGCCGCCGCGTTTGGAACTGGGGTCAACGGCCAGCACTGCCAGACGGTGGCCCAGCCCGGTGACATGCGCGCCAAAGGCTTCAATGAAGGTGGATTTCCCAACACCTGGCACACCAGAAATCCCGATGCGCATGGCGGTGCCCGTATGGGGCATGATCTGTGCGATCAGGTTTTCTGCCTGCAGGCGATGATCCGTGCGGGATGATTCAACCAGGGTGACGGCTTTCGCAAGGGCGCGTCGGTCCCCGGCCAAAAGTTTGGCCGCCAGACTATTGGCAACAAGGGCGCTGGGATCGCTGGATACTGGGGAGGAGGCCGCAGGGTTACGCACAATTATACAGGTCACTTCTTGGGCTTAGAGGAAACGCCAAGCGAGGTTTCGGCCATTTGGCGCAAACGGTCCCGCTCTGCGGGGCTCAGATCACTCAACGCATTTTGCTTGAAACGATGAACACTCAGCGCAGCATGGATCAGATGGCGTTTGCGTTCAACCGCGGCGGCGGGATCTTCCGATATACCATTGCTGTTGGATCTGGCTTTAGCTTGTGCGCGGGCGGATTGCTGCAATCGTTCCTCCCGGTCGGCCAATTCTTTCTTGGCCGTCTCAATGGCGGCCAATACGGTCAGCGCGTCTATTTGATCCTTGCTGGGCTCTGCGGATCGTCCAGATGGCTTGCCACGCGCAGGCGCTTCGACACTTTCGTTCGGGGCCATGATGGGGGGCATTGCGGCCTTTGCCTGAATTTTAGCAGACTTTTCGGCCTTTTTCTTGCCGCCAAATAAGTTCCATGCCATCGGTCCCTCCAACAAAAAGTGGTCCAACACATCCTGTGTTTCCAAAAGCGCCTGTTCGATACGCCAGCACTGTCTTTCTGCAAATCCACCCTTGTAAACACCACTGCTTACTGAGGGCTTGTTTCAGCATTCCGGATCAATGCAATCCTTGGGCCCAATCCATTTCGCCATATAAATTTCATCGCCATATCGGACCAGCGCGGATGACGGCTGCGGTCCAAAACGAACCGAACGTCGACGACAACCTTCCTCAGTATAACCGAGTCTTTTATAGAAGTCCCGCGCCCGTCGATTATGCGACAATACAGTGAATTCCAAACGTTCCAGAGAATCCTTGCGGGCGCGCTCTTCCAGGTCGGCCATCAGTATTTGGCCCAAACCCTGGCCCCAATGGCTGCGTAAAACGCCAATTCCCAACATACCGATATGGGCGGTGCGATACAGGGTGCCGGGTACTAGTATTCCTTCGGCGATGGCCTGATCGCCCTTCCAGATATTGATCATATGCCACCCGTGTCTTTCCTTATAGGCGGCAGCAATTTCCGCCATGCCCATCGCGTCAATGGCGCGTTCTTCGGGCAGTCTTGTATAGAAGTCGGTCTCAGAAAGCAGGGTTTGCCCAAGCAACAGCAATTGCGCGCTGTCTTGCGGCAGGGCCTCGCGTAGGCTCATGCTGGGTGGTAGCCTGGATTTGGGGGACTGGATCAAGGGTCCGTCTGCCTTATCGTGATGGAAGCCAAGCGCGTGGAGATATAGGATAGTATATTATTCCTGCCCAAAGGGCGATTATGGTAAACAACTGGCTTGTGGTCTGGTAAAAATATACTTTACCTAGGCTGAAGCGGTGCTTGGGGGCATTGTGAAAATTTGGTTCGTGTTCAGGTGTTCAGTCGTGTTTTCTGACAGGTTTTTATCTTTGTAAGGGTTTGTTACGGATGTCTAGCCCGCCGGAAAAAGGTGTGACGAACAGAAAAGCAAAAAATCCTTTGCTGCCAGAGACATTTGAGCAACGCGGGGTCTATGTTCCCTTTACGACGCCTATTCTGGCCTATGCACGGTTGCGGCGTCCCATTGGCGGATCGTTGGAGGTCCTGATCCCCGGCCTGGCGGGGGGCTCTGAAACCTACATAATTCCTTACAAAGTATTGCCCGATGTCCTGAATTTGCTGGTACATGATCGCGCCTTGCATGAGGAATTGTTGAATTTGCGCAAGATTTCACCGGGGCGCGTGCGCCAATCTGCGAATCTGGTTGCGATGACCGGGTTAGGGGGGCCGGCCCTTGCGAAACGCGCAAAGCAGGACAGGCAGTCTGAACAGGAATTACCGACCCTGATTCTGTTCAGTTTGATTCGAAATGCAATCAGCCAATTGGCCCCCAGTCATCCCGGTGTCGCAAATCTGGATGGACGGCAAATTGCGACCCCTGAAGGATTGAATTTGGCCCGTGAGGCATTGGGGGGCTATGGTCAGACAATCGGTGAAAGCGGGAACAAAATTTACGCGCGCCTGGAACGCTGGGCCAATGTTCTGGCCCCGCTGGGCATGTCGGATGGGTCGATCAAGGGTCCATTGCTGATCCTGTTGACGACGCTGGAAGATTTGACGGTGGAATTGTCAAAATGGCTTATTCAGGAACCCCCGGATACGGCAGAAATGGCCCAGCGGACAGTGACCGCAGCCCGTGCTGCGGCCCAAAGAGCCCGGGATCATTTGAATGCGATTGCGGAAATGGAAAAGGCCATGGCGGAACCATTGCGCAGCTTCGATGAAACGGAAAACAAGATCACCCTGCATATTGAGCGGATTTCCCTGATGCTGGACGGGTGGCAACGGGTTATTGACCTGTGGGAAATGGGGCGCGACGGGGACCGTTTTTTCCAACGCGATACGTTGGAAGGCTTTGCACATTATTTGCCGATCCTGCCGCTGGAGGCTGTGGGAGAGAATGTAGAATTGTGGGAAAACCTGCGGGAGAGTCAGAACCGGTGGGGCCGGACCAGCGAACACGGTATTGATGCCGGGATGGATCAGGAGACAAAAGCCAAGCTGTCCAAGTTCCGAAAGGAACCGGTATGAGCAGCGCTGGGGAGCAATTACAGGGTTTCCTGAATCAACTTCCTGAAAAGGAGTTGAAGATTCTGGCTGCAAAAATTGAACTGGATCGTGGTGAAAACAAGTTTGGCATTCCCCATGATGCCATTATGGCGCTGTTGCGCCCACGCCTGGCCGAAACGCGGGCACCGCGCATATTCACACCGCAACGGTTACTGTGTCTGCCATTTGAAGACATGCTGATCTTTAAGGATCCAGATCCAAAACAGCCGGGTAAAATTGCGCGCGCAACAATTGGACCGATGTGGAACCTGTTGATGGAGCGCGCAAAGCCAAAATGGGACCCGATTGCTGAGGCCTTTGTCGTGGCTCAGAAAAAGGGCGATGAGACGACGAAAAACCAGACCGCATCAGCCCTATGGGCATTGGCGGCGCAGACGTTGAAGGAATGGGATACCGAGCTTGGCACAGATGCCGGTGAAATTCGCGCGGCGGCAAAAAAGATCGGCGGCACCAAGCGATTGGAAGACCTGCGGGAAATGACGGCGATCCTGGCCATCGCGGATATTGTCGAATCCCTGAAGGAAAAGCTGCCCCGGAAGCCGATCCTGAATTTCACCCCTGAACATGTGACGATTGTGAAGCGTCATTATGACATGGTGGGCGATCAGGCGGCGGATCATGAGGTGTTTTTGCTGTTGGCCCTGATGGGACGATTGCTGCAACCCTTTCCAATTCTGAAGGTGTTCCGGGCCTTATCGCGCAAGCTGGATGACACGCTGACCAGCAGCACGGATTTGGGCATTGCTGGAAATATTGTCATAGAAGCGCTGGAGCGAGATGCCGATGCCGTTGCTGAGGCCGCGCATGCACCCAATGCCACAGAAACAGACGTGATTGCCAAGGCCAAACGATTCTCATTGGCGTTCAAGGGCATTACGGCTGATATCGGTATCCGTCGGGATGGGGATTGGGGCAAACGCATGTATGGATGCCGTGGCAAGGTCAGTCATGCGATTGAAAATCTGGTTCTGTCGAATGCCCAGGATGTGATCCTGAACATGCTGCCCAATAAGGGGAAGGGCATTCCGGATTTTTCAGATTTCCCAGATGAGGAGAAGTTTGAATTGGCCGAGCGGCGGGCGCGGGCGCTGGGGGAGGCATCGCGCATGGCGGAACAGATCGGGCTGCAATCTGCCTGTCAAAGCAAGGTCAACCAATTGCGCAAAGACCTTGAACAATACGCAGCCAAAATCATTGAAAAACTGCCCAAGGTCGGCCCCGATAACAAGCCAGAGGCCAGTGCCCATCTGGCAACAACCGTGCGATTGGTTGAATTGATCACCAATTCTGACACAGCCGATTTGCTGCGGCGGCGCGGAAATGCGTCCCTTACCGGCAAGACGTTGAGCTAGAACACCAATTCGAAACGTTTAAGGCATTTAGAATTTCTGGTGGATCAACTGTTTCTCGCATTTTAGAATGGTCCTCTTGACAGGAGGACGACCTCCCCCAATTGCGGGCAGTAATGACCAGGACGGCCTGGCCTCGTTAGAATTGGGAGAGGTCAATGCCTTGGTTATATCTTCTGGTTGCCGGTCTTCTTGAAATCGTGTGGGCCTATACGATGAAGCAGTCTCATGGCTTCACGCGGCTGATACCATCTCTGATCACATTTGCTACGATGGGGGCCAGCTTCTGGCTGTTAGCCCTGGCAATGCAAACAATTCCGCTTGGAACCGCCTATGCGATCTGGACGGGAATAGGTGCCGTAGGGGCCTTTATCATCGGAATAGTCTTCTTGGCGGAACCTGTCAGCGCCTTGAGACTCATCGCCATTACCCTGATTGTTTCAGGATTGGTGTTGTTGAAGGTATCCAGCGACTGACCTTATCGGGCTTAAATCCGGGTGGTCCACGGCCAAAGGGCCAGCCGCGTGTGTGCTTTATTTTTTGAGTGGGGCAGTCGTGCAATTTACGCATGGCTCCCCTGCGGAATGAAGGGTACTCGTCAGCGTCACTTGGCTTTATATCGATTTTCAGAAGACAGACGCTCGAAGCACGTGCCACTGGCCCCTGCGATCGGGAAAGGCCTCCCAAGAAATTGGATATCCCGGCCCCACCGATCCTGTCCCCCCTCGGCGAAAGCCGTTTGAGGATGGGTGTATGTAACGACGGAGGCGTCCTTTTTGGACAGTTTGGGTAAAGCGGTTCCAATAGTGGGATCGTCCTACCCCATCCTTAAGGGAGTGCCGGGATATGACTATCGTACACGGCGGCCTAGCGGTCGCTGCAACCTCTGCTATTTCTATCGACAATGCGCATGCCCATGGTCTGCATCTGGTGGATGCTGGTACGCCAGCTCCAACGACACTGACCGGGCGTTTGGCGGATTTTGTTGCCAATGCGCGTTTTGACCGCCCAACCCTGGTTATGGACCTGGATGCGGTGGCGGAACGCTATCGTCTGTTGGCTGCCGCACTGAATCCAGCCCATATCCATTATGCTGTAAAGGCGAACCCAGCCCCGCAATTGCTGGCCCGTCTTGCCGCCGAAGGCTCCAATTTCGATGTCGCCAGCCGTGGTGAGATTGAACAGTGCCTGGCCCTGGGGATCCCGGCGGCTCGCCTGTCCTATGGCAACACGATCAAGCGCCGCGCTGATATCGCCTTTGCTGCAGCCGCTGGCGTGACCATGTTCGCCTTCGACTCTGAAGCGGAATTGACCAAACTGGCCGATGTCGCCCCGAACACGACGGTTTACTGTCGCGTTCTGGTCGATGGAACCGGCGCGGAATGGCCCCTGGGCAAGAAATTTGGCTGTGCGGATCAAATGGCGGAAGAATTGCTGGTTCGTGCGGTGGAGCTTGGCTTCCAGCGTCCTGGAATCAGCTTCCATGTTGGCTCTCAACAGACCGATCTGGGTGCCTGGGACCGATGCTTTGCCCGTGCCCGCGCCTTGATTGATCGTCTGGCGGCCCGTGGCGTTGACATTGGCCTGATCAATCTGGGGGGCGGCTTCCCATCCACCATGACCCGATCAAAGGCTCAGGAACCGCGCGTTTATGCGGAAACTGTTCGCGCCCATGCGTTGCGTCATTTTGGCGATCTGGACGTTCATATGATCGCAGAACCCGGCCGCGGCCTGGTGGCCGATGCGGGATGTATTGTATGCGAAGTCGTGCTGGTGTCTGAAAAAGGCGATGGCGACGATCGTCGTTGGGTTTACCTGGATATCGGAAAGTTTTCCGGCCTGGCAGAAACCATGGACGAAGCAATTCGCTATAACTTTGAAACACCCGATAATGGCGGCCCGGAAGGCCCTGTTGTAATCGCAGGCCCCAGCTGTGACAGCGCAGATGTGATGTATGAGAAGAATGCCTACAGCCTGCCCGTTAGCCTGCAGGAAGGCGACCGGGTGCTGATCCTGGCGACCGGTGCTTATACAACCACATACAGCTCTGTTGGGTTCAACGGGTTCCCTCCGCTGGATGCGGTCTGCCTGTAAAATACTATCGTTCGAACCGACGGAAATCATAATGTAGTGCGTTATTACCTCTCAGATGAAACACTCTGAGAGGTAATTTTATGATGGGTTCCACAAGGGTACTGAGTGCGCTGATTTTAGCAGCATTTTGCGCATCACAGCTTCCTGCAAGCGCACATGCTGCCCCGCCAGCCCATGCGCCGGCCCATGGATGGCGCGATAAACATCAGCATGACCATTACCGGCATGATGATCGTTATGACCGGAATTATCGCAACAAGAACGCGTATTCCCGGAACCATGCCCTGCCACACCAAAACACCGCTTACAGTGGGTCCATGTTTGGCTGTAATGGAGATGTTCTTGGCGGCCTTGTTGGTGGTATCGCCGGGGCCGCGCTTGGATCACAGTTCGGAAAGGGAGATGGTAAGATCGTCGCGATTATCAGTGGTGCGATTGTTGGCGTTATGGCAGGCGGCAGCATTGGGCGCAGTGTCGATATTACCAACAACAATTGTATCGCCCAGACGATGGAACAAATTCCTGACGCACAGCCGGTTGTTTGGCGGGGTGCACAAGACCGGACCTATTCCATTACCCCGACGAAAACCTTTGACGTTGCCCCAGGCGCCTATTGCCGGGAATATACCAGCACCGCCACTGTCGCGGGTCAGCAGCAACAGGTCTATGGGACCGCATGCCGTCAACCGGACGGGGCCTGGAAAATTATCGGATAGCTGTAAGGGCCTCTAAATCTGGTATTTTCTGTTCAGCCCTGCTATCTGCTAGTCCGCAGTCACGCCAGCGCGGAAGGAACAGCACAATGCGGCAGGCATCGGTTGAGCGAAATACAAAGGAAACCAAGATATCAGGCACCGTCGGAATCGATGGGGAAGGGCGCTATGACGTCGCAACCGGTATTGGGTTCCTGGATCATATGCTGGAGCAACTGTCCAAGCACAGTCTGATTGACCTGACGCTGCGGGCCGAGGGGGATCTGCACATTGATTACCACCACACGACCGAAGATTCCGGCTATGTGGTTGGTGAAGCCCTGATCAAGGCCCTGGGCGATCGCAAGGGGATTGAGCGCTATGGTCATGCCTATATCCCGATGGATGAAACGCTGACCCGCGTCTCCATTGATCTGTCGGGCCGTCCCTATCTGGTGTGGAAGGTGAATTTCACCCGCCCGAAGCTGGGGGATTTCGATACAGAGCTTTTCAAGGAATGGTTCGCCGCCTTTGCCCAATCGGCGGGGGCGACGCTGCATGTCGAAAACCTGTATGGCGAAAACAATCACCATATCGCGGAAAGCTGCTTTAAGGGGCTGGCCCGGGCCTTGAAGGCTGCGGTGACGCTGGACCCGCGAAAGGCGGATCAGATCCCCTCCACCAAGGGTACATTGGGTGGGACCCTGTAATCGATGCTGACCACAATCGTTGATTATGGGTCGGGCAACCTGCATTCCGCCGCGAAAGCGTTTGAGCGGATGGCGGGGCCGTCTGATCGGATTTCTGTCACGGATGATGTCGCTGTCATCGCCGGGGCGGATCGCATTGTGCTGCCCGGCGTGGGCGCGTTTGGAGATTGCCGTGCTGGCCTGATGAAGGTTGAGGGACTTTACGAAACCTTGCAGACAGCCGTGATCGACAAGGCCCGCCCGTTTCTGGGAATCTGTGTCGGGATGCAGTTAATGGCGACATTGGGGGAAGAACACGGGGCACATGATGGGTTCGGGTGGATCGCAGGCAGGGTGACCGCGATCCGGCCGGATGATCCCACCTTGAAGGTTCCGCATATGGGCTGGAACAATCTGGTGAATTGTGCGGCGCATCCCGTATTGGATGGCATATCAACGGCGGCTTATTGTTATTTTGTGCACAGCTTTCATTTGAAGACGGACAAGGCCACAGACTGTCTGGCACAGGTTGACTATGGTGAAAAACTGACGGCGATGGTCGGGCGTGACAATATGGTTGGTGTCCAATTCCATCCAGAGAAAAGTCAGGCCCCTGGATTGCGATTGATTTCCAATTTCCTAACCTGGAAGCCTTAAGCGGCAAAGGGAGTTCCCAATGATTCTGTACCCCGCGATTGATCTGAAAGACGGCCATTGCGTGCGCCTGTTGCGTGGCGATATGCAGGCGGCGACTGTCTTTAATGAAGACCCCGCCGCCCAGGCCATGGCCTTTGTAGAGGCTGGGGCGAGCTGGATCCATGTCGTGGACCTGAATGGTGCATTTTCGGGAAAGTCAGAAAATGCCGATGCTGTGTCATCCATACTCAAAGCTGTTGGCAGCCGGGCAAAGGTTCAGCTTGGCGGGGGCATTCGGTCGGTTGGGCATGTATCCGCCTGGTTGGATCGGGGCGTATCGCGGGTAATCCTGGGTACAGTTGCGGTGAAAGACCCCCGTACCGTCCGGGCCGCCTGTGCGGCTTTTCCCGGCTGTGTCGCGGTGGGGATCGACGCACGCGATGGTAAGGTCGCAGTCGAAGGCTGGGCGGAAACGACAGAGATCGAAGTGCTGGACCTGGCCCGAAAATTTGAAGACGAGGGGGTTGCTGCCATCATCTATACCGATATTGATCGGGACGGGGCCTTGCAGGGGGTCAATGTCACGGCAACCAAGGCCCTGGCAGATGCGCTATCGACGCCGGTGATTGCCTCGGGCGGCCTGTCTTCGTTAGATGATTTGAAGGCTTTGCAGGCTGTCGGTGGTATCGCTGGGGCGATTTCCGGTCGGGCCTTGTATGACGGGCGTATGGATCTTGCCGAAGCCCTGGCTGTGCTGAAGCAAAAGAAGGATTAGGCGCGATGCTGACCACCCGCGTAATTCCCTGTCTGGACGTGAAAGACGGTCGCGTGGTCAAGGGTGTGAATTTCGTCGGTTTGCGTGATGCGGGCGATCCGGTGGAACAGGCCCGGATTTATGATGCGGCCGGCGCGGATGAACTGACCTTTCTGGATATCACCGCCAGTTCGGACAATCGCGAAACCATCTATGATGTGGTTTCCCGCACGGCAGAGGTTGCCTTCATGCCCCTGACCGTGGGCGGTGGGGTGCGTGTCGTTGATGATATCCGCAAATTGCTGCTGGCCGGGGCCGATAAGGTATCGATCAACACGGCTGCGGTGAAGCGCCCCGAATTTGTGGCGGAGGCGGCGGAGCGGTTCGGGTCGCAATGTGTTGTCGTGGCGATTGATGCCAAAGCAGTGGCCCCGGATCGATGGGAGATTTTCACCCATGGCGGTCGGGAAGCGACCGGCATTGATGCCATTGCCTTTGCCAGACAGGTTGTCAGCCTGGGGGCGGGGGAAATCCTGCTGACCTCCATGGACAAGGATGGCACCAAGAGTGGCTTCAACATTCCGTTGACCCGGGCGATATCGGATGCGGTTTCTGTGCCCGTCATTGCATCGGGCGGTGTTGGCACCCTGGATCATCTGGTGGAAGGTGTGCGCGATGGCCATGCCTCTGCGGTTCTGGCTGCGTCCATTTTCCATTTTGGCGAATTTTCCATTGCCCAGGCCAAGGCCCATATGGCGAAAAATGGCATATTGGTGCGCCCCGTGGATGGCGGCAGCGCCGCTGTTGTTGAGAAGGAGTAAGCTGATGTCGATGCCCGCAGATGCCGCAATTCTGGACCGGTTGTATCAACGCGTGGCAAGCCGGAAGGGCGCGGATCCGACGACGTCCTATACGGCAAAACTGTTTTCAAAAGGTCGCCCCAAAATCGCCCAGAAGGTGGGGGAAGAGGCGGTGGAAACTGTCATTGAGGCACTGGGCGGAGACAAGGATGCGCTGGCCTCAGAAAGTGCTGATCTGTTGTATCATCTTTTGGTGCTATGGGCCGATGCAGGCTTGAAGCCCGAAGAGGTTTGGGCGAAGCTTGCCGCGCGTCAGGGCACATCGGGCCTGGCGGAAAAAGCTGCGAGGCTTAAGGAATAATGGGGAAAGACGGGAACGGGATCACGGCAATGACCTATAATGATCAGAACATTTTTGCGAAGATTCTAAGGGGCGAAATTCCGTGCAACAAGGTCTATGAAGACGATCATGCACTGGCCTTTCACGACATTGCGCCCCAGGCCCCGGTCCATGTTCTGGTAATCCCTAAAGGTCCTTATGTTTCCCATGCGGATTTTTCAGAGAAAGCCAGCGATGCCGAAATCGCTGGTTTCTATCGCGCCGTTGGTACGGTGGCGCGTCAGTTAGACTTGGACGAGCCGGGCTATCGCCTGATTGCCAATCATGGCCCTGCATCCTTTCAGGAAGTCCCACATCTGCATGTTCATATCCTGGGTGGCCGCCCGATGAAGGGCATGGTGCCGAAGGCTGAGTCCTGACCTCATTCCGCCGGTTGCGCCAGGGGGCGGGAGGCGGACAGCGTGGTTTCGTTCCCTTCGCGCGGATCCCTGGGAATCAGCAGGGCCAACAGCAGTGATATCACGGCCATGCCTGCGCCGATGAAGAAGACCAGCGATGGGTTCCCCAGCCAGATGAACCCAAATGCAGCAGGAATGCCCACGGCTGCGATATGGTTGATGGTGAAACTGACCCCTGCGGTCGACGCGATGTCCTTGGGGGCAGCGATCTTCTGAAAATACGTCTTGATGGAGATCGCGAAGGCAAAGAACAGGTGATCCAGGACATACAGGGCGGCAGCGACGATATGATCGTCTACAAAGGCATAGCCGGTGAAGACACAGATCAGACCGACATATTCAAAGATCAGTGTATTGCGCTCCCCAAACCGGCGGATCAACCGTCCCAGCGTCGGTGCGATGAAGATATTGGCAATCAGGTTGATCATATATAACAGCGTGATTGCTGTAACGTCATAGCCAAATTTCTCCACCATCAGGAAGGCGGCAAAAACCATAAAAATCTGGCGACGCGCCCCGCCCATGAAGGTCAGCGCGTAATACAGCCAATAGCGGCTGCGCAGAAACAGGGTTTTTGTCTGAAGCTCCGGCCCTTCATAAAACGGATAATAGGCCCGGCAGAAAACGGCGACGGCTAATGTGAAAAGACCGGCCCCGACATACAGTGGCACATAGCCCAGATTGAACCCCAAGAAGGGATCTTCGACGCCAAAGAAGGCCTGCACCACCAGCATCAGTTTCTCGTCAAAGCAGATCATGATCACGACGAAGATTGCCAAGGTGCCCAAAGAGGCTGCTTTCATCTGACTTGCCAGATGCACGGCCGCGCTTTTCTTGTCGATCAATTGCAGCGTCAGCGACTGGTTCATGGTCTCGTAATAGTGATATCCCGTCGACATCAGCAATGTTGTTGCATACAGCCCGAATTCGGTTGGGAAATAGCCAGTAAGTGCCGTGCCTATGCCCAGCATTGCAAGGGACAGAAAGGCCAGGTTCTGCTCCCGGATAAAGGGCAGTAACAGCACCGCTGCGAAGGACAGAAAGCCCGGAATCTCCCGGATCGACTGAAGGAACCCGATTTCCTTTCCCGTAAAGGCCGCCCGTTCCACCACAAAGTTGTTCAACAATGCAAACCAGGCATTCATGCTGACCGCCATGGCAAAGGCCATCAGGATCAGCATTCCACGCGGGCCTTGCAGAAATGCGGGGACATAACGGGACATAGGGGGGCTCCAAAGAAAAGTGTGGAGACAGATATACGCCACGGTTTGTCGTCTTGCTTGCGATATAATGACAATCGATATCTAGAAATTGCCAGGCGGATTAATTGAACATGCCGATCAGTTCAACGGTTTCCCCGCCCATGCCTTCTTTGAATGTTTTTACCGCACGGGCGGCCCCATCGCTGACGCCCCCCAGGTCGAAATCCTGGATTTTGCGCTCCCGCATGACCTGCATACCGTTCCACAACAGCAGGTTATGCGCACTGACCGCGCGGCCTGCCGGGGTCGTCCAGCCGGTTTGATAGGTGGCACTGCGCCCATGACACAGGATCATGATGGCCGCAACGGTTGTCGTCCCTTGCAGGGCGCGCCCGATAAGAAGGTTCTTTTGCACACTGAAATATCGGGCCAGAATTTGCAGCAGCTTGGGCGAAGGCCCCTGATATCCCCGGTTTCCTTTGTCAGCGACATAGCCGTTTAAAAGTGTTGGGAAGGATGTGCCATCGCTGTCCCACTGAATCTCCAGGTCTGATCGTTCTGCCTTGGAGAGGGGCCCACGCCATTTGCTTTTCAGATTTGACCGCAGGACATCGGGGTCGGGGCGCAGGTCCAGCCAGATGGTTTGATAACCCGGCCCGGCAAGGCGCTTGAAGCCCAGGTTTTCCAGATCCGCCGCCGACCCTTCTTTTACTGTTAGCTCCGGAAAAATGCGCCGCTTGCGTCCCAACCGCCGTTTATACAGTCGATCAAACTCAGCCCAAAACGCGATGTGATGATCTTTTGTGCCATATCCATCCAGCCACAGCGGACCGCGATCCACAATGACCGCATGAATGGCATTGTTCAGAACACCAGCCTCCATCAACTGGCATATGCCAGCCGGTTGCCCATCAATTTCAATAAAGGCTTGGCGCGGCTTCTGACCCATGAATTGCCCATAGGACAGGCCATATTCAATGCTTTGTAACAGGTTGGCGCGGCGGATTTGGGCGAAGTGTGATTGCCATTTCGCCATATCTCCCAATGTCTTGCAGATCGTGATTGATATCATGGGCGCGGCTGAACCTTATTGTCTTTGGGCAGATATGCATGGGACAGTATCAGCCTGTCGCTGAAAAGA
Organism: Rhodospirillaceae bacterium; assembly: GCA_002709955.1. Classification (GTDB taxonomy): domain Bacteria; phylum Pseudomonadota; class Alphaproteobacteria; order UBA8366; family Aestuariispiraceae; genus Pacificispira. The sequence continues at coordinate 252,844 of PAQY01000002.1, forward strand.
AACATCGCTTTCTGGGCGGTTTTACGATATATAATTAGATTATGATGCAAAACAGACAAAGCCCGCGTCCGGCGGTCCCCACGGGACTGGTTCGACCCGTCGAAGTTCGTGCCTTTGATATGGCGCGGGAGGAACAGTTTAATATCCACGCCCATGACTGGGCGCAATTCACCTATTCCGCAGAGGGTGTATTGACGGTCGTGACGGATCAGGGGCGGTTTCTGGCGCCACCTGCCATGGCGGTTTGGTTGCCGCCAGGCGTCATGCATACGATTGAAACCGTCAGTTTCGCAAAGTTCCGCAGCCTGTATATCGCCCCGGATCGGATTGGGGGAATGCCTGAAACCTGCACGGTCCTGTCGGTTGATCCATTGCTGCGGAACCTGATCCTGGCGGCGGCGGAAATGCCGCGTGAATGGGATGAAGGCGGAGCTGATGGTCGCCTGATGGCATGCCTGTTGGACCGTATTCGCGCGGCAATGCCCGCCTTCCTGCATCTGCCGCTGCCCAATGACCCCCGGTTGAAGGCGGCGACCGATGCCTTACTGGCCGATCCGTCTGATCGTCGCCCGTTGGAAGAAATAGCCAATAGTGTCGGTGCAGCAGGGCGAACCCTGGCACGATTGTTTCAGCAGGAAACGGGGATGACCTTCGGGGCATGGCGACGACAGCGGGTACTGTTATCAGCATTGGAGCGTTTGTCTGCTGGAACGCCGGTGACAACGGTTGCACTGGATTTGGGCTATGAAAGCCCGTCTGCTTTCATTGCCATGTTCCGCCGGACTTTGGGGGATACGCCCACACGCTATTTACAGGCGGACCATCGCTGAAAATCCAGACTATCGACGGATTTTTAGCTGCGATGCAGCCACCAGCGCCCGTCTGTGATGGAGAAAATGGGCTTGTAATGTTTGATACGGGTTGAATCGATGACCTGCGGAATCTGATTGTCCAGCACAAGCGCCTGATCGTTGATATACACAACCAGGATGGCATGGGCGACATTCAGGTTCTGATCCTGCAAGACGACAATGCGCATGTTTTCCTTGGGCCATCCCAAATGAACCAGAGATACATATTTGCTGATCGCATAGTCTTCGCAATCGCCGGTGCGATACATGAATTCCTTTGGGGTCGCCCAGTAATCTTTTTTTCCATAGTTGATGGGATCGAGAAGATAGGCGTATTGGTTCAGGTATTTATTGACGTATTCCAATTGATCCATTGGTGCCACGCCTTTGAGTTTATTCAGGAAAATACGCCATTTGGCGATGTGGCATGGCTCTGATCCCGTAATCTGGCATTTCGCCAAGTCATTGGGCTCATCCTTGGCATAGCGCTCCAGAACGCCTGTCCATTTCTCAAATTTTTCAAGCTTTGTGGAACTGAGTTCCTTGCTGCCGAATAAATCAACCGCAGCGGATGCGCTGTTCAGCCATACCGGTGCCAATATCAGTTGGGCGGCAAGAAATCCCGCCACGCACACCCATTTTGATCTATTCCGCGCCATAAAGGCCCCTTGAATTCAAACCGACAATGGCGGGACTATAGGATCAATCTGACGGGCCTGCAAAAATTTTGCATGAAAATTTGATCGAATGTCAGGGACCTTTTAAATTTTGTTGTAAAGGGTGTACGAGCGCTTGGTTTTTGGGCATTATCGCTGCGCGCTGAAGCGTGAATTGGCCTGAGCGCTTTTGGCGAACAGGTCGATCAGACTAAGTGGCATTCAGATTATGTGGCTTTGACCGGGGGGAAGGTTTCGTGAGCAGCACGACCAAAGACGAAAAGAAATCAGGCAAGGCAGGCATGAGCGCCGGCCTGAAAATGGCCCTAACGGGTGTTGGCGTAGCGATTTTCATCGCCGTTGGCATCTTCCTGATGATGCAGTTCGCAGCGTCCGAACGGGACCGCGAAATGCGCCAGTGGCAAAGCCGCATGTCCATTGTCATCGACAGCCGCTATACGGACATCAACCGCTGGATTGATCGTCAATTGGCAGATTTACGCGGTATCGCAGACAATGCGTCGGTGCAGTTATACCTGACCGTTTTCCATGAATCCGGCACCAGTGCCAGTGCAGATGATGCCCCGCCGGAATTGGGATATCTGGGCAATTTATTGGAAGTGGTCGGGGAGCGCGCCGGTTTTAAAAGCGAAATTCAAGGACCCCAGGTAAACGCCAATGTGCAAAAAGCCGGTGTTGCTGGCCTGGCCCTGATCGACATGGATAATTTCATCATCGTTTCCAGTTCAGGATTCCCCCCGCTGCAAGGACCTGTTCGGGCGTTTCTGGAACAAGCAGAACGAGGGGTAACTTCTGTTTCTGACGTGTTCATTAATGAACGTGGCAATTCCGCCATGGCCTTCCTTGTACCGGTTTATGCGGTGCAGGCCGATGAGTCTGCGGAATCGCAATTGGGTTATGTGGTTGGTGTTAAGGAGATTGCAGAGGAACTGTATCCCCTGTTGGAACAGCCCGGCGCGACGGAAGACACGGCTGAGACCATGATCGTGCGTCAGAATGGCAACAAGATCGAATATCTTACGCCGCGTGCCGATGGGACAGCTCCGCTGCAGAAAAGTCTGGCCGCTGATACGCCCAATCTGGCATCGGCCTGGGCGGTGCGCACCGTTGGCGGCTTTGCAACCGTAACCGACTATGTCGGGAACGAGGTTCTGGCAATCTCCCGGGCCTTCAATCAGGTGCCCTGGACGCTGGTCTATAAGGTGGATACAGCGGAAGCCCTGAAAGAATCCGAAGACCGGTTGCAATTGCTGATGATCGTTTTCGGGGTGATCATCATCCTGGTTCTGATCGGGATGCTGGCCCTGTGGTATTATGGAACGTCCCAGCGTGCGACGGAAGCGGCGGCTAAATTTGAAGAACTGGCCAATCGTTTCCAGGGTCAGCGGAACTTTATGCATACCGTGACCGACAGCCAGCCCAACAGCATCGTGATCCTGGATGAAAATGGTCATTACCGCTGGTTCAATAAAACCGCGCTGCAATTGTCCCGTATGGATCGGTCTGACATGTTTGATAAGCATGTCTCCGCCATTCTAGGGCCGGTTGAAGGCAAGCGCATTCATGCCTGGGTTAAAGAGGCCTTGGCCAAGAATGAGCGTCTGACCGTTACCCATGAAATGGAATTGGGGAATGATGGGCCTAAGGTCTATCGGACGGATTTCCAGCCACTTCCCGCGCGGGAAGACTTCCCACCGGGCGTGCTGATGGTCAGCCAGGATATCACCGAAAGCGTGCTGGAACGTGAAAAGCGTGAAACCGTGATGCGCCAGTTGGTTGGTACCTTGGTGTCGGTGGTGGATCGCCGCGACCCATTCTCTGCCAATCATTCGGTCCGTGTGGGTGAAGTGTCGCGCGCCGTTGCACAGGAAATGCAGGCCGAACGGGTGATGATGGAAACCGCTGCGATCGCAGGCAGCTTGATGAATCTGGGCAAGATCACTGTTCCCGAAGAACTGTTGACCAAACAGGGCAAGCTGACGGATGAAGAGGTCAGGATGATCCAGGAATCGGTGCTGACCAGCGCCGAACTGGTGTCTAAAATCGACTTTGACGGGCCGGTCTATGATACCCTGCGCCACTTGCAGGAACACTATGACGGCACGGGCACACCTGATGGTCTGGCGGGCAAGGATATCGTCGTTACGGCGCGCATTGCAGCCGTTGCCAATGCCTTTGTCGGCATGGTCAGTGCGCGGGCCTGGCGGTCGGGCATGAGTGTCGATAAGGCCCTGGATATCCTGCTGGCCGATGGTAACAAGAAATATGACCGCGCCGTTGTGGTGGCGTTGGCCAATTATCTTGATAACCGCGGTGGTCGCGAAGAATGGGCCAGCTATGGCGAGGCCCCCACGGAAACAGGAGCTTAAGGCATTCTGGACCCGGACCTTGCGTCGAAACATTGCGCACCACAGGGCGATTGCCTGATAGCGGTGGGTGACGTTCACGGCCATCTGGACTTGCTGGATGATCTGCTGAACCAAATTTCCAGCCGCCCCGATCGTGCAGGACAGGGCGGGCAGGATCGTCTGATCTTTCTGGGGGATTATGTGGACCGTGGTCCAAACTCCGCCCAGGTAATAGATCGCCTGTGTCAGGTCCAGCAAGACGCCCCGAATGCGGTGTTCCTGAAAGGCAATCATGAAGAAATGATGGTGTCCTTCCTGCAAGCAGGGGATTTGACCAAGGGCTATCACTGGCTGCGTAATGGTGGTGATGCGACATCGGAAAGCTATGGAGTCAGGCCCCCGGATGACCTGGAGGATACCAATGCACTGCTTGAATTCCGCAGTGAATTGGCCGCCGTGGTGCCCGACGCGCATTGGCAGTTTCTGGATGCCTTGCAGGTTTCTTATCGGGCGGGGGATTACATCTTTGTCCATGCAGGCCTGCGCCCCGGCATTCCCTTTGCGGATCAGCGGGACGAAGACATGATCTGGATTCGGGATCGCTTTCTTCACTCCGATGCTGATTTTGGGGGATGCGTGGTTCATGGGCATTCGCCCAGTCCCAGACCCGATATTCACCCCAACCGGATCGGTTTGGATACTGGCAGCGGGAAGGGTGGATATTTGACGGCGGGACTGTTCTGGAGTACCGAGGGAGCCTTCCTTCATGCCTATCCAGACAGGATTAGACACCAATGAGAGATACCGATCTTGCGGCCATTCTGGAGCAGATAAGCGCAGCCGCCGTGCTGTGTGTCGGCGATGTGATGCTGGACCGGTTCGTTGAAGGTCAAGTGGAACGGATTTCACCAGAAGCCCCGATCCCGGTCTTGAGTGTAACGCGTGAGCGTGCCGCCCTGGGCGGGGCTGCCAATGTGGCGCGAAATGTCTGTGCCTTGGGCACACGCTGTGTTCTGGTCGGTGTGGTTGGCGAAGACGTTGCCGCACAAGAGGTTCAGGGGTTGATTGATGGTGTTGCGGGGGCGAAGGCGCATCTGATCCCCGCTAGCGACCGCCCGACAGCGGTAAAAACGCGGTTTATGGCCGGGCGTGCGCAATTGTTACGCGCCGATCAGGAACGTCGCGGCCCTTTGGAGGCCCTGACGGCAGATGCGGTGCGCGATGCGGCCTTGTCGGCCCTGCCTTCTGTTGGTGCGCTGATCCTGTCTGACTATGGCAAGGGGGTGCTGTCCGACAGTCTGATTCAGGATCTGATTGCGGCAGCGGCCAGTCAGGGATGCCCGGTGATCGTGGACCCAAAGGGGCGGGATTTCTCCAAATATCGCGGCGCGGATCTGGTGACGCCCAACCGTGCCGAATTGGCGCTGGCCAGCGATGCGCCAACCGACAGCGATCAGGCCGTGATCGCGGCCTGTGAAACTGTGATCAGGGTTAGTGGTGTAAGGGGGGTCTTAGCGACCCGTTCTGAACAGGGCATGACCCTGTATCGACAGGATCCGTCGGGAACCGTGTCCGTCGATCATCTGCCCGCCCGCGCACGGGAAGTGTTTGATGTGGCCGGGGCGGGGGACACGGTGGTTGCGGCCCTGGCGGCGGGATTGGCCGCGGGCCTGTCACAGAAAGACGCGGCAACGCTTGCCAACCGGGCTGCGGGGATTGTCGTTGCAAAAACCGGCACCGCCGTTGCCTATCCCGGCGAAATCTTAAATGACAGCCATGAAGAAAGCTTCGCACGGGGGGAGGCCAAGGTCCTGACCCTGGCAGAAGCGCAGGATCGGGTTGCCGCCTGGCGACGGGCCGGGAAATCTGTCGGATTCACCAATGGCTGTTTCGATCTGCTGCATCCAGGTCATATCTCCCTGATTTCGCAGGCGCGGGCAGCATGCGACCGGCTGGTTCTGGGCCTGAACAGCGATGCGTCTGTTGCGCGCCTGAAGGGCCCCAGCCGCCCAGTTCAGGCAGAGGTCGCCAGGGCCAGTGTCCTGGCCGCGCTGGCCGATGTCGATATGGTCGTGATCTTTGGTGAAGACACCCCCATGACCCTGATCAAGGCGCTGGAACCGGATGTTCTGATCAAGGGGGCTGACTATACAAGGGAAACCGTGGTCGGCGCTAAGGAAGTGGAATCCTGGGGCGGTCGGATCGTTCTGGCCCAATTGGTGGAGGGGCAATCCACCACCAACACCATCGCCCGTCTGTCAGCAAAATAGCTAACTGCCGCTGGCATCCTGAACATAGGTGGTGATCGCGGCTGCGATCGCTGATGGGGCGCTGTCATGGGGGAACAGGGTCAGAAACCCGCCATCCGGCCCCATCAGATAGGCATTGGGGGAATGGCTGACCAGATAATCTTCCGGCGCGGCCCCTTCCGGGAAAACTTTTGCCCGATGGACACGATAGGCGATCACCGCCTGCTTCACAGCATCCGGGTCGCCCGACAGGCCCAGGAATTTTGGATGAAAGGCGGCAGCATAGGGACCGGCAATGTCAGGCGTGTCGCGCTCCGGGTCCACGGTGATGAAGATCGGCTGTACCTTGTCGATAATGCCAGGTGGGGTATCGTCCAAGGCTGTTGCCAGCCTAGACAAATCACCCGGACAGATGTCGGGGCAGAATGTATAGCCGAAATAGATCAACATGAACTGACCGCGAAAGTCTGAACTTGTGACCGTGTTTCCCCTTTCGTCCGTCAGGCTGAAGGGACCACCAAACAGATTGGGAGGAAACACGGTATCCGCCCGGGCGGATCCGATCCCGATCAGGATAAGGAGGGCGGTCAACAACGCCTTATTGCGGAACATAGGTCACGCCCGGCAGGCCCAGAATGCCAGTTCTTTCCAATTCCGCCTTGATTGTCGGGTCATTTTCGAACCAGCGAGCCGCGTCCTGGCCATTGCGTTCTGACCAATCCCTGGTGAACCAATTGGCGCGGCTCCATTTACCATCGGGCAATTCCCGTTTGAACTGTAGCGCGAACATGGTGATCTGATCTTTTTTGATCAACAGACCATCGGCTTCGATCTTCTTGCCACAGAAGGGGATTAGATCCGCCGTTGCGCCAGCGAAAATATCATTATTCTTAGCCGGTAGCAGCAGGGTTCCATCCTCCTGTAACAGGCCCAGTTGACGTTTTCCGTCACCACAATTTTCGGCGCAGTTTCCAGTCAATTCGCATAAAAGGTCGACCACGGTGACCTGAATGCGCGCCTTTTCTTCCCCATCAATGCCCCATGAATCAGCGGCTAGACTGGGATTGGAAACGCTTAACAGGCCGAATAAAAGGACGGGAAGGGATCGCATTTTCATGATGGGTGCTCCGCTCAGAAAGGCTGGATGCCGAAATCTTCGTGATTGATATGGACGATGCCATGATCGTCGGCGACCTGATCGACAATCAGGTAATTGACACCGTCGCGGGCGTATAAATCGCCATTTACGGTGACCTGATGGGTCTGAATTTCCACCAGTCGGGGATTGGCGACGCTGGTGTCATCCTCTTCCACTTTCAGGATCACATAGACCTGATCATCCTCCGTGCGAATGCTGACGGGAATCCCGCCCACGGCGCACCACACCGCGCATTTGTGATGCGCCGTGCCCAGCGCATACATGATTTCAGATGTGTAACACCAGGTATCAATCAACTCCCCGGTCAGGGTGACGCGCTGCCCTTCGGCGGCGTGCGTTGAAGACAGGGTGAAGCTGGATAGGGCGAAACACAGGGCGAAAGTCAGTTTCTTCATCAAACTTTACCTTATCCTTTGGTGTGTTGATCCACTGATACCATAGGGTCGGGTTTTTGATCCGCACAAATCACAGTCGCTTTATCACAAGTTTACCGCATGGAACGGATTGACCCCAGGGCCAGATCGTCCGAAAGAGGATGACCATTCATTTTAGCTGAGGCCGTATGACCCAAACATCCCGACTGTCGGAGTCACAGCGCGTTATTACCCCGCCGCCCTTTGCCGTTGCGGGATTGATCTTGTCCATGGCGCTGGTGGCGGTTGGCAATGGTCTGATTTTCGCCTATGTGCCGACGCGGTTGGGGGGATTGGGCTATCCCCCCTCGATGGCGGGATGGATACTGACGGGCATGGCGGCAGGGGGGTTCCTGGGGTGTCTGGCCGTTGGGCCTCTTGTGAAGCGGGTAGGGCATGCGCGGGCCTTTATGACATTGGCGGCGGTCATGTTGCTGACCCATCTTTTGATCGGCATGACCCTTGATCCGATCCTGTGGATTGGGGCGCGGTTCGCCTATGGTTTTTCTGTAACAGGCCTGTTCATCATCGCGCAAAGCTGGATGAATGATTCCTGCCCCAATGAGTGGCGCGGCCGCGTTATGGCGATTTTTTATATGTCCTATGTGCTATGTATCGGTCTGGGCGGGTATCTGATCGCGTGGATTGACCTTGAGACACCAATTGGTCCGATGATCGCGGTATTGTTTGGAACATTGGCAATCTTGCCAGTTGGGCTGACCAACTTACCCTCCCCACCACCGCCAGAGGCCGTCAAGGTTGCGCTGCGCGCGGTTTGGCGTATTTCCCCAGTCGGCCTTGCCGGGCTGATGGCGGTTGGGGGGCTGACCATGATGGTGCAGGGGTTTGCGCCGATTTATGCCCAGGAAACGGGGTATTCCCAATCAGATATAGGGTTGCTGGTTTTCCTGATGCAGTTTGGCATGATCGCCGTACAGATGCCCCTGGGTGCCCTGTCGGATCGTATGGATCGCCGGATCGTGCTGATAATTGCCTGTGTGATCATCGTGATTTTTGCATTGATCTGTACGCGGCTGGAGGGAATGAACCTGTGGCTGATGATTGCCTTGTTCGGGATCTGGGCTGGGGCCACGGAAACGATTTATGCCGTCGCGACGGCCCATGCCAATGACCGGGCAGAGCCGCAGTATTATGTTTCGCTGTCCATGACGATGTTGTTTGCGTGGTCCGCATCGGCCTTCATCCTGCCCGGTGCGACAACAGTTCTGACCGACCTTCTAGGGGTTACGGCCTATATGTATGTGGCTGTGGTGATCGCGTTGAGCTATGGGCTGTTTGTTGCCTATCGCATCATGCGAAAAGAGCCTGTGCCGGAGGAGGATCAGGAAGCCTATGAACCCCGCGCTGCCCAGGCCGCCTATGCCCCGGATCTCGCCGCCCCTGCCATCGCGGATGAAATAGACCAGCAGGTGCCCCGGTAAAGCATCATGCGTCCGCATGAGCTTAATATAAAAACCGCAGCATCACGCGTCCGCGTGAGCTTAATGTAAAAACCGCAGCATCATGCGGTCGCATCAGCTTAAGACAAACCAGCATCACGCATCCGCGCGTTGCTGGTGCTACGCGCGTAATCCTGCGACGGCAGAAAACTGTGCGGCGTCTTCCAGGGCTTGTGCCGTTTGCAGCAAGGTTTCCTCATCAAACGGTTTGCCGATCAATTGCAGGCCCAGCGGCAGGCCCTTGTGGTCCAACCCGGCGGGAACGGAAATTCCTGGCAGACCGGCCAGATTTACGGTCACGGTGAAGACATCGTTCAGATACATCTGGATCGGGTCATCCTGCTTGTCATCTATACCAAAGGCGGCAGACGGGGTGGCAGGGGTCAGCATGACATCGCATTGGGACCAGGCATTGCGGAAGTCTTCTGCAATGCGCGCGCGCACCTTCTGTGCTTTCAGATAATAGGCATCATAATACCCGGCAGACAGGACATAGGTGCCAATCAGAACCCGGCGCTGTACTTCATCCCCAAAGCCATCGCGACGGGTGTTCGCGTACATCTCGTCCAGGGTCTTGCCCTCGCTGCGCAGGCCATAGCGTACGCCGTCATAGCGGGCCAGGTTGGATGACGCCTCCGCCGGGGCGATGATGTAATAGGCAGGCAGCGCATATTTCGTGTGGGGCAGCGAGATATCGACGATTTCCGCACCGGCCGCCCGCAGCCAATCAATGCCGCGCTGCCACAGATCATCAATTTCATTGGCCAGGCTTTTCAGGCGGTATTCCTGGGGAATGCCGATACGCAGCCCTTTGACCCCGCGCTTAAGGGCGGCTTCAAAATCAGGAACGGCGATGTTGGCGCTGGTTGAATCCTTTGCGTCATGTCCGGCCATCGCGCCCAACATGATTGCACCATCGCGAACCGTTCGTGTGAAGGGCCCGGCCTGATCCAGGGAACTGGCGAAGGCGACGACACCCCATCGGCTGCACCGGCCATAAGTCGGTTTCAGGCCCACAGTACCGGTCAGGGCCGCAGGCTGGCGGATGGATCCACCCGTATCTGTACCAATGCTGGCCAGGGCGGAGCGTGCGGCAACAACCGCCGCCGACCCGCCGGACGACCCGCCGGGCACCAGGGCCTTGTCCGGATCGGTCTTATCCTGCCAGGGATTGCGCACAGGCCCATAGTAACTGGTCGTGTTGGACGACCCCATGGCGAATTCGTCCAGGTTGGTTTTGCCCAACAGCACGGCACCCGCCGACCACAGCTTGCTGCTGACCGTCGATTCATAGGGCGGTTTGAACCCGTCCAGAATGTGAGAGGCCGCCGTCGTCAGCACCCCTTCGGTGCAGTACAAATCCTTAACGCCCAGGGGAATGCCTTCCAATGGGCCCGCTGTACCTGCGGCCAATCGTTCATCACTTTTCACAGCCATAGCGCGGGCCTGGTCTGGCGTTTCAGTGATATAGGCATTCAGCGCCCTGGTCTTATCCATGGCGGCCAGATAGGCCTCCGTCAGTTCGACAGCGGTGAATGCTTTCTTGCGCAGGCCGTCTCGGGCATCTGTCAGGCTTAAATCCAGAAGGTCGTTCATCGCCCCCAGCTCCTATTCAACAACTTTGGGGACGGAGAAGAAATGACCGACCGGGTCTGGCGCATTGGCGACGATTTTTTCCGGATAGCCACCATCTGTCACTTTATCCTCCCGCCATTGGGCGGTCATCTCAACGGCCGATGACATGGGTTGCACGCCGTCCGTGTCCACTTCGGACAATTGCTCGACCCAGGCGACGATCGTATCCAGTTCCGATGCCAGCGTTTCCTGACGGTCTTCTGGCAAGGCGATGCGCGCCAGATGGGCAACGCGGGCGACGGTTTTGGTATCAATGGCCATGGGCGGCTCTCTGCGTTGGATATCGGGATGAATTTGTGCGCGGAAACTATCACCCGCCTTCCAGCGCGGCAAGTCGTCAGGCTTGCCCAAAGGCCAAACCCGCCCTATGCACAGTCATGATCTTAGAAACCGTCTATGACCTGCCTGCAGGCGTCAGCCTTTTGGGCCTCGATCTGGGGGAAAAAACCATCGGGGTCGCCATTGGTGACCCGGCCGGCAGCATTGCGTCGCCCCTGGAAACCATCCGGCGTGCAAAGTTCACGCAGGATGTCGCGCGGCTGGGGGAAATCGTGGCGGATCGCCGGATTGGCGGCCTGGTCATCGGCCTGCCGGTCAATATGGATGGGACGGAAGGCAAGCGCTGTCAGTCATCGCGCCAATTCGCCCGCAATCTGATCTCTGTCGCCAAATGGGACATGCCCATCGCCTTCTGGGACGAACGCCTGTCAACCAGTGCGGTGGAACGGGTGCTGATCGAACAAGCGGATATGACACGAGCGCGCCGCGGTCAGGTGGTCGATAAAATGGCAGCCAGCTTTATTCTGCAAGGCGCATTGGACGCACGGCGACTGCGCCCGCTATAGCATGCTGGTATGGCCGTCCACGCTGATCGCCTGGCCGGAAATCCTTGCCCCTGCCTTGGAACACAGAAACAGCGCCATTTCGGAGATGTCTTCTGCGGTGACGAAACAGCGCATGCTGGTGTCCTTCACGTAATCGTCGCGGATCTGATCAACACTTTTACCGGTCGTTAAGGCCTCGTCCGCGATCACGCGGTCCATGCGGTCGCCTTCGACGGAGCCGGGACACAGGGCATTGACCCGCACACCGAATGGGCCAGCCTCTGCCGCGGCCGTTTTGGTCAGGCCGATAATTGCCCATTTCGCCGCACAATAGGGGCTGCGTTCCGGATAGCCATACAGGCCGCCTGTTGAGGAAAAATTGATGATAGAGCCGGAACCCTTTGCCTTCATCGGCCCCAATACGCGCCGAAGGCAATGATAGGCCCCGGTCAGGTTCACAGCGACACAGGCCGCCCAGGCTTCGGGATCGGTATCCTCGATCACCCCGGTCGGTCCTTTTATCCCAGCGGCATTGATCAGAATATCCACGCCCCCTAAATGGGCCAAGGCAGCATCAAAGAACGCATCAACCTCCACACGGTTTGAAACGTCACAGCGCTGGTGCGCAATGCCATCGGGCAGGCTGGACAGGCCCTTGGTATCGACATCGCCTGCAAAGACCGCAGCCCCTTCACGATGCAACTGCTCCGCAATGGTCCGTGCGATGCCACCCCCCGCGGCGGTCACGATGGCGCGTTGTCCGGCGAATCTGCTCATTTTGCTTGCCTCATAGGGTGGCGACCAACACTGTTCGCGCACCATGCTGGACACGGAACAAAGCGACAAGAATGAAGTGCAGGAAGGGCAGGGCGATGATCGTCTTTTCTGTGCGAAATGCCATGCCACAGTGACGCGGCAATGTTTCGCCATTGATCGGCGCGGCGCACATCAACACACGGTCTTCAATCCAGCAGGCCATGTCTTCACGGTACAGTGTTTTATTCATGCACCAGGCGCCGGAATGTTGGGCCGACCCAGCACGCAATTTTCCTGGTTTCCGGGACTCGCATGGCGGGTGGCGCTGTGTGTTGAATGCGGCACCCATATCGGGTGGGAATTCAGCGGCCCTGAAACATTCTTTGGCCTGATCAAACCCGCTTTGACGACCAGCCCAAACCCTTAACCCCTTGATCCTTCGCGGCGGGACAGGAAGGCCAGACGCTCAAACAGATGAACGTCCTGTTCATTCTTCAATAATGCGCCATGCAGCGGGGGGATGGCCTTGCTGGGATCTGTTTCACGCAATGTTTCGGGGGAGATATCTTCCACCATCAACAATTTGATCCAATCCAGTAATTCGGAGGTTGAGGGGCGCTTTTTCAGGCCTTGAACCTCGCGCACCTGGAAGAACAGGGCCAGGGCCTCACTCAACAGGCGCTTTTTGATGTCGGGGAAGTGAACCTGAACGATCTGTTCCATCGTCTCAGGGTCCGGGAAGCGGATGAAATGGAAGAAACAGCGCCGCAGGAAGGCATCGGGCAGTTCTTTTTCATTATTCGATGTGATGATCACGATGGGGCGCTTTTCCGCCCGGATCACTTCCTTCGTCTCATAGACATGGAATTCCATGCGATCCAGTTCCAGCAACAGATCATTGGGGAATTCGATATCGGCCTTGTCCACCTCGTCAATCAGCAAGACAGGCGCGGGGTCGGATGTAAAAGCCTCCCACAGTTTTCCCTTAATGATGTAATTGCGGATATCGTGGACCCGTTCGTCGCCCAACTGGCTGTCGCGCAGGCGGCTGACCGCATCATATTCATACAGGCCCTGCTGTGCCTTGGTGGTGGATTTCACATGCCATTCGATAAAGGGACGGTCCAGGGCGGTTGCGATTTCTCGCGCCAATTGGGTTTTACCCGTGCCAGGCTCCCCCTTGACCAGCAAGGGGCGTTGCAGCGTGACCGCTGCATTCACGGCAACGGCAAGATCTTCGGAGGCGACATAGCTGGACGTGCTGGTAAAACGCATTGACGATGATCCTGAAGGCAAGGGTTACGGATGGGCACAGACCCTAGTGTGCGCCCCTTGCGCAATCAAGACTCTCGCGCACCATTCTAGCCTTGAAGGGCGATTAAGGTGCGCAATGTTCCAGACGCCAGATTTGAGGAAAATCCCGCATTGATCTGTGCGGTTCCCGTGGCATTCGCCGCCGCCAGATTGGAGAGCAGGGATACCTGGGCCGCCAGGGAGTCTGTTGGCTCACCAGCCGCCTTTGCCTGGGACAGGGCTGATTGCATGAAGCCCAGCAGGTCGGTCTTTTCGTCCAATTTTCCGCCAGAGTAATAATTGCCCGGCAGATTTGACAGGAATTCGGCACCCTTGGTCTGGAGTTGCAGGATGTCCTGATCGCTGACAACGCCGCTGTCTTTTAATGCGCCAGCCAGTTGGTCCACTTCCGTGGGGGAAATGCCATTGACGTCGAACATTTTCGCGATGTCGGCAAAGGACAGGCTTGTTGATTTTACGTCTTTATCGATTGTATTGAACAGGTTGGCGATAAAGGAATTTGCATTTGAATCGGCAACGTCCTCTTTTTCCGGACGCTTTTCCGTTCCCGTTAATAGGGAGGCTCCTGCACTGAAAAGACTAAACGTTGCGGCTTCCAGCATAACCCAAATCCTCAATCGGTTTGCATTGAGGGTAGATAAGCAAATTTTATGCCATAGTACGAGTTATGCAGGCTTCTTGAGTGCCGAGTGCTCTCTCAGGGGTTCGCTTTCCACAATCAATTGGGTGCGGTCACTGGCATAATAGGACAGTCCGTATTCAATTGCGCGTCCATCCATGTCCACATTGATGCTTTCTGTCTGCAAGACCGGGCGTGTCGGTGGCTGCTGTAGGTGGGCTGCCAGTTGGCGCGTTGGCATGGTGGCGGTGATGCGTGTGGAAAACCTTTTGTAATCATGTACGCCACAGGCATCCAGGGCTGCGGTGATCGATAAAGTGTCACGAAAGGCTGCAATCATCCCCTCAAATCGCTTTGCGGGGAAATAATGGGTGGCAACACTGATTGGGCGACCGTCAACTTCACTGACAGCTTCCAACAGCACGACGGGGGCACCTTTTCGCAGGTCTAGATTTCGCGCAATGACCGCATCGGCACGGACCTGTTCGGTCCGCAACAGGGTTTTGCTGGGCATGCGGTTGCCGCTGGTGATGTTTTGGGTAAAGCGGGTACGCTCCCCAATGGGATATTCGATCAGGTCGCTTTGAACAAATGTGCCGCGCCCTTGCTCAATTCGGACCTTGCCAACTTCCTGAAGGTGACTCATCGCGCGACGAACGGTGTGACGATTTACAGCAAAGCGACGGGACAGGTCCGCCTCTGTGGGAAGGCGGTCCCCAGGCTCATAGACACCCTGGTCTATTTCGGCCTCTAAAGTGCCGGCAATTTGTCGCCAGATTGGTTCTCCATCAGTTAGATACACGACTTGCCCCTTTGGTTATGCCATTCGTCACAAGAATTTCATCAACAACGCCATGCTTCGATCTTGCAATTGGGTCTAAGCTTAGGCATCTTATATTTGTCTAGACGTCTATACGAAAATCTAACGACTGTCTAGACCTTTGACTGGTTTGTTGAGTGTCGCAGCATCTTTGTCTGAACGGGAGATAATTTTGTGAGGAATGAAAGTTCCAGCCCAGATACAGGGAACAACCGGTCTTGGGAGGTGCCTTTGTCCGATGACCAGCGCGCCCGACAAGGCTGGATGGGCGTCTTGTCCATGGCCCCTTCCGCCCGTCTATGCGACTTGTTCGATGCGCTACCAGAAAAGCCGGGTTTTGAGTTTCTGCGGAAACCGGAAAGCGGTTTGATCATGACCCAGGGCCGTGTCGGTGGCACGGGCGGCGCGTTCAATATGGGTGAGATGACCGTCACGCGCTGTAGTGTGAAACTGTCAGATGGAACTGTCGGCCATGCCTATCAAGCGGGGCGTGACAAGAAAAAGGCGCGCTGCTGTGCGTTGTTGGACGCGATGCTGCAACAGCCGGAGCGTCAACGGGAAATCATGAATTCAATCATAGAGCCGCTAAAAGCGGAACAAGCGGCGCGAGACCTTGCGCGCGCAAAAAAGGTTGCAGCGACGAAGGTTGATTTTTTCACCCTTGTGCGGGGGGAGGATTAAACGATGAGCCTTACCGATTTGGCCCCTGGTTTTGCAGACCCGGTTCGCGATGCTGCTGTCAGCTTTCGGACCATTCTGGATGCGATGGCTAGGCCTGGCGACGTGAAATCGCTGCCCGTTACGGCCCCGGTTCCGGCCCCTTTCAATGCAGCGGCGATATGCGTTGCCTTAAGCCTGCTGGATCCAGATACGCCCTATTGGCTGGCCCCGGATTTGCGCAATGACCGCATCATTGGACATTTCAGCTTCCATACCGGGGCTCCCTTTGAAGCAGATATTCATAAGGCACAGTTTGCTTTTTTCCCGGTCGCGGATCTGGCGCGGGTCATGAAGGATTTATCGATTGGCACGGATGAATATCCGGACAGATCTGCGACAGCCATTGCTTTGGTGCCTGGCTTTGATTCCGCTGGTGGCGTTCGGTTGGCCGGGCCTGGTATTGAAACAACATGTGATTTTGCACCAGGTGGAATGACGACGGACGCCTGGAACGCGCTGGAGCGTAATGCGATGCTGTTCCCGTTGGGAGTGGATACCATTTTCGCGGGGCCAGACAGTCTTGCCGCGATTCCCCGCAGCACACGCCTGACCCAGTTGGAGGCATAGACCTATGTATGTTGCTGTAAAAGGTGGTGAGCGCGCGATTGACAACGCCCATCGTTTGCTGGCCGAAGATCGACGTGGGAAGACGTCGACGCCGGACCTAACGGTTGATCAGATCCGCGAACAGATGAAGCTGGCTGTAGATCGTGTGATGACCGAAGGGTCCGTTTATGATCCGGACCTGGCCGCCCTGGCGCTGAAACAGGCGCGTGGAGATATGATCGAGGCAATCTTTCTGGTGCGTGCCTATCGAACAACATTGGCGCGGTTTGGGTCCAGTTTACCGGTAGAGACCGGTTCGATGAAGATTGATCGTCGTATTTCCGCCGCCTTCAAGGATGTGCCGGGGGGTCAAATTCTGGGTCCGACATTCGATTACACGCACCGGCTGATCGACTTCAAACTGGCGGCAGATGGTGGCGATCCAGAGGAAGCGATTTCCATGGATGACGCAATGCCCCAGGCGCGGCATGTGCTGGACCTGCTGGCGGGGGAAGGGCTAGTGGAAACCCCAGAAGCATCCCAGGATCAGGCACCGCCTGGTGATATCACCCGCACCCCGGTTGAATTTCCGATGGACCGATCGACGCGCCTGCAAAGCCTGGCGCGGGGGGATGAGGGATTCCTGCTGGCGCTGGGCTATTCGACCCAGCGTGGCTATGCCCGAACCCATCCCTTTGCCGGTGAAATTCGGGTTGGCCGGGTTGCGGTGGAATTTCAGCCGGAAGAGCTGGGCTTTCCGATCCAGATCGGTGAAATGGAAATGACCGAATGCAACATGATCAATCAGTTCCAAGGATCCAAAACCGTTCCGCCCCAATTTACCCGTGGCTATGGAATTGCACTGGGACATGGGGAGCGCAAGGCAATGGCGATGGCGCTGGTAGACCGGTCACTGCGGGCAGGGGAATTGGGAGAGGAACGCACAGCCCCGTCTCAGGATGAGGAATTCGTCCTGTCCCATTGCGACAATGTGCAGGCCACGGGCTTCGTGGAGCATTTGAAGCTGCCCCATTATGTGGATTTTCAGTCAGAGCTTAATCTGGTGCGAAAGATGCGCCGGCAGGTGGAAGACGGCATCGCCTTTGCTGGCAAGGAGGCTGCGGAATGAGCACGGAAACACAAGACGACGGGCTGGAATACAATTTCGCCTATCTGGATGAACAGACCAAGCGGATGATCCGGCGTGCCTTGCTGAAGGCCGTTGCCGTGCCTGGGTATCAGGTTCCCTTTGCCGGGCGCGAAATGCCCATGCCCTATGGTTGGGGCACGGGCGGAATTCAGGTCACGGCCTCTATCCTGGAACCTGATGATGTTTTGAAGGTGATCGATCAGGGGGCTGATGACACGACCAATGCGGTTTCCATCCGCAAGTTCTTTCAGCGTGTCGCAGGGGTTGCGACGACGGAAAAGACTGAGGGCGCAACCCTGATTCAAACCCGTCACCGCATCCCCGAAATGCCCCTGCATGAAGGACAGATTCTGGTCTATCAGGTGCCAATCCCGGAGCCGTTGCGTTTTCTGGAACCGCGTGAGACCGAAACCCGGAAAATGCATGCGCTGGAAGAATATGGCCTGATGCATGTGAAATTGTATGAGGATATTGCGCGCCATGGTCACATCGCCACCACCTATGCCTATCCGGTAAAGGTGAATGATCGCTATATCATGGACCCATCGCCAACGCCGAAATTTGATAATCCGAAAATGAACCGTTGTGCCGCCCTGCAATTGTTCGGGGCGGGTCGGGAAAAGCGGATATATGCCGTGCCACCCTATACCGATGTGGTCAGCCTGGACTTTGAGGATCACCCCTTTGAAATTCAGGCTTGGGACAATCCGTGCTCTTTATGCGGCGAAACCAACAGTTTTCTGGACGAGGTGATCATGGATGATCAGGGCACGCGGATGTTCGTCTGTTCCGATACCGATCATTGTACGACACGTCAGCAGCAGGGCTATCAAGGCCCTGGGCAGGAGGCTGCGGAATGACTGAGACCGAAAACCTGCAAACACCGCTGCTGTCGGTCCAATCTGTTACCAAAACATATGGGCCGCATCTGGGGTGTTCCGACATCAGCTTTGACCTGTATCCTGGGGAAGTGGTCGGTATTGTTGGAGAGTCCGGGTCGGGCAAGACAACGCTTTTGAACTGTTTGGCCGGTCGGTTGACGCCAGATGCAGGGAAGGTTCTTTACACGGACCGCCTGGGTTCTGCATTGAATGTGCATACCGTGTCAGAGCCTCAGCGCCGTATGCTGATGCGCACCGATTGGGCCTTTGTGCATCAACATGCGCGGGATGGATTGCGTATGACCGTCAGCGCGGGCGGCAATGTCGGCGAACGCCTGATGGCAGGCGGCGCGCGCCACTATGGCAATATTCGCGAACAGGCGCTGGATTGGCTGGAAAAGACAGAAGTGGATGTCAGCCGCATCGATGACCGCCCGGATACATTCTCCGGCGGGATGCAGCAACGATTGCAGATCGCGCGAAATCTGGTGACCGGTCCGCGTCTGGTCTTCATGGATGAGCCAACAGGGGGGCTGGATGTGTCTGTCCAGGCCCGGCTGCTGGATCTGTTGCGGGGGCTGGTGTCTGAAATGGGCCTCAGCGCGATCATAGTTACCCATGATCTGGCCGTCGCGCGGTTGTTGTCGCATCGGCTGGTGGTGATGCGGCGCGGACAGATTGTTGAAACCGGCCTGACCGATCAGGTGCTGGATGATCCGCAAGATGCCTATACCCAATTACTCGTATCCTCCGTCCTGCATCCATGAGACGGGGAGGGAGCTTTTATGACTGAGTTACTGCGCCTGAAAGACGTTGAAAAATCCTTCACCCTGCACAACCAGGATGGGATCACATTGCCGGTCTTCAAGGGTTTGACCATGCAGGCCCATGCCGGGGAATGTGTTGCCCTGGCGGGGCCATCGGGCATGGGAAAATCCACACTGATGCGCATGATCTATGGCAATTATCTGTGCCAGGGCGGCCAGGTAGAGGTGCTGCATAAGGGGGACTGGGTCGATATCGCAAAAGCCAATGCACGCGACATCTTGCAGGTGCGGCGCTGGACATTGGGCTATATCAGTCAGTTTCTGCGGGTCGTCCCCCGGGTGTCGACCCTGAATGTCGTGGCTGAACCCTTGATTATGCGCGGCGTTGATGGGGGAACAGCGCGGGATCAGGCCGCCGCGATGCTGACAAAGGTGAATTTGCCGGAGTCCTTGTGGCACCTTGCCCCCGCGACATTTTCCGGTGGGGAACAACAGCGTGTGAATATTGCACGGGGATTTGTTGCGGATTATCCGGTAATGCTGCTGGATGAGCCAACCGCATCGCTGGATCAGACCAATCGCGAGGCGGTGCTAGATTTGATCAGAACCTCAAAAGCGGCGGGACGGGCTTTGGTTGGTATCTTTCACGATGCCGATACGCGGGCGGCGGTTTGTGACCGGGAATTCTCCATTGGGGATTTCAAGGTTTCCGCCTGAACACAAGATATGGAATGGGACATGAACGACATTCGAAGCGCCACCAGGAACGCCAATCTGCAAGATGCTCTTGGGACAACCATTTTTGCCAATGCGCGCGTTATTCTGGCTGATCGCGTTATGCCGGCCGGCCGCGTGACCGTGACGGATGGGCTGATCACGGCCCTTGAAGAAGGGGACGCGGTTCCGTCCTTGCCGGGTGCGGATGTTATTGATTGCGCGGGGGATTATCTGATGCCCGGCATGATCGAGCTTCATACCGATAACATTGAAAAGCACATCATGCCCCGCCCCGGTGCGGTGTGGCCGTCTGTTGCGGCCTCTATCGCCCATGACACGCAAATCATTTCTGCGGGCATCACAACGGTTTATGACAGCGTTTCCGTTGGGGCCTTTGATGAGGGCGATATTCGCCTGAAGGCGCTGCAGGATATTTGTGATGCGCTGGAGATGGGCGAAAAAGACGGCCTGTTCAAGGCGCGCCATCTGGTTCATCTGCGCTGTGAAATCTGTTTCCCGGATCTGGAGAGCCTTTTAGCCCCTTTGATCAACCGCCCCTTGACCGGGCTGGTGTCGATCATGGATCACACACCGGGACAGCGTCAGTTCGTCGATGAAAGTAAGTATGTCCAATACTACAAACACAAAAAGGGCTTCAACGATGAACAGATGAAGGTCTATATGGATGAACGCCGGGTGGAACAGGGCCTGTATGGCGAAAAGAACCGCCGCTATGCCGTTGATCTGGCCCATCAGCACGGGCATGCCCTGGCCAGCCATGACGACGCGACCGTAGACCATGTTGCAGAGGCCATTTCCGACCGCATGACCATTGCGGAATTCCCAACCACGGTCGCAGCAGCCGAAGCGTCCCATGCGGCGGGCCTGGCCGTCCTGATGGGCGCGCCAAATCTGGTGCGCGGCGGGTCGCATTCCGGGAATGTGGCTGCGATTGAATTGGCCAGGCTGGGGCTTCTGGATATTGTTTCCAGCGATTATGTCCCGGCCAGCTTGGTCCATTCTGCCTTCTTGCTTGTCGATCAGGCCGACACGATGGACTTGCCAGCCGCCGTGGCGACCGTCACCCGCAATCCTGCACGGGCCGCCAAATTGACGGATCGTGGAGAAATTGCCGTGGGGCTGAAAGGTGATCTGGTGCGGGTTCATGACCATCGGCACCATCCTATCCTGCGCGGTGTTTGGCGCGACGGCGTGCGGGTCTCCTGACCTATGAAGACCGGGCGTTTGGAGGCTGGGTGTTTTATTGGGGTGGTCGGGCCAAGCGGTGCTGGCAAGGACAGCTTGATTGATGCCGCCCGCCGCCATTTCGGGCAGGATGGTCCCATCCGCTTTGTCACCCGTTCCATCACCCGCCCGCATGACGCAGGTGGAGAGGCCCATGAGGCCCTTTCTGATGCTGCATTTCAGACCAGAGCCGCCGCTGGAGGGTTTGCCCTGCATTGGCAGGCCCACGGGCTTTCTTACGGTATCCCCAAAGATATCGACGGGACGCTGGCGCAAGGGCGCGCGGTGCTGGTTAATTTATCGCGCAGCGTTATCGATGATATCCGCACGCGCTTTGCCAACCGTTTGATTCTGGTTGTGACCGCCAGTCCGGATATCCTGGCCCAAAGGTTAAGCGCGCGGGGCAGAGAGTCTGCAACAGATATCGAAGCCAGATTGCGTCGATCCCCCCCTGAATTCCCGCATGGTCCGGATGTTTTGACACTTCGCAATGACGGGGCACTGGCTGATGCAGAAGCAGCATTCATCCGCGCCCTGGATCAACAGGTGCTATCCTAAAGGAATGCGCGCGACGATGCGGAAGGGGCTGCCGTCGTCTGGTTCCCCATATATGCACAAATCCTGTAACAGGGTAGGTGCTGTCAGTATGTGGCTCATTCTGGGGCCCAAGGCTGCGGCGACTGCCTGCCTGTCCATTTCTTGTAACCGGCTGGTCAGGGTGATGTGGAAGCGGAAGTCATCCAGCACATAGGGATAGCCCCAGCGCAGCAGGTTCGCATCCTGATCGGGCGTCAATCCAGCCGCACGTCGCTTTTCAATCTCACCTTCCGATGCGGGGCGTCGAAACTGATCCAGTTCTGCGACACAGCGTCCTGCCACAATGCGCAAAGAAGGCGATGGTTCGGCGGGACATAAGGCCAGGAACCCACTTAAATCTTTTAAGTATAAGGGCGACAGCGTTACGGAACTGAGTGTTACGGCAAGATCTGACACCGCCTGTTTCAAGGCGTCATACTCTGTGCCATCGGCTAAAACAAAAGGCGGCTTCAAGGTTCCGTGCAGGGCATAGTGCCGGGGTGCCTTGATGATCGTTGAATGCGTATCCTCAGAATATCCGGGCAAGGGACTGGTTGGCAGGGACGCGCCTGTTTCAGGATCTGTTCCAAACCATGATTTACCGAAATCATGTAAAGGCTCATTGGGCCGTGGTCCAAAATACACGGCATAGCGCTTGTAGCCCATAGAATGGATCCTAGCCTGTTCTTTTCAGGGACTTGTAGAAGACGGTTCGATCACTCTCAATAAAGTCCAGCGCGGTATAGAACTTCTTTAGATTTTGTTCCAATCCATCCGGGGTGACAACCACACTGACCATTTCAGCCCCCTGATCCTGACAGAAATCAATGACCGTTCGCATCAGATGCTTTGCCAGCCCTTTCCCACGATAAGCAGGCAGCACGTAAAGATCCTCCACCTCTGCGCAGGCACCAAATTCCACGCCCCAGGTAATCGTGGCTGTCACAAGCCCGACAAGGCCGCCATCCGGCGCGACCGCTACCAGCATTTTGGATCCAGGTGCACGGATCATCGCCATCAGGTTTTGCCATTGGCGATCAGGATTCAGCACAATGCCCTCTTCCGCATAAAAAGCGGAATACAGGGATTGAAGCGCGGGACCATCCTGTTCGGTCGCGTCGCGCAGGGGGAGGGTTTCTGTTTTGCTCATGGGACTGTTTTAGGAAGACTTTATTTTAACGTCAAACTGTTCAATTTGCGCAGCGCATCATATATCAACTTCCGAATTTATCGACAGATCCATTCGTTGCGTATATCGGCGTTGTATTGGAATTAAATTCACATGCAACCTTATGGTTATTCTTTGGTTCGACAATGGGTTTCTTTTTAATTATCGGTAAATTGAATTCAATGATAGGGATTGCTGACAGGCAGGGATTACTTTGATGGGTCATGTTTTTGGGGAAGCAAAAGGTGACAGGTACTAACACAAATACGCCAATTAGCCGTCATCGGCGCCTACCCTCGTTAAGTGCCTTGCGGGCGTTCGAGGCGGCGGCCCGCCACAGCAGCTTTCGGATGGCTGCGGATGAGTTGAATGTGACGCATTCCGCCATCAGCCATCAGGTCAAGGCATTGGAGGATCATTTATCCGTTCCCCTGTTTTCGCGCGGCGGGCGTGCTGTTCACCTGACGGAGGAGGGGCGTATCCTGTTTCCCATCCTGCGGGAGGCTTTTGATAACATCCTTGCCGGGACGGAAATGCTGCGCCGTCAGCACAGTTCAGGACCGTTGACGATCCAGGTTTATGTCACCCTGGCGGTCAAGTGGCTGCTGCCGCGCCTTCATTCTTTTTCCAAGGAACATCCAGATGTTCAAATAGCCTTGGCGACATCGTATACCGATTGGGATTTTGCGCGGGGCGAAGTCGATGCGGCGATTTTGTTCGTTGAGACAAAGCATGCAGACTTGGATTATACATCCCTGGGTAAGGCAAAGTTGTTTCCGGTTTGCGCGCCCAGCCTGTTGGACTCTGGTCCGCCCTTGACGCGCCCGGAAGATTTACGCCATCACCGATTGCTGGAAGTTTATCCGGCAAAAAATGACTGGCCTGATTGGCTGAATGCAGCGGGCATTACCGACCTTAGCCCATCCCCAAAAGGATCGCGTTTCGATAGTTACCTTCTGGCGTTGGAGGAAGCTGCCGCTGGGGAGGGGGTATCCCTGGCGACCCAGGCTTTTGTGGCGGATGATCTGAATCGTGGACGCCTGGTTAAGCCCTTTGAGTTTTCAGTCGAAAGCCGCGCGCCCTGGTATTTCGTCTGTCCGAAAGAGCGTCGGAACGAACCGCGTATCCTGAAATTTAAGGATTGGTTACAGGCGTGCCTGAAGACATCAGCCGAAGGGGCCGGGCTTGATTGAGCATGGTTAAATCTAGACTCGCATGACGCGCTTTCATCGGGTATGTATTGACGGCCCAGAAGGGTGTTAGGGGATATAAAAGCCATCAACGCACTGAGTCGATTGGCGGGGCATCGCTGAGCTAAATATCAGTAGATGCGCCACAATCCGGGTCACTGGTATTCGGTAATGGGCAGGTATGACGGATTTCCAAGCAGGGTCGGGCCAGACAGGTTCGGGAACGGGAAAATCAATTAAGGCAAGGTTCGCGAGGCTCTTTCGAGAGCGTGAACTGCTGCTTAGATCTGAAGGGCAGGTCCGGTATTTAAGGCTAAGGCCTGTTCCCCAAATGGTTGTGGCCGGTTTGTTCTGTGGGACATTTCTGTGGCTTGCCGGGGCGAATGGTTATGTCTGGCTTCAGAACCAATATCTGGACAAAAAGCAGATGGAAATTCTGGAAGCGCGCGTTGCCTATGAGCAATTGCGCGGCGACTTGCAGAATTATCAGCATCAGCTTGCCGGGTTGGCAGACGGTATTTTAAGCAAGAATAACAATGTCGTCCCTCAGGGCGCGGTAGAATTGCAGGAATTGGCCAGTGTTACCAATGGCATCGAAAGCGCGTTTGATCAGATAAATCGCGACCTGGATCTGACCCAGGCGGATCGGGACCGCATTATTCAAAGCCGGGATGCACTGCATACGCGAATTGCAGAATTGGAAGAAGCCCTAGGCGGGGCGCGAACCACAGTTTCCAACTTAGAAGAAACGGTTTTGGAGCGCGACGTCATTCTGTCCAAGGAACGGCAGAAAATTGCATCCCTGACCGATGCTGGCGAGGAATTGCGCGATAAGGTGGCGCGGCTGGATTACTCATTGACGCAAGCCAATGGCAAAATCGATACCCTTGAGACCCGGCTTCAGATCACAACTGCAGCGCTGTCAGAGGAAAGAACCCGCGTTGAAGGGTTGGATGATATTCGCGCGCGTCTGGCGCAGCAGGTTGAGACGCTGCAATCCGGGTTGTCCGCAGCAGAGGCCCGCGGTGAGCGCCTGACAAACAATGTCGCAAACTTAACCGAAAGCTTAAAGGAACTGGAAACCGAGCGCGTCGCCATGGCGGGGGAGCGGGAGGCGCTGACATCCGATCTGTCTGTGGTAGAGGCTGAACTGAATCTGCATCAGGCCGCGACCGATAAGACCCGCCATCGCCTGGAAGTCGTTGTTGCCCGGTTGGCGGAACTGACCAATGACAAATATACCGGACCCAAGGATGCCGGGGATGTTAGTGCCTTGCAGGCGCTTGAATCCCAGATCGGGGATTTGTCGGCGGAACTGCGCACGGCACGCAACAATGCGGTGGATATGGAAACGGCAATTGGTGAGGTCGTTGTTGGTCTGGCGCAGGTTGCGGGAGATTCGCCCGGTCGATTGGATACACTGGATGCCCCCGAACAAAAAGTATCACTGACCCGTGAATTGCTGGATGAAGTAACCAGTGTTCAGCAAAATCAGGCCGTTCTAATCTCTCGCCTGACGGACGAGGCAGAGCTTGGGATTTCGCGCAATGAGGCTGTTTTGGAAATGGCCGGGCTGGATGTTGATCGGCTGTTGCGCAGTGCGGGTTTTGAGGCCGGGACGGGTGGCCCCTTGGAAATTATACCTGAGACGACTGGGGCGTTGCCGGATCATGGTGTTCAGGTCGCCAGCGCTGACCCCGGGGATGTGATCGGCAGTCCCGGCGCAGAACTGGCGGAAGATGTTGAAATTCTGCAAAGTCGCCTGGCCCGCATGTCTGCCTTGAACGACCTGATGCGCTGTGTCCCTTTGATCTCGCCGGTCGATAATTACCAACTGACCTCTCCTTATGGCCAGCGTAAGGACCCGATCAACGGCAAACTGGCGATGCATAGTGGGATTGATATCGGCGGCTGGGCTGGTATTCCGGTTCATGTTTCTGCGCCGGGCAAGGTGGTTTTTGCCGGACGCAATGCCGGATATGGCTATATGGTTGAAGTGGACCATGGCTGTGGCATCACGACGGTTTATGCACATTTACGGCGCATTAAGGTCAAGGTGGGTCAGGTCTTGGAACATCGCACCGTAATCGGTACACTTGGCAGCACGGGGCGCAGCACCGGGCCGCATGTCCATTATGAGATTCGCGTTGATGGCGCAGCCATGGATCCGGTCGGCTTTATCGAAGCAGGGCGTCATGTTCACAAAATCTAAGCGTGACAACACAATGTCGAAGCAATCATCTGCTACAGCAAGCACGGCAAAACCACAGCGTCCAGGCCCCCCCTCTATTGTGGCCGCAGATATGCGGATTGTGGGCGATCTGGAAACGGAAGGCGATGCGCAAATTGATGGGCGCATTGATGGGGATTTACGCACCCGCACGGTCACGATCGGGCAGGGTGCGACAATTAACGGGTCCATTTGTGGGGAAACAATTAGAATATCCGGCACTGTGAATGGGGAAGTGCGCGGCGGCACTGTTATCCTGACGGCGACGGCAAAGGTGATTGGGGACATTCATCACAAAAGCCTGTCTATCGATGCCGGGGCTTTCTTACAGGGGCTGTGTAAGCGGATGGCCGCAGATGCGCCCGATGCAAAGGGGACTTCCCCAGGTCTGGTGACGCACCAGCCAGAAAAATCAGGGACCGATGCGGCGTCAACCACGGCGACGGTAACCGCACTCTCTTAGTATCATTTTGCTTTAAGGAATCTGGCGCGGTCAGCGCACCCAACTGTCGTCTGGTGCACGCCGCCAGGCCGCAAGAACACGCCCGGCCCCCGTGGCATCGATGCGTTCAAAATAGTCGATGATCTTTGTATAGGCGGATGTCTGGCGGAATTTGTCGGGTTCCCCACCGCCCTGCAACAGGGCCAGCAGGTCCCCAAAATTGCGACGGTCAAAGCCGCAGGCCTTGCAGGCAATAGCAATGGCTTCCGGGCCGGAATCATACAGTACCCGTGTTGCCCCTTGTTCAGTCAGGTCGGTCAGTTCCTGAAACAATTCTTCAAATCGGAACAGATCGTTTTGTTGAAGCGCGCCTACCAATTGGCGGGGATGCGGGCGCAGGCTGGACCCTGGTCGATCCGAATGTCCATCTGGTTGATCCAGGGGGGATAGAAAATCTTCCTGTTCCAGCGCTTCGGCGATTGCCTGATCCACAACCTGGTCAATGTCGACCTCAACCTCGCTGCCGCTGGCGACGATTTTTTCTTCCAGGGCCTTTCGCATGGCATGGCCCACGAATTCATACATTTTCCGGGCCTGGGCGGTCGACAATTCCTGGCGCTGAATCAACAGACCTTGCAGCCCTTCATGTTCGCGCGACAGGCAGACGACATCTTCCAGGACGCGCTCAGAAAATTGTGCCCCGGTATTGGACAGCGCGGCGGCGATCACCGATGAATTCTCGGTGCGAACCAGGGTTTCAGTTACTTTTTGCGGCAGGCTTTCCCGTTGTGCAACGGCGACCTGATGGGATTCCGCCTTGCTGACGATCATGTCGATCAGGTCATTATCCTGCAAAACAACACTGCGCATAAGGACGGGGCGGGCGACTTCTATAACGTCATTTGCCAGTGTCACGATCAGGGAATGCGGTGCATCTTTTTGATCCGCCAACTGGTTCGACAGGGCGGCCCGGACCTGGGACTCAACATCGCGTATCAGGGCGGATATGATGTCATAGGCCAGCGATTTTTCTTTGTTGGACAGGTTGCGCCCAGTCTTCAGGCACAATTCACCAATCGCTTCCGCCAGGGCTGAACGATCTTCCCGCCGCGCACTGCGCGCGACATCCACCAGATTTTCCACCGGAATGTTTCTCATCCCGCGTCCCTAATATTGGATAGCTTTTCACCTGGATCTTGCTGAAAAAACTCCGAATCCAAGCGCTTATCCAATCGCTAAAAGGTCCAGATTTATTTCTTCTTAAGACCACACATGAGAATAAGGTAATGTGATTCTGGGGGCAAGTCTGATTATTTCGTGCTTCATTCGAAATATTATGTGGTGTTTCAATTAGTTCAATTTTTTCATAAATGCTTTTGATTCTTGGATACTGTCTTTTTGATCGATAGTATTGTTCAGCGACATAACTGAGGCGATCCATGTTTCCCACACTTTTTTATAAGCTTAAATCAGCCGGTGTGCCGGTCAGCCTGCGGGAGTATCTTAGTGTTCTGGAAGGCCTGTCTCAGGATATCTGTGGCCGTGATACAGAGCAGTTTTACTATTTCGCGCGCGCAGCGCTGGTGAAGGACGAACGCTATCTGGATCGGTTCGACCGTGTCTTTTCTGAGGTCTTTCAGGGTGTCTTGTCAGAAGGGGGCCCGGAGGCGATGGCGCTTCCCACCGAATGGCTGATGAAACTGGCGGAAAAGCATCTGACCGACGAGGAAAAGGCGATGGTTGAGGCCCTGGGGGGCTTTGACAATTTGATGGAAACCCTGAAGCAACGCCTGAAAGAACAGAAGAAACGTCATCAGGGGGGCAGCAAATGGATCGGTACGGTGGGCACCAGCCCCTTTGGTGCCTATGGCTATAATCCAGAAGGTGTCAGAATTGGCCAGGAAGAGAGCCGCCATCGCCGGGCAGTGAAGGTGTGGGACAAGCGCGAATTCAGAAATCTGGATACCAATGAACCCCTGTCCAACCGTAACATGAAAGTGGCTTTGCGCCGTTTGCGTCGCTTTGCCCGCACCGGGTCTGGTATGGAATTGGACATGGATGGCACCATTCGCCGGACGGCAGACAATGGTGGCTATGTCGATATTCAATGGCAGCGCGAAAAGCGCAATGCGGTGAAGATCATCGCCCTATATGAT
Source organism: Rhodospirillaceae bacterium (assembly GCA_002709955.1). GTDB lineage: Bacteria > Pseudomonadota > Alphaproteobacteria > UBA8366 > Aestuariispiraceae > Pacificispira. The sequence goes on from PAQY01000002.1 coordinate 281,757, forward strand.
GTTGGGGGCAGTATGGATGATCACATCCTGGACAGCAAAAAGCTGTTCGATGCCATGGGATCGGAATTCAAGCATCTGATATCGCTATATTTTCATAACTATACATATGAATATCTATTCTCTGATATGCGCAATCGCCATCGCAGCCGGATTTCGACATGGGAATTTCTGCGCACCTATCCAAAGGATTATAAGGTCGTCTTTGTAGGGGATGCGACCATGTCACCCTATGAAATCGTCTATCCAGGCGGCAGTGTTGAACATTGGAACGAAGAGGCGGGGCAAGTTTGGATGCAACGGATCCTGGAACATTTTGACCGGTCTGTCTGGATCAATCCGCAACCACAGGCGCGCTGGGGCTATCACCAGTCCATCAAATTGGTTCAGCAGCAGATGGACGGGCGGATGTTTCCAATGACGGTACAGGGTCTGGATGACGCCATGCGGGCTTTGGTTTGATCCGATGAAAACAGGCTTGGTTCGTTTGGATAAATCATGCCATAACCGCGTTATGAAAAAGACGTCGACAATTGCCTCAAGAAAGCTGCTTATCGCCGTCGCCCTATGTGCGGGCGCGCTGTCGGCCTGTTCGGAGCCACCGGCCCTGACTGGAACCGCTGCAACGCCTCTGTCCAAGGATCCCCTTGTTGGTCTGTGTTATTCCGCCAGCAATACGACGCGGGAAGACCTGGCGCAATTGGCGCTGGAGGCATGCCCGGATGAAACGCGGCGGGTCGAGGTCTGGGACCACGATACATTTTTCAATGACTGCCCCATCAACAAGAAAAACCGCGTTACCTATCGCTGTCTTAAGTGATGTGACGGTCTTAAGTGATGTGACGGTCGCGTCTCACGATTTCCGCAGCGGGTGAATGGCCGCGCTGTTCTTGTCCGTTCCGGCTTCGCCCTGGGCACCTGGGGCATCGGCTTGCAGGCGTTCTGCTTCGCTTTTCAGGCGTCGATAACTGGTAATCGATAAGGGGATGGTCCCCAGATAGGCAAGGCCGACCAGACTTAGAACCTCCCATGGCGCGCTGGCCAGGCCTGCAATCAGCAAGCCGATCGACACCATAAAGGGCAAAACAAATTTAGGGGCCAGTTTGAATTTCTTGAAGGAATAGGTCGGGACTTCACTGACCATCAACAGGGCGGTACAGACCATCCAAATGCCAGCGGCCCAGGCCGGAATCGTGCTGGGATCGCCCAGCGTGAAGCCAATCGCCAATGGCAATAAGGCAATTGCCGCCCCCGCCGGGGCTGGGACCCCTTGGAAATAGTTAAAGGCATAGGGGGGCAATTTGTCCAACCGACTGTTGAAGCGCGCCAACCGCAACCCGCCACAGACCGCATAGAACAAGGCAATGCCCCATCCAATACCGCCCAGTTCTGACAGGCCCCACAGCCAGACGATCAGGGCGGGCGACACGCCAAATGCAACAAAGTCGCTTAAAGAATCCAACTGTGCGCCAAAATCACTGGTGGCGCGCAACAACCGCGCCATACGCCCATCCAGGGCATCCAGCAGGGCGGCGACCAGAATGGCGGCAACGGCAAATTCCCAACGTCCTTCCAGGGCATACCGAATGCCCGTCAGGCCAGCACAGGTCGATGCCACGGTGATCATATTGGGGATCATCCGCGCAACGGTCGTACCCTTGAACCGGGGCGGGCGATCCTTATCGGACGGGTGCTTTCTTAACATGACTAGGCCCCTTTGGCGGTCGTTGAATGCAATGAAGCCGTCATCGAATTGCGCCTTCCCGCACGCCTTCCTTACCCTTCACGCCGCCCATATCAGCCAGCACGGTTTCACCAGCAACGGCGCGTTGACCTTCGCAAACCATCGGCACGACATTGGGGGGCAGATAGACATCGACGCGGCTGCCAAAACGTATCATGCCAATGCGCTGACCGGTCTGAACTTCGTCCCCGGTTTCAACATCCGCCAGGATGCGCCGCGCAACCAGCCCGGCGATCTGAATAACCGCCAGTTCCTTGTTGGTCGGTGTTTCGATGCGATAGGACTGGCGCTCATTGTCTACACTGGCCTTATCCAGGGAGGCATTGAGGAACTTGCCTGGGCGATAGTCCATTTTGGTGATCGTTCCATCGACCGGGGACCGGTTCACATGCACATCAAACACGTTCATGAAGACACAGACGCGCCACACGGCCTTGTCGGGCATGTCCAGTTCCGCAGGGGGAACCGCCTTGCCAACGCTTTGCACAACACCATCGGCCGGACTGATCACCAGGCCTTGTCGCGTCGGGGTGACCCGGTTCGGGTCGCGAAAGAAATACACACACCAGGCCGTCAGGACGATGCCCACCCCCCATAGCGGGGCCCACAGCATGCCGATTCCCAACCCAAAGACGGCAAAGAGCAGAATGAACGGATACCCTTCGCGGTGAATGGGTACCATAACTGTTTCTAGCGCGCTCTTCATCATTTCAATCCTTGCCAGTCGATTGCTGCGATACTGTTGTCGGGCACAGAAGGTCTATTATCCCTAAAGTGGGCGTCCTGCCTGAAAAATCAAATCGAATTCCAGACAGGTTAACGCCGTCAGGGCCCGTGGTTCAGTTCTTGGGAACCTCAAAAACCTGCCCCGGATAAATCAGGTCCGGGTCGATGATCTGGTCGCTGTTGGCCTCATAGATCACCGTATAGTTATAGCCGCTGCCCAGGGCCCGTCGGGCGATCCGCCACAGGCTGTTGCCGGGTTGCACGATGATAAAGGCATCCCCTTGCAGATCCGTCAGCGGGGCCGCGCGGCTGAATGGAATTTCCAGGCGGGCAATCACGGAATTGGCGCGCACGGCGTCGAACCGCATCGTATAAATGCCGGGGCTGATTTCCTGACTTGGATTGATTCGCCATTTGCCGCTCTCATCGACATGGCCGCTGCCAATCAATTGATTGTCCAGATACCCCAGAATGACAGATTCCAAGGGTCCTTTACCCGCGACAGAGATGTTCCCGGCGGAGTCATAGTCGATGGTTTCGACGCTTAATGTGCCATCCGCATTCTGCACCCCACCCGGCTCTGACAGGCCACTGCTTCTGGGTGGGGCCTGCAGCAGTTCCGCACCCGGCTTGTTCTTGTCAGGGACCAGCACGACAACCGGTGCCTGGGGGGTGTCGCTGTCTGTGTCGCGCCCGGCGATATCCTTGCCTGGGGCAGGGACAACCAGAACCACCTTGCCATCGCCGGGGACGGGCTCGTCTTCCGGCATTTTAGATCGCAGGGTTAACTCATGCGGGCCGGGGTCCAGTGGGCTGCCGGGCAGGAAAACCCATTCGCCCCGACTGTCCGCATCGACCACGCCCAGATCTTTTTCATTGTCGATAATGGTAACTTTGGATCCAGGCTGCGCACGACCGGCAATGACCGTATCCCCATTGGGATCAATGCGAACCACATCAAAGCTGGGCGGGCTGACCGCTGTGGGGTCACCGGGTTGTGTATTGGAGGGCTCAGCGGATGTTTGTTGAGTGTCCGTCACCGTGCCACTGGCGGCCGGCATGTCCGAAGTGCCAGAGTCCGTCTGGGAGGGGGCCTCCGTGCTGGCGGCGTTGCTATCCGTGGCGGCAGCGCCGGATTCCGTCCCCTCCGATTGCTCTGTCGGGGCTGGGTCCACGGGCGGCGGTGTGCTGTCCGTATTGAGCCATGTAAGAAGCAGGGCGAGCAAAACCAACACGCCCCCGATCACGCCGATCAATACTGTTCGGTTCACCCTAGCCCCCACTTTCATTCGACACTCATATCAATCGTGAGTGCTTGTTTCGTGCCGCAGCATAATGCGCCACGCCGTTTCGTGCAATTCCAACGCTGTGCTTGTTGCATTCAGGGAAATTTCAGCTTTTACCCGTCTGGTCAGGGGCGGTACACTACCCGCACCATCAAACAGACACCCCACGGGGTAAAAGGATATTGAACCAGTGCATTCTTCAATTGGATCGGTTTGTGTTTATTGCGGTTCCAGCTTTGGCGGAAGACCGGCCTTTACCGAAGCGGCCAGACATTTGGGGACCTTGCTGGCGCAGGCGGATATCCGGCTGGTCTATGGCGGCGGGGCTGTTGGGCTGATGGGGGTTGTGTCCCAGGCCGTTCTGGATGCAGGCGGGCGTGTGACGGGGATTATTCCGCATTTTCTGGATAAGGCCGAAGTCGGCAAGATGAATGTGACGGAGCTGATTCGCACGGAAACCATGCATGATCGCAAGGCCCGCATGGCGGAAATGTCTGACGGCTTTGTGGTGCTGCCCGGTGGATTGGGAACCCTGGACGAGACATTTGAAATTCTGACCTGGAAGCAGTTGAACCTGCACACCAAACCCATCGTCCTGTTAAACAGCGAGGGGTATTGGGACCATTTTGTCCATCTGGTTGAACATCAGGTTCGCGAAGGATTTGTGCGCGAACAGTATTTGCGGCTGTTTCGCGTCGTTGATCAGGTCGAGGATGTCTTGCCAACCCTGATGGAAGGCGCGGCCCAGGCGCGGACGGGACAAGACCGTCTGGATCGCGCCTGAACCGGCTTTCGTTCAAAAAATGCGGCGGGGCTTATTCCGCAGCCTTCAGTTTATCCTGGGTCTTGGTGTCAAAATCACTGGCATTATGGCGTTCGTGCAGTTGCTCTGATGGATCCCCGGAAATCCGGTTGACCATTCGGCCACGCTGAACCGCAGTTCGGGCGGCAATTGCCTTCTGCCAGCGACCGACATGTGTGTAGCTGTCGGCTTCCAGGAAGGTGGCGGCGTCGCCATACTGCTTTCCAGCCACCAGATTTCCATACCAGGGCCAGGTCGCTATATCGGCAATGGTATAGTCCTTGCCCGCCAAGTATTCGTTCTCGGCCAGATGACGGTCCAGGACGTCCAATTGACGTTTCGTCTCCATGGCAAACCGATCAATGGCATATTCAATCTTGATGGGGGCATAGTGATAGAAATGCCCAAAGCCGCCGCCCAGATACGGCGCGCTGCCCATCTGCCAGAACAGCCAGTTCAAACATTCGGTGCGCGCCGCAGGATCAGACGGCAGAAAGGCGTTAAACTTTTCCGCCAGATACAGAAGGATCGCGCCGGATTCAAAGACCCGAACCGGAGGGTTCGTGCTGTGATCCATCAGGGCTGGAATTTTAGAGTTGGGATTCACATCAACAAATCCACTGCCGAATTGATCGCCATCGCCGATCTTTATCAACCAAGCGTCATATTCCGCACCGCTATAGCCTTGGGCCAGCAGTTCTTCCAGCATGATCGTGACCTTTTGCCCATTGGGCGTCGCCAGGGAATACAGTTGGAACGGATGTTCCCCAACCGGCAGGTCCTTATCATGGGTCGGGCCCGCAATAGGCCGATTGGTGCTGGCAAACGCACCGCCATTTTCTTTTTCCCATTTCCAGACTTTAGGGGGCGTATAGGTCGAAGTATCAGTCATGATTACCTTTCGGGTTGTTAGACGACGCCGGTATCGTTTCCACTCGGCAGATAGTTGTTCTTGATGGCGAATTCCAGGGCGCCGACGGTTTCAGAAGACTGTAGGCGCAGGAAGGGTACCGTCTGCACGGAGTCATAACATAGGTTTATTGATCCCGCGTTACCATAACAGGCACAGGTCATAGGACAATGCAGGCTGTTCAATTCTGCGCGACCGGAATTTATGAAATATATGATCTGAAGGCCTGAGCGGCTGCATGATGGTTCATTTGGATAGCGAACCATATCCACAATCCTGTGCGGGATGATTGCGGGTTCCGGGGCGGTCTTGTATGGTCCGCGCCGAAAGTCATTGGGATCGATGCCGGGCGCGCGATGCGGCTTGGTCTGCGGTCCCTCCTATCACTGACGTTGAGGGGAGCCCCACGCATGTCGAAGATTAAGGTCGCTAAACCGGTTGTAGAACTTGATGGCGATGAAATGACCCGGATCATCTGGCACTTTATCAAGTCCAAACTGATCCTGCCCTATCTTGATATCGATCTGAAATACTATGATCTCAGCATTGAAAAGCGCGACGAGACGGATGATCAAATCACCATCGATTCCGCGAATGCGATCAAACAATATGGCGTTGGCGTGAAATGCGCGACGATCACCCCCGACGAGCAGCGGGTGGAAGAATTCAAACTCAAGAAGATGTGGCGCTCGCCCAATGGCACGATCCGGAACATTCTGGACGGCACCGTCTTTCGCGAGCCGATCGTTTGTCAGAATGTACCGCGTCTGGTGACCAGCTGGTCCAAGCCTATTATCGTGGCCCGCCATGCCTTTGGGGATCAGTATAAGGCCACCGACTTCCTGATCCCAGGGGCTGGTCTGCTGTCGATCACCTTCACCCCGGAAGACCCGGATGGGGAAACAATCCGCCACCAGGTCTTCAAATTTGAAGGCTCTGGCATTGCGATGGGCATGTACAACCTGGATGAATCGATCCGCGGTTTCGCCCGGGCCTGCATGACCTATGGTCTGGATCGGAAATTCCCGGTCTATCTGTCGACCAAGAACACCATTCTGAAAGCCTATGATGGCCGCTTCAAGGATCTGTTCCAGGAAGTCTATGAGCAGGAATTCGAATCGATCTTCAAAGAGGCTGGTATCTGGTACGAGCACCGTCTGATTGATGACATGGTTGCCTTTGCGATGAAGAGCTCTGGCGATTTTGTCTGGGCGGCGAAGAACTATGACGGCGATGTTCAGTCGGATTCTGTGGCCCAGGGCTTCGGCTCCTTGGGTCTGATGACCTCTGTTCTGATGACGCCGGATGGCAAGACGGTTGAGGCGGAAGCGGCCCATGGCACGGTGACACGGCATTATCGCCAGCACCAGGCGGGCAAGGAAACCTCCACCAATCCGATCGCGTCGATTTTTGCCTGGACACGCGGTTTGAAGGCCCGTGGCACATTCGACGATACGCCCGATGTCATTAAATTCGCTGAAACGGTTGAGCGTGTGTGCATTGAAACCGTCGAAAGCGGCCACATGACCAAGGATCTGGCGCTGTTGATCGGTGAGAACCAGAAATGGCTGACCACAACCCAATTCCTGGATGCCATTGATGGCAACCTGAAAAAGGAAATGGATACCTGGTAAGGGCGCATCATGGCGGGACTGACCTTTCGTGATATCGGTCCCGCAGACCTGACTACGGTCATTGCCTTGCTTGCGGATGATGATTTAGGCTGGATCCGGGAAAACCGTGATCCGGCCGATCCGTTGTATCTCAAAGCCCTCGCTGAAATCGATGCAGACCCCAATAACCGTGTCCTGTTGGTGGAGCGAGAGGGGGAAGCCGTGGGCACGTTTCAATTGACCATCATTCCCAGCATCAGCCTGCAAGCCAAAAAACGGCTGCAGATAGAAGCCGTGCGCGTTCGCAGTGATCTGCGCGGGCAGGGGATCGGGCGGGACATGATGCTGTGGGCGATTGATCAAGCCAGGGCTGAGGGCTGTGCGCTGGTGCAGTTGACCACCAACACAGCCCGCACAGACGCAAAGCGCTTTTACGAACAGGTTGGCTTCGTCGCCAGCCATCACGGCATGAAGTTGAACCTTTAAGCAGGGGGATGTGCATGGACGCCTTTGAAGCTGAATGCCGCCGCCTGTATGACGATACCTTGCACCTGTTGCGTGGCGAGGCATCGCTGCACGACGTGGTTGCGGAAATGCCGACAATGCCGGTCTGGCTGGGCGGCGTGGCGCAAACCTTGCCGGTGGTGGAAAAGTTGGCCCGTCTGCCGGCGCAGACCTCGACAAAGACCCATGCTATGGTTCAACGCATCGTGGATTTGGCGGCGGATCTGCCCTGGCAGCAAACCTATACAGAGGCGCAAGTTGGAAAGCACTACCTGCAGAATTACGGCTGGTTCAATCTACTTTCGCCAGACGGTCTGTTTGAGAGCCACAGCCTGCGCATTTCTATCGGCGTCTGGCTGAAGCCGATATTCTATCAGGAACATCGCCACGAACCAGAGGAGGATTATGTCATCCTGGCCGGTGGCGGCCTGTTCCGTTCCGAAGGGTGTTCCGACCGTGTCTGTGGCGTTGGCGATATCGTTCATCATGTCAGCAATCAAAGCCATTCCATCGACATGTCCGACAGCGATCTGCTTGCCCTGGCGCTGTGGCGCGGCGGCGATCTGATGCGCCGGGCGACTCTGGGCGGTCAATAGGGCGTATATCGCATCACGCGCTCGCATCAGTTAACACTGGCTGCTTAGAGCCATGATTTCTCAGTAAATGCTTCGTTGCGAACGGGTTCGTTTGCGCAGGCTCTACGTTAGCGATTCCGCGGCACCGGTGCTTGCGCGGCAAGGGGCGTGCCGCGGATGTTTTCGCGCCAGAAGGAATACAGGCCGCTGCCGATGATAAACAGGATGCCGCCAATTGCGATCGCATCGGGGAATTCGTCGAACATGATGACGCCCCACATCACGGCCATGGGCATGGCGATATATTCAAACGGGGCGGCGATGGTGGCTTCGACTGATTTGTACCCCTGCGAGATCAGATAGGCCCCACAGGCCGACAAGGCACCGACGCCAATCATGACCAGAAAATCATCCAGCGTTGGCATATGCCATGGGCGCAGAAGCACCAGTAAGCTGGGGTCTTCCAGACCTTCTGCATAGCGCCCATCCCCGACCAAAAGCCCGGCAGTTGTGCAAAAGCACAGGAAGGTAAGCTGAATATAGAATGCCATGACGGATGCTTTTTCGGTCACGCCCAAACGGCGGGCGGTGATCTGCATCGTGGCATAGGCAAAGGCGGCCAGGATGGGCGCAAGTGCGGCCCATTTGAAAGCATCGGTTCCTGGGCGAATGATAATGATAACACCAATCAGGCCAACGCTGACCGCCGTCCAGCGGCGCAAGCCGACCTTTTCGCCTAGAAAGGGCACGGACAAGGCGGTGATAAACAGCGGGGCGACAAAGAAAATAGCGGTTGCATCAGCAATCGGCAGCGTCGCCATGCCGGTAAAAAACGCCATATTGGCGACAATGACACTGCAGCCGCGCAGCATATGCAATGGCATGCGCTTGCTGAGCAAATTTCGATAGCCGCCTTCTAGGGGAATGAACAGACCAGCGACAATGCACAGCGCAACAAAGGCCCGCACAAAGATGATTTCATGCAGCGGATAGGTGCCGCCCAACCATTTGATCAGCATGTCGGAGGCGGAAAAGAACATTACCGCCAGCAGGACACAAATGATGCCCAGCGTGTTGGGACCTTTCAGATTGAATGACACGGATCCTGGACCCCCTAGTGAAAAAATGCCGAGATATTTTCCGCCTCGAACGCGGTCTGAACCTCTGGCAGGGCCTGACACGCCAGCGCATGGCGTCGGATTGCAAGGTTGGTGGAGGGTAGGGGCGAAAGACCAAACTGCTCCCCCCAACCCGCCAGCATCAGCAGAAAATAATCTGCACAATTAGGGGCATCGCCGCAGATCCAGGGACCGGAAGCGGCCAAATGCTGATCCAGCGTTTTGAACATGTCCACAAGCCGGGCACCCGCCCTGTCGCGCAGGACGGCCTTTTGTGAGTCTGTCTGGGCGTATCGATAATTATAATTCCAGACCATCAGGTCCGCCTGTACCGTGTTGGTCAGGTAGATCAGCCAATCCAGAGCGATGGCCCTTTCACGGCTCTTCGTCGGGGGCATCAATCCGGCCGCGGGAAACTGATCATCCAGATACAGGCATATCGCCGCGGCTTCCCGGACGATTGTGTCCCGGTTTTCCGCATCGCGATGCACCAGCGTTGGAACACGCTGGTGGGGGTTCAAGGCCTTGTACCAATCGCTGTTCTGGTCACACTTGGATTTATCAATCATGACCAAATCAAATGGAACGCTAATCCGGCGCAGCGCAATATGCGGCGCCAGGGAGGCATTGTCGGGTGCGTAATATAAGGTCAGTGACATGGTGCAGGTCCGGAGCGTAACTAAGAGAATATGGCATCATATAGCGGGAACCATATCGTGCATGGTCTGGTCTGGCGACCCTGCGTTGTGTCCATTCAAGAATAACAGACATGATCTACAGACCTAAACGCCGCATGGTTCCTGATCCGGCTGCTGGCGTGGAGTTCATTGACTAACGATTGCCTTCCCGTATCCTGCGCCAAGCTGATTCTGGATGGTTTGGTGTAAGGTTTCCGATGGAAAATTTTGAAGATGTTTTGCTGTCGCAACGCGGCAGTGTGGGGTTCATCGTGTTGAATCGGCCAAAGGCCCTGAACGCGATCACGTTCGATATGGTGACCTGCATTCACGCCGCATTGACGAAGTGGGAGGCTGATCCCGCCATCAAGGCCGTTGTGATTGAAGGGGCGGGCGACCGGGCGTTTTGTGCAGGCGGTGACGTCATCGCAGTCAGTAAGGCCGGTCAGACACAGGATCCTTTAAGTCGTGAATTCTTCCAGGCGGAATATCGGTTGAACCGGGCCATTCACCAGTATTCCAAACCCTATATCGCCTTTCTGGACGGGATCACGATGGGCGGCGGTGTCGGCTTGTCTGTACATGGTGATTGTCGCATCGTCACCGAACGGACCATGTTTGCCATGCCGGAAACGGGAATCGGTCTGTTTCCAGATGTGGGCGGCAGTTATTTTCTGTCACGCTGTCCGGGCCAGGTCGGGCTTTATCTGGGGCTGACCGGCGCGCGATTGGGGGCGGCCGACATGCTGTCGATTGGACTGGCTGATCACTATATGCCCGCTTCCACGCGGGAGGCTTTCTTTGCCGCGCTGGAAAACGCGGACTGGTCCACAGGATCCTCAAAAGATGTTGTCGGGGCTTGCGCCAAAGATTTTTTGGCGGATGCGGGAACGGGTGATCTGGAGTTCCAGCGCGATCTGATAGATGAAACATTCTCTGCCACGACAATGGAAGAAATTCTGGCGCGCTTGCAGGCAGAGGGAAGTGATGCCGCGCAAACCATTCTGAAACACCTGTCCACCAAGTCACCAACCTTGTTGAAGGTCACACTGGTGCAACTGCGACGGGGCGTGCAGCAGGATTTCGATACGAATATGCAGATGGAATACAGGATGGTTCGCCATGCCCTGAGACCGGGGTCTGATTTTCATGAAGGGGTCCGGGCGCTGTTGATTGACAAGGATAAGTCCCCACATTGGTCGCCAGACACAGTGCAAGCCGTCCTGGACACAGATGTTGATGCATTTTTTAAGGTACCGGCTGAGGGCGATTTGGAATTCTGAGTATTTGCGTCGGCGTTTCGGAACAGTAGAATGATAAGGTGGACGCGCTAGGATAGGGTGCGCCGCGTGTTAGGGAGAAATACCATGAAAATTGGGTTTATCGGTATCGGCAATATGGGGGGACCCATGGCCCGCAATCTGATTGCAACGGGTCATGATGTGACGGTCTTTGATTTATCGGAAGAAAACGTCGCGTCCCTGGTCAATGCCGGGGCGACGGGCGCGGGAAGCGCCCGCACGGCAGTCAGCGGGGCCGATGTCGTTGTCACAATGCTGCCTGCCGGACCGCATGTTCTGAATGTTTATGAAGGCACAATTCTGGGGTCCGCGCCGGCTGGTACTTTGTTGATCGATTGTTCTACCATTGACGTGGAAACCAGCCGCATCGTGGCGAAAATGGCGGCTGACAAGGGCTATCCCATGGTCGATGCCCCGGTTTCCGGCGGTGTTGGCGGGGCAGAGGCTGGCACGTTGACCTTTATGGTCGGGGGCAGCGAAGCAGATTTTGCCCGCGCCAAACCGGTGCTGGAAAAGATGGGGAAAACCATCGTTCACTGTGGGGGGGCTGGAAACGGCCAGGCGGCGAAAATCTGTAACAATATGATGCTTGGAATTCAGATGATTTCCGTCGCGGAAGCATTTGTTTTGGCAGAGAAATTGGGCCTGGATCATCAGAAGCTGTATGATGTGTCATCCAAGGCGTCAGGCCAGTGCTGGTCGCTGACAACCTATTGCCCAGTCCCGGGGCCGGTCCCGACCTCTCCCGCCAATCGGGACTACAAGCCGGGCTTTGCTGCGGCGATGATGGTCAAGGACCTGAGATTGAGTCAGGGGGCGTCAAAAAGCTTTCAGGCGCAGACAGAATTGGGGGCGCGCGCACTGGAAATGTACGAGCGATTTGCCGATTCGGGAAATGAGGGCATGGATTTCTCCGGTATCATAAAAATGGTGCGCGAGAGTTAGGCCCATAAATCGAGGCTAGACAAAGCTTTAGCCCGTCGATTAAGGTTGCCGCTATGCGATGGGAGCAAATGGGTGTAACACAATTGTCGTTGGTGGTTCGGTTGGTCGAATACGCCAAGGCAATGGTAAAACGATAAAAGAGATGTGCCGGTGAAGGAGGAGTATCTTAGCGTCATCCGATTAATCGAACGGCTGCATCGACAATTTCTCGAAGTGGTCAAAGGTGAGATTGATCGGCTTGGCATTCGCGACATCAACAACATTCAGGCGTTGATTCTCTATAATATTGGAGAGGATGAACTGACCGTGGGTGAGTTGACGCACCGTGGCTATTACCTTGGCTCCAACGTATCCTATAATGTGCGGAAAATGGTTGAGAATGGCTATCTTATACAAGAGCGCTCAACCCATGACCGCCGGTCAATCCGGGTGCGGTTGTCTGAAAAAGGCCTGAATGTTCGCAACAAGGTCAATGACGTTATTGATGAACAACAGGTGAAGCTCAGTGAAAGCGGTATCAACGCAGAACAGTTGCAGTTCACCGCAACCGTGCTGAACCGTATCGAACGTTTCCTGCTGCACACCTACGGATACGGCCCGGTTCGCTGATATCAGCATTGCCAATGTTTTAAAGGGGCAATGGTGCTGGGCAGGCCCAGCACCACCCATGGATGACACCGCATCAGCGCCAGTCAAATTACCCAATCCGTGCCTTCACGTAAGAGCCTGGCGCGGGTTCTATTGTCTTTTTGCCACAGCCGGGCGGGCGGGCGTCGGTCTGGGCACCGTCGAATTTATCCAGCCAGGTCTTCCATTCCGGCCACCAGGAGCCTTCGTGATGGGTGGCTTTTTCCAGCCAGGCCTCTGGATCCTTCACCTTGCGGTTATACAGCCAATAGCCATATTTCGGCTTGTCGGGATTGGGCGGGTTGATCACGCCTGCAATATGCCCTGATCCGGCCAGACAGAATTTCACCGGCCCGGAATAGGTATTCACGGCGGCATAGGTGGATTTCCAAGGCGCAATATGGTCTTCGCGCGTTGACAGGACAAAGGTCGGCGTCTTGATGCTCGACAGGTCAATCGGCACGCCATCCAATTCAATGCCGCCCGGCTCGATCAGCTTATTTTCCAGATACATCTTGCGCAGATAGAAGGAATGCATTGCTGCGGGCATGCGGGTTGAATCGCTGTTCCAGTATAACAGATCGAACGGGAAGGGGTCCTTACCCATCAGATAGTTATTCACCACAAAGGACCAGATCAGATCATTGGCGCGCAGCATGTTGAACGTGGTCGCCATTTCCGACCCTTCCAGATAACCGCGCTCATTCATCTTGGCTTCCATGGATGCCAATTGTTCCTCGTCGATGAAGACTTCCAACTCTCCGGCTTCGGCAAAATCGATCATCGTGGTGAAATAGGTGACGGATTTGACCTTCTTCTCCTGCCCTTTCGCCTTCAGATAGGCCAGTGTCGCAGCGGTCAGCGTGCCCCCCAGGCAATAGCCGATCATATTCACCGCAGGCTCGCCGGTCAGGTCCATAATCTTGTCAATCGCGGTGACCGGGCCTTCCAGCATATAGTCGGTAAAGTTTTTCTGGGCCAGGGAGGCGTCCGGGTTCACCCAGGAGACGACAAAAACCGTCAATCCCTGAGAAACCGCCCATTTGATGAAGCTGTTCTTCTCCCGCAGGTCCAGGATGTAGAATTTGTTGATCCAGGGCGGGACGATCAGCAAGGGCACTTTATGAACTGTTTCCGTGGTCGGGGCATACTGGATCAATTGTATCAGGTCATTCTGATAGACCACTTCCCCCGGGGATGTGGCCAGATTGCCGCCAACTTCAAACGCGTCAGGGTCGGTCATGGAAATCTTCAGCTTGCCCTTGCCACGTTCAATATCGTCCAGCATGTTTTCCAGACCGCGAACCAGATTTTCCCCTTTGGTATCCAGGGTTTCCCGCAAAACTTCCGGATTGGTCAGGACAAAATTGGTCGGGGCCATCGCATCGGCAAACTGGCGGGTATAGAAGTCGACCTTTTTCATCGCCTTCTCGTCCAGGCCTTCCACATCATGGACCGTTGACTGCATATAGCGGGCGGTCAGCAAATAGGACTGTTTGATATAGTCAAATAGTGTGTTTTCAGTCCAGGTGGCATCCTTGAACCGTCGATCATCTTTCTGTGGTGCAATCGTTTCTTCGGATTCCTGCCCCAGCATTTTGCGGGTCGTTGCCGTCCACAGATTAAGATAGTCCGTCCACAGGGTCAGGTTCGCCTGTAGCACAGACGATGGGTTTTTCATCATCGCCTGGGTCATTTCCAGAAAGGTCTGACCGATATGCATCGGGTCGCCATGACCAAAGGGACTTTCCGTGTCTTTTGCCTGGCGTTGCAGAAAATCCTGAACCAGTCGCTGGCTGCGTTCCGCAATAGCGACCATGTTATGCGACCACTCGACCGGGTCCCCCCAGGTCTGTGGATCGTCGGGTTCTGGAGTTTGCTGGCTCATGCTACACGATCTCCCATTATGAACATTTGTTCCAGGGTCGGCACATCAATCAATAACGCCCGGATGCGAAAGGCTGGACGGCATGCGTCGACTCTTCGATAAAAGGCTATGCTGGTTATACGCAACCGCAGCGCAAAACCCAAGGCCAGTTACTCCCGATTGCGTCGAATTTAGGCGGTATGGTTTGTAATCGGTCGGTTGCCGCTGGGGCCTATGGCTTCTATGATGCGCCGCTTGGGAAAAGGGCGGGATTTAAAAAGGGTGACAGGTCTGATGTTGGTTTTAAAAAAGATGGGTGACACGGTGATGCGGCGGTCCATGCATATTTTGTTGGTAGCAGCCGTGCCGGTCCTGTTGACGGCGTGTGAATCCAGCAAGGACGTTGTCGATGCGGTCAACCCCGTCAAATGGTTTGAAGGCAGCGATGCTGACAAGGCCGCTGAGAATACTGAACCCAAGCCCGTTCCAGGCGCTGGCGGACCGTATCCTCAGTTAGGCGCGGTTCCAGAAGCGCCGGAAGAACCATCGATCAAGCGGGAATACATGAAGCTGTCGGATGTTTTGGCCGCTGACCGTGAAAATGCGCTTTATACAGATGAAGTTATTCGCCGTGAAGCCCCACCGGTGCGGATGTCAGCCGCCGCGCTGCCAACCGCAGTTCCTGAAGAGCCGCCGACCGCGACGTCCATCACACCGCCACCGGAAAGTTCGGCACCAACACCGGCCCCTAAACCTGCCCCTGCGCCGGCACCATTAGCGGCTGCCCCAACGCCCGCACCGACTCCGGCCCCAACACCTGCTCCGGCACCCAGCGCTGCGCCAAAGCCCGCGCCTGCACCGCAACCATTGACAAGCTCTTCTGCCGGGACGGCACCGGTGCAGCCTTCTACCCCGCCGCCCTCTGCTGCGCCAATTGCCCAGCAGACTGCCAGTGTGGCTGCGGCCCCAACCGCAACACAGATGATCGCGACGATTTACTTCCCGTCCGGTGGGGAAACACTGACCGAACGGGATCGCGGAATTCTGCGACAGGTCGCGCAGATTTATCAGCGCGATGGCGGCAAGCGGGTCGTTATCGTGGGCCATTCCAGCCAGTCTGGCGTGCAGGGATCGCAATCCGAACAAGCACTTGTGAACTATAAGGTATCGCTGGATCGCGCCGCTTCTGTCGGGCAGGCATTGGTCGATGCGGGTATCCCCCTGAACGATATCGTTGTCGATGCCAGGGGCTCCAAAGAATTGAAATATTCAGAAGAAACTGAGGCGGGAGAGGCCGGCAACCGCCGCGCTGAAATCTTCCTGCAATATTAACAGCAGAGAATTCCATATATCACCGCCCGGGCCTCATTTCGGGGTTTTGGCATAGCGGATGGTGTTCAGTCGTAGCATGAGGATGCGGTTGTAATGTCTGATTTTCACAGAATAAAACGCCTTCCACCCTATGTTTTTGCCGAAGTCAATGCGGCAAAGGCCAAGCTGCGCCAGGCGGGCGTTGATGTGGTTGATTTCGGTATGGGAAACCCTGATTCCGCGACCCCCCAACATATCGTAGACAAGATGGTTGAGGCCGTGAAGGACCCGCGCACGCACCGCTATTCCACCAGCCGCGGCATACCCGGATTACGCAAGGCCTTGAGCGGGTATTACGAGCGACGCTTTAACGTGACGCTGGACCCGGAAAGCGAAGTGATCGTGACGCTGGGCTCTAAAGAAGGGTTGGCGAATCTGGCCCAGGCGATTACCAGCCCCGGCGATGTCGTGCTGGTTCCCAATCCCTGTTATCCCATCCACAGCTTTGGCTTCATCATGGCGGGGGGCGCGGTGCGCAGCATGCCCGCCGGGGGTGAGATGGATCAGCCCCTGGATGTTTTCCGCCGCAGCTTCATGGAATCGCTGGCCCGCGCTGTGGCGCATTCCATCCCCAAACCCCTGGCGGTGGTTCTGAACTTCCCACAGAATCCGACTGCGCAATGCGTCGATTTGGATTTTTATGCGGAAGTTGTCGATTTCTGTCGTCACCACGAAATCTTCGTTCTATCCGACATAGCCTATTCCGAAATTTATTTTGGGGATGTGCCGCCACCATCGATTCTGGAAGTTCCAAACGCCAGGGATAT
This sequence comes from Rhodospirillaceae bacterium, assembly GCA_002709955.1. Lineage (GTDB taxonomy): Bacteria > Pseudomonadota > Alphaproteobacteria > UBA8366 > Aestuariispiraceae > Pacificispira. Next base: position 298,587 of record PAQY01000002.1, read on the forward strand.
CGCGGTGGAGTTTTCATCACTCAGCAAGACCTATTCCATGCCGGGATGGCGTATCGGCTTTGCGGCGGGCAATAAGCGACTGATCGCGGCCCTGGCGCGGATCAAATCCTATGTCGATTATGGGGCGTTCACCCCGATCCAGGTGGCCGCGACCGCTGCGTTGAACGGGCCACAGGAGTGTGTGGCGGAGGTTCGCGCCCTGTATAAGGAACGTCGCGATGTGTTGGTAGAGGGGCTGGCCCGCGCCGGATGGGTTGTGCCATCACCAGAGGCAACCATGTTCGTATGGGCACCCTTGCCGCCCAGATTTTCGAATATGGGGTCTTTGGAGTTTTCAAAACTGCTGCTGGAAAAGGCGGAAGTCGCCGTCGCGCCGGGCGTTGGATTTGGAGAATATGGCGAGGGGTACTTGCGTTTTGGGCTCGTGGAGAATACCCAGCGCATACGCCAATCGCTGCGCAACATCCGCAGTTTTCTCGGCGGGGCGGATGCATGACAGTGCAGGCGCCGATTTGGTCTTCGCATAGGGGGTAATAGACGGCTATGGCCGAAACATTGAAAGTTGCGGTAGCTGGTCTTGGTACCGTTGGTGCCGGTGTTGTGTCCTTGTTGGCACGACAGGCGGGATTAATCGCGCAACGCAGCGGTCGGCCCATTCTGGTGACCGCCGTTTCCGCGCGGGATCGTGACCGCAAGCGCGATTGTGATATCGGGTCCATCGCCTGGTTCGATGATGCTGTGACAATGGCATCCCAGGCAGATTGCGACGTGGTTGTCGAATTGATTGGTGGCAGCGAAGGGACCGCGAAAGCAGTCTGTGAGGCAGCCCTAAAGGCCGGACGCCATGTCGTGACCGCCAATAAGGCCCTGATCGCAATCCATGGCACCGAACTGGCAAAGCTGGCGGAAGAACACGGCTCTGCGCTGAATTTCGAGGCTGCCGTTGCTGGCGGTATTCCGATCATCAAAGCCCTGAGAGAGGGTTTGGCAGGCAATCAGATCGAAAGTGTTCAGGGCATTCTGAACGGCACCTGCAATTACATCTTGTCGACCATGCGTGATACGGGTCGTGCCTATGAAGAGGTGCTGCAGGAGGCCCAGGAGCTGGGCTATGCCGAATCTGATCCGACATTTGATGTCGAAGGGATCGATGCTGCCCATAAGCTTGCCATTCTGGCGACATTGGCCTTCGGGCGGGCGGTTGATTTTGATGGTGTCTATATCGAAGGCATCAGCCGCATCGCCGCCGTTGATATTGATTTCGCAGAAGAACTGGGCTTTCGCGTCAAACTGTTGGGAATGGCTTCCGCTGACAGTGAGGGTGTGATGCAGCGTGTCCATCCTGTTCTGGTGCCAGCAAATGCGCCGATTGCTCGTGTTGAAGGCGTGTTCAACGCCGTGGTGACACAGGCCGACCCGGTGGGCACGACGGTCCTGGAAGGTCGCGGCGCTGGGGCAGGGCCCACAGCCTCTGCGGTGATCAGCGACATCATGGACATCGCCGCCGGGCGCTTTGGACCAACCTTTGGTGTTCCTGTTGCCAATCTGCTGCCGTCTGCCAGCCATCCAATTGAGCGGCGGGAAGGGGCCTATTACGTGCGCCTGCGTGTGATCGACAAGCCAGGCGTGATCGCGGGCGTGACAGCCGCGCTGAGGGACGAGCATGTTTCGATGGAATCGATTATACAACGGGGCCGTGATCCGAATGAACCTGTGGATGTCGTCTTGACGCTGCATGAGACGACGGAAGCGGCAATGAAGCGGGCGCTGGGCCGGATCGAAGAACTGTCGGCGGTGATTGAACCGCCGCATGTGATCCGGATCGAACGATAACCGGGGCCTGATAACTATTCGGTGTCGCCAAGCGGCCCGGACAAGACATGTGATAAGAGGAAGCGATAGATGGTGAATATGGATCGGAATTTGGTGCTGGATGCAGCCCGCGTGACAGAAGCGGCGGCAATCGCTTCTTGGAAATGGTGCGGACGCGGCGACAATATGGCAGCCGATCAGGCGGCGGTGGACGCAATGCGGACCGCGCTGAACCGGCTGGACATTCGCGGTCGTGTCGTGATTGGTGAGGGAGAGCGCGACGAGGCTCCGATGCTGTTCATCGGTGAAGAGGTCGGCACCGGTAATGGTCCGCGCGTGGATATCGCGCTGGATCCGCTGGAAGGCACGTCGATTACGGCAAAAGGGGAGCCCAATGCCCTGGCGGTCCTTGCCTTTGCAGAAGATGGCAAATTATTGCATGCGCCAGATGTTTACATGGATAAAATTGCCGTTGGTGGCGGTCTGCCCCAAGGCATTGTCGATCTGGACGACACCCCGGCGGAAAATCTGCGCCGCGTTGCCGAAGCAAAGAATTGCAAGGTTTCCGATCTGATGGTCTGCATTCTGGACCGATCCCGCCATGCCGATTTGATTAAGGCCGTGCGGGAGGCGGGGGCCGGTATCAATCTAATTGGCGATGGCGATGTTTATGGCGTGATGGCAACCAGCCAGGCCAGCAGCGGCATTGACGTCTATATGGGGTCTGGCGGTGCGCCGGAAGGGGTTCTGGCCTGTGCCGCCCTGCGCTGTATCGGGGGGCAATTCCAGGGTCGCCTGATGTTCCGCAATGATGAGGAAAAGGGCCGCGCCGATCGGATCGGGATCAAGGACCTGAACCGTAAATATGATATGATGGAACTGGCCGCAGGCGATGTTATCTTTGCCGCGACCGGCGTTACCGATGGGAATCTTTTGCATGGGGTGAAGATGACCGATGGTGGGGCCCGCACCCAGTCTCTGGTCATGCGCTCCTCCACTGGGACCGTGCGCAAAATTGAAACCGTGCATGATTTTTCCCGCAAAGACTGGATCAAAATTTAACCGCGTTTCGCTGAAAAGGATAAAGACACCCGATGCAGGCCGATGCACTGCCGACAGATCAACAGTCTGGCTATCTGGGTGTTTCCCTTTCCGCCTCTGGCAAGCGCTGGGAGGCGCGGGCGGATGAACCCCGGCTGACCGCCGCCCTGGCACAACGGTTTGATCTGCCAGAGCCTGTCGCCCGCGCCCTGGCGGCCCGTGGCATTGGTCTGGAAGGGGCAGAGGCCTTTCTGGATCCAAAGCTGTCGCGGGACCTGCCAGACCCGATGCATCTGCTGGATATGGACAAGGCCGCCCGCCGGATTGCCGACGCGATCAAGGCGGGGGAACTGGTTGCTGTCTTTGGCGATTATGATGTGGATGGCGCGACGTCATCGGCCTTGCTTATCCGCTTTGTTCAGGCGGCAGGCGGCAGAATTATCAGCCATATCCCAGACCGTATTGCAGAAGGCTATGGCCCGAACTTGCCCGCCCTGATCTCCCTGAAGGAGAAAGGGGCTGCGGTCGTGATCACGGTTGATTGCGGCATCACCGCCTTTGACGTGTTGGCGGCGGCGGCACAACAGGGCGTGCAAACCATTGTCATTGATCATCACGTGGCTGAACCCCGCCTGCCCGACGCTCTGGCCGTGGTCAATCCAAACCGGTTGGATGAAGACAGCCCCCATGGCCATATGGCGGCGGTTGGGGTGACCTTCCTTCTGATCGTCGCGGTCAATCGCCTGTTGAAAGACGATGGCTGGTTCAAATCCCGACCGGCCCCGGATTTGATGTCCTATCTGGACCTGGTCGCATTGGGCACTGTGTGTGATGTCGTGCCGCTGGTCGGGGTCAATCGCGCCCTGGTATCGCAAGGCCTGAAGGTCATGGGATTACGCGGCAATATTGGCCTGAATGCCCTGGCGGATGTCGCGCGGATGAATGAGGCACCCGGCACCTATCATGCTGGCTTCCTGATGGGGCCCCGGGTCAATGCGGGCGGGCGCGTGGGGGAGGCGGCACTGGGCACAGAATTGCTGTCGACCCATGATGCGACCCGCGCCCAGGTGATCGCCCAGCGTCTGGATGCCTATAACGAAGAACGCCGTGAAATTGAGAAAATCTGCCTGGATGAAGCCATTGCCCAGGTTGAGGCGTCTGGCGATACCGATGCCCCCTTAATTCTGGTCGCCGCCCAGGGCTGGCATCCAGGCGTGATTGGCATTGTCGCGGGCCGTCTGAAGGAACGCTATAACCGCCCCGCCTGTGTCGTTGCGCTGGATGACACCGGCATGGGGAAAGGGTCTGGACGTTCTGTGCCCGGCATTGATCTGGGATCGGCCATCATCGCCGCACGCCAAAGCGATCTGTTGATCAATGGTGGCGGGCATAAGATGGCTGCCGGTTTCACTGTTGCTGCCACCAGCCTGGCGGACCTTCAAGCCTTCCTGCAGGACAGGGTGCACAGGGAAGCCGGGCAGGGCGGTCTGGTGCCTGTGCTGCGCCTGGATGGCACGGTCAGTGTTGGCGGGGCCTCCCTGGCGCTGGTTGAGGCGCTGGAGCGGCTTCAGCCCTTTGGCCAGGGCAATGCGGAGCCGCGATTCGTGATCCCCGATGCACGCCTGTATCAGGCCGATATCGTCGGCGAAGATCATGTGAAATTGTTGATCGGGGATGCGATGGGCGGGCGTCTGAAAGGGATTGCCTTTCGCTGTGCCGATACGCCGATGGGCCAGGCCCTGCTGCGCGCAAGGGGCGACCGCGCCATCCATCTGGTCGGGCGTCTGCGCAAGGACAGCTGGCAGGGCGTGGACCGTGTCCAGATCATGGTCGATGATGTGGCCGAGGCCTGATAACCGCACAATCGAGGACGCTTTAGCGTTTAGCTCTTAAGCTCGGTTGCCGTGCGCACCATTTCATCCACCGTCTTCAAGCTTGTCGCGGCGGAGGAATAAGCCCGTTGCGTCATGATCATGGTGCTGAATTCCAGGGCCAGATCGGTTGTCGATTGTTCCAATGAATTGGCAGCGAAGGTGACGCGGCTGGTATCGGCCAGATCAACCAGTTGCAGCGTGCCCGAATTCGCGCCCAGTTTGAAATGGGTATCGCCTGTCCGCACCAATCGGTTCGGCTCGACCACATCCCCTACGGCGATCCGCCCGATGGGGCGCTGAAGGCCATTGGTGAAGTTGCCAATGACATTGCCGTCCTTGCCCAGGGTGATAGAGCTTAGCTGACCCTGAACGCTGCCATTCGATGACAGGCTTTCCTGGGTCACGCTGCCGCCATATTGCGTGGTGCCTGACAGGTCCAGCGTCATTGTATTCGTCGCGCCGGAATCGGCCCAGGCAACAGAAATATCCAGCGGCGTATCGGCAACGCCATTCACGGTTGCCAGATTACCAGAGGCGTCAAAAGTCACGGCGACGGGCTGAACGGCAGGGGTGGCGACCGTTCCGCCGGTCCCACTGATCGTCATATCCCAGGTATTGGCGGCGGCATTTTTAACAAATGTCGCGATCAGTTGCTGTTCGTCATTGAAACCATCATCGTCGCCCGTGCCATCATATACCGGCAGGTCAAAGCTAAAGCTCTCCCCTGTTGCCGCAGTGGCGGGCAGGTTGACCTTCAGGCCGCCTTCCGTCGTTGCCACCGCATCATAAACATTGCCTTCCGGGTCGACCCGGATTGGCTGAAGTCCTGCGGTGGAATTTGTGTCGACGGAATATGTCTCGGTCGCCACATCATAGGGCCACCCCATCAGGTAATTGCCCTTAAGGTCGGTCAGATAGACTTCCTCAGCCCCGCCATTGGAAACAACAGATTCGCCGAATATTCCGGCATCGGTCAGTTCCAGCGTGTCATCAGAGGGCGTCAGGCTGGGCGAGGTGATGAAAAACCCTGATCCGGAGAGCGCCGCATCTAACCGGCGCTGGGTGCCATAGATAACGCCTTCCTTGTCCCGGAAAATCTGCTGGTTGGCCTGTGTGCCCAGAAAATTGCTGAATGTGCTGCCTTTGGATTTAGAGGCGACCATCTCCTGAAAGCGGACCTGACCGGCCTTATAACCGGTGGTGGTGCTGTTTGCGATGTTGTCACTGATGTTCTGAAACGCCAGCGATTGCGCATTCATCGCGCTCACGGCGGGGGAGAACAGGGAATAAGCAACCATGGCAAGCCTCTTACCGTTATCATGCGGGCCGCGAACAGACGGGCCCACAGATTTGTATGCAAGCCCTGTGCCGTTTTCACCGTTTCCCTGAGTGTTGGCGGTGATTTCATCGTTTTTTCAGAAAAGTCGACAGAATGAAAACTGGCGCTTGACCTAGCCCCCGGGTCTCGGTAAATCCCTGCGCATACGAAGCGGCGTAACCGCCGCGCCTCGATCGCGACCCCTTCGTCTAGAGGCCTAGGACACCGCCCTTTCACGGCGGCAACACGGGTTCGAATCCCGTAGGGGTCGCCACTTCCTAAAAACCGCAGAAAACCGGGACTTTTTCCAGACCCACTTGGCAAATGTGTGACAGGTTTGTGTGACACAAAATGTGCTGTGGCGTCGAGTATCTAAACCTCGCCCGTCCCGCTAAGAAACCGGTTCCAGTTTGGTGTCTGGCCAGTGGAAGACCGGGGTTCGTTTGCTGGGGGCCTGGGGGTTTGGGATGGAGATGCTGTAAAGGCTGCGCGATACCATGTAGCTGGCATCTTCCGGGGTCTGGGTCAGGGTGCCGACTTCGATTTGGCCCGTGGCGCAGTTATAGGACACATCATCATTTTGCAGGGGCAGAAAGAAGCATCCATCCTTCAGTACAAGCGGCGGGCGGTGGGTGACTGGCAGAAAGGGCAATTGTTCATTGACCTGAATGTCAAAGGTCCAGTCCTTGCCCAGATCGATCACCATTGGAAATTCATAGGCCGGCTTGAACAGATACGGGGGATCAATGTCGTCCAGGTCCGTGCTGAGCATCAAGAGATAGGCACCGGGGAACTGGTCCTGATCCCTGTATTCGGTGCGGATTGCATAGAAACTGGATCCAGAATTGTGCAAGTGCCCGACCAGAAGATTACCACAGGGCGCTTGGTAATAGTGTTTCAGCGTATTCTTAACGACTGTGTTCATACGCGCACCTTTTACGGGTCGTGCCGCCGAATCTGTTTGCATCAGCAAATGGATAGACGAAGATATAAATCCACAAATAAAGTATGGTTTCAAACCTGTCAAAAGCGAATCTGAGTTAATACACTGAAGAAAAGTCTCCCCTTGATATAGGTAACAACTCTGGGCAGTATATTGGATAAAAGTATTTCGGCTTATAAGTTCGGGGGGATTCATGAGACAGTTAAAGTTACTTATTCTTGCGCTAACGCTTGTTACGGGGTGTACCCAAATACCTCCGGTAGATTTTATGGTTCAAGATGTTGGGCCTGTTTCGAATCGTAAGGATGCGGAACTTAAGTCAATAACGGTTGGGTTTGCCCCTCAGGAACAACAAAAGACCGTTCAGGCGGATGCTTCTATCCCTCCTGTTTGGAAAGAAGCCCTTACAGATGCCATTAACAGATCGCTAATATTTAAAGATGATCAAGAAACTAAGGTTAACCTTTCTGTTCGCGTCGTAGAGTTTGATGTCCCTGAAGTGGGAATCACAATGACAACCAAAGTTGGCGCGATATATGAAGTGATTGATAGGTCAAGTGGAGCTTTGTTGTTTTCTGATTTAATCGAAAGTGAAGGTGTTGTACCGGGTGATTATGCTTTTGTTGGAATGGTGCGAGCAGTTGAATCTTGGAACAGGGGGGTAAGAAATAATATCGCTCAATTCATTTTGCGACTTGAAGATGCCGATTTTTCAAAGCCAGTTTTTTTAGGTCAATCTGAATAGCAATTCAAACATTTGCTATGGGAGTTACATATTGAAGGTTGTGTCTAATTGGTGGTTAACCTTACTGGCGGTTATCTTTGTTCTATTTACGTCAACGGGCTGTAACACCGTGGACGGAAGCGAGCGTTACAAAGTTGCTACAATTGGAAATGCTAAGCGTTCCGTCGAGGCCATTGTTCTCTCAGCGAGACCTGTGTTTGTTTTGCCTGAAACAACAGGGGCCGGAGCAAGTCTAGGGGGTGCAATTGGTGGTGGCGTCGCTCTTAATAATAGCAACAATGTAGGTATAATATTTGCGGGTATAATAGCCGGTGCAATCGTTGGTGATACAGTGGAGCGCAGTGCTGGTACCAGGAAGGCCCACGAATATCTCATTCAAACCTTAAATGGAGCGCTATTGACCGTAGTACAAACAGATGAAGGAAATTCAATTTTTAGCAAAGAATCAAAAGTTATACTAATTCATGGATACCCTAGTGAGTTAATCGCAGACCCGAGATAGCTTTTTAAATTGCTTATTTCAGAGAAGTAGAAAACAAAATGTCGAAATTTTTGTTGATGATTGTTTGAAGTAACTAATTGTTAATAGGAAAATATCAGCTTTTTGGATACCAAAACAATTGCCCGGTTGTGCGAATTGGGGGAAAGTTTTTTATAGGGTTTTTCCTATCTACTTGGCGCACAGGGCAGTTCTGGGGCGCAGCGTGTTGCTGGAAAGGGACGAATAGCAATGCTGAAGGAATTCAAAGAATTTGCGATGCGGGGCAATGTTATTGACTTGGCTGTTGGCGTGATCCTGGGGGCGGCGTTCGGCAAGATCGTTGCCTCCCTGGTGCAGGATATTGTTATGCCGCCGCTGGGCATGCTGTTGGGCGGCGTGGATTTCAGCGAAATCTTTATCAATCTGTCCGGCCAGACCTATGCCACCCTGGCGCTGGCCCAGGAAGCCGGGGCCGCCACGATCAATATTGGGCTGTTCCTGAACAATGTCTTGAACTTCATCATCGTCGCCTTCGCGATCTTCATTGTGGTCAAGCAGATGAACCGGCTGAAAAAGGCACCGCCACCGGCAGACCCGACGACCAAGGATTGTCCGCTGTGCTTGTCCAGCGTGCCAATCAAGGCAACCAAATGCGCGCATTGCACATCTGATCTCTAAAGGTGCCTGTGGACAGGGTTCAGGCGGCGTTCAGGGACCAGTCATACCGGTCGTCTGAGATGGCGCTGAACCCGTCCAGCCGGGCTTTCAGGGCGGGGGCGGCATAGTGCTTCAGATGGGCCAGCAAGGATGCGTCGGTCCCGCCGAAATCTTCGTAGAACCAATCATACAGGCTGGACACGATCAGGCGATCGCCGTCGATCTGAATGGCTCTTTCAGAATTCACGAAGGCTTCTGCGGCCCCATTCAGCTGCTGTTCCAGGGTATCGGCCATATAGGCCTGTGGCTGTAAATCCGGGCAGCCGATGGAGGCACAATTGACGGCATAATGAATGCGGGGATCCTGCCACAGGGGGCGCAGGATGCGGTGTTCGATATCATTCAGGGACAGAGGTTGATCCTCAACACGCATCAGGTCTGCCCCCCAGGGGTCGGTGGCGAACAGGCCTGGCGAGATATTGATGTCCTGAATGGACGATACCGGCATGTGATCCAGCACCGTCCGCACGGTCTGGGCGTTGTACAGATTGACCCAGAAGGCGAATTGCTGGTCCCGGTTCAGGCGGCTGACAGGCACCGCCTGCAACAGGGCCAGATAGTCATCCAATTGTTGCGTGGCGGCCTGGTCAAAATCACCATAGCGCACTAGGTTCACGCCGGTTTGCACGACCACAAACCTGTTCAGAAGGTCGCTCCACGCGCTGTGATCAAGTGCGTGTGTCGATGCGGGGTCATGGGCCTGCCATCGGTCCCAAGGCTTGGCGCTGGGGGCCAATTCGCGGGCAAGGCCGCCAAATCCGGCCATGAAAGTGACACCGCAGCCCAGCGCCAGTCCGTTGAACAGGCGGCGCGTTACGTCATTCTTGCCAGACTGAGTACTGCGTGACCGTTGCACCATTGAAGTTCCGACCCTGGACCAGATTGCTGTTGGGGTCAGATATTGGGCAGTCTGCCAAGGGGGGCAAATCACACTGCGGTGAGGGGGCCGATTAGGTCCGCCAGAATACGCCCGGTGTTGCGATAATGTGTCTGTAACAGCTGTGTTGCCGTATCGGCATCCCGCGCCAGGACCGTGGTCATCAGGACCTGGTGTTCATTGCCGATATCCCGGTCCGGCAGTGGGCTGGAATCCCGCAGATTGGGGAATCGATATCGCTCAGTCTCGACATATAACTTATCGGCAAAATCCAGTAGCCATTGCGACTGGCATCCCGCGATCAAGGCGCGATGAAAGGCGTGGTGTCGCTCTTCCAAGGCGCGCAGATCCGCTTCGCTGACCGGGCGGGGCAGGGTTGAGACGCTTTTCGCCTTCAGCATCAGGGCGTGATAGGCGGCAACAACGTGTGCTTCCCAGGCATCGTCGCCTTTTTCGATGGACCGGCGCAGCGCGTCGCCTTCAATCAGGCAGCGGGTTTCGATGGCGTCCCACATTTCCGCAATGGATATCGGGGCAACAGTGAAGCCGCGCAGCGCGACATTGACCACCAATCGGTCGCTTTGCAGGCGGTTCAAGGCCTCCCGGATCGGGGAGAATCCAACGCCATAGCGCTGTTTCAACTGCTCAAGCCGCAGCGGTTGATTGGGGGGCAAGGCACCGCTGATGATATCCCATCGGACCTGCTGATAGGCTTGTTCCGCCAGTGTCATGACTTCAATTACAGTTGTTGCTCATCAAATTCTTCTAGCCTGATTTTATTATCCTGGCAATATTTTCGAAAATCTTTATTTACATCGAAAATATGACAGGCCACACTAAGGGCCAGTGAGTGCCACCCCGCTTATGCAGGAAGGATGTGTGTGATGCCAGCAACCCGTCAGAACTATCAGGAAGATGTGGCCGGACGGGCCAATGTCGATGATACGCCGGAGCTATTGGCCTATTACGATGAATTGGACGACCTGAATGCCGGGGCGCTGTGGACGGTCGCCAACAAGATTGAACCTTGGGAGCCGCAATCCTCCTCTGTTCCCATGCTATGGCGGTATAATGACCTGCGCGACCATGTGATGCGGTCGGTTGATCTGGTAACGCCGGAAAAGGCGGGACGCCGCGTGATCTATCTGAATAATCCGGGCCGCACCGATGTTGCTGCGGCGGTGGGGTGGCTGTATTCCGGCCTGCAGGTCATGCATCCGGGCGAGCGGGCGTCGGCGCATCGCCATTCCGCCTCCGCCCTGCGATTCATTATGGAAGGCAGTGGGGCCTATACCATCGTTGACGGGCACAAGATGACCCTGGGGCGCAATGATTTCGTCCTTACCCCCAATGGCACCTGGCACGAACATGGTGTGGATGAAGGGGGCAGCCCCTGTATCTGGCAGGATGGATTGGACATTCCTTTCGTGAACGCGATGGAAGCCAATTTCTATCAGGTGCATCCGGATCTGGGTCAGGCTGTGGGCTATGTCGTTGATGATATGACCAAGACCTGGGGCAATCCTGGTCTGACCCCGGTGGGCGGCGCATGGGAAAAGGCCTATTCCCCGATGTTCAAATATGAATGGGAGCCGACCTATGAGGCGTTGAGCAAGTATGCAGTAACGACCGATGGGTCCCCTTTTGACGGGGTGATGATGAATTATATCAATCCCGTCACGGCTGGTCCGGTCATGCAAACCATTGGGGCCAGTATGCAGATGCTGCGGCCTGGTGAGGCGACCAAGGCGCATCGCCATACCGGCAGCTATTTGTATCAAGTGGCCAAGGGCAGCGGGCATTCGATCATAAACGGTCAGCGATTTGATTGGCAGGAGCGCGACATCTTCTGTGTCCCCTCCTGGGCCTGGCATGAACATGCCAATGCATCGGACAGGGACGATGCCTGTCTGTTCTGTTTCAACGATTTACCCGTGATGAAGGCCCTGGGCCTGTATCGCGAAGAAGCGTTTGGCGATAATGGCGGCAACCAGCCGCTATGCGCCTGATCCCCAGATAATCTGACGAAAAGGGTGTGTTATGAAACTTGTTACCTTCCGTGCTTCGGTTGAAGCATCGGCCCGCTTGGGTGTTGTGCAATCCGATCAGGTGATTGATGTCGGCCTGCTGGGCGCAGCATTTGGGGAGGAATTTCCGACATCCATGCTGGACCTGATTGATTTGGGTCCGGCTGGTCTGGCAGCGGTTGAAGATGCCCTGGTGGAAGCTGATGGACGCTGGCCGATTGGAAGCGCATTGCCGATACAGAATGTGACCCTGTTGGCCCCCATTCCCCGCCCGCGAAAGAATATTTTTGGCATTGGGCTGAACTATGTCGAACATGTCGCGGAATCCAGTAAATCCCTGGATACGTCCAAGGACCTGCCGACCCAGCCAGTGATCTTTTCCAAACCGCCGACGACTGTGATTGGTCCCGGTGCCGCCATTGAGCACAACAAGGCCCTAACCCAGCAATTGGATTGGGAGGTTGAACTGGCCGTCATCATCGGGCGCACCGCCCGCAAGGTCGGCGAAGACACCGCCATGTCCCATGTGTTTGGGTACAGCGTCATGATCGATATCAGCGCCCGGGATAACCGTCGCGCGGGTCAGTGGATCTATTCCAAGGGCCAAGACACTTTCGCGCCGTTCGGGCCCTGCATTGTCACCGCAGATGAAATCGACGATCCGCAAGGGCTGGATCTCTGGCTGACCGTCAATGGCGTGGAAAAGCAACGGTCCAACACCCGCCACATGCTGTTTAAAATCCCGACCCTGATTTCTGATATTTCCATGGGCATGACGCTGGAGCCGGGCGATATCATCGCAACGGGGACGCCAGAAGGCGTCGGGGCTGGGCGGACGCCACAGGAATGGCTGTGGCCGGGCGATGTCGTTGTCGCCTGTGTCGAAGGGATCGGCAAGATCCGCCATCCGGTCGTTGCGATCAGCGCGGAAGACTAGGGTTTAGGCAAGGGGAGAAATCAGCATGGATTTCGATGTCGCACAGATCGATCCGCAGATCGCGTACAAATTAATGACATCGACCATCACGCCAAGGCCCATTGCCTGGGTGACTTCTTTGTCGGAGCAGGGGGTGGTGAACGCCGCCCCCTACAGCTTCTTTAATGCCATGGGCAGCAACCCGGCAACGGTTGTTGTCGGTCTGCTGCGGGATCCGAAGAAAGGGTTTAAGGACACGGCGGCGAATATCATGAACAGGGGGGAATTTGTGGTCAATCTGGTGCCGGAATCCCTGGCACAGCAGATGAACATTACCTCAATGGATGCGCCAAGCGACGTTAGCGAGCTTTCTGCAGCTGGCCTGACAGCACGCCCATCCTTGCATGTGACGCCCCCCCAAATTGCTGAATCGCCGGTTTCATTCGAATGCGTAACCCATACAACGGTCGTGACAGGGCCGGGGCAGGTCATTGCCATTGGGCGGGTTCTGGGCATACGCATCGATGATGTCTATATTCTGGATGCTGATAAAGGGTATATCGACACCCCTGCCTTGGGAATGATCGGGCGGCTGCATGGCAGTGGCTGGTACACGCGAACGCAGGACAGCTTTCAATTGGATCGTCCCAGTTATGCCGATTGGATCGAAAAATCAGGCTTGGACAAAAAAGAGTAATTTGATCTGCAATGCGCGGAAATGCTTGAAACTCTCTTGTTTTGATTTATGTACGAAGTCGGGTAACCGAAGAGGCCAAGGTTGAATTTGGCCCATGTAAATCAAACAGGGAGACTATTTGATGAAAATCTCAAAGATTCTTGGCGCGGCGACTATTGTTGCGCTTTCTTCAACCAGCGCGCTTGCACAGGACCGCACTGGCTGGCCTGAAAGCTTCACGGTTGGAACGGCCTCTCAGGGTGGCACATACTTTGCCTATGGCTCCGGCTGGGCAAATCTGGTGGCCGATGAACTTGGCATTTCCGGAGGTGGTGAAGTTACCGGCGGCCCGATGCAGAACATGGCGCTGGTCCATACCGGCGATGCTGCTTTCGGCATGACCACGATGGGCCCGGCGCGGGAATCCCTGGATGGCACGAATCCAATTGCACCCGGTCTGAAAATGACCAATGCCTGTGCAATGTTCCCCATGTATCAAACACCGTTTTCGATCACGACCCTGAAATCATCCGGCATCGCTTCTGTTGCTGATATTCCAGATGGTGCGAAAATTGGGTTTGGTCCGGCTGGATCGACCTCTGACACCTATTTCCCGAAGATGCTGGAAACCCTGGGCGTCAATTTTGAACGCCGCAATGGGGGCTGGTCCGATCTGGGGGGTCAGCTTCAGGACGGCCTGTTGGACGTGATTGCGTTCGCTGCTGGCGTTCCGGTTCCTGCGGTCAGCCAGTTGGAAGTTCAGACCGAAGTGAACATCATCGAATTCACCGAAGAAGAGCAGGCCAAGATTATGGAGGCCTATCCGGTTTCCAACTTTGAAATCAAGGCTGATACCTATACCACGCTGAAGCAGTCGGCGCGTTCGGTTTCCATGTGGAACTTCTCCGTTGCCAATTGTGACCTGCCGGAATCCTTTGTGTATGAGGCAACCAAGGTTGTCATGTCCGACAATGCCCGCATGGTCAACATCCACAAGGCAGCGCGGTCAACCGTTGTTGAAAACTGGGACAAGAACACGTTCCTGCCCTGGCATCCAGGTGCTGCAAAGTGGTTCAATGAGAATGGCGCGTCCATTCCTAAAGACATGATCCACGGCAGCATGTAAGACGACGCCTGTGACGTGAAATGATGATTGGCCGCATCCGATTCTTCGGGTGCGGCCTTCATTTTATGCATTTGTTCTGAGAATATGGCAGTATCATGATAGCAGCGGTGGTGTCATGAACCGCGCCAGAAGAAGCAAAGGGGCAGGGGATGAGCAACGATAAATCCAACGATACCGATGAGATCATGCCAATTCACGCCGACGGCGTTGATGAGGAACCGGTTGAGGGCAATCGCCGCCTGTTCGAAGGCCGTGGCTTGCTGGTGATGAGCGGCCTGACGATCCTCTATTCGTTGTTTCATATTCTGGCGCTGAATGGTTTCTCCGTTTCCGGTATGACATCAGGTCTGATCAATCTGCCATTCTTGCCCACATTCCCGATGGAAACCTGGAATTTCCGCATTGTTCACGTCGCCGGTGCATTGGCTCTGGGCTTCCTGTTATTCTCGGGGGCCAAATTTGCCGAAGATCCGTCTGAGGAAACAAAGGCGCTTGGCTATGTAACCTATCTGTTGCTGGCGCTTTCCTTGATGGCGACCGGCATGGCAGCCTATTTTGCCTTGCAGATCGCGAATGGCGTCATGTGGAATGGCATGGATGCAACGATCAAGTTCAATGAAACATGGTTGTTCGGGCTGCCCCTGATCATCGCGACAGTCGGGTCGATTGTGGTTTCCTGGTTCCATCGCCGTGTGCGCAGCGGTTATACGCTTCCTGATATTGTATTGACGGTGTGCGGGATAGCCGTCGCTGTCTATCTGATAACGATCTATGACACGCTGATGCGCAATTCGACCGGAACGCCATTTGCCCCAATCGGGATATCGATTTCGGCTGTTGCCGGTGTGCTGTTAATCATGGAATTGACGCGCCGGGTTGCCGGGTTGGCCCTGGTTGTGATTTCGGTCATTTTCCTGATTTATGTCTTTGTTGGTCAGTATTTGCCGGGGTTCCTGAATTCTCCCCCCATCGCGTGGGAGCGGTTTTTCAGCCAGGTCTATACGGATGCGGGTATCTTGGGCCCGACGACGGCGGTTTCATCGACCTATATCATCCTGTTCATCATCTTTGCGGCGTTTTTGCAGGCCTCTAAAGTAGGGGATTATTTCGTCAATTTCGCCTTTGCATTGGCTGGGCGTGCGCGTGGTGGACCGGCAAAGGTTGCGATCTTTGCCTCCGGCCTGATGGGTATGATCAACGGCACCTCGGCCGGGAATGTTGTCGCAACGGGTTCCTTGACAATCCCGCTGATGAAGAAGGTCGGGTATCACAAGAAAACCGCTGGCGCGATTGAAGCCGCCGCCTCCACAGGTGGTCAGATCATGCCACCGATCATGGGGGCAGGGGCCTTCATCATGGCGGAAATCACCGGTATTCCGTATACCGAAATCGCGATTGCTGCGATTATTCCGTCCATCCTGTATTTCGTATCCATCTATTTCATGGTGGATTTCGAGGCCGCGAAACTGGGCATGCGCGGTATGCGCTCAGAAGAATTGCCAAAAGTGGCCAAGATGATGCGGCAGATTTTCCTGTTCATACCGATCATCATTCTGATTTATGCTCTGTTCCAGGGGTATTCGGTGATCCGCGCCGGAACCTTGGCGATTGCGGCGGCAGCGGTGGTAAGCTGGCTAACACCCTTTAGGATGGGACCAAAATCCATTCTAAAGGCCTTTAATCTGGCGGGGCTGATGTCCATTCAGATCATTGCGGTCTGTGCCTGTGCCGGTATCATTGTGGGCGTAATTTCCCTGACGGGCGTTGGGGCGCGGTTCTCAAACCTTCTGCTGGGTCTGGCGGAAACATCGCAATTGCTGGCGCTGTTCTTTGCCATGTGTATCGCCATCCTGCTCGGAATGGGCATGCCTACAACGGCAGCCTATGCTGTGGCGGCCTCCGTGGTGGCACCGGGGCTGGTTAAATTGGGTATCCCGATGCTGACGGCGCATTTCTTTGTATTCTACTTCGCCGTGGTCTCTGCGATTACGCCACCGGTTGCGCTGGCATCCTATGCGGCGGCGGGGATATCGGGTGCCAATCCGATGGAAACATCTGTTGCTTCCTTCAAGATCGGGATATCCGCCTTCATCGTGCCGTTCATGTTCTTCTATAATTCCGCCATTCTGATGGATGGCGAGACATTGGAGATTCTGCGGGCAGCCGTGACTGCAATAGTTGGGGTCTATCTGTTGTCAGCAGGGGTACAGGGCTGGTTCTTTGGCAGCCGTGCCGTCTGGTTCCTGCGCATCGCGCTGGTCATTGCCGCATTGTCGATGATCGAAGGGGGGCTGTATACCGATTTGGTCGGCATCGGCATCGCGGCTGCCGTGGTCTTTGTTCAGCGGGTCTTTCGACCAAAGCCGGGTGCGACGATTGAGGTACGCGGATCGGATTAGGGCGCTTATTTCTGTGGCGCAGGATCATCCGGTGGGGGCAGCATGGGCAGGCGGACCGTCACGGTCGTGCCAATATCGACGGTGCTTTCCAGCGTGATTTGACCACCATGCTGTTCGACAAGTTCCCGCGCCAGGGGCAGGCCCAGTCCGGTGCCGTCTTTGGCCTTGCCGATGGCATAGCTGGATTGTTCAAAGGGAATAAAGACACGGGCTAAATCTTCTTTTGGGATACCGACGCCCGTATCAGCAACAATCAGTTCCAGCCAAGGCCTCTCCAGCCTTGCGGTCACGGTGACCGTGCCCCCTGGATCTGTGTATTTCACTGAATTGGACAACAGATTCACCAGAACCTGACAGATGCGCCGACTGTCCCCCATAAGCTCTGGTATATCATCAGGAACGTCTCTTACCAGTTTCAGGCCCCCAATTCGGGCCTTGGGGGCCAGAATGGTGACGGCATCCTGGATCAAGTCGTCGACATTCAGCACCTCCTGTTGGATTTGCATCTTACCTGCATCCAATTTGGCGATGTCCAGAATGTCATCGATCAGTTGCAACAGCATCAGGGCGCTTTTTCGAACATCCCCCAGATATTCCGAATATTTTGGCGACCCGATCGGACCATGTGGCTGCATCTGGATCAGTTCGCTAAAGCCGATGATGCTGTTCAGCGGCGTGCGCAACTCATGGCTCATATTCGCCAGGAACCGGGATTTGGCGCGGTTTGCGTCTTCTGCGGCTTCCTTGGCGGCTTTCAGTTGTTTTTCATGCTCTTTGCGGGCGGTTATTTCCTGAACGGTCCCCTCATAAAACAGGGGGTTTCCAGCCTCGTCGCGCACCACATAGGCATTTTCTGTAATCCAGATACGCTCGCGAGTTTTGTGTCGATAGATCTCTGATTCGAAATTCTCAACACTGTCATTTTCGTCCAGCAGCCGCTTGAATTCATCCCGACGGTTTGGGTCGACATACCATTCCGACGCGATGTCATGCACCATTTTCAATGTTTCTTCTTCGCTGTCATACCCGTTCAGGCGTTGCAGCGCAGGATTGGCGCGCAATTGTTTGCCATCAAGGGAAGAGCGATAAATACCTTCTGACACGCGCTCAAAAATGCGGCGATAATCAGCCTCTGTTTCAATCAGGCGTGCCTGGGTTTGCACCAGTTCGGTGACATCGGATATTGACCCGACATAACCGGTGACGTCACCCTTGGCATCCTGCAATGCGGTCGCATTTTCCGTTATCCAGATAATGGAGCCATCAACACGTTTGGCGGCACTCAGAAAGCCCCGCACTTCGCCGTGCTTTTCAATCTGGCGCTTGAAGCGGTCTCGATCTTTCGGGTCTGCATAATAACTGCCAGACGTCCGGTTTCCCGTCATCATCTGGACAGCAGACGCATAGCCCAGCATTTTCGCCAGTGACAGGTTTACAAAGCGATAGTGCCCATCAACGGTGGTTTCAAACAGGCCAACCCCCGCAAGATCAATCATCTGACGGAGGGTCTTAAATATAACCGACTCCCGGCCTTGCGGCTGGAGTTTGCTTTTATCTGACTCCGTCATATTGCTGTGGTTCCAGTAATGATTTGCACTAAACTAGTGGACTGAATGATGATCGGCAATCGGCAGTCTTGCCAAGCCAGCACTGATCGCGTTCAGTGCCGCTATGAGCACAGATATCCCCAATATGAATAACGGCCATGCCCTGCCAGCCCCGGATGTATTGGCAGCGTCCGTGACCCGCCACAGTGCGTCAAATCTGTGGTTTGTCGGGCGCGCCCTGGTTTCTGAAAAGCGAAAATTGTTTGAGGCTGCATATGCGACCATGCGGGTGATCGATGACTTTGTCGATGATGATTTTCTGGCGCGGCCTGAAACAGAGAGAATCAGGACACGTCCCGCCGCCAGGGACCGGATTTCAGCTTGGCTGACGGCATCCAAAGCAGCCATTTCCGGCGGCCCGGAAACGGCGGGCATTTCCGCGATTGAGGCACAGTTATGTCTGGCCCTGCGACAGGCCGCACAAGGCGGTGACTTGCCTGCCGATCCCTGGCAGAATCTGGCCGCAGCGATGCAGTTTGATGTGGACGAAAGGGCCTTGGACTCCTGGCAGGATTTTAAAGCCTATTGCGAAGGGGCGACCGTCGCGCCTGCCGCTGTTTTTCTGTATGTCCTGCAAGCGCGGATAGGGGCTGACGGCACCATTCAGGCGGGCATCCCGGCCGATGTGCTGGCCGCGCAAGCGCGCGACATGGCGATCTTTTGTTATCTGGTTCATATCCTAAGGGACTTTGCGAAGGATTTTGCCAGGGGCGGGCAATTGGTCACGATACCCCATGAATGCTTTGTCGCCCATAATCTGACACGCCAGCAGGTATTTGCGGACCCGATGGCAGCCCTACCGCTGTTGCAGGATTTGACCGCGCGGGCTCAGGAACATCGGGTTGCCGCGCGCAGGATGGCGGACAGCTTGAAGACCAAATTGGGGGGTGTTGAGGCCCGAATTCTGGAATCGCTGTTATCCATTTATGAACATCTGCATGACAGCCTGATGAAAGACCCGTCGCCCCTGATCGACAGATCGGATCTGACTGCACGCCTCAGGGATAAATTGTTACAGAAGTTGGGGATTGTTGGCTGATGCAGGATGGTCCACCAGACAGCCTGTCCGATTTAACCTATTGTGCTGATCTGGTGCGCGATGCGGATGCTGATCGGTTTGCCACGGCGATGCTGTGTCCAACACCGGGGCGGTGGCGGTTGCTCGCCCTCTATGCTTTTAATATCGAAGTTGCCAAAACGCGGGAGGCCGTGCGGGAATCCATGATTGGTGAAATCCGCCTGCAATGGTGGCGCGACGCCATCGCGGAATGCCGTGCAGGCAATCCAAGGCGGCATCAGGTCGTCCATCCGCTGGCCACAGCAATTCTGGACAGTAACCTGCCCGAAGCCTGTTTCCTGGAAGTGATCGATGCGCGGTCTCAGGATTTGGACGACTTCCCCCCGGTAGATGAGGATAAATTGAGGGCGTATATCGAGGGATCGGGTGGCGCGCTTGGGGAATTGGCCTATCGCTGTGCCGTGCCCGAAGCCGACCTGACGCCTGTTGGTCTTCAAGCGGGGCGGGCGGCTGGTCGGGCCTGGGCCTGGATCGGGCTGGCGCGGGGGCTGCATGTTCATGCCGTGATGGGTCGCCATACCGTTCCCGCAACATGGCTGGCGCGCCATCCAGACCTGTCGAAAGAAGTGGCATTGGCAAAAGTCGGGGCGGCGTCCAAGGCCTGGACGGAATGGCTGGTCAATCAGGCCCGCGCAGAATTCCCAACTGTCCGTAAGGGGGCGGCCAAAACTGATAAATCAGGCCAGGCCGCTCTGGCCCCAGCGCGACTGGCCGATGTATATGCCAAACGGCTGCAGAAAGGTGGCTATGACCCGTATCAGCTGGAAATCAACACGCTTGGCGCGGCGCGGCGCGCATGGTCACTGCTAGGCACCAGCCTGTTCGGCCGGGTGGTTTAGGGCATCATACGCCCGCACGGGATGCTCTAAACCATTCTTAATTTCAGTACATAGATCGTCGTAAAGGGTTCCGTTTGCTCGGGACCGGCTATAGCCAACCCGCCAGATCTTGCAAGGCACGGGCAGAAATAGCGGCCTTGCGGTCCCGCCCGCGTTTGCGGGTTTTGCGGTGATCGTCCCCATCCAGTCCTGGGAACAGTCCGAAATTGACATTCATCGGCTGAAACGTATCTGCCTGCGCGCCGCCTGTAATATGCGACAGCAAGGCCCCCAAAGCCGTTGTGACGGGGGGTGGGGTCACGGTTTGGCCCAATCGTTCCTCTGCGGCGAACCGACCGGCCAGAAGGCCGATACTGGCGGATTCAACATATCCTTCCACCCCGGTGATTTGGCCGGCAAACCGGATCGTCGGGCGCGCCTTTAGCCGCAACAGCGGGTCCAACAATCTGGGGCTGTTTAAGAAGGTATTGCGATGAATGCCGCCCAGTCTGGCAAATTCGGCGTTTTCCAGCCCCGGAATGGCCCGGAAGATATCTGCTTGTGCGCCATATTTCAGCTTCGTCTGGAACCCGACCATGTTGTACAGCGTGCCCAGCTTGTTGTCCTGGCGCAGTTGGACCACGGCATGGGCGCGGGTTCCGGTCTTTGGATTGGTCAGCCCAACGGGTTTCATCGGGCCAAATCTCAGCGTCTCGCGACCGCGTTCCGCCATCACTTCGATAGGCAGGCAGGCTTCGAAATAGGGCGTATCCTTTTCCCATTCCTTGAACTCGGTCTTGTCGCCCGCCAACAGCCTGTCGATAAAGTCATTGTATTGATCTTCTGTCATCGGACAGTTGATGTAATCCTGGCCATCGCCTTTGTCATAGCGGGACTGGAACCAGGCCTTGTCAAAATCGATGCTGTCGCGATGAATAATGGGCGCGATGGCATCAAAGAATGCCAATTGCGCCTCTCCCGTTACCGACAGGATGGATTGCGTCAGGGCAGAAGAGGTCAGCGGACCCGTGGCGGCAATGACGCTGTCATAGTCACCTGGATCGGGCAGGGCGTTTATCTCCCCCCGCGCGATGGTAACCAGCGGATGGTCTTCCAGGGCCTGGGTGACGCGCCTGGAAAAATCATCGCGGTCTACGGCCAGCGCGCCCCCGGCAGGAACCTTTGCCAGATCGCCCATTTGCAGGATCAGGGATCCGGCACGGCGCATTTCTTCATGCAGCAGGCCAACCGCATTGCCCTCTGGATCATCAGAGCGGAAGGAGTTTGAACAGACCAGTTCCGCCAGGCCATCGGTCTGATGCGCGGCTGTTTTGGCGGTCGGGCGCATTTCCTGCAATATGACAGGGACCCCGCGCTGGGCCAGTTGCCAGGCAGCCTCGCTGCCCGCAAGGCCACCACCAATCACAAGAACCGGGCGAAGTGTTGACGTCATAGCGGTAATCCAAATATCAGAGTTTACAGTCTTATAGGCTCAACCAGCCTGATCGCCCCTGTAATGTCAGAAAATTACGCCTGGGAAAACCGTCTTTGCGGGAATGGCGTTTTCTGTCCCCTCTGTTCAGAATGATTGACGCCGCCTGTCTGGTGACTAGCTTGATGATTTATGCTGCACCATCCGCATCTTATTTCTTCTGAAATTTATCGCGCGTCGCGCTATGGGGCGAAGCATCCTTTATCGATCCCACGGGTTTCGCTTGCGGTTGACCTGATAACCGCAATGGGGTGGTTTCCAGAAGGGCGCTTTGTCGAAGGTCCCATTGCGACCCCGGACCAATTACATCGATTCCATGACCCGGACTATGTTGCGGCCTTGCTGCGTGCGGAAGAGGGCACACTGATGGAGGCGGAAAAGGATCGCTGGAATATCGGGCGCAACGGCAATCCGATCTATCCAGAGGTCTTTCGCAGGCCCGCAACCGCTGCTGGATCCTCCATTCTGGCGGCACAGATGGTGCGTGACGGGGGGACGGTCCACAGCCCGGCAGGCGGCACGCATCATGGGCGACGGGATCGCGCCAGCGGCTTTTGCTTCTTGAACGATCCGGTTCTGGGCATTCTGACCTTGTTAGATGCGGGTATTGCGCCTGTGGTTTATGTCGATCTGGATGCGCATCATGGCGATGGGGTCGAACTTGCCTTCCAGGAGGATCCAAGGGTCACCACCCTATCGATCCATGAGGCGGGGCGGTGGCCGCGCACTGGCAGGCTGCATCACGATTTTGGGCCTACGGTGATCAATTTTCCAGTAGAACCCGGCTTTCAGGATGACGAATTCTATTACATTCTGGAAACAGCCATCCTGCCGATTGTCCAGAATATTGAGCCCGCGGCGATTGTCATTCAATGTGGCGTTGATGGGCTGGCGGATGATCCCATGTCCAAACTGTCATTATCCAATACTGTCTATCCGGTCGCGGTTTCCGCCTTGATGCGACTGGCCCCACGGCACATCGTGCTGGGCGGCGGTGGGTATAATCCCTATGCCGTTGCGCGGGCCTGGACCCTGATCTGGGCAGCAATCGATGGACGGGATGCGACGGGAACAGGGATTCCCCAGGCTGCGCAGGATGTCCTGAAGGGGGTGCATTGGCGACACAGCCTGGCCAAATCACCCCCGGCCAGATGGTTTGATCGTTTGAATGACCCGCCAAATACAGGACCCATTCGTGATAGCATCCGGGAGACGGTTCGAGTGGTTCTGAATGCGACAGCCTGACACGCCCTTGATCTAGACCCTTTCACGGCAACCCATTTAGCAGTATTTGAGGTATATTATGTATCGCAGACTCTTTTTATACGCGGCGTTAAGCCTTGGCCTGTTAGGGGCAGCACCGGCTGTTGCGCTGGCGCAGGATGTCACGTTTCCGGTCAGTTCCCTGACGATTGTCACATCAGACGGGGCGGAACATGAATTCACGGTCGAAGTGGCTTCGGATGATTATCAACGGGCCAGGGGCCTGATGTTTCGCGACAGTCTGGCCCCAGATCACGGGATGCTGTTTGATTATAAGCGCGATATCCAGGCCAGTATGTGGATGAAGAATACGCTGATCCCCCTGGACATGTTGTTTATTGACCGAACAGGCATTGTGAAGAACTTGAAAGAACGCGCCAGACCGCATTCCCTGGAACCGATATCTGCAAAAGGCTTTGTGCGGGGCGTTTTGGAGTTGCCGGGCGGCACAGTATCGCGATTGGGCATAAAGCCTGGGGATCGGATTTTACATCCCATTTTTAGCAGCCCATGACCGTCAATACATAGACCGCCTCTTGCTTCCTGTCTGGCTGCAGTGATCTGACAGTGATTTCGATAGAAACACTAGATGTTGGGCGCGAATACGGGTAATAAGACATAGATAGCGGTTTTGATGGGATGCGTCTGGGCACGAGGGCATGATATGGTGAAATTCAGTAAGGCGATTACTTTCGCGACGATCCTGGTCGGCGCGCTGGGGTTGGCGGGGTGCAAGGTTAATCCCAAAGAGTCCCGGTATTATCCAAAAATCGCAGGCAATACGTTCGAATTGCAAAACGAGTTGGGGACTGTTCTGCCCGAGGCGGAACGGATTAACATTTCATACGAATTTACCCAGGCTGAGGATGGCGACGCCTATATCGATGCGCCGGGCATGTTTACCGGGCCGATCTGGTGGTATGAAGAACGCTCTGCGGAAATGCCGGAACAGTTCCTGGCTATTCATCTTTTGACGCGCGATGACAGTTTTGAAGATTCCTCGGGCACTTTGGTAAAACTGTCCCGCAGCAGCTATAATGCCCAGGTATTCTGCCTGGACACGACCAAGGGTGATATCCCACCGGAAGTTCAGGTCTATATAGACAGCTTGCACGACCTTGGCCGCCCTGTTTCGACGGATTTATATGTCCGTCGCTTTATGAACCGGGTCGAACAGGAAGGAAACCAGCGGACAGATGTGATTTACATCCGCGATGTCGTGCGTTTGGGATATACCTGTGAAAGTCTGGGGGATGTCGTATCGCCCAGCAATGATCGGGAAGGCATTGTCAACATGCTGCGCACCGATTCCCAGGCCGCGTTCGAGGTCATGAGCTGATTTTTCTTACAGTTCTGCGAAATTATTCATTTCTGTCGCCCTGCACTGGACGGATCAGTCTGTGCCCGGTATGGTCAGGGGCGATCTGTTGCTTTGGGGCAACACAGACTTAACTCACCGTCTGACATCAATGCGATCTGGGCTTGTTCCAAAGCTCAAGGGAAAATGTACCCATAGGGTCCCTGTCGTATGATCCGGACATAGGGTCGTGGCGCTGACTATTCGCGCCCCAAGAAGAAAATTAACGAAGATTGAGAGGGTATAATGAACGCGTATGACTCTGTTCCTGTCGGAAATGATACTGATCTGGGAATAGGCCGGCGTATTACGGACGCACGGAATTCCCTGGGCTGGTCCCAGGAGGATTTGGCCCACCGCATGGGGGTCACAGTTGAAACCATCACCGGATGGGAATCCGAAGAACGGGACCCCCGGTCCAACCGTATTATCACATTAGCGGGTGTTTTGGGTGTCAGCGCCCATTGGCTGTTGGATGGCAGTGCGGAATTCGCCCCGGACGATTCTTCAAATCCGGCCGCAGCGGCGCGGGCGCAACTGCAATCCGTGCGGATGAAAATCAACGAACTGTCTCAATTGGTCTCTGATATCGAGGCGCAACTGGATCAACTGTAAGGCAATTCCGCCATTCGGCGGCACCAAGGTCAGAAGAATGCACTCTGATTGAAAAAAATGGTGAAAAGAAATTGACTTATATGATGCGCGGTTTTATCAACCGGCATCGCTGATCCCGAGTAGCTCAGTGGTAGAGCAATCGGCTGTTAACCGATCGGTCGTTCGTTCGAATCGAACCTCGGGAGCCAATAAAAAGGGCCGCTTCTTCTGAAGCGGCCCTTGCGTTTTTTGTGCTTTGCTATGGCTTATTCTGCGGCCATGCGGGGGACTGCGACACCGGCAACCTTGCCGACACCTTCGGCATAGCTGGGATCAATCTTTGCCAGATGCCCCAGGGCCCTTTGCACGATGGCTTCTGGCACGCCTGCCATGGATCCCCCCATTGCTTGATACAGGCGGTCCTTCTGACCGGCATCAAACAGGTTATACAGGGCACGAACCTGGCTGTAGTCGTCATTGCCTTCGCGGTGATTATATCGATCCGCATCGCCAGATATTTTCAGCGGTGGTTCGCTGTACCCTTCATCCTGTTTCGGACCGTTGAAGCTGTTGGGCTCGTAATAGGCATCCGGATTGGGGGAGGGCGGATTGAAATTCATCGTGCCATCCTTGTGATAGGTATGAACCGGACATTTCGGGCGGTTCACCGGCAGCGATTCATAATGCGTCCCCAGGCGATAGCGGTGTGCATCGGCATAAGAGAAAATCCGCGCCTGTAGAACCTTATCAGGAGAAAAACCGATTCCTGGGACGATGTTGGACGGGGAATAGGCCGCGTTTTCAATCTCCTGGAAGTAATTCTCAGGATTGCGGTTCAATTCCAGAACGCCGACTTCGATCAAGGGGAAGTCACCATGCGGCCAGACTTTGGTCAGGTCGAACGGATTGAACGGTGTCTTTTCCGCATCCAGTTCCGGCATCACCTGAATATACAGTTTCCACTGAGGGAATTCGCCTTTTTCAATCGTCCCATACAGGGCCTCCTGATAGGTCTCCCGGCTGCGACCGATTTCAGCAGTGGATTCCGCATCGGTGAAATGCTTATGGCCCTGCTGGGTCTTGAAGTGGAACTTCACCCAGAACCGTTCCCCCTGAGCATTGATCATGGAATAGGTGTGACTGCCATAACCATTCATGAACATCGGCGCTTTTGGAATGCCCCGATCCGACATCAGGATGGTGACCTGGTGCAATGCTTCCGGGCTTTGTGACCAATAATCCCACATCGCCGTGGCAGAGCGCAGATTGGTTTTGGGGTGGCGCTTTTGCGTATGGATGAAATCGGGGAATTTGTAAGGGTCACGGATGAAGAAGACCGGCGTGTTATTACCGACCATGTCCCAGTTGCCTTCTTCCGTGTAGAATTTCAGCGAAAAGCCGCGCACATCGCGTTCCGCATCGGCGGCACCCGCTTCCCCAGCAACAGTTGAGAAGCGCGAGATAATATCGGTTTGCTTTCCGATCTCAGAAAACAGCTTTGCGCGGGTATAGCGCGTGATGTCATGGGTCACGGTGAAGGTTCCATGCGCACCCCAGCCCTTGGCGTGGACAGTCCGCTCTGGAATTCGCTCGCGGTTCTGATGCGCCAGCTTTTCAATCAACTGATAGTCCTGCATCAGCACCGGGCCGCGCGGCCCTGCTGTCTGACTGTTCTGGTTGTCTGCGATCGGATTGCCCGCAGTCGTTGTCATGACCGGGCATTGCCCTTGGCTCGCCTTGTTCGTCATGGTCGCATTCTCCTTCTTATTGGTTTGGGATAGCCTATGTCTCTATCCAATATGGGGATGATACGGGAAATTAAACCATCTGTTAAATTGATTGTTTTGATGATATCAATAGATAATAGCTATCAAAAGGCATTCGATGAATCTGCGGGATCTGAGTTATTTTTGCGCCGTTGCTGAAACCAGCCATTTTGGCAGGGCAGCCGAGCGCTGCCATGTCAGCCAACCAACATTATCCGCCCAGATCAAAAAACTGGAGGATGAGCTGGGCGTCACATTGTTTGAGCGCAGCAACAAATCTGTGCGACTGACGGCGGTTGGTCAGGAAATCCTGTTGATCGCACATCGCGTTCAGGAAGGGGCTGCAGATATACGCAGGGCTGCCATGGCGCATAGTGACCCCCTGGCTGGCAAGATCAAACTGGGGATCATTCCCACCATTGCCCCGATGATCATCCCCAGCCTGTTGGCGATGACGGGTCGCAAATTTCCGGCCCTGCACCTGTCCTTTGTGGAGGATATGACAGACCCCCTGGAGGATATGCTGAGGTCCGGCGCGTTGGATGCGGCCATTCTGGCGACCGATCCTATGCATTCCACGCTTGAAGAAATTCCCCTGTATGATGAACCATTCTGGGCGGCTTTCCCAAAGGGGCATCGCCTGGCGCAAAAATCCCACCTGGTCGCGATGGATATCGACCCGCAGGAATTGCTGTTGTTGAGCGAGGGGCATTGTTTTCGCGATCAGGCGCTGAGTGTGTGCAGGCATGCCGTGTCGCAGAATGCGGCACAGGCCGATACGCGCGCCACAAGCATGGAAACGATCCTGAATCTTGTTGCGGCGGGGGCAGGGGTCACCCTGATCCCGGCCCTGGCCACTCAGGGGGGACGTCTTGCGGAAACCGGTGTGATCGCGCGTCCCTTTACAAAATCACCGCGCGGGGAAGGGGCGTCGCGCCGGGTTCGATTGGTGTTTCGGCGCACAAGCCCCCGCTTGCAGCTTATGCTGGCCTTGTCCGAGGCGATCACAGACGACTTGCCCCCCCTTGTTCATGCGGTGCCAAAAGAAGAATAGACCTTTTCCACACATTCTAAAGCAAGGCGCATTCTAGGCTTTCGCATTGCGGTAAAGTCAGCAATTTTAACGCATGATGCGAGACCGTGTATCGACCTTTTTATTCTTGGGTATTGCCGTTTTTACGGTGCTGGGGGAACTGACAGAAATTGGCTGGTTCCGGGACACGGCTGTTGTTTCTGTGTTGTTATTGCTGGTTCTGGAATTTACGCGCATCCCCCTGATACAAAAAAGCGTGGGGATCGTCCTGATCCTGGGCGGAGTGATCACCGCCGCCTTTACCGATGATATATTTGGCACGCTGTATACAGGCATTGTTCGGGCTTTGCCTTTCCTGCTGCTTTTTGCCTCCGTCGCATGGCTGCAGGAACCGTCTTCCCAAAGTCCGTCCTTGTTGGCCGTGCGCGAAATGGTGATGCGCCAGGGACCGGGCAAACGGTTTGCCTGGGTGATGACGGTCGCCCATTTTCTGGGGGTTGCATTTAATCTGGCGGGGTTGTCCCTGTTGACGCCAATGGTTGCCAAAGGGGCCGTGGCGCGCCTGCAAAAGCGACTGAGCCGGGCGATGATTCAGGGGTTTTCCGCAGGCACATGCTGGTCACCGCTCTATGTCGGAACGGCGGTTATCATTGCTTCTGTTCCTGGGGTGAACTGGCTGGATGTGGGCCCCACTGGCTTTGTTATCGCCATGGCAATGCTGGTCTGGAGCTGGATCGTGGATCGGCTGTTTTCCCGCCGGAAACAGCCGCACGTGATCCCGACCCCCATCGCCCTGGACTCACCCGACCATCCAATGACTGGCTTGGTCTGGATCAAACTGGCAATGATTTTGATCACGCTGTTTGGCTGCATCATTGGTATGGTTGAAGGATTGGGATGGTCCATTCCCATCGCATTGGCGGTCACCGCGCCGCTTTATGCCATGATCTGGGCCTTCTTTATCGGGCGCAGCGGCAGCGGGTCTGGCCTGTTGGGGACGGCCCGGCATGTGTTTCGGGGATTGCCCGGCTTGCGCGGGGAAACCATCCTGTTTACCGGGGCCAATCTGTTGGGTGTTGGCGTGGCGGCCTTGATACCCGATGGATCCGCCGGGTCTGTCATGGCCGATTGGGCCATTCCGTCTGAAATCATCCTGTTGGCGATTATGGTGGGGTATGCGGTTGCCAGCGCGGTTGGCCTGCATCCGGTGGTCACGGTGGTGCTGGTAACAACAATCCTGACGCCGACAGTGATTGGTGTTCCGCCCGCCTTGCTGGCGCTGTCCCTAATGGTGATGTGGGGGCAGGGCACGAATGTTTCCCCATTCTCTGCGACCAATCTGTATATGGCGCGGGTGACGGGGCAAAGCGCCTGGGTCACGGCGTGGCGCTGGAACCTGCCCTTTGTTGTTTCATCGACCCTGTTATTGGCGGGGACGATGATCGTCTTGCTGGATAGCGGCTGGGGACTGTAAGGGGGCCGAGGACGGCTACAGGATTGGCAGTGTCGGGCTGGCGCGGCGGGTCAGGAATTCCGGACCGGATTCGCGGATGACGATGTTTTCCTCATGCACCATCACCAGACCCGGCGCAAAGGTCATGCCGGGTTCCAATGTCATCACCATATTGGGTTTCAGCACCGTCTGATCCTGGGGCGTGTTTGACGGCCATTCGGTCAGTTGCATGCCCAATCCATGGCCCAGGCGTCCCACATCATTGCCCAGGGCCCCGGCCTTTGTCATCACATCCTGCATGGCGTGAAACAAATCGGCACAGGTTGCCCCGACCTTTGCTGCGGCAAAACCGGCTTCTGTTGCGGCATAAACGGTTTCATAGGCCCGCTTTGCCTGATCATTGGCATGACCAAAGGCATAATTCCGGTCAAAGTCACAGAAATAGCCGTCAAACAGGCATCCGGTATCCAGGATCAGGACATCGCCCTGTGTGATGCGCCGTTCCCGCGGTGGGGAGATGATGTCGCCATAGCCACCCTGGCCGGCACCGCCAACCAGATAGGATACGTCATCCACACCCTGTTCCAGGCATTTGATTTTGAAGGTGCGGAAAACCTCAATCTCACTCATCCCCGCATGGATAAAATTGGGCAGGTCGTCAAACACATCCGACACCAGACCACAGATATGGGCGATCTTGGCAATCTCAGCATCCGATTTCACCATGCGTAGGTCGCGCAGAATCGGGCTGCAATCGCGTGTGGCGATGCCGGGCAACAGGGTCATCATGCGGCGATAGTCTGATACCGGCATGCGCAGATGGGTCTCTGGCCCTTCGGAAATTCCCAGAACGCCGCCTGTGCCCAGGACCTCTTGCAATGTTTCCACCAGCAGGCTGATGCCTTCATCATGGGGCTGTGGGGACGACCAGGTGCGGATGTCTTCAATCCAGGTGCGCCCCATACAGGCCGCTCCGATGGTCGGGATCACCGCGATGGGTTTCCCGCTGGCGGGAACGACCAGGAACCAGGGGCGGGTGGGGCTCTGCCAGAATTGCGTCAGATAGCCACTGAAATAGCGCAGTTCAACTTCTGTCGTCAGCAGCAATGCGTCAATGCCAGCATCGGCCATTCGATCCTGTGCGCGTCTGGTGCGCTGTTCAAATTCCTGGGCCGGGAAACCGCGCGCTGGCACCTCAGCCATGCCAGGGCTCCATCAAGGCATCATCCCTGTCAGAAGGCGCATCAATAATGGCCTTATAGATCGCAGGGTCCGTTGCACCTTCACACCCAAATACCAGGACAGTGCTGTCTGGCCCTAAATCCAGTCGGTCGCGCAGATCTTTTCTGCTGGCCATGCCGATTGCGCCCAGCAGGCCGGGGACCGCCGATTCGCCAGCAATGATTTCGCCCCCACCCGCCGTGCCCGATGCCAGCAGGCGCATGGCCGGGCCAATGCCGTCTTCGCCGATGGTGATAAAATCACTGGCCCCTTGGGACAGGATATCCCAGGCCAACAGCGAAACCTCGCCGCAAGACAAACCGGCCATGATCGTTTCTTCCGTGATCTCAACGGTCATGGGTTTGTCCTGTCGCGCACTTTCCAGGACACAGGCGGCGCGGGTCGGCTCTACGATAATGACCCGGGGCTTGTCGTTCCCCATGCTGTGCCAGAAACGGGCGCAGATTGCTGCGGCCAGGCCACCAACGCCAGCTTGCAGAAAGACATGACTTGGGCGTTTCCCCTCCAATTGCTGAAGGATTTCAGTTGCCATAACGCTGTAGCCCGCCATGACGTGGCGCGGTAAATTCATATAGCCAGGATAGGATGTGTCAGACACGATGAACCAATGATTGGTTTTCGCTTCATCGGCGCACACTTTCAACGAGTCATCATAATCGCCCGAAATACGGATAACGGTTGCGCCAAAGGCTTCCATCGCCTGTTTTCGTCCCTCGCTGACACCCGCATGGATATAGATACGACAGGCGCATCCGGCCATTTGGGCACCCCATGCGACGGAGCGTCCGTGATTGCCATCCGTCGCGGTGACAACCGTCAATTCTGATAGGGCGGTGCTGTGTTGTCCGGCGCGAATGTCAGAAAGGGGGGCCTTTTTCCCGGTTTTCGCCTCAATCTGTGTCGCAGCCAACCGCAGAACGGCATAGGCTCCGCCCAATGCCTTAAAGCTGCCCAAGCCCAGCCGGGTGCTTTCGTCCTTGTAATACACCGCACCAACAGACAGAGACTTCGCCAATGCGTCCAGATTGCGCAGTGGGGTTGGCTGATAGGCGGGCCAGGATGAAATCTCAGCATATGCCGCCTTTGCCATGGCGGGTGACAGAATCTCGTTCAGGGCTTCCGGATAGGGGCCGGACAATGTCGCACGCCCGAAATGGTCCACAACAATATCTGAATTTTGCATATACCTGGGCCCCCAACTGACTGTGTGGTGGGTACCGTGATACGCACAGGTCGACCCTGTCAAGGCAAGGGGGCTGATTTACTTGGATTATTTTGTTGGAGAATTTGGAGGCGCGGAGCGGAATCGAACCGCTGTAAACGGATTTGCAATCCGGTGTATCACCACTCTACCACCGCGCCTCACCGATCCTGCACAGCATCACCATGCAACATCTGAGCGGGTCTATAACCCTACCGGGATAGCCGGTCAATATCGGCGGTGAGCAAAGTGGTCACATCTTCCATTTTCATGCCCCTGGGGCCGTTGCCAATAATGCGTTTGGCTTTTATAAGGAACGCCTAACCCATCAGCACCATCAGGATCGGGGAATTGCTATGGATTTCGCCCTCGCGCGCCGGAATATGGTTGAGTCCCAATTGCGTACCAACAAGGTAACCGGGACCAAACTTTTACAGGCGCTGCATCGAATCCCACGGGAACGCTTTGTTCCCAACGCCAAACGCCACCTTGCCTATTTTGATGAAAGCATCGAAGTCGCCAAGAATCGCTGGCTGATGCCCCCCATGCCTCTGGCGCGCCTTATTCAGGAATCCTATCCGCAGGATACGGATAATGTCATGGTGATCGGTGCGGGTATGGGCTATTCATCTGCCTTGTATGGGGCGCTGGCTCGGTCGGTTTTTGCCGTGGAAAATGATCCTGATCTGGTCGAAGAAATGGGCGGCGCGCTGACGGATCTGGCCTTGGATAATGTCGTCGCTGTTGAGGCCTCTTTGGCGGATGGTTATCCCAAGGAAGGCCCCTATGACATCATTCTGATGACGGGCATGATTGAATATGCGCCCCAGGCTTTGCTGGATCAGTTGAGCGAAGGCGGGCGTTTGATGGCGGTTGTCGGTGCGCCGGGTGACATCGGGCGGGCAACCTTGTTTGGCAAAAAGAATGGCATGACCTCCACACGGGTGCTGTTTGATGCGACAATTAAGCCTTTACCGGGATTTGCGCGAACTCCCGCTTTTGTTTTTTGAACGACTCCGGTAGGACTTTTGGGTGGTGGTGTTTTTTCCTGATTTTATAGGGTGTTTTTTCTTGAAGTGACCCTAAATAAAGCCAACGGATAGAATCCCCAGTCAATGAGTGATTTAGAGAGGCCCCTGGGCATGACAATGATTTCCCTGAAGCGTGTTTTGATGTCTGCTGTTGCCGCGTCGGTCCTCACACTTGGAACTATGGCGGGTTCACAGATCGCAACGGCGCAATCGTTGGAAGATGCTCTGGAAGAGGCCTACCGCTCGAACCCCACACTTCAGGCGCGGCGCGCGCAATTGCGGGCGACGGATGAAACGGTCCCACAGGCAAAGGCTGGATGGCGGCCCACAGTGGAATTGATTGGGGATATCAATGCGCTGCGGACCAAAAGCACGTCGCGCGTAACGTCATCGGATTCGTCACGTTTTACGTCCGGCATTGAATTGCAGGTCACCCAGAATGTCTATAATGGCGGCGGGACCAAGGCTGCGGTTGAAGGCGCTAAAGCAGATGTGCTGGCCCAGCGGGCGGATCTTTTTGCAGTCGAACAATCTGTTCTGTTGCAAGGTGTTACCGCCTATATGAATGTCCTGCGGGATGAGGCCGTCGTTGAGTTGAACAATCAGAACGTGGCGCGGCTGGAGCGACAGTTGGAAGCGACACAGGATCGATATGATGCCGGTGTTGCGACGCTGACGGATTCAGCGCAGGCGGAATCGCGTCTGGCGCGGTCCCGGTCCGATCTGTCCGCCGCCCGGGGCGATCTGGAAGTCAGCCGGTCCATTTTTGAAGAAATTATTGGCATTGCCCCGACAAATCTGTTTCGCCCAGAGCTGATGCCGGATCTGCCCGAAGGCCGTGATGCCGCCAAGGAAATGGCAGTGTCAAACAATCCGGCCGTATTGACGGCGTTGTACAATCGACGCGCGGCCTTGCACAGCATCGATCAGGAATATGCCGACCTGTTGCCGTCCGTTGATATTATTGGTGCGGCCGGCAAGGATTGGGACAAGGCGTCTGACGGGTCACGCGCGACAACGGCGCAATTGACGGCCCGCTTGACGGTACCAATTTATCAGCAGGGTTTCGCGACCAGCCAGGTGCGTCAGTCCAAGATGACGGCAGGGCAGACCCTCATGCAGATTGAAGAAGCCCGCCGCGACGTGTCGGAACAAGCGATCAGTGCCTGGGAAACCTATCAGTCTGTCGTCTCTACGATTGTTGCAATTCGCGAAGAAGTACGCGCGGCTGAAATTGCCCTGGATGGTGTGCAGCAGGAAGAACTGGTCGGGCAACGCACTTTGTTGGATGTTCTGGATGCGGAACAGGAAGTACTGGATGCAAAGGTCAGTCTGGAACGGGCACAGCGGGATGAAACCGTCGCGCGTTTTGAATTGGTTGCCGCGATCGGTGCTTTGACAGCCCAGGATCTTGGCCTGGATGTTCCCCTGTATGACCCCAGCCGTCACTATAATGACGTGAAGGATGTGTTCTGGGGTGTCGGTGAAGACGTGGAACGCATTCCCAGCGATGCCGAAGCCATGCAGGTGGAACCATAAGACGTATTCGTCTGGTTGCGTTTTCCCTATGCCATTGAAGACTTGCGGAATCTGTCAAGACTCAGGCAGTCTGTGATAAATCGCGTCTTTGTATTTTAAGGTGACGCGGCGGGAATCAGCCTATGCTGCCCCGAATGAGGGTTAGGGTAGGACATGTGGATATGGTGACGGAACGATGAGCGATAACCAAGAACCTTCGATGGAAGAGATTCTGGCATCCATTCGGAAGATTATTTCCGAGGATGGTGAGGATGAGCCCCCAAAGAAGGAAAAACCCGCACCGGAACCACAGCCGGAGCCCGAACCTGAACCCACGCCTGAGCCGGAGCCGGAACCCGAGCCGGAACCCGAGCCAGAGCCGGAGCCCGAACCTGAACCAGAACCTATGGAACTGGAAGATGAGGTTGAGGAAGAGCCCTTAGAGCTTGAGGATGAGGTCGAGGACGAATTGCCTGACCTGGAACTCGTCGATATGGACGACGACGAGGAAGAATATGTGCCACCGCCACCCCCACCGGCACCGCCAGAGCCCGAACCTGAGGAGGAAGAGGAGGAGGAATATGTGCCTCCACCCCCGCCACCGCGCAGGCCCGCACCGCCGATGATGAGTGACGATGACCGTATCCTGTCTGACGACGTGGAAGGCTATGGCATTTCACAATTTGCGTCCCTTGAGCGGAAAATTCGCATGGGGCAGGCCGGTGAAACGCTGGAAGATGTGGTCAAAGGCCTGTTGAAACCGATGCTGCGCGGTTGGCTGGATGAAAACCTGCCGGGCCTGGTCGAACGCTTGGTCCAGGAAGAAATTCAACGCATGTCCCACCGCGCCCGCAAACGCTGGGATGATGACCAGACATAAGGGATACTGTATATTCCGCTGGAAAGGGCCCCGCTTTGGGGCCTTTTTCTTGGGGACTGTCAGCGCATCCGGTTTGACCTGTGGGATGCAAGTCGTATAACCGACGCGGTTTGAAATCTTTGAGAATGAAGGTGTGTGATGCTGGAGAAGACCTATCAGCCGGAACAGGCAGAAGGGGCCCATTATCAGAAATGGGAACAGGGCGGATTTTTTGAAGGCGGGCGCAGGCCCGATGCGGATCCGTTCACCATTGTCATTCCGCCGCCCAATGTCACCGGCAGCCTGCATATGGGCCATGCGCTGAACAACACCATTCAAGATGTGCTGATCCGCTATCACCGCATGGCGGGGCGTGATGCCTTGTGGCAGCCGGGCATGGATCATGCCGGCATCGCCACCCAGATGGTCGTAGAGCGCCAATTGGCCGCCAAGGGAGAGCCATCGCGCCGCGATTTGGGCCGCGACGCCTTTGTCCAACGGGTTTGGGACTGGAAAGCGGAAAGCGGCGGCACCATCAAGGGGCAGTTGAAGCGCCTGGGCGCATCCTGCGACTGGAGCCGCGAACGCTTCACCATGGATGAGGGCCTCAGCAAGGCCGTCTTGAAGGTCTTTGTTGATCTGCACAAGGAAGGCCTGATCTATCGCGACAAGCGCTTGGTGAATTGGGACCCGGCGCTGGAAACCGCGATTTCCGACCTGGAAGTGCAGCAGGTCGAAACCAAGGGCAAAATGTGGTTCTTCCGCTATCCCGTTGAGGGGGAAGAGGGCCTCACCCTGACGGTCGGCACCACGCGGCCGGAAACCATGCTGGGCGATACCGGCATTGCCGTGCATCCCGACGACGAACGCTATCAGCATCTGATCGGAAAATTCTGTATCCTGCCACTGGTCGGTCGCCGCATTCCGATTGTTGCCGACAGCTATGCCGATCCTGAACAGGGATCCGGGGCGGTGAAGATCACACCAGCCCATGATTTCAATGACTTTGAGGTTGGCCGTCTCACCGGATTGGATGTCATTAACATTATGACACCCCAGGCCAGAATGAATGACAGCGTGCCGGAAAAATATCGTGGGCTGGATCGGTTTGACTGCCGTAAGCAGGTCATCGCTGATATCGATGCGCTGGGCCTGCTGGAAAAGATTGAAGAGATCGATCACACGGTTCCTTATGGCGACCGGGGCGGCGTGCCGATTGAGCCCTATCTGACCGATCAGTGGTATGTGGATGCCAAAACCCTGGCCAAGCCCGCCATTGAATCGGTGGAGCAGGGCCGCACGAAATTTGTGCCGGAAAACTGGACCAAGACCTATTACGAATGGATGCGCAATATCCAACCCTGGTGCGTCTCGCGCCAATTGTGGTGGGGTCACCAGATTCCCGCCTGGTATGGACCGGATGGTGAAATCTTCGTTGAATTGTCAGAAGAGGAAGCCCAAGCGGCAGCCGATGCCCATTATGGCCAGCCAACCGCGCTGAAGCGGGACGAGGACGTGTTGGATACCTGGTTCTCCTCGGCACTGTGGACATTCTCTACCCTGGGATGGCCCGACAAGACACCGGAACTGAACCGTTTTCACCCGACCGACGTGCTGGTGACCGGGTTTGATATCATCTTCTTCTGGGTCGCCCGGATGATGATGATGACGCTGCATTTCATGAAGACTGAACCGTTCCACACGGTCTATGTCCATGCCCTGGTGCGTGACGAGCATGGACAGAAAATGTCCAAGTCCAAGGGCAATGTCATCGATCCCTTGCAGTTGATTGATGAATATGGCGCGGACTCCCTGCGCTTCACGCTGATTGCTCTGGCGGCGGCTGGTCGTGATATCAAACTCAGCCCGGCGCGGGTTGAAGGCTATCGCAATTTCATGACCAAGCTATGGAATGCAGCCCGGTTCTGTGAGATGAACCAATGTGTTCTGGATGAAAGCTATGATCCCGCCTTAGCAAAAGAAACAGTCAATCGCTGGATTCTGGGCGAATTGGGACGCACCCGCGATGCGGTCACGACGGCGATCGAAACCTATCGCTTTAACGAGGCGGCGGGCGCTTTGTATCAATTCGTCTGGGGCACGTTTTGCGATTGGTACCTGGAATTTGCCAAGCCCTTGTTTGCGGGCGAGGATGCCGCTGCACAGGCGGAAACCCGCGCGACGGCAGCTTTCGTGCTGGAGCGTATCCTGCGCCTGATGCATCCGATCTCCCCCTTTATCACGGCGGAATTGTGGGATCATGTGAAGGGTGAGGGCGCAGAACCCCTGATCGAGGCCGCCTGGCCTGCAGCGCCGCCAGTCGATGCGGCGGTTGAGACGGAAATGGGCTGGGTCGTGCGCCTGATCACTGAAATTCGCTCCACCCGGTCGGAAATGAATGTACCACCGGGGACGAAGGTGCCGCTGGCAATTCAGGGTATGCGGCAGGAAGCGCAGGGCTGGTTGGCAAAACATGGCAGCCTGATCGCCGGACTGGCGCGTGTCGCCTCTGTCGAGCATGTCACCGACATTCCCGAAGGGGCCATCCAACTGGTCGTCGATGAGGCAACGATTGCCATTCCGCTGGCCGGGGTCATCGACCTGGACGCCGAACGCCAGCGACTGGAAAAAGCCATCGCCAAGGCCGACGGCGAAATTGCCAAACTGGCTGGAAAGCTTGGCAACGAAAAATTCGTCGCCAATGCACCCGAAGCCGTGGTTGCCGAAAACCGCGCCCGTCTGGCTGATGAAGAAGCCCAGCGCGATAAGCTGAAAGAGGCGCTGGAACGGATCGCGGCGGCTGGATAGGGGGGGCAGTATGGTTGGGGCGGCGGTTCTATCACGGCCGCGTTTAACTCTGTACCTTTTGAAAGGTAGGCCATGCCGCAAACGCTTCTCGTAACCGGTGGGGGTGGCTTTGTTCTCAGCCATCTGGTGCGGCAATGGTTGGAGCGGGCGCCCGATACTCTGGCGATTGTTGTGGACAGTGCGCCTTTGGATGCTGTGGCACGACGCTGGTTCTGGGGATTGGAAAATCGCCTGACATTCGTGCTGGGGTCGGTCACGGACCCGGCACTATGGGCGAAGCTGTCGCAAGAGAATATCACCCATATCGTTCATGCCGCTGCCGTCACGTCGATTAATCGACTCTTTGCTGGGTCTCCGGCGGGGGGCCTGTCTGCCCTGGAGACCAATATGATGGGGCCCGCCCGGGCACTGGCCTTTGCCGCAGGCTGTCCGAAACTGGCGCGCATGGTTCATGTCTCTACCGGGTCGGTCTATGGCGTGACGGGGCCGGAACCGGACGAGTCACAGCCGCTGCCCGAAGACGGGTATATTGATCCCGATGGTTTCTATGGCATCACCAAATACACTGGGGAGCAATTGGCCGGGCAATGGGCGCGGCAATTTGGTCTGCCAGTGGCGGCAATCCGTCTGTCCAGTGTCTATGGACCGATGGACCGTGAAACAGCGCATCGTGCGGTTAGCCTGCCCCCGGCAGTCCTGATGCGCCGGGCCCTGGCCGGGGAACGGGCGCGGATTTCCAATAGGGGCGGGGCCGGGGATTATATCCATGCCGGAGATGTCGCACGGGCGATCCTGGCCCTGTTCGATGCGCCGCATCTGTCGCACATCGTCTATAATGTTGCCTATGGACAGCGGTTGACCATGGGACAGTTGGTTGATGCCGTGGCGGATATTCTGCCGGGGTTTGGTGCGGATGTGGTCCCGGAAGATCAAGCCGATATCATTGTGGATCCTACCAAGACCGGTGGGCGGTGGAATGCTTATGATATCGCCCGTTTGACCGGGGATACGGGGTGGAGGCCAATGCCGCTGTCGGAAGCCCTGTCGGACTATCGCGATTGGATGCGGACCCAATGATAGGTCTGACGATGTCCTGAATGTGACACAAACTGTCATAATGGCGAGAATGGGTCGCCTTTTGACGTAAACCGGCGATCCTCTTACGGTGTATGCGCTATCCTGATTTGACAGAACGCACGGTGCCGTCTGTAATGTGATCACACAGGATAAGGTCTTTATTTATGGCTTTTCCAAGTGATCTTTTCGAGTTTTATGGAGGGAATATCAAATGATGAACAGGATGATTAAAGGCGTAATCGGCGCGGCCGCGCTGGGCGCCATGGCTTTCACGGCCTCACTGGCGCAGGCCGATGCTTTGGATAATATCAAGGCGGCAGGCGTCTTGAAGGTTGGCGTGAAGGCGGATTACAAGCCTTACGGCTTCCTGGACTCGTCGGGTGCAATCATTGGGCTTGAGCCTGATCTGGCACAAGACGTTGCTGACCGCCTGGGCGTAAAAGTTGAATTCGTGCCGGTGGTTAGCTCCAACCGCATGCAGTTCCTGGAACAGGGTAAGATTGATCTGATGATCGCCACCATGACCGATCGTCCGGATCGTCGTGAAGTCGTTCTGATCCCTGATCCGAACTATTATTCTTCCGGCACGAACGTTCTTGCGCGCAAGGAATTCGGTTTGATGACTTGGGAAGACCTGCGCGGCAAACCAGTCTGCGGGATTCAGGGCGCCTTCTATAATAAGAAGACCGGCCAGGAATTTGGTGCCGATATCGTGGCCTTTAAGGGCACGGCGGAAGCCTATGCGGCCTTGCAGCAGGGCAATTGTGTAGCATTCGTTTATGACGATTCAGCTCTTGTTGCGAAACTGAACGAGCCTGAATTCGCAGAGTATGAAATGCCGCTGCCGACGATTGACGATGCCCCTTGGGGATTGGCGGTCCAAAAGGGTGAGACGGCATTTGCGGAATTCATGAGCCAGACGGTTACCGATTGGCACAAGACCGGGAAAATCCTGGAGCTTGAAACCAAGTGGGGGGTTGCCAATACGCCCTTCGCGAAGGCCATGCACGACAAGTACAAGTAAGCGATTTGTGTGATTAAGGGCGGGATTTGCCAATGGCATTTTCCGCCCTTTTCGCATAAATAGTCAGGCGTTGGAGGGGGATGCATGGAACTAGTTTATGAGTGGTTTCGTGAGCTTTATCAAACCACGGGAATCAATCTTCCTTTTATTTATGATAGTTATGACCGGGGTCGCCTGATTGACGGCTTTCTGACGACAGTTGAATTGTCTTTAATTTGTCTATTTTTCTCGGTCGTGATTGGGATTATCGGGGCGTGGCTGCAGGGGTCTTCCTTCACCTGGACCCGTCGAATTGTGAATGGCTATATTCAACTGTTTCGCAATACGCCCCCCTTGGTTCAGCTTTATTTCTTTTATTTTGCCATTGGCTCGATGTTACCCCGGGTGGAAACTGAATGGGGCGGACAGGCCCCGATGCTGGGCAGTTTTGCCTGGGCCGTGATTTCCCTATCCTTTTTTGCTGGCGCTTTTAATGTGGAGATCTTTCGGTCGGGCATTGAAGCCGTGCCGAAATCAACGGTTGAGGCAGCGGAATCATTGGGCTTTTCGCGGTTTCAGATTTATCGCGATGTGACCCTGCCGCTTGCCATTCGGGTGGTTCTGCCATCACTGAACAACAATCTGGTCAATCTGGTGAAGACGACGACCCTGGCCTATGCGATTGCCGTCCCGGAAATGCTCTATGAATCAGCCCAGATATGGTCGGACAACGTGAATGTACCGGAAATGATGATTTTTCTGCTGATCGCCTATTTTGTGTTGGTTGGAATATTGGTGTGGGGCATGAATCGTTGGGAGCGCGCCCTTAAAATTCCAGGATTTGGCTCATGACCCAGCGCTCACGATCCCACGACGCACCGCCCAAGAAAACGGACATGGCGGTCATGTTGCCGGTAAAACGGAAAGCACATGATCCGTTTCGGCTGAAACTGACACCCTGGCACGGCGTCTTTCTGGCCCTGGTCTGCATTTTCACGACGTCATATGGCTATGCGACCACGGCACCTGAAGTTGATTCTATTCGCACGGTCATGCTGCGATGGATGCCGCTATTGCTGGAAGGGTTCCTGTTCAACATATTGATTTCCATACTGTCCATGGCGGTTGGCACAGCTGTTGGCACGATGCTGGGCCTGGCCCAGATATCGCTGATGCCGCCTATCCGCCACAGTTCTTGGTTTGTGACCCAGTTTTTCCGGAATGCCCCCTGGCTGGTCTTGCTGTTTTTTGCCATGTACCTGCTGCCGTTTGAATTCACGATAGCGGGGGTCACGATTCCGTTTCCGGACTGGATCAAGGCGATTATCGGCCTGTCCCTGCCGGTAATGGCAAATGTTTCTGAAATTGTCCGGGGGGCGGTCCTGTCCTTGCCCAGTGGTCAATGGGAAGCCGCGGAAAGCCTGGCCTATACCCGTCGCCAGACGCTGTGGCTGATTATTCTGCCACAATGTGTGAAGCGTATGCTGCCGCCCTGGATGAACCTGTATTCCATTTTGACCATGGCAACAGTGTTGGCCTCAATTGTGGGTGTGTCAGAAGTGATGACCCTGGCGGGTCGTGTGCTCGCGGCGGAAGATGGGCGAACGGATCTGCTTGCGCCTTTGTATTCCTTCGTCCTGTTTCTGTTTTTCGTATACTGCTATCCGATTGCGCGATGGACCGTGTATCTGGAAAGCAAATTTGCCGTGAAAGGCTAAGAGGTATTGTGATGAGCTGGTCTGATAAAGAGCCGATGATCTCTGTACGTAACGTCCATAAATCCTTTGGTGATTTTGAGGTGCTGAAAGGCGTATCCTTCGATGTGATGAAGGGGGAGGTGATCTGTATCATCGGGCCGTCCGGGTCGGGGAAGTCAACCTTGATCCGCTGCATCAATGCCCTGAACGATATCAATGAAGGATCCATTCTGGTCGAAGGGCTGGAAGTGAATGATCCCAAGCTGAACAAATTAGAGTTGCGCAAAAAGGTCGGCATGGTCTTTCAGCAATACAATCTGTTCCCCCACAAGACCGCCCTGGAAAATGTCATGATGGCCCCGATCCGGGTTCTTAAAGAAGATAAGAAAGAGGTTGAAACCCGCGCCCGCGCCTTGATCAAAAAGGTCCGTTTGGAAGGCAAGGAAAACGCCTATCCTGGTGAATTGTCCGGCGGTCAGCAACAGCGTGTCGCCATCGCCCGTTCGCTTGCGATGAAGCCGGATGTGATGCTGTTTGACGAGGTTACAGCCGCC
The DNA here is from genome assembly GCA_002709955.1 of Rhodospirillaceae bacterium. Lineage (GTDB taxonomy): Bacteria > Pseudomonadota > Alphaproteobacteria > UBA8366 > Aestuariispiraceae > Pacificispira. The sequence continues at coordinate 340,990 of PAQY01000002.1, forward strand.
CTGGACCCCGAAACAGTGGGCGAAGTGCTGGTCACAATCAAGGAACTGGCCGAAGAGGGCATGACGTGCATTCTGGTGACCCATGAAATGGGTTTTGCCCGGGAAGTGGCGGATCAGGTGTATTTCACCGATCAGGGTTTGATCGTTGAACATGGCCCACCGGCTACCTTCTTTGAGAATGCAAAAGATCCCCGGACGCGGCAATTCCTGAGTCAAATTCTTTAGTCTTTACCCTATAATGAGTATCAGAGGGCGGGATTATTGTCGCTGAGACTTACTATCAGGAGATTTGATGTGAAGACAAAGGCTAATGCCCTTGCAATTGCTGTTTTTTTTGGATTGTGCAATTGGGTCGGCACTGCGCAGGCGCAGGAAATGACCGTGGTGCTTGAAGATCCCGCCTGGGATGGAAAGACCATTCCAGACGGTCAACAATGCGCGGAATATGGTGGTAATGGCTCCACGCCCCTTATAACAGTGCAAGGCATTCCAGAAAAAGCCAATGTGATTCTGGTCGAATTTAATGATGAAAGTTACGAGCCCCTGTCGACCGATGGCGGGCATGGCATTGTCGGCTTTGACATCGTTGTTGGGAAGGGAAGTGCCACCTTGTTGTCCATCCCTGGTGACACGACAACCTTGCCCAATGGCGTTTGGATCGAAGAAGAAAACCGGGATGATATCGGTGTAGTTGGATATCTGCCCCCCTGTTCCGGTGGCGAAGGCAATTTGTATTCGGCCAAGGTATTTGCCGTAGACTATGGCAGTGAAGGCTATAAAGTTCTGGCTGAAAGCTATCTTCAATTGGGCCGCTATTAAGGGAGAGAGACAATGCAAATTCCAAAAATTGCTGTGGTTGCAACGGTTTTTATGATGGGGGTCGGGACGGCTTTCGCGGATGATCTGTCCGTCCGTTTCGCGGATTCCACCTGGACGGGGAGTAAGATTCCGGCTGGACAACACTGTGCGAAAGATGGCGGCAAGGGCGCCACGCCGGCCCTGATCGTGTCTGGCATCCCAGCGGAAGCGAATGCGATTATTGTCGAATTCAATGATCAGGATTTCAACAATCTGTCCTATGATGGCGGTCATGGCAAAATTGGCTTTATGATCACTCCCGGTCAGGCGGAAGTGACCCTGCCCAGTGTTCCAGGCGGCACAGATGACATGCCCGAGGGAGTCTGGGTCGAAAAGAAGAACCGCGCCACGGGCAATTGGTACACCGAAGGCTATCTGCCGCCCTGTTCTGGCGGGCGGTCCCATATGTATACCGCTGAGGTCTATGCGGTGGTCAAAACCGGCGATGACTATGAAGAAATTGCCGATACCGACATTCGGCTAGGGCGCTACTAACATAGGTTAGCACGCGCATCCCGACGGCACGCTCTAACTTAAAGCAACAGGGGAATGGTGCGGGTGCTCCTGGATACCCGCCTGCGCATTCCACAAATCGTCGAATTCTCATCCTGAGGAGGCGCGATAGCGCCGTCTCGAAGGAGGGGCTGTAAGTCCGGTGCTTACGGGAAGGTCACCCTTCGAGACGCTGCGCTCCTCAGGGTGAGGGTGCATTTGTTGATACATCGTCACCCCGGACGTGATCCGGGGTCCAGGGCGGCGGGCGCGATTGGTGCGTGTGGCTCTGGACTTCCGCCTGCACGGGTTTGACGAGGATATGAGGTCCCATTCTCATCCTGATGAGGCGCGATAGCGCCGTCTCGAAGGAGGGGCTGTAAGGGCGGTGTTTACGGGAAGGTCACCCTTCGAGACGCTGCGCTCCTCAGGGTGAGGGCGCGTTTGTCTCGATATACCGTCATCCCGGACGCTCAGGACTGGCGTATGGCCAGGAATTCTGCTTTCAGCGCGTTCGTATGTTGTCCGATCCCTGGCACAGCGCCGAACCGGTCAGTCTGGCCCGGCCAGGCTGCGGGTGGGGCGATCAGGTCCAGGCTGTTTCCATCGGGCAGGGGGACTGAGCGATGGCGCAATTGTGGGTGGGCGGCCAGACCTGCCATGTCATTCAGCATGCCATAGGCAATGGCGGCCTGGGTCAGGCGTTGCGCAATGTCAACCGCCGGGGCGGCAGTGAAAACCGCGCCAATTTCAGCATTCAGGGCGACCCGGTTGGCAACCCGGGCATCATTTGCACAAAACCGTTCATCCTGGGCCAGTTCAGGCTTTAGCAGGACCTGTGCGCATAGGCGCTGCCATTCGCGCTCATTTTGGATGGAAAATAGGATAGGGATGCCATCGCCGCAGGGATAAGCCCCGTAGGGCGCGATGGTCGGGTGGTTCAATCCGACCCGGCCGGGCGTGATCCCGCCATAGACATGCTGCAAATAAGGGACCGTCATCCAGTCGGCCATGCCGCCGAACAGGGAAACCTCAATCCTGCGTCCCACCCCAGTGCGCCCGCGCAGGATCAGGGCTTCCAGGATTGCCTGATAGGCATACATGCCACAGGCAATGTCGCAGACAGAGACCCCAACCCGTCCAGGTGAGTCCGGCATGCCTGTGACGGAACACAGGCCGGTTTCCGCCTGTACCAACAGGTCATAGGCCTTCATGTCGCGATAGGGGCCGGTTTCTCCATAGCCGGAGATATCGACACATATCAATTCTGGCCGCTGCTGGCACAAGGTCTTGGACCCGATCCCCAACCGGTCGGTCGCGCCGGGGGCCAGATTCTGGATCACGATATCCGCCTGTGCAATCATGGCCTTCAAGAGGGCAAGGTCATCGTCATCCTTGAGATTCAGCGCAACGGATTCTTTGCCCCGGTTCAGCCAGACGAAATAGCTGCTGTGTCCCTTGGCCAGGTGATCATAGTTGCGGGCGAAATCTCCTTCGGGGCGCTCTACCTTGATCACCCGCGCGCCGGCATCGGCCAGGCGAGAGGTGCAGTAGGGCGCGGCAACGGCCTGTTCAATGGCGACGACCAGAAGCCCATCCAGGGCATTTGGGGGAGCTTGGGTCATGCCGCGTCAGACCGTGCTTTCGCTTGTTCCAGGGCGTCTTGTGCCTGCAGCCAGGCATCTTCCGTCTTGGCAATGGCGCGGTCCAGGTCTGATGCCATGCGCGTCAGATCCCCCAGTTTTGTGGCATTGCCATTATACAAGGCAGGGTCTGCCAATTTGATATCGATATCGGCGCGCGCCCGGGTCAGCTTTTCCATCTGTGCTTCCAGACCTTCTGCGGCCTTCTTCAGGGGGGCCAGTTTTGCGCGGGCATCGGCCTTGCTGCGGCGATCTGCCTTGCGTTCCTCCATCATTGCGATGCCCTGTGTTTGCTTCGCTGGCGGGGCTTGCTTTACGCGGGGGACCGGTTTTGGCGCGTTCTGTTCAACCGGCGCTGCATCCGTGTCCAGATCATTTCCAGGAGGGTCGACAGGAATGGGATCAGGGCTCTTCTTGGCAGCCTTGGCGGGCTTCTTACTGTCTTCGCGCCGCTGGTCCAGCAGGAACTTACGGTAATCGCTGACATCCCCATCAAAGGGCGTGACGGTGCCCGCATCCACCAGCAATAACCGGTCTGCGGTTGCTTCGATCAGGTGCATATCGTGGCTGACCACGATCACGGCCCCTTCGTAATCGGCCAAAGCCTGAATCAGGGCCTGTCTGGAATCAATGTCCAAATGGTTGGTCGGTTCGTCCAGCAACAGCAATTGCGGGCGGCGGCGACAAATCACCGCCAGGGCCACACGGGCTTTTTCGCCACCCGATAATTTGCCGATCTTGGTATCTGCCTTGGTCTTGGTAAAGCCGAAGCGGCCCAGATGGGTACGCAGCTTTAAATCCGTGACCATGGGTTCCAGGGCCTGCAACTCCTCAACAGGCGTATGATCGGGGTTCAGCTCTTCCATCTGGTTCTGGGCGAAATAGCCAACTTCCAGCTTGGAGGATCGCCGTAAACTGCCTGATGCGACTTTCAACCTGTCAGACAACAGGCGCAATAAGGTGGTTTTCCCGTTGCCATTCGCCCCCAACAGGCCAATGCGGTCATCCATATCAATGCGCAGGTTTAATTTGCGCAGGATCGGCTTTTCCGGTGTATAGCCCGCCGTGACATCTTCCAGCGTGATCATTGGTGGGGGCAGGATATCAGGCTTGGGCAGCACGAACTGGATGCTGGGATCATCCGTAACGCTGGCAATAGGCTCCATCCGCTCCAGCATTTTGAGCCGCGATTGGGCCTGGCGGGCTTTTGAGGCCTTATAGCGAAAGCGATCCACGAAAGACTGGATGTGGCGGCGCTGCTCCTGCTGTTTGGCAAACAGGGCCGATTGATGCGCTTGTTGTTCTGCGCGGGTGCGCTCGAACCGGTCATAGCCACCGCTATACAGCGTCAGCTTGCCATTGTTCAGATGCAGGATCGCGGTTGGAATGCGGTTCAGGAAGGCACGGTCATGGCTGACGATCAGCAATGTGCGCGGATAGCGCGACAGATAGCTTTCCAGCCACAGCGACGCTTCCAGGTCCAGATGGTTGGTCGGTTCATCCAACAGCAGGATATCGGGTTCGCGAAACAGCGCAGATGCCAGCGCGATGCGCATCCGCCAGCCACCGGAAAATGTGTCCAGCGTGCGGTTCTGCATGTCCTCGTCAAAGCCCAGACCTGCCAGAATGCGGGCCGCGCGGGCTTCTGCACGGTGGCCATCCAGGTCAATCAGGCGCGCATGGATTTCGCCAATATCCGGGTGGTCCGGTTCATTTTCCGCCGCATGCATCAATTCCGCCAGTTCGACATGGGACGCGATGACGGTTTGCAGCGGGGTCTTGCTGCCGTCCGGCTCTTCCTGGGCAACGGTGCCGATACTGTCCCGGTTGCCGGTTTCGATGGACCCGCCATCAACTGGAATATCGCCGGTGATCAGGCGCAACAGGGTCGTCTTGCCGGTCCCGTTGGCGCCAACAATACCAATACGGTGTCCATCGGGCACCGTGGCAGAGGCCCCGTCCAGCAAGGTTCGACCGCCAACGCGGTAGGTAAGGTCTTCGATCTTCAACATAGCGACAGTCGCATAGCATGGTCCGAACAAATAGGAAATCACAGCATCGCGCATTTCCGCCTGCTAGAAGAAAAAACGCGAGGCTTGAAGGGCCATGGCATGCCGTCTATAAGGCGCGCGCAGTGCAACATGAGCCCCACAGTGAAAGGCGGACGGTCGCACAGCAGAGATTTATCGAGTTTCAAACACACAGGGAGCCGCCTGACGCGGTTTCCAAGAGAGGGGCAAAGAGACACCATGGCTCTGGAACAAACATTTTCGATTATCAAACCGGATGCGACCCGTCGCAATTTGACCGGCAAAATCAATGCGATGCTGGAAGATGCAGGTCTGCGGATCGTGGCACAGAAACGCATTCACATGACAACCCAACAGGCAGAACAGTTCTATGGCGTTCACAAGGAACGCGCGTTCTTCCCGGATCTGGTCAAATTCATGACCTCTGGCCCGGTTGTGGTTCAGGTTCTGGAAGGTGAAAATGCCGTCCTGAAGAATCGTGAAGTAATGGGTGCCACCAACCCGGCCAACGCCGACGAAGGCACGATCCGCAAGCTGTATGGCGAATCTGTCGAAGCGAATTCTGCGCATGGTTCCGATTCACCAGAAAATGCCGCGATTGAAATCGCTTATTTCTTTGCAGGTACAGAACTCGTCGGCTAACTGCCGGTTTTTCTGAAAGAACAGCCTGCCGAAATAAAAAAGGGTGCCTTGCGGGGCACCCTTTTTCTTTGGCTGTTTGGTGCGGAATTAGCTGGTCAGTGTCAGCGCCATAAGGGCAAGAATGACAACTGCCGCGCCCCCAACAATGACGATCAGCTTTTTCATGCCGTCCCAGGTGCCCAGGTTTTCGCGCGGTGCTTTCACAAAATCCAAGTCTTCCATTTTAAAGCCCTTTCCCCGAACCGGCATGTCCTGCGGTTCCTAAAGTGTTTCCAACCAGCAGTGTACTCATCTTAAGACCATTCTCAAGTAGGCAGTGCCGTCATTTTTCCAAGGCGTCCCAGGTCAATCGCAGGGGACCAGGTTGGCCATCAATTATCGCCTGCGTGCCTTCGACCTGAACCCGACCGCTGGTCACCAAAGCCAGAGCCTGCGGATAAATCAGATGTTCGCGCGTTAAAACACGCTGTTGCAACGTATCTTCCGTATCGTCTGGCAGGACCGGGACTTCCGCTTGCAGAATCAGGGGGCCATCATCCAATTCCGCCCGCACCAGATGCACGGTGCAGCCATGTACGCTGTGACCAGCCTGTAGGGCACGGTTGTGGGTGTGCAAGCCCTTGAAATCAGGCAACAGGGACGGGTGCACATTCAACATACGGTCGCGCCAGTATTCGACAAAATCTGCGGTCAGAATGCGCAGAAACCCGGCCAGACAGACATAGTCACAGTCATAATCCCGCAGTACCGCCTGGATGGCGGCCTCAAAAGCGGGGCGGTCTGGATAATCGCGATGGTTCACGACAGCGCCAGGAATCCCGGCTTTTGCGGCGCGCTCCAGGCAATAGGCACCCGGATTGTTGCTCAGGACAAGACAGATTTCTGTTGGGAAATCAGGGTCCTGGGCTGCATCAATCAACGCTTGCAGATTCGTACCACCACCAGAGGCCAATACGGCCGTGCGCGGTCGGCGTATATTCTGAACCATTGCCTAGCGGGTTTCCACTTGCACAGAACGCCCAATTTCAGCCAGCGTTCCAACCGATCCGATGCGATAGGCGGCTTCGCCATTGTCGTGAAGCACTTGCAGGATGGTATCGGCCTGTTCCGGTGCCACGGACAGGACCATGCCGATGCCGCAATTGAAGGTCCGGTACATTTCACTGGGGTGAATGCCACCTGCTTCTGCAAGCCAATCAAAGACTGTTGGTTGAACCCAGCATTTGGGATCGATCCGAACCGCCAGGGATTTGGGTACGATGCGGGGCAGGTTTTCATAGAACCCGCCGCCTGTAATGTGACAGATACCGTGAACGCCCCCGGCCTTGATCGCGGCCAGCGCGGCTGTTGTGTAAATACGGGTAGGATTTAACAGCGCTTCGCCCACAGTCTGGTTTACTGACCAGGGGGAGGGGGCATCAAAGCCCAGACCTTCCAAGGTCAGGACCTTGCGTACCAGACTGAAACCATTGGAATGCACACCGCTGGACGCCAGGCCGATCAACACATCGCCTTCAGCAACATTTTCACCGGTCAGGACATCCGCACGTTCCACCGCGCCAACGGCGAACCCGGCCAGGTCATAGTCGCCTTCGCCATACATGCCTGGCATTTCCGCTGTTTCGCCGCCAATCAGGGCGCATCCGGCCTGCCTGCATCCCTCTGCTATGCCCTGGATCACCTGTTCCGCCACATCGACCGACAGGCGTCCGCAGGCAAAGTAATCCAGAAAGAAAAGTGGCTCTGCCCCTTGAACAACCAAATCATTTACACACATGGCAACAAGGTCAATGCCAACTGTGTTATGGATACCGGAATCGATGGCGATCTTCAGTTTGGTGCCAACACCATCCGTGCCAGACACCAGCAACGGATCGGTATATCCGGCGGCTTTCAGGTCGAACAAGGCACCGAATCCACCGATGCCAGCATCGGATCCAATCCGGGCGGTTGATTTGGCTAAGGGTTTGATACGGTCGACCAGGGAATTCCCTGCGTCAATGCTGACCCCTGCATCCGCATAGGTCAGACCGTTTTTTTTGCTGTCCTGGGCTATGGCGCCCTCCTGTCTCGGCGGGTATAACGGGCGGGACATTATCCGAAAGGGAGCCTTTTGCAATGGCCGAACGGCCCACACCCCTCAAATCCTGTCGCGCGCACCGCGTGATTGGACCCTATTTTGCTGTTATCTTAGCCTTTTTTACCATTTCAGGCCAAGGTTTCGCACAAGAACTCTACGCCATTACCAATGTCAAGGTGGACGAACGCGCTGCCAGTGAGGTCGAGGCCAAGCGAATCGGTGTCGCCAAGGCAAAGCGCGCAGCGTTCGAAACCCTGATGGATCGGCTAACCCTGGAGGGTGTGGTTGCGCAGGGAACGGCCCCGGATGCGGCGACAGCTGCACCGGCAGGCGGGGTGCCCGTGTCACCGTCCGGCGTTGCGATTGCGCCTTCCGACCCATCTGGTGCGGCCCGACCATTGACCGTTCCTGATGACGAGCGATTGGAATATCTGATCCGCGATATTGCCTATCAGGATGAAAAATTTGGGGGGGGACGCTATCTGGCAAACCTGACCATCCGATTCCATTCCGATGCGATTAATCAATTTCTTCAGCGCAGCGGTGTTGCCTATCTTGGGTCCAGCAGTCCGCTTGCCGTGATCCTGCCCGTCTATAAGTCCGCGTCTGGGGATCTGTTGTGGAGCGATGCCAATCCCTGGCTGGATGGCTGGTGGCAATTGGATGGGGCTGGCACTGTGGTGCCCTATACTGTCCCACTGGGGGATTTGTCGGATATCAGCGCCATTGATGTGGACCGCGCAATGACGGTCGATGCGGCGTCGATTAATGCCATCGCCGCCCGCTATAGCGCCGGGGCGGTTCTGATCCCTGTCGCAACCCAGACGGAGGACGGCACAATCCTGGTGGAGATTTCCAGTTTTGGGGCCGGATGGCCCGGTGAGCCGGAATTGTTGCGTCTAAACCCAGAGGCACTGCTTGCGCGGGCCACCGAACGTGCTGGGGATGGCGGGGATCCATCGACCGATCTGGCCCAGTTTGCAGCGGCAGCCTCTTTAACGCTGGACGCCCTGGAAGACCGTTGGAAATCTGCAAACATCCTGCGATTTGATCAGGAATCCACCAGCCTGACGACCCGCGTATCCGTCAGTGGTTTGCAGGATTGGTTGGATGTACAGAAAGCCCTGAACCGTGTGGCCCCGATTAAAGCATGGCGACTGGCGGTGCTGGCAACGGATCATGCCATTGTCGATATTGATTATATCGGGGATCAGGCACGGCTGGATCAGGCCTTGCGGCGCGTATCCCTGGGCCTGTCGGAGGATTCTGAGACTCCCGGTTCCTGGATATTGACGCGACGATGAGGCAACGGCCGTCGCAATTACCCTTGGACCTGTCCTTTCGCCCGGCCAGTGGGCGCGATGACTTTGTTGTCGGGCCCTGCAATCAGATCGCCGTGGATTGGCTGGACCGCTATCCCGCTTGGCCCGGTCCCGTCGCGGTGCTGTGTGGGGCACCGGGCAGCGGTAAGTCTCATCTGCTAGCGGTCTGGGGCCATGCGGCAGGGGCGTTGATCGTGCAGGGGCCTGACTTACAGGTCGCAACGCTGAATGATGTCATAGGACACGCCCAGGCCATTGCCGTAGATGCAGCGGATCTGGTCAAGGAACCCGATTGCCTGTTTCACCTGGTCAATATGGTGCGCGAACGCGATGGGCATCTGTTGATCGCTGTTCAGGACCCACCCGCCCGATGGACCTTTGGCACGGCGGATATGCGATCCCGTCTGGCTGCCGCGCCTTTACTGGAACTGGGGCCACCAGATGATATGGTCCTGCAATTGGTGCTGTTAAAGCAGTTCGATGATCGACAACTGTTGCCGGATGCGGATGTTCTGCGTTTCTTGACAGATCGCATGCCAAGGACCTTTGATGCGGTCCGGGCGATTGCTGCGCGCATGGATCAACTGAGCCTTGCAGAGCGCAAGAAGCCCACCAAGCCATTGGCGCGCAAGGTTTTAATTGATTTGGGATATATAGAGACCACCCCGGAAGAATAGGGGGTAACAAGAGGGAGACTTCAGAATGGATTTGGGACTTAAAGGCCGGAAAGCGATTGTGTGCGCCTCTTCCAAAGGATTGGGGCGCGCCTGTGCCTTGGCCTTGGCGAAAGAGGGCGTGGATCTGGTCATCAATGGCCGGAGTGCCGATGCCTTGAATGCGACTGCTGAGCAAATTCGCGCTGCGACCGGCGTCAATGTCACGCCTGTTGCCGTGGATGTCACCACCGATGAAGGCCGCGCGGCCCTGCTGGCAGCCTGCCCAGAGCCCGATATCCTGATCAATAATGCGGGGGGCCCGCCTCCTGGCGATTTCCGGGACTGGGATCGGGACGATTGGATCAAGGCCGTTGATGGCAACATGCTGACCGGCATTTTCCTGATCAAAGCCACAGTGGATGGCATGATGGAGCGGAAATTCGGGCGCATCGTCAATATCACGTCCTCTGCGGTGAAGGCACCGATCGCCATTCTGGGCCTGTCCAATGGCGCGCGGGCCGGATTGACAGGATTTGTTGCCGGGATTGCGCGTGAAACCGTTCGCCATAACGTGACGATCAACGGATTGCTGCCGGGCCCATTCAATACCGATCGTCTGAAGGGAACCGCCAGCGCCCGCGCCCAGCGGGAGGCTGTTTCTGTTGAAGAAGCCGTGCGCCGCATCGGGGAATCCAATCCGGCTGGCCGGGTCGGGGAACCCGAGGAATTCGGCCAGGCCTGTGCCTTTCTATGCAGCGCTGGGGCAGGCTTTATCACCGGCCAGAACCTGCTGTTGGATGGGGGGAATTTCCCTGGCGTCCTGTAGCCGGTGACAGTGCCGTATTGTTAAACTTTTGTTACAAAGCAATATCTGTTTGAAACAAAGGTCGAGTTATATTCAATACGGAGCATGGCTGAAAGCGAGATTGAGCTAAAATTAAGTCTGGCCGAAACAGAGGTCAGTCGATTCCGACGGGATACCGCCTTGCACCGAATGAAACGGGCACGGGCGGTATCCCGGTCGCTGTTGGCGGTGTATTTTGACACGCCGGGCCTGTCTTTGCGTGCACACAAGGCAGCGTTGCGCATACGACAGGAAGGCACGGATCGCATTCAGACCCTGAAAGTATCCGGCAAGGGGGCAGGGCTTCAGCATCGCACCGAATACAATGCCCCAACCTCTGCCCAGGAACCGGATTTATCCCTGATCGATGATCCTGCGATGCGACAGGCGCTGGTTGAGATGATCGGCGATGAACCGCTGGTTCCCGTCTTCACCACAGATGTCCGGCGGACACTCTGGCTGTTGGATCTGCCGGGGGGGCCTGTGGAACTGGCGCTGGATCTGGGCCAGATCGAAAGCCAGGGGCGTGTTGAGCCGATCTGTGAGGTCGAACTGGAACTGAAGGGGGGGACCCCACAGGATCTGTTGGATGTCGCCGATGATTTGGGCGCACGGTTTGGCATGTCAGTTGCCATCGAAAGCAAGGCCCAGCGCGGCTATGCGCTGTTTAAACGAACTGAACCAACCGTCCAGAAGGCAAACAAACTGAAGCTGAATCCGCAGCAACCCGCCTGGGATGCCGTGACCGGGATTATTGAAGAAGGCACCGCGCAACTGTTGGGCAATGAAGCTGCGGTTCTTGCTGGAACGGATATTGAAGGGGTGCATCAGGCGCGCGTTGCCGTGCGTCGGTTGCGGGCCGCCTTATCCGCCTTTCGCGACAGTATCCCGGATGATTTGCGCAAGCCCCTGAACAAGGCGCTGCGACGGCATCAACTGGCGCTGGGCCCCGCGCGGGACTGGGATGTCTTCCTGACCGAAACGCTGGCACCGCTGGAATCTGAGCATCGCAATAAAAAGTCTTTCAAGGCATTTCAGGCGCGGGTCCAGATTGCGCGCAAACGGGCGTATAAGAAGGCCCATAAGGCATTGCGGTCTGCACGCTATGACCAGTTGAAGATGGCGCTGATCCGGTTTCCCTATCAACCGGAACCACAGCAGGCCCGGCATATCTCGACCGGTGCGGTGGCAAAGGAGTTGTTGGATCAACGGTTGTCAGCGGTTCTGGCTGCGGCCGGGCCGGATCCAAAACAATTGGATGATGTCGCCCTTCATGCCTTGCGCATTGACGTTAAGAAACTGCGTTATGCCATTGATTTCTTTGTCAGCCTTTATGATTCTCAGGCGCTCAAGCCCTGGAAGGGTGCAACCAAGGCTTTGCAGGAATGTCTGGGCGGGCTGAATGATGCGGTGGTCCATGCCGCCTTACTGGATGCGATGGAAGCACCAGACATGCCGGTTCCAAAATCCATTCGTCGCGCGATTGAAAATGGCAATACGGCAAAAATTGAGGCCGGTAAGGCAGAGTTCGATGCGCGCTGGGCAGAGTTTCGGGCGCTGACGCCTTTTTGGACCTGACCCGCGACGGGCTCAGCGGGATGTTGAATCCGGCCTGTCCGCTTCGGCCAGGGCCCAATCCCGAAATGCGATGACTTTTGGGACAGTTTCCGAACTTTTTGGATAGACGATGAAATGCCCGAATTCGGTTGGCATATTCAGGTCATTTCCAAAGGGGCGCACCAAGCGTCCGGCGGCGATGTCACCTTCCACCAGGGTTGATTGCGTCAGCGCGACGCCCAACCCGTCAATTGCAGCCTGAACCAGCATGGCTTCGGAACTGAAGCGCAGCCCCCGATTGGGATCAATGGTTTTGATATGCGCGGCCTTCAGCCAAAGCCGCCAGTTTGCCGCCGCTTCCCGTTCCATCCGCCATTCTGCATGCAGCAGCGTCTGCCCGACCAAACCCGCCGGTGTAGTCAAATGCCTGGCAATGGCAGGGCTGCAGACCGGGACGGCGTTTTCGTCCAGAAACGGAATCACCGTCAGGTCCGGATATTGTCCGGTCCCATAGCGAATGGCGATGTCGACCCCGTCGCGGTGAAAATCTGTGAATGCGTCGGTTGCATCAAACCGCAGGTCAATGTCGGGATGGGCCTTCACAAAGCGTTCCAAGCGCGGGATCAGCCATTTCTCCGCCATTGTGGGATAGACACTGACCGTCAGCAGGCCGCTTTCCCGTTCTGCCATCAAACGCCGATGAACCTCCCGAAAGGCGGCGAAACCCTCGCGCACCGATGGCAGGATCGCCGCGCCGGCACTGGTCAGGGTCAGGCTGCGCGTCGTTCGGATGAATAGCGGCGTTCCATAGTAATCTTCCAGTCCCCGGATTTGCTGGCTGATAGCCGCCGGGGTCACAAACAGCTCTGCCGCCGCCCGGGAGAAATTCAAATGCCGGGCCGCCGCCTCAAATCCGCGCAGGGACGCGATGGGGGGTAGGATGTCACTCATAGGGTATCTTAAACCTGAACTTAACAATCTTTCAACAAATCATCGTTTTGAACTCTGCACATTTGGTCCGATATTCAGACACAGAAGGGGATTATTTCATCAGGTCGGAACCAGGAAACAGGCTGGTCCGGCAGAAAAAGGAGTAAGAAATGACCCAGTATCCGTTTACAACAGCGAAAATCAGTTTCGTTCCCGCCGGTATTCGGGCTCCAGCAGCCACCTATCATAGCGATACGGGGGAGGCGACCCGAAACTATGAACCGGAAATGAGAGAGGTTCAGATCGTTAATGGCCGCTTACAGGAAGATCGATACACACTGGATCAGAATGGCTTTGAACTGGTGCATCAGCCAACGCAGCTTGGCCCGGTGACGGAGGATGCGGACCCGACCATCAAATCCGTCTATTATCCGGAAGTGACCGAAATCCTTAAGCAGAAGACCGGCGCGCGGGATGTTCTGATCTTTGACCATACGATCCGCATCACGGGCAATGCCAATGGACGCCATCCGGTGCAAAGCGCCCATAATGACTATACGGAAACATCCGCTCCCAAGCGGGTGAAGGATCTGTTGGGCGCGCAGGAGGCACAGCGCTGGTTATCGACCCGTGTTGCACAGGTGAATCTGTGGCGGCCCCTGGTGGGCCCGGTGACGGCGCTGCCTCTGGCCTTGCTGGACGCCCAGACTTTGGAACCGGTCGATCTGCGGCCATCCGCGCTGATCTTTAAGGACCGCACAGGGCAGATTTACCATGTCAGTCACAGCAGCGGTCAGCGGTGGACCTATTTCCCGAATATGTCGACACAGGAAGCCATCCTGATTAAAGGATATGACTCTGACACGTCAGGCCGGGCGAGATTTACCCCGCATACGGCCTTTGTTGATCCATCGACACCGGATGGATTGGATATGCGGCACAGTATCGAAGTCCGCGCATTTCTGCGCTTTGATTGATCGCTCTTAAACAGGGGGAATGCATATGAGTGAGAAACAGGTTCATTTCGGGGGGTGTCTGTGCGGTGCTGTCCGCTACAGGGTGGACGGGTCACTGCGGCCCGTCGTCGCCTGCCATTGTACGCAATGCCGCAAGACATCCGGTCATTTCGCCGCCATGACATCGGCTTCCAATGACAGTCTGACAATCCTGTCCGATGAAACCCTGACCTGGTTCGACTCCTCCCCCAAGGCCAGGCGGGGATTCTGTTCCCGGTGTGGTGGGAATGTATTCTGGGAACCGCAGGGTGAAGAGCGCATGTCGATTACGGCCGGAAGCCTGGACATGCCGACTGGATTACGCCTGACGCATCACATCTTTACCGAAGATGCGGGGGATTATTACGATATCAAAACCGATATGAAACGCTGATCGCGCCAAATTTATCGATGCTTTCCTGGGTTTGGTATTCCTTGGACCGGATAATATAGGTATAGGTCAGCCGCCAATCGTCATATTGCATGGCCAATCCGGCCTGCATGTCGCCGACCAGAATGTTCTTATCGACTCTGGGGCTGTCCTTGAATGTGTTGCCATCAAGGAAGATGTTGCGGGCAACCGCGCGCCCGCCAATGCTGGCAAATGTGTACCAGTTAAAGCCGTCTGCTTCTCGCACATAGGCACTGCCGGGCAGGCTGGGTCGGATTCTGGGGGGGCCTAGATCGGTTGTCAGGTCCTTACCCAGGCGGAAGGTGATGCCGCTGGACAGATAGGTTGCGACATTGCCCAGGGCAAAGCCCGCATTGGGCACGACATCCACATTCATACCCAACCCGACGCCGTTTTCCCACCATTTGCGCTGATGTTCATAGACCAGGCTGAATCCCGGCTCGTCCTTGATTTGGTTATCCCACCCGCGCGGTTCCTGAAAGTCGAACGCGGCATGCCAGTTTGTCTGGGTATATTCCGCGCCAGAGGATGGGCCAACCACGCCCAGTTCCAATACCATGGCGTCGCTGCGATCCGCATTGGGGGACACCGCGATCAAGCCGCCGCTGACATACAGCCACCCTGCATAGGGGCGGTCGTTTGGTCTGAGATTCGGGTCTGAGATATCATCGGGCGTGTACATGTTCTGACCCAGGCTGTAGGTCGCGCGCGCCCGCGCGCCATTGGGCCAAAACGGAATCAGCCGCGCCACAAAGGATACCGGTTCATCTTCCAGCGGGACATATTCCTTGGTCGTATAGGTGATTTTGATGCCATTGGTGAAATGCCGATCCGTGCCAGCACCAAACAAATCGTTTTCCAGCATCAGGCTCAGCGTGCCCTTGTCATCGGGCATATCCTGCGCCACTGCCGATGGTCCAGCCCACAAGGACACAGCCATAACCGTACCGGCAACAGCCCAGTATTTTAGCGCAGTTCGCATAAATCTCTTTTCCCAAACCCTCAGGGGCCCCTACATTGGCAGTCCAACACACCAGAAAGTGCATTGATACGATGAAACTAACAACAGCTAATCATTGGGGCAGCTATGTGGCGGAGTTGCGGCAGGGTCAAGTCGACTCTCTTTCTCCGTTGGTTTCGGGCGATGATGTGTCCGATATGTCAGCATCCATTCTGGATACATTGGACGGAAAGTCCCGAATTCGGCGTCCGGCTATTCGGGAAAGCTGGCTGAAGGGCGGGCCGGGCACAGATGGTCATCTGCGTGGCGCAGATCGGTTTATTGAGGTGGAATGGGATCAGGCGCTGGACCTGTTGGCCGGGGAAATCACACGGATTCGCGACACCCATGGCAATCAGGCGATCTATGCCGGGTCTTATGGTTGGGCCAGCGCCGGACGATTCCATCACGCACAAAGCCAGATCCACCGTTTCTATAACATGGCGGGTGGCTATACCAAATCGGTGAATGCTTATTCTTTCGCGGCGGGGGAGGTCATTCTGCCGCATGTTCTGACCGATCTGCGCAGCACCATGTATGAGGCGCCCAGCTGGTATGAAATCGCGGAACATACGGATCTGATGCTGGCCTTTGGGGGATTGGCCCTGAAAAACACCCAGATTCAGAATGGGGGATTGGGTCAGCATACCGCGCGGGACTGGATGGCGAAACTGGGCGCGGGGAAGGGGCAGTTTATTGGCATCAGCCCGATCCGCGATGATATGACGCCGGAATTACAGGCGGAATGGATGCCCATTCGCCCGAATACCGACACCGCCCTGATGATGGCGTTGGCCTATTGTCTGGATCAGGCCGGAAAGGTCGATACAGCCTTTCTGGCACGCTATACAACAGGATATGACGCCTTTCGCCCCTATCTGCTGGGGGACAGCGATGGCGTGCCCAAGACCCCGGCATGGGCGGCACAGATTACCGGTATTCCTGACGCAGACATAATCGCACTGGCCGACCGAATGACCCGGGGCCGGGTTCTGATATCGCTGTCCTGGTCCTTACAGCGCGCGGATCATGGGGAGCAATCCTATTGGATGGGCGTCGTCCTGGCGGCGATGCTGGGTCAGATCGGCCTGCCGGGGGGCGGTATCGCCATTGGTCTGGCGGGTGAACATGGCAATGGTAATCCTGACCCGCAATTGCGTTGGGCGGCGGTGCCTACGGGCCGCAATCCGGTCGAAAGCTTTATTCCCGTGGCGCGCATTTCCGACATGCTGCTGAATCCAGGGGCGGAATTCGACTATAATGGCAAGCGCCTGACCTATCCTGATATCCGTATGGTGCATTGGGCGGGGGGCAATCCGTTCCACCATCACCAGGACCTCAATCGCCTGCGCAAGGCCTGGGCCAGGCCCGAAACCGTTGTGGTGCAGGAGATATTCTGGACACCTGCGGCGCGCCACGCTGATATCGTTCTGCCGGTGACCACCGTGATGGAACGCAACGACATCGCGGTTGCCCAGTTGGATGGTTGGGCCGTTGCGATGAAGAAGCTGGTGGCGCCTGTTGGTCAGGCCCGCAATGATCATGACATCATGGCCGATGTTGCGGATCGACTGGGCTTTAAGGCGCAATTTACGGAAGGTCGCAGTGAAATGGACTGGCTGCGCGATATCTGGGATCGCAGCCGCCAGGAGGCCGGTCGGGTCGGGCGCGAATTGCCATCCTTTGATGACTTTTGGGAGGCCGGGCATCTGCATCTGGAAGGCGGGCCTGAAATGCGCTGTTTCCTGGGGGGGTTCCGCAAGGACCCGATCGCCAATCGATTGAAGACCCCGACGGGTAAGATTGAGATATTCTCCAAGACAATCGCTGATTTCGGGTATGCGGAGATTGCCGGGCATCCAACCTGGAACGAGCCTTATGAATGGCTGGGGGGCGCAGCGATAGAGCAAACCCCGCTGCATCTGATATCCAACCAGCCAAAGTCGCGCTTGCACAGCCAGTTGGATCCAGGCAGGGGCAGCGTTAAGACCAAGATTCGGGGTCGGGAACCCATGCGGATGAACCCGCAGGATGCGCAGGCGCGCGGCCTACAGGACGGTGCATTGGTGCGGGTTTTTAATGCCCGCGGGTCCTGCCTGGCGGGGTTGTTTTTGGATGAAGCGATCATGCCGGGCGTGGTTCAACTGGCGACCGGGGCCTGGTATGACCCGGAAGCGCCAGAGCGGGATGGCAGCCTAGACCGCCATGGCAATCCGAATGTCCTGACAGCCGACCGGGGAACATCCCGCTTGTCCCAGGGCCCCAGCGCCCATACATGTTTGGTACAGGTGGAGGCCGTCCTGGGCGACACGCCTGAGATGAAGGCCTTCGACCAACCCGCATTCGCTTCGGGCTGATGCGTCTTAGGATTTTGACCAAGGATGGGGTCTAGGCGGTCATGGCCGTTCAGTATAAAAGTTTCAAGGATCGCGGCGTTTATGTCGGGTTTCATGGGCGCACCATAGAGATGCTGCGCTGTCGGGCACCGCGTGACCCGATGCTGGACGATTTTGAAGCCATCGTTCCCAATTTCGGCGGCGTTGATTTGGGGCGGGTTTCCAATGATCTGGTGATGCCTTTCGGCGATATTCCGGGATGGACCGACCTGGTGGGGCGCGATGCCTTGCTGCATGAACGTGTGGCCCAATCCTATTTTGAGCGGGAAGGGCATTTAGACCCGATCACGATACGCGATATGCGCCTGGAGGCGGACCTGGAAGCCGGGGATGAGCGCGACAAACGACTGGCGGAAAATGAAATCGCGATCAGCCGGACCGATTCACAAAGTGCCTTTCTGGAAATTCTGGCGATGTTTGGCCGGAAATATGCGGAAACGAATGGGCAAACCGATCTGCGCAATGTGAACCGCCCTGTCCTTATGTCCCTGAGTGATGAGAACCCCAAGGATATGGTGCGTCTGGTTCGCATCATTGTCGGGTCGGTCGTCAATGGTGCATCGATTTCGCGGGAGGAATTGCAGAAGCGGCTGGATACGCTCAGCGATTATGCCGCCCCGATCTGTTCCCTGGTCACCAATGACCAGACACGCTCGGTTGGGTTTCTGAGCCGCCAAATGACCCTGCTGGAGCAGTTGCGCCAGGGTGTCGCGGTGTATTGCAGCACCCAGCGTCCCGATGAAGTCATGGAAGCGGCGCGGATTATTGATTTTAACCTGAACACCTTTATCCAATACAGTCTGGAGCGGGCCCAGGCGATCAAAGCGGCTGTTCTGGACGATGATTATTATCTGAATGATAAGAAATACGAGAGTTTGCTGGCCTTGATCCGTGAAGAACGGATTAAGATTTCTTTCGCTCTGGATGGATGGGCCGGGCATGCCACGCGCTGGCTCAGTGTGGCAGAAGACGATATTCCCGCACGAAATGCGGTGTTAACCTTTATCCTGCGTCAAATGCCCGCCCCGCCGCAGGAATTGGACGATTTTGTCCAGCGCCGGTTTGGCTCTGAAAACCTGATGACGATGCGCGGGCGCGTGGTGAAGGAAATGCATTCCTGGATGGATGATACACTGGACCAGGAGATTTATCGCCGTGTCATCCAGGGGCGGTCGGACGCGATATCGGGCAAGAAATCAGGCCCTGGCACCCAGGATGTTACCCAGGCGGTAAAGCAGGCCATTGCCACGACAAAGGATTAGGCTGGATGCATGCCTGTTCCCTATCGTCTTTCAGCCGCATCAACAGACAGGGGCGCGCCGGGAATGATTGAGTGGCAGGATGAGGCGATCCTACTGTCGGCCCGTCGCCACGGGGAGAACGCGCTTGTCCTGTCCGTATTGACCGAACATCACGGCCGCCATGCCGGGTTGGTGCGGGGCGGACAGTCCCGAAAATTGAAGGGCGTTTTGCAACCGGGCAATCGCCTGGCCGTGTCTTGGCGTGCGCGGCTTGAGGAACATCTGGGGACCCTGACGGTCGAGCCTGTGCATGGCTATTCGGCGCTGTTGATGCAGGATTCCGGGCGTTTGCTGGCGATGGGGTCAGCCCTTTCAATGGTGGAATCCGCCTTGCCCGAGCGGGAGCCGCATCCGGGCCTGTTTCAAAGCCTGGATGCCTTGATGGTCGCCCTGGACAGCGCCAATTGGGCAGAAACATATATCAGGTGGGAAGTTGGCTTTTTGTCGGAACTGGGATTTGGCCTGGATTTATCCAGTTGCGCCGCAACCGGTGTCACGGAGGATTTGCGGTATGTCAGTCCCAAAACAGGCCGGGCCGTTTCTGCCCAGGCGGGGGAGGCGTATCATGATAAGCTGCTTGCCCTGCCCAGTTTCATGACGGGACTGGGCAATGCGGGACCGGATGCCTTGGCGTCGGCCATGAAGACCACGGGATATTTTCTGAACCGACATGTGTTTGATGTTCTGGGAAAGCCTGCACCGGATATGAGGGCCCGATTGCTGGCCCGGTTTTCGGCTGGAAAGTCTTGATCTGAAATGGAAAAAGCCGCCCTGATGCAGGGCGGCTTTCCCAAAGCGGAAACCCATTGCGGGTCAGCTTTTACCTTGTGTTGCGGGGGTTGAGGTACCACCGGTTTCCATAACCGTCGTGTCACCCTTTTTCGCCTGATGGGATGTCGAGCATTCGGCCAGGGCCGCACCCGAAATCGCCGATCCGAACATAAGGACCGAAGCCACCGCTAGAGTTTTCATGCTTTTAGACACGGGATCACCTCCTTTCGCTAATTGAACCTGTTAAAAATAGTACACCGAATTGAAACGGGTTCAAGGGAGATAAAGTAGGGTTATTCCTGCATTCTAAATTTGCAGGGCAGCCTGGAAGGTTTCGGGATCGACATTTCCCCCCGACAGCACGGCCACAACCGGGTCATCCCCCGGCGGCAGTTTGCCAGACAGGATCGATGCCAGCGCCACGGCCCCGCCCGGTTCCACAACCAGCTTCAAATCCAGGAAGGCGGTGCGCATGGCTGCCAGGGCTTCTTTATCTGTAACACTCAGCCCCCCACTTAACAGGGCCTGGTTCAGGGCAAAGGTAATGACACCCGGTGTTGGCGTCAGCAGGGCGTCACAAATAGATCGGGCATCGGGCGACACGCTTTCCCGTTCGCCGCTGGTCAGGGATCGCGCGGTATCGTTAAAATCTGCAGGTTCCGCGCTGTAGATCGGTACATCCGGACACAGGTTTGACAGGGCCAGCGCTGTTCCGGAAATCAGGCCGCCGCCGCCACAGGGAACCACCACGGCGCAGGGTTTGACATCCATTGCCTCCAGTTGTTCAGCGATTTCCACACCGACCGTGCCTTGCCCGGCGATGACAAGCGGATCGTCATAGGGGGGCACAATGGCGGCACCGCGTGACTTGGCAATGGATTGGGCCAGGGCTTCGCGATTCTCGGTAAATCGGTCATAAAGCTTTATTTCCGCCCCCCAGGCTGCCGTGTTGGCGCGCTTGATTGCGGGCGCGTCCGACGGCATGACAATCAGGGCTGGAATTCCGGCAAAATGGGCAGCGGCGGCAACGCCCTGGGCATGATTGCCACTGGAATAGGCGACAACGCCGCCGGTTTTTACGCTGTCGCCCAGGGCCAGTATCTTATTGCTGGCACCCCGGAATTTGAACGATCCCGTGCGCTGCAGGCATTCCGGCTTTACCAGAATGCGCCGGCCCATGCGCTGATTCAACAGGGGGGATTCCAGCAAGGGGGTTCGCACAATCCGTCCTGCCAAACGATTTACTGCGGACATTATATCGGAAAAGACAGGCAGTTCAGGGGTAAAACCATCGGGCATGATGCGTGTCCCAAATAAGGCGTTAGCAGGTGATCAAATCCGGTAATTTTTCAAGACTGGTCAACACGGCTTTCGGCGTTCCTTCCAGTCGCTCCCACGGTTTACCAAATCGGTTCACCCAGACGGTTTGGAAGCCATAATGCGCAGCGGCAGCGGCGTCCCAGCCATTAGACGACATGAAAGCGACACTGGTCCGTTCCGGCAAGTTAAAATGATCGGTGACCAATTGATAGATGCGGGGATCAGGTTTGAAAATGCCGACCGCTTCGACGGACAAAACATCATCCAGGCGATCCGCAATGCCGGCCGACCCGACCGCGCCGTTCAACATGTCCAGGGATCCATTGGACAGAATTGCCGTCGAGATTCCTTTCGCCTGCAATTTTGCCAGCATATCGGGGACTTCTGGATAGGCAGCAAGATTGAAATAAAGATCCAGCAGCTTCTGGCGCAGATCGGTTCGATCTGCCAGCCCAGCCTCTTCAAGGGCATAGTCCAGGCCATCCTGGGTAACCTGCCAAAATGGCTTATAGGCGGGCATCAGGCTGCGCAGCCAGGTATATTCCAGTTGTTTCGTGCGCCATGTCGCCGACAGTTGGTCCGCCTTGGGACCGATTTCCTGCTTCAGAGCCGCGGCGGCGGCATGCACATCAAACAGGGTGCCATAGGCATCAAAGACACAGGCTTTTATCCCGGTTAAGTGTGTCATGGCTTTTATCCTGTTTCGGCGGTCATGCTGATGGGAACGGGGCGTCCCGCCGCCCGTTGGCGATAGACATTGATGTTTTCCAGAACCCGCTGAACATAGTTGCGGGTTTCGGGGAAGGGAATGGATTCCATCCAGTCGATGGTTTCCTCAAAATCCATGCTGCGGGGGTCGCCAAAGCGTCTGGACCATTCCACAACCCGGCTTGGCCCGGCATTGTAACCGGCAAAAGCCATTGGCAGCACGCCATCAAATTTTTGCAGCAGATCCTTCAGATAGGCGCTGCCCAGGCGAACATTGTAATCAATATCCGTCGTCAGGGCGGCCTTGTCATATCGCATTTTCTCCCAACCGGAGACGACCTTAGCCGTGCCCGGCATCAATTGCATCAGGCCCAATGCGCCCGCACTGCTGACGGCATCGATATCAAAGCCACTTTCCTGGCGGATCAGGCCATGCACGATTGTCAGATCGGAAAGCTGACTGGCCTTGAAGGGCAGGAGTGGATAGCCAGCCAGGGTCACAACCTCTGTCTTGATCGCTTGGCGTGAGGCAAAGACAGCAAGGTCCAGCCGGTCAATATCTGCGGCCAGTTCTGATGTCAGGGTCAGATAGGCCGGGTCATTATACTGACTGGACAAATGTGCAATCAGGGTGCGAACGGTATCATCCGCGCCTAATTCGCCCAGCATCCTAACAAGCCGCGTCAGCTCCGCTTCTTCATAGACGCGGCGATGATCGGGCGTGACATGCGGGTCAGTGGCAATCACGGTCTGCAGGGCGGGGGGCAACTTCATCGCGGCGACCTGACCATAAAAACTGGTCGGGTGTTGGGCCGCGACACCGTACCATTGTTGGGATATTTCAGCCTTGCCCGCCGCTTCTGCGGCGCGACCCGCCCAATAGGCGGCCCGGGATCGGCTGACTGGATAGCCAACATTATTATACATATCGCGAAAATGCGGGAAGGCTTTCTCTGGATCATTCAGAAAGCGCAATGCGACCCAGCCGGAAAACCATTCCGCCTCTGCAAAATCGGCTCCATCGGGGACACGGTGTTGGCTGGCGATTGTATAGGCCAGCTCAGGGTTTCCAGCTTCCAACAGGTCGCGGGATAAGATCGCGCGTTCTGTCCACCACATTTCAGGATGGCTGGTCTGCATATCGGGCCAAGCCAGAAGTTCTATTGCATCGGCGTCGCGTCCTTTGCGGCGGCGCCAGCGCAGGCGCTCAAAGGTCAGGCCGGGGTCATTCGATAAATTCGGCGGAACCCGTCCAACAGCGGCATCAACGCCGCCCGACATGCGCGCCAGTCGAATTCGGGCATCGGCTAATTGACGATAGCCATCGGGAACCCGCCGCATCTGGCGTTCCGCCCCACCGAAATTCCGTTCCCAGATCTGCCGGTCCAACCGGTAAATCTCGTCTTCCATGGGGACCAGTTTGCGGAACCTTTGGCGAAATTCATGTTCGTCACTGCCGGACATATCCAGGTCCCGCCAGGCGCGCTTGACCTCGCTTTGGACCATGGCAGGTGTGCCCGCGCGCTCCAGCGCATTGATATACAGGAAAAATCCATCCCCCGTGCTGGGTGGATTCTCCCGAAACCAGGCGATGATAACCGGATCGGGCAGGGTATTGGTCATGGCCCGTTCCGCAAGGCTCTTTAACCTGTCCAGGCGCGGCCAGGATGGATTATCCGCAATGAATTTGGTGATTTCTCTGAAATCAGCTTTTGAATCGCTGCTTTGCAGATACAGCCATTCAATGGCTTTTGCCGGTAACGTTTCTGATGCGCGCCCGGCATGATTCAGGGCCACATCCCATCGCCCCGCATCCAGCGCCCGGAATGCAATCTCATACTGCTTTTTGTCGCTGGGATTTAATAAATCGGCGTGGACGGTCGATGATAAGGAAACCAGCACCAGTACCGTGCCACAGAGGGCGGCAACCAGCGGGCGCGACAGTCGGCAGGAAAGGCGTAATAAGAGCATTCTGTTAAGCGCTCCGGTCAATCAGGTGTTTGTGGCGATAGCGGATTGTTGCCTCACTGGCGGCACACTTTCTTAAAAGCCCGCATGGTCATGCCATGGAACGAGTATCGGTTGCTTCGCGCGCGTGCGCAACAGGCGAAACTTGGTTTTCTGTGATGCTCGCCTGGAAGTGATCTGGTTTCTGGCTTGTTGCTGCGGGCAACCTTATGGTAACAACCCGGTCACTTTCGGGGCTGGAGTCTTCAGTGCCCGGTTTTTACAAGACCAAGGAGTATGGGAAATGCCTGCGATGTTTCGCGGATCGATGACGGCGCTGATCACGCCGATGCACGAGGATGGGTCGGTTGATGAAGCCGCCTTCGCGAAATTTGTGCAATGGCAGATAGATGAAGGCACCGATGGGGTGATCCCTGTTGGCACGACCGGGGAGTCGCCAACACTGTCCCATGAAGAGCACCGCCGCGTGATTGATATCGCCATTGAAGTGGCTGGCGGCAAAGTGCCGGTAATTGCCGGGACGGGGTCCAACAATACGCGCGAAGCCATCAGCCTGACGCGCCATGCGAAAGAGGCCGGTGCCGATGCAGCGCTGGTGGTAACGCCCTATTACAATAAGCCCACGCAAGACGGGCTGTATGCGCATTACGCGGCGATTGCCTCTGCGGTTGATATTCCGATCATCATTTACAATATACCGGGCCGCAGCGTGATTGATATGTCGGTTGCGACGATGGCCCGCCTGGCGCAGGATTTTGACACCATCATCGGGGTTAAGGATGCGTCCAATGATCTGGCGCGCCCGCTGGCGACGCGGCTGGCGATTGGTCCTGATTTCGCGCAATTGTCTGGTGAAGACGCAACGATCGGGGCATTCCTGGCCCAGGGTGGCCATGGATGCATTTCGGTGTCTTCCAATGTTGCCCCCAAGCTGTGTGCACAGTTGCATGACAGCTGGCACCAGAAGGACTGGGACAGCTTTGAACGGGCACGCGACACGCTGATGCCGATCCACGGTGCGATGTTCTGCCAGTCGTCCCCGGCACCGGCCAAGTTTGGGGCCCATCTGTTGGGCTTGTCTGGCGAAACGGTTCGGCTGCCCCTGGTTTCGGCAACGACGGAAACGAAAGCGATTGTGACCGCAGCGATGAAAAGCGCTGGTTTGATTTAGGCGCATTTGACTTGATGGATGAAAGGAAAATTGCATCCCCCAAAGGGAAAACCAGAGCGGATGCAAGGATGAGATCATGGCTGGGAAGGATAAAAAGAAAAAGCACATGATGGCCACGGGGACGATCGCCGTGAACCGTCGTGCACGCCATGACTATGCCATCGAAGAAGAATACGAAGCCGGGATTATTCTGACCGGGACCGAAGTTAAGTCTTTGCGGTTGGGGACTGTGAATCTGTCAGATGCCTATGCCGCGCCCAAGGGGGGCGGTGTTTATCTGCACAATCTGCATATTGGCGAATATTCGCACGCCCCGATGCGCGCACAGCATGAGCCAAAGCGCATTCGCACCCTGTTATTGCATCGCAAAGAGGTGTCAAAATTGATGGGGTCGGTGCAGCGCGAAGGGCTGACCTTGATCCCGCTGCGCATGTATTTCAACAATCGGGGACTGGCGAAAATTGCGCTGGGCCTTGGGCGCGGTAAGCGTGAATATGATAAGCGCCAAGATATAAAACAGCGGGATTGGAACCGCCGCAAGGCAACCATTCTGCGCAATGAAGGCTAGCGCCTGCTCTTTCGGGTAAGGCGATTGGCCGAATAAACGGGCCGGGGGAGTGTTCGCGTCTATGTCGGGTGTTGCGCTGTGCCTGCTTTCCGCGGGTCTGCTGGGAATCCAGATTCCACTTGCTAAATTATCTTACATGGATGGGGCCGATCCCATCGCGCTTGCAATGTTGCGCTGTATTGGCGCGGCACTGCCCTTTTTGATCTGGGCGAAGGTTCGGGGGATTTCCCTGAAGGTGCCCAGAGATGCCTGGCCCGGTCTTTTGACCATTGCCGGGGCCACAACGGCTATTTCCTATGGATATCTAGGGGCGCTTGGGCGTATTCCGGCCAGTTTGACGGCCCTTTTATTCTATCTGTATCCGTTGATCGTGCTTGTGATTTCAGCTGTTCACGCGCGGGAGCTTCCGGGAATTCGGCGTCTGGGCATCTTTTCGCTGGCCTTTGCTGGGCTTGCCCTGGTGTTCGGACCGACCTTGCAGGACCTTGACCCGGTCGGTGTCGCATTGGGCCTGTTGGCGGCTGTTGGCGCGGCAGTCTATTTCTTCGTCGTTCCCCCTTTGACGAAACGGGTTTCCTCCCTGCTGCTGATGGGGTGGTCGAATGCCCTGGTTGGCCTGTTGTTCATTCCAGGCATGTTGCTGTTAGATGGGGGCTTTCCCCAGCAGATCGGGGGATGGTCAGCCTTTTGGGCGGCTGCGACGGTTTATGCGATTGGTATGGCCTTGACCTATCCCGCCCTGGCGCGGACCGGGTCGGTGAAGGCGGCGATGCTGTATAATTTTGAGCCCCTGACGATTATCGTCCTGTCAGCGCTGTTGTTAGGCGATGTGATGACCACCATTCAATATGTTGGTGGCGGGGCCGTGTTGATCGCCCTGGTCCTGGCCAGCGCGCGCAGTGCAGAGGATGTTCTGCCGGATTAACGGGCCATTTCGGCGCTGCGGTCCACGATATCCAGGGATATGGCGTTACTGTTGTGCTTCGCGGCCTTTTTGCCCTTGGCAATGACATCGAATAATTCATCAGGCTCAATCTTGCGCGGCCCCTTGGTCAAATGGACAATCGCAGCGGCACAGCTCAAAAGGCCGAAACTGCGCATCTGTCCGTGTCGATCTTTTGCTTCCAATTTACCCGCCGTGCGGTGTTCGGGCAGATATAACCCCTCTGCATCCGCTTTGAATTTGTCCAATACATGTTCAACAAACTGTTGGATATCGTCCTGTGACAGGTCCTTGAAACCGGCAAAGAAATCATCGCCCCCCACATGTCCCAGAAATCCAGGCAGGGATATCCTTTCCGCCTGCAAGATATCTGCGAACAGGGTAATAGCGCGGTCACCCTGTCGGAAGCCATAGCTATCGTTGAATGGCTTAAAGTCATTGAAATCAAAGTAAATAAAGGCCCAGTCTGATTCCAGGTGTTCCAGTCCTTTGGTCAGATAATCAACGACTGAATTGTTTCCAGGAAGCTTTGTCAGCGGGTTTTGATCCCGCGCCATTGTCATGTTCTTCTCATTGATCATGCGCAAAAGGGCATCCGCTGTCAGGAACCCGACATAGCAGAAGTCTTCCGTGATGATGATCCCGTCCTTATCTTCGCCCGTGGCATAGATTTCCAGGATTTTTTCGACCTCGGTATTGATATCCACAATCGGACAGCGGGTCAGAAAATCTTTCAGGCCACGGCCAAGTGCGCGGTTCTGTAGTAATTCCCGCCCATATTGCAGATAGATAAAATCCTTAAGATCACCCTCGCGCACAATGCCCAATGGGGTCTGACCATCCCCCAGGACAGGAAAAACCGATTGTGTTTTGTTCTGTCGGAATTCCTCAAAAACGGTGGTCATGTCGTTGTGAATGGAAAGCGCCTGCAAGGGCTTAATAAAATCCCGGATCAGGAATTCATCCGATCCCCGCTGGCGACGGTCGCGCGCATTGGTTTCCGCCACAATCGGATACGCCGTCTGAAGGGTTTCATGTTCTGTTGTCGGTCGCGCAATGAAATATCCCTGAACCAGGTCACAGCCAATGCTTTTACACGCCAGAAATTCGCGTTCGGTCTCAATGCCTTCCGCCACGACGACAACCCCTAAAACATGGGCCAGATTGACGATGGAGGAGACAAACAGCCGCTTTTTGGAATCATCCGCCAGACCTGAAATAAAGAACCGATCTATTTTGATAAAATCCGGTTGATACGCGTACAGCATTTGTACTTCGGAAAAGCCACGTCCAAAGTCATCAATGGCCCGCTTGAAACCATATTCGGTGCAAAGCTGAAGGGATTCTTCCAAATGCCTGGTTGCCAGACTGTCATTGGCTTCTGACAGTTCCATCACAAAGTTTTCGGGGGCCAGACTGTATTGTTCCAACAGATTTGACGTTTCGTTGGGTCTGTAGTCCTGGCCGTCAAAGCATCGATGATCGACGTTGAAGAACAGTTTGCTGCCGCGGCAGGCCTGCGTCTGTGAAAACTGGGCAATGGCCATCCGGCGCAAAATCATATCCAGACGGTTTAGCAGCCCCTTGTTCCAGGCGTGTTCAAAGAAGCTGGGTATGGACTTGTAGCCCAGCCTGTCGATGTTCCTGAGCAATGCTTCAAACCCGATGCAACGGCCTGTATGAATGTTGACAATAGGCTGAAATGCAAAGGTTACCGTTTGCGCGGCCGCACTCAGAAACGCATCTTCTCGGCTCTTTATGTCTATGTCCGACATCATGAAATACCCGATCGCAATAAATCTTTGATATTGAACCTTATCGGGAGAGTCTAAATAAATTATTACCAAAACTTGGTGTTATGAAATTGTAACAATAATGTAGCTAAAACGCAGGAAAACCAGGCGTTCGACCTGGCTATCGAATGGGTCGATACGCATGGATCGGAATATCCCGCGACACGTCTGATTGTGTCCATAAATCAACGGCCACCTGTGCGGAAATTGCGGATAGTGTCAGGCCCAGATGATTGTGACCGAAATTAAGGAATCCCCGCGATGTCGCCGGGGCAACCCCCAGGACGGGCAAGGAATCCGGGGTTGCAGGGCGGTGGCCCATCCATCGATCCCGAACAGTGGAATTCAGTTGGGGCATCATTTCCATTGCCTTGGGAATCAACCGGTTCAGGCGCCTAAAGCTTGGTTCCGCCGTCAACCCGTTGAATTCAGACTGTGTTGTCAGTCTGACACCCTGTTCCATGGGACACAGGACCATGCTGTTTTCTACCCAGAAGGCCGGGCGCGTCGTGCATCTTTCCGGCCTGTCGAACATTGCGTGATACCCGCGCTCCGCCACCAGCATAGGGGCGGCCCCCAGCGCCTGTGCAAATCGCTTAGAAAACGCCCCAGCACAGATCATGACCCGGTCTGGTTTGTGTTGCACAATGTTTGTAGTGACCGTTATGCGCCCGTCTGGACCGACAGTCAGGTCTTCGACGGTTTCATGCAGGAATTTTGTGCCCTGCGCCATCGCCTCTGTTGCGACGGCTTCAACCAACCGCTGGGGATTCACAGCAAACAGCCCGTCGGGCTGCAGCATGCCACGCACAAAGATCGGGGCCAGATTGGGTTCTAACTGGCGAACTTCATCCTGACTGAGTATTTCCACCGGGGCACCGCGCCGCTGAAGAAAATCGCGTTCCGGGGCATGATTCTCATAACCTTTTTCACTGGAATAAACTTTCAGCCAGCCGACATCGCGCAACAGCGTTTCAGCGGGCGTGCCGCGTATCAAATCTTTCCAGGCCGGGGCAGCCGCACCGGTAAGGGCGTACAGGGCCTTGGAATTCGCTTCTGCCCGACTGGTGCTGCACTCCATCACAAAGCGCAGGAACCAGGGCAGGGATTTGATCAATTCCTTGGGGTGGATGCTGAGTGGGCCGGTCGGATCAACCAGCATGCCCGGCACCTGCCAGGGCAGACCCGGCTGGGCAAGGGGGGAGGCGGAGGGAACAATCCCACCCGCATTGCCATAACTGGCCCCGGATCCAGGACCGGTCCGATCAATCACCGTGACCTTGAATCCGCGTCGCGCAAAGGCCAGGGCGGATGCACAGCCAACTGCGCCGGCTCCTAATATCAGAAGGCTTTCACCGGGGCGGGCTGTAGAATCGTCGGTCATATTGCGGTCGCTTTGTCAGGGTGGTACGAGGATTAAGGTAGGAATTGCGGAGCCTAGCAGAAACAAATTCAACTGGAAAAGAGATCATCTATGGAAACCGGAAGTCATGCCCATGGCGCTGATCCCCGAAATGACACTGTGAAGATCTATGTGCGGGGCAAGATCGTGCCCCGCGCAGACGCCACGGTTTCGGTTTTTGATTCAGGATTCCTGTTGGGCGATGGTGTGTGGGAGGGGATACGCCTGCACAATGGCCGCCTGGCCTTCATCGACCGACATTTGGCGCGTTTATACGAAGGCGCGAAAGCAATCGATATGGATATTGGGATGAGCCCCGATGCGTTGCACAGTGCCATTCTGGAAACCTGCCGCGTCAATGATATGACAACCGGCGTTCATATCCGCCTTGTCGTCTCGCGCGGCATGAAGACCACCCCGTTTCAAAGCCCGCGTGCGAATATCGGTCCGGCGACAATCGTCATTATTCCGGAGTACAAATCCCCCAATCCTGATGTTCTGAAGACCGGGTTGCGGTTGCATACGGTTCATATCCATCGCGGTGCGCCCGATGTGCAGGATCCGTCGTGGAATTCCCTCAGCAAGCTGAACTGTATCGCAGCCTGCATTCAGGCGGAAAAGGCTGGCGCGGACGAGGCCCTGATGCTGGACCCCCAGGGCTTTGTCGCGACCTGCAATTCAACGCATTTCTTTATCGTGCGGGACGGGGAGGTCTGGACATCGTCGGGCCTGTATTGTCTGGCGGGAATCACACGCGGTAATGTCCTGCGCGTCGCAGCAGAATTGGGCATTCCAGCGCGGGAGACGACATTTCCCCTGACCAAGGTTTATTCCTCTGACGAGGCCTTTGTAACCGGTACTTTTGCTGGCCTGATCCCCGTGCGGGAAGTGGACGGTCGGAATATCGGGTCCGGCGGTTTGGGGCCGGTTACCCAACGCCTAAGACATGGCTATTATGCCCTTATCGAGCGGGAATGCCCGCCAGGAGAAATTTCGGTATGAGCCAGGGCTTGCGCATCGCCATGTGGTCCGGGCCGCGCAATATCTCTACGGCCATGATGCGCAGCTTTGAAAACCGCGCGGATTGCACTGTCACGGACGAGCCCTTTTATGGCTGTTACCTGTCACGCACGGGGATTGATCACCCCATGGCGGCAGACGTGATGGCCGATATGGACTGTGACTTCACCCGCATCGCCCAGACGCTGGCGGGACCTGTCCCAGGGGGCGCAGCGATCTGGTACCAGAAGCATATGAGCCTGCATATCCTGCCAGGCGACGACCTGTCCTGGTCGGATGATATGGTTCATTGCTTTCTGATCCGCCAACCGGACGCCATGGTGGCGTCCTATACGCAAAAGCGCGAACAACCGGTCGCTGCGGATTTCGGTTTTGAGCGGCTGTGGCAGCTTTTCGATCATGTATCACAAAAATTAGGTAAAGCGCCCCCGGTCCTGGATTCAAAAGATGTCTTGTCCGATCCGAAAGGGACCCTGTCCACCCTGTGCCATGCCATTGGCATCGCGTTTGATCCCTCCATGCTGTCCTGGCCACTGGGGCGTCGTGACAGTGATGGGATATGGGCCCCGATCTGGTATAAATCGGTGGAACAATCCACGGGCTTCCTGCCGTATCAGCCCAATGCCGTCAGTCTGTCGCCCGCCTTGCAGGCCATTGCGGATGAATGCCGACCCTATTATGACCAAATGGCCGCCCATCGATTGATACAGGATTAGACCATGCGCCTTGCCCTTATGCAGTCACGCCCGATGACGTCCATCACCGAAGCCCTGGAGCGGCTGGCAGAGGAGGCGCATCGTGCCGGTCAGAATGGCGCGAACCTGCTTGTCACGCCTGAAATGTTTCTGTCTGGCTATAATATCGGGGCTGCGGCGGTTGAGGCGGCGGTGACGGAGATGGATTTGGGGCGCGTCTGCGATATTGCCAGACAGCATGGCATCGCCCTTCTGGTGGGTGGTCCGGATCGCGTTTCCAATGCCATATATAATGCTGCGTTTCTGATTGATGCGGGGGGAACGGTGCGCAGTACCTATCACAAAACCCATCTGTATGGGGACGTGGATCGCAGCCAGTTCACAGCGGGGGAGGCCCTGTCGGAGATTGTGACGCTGGACGGTTGGAACTTGGGGGTGGCGATTTGCTATGATGTGGAATTCCCAGAAGTGACCCGCGCCCTGGCCCTGAAAGGGGCTCAGGCCATCCTGGTGCCGACGGCGAATATGCGCCCCTATGAGTCAGTCTGTAGCCGCCTTGTGCCTGCGCGGGCCCAGGAAAATAGCGTTTATGTCGCTTATGTAAATTATGTCGGGCGGGAAGCGCCCTTCGATTATTGTGGTCTGTCCTGCCTGTGTGACCCGACCGGTGCGGATGTTGCCCGGGCCGATGGGCAGGGGGAGGAAACCCTGTATGCGGATTTGTCGCATCCGGTCTTACGGGCGGCACAAGAAGATGTCACCCATCTATCGGATCGGCGCACCGATCTTTATTGAGGAACCGTCACTGTGAAAGCACGTCCATGACAGAGGCACCGATTACCGTGTTTGGGCCGGATTTTCCCTTTGCCTATGATGATTGGCTGGCCCATCCCAGTCGTCTGGGCAGTCTGCCTGCCGAAAGTCATGGGGCGAAGGTTGCCGTAATCGGAGCGGGATTGTCGGGCCTGATCGCAGGCTATGAACTGATGCGCCTGGGCGCGCATCCCATCCTGTTTGAATCCGGGCAACTGGGCGGGCGGCTGCGTTCGCAACCCTTTGAAGGGGCGACCGATATTGTTGCCGAACTGGGCGGCATGCGTTTCCCGGTCTCCGGCACAGGCTTCTATCATTATGCCGACATGCTGGGTCTGGAAACAAAGCCCTTTCCAAACCCGATGACACCGGCTGCCGGGTCGACAGTGATCGATCTGGAAGGCGAAACGCATTATGCAGAGACGATGGCCGATCTGCCGCCCTTGTTTCATGAAGTGGCCGCCGCCTATGACCAGGCCCTGGAGGAAGGGGCACGCTTCAGTGACCTGAAGGCGGCAATCCGCGCCAAAGACCGGGCGCGCATCAAGGAAATCTGGAACCCGCTGGTGCGTGATTGGGATGAACGGACCTTCTATGACTTCATCACCACATCCCCCGCCTTTCAGCGCTTGAGCTTTCGCCATCGGGAGGTTTTTGGGCAGGTTGGCTTCGGCACCGGGGGATGGGATTCTGACTTCCCAAATTCCATGCTGGAAATTCTGCGGGTCAATGTCACCGATTGCGACAGCAACCAGCAGTTTTTCGTTGGCGGCGTTGAACGATTGCCGCAAGGCCTGTGGCGGCAGCCCACAGATGGCAAGGGGTACTGGCCCGCAGGGACCAGCCTGCAATCGCTGAACAGCGGCGCGACGCGGCCCGGCGCGACCCGCATTCATCGCGCAGACAGGGGGCGGATCGCGGTTACCGATCGCTGGGGACGGACTGAGGAATTCGATGCCGTGATCGCGACCTGTCAAAGCTGGCTGCTGACCACCGCGATTGATACGGAGGAGGCGCTTGTCAGTCAGAAGCTTTGGATGGCCCTGGACCGCACCCGATACATGCAGTCCTCAAAGACTTTTGTCATGGTGGATCGTCCTTTCTGGAAGGACCGGGATCCAAAGTCGGGGCGGTATCCGTTATCGATGACCCTGACCGACAGGCTGACGCGCGGAACCTATCTGTTCGATAATGGACCGGATCAGCCCGGTGTGATCTGCCTGACCTATTCCTGGATGTCCGATGCCTTAAAAATGCTGCCGCTGCCTGTGGAACGGCGGGTCGAACTGGCGCTGTCTGCCTTGCAGAAGATCTATCCGGATCTGAATATCCAGTCCCATATCATCGGCGACCCGATCACTGTCAGTTGGGAGGCCGATCCAAACTTCCTGGGCGCATTTAAAGGCGCGTTGCCGGGGCATTATCGCTATAACCACCGCATGTATCGCCATTTCATGCAGGATGACCTGCCACCCCAGGAGCGCGGGCTGTTTCTGGCAGGCGATGATATCAGCTGGACGCCAGCCTGGGCGGAAGGTGCGGTGCAGACAGCCCTGAATGCGGTTTGGGGTGTTATGACCCATTTGGGGGGGCGAACGGCACCGGATAATCCAGGGCCGGGGGACTTATATCCCCAATGGGGTCCGATTCGGCTGGATGATTAGGGTCATTTGACACGGGCACCCTGAATTTTTGTCTTAAATCGGCAAAAATTGCATCCGTGCCACCATGGAACATGTGTTTTTGGCCAATTTCTGCAACGGCTGCCTGATTGAAGCTTGGATTAAGAGTGAATTTGCGTATAGTGCGGCACCGAAAGCTGAGATAAGGAGTGTGCTACCATGCGTTTTGCTGAAGCCCTGACTTTTGATGATGTCCTTCTGCAGCCTGGTCACTCTGAAATTCTGCCAGCACAGACCGATACGGGTACGCAGCTTACCAAGACAATCCGCCTTGGAATTCCGTTGATTTCTGCGGCCATGGATACGGTGACCGAAGGCCCCCTGGCGATTGCCATGGCACAGCAGGGCGGTATCGGCGTTATCCACAAGAATATGACAGCCGAAGAACAGGCGCATGAAGTGCATATGGTTAAGCGCTTTGAAAGCGGCATGGTCGTAAACCCGATCACGATCACGCCAGAGCGCACATTGGCTGAGGCACTGGAACTGATGCGGCGCAATCGGATCAGCGGCATTCCCGTTGTCTCCAAGCGGTCCAAGAAACTGGTCGGCATCCTGACCAACCGCGATGTCCGTTTTGCCGAAGATCTGGATACGCCGGTCAAGGAATTGATGACCAAGCGGGGATTGATCACGGTGCCGGAAGGGGCCAGCCGCGAAGAGGCAAAACGCCTGTTGCACCAATATCGCATCGAAAAGCTGCTGGTTCTGGATTCGGAAAAGCATTGTGTCGGCCTGATCACCGTCAAGGACATCGAAAAGGCACAAAACTTCCCCAATGCCTGTAAGGATGAGCGGGGGCGCCTGCGGGTCGCTGCTGCGACCGGGACGGGCAAGGATGGTTTGGCCCGGGCAGAACAGCTATTGGATGCAGGTGTGGATGTTATCGTCGTCGATACCGCCCATGGTCATTCTCAGGGTGTGCTGAATCAGGTAACCAGCGTTAAGAAGCTGTCAAACTATGCCCAGGTGATTGCGGGCAATGTGGCAACGGCAGAAGGCGCACGGGCCTTGATCGATCATGGCGCGGATGCTGTTAAAATCGGGATCGGGCCGGGCTCGATCTGCACAACCCGCATTGTTGCTGGCGTTGGTGTGCCGCAATTAACCGCGATCCTGGAAGCATCCGAAGTCTGTCGCGAAAAGGGCGTTCCCGCCATTGGCGATGGCGGTATTAAATTCTCCGGTGATCTGGCAAAAGCCATTGCAGCGGGCGCGAATGCCGTGATGATCGGATCCTTGCTGGCCGGAACAGAAGAAGCACCGGGTGAAGTGTTCTTGTATCAGGGGCGCTCTTACAAATCCTATCGTGGCATGGGCTCTGCCGGGGCGATGTCGCGCGGGTCTGCCGATCGCTATTTCCAGGAAGAAGTGTCGGAAAGCCATAAATTCGTGCCGGAAGGCGTTGAAGGCCGCGTTCCCTATAAAGGACCGGTTTCTGGTGTGGTGCACCAATTGGTGGGTGGCTTGCGTGCCGCAATGGGCTATACCGGCAGCCGTTCTATCGAAGACATGCAGGAACGCGCCACCTTCCGCCGGATCACCAATGCGGGACTGCGCGAAAGCCATGTTCATGATATTACGGTGACAAAAGAGTCCCCCAACTATCAGATTGATCGTTGAGTATCCGTAAATGATCAGCCTGATTGGCCTTATGGCCGCCTTGTGTACAACGGTGGCATTCGTGCCGCAGGCGCTGAAATGTTGGCGTTCCCGGTCGACAGCGGATATTTCTCTGTCGATGTTTCTGATCTTTGCGCTTGGGGTTTGCCTTTGGCTGGCCTATGGGATCGTGCGTGAAGATTTGCCGCTGATACTGGCCAATGGGGTAACCCTGGCGCTGGTGCTGTCGATCCTGTGGATGAAGGTACGATTTGGATGACCCCTGGTGCGCGGATTTCCGCTGCGATTGAATTGTTGGACCGCCTGGACACCCCTGGCGCGCCCCCTGCGGATAAGATGATGTCGGATTGGGCGCGCGGCAATCGCTATGCCGGGTCCAAGGACAAGGCTGCGATTGCGAGCATGGTCTATGGCACATTGCGACGGCGGGGCCAGATCGACTGGTGGTTGGATCGCGCGAAAAGCGGC
Organism: Rhodospirillaceae bacterium; assembly: GCA_002709955.1. GTDB lineage: Bacteria > Pseudomonadota > Alphaproteobacteria > UBA8366 > Aestuariispiraceae > Pacificispira. The sequence continues at coordinate 377,093 of PAQY01000002.1, forward strand.
CCGCCGGATGGTCGTTCGCGCCTGCTGGTCTGGCTGCAACTGGGCGAAGGCATGCGCCTGACCGACTGGGAAACCGTCATCACCGGGGAGCGATTTGATCCGGCCCCGTTGAGTGGCATGGAAAAGCGCGTGATGGTCGAATTGGGCGCACAGCGGGGCTTTGAACTGGAATGCCAGCCGGATGTGACCGCCGGAAACATGCCGGAATTTCTGCAGCCGATATTCGCACAATTATATGGCCCGGACACCAAACGGCAATTGGCCGCGCATCTGGATGAGGCTTCGGTCGACCTTCGGGTGAATACGCTGAAGACAGATCGGGACGCCGCCCAGGCCGCCCTGGCGGAAGAAGGCATTGTCACTAAGCCAACCCCATTGTCGCCCATCGGCCTGCGCCTGGCGGACCGTAAGCCATTGAGCGGGACTAAGGTTTTCAAGGAAGGTCTGGTCGAGCCCCAGGATGAAGGGTCACAATTCGCCGCGCTGTTGGTTGAGGCAAAGCCGGGCATGAAGGTCGTGGATTTCTGTGCAGGTGCGGGTGGTAAGACACTGGCCATGGCAGCCACGATGGAAAACACCGGTCGGATCATCGCTTGTGATGTTTCCGAGCCCCGCTTGAAGCGCGCCGCCCAGCGGTTGAAGCGGGCAGGGGCATTTATGGTGGAGCGCCGCCTGTTGTCGTCAGAGCGGGACAAATGGGTCAAGCGCCGCGCCAATCGCTTCGACGGTGGGTTTGACCGCGTCTTGATCGATGCGCCCTGCACGGGATCAGGCACCTGGCGCCGCAATCCAGATCAGAAATGGAAGCTGACGCCCGAAGGCCTGGAAGAGGTGATGCACAAGCAATCGGCGGTGATGGAAAGTGCCGCAAGGCTTGTCGCGCCGGGGGGCCGCATGATCTATGTAACCTGTTCAATCCTGCCGCAGGAAAATGAGGATCGCGTCGCAGCCTTTCTGGCGGACCATCCTGATTTCTATCAGCATCCGGTTGCGGAAGTCTGGACAACACTTTTCCCAAACCTGGCCTATCCAGGGGCAGCGGACAGTCCAAACCTGCGCCTGACCCCGGCCGATCACGGCATGGATGGCTTCTTCATCTCCATTCTGGGGCGAAAGCTGACTGCGGGTTAGTGCTCTTGCGGGACACACAGTGATTCAGAAGGGGATGGTTTTTCCATCCCAGGCAATCAGGCTGCCTGTCTGGGGCGCGGTCGCGTTGTTTATCACAGTCAACAGATGTTCCGCCGCATAAGCGGGGCTGAACAGCTTGCCTTCCGGGATACCTTTTTGGAACGGGGCGGACAGGTTCGTGGCGACGGTACCCGGATGCAGGCCCAGGATAATGGCGTCCTTGTGGCTGCGCGCCAGTTCAACCGACAGCGTTTTCAACAGCATATTCAATGCGGCCTTGGACGCGCGATAGCCATACCAACCGCCCAGCGCATTGTCTGAAATACTGCCGACACGCGCGGACAGGGCGGCAAAGACTGCTTTTTCGTCCTTTGGCAGCTTTGGCAGGAAATGTTTGGCGACCAGCGCTGGGCCGGTCGCATTGACGCGCATGACCTGATCCAGCCAGGCCGGGTCCAGGCTGCGCCATGATTTTTCTGGCCCCAGTTTCTGATCCCCGTGATCTTGCTGGTGCAGAATGCCGGTTGCCACAAAAACCAGACGCGGTGCAGTGACACTGGCGGCGGCGGCTTCAATCGATGCTTCATCGGTGATATCGATTTGCCCGACGCAAACGCCATCGGCTGTTGCGACCAGTTCTTGGCGTGCGAAGGCATGCACAGTCGCAAAACGCGGATCCGCGGCCAGCAGAGCCGTCACAGCTGCGCCTATTCCACCAGATGCGCCGATCACGACGGCTTCGGAACGGTCGGGAAAGGATGTCATCATGGGGTTACACTCTCCTTACGCATTGTTTAGCCATCCCGTCAGGTCCGTGACCGGGGGGCGAAAATACAGGATGACCCGACCCTGTGGCGCGGCCCTGGCATCTGGTTCCCATTTTGCCATGCCATGCAGGCAGTGTCGGTGCATCACGAATGACTGTCCCGGTTGCGGTGCCAGGGTGATGCGCGGGCAGTCCTTAAATATCTTTCGTCGCACGGCCTGATAGGAGTCCGTCACATCGATATTCCGCCATTCGTCCGGCGCGACCCCAGCGAAAGTTTCCTTTAGCCAAGCCTGAATAATCCTGTGAGACCCCTCCCAAATTACAAAGGGGGATGCCCCCGGCGTATAGTCGGTTGCTGGAATACCCAACAGAAACCCGTGATATTCCCTCAGATACCGCCGCCGCTGGGGTCCTTCTTTTAACAATCCATCAATATGGGCGGCATCACGGTCCTGGCGAAAGGCATGCATCGCCGCCGTCTCTCCCGCCATTGGCTGTGGATATCCGGGATGGCAGACCGATACCTGCGCCCGGTCCCACGGTAAGTCCCTGCAATTAAGGCGGTCCTGGATGAAGTCAACAGCGGTGCCAGAAAGGGCTGGTCCGCCGGGCACGGCCCCTGTCGCATCGTTGGGCAGGACATTCACCCCGGCAAACCAGGTTCCGCCATAGCGCAGCCAGTGGGCATTTTCCGGCGCGGCGATGCTGGCCCAGACAGCGGGCAGGGTAGCGTCCAACCAGCGGTGCAGCACAGCATCGGTCGGGAAGTGACACCAGCCCTTTTGAGTATAATGGTCGAAACTGTTCATGCCATCCTTAATGCGCCACCGAAAGGCGGTATGCCAAGCCCCGGATCGATGAAAATAAGGGTTTCACCCTGATTTTCCGCGTTCCGTCGAATCGGTTTACAGAATGGGGCTGTTCGCCTAACTTTGCGCTGGTTTTTGGGATGATAATCATTCTGAAGCAATAGCGGTTGCAACTGATCTAACAAAGAATTCCCGCTTTTTAAAAAAAAGATGCCGTGTCGATGCAGGGGCCTCCCAACGCATCTGCACAAAGAGCAATCAGGGCGGGGATGCCAAGAAGGGAAACGAAACGCCAATGGAATACGAATATATTATCATTGGATGCGGACTTTTGGCGGTGCTGTATGGTGCCATCACGTCTAAGAGCATCCTAAGCCTGAGTGCGGGCAATGAACGCATGCAGGAAATCGCCGCAGCCATTCAAGAGGGTGCTACGGCCTATCTGAACCGTCAATATATGACCATTTCAGTGGTCGGTGTTGTGGTTGCCATTATTCTGGGGCTGGCGTTGAGCTGGACCAGCGCCATTGGTTTTGTCATCGGTGCCGTCCTGTCCGGTGCTGCTGGTTATATCGGGATGGTCATTTCCGTGCGCGCCAATGTTCGCACGACCGAAGCCTCCCGCGAAAGCCTGGCTGCGGGTCTCTCGGTTTCTTTCAAATCCGGTGCTGTGACCGGCATGCTGGTTGCCGGTTTGGCGTTGTTGTCAATCGCGGGCTATTACTTTGTGCTGATTGGTCAGTATGATGTGAATGATGCCAATCAGGCGAAAAACATCATTGCGGGCCTGGTTGGCCTGGCCTTTGGTGCGTCACTGATTTCCATCTTTGCCCGTCTTGGCGGCGGCATTTTCACCAAGGGGGCCGATGTTGGCGCTGACTTGGTGGGGAAGGTCGAAGCAGGCATTCCTGAAGATGATCCCCGCAACCCGGCTGTGATTGCCGACAATGTCGGCGATAATGTCGGCGACTGTGCAGGCATGGCGGCTGACTTGTTTGAAACCTATGTCGTAACGGTTGGGGCCACCATGGTTCTGGCGCTGATTTACGGCATTACCGGTCTGGAGATGAGCCAGTTCCTGATGTATCCGATGATGATCTGTGCGGTTTGCCTGGTTGCTTCGATCATCGGGACGTATTTCGTGCGCCTGGGCGGCGGAACCAACATCATGGGGGCCTTGTACAAGGGCTTGATCGCCTCGGCTGTCCTGTCTGCGGTGGCCCTGTATTTCGTGACCGATCATGTGATTGGCATGGATTTGCAAATGGTCGTGAACAACGTCGCCTTCACTGGGATGGACTTGTTCCTGTGTGGGATTGTTGGTCTGGTACTGACCGGCCTGATCGTCTGGGTGACGGAATATTACACCTCAACAGAATTTCGCCCGGTGCGGTCCATCGCGAAAGCCTCTGAAACCGGCCATGGCACGAATGTGATCCAGGGTCTGGCAATTTCGATGGAAGCAACGGCTATCCCGGCAATTCTGATCTGTGTTGCGATCATCGTGACCTTCCAGATTGCAGGCCTGTTTGGGATTGCCATTGCGGTGACCACGATGCTGGCGCTGGCTGGTATGGTTGTGGCCCTGGATGCCTATGGTCCTGTTACCGATAATGCCGGTGGTATCGCGGAAATGGCGGAGCTGGATGACAGCGTTCGCAAGACGACCGATGCCTTGGACGCTGTTGGGAACACGACAAAGGCTGTCACCAAGGGCTATGCCATTGGTTCCGCCGGTTTGGGGGCGCTGGTTCTGTTTTCGGCCTATACGGCGGATCTGACCCGGTACTTCTCTGCCACCAATGTCGATTTCTCGCTGTCTAACCCGTATGTCGTTGTTGGCCTGTTGATCGGTGGCCTGCTGCCGTATCTGTTTGCCGCAATGGGCATGACGGCTGTTGGACGGGCAGGGGCCGCAGTTGTGGTTGAAGTGCGTCGCCAGTTCAAGGAAATCCCTGGCATCATGGAAGGCACGGGCAAGCCACAATATGGCCGCTGTGTCGACATGCTGACCAAACGCGCAATTGGCGAAATGATTGTACCGTCCTTGCTGCCGGTATTGAGCCCGATTGTGCTGTATTTCGTCATCAATGCGGTTTCGACCCAGGGCAATGCCTTCGCCGCTGTTGGCGCGATGTTGTTGGGTGTGATTGTCACCGGCGTTTTCGTCGCAATTTCCATGACCGCCGGTGGTGGTGCCTGGGACAATGCGAAGAAATACATTGAAGACGGCAATCATGGTGGCAAAGGCTCAGAAGCCCACAAGGCTGCTGTGACCGGTGACACGGTTGGGGATCCCTATAAGGATACCGCTGGTCCTGCCGTGAACCCAATGATCAAGATCACCAATATCGTGGCATTGCTGCTGTTGGCGGCCTTGGCCCATTGATTGATCTGACATCTGTCAGGTTCTGACCAAGAAAAACCCCGGGGCGCAGGCTCCGGGGTTTTTTGTATGCGTTTGATGGATCGGTCGGTCAGGTGCCGAATTTCCCAAGATTGCCGAACAGCTGTTCCATGATTGACATGGTGCGACCCGAAGTCGGTGTCTCTTTTTCTTGCAGATTGACTTCGGTCAGCGCTTCCTCGTCATAGGTATCGATGGTCTGAAGCATGCCGGACTCGTCAAAATGAAAAGCCAGAACCTGATTTTCGGTGACTTCCGTTGGATAGAAGGCCCATGTTTCCCGGCGCTGGCTCATATAATACCAAACATTATCGTCAAATGTGCCAATGGTAGAGGGCGTCCCAATTGCGGCGACCACATCACGCTTGGTCGATTGCCCGACAGTTATCTGTTCCAGCCGGCTTTCCAGCGGGGCATTTCCGCGCAGGGCAACCTTCGGGTCGCAGGCGGTCAGGGCCAGCATTAAAACGCCAACAGAAACGCCAATCTTTAGTCTGTGGCGCAAGGCCTGTGGGGTTGGGGCGGCAAATATCATTAAGGCAACCTTGCTCTTTATCGGGGTTTTACCAACTGTTTTAGTGTGGGCCGCGCCGGGCTTTTTTTCAAGCCATCTTGCCGAATGGGCCGGGGAACGCTAAGTCCCGCGTGAAGATATGGCAAGGGGCGCAAGGATGCGTCTGAACGATACCCGGGGTTGGTCACCGTGTTTGATATGTTTAGAAGCTTCTTTCGAACCAGATTAACGCGCGAGCAGAAAATCGCACTGGTCCTGTACGAGCAGATCGTGACCGCCGCACGCCAGCCTGCGCTGTATGCCAATGCCGGTGTCCCAGACACAGTGGAAGGGCGCGTGGAAAGCATTGCCTTGCACACCTTCCTGCTGTTTCGCCGCATGACGGGGCGTCCTGAATGGGATGTCATCGGCGGTGCCTTGTCTGATGAAATTGTCGCAGATTTTGATCGCTCGCTTAGAGAGATGGGCGTGGGCGACATGTCGATTGGCAAGAAGGTCAAGAAGCTCGCGCAATTGTTCTTCGGGCGTTTCGATGCCTATTGGGGCGCGATCAATGGTTCGGAAGGGGCGGAAGACCTGGAAACGGTTCTGAAATGGGGCGTGTTCCAGGGTCAGGATGTCGATTCGGCGCGTCTGACCGCAATGGGTGAGTATTTCGATAAACAATCGGCACATTTATTTGCCCAGACAGAGAAGAATATTCTGGTTGGCCGGGTCACATTCACCCCCCCAGATCCCTTTTTCGCCGCCTTGCCCCCTGTTCGCCAGACGACCGATGTCCAGGAGACGGCATAATCATGACCAAAGAGACAGAGACGGACGCGCCGGAATTCAGTGCCGTGATTGAGGTTGATGAAATCCCCTCCAAGGGCTTGCAAATGCAATTGAAGGCAGATGCGACACAGCGTCAGGCCCTGGCACAGCGTTTTGATATCATGGCGGTGGACAGCCTGTCTGCTGAGTGCCGCCTGACCTTGCTGGCAGGCGGGCCAATGGTGCAGATGAAGGGGACGATCCTGGCGGTGGTTCAACAAAGCTGTGTCGTCACGCAAGCGCCCCTGAGCCAATCCTTGCGGGTTCCCTTCAGCCTGGAATTCGCCCCCCCGTCGATGGTGGAGGAAAATATTGAACTGACGCTGGAAGATGCTGATCCGCCCGATGTTATTTTGGAAGGTAAAATCGATGTGGGGGAGGCCGTTGCCCAGCAACTGGCATTGGCGATAGACCCGTATCCCCGTCAGGAAGGGGTGGACCTGGATCAGGTACTGGATGCTTTACCCACGGGCCGTAAGGCGCTATTGGATCGCACAGAACGTAAAAATCCATTCGCCGCGCTGGCTGGACTATCGAATTCTACCAGCAAGGATGACGAATAGATGCAAACCGGGTTGCCGTAGCCTGACAAAAGGGCTATGTAGGCCGCCGTTTTGCAAGACACCTCAAGCTTACGAAGGTCAAACAAATGGCAGTTCCAAAGAGCAAGATCACCAAATCCCGCCGTGGCATGCGTCGGTCGCACGATGCGCTGGGCAATCCGTCTTATCGTGAAGATCAGACCACTGGCGAAATGGTGCGTCCGCACCATGTTGACCTGAAGACCGGCATGTATCGCGGTCGCCAGGTTGTAGAGCCGAAAAGCGGATTCTAACCTGACGGCATCCGGGATCCTGTATAAGGGTGTTGGATGACGAGGTGGTATCAGACTAAACAAAATCGGGCCCTTGCGGGCCCGATTGGTGTTGCCGGACATTGGGTTTGTTGAACATGGAATGTGTTTAACGCTGAATTTGTCGGTCACTATTGAATGTCGGGTAGTAAATTTATCTGGCAGGGGGTTGTCGGACACCCGGGGAGGTGTTCCGATGCAGGGTATAGAATAATATACTCGACTAGATGCTCCGCAGGCGCGGCGTGTTCATAGGTACTAAGGTCGGGTTATCCGCGTTAAGGGGACACTGCCCGTGGCGAAGCCTCTGGTGATCGCATTGGATGGAATGGGGGGCGATGGTGCCCCTGATATCGTGGTGCGCGGCGCCGCGCTGGCACGAGAGCGTCTGGGTGCGGCGCGGTTTCTGATTTTCGGCGATCAGGCCATTCTGACCCCGTTGGTTGAAAAAGAACCCCTGCTGAAAGACTATGCCGAAATTCGCCACACCGAACAGGTTGTGGCCAGCACGGATAAGCCCAGCTATGCGCTGCGGCATCTCAAAGACTCCAGCATGCGCAAGGCCATCGATGCCGTTCAGGCGGGGGAGGCTGATTGTTGTGTTTCTGCAGGCAATACCGGTGCCCTGATGGCGCTGGCGATGTTTGGACTGCGGACGCTCAAGGGCGTCAGCCGCCCTGCAATCTGCTCCTTCTTCCCGACCCAGAAGGGGGAGACCTGTATGCTGGATCTGGGCGCGAATGTGGAATGCAGCGCCCAGCATCTTGTGCAATTCGCAGTGATGGGGGAGGTCTTTGCCCGCACCGTCATGGGGATTTCCAAACCCAGCGTGGGTCTGTTGAATATCGGAACCGAAGACCTGAAAGGCCGCGATGAAATCCGTCAGGCCGCCGCCCTGTTGCGCGCAAGCGCTCTGCCGATGCGATTTGCCGGGTTCGTTGAAGGCGATGATATTGCGGGCGGCACTGTGGATGTTGTCGTGACAGACGGATTTACCGGGAATGTCGCCCTGAAAACCGCTGAAGGCACGTCCCGCCTGATCAGCGCCTTCCTTCGGGAAGCATTTCAATCCAGCACCCTGGCTAAAATCGGTTATCTGATTGCCAAACGTGCGATGGGCAAGTTGCGCTATCGGGTCGATCCGCGTCGCTATAATGGTGCGGTCTTGCTTGGTCTGAATGGAATCGCGGTAAAAAGCCATGGTGGCACGGACGAGATTGGCTTTGCCAATGCGATTGGTGTGGCTGCGGATATGTGCGCGCATGGTTTCATCGACAAGATGAAGGCCGATTTCGAAACCCTTAATCAGGAAGGGGCGGAGGTTCCGGTGAATGTTGAAGTCGAAGCCGAAGTCAAAGCATCGTGAAGACTAGAAGCGTTATACGGGGTGTCGGGGCGTATCTGCCCAGCAAGGTCCTTTCCAACGATGATCTGTCCAAGACGGTCGATACGACGGATGAATGGATCAAACAGCGTACCGGGATTGCCCGGCGGCACATTGCAGCGCCCGGCGAGCTGACCTCTGATCTGGCCTGTGCGGCTGCACGGCGTGCGATGCAGAATGCTGGCATTTCCGCTGAAGATGTGGATCTGGTGATCCTGGCGACGACCACGCCCGATAATACCTTTCCGGCCACGGCAACCCGCGTTCAGGCAAAACTGGGCATTCGATCCGGGGCCGCCTTTGATATCCAGGCCGTCTGCACCGGGTTCGTATATGCCCTGACCCAGGCGGATAACATGATCCGGTTGGGGCAGGCGACTTGTGCGCTGGTCATCGGGGCTGAAATCTACAGTCGAATTCTGGATTGGGAAGACCGGGGAACCTGTGTCCTGTTTGGCGATGGTGCCGGTGCTGTGGTGCTGCGGGCGGAAACCACGAATGGGGTGGAACGCGATCGCGGTATCATCTCCACAAAGCTTGGCGCAGACGGGCGATTTTATGACAGCCTGTATGTGGATGGTGGACCGGCCACAACTGGAACAGCGGGCTATGTCCGCATGCAGGGAAAAGAAGTTTTCAAACACGCCGTGGAACACATGTCCTCGCTGGTTCAGGGCCTGTTAAAGGCGGAAGGTTTGACCACCGACGATCTGGATTGGTTGGTTCCGCACCAGGCAAATATACGTATTATCAATAAGGTGGGGGAACGCCTTAATGTTCCGGGCGAGAAGGTCGTTATCTCCCTAGAAGAACATGCAAATACCTCTGCTGCGACGATTCCCCTGGCAATGAATCAGGCCATGGAACGGCAGCTGTTCAAGCCTGGGGATCTGATTGGTTTGACCGCTATGGGGGGCGGATTCACCTTTGGGGCGGCGCTGCTGCGTTGGTAATGGTGTTTTCAAATTAGATTCTGTAACTTGGTTTGTTGACGCGATAATCAGACGGGGATACTCTGATCCATCGTAATCGTTTGAAAACCTTGGGGGAGTTTAGGCTATGGCGGGAAAAACCGTTACCCGCGCGGAACTGGCCGAAGCGGTCTATCAGGAAGTTGGCCTGTCGCGAATCGAATCGGCTGCCCTGGTGGAAGCCATTTTGGGGGAGATGGCGGATGCTCTGGTTACTGGAGAATCAGTAAAAATCTCCTCTTTCGGTAGCTTCTCCGTGCGTCAAAAGGGGGAGCGTATTGGGCGCAATCCCAAGACGGGAGAGGAAGTACCGATCCTGCCGCGCCGCGTTCTTGTGTTTCGGCCCAGCCATGTCCTTAAGGACAAAATCAATCAGTGATCGATTGAATCCGGGTTGGATGTCCTCCCCATCCCCATTCGTCGCAAAGGGCCATTCGTTTTGCCTCACGGTCGGACTTGGCAATTAGTATGAGTGATGTTTCAGACCTCAGCCGGGCGGAAAAGTCCGCAGATGCCTTCCGGACCATTACGGAAGTGGCTGATCTGTTGGATATTCAACAGCATGTCCTGAGATTCTGGGAAACAAAATTTACCCATATAAAACCGATGAAGCGCGCGGGCGGGCGTCGCTATTATCGCCCTGAAGATGTGCGCCTGCTGCAAGTGATCCGCCGGTTGCTGCATGAAGAAGGCTATACCATCCGCGGCGTGCAGAAATTGCTGCGTGATAATGGCGTTAAGACGGTTCTGGATTGGGGCGACGAGGGGGCGACCGTACCCGCGCCGGAACCCGAAATTGCCTCAACCCCCTCAAAAATCGATGTCGCGGCGCTGCACAGCCTGCGCGAGGAACTGGCCCAGGCCCGTGATTTACTGGCGGTTGATGATGCCGTTTCACCAAATCATGCAAAAGACCGTGAATAGGGAATTGCAAGGCAGGGCCACAGGTTCTATATGAACCCGTCTCACACTAACGGGGCGTAGCGCAGTCTGGTAGCGCACTATACTGGGGGTGTAGGGGTCGTAGGTTCAAATCCTGCCGTCCCGACCAGTGAGACCAAGGGGTTAGCGGTGTTTTGCTGCTAACCCCTTTTTTTGTATTTGGGCGCAACTTGGGCGCATTCCATTCTTTAACCACTTCACAAGACATTCATCTGGCCGCCCTATTTTGGTCACAGGACTCCGTCACAACCTGCCGCGTTGACCGGGAGGCACTGGCCGCCGCTTGGACGATACACCGATCCCACAAACACTATTGCTCCGTGTCTGTGGGATCGGACCAAGCCGAATGCGGTTTGTTCGGGTGACAAGCGCAGGCATGATCCGTCATGATGGTATCTCATTCTTGGAGATGCGAAATGGCAGACACCCCCACCCACTGGACTCAATTTGACAGTCTGTACAATCTATCAGACCCGCGCCCGTATTTCCGGGGCGTGGCGACGGGGGATTATCGTATGCCAGGGGTTCTGGCGGCAATCCTTGCGCGCTTGCTGCCCGTTCTGGCGGATCGCCGGGGGGCAGGGGATGTGCCGCGCCTGATTGATTTTGCCTGTGGCTATGGTGCTGTTGGGGCCTGTCTGCGCACCGGTTGGTCAATGGCTGATCTGTATCGGATTTATCAGGAAGATGCGCCTATGGCGGGGGATTCAGCAACCTTCATGGCGCATAGACGGACAGATATACCGGATCATTGGATCGATGGCGTCGATATTGCCGATGTCGCATTGGATTATGCCCAATCCATCGGGGCGCTGGACGGGGCCCATGCGTGCAATGTCCTGACCGACGAAATTCCCTCCGATCTGCGCGATGCCGTGTTGCGGGCGGATATGGTCTATGAAAGCGGCGCAATCGGGGATCATATTGCCGGTGCGATGGATGCCCTGCTGACGCTCTGTGCGGGCAGGAACAAGCCGTGGCTGTTGCTATGTCCCAGACCCAGAGTATCGGTTGCGGCCATTGAACAGGCCCTGGCGCGCCATGATTATCGCCTGGAAAGTTTGGTGGAAAAGGTCCGCTATCGGCGCGCGTTCTCTGAGGCTGAAATGGTGGAGGAGGTCGCAGCAGGCCGTCGCCATGGCCTGTCTGAACAGGAATGCGCAATAGACGGCTATTTCAGGGTTGATATTCGGATTGGCGTGCCAAATGGGGACTCGTTGCACGGGGCAAGGGCGGCCCTGCAAGGGTTTCAGTCGGACCAGTATTAATGCTTCGTGATCAATGTTTCAAAAACCTGATCCAGGTTTGGTGATAAATTGGCTTCTCCAACGGCCAGCCCTTCGCGTCTTGGGTCGACGCCGCTGATATACTGCCCACCGATGAATTCGACCCCGTGCAGGCCGCTTGCCATGGCGGGGCGTTGAATGTCATAGCCCCGTGCGGTCAGTGTGGCGGCGATGCCATCCAGATTGGGGGCTTCCTCAATTTCCATCGCGCCATTTCGGTTCTGGAAATGGGGTGTTTCAATCGCGCGCTGTAAGCTCATATCCCAATCCAGCACCGCCATAACCGTCTTGGCGACATAGCCTATGATGCGACTGCCCCCAGGGGACCCCAGCGCCAGACGCGGCTGGCCATCAGGCCCAAAGACCAGTGTTGGGGCCATGGAACTGCGGGGGCGCTTGTTGGGTTCATACCGATTGGCAATCGGCAGGCCGCCTTTAACATCGCTCCAGGCGAAATCGGTCAATTGATTGTTCAAAAGAAAGCCCCCTACCATAACGCGGGACCCAAATCCCGTTTCGATGGAGCTTGTCATGGTCGCCACGCTTCCGGTCCGGTCCACCGCCACAAGATGCGATGTCGAGGGTAATTCCGGGCTGTCATCCAGAATATCGGGTAGGAAGGCTTGATCATTGGTCGGATTGCCGGCCTCTCTGGGGACTTTGGGGGCGTGGCTGAAATCCATCGTCCGGGCGCGCCGCACCAGATAGGCAGGCGATAGCATTTCCTTCAGGGGCACGGAGACGAAATCAGTATCCGCCAGAAATCGGTCCCGATCCGCAAAGGCCAGGCGCATTGCCTCCCCAAATATCTGGATCCCATCGGTAGAATGTGGTTCTGCCTGTCGGATGTCGCGGTCGCTGTTTTCCATCAGACCCAGAATTTGCAGCACTGTCGAGCCACCGGACGATGGCGGTGCCATGCCACAGACCTGATAGACACGGTAGGTCAGACACAGATTGTCACGGCGCTTGGCCGAGTAATTGGCAAGATCAGTCAGGGACAAAGCCCCCGGATTGCGAGAGGCATTTTGAACAGCGGAAACAATCTCTTCCGCCAAGGGTCCGGTATAGAAAGCATCGGCCCCGCCGGTCGCAATGGCCTGCAGAGACCGGGCCAGATCCGGATTGCGCAGGATCGTGCCAACGGGATGGGCGGCCCCGGTCGCCGTATCGTAAAAGTAAGACCCGGCCGGTTCCATGTCTTTCAGATACGGGGCATTTTGCAGCAGACCATTCAGGCGTGGGCTGATTGGAAACCCATTCTCCGCCAGTTGAATTGTTGGGGTAAAGAGCGGGCCCCAGGGCAGTGTTCCATGATCCTGATGGGCCAGTTCCAGCATGCGCAGAAGGCCGGGAACCCCGACAGAGGCCCCACCGGTCACGGCTTCCATAAAGGGCCTGAACGCACCATCCTGTTGCATGACATAGTCACCGCTGCCCAATGCCGGGGCGGTTTCCCGTCCGTCATAGGATGTCAGTCCCCCCGTTTCAGCGTCCCAGACCAACAGAAAACCACCGCCCCCAATGCCGGAACTTTGTGGCTCCACCAGAGTCAGGGCGATCTGGGCGGCGATAATTGCATCCACCGCAGACCCCCCATCATCCAGAATGGCCGCCCCGATCTGGGCGGCGACCGGATGGGCGGCAACCATCATATAGTCCTGCGCGGTCACAGCCTTGGTTTCAGAGCGGCTGATCAGGGCTTCTGGTGCGATCCCTTCAATGGCGGAGTTGGGGGAGGGGGCCTGGTTGGGCATATCGTCGCCCGGCACGCCCAACAGCGCCTGCAACGCCAATCCCCCCAGCATGGATCCGCCGCCAAGGACGATCAGACCGAACCCTGCGCGCAAAAGGGAGGAGAGGGTGCCCGACCGCGCCGTCATGAGGCGCTGCGGGTGTTTTCAAGTTCGATCTGCGCCCGGCCCAGATCGGTTAACTTACAGACCAGCCAGTCTGGTTTAAGGGGGTTATTGAACCAGGGTTCTGCCCAGCCCTGTTCAATACAACTGCGCACGGTTCGGTCGCTGATGCGCTGCCCTTCTTCATCAAACAGCGGCAGTTTTCCACCCGGTTGGTCAACCCCCCGCAGAAGATAGGCCATTTGCACCCGTGATGGTCGTGCGCCCCCGCGAATGGTGGCGGGCTTTACCTCTTTCAACTGAATAACCTTTGCCTCCGCTTTTGGCATGCAATCCCCCTGTGTTCTGGACCAATGGTAAGGGAATTAAGGCAAACTGGGCAAGCACGAAGGAAGAAACGCTCTTAGTATCGTCATCCCGGACTTGATCCGGGATCCAGGGCGGGTGGCGCAGGTTTGGGCATGTGGCTCTGGCTTCTTTGAAGAGTTACCGCAGAGAGCGCGGAGGAGGCGCAGAGAGCGCTGAGGGGCTGGTGCGCTATGGCATTCCATTTCTGGCCTTAAGCACAATTCTCATCCTGAGGAGGCGCGGCAGCGCCGTCTCGAAGGATGCGCTGAAAGTGGGGTGCTTACAGACAGACCACCCTTCGAGACGCTGCGCTCCTCAGGGTGAGGATGCTCTTGTCTACTACTTCGTCACCCCGGACTTGATCCGGGGTCCAGGGCGGCAGGCGCAGGTTTGGGCGTGTGGCTCTGGCTTCTTTGAAGAGGTACCGCAAAGGGCGCAGAGAAGGCGCAAAGGACGCTGAGGGGACCCTCTTTGCGTCCTCTGCGTTACTCAGCGGTCTCTGCGTTTTCCCTTTTTGAATTCCCCCGCACAGGATCAGCATGGATACGACGCTATCGTCACCTCGCCTGCGCGGGTGTGACGTGGATTTGTTGAAGAGGTACCGCGGAGAAGGCGCGAAGGGTGCGGGCAATGTCTGTTTAACTACAGAGGTTTCCCCAGTCTTCCGGCCAGGTCCTGGATGAATTGCCAGGCGACACGGCCTGATCTGGCGCCGCGGGTCACGGTCCATTCCACGGCCATGGGGCGCCAGGCGTCTTCTTCGATGGGCAGGTTATAGGCCTGCACATAGCCCCGGATCATTTCAAAATAGGTATTCTGATCGCAGGAATGAAAGCCCAGCCAGAGGCCGAATCTGTCGGACAGGGAGACCTTTTCTTCGACCGCTTCGGATGGATTGACCGCAGTTGAGCGTTCATTTTCGATCATATCACGGGGCATCAGATGGCGGCGGTTGGATGTCGCATAGAACAGGACATTGTCAGGTCGGCCTTCGATTCCCCCCTCTAGCACCGCTTTCAGCGATTTATAGGCCGCGTCCTGACCATCAAAGGACAGATCGTCGCAGAACAGGATGAAGCGCCGGTCCAATGGGCGCAGCAGGGTCAGAAGCCGGGGCAGGGTGGGGATATCTTCCCGGTGCAATTCAATCAGGCAGACAGGTTTTTTGTTACCCGACTGGGCCAGTTCTGCATTGACCGCCGCATGAGATGCCTTCACCAGAGAGCTTTTCCCAGCGCCGCGCGCACCCCACAGCAAGGCATTATTCGCAGGCAGGCCATTGGCAAAGCGGCGCGTGTTCTCCAGCAATTGATTGCATTGTAAATCAATGCCTTGCAGCAGTCTTATGTCAACACGGTTGACCTTTGGAACAGCTTCCAGCCGGTCTAATTCCGGATGCCAGATGAAGGCTTCTGCTGCCCCCAATTCAAACTTTGCAGGGGGCGGGGGGGCCAGTCTGTCCAGCGCGTCTGCAATGCGCAATAGGGTCGTTTGCAACGGTGTCTCAGACTCTGACATATACTATGTTCCTGGATGCTGGATGGATTGGATAGGGCGCAAACCCTATCGCCCCGGTTCGGGGTGGTCAATCGACCCAACGGCCCTGTTACACATGGCATTGCACTTTCCTTGCGTGTCCGTATAGTCCCCGGCGACTTTACAGATGGCGGAATGCGGGTCGCCTCCCCATCTTTCACAAAACCAAACGGGCACAAATCCAAACTGGGAGTAGATACATGCTGATTTCAACGGCTTTCGCACAGGACGCGGCTGGTGCACTTGGGGGAGAGGGCGGCTTGGGTATGTTTTTGCCGCTGATCCTGATTTTTGTAATTTTCTATTTCCTGCTTATCCGCCCCCAGCAGAAACGCCAGAAAGAACATCAGGCCAAACTGTCCGCCGCACGCCGTGGGGACAAGGTTGTGCTGGGCGGTGGTATTCTGGGCACTGTTGTTAAGGTTGTTGATGACGGCGAGCTGCAGGTCAAGATCGCCGATGATGTTGAAGTTCGTGTGTTGAAGGCAACCTTGATGGATGTCCTGTCCAAGCCGGAACCGGCGAAAGACGCCGCCAAGGGTGCCCCCGCCAATGAGCAGGGAACGGAAAAGAAATCCCTGTTGGGCGGTCTCTTCGGCAAGAAATGATCAGTATTCGCCTATCTTAAGGGGGGATAAGGCTCCGGTCAGGGTCTTATCCTTACCCTTTTTGGACTTCAGACGTAACGGACGGTTCGTATGCTGCAATTTCCTGCATGGAAAAAAGGCCTGATCGCGGTGATCGCCTTGTTGGGTGTGCTTTATGCCGCCCCAAACGTCACGGGCCCCTGGTCCCCCTGGGCGGATTATCCGACCTGGGCACCGGGTAAGTCGCTGAGCTTGGGGCTGGACCTGCGGGGGGGCGCACATCTTTTGGTTCAGGTGCGGACCGATGATGTGGTGCATGAACGTCTGAATTCCACAGCCGATGCGCTGCGGGTTCAGATGCGTGAAAAGCGGGTGCGTGCCAGCAGCTTCAACATCGATAATAGCGGCCTGAATGTTTCATTCACCATTCGCGATGCAGCGGACGGCGATGCAACGCTGGAAGCCATTGATGAGGCTGCACCGGGCTATGATGTGGTGCGAACTGGCGATACGCGGTTTAGTCTGGTGCTGCCGGAAACTGAAGTACAAGCGATCAATCAGCGCACGATGGCCCAGTCCTTAGAGGTCGTAACACGCCGCGTGAACGCGCTGGGCCTGACGGAACCGACCATCCAACGCCAGGGCCTGGATCGTATTCTGATACAGGTGCCGGGTCTGGCTGATACGAATGAATTGAAATCGATTCTGAATGCCCAGGCGCGGTTGACCTTCCATCTGGTGGATTTTGAACAACAGGCGCAGGCGATTCAAACGGGACGCGCACCATCTGGTTATCAATTGATGCCATCGATTGAGGAATCAGCCTCCGGTGAGCCGTTGCGGCAGTATTTGGTATCCCGTCAGGCATTTGTTTCCGGTGAAAACCTGACCAATGCCCAGGCGACCTTTCAGGATGGTCGCCCCGTGGTTTCCTTTACCTTTGATTCCATTGGCGCACAGCGCTTTGGGCGGGTGACACAGGAAAATGTCGGGGGCTTCCTGGCAGCCGTCCTGGATGGCAAGGTTGTCAGCGCCCCCCGCATTCAAGGTGCCATTCTGGGGGGCAGCGGCATCATCACCGGGAATTTCAGTCTGGAAGAAGCCCAGGAAACGTCCTTGCTGCTGCGGGCCGGGGCATTACCCGCCCAGATGGATACGATTGAAGAACGCACCGTTGGGCCAGGTCTGGGGCAAGATTCGATTGAAGCCGGTGAACTCGCCAGTGTGGTTGGATTTATCCTGGTCGTGGTCTTCATGTTCGTGACCTATGGTCGGTTCGGTCTTTTCGCCAATGTCGCCCTGCTGTTAAACCTGATCATGATCATTGGGGTGCTGTCCGCCCTCAGCGCGACACTGACGCTGCCGGGGATCGCCGGGATCGCCCTGACCGTCGGGATGGCTGTTGATGCGAATGTGTTGATTTTTGAACGCATTCGGGAGGAAGCGGCCAATGGTCGTAGTGTTCTGAATTCCATTGAAGCCGGGTTTGAGCGGGCATTTGTCACCATCGTCGATTCAAACCTGACGACCCTGATCGCCACGGTGCTTCTATTCGCCTTCGGGTCTGGCCCCATTCGGGGATTCGCGATTACCCTGGCGATCGGTATCGTGACGTCCATGTTCACGGCGATCATGGTGGCGCGCTATCTGGTTGTCCGGTATGCACGTACCAAGAAACCGACGACATTGCCAATTGCCGCCAAGGCCGTGGCCAAGGAGGCCTGATCCATGCTGTTACGATTAATCCCAGACAACACGACGTATAATTTCGTCGGTCGGCGCAAAATCGCCTATATCTTCTCTGTCATTCTGATCGCAGCATCCATTGGGTTGTTCATGACCCGTGGCTTGAATTTGGGGATTGATTTTGTCGGCGGCACTTTGTTGGAGGTCAAGACAGAACAGGGAACCGGCGTCAGTGACTTCCGGGAGGCACTGGGTGGATTGGGGCTGGGCGATGTCCAGATTCAGGAATTTGGCGCGCCGGATGACCTGTTGATCCGCATTCAACGCCAGCCGGGCGATGATGTGGCACAACAGGCTGCCTTGCAAAAAGCAAAAGATGCCATTGATTCCATGGTTGCCGTCGACGCCAATGGCGATAAGGAATATCGCCGAACCGAAGTTGTCGGACCGACAGTCGGTGCAGAGCTTCAGAAGGCAGCGATCTATGCCATCTGTTTCTCCATCGGGGCAATCATGCTGTATATCTGGCTGCGGTTTGAATGGCAGTTCGGGATCTGCGCGGTTGTGGCCCTGTTGCATGATGTGATTACGACAATTGGCCTGTTTGCGTTGCTGCAACTGGAATTCAATCTGGCGACCGTGGCGGCGCTTCTGACGATTGCGGGATATTCGATCAACGATACCGTGGTCATTTTTGACCGAGTGCGGGAATTCCTTCGCAAATACAAGACGATGTCGCTTCCAGATTTGTTCAATATTGCGGTCAACAGCACCTTGTCGCGTACCACAATGACGGCCTTGACGACATTGCTGGCACTGGCGGAGTTGGCGGTATTCGGGGGCGGGGTTATCCGTGATTTCTCCATCGCGCTGATCTGGGGCATTACGATTGGGACCTATTCGTCCATTTGTATCGCCGTGCCGTTGCTGTTGGTGCTGGAGCCCCACCGTGGAGACGATGTTGGCACGTCGGAAGAAGCGAAGGCGGAACAGGCCTAACACCGGCCACGTCACCTCAGTGCTTGCGTAAGGAAGGGGCGCGTGAATGGATATCACCCCAGCAGTTCCCGAAAACCGTATGCTGATCGACTCTTATGGGCCGGGGCGGTTTCAGGTGCGTGGTGTTGCCTATCAGGGGCCTGTGATCGTGTTTCCGACCCATGTGGTGCCCTGGTCCCTGACCAGGGCGTCAGATGTCTCACTGGATGCCCTGTCGCTGGTTCAGCAGGAATCGCCCCCCATCGAGGTTCTGCTGTTAGGGACGGGCGCGCGGATGGAGATGATCCCCTCTGCCTTGCGCGATGCCATCCGGAATGCGGGCCTTTCCATGGATATCATGAAGACCGGGGCGGCCTGTCGCACATTCAATGTCCTGATGATCGAAGGACGACGCGCCGCTGCGGCCCTGATTCCTGAATAAGTGTTTCTGGCCTGATTGGCACCGTCACCCGATTTCTATCAACCGGCACAGGGCGGCATGTTGATAGTGCAGATCGTCGCGCAATTGTTTCATTTCGCGCGGCGCATCCTTCACAAATTCAATGAATTGATTGTTCATATTGTTGAACAGCATGCGACCGAACACTTGCGGGTCAATGTTGGGGTGGATCCGTTCCAGCCGTTGCAAGGTCATCAGCATGCGGCTGATCTGATCGGCCAGCCTGGCGTCCAGATCGGTATAGTGGCTGGCAAAAACCGCATCGGGTTGTTCGATAGAGGCGGCGATGGCGTGACGCCAGCTTTCCTTATCCAGATAGATCAGTGATTTTTCCAGAAAAAGGCCGATCAGCCCATCCACCGAATCCAATACGTCAAGGGATGGGTTCCGGACAAAGGATTCGCCTGCTTTTAGGACATCGTTTACTTCCATCGCGACCAGGGCGATCAGCATTTCCCCCTTATGCCCATAATAATTATAGACGGTTCCAGGCGAAAGACCGGCCTGTCTGGCGATGTCTTCAATTGTGGCATTGCCATAGCCAGCGGACCGGAAGCAGTGCGCGGCTGCATGCAACAGGCGCAATTCCCGATCCTGTTTCTGTTGTTCGCGCAGGCCGCTCATACGCTGTCCCCGCGCATGAATTGATCAAACAGAGAAAGAGGTTCCGCAGCCGCAGGAGGAGGAGGCATTGGGATTATTGACCTTGAAATAGGCCCCGACCAGATCATCGACATAATCCAGTTCGGATCCCGCCAACAGGTCCATTGATACGGTATCGGTGACAACGCGCACGCCATCGCGTTCGAACACCAGATCGTCGGCACCGGATTTGGTATCGAAATCAAACCCATATTGATAACCAGAACAGCCGCCGCCCGATACGGTAACCCGCAGCATCAGGTCTGGCTTGCCTTCCAGCTTGATCAATCGGTTCAGGCGCGCAACTGCGGAATCTGACAGGCTGAGATGCCGTGTGGCTTCGTCGGTTTCGATTGCGAAAGGGTCAGACATCACTTTTAAGTCCTAAACTGGTTGCCAATTCCTATACACTAGCACATTGCTAGGCACTTCTCATAGGTAAGTGGTCACAGTGTTTTGTCAATCGACGGACTCGGAATAGACCATCCCGATAGATCGGACAATGTCGCCCAAGGAGGGTGCAGACGTGATTGTGTTAAGAGCGCCTTATGCGACGGATTATGAAGCCACCCGCGGCCGATTGGTGACGGAGGAAGCGTCCCGGACACGCACGCCGTTTCAGCGGGATCGCGACCGGATCATTCACTGCACGGCCTTTCGGCGGTTACAGCACAAAACCCAGGTTTTTATTTCTCCAGAAGGGGACCATGTCCGCACGCGCCTGACCCATTCATTGGAAGTGTCGCAAATCGCGCGGTCCATCGCGCGGGTTCTGCGCGCGGATGAGGATCTGACAGAAGCAATCGCTCTGGCCCATGATCTGGGGCACACGCCCTTTGGTCACGCGGGGGAAGACGCCCTGGATGCTGTCATGGCGGGCTATGGCGGGTTTGACCATAATGATCAGGCCCTGCGGGTTCTGGTATTGCTGGAACAGCGCTATCCCAAATTCGACGGGCTGAACTTAAGCTGGGAAACCCTGGAAGGTGTGGTGAAACATAACGGTCCGGTGACCAAATCCCCGTTGCCCAGCACCCTGGCCTGGTTCAACGCCCAGTTTGACCTGGAAATTTATTCCCATGCGGGTATCGAGGCGCAAATCGCCGCGATTTCTGATGATATCGCCTATAACCATCATGATATGGATGATGGCCTGCGCGCGGGCCTGTTTACCATAGAGGCCCTGTGTGATTCCGTTCCCCATGTTGCGGAGGTTTTTGCCAAGGTGCGCAAGGATGAGCCGGATGCGCCCGAATCCGATGTCATATCGGAAGCGGTGCGGCGATTAATCGGCGATATGATTGATGATACCCTGGCGTGCACCTCACGTAGATTGGCACGAATTGAGCCGATTACCGCAGAAGATCTGCGCAATTGCGGGGAAGCAATGGTGCGGTTCACTGAGCCGATGAAGGAAAATGAGCGGGCCCTGAAAACGTTCCTTTTTGAGCATATGTATCGGTCCCCAACCGTGAATGCGGAACGTAAGGCGGGGGCCCAGATTGTGCGGGACTTGTTCACATATTTCCTGGAAGTGCGCGATGCGCTGGACATGTCGTGGCTGACGGCGTATCCCCGCGCGGTGAATGAAAGTTGGGAGCGGATCGTCGCAGATTACATTGCGGGCATGACGGATCGTTTTGCCAAACGTCTGCACCGACGGATATTTCACACCGAATGATCCGCCCCGGCTGGGGCCAGCACGCCAAAACACAAAGAGCGATATCATGAATATATTTCGGGACGTTAAGACCGATCTGGTCCGCATATTGGAAACAATGGTCGCAAAAGGCATTCTGCCGGACGGATTGGACCTGTCGCGCGTGACGGTGGAATCGCCCAAGGAGCGCGCCCATGGCGATATGGCGACGAATGCCGCCATGGTGCTGTGCAAGCAGGCAGGCATGAAGCCCCGCGACCTGGCCGATATTCTGGCAAAGGCCCTACCGGACAGTGACCTGATCGCAAGCGCAGAAATCGCGGGTCCTGGCTTTATCAATATGCGCCTGAAGGAGTCTGTCTGGTTCGACGTGTTGCGCGGGATTCTGCGGCTGAACACGGCCTATGGCGACAGCGATATGGGGACTGGGACAAAGGTTAATGTCGAATATGTATCGGCCAATCCGACAGGACCCTTGCATATTGGCCATGCCCGGGGTGCCGTCGTGGGCGATGCCTTGGCCGGGTTGCTGTTGAAGGCGGGCTATGATGTCTGCAAGGAATACTGGGTCAATGATGCAGGGTCACAGATCGACAGCCTGGGCTGGGCGGTTTACTGGCGCTATCTGGAACTGTTGGACCCCAAGGCCTATGCCATTACCGACGAAGACGCGATCAAGGCCTTTACCGTTGAAATGGGGGCCCCGGATCGGGAACTGGAATATCGCGGTGAATATCTGATCCCGGCTGCGCAAGCGGTCCTGGACACATTCGGTGAAAGCCTGATTTCGCGCGGTGCGGATGGCGCGGTTAAGCCGGTGCCGGTATCACAATGGCTGGATCCCATACGCCTTGTGGCGGTGGAAAAGATGCTGGACCTGATCAAGGCGGACCTGGCCGTCATGGGGATCGTGCAGGATGTATTTACATCCGAACGCGACATCATCCAAAGCGGTAAGGTCGACAGCGTCCTGTCCTATCTGAAGGAAAAGGACATGGTCTATCGCGGTATCCTGGAACCACCGAAAGGCCAGAAGCTGGATGATTGGGAACCCCGGGAACAAACCCTGTTCCGGTCGACCCAGTTTGGCGATGATGTGGACCGTCCCCTACAGAAATCAGACGGAAGCTGGACCTATTTTGCATCCGACATTGCCTATCACCGCGAAAAATATCTGCGGGGATTTAAGCGCCAGATCAATGTCTGGGGGGCGGATCATGGTGGCTATGTCAAGCGGATGCAGGCCGCTGTTCAGGCCGCGTCCCAGGGGGAGGCAGCGCTGACCATCAAGCTGTGTCAGATGGTCCGCCTGCTGGATAAGGGCGAACCGATGAAAATGTCCAAGCGGGCAGGGAACTTCGTAACTCTGCGCGACCTGGAAGCGGCCGTGGGCAAGGATGTGGTGCGGTTCTATCTGTTGACCCGCAAGCCAGACGCCCCACTGGATTTCGACCTGACGGCGGTGAAGGAACAGTCCCGCGACAATATGGTGTTCTATGTTCAATACGCCCATGCCCGGACCCATTCGGTGTTTCGCATGGCAGATGAACAGATGCCCGATCTGGATGTCAGCGATGCGGCACTGGCAGCGGCTGATCTTGCCGCCTTGTCTGGCCCGGCAGAAGAGCAGTTGTTGCGGTTGATGGCGGAATGGCCGCGTATTGTGGAATCGGCTGCAGAAGCGGAAGAGCCCCACCGCATTGCCTATTACCTGTATGACCTGGCCTCCACCTTCCACGGATGGTGGACACAGGGGCGGGAAGACACGGCCCTGCGCGTCATTCACCCGGAAGAGCCGGACGTGACCCAGGCACGATTGGCACTGGTCATGGCGGTTAGAATCGTGATCGCATCTGGCTTGTCTGTGTTCGGCGTTCAGCCGCGCAATGAATTGAATTAGGGCCCATCGTCCCCACATTCTAAGCGGAGTGCTGAGGTAAAGCGGCTCATAACTGCGTGGGTATTGCCCGCGTCATAGTCAATGGAGCGCACTGCGCATGATTGCCACGGAATATGACGAACTGGATCGTGAACTGGGTGAACTGGGTGGTGAACCCGGGCAGGACCGGAAAAAGTCTGGTTTGCGCCTGTTGCCCATCGCGGTGGGCGTTGTCTCCCTGCTGACCCTGGGCGGTATTATTTGGTATGCCTATTCCCAAGGGGTCCGGGAAGGCAGCGAGACCGCCGCGCCCCTGTTGATGCCCGAAGGAACCGCTAAAGAACCCCCTTTAAATCCGGGTGGGCGTGAGATTTCCGGGACGGAACTGGGTATCTATGATCGGGTTTCCGGGGATCAGGAAACAGCGTCGGTTGAGCGTATTCTGCCGCCGCCAGAAGAGCCACGCATGCCGCCCGCTGATATATTGCAGAATGCCCCTGCCGGAACGCCTAACAAAGCACCTGCCGCCCCGACAGAACCTTCTGCGCCATCCGCAATGACGCAAGAATCTGATGCTGTGCCATCAACACCAACGGCGCGCGCACCGGTGCCTGCGCCTGATGCGGTTCTGGAACAGCCGACCGCGCCGCCACCCACCGTTGGGACAGAAACAGAGCAGGTCGCCGCTGCACCGGTCCAACCGGAACCGGAGGCTTCTCCCGCGCCCGCACCTGCGGCACAGGAATCTGCCCCCGCATCAACCACGGCGGCTACCAGCGCCGGAAATGGTTGGCGCATTCAAATTGCAGCCTTGCGCAGTGAGGCCGACGCCCGCGCAGAATGGGCCAAGAAGCAATCGGCTAATCCTGATCTGTTAGGCAAACTGGCAGTGCAAATTCAGGAAGCGACGGTGAATGGCACAACCTATTACCGGATTCGGGGCGGTCCCCTGGCCAATGGCGATGCGGCGAAGGCATTATGCGTGCAAATGAAGGCCAAGAATCTGGCCTGTATTCCCGTCGCACCCGGCAGTTAGGGTGTGTGCGCCATCATGACCCCCGCTGTGCCGTCTGCCGCCCTGCTTGGCTGCCAGGGTTTGACGCTTTCACCCCAGGAATCAGCGTTTTTTGCGCAGTCGAATCCATTGGGGTTCATCTTATTTGCCCGAAATATCGACACCCCGGATCAGGTGCGCGCCCTGGTGCAGGAATTGCGCGCCAGTGTTGGTCGGGACGATGCGCCGATCCTGATTGATCAGGAAGGCGGCCGAGTTCAACGCCTGAAACCACCCCATTGGCGATACGCCCCCACGGCGCGGCAATTGGGGGACCTGTATGATCGCGATATTACCGATGGTTTGCGGGCGATTTGGTTGAATTACCGCCTGATTGCCCAGGATCTGGCCGATTTGGGCATTGATGTGGATTGCGTTCCCTGTCTGGATGTCCCGATACCGGGATCCCATGATGTGATCGGGGATCGTGCCTTCTCGACCGATCCCGCCCTTGTCGCGGCCTGTGGTCGCATCGCGGTAAAGGGATTGCTGGCAGGCGGTGTTCTGCCGGTTTCTAAGCATTTGCCGGGCCATGGGCGCGCGATGGCCGACAGCCATCATGATCTCCCCCGTGTTGATGCGCCGTTGGATGTTTTGAAGAACACGGATTTCGTGCCCTTCATGAAGCTTCCTGAGATACCTTTGGGGATGACGGCGCATATTGTTTTTGATGCGCTGGACCCGGATCGTCCTGTTACGCAATCTAAAATCGGCATCGCCTTCATTCGCGAAGCCCTACAATTCGACGGCTTGCTGATGACCGATGATCTGTCCATGAAGGCCTTGGGCGGCAGTTTTGAAGACCGCGCCCGGACCAGCCTTGAGGCCGGCTGTGATCTGGTGCTTCATTGCAATGGCGACCCACAGGAAATGCAGGCCGTCATGTCTGCAACCGGCTCAATGTCGCCACAGGCACAGCGCCGCTGGGCCAGGGCGGCAAGCCTGCGCCAGGTCGAGCCTGACTTTGATGCAGATGCCGCCCTGGCGGAACTCAAGGCGCTTCTGATATAGCCATTCTTGCCAAAGGCGGTGTCATCCGGCACATCACTAAGTCAGTCAATTAAGGACGGAACCGTGTCGGATACCGGATCAGATCCCAGATCAGAGTTTCAGGAAGATACCGCCCCTGCGGCGGGCCTGATCACCGTGAACAATCTTGTTCTGGATCTGGATGGATTCGAAGGGCCCATCGACTTGCTGTTGACCCTGGCGCGCGATCAGAAGGTTGACCTGGCAAAGATTTCGATTCTGGCCCTGGCGGAGCAATATCTGGAATTTATAAATAAAGCCAGAGAGTTACGGCTGGAACTTGCAGCGGATTATCTGGTTATGGCCGCCTGGCTGGCCTATCTGAAATCCAAATTGCTGCTGCCGCCGCCTGCCGATGAATCGGAAGAGGAAAACCCCGCAGAGCTTGCCGCGCGTCTGGCCTTTCAGTTGCAGAGGCTGGAAGCAATGCAGGGCGTTTCCAAGATATTGTTTGATCGCCCGCGCCTGGGACAGGAGTTTTTTGCCCGTGGCATGCCGGAGCGGCTGAGGATTGCCAATCGCGCGATTTATGATGCCAATCTGCTGGATCTGCTGCGGGCCTATGGCGATATCCGCCGCAAACAGGATGTTGGCAGCGAATTGCGGATCATGCCAACGCGGCTGGTTTCGATGGAACAGGCGGCCCGCCGTTTGCGCGCCATCCTGGGTGAAATGCCCGATTGGCAGACATTGGAGCGGTTCATACCCTATGACAGCGACGATCCGCTGTTGCGTCGGTCCGCTATGGCTTCCACCTTTGCCGCCAGTCTGGAATTGTCGAAAGAGGGATTGGTGGAAATCCGCCAGACCGGCACTTTTGGCACGATCTATATGCGTGCGAAACCGGGCGCAGATTTGCAACAGCCTGATCCGCACGCCTTGGCGGCGGATGAAGACCCGCTGGACCCAGACGATCTGGATTTGTTTGAAGATAAGGAAGACTGAGCGCTATCGCTCTGCATAGATTGGGACTGTTAGAGATGGATCGATTTCAGCAATTACGCTTGCTAGAGGCCATGTTGTTTGCCGCCGCTGAGCCGGTTCAGGATGCCGCCTTGTTGGAACGCTTGCCGGAAGGGGTGGACCTGGCAAGCCTTCTGGAAGAGCTGGAAGGCATGTATTCGGCGCGCGGTGTGACCCTGGTGAAGGTGGGGAAGGGGTGGTGCTTCCGTACCGCCAGCGATCTGGCGTCTCACATGACGGTGGAGCGTGAAGTACCGCGCAAATTGTCCCGTGCCGCGATCGAAACCCTGGCCATCATTGCCTATCACCAGCCCGTCACCCGGGCGGAGGTTGAGGAAGTTCGCGGGGTTGCCCTGTCCAAAGGATCAATGGATGCCTTGCTGGAAGCCGCCTGGATACGCCCAAGAGGGCGCCGGCGCGCGCCTGGAAAGCCGGTGACATGGGGTACGACAGAGCGCTTCCTGGCGGATTTTGGCCTGGAAAGCCTGGATGATCTGCCCGGCGTTGAGGAATTGAAGGCGGCTGGCCTGCTGGACAGCCGTCCCAATCTGGGGGCGATTGCCATGCAGGGCACGGATACGGATGACGATGCGCGGGATGAAGAGGATGATGAGCGCACGGCCTTTCTGGAAAATGACGAAGCCTTTGACGCCGTTGAGGAAGATGAGCATATCGCCCTGGATGACTGATAAAGGGATAAAAAGGGCCGCGCATGGCATGGCTGGCCTTGAACCTGCGACTGGTTCTCAATAGATTGGATCAATGATCTCTATGCATGACGTCAAACACTCTTTGCCGCCCGTTATTGAATTGCGGGATGTCAGTCATTCTTATGGCGACACGCCTTCTGTTCTGGGGCTGAACCTCAGAGTGCATCCGGGTGAGGTGGTTTGCCTGCTGGGCCCATCTGGGTGTGGCAAGACCACGGCGTTGCGAATTGCCGCAGGCCTGGAACCGGTAACGGCGGGGCATGTCCTGCTGGATGGCGTCCCCGTTTCTGAAAAAGGGAAAATGGTCGCGCCGGAAAATCGCAATCTGGGTCTGGTTTTCCAGGATTACGCCCTGTTTCCGCATATGACGATTGCCGATAATATCGGCTTTGGCCTGACCGATAAGACTAAGGCCAAGGACCGCGTAGCGGCGGTTTTGAAGCAGGTGGGCATGACCGACTATGCGGGGGCCTATCCCCACGAACTGTCAGGCGGGCAACAACAGCGGGTCGCCCTGGCGCGTGCGCTGGCCCCGGAACCGCATGGGATTTTGATGGATGAGCCTTTTTCCGGTCTGGATGCGCGTTTGCGGGAATCCGTTCGGGATCGGACCCTGCATATCCTGAAAGAATCAGGCGCGGCTGTTCTGATGGTCACCCATGATGCAGAGGAAGCCATGCATATGGCGGACCGCATTGTCGTGATGCGCGACGGACGGTTAGAGCAGGAAGGCACGCCAGACACATTGTACTTAAAGCCCAGGAACGGCTTTGTTGCGGGGTTCTTTGGCGATGTGAACCGAATTGCCGGGACTGTTGCACAGGGACAGGCGGCAACCCCATTGGGTCATTTTCCATCAGGCGGCTTGCAAGAGGGCACGTCGGTTGAGGTCGTTATCCGGCCGGAAGCCCTGAATTTGTCGCCCGTTTCGCCGGATGCCCCGGCACAGGTGAAGGTTTTGGCGTCGCGAATGCTGGGTCGGACCAGTTTGATCCATTTATGCACTTGCGAAATCAGCGATCAGGCGGTTCATTTACATGCACGTATGCCCGGCCGGTATCTTCCGAAGGAAGGCGAATTGCAATCTGTTCATTTGGATCGCAGTCAGGTCTTTGTTTTTCCCTCGGAAGGCGCTACATAGCGGGGACAAGCGAGATCAGGGACCCGTCACATTGTGATGGTGTTCCTTGATTGAACCGTGAAACATGTGTCGTTTCTGTCTGGACAGACGGCAAAGAGACCACAGGGGTAGAATTTATGGGTATCGGTTCTTGGTGGCACTGGGTCATCGTTTTGGCTGTCGTATTGCTGCTGTTTGGCGGTAAGGGCAAAATCTCCAGCCTCATGGGCGACTTCGGTAAAGGTTTGAAAACCTTTAAGAAGAACATGAAGGACGAGACGGATGGCTCTGCGGATGAAGAATCCGAAACCGAAGCCAAACGCATCGCCGCCGATGGGGATGCTGAAAAGACGACGAAAAAGGACAAGGCTGTAAACAGCTGAGTTCGCGGGGCAGCCTTAGGACTGTCCCTGTAAGCGTGTCTTTTCTTTAACCCGGTTTGTGCGGTGAGGTATGCTCGACTTCGGTTGGCAGGAATTTTTGGTGATTGGGGTTGTGGCCGTTCTTGTTGTTGGGCCCAAGGAATTGCCGCGCGTGTTTCGCACGGTATCTGGGCTGATGCGCAAGGCCCGCTCTCTGGCAGGTGAGTTCCACAGCGCCATGGATGAAATGGCCCGGGAAGCGGACCTGCAAGACATCAAAAATGAAGTGACGAAGGCAAAAAGCGGGTCCTCTGATTGGGTTAAAGATATCGATCCGACCGGTGAAGTATCCAAGTCCATGAAGGATGCGAAGGCCCAGGTGTCGGCTGCAAAAGATTCGATCAACAAAAGCGCGCGCCCCAATTTTCCAGACAAAACGCCCAGTGCCAGCACCACCGCATCGTCCAGTGAGACAGACTCCCCCAGCACAACCACGCCCAAGCCGGACGTGAAGGCGGATGGGGACTCAGTTACGGACGCCAAGAGTGCCAGCACAGAGGGTGCGGCATCCAAGGCAGGTTCCGATACGGCGACCGCCAAGGCAACTGCGAAAAAGGCCGCCGCAAAGAAAGCACCTGCCACACAGGCGTCTGATACAAAAACCGGCGCGCCCACAACGGCACCTGCGAAGACAGCAGTGAAAGCGGCTGGTGCTAAAAAGGCTGGTCCAAAGAAAACTGCTGCCAAGAAAGCGGCTGCTAAGAAGACAGGCGATACGGCATGAGCAGCGTTGACGAAAGCGAATTGGAAAATTCAAAAGCGCCGCTGATGGAGCATTTGAAGGAGCTTCGCCGACGGCTGTTGATTTCTGTTGGCGCATTGATGATTGGCTTTTTCATCGCCTTTGCCTTTGCTGAGCCGATTTACAACTTCCTTGCCGATCCCTTGATATCCTCCTGGGGTGACAATCTGGAAGGGCGCCGGATGATTTTCACGGCCCCCCAGGAATGGTTTTTCACCCAGATGAAGGTCGCCTTGTTCACCTCCTTCTGTTTCACCTTCCCGATAATTGCGGGACAGATGTGGATGTTCATTGCGCCGGGCCTGTATCGCCATGAAAAACAGGCATTCATGCCGTTTCTGTTGGCAACTCCCTTCCTGTTCACGTTGGGGGCGTCCTTCGTTTACTATCTGGTCATGCCGGTTGCCCTCAGCTTTTTCCTGGGGTTTGAGCAATCTGCTGCGGACGGCCTGCGGGTTGAGATGGAAGCAAAGGTCAGTGAGTACCTGTCCTTTGCCATGACATTGATTTTTGCGTTTGGACTGTGCTTTGAATTGCCTGTCCTGCTCAGCCTGTTGGTTAAGGTTGGGATCGCTACGTCGGATGGCCTTCGTACCAAACGCCGCTATGCGGTGCTGATTGCCTTTGTTGTCGCTGCGGTACTGACCCCGCCGGATCCATTAAGCCAGATCGGTTTAGCCATTCCGATCATATTGCTGTATGAAATTTCGATCTGGTGCGGTGTGCTGATTGAACGTCAACGCAAGGAACGCGATAAGCTGCTGGGTCTGGATGTCGACGACGACGACGATGACGGTGACGACGACCCGGATGCCGAAGACCGCAAGGCGGGTTCCCAACCTTAAAATCCATTACTGCGACTGGACGTGTCCCCCCGGTGCGTCCTATAACGCCTCCATCAATTTGGGGGATGGTTCCTCATGCGTGGATAAGGAGAGAGAGAATGCACGATCTGAAAGTCATTCGGGACGACCCGGACTACTTTGACGCCGCAATGGCAAGTCGTGGCATTTCCTCTGCATCCGCTGAAATTCTGCGCCTTGATGAAGCCCGCCGCGGTGCCCAGACGCGCATGCAGGAAATACAGAACCGCCGCAATACAGCATCGAAAGAAGTGGGACAGCGAAAAGCCAAGGGCGAAGACGCCGACGATCTGATTGCAGAGGTGCAATCGTTGAAAGATGGCCTGGCCAAGGCGGAAGAGGAAGAGCGCCTTTTGGCGGAAACGCTGGAGTCTCTTCTGGCGGGCCTGCCGAATATTCCCTATGAGGATGTGCCCCATGGTGGTGGGGAAGAAGAGAATGTCGAGGTCCGACGGGTCGGGGAGCCTGTTGCACAGGATTTTGCCCCCAAAGAGCATTTCGATCTGGGGGAAGCGCTGGGCCTGATGGATTTTGAAACAGCAGCCACCATGTCCGGCGCGCGGTTTGTCTTGCTGCGCGGTGCCCTAGCGCGGTTGGAGCGGGCGATAGCCAGTTTCATGCTGGACACCCATACCGAAGTGAACGGCTACACCGAAGTCATTCCGCCCTTGCTGGTGCGGGACAATGCCATGTATGGCACCGGGCAATTGCCAAAATTTGCAGAGGACCTGTTCCATACAGACGATGGTTTCTGGTTAATTCCTACCGCCGAAGTGCCCCTGACCAATACGGCGGCGGAAAAGATTTTTGACGAGGCCGACCTGCCCAAGCGTCTGACCGCCTGGACGCCGTGTTTTCGGTCTGAAGCCGGGGCGGCGGGCAAGGATACGCGCGGCATGATCCGCCAGCATCAGTTTTCCAAGGTGGAAATGGTTTCTATCGTTCATCCCGATCAGTCCGACGCTGAACTGAATCGCATGACGGCCTGTGCAGAGGGAATTCTGACCGCTTTGGGCTTGCCCTTCCGCACGATGATGCTGTGTACGGGGGATATGGGGTTTGGTGCCCGCAAGACCTATGACATTGAAGTCTGGCTGCCTGGGCAAAACCGCTATCGCGAAATATCCAGTTGCTCGAACTGTGGGGATTTCCAGGCGCGCCGCATGAAGGCGCGTTTCCGCACCGCTGGGGAAAAGGGCACCCGGTTCGTCCACACGCTGAATGGGTCCGGACTGGCCGTTGGTCGCACCATGGTCGCCATTCTGGAAAACTATCAGAACGCGGATGGATCCATCACCGTGCCGGAGGTGCTGCGCGGCTATATGGGGGGCAAGGATGTCATACAGCCGGCTGGCAAAGCGTGAGGCGGGAAATGGAGCCGGATCTGCGATCCGTTGATTTGCCCACGGCGCGGGTTCTGTTGACCAACGATGATGGCATTGATGCCGCTGGATTTGCGGTTCTGGAAGAAATCATCCGCCCCATGGTGGGTGAATTATGGGTCTGTGCGCCCGCAGAAGGGCATAGCGGCGCATCTGCCATGGTGTCCCTGCGCCGGGAAATTGAGGTACAGGAACGGGGGCTGCGGCGCTATGCCGTAACGGGGCGACCCGCCGATACGGTTCTGGCGGCCCTGCGCCTGGTGATGAAGGATGCGCCACCCGACCTGGTGCTCAGCGGGATCAATCATGGCCTGAATGTCGGGGTGGATATGATCTATTCCGGCACTGTCGGGGCGGCGATTTGCGCTGCGGGAAATGGCGTTCCAGCCGTTGCTTTCAGCGCAGATCACGTTTCCGGTCAGCCTGTGGCGTCCCATACCTGGGATGATGTGCGCACGCATTTGCCTGCTGTTCTGGGGCGTATTTGCTGGTTCGGCTTTGCGCCTAACGGGGCCTATGGCGTTAATTTTCCATCCCGTGTCGCGCATCCGGACCCGCAATTGTGTCGCCAGGGACAATCGGTTGATACGATGCATTATGTCGCTGTTGACGGTGCACCGGGGCGGCATATCTTGCACCATCAGGATGGTGACAGATCATTGGATGCAGGCACGGATGGGGCCGCAATCGCAGCCGGTCGCATTGGGATCACGCCATTGACGCTGGACAGAACTGACAGGGACCTCTTGCATAGAGCCGCCGAAGCGCTTTAAACCTGACGCAGGTTGATTGGGTCTGGCCTTGGTCGGGTTAGGGATGTTGGGAAACTGATATCGGGGCGAAAGATATCGAGATCGAGATGGACATGGTCTCCGAACGCGCGCAGCTGATTTTGGGGCTGCGCCAGAACGGGGTTTTGAACCAGGCCGTTTTGGCAGCGCTGGAAGCAATCCCGCGTGAGTTGTTCGTGCCAGAAACCTTTGCCCGACACGCCTATGATGATTCTGCCCTGCCCATCGGGCGTGGACAGACAATCAGCCAGCCCTTGATCGTTGCACGGATGACCGATGCACTGGACCTGACCCGCCGCCACAAGGTTTTGGAAATTGGCACAGGGTCCGGGTATCAGGCGGCGGTGTTAAGCAAGCTGTCGCGGCGTGTCTATACAATAGAGCGCCATAAGCCGCTGCTGCGGGAGGCAGAATCGCTTTTTCGCATTCTGGACCTGCACAATATCAGCACCCGATTTGGCGATGGGTCAGTCGGCTGGGTAGAGCAGGCCCCGTTTGATCGGATCATTGTGACCGCCGCTGCGCCAGATATTCCGCAAGCCCTGGTGGATCAACTTTCAATCGGTGGGCGGCTTGTCGTGCCGGTGGGTCCCGATGGTCAGAACCAGACGCTGTTGCTGGGCATAAAGACACCGACCGGGCTTGAGCTTCAAGAGCTTGGTGGCGTGCGTTTCGTCCCCATGCTGCCGGGGGTGGAGGCGGGCAATGGCTAGATTTCCACTTCCGCTGTTTGGACTGTTGGTGATCTTGTTGTTGGGGGCATGCTCTTCTGGCGGTGGTCCACAGGTGCGGATTTTCGATGGGTCCAGCGTGCCCAGCGGCGGGACAGGATCTGCAAATACCGTTGGCGGATCGTTCAGTGTCGCTGTTACCGCACCGGAAGACGGCATCCATCGCGTTACCCGGGGGGAGACACTGTATGCGATTTCCCGTGAATTCGGCGTGCCTTTGCGCAGTCTGATTGTCGAAAATAATCTGACACCGCCCTATGATCTGTTGGTCGGGCAGCGTCTGCGCATCCCCGCTGTGCGGGTGCATACCGTGCGCTCAGGAGAAACCGTCTACGGCATTTCCCGGCAATATGGCGTGGCGATGAATGAACTGGTCCGGGCCAACCAGATCCCCTCTCCCTACCGGATCAAGGTTGGGCAAAGGCTGAGCATCCCTGCCCAGACCGGAGCGGTGCGCCAGCAAACGGTCGCATTAAGCCCATCCGCCCAGGATGATGGATCGATATCCCAACAGCCATTGCCACCCTCTGGCACGTCGTCTTCCATCGGACAGGAGGAACCGCCTTCTGCTGTGCCACCGACGGATCCGGAACCAACGCCGCCCCAGCAGGCAAGCTATGGACCAGGCGACGTTGTTTATCCCCCCGCCAAACCAAATGCGTCGCCCCGTCTGGTTGGCCCCATTCCGCGCCCACCGCCGATGACCGGGCAGGGTTTCTTGTGTCCGGTTCAGGGGAACATCGTATCAGGATATGGGGCCAAGGGCCGTGGCCTGCACAACGACGGCATCAATATCGCAGCCCCCCGCAACAGTCCGATCCGGGCGGCGGAATCCGGGGTCGTTGCCTATGCCGGGGACGGGCTGCAAGGATTTGGTAACATCGTCCTGATCAAGCATCAGAATGGCTATGTTACCGCCTATGCCCATGCAGATACCTTACTGGTCACACGCGGTCAGGTGATCCAGCGCGGCCAGGCCATTGCCCGGGTCGGGTCCAGCGGTAATGTGGACACCCCCCAGGTGCATTTCCAAATCCGAAAGGGGCGTCAGGCCATCGATCCGCGCACCCTGTTACTGACCAGCTAGGGAGGGGCACCATGTCCGATATACTGCACCATATGATCGCAGGTGGCCCGACGCCCGTTGCCCCATTCTCGCATGCAACAGAGGTGAATGGCTTCGTCTTCCTGACCGGCCAGATGCCAACCGACCCCAATGACGACCAGAAGCCATTGCCGGTGGGAATTGAGGCACAGACATGCCGCGTGATGGACAATCTGATCCTGATCTTGAAGGGTCTGGATCTAACCCTGGCGGATGTCGTGCAATGCCGCATCTACCTGACGGAATTTCAGCGCGATTATGCGGTGATGAACGAGACTTATGTACAGTATTTTCAGCCCGGTAAGTTACCAGCCCGCACCACGATTGGTGTAACGGGCCTGGCCGTCGGTGCACTGGTCGAAATCGATATGACCGCCCGCCGCACCTGAGGTTCAGTGGGGGGAGGGACGAAGGGTAGAGACCATCGTCACCCCGGACGGGAAGAGTAAACGCAAAGAGCGCAGAGAAGGTGCGAAGGACGCAGGGGGACTGGTGTGTTAGGCATACCTTCCGCCCCATTCTCATCCTTCGAGACGCTACGCTCCTCAGGGTGAGGGGGTATTTGTCTCGAAGTATCGTCATCCCGGACGTGATCCGGGATCCAGGGCAGCAGGAGCGATTGGTGCGTTTGGCCCTGGGCTCCCGCCTTCGCGGGAGAGACGAGCTTGTATTTGCCTTAGCGCCCTCTGCGTTTCTCTGCGCCCTTTGCGTTCCCCTCTGCCTCACCCCGCCAGATACTCCCCGATGCGATCAATGGCCTTTAGGATGTTTTCCTTTGAATTGGCATAGGAGACACGCAGATAGCCCTCTCCATAGGCGCCAAAGCTGGTGCCAGCGATGGTTGCGACATGGGCCTGTTCGATCAGGTCGTTCTGCATCTGCTTGGCGGATTTTCCGGTCTTGCTGATATTGGGGAAGGCATAGAAGGCACCGCCCGGCTCGATACAGCTGACACCGGGCAGGGCGTTCAGGGCGGCTACTGTAGCGCGGCGGCGCTCGTCAAAGGCTTGCACCATCGCGATGGCGGCATCCTGTGGGCCGTCCAGGGCGGCGATACAGGCATATTGGGTGGCGGCATTGACACAGGAATGGTCATTGATCGCCAGCCGTGTTGCCTTTTCCGCCAGTGCTTCGGGCCAGACGGCGAACCCGGCCCGCCAGCCGGTCATGGCATAGGTCTTGGACCAGCCATCCAGCATGATCGCCCTGTCTGCCATTTCCGGATAGGTCAGGATGGAGCGGTGCTGACGCCCGTCATACAGCATGCAGGAATAAATCTCGTCCGACATGATCGCGACAGTGGGATGATTGGCCAAGCCCGCGACCAGCTTGTCCATTTCCTCAACCGGTGTGACGCCCCCGGTCGGGTTGGCCGGGCTGTTGATGATAATCAGGCGGGTGCGCGGCGTGATCAGCGACAGCAATTCCTCTGCGGAGAAAGCAAAGCCATTCTCCTCCCTCAGCGGCAGCGGCACCGCCTTCGCCCCGGTGAAATCAATGGCGGAGCGATAAATCGGGAAACCGGGATCGGGATAGATGATTTCCGCCCCAGGCTCCCCAAACATCAACATGGCGAAAAACATTGTCACCTTGCCACCGGGCACGACAACGATTCGCGCAGGATCGACCTCAACCCCATGGCGGCGGTGCAGATCGCGGCTGACAGCCTCCCTCAGCGGTGGGATGCCATTGGCGGGCGTATAGCCATGATGCCCGTCGCGCAGAGCCTTGATCCCGGCCTCTACAATATGGGGCGGCGTGGGGAAGTCTGGCTGGCCGATCCCCAGATTGATCATATCCGCGCCTTTTGCCGCCAGGGCATTGGCTTTTGCCAGAACATCAAAGGCGGTTTCGGTGCCAAGACGGCTCATTCCGGAAGCAAGGGTCAGCATGGCAGGCTCTTTCATGAAAGGATGATGACAGTTTGTGCCAAACCATAAGCCCGCATCGCTTGACGGGAAAGGGGGGAACACGTAAAAGCGACGCCGTTACGAGGGTCTGATCCACAGGCGGTCAGATTTTCACGGTGGTGGCTGTAGTTCAGCTGGTTAGAATGCCGGATTGTGATTCCGGAGGTCGTGGGTTCAAGCCCCATCAGCCACCCCATTTTTCCTTTTCATGCTAACGACTCTGCTATCGTAGAAGAATAGATTGTCTTATTGTTAAGTGAGCAGTGATGCTTCATTAGCAAGACATTAAGATTCGTTGCATGATTGTGGGGGTTTAGTAGATGTTGAATTCTGTTGAACTATTCGCTGGTGCAGGCGGTTTAGCGATGGGTGTCAGCCTCGCAGGCTTTGAATCTAAGGCTGTTGTCGAATGGGATAAATGGGCTTGCGACACCATTAGAGAAAATTCGGCAAATGAATTCCCTATTGTTAACAAGTGGCCACTCTATGAAGCAGATGTTCGTGATTTTGATTTTGGTTCATTAGAAGATAAGATTGATTTGGTAGCAGGAGGTCCACCATGCCAACCTTTCTCGCTTGGTGGTAAACATCGTGCCAATCAAGATGTGCGTGACATGTTTCCGGTGACCGTGGATGCTATTCGCCGTTTGAGACCAAAGGCATTTATAGTCGAGAATGTTCGAGGTCTCACTAGAGCCTCGTTCTCAAATTATTTTCAGTATCTATTGCTTCAACTATCGTATCCAGAAATGAGACAAAGGCATGATGAAGATACCATTGATCATCTTTCCAGACTAGAGCGAGTAAAAACGTCTGGCCGACGCGCTGGACTTACATACGAGGTTGTTTTCAGGGTTGTTAATGCTGCAGATTATGGCGTCCCTCAAAAACGCGAACGTGTTTTTATTGTAGGTTTTAGAAATAATTTGGGAATTAAGTGGTCTTTCCCAAATGAAACGCACAGTTATGAAGCGTTGCTTGAAGAGCAATGGGTTACCGGAAGTTATTGGGATCGTCATCAAATTCCAATGAAAAAGCGACCCTCAATTGGCGCCAGTCTTTCGAATAGAATTGAGACAATACGCAAGTCCAACAATCGCCCAAAAAATAGCAGGATGCCTTGGCGGACGGTACGGGATGGATTGGTCGGATTGCCCGAACCAAGTTGTCCTAATAGTCCTTTTTATAATCATAAATTTCAGGCCGGTGCAAAGCAATATCCAGGTCACACAGGAAGCCCATTGGACTTGCCTGCCAAGGCTCTTAAAGCCGGCGTTCATGGTGTTCCTGGTGGTGAGAATATGATGGTTTTATCGGATGGTACGGTGCGGTACTTCACAGCCAGAGAAGCAGCGCGGCTTCAAACGTTTCCTGATGGATACAAGTTTAATGGAGCGTGGTCAGAAATTATGCGGCAGCTTGGGAATGCAGTTCCTGTTAGATTAGCTGAAATTGTGGCATCAAGTGTAGCTCAAAAATTAATTCTAAATGAAGAACGTTCTTTTAAAAGTACAATTCAAAGGCTAGCTCGATAATGAGTGTTGGGACCCCATTTAATCCACTGGACAAGAAGCATTTGGGTGAAAGTGTTGCGGATGCGCTGCTAAGAGGTGAGCCAGTGCGACTAGATTCATTAGAGCCGTTTAAAGGAGCAGGAATCTACGCAATATATTACGCAGGTGATTTTCCCTTGTATTGCCCAATTTCTGATAGAAACCGCAATGGTCAATTTCAACAACCAATATATGTTGGGAAGGCTATTCCTGAAGGCGCTCGTAGGGGAGGTTTGGGATTAGGACTTGATCCTGGAACGGCATTATTCAAGCGCCTTCGAGAACATGCGCAAAGTATTGAGCAAGCGGATAACCTTGATTTGAAAGCTTTTTATTGCCGATTTTTGGTTGTGGATGATATTTGGATCCCATTGGGTGAAAGTTTACTTATCGCTAAATTCGCGCCGCTTTGGAATCAATGGCTTGACGGCTTCGGAAATCACGATCCAGGCAAAGGGCGATATGGTCAAGAGCGGTCTAGGTGGGATGTTTTGCATCCGGGTCGCTCATTCGCAATAAAATGTGCTGACAGACAGGAAAGTATTGATCAGATTTTTACAGAAATTGAAGCACGTCTTCGCGATATATATTATTGATTTTATGTATATTTTTTTATTTTTGGATGTGATTTATGTTTTTTTCACTCTTATGCGAGTTAATGTATATTGTATGGTGTTCAGCTTGAGCAGGCGACTTTCTCTTTAGTAATCAGAGACTCAGCTATCCTGATTATCGATGCCACCTTTGGCATTCGGGAAG
Organism: Rhodospirillaceae bacterium; assembly: GCA_002709955.1. Lineage (GTDB taxonomy): Bacteria > Pseudomonadota > Alphaproteobacteria > UBA8366 > Aestuariispiraceae > Pacificispira. Next base: position 415,741 of record PAQY01000002.1, read on the forward strand.
GAAACCATGCTTAAGACAATCCGATGCCTGTCTAACAATAATTATGCGCCGTTCGCGTCTGTTGAGACGATGCAGATTGATATTGCCGATGCGTTGCGGGCGCGCGACGTGTTGGTGACGGAGCATCTGCATAGTGAGTTTCCCAACCCGTCGCTGTTTAAGGGGCAATTGTCGGACCTGGCCCTGTTCAAGGGGCGGCGATTCTTTTTGGATACCAATCTTAGTCAGAACCACAATACGGCGGGCCAGTCGATCTATGATGCCTGGTCGCTGCCCCGGTTTTCCTTCCTGACCGATTCGCCGCTGCGGAAATTGGCGGAATTGAAGCAGTTTCCCAATCTGGGGCTGATCGGCGTGGTGGATGATGATTTTCATGACATCCTGACCGCCTTTGACGCGCCGGGCCAGGGCAGCGTTTTCTTTCCCCATGCGGGGCCCGCGCCGTTGCGGGATCAGCCGGGTTGGGGGGACCGTGTGATCGATGTCCTGATCGTCGGCAATGTGTCGTCCCCCCATACAACGGCCAGTTGGCTGAAGGCGGCATCCGGCGGTGATGCGGCGATCAAAGGCGTGCTGGACAAGGCATTGGAGCGCTGTCGCACCGGCACGGAAAGCCTGTGGTCGGTGGTTGGGCTGGAATGTCAGGCAGCCGGGCTGGACCTGTCGCGGGAGCGTCGTGCAGCGCTGGTTCTGGAAGTGGAGACACAGTTGATCGCCGGGCGGCGGCGGGACCTGCTGGCCGCCATCACCCATAAGAATGTGCATTACTGTGGTGAGGTTCAGCCCGGTGCGGATTTGAAGATGGGCGCGAATATTACAGCCCACGGAAAGGTGCCATTCCTGGACATCCTGGATTTCATGCGGGCGGCCAAGGTTGTGATCGATGTCAGCCCCAGTTTCCGCAATGGCGCGCATGAGCGGGTGTTCTATGGCCAAAGCCGGGGTGCCTATATCCTGACAGAGCCGTCCCGTTTTCTGGAAACAGAGGTCGAGCAGGATCTGGGGATCGGCTTTATGCCTTATGACAGCGGCCAGATTGATGCGGCGCTGTCTGCGATATTCGACCGGGGGGCCGAGGATATGGACACGGTTCGCCACCGCGCGCTGCCGCATTATGCGACGACCCATACATGGGCCCAGCGGGTAGATGCGATGCTGGAGTCTCTGGGCAAGACGTTCTGGGGTCAATAGGACGTCTGTCAGCCCTTGCGCAGCAGTCTGATTTGGAAGCGGCAGGGCAGCAATGCCTCTGCCGTCGCGGCGGGCAGGGGGCTGATCCGACCGTCCAATAGAGCGGTTAAGTGGTCTGCCAGCAGAAACGCCGCCTGAAACCCGCGGGAGCCAAGACCCGTCAGCGTATAGAGCCCCGGCAGATACTGTGCGGGGTCCATTCGACTGGGCGGCTTTCCCTGCCTCAGCCCGCCATATAATCCCTCAAAGGCGGTGATATCCTGTACCGGTCCGCAGAGCGGCAGGTGATCCACCGTGTCACAGCGTAGCCCGGTCCAGGCGGTCAGGCGGTCTTCCTGAAGGGTGGGCAGCAGCGTGCCCAATCGCTGTTGCAAGGCCGTTGTCTGAGCCGGGTCAACTGGAACCGGACCCAGGCTTTGCATGCCCTGCATTGTCGATCCGGCGGTCAGGCGTCCGTCTGGCGCGATGGCTGTGACATACCCATCGGCCATCACGGCGCATCCCGGTCGGGCCTGGCTGTCGGCGGTGAACAATTGCCCCGATCCGATGCGCAGCCCAAACCCATCTTGAAGATCGGGCAGCAATGGCACTGCGCCAGGGCCACAGGCCAGAATGACGGTATCTGCCCGGCAGACCGTGTCGCCATTGGTATCACTCAGTTGCCACTGGTCTTCGTGTCGCGCAATCCGGGTGATATCGGCCCGCAAGGTTGGCGCGGGGGTAAGGGCGCGGCACAAGGCTTGTGGATCGATGGTTCCTGCTTTTGGGACATACAGGCCACCCGGGCAGGGTCGCCCCAGAAGATCGCTGGCTTGGTCAGTTGAAACGGGCCTTAGATCATCCAGCGGCCAGTTCAAATGCTGCAGCAACTGGTCCTGCTGATCTTTCAGGGTGTCCGATCCCGCAGGCATCAGAACGCCACGGGGACCCTTCCAGATATCGCCGTCCAGCCCGTCCAGGACGCGGATGGCATCCAGAAAGGCCTGACGCCAGAAAATCGGGAAGGGCTGATCGCCGCGCACCAGCTTTGGGGAGATCACGGCGCGGGGCAGACGGCTGGCGGCATAGTCATGGCTGTTCATTCCGCCAATATGGATAGGATCGCGCCCGTTGAGGCGCAGGGCGTGCACCATTGCACAGCCCGCAATGCCATCGCCGATCACAGCGATGCGCGCCTGTTTGGGAACTGGCGGCGGCAGCACATACCAGGGGTCAGATACGGGGCCCTGTTTCGGGGGTTGGGACAGTCGTGCGGACAGGCAGTGGCGTTTGCGCCCGAATCCGGGTCTCTTTTCAACCTCAAATCCAACCGTGCGCAGGCCTTGCTTTACAATGCCTGCCGCACTGAATGTGGCAAGCCGTGCCCCCACTGCGCTTAATCGCGCAATATGGTCAAAGACGTCCGGTCGCCACATGTCTGGATTCTTTGCCGGGGCGAAACCATCCAGAAACCATGCATCGGCCTGAAATTGATGCTGTTCGAATTGCTGTGCAACGTCACCGATCAGCAATTTCAGGCGCACACGACCGGCGGCAAAGGTCAGCCTGTGCGCGCCGGGCAGGGCGCCTGGCCATTGCTGCTGTAGGGCTGTGGCACGGCTTGCATGCTGGGGGAAGGTTGCATGGGCGCGGGCCAGGTCCGCGCGGGGCATGGGAAAGGCTTCGACAGAGATGAAATCAAGCGTTGATCCGGGTGGGGCTGTATTCTCCCACACGGCCCAGGCCTCCAGAAAGTTCAATCCGGTGCCAAAGCCCGTTTCCGCCACGGTCAGCTTTGGCTTTTGGCACAGGGTTTCGAAATCCGTGCCTTGCAGGAAGGTATGTTGAACCTCCCCACAGGGATCATCGGCGGAAAAGTACAGATCATCGAACCGGCTGGCATAGGGCGTGCCGTCCCGCCAATCAATTGCTGAAAGGGGGGATGAATCAGACTGTGATGGAGGTCCGGCTGTTGTCATCGTCTGGATGATATGCCCAGCCAAGGGCGTCCAGGCAAAAAAAAACGACGCTACGATCTTTTGCCTACACTTAATCTCATCGGCATCGGTCGTTGCGTCGCCAGTGTGCTCTCGGCCCAATGGGGTTCGGGGGAGAGCGGTTGGTCGATGGCCCAGTAGTATCGGTTGGGTGTTACAAGTTTCTGACTCTGCGATGTTTTTTGCGTGACGATCGGTGTGGGCCTTATTTGGGACTCCGGTCTTCCTTGATCAGCACCGTGGACAATGTCTGTTTGATCAACTCATCATACTGTGATGTCAGGTTTGCGGACGTGCGGGGCAGAGTGCCCATCACCTGAACCAGCAGGTCCGATCCCTCACAGACGATCATGTTGAAGGTCAGTGCATCATCCTGTTCCACCGGCTCATAGGGTTTTCCCTGGCAGGCCGATATCCCGGAATAGCCGGTGGGCATGTCGTTCAGGATCAGGATGCGGGTGTCTGTGCTGTCCCAGGGCAGGGTGTCGCCGCCGCCCCGAAAACGCAGGTTTGGGTCTTTTTGCGCCAGCATATCCGAAACGGTTTGGGCAAGGGTCTGATTGCTGCGCAAGGGCGCGGCAAAGGCATAAACAGGCACGGCATTGCCCGCCCGTGCGACCGATTGCAGCGGGGCATAGCTGCCGGTGGTGCTGGCATAGATTACGACGGTTTTCGGGACGGTCTGGTCACAGGCCGCTAAAAACAGCGCGATTAAGGTCAGGAAGGCGAGACGAGGGCGGGTTAAGCGCATGATCGTTTTTCTTTCCTGAGAAATTGTATCCTTTAAAAGTAAGTAAGGGGCGCATCGAAAGGATTTCAATACCTCCTTATTTGCGCAAGACTATCCCAATGACAGATATGGATATCTTACAGACGATTTTACCGGACTCGCTGGATGCTGATGCCTGGCGCGACTGTTGTCTGTTGCGCGTTGGGGAAATGGCACGGGCGGATCGTCTGGCAATCGATGGCGGGGTGCAGGGCTACGCATTGATGCGCGCTGCTGGGGCGGCGGTTGCGCGCACTATCATCGATCGATATGACCCCGGCACTGTCGCGATCCTGTGTGGCCCTGGAAACAATGGGGGGGATGGGTTTGTCGTTGCCTCCTTACTGGCAGAGCGTGGCTGGACCGTGCGTGTGGGGCTGTTGGGGGATAGGGACGCCCTGACAGGCGATGCAGCCCTGGCGGCGGGTGATTATACTGGGCCTTGTGATCCCTTGGGCCCGAACATTCTGGCGGATGCGACCCTGGTGGTCGATGCCGTGTTTGGTGCTGGTCTTAATCGTGACATTGGCGGCGCGGCAGCCGATACGCTGGCGGCGATTGGTGACATGCCGGTCATTGCGATTGATATGCCCAGTGGCGTTTCTGGCGATAGCGGTGAAATTCTGGCCGGGGGATTGGTCCAGGCAACGGCCACAATTTCATTCTTTCGGGGAAAGGCGGGTCATTGGCTGTTGCCCGGCCGCATGGCCTGTGGAGAACTGGTGATCGCCGATATCGGTATTCCAGACACTGTTCTGGATACGGTCGACCCGATGCTGGCGCTCAATCATCCAGCCCTGTGGGCCAAGGCGCTGCCCCGTGTAACACCGACATCCCATAAGTATAACCGTGGATATGTTCTGGTCGCAGGCGGCGCGGAATTGCTGGGCGCGGCGTTTCTGGCAACCCGCGCGGCACAACGCGCCGGGGCCGGTATTGTCACGGTCGCAGCGCCCATTCAGCAGGGGCCGCTGTATCGCCTTGCCCTGGAAAGCGCCGTTATTCGATCCATCAAGGATACCCGTGCCTTCATAGAAATACTGGAAGATACCCGCATCGGATGCACCGTGATCGGGCCAGGCCTGGGGGTGATCGCGGCTGGATCGCATGAAAAGGTTTTGGCGGTTCTAAGGGAGGGGCGTCCCGCAATTATTGACGCGGACGCGCTGGTTCTTTTTGAATCCTCGCCCCAGACCTTGTTCGATGCGATTAAGGGGCCGGTCTTGCTGACGCCCCATGACGGTGAGTTCCGGCGGTTATTTCCAGACCTTGCGGATATGCCCAATAAGCTGGAGCGGGCGCGGCAGGCGGCGGCACGGTCCGGGGCGACGATCCTGCTAAAAGGTTATGACACGGTAATTGCCGACCCGTCGGGTTGCGCCGTGATCAATGGGAATGCTCCCGCCAATCTTGCCACAGCAGGGGCAGGGGATGTTCTGGCAGGCACTATCGCAGCCTTTATCGCTGGCGGCATGCCAGTCTTTGCCGCAGCCTGTGCCGGGGCCTATGTGCATGGGGCCGCTGCCGCCGCCTTTGGACCCGGACTAATTGCCAGCGATCTGCCCAGCCTGTTGCCAGCCGCAATTGAAAAGGTTCGTTCGCAGACAGTCATTTAGTAATATTTATCTCGAATTTGATTTAGTTACCTTTTGTAAAGGATTGACCTGTATCATTTTTTCCCTGAAAGACTATCCAGGGGCGTTTCGCTGAAACTTTTTCGGGTTTACAGCGAATTTAAGGTGAGAGGTCAGGCTATGTTTTTTCGCAAAGCTGTTTCACAGGATCGCGTCGCGGTCGGGCGGTCCTTTTTTCGGCGCCTGAATAACCGGGCCGTTGAAACGGCGGAGGTCTTGGGGATTGCCTCCGACGGTTTCGGAATTTTGCATGTACGGTATGAACTGACCGTGGAACAGGCCCAGTCCCATGCGGTCTATCCCGCTGGTACAAAGGTTCTTTCGCTCGCCACATTCAATGAAACATACCCGCAAAGCGTCGCCTGAACGGACCAATTCCACAGAATTGTGCGATTTTACTGGAATTGACGCTTTGACGCGGGGTACCGCGTTTGCTATGACGCGCGCGCTTCGGCAACGGTCGGAGCGCGCGATCCGTTTTCGGAAAAGAACGGTCCGAGCAGTGCGGGCGTGGCGAAATTGGTAGACGCGCCAGATTTAGGTTCTGGTAGGGCAACCTGTGGGGGTTCGAGTCCCTTCGCCCGCACCACCGACCCTAAAGGTCAGGCGCTTGGATCATTTTCGTCGGGTATGTATCGCGATTTCATAAACACAAATTGAGCCGGGGCCCAATCTCCCATGCAGGTAGTCGAAACAAAGAACGAAGGTCTGAGCCGCGAATTCACCATCACGGTCGCCGCGGATGAACTCGATCAAAAGGTCGAAACGAAGCTAATCGAGGTCGGGCAGACTGTAAAAATGCCAGGCTTTCGCCCGGGCAAAGTGCCCATGAAGATCTTGCGTCAGCGGTTCGGTCAATCCGTGCTGGGTGAGATTCTGGAAGGCACTGTTTCTGAAAGCAGCCAGGCTGTCTTGACGGAACGCTCGCTGAAACCAGCCATGCAGCCGAAAATCGAAATCTCAAGCTTCGATCCAGGATCTGATCTGGTCTATACGATGGCTGTGGATGTTATGCCGGAAATTGAACCGGTTGATTTCTCGACGCTGACTCTGACGCGCTATAAGCCAGAGATCACGGATGAAGAAGTCAATAACGCCATGGATGAACTGGCGCGCAACAATCGTGCGACCCAGAAAATCGAAAAAGACCGCAAGACCCAGTCGGGCGATGTCGTGATCATGAATTTCAAGGGCTTTGTCGATGGCGAAGCGTTTGAAGGCGGTGAAGCAACCGATTTCCGTCTGGAATTGGGCAGCGGCCAATTCATTCCGGGGTTTGAAGATCAGTTGATCGGTCAAAAGGCCGGTGAAGACCTGAAGGTCAACGTATCCTTCCCGGAAGAATATGGTGCGGCGAACCTGGCGGGCAAAGCCGCTGTATTCGAATGCAAGATCAACGAAATTCACGAATACACCGACCGCGTTCTGGACGATGAATTCGCCAAGGAATTGGGTCTGGAATCACTGGATGATCTGCGCGGCCAGATGCGCAGCCGGATCGAAGGCGAATATGCGGAATTGGCCCGCGCCAAGACCAAGCGTGAATTGCTGGATATCCTGTTTGAAAAGCATGACTTTGAAGTGCCGGAAGGCATGGTGACAGGCGAATTCGACCAGATCTGGTCACAATTCACCAAGGCCAAGGAAGAAGGCAATATCGACGAGGAAGATAAGGAAAAGGACGAAGAGGTCCTGAAATCTGAATATCGCGATATCGCCAAACGGCGCGTGCTTCTGGGACTGTTGTTGAGCCATGTCGGTGACACCGCAAAGGTCGAAGTCACCCAGGAAGAGCTGCAACAGGCGGTGTTCCGTCAGGCCCAGCGGTATCCGGGTCAGGAACGCGAAGTGTTCGAATACTTCACCAAATCGCCCGAAATGATGAACAGCCTGCGGGCACCGATCTTTGAAGAAAAGACGGTGGATTACATTCTGGAACTGGCGACAGTGACGGATGTGTCCCTGCCGGTCGATCAGTTGCTGGAGTCTGATGACGACAGCACGGAAGGCGAAGAGGGCAAGAAAGCCAAGAAATCAGCAAAGAAATCTTCCGCGAAAAAGGCCGCCTCCAAGAAGGCTGCTGCGAAGAAATCTGCTGACTAAATCCTGCTGCGTAATGCGGTCAGTACAGCGCCCCGGATGCCAGATATGTGTCCGGGGCGTTTGTTTCCGCACCGCCCGGTGCAGATTTCCATAGACGGGGGCTTTACATCCCGGCCTGAGCCATTAACTCTGAGGTTCGCAATCGTCACGGGGACGATGCGATGCCTCTGAATCCTGGTCACAGTCGGTGACCATTGGACTTCACGAAAATAGCTTTAGGGAGCAGTGAGTATTACCATGCGCGATCCGGTCGATCTTTACATGAACACGCTGGTGCCGATGGTGGTTGAGCAGACCAACCGCGGTGAACGCGCCTATGACATTTATTCGCGCCTGTTGAAGGAGCGTATTATCTTTCTGACAGGGGGCATTGATGATCATGTCGCCAGCCTCCTGTGCGCTCAGTTGTTGTTCCTTGAGTCAGAAAGTCCCGCCAAGGACATTTCTTTCTATATCAATTCACCAGGCGGCGTCGTGACCTCTGCGATGTCTGTCTATGACACAATGCAATATATCCGCTGTGACGTTTCAACAGTATGTCTGGGGCAGGCATGTTCTGCTGGATCGCTGTTGCTGACGGCCGGGCAGGCGGGCAAGCGGTATTCGCTGCCCTATAGCCGAATCATGGTGCACCAGCCTTCTGGTGGTGCCCAGGGCCAGGCGACGGATATCGAAATTCAGGCGCGGGAAATCCTGCGCATGCGGGAAACGCTGAATGGCATCTACGTTCATCATACCGGTCGCAGCCTGAAAGAAATCGAAGCCGCAATGGAACGTGACAAGTTCATGAGCGCCGAAGAGGCAAAGAGCTTTGGGTTGATTGACGAAGTCGTCAATGAACGCCCATTGCCGGAAGGTGATTCTGATAAATAAGCCCGATTCTCCTCGGGGGGATGATTTTTGTCCTCCCGAGGGAGTTTTGCATGAATTTGGCTGATTGGCTGTGATGCAGGTCTTTTATACCCTAGAATCAGGGTGTTACTAGATCATTTCATTCATATGCCCCGTGGCCTGTTCTTGTGCAGTATGACAGAATCGCGACACACCCAAGAGAATCCGTGATTTTCCGTTTGAGGGGGTGGGTCGCTAGGTCTACCATATGTGTTGGATACGAGGTCAGTGGGACGCATTGACGGTATGCATGACAGAAAAGATCGGCAAGATCGGTAAGGAACCGGAGAGACGATGAGCAAATCCAGCGGCAGCGACGGAAAGAATACGCTCTACTGCTCCTTTTGCGGTAAGAGCCAGCATGAAGTGCGCAAGCTGATCGCCGGACCAACTGTGTTCATTTGCGACGAATGCGTCGAATTGTGCATGGATATTATCCGGGAAGATCATAAATCCAGCGTTTCGAAAACATCGGACGGGGTGCCGACACCTCAAGATATCCGTCAGGTTCTCGACGATTATGTGATTGGTCAGGACTACGCCAAGCGCGTCCTGTCGGTTGCGGTGCATAACCATTACAAACGCCTGGCCCATGGTCAGAAGCAGAATGATGTTGAATTGCAGAAATCTAACATTCTGCTGGTCGGCCCAACCGGGTGCGGTAAAACCCTGTTGGCCCAGACATTGGCACGCATTCTGGATGTACCGTTCACCATGGCGGATGCAACGACATTGACCGAAGCCGGTTATGTTGGGGAAGATGTTGAAAACATTATCCTGAAGCTTCTGCAATCTGCGGATTACAATGTCGAACGCGCGCAACGCGGCATCGTTTATATTGATGAGGTCGATAAGATTTCCCGCAAGTCTGATAACCCGTCGATCACCCGGGACGTGTCGGGTGAGGGGGTGCAGCAGGCCTTGCTGAAGATCATGGAAGGCACGGTCGCTTCTGTCCCACCGCAAGGGGGCCGCAAGCATCCCCAGCAGGAATTCCTGCAGGTGGATACGACCAATATCCTGTTCATCTGTGGCGGCGCCTTCTCTGGATTGGAAAAGATTATCGCGTCGCGCGGTAAGGGCTCCTCCATTGGGTTTGGCGCGGATGTTCGGTCCGAAGATGACCGCAAGGTTGGCGTTATCCTGCGGGATGTCGAGCCGGAAGATATGGTCAAATTCGGCTTGATCCCTGAATTTGTTGGTCGTGTGCCGATGATCGCAACCCTGGAAGACCTGGATGAAGAGGCGCTGGTTGATATTCTGACCAAGCCGCGCAACGCCCTGGTCAAACAGTATGCGAAACTGTTTGAAATGGAAGATGTGGGGCTTGAGTTTACCTCAGACGCTTTGAATGCGATCGCCAAACGGGCGATCGAGCGTAAGACCGGTGCGCGTGGTTTGCGCTCCATCATGGAAGCGATTTTGTTGGATACGATGTACGACCTGCCCAGCCTGGAAGGGGTGGAGGAAATCGTGATCAACAAGGAAGTCGTCGAAGGTCGGGCAGAGCCGCTGTATATCTATTCAGACCGCAAGAATGAAGTTGAAAGCAATGCCTCGTAATTGAGGCTGCTTGTCGCATTTGGGCCGCGCCTGGTGGACTTGTCCACAGCGCGGTTCTTTTGTTTTCGTAATCTGTATTTGGAAGAGTGAAACTGCGAAAAAATGCCGGAATTCCGTTATGCTTTGCTTGAAGTGTGGGGCAAACAGCCCCACTATTAGTAAGGCCCGGCTGGCGTGGGTCTTTGAGTTCAAGATGGCGCCTTCAGCCGTTTGGTCTCCGGGTAAGGACACGCACAATCTCTGTGATTTTGTCTCACACACCCGATTATAAAAACGCGCGGGATTTCATTCCCTGAATGACCCCGCGCCATGGAGAGAATGATTATGCAAGAACTCAAAACCGCCGTGGAATTGCCTGTCCTGCCATTGCGCGACATTGTGGTTTTCCCTCATATGATCGTGCCGCTGTTTGTGGGTCGCGACAAATCTGTGCGCGCCCTGGAAGATGTGATGCAGGATGACAAACAAATCCTGTTGGTCACCCAGAAGAATGCGGGCGAAGACGATCCCAAGGCGGATGATATCTATGATGTCGGAACGGTCGCGACCGTTCTTCAGCTTTTGAAATTGCCCGATGGCACCGTAAAGGTGCTGGTCGAAGGCGTGCAGCGTGCCCGGATCACACAATTCACCGCCACGGATGATTTCTTCCAGGTTCAGGCGGAAATGATTGATGATCCCGAAGAACCCGAAGCGGACCTGCAGGCCTTGAGCCGCGCCGTGGTTGGTCAGTTTGAACAATATATCAAGCTGAACAAGAAGGTTCCGGCAGAGGTGATGATTTCGATCAATCAGATCGAAGAAGCCTCCCGACTGGCCGATACCGTTGCACAGCATCTGACACTGAAAATTTCTGACAAGCAGGATTTGCTGGAACTGGAAACGGTTTCGCTGCGGATGGAAAAGATCTTCGGCTTTATGGAAGGCGAGATCAGCGTTCTGCAGGTCGAAAAGCGCATCCGCAACCGCGTTAAGCGGCAGATGGAGAAGACCCAGCGCGAATATTATCTGAACGAGCAGATGAAGGCGATTCAGAAGGAATTGGGCGAGGGCGAAGACGGCAAGGACGAATTGTCCGAACTGGAAGAACAGATTGAAAAGACCCGCCTGTCCAAGGAAGCCAAGGAAAAGGCGCTGGGCGAGTTGAAAAAACTGCGTTCCATGAGCCCGATGTCTGCGGAAGCGACGGTGGTGCGGAACTATCTGGACTGGCTGTTGTCGATTCCGTGGAAAAAGCGGTCCAAGGTTAAAACCGATCTGCGCGAAGCCAAGGAAACGCTGGATACCGATCATTATGGTCTGGAGAAGGTCAAAGAGCGGATTCTGGAATATCTTGCGGTGCAGGCGCGTCAGAAGAAACTTAAAGGCCCGATCCTGTGCCTCGTTGGCCCACCGGGTGTGGGTAAGACGTCTCTGGGTAAATCGATTGCGAAGTCCACCGGGCGTTCCTTTGTGCGGATGAGCCTGGGCGGCGTGCGCGACGAATCGGAAGTGCGCGGACACCGTCGGACCTATATCGGATCGATGCCCGGTAAGGTCATTCAGGGCATGAAGAAGGCGAAAAAGTCCAATCCGCTTTTCCTGTTGGATGAAATTGACAAGCTGGGCGCTGATTGGCGCGGGGACCCATCTTCGGCATTGCTGGAGGTGTTGGATCCGGAACAGAACAGCACGTTCAACGATCATTATCTGGAAGTGGATTATGATCTGTCCGACGTGATGTTCGTGACGACCGCCAATACCTTGCGGATGCCCCAGCCTTTGATGGATCGCATGGAGATCATTCGCATTCCCGGTTATACCGAGGATGAGAAGGTTGAAATTGCGAAGCGTCACCTGATCAGCAAGCAACGCGGGGAAAATGGTCTGACCGAGAAGGAATGGTCGATCACGGATGCGGCGCTGAAAGATCTGATCCGCTATTACACGCGCGAAGCAGGGGTCCGCAGCCTGGAACGGGAAATTGCGAATTTGGCCCGCAAATCCATCAAGGAAATCATGATGGGCGAGCGTGATTCGGTTGCCATTGATGTGGACAATCTGGGCACCTATGCCGGTATTCGGAAATTCCGCTTTGGCGAGATTGAAGATGAAGACATGGTTGGTGTGGTCACCGGTCTGGCCTGGACCGAGGTTGGTGGTGAATTACTGTCGATCGAAGGGGTTCTGGTGCCTGGAAAGGGCCGCGTTACAAAGACCGGGAAACTGGGCGATGTGATGCAGGAATCCATTCAGGCGGCTGAAAACCTGATCAAGAGCCGCGCTGTCTCTTTCGGGATCAAGCCAACGATCTTCAACAAGAACGATATCCATGTTCACGTTCCGGAAGGGGCGACCCCGAAAGATGGTCCGTCAGCCGGTGTTGCTATGGTCACAGCAATTGTTTCCATTCTGACCAGTGTTCCGGTGAAACGGGATGTGGCCATGACGGGCGAAATCACCCTGCGGGGTCGCGTTCTGCCCATCGGTGGTCTGAAGGAAAAACTGTTGGCGGCCCTTCGTGGGGGAATCAAGACGGTTCTGATTCCAAAGGATAACGAAAAGGATCTGGCCGACATTCCCGATAACGTCCTTAAAGGCATGACCATTATTCCGGTCAGCACAGTTGATGAGGTTCTGGGCCATGCCCTGGTTTCCCCATTGGTGCCAATTGAATGGTCCGCCGAAGATCAGGAACGGGCCGATGCGCCAGTTTGGTCGCGCGAATCGGGGGATGACCGTGATGGGGCCATCGCTCACTAAATAGCCTGATTTTGGGGTGTTTCCCCTAATGTTCGGGTGAAAATGGGTTAAAACAGGGCGTCGGTGTTGCTATACCGGCGCCCTGTATTTTATTTCAGGCTTTTGTTACTAAATTTACCAACAAGATATCTAAAAATCCGCAGAAAACCGGGCGAAATTAAGTGTTTCGCGTTGACGGATATCCTCAATTACCCTTACACTTTGCCTCGTTCGGATAATCCTATCCAATTTTTAACATCCCGAAACATTAGGGGGGTTCCTGTGAATAAGAACGATCTCGTCGCTGCCGTTGCCGATTCAGCCGGCCTGTCCAAAGCCGATGCCGCTAAAGCGGTTGACGGTGTTCTCGAAGCCATTACCGGTCAGCTGAAAGCTGGCGGTGATGTGCGTATCGTAGGATTTGGCACTTTCGCTGTTAGCAAGCGTGCAGCGTCTAAAGGCCGCAATCCTCAGACCGGTGCGGAAATCAACATTCCGGCATCCAATCAGCCGAAATTCAAGGCTGGTAAAGGTTTGAAGGACGCTGTCAACTAAGACCGCGAATCGAAGCAGGCAACTGTTTCACTGAATTAAAACCAACCGCTCTCATAAATTTTGAGGGCGGTTGATTTTTTTTGAAAGCAAGGTTTGATCCTTCGCCAAAGGCACGCTATAGACCCCCTCACACAGGGGCGGTTAGCTCAGCTGGCAGAGCATCTCGTTTACACCGAGAGGGTCGGCGGTTCGATCCCGTCACCGCCCACCATGTGTTCCTCCTGAAAAATCTTTGAGTTTTTTGTTTTCATTCTTAGGGGTGAAAATGTGTGGGAACGCATGTCGTTTTTCAGGAATTATTTTCTTTCACCTTTTCGTATGCTGCTTCAAGAGACTGAATGCGCGTCCCGTTTTAATGTCATGCTATGCGTTGGGGCGGCAAAATAGTGCGCCAATTGAATGGTGGGCCGACTATCCGTCAGAATCGCAGCCGCTGCTGATAGGATGTCAGTGGGCATAATGTCTGAAATTTAAAAATAGTGTGGATGGCACAGACATTCTAAACGCCCGATTTTCGCACTCCCTCGCTTTTTCTTGCAAAAAATATGTCATGCGCGTCGTTGGTTGCTTGACAGGGGGGAGGTGGTGCAATATCACCCGTCTCGCTGAGGACGGATCGTTGCTCAGCCACCCATGCGGGGGTGTAGCTCAGTTGGTTAGAGTGCCGGCCTGTCACGCCGGAGGTCGCGGGTTCGAGCCCCGTCACTCCCGCCATTTTCTCAAAGTATTTCAATTATTTCGCGGATCTCCAGCCGGGGGTCCGTATCGCCGTGCTGCGCTGCGTCAATTCACCCTGTCTGGAGACTTTTAAGTCCCTTCAACAGCTACTATAGTAACACATCGCCTGGGGTCGTTTTGGCATGCGAAGCCTTGACCGGATCGATCCGGCATGCGAAATGGCGGTGCGTTAGAAGGGCGTGTTCAGTCCCCCCTGGTTAAAAGGGTGATCAACTGAACCGTTTTGGGACATGGGGATTGTGGGGCGTTCTTCAAGCCGCCTTAAATCCCTCTTTAACCGGTGCGGAGACCGCGATGGAAGAGCTGCTGAGCCAATACTTCCCAATCTTGGTTTTCCTTGGGATCGCGATGGGCATTGCGATACTCATGGTGGGTGGCAGCATGATTGCCGCGAAACAGCATCCCGACTCTGAAAAATTATCGGCCTATGAATGTGGCTTTGAGGCGTTTGACGACGCGCGGTCGCGGTTTGATGTCCGGTTTTACCTGGTCACATTGCTTTTCATCATCTTCGACCTGGAAGTTGCATTCCTGTTTCCTTGGGCTGTTGCCTTGGGGGATATCGGATTGTTCGGTTTCTGGTCGATGGTGGTCTTCCTGGGCGTGTTGACCATTGGTTTTATTTACGAATGGCGCAAAGGGGCACTGGAATGGGAGTAACCACCGGTCATCAAGGAACCGTGCTGCCACCTGGCCCCGGTCAGGATCTGGCGCTGGATGCGGTTACCGACGCGCTGCAGGACAAGGGCTTTGTCGTTGCGAATCTGGACAAGCTGGTCAACTGGGCGCGCACAGGGTCGCTGTGGCCGATGACCTTTGGTCTGGCCTGCTGCGCCGTGGAAATGATGCATGCGTATATGCCGCGCTATGACCTGGACCGATTTGGTGTTGTTCCGCGCGGCAGTCCCCGTCAGTCAGATGTCATGATCGTTGCTGGAACGCTGACCAATAAAATGGCCCCGGCGCTGCGCAAGGTTTATGACCAGATGGCAGAGCCGCGCTGGGTTATTTCCATGGGGTCCTGCGCGAATGGGGGGGGCTATTATCACTATAGCTATTCCGTCGTGCGCGGCTGTGACCGAATTGTCCCGGTCGATATCTATGTCCCTGGATGCCCGCCCACTGCAGAAGCCCTGGTTTACGGTGTGCTGCAATTGCAAAAGAAAATTCGGCGTACTGGAACGATCCTGCGATAAGCGGTTTCGGGTCGGCATGTCAGTCCGTTTTGATATGAAGTTAGGGTGATCATGAGCGCGACACGCGAAGCCTTGAGAGACCTTGGGGCGTATATCGAGTCCAAATTCGGCGAGCAGATGGACAGCCAGACCCTGATCAATGGGGAACTGGTGGTGACAATCTCGTGCCAGAATTTGCTGAAGCTGTGTAAGTTTCTGCGCGATGATTCGCATTGCCTGTTCAGCCAGTTGATCGACATTTGCGGGGTGGATTTTCCAGAGCGGGAAAAGCGTTTCGAAGTTGTCTATAACCTGTTGAGCATGAAGCATAATATCCGCTGTCGCGTGAAAGTGATCGCTGATGCGGACACCACGGTGCCATCCGTCGTATCGATCTGGCCTGCGGCGGATTGGTACGAGCGTGAAGTCTGGGACATGTATGGTGTGTTCTTTGGCGACCACCCGGACCTGCGCCGCATTCTGACGGATTATGGCTTTGATGGTCATCCCCAGCGTCGCGATTTCCCGCTGACCGGTTTTGTTGAATTGCGCTATGACGAAGAACAACGTCGGGTCGTCTATGAGCCCGTCAAATTGACACAGGAATTTCGTAGCTTCGACTTTATGAGCCCGTGGGAGGGGATGACCCCGAAACTGCCGGGGGACGAGAAAGCCGAAGAGCAGGCTGAAGGGGATAAGGCATGAGCCTCACCGAGCCGTTCGATAGAAGTCTTGCCAATAAGGCCTTGGGTGGGACCGATCAGGATCCGACCATCAAAACCCTTACGATGAATTTTGGCCCCCAGCATCCAGCCGCCCATGGCGTGTTGCGTATGGTGATGGAGATGGACGGGGAGGTGATCGAACGCCTGGACCCGCATATCGGCCTGTTGCATCGTGGCACGGAAAAGCTGATCGAATATAAAACCTATCTTCAGGCGATCCCCTATTTTGATCGGTTGGACTATGTCGCACCAATGGCGCAGGAGCACGCCTTCTGTCTGGCGACAGAGCGTCTGTTGGGGCTGGAAGTGCCCTTGCGCGGCCAGTATATGCGCGTCTTGTTTGACGAGATCAGCCGGATTTTGAATCATCTGCTGAACGTGCCCGCCTATGCCCTGGATGTCGGGGCCATGACGCCGATGTTGTGGGCGTTTGAAGAGCGCGAAAAGCTGATGGAGTTTTATGAAGGCGTTTGCGGTGCGCGCATGCATGCCGCCTTTTATCGCGTCGGCGGTGTTCACCAGGACATGCCGCCCCCGATGGCGGAGAAGATTGGGGAATGGGTCGATGGTTTCCCTAAATTCATCGATGACCTGGAAAACATGCTGACGGAAAACCGCATTTTTAAACAGCGGTCCGTCGATATCGGGATTATTTCGCCAGAAGACGCCATGGCCTGGGGCCTGACCGGGCCGGTATTGCGGGCATCCGGAATTGCCTGGGACTTGCGCAAATCACAACCTTACGAGGTCTATGATCGCTTGGACTTCGATATCCCAACCGGCAAGACTGGGGATTGTTATAGCCGATATCTGGTTCGGGTTGAGGAAATGCGGCAATCCCTGTCGATCATTAAACAATGTCTGCGGGATATGCCCAGCGGGCCCGTTTTGACGGAAAACACGAAGGTTGCCCCACCACGACGGGGTGATATGAAGCGGTCGATGGAAGCATTGATCCATCATTTCAAACTGTATACCGAAGGCTTCCATGTGCCGGAGGGGGAAACCTATACAGCCGTCGAAGCCCCCAAAGGGGAATTTGGCGTCTATCTGGTGTCCGATGGATCGAACAAGCCGTATCGCTGTAAAATCCGGGCACCGGGCTTTGCGCATCTGCAGGTAATGGATCACGTCTGTAAGGGACATATGCTGGCTGATTCGGTGGCCGTGCTGGGCTCTTTCGATGTCGTGTTTGGAGAGATCGACCGCTAGTCGCGGTTTGTCCTGTAAGGGTAGGTTAGACGATGAGTGCTGAGAGCTTTGAATTCACCGGCGACTTCCTGAAGGAAGCCCAGCGGAATATTGCAAAATATCCGCAAGGGCGTCAGCAATCGGCCGTTCTCACCTTATTGTTCCTGGCACAGGAACAGCGCCATGATCAGGGTCATTACTGCGACGAAGCGGTTATGCGCACAATCTCTGAAATGCTGGATATGCCCTATATCCGCGTGATGGAGGTTGCCAGTTTCTTCACCCAGATCAATCTGGAACCAGTTGGCGAGTTTCATATCCAACTGTGCGGAACAACGCCGTGCATGTTGCGTGGCGCGGAAGACATCAAGTCCGCGATTGAATCGAAGCTTGGCATTCATGCGGGACAGACGACACCGGACAAGAAATTCACCCTGACAGAGGTTGAATGCCTGGGGGCCTGCTGTAACGCGCCGATGGTTCAGATCAACGATGATTACTTTGAGGATCTGACCCCCGATATCATGACGGGCCTGATCGAGAAATTGGCTAAGGGGGAAGCTGTGACGCCCGGTCCTCAGAATGGACGCTCCGGCTCTGAGCCGGAAGGTGGCCCGAAAACCCTGCAAACCGGCCCTGCGCCGCAGATCAGAAGCTAAGGGGGCCGACAGATGCCAGATTGGTCGCCACTTCAGGACGAAGACCGGATTTTCAAGAATCTTTACGGATATCATTCGTGGAACTTGGAATCGGCGAAAAAGCGCGGTGCCTGGGACAATACCAAGGCATTGATTGACCTTGGCCGTGACAAGATTGTTGAGATCGTTAAGGCATCCGGCTTGCGCGGGCGCGGCGGGGCAGGGTTCCCGACCGGCCTGAAATGGTCGTTCATGCCCAAGGCAACGTCGGACAAACCGTCCTATTTGGTCGTGAATGCTGATGAATCAGAGCCCGGCACCTGTAAGGACCGGGAGATCATGCGCAATGATCCCCATACCTTTATCGAAGGTTGCCTGCTGGCCTCCATCGCGATGGGTGCGCATCATTGTTATGTCTATATTCGTGGCGAATATCGCTACGAATACAACATTCTTGAAAAGGCTGTTGCCGAAGCCTATGAGGCCGGTCTGGTCGGCCCGAAGGCCTGTGGCAGTGACTATCCATTTGATATTTATATCCATCATGGCGCGGGCGCATATATCTGTGGTGAAGAAACCGCACTGTTGGAAAGCCTGGAAGGCAAGAAGGGCCAGCCGCGCCTGAAACCGCCTTTCCCGGCGATGGCGGGCCTGTATGGGTGCCCGACCACAGTGAACAATGTGGAAAGCATCGCGGTTGCGCCAGCCATCCTGCGCCGTGGGGCTGAATGGTTCCTGGGCTTTGGTCGCGAAAACAATGCTGGCACGAAGCTGTTCTGTGTCTCAGGCCATGTTGAGAAGCCCTGTAACGTTGAAGAAGCCATGTCGATCCCGCTGAAAGAATTGCTGGAACGGCATTGCGGCGGTGTGCGCGGCGGTTGGGACAATCTGAAGGCGGTGATCCCGGGCGGATCGTCCGTGCCGCTGCTGCCCAAGGATATCTGCGACACGGTGCTGATGGATTTCGATGCGCTGAAGGAACAGAAGTCCGGCCTGGGAACGGCAGCGGTGATCGTCATGGATCAGTCCACCGATGTCATCAAGGCGATCGCCCGGTTGAGCTATTTTTATAAGCACGAAAGCTGTGGTCAGTGCACCCCGTGCCGCGAAGGCACCGGCTGGATGTGGCGCGTGATGGAACGGTTGGTTAAGGGGCAGGCAGAGATCGAAGAGATCGACACCCTGCTGGAAGTCACCAAACAGGTTGAAGGTCACACGATCTGTGCGCTTGGCGATGCAGCAGCCTGGCCGATCCAGGGGCTGGTCCGCCATTTCCGCGACGAAATCGAAGATCGCATCAAAAACCGCACCCGCGTCGCCGTTGGCGCGGTCGCGGCTGAATAAGGATAGGGCGCTCGATATGGCGACGATAACGATCAAGATTAACGGGCAAGAGCAAGAGGTCGAGCAGGGCATGACCGTGCTGCAGGCCTGTGAGCAGGCCGGCGTCGAAGTGCCGCGCTTTTGCTATCATGAGCGTCTGTCGGTCGCGGGCAATTGCCGTATGTGTCTGGTTGAGGTGAAGCCTGGCCCGCCGAAGCCTGCCGCGTCCTGCGCGCTGCCGGTGGCCCCCAATCAGGAAATCTTCACCGAATCCGAAATGGTGGTGAAGGCGCGCAAGGGCGTGATGGAATTCCTGTTGATCAATCATCCGCTGGATTGCCCGATCTGTGACCAGGGCGGCGAATGCGACCTGCAGGATCAGGCCATGGCCTTTGGCCGCGACGGGTCTCGCTATACCGAGAATAAGCGCGCGGTGAAGGACAAATATATGGGCCCCCTGATCAATACGATCATGACCCGGTGCATTCATTGCACGCGCTGTGTGCGCTTTGTCGCGGAAGTCGCGGGCGCGGAAGAAATCGGCCTGCTGAACCGGGGCGAAAATGCTGAAATTTCAAGCCTGGAGCAGGCGGTCGACAGCGAATTGTCTGCCAATGTCATTGATTTGTGCCCGGTCGGCGCCCTGACATCCAAACCCTATCAGTACAATGCACGTCCCTGGGAATTGAAGAAGACCGAAAGCGTGGATGTGATGGACGCCGTTGGTTCCAACATCCGCGTCGATGCGCGCGGGAATGAGGTTCTGCGAATCCTGCCGCGCCTGAATGAAGACGTGAATGAGGAATGGATTTCTGACAAGACGCGCTATGCCTGTGACGGGCTGCGCCGTCAGCGTTTGGACAAGCCGTACATCCGGGGCATGGATGGCAAGCTGAAACCGGCAAGCTGGCAGGATGCCATGGCTGCTGTCGCCAAGGCGGCAAATGGCCTGAAAGGGGAGCAGATCGCCGCCCTGACCGGGGATCAGGCCTGTGTGGAAAGCGTCTATTCCCTGAAGAAGCTGATGGACCTGATGGGTTCCCCCAATCTAGATTGCCGTCAGGATGGGGCCAAGCTGGACGCTGGCGTGCGCGCCGGTTACATCTTCAACACCACGATTGCTGGAATCGAACAGGCTGATGCGCTGTTGATCGTCGGCGCGAATATTCGGTGGGAAGCCCCGATTATCAATGCCCGCATTCGCAAGCGTTGGCTGACCGGCGCGTTGCAGGTTGCGACCATCGGCGAACAGATCAAAACGACCTATGACAGCGATTATCTGGGGGCTGGCCCTGAGACTTTGAGCGCTGTTGCGGATGGCAGTCATCCTTTTGCAGAAATTTTGAAATCTGCTGAAAACCCGATGATCATTGTCGGGCAGGGCGCTTTGACGCGCAAGGATGGCGCGGCGGTTCTGGCCGCAGCGAAGAAAATTGCTGATATCAGTGGCATGATTAAGGAAGACTGGAACGGCTTTAACGTTCTGCACACCGCGGCCAGCCGCGTTGGGGCGCTGGATGTTGGATTCGTCCCTGGCGACAAGGGGGCTGATCGTGACGGCATTCTGGCTGGTGCGGCAACGGGCGCGATTAAGCTGGTCTATCTGTTGGGAACCGATGAAATGGACCTGGCCCCGTTGAAAGACAGTGGTGCCTTTGTCGTCTATCACGGTCACCATGGGGATAAGGGCGCGCATGTCGCCGATGTGATCTTCCCGGGTGCGGCCTATACCGAAAAGAATGCGACCTATGTGAACACGGAAGGGCGCGTTCAACTGGCCCGTCGGGCGACCTTCCCACCAGGCGAAGCAAAGGATGATTGGGCGATCATACGCGCCCTGTCCGAAACGCTGGGTAAACCCTTACCCTGGATCAGTTTTGATGAATTGCGCATGGCGATGCGCGGGGCCCATCCGCATCTGGCACGCATTGATGATGCAGAACCGGCAAGCTGGGCTGATTTTGGCACGCCTGGCGCGATGGACGCGGCCGCCTTTACCACGCCGATTGAGAATTTTTATATGACCGACCCGATTTCGCGGGCGTCGGAGACGATGGCGGAATGCACACAGACATTTGTGCTGGACCGTAACGGGAAGGGGACCGGGACCCATGGCTGACCTGTTTGAAGGCATTTGGTGGTCTGGCTATGTCTGGCCGACGCTGATCACGGTTCTTCTGATCCTGTGCATTATGATTCCGGTTATGCTGTCGGTTGCCTATCTGACGCTGGCAGAGCGCAAGGTCATCGGCTGGATGCAATTGCGCAAGGGCCCGAATGTGGTGGGACCCTTTGGCCTGTTACAGCCAATTGCGGATGCGTTAAAGCTGCTGATGAAGGAAACCATCATCCCGGCAGGGGCGAACCCAGTCCTGTTCCTGATTGCGCCGATGTTGACCTTTGTACTGGCACTGATTGCCTGGGCGGTTATTCCGTTTGATGAAGGTATGGTCTTGGCGGATATCAATGTCGGGGTTCTGTATCTCTTCGCGATTTCATCGCTGGGCGTCTATGGCATCATTATCGCGGGTTGGGCATCGAACTCTAAATACGCCTTTCTCGGCGCGTTGCGTTCTGCGGCGCAGATGGTGTCTTACGAAGTCTCCATCGGGTTTGTAATCGTAACCGTGCTGATCTGTGTCGGTTCACTGAACCTCAGTGACATTGTGCGGTCCCAGGCCGGGGGCGGCTTCTGGAACTGGTATTTCCTGCCCCTGCTGCCGATGTTCGTGGTCTTCATCATTTCGGCCCTGGCGGAAACGAACCGTGCGCCGTTTGACTTGCCGGAAGCAGAAGCGGAGCTGGTTTCAGGCTATAACGTCGAATATTCGGCAATGGCCTTTGCCCTGTTCTTCCTGGGTGAATATGCCAACATGATTTTGATGAGCGGGATGACCGTGGTTCTGTTCCTGGGGGGCTGGTTGCCGCCGGTGGATGCACAGCCCTTTACCTGGGTGCCGGGACCAATTTGGTTTGCGCTGAAGATCGCCTTTGTGCTGTTCATCTTCCTGTGGGTCCGCGCGACATTTCCGCGCTATCGATATGACCAATTGATGCGCCTGGGCTGGAAGGTTTTCCTGCCCCTGTCGCTGTTCTGGGTCGTTGCAACCGCCGGGTTCCTGGTCGCATTTGACCTGTTGCCCACTGGCACGAATTAACGGAAAGGAGAGACGCTGGATGGCAAGCCTCGACAGAACTGCCCGATCTTTCCTGCTGACGGAATTGCTCAGCGGTATGGCGCTGACACTCAAGATGATGTTCAGCCCTAAACACACGATCAATTATCCCTATGAAAAGGGGCCCTTGAGCCCCCGTTTCCGGGGAGAGCACGCCCTGCGCCGCTATCCCAATGGGGAAGAGCGCTGCATCGCGTGCAAACTGTGCGAGGCCGTATGCCCCGCCCAGGCGATCACGATTGAGGCCGAACCGCGCGCTGATGGATCACGCCGGACGACTCGCTATGACATTGATATGACCAAATGTATCTATTGCGGCTATTGCCAGGAGGCCTGCCCGGTGGATGCAATTGTTGAAGGACCGAACTACGAATTTGCGACCGAAACCCGCGAAGAACTGTTCTATAACAAGGATAAGCTCCTTGCGAATGGCGAACGTTGGGAATCGGAGATCGCGGCTAACCTTGAATTGGACGCGCCTTACCGCTAAACCGCTTGCGGAACAGCGCACCGATTGATTGAAACCGAGGGGGGAACCAATGGCATTCGCCGGGTTCATGTTTTACATTTTTGCCGCGATCTGCGTGGCGTGTGCCGTGATGGTGATTACATCGCGCAACCCCGTGCATTCGGTCCTGTTCCTGATCCTGGCCTTCTTCAATGCGGCGGGATTGTTCGTGCTGATCGGGGCAGAGTTTCTGGCGATGATCCTTGTTGTCGTTTATGTCGGCGCGGTTGCGGTGCTGTTCCTGTTCGTTGTGATGATGCTGGACGTGAACTTTGTGGAATTGCGGCGCGGCGTTAAGAGATATGTTTATCTGGGCGCAACATTGGGCGGCATCCTGTTCCTGGAACTGGCGCTGGTGGCGACGTCCTGGACCCTGGGCCCGCAAATGTCTTCCATCACACTGGGCCCTGTTGTTGGCACGGTCAGCAACACGCGCAGTATCGGGCAGGTCATTTATACGGATTATGTCTATCTGTTTCAGGGGGCCAGCCTGATTCTGCTGGTCGCCATGGTGGGGGCGATTGTGCTGACGCTGCGGTCGCGCGCCGGTGTTAAGAAACAGGTTATCGCCGATCAGGTGTCACGCTCTTCCAAGGACGAGCTGATTGTGGTCAAGGTCGACTCTGGCAGCGGCATCTAGCGGGGAGCGACGGAAATGGAAATCGGACTTTCACATTATCTTGCCGTTGCGGCCGTGCTGTTCACATTGGGGCTGTTTGGCATCTTTTTGAACCGCCGTAATGTCATTGTTATCCTGATGTCGGTTGAATTGATGCTGTTGGCGGTGAATATCAATCTGGTCGCTTTCTCGGCCTTCCTGCAGGACCTGACGGGTCAGATCTTTGCCATGTTCGTCTTGACCGTGGCGGCGGCAGAGGCCGCAATCGGTCTTGCCATCCTGGTCGTCTTCTATCGTAACCGCGCATCTATCGCGGTTGACGATGTCAGCAACATGAAGGGTTAGGGCGGTACTCCCATGGAATCACTCATCGTATTTCTGCCGCTGATCGGGGCGTTGGTTGCTGGCTTTGCCGGGCGCGCCATTGGCGGGCATAAGGGGGATGTGTTCGCACAGATCGTCTCTTCCGGCCTGCTGGTGCTGTCGGCCATTCTGGCCTGGATCGTCTTTATCAAGGTTGGCATTCTGGCAGAAGACCCGACAGGCAAGGCCTATACGGTGGAGTTGCTGCGTTGGGTGACGGTTGGGAATTTCTCCTTCGACTGGGCATTGCGCATTGATACGCTGACCTGCGTCATGCTGGTTGTGATCACCACGGTTTCGTCCCTGGTGCATATCTATTCCATCGGATACATGCATCATGATCCCAGCATTCCGCGGTTCCAGGCCTATCTGAGCCTGTTTACCTTTATGATGCTGATGTTGGTGACGGCCGATAACCTGGTACAGATGTTCTTTGGCTGGGAAGGCGTTGGTCTGGCATCCTATCTATTGATCGGGTTCTGGTACAAAAAGCCTTCCGCCAATGCGGCGGCGATCAAGGCCTTTGTCGTCAACCGCGTCGGGGATTTTGGGTTTGCCCTTGGCATTTTCGGTGTGTTCGTCCTGACCGGATCTGTGTCTTTTGACAGTGTTTTCAATGCGATCCCAGGCATTGTTGGGGATGGTGGCGCTGCAACCAACTTCAATTTCCTGTGGTTCACGCTGACCGGACAGGAAGCGGTGACTGCAGTCTGTCTGTTGCTGTTCATGGGCGCGATGGGGAAATCGGCGCAATTGGGCCTGCATACCTGGCTGCCCGACGCGATGGAGGGGCCAACACCCGTTTCCGCGTTGATCCATGCCGCGACCATGGTGACGGCTGGCGTCTTCATGGTGTGCCGTCTGTCGCCAATTTTTGAATATTCCGAAACCGCCTTGATGGTCGTAACTTTTGTCGGGGCCTCAACAGCGTTCTTTGCGGCGACAATCGGACTGACCCAAAATGATATCAAACGGGTGATTGCCTATTCCACCTGTTCTCAGCTTGGCTATATGTTCTTTGCCGCAGGTGTTTCGGCATATCCCGCCGCGATGTTCCATCTGTTCACGCATGCTTTCTTCAAGGCGCTGTTGTTCTTGGGGGCCGGTGCAGTGATCCATGCCGTCTCGGACGAGCAGGATATGCGCAAAATGGGTGGCCTTGCCCCCTATATCAAAAAGACCATGCTGATGATGTGGATTGGCTCCCTGGCCCTGACAGGGATCGGCATTCCGGGTACATCCATTGGCTTTGCGGGATTCTTTTCCAAGGATGTTATCCTGGAAAGCGCCTATGCCGCTGAAACCGGGATCGGGCGCTATGCCTTCTGGTTGGGCGTTGCGGCGGCCATCATGACGGCCTTTTATTCTTGGCGCCTGTTGTGGATGACATTCCATACCCCAGCGCGCGGGGACGAGAAGGTTATGGCCCATGTCCATGAATCGCCCAATGTCATGCTGGTACCGCTATACGTTCTGGCGATTGGGGCTGTCTTTGCGGGCGTTATCTTTGCACCCTATTTCACGGGTCATCATTTCCAGCAGTTCTGGGGGGATTCGATCCTGATCCTTGAAAGCCATACGGCACTGGAAAATGCCCATCATGTTCCGTTCTGGGTAAAGGCTACTCCGTTGGTGGTCGGCCTGATCGGGATATTCGGCGCGATCTGGGTGTATCGTGGCGGTCTGGAGCGCGGCAAATCCATTGGTCGTTTCTGGGGCCCGTTCTATCAGTTCTCGCTTAACAAATGGTACTTTGATGAATTGTACGACTTCCTTTTCGTTCGGCCCAGTTTCGCCCTTGGGCGGCTGTTCTGGAAACGGGGGGATGGCGACGTCATCGATGGCCTGGGGCCGGATGGCGTGGCCAAAAGTACGTCAAACCTCGCCGGGCGGATCAGCCTGCTGCAAAGCGGTTATCTGTACCATTACGCATTCGCCATGTTGATCGGTGTTGTTGTGCTGATCAGCTTCTATTTGTTGGCTCACTAAGGCCGTCGGGAAGGGACCGAACCTCAAAATGTCGGAAGCCTCGTTTCCTCTTCTCAGTTTGACGACATTCGCTCCTTTGGTTGGGGCGCTGTTTGTCATGATCATCCGTGGAACGCCCGAAGAAGTGGCGCGCAATGCCCGATGGGTGGCGTTTGTCGCCTCGGTGACGACCTTCCTATTGTCCTTGCTGGTGCTGGCTAATTTTGACGGTTCCTCAGCTGATTTCCAGCTGGTTGAATATCAGCCCTGGCTGGAATCGGTCGGGATTGGCTATAAGATGGGTGTGGACGGGATTTCGATCTGGTTCGTTCTGTTGTCCACCCTGTTGTCGCCCCTGTGTATCCTGGCAAGCTGGCGCTCCATCAAGGTGCGGGTGCGCGAATATATGATCGCCTTCCTGGTTCTGGAAACCATGATGGTTGGCATGTTCTGCGCCCTGGATATGCTGTTGTTCTACATCTTCTTTGAAGGTGTGCTGTTGCCGATGTTCCTGATCATCGGTGTCTGGGGCGGTGGCCGCCGGATTTATGCGGCGTTTAAGTTCTTCCTGTACACGCTGCTGGGATCCATCCTGATGCTGGTGGCGATCATCGCGATGTATTACAGCGCAGGCGGTACGACCGATATTCCAACATTGATGACAACAGTGTTCCCGCGCGATCTGCAAATGATCCTGTGGCTGGCCTTCTTCGCAAGTTTTGCCGTGAAGGTGCCGATGTGGCCGGTTCATACCTGGTTGCCCGACGCCCACGTAGAAGCGCCAACTGCGGGCTCGGTCATTCTGGCAGGGGTGCTGTTGAAGATGGGGGGCTATGGCTTCCTGCGCTTCTCTATCCCGATGATGCCTCTGGCGTCTGAAGCCTATGCGCCGCTGGTCTTTACGCTGTCTTGTGTTGCGGTTGTCTATACTTCTTTGGTCGCCCTGGTGCAGGAGGATATGAAGAAATTGATCGCCTATTCCTCCATCGCGCATATGGGCTTTGTGACGGCGGCGATATTCTCCATGAACGAAACCGCGATTGCGGGATCGATTATTCAGATGTTGAGCCATGGTCTGGTCTCAGGTGCCTTGTTCCTGTGTGTGGGCGTGGTTTATGACCGGCTGCACACCCGCGAGATTTCCCGCTATGGCGGGCTGGCGACCAATATGCCGCGCTATGCCCTGGTATTCATGCTGTTCACCATGGCCTCAGTCGGTCTTCCCGGCACCAGCGGCTTTGTGGGTGAATTCCTGATCCTGTATGGCGCGTTTGAGCATAACACCTATGTCGCGGCCTTCCTGGCGACGGGGATGATCCTGGGGGCGGCCTATATGTTGTATCTGTATCGCCGGGTCGTCTTTGGGGCGCTGACGAAGGATGATGTCAAAGGCATGTTGGATATGAGCCCGCGCGAAATCGCGATCTTTGTTCCGCTGATCATTCTGACCCTGTGGATGGGGATATACCCATCGACCTTCCTGGATCCGATTGAGGTGTCAGTGACGAATTTGGTGGAAAATTATGATGCGGCACTGGCCGCGGCCCAATCGGGTGCCGCGCTGGTCACCGGTAACCAATAGAAAGAGGGGGGAGACCTAGTATGTTCGAAACCTCCGCATTCGCACCGGCCCTACCGGAAATTGCTTTGGCCGCCAGCGTGATGGCACTGATGATGGTTGGCGTGTTTTCTGATGCCAAAAAAGCCCTGGCCCGTGTTTCCTTTCTGGCGATCCTGGTGCTGGTGGGCACGGCCGTATTGGTGGTCATAACCGGGACGGACAATCGTGTCGGCTTTGGCGGATTGTTCATTGTCGACAGTTTCGCCGTCTATATGAAACTTCTTGTGTTGATCGCAGCCCTGTGTGGTTTGGTGATGAGCGATCGCTATATCCGGCGTGAGGGCATGGCGCGGTTTGAATATCCGATCCTGCTGTGTTTTGCGACCCTGGGCATGCTGATGATGATTTCAGCAAATGACCTGATGTCGCTGTATATCGGCCTGGAATTGCAGAGCCTGTCGCTGTATGTCGTGGCCGCTTTTCAGCGCGACCAGTTGCGATCGACAGAGGCTGGATTGAAGTATTTCGTGCTGGGTGCCTTAAGTTCCGGCCTGTTGCTGTATGGCTGTTCGCTGATCTATGGCTTTGCTGGTACCACCAGTTTCACTGCGTTGGCTCAGGAAATGGCCAATATGGATGCCGCACCGACGGGCCTGATCGTTGGTCTGGTCTTCCTGTCGGCCGGGCTGGCTTTCAAAATCTCGGCAGTTCCTTTTCATATGTGGACGCCAGACGTTTATGAAGGTGCCCCGACATCCGTGACCGCCTTTTTCGCCGTTGCCCCCAAGATCGCGGCGATGGCGCTTATTCTGCGCGTCATGCTGGGCCCGTTTGGGGATCTGATCGCGGAATGGCAACAGATCATCTGGATGATTTCCGTCGCCTCCATGATTCTTGGGGCATTTGCCGCCATCGCACAGACCAATATCAAGCGTCTGATGGCCTATTCCTCCATCGGTCATGTCGGCTATGCCCTGATGGGCCTGGCGGCGGGGACCGAGGCCGGGGCAGGGGCTGTCATGATGTATATGGCGATTTATCTGGCGATGAATGTCGGAACCTTCGCCATTATCCTGTCGATGAAGGTCAAGGACAGGATGGTTGAAAATATCTCTGATCTGGCCGGTCTGTCGAAGACACGCCCGGGCATGGCACTGGCGCTGATGATCTTCATGTTCTCCATGGCAGGCATTCCGCCGCTGGCCGGGTTCTTTGGGAAGTTCTTTGTCTTCAGTGCGGCAATTGACGCGGGATTGATCTATCTGGTGGTCATCGGGGCCGTAACCAGCGTGGTCAGCGCCTTCTATTACCTGCGCATCATCAAGGTCATGTATTTTGATGAGGCGGATGAAACGCTGGATGCGATGGAAGGGCGCGCGATGAAGGGGATATTGCTGGTATCGTCTCTGGCAATCCTGGTCTTTATCCTGTTGCCCCAGACCCTGGCGGACTATGCAGCCTATGCCGCGACATCCCTGTTTGCCGGTTGATCCAGCGCCCGTGCCATACGCCAATGCAATACGCCAGTGATTGAAACAACGCTCTATCCACCCGGTTGGTCCGTTCAGCGGTTCCAGGAGGTTGGGTCGACGATGGATATCGCGCGGGATCTGGCCGACCATGATGCCCCGGACAGAACCGTTGTCCGGGCAGATATTCAGACCGGCGGTCGTGGGCGATATGGCCGCCAATGGGTATCAGAGGCTGGCAATCTGTATATGACATTGCTGCTGAGGGAGGACCGGCCCCTGGCAGATTGTGCACAGCTTTCCTTTGCTGCCGCACTTGCGCTTTATGATGCGATTGGCCTGCCTGATGTTGCGTTGAAATGGCCCAATGACGTCCTGATCGGGGGTAAGAAGACGGCAGGTATTCTGCTGGAAGCAGGCGGCCCCGCCACAGCCCCGTGGATATTGATTGGCATGGGGGTCAATGTGGCCCACCATCCACCGGATGCGCCCTATCCTGCGACGCATCTGGCGCAAGAGGCCTATGCCCATGAAATCGATACACTGTGCCGCAGTGTGCTGGAAGGAATCGACCGATGGCGCGGAATTTGGCATAAGCAGGGTGCCCCATCGATTCACGCCGCCTGGCTGGACAAAGCTCATGGGCGTGGTCAGGACATTCGCGTCCGCCTGTCATCAAAAGAAATTGTTGGGCGGTTTGAGACATTGGACGCAGATGGCGCATTGGTCGTTCTGGATAAGGCGGGCACGCGACATAGAATTTCTGCCGGTGATGTATTTTTTGCGTGATCTTGAAGGATGAAGTGAATGCTGCTTGCAATTGACTCCGGCAATACAAATGTCGTCTTCGGCGTGTTTGATGGGACGGATTTTGTAAAAGCCTTTCGCTGCGCCAATGATCCGAAGCGCACCGCAGACGAGTATATCGTCTGGCTGAGTGAATTGATGAAATTAAACGGGCTGGATCACACCAAAATCACCGGGACCGTGATTGGGTCGGTGGTGCCGGAAACGGAATTCAATCTGGTCAGCCTGTGCCGGCGTTATTTCGATGGGGAGCCAATTGTTATTGGTGAACCCGGTGTGGAATTAGGAATTCAGGTTTTAATCGACCGGCCGGAACAGGCCGGGGCAGACCGCCTGGTGAATGCGGTAGAAGCGCATCGGACCTATGGCGGGCCTTTGATTTGTATCGATTTTGGCACGGCCACAACATTTGATGTGGTGGACGGAGATGGAAATTATCGCGGCGGTGTGATTTCACCAGGGATACGCTTGTCATTGGAGGCCTTGTATCTGGCCTCCGCCAAGTTGCCCCTTGTGGAAGTTGCGCCGTCAAAGACAGTGATCGGAAAATCCACGGTGCATGCCATGCAATCGGGTATTTTCTGGGGCTATGTCAGTATGATTGAAGGCATGGTGGACCGAATCCGCCGTGAATATGGAGAAGATATGAAAGTTATTGGTACCGGTGGATTGGCGGAGCTTTTCGCCGAACGCACGGATGTTATTGAACATACGGACAGATCCCTGACCTTGCGTGGGCTCGTTGAAATCTATCAGCGGAACGGGGGTATTGTATGAGCACCCCTGGTTTCCGCGACACAGACACACCCGGTCCTGATGAGTTCCTATTCCTGCCGCTGGGCGGCACGGGCGAGATCGGGATGAACCTGAACCTGTATGGCCATGACGAAAAATGGTTGATGGTGGATTGTGGCATCACCTTTGGGGATGAACGCACCCCTGGCATTGATGTGATCATGCCCGACCCGGCCTTTATTGAGGAACGTATCGAAGATTTGTGCGGGCTTGTCCTGACCCATGCGCATGAGGATCATCTGGGCGCGGTACAGTATCTGTGGCCCAAATTGAAATGCCCGATCTATGCGACACCTTTTACGGCAGCGGTTCTGCGCCGGAAATTGTCAGAAGTTGATTTTGGCCGAAAGGTCCAAATCATTGAGGTACCGATGTCGGGTACCTTTGACGTTGGCCCGTTCAATATTGAACTGATCACGCTGACCCATTCCATTCCAGAACCCAATGCTTTAGCGATCCGGACATCGGCAGGGGTCGTTCTGCATACGGGGGATTGGAAGCTGGACCCTGATCCCCAGGTTGGCCCGACGACGGATGAGGCCCGCTTGATCGCCATCGGGGAAGAAGGCGTGATGGCCATGGTCTGTGATTCGACCAATTCCCTGAATTCCGGACGCAGCGGATCCGAAGGCGATGTACGCAAGAACCTGGCGGATGTGGTGCGTGACTGCCAGGGCGGTGTTGCGATTGCCTGTTTTGCGTCCAATGTTGCGCGCCTGGAAAGTGCAGCCAAGGCAGCGATTGCCTGTGGCCGTCAACCGGCTTTGGCCGGTCGGTCCTTGTGGCGCATGAATGAATGTGCCCGCGAATGTGGCTATTTACAGGATTTACCGCCGTTCCTGAATGATGAGGCCGCGTCCCGCCTGCCTGCGGAAAAGGTCCTGTGGATTTGTACCGGCAGTCAGGGGGAGCCCCGCGCTGCGCTGGCCCGCATCGCCCGGGGTGACCATCAGAATATCAAGCTGGGGCAGGGGGATACGGTAATATTCTCCAGCCGTGAGATACCGGGCAATGAGGTATCGATTGGCGAATTGCAGAATTCTCTGACCGAACTGGGCTGCACAATCATCACCGCCAATGACGCGGAAATTCATGCATCGGGTCACCCAAACCGTGATGAACTGGCCGATATGTATTCCTGGATCCGCCCCCAGGTGGCCGTCCCGGTCCATGGGGAACATCGGCATTTATTGGCCCATGCACGGTTGGCAGAAAGCTGTCAGGTGCCCCATGGCATCGTCGCCCAGAACGGAATGCTGATGAGCCTGACCAATAACGGTGCGGAAGTGATCGATCAGGTCTATTCCGGACGTCTGGCGGTGGATGGCGATCGCCTAATTCCCATGGATCACGGATCGATTCGCCAGCGCAAGCGGTTGGCCCAGAATGGGGCTGCCGTGGTTTCTATCGCCCTGGACAAGTCCGGTCGACTGGCAGACGAGGCACAATTGACCCTGGCTGGCTTGTTGGATTCCGACGGGCCGGAATGGGATGACTTGCTGGATCTGGCGGAAGAGACGGTCGAGAATCTGTCAAAGGCCCAGTTGAAAGATGACGATCAGGTCGTGGAAGCCGTGCGGATTGCTATTCGTCGCAAGCTGCAGGTCATGACACGTCGTCGCCCTCAGGTGGATGTACATTTATTAAGAGTTTGAATGGATTAGACGGGAGAGTTGTGATGATTGGTAAGCTTAATCATGTCGCTATTGTGGTGCCGGACCTGGCCGCGGCCAGTGCGGTGTATCGCGATACATTGGGCGGCGATGTTTCCGATCCTCATGACCTGCCGGAACATGGAGTAACGACGGTTTTCGTCAATTTGCCCAATACCAAGATTGAGCTTTTACACCCCTTTGGGGATGATTCGCCCATCGCAAAGTTCCTGCAAAGCAATCCATCCGGTGGCATGCATCACATTTGTTACGAGGTCGACAATATCATCGCCGCCCGCGACAAGTTGCTGGCGGATGGGGCGCGCGTGCTGGGCAGTGGAGAGCCGAAGATCGGGGCCCATGGCAAGCCGGTCTTGTTCCTGCATCCCAAGGACTTCTGTGGCACATTGGTGGAACTGGAACAGGTATAAAGGTCACGGCTATGAGCATCGCATCCTTTATCGTCGTTTATATCATTGCATGGTGGCTGGTTTTTTTCATCGTGCTGCCTTTCGGTGTTCAGCGGGATGAAAGCCCGACAGAAGGGCATGATGTCGGCGCACCGCTTAAACATATGATCGGCAAGAAGGCACTGTGGTCCACCCTGGCAGCCTTCGTTATCCTGTTTGCCTATTGGGTGGCAGCTGATGTGTTGAACGTTCATCTGGTGTAGGGGCGATGGGCTGGTATTGCGATTATGCGATTGGGGACCCGTTACACGGGGACTACCACGATACGGAATATGGCTTCCCGGAAAGTGACGAGCGCCGGTTGTTCGAGCGGCTGGTCATGGAAATCATGCAGGCCGGACTGAACTGGGGCCTGATTCTGAAGAAGCGGGAAGGGCTGAACGCCGCCTTCCACGGGTTTGATGTCGATACGGTCGCCCAATACGGGGATGAAGATATCGCCCGGTTGCTGAATGACCCCATGATCGTGCGCAACCGATTGAAGGTGAATGCCGCGATCCATAATGCGCAGGTCATTCAACAGCTTCGCGACAGCCATGGCAGTTTCGCCAATTGGATTGCCGCCCAACATCCGTTGAAGAAAACTCAATGGGTGAAGCTGTTCAAGAAGACATTCAAATTCACCGGGGGCGAAATCACCAATGAGTTTTTGATGTCCATCGGATATCTGCCCGGAACCCACCGGGAAGATTGCCCAGCCTATCAGAAACTCACCGCCCTATCCCCACCCTGGCGGGCGCAAGGCCTGGCATTCTATCAGGAACCCTGATCAGGCCTTGGGTTTGGCAAGCTCCACAACTTTTTTGTAAAGGGCGGAGTCTGTATCTGCTAAAGCTTCAACCACTGTGAAATGGTTCAGTCCCGGCATTTCCAGATAGTCGATATCCTTGCGGCGGTCGCGCCAATGATCGGCATAATCCTGACTTTGCCGCCGAAATTCCTCGCTTTCCGCACCCCCGACAGCCGCGATAAACGGGGCGTTTGATACCAAATTCAGCAGCATGGGGCTGAGGGTGCGCGCATCGTCTTCCGTCAGACGCAGGGCATTGTTCAACCCGATATGGCGTAACGGTTCCAGATCAAAAAGACCCGATATTGAGACGGTACCCTTGATCAGGTCGCGGGGAAGGTCTGGATCAATCTGGGGCCAATGGGTGGCGGCCAGCATCGCGACCAGATGTCCCCCGGCGGAATGGCCGGAAATTGTAATCCAGTCACCATCATAGCCATGCTGATCTGCCGTCTTATACAAATGCGCCAGGGCGGCGCGGCAGTCTGTGACAATATCGCCGATGCTGGCGGGCGGACATAGGGGATAGTTTAGGGTGGCAACGGCGATCCCGGCCTCTACAATTTTTCTGCAAAGGTGCGCATTGTCCTTTTTATCCAGCGCCTGCCAATAGCCGCCGTGGATATAGACATGCAAAGGGGCGTTCTTAACCCCCTGTGGCAGGTACAGGTCGATTGTATGGGCACCATCCGGGCCATAGCTGATTTCGGCAGTCCGGGTCTTTTGATGGGCGGTGCCGTCCACGCGCCAGGCGGCCATGATCTGGGCTGCTTCTGGCACAGACACACGCGGGCTGTATTCCCGTGATAGAGACGCCGCATCATAGTCCAGATAGACGGGATATTCAGTAACGGGTGGGATATGGGCGACCGCCGTAAAGCTAAGGGACTCGCCCTTGATCAAGGTGATTTCCCCGAAATTCCCCCCCAGTATTTCACGGTACAGCAGATCGATTTCGGGCAAGGCGGCATCAAAGGCATCGGGATCCGGCGTTGTGATCGTCAGGGTACGGATATGGGGCGGGGCGGCCCCTTGTCTGGCAAGATCCAGACCCAGGGCCCGTGCTGCGGCCAAAACGTCTTCTGTCAGGGTCTGCCCCTCAATCGGGCCTGATGTCGCAGTGACGGCTGTGTGATTGGGGTCAGCCTGGATCGCAGGGGCGGGTTGGTCACGCCATGTGAAATGCATCAAAAACTCCAGAAGAGAAGGGTCACGGAAAAGCGCAACATGTCGATCTTAGGACCGGAAAGTCGCACACACGTCTATCTGAACTAGGTGTATACGCATGCCTGGTGAACGGCAATCCGCGGAACCCGATATTTTACCGGTTCGCGAAATGGGGTTGCTTACGCAGGGCCTTCAAGCTGATCCACCGGGGCAGTGTCAGCGCTGCATCGCCCGGGCCAGGATGGCGCTGGCCAGCACCTCAACGCCTGCGGCCAGGTCTTCTGCGGTGGCGGATTCCAGCTCATTATGGCTGATCCCATCCTTGCAGGGGACGAAGACCATAGCGGTTGGTTGGTTTTCCGCCAGATAGCAAGCATCGTGACCGGCCATGGAAAAGATATCCATCACCGGGATATCCAAAGACGCCGCCCCGGTCTTCAACAGCGCCACAAGCTCCTGATCAAAAACCAGGGGGGATTCCTGATCCAGAATCGTCCAGGTGACGGATACTTTTCCATAGTCCTGTTCGGCCTGCATCGCATGGTCAATTGCGGTCTGCATTGTTGATATTCCGTCTTGCGTGGGATGGCGCAGATCGATGGAAAATGTGACCCTGCCCGGAATGGTGTTCCTGGAATTGGGGTACACATTCAGGGCCCCTACGGTACAGACACCCTGGGGTGGATGGTCCTGACCAATCTTTTCCAGGGCCACGACCAGGCGTGCAGCGGCAGTCAGGGCGTCCTGGCGCATCGACATTGGCATCGTCCCGGCATGACCCTCTGTGCCCGTCACGGTTACATCATAGCGCACCTGACCACGCGCGCCTGTTACGATGCCAACGGCATAGCCATCCCGCTCCAGGATTGGTCCCTGTTCGATATGGGCTTCGAACAGGCTGTCATAGGGGCGGTTTCCCAGGGGAAGGGGGCCTTTTGCCCCAATCGCGACAAGGGCGTCTTCAAATCGTATGCCGGTTGGGTCTGTTGCATTATAGGCCTGCTCCAGATCCGCCTTTCCCGCAAACAATGCCGATCCGCTATGGGCAAAGCGGGTTCCTTCTTCATTCGTCCAGGCGACAACCTCGATGCTGCGTTCGGTTTCAATTCCCGCATCATTCAGGGCGCGCAGAATTTCCAGCCCGGCCAGAACTCCATAGGCACCATCATATTTTCCGCCCGTGGGTTGGGTATCCAGATGACTGCCGGTGCAGACGGCTGGCAGGGCAGGGTTACGCCCCAGACGGCGGGCAAACAGATTGCCAACGCAATCGGTCTCAACGATATATCCTGCCGCCTGCGCCCACTGGGTGAACAGCGCGCGGGCCTGTTGATCCTGTACCGTCAGGGCCTGGCGATTGACCCCGCCTTTTGGGGTTGCGCCCAATTGGCCCATCTCTTCATGGCTGCGCCACAAACGGTCTGCATCAATGGGCAGGCTGGGATGGTTTCTCATGTTGCATCTATCCCACCAGGCCGTTGATCGTATCGACCAGAGAACGCGGCAGGACAATACCGGTGGTCGGTGTCTCCGTGCGGGCCTTGCGGCGGCGCTGTCCGGGCAGGCGTACGCCATCCATCGCAGTCAATTCACTGAACAATGCCTCACAATGCTGTGCCCAATGATCCGCGTCGCCAAAGTGGGTTGGGTCAATCGCCATGATGAATTCGCCACCAATCGGGGGGCCACCATCCTTGTTGTCCAATCGCCCGGCCTCAGCGGAAAAGACCGATCCGATCAGCCCGCCCGCCAGCAATTCGACCATCAGGGCGATATTCGACCCCTTGTATCCACCAAAGGGGGATTGCGCGCCTTTCAGGACCTCTGCCGGATCCGTTGTTGGATTGCCATCCACATCGATGCCTGTTCCTGGGGGGACAGGGTGCCCGTCGCGGGCATGGATCATCACATCCCCCCGCGCCATCGCCGCAGAGGCCTGATCGAATACATAGGGGTCCTTGCCTGGGCGGGGCCAGGAAAAGGCCATCGGGTTGGTGCCAAAGAAAGGTTTGATCCCCCCAGCCGGCGCGACCATGGGGGAAGCCTGTGTGAAGGCAAAGGCGCATAGGCCTTGTTCCGCCAGGGTCTCAACCTCCGGCCACAGGGCGGCAAAGTGATAGATATCCACCAGCCCCATCCCGGCAATCCCCTGAGACTTTGCCTTCTTCGCAAGCACCGGAAGCCCAACTTCCAGGGCAAGGGGCGCAAAGCCACCGTCGCCGCTTACGCGGACCGCACCGGGCGCGATTTCAGAGGCGATAGGGCGCGCCGTTCCCTTGACCTTTCCGCTTTTCAGGGACGCGCAATAGCCCGGCAGGCGGAACAATCCATGACTGGCACAGCGATCCCGTTCCGCCCGGATCATGATATCGGTAACAGCGCGGGCATTTTCTGCGTCTGCGCCATTGGCGGTCAGGGCGGCGGTAGAAAGGGCGGTGGCTTCGGTCAGGCTTAACGTTACGGTATCGCTCATACTGCGGGCTCCTCTTGATTAATAAGGCAGCCTATCGGGCGTCGTCGTATTTGTCAGGGCTTTACGCGAATTTCGGGGGGAACTTCTGGAACATTGCGTTTGCGTTCCCGATAGATCGTGTACAGCCCGCTGGCCACAACGACCGCGCCGCCGATCAAGGTCCACATATCGGGCAGGTTGTTAAATACGATATAGCCCATCAGTGTCGCCCAGACCAACAGCGTGAAATTAAACGGTTGAAGGATAGAGGCGGGCGCGCATTCCAAGGCCTTGATCAACAGCAGGTGGCCCACCGCCCCGGTCAGGGACAATAGCGCTAGCAAACGCCAGGCTTGGGGGGTCGGTTCAATCCAATATAAGGGGCCGATACAGGTCATGATCGCAGCCCCGATCACGGCCATATACAGCATGGATGTATTTGTACTGTCATTCCGACTGACGATACGGGTCAGCACATGATAGATGGAAAACATCAGGGCGGCGGACAGTGCGATCAGGGATTCCAATTGGAAGACGCCAAAGCCGGGCCTTAGAATGATCAGCACGCCCGAGAATCCTACAAGGACCGCAGCCCAGCGCCGAATGCCGACTTTTTCCCGCAGGATCAGGGCGGACATGGCCGTCACCATCAACGGAAAACTGGCAAAAAGAGCATGAGTTTCCGCCAGTGACAGAATCCGTAAAGCCAGAACGAAGGCGCTGATTTCCAGGACGATCAGCAGGGACCGGACAATCTGTAACCAGGGCCGGTGGGCCTTGACGACTTGTTTCAGCGGTTGGTTCCAACTGCTGAGGATGACCGCGAAGACACCGAAAAATAAAAACCGCACCCATAAAATCTGTGGCGCGTCATAGCTTTGCGCCAATTGCTTGGTCACTGTATCCTGACAGGCGAAGATAAACATCGCCATTACAATCATCAGGATACCCTTGGTGGGGTTGTCAATTTTATCGGTCATGATCCGGGCATATACCGAAAATGCGCCCGGCTCAACGGCTGTTTATGGTTTTGGCGGTGGAAGCAGACTGTTTTCGCCGGATCGCTTGATCCCCCCGACATGGGGGATTAAGAGAAGCCCTGACTTTAAGCGAAAGGTACCTTTGTAAATGTCTCAACTGTCTGATCAGGTCGCGCATCGGCGCACTTTTGCGATCATCAGCCATCCGGATGCGGGTAAGACAACGCTGACGGAAAAGCTGTTGCTGCGCGGCGGGGCCATTCATCTGGCGGGAGAGGTCAAGGCGAAGGGGGATCGTCGTCGCGCCAGATCCGACTGGATGAAGATCGAACAACAGCGTGGCATTTCGGTCACCACATCGGTGATGACCTTTATCCGCGATGGGGTGATCTTTAATCTGTTGGACACGCCGGGCCACGAAGATTTTTCTGAAGATACCTATCGCACGCTGACAGCCGTGGACAGCGCGGTCATGGTGATCGATGCCGCGAAAGGGATCGAACCCCAGACCCGGAAATTGTTTGAAGTCTGTCGCCTGCGGGATATGCCCATCGCGACCTTCATCAACAAGCTGGACCGGGAAGCGCGCGACCCGTTTGAACTGATGGATCAGATCGCCGATGAACTGGCGCTGGATGTCGCCCCGGTGGCCTGGCCAATCGGGTCTGGGCGCGACTTCAAAGGGTGCTATGACCTGATCAATGATCGTGTTCTTCTGATGGGGGAAGACCGGACCGAAATGGTACAG
The DNA here is from genome assembly GCA_002709955.1 of Rhodospirillaceae bacterium. GTDB lineage: Bacteria > Pseudomonadota > Alphaproteobacteria > UBA8366 > Aestuariispiraceae > Pacificispira. The sequence continues at coordinate 454,459 of PAQY01000002.1, forward strand.
GTCGGTGGCCTGGATGATCCCAAGCTGGCCGATTTGATCCCCGCCGCGCAACTTTCCAAATTGCGGGACGAGGCGGAATTGGTGCGCGCCGCCTGTCCGGAATTTGATCTGACCGCCTATCTGGAAGGACATATGACGCCGGTCTATTTCGGCAGTGCCTTGCGTAATTTTGGCGTCGGACATTTGCTGTCCGGGATCAGCCTGTATTCGCCACCCCCCCGGTCTTTGCCAACCGACAAGCGCGCCATTGATCCGTCTGAAGAGAAGGTGACGGGCTTTGTCTTCAAGGTTCAGGCCAATATGGACCCGAACCATCGGGACCGCATCGCCTTTGTGCGCCTGTGTTCCGGCAAGTTTAAGCGCGGCATGAAGCTGAAGCATGTACGGTCTGGGAAACCGATGGCGATCTATAACCCGATCCTGTTTTTTGCCCAGGACCGCGAAATCGCGGACGAAGCCTATCCGGGGGATATTATTGGGGTCCCCAATCACGGCACGCTGCGGGTTGGGGATACACTCAGCGAGGCGGAAGATGTGCGCTTCACCGGTATTCCGAACTTCGCGCCAGAAATTCTGCGGCGTGTGCGCCTGGATGATCCCATGAAGGGGAAACATCTGAAAAAAGCGCTGGAGAGTTTGGCGGAAGAAGGCGTGACACAGGTCTTTAAGCCGGAATTGGGCGCAAACTGGATTGTGGGCGTTGTCGGGCAATTGCAATTGGACGTGCTGCAAACCCGGATTGAGGCTGAATACGGGATCAATGTGACGCTGGAACCAGCCCCTTATGAGACGGCACGATGGGTATCTGCGGAGGATCCAGCCGTGCTGGATAAATTCATGGGCGCGATCCGCAGCGCGATGTCGACGGATCGGGATGGGGCACCGGTATTCCTGGCCCGCAATCATTGGGAGTTGAATCACCAATTGCAAAACAATCCGGATGTTCGCTTCTCAAAGGTTAAAGAGCGCTCCTAAAGCATTAAATTTATTGGATATCATTAGGAATTGGGAACTTTTTTCCACGGTGGGTGGAATTGCAAGGCGTGATGATTTGCCGCTATTGTCGGAACCGGTTTTCGGAAATATAAGATATATTCACTTTAAGTATTATTTTCACAATCTGGACGTCGTATCTCTTTATTTAGAGGGCTAGCTGGTTATGGCTGCGGAATTATCACTTGTTGAGCAACGGGACCGTTTCGTCGCCTTTGCCTTTGCTGCCTCTGACGTCTTGATGGAAGTGGACCAGGACGGGATCGTGGTATTCGTATCAGGATCGGTGAAAAGCCTGTTGGGGCGGTCTACGAATGAATTGATGGGGACGCATGTCGCAGGGTTGGCGGCAGATGAAGATTGGGTTGTTCTGACCGAATTCTTGAAAAAGCTTCAGGTCACCGGACGGGCATCGGATCGGTTGATTACCTTACGCCGCGAGGGCGACCAGGTTCATCAGGTCAGCGTATCGGGGATGAGCAGCCCACAGCGGCGCGGCATTCACCATCTCGCGATAAAGCGGGTTCCGCTAGCATCGCGCCGTTCAGAAGCCCTGATCCCAGAACAGCCGATGAGTGTTCTTGATTTTGCCAACAGTTCGGCTGCTATGGGTGTCGCGGCGCGAAAGTCTGGCGAGGGCGTTAATCTGGCCATGTATGATGTTGGCTGGGACGCTGTTGAAAACGCGATCAATCCAGAAGACGCCAGAGCCTTGAATGACACATTGGTTCACACCATGCGCGCCTGGGCGGCCGGTGGCAGTGGGGTTGGTCAGATCGGGAAGGGGAAATACTCCCTGTTGCTGGACGAAGGCATTGACCCCAAGTCACTGTCCAACCGCATCGCCGAAGTCACGAAGGAACGCCACAGCAATTTGGACCTGAAAATCAGTGAGACGGCTTTGAGCCTGTCTGATGTCATCGACACGGATGATTTTGGGGCAAAATTTGAAGAAGCCATGGCGCATTTTGATCGGGTAGGGGGCGAGAAGTTCGATTTGGGCAGTTTTACGGATGTGCCCCCCAAGAAAAAAGTTCCGCCGCCCCGCCCAGCAAAAACGGCGCCGGCTGTTCCCCCTCCGTCTCGCACTCAGACCGCCAGTCAGCGTGCGCGCCGTAAGGGAACAACGGAAGGGTGGGGCTAGGCCTCCCCCCCGTTTCACAGGTCTTACACATCTTCGGACAGCTGCGTGATACAGCCCCTCCGTGGCTGGTAATGATATCAGCGATCGCTAAGATATGCTTCATAACGATATCTTTGGAGGATGTGTGTCATGCGCAATAGTCAGTTTGTACGGGTACTTTCGGCGGTGGTATTTATGCTGGCAGTGACGCTGGGCGTGAATGGCACACCCACGGTTGCGACAGCGGGAGAGGTCAATGCCACCAGCTTTGGGGGCATTGCCATTGATGGGACGGACCCCGTCGCCTATTTCACCGATGGGAAAGCGGTCGAGGGGCAAAGCGATTTCAGTTATGACTGGATGGGCGCGACCTGGCGTTTCGCAAGTGCTGAAAACCTGGAAAAGTTCAAGGCCGATCCAGAAGCTTATGCGCCACAATATGGCGGATATTGTGCCTGGGCCGTCAGCCAGGGTTATACGGCCGGTATTGATCCGAATGCGTTCCGAATTGAAGGCGGTAAATTGTATCTGAATTACTCAAAAGGGGTTCAGGATCGTTGGATGTCGGATGTTGATGGAAACATTGCCGCCGCAGACCGCAACTGGCCGGACGTGAAAAAGGGCCTGTAGCGGCTGCCTAGTAATGGGAAGTTCCAGTCGCGCCTGAACGAAAATCACGCTACGCTGAAGGCTATTCAGGGTCACAGCCTTCAGGGTGAGGATTGTTATGCCGCGTATCGCCATTGGCGGGTTTCAGCATGAAACAAATACTTTCGCGCCGGTAAAGGCAGATTTCAAAGCCTTTGAAGAGCCAGGCGGCTGGCCTGGACTGGTGCGGGGGGAGGCGCTGTTTCCCGCCGTGGATGGTGTCCATATTCCCGTTACCGGGGCACTGGATATCTTGCGCCAAGCGGGGGCGGATATCATCCCGTTATGCTGGTCCGCCGCGACCCCTTCCGCCCATGTAACGCAGGATGCATTTGAGCGGATAACGGAAATGATGCTGGCGGATCTGGCTGTGGCCTATCGCGCGGGGCTGGATGGATTGTATCTGGATCTGCATGGCGCGATGGTCTGTGATCATCTGCAGGATGGGGAAGGGGAATTGCTGCGTCGCATCAGGGCGCTGGTCGGGCCCGACCTGCCTATTGCAGTCAGTTTGGACCTGCATGCCAATATTACACAGGCAATGGTGCACCATGCCGATGTGCTGGATATCTATCGGACCTATCCCCATGTCGATATGGGGGAAACCGGGGCGCGCACAGCGACGCATTTGCTTAAAATGATCGCCCAGGGGGGCCGCCCGGCAAAAGCCTTTCGACGCACGGCGTACCTTATCCCATTGAATTTTGGCTGTACGGATATTGAACCGCCGAAGAATTTGTATGGTTCCGTGCTGCCCAGTCTTTTGGCGGGTGACACGAAACTGATGGCACTGGCATTGGCGATGGGCTTTCCCCTGTCAGACATTGCTGAAATCGGACCGGGCCTTGTGGCCTATGGGGCCGATCAGGCGGCGGCAGACCGTGCGGCCGATGCCCTGATGGATCAGATGGTTCAGCACGAGGCCGGGTTTGGGGACCGTATCTGGCGACCAGCAGAGGCGATCGAGCATGCCAAAGCGCTGTTACAGCAACGGGGAGCAGGCCCGGTCGTGTTAGCCGATACGCAGGATAATCCAGGCGGTGGTGGGCCCGGCGATACGACAGGCATGCTGCGCGCGCTTTTGTCTGGTGGCGCAGGACAGGTGCCCGGTGGCGCGACAATAGGCGTGTTCAATGACCCTGAAACAGCCCAGCGCGCCCATCGCCACGCGGTTGGGGCGGTTGTGGATTTTGACCTTGGGGGAAAGCTGTTTCCCGGGGATAGCCCGATATCGGGACCGTTTGAAATCAGGGCCTTAGGCAATGGCGCCTTTACCGGCACAGGACCCATGTGGGGCGGCGCGCGCTATCAGATGGGCCCCTATGTGCGTCTGCACCGCGATGGTGTCGATATCGTTGTCGCGTCGCGACCGGAACAGGCGGGCGATCAATCCATGTTTCGCCATGTTGGGATAGAGCCGTCACAGACCGGCATTCTGGTCGTAAAAAGCTCCGTCCATTTTCGCGCCGATTCCGCCCCCTTGGCCCGTGCAGTGTTGACCGTTGCCGCACCGGGCCCCGTCTATGCAGATCCAGGCAGCCTGGATTTCAAAAACATCCGCCCCGGCCTTCGCCTGCGGCCTGGGCAACCAGATTAGAACAGTCGGCGTTTTTCCAGCAGCAGTTGGACAATTCTGTCCATGTGCCCCGCTGTGTCGGATGAATGCAGGGACGCGCACAGATTGGCGGCTGTGGGGGTGGGCAATTTGTCTTTTTGGACAGCCCCTTGAAGGGCGTCCAGGGCGGGTCCGCCGCCGCTGGCGATATCGCACAACACCAGCGGGCTTAGGGCCCCCACCGAATTTATGCGGCCAAAACGGGTGATGGTATCCAGGGACGTCAGAAATTTTGGACCGACAATTTGCTGGGCGATCTTATCTGGCGCGACCTCGTTTAAGATACTTTCCGTTGCATGGATCAGGAAGGGCAGAACAGGATCACCCTTTCTGAACAGGCAAGCAGCGTTGTGAATATTGCGCCAGGTCTTTAATCGCTTGCCGACATCGGTATCGACCCATAATTCACGCCCAAAGGCATTGGAGTCCGGGATGCTGTCGATTTCCAGTAAGTCTGGTGCGAAAACCAGCAAATCCGCATCAAACCAGACGGCACGGTCATAGCCATTGCTCAACGCATCGCGCAGCAATACCAGCCGCGCCAGATCCGCCTGAATGGGCAGATGGTCCTGAAGTTTCAGGCGCAGATCATCTGGCAGCAGGTCAAAGATTTCATCGCCCAGAAACCGGTAGTCATATCCCCGTTGTTCGGTCCAGCGGCGCACGCTGTCAACGCAGGGGCCGATCCAGCCGCGCAGGACCTGGAAGTTATGGCTTTGCAGAATGATGGTCCTGGATGCCGCCACGGCTAAACGCTCAATCGGCACCAGACAGGGGTATGATCCGACGGCTTTTCCTTGCCGCGCGGGCTCTTATCAATATCGCATTCTTCCAGCATATCCGCTGCGCGGGGCGACAACAGCAGGTGATCGATGCGCAATCCTTCATCCTTTTGCCAGCGACCCTTTACATAATCCCAATAGGAATAGCGGTGGGCTTCATGGGGATGCAGCGCGCGATAGGCTTCGGTCAGGCCCAGATTCAGCAACTGGCGGAATCGGTTGCGGCTTTCCGGTTGGCACAGGGCGTCATCGGCCCAGCCTTCGGGATCATAAATATCATCATCGGTTGGGCAAACATTGTAATCGCCCCCCAGGACGGCGGGTATTTCCATGGGCAGGATCGTGTCGCGGGCATGGGCGACCAGACGATCCATCCAGCGCAGCTTATAGGGAAATTTGTCCCCCTCATCGACAGGATTGCCATTGGGCAGATAGATGGAGGCAACCCGTACCCCCTTGATCGTTGCTTCGATATAGCGGGCCTGTTCGTCGCCATCATCCTGGCCTGGTAATTGGGGCAATCCGCGGCGCACATCTTCAATGGCATGGCGCGATAGAATGGCAACACCGTTATAGGTCTTTTGCCCGTGGACTTCCGCCTGATAGCCCAATGCATCCAGTTCCAGGCGCGGAAAATCATCATCGACGCATTTCAATTCCTGCAACAGGACAACGTCGGGCTTGGCCTGTTCCAGCCACTCCGTAACACGGGGCAGGCGGGCCTTGAGAGAATTCACATTAAAGGTCGCGATCAACATGCGCGGACTATATCGCGCACCGCCTGGGATGGACAGACTTTCGCGACCGATCTGATTAAATTTTCTGTAATTTCATAAACTGCGCCAAAGCGTGATAATTGGTCATGGACAAGACGGTATGGGTTAGGACTTAATATCCATATGGTGCATTGCAGCAATGCTTGGGATCGTTGTTATGGGGCGTTTTAAAACGTGAACGGGCTTGTGATGTATTCTTTTGCGCTTGTCTGAATGGGGGCGACAGGATTAGACAAATTGTCATGTCCTGACTCAAAATCATAAAAAGCGAGTGTGTCGATGCCTGGGAATTTATCATTTGAAGATTTGAAGTCCGCCGTTCAACGCGGGGAGATTGATACCGTGTTGGCCTGTATCGTTGATATGCAGGGCCGCCTGATGGGCAAGCGCTTCCAGGCAGAGTTCTTCGTGGAAAGCGGTTGGAACGAAACACACGGCTGTAACTATCTTCTGGCAACAGATTTAGAGATGGAAACGGTTCAGGGCTATGCGTCGACCAATTGGGCCGCAGGCTATGGTGATTACACTTTCAAGCCGGATCTGACGACATTGCGTCATGTTCCCTGGCTGGAGGGAACTGCCCTGGTTCTGTGCGATGTGCAGGATCATCACCATAATGATATCGCCCATTCCCCCCGCGCTATTTTGAAAAAGCAAGTGGCGCGCCTGAAGGATATGGGGTTTCAGGCATTCATGGCGACAGAGCTGGAATTCTTCCTGTTCGAACCCTCCTATGAGGAAGCGGCGGAAAGCGGCTATCGCGGGTTGCAGACGATCAGCAACTATAATGAGGATTACCACATCTTCCAGACCACGAAGGAAGAGCATGTCATGCGGGCGATCCGCACAGGCTTGCAGGGTGCCGGTATCCCCGTTGAAAATTCCAAGGGTGAGGCGGATGCGGGCCAGGAAGAAATCAATGTGCATTACTCCGATGCCCTGGATACCGCTGACAATCATGCCTTTGTCAAAAACGCCTGTAAGGAAATTGCCTGGACGCGCGGGCGCGCACTGACCTTTCTGGCGAAATGGCACACGGATAGGGCGGGGAATTCCAGCCATGTGCATCAGTCACTTTGGAACCTGGATGGCACGTCCGCATTTTATGACCCCAAGGCCCCGATGGGAATGTCGGACCTGATGCGCCATTACATGGCCGGCCTGTTGGCCCATGCCAGTGATATCACGCTGTTCCTGGCCCCCTATGTGAACAGTTACAAACGGTTCCAGGAAGGAACCTTTGCGCCCACCAAGGCGATCTGGTCCCGCGACAATCGCACGGCGGGGTATCGGCTGTGTGGAGAAGGCACCAAGGGCATTCGTGTTGAATGTCGCGTTGGCGGGGCGGATTTGAACCCCTATCTGGCGATGTCTGCCCTTTTGGCGGCGGGGATCGATGGCATTGAACGCAAGCTGGAACTGGAAGAGCCCTATACGGGGGATGCCTATAAGGGGCGCAAGCTGCGGCATATTCCCAATAATCTGCGCGATGCCATGGCGGTCACCAACAAGTCCAAAATGCTGCGGGCGGCCTTTGGCGATGGGGTGATCGATCATTATCTGCGCGCGGCGGATTGGGAATTGTCTGAATACAATAGGTGTGTCACAGACTGGGAAGTCGCACGCGGCTTCGAAAGGGCCTAAATCAGCATGTCTCAAACTATTCAGTGTATCTCTCCGATAGACGGTTCCGTCTTTGCGGAGCGCCCGGTTCTGTCCCTTGAGGCGGCAAAATCGGCAATTAAGAATGCCCGGAAGGCCCAAAAGGATTGGGCGGCGAGACCGCTGCAGGATCGGATTGATCTGGTCCGCGCCGGGGTCGCCCGCCTGGGGGAGATGTCCGATCAAATCGTGCCGGAATTGGCGCATATGATGGGGCGCCCAATACGCTATGGCGGTGAGTTTCGCGGTGTGGATGAGCGCGCCAGTTATATGGCCGATATTGCAGCCGACAGCCTGGCACCCATGGTTGTTGAGGAGAGTGATCGTTTCGAGCGGCGTATCCTGCGCGAGCCCCACGGGCTGGTCCTCGTGATTGCGCCCTGGAATTACCCCTATATGACCGCGATTAACACGGTTGCACCTGCGCTGATTGCAGGAAATGCGGTGATGTTGAAGCATGCCAGCCAAACCCTTTTGGTGGGGGAGCGTATGGTCGCTGCCTTTACCGCTGCGGGCGTTCCAGCAGCCGTGTTCCAGAATGTGTTTCTGGATCATCAGACCACAGCGGATCTGATCGCGGACAGGCAGTTCAATTTCGTGAATTTCACCGGATCTGTTGGCGGGGGGCAGGCAATTGAACGCGCTGCGGCGGGAACGTTCACCGGATTGGGGCTTGAGCTGGGCGGCAAAGACCCAGGCTATGTGATGGAAGATGCCAATCTGGAGGCTGCTGTCGATACCCTTATCGATGGGGCGATGTTCAATTCCGGTCAGTGCTGTTGCGGGATAGAGCGGATTTACGTGGCAGAGCCATTGTTTGATGCCTTCGTGGAGAAGGCTGTTGCCATTGTTTCCGGCTATACGCTTGGGAACCCGCTCAATCCCGAAACCACGCTGGGCCCAATGGCACACAGGCGGTTTGCGGCAGAAGTTCGCGCCCAGACACAAGACGCCCTTGAAAAAGGGGCCCGTGCCCTGATCGACCCGACCTTGTTTCCACAGGATGACGGCGGCGCGTATCTGATGCCTCAGATTCTGGTCGATGTGACCCATGACATGCGGGTAATGCGCGATGAAAGTTTCGGGCCCGTTGTTGGTATCATGAAGGTCAAGGATGATGCGGAAGCCATCGCGTTAATGAATGACAGCGAATTTGGTCTGACCGCGTCTTTGTGGACCCAGGATGTCACCCGCGCGGCGGCCCTTGGTGCACAGATTGAAACCGGTACCGTGTTTATGAATCGCGCTGATTATCTGGATCCTGGTCTGTGCTGGACCGGATGCAAAAACACCGGGCGTGGCGGGGCCTTATCGATCATCGGGTATCAGTCTCTGACCCGTCCGAAATCTTACCATTTAAAGAAAGCTTAAACCATGAGCATCACAGCCAATTGGTCTTACCCTACCGCCATTAAGTTTGGTGCCGGCCGCATAGCGGACCTGGCGGAATCCTGTCGTGCAGCGGGAATGTTGCGCCCCTTGCTGGTCACGGATCGCGGGCTTGCCAATATGCCCATCACACAGAATGCGCTGGATCGCCTGAATGAGGCTGGTCTGGGTCGTGCCTTGTTCTCTGAGGTCGATCCAAACCCGACAGATGCCAATCTGGAAGCCGGAATCAAGGCGTTTCGGGCGGGGGATCACGATGGCGTTGTTGCCTTTGGCGGGGGGTCTGGTCTGGACATTGGCAAGTTGATCGCCTTTCAGGCGGGTCAGACGCGCCCAGTCTGGGATTTTGAAGATATTGGCGATTATTGGACACGGGCAGATGCTGCTGCGATCTATCCAATCGTTGCGGTGCCAACGACGGCGGGGACTGGGTCGGAAGTTGGGCGCGCTGGTGTCGTGACCAATAGCGAAAAGCAGGTCAAATCGGTGATCTTCCATCCTAAAATGCTGCCGACCGTCGTGATATCAGACCCGGCACTGACGGTTGGCTTGCCACCTGTCCTGACCGCGGGAACGGGATTGGATGCCTTCATCCATTGTCTGGAGGCCTATTGCTCCCCGTTTTATCACCCGATGTCTGAGGGCATCGCGGTTGAGGGCATGCGCCTGGTCAAAGAAAATCTGCTGCGGGCCTATAAGGATGGGTCGGATATTGAAGCACGGGGGCATATGATGTCTGCCGCCGCTATGGGGGCTGTTGCCTTTCAGAAAGGCCTGGGCGGGATACACAGCCTGTCGCATCCAACAGGCGTGCTTTATCATACCCACCATGGCCTGACGAACGCGGTCTATATGCCTTACGTGCTGATGCACAATCGCAGCGCCATTGAGGATAAGATCAACCGTTTGTCGGCCTGGCTGGATATTTCCGGCGGGTTTGATGGGTTTATGCAATGGGTGTTGGATTTCCGTGCAAAACTGGCAATTCCGGAGACATCCAAGGCATTGGGCATCGATGATGCACAATTCCATCGCATGGCGGAAATGGCTGTTGTTGATCCAACGGCTGGGGGGAATCCCATTCCCCTGAGCGTGGCGGATTGTGAAACCCTGTATCAGCGTGCCTATGATGGGGAAGTATAGGTGCTGACATTCGCCGCAGCGGTATTTTTCCTGATCATCACACCGGGTCCAGGTGTTCTGTCAACGGCGGGCGTCGGTGCCAGCTATGGGCCCGGGGCGGGGACCAGATATCTGCTGGGGTTATGGCTTGGCACCAATCTGGTCGCGCTGGCGGTCGTATCAGGTATGGCGGCCGTTATCCTGGCCGATCCGCGCATTCGCACCGTTCTGCTATTCGCATCGGCGGCCTATCTGCTGTATCTGGCGGCCAAGATTGCCTTTGCCGGGTCAAAAATTGCGTTTATCCAGCGCAGCAAACCGCCGGGCATTGTTGGTGGATTGGCATTGCAGGCAATCAATCCAAAGGCTTATGCGGTCAATACAGCGCTGTTTACTGGTTTCGCCTTTATGCCCGACAGTACCTTGACGGAAACCCTGATCAAATTTGCCATTATGAATGCGATCTGGGTTCCGATTCATTTTCTATGGCTTTGGGCGGGTGTTACCCTGCACCGGTTGGACCTGTCAGACCGCACACAATTCATCATCAATGTGGCGATGGCCCTATCGATGCTGACCGTGGTCGGACTGGCGGTGTATTCCCAACTTTAGTTGACGTTACGGATCGATCGGGCTGGGTGGAACACCACCGCTTTCGATAACCGTCCCGGCGGCGAATAGCAGGTCTTCGCGATAGCGGGGCCCAACCAATTGCACCCCAAGCGGGGCCGTTCCGCTGAACCCGGTGCTGACCGTCAGGGCAGGCACCCCAAAAAAGGGCAGGGCGACCTGGGTTAATTGTGCCTCAAACACGCGATCAAACCCTGCGGGCGACGATACATCCAATTGATCGGGGAAAGGTGGTTCCGTTGAAACAGGCAGCAGGACAATCGGGTTTTCCTGCAAGAAAACCTGCCATTCACGGACCAACCGGGCGCGTAATTGCAGCGCATCCATCACGGAATTGAAATCAGGCACGCCGCCATGGCGTTCCAGTTGCGCATAGACGAATTTGGAATCCGCCTCATCCTCTTTCTCCAGGGCCTTCAGGGCGCCACGTTTGAATTCCGAAAGCCACAAGGTCACCTGAGCTGCGACAGCGGCGCGCAAGGGTGGGCAGGGACCTTCGACCACATCCCATCCGGCATTGCTCAATTGATCGGCGGCCTTGCGTAGGGCGGCAGCGACATCCGGGTGAATAGATGTATTCTCCGGTGCGCTGGCCAGAACCACACGCTTTGGCAAATCCGGCATTGCTGCTGGGGCAGGGACATACCAGCTATCGCGAATATCCGGCGCACTCATCGCTTTAAAACCAAGCTCTAAATCTTTGATTGTGCGCGCAATTGGGCCGGATACAGCCATTAATTGTCCGCCAATATGACGATCGGGGGCGGTGAAGTTCATGGCGGGAACCCGTCCCACGGTCGGGCGCAGGCCATGAATGCCACAGGCATAGGCGGGATAGCGTATTGACCCTGCAATATCGGTCCCATGCGCCAGGGCACCGATCCCGGAGGCTACGGCTGCCGCCGCGCCTCCGGAAGATCCCCCCGGTGTCAGGGCTGGATCGCGCGGATTCTTTGTTGCGCCATGCAGATTGTTCTTTGTGAACCAGCGCAGCGAGAAGGCGGGCGTATTGGTGCGACCGACGATAACCGCCCCGGCCTTGCGCAGATTGGCGACAACGGGGCTGTCTTCCTGTGCAATTAGGTCTTTCTGCTGGATCAAGCCATTGGTTGTGGGATGGCCCTTTTGATCGACATTCACCTTCACCGTCACGGGCACCCCTGCAAGACAGCCCAGCGGGTCGCCTTTCGCAACGGCCTGGTCTATTGCTTTTGCCGCAGCCAAAGCTTCTTCTGGCATTTCTGTCACGACGGCATTCAGCTTGGGATTAACCGCCGCCAGTCGCGCCAGCGCGCTTTCGGTCGCGGCCTGTGCCGAAAATGCGCCAGCCCGTATTCCAGACGACAGATCAGCAGCAGACAATCGCCATAGATCGGCAGTATCGGTCATATGAAATCCTTCACTGCACAAATCGCGACAGGCGATAGGGGGCCAAGAGGGGGGATTCGTTCCCACCCAGAATTTCCTGTGACAATAACTGGGCGGTAACCGCAGCCAGAGTAAACCCGGAATGCATCATGGCGATATAGGCGCCTGGAAGAGATGGAATCGCACCAATCACCGGATAGCCATCCCCAGGAATGGGGCGTGTCGCAATGGTGGTGCGTTCAACACTCAGCACGCCAAGGGCTGGCATCATCTTCTGCGTTATCTCGATCATGCGGGCAATTGTCGCTTCCGGATCATCCAGGCCGCCGGGGCCATGGTCATATTCGCCAATAACCAGCCGCCCGTCAGACAGTTGTTTGACATGGACGGTATCGGTCCACAGCGCCCGGGTCAGTCGTTTGGAAATCGGGGCCGTGGTGATCAGAAGACCGGCCTTGTGTGCTGTCGGCAGGGCGATGTCGAACGCTGCCAGCAGGTCAGGATTGCCTGTTCCTGCCGCCAGGATCGTCACATCCGCCTGCAAGGTCCCGTAATTGGTCTGAACACCGATAATCCGGTCATCCTGGTGCAGCAATGACTGCACGCGGCGGCCAAAGGCGCAGCGCGCACCGATTGCTTGTGCCGATTCGATCACAGTCTGGGTCGCATGTGCGCCATCCACCAGGCCGTCCTCTGCCGAATACAATGCGCCCTGCGGCGGCGAGGTCAGAAGGGGTTCAAGTATTCGAATCTCGTCGGCATTGACGATCTTCATCGTACCGCCCCAATCCTTTTGGGGATGTCCGCCGGCCTTCGGTGTGTAAAGGTCAGGATCCCAGACCAGCGCGCCGGACCAGTCGATTTTCAGCCGCCCGGATAATTCCTGTTCCAGATCATGATAGGCGGCCACACCGGCCTTGCGCAGGTCATAATAGGGCTTGTCCCGTGCCGAAGCGGCATTCAGCCATGCCCAGGAGGCCCCGGAGGCTTTGTTATGCGCCTGTCCGGCATCCAGAATGGTTACATGCAATCCTGCGCGCGCCAGACGATAGGCCAGACAGGCCCCAACGATCCCGGCCCCGACAACCACTGCGGTTTTCACGGTCATACCCTATATCCTTACCAGCACTAACTTTTAATTTAACCTAGCATGCGATAGGGGTGCGGTGAAAAGCCCGAACTGATATGCAAAATAAAGAAAGACATTTTTCCCAAGCTGGTGTTACACTTACACTAATCGAGCGATCCTCCTTCACAGGTCGTATCGAATAAATATCCGCACAAAGTTGCGGGAACGGGAAGAATGCTGGGAATTCATAGATGACATCGCATCGCGGTGTTTTTGTATAAGTCGCCTAACTTTAGGCGATGTAAGCGCCTATTTGCTTGGGGGAGATTCGAGCAGATGGATAGAGTTTTTATTACGATTGCCCAACGGCTTGGCCTTGGTGTGGTCACCCTGTTTGTGGTCAGTTTGATCATCGCGGGTATGCTGGAAACCCTGCCGGGTGATTTCTGTCAGGCTTTCTATGGGCAACAGGCGACGGAAAAAACGGTTGCCGAATGTCGCCAGCGCAATCACCTGGATGAATCTTTTATCGTCCGATACGGAATTTGGGTGAAAGACGCGGTTCAATTTGATTTTGGCGAATCGTTATCCAACAAGCGGGATGTGGCACAAGTCATTGGTGTGCGGTTGGAAAACACGCTGTTCCTGGCTGGGTTTGCCGCCGCGATTTCCGTTCCGCTCTCTCTGTTTCTTGGCATTCTAGCGGCCCTGTATCGGTACAGCTGGTACGACCGGCTGGTGAATGTTTTCACCCTGACATCCATTTCTTTCCCGGAATTTTTCGTCGCCTACATTTTGATCCTGTGGTTATCAATTTCGACCATTGGTGCAGATGGGACGCCGCTGTTTCCGAATATGGCCATGGTGAATGTGGATACGCCTTTCTGGACCAGGGCACATATGATGTTCCTGCCGGCCCTGACGCTGACGCTTGTAGTGGTTGCCCATATGATGCGCATGACGCGGGCGGCGATCATCAATCTTCTGGCCAGCCCTTATATCGAAATGGCCCGGTTGAAAGGCATTTCGAATTCCAGGATTATCGTCAAACACGCCTTGCCCAACGCTCTGGCCCCCATCGTCAACGTGATCGCCCTGAATCTGGCCTATCTGATTGTCGGTGTGGTGATTGTCGAGGTTGTGTTAAGCTATCCAGGCCTTGGTAAAATCCTTGTTGATGCGGTGAAGTTCCGGGATTTCCCATTGGTGCAGGCCAGCGTGATGATCTTTGCGGCGACCTATGTCCTGCTTAACCTAACGGCCGATATTGTGACGATTGTCAGCAATCCGCGCCTGCTACACCCAAGATAAGGAGGCGACAGGATGTCTGCGACCGATATCATTCCGCCGCCGGAACTTGCCAAGCCAGCCTCCATGGCCTGTCGTTTGGGAAGCGCCCTGACAGTGCTGATCCCTCTTGCGGTGTTTGCCATTTCTTTTTCCGCTGACAGCGCAAGCGCAATTGCCGGAATGGTGGCTTCCGTCGTATTTGGCGGTCTTCTGTACCGATTTTGGGGACGGCTCAGCCTGCCTCCCATACGGGAGCAGGCAATTGTGTTCTGCATCCTGGTTTATGGTGCATTTGTCGCTGTGTATCTGGAAGGCTTCAGCCTTTATCCCTGGTCGACATTTTCGGGCCTGGTCAGCGTTGTCGTGCTGTCCATGATGGTGGCGGTGACCTGGAAGGAAACACGTAAGGCACCGATCACGGCAAAATTCGGACTGATTATCATCGCCCTGAATATTCTGATGGTGTGCATCGCCCCCATTTTGGCACCGCATGAACAATCACAAGTTCTGGGCGGCGCATATATGGTTTGGGGAACGCCGTTTGCAGATGGCGGGACAGCATGGTTTGGAACGGATGAATTGGGCCGCGACTATCTTTCGCGCATGATATATGCCATCCGAAATACGGTCGGGATCGCCATTGTGACGACGGCGCTGACCTTCATTGTCGGCGCTTTTGTCGGGCTGTTGGCTGCGTCCTTACGGGGTTGGGTTGATCAAAGTCTCAGCCGCATGGTCGATGTGCTGATGGCCATTCCCCCGCTGATCTTTGCCTTGTTGATTCTGACCGTTGTGGGAACCGGGGTTATCAAGCTGATACTGGTCATCGCCTTGCTGGATTCAACGCGGGTATTTCGCCTGTCGCGGTCTGTCGCCATGAATATTGTCGTGATGGATTACGTCGAAGCCGCCAAGTTGCGGGGCGAGAAGCTGATGTATGTGATTTGGCGCGAAGTATTGCCAAATGCCGCAGCGCCGCTGATCGCGGAATTCGGATTGCGCTTCTGCTTCGTCTTCCTGTTTATCAGTTCGCTCAGCTTCCTGGGACTAGGCTTACAGCCGCCAACCGCGGATTTGGGATCGATGGTTCGTGACAGCGCCAATCTGATCAATTTCTATCAATATAATAAATTGATGGCGATCACCCCGCTGTTGCCCGCCTTTGCCATTGCCTTGCTGACAATTGCGGTAAACTTCGTGGTGGACTGGTTCCTTCACAAGACAAGTGGATTGAAAGAATGAGCAACCAAGCAAATCGTGGAGCCAAGGGTGATATCCTTCTGGAGATCAAGGGCCTGAAAATTGAAGGCCGCGCCGATGAAGATTGGATCGAAATCGTCCATGGCGTCGATGTGACCCTGAAGCGGGGGGAAGTCCTGGGCCTGATCGGTGAATCCGGGGCGGGCAAGTCAACGATTGGACTGGCCGCCATGGGCTATGCCCGGGATGGCTGTCGATTGAGCGGTGGGGAAATCTGGTTCGACGGGCTGGAATTGCGCGGGGCATCCGATGAACAGCGCCGTAAATTGCGCGGCCACCGCATCGCCTATGTAGCGCAATCGGCAGCGGCGTCCTTCAATCCCGCTCATAAACTGATCGACCAATATTGCGAAGGACCGGTACAACACGGCGTCATGTCCCGCGATAAGGCGGAAAAGGATGCCAAAGATCTGTTCCGCCGTCTGCGTCTGCCCAATCCCGACACAATCGGCTATCGCTATCCTCATCAGGTATCTGGTGGACAGCTACAGCGCGCCATGACGGCCATGGCGATGGCCTGTCGCCCCGATCTGATCGTGTTTGATGAACCGACAACGGCCCTGGATGTCACAACACAGATTGAGGTTCTGGCGGCCATCCGGGATATCGTGGAACAATTTAATACCGCGGCGATCTATATCACCCATGATCTGGCGGTCGTGGCCCAAATGGCAGATACCATCAAGGTCTTGCGTCATGGTCATACGGTAGAGGAACGCGATACAAGAACCCTTTTGTCCAAGCCGCAGGAGCAATATACAACAGACCTGTTGGCGGTGCGCAGCTATGCGCGGGAAGAGCGCCAAAGACCCGAAAATGAGGGGCCTGTCCTGCAGGTGCGCGGCGTCGATGCATCTTATGGCACCGTGCCCGTATTGTTTAATGTCAGCTTTGATGTTTACAAAAAACGCACTGTCGCTGTCGTTGGGGAATCGGGCAGTGGCAAAAGCACAACAGCGCGCGTCATAACCGGCCTGTTGCCACCCAGGAAGGGGGAGGTCCTGTATAAGGGCCAGGCATTGCCTGTGGACTATCGCGCCCGCAGCAAGGATCAACTGCGCAAGATGCAGATGATCTATCAAATGCCCGATACCGCCCTTAATCCAAAATCGCGCATTCGCGATGTGATCGGGCGGCCGGCCAGTTTCTATCTGGGACTCAGTGGCAAGGCGCTGGAAGCCCGCGTGAAGGATCTTCTGCGCTTGGTGGAGCTGGAGCCGGATCAATATTACAACCGCCTGACCACGGAATTATCGGGGGGCCAGAAGCAGCGCATCTGTATTGCCCGCGCCCTGGCGGCGGAACCGGAAGTCATCATCTGTGACGAGGTAACGTCTGCTCTGGACCAATTGGTCGCGGAGGAAATCCTGAAACTGTTACAGCGGATGCAGGATGAATTCGACCTGTCCTATATGTTCATCACCCATGATCTGGCGACGGTGCGCGCCATTTCGGATGAAGTGGTGGTCATGCAGAACGGGAAGGTTGTTGAATCGGGACCCAAGGGGGAAATGTTCACCCCGCCGCATCACGACTACACCGATCTGCTGTTGTCCTCAGTGCCCGAAATGGACCCGGACTGGCTGGACCATCTCCTCGCCGAACGCGAAGAAATGGCCCGCCAGGGTCGTGTGCTGAAAGCCGCTGATAACTAAGACTTACCCAACAGCAATTCAGGCAGATATAGGACAATTCCGGGCCATGCGATCAGGCCCGCGATTGTCAATGCGTCTGCGATGAAGAAGGGGGTGGCCCCCTTGAAGACCTGTTGCACCGTGATATCGGGCCGCACGCCCGCAACCACGAAGCAGTTTAATCCAATGGGGGGCGTGATCAGACACAACTCTGCCATCTTCACCACGATGATCCCAAACCAGATCGCACAGCCAACGCCCGACATGCCAAAGGCACTGTCAGCGGCACTGACATCCAGGCCCCCATTCAAGGCCATGACGGCTGGATAGACGACGGGCAGGGTCAGCAACAGCATGCCAATCGCGTCCATGAACATGCCCAGCACGGCATAGGCCAGCAGGATGATGATCAGGGTCAGCATCGGGCTTTGTTCCAGGGATCCGATCCATTCGGAAAAGGCCCCGGGCAGGTCCGCAAACCCCAGGAAGCGAACGTAAATCAGCACGCCCCAGATGATGGTGAAAATCATCACTGACAGCTTTGCTGTTTCCAACAGGGCGCTTTTCAGTTCCTTCCACCGCATGCCGCGATACAGGGCCATCAGGAAGACAACAAAGGCCCCCAAGGCACCACCTTCTGTTGGCGTCCCCCAGGCATCCCCGCCAAACGGGTTATAGACAAAGAAGATGATGATCGCGATGACGAAGAAAATGGGGAAGGCACCGGGCAGGGACTTGAACCGCTGTACCCAGGTAAACCCGCCGACCGGGGGGCCAAAATTCTTGAAGGTCATGGCCAGGCCGATCACCAGACCGCCATAGATCACGGCAGAAAAGGCACCGGGCAGAAACCCGGCCAACAGCAGGGCCCCGACATCCTGTTCCACGATGATGGCATAAATCACCAGAATAGCAGATGGTGGGATCAGGGAGGCAAGCGTACCCGCTGCGGCGACAACGCCTGCGGCAAAACGCTTGTCATAGCCAACGGCCAGCATTTCCGGAATAGCCACCCGGGCAAAAACGGCAGAGGTCGCGACCGAAGCGCCAGATACCGCCGCGAAACCCGCTGTCGCAAAGACGGTAGAGACGGCCAAACCGCCCGGCAGCCAGCCAACCCAGCGCTTGGCTGCTTCAAACAAGGCCTTGGTCAGGCCTGCATAATAGGCCAGATAGCCAATCAGGATGAAGGTTGGAATCAGCGATAAGGCCTGTGAGGAAATCTTTGAATGGGGGACCTGGCCTGCGGTTTTCACGGCGACCGTCAGGGCCCAGAAGAATTGATCGCCCGCCATGCCTTTCTTGGCCCAGAAGATCCAGACCAGTCCGATCAGTCCGGCCAGGGCGGCGGCAAAAGCAACCCGCATCCCAATCATAACCATGATCAACAGGATGATGGTAACTGCAATTCCGATATCGATGCTGCTCATTTATTCGACCCCTTCTCATCATCATCGAAACCGGAAACGGTTTCCGCTTCACGCGCGGCAACGGTGCTGGCATCTTCGATCATGGGCACGGCGACAGGGTCGTTTGTGCCGCGGATCAAGGCCGCGCCATAGCCCCAGATCTGCAAAACCAGGCGCAGGCACAGAACACTGAAAGCAAGAGGTGCCAAAAGCTTCGCGGGCCAAATTGGCAGGCGGATGTCTAGGGTCGAATCGCGACTCCACATCGGGGAGGCAAAGTCGAAGGAGCGTTCAAAATGGGCATAGCTGCCCCAGACCATCAGCATCATCAGAATCAGCATGACGACGCAGGAAACGACTTCGGCCAGCCAAAGTGGGCGACCCTTCAGGCGTCCGATCAGGATATCCATACGAATATGACCGCCAAGACGCTGACAATAGGCGATCCCGATGAAGGCGATCAACGGCATCGCCTGTTCAATCCAGTCCACATAGCCGGGCAGGGGGGAATTAAAAAAATGGCGACCGGTCACACTGACCACCGCCAGAAACATAAGTGAAAAAACCGCAATTCCGCCGATCAGGGCAAAAAATTCTTCCAGCCGATGAAGGCTGCGATCAATTTTGCTTAAGGCCGAATTGTCGACCAGTATCGATGTCGCGCCGGACATGGTGCCTTGCTCCCCAATGGAATCCATAGAAATTGCAAGAAGGGACCGCCACCGTTTCACCCGATGGGGTGGAAACGGTGGCGGCGACTGTGACCAGCCCCAATAAGGGCCTATCAGGCGAATGTGTTATTTGGCAATTTCACTTTGAACCAGATCCAGAAGCTCCTGTGCAGGAAGGCCACGGGCGTTGTTTGCTTCAACCCATGCGCTTGCGGCTGGACCAGCAACTTTTTCACGGAACGATGCCAGGGTGGCTTCGTCATAGGTGATCCGCTCAACACCTTTGGAATCCAGCAAGGGGCCCCATTTCGCCATGGTCTGGTTATTGTAGTAATCGATATAGAAAGCCAGGGCTTCATCGACAGAACCCAACAGCGCGTCGCGTTCCTTGTCGGTCAGCGCGGCAAGGGCGTCCGTGTTGACAACAACCGGGCAATTCACGGTGCCGGGATTCAGGTTCGTCGTCCACCACTTGGCATTCTCAACAGTGCCAAAGGACATATGGGCGTGAGGGGCGAAAGAAACAGCCTTCACAACGCCGCTGTCCATTGCCTGGCGGGTTTCCGCTGCGGGAACAGAGGTCGGGATTGCCCCAAGCGTGCTCATCGCTGCGCCGATCCCACCGGTTGCGCGGACAGTCAAACCGTCAAACGCAGCCAGCGATTTTGGCGCATCACCAACACCAACGATGTTGTATTGCGGCATCGGGGTTGGCATCAGAAGGGTCGCATTCCAACGCGCCAGATCCGCGACAACCGCAGGATGGCTATAGACTGCCTGAGACACTTGAACTTCTTTTTCCAGTGAATCGACGCCCAGGAATGGAAGCTCCAGCACGGTGATCGACGGGTTCTTGTCTTCGTGATACCCGGCACAGAACTGCGCCATTTCAAAGGCACCGATGGAAATGCCGTCCAGGTTTTCTTTCGCCTTGGACAGGCCGCCATAGGAAATGTTCAGGGTGAATTCGCCATTCGTCTTGGCGCTGACCAGTTCCGCAATTTTTTCGACATTTTCGGTAAAGGCGCGGCGTTTGCCCCAGACGGAGACATTCCATTCCGTCGCCAGGGCTTCCCCGGCAAAAGCAAATACCAATGTAGTTGTGGCCGCAAGACCGAGCAGGTTGCGTTTCATTGTTACCTCCCAAAGGTTATAGATACGCGATTGATGCGTTTATAAGGAAACTATAACCCGTCTTGATCCTTCAACCCATGAAGGAATCTGCCAAACAGCATTTTCTACCCTGCGGATTTCCGCAGGGCTAGACAGGCGATAGATTGTTATGGGGATTTCTGCGCTTTAATTTGCCACAGACTTGGCGCGCGCCATGAAGGTTTCGGGCGTGTCGTCGGGTTCCAGTGCGGTTGCCCCGCCAACGGCCCAGGCCCGCACGGATTGCATCACATCCTCCCCCAGATTGAACTCTGAATTATGCAGAATGCCGATAATGCGCTGGGCGACGCCATTTGCCTCTGCGCGGGGTGTTTCTGGCAGAAGAATGCCGAAAGCATCCGGCCCGATGCGCGCGACAGTATCTTCGATACGGGTCATGCTGGTAACCCAGTCCGCCAGTTGATGGGCCAATATTTCAGCATTTTCGGTGCCGTATTCTTCCTGAATGCGGGGCAGGGTTGGGATCGACAGATAGGCCATCGCCAAACGGGCGTTGCGCGCCTGGGCGGTTTCAATGGTCCTGGCCAGATGCGCATCCCAAAACTGCCTGGAATAGGCGACACCACTGACATCGGCTGTTTCATCTTTCAGCAATGCCTTGAAAGGATCGCGCAATGTCCAGCGCAGCCGTTGGCGACCAACCAGCATATGGATATAGGTGCACAGCCGATCCGCATCAGACAGGCCAGACAGCACGATGGCGGCACCGCCCCGATAGAAATCCTTGGCACGGTCGCGTGTGGCCGGTGCCGTCAGCACCAGTGTTGGCAAATTAAACAGGCGTGGATTGTGGCGAATATGGCCGCACAGATATTGTGTGCGTTCAAAATTATCCTCGCTGGCGGTCATGATCACGGCGGCATCGAACCGACCATTGTCCAGCGCATCGGCGGCGCGGAAGTAACCTGTTTCGGGGACGCATTCGAACCCGCCATCATTCAGCGCTTCAACCAGATCGATCATCGACGCATCATCCGGGGCAACGGCCAGCACCAGGGGGCGCGCGGGATAGGCGCGGATGAAATCCTTTGGATCGACTGTTAATCCGAACGCCGCCGCGGTCTTTATGCGTCGGGACAGTTCCGCCTGCATAACCGACGAGCGGGTTAATCTGGGCAGGCGTAACAGCAATTCCTGATTATCATCATTGGGTCCCAGAATGTCATCGACATCTTCATCCCGAACCAGGGTCAGCAGGTCTGCCTGGGGTGGCAGATCCAACAGCACGATGGGAATGGATTGCGTTGCGTCTGCTGTTTTCAACGCCCTGACAATATTCAAGGAATCCACAGGCGCGGTGAACTGCCCCATCAGAATGACGTCTGGCATGCGAGAACCCGCGAGGCCGATCAACGTGTGAGCGTCCGAAGCCTGAATACAGCGATAGCCAGCGGCATTCAGAAATTCCGCACGGGAAAGGGCGCGGTCCGGGTCCGGGTCCCCGATCAGGATGTAAGCCAGATGTGGCATTGCTTGTTGAACCCTTCCCCAACAGTCTTGTCTGTGAACAGAAACCTGTCGCGCAATCGCAATCAGTCTTGACCAAGACGCTTCACTAAACAACAAAGATAGGAAAATCAAACCGGTGTGGCGAGCAAAATCCGGCACAATTCGCAGCGCCGGAGAATGATCTGGGGATTTGGAGGAACATCAATGTCGCAAGGGCAGAATACGATATACGATCAGGACCTGGATCGGGGGGCGGCGAATTATGTACCGCTGTCGCCGATCAGCTTCCTGAAGCGCGCCGCTACGGTGTTTCCCAATCGAACGGCAATCATTCATGGCGATCTGCGCTATACCTATGGAGAGTTTTATTCCAGGGTCCGCCGGTTCGCCTCTGCCCTGAAAGCGCGGGGCATCGGGCGCGGGGATACGGTCTCTGTATTAAGCCCGAATGTGCCAGCCCTGCTGGAGGCGCATTATGCGATCCCGATGATTGGTGCGGTTCTGAATGCGCTGAATACCAGGCTGGATGCCGCGACCATTGCCTTCATTCTGGAACACGCGGAAACCAAGGCCGTGCTGTCGGAATGTTCCCTGAATGGCGTGATGGGGGAGGCGTTGAGACTGACCAAGAACCGACCGGCGATCCTGATCGATATTGTCGATCCCATGGAACCGGAAGGGCCGCGCATCGGGACGACGGATTATGAAACGATGCTGGTGCAGGAAGGGGATCCCAGCTTCACCCACGACCTGCCTGCGGATGAATGGGATGCGTTGTCGCTGAACTATACATCCGGCACGACGGGCAATCCGAAAGGGGTCGTCTATCATCATCGCGGGGCCTATCTGAATGCGATGTCCAATGCCCTGACGTTCCAATTAAACAGCCGGTCGGTGTATTTGTGGACATTGCCGATGTTCCATTGCAATGGCTGGACCTATACCTGGGCCGTCACAGCCGCCTGTGGCACGCATGTATGCTTACGGCGTGTCGATCCGGCGCTGATTTTTCCAATGATCCGCGATCATGCGGTGACGCATATGTGCGGGGCACCAATTGTGCTGACCATGTTGATCCATGCCCCGGCCGACCAAAAAGTTGAATTCCCGCAACGGGTTGAGGTCTGTACAGGGGGCGCAGCACCACCGTCTTCGGTGATCGCAAAGATGGAGGGTATGGGCTTTAACGTCACGCATATGTACGGCATGACGGAAAGCTATGGCCCAGCAACGGTGTGTTCCTGGCAGCCAGATTGGGATGGGCTGGAATTGTCGGAACGCGCGCCCCTGATGGCGCGACAGGGGGTTGCAATGGTCGCCCTGGAAGAACAGCGCGTTGCGGATCCTGAAACCTTTATTGATGTGCCCAAGGATGGGGAAACGATCGGGATGCTGATGCTGCGATCCAACACTATCATGCGCGGTTATTTGAAGAACCCGACAGCGACACAGGAAACGCTGAAGAATGGCTGGTTGAATACCGGTGATCTGGCGGTCATGCATGAAGATGGCTATGTCGAGATCAAGGACCGCGCCAAGGACATCATCATTTCAGGCGGGGAGAATATATCGTCCCTGGAAGTGGAAGAGGTCCTGTTCCGCCATCCAGATATCATGGAAGCCGCCGTGGTTGCGGCACCTGATGAAAAATGGGGGGAGACGCCCTGTGCCTTCGTAACGCTGGCACCAGGCAAGGAAGGTACCTTGGATGATGTTGCGGTGATTGAATATTGCAAACAGAATATGGCCCGCTTTAAGGCACCCACTCGGGTGATATTCGGGCCTTTGCCAAAGACAGCGACAGGGAAGATCCAAAAATTTGTACTGCGCTCTCAAGCAAAGGAAATCTGAGACGATGGAATTAAGGTTGGACGGAAAACGCGCCCTTGTGACAGGCGCTTCCAGCGGTTTTGGGCAACATTTTGCGCGCACACTGGCCATGGCGGGGGCGGATGTCGCCCTGGCCGCACGCCGTATTGATCGGCTGGAAACAGAGGCTGCGTCGATCACACAGGATACCGGACAAAGGGCCATTCCCGTTGCGTTGGATGTCGCCGATGTTTCGTCGATTGAAACCTGTGTTTCTGCCACTGTCGATGCGCTGGGCGGCATTGATCTGCTGGTGAATAATGCCGGTATCGTCGTCACCAAACCGTCCCTGAAACAGACTGAAGCCGATTGGGATCAGGTGATGGATGTCAATTTGAAGGGGGCGTTCTTCGTCGCCCAGGCCTGTGCCCAGCATATGGCGGACGGGAGCGGGGGCGCGATCGTCAATATTGCCAGCCTGCTGGGAGAGCGCGTTTCAAAGACGGAAATATCCTATTGCGTGTCCAAGGCGGGACTGGCGCATATGACCAAGGCGCTGGCCTATGAATGGGCGAAACATGGCATACGGGTCAATGCGATATCGCCTGGCTATGTTAAAACCGATCTGAACCGTGCTTTTCTGGAAGGGGAGATGGGGCAGACAATGATGCGCCAGATTCCAATTCGACGCTTTGGGGAGCCGGAAGACCTGGACGGCGCATTGCTGTATCTATTAAGTGACCTCGCGGCCTGGACAACAGGCCATATCCTAACCGTCGATGGGGGCCATTCTCTGGCGACCCCCTGATCAGAAAGGTGACATATCATGATTATCGACCACCGCACCTATACCGCCCATCCTGGCAAGCTGCCGGCATTCCTGAAAGCCTATGAGGAGCTGGGTTTTGCCCTGCAGACCAAACATCTGGGCAATCCCGTCGGCTGGTATATCTCGATGGATATCGGGGAGCTCAATCAGGTGATCCATATGTGGCAGTATGAAGATCTGGCGGATCGCGCCGCGCGGCGCGCTAAATTGGCGGCAGAACCTGGCTGGGCCATTTATCTGAAGGAAGCCACCCCCTTCCTGCAGAAGATGGAAAACAAGATTTTGACGGTTGCTCCCTTCTTCAAACCATAATTGAGAGATAATACGTTATGGATTTCACATTACCGGCTGAGGTCGATCGCCTGCGTCTTCAGGTGCGCGAATTTGTTGATACACATCTGATCCCTATGGAATCGGATATAACCACATATGACGCGCATGAAAACATTGCAGATGTCCCATTGGCGGCCATGCGGGCCAAGGCCAAGGATGCCGGTCTGTGGGCCCCGCAAATGCCGGTGGAGAGCGGTGGTCTGGGCCTGAACACCCAGGGCATGGCGGCGTTCTATGAAGAAGCGAACAAGTCGATCTTTGGGCCGGTCGTATTCAACTGTGCGGCACCGGATGACGGCAATATGTTCATCCTGAACCGCATTGCGCGCGACGATCAAAAGGAAAAGTGGTTACAGCCCATTGTGAATGGGGATGTGCGTTCTGCCTTTGTCATGACGGAACCAGCCCCTGGCGGCGGATCAGATCCGTCCATGATCCGAACCCGCGCGGAAAAGCAGGGTGATAAATGGATCGTCAACGGCCATAAATGGTTCATCACCGGGGCCGGTGTTGCCAGTCATTTCATCCTGATTGCCAGAACATCCGATGACACACGTAAAGGCCTGACAGCCTTTATGTTCCATAAGGACCAGCCCGGCTGGGAAATCATCCGGCGGATCGCGATCATGGGACCGGAAGAACATGGCGGGCATTGTGAGCTGAAATTCAACGGGCTGGAAATTCCGGATGAAAATCGCCTGATGAATGTGGGGGATGGGTTGAAGCTGACCCAAATCCGCCTGGGCACGGCGCGCCTGACCCATTGCATGCGGTGGCTGGGCCTGTCACAGCGGGCCCTTGGCATTGCGCGGGATTATGTTGAAAACCGTGAAGGGTTCGGCATGCGACTGGCAGATCGTGAATCCGTGCAATTGATGCTGGGCGATGTCGCCATGCAGATTGAACTGGGGCGTCTGTTGACCATGCGTGCGGCCTGGACACTGGATCAGGGCGACAAGGCCCGCAAAGAAGTCTCCATGGCCAAGATTCAGGTGGCCGATACGCTGCATACGGCGGTGGATACTGCCATCCAGTTGAATGGCGCGCGGGGATATTCCAAGGACACGGTGCTGGAATGGATATATCGCTATGCCCGTCAGGCCCGCTTGGTTGATGGTGCATCGGAAGTTCACAAAATGGTGCTGAACCGTTTCCTGACGGCAGAGGGCGATGATTTCTGGCGGTGGGGCGTTTGATCATGCAGGGATTGTCCGCACAGGATAAGGAACGCCTGTGTCAGTGTTTGGCGGACGTATTTTCCGCCCGGTCAGTATCAATAGACGCAATGTCAATTCTGTCTGGTGGCGCGATCCAGGAAAACTGGGCACTGGACCTGACCATTACCGGGGGCCAGCGGGACGGGCATTTGTCGACTGTTTTGCGCACCGACAGCCCCACAGGGGTCGCAGTCAGCCTGTCACGGGCGCAGGAATTTTCGTTGCTTCAGGCGGCATGGGATGCGGGGGTTACTGTTCCCGAACCCTTGCTGTGCGTCACGGATATGGCTGTGATTGGCAAGGAATTCTGCCTGATGCGCCGGGTGGGCGGAACCGCCTTGGGACAGCGCATTACCCGCGATATGACCGTTGGCGGCGACCGGGAGGCCTTGACGGAACGTCTGGGGCGAGAGATGGCGCGTATTCATTCTATCACGCCAGACACCCACCAGTTTGCCTTCCTGGATGCACCGCCTGATGATCCGGCGGCGGCGGAATTAGCGTCCATGTGCCGGTTTCTGGATGAAATGGACCGGCCGCGCCCTGTTCTGGATTGGACAATCCGGTGGCTACAGCGCAATCGACCCGAACCACAGGGCACTGTTCTGGCCCATCATGATTTCCGGACCGGAAACTATATGGTGGACGAGTCCGGGCTGACCGCCATTCTGGACTGGGAATTCGCAGGCTGGTCGGATCGGTGCGAGGATATCGGCTGGTTCCATGCCATGTGCTGGCGGTTTTCAGGACGCGATAAACCGGCTGGCGGCATTGGCAGCCGGGAGGCCTTTGCGCGGGGATACGAGGCCGTCTCTGGCCTGAAGATCGACCAAACGCGCGTCTATTATTGGGAAGTGTATGCGCATTTGCGTTGGGCCGTGATCGCCTTGCAGCAGGGGGACCGGTATTTGGTCGGGGGGGAACGAACGCTGGACCTGGGGCTGACCGGACGGCGACCCGCTGAAATGGAATTGGAAATGTTGCGCATGACTGCACCGCACAGCCTGGGAGAGGCCGTATGACGCCCGATAAACCAGAATCGCAGGATTTATTGAAAGCCGCCCAGGATGTGATGAAATCTGTCCTGATCCCGGCGCTGCCGGAGGAACACCGCCTGGATGCGCTGATGGTCCTGTCCATTATGGCAGGGGCACAGCGGGATCTGGCAGATCGTGGCGGCTTGGCAGAACGACAGGCCTTGCGCTTGCAAAAGATACTGCCGGATGGCGGCACTGTTCGGGATCTGTGCGCGGCGATACGCAAGGGTGACTTCGACCAGGGGGAGGCGGCGCAGGTCTTGCACGCTGTTCTGTTGGAAGATGTTCAGGATCGGCTGGACCTGGTAAATCCGAAATACTTGAAGGCTGCGGGTTAGGAAGGCCGCTGGTTAGATAAAAGCATCTTCCATCTCAACCCGACGCTCTGGTCCTTTGTATTTCGGGTCGATGCGGCGACGTCGATCTGGTCCGAAATATGTCGGTGACCTGACAAATTTCTTAGGATTCTTGATGGTCGCGTCCACACGCTGTTTGATGGACTGCATCGTCAAAGGTTTCACCAGAAACTCAGAAACACCGGCATCGCGGGCTTCATAAACAATCGGCAGCGACGTTTTATCGCTCATGATAATGATCGGCAGATACCGGTTTGGGCTTTCTTCTGACAATCGAATATATTTGGTCAATTCGATGCCACTCATGGGCTCCATATTCCAGTCGACGATCAGCAGATCAATTGATTGAACGGACAGTTCATCCAGAACGTGATGAGAATGGGTCACGGTCGTAATTTTAGAAATACCGAATTCTCCCAGAATGAACCGTGTCATGCTGAGGATCGAACTGCTGCCATCGGCAATCAGCACGGAAAGAGTGTCGTAGCTATTCGGCATATCTGCCAGCGCCTTTTAAATTCAGTTTTCGTATTATTCAGATAAACAGGGACGAAATTGACCGCAGCCGCCTAAGATGTTTGAGAATACAATCGTGCCCGGAAAGATCGCATTTGTCATCCGATAGCTTCCCCTGTTTCAGAAATAATGTTTAGGAATATGCGTTGGAAGGGTCGGTGGACCCTGTGTGATCTGTTATCCTGCGATGCACCCTATCCCCTACGAACCATCTAATGACCCTCTATTGACCACCTAATGACCACCTAATGACCCTGGGGCTTGTTTTTCCGGGTGGAATGCCTCATACCCTTCGCCACGCAGTCGGGTGAACCTCGCGATAGAGGGGGGGTGCTGCAAAAAAGTTTTATAGATCAGGTTTCGCGGCAATGTGCCGTTTCACTTAAAATTCGAAAATAAGGCCTGGATGGCGCATAGATGTCAAAAGAAGAACTGATTGAATTTCAAGGAACTGTTGTTGAAAAGCTGCCCAATGCAACATTTCGGGTAGAGCTGGAAAACGGGCATGAAATTATTGCCCATACGGCTGGCAAAATGCGTAAGTTTCGCATTCGGGTTATGGTCGGCGACAAGGTCGATGTTGAAATGACCCCCTATGACCTGACCAAGGGGCGGATTACCTTCCGTCATAAATAAGTCCCGAAAACTGGTACAGAATTCGGCACGATCCATTTTATTGAATGGGTCATGAAAACCGACGCCAACACCAAAATTTTACTTTAAATCATGGCTTTTCTTACTATCTGAACGGGGTCGATAGAAGGAAAGGCAAGTATATGAAATATTTACTTAAATCACTGGTTGTATTGCTGGTGATTATCGTTGGAAATACGACTGCATTCGCACAAGATCAGGCTGCCATTGGTAAGGTCACGCGCCTACAGGGCAGTGCCACCGAAATGCGTGGGACAACGGTTCAGGCATTACAGGCTGGGTCATTAATTCATTCAGGTGCGATGGTTGAAACCGCACCGGACTCCCGTCTGGAAATCGTATTCGTTGATGCATCGCAATTAACCATGGGCGCAGATGCGCGCATGCGTATGGATGAACTGGTCTATTCCGCATCAAATCCGGATGGGGAAGGCCTTCAGGCATTTGAAGTCTTTGCGGGCACATTTCGCTTCCTAAGCGGGGCGGTCGGACGCAATGATCCCGCGTCGGTTCGCATCAGCACACCGGTCGCGACAATTGGCATTCGGGGCACGGATTTGTTTGGGGGACCCTTGGAAGCCGGTATGCCACCAGGACAATTGCATTACGGGTTTATGATTATTTCCGGTGCCATTGATATTCAGGGGCGGCAAGGCACAGTCACTTTGGATGAACCCAATGAGGGGACATTCCTTCCCATGTCGGGGGAGGCTGCGCCGACGGAACCATCCATATGGACCCAGGAAGCTATTGATGAGGCCTATGCCTCCATCGCCTTCCAATAAGGTCTGATTGGTAAGAGCGTCATGCACTGATACATGATGCTCTTACCACTTCTATCCCCACACTATGATATCAGTTTGATCGAGGCTTCGATCAAATGTGTCCGCAACAGTTTCACAGCGCGGCGCGCATCCTTTTGCTCTATACACCGATACAGCGCATCATGCTGTTCCAACCAATGCGACTCGTTGGTTGCCAGGGTGGAATACTGTGCCCAATAGGCCTGAACACTGGCCCGCAATGTATCGATAATCTCAACTTGTTTGGTTCGTCCTGACAGGCGGTAGATCGTTCTGTGAAATTCATTATCTGCGGTCAGCCAATCGCCCCCATCGGCTTGCAACCGACACATTTTCAGGGCACGTCGGACAGCGGGAAGGTCATTTGGTGTCATGACCTTTATCGCCCGCTCCAGGGCATCGCATTCCAGTATCAGGCGCAGGTCATAAATTTCTGAGATCTGTTCCGGCGTCAGTTTTGTGACAATGGCCCCACGGTTCGCTTCGATGCTGACCAACCCTTCCGAATTGAGCTTGAACAGGGCGTCGCGCACCGGAACGCGACTGACGGAAAACCTTTTTGCCAGGTCTTCCTGATGCAATCGGGTGCCAGGCAGGATCGTGCCAGCCTGAATATCTGCCTTCAGGGTTTCTGCAATAGCATCCGCTAAGGAGAGGGATTTTCTGAGCATTGACAGTGACTTCATCTCATATGTATAAATGTATACATTGTAGATTATACGATTCTCTAGCTTCCACAAGGCAGAATACAGGCCGCATAAGTGCAGAAGACTCCATTATTCAAAGGATCATCATGACCGGGAAAACGCATCACTATGAAGTCACGGTGGAATGGATTGGCAACCAGGGGCAGGGGACCGCAGATTACGTTTCTTATGGCCGTGACCATGAAATTACAGCATCAGGGAAGCCCCCCATACCGGGATCAGCCGATCCTGCCTTTCGGGGGAGCGCCACACGCTGGAATCCGGAAGACCTGTTGGTCGCGTCCCTCTCTGCCTGTCACAAACTTTGGTACCTGCATCTTTGCGCCACCGCAGGCGTTGTCGTGATGGCCTATGACGACACGGCCATCGGCACGATGGTGGAAGATTCAGACAAAGGGGGCTATTTCACAGAAGTCACTTTACGCCCCAAGATCACGATCACGGCGCAGTCTGATTTGGAGATCGCCCAGTCCCTGCATCATCAGGCGCACCACAAGTGCTTCATCGCCAATTCCGTCACTTTTCCGGTTCTGTGTTTGCCGGAAATCGTGCAGGCCTGACATTCTGCATTCCGATTATTGGCGCAGAAAGAATTGAACCGGCAGAACCAGTTCCATTTGTTGCATCGGCATATCGTCGGGGATTCTGGGCAGTGGCTGCGCGCGTTCGATCATGGCCATCACTTCCTTGTCCAGCACACGATAGCCTGAGCTTTCACGCAGTCGGTGCTCCAGCACTTGACCGTTCCGATCGATGACAAAATACAGCAGCGCGGTTCCTTCCTGGCCCCGTTTTTGGGCGGATCTGGGATATTCCTTGTGACGGGCCAACCAGGCTTGCAGTGTTGCGATGTAATCCGCTGTGCTGCCAGGAATACCACCAGCGGTCTGGGCATCCGCACTGCCTGCCTCGCGGCTGTTTTCATTGCCCGCCTTGCCCTGATTGCCGGAAACGGCCGCCGGGGCCGCCGCCGTTTGTGACTCTTGCAGCGGGCTTGGCTTCGCTGTCTGTACCGGTGGCGCTTCGACCGGTTTTGGCGTTTCCAGTTGTTCTGTGACCGGCTTTTGAGCAACCGGCTTTTCCGGTGGCTTGGGCCGTTCAGGTTCCGGAGGCTTTTCTGGCATGACCGGCAGGTCTTCTGATAGGATCTCGATCACCTCTTCGGGTTCCGGCGGGGTGACAAGTTCTTCAACCTCAACGACCTCAACAGCCTCGGCGATTTCAATCACCTCTTGCGGCGGAGGGGGTGGTTCTATCGTCTGCGCATCGGGTGGGGGGTCCTGCGGGGGGACCGATTCTGCAGGGGCCTCAACCATTTCGGCCTCGGATACATCCGTTTGGACCGGCACAGCGCTGCCCGGCGCCCCGCCGATTGGCCCCAGGGATACTTCGATGCCGCCTGTCCCGGCGCTAACGGCCCCGGGGGGCGGGTCGTTCTGCCACAAGACTGCCCCCGCAACCCCGGCATGCAGAACCACCGCAAGACACAGGCCCAGGGACCATTGATGCGGCTTGATCCAATAGGTTGGCGCGGAGTCTAACTGTACGCTCATTGAACCACTTCCGTTTCAGGGGCAGGAACCGTCAACAGCTTCAGACGAGAGACACCGATTTTGTGGAGCTTTTCCATCACACTGATAACATCCGTGGCATTGATGCCGCCATCGGCCCGCAACCGAACTAGAATTTCCGGGTTTTCCGCAAGGCGCGGCGTCAGCGTCGCGATCAGTTCTGACGGGGACACAACAACGCCATCCAAGGCGATCTGACCGTTTGATCCCATCAGAATCTGGACATCCGTTTCCCCAGGAGAGGCCTGGCTGGCGGAGTGCGCCGGATCAATCTTGAAGGGATCGCTGGCGCTCAGGCTGCCAGCCAACATGAAAAAGATCAGCAGCAGAAACACAACATTGATCAAAGGCAGGATGCGGTCATCCTCATTCTTTGGGCGGGGCGGGGTAAAATGCATGACTTATTGCCCCTGGTTCTGGATCAGGGACATATCCACCACATTGCTGGCCGCAAGGCGGTCCAACAGATCAATGGCCTGTTGATATGAAACGCCGGGCGCGGCCTTTACGATGACTTTCTGCTCCGGGTTTTTCGCGACACGCGCGGAAATTCTCTCACTCAACACCGCCATAGAGATACGTTCCCCAGAAAGGCGAATGCCATCTGGCCGCAATTCAACCATCAGCGCCCCTTCTGCGGAGGACCGACCGCGCGCGTCACTGGGAGTATTCAGATCAATCGCACGCCAATCCAGAAAGGAAGAGGCCAGCATGAAAAACACCAACAGAATGAAGACGACATCAATCAACGGCGTCAGGCTGATCATGGGGCGTTTACGCTGACCCTGTGTCGCAAAGGATGTCGGGGTGCCGGACATCATGGACCCTATTCTCCTGCCAATGCGGGTACTGTATGAAATCTGGGCTGTTGGCGGGATGAATTGGCCGCAGACGCCGGTACGGCCTCATCCTTGGACAGATCCTGTGTAAATAGCTGGGTGACATAGTTGTCCATATTATGCGCCAGTCGATCCACCCGCCGTTCCAGCCAATTCAAGATGACAACAACAGGCATGGCCACGGCCAGACCGACCGCAGTGGTCAGCAGGGCAACCCAGATACCACCGGACAGGATCGCCGGATTGACCTGATTTCCTGCTGATTCTAATTGTTGGAAGGCGGTGATCATGCCCAGAACCGTACCGAACAGACCCAACAGAGGGGCCAGGGAGGCGATCACTTCAAGCGGACGGAACCAGGCCCGCATATTCTGTAGAGCATCACCGCCATAGCGCATGACTTCTTCGCGGATCATGGAGTCTGGCAGGCCCCGATGATGCCCCCTGAGACCACGGGCAATTGCCTGCGCCACCGGGTTTCGGGATTTTCCGGCAACGGAGATTGCCTCTTCAACGCGACCCGCGCGCCACAATCCCAGAGCGGCCTTTGCGGGCTTCAGGTCATTCAAGCGCGCATTTCTGAACTGCAACAGTTTCACCAGGATGATCGCCAGCGATATCACCGACATCACAACCAGGATCATGACAACGGGACCACCCGCCTGCAGAAAATCGTACGCCCGGTCCAAAATGCTCAGATCCACCGCGCCCTCTGGCACGGATCCATCCGGCGCAACTGTTCCATCGATCCCGACGGCATCCGCACCCGTCGCCTGAAGCGGGTCCTGGGTTTCCGGAGCAGGGGCGGGGGCTTGTGTTTCAGTTTCCATTGCGAATGATCCTCAGTTGCAGATTTCGCTGCACCATATTGTGACTGAGAGGCATTATCAAGGTTGGTTGTTATGATGGATATTTTTTGTCGTAGGATCAAAATCCATAATGATTGAACTATCGAGCCTGTGATATCGACCCGCGCCGTTTTGTTCCATTAATCGTGTCGCCTGTCCTGTCCGGGTGGCAATGGTAATGGCAAATCATTTAGGAAATTCGTGCATTTTCAGCATAAGACCTCTGACATTTAATCCGGCGGTGCATGCATTGTGATTGTCTGCAAGGGGGCCACTTATGGAACGACGCCTATGGGGCCTTCTGAAAATTTTGGAGATGTAAAATGGACCACAGCCTTCCCTTGAGCACGGATATCCTGTTCCGCCCATTGACCTTGAATGGCTTGGAGCTGAAGAACCGGATCGTGATGGCCCCGATGACGCGCAAGTTGAGCCCGAATGGGGTTCCTGGCGCGGCTGTGGCGGACTATTACCGTCGTCGCGCCGAAGGGGGCGTGGGGCTGATCATAACGGAAGGCACCACAATCAATCGCCAGGCGGCGTCTAACGAGTCCGGCATTCCTAACTTCCATGACCCGGAAAGTCTGGAGGGATGGCGCAGAGTGGTTTCTGCCGTTCACGCTGAGGGCGGTCGGATTGCACCGCAATTGTGGCATCAGGGATTGGCGCGCCAGGCGGGCACGGGCCCGTATCCAGACGCTCACACAGAAGGGCCGTCTGCGACTGTGCCCGGCAGCAAGGCGATGACTGAGGTGGATATTGCCGACACAATCGATGCCTTTGCCACGGCAGCGGGCGCGGCCAAGGAGATTGGCTTTGATGCGGTGGAACTGCATGGCGCGCATGGCTATCTGATCGATGAATTCCTGTGGTCTGGCACGAATAAACGCACCGATGCCTATGGCGGCGATGCCGTCGCCCGCACGCGCTTTGCCACAGAAGTTATTGCCGCAGTGCGTTCGGCCTTGGGTCCGAATTTCCCCCTGATCTTCCGTTTCTCCCAATGGAAGGGTCAGGATTATGACGCCAGACTGGCCGAAACACCAAAGGAGCTTGAATCGCTCCTGACCCCCTTGGCCGATGCGGGCGTTGATGTGTTCCACGCCTCAACCCGTCGTTTCTGGCAATCTGAATTTGAAGGATCGGACCTGAACCTGGCCGGTTGGACCCGCAAGCTTACCGGCGTACCAACCATCAGTGTTGGCTCCGTCAGCCTGGGCGGGGAAGATTTCTTTGGCCAGATCCGGGGAAATTCCACCGGTGCCCCCATTGCCAGTCTGGACGACCTTGTCCAGCGGATGAGCGACGACGAATTCGACCTGATCGCCGTCGGCCGCGCCCTGATCAGCAACCCCGACTGGGCCAATCTGGTCCAGACCGGCAACGCAGACCAACTGCGCCCCTTCGAAAAAGCAATGCTGGCGACATTGGACTGATGTTGGGGGAGGGAATATGAGTATCGATACCGAACCATGTCTTGGGGTATCATCATGATTGGGAAAGATTAGAGAATGGAGGAGGGTGAGAGACGAAGTCTGAAGCCGAAGCCAAGCGAGTTGGGTTGGTGGGCGGCGACCCGCAAAAAAAATATGGCGGACAGGGTGGGATTCGAACCCACGGTACGGTTTCCCGCACGCTAGTTTTCAAGACTAGAGCCTTCAACCGCTCGGCCACCTGTCCGCTGTTCTGAGGGGTGAGCTGCCCATCAGGTGGCGGTGATTAGCATTATCGGGAGTGATCTATCAAGCCTGGATCACAGAAATTGTCACATTCTGTGCGCTACTGTGTCTGAATGGGCAGTTTCAGGTCTTCCAGGCTTTCGACGGGATCGCCAAAATAGGGGCCGCTGCACAATGCGCCGTCTATTTTTGACAACATCCGGGCAGCGGCGGATTCCAGGACGCCATCAAAAACGATGGAGATATCATGTTCGGCACAGCGATTGACCATGCCTGCCAGCATGCCAAGGCCCCGCTTTAACTGGTCCAGATTGGTCACGAAGCTGGGATCCAGCATGATATAGTCGGCGGGCAGGGATTTCAGTTTCTCTGCTGTCACCGCGCCGACATCCTTGCCATACAGGGCGATGGAAAATCCAGCCCGGCGCAGGATATTGAGCGCCTGAACCTTTTCCCAGGGAATCTGATCCAAACCTGACAAGCGCAGGACAACGCGGCGTTGCGGGGCCCGGCTTCGGAAATCCAACAGCATGCCGATCACATTGATATCCAGCAGCGAATGAATGGCGACATTCACCGCGACACTGATGGAATCAACATCCGGATGGGTCAGAATGTACCGGCACTGGGCAATATCGACCTGGGTCCGCAGGTCCACGTCATCATTGGTCAGCTTCAGAATCTCCGCAGCCCCCAAACCATCATCATCCAGATTGGCCCGGAATTCCGCGATCAGATGATGCACGGTCCAATTCGCGATATTACAGACCGGCACGAAAGCACAGGTCAAAACATCATCGGCCAGACACCGGTTCAGCAGCGTCATGCGGGTTTCCCGCAAATCCAGATAGGACGCCTGACTGTCCGCCAGGGTATCAAAGATGACGGAATCGATTCCTGTATCGGCAAATTGATCGACGGCATGTTCCAAGGCCGTGCGTATTGCATCCGTTTCCATCGTCTCTGCGTCCAAAGCCACCGTTGAGGTGCCAATAGCAAGAGCCATGCCTTCCGGATCGATGTCTTTGACATAGGATTCGATTTCGGTGCGCAGACTGGATAAATCCGCATCGCGATTGTGGACCAGTCCATATTTTCCGCGATCCACGCGCCCCAGAGAATCGCCGCCCAGGCTTTCGGCCTTCAACCGGGATTCGATGCGATCGGTAAAACGGCGCATCCCTTCCGCATCCATGCCGGACAGGGATCCCAGGCGTCCCACATCACCGATATCGACAAATGTCATGTCGATGTCAGTCTCTTCCTGGGCGGCGCTGTTGATTGCCCGTTGCACCGCGCCAACAAAGCCGGTGCGCGAATTCTTGGATTGGGGGCCATATTCCATGCGGGGGTCCTGCACGAAATTCAGCCGATAGAGGTCGTTAAAATTCTGGGGCTTTCCCGTTACTTCAAAGCCACTGACAGAGCCGGTTCGACCATCGCGCATGAAAAAAATGCTGGGCGGCATAAATTCCCGCAACGCCGCATGGACCAAAATCTCACTGACCGCGAATTGCGATTCCTCGGCGGCGTATTCAACAATGGAATGGCCTTCCAGGTCTTCCAGACTAGAGCCCAACCACCGATCTGCATTTCCCCGGGCCATCGATATGCGCCCGCTTTCATCGATATAGGCCTGGAATGTTCGCCGTTCCGCATCGCTGTCGGTATGGTCTTCTTGGCCGCTCATCTGCGGGTGCTGTTCCTGTCGCTGTGATCGTGTTTGGACACTGTGAGTTATACCAGCCTGCGGGGGCAATCAATTATCAATTGGCGATTCGTCGCATTTGGTAACCCCACAAAGCCGCATCAGTTCAGAAGATTCAATAGTAACATGGCCTTGCGAGCGGGTCTTGCAGTTCCAATCTGCTATGCCGTATGCGTAACAGTCCCTAGAAATTATAGGCAGAAAAGCCAATCATGAAAAAATTTATCTCCATCGGATCGATTTCCCTGTTCCTGGGCCTGGGCGCTGTTGCCCCTGGCTTCGCTCAGGACACCGCGTCTTCGCAAAATGACACCGTCCCGGCAGAAACGGTCCCTTTCTCAGTCTGGCTGGAAGGGGTGAAGGCTGAAGGGCTGGCGCGCGGGCTTAAGCAATCGACCCTGGATGCGGCCCTGAATGGGATTGCGCCGATTGAGCGCGTGCTGGAACTGGATAAACGTCAGCCGGAATTTACCCGGACATTCTGGGGATATCTGGATTCATTTATCACAGAAGACCGTATTAAACGCGGCAAGAAGCTGTTGGTGACGCATGCAGATCTGCTGCAGCGTGTCGCCCGGCAATATGGTGTCCAGCCGCGGTTTCTGGTTTCCTTCTGGGGGATGGAGACCAATTTCGGGGATTATACCGGCGGTTTCCCTGTGATCAGTTCTGTCGCGACCCTGGCCCATGATGACCGTCGGGCCGAATTTTTCCGGGCCGAGCTGTTTCATGCGCTGACCATCCTGGATCAGGGGCATATCGGTGTGAAGGATATGAACGGGTCCTGGGCAGGGGCCATGGGTCAGGTACAGTTCATGCCATCAACCTTTACCGGCTATGCGGTCGATGGCAATGGTGACGGGCACAAGGATATCTGGACCAATCTGCCTGATATCTTTTCATCTGCTGCCAATTATCTGTCCGAAATCGGTTGGGATGACACGGAAACCTGGGGTCGGGAAGTCCGGTTGCCGGAGGGTTTTGATCTTGATCTGGTTGATCTGAAAGCACCGAAGCCGATTTCCGAATGGCAGGCATTGGGCGTGCGGCGTGCCGATGGACGGGATCTGCCACAGGCGGATGTTGACGGAGCGATCGTGCTGCCGGCCGGGGTGAAGGGACCTGCCTTCCTGGTCTATGGGAATTTCAATGCGATCATGACCTGGAATCGCTCTATCTATTACGCGCTGGCGGTTGGGTATTTGTCGGATCGGCTGGACGGGAAGGGGCCGCTTGTGGCGCAGAAGCCTGCGGATGATGCGCCCCTATATCGCACGGACGTGCTGGACTTGCAGTATCTACTGACGGCAGCAGGGTTTGATACCGGTAAGCCGGACGGCATGGTCGGGCCAATGACCCGCGCTGCGGTCAAGGCCTATCAAAAGGCCAATGGCCTGCCGCCAGACGGATATCCTACGCAGGATTTATTGTCGGACCTGCGGAAGCGATAGGGGGAGACGAAAGCATGTCGGATCATGGGGGCACCAGGATGTCACGGCTGTTAGGGGTAGGGCGCTTTGCGGGGCGCATTTCAGTGCTTGCCATCCTTCTGATTGGGCTTGGCGGATGTGCTGAAATGCAATTCCTGTCTGAGGCGTCAAAGCAGGTGAATGGAACTGTCACGCGCCCGCCCAGCGATCCTAATATGCCGGATCTGGGCAGTCGCTATAAGATTGGCAATCCCTATCAGGTTGGGGGGATCTGGTATTATCCCAAGGAAGATTTCACCTATACGGAGGAAGGGATCGCCTCCTGGTATGGGCCCGGATTTGATGGCAAGCCCACGGCCAACGGGGCCACCTTTTATGAAAACAGGGTGTCTGCCGCACACCGTACCCTGCCAATTCCTTCTATGGTGCGGGTGACGAACCTGGAAAACGGGCGCTCGATCAAGGTGATTGTGAATGATCGGGGGCCTTTTGCACACAGCCGTATTATTGATATGTCCCGCCGCGCCGCCCAACTGCTGGGGTTTGAGCGCAAGGGGACAACCCTGGTCCGTGTTGAAATGCTGGAGCAGGAAAGCCGTCAATTGGTGGCGATGCTGAATGGCGGCGGTGCCGTGGCAAACAACACCATGACCCCGATTGTGTCCAGTGGACCGGAATCTCCTACCCCGGCCGCAGCCCCAACCGCCCAGGTCAGTGGTGAGGATTTGGCCCCACCGCCAGGCGTTGCCGTATCAGAACCCAGTCAGGTTGCCAGTGCACCCCAGGCCCCCGCCGACCCGGGGGAACGTCCTGCAATTGTTGAACAATCCCTAGACAGCGGTACAGTGGAACAGATGCCGGTAGAGCCCAATCCGCATGTCTTTATTCAGGCCGGAGCCTTTGGTCAGTATGACAATGCCAATCGGGCGCGCTCCATGCTGGGCTATCTGGGGCCGGTCATTGTGGAAGAGATCACGCGGTCGGAAACGCCGTTGTTCCGGGTGCGGATCGGCCCCTTGGCAGATGATGACAGGCTGGAATCCTTGTTGGTTGCTGTTATTCAGGCAGGTTATACGGATGCGGCAATTGTCGTGCCGAAGAAATAGACGTTATTTTGTCTGGATCGTGCCTGGATTTTGCCTTTGTGCTTGGGCACACTAGGGGCATCGCCCATTTTAGGGGCCCGTAAAAGATCACGGGCAGCCCATGCCGATGTCAACAGCTTGCCGATTGTTAACCTTTGGAGGAATAATGTTCTCGCGCCTCGCCAAAATATCATTCGCCGCGCTTTTTCTGTCTGTCGGGTTTCTGATTGGCATGTCGGTGCAGCCAAGCGCTGCACAAAGCAATGTCTATGAGCTTGATACCAAAGCCAAACAGATGATTTTGGTCGACTTCAAGACGGGCACAGTGCTGTCGGGCAAAAATGAAGACGAGGAAATGTATCCCTCCTCCATGACCAAGCTGATGACTGCCTATCTGGCCTTTGAACAGCTGAAGAATGGGACCTTGTCTCTGGACGATACATTTTCTGTCAGCAAGAAGGCCTGGGAAACGGGCGGGTCCAAGATGTTCGTACGGGTCGATACAAGGGTGCGGGTCGAAGATCTGTTGCGGGGAATCATTGTTCAGTCCGGCAATGATGCAACGATTGTCATGGCGGAAGGTCTGTCGGGCAGTGAAGAAGCCTTTGCCCGCAAGATGACAGACAAGGCCCGCGAATTGGGCATGACGCATACGAATTTTAAAAATGCCAGTGGCCTGCCGGATCCAGAGCATTATACGACGGCGCGCGACCTGGCGACCCTGGCGGCCGCCTTGATCCGGAACTTCCCGGAATATTACCATTTCTATTCCGAGACGGAATTCACCTTTTCGGACATTACCCAACAGAACCGAAACCCACTTCTGTATCGTGATGTCGGGGTGGATGGCTTGAAGACCGGCCATACGGAGGCTGCGGGCTATGGCCTGACGGCTTCTGCGGTGCGCAACGGACAGCGGTTGATTGTTGTCGTCAATGGATTGGAGTCCACCCGCGAACGGGCTCAGGAGCCAGAGCGTATTCTGGATTGGGGATTCCGTGAATTCGGCACATTCCCGTTATTC
Organism: Rhodospirillaceae bacterium; assembly: GCA_002709955.1. Taxonomy (GTDB): domain Bacteria; phylum Pseudomonadota; class Alphaproteobacteria; order UBA8366; family Aestuariispiraceae; genus Pacificispira. Next base: position 494,967 of record PAQY01000002.1, read on the forward strand.
GCCGCCGGGGAAACTGTTGCTGATGCGACCGTCTGGCTGGGGACGGAAGCCCGCGTGCCCTTGATCGTGCAGGAGCCTGTGTCAATCGTGATGCGCCGTGCCGTGCGGGATCAGTTGCAGGTCACGCTGAAAACCCAGGAACCGATTGCCGCCCCGATTGAACCCGGCAGTGTGCAGGGCGAACTGGTGGTATCTGCACCCGGCCTGGACACGATCACCGTGCCTGTCGTCGCAGGGGAACCCGTTGAGCGTCTGGGATCGTTCGGACGGCTGCAATCGGCCGTTCAATATCTTGTGTTTGGTGAGTCCGGTCAGTGATAAATACGCCTGAGCCCTTACGTGGAAAATTCATTTCCCTGGAAGGCGGCGAGGGTGCGGGCAAGTCCACGCAATGTGAATTGCTGGTAAGCCATCTGCGCAAACGTGGATTGGAAGTCATCCAAACGCGAGAGCCCGGCGGAACCCCTGGGGCACAGGCGATCCGCGAACTGGTCGTTTCTGGGGCTGGGGATCGATGGAATCCAATCAGTGAAGCATTATTGATGTATGCCGCCCGCCGGGATCATGTGACGCGATTGATTGAGCCTGCTTTGGCCTCTGGGGCATGGGTGGTTTGTGATCGCTTCACGGATTCGACCATGGCTTATCAGGGGTATACCAAGTCTTTGGGCCGTGATTGGGTGGAAACACTGGATGCGCTTGTTTTGGATGCGTTTCGGCCCGACCTGACCCTGCTGTTGGATATTGATGCCAATACCGGCCTGATGCGCGCGGGCAGTCGCGGCGGGCCGGATCGGTTTGAGAAGCTGGGCCTGGATTTTCATGTGGCACTGCGGGAGGCCTTTTTGGATATCGCACGCCTGGAACCAGATCGCATCGCGGTAATTCAAGCGGACCAGACCGTTGATGCCATTGCCCGGGATATTGAAATCGCGGTGTCTCATCGGTTGTTGTCCCAGGATCAGGCGTTATGAAAAAGCCGGTCGATGAGGATGAAATCGACCCCTATGCGCCGCGCCGAAATCCGGACCTGTTTGGGCATACAGACGCGGAAACCACGGTTGCGTCGGCTTGGGAGTCGGGGCGATTTCCCCATGCCTGGCTGGTTTGTGGGCCACAGGGGATCGGTAAGGCAACCCTGGCCTATCGCATGACTCGCTGGGTCCTGGCGGGCGGTGTTTCGGATCAGGGGGGCGGCATGTTTGGCGATGCGCCGCGCAGCCTGTATCTGCCGCCGGAAGCCGGTACCTTTCGCCGGGTCATTTCTGGGGGACACCCGGACTTTCGCGCCCTGTCCCGGCCAGAGGGTAAGGCCAGCATCCCCGTCGACGATGTGCGCACAATTCTGAATTTCATCCATCAGACCCCGGCGGAGAGCGCCTGGAAAGCAATCGTCGTTGATAGTGCCGACGAATTAAATACGTCGGGTGCCAATGCGATCCTGAAGGTGCTAGAGGAACCGCCACCCCATACGATGTTTGTGCTGGTCAGCCATGCGCCAGGCCGGTTGTTGCCAACCATCCGGTCGCGGTGCCGTAAGCTGGTGCTGTCGCCATTAAGCGACGACATTATGATGAAATTGCTGGCCCAGCACGCACCGGAGGTTTCTGAGACCGATGCGCGTCTTTTGGTGCAATTGGGGGAGGGCAGCATTGGCACCGCCCTGGATTATGCCCAGGCGGGCGGCATTGACCTGTACCGCGCAGCGATGGTTCTGTTGTCCAATCCGGCGCAACCGGATGCCAAACAATTATATGGTCTGGCCGATATGTTGTCGGTCAAATCGGCGGAGCAGAGCTATAATGCCTTCCGCACAATGCTGGATTGGTGGATGAAGCGCGCGATCCGCGCCCAGGTCACGGGGGAGCGTCCGCCGGTCGTGCTGAAGGAAGAAGAAAGGGCCCTGGATCGCTGGGATGCGTTGGGCGGCCTTGAAACCTCGATGCAGCTATGGGAAAAGCTTACCGGCCTGCTTGCCCAATCGGACAATCCGGCCAATCTGGATAAACGTCAGTTGATCGTATCCGCGTTCCTGGAAGTCCAGAAGGCGGCGGCTCAGCGGCACTGATACTTTGGTGAGCCCGAACTGGATCAATATGACGCCCGACCCTAAGAAGACATTCTATATCACGACCGCGATTTCCTATGTGAATGGACCGCCCCATCTGGGCCATGCCTATGAGGCAATTTCCTGTGATGTGATCGCCCGGTTCAAGCGATTGGATGGCTATGACGTGATGTTCCTGACCGGCACGGACGAGCATGGTCAGAAGGTGGAAAAAACCGCCAAGGCCAAGGGGATCGATCCCATGGCCTTCAGCGACGGCATTTCCGCCCAGTTTCAGGCGATGGCGACAGAGCTGAATATCTCCAATGACGACTTTATCCGCACGACCGAGCCCCGCCATTTCGCCAGCGTTCAGGAAATATGGAAACGCATCGCTGATAAGGGCGATATCTATCTGGATAAATATGCCGGTTGGTATTCTGTCCGGGACGAAGCCTATTTTGGCGAAGACGAGCTGACCAAGGGCGAGGGTGACAATAAAGGCAAATTCTTCGCCCCGTCCGGTGCCGAGGTGGAATGGGTGGAGGAAGAGTCCTATTTCTTCCGCCTGTCAGCCTATGGCGACAAGCTGCTGGCGCATTACGAAGCGAACCCGGATTTTATCCTGCCGCATTATCGCCGCAACGAAGTGGTGAATTTCGTGAAACAGGGGCTGACAGATCTGTCCGTTTCGCGCACCAGTTTTAATTGGGGCATTCCGGTGCCGGGCGATGACAAGCATATCATGTATGTCTGGCTGGATGCGCTTACCAATTATATCACCGCGACCGGTTTCCCGGATGAAACCACTGAAACCTATAAGAAATTCTGGCCCGCCGATATTCATGTCATCGGCAAGGATATCATGCGGTTCCACACGATCTATTGGCCCGCCTTCCTGATGTCCGCAGACCTGCCTCTGCCCAAGCGGGTGTTCGGTCATGGCTTTTTGAATATCGAAGGCCAGAAGATGTCCAAATCCTTGGGCAATGTCATCACGCCCCAGGCCATTGTCGGTGAATTCGGGCTGGATCAGGTGCGCTATTTCCTGATGCGCGAAGTGCCCTATGGCAATGATGGGTCGTTTTCCAAGGAAAGCATGGTCAACCGTATCAATTCCGATCTGGCAAATGATCTGGGCAATCTGGGACAGCGGGTTCTGTCCATGATCGCCAAGAATTGCGATGGCAAAGTCCCAACACCCGGCCCGTTCACGCCGGAAGATGAGGTCCTGATGGCTGCGGCCAGCCAGGCCCTGGTCGACATGCGCATCCAGATGGATGCCCAGGCCATCCATAAGATGCTGGAGGCAATTTGGAAGGTTGTGGGCGATGCCAACCGCTATGTGGATGCCCAGGCCCCCTGGACCCTGAAAAAGACCGATTTCGCCCGCATGGAAACGGTGCTGTATGTGCTGGCCGATGTTATCCGTGTGCTGGGCATTTATGTGCAATGTGTCGTGCCGGCTTCTGCTCAGATCTTGCTGGGGCAGTTGGCTGTCCCCATGGATCAGCGCAGTTTCGCTGATACCGAGACACGTCTGGTACCGGGAACTGCTTTGCCAACCCCATCGCCCGTATTCCCACGCTATGTAGAAGCAGAGGAGGCGTAAGCCCGATGCTGGTCGATAGCCATTGCCACCTAGATTACCTGCAACGCGACGGGCGCGACCTGAATGAGGTTGTGGCTGCCGCGCAACGGGCCGGGGTTGGAACCTTGGTGACGATCTGCACAAAGGTTCGTGAATTCAAGATTATACGTGATATCGCTGATGCACATGATGAAGTGTGGTGCACGGTTGGCATTCACCCCCATGAGGCGGAAAAAGAGCCGGAGGTCACGACCGAACAACTGGTAGATTTTGCCCAGCACCCAAAAGTCGTCGGGATTGGGGAGACGGGGCTGGATTACTTTTATGAGCACAGCCCCCGGGATATCCAGAAGCGCAGCTTTCGTGCCCATATCGCAGCCTCCCGTGAGACGGGTCTGCCCCTGATCGTCCATACCCGCGATGCCGATGAAGACACGATTGAAATTCTGGAAGATGAAATGGCCAAGGGCGCATTCCCCGGCGTCATCCATTGTTTCAGCAGCAGCAAATGGCTGGCGGAACGCTCTGTCGCTATGGGATTTGCGATTTCCATTTCCGGCATTCTGACCTTCAAATCTGCAGAAGATATCCGTAATTCTGTTGCTGCGGTGCCGCTGGAAAACCTGCTGGTGGAAACAGACTCGCCCTATCTGGCCCCGGTGCCAAAGCGCGGGAAACAGAATGAGCCGGCCTATGTCGTGCACACGGCGGAAAAACTGGCGGATCTGATGGGGGTTACGGGGGAAGAACTGGCAACCCGCACCACGGATAATTTCTTTCGCTATTTCAGCAAGACCAGACGTCCCGGAGCAACCGCATGAAGGCGCGGATTCTGGGTTGTGGCTCTTCAGGTGGGGTTCCGCGTCTGGGAACCGGTTGGGGGGCCTGTGACCCGAAAGAACCGCGCAATCGCCGGAGCCGCTGTTCCCTGCTGATCACAGACGGGGATCGGCGCATCCTGATCGACACCGCGCCGGACATGCGGGAACAATTGCTGCTGGCTGATGTGCATTCCCTGGATGCCGTGTTCTATACCCATCTGCATGCGGACCAGGCGCATGGCATAGATGATCTGCGCGGCCTGTCTTTGTTAAGCCGCAGACGGGTCCCGGTCTATGCGGTGCCAGAGGTGATGGATCTACTGAAAGATCGATTTGATTACTGTTTCAAGCAGGTGAAGGATTATCCGCCCATCCTGGATTCTCATGTCCTGGAGGGGCCGGTGGATGTCGCCGGGTTTCCGGTCACGCCGTTCCAGGTCCGCCATGGATCGATTGATGCCACGGGCTATCGCGTTGGCGATATTGGATATATCCCGGATGTGTCGGACATTCACGATGATGGGATGGCGATTCTGCACGGCGTGTCGGTGTTGATTGTGGACGCCCTGCGCTATCGTCCCCATCCCAGTCATACGCATGTGGACAAGACCCTGGCCTGGATAAGGCGGATACAGCCAAAGCAGGCTATTTTGACCAATATGCATGTCGATCTGGACTATCGTACCCTGGTGCGGACATTACCTTCCGGGGTCATTCCGGCCTATGACGGGCTGGAGGTCCAGGCTTAAAAAACCACTCAGCATGGGAGAATGAAAATGGCGAAAGTTGCATTCATCGGTTTGGGCGTTATGGGCTATCCAATGGCTGGTCACTTGAAAACCAAGGGTGGCCATGACGTCACCGTCTATAATCGCACTTTCGCTAAGGCCGCCAAATGGGTGGAAGAATTTGGTGGTACTGCCAAGAACACTCCCCGCGAAGCCGCCGAAGGCGCGGATATCGTTTTTTGCTGTGTTGGCAATGACGATGATTTGCGCGGCGTTATCCTGGGCGAAGATGGCGCATTCTCCGGAATGGGGGCTGGCAGTATTCTGGTCGACCACACCACGGCCTCAGCCGATGTCGCGCGGGAACTTTATGCCATCGGCAAAGAACAGCAGATCGGCTTCATCGACGCACCCGTTTCCGGCGGCCAGGCCGGTGCCGAAAATGGTGTTCTGACCGTCATGTGTGGCGGGGATGAGGACGTCTTTGCCAAGGCAGAAGGCGCGATCAACAGTTTCGCGCGGTCCTGTTTGCTGATGGGTGAGTCCGGGGCTGGGCAGTTGACCAAGATGGTCAATCAGATCTGCATCGGTGGATTGCTGCAGGGCCTGTCTGAGGCGATGAATTTCGGATCAAAGGCCGGTCTGGACATGGAAAAGGTGATCAACGTCATTTCCAAAGGCGCAGCCGGGTCCTGGCAGATGGAAAATCGCGGCAAGACCATGGTTGACGGTAAGTTCGATTTCGGGTTTGCCGTGGACTGGATGCGCAAAGATCTGGGGATTTGTTTGGCAGAGGCCAAGAATAATGGCGCCCGCCTGCCGGTCACCGCTCTGGTCGATCAGTTTTATGCCCAGGTTCAGGGACGCGGCGGCAATCGTTGGGATACGTCCAGCCTGATTCATCTTTTGGCGAATGACTGATCCGTAAATAGGGATTAAAGTCCCTGCCATGACAGATTGGTTACAAAAAACGAGCGACTGGCTGGTCACCGAAAGCCTGAAGGGCACACGGGCCGACCGCCTGATGAAACGTCTGTGCGAACAGATGGTGGAGGGTGGTATTCCGCTGATGCGTGGCGCCATCGTCTGCGGGCAATTGCACCCCTTGTTCCGGGCCTTCGCGGTTACCTGGAATCGGGAAGAGGGACTGGTTCGGGATCGTTTCAGCTATGATTCCGCTGGTAATAATGAAGCCTGGTTGATGAGCCCCCTGAAGGCTGTAACCTCCATTTCGCGGCCTGAAATACGGGCGCGCCTGTATTTGGGGGAGGGCGTGAACGAATTTCCCGTCCTCAAGGAATTCAAGGATCGGGGTTATACCGATTACCTGTGTATCCGAAGCAGCTTTTCCCTTCCTGAAGAAACCGCCTTGGCCAAGATGGATGGCTGTATCGCGACATTTACCGCCGATGCGCCGGGGGGCTTCACGGATGAGCATATCGCGGCAATCAAGCGATTGTTTCCGCGTTTTGCGATGGCACTGAAAACCTATGTCCGGGAAACCACGGCACAGAATTTGGCCTCGACCTATCTGGGCAGCCATGCGGGCGACCGGGTCCTGAATGGTCATATGCAGCGGGGTGATTGCGAGCTCATACGCGCGGCTGTCTGGTTTTCAGACATGCGGGGGTCAACGGCAACGGCTGATTGGATGAAGCCAGAACTGTTTATGGAGCGATTGAATCGATATTTCGAATGCACGGCCGGGTCTGTGATGGACCATGGTGGGGAGGTGCTGCGCTTTATCGGTGATGCGGTTCTGGCGATCTTCCCAATCAATGGGCCTGGCGGCGCAGAACGGGCCGGCCGTATGGCCGTGGCCGCCGCTAGAGATGCTGTTCGCCGCATGGACAGGGCGAATGAAAATCCACCGGAAAATGATACGGACCCGATCCGCTTTGGCCTGGGCCTGCATGTCGGTGAAGTTCTGTATGGCAATATTGGCGTGGCGGAGCGGCTGGAATTTTCAGTTATTGGCGCAACAGCCAATGAATCTGCCCGGTTGCAGGACCTGACCAAGACCCTGGATCGCCAGATCGTCGCCTCAGACGCTTTCACGGCCCTTGTCTCCGCAGACTGGGAAGCCATGGGCAGCCACCGCCTGCGCGGCGTCAGCGAACCCCAACCAGTCTATGCCCTGACACTTTAGATATATCGGGTCGACATCCCGGACACCAGTGCGCACAAGCGGCTGTGACGGGAAGAGTAAACGCAGAGGGGCGCAGAGTAGGCGCGAAGGACGCAGAGGGGATGGTGTGCTATGGGGAACCACGTCTGACCTTCCGCCCTATTCTCATCCTGAGGGGCGCTGTAAGTTCGGTGCTTACAGCAGGTCACCCTTCGAGACGTTGCACTCCTGAGGGTGAGAGTGGTGTTTCAAAAATTCGTCATCCCGGACTTGATCCGGGATCCAGGGCAGCAGGCGCATTTGGTGCTTGTGACCTGCCTGCGCGGGTATGATGGGGATGTCATCATGGTAACATGGGGTGGATTGGCCGGGAGGGGCACCTTTTGCCAACCAGGCCTTAGTATATTTCCTGTTTCATGCGGTCGGGGTAGTCGCTGTCATAGGCCTTGCCGTCGAATGTGCCCTTGCTGAGTGTGCTGAGGATCTGACCGGCAGAGGGCAGGGCCTTGCGGTCCAGGCGGGTTTCGGGGTCCCACAGCTGAGATCGGGCCAGGGCTTTCTGGCATTGGAAATAGACGCGATCCACCTGTACCTGGACCACGCTGCGGGGCGGCTTGCCCTGCATGATGAAACGATCCAGCAGTTCCGGGGCGACGCTGATTGTCGCGCGGCCATTGATGCGCAGGGTCTCCCCAATGCCGGGGATCAGGAACAGCAGTGAAACCCGTGGATCGCGCACAATGTTGCGCAGGGAATCGATGCGGTTATTCCCGCGACGGTCCGGGATCAGGACGGTACGGTTATCCGCGATGTGAACGAATCCGGCAGGGTCGCCTCGGGGGGAGCTGTCCAGGCCTTCCGGGCCGACGGTGGATAGCACGACGAAGGGGGAGGCTTCGATAAAGGCGCGATAGTGATCGGATATATAGTCGATTTCTTTGATCAGGGAGGTTTCTTTGGGAACCCCATACAGTGCTTCCAGATCCTCAACTGTGCTGAGTGTGTGATCGGATGCCGTCATCTGTTTCTCCTGACCTATAAGTGTTAGTTGCGTCCAGAGGCGAAGCGCACGGCCTCCTGCGTGGCGCGGACGAGGGCCTTGGCCTTGTTCACGCATTCCTGATGTTCTGAGGCCGGGTCGCTGTCGGCAACGATTCCAGCCCCGGCCTGGACGATCATCTTGCCGTCCTTGACCACGGCGGTTCGCAGCACGATGCAGGTATCCATGGACCCGTCGGCCCCGAAATAGCCGATGCAACCGGCATAGATGCCCCGGCGATCCGGTTCCAGTTCCTCAATGATCTGCATGGCGCGCACCTTGGGCGCACCTGATACTGTGCCAGCGGGAAACCCCGCCATCAGCGCGGTCAGGGCGTCCACGCCGTCTTTTATCTGGCCTTCCACGTTCGAGACGATGTGCATGACATGGCTGTAGCGTTCGACAATGAATTTGTCTGTGACATCAATGGTGCCGATCTTGCTGACCCGTCCAACATCATTGCGGCCCAGATCCAGCAGCATCAGATGTTCAGCGCATTCCTTGGGGTCGCCCAGCAGGTCCTGTTCCATTCGTTGATCTTCTGCGCGGTCCGCGCCGCGGGGGCGTGTTCCTGCGATGGGGCGGATCGTGACCTTGCCATCGCGCAGACGGACCAGAATTTCAGGGCTGGACCCGACAATCGCAAACCGTCGAAAGGCCATGAAAAACAGGAAGGGGGATGGATTTGTGCGCCGCAGCGCGCGATACAGCGAAAAGGGCGGCAGGTCGAAGGGCATTTCAAACCGTTGCGACAGCACGACCTGAAAAATATCGCCGGCCAGGATATATTCCTTCGCCTTGGCGACCATGGCCTGATAGGCCTGTGGCGTCATATTCGCGACGGGCTCAATCCCTGCATCCTGAGCAGATCGCCCAGCCGTGGCATAGGGCAGGGGGCGCTCCAGGCTGTCGCGCATTTCCGACAGGCGTTCCAGCGCTTTCTCATAGGCCGCGGTGGCCCCAATTTCCGGGTCCGGGCGCACCGGCGTCACAAAGGTGACGATATCTTCGATGCTGTCGAAGACCGCAACCAGCGTTGGGCGGATGAAAATGCCGTCTGGGACCTGCAGCACGTCGTTGTTTTCATCCGGGAAAGGTTCCACCAAACGCACACAATCATAGCCCATATAGCCGACCAGACCGGCCGCCATTGGAGGCAGCGAGTCGGGCATGTCCATCTCGCATTCCTTATGCAGGGCACGCAGCGAGTCGAGGGTGGGAAGGGAATGGGCCTCAAACGCATCGGGATCAATCAGGGCACGGCGATTGACCTGGGCCTTATCACCGAAGCAACGCCAGATCAGGTCCGGCTTCATCCCGACAAAGGAATACCGCCCCCGAATGGCCCCCCCTTCGACAGATTCGAAAAGGAACGCATCCGCGCGCCCATCGGCCAGCTTCATATAGGCGGAAACAGGCGTCTCTAAATCCGCGACCAGTCTGGTATAGACGACCTGGGGTTTCCCGGCTTCATAGAGCCGCTTGAAGCTCTCTATATCGGGAAAGCATTCCATGATCAGCGATACACTCTGTCGATGACTTCGGGGTAGGTTGTTGTTTCAATTTCCTTCTGCAGGGCAACCCCCAACTGTTCGACCAGATCATTGGACATGCCGACCGCCAGTGCATCGGCGATGTTCTTGCGGAAATCTTCCTCAACCGCCGCGTCGGCGGGGGTGATCTTGGTCAGGCGCGCGATCACGAAGGCATCATCCTGAACACCATAGGCCGCCTTGCCAGAGTCCAGCCCGAACAATTCACTGGCCAGGGCATCTGGGATACGCGCGCCGCCTGCAGCCTGCCCATTGCGAGCAAAGTTCTCGATAGTGTTCACCTCGGCATTATTGCTGGATGCGATCATCGCAATATCCCCGGCTTCACCCAATTGCGCGGCCAAGGTCTGGGCACGCAGCTCTGCGGCCTGATAGCGGGCGTCTTTCATCCACGCGGCCATAACCTCGTCCCGTACAGAGGCAAAATCCGGGATCGCCGCCGGGGTGATGTTATCCACGCGCAGCATGAACATGGCGTTGGATTCCGTGGTTTCCAGGAAGCCGACATCGCCAGCGTTCAGATCTTCGGCAAATGCCTTTTGCAGGAAGGTCAGGCCCGCAGGAAGGTTGGCAAGGGGGGTGCCATCCGGCCCACGCCCCTGGGCATCAACCGCATCGATTTTCTGGGCATCAATGCCGATAGACGCCCCGGCTTCTTCCAGCGTCATCCCCTGTGCAAAAGCATCTTCCAGTCTTTTGCCGTAATCGAATACTTCATTATAGGCGCGGTCCAGGGCAAGGTCGCGGGTGATTTGATCACGCACTTCATCCAATGTGGGTTCGCTGCCTTCCTGAATGGTGGTGACGATGGCGACAGACCAACCGAAAGCCCCTTCAAAGGCACTGGTAACGCCGGGTGCATCCAGGGAGAAAGCGGCTTCAGCAAGGGCTTCATTGGGAATACCCTGGCGGCTGAATTCACCCAATTCAATCAGTTGCAGACCCATTTCCGTAATCTTGGCATTCAATTCTTCTGCTGGGACGGCGGCTAATGTTTCTGATGCCGCTTTCGCGTCTTCTTCAGAATTAAACAAGATCTGGCCGATGTCGCGTTGTTCCGGCTGACCCAACTCGCCAAGGCGGGCTTCATAGGATGCCTGAATATCGGCTTCCGCAATTTCCATCTTCTCGGCAATGGCTTCCGGGGAGATCAGAACATAGGTCATGCCGCGCAATTCCGGGCGGCGGAAATCTTCCTTCCGTTCGTCATAGAAAGCTTGCAGGGCGGCATCATCCGGTTCGGATGGCGCCTCTACAGAGGCGATGGGAAGGGTAATGTATTCAGCGGATCGACGTTCCCCAAAGAAATGATAGATGCGATCCACCAGGGCTTCGGGTGCCGTGCTGCCAGCGGTAACTGCGCCCAGCAATTGTGACCGGGCGATTTCATGGCGGACCAGTTCAACCATCCCCGGCTCTGTCAGGCCATTCTGTTGCAGCGCGGTTTCAAAGCGCAGGCGGTCGAATGTGCCGTCACTGCCCTGAAAGGTCGTGCGGGTCTGGATTTCGGTGCGCACCATATCGTCGCTGGCGGTCAGATCTTTGCGGTCGGCCTCTGCCTCATAAAGCGTGCGCAATGTCATGTTTTGCAGAACATTGTTGGCAAGGTTCAACTGGCGGGCGACATCGCTGTCGATTGAATCGAGGCGCTGAGTCTGAAGGAAGCGCTGATAGGCGATATAGAATTCCTGGAAACTGATGTCGCGGTCGCCAACTTTTGCCACCGTATCCCCATTGGCGCTGTTGCCCAGTCCTTCATAGGACGATACGCCCCAACCCAGAAAGCTAAGGACCAGGAGGCCCAGAATAGCCTTGGCAATCCAAGAGCCGGTGGATGCGCGCATCTTTTGTAACATGATTTCACTCGTCGCAATGGTTTCAGGAAAGCGGTTCTGCCCTGGGACATGTCCCAAATTGAATTCGCCCGGATCATAAGGGGGCGTTTCGACCCCCGCAATCGCAAATGCCAGCCCATCTGCCAAGGGAATTCGCAGTATTTTCCAATTCTGGCACCCTTTTCTATCGTTTGGTTCTACAGATTGGCGTTCTTAGATGGGCGTGGTAAACCCGTGGCGCAAGATATTCCCATAACCAGCCAAGGATCCTTTAGACCCATGAGCAGACGCCCCCTGATTGCCGGAAACTGGAAAATGAACGGATTGTTAAGCGATGGGACTGCCCTGGCGCAGGCTGTGGCGCAGGGTGGAGGGGATGCGCCCTGTGACATTCTGATCTGCCCCCCGGTAACATTGTTGGGGGCTGTTAAATCGGTTCTGTCTGGTTCTGCCATCCATCTGGGCGCACAGGATTGTCATTGGCAGGAGAAGGGGGCTCACACGGGCGATATCTCCGCCCAAATGCTGGTCGATGTTGGATGCAGTCATGTCATTCTGGGCCATTCTGAACGCCGGGCCGATCATGGAGAAACCGATTCCCAGGTAGCGCAGAAAGCCAGCGCGGCCCATCAGGCTGGTTTGATCGCGGTGATCTGTGTTGGCGAAACGGAGGCACAGCGGGATGCGGGTGATACGATGTCGGTGATCTCCGCCCAACTGGATGGATCTGTTCCCCGGTCCGCAACGTCTGAGAACACGGTCATCGCCTATGAACCGGTTTGGGCCATCGGGACGGGTCGCACCCCAACGGCACAGGAAGCCAATCAGGTGCACGCCCATATTCGTGCCCATCTGCGCGGTCATTTGGGCGCTGAAGGAATAGCGGCCCTGCGCATTCTGTATGGTGGATCCATGAAGCCCGGCAATGCGGCAGACCTGTTGGCGCAGCCCGATATTGATGGTGGATTAATCGGGGGGGCGGCCCTGAAAGCCGAGGATTTCTTGAGCATCGTTGCTGCGGCAAAGGCATGATCGCAAGGAAAACCACTTTCGGGCTTTAAATTCAGGCACTGACGCGTTACATACCCCACAATTCAAAGGCATCTGTAGATCGGGTGTCGAAACCAAGTTTCTTGAGTGAGGCCTAGACCGCGATGGAAAATATCATTCTGATCGTTCACCTGTTGATTGCCATTGCATTGATTGGCGTCATTTTGCTGCAACGCTCTGAAGGCGGCGCGTTGGGCATGGGCGGTGGTTCCGGCGGTGGTGGCGGTGGCATGTTCTCTGCCCGTGGGGCGGCAAATGCCCTGACCCGGACAACGGCCATTCTGGCGGCCTGCTTTATTGCAACCAGCCTGACGCTGGCAATTCTTGCAGGCGGTCATAAGAATACCGAATCGATTTTCGATTCGGCCCCTGCTGAAACCACAGCACCGGCCCCGGTCGATGATGGAACGCCTGTCGTCCCCACATCGGAGTGATCGGCGAAAATACAATGATATCAAGGAAGGCGGCGCAATTGCCGCCTTCTTCTTTGGGTCGGATTTCGCATCCGTGCGGATCAGGCTTGTCAGACGAAAGCCAAAGGATACAGTGATCTCCCATGTCGGCACGATACATCTTCATAACAGGCGGCGTGGTCTCCTCACTGGGTAAGGGTTTGGCCTCAGCCGCGCTTGGCGCGTTGTTGCAGGCGCGGGGCTATAAGGTCCGGCTGCGCAAACTGGATCCCTATCTGAATGTCGATCCGGGCACGATGAGCCCCTATCAGCATGGCGAATGCTATGTCACCGATGATGGGGCAGAGACGGACCTGGATCTGGGCCATTACGAGCGCTTCACGGGTGTCCCGGCGCGCCAGTCGGACAATGTGACCACGGGTCGAATCTATTCCGATGTCATCGCCAAGGAACGGCGCGGTGACTATCTGGGCGGCACGGTTCAGGTCATCCCCCATGTCACCGATGCGATTCGCGATTTTGTCGTATCCGATATCACCGATGAAGACTTTGTCCTATGCGAAATCGGCGGCACGGTTGGCGACATCGAAGGCCTGCCATTTCTGGAAGCCATCCGCCAATTGGGCAATGAATTGGGGCGGGAGCGGGCCTGTTATATCCATTGCACGCTGTTGCCCTATATCGGCGCGGCGGGCGAATTGAAGACCAAACCGACGCAGCATTCCGTGAAGGAACTGCTGTCGGTTGGGATTCAGCCAGACATTCTGCTGTGTCGGGCAGAGCGGGACATCCCCCAGGGGGAGAAACGCAAGATCGCGCTGTTCTGTAACGTGCGCGAAAGCCGGGTAATCTCTGCCCTGGATGTCGATACGATTTATGCCGTGCCACTGACCTATCATCGGGAAGGGCTGGATGTTGAAGTCCTGAGCTATTTCAACATGATGAAGGAAGGTCAGGAAGAAGAAATCGACCTGAGCCGTTGGACGGATATCACCCGCACCGTGCGTGCGCCAGAGGGCGAAGTCACGATTGCCGTGGTTGGCAAATACACCGTCTTATTGGATGCCTATAAGTCGCTTGCCGAAGCGCTGGTGCATGGCGGCATTGCCAATAATGTCCGCGTGAAGCTGAATTGGGTCGAATCGGAGATCTTTGAGACCGATGACCCCGTGCCTTATCTGGAAAATGTCCACGGCATTCTGGTGCCGGGCGGATTTGGGGAGCGGGGGTCGGAAGGCAAGATACAGGCCTGTCGTTTTGCCCGCGAACGCAATATTCCCTATTTCGGAATCTGCTTTGGCATGCAGATGGCCGTGATAGAGGCCGCGCGGCATTTGGCCGGCATTGAAGATGCGTCTTCAACAGAATTTGGGCCGGCGAAAAATGCCGTCGTGGGCCTGCTGACCGAATGGAAAAAGGGCAATCGCGTCGAAACCCGTGGCGAGAATGATGACAAGGGCGGCACCATGCGTCTGGGTGCCTATCCCTGTATTCTGGAGCCTGGATCGAAGACACAGGAAATCTATGGCGAGCGTCAAATCTATGAGCGCCACCGTCATCGTTATGAAGTGAATGTCGGCTATCGTGAAAAACTGGAAGCGGTTGGCTTGAAGTTCACGGGCATGTCCCCAGATGGCATTTTACCGGAAATCGTGGAACGGGAAGATCATCCCTGGTTCATCGGCGTTCAATTCCATCCGGAACTGAAGTCAAAACCGTTTGAGCCGCACCCCCTGTTTGCGGGCTTCATTGAGGCCGCTGTCAAGACCAGCCGTTTGGTCTGATCGCAGCCCCGTCTTATCAAGGATCGTTCAGATGCAGCAGCATACCGTCACGCTTGGCCAGATCGAAATTGCCAATCACAAGCCGTTCGTGCTGATCGCCGGGCCCTGTCAGATGGAAAGCCGCGATCATGCCCTGGATATGAGCGGCCGCTTGAAAGAAATCTGCGACGGGCTGGGCATCTCCCTGATCTATAAGACCAGCTATGACAAGGCGAACCGCACCTCCCTGAAGGGTCAGCGCGGCATGGGCCTGGATAAAGCGCTGGCGGTGTTTCAGGAAGTCAAAGACACCTATAAAATTCCCGTGCTGACCGATGTGCATGAGCGGGATCATTGTGCGGTCGTGGCCGATGTTGTCGATGTCCTGCAAATCCCAGCCTTCCTGTGTCGCCAGACCGACCTGCTGATCGCGGCGGCGCAAACAGGGCGGGTGGTGAATGTGAAAAAGGGTCAGTTCCTGGCCCCCTGGGATATGAAAAATGTCGTCGCCAAACTGGTCGACAGCGGCAATTCCAATGTTCTGGTAACCGAACGCGGCGCAAGTTTTGGCTATAACACGCTGGTCACCGATTTCCGCAGCCTGCCGACAATGGCGCAACAGACCGGTATGCCCGTTGTCTTCGATGCCACCCATTCGGTGCAACAGCCAGGCGGGCAGGGCACGTCCAGCGGCGGCCAGCGCGAATTTGTGCCGGTCCTGGCCCGTGCGGCGGTGGCCGTGGGCGTGGCGGCCCTGTTCATGGAAACCCATCAGGACCCGGATAATGCACCGTCCGATGGTCCGAATATGGTCCCCATCGACCAGATGGCGGATCTGCTGCTGACCCTTCAGAATTACGATCGGATTACCAAAGCCACTTTGTCGGCGTAATCCAATGGGGGATGTTTCGCTGGAAACTCTTATCCCTATTCTGGCGATATACCTGCTGGCTGGATTTTCCAAAGGGATTGTTGGGCTTGGCCTGCCAACCATCGGGATCGCTTTGGCAACGATATTTGTCGGACTGGACACGGCCTTGGCCTATGCCACGCTGCCGGTGGTCCTGACCAATCTGTATCAGGCGCTGGTGGGGGGGCATTTCACGATAGTTTGGCGTCGCACATGGCCCATGATGCTGATCGCAGCCCTCTTCACCGCTATGGCGACAGGATTGTTTACCCTGGTCGATCAGAATGTTCTGACGATCTTCCTGGGTACCATTCTGATTGTGTATTCAGCCCTGACCCTGAAGACGATCACGCTGTCGCCGCCGGGGCGTCATGATGTCTGGATTTCACCGATCATAGGCGCGGTGACCGGGATTGTGACCGGGATAACCGGATCGTCCGTTGTGCCGGGCGTATTATACCTGCAATCCCTGAACCTGCCTCGGGATGCCTTTGTTCAGTCGCTGGGTATCCTGTTCACGGTCACCTATATTGGTTTGATCGTTGGTTTGGATCATCATGATATCCTGACCGGTCAGGTTCTTGGCGTATCTGCTATTGCCATCATACCCGCCCTTATCGGAATGACGCTTGGAATGCGAATTCGGCGGCGTATCCCGGAAGATCAGTTTCGCACGGTCTTCCTGTTGGTCATTCTGCTGCTTGGCGTCTATCTGTTCCTTCGGTCCTTATGGCGCTTTCTGTGATCACAGCCCGGCGATTGCCCCAGATAAGTTTGGGCGCTATAAGTCGCGCGACTTAACGTATAGCCCTTCTGGAGGATACCTGCATGACCGCAATCATTGACGTACATGGCCGCGAAATTCTGGACAGCCGGGGCAATCCCACCGTTGAGGTTGAGGTGACCCTGGAAGATGGGTCTTTCGGTCGTGCCGCTGTGCCGTCGGGTGCCTCCACTGGCGCGCATGAGGCGCATGAATTGCGCGATGGCGGGTCGCGCTATGGCGGCAAGGGTGTGCTGCAAGCCCTGGAAGCCGTGAATACCGAACTGTATGACATGATGATGGGCATGGAAGCGGAAGAGCAGGTCCTGCTGGACCGCGCGATGATTGAACTGGATGGCTCCCCCACGAAAAGCCGCTTGGGCGCGAATGCCATCCTGGGGGCCTCGCTGGCAACCGCGAAGGCCGCTGCTGCGGCGGCAGCACTGCCCCTGTATCGCTATGTCGGGGGCACATTTGCCAGCCGCCTGCCGGTTCCGATGATGAACATCATCAATGGCGGGGCCCATGCAGATAATCCCATCGACATTCAGGAATTCATGATCATGCCGGTTGGCCAGAACAGCTTTGCCGAAGCCCTGCGCTGTGGGGCCGAAGTGTTCCAAAGTCTGAAGGCGCAGTTGAAATCAGCGGGTCACAATACGAATGTCGGGGATGAGGGTGGTTTTGCCCCCAATCTGTCATCAGCGACTGAAGCCCTGGACTTTATCCTGAAAGCCATTGAATCCGCGGGCTATGAGACCGGTCGCGATGTCGTGCTGGCCCTGGATTGCGCCTCAACCGAGTATTACATCGATGGCGCCTACAAGATGGTTGGGGAGGGCAAGACCCTGACCTCTTCCCAGCATGTCGATTATCTGGCCAATCTGGTCGCGAACTATCCGATCGCGTCGATTGAAGACGGCATGGCCGAAGATGACTGGGATGGCTGGGCCCTGTTGACCGACAAGATCGGGGAATCCTGTCAATTGGTCGGCGATGACCTGTTCGTGACCAATCCTGCCCGCCTGCGCGATGGCATCGCCAAGGGAACGGCCAATTCGATCCTGATCAAGGTGAACCAGATCGGCACCCTGACGGAAACCCTGGAAGCCGTCGAAACCGCTCACAAGGCGAAATACACAGCCGTCATGTCTCACCGGTCCGGCGAGACAGAGGATGCAACCATCGCAGACCTGGCCGTCGCCACCAATTGCGGCCAGATCAAAACAGGCTCGCTGAGCCGTTCCGACCGCCTGGCAAAATATAACCAACTGCTGCGCATCGAAGAAGAACTGGACACAGCGGCGGTTTATGACGGATCCGCGTTCCAGCGCTGATCTGTAAATATACCGTCTGCGGCCCCTTTTTTCAGGATAACCGCAAAGGGCGCAGAGAAGGCGCGAAGGACGCGGAGGGGATGGTGCGTTATGGCGTTCCGCGTCTTACCTTCCGCGCCATTCTCATCCTGAGGAGGCGCGACAGCGCCGTCTCGAAGGATGCGCGGTAAGTCTGATGCTTACAGTGGGCTCGCCCTTCGAGACGCTGCGCTCCTCAGAGTGAGGGAGTATTTATCCTGAAATACCGTCATCCCGGACGTGATCCGGGGTCCAGGGTGGCAGGCGCGATTGATGCTTCTGGCTCTGGGTACCCGCCTGCGCGGGTGTGACGAGATGGTAAAGATTAACCGCAAAGAGCGCAGAGAAGGCGCGAAGGACGCGGAGGGGATGCTGCGTTATGGCGTTCCACGTCTGCCCTTCCGCGCCATTCTCATCCTGAGGAGGTGCGACAGCGCCGTCTCGAAGGATGCGCTGTAAGTCCGGTGGTTACAGACAGATCACCCTTCGAGACGCTGCGCTCCTCAGGGTGAGGGTGTAAATGTCTAATACATCGTCATCCCGGACGTGATCCGGGGTCCAGGGTGGCAGGTGCGATTGTACAGGCGCGCGTTATCTTCCGTCTTAGACTCGCTTTGGTGAGAAGCAGTCGCTGTTTCGGGATGCAGTTTGGGGAGGGGAAGGGGGATACATATGGGGTATCGACAGGCACCGCCATGTCAGCAATTTTGACCTTTAAGGCGCGGCATTTGCTTCTAGCGCCTGATTTCCCGCCATATACCATATCATGACTCACCTACCACTGCTTGAGTTCAGGGGTCCTCTGATAGGCAATATATGCCACCAGAATGGGCAAAAAGTTCCTACTAAGTTATTGAAAATATTGCCCATTGACGCGGACTCGGTTCCGTGATTCAAGGGGTGTGCTATGACTCTATTCGATGAACTTCATAGGCGCTTTCGCCATATCGCGTTCCCGGCTTTGGGGGCGTGCGTTCTCGTTTACTTTGCCTATCATACAATCCAGGGGGATCGCGGTCTGTTGTCCCTGATGCGCATATCCAATGAGGTGGAGCGTGCGCAGCATGCCTTGAATGATCTGCGGGAGCAGCGCTTGACCCTGGAACATCGTGTCGGGCTGTTGGATCGACGCAGTCTGGATCTGGATATGCTGGAAGAACGGATGCGCCTGGACCTGCAAAAGATCCATGAGGATGAGGTCGTCATCTTCCTAACGCCCAACAGCTAGCCAGATCGCGCCCAAGCAGTTGTCTTGCATATTTGGTGGATGGGGCGAAGCTGTTAAATTCATGACAAATTATTGACCGGGTTTACGTGTGCGTCATGCTGCACTGCGTCAAAAAAAGTGTGTTTCAATCAATTCAACTTAAATTCAGTTAAGTATCACTTTATTGTGGTAAATCAATAATTTGCTTAGGCTATTGATTTGCCCCCTAAAACCAAGTACCGATTCCAGTGGATGTTTCGGGCAGGCTATAAATCCTATGGGCCGCGCCCCTGAAACAAGAAATTTGGTCGGGCTTTCCGTATTCATCGCGTGGATGGCCCGCCGTAAATTGGATCTCTGTAAGAGACCTGAACGAGGGGACAACCGATGGCGAAAAAGGCAACCGCGAAACGCGCGGCTGGCAAAGCGGCTTCTAAGTCTGCGCCTGCCAAGACGGCGAAAGTCAGCAAAAGCGACTTGATGGATTATTATAAGAACATGCTGTTGATCCGCCGCTTTGAGGAAAAGGCGGGGCAGTTATATGGCATGGGTCTGATCGGTGGGTTTTGTCACCTCTATATCGGGCAGGAAGCCGTTGTGACCGGCATGCAGGCCGCCACTAAAGAGGGCGATGCGGTCATCACCTCGTACCGGGATCATGGTCACATGCTGGCCTGTGGCATGGATCCCAAGGGGGTCATGGCGGAACTGACCGGGCGCGAAGGCGGCTATTCCAAGGGCAAGGGCGGTTCCATGCACATGTTCTCCAAGGAAAAGCATTTCTATGGTGGGCATGGCATCGTTGGTGCGCAAATCCCGCTTGGGACCGGCATTGCCTTTGCCATGAAATACAATGAGACGGATAATGTCTGCATGGCCTATACCGGCGATGGCGCGATGAATCAGGGGCAGGTTTATGAGGCCTTTAACATGGCCGCCCTGTGGAAATTGCCGGTAATCTATGTCATTGAAAACAATAAATATGGTATGGGAACCTCTGTGGAGCGGATTTCCGCATCCGGGGCCAATCTGCATGATCGCGGTAAGGCTTACGGCATACCGGGTGATGAAGTGGATGGCATGGATGTGGTCGCTGTGCATGAAGCGGCTGAAAAAGCCGTGGCGCACTGCCGCGCTGGAAAAGGCCCCTATATCCTGGAAATGAAGACCTATCGTTATCGCGGCCATTCCATGTCGGATCCGGCGAAGTATCGCTCTAAGGAAGAGGTCAATAAGGTGCGGTCGACCTCCGACCCGATCGATCGGGTGAAGGCGACATTGATCGATGATGGTCACGCCAGCGAGGAAGATCTGAAAGAAATCGACAAGCAGGTGAAGGCCGTCGTGTCGGATGCCGCAGATTTCGCACAGTCCAGCCCAGAGCCGGATGTGAAAGAATTGTGGACCGATGTGCTTTTGGAAGCCTGAACGGGCACCGCTGACAGATAAGGATATTAAATAAATGGCTATTCAACTGCTGATGCCGGCGCTGTCGCCCACAATGACTGAGGGCACCCTGGCAAAATGGATTGTGAAAGAAGGCGATACGGTTGCTGCCGGTGATGTGATGGCAGAGATCGAAACCGACAAGGCGACAATGGAGTTCGAGGCGACCGACGAGGGCGTGATCGGCAAAATCCTGGTTCCGGAAGGCACCGAAGGGGTTGCCGTCAATACGCCCATCGCCGTGCTGTTGGAAGAGGGCGAAGATGCCAGCGCTGCGGAGGATGCCGCGACGGAAGCTCAGTCTGCCCCGGCAGAAGAGAAATCGCAGTCCAGCAAGGAAGACGCCCCGGCTGAGAAGGCACCCGCAACACCCAAGGCGGCTGAGGCCCCTGCGCCGGAGCCGGAATGGGATGGCGCGATGAAATCGCAAACCGTGCGGGAGGCACTGCGCGATGCCATGGCCGAAGAAATGCGTCGCGACGGCCGGGTGTTCCTGATGGGGGAAGAAGTCGCCCAGTATCAGGGGGCCTATAAGATTTCTCAGGGTCTGCTGGATGAATTTGGCGACAAGCGCGTGATCGATACGCCCATTACCGAACACGGCTTTGCCGGTCTTGGCGTCGGCGCGGCCTTTACAGGGTTGCGGCCGATTGTCGAATTCATGACCTTTAACTTTGCCATGCAGGCGATGGATCAGATCATCAATTCCGCGGCGAAGACCTTGTATATGTCGGGTGGTCAGATGGGGGCCCCCATCGTGTTCCGGGGCCCGAACGGGGCTGCGGCGCGGGTTGGTGCCCAGCATTCCCAATGCTATGCCAGCTGGTATGCGCATTGTCCGGGCCTGAAGGTTGTATCGCCCTACAGCGCGGCGGATGCGAAAGGGTTGCTGAAATCTGCGATCCGCGATCCGAATCCGGTGATCTTCTTGGAAAACGAGATCATGTACGGCAAGACCTTTGACGTTCCTGATACCGATGATTGGACGGTGCCAATCGGAAAGGCAAAGATTGTACGCTCTGGCACCGATGTCACGATTGCAGCGTTCTCCATCATGGTGGGCAAAGCCTTGGAAGCCGCCGACGCCCTGGCAGAGGCTGGGATCAGTGCAGAGGTTATTGACCTGCGCACCATTCGCCCCCTGGACACCGCGACAGTTATCGAGTCCGTGAAAAAGACGAACAGATTGGTATCTGTTGAAGAGGGTTGGCCTTTTGCCGGGATTGGGTCGGAACTTGGCATGATGCTGATGGAACAGGCCTTTGATTATCTGGACGCCCCGGTGGCGCGGGTTGCGGGCGCGGATGTCCCGATGCCCTATGCCGCCAATCTTGAGGCCCTGGCGCTGCCACAGGCTGATCACATCGTCCAGGCGGCCCGTGCCGTTTGTTACCGCTAAGGGCAGGAAGGGGATACGACAATGGCAATCAAGATCCTAATGCCGGCGCTGTCGCCGACCATGACAGAAGGCACATTGGCAAAATGGCTTTTGAAAGAGGGCGATAGCGTTGCGTCCGGTGATGTGATGGCGGAAATCGAAACCGATAAGGCAACGATGGAGTTTGAAGCCGTCGATGAAGGCATTATCGCCAAGATTCTGATTGAAGGCGGTACCGAGGGCGTCGCGGTCAATGAACCCATCGCGATTCTGGCCGAAGAAGGCGAAGACATTGAAACCGCAATCGCGTCTGTAGGCGATTCCAAGTCGGAAGCCGCGGCTGCGAAAGGATCCGAACCGGCAAAGATGGAAAAGGCGGCTGAAAAGCCTGCATCGAAACCGGAACCCGCAGCAGAGAAACCGACCGAGAAGCCAGCTGCGTCCTCTGGGGATCGTATATTTGCCTCCCCCCTGGCGCGGCGCATGGCGGAAAATGAAGGGCTGGACCTGGCGAAACTGTCTGGGTCAGGCCCCCATGGCCGCATTGTGAAGCGCGATATTGAAGACGCCTTGTCCTCTGGTGCTGGGAAAGCGACCGCTGCATCCGACACGGCACCGGTAGATGCGCCCAAAGCAGCAGCCCCGGCAGCGGCGAAAGCAGCGGCCCCGGCGGAAGCGGTGCCCTCAGCGGATGATCCGATCTTCAAGATGCTGCCGGAGGCAGAGGCTGTCCCGCATTCCAATATGCGCAAGACTATTGCCAAGCGCCTGACAGAATCGGCCCGTGATATTCCGCATTTCACCCTGCAGGTGGATGTCGAAATCGACAAGCTTTTGGCGATGCGCAAGCAATTGAACGAGCGGGACGGGGCGGATTACAAGATTTCCGTCAATGATTTCGTCATCAAGGCGACGGCGCTGGCCCTGACCCGTGTGCCAGATTGCAATGTCGCCTATACCGACAGTGCGATCCTGAAATTCAAAAAGGTCGATATGGCAATGGCGGTCGCCATTGATGGCGGCCTGATCACGCCCATTATCAAGGATTGCGCCTCCAAAGGTCTGGCAACGATTTCCAAGGAAGCCAAAGCCCTGGCCGCCAAGGCCCGCGACGGGAAACTGTCCCCCGAAGAATATCAGGGGGGCACGTTCACCATTTCCAATCTGGGCATGTTCGGGGTGAAGACCTTTACCTCCATCATCAATCCGCCCCAGGGTGGCATTCTGTCCGTCGGGGCAGGGGAGCAACGCCCTGTCGTGAAGGATGGTGCGCTGGGCATGGCCACTGTGATGTCGTTGAGCCTGGCCGTTGACCATCGCTGTATTGATGGGGCGAGCGGTGCGGCCCTGGTGAAAGAACTTAAAGCGCTGATCGAAGACCCGATCGCCCTGATGCTGTGAACGGAGACCCCTGATGACCGATACCAATTTTGATGTAGTGATTGTTGGGGGTGGTCCGGGTGGCTATGTCGCGGCGATCCGTGCGGCACAGCTGGGCATGAAGGTTGCAGTGGTCGAGGCCAACCATCTGGGTGGGATCTGTCTGAATTGGGGCTGTATCCCGACCAAGGCACTGCTGCGCTCTGCGGAAATCTATCACTACATGAAAAAGGCCAAGGATTATGGCTTAAGCTGTGACAATCCAGGCTTTGACCTGGATGCCGTGGTCAAGCGCAGCCGGGGTGTTTCCAAACAGTTGAATCAGGGTGTCGGCCATCTGTTGAAAAAGAACAAGGTCACCGTGATCGATGGCTGGGGCAAACTGGCAGGCGGATCCAAGGGGGCCCGCAAAGTCGCGGTCACGAAGGATGGCAAGGCCGTGACGGAACTGACAGGAAAGCATGTCATCCTGGCAACCGGTGCCCGTGCCCGGGAACTGCCGGGGCTGGAGGCGGACCATAAGCTGGTCTGGACCTATAAGGATGCGCTTGTGCCTGATACCATGCCCAAGAAGCTGCTGGTCATTGGATCTGGCGCAATCGGGATCGAATTTGCCAGCTTCTTTAACACATTGGGCGCGGAAACCACGGTTGTTGAGGTGATGGACCGGGTGCTTCCGGTGGAAGATGCGGAAATTTCCGCCTTTGCGAAGAAAGCCTTTGAAAAGCAGGGGATGAAAATCCTGGCGGGCGCATCGGTCAAAGAATTGAAGCGCGGCAAGGATACGGTGACCTGTGTTGTTGAACAGAAGGGCAAGACCCAGGAAATCACTGTCGATCGTGTGATCTCTGCGGTTGGTATCGTTGGCAATGTCGAGGATATCGGTCTGGAAGGCACCAAGATCAAAGTCGATAAAACCCATATTCAAACCAATGAATGGTCTGAAACCGATGAACCGGGCGTCTATGCCATCGGGGATCTGACAGGCCCGCCCTGGCTGGCCCATAAGGCGGAGCATGAAGGCGTGATCTGCATTGAAAAGATCGCGGGACTGAAGGGGGTGCATCCCCTGGCGGTGGACCGGATTCCCGGCTGCACCTATTGCCATCCCCAGGTGGCCTCAATCGGGCTTACCGAAGAAAAGGCCAAGTCCGCCGGGCATGATGTCAAAGTCGGACGGTTCAGCTTTATTGGCAATGGCAAGGCGATCGCACTGGGAGAGCCTGAAGGCCTGATCAAAACTGTGCTTGATGCGAAGACCGGGGAGTTGCTGGGGGCCCATATGATTGGGGCTGAAGTGACGGAATTGATCCAGGGATATTCCATTGCGAAAACCCTGGAAACGACGGAAGAAGACCTTATGCATACGGTCTTCCCGCATCCGACATTAAGCGAGATGATGCATGAGTCGGTGCTGGACGCCTATGGAAAGGTAATTCATATGTAGGGTAAGCTGTTGTTTTTTATGCGGAAACATAAATTTTAAGTATTCCGCACAAATTCACAGCATAATTAATTAAAAATTATATAAAATTTTAGGCGTTTTGTCTTCTCTGTTGCGCGGTTCTGTGGCACGTGTACACTCAGTTCAACAAGGGTAGTCGAAGCAATGGATATTGTTGAGAGAGGGGCCAGCACGATGAAAGCCACCGAGCATCCGCATATCGCGGAAGTTCGTCGAGAACTGGTGTATGAAAACAATCGTTGGCGTCATCTTATGATCGTTGTGACGGACCTTTCGCTTGACCCCAGTGACCCCGGACACGATGCAAAAACGTTAAATGAAATCATCCAATTGGTCGCCAATGCCGCAATTGAAAACAACAGCGGCTATCACGGTATTGTGGTTCGCAACCCTTAATCCGTCGCCAATGCCGGACTGTACCGATTAAATCTAAATTTATACCCTAAATATCATCTGTTTTTCCTACTTTATTGCGGCACAGGCTTGACCCAACCGGTGTGACTCCTCAGTTTGTGAGGCATCATGATCCGCTGAGAAAGGCGTGTTTCGCATGAGTGAGCCAATAGAAAAATCAGCCGCAGCCCTGCGCCATCCGGAAAAGCGCAATCGCCCGGACAATCCCATTCAGCGCAAGCCGGACTGGATTCGGGTTAAAGCGCCGGTCAGCAAGGAATATCAGGCAACCCGTAAGATCGTTGAAGACCACAAGCTGGTTACGGTCTGTCAGGAAGCCTCTTGCCCGAATATTGGCGAATGCTGGGCCAAAAAACATGCGACCTTCATGATCATGGGGGAAATCTGCACCCGTGCCTGTGCGTTTTGTAATGTCAGCACGGGGCGCCCAAACAGTCTGGATGTGTTTGAACCCTATCGGGTGGCCGATGCGGTGGAAAAGCTGGGCCTGGAACATGTGGTCATCACATCGGTAGATCGCGATGACCTTGCAGATGGGGGTGCGGAACATTTCGCGCAGACCATTCTTGCCATTCGCGAACGGACCCCCGGCACGACAATTGAAATCCTGACGCCGGACTTCAAGGGCAAGAAGGGGGCCCTGGAAGTTGTCGTGGCGGCGCGCCCCGATGTCTTTAATCACAATCTTGAAACCGTGCCCCGGCTGTACCCGACAATCCGCCCCGGCGCGCGGTATTTCACATCGTTGCAACTGCTTTCGGAAGTGAAACAGATCGATCCATCGATCTTCACAAAATCCGGCCTGATGGTGGGGTTGGGCGAAACGAAAATTGAAGTCCAGCAGGTCATGGATGATTATCGGGCAGCCGATGTCGATTTCCTGACGATTGGTCAATATCTGCAACCGACATTGAAGCACGCGGCCCTGGACCGGTTTGTGACGCCTGATGAATTTGCGGCCTATGCCACGATGGCGCGGGCGAAAGGGTTTCTGATGGTCTCATCCTCTCCTTTAACGCGATCCAGCTATCATGCAGGCGATGATTTCCAGCGTCTGCGGGCGGCACGGGAGGCAAAACTGGCGGCGGGGGCTCCTCATGCCGCTGAATAGCGCGCGCCGCGTGCTTTGGCCAAATTTGATCCTAATCCAATATTCAGAGCGCCCTTAATTCTATGCCAAGACATGCTGAGAAACGCAGCCTGCCGTATCGTGCCGAGGATATGTATTCCCTGGTCGCAGATGTCGGGCGCTATCCCGAATTTCTGCCCTGGTGTCGCGCTGCCCGCATACGCAGTCAGACGGAGACATTATTGATTGCCGATCTGGTGATTGGCTTCAAGGGGGTGACCGAACGGTTTACCAGCCGCGTCACGCTGGATCGTGAGGCGATGTTGATCAAGACCGCCTATGAAGACGGTCCTTTCAAGTATCTGGATAACAGTTGGAAGTTTATAGATAATCCCGATTCGGTCGGCTGTACTGTTGAGTTTCATGTTGATTTCGAGTTTCGGTCTAAACTGTTGCAGGCAATGATAGGGCTGGTTTTCACCGAAGCCGTTCGTCGCATGGTTTCAGCCTTCGAATCGAGGGCAAAGGATTTGTGCGGCCCACAATCGTAGTTTCTACTGGGGGCGTTAGTCCATCGCCAGGCACAAGAAACTGCAATTGCAGTCAGTCACGATTTCTGTTCATGATGGCCCGGATAGACCAACAGCGAAACTTGCGCCCAGAATTCTAGTGCCATGCGATATCTTGTGGCCTTTCGCCGAGTCATGTAACTCATACACATTAAATTAGGGATTATCCCTAGTTTCGACGCAGTGTGGGAGGGATGCCGGTGATCACAACGGCGCAGATCCGGGCCGGTCGGTCACTGTTGAACATCAAACAGAGCGAACTTGCCAAGGCGGCGGGGGTGTCTCTGGCGACCCTGAATAATATTGAGCGCGGTATCGGTGATCCAAGGGCAAGCACGTTGGAAGCCCTGGAACGCGCCCTGTTTCAGGCAGGCGTTGAGACCGAAACCGATGGCAGCACAGAAACGGTGCGCCTGCATCGCCTGGCCCGTCCCAGCGCTTACGAGACCTATCACGCCAGTCAGCGGATTTTGGAAAGCCTGTCGCGCGATAGCCTGCTGAAGGTCCAGCATATCCTGTTCTTTACGCGCCGCGATCATGCGCTGCGGGATGCGGAAGATGCCGTCAAACTGTGCCTGTTGTTGGAAGGGCGTGTGCGCACCGTGTTGTTTGATCAGGTCAGCTTCACCTTTTCAAACGGGGGGCGGGCGGCGGAGACGTCGGGCATTCTTCTGGCAGCCTTTGCGCTGCATGGGGATAAGCTGTCGATGTTGGATCGACCAATAGAGGATACGACCCTGGCCCCCTTAGCGGATGCGGTTGAGCGATTAAAACAGACGCCGTGGCAGCCCTTGTCCCACCCAAAGATGCTGATCGATACATTTGATGATTGGGATGAGAAGCTGGAACGCTATGGCAGTCGCACCGGCCATCCTCTGGGCGATCTGGTGCGTCTGGTTGGGCCGGGGCAGGTGGTGCCCGCCCTTAACAAGCCTGTCTGACTGCCAGTGCAAGGGCCGCAATAACCGTTGCGCGCCGAACCGCAGCGCGATCGCCTGGGAAATGATGTTCCTCTATGATCGTCTGTTTATCCCGAATGGCACATCCGATAAAGACAAGGCCTGCTGGTTTACGTTCCGACGCACCGGGTCCGGCAACACCTGTGACCGCAATAACAATCTGTGCCTGACAGCGGGAAAGGGCCCCTTCCGCCATCTGTTGCGCAACAGGTTTGGAAACCGCGCCAGGCCCACCCGGACCCAACAGAGCCGCATCGACGCCCAGCATCTCCACTTTGGCACTGTTGGTATAGGTGATAAACCCGCGATCCACGACGTCAGAAGACCCCGGAACAGCGGTCAAGGCCGCGCCAATCAACCCGCCTGTACAGGATTCCGCCGTGGCGATCATAAGGGATGACGCCCGAAGGCGGGCTAATGTTTCCTCTGCGATATCATACAGTTCCGAATCTATCATAAAGTATCGATCCAGGTTATGAGAAATCCTAGGGCAATTAAGCAGGCCACGGCATACAGGCTGGCGATCACATCGTCTATCATGACCCCAAATCCGCCAGAAACCTGACGATCTGCCCAGCTGATGGGCCAGGGTTTCAGAATATCGAAGAACCGGAATAACAGAAACCCGGTCAGGACATGCTGCCAGGTGAAGGGAACGAAGGCCAGCGTGATCCAGACGGCGACAACCTCATCGACAACAATTTCAGAGGCATCGTGGGATCCCTTCACCTTGTCATATTCATTTGCGGCCCAAACCCCAATGGGAAACAGGATCGCGGCGGCGGGCAGCAGATACCAGCTTTCCCCAAAATGAACGATGGCCCAGGCGAAGGGGATAGCAGCCAGGCTGCCCCAGGTGCCGGGGGCGGGCTTTAACAAGCCACTGCCAAACCAGGTTGCGATCAGAAGGGCCGGGCTCATAAACCATCCTCGCTGGGCATGACAGAGACGGTTGCGACGGCTTGACAGGCAATGCCTTCCCCACGTCCGGTAAAGCCCAGCTTTTCTGTCGTCGTGGCCTTCACAGAGACGCGGTCCAGGGACAGGTTCAGGATATCGGCAATTCGTTCCCGCATGGCCTGTCGATGGGGACCAATTCGGGGTGCTTCACAGATCAGGGTCGCATCGATATGCAGAATGCGCCCGCCGGATTGGGCGACCAGCAGGGCGGCATGGCGCAGGAACTGATCGGAGGCTGCGCCCCGCCATTGCGGATCGCTGGGGGGGAAGTGATCGCCAATGTCCCCCTGCGCAATCGCGCCAAGAAGGGCGTCGGTGATCGCATGCAGGCCGACATCGGCGTCGCTGTGCCCCTTCAATTGCTGCGAATGGGGGATTTTGACACCGCACAGCCAGACACCATCACCGGGTTCAAACCGATGCACATCGAAGCCCATGCCAGTCCTGGTTTCCTGCAATGACGCCATAGTCTGTTCGGCCTCCTGAAAGTCACGCTCTGTCGTCAGCTTGATATTGGCCGCATCGCCCTCTACCAACTGCACTGTCCCGCCGGACAGTTCAACCAATGCCGCATCATCGGTCGCTTCCGGTCCATTCTGTGCGGCGCGGTGCAGGTCTAAGATGGCGTCCAGGTGAAATCCCTGGGGTGTTTGTGCGCGATACAATCCCTGTCTTGATACCGTTGCCTGTATCGTCTGACCGTTCTGTGACTGTTTCAGCGTATCGATCACGGGCAGGGCGGGAATTGCAGCCCCCGTTTGTTGCGTTGCCATCAGCACCCGATCAATTAGGGCATTGTTGATAAAGGGTCGAGCAGCATCGTGAACAAGCACCAACTCACCTTCAGAAACCACATTAGCTAATGCCTGCAATCCCCTAAAAACACTTTCTTGCCTGGTCTTTCCACCTTGCTGAAGCAAGATATCAGAAAGGCCCTGTACGGACGGGGCGCACAATGCCTCCTGTCCGTCGCCAATCACGACAACGATTTTACCCAGGCCAGGATGGGCGCGAAATTGATCAATCGTTCTGCGCAAAACCGGTATGCCCGCCAGGGGTCTGTATTGTTTCGGAATGGCCCCGCCGACGCGCATGCCCTGACCCGCAGCGACGATCACAGCATGAAATGTGCATCCTGTTCTGGGCGCTGTTTCAAAGGGCATAAGCGGGTTTCCTATTCACTTTCCGGCATGTCTGGTGCGACACAGATGGCTTAGAATTGTCGTTTCAGGCTGGCGCGACGGGTGCTATATACCCCACCATGATAATAGAGTCGCCCGTCTTTCAAATCATCGCATTGTGTTGCTTGGGTCCAGCGATTTGGGCTTCGATCCGGAATTGGCCGCGCAACGCTGTCTATTGGGCCGTAATCGCGCTTGCTGTGCTTGGCCCGGTCCTATGGTGCTTTGGTGTCTTGCAGGCAGGGTGGCGAACGGATTTTTCCTTCACAATCTGGGTTTCGGTCGCTACGACACTGACCTTGCTGACAATGCTGGCCCTGCGGCTGGAGGCGGCACGTCGCCTGATCGTTCTGGCGCTGCCGTATCTTGCCTTCCTGATTGGTTTTGCGATTCTCTCAAATCGGGGGGATCATAATCTTGCCCAGCCGCCTGATATCTGGGTGATCGTTCATATCATTGTTGCGGTGATGACCTATGCGCTGTTGACCCTGGCGGCGGTTGCGGCCCTGGCGGTGTTCATTAAGGAACGCGCCCTGAAGGCCAAGCGCAGCGGCGCTGTTGCGTCAGTGTTGCCGTCGGTTGCGGAAGGCGAAAGCCTGCAAGATCGCCTTATGGCAACCTGTGAGGGTGTGTTGGGCCTGGGTCTGGTCACGGGCATCGCCATTCATGTGGAACATGGACAGCGCTTGCTGGAACCGGATCATAAGACCGTCCTGACATTCGCTGCCTTTGTTGTGATTGGCGTGCTGTTGATCCTGCAACGCTATAGCGGATTGCGGGGGCGGCGTGCGTCCCAATTTGTCATGATGGCGTATCTGCTGGTGACTTTGGCCTATCCGGGCGTGAAGTTCGTATCGGATGTCTTGTCCGGATAAATCGACGCATAGCCTAAGGTTTTGCGTAAAAGGTCTGGTAAGACCAATGATTCCACGGTAGAACCCAAAATCCGCAATTGCCTAAAGAATGGGCGTTCATTGTGACTGCACAGAAAATCAGCAGTACGCTTTCGGGCCTGTCTGTCGGCCCCCACCGTATCGAGACGCCGGTTTATCTGGCGCCCATGTCGGGTGTGACAGATCTTCCTTTCCGGACCGTGGCCCAGGAATTGGGTGCGCAAGCCGTTGTTTCTGAAATGATTGCCAGTGGTGAAGCCATTCGGGAAACGCGCGGCACCCTAAAGCGGGCGCGCGCCGGCACTGGGGCTGGCCCGCATATTGTCCAGTTGGCCGGCCATGATCCGGCAATCATGGCGGAGGCTGCGCGACTGTGTACGGATTTAGGCGCGGATATCATTGATTTGAATTTTGGATGCCCCGCGAAAAAGGTGACACGCAAGCTGTGCGGATCGGCCCTGATGCGCGACCTGGATCAGGCCCTGGCGATAGTTGAGGCTGTGGTGGCTGCTGTTGACGCGCCGGTCACGATAAAGATGCGGACCGGCTGAGATCAGGATTGCCGCAATGCGCCCGACTTCGCCAGGCGGGCTGAAAATGCGGGCGTCCGGCTGGTCACGGTTCATGGGCGCACCCGCGAACAGAAATATACCGGCAGCGCCGACTGGTCTTTTATCCGGACGGTGAAGGCTGCGGTCACCATTCCGGTAATCGCCAATGGGGATATAAAGAGCTTTTCCGATATCGACGACTGTCTGGCGGCGTCTGGCGCAGATGGGGTCATGATCGGGCGTGGCGCACAGGGCCGCCCCTGGTTTCCGGGACACGCCATCGCCTATCTGCGCGACGGTGTTGTCATGGCGGAGCCACCGCCATCCCAGCGGCGCGACATTCTGTTGCGGCATCTGGATGGTATTTTAAGCCATCACGGAACCAATATCGGATTGCGCATCGCCCGCAAGCATATCGCCTGGTCAATTGCGGGATTGGACGGGGCTGCCGCCTTTCGGTCCCAGGCCATGGCGGCAGAAGATTACAGGGCCGTCCAGGCGATCATCCGGGCCGCCTTTGAAATACAGCAAGAGTATCTGGGGGAGGCCGCATAGTGCTGAATGCCATAAAGAATACTTTTGGGGGTGGCCCGTCGCGCCCTGGCGCTGACAGTGTTATCGACTCCATTCCAGATCCGATCATTGTTGTCGATGAACATAACGATGTCGTCTTTTTGAACGCAGCCGGTCAGAATTTCCTGCAAGGGTCGGAAACAATGCTGGTTGGCGTCAATCTGCAGGATCTGATCCCCCATGACAGCCCGATCCTGGCTGTCGTGGATCGTGCCCGGCGGGTTGGCAGTTCCATGACCGTGCATGGTGTCCGGCTGTCCACGCCGCGCCTTGGGGCCCATACCGTGACCGTAGATGCGGCCCCCTTGGCAGATCGCCGGGATTGTATCGTCATCACAGTCAAGGAACATTCCATCGCGGGCAAAATTGACCATGCCATGACGCAACGGGGGGCGGCCCGCTCTGTCACCGCATTGGCAGCAATGCTGGCGCATGAGGTCAAGAATCCGCTGTCTGGCATTCGCGGTGCGGCGCAATTGCTGGAAAGCATGGTTCCCGCCGAAGACCGCCAGCTGACCGTTCTGATCACCGAAGAAACCGACCGGATCGTGAAATTGCTGGATCGGATGGAGATTTTTTCCGACCGTCCACATTTAATCCGCGAACCGGTCAACATCCATCAGGTGCTGGACCGTGTGCTGGAAATTGCCCGCAATGGATTTGGTAAGGGAATGCGGCTGATATCCAACTATGATCCCTCACTGCCACCCATATTGGGCGACAGGGATCAACTGGTGCAGATTTTCCTTAATCTGGTGAAAAATGCAGCGGAAGCCGCGGCGGATGGGGCACCGGGCGATCCAGAAATAATCGTATCGACCGCCTATCGCCATGGCGTTCGGCTGGCCGTTCCTGGCCTGGATGCGCCGATGCATCTGCCCCTGGTCGTGTCCGTCCGGGATAATGGTGGCGGCATAACCGATGATTTGCGCCCGCATCTGTTTGATCCCTTTATTACAACGAAATCCGGTGGCTCTGGCCTGGGATTGGCGCTGGTGGCGAAACTGGTTTCAGAACATGGCGGTGTCATTGATTTTGAAAGCCGCCCAAGACGCACAATTTTTTCGGTGATGCTGCCTGTCCTGCGCGCTGAAAAGAAACTGCCGAAATCCGGAAGGAAGGGGTAATCGCGATGGCCGGCGAAACAATCCTTGTAGCGGATGATGATCGGGCTATCCGCACTGTTGTGACCCATGCCTTGACGCGCCAGGGCTATGAAGTCCGCGCCACAGGCAATGCCGCGACCTTATGGCGCTGGGTATCGGAAGGAGAGGGCAATCTGGTCGTAACCGATGTGGTGATGCCAGACGGCAATGGCCTGGACCTGATCCCGCAGATCCGCAAGATTCGTCCCGATCTGCGCGTTATTGCGATGAGCGCACGCAATACCCTGTTGACCGCCGTGAAGGCGACAGAGCGCGGGGCCTTTGAATATCTGCCAAAGCCGTTTGATTTGACGGTTCTGGTCGATACCGTCGGGCGCGCCCTGAAATCTCAGGTCAGCGATCCAGGCGATATTGCCCCCAACGATTCAGAAGAAGAGCCGATGCCCCTGATCGGACGGTCGGCGGCGATGCAGGATGTGTATCGCGTGATTGCGCGCCTGACAGGAACGGACCTGTCCGTGCTGATTAGTGGCGAATCTGGCACCGGTAAAGAGCTGGTTGCCCGCGCCTTGCATGATTTTTCCCGCCGCAAGAATGGTCCATTCGTGGCGGTCAATATGGCAGCCATTCCCCGCGACTTGATCGAAAGTGAATTGTTCGGGCATGAGCGCGGCGCCTTTACGGGCGCAACGCAGCGGAAATCCGGGCGGTTTGAACTGGCCGAAGGCGGGACCCTGTTTCTGGACGAAATCGGCGATATGCCGCTGGAAGCCCAAACGCGGCTGCTGCGAGTGCTGCAAGAGAGTGAATATACCATGGTCGGCGGGCGCAATCCGATCAAGACGGATGTTCGGATCGTCACCGCAACGCACCGGGATTTGCGTCAACTGGTCTCGCAAGGCCTGTTCCGGGAAGATTTGTATTATCGCCTGAATGTTGTGCCCATTCGATTGCCGCCATTGAGAGAGCGTCGGGAAGACGTGCCAGACCTGGTGCGGCATTTTCTGATCAGCGCCGCGGAATCGGGGCTGCCCCTGAAGACCCTGACAGAAGCATCGATGGAGCGTCTGATGCGCCACCGCTGGCCGGGTAATGTGCGCGAGTTGGAGAATCTGGTGCGCCGCCTGGGGGCCTTATACGCACAGGATCGTATCGATCAGGAAATTATTGAGGCGGAATTGGGCGAAGCCCCCAGTTTCACAGGTCCACAAGAGGCGCAAGACCCTGGCTCAGAAAGTCTGTCGGATGCCGTCCATCGCCATCTGACAGTTTATTTTGAGACACATGGCGATCAATTGCCAGCGGCTGGGCTGCACGCCCGAATCTTGCGCGAGATTGAGCGGCCCCTGATCGAAATCAGTTTGAATGCGACCCGTGGCAACCAGGTCAGAACCGCAGAATTGTTGGGCCTGAACCGAAACACGCTGCGCAAGAAGATCCGGGATCTGGATATCTCTGTCGTTCGCGGTGGCAAAGACGCATGACATCATCGCCGCACAAGGCGCAGACTCCGCTTGCAGACAGGCCGCCTAATTGTGCTAAACCTGCTTGGCGATGACCATGCCGGAATCTGAAGAGTCTCACCCAAAGAAAACAGCCTCGGGCTCCTGGACGGAGCAGTTGAAGGCTATGATGCATCGCTTGTCTTCGTCCAAGCGGGTGACGCGCCTGTTTGGTGTCACCCTGATGTCCGCAGCGGTGCTTGCCGGTTTTGGGACCTATGCCGCCTTTACCGGGGCGACCCCTTTAGGCGCTGATCCCAGTACCCTGGTGGTGATGATCTATATCGATCTGATCATCATGCTGTTGCTGGGTTTTGTCGTGGCCAGGCGCATTGTCGCCCTGTGGTCTGATCGACGCCGGGGATCGGCTGGGTCGCGTCTGCATGTGCGGCTGGTCGCCCTGTTTGCCGCCTTGTCGGTGACGCCCGCCATTATCGTTTCCACCTTTTCCCTGATGTTTTTTGATCTGGGGATCGAAACATGGTTCAGCGAGCGGGTCCGCACCGCCGTTACTGAAAGCCGGGCCGTTGCCGAATCCTATCTGATTGAGCATCGCAACAATATACGAACAGATGCCCTGCGTATGGCGCGCGATCTGAACCGGGACGCCCGGCAATTACAGTTGAATAAGTCTGTTTTGGACAGGACGCTGGAAATCCAATTGCGGGTTCGGGATCTGACCGAAGCGATTATCTTTCAAGGGACGTCCAGGGAGGTTTTGGCGCGGGCAGGACTGACCCTGTTGCTGGAATATGAACCAATCGCAACACAAGACCTTCAGGCTGCCGCCAATGGCGATATTGTTGTGATCACCGGCGGGGCGGATGATCGGGTTCGCGCCCTGCTGAAACTGGATGCATTCACTGACAGTTATCTGTTTATCGGCCGTTTGGTGGATCCACAGGTAATTTCCCGCATCGAACAGGTGCGTGGCGCGGCGGCGCAGTTTGAGCAACTGGAATCCCAGCGCAGTGATATCCAGCTTTCCTTTGCCTTGGCCTTTCTGGTGGTGGCCCTGCTGTTGCTGTTATCGGCAATCTGGATCGGCCTGACATTGGCGACACAGCTTTCGGCCCCGATCAGTGCCTTGATTGGTGCCACCGAAAAGGTGCGGGCAGGGGATCTGGATGCCCGTGTCGCGGAATCTGAAGGGGATGATGAACTGGCACTGCTCAGCCGTGCCTTCAACCGCATGACGTCGCAGTTATATTCCCAACGGGAAGAATTGATGGAAGCCAATCGCCAGATCGATGGTCGGCGACGGTTTTCTGAGGCTGTTCTGGCCGGTGTCAGCGCCGGTGTGATCGGGTTGGACCGTCAGGGGCGGATTGATCTGCCCAATCGCCGCGCAACCGAATTGTTGGGGATGGAGCCGGAAAGCCTGATCGGGGAGCGGCTGACCGATATTCTGCCCGAATTGCACGCGGCCCTGGACTCTGCGCGCCTGGCCAGCGTTGGGCGCCCGGTAGAGGCACAGATCAAGCTGAATACTCATGGCGAAACCCGAACCCTGTTCGTGCGGATCGTTGTGGAGCGGGAAGCGGGCCAATTGCAGGGCTATGTCGCGACATTTCATGATGTCTCCCCGCTTGTTTCCGCCCAGCGAAAAGCCGCCTGGGCCGATGTCGCACGCCGCATTGCCCACGAAATCAAGAATCCGCTGACCCCCATCCAACTGTCTGCTGAACGGTTGAAGCGGAAATACCTGAAAGAGATAACGACCGATCCCGCGATTTTTGAAGGCTGTATCGACACCATCGTGCGTCAAGTGGATGATATCGGGCGCATGGTGGATGAATTTTCTTCCTTCGCGCGGATGCCTGCCCCTTCGATGCGCAATCAGGATATTGTCGATATCTGTCGCCAAAGCTTGTTCCTGCAACGCAGTGCGAATTCTGATGTTGAGTATAGTTTCGACGGCCCCAGCACGCCGCTTATTCTGCGCTGTGATGGTCGGCAATTAAGCCAGGTTCTGACGAATCTGCTGCAAAATGCCCATGACGCGATTGAGGGGCGCTTTGAAGCGGCGAAAGCACGCAGCGAAGACGAATCGACGCAAGATAAGGGACGCATATCCCTTTCCATCCAGGCCGAGGACGGGCATGTTCGCATCGCGATACAGGATAATGGGAAGGGGCTGCCGACAGAACAACGTGAGCGCCTGACTGAACCTTATGTCACAACCCGCAAAAAGGGGACAGGTTTGGGGCTGGCAATCGTTAAGAAGATTATGGAAGATCATGGTGGAAGCTTAATCCTGGACGATGCTCCGGAACAGGGGGCCTTGATCACGATGATCCTTCCATTAATAAAAGACCTGGAGCAGAAAGAGCCTTCCGATACCTCCTCTGAACCGTCAGAGTCTGATACTTCGTCTACCCATTCCCAAACCAGTCCTCAAAAGGGTCTGTAACTGATGGCTTATGATATTCTGATTGTCGATGATGAGACCGATATCCGGACCCAGATATCTGGGATTCTGGAAGATGAAGGCTATCAAACCCGCAGCGCGTCGAATTCGGCAGAGGCCTTGGCGGCGGTTGCCAACCGTCAGCCATCGCTGATGATCCTGGATGTCTGGTTGGCCAATTCGGAATATGACGGCATTCAAATACTGGAAATCGTGCATCGCGACCACCCCGGCCTGCCTGTGGTGATGATCAGCGGTCATGGCACCTTTGATATGGCTGTGTCGGCCACCAAGAAGGGCGCGTATGATTTCATCTCAAAGCCGTTCAAAACGGATGTGTTGCTGCTGACCATCGAACGGGCTTTGGCGGAATCGCGCCTGAAACATGAAAATGAGTCGCTGCGCAAACTTTCTCCTTACGCGATGCTGGATGATCTTGTCGGGAAATCTGGTGCGATTGCAGAAGTTCGGCGCGCTGTTGAAAAGGTGGCCCAGACCGACAGTCGCGTGCTGATTTCCGGCCCGCCGGGCAGCGGTAAGGGGGCTATTGCCCGTATGCTGCACAGCCGATCCCTGCGTAAGAATGGCCGCTTCGTTGTGTTGACCTGTGCCACGCTCAGCGAAGACACCCTGGAACAAGCGCTGTTTGGGACAGAGGCGACGAAATCGCAACCCCGGCGCATTGGCGTGCTGGAAGAAGCCCATGGCGGGACGCTGTTGCTGGATGAAGTCGCCGATATGGATATGGCGACCCAGTTGAAGATGGTCCGGGTTCTGCACAATAGACGGTTTCAGCGCATCGGCGGCGATACAGTGGTTGAGGTGAATTCCCGCGTTCTGGCCACCACGACCCGCGACTTACAAGCCCTGATCGCGGAGGGTAAGTTTCGGGAAGATTTGTTCTATCGTCTGAATGTGGTTCCGATTCATGCGCCCCCGTTGAGTGACCGACGGGAGGATATTCCGCTGCTGGCCGTGCATCTTATGGAACGATCAGCCGCAGCGAAAAGCAGGTCGCCCCGCATTTTGGGCGCGGATGCACTGACGGCCCTACAGGGGCATGATTGGCCCGGCAATGTCTGGGAATTATCCAATGTTATGGAGCGTTTATTGCTGATGGCGCCTGGTGGATCGCAGGATCATATCCATGCAGAAGCGGTTGGACAGGCGATAGGGGCCGCTGCGGGGGCCGCCTCCCGCTGGGACCATGCACCAGAGGTGATGAGCCTACCTTTGCGCGAAGCACGCGAAGCGTTTGAGCGGGAATATCTGGTCTTTCATCTGGCCCGGTTTGGCGGCAATATTTCACGCACGGCAGAATTTGTCGGCATGGACCGCGCCGCATTGCACCGGAAACTGAAGGGGCTGGGCGTTGCTGGTGCCAATCGCGGTCGGTTGGATGACAAGGAATAAGTCGCCTTTCACGGACCCCAACTAGGGCCGGAAACTGCGCTAAGGAGCCTGAAAATGAAGGTTGTCATTTGTGGTGCCGGCCAAGTCGGTTTCCATATTGCAAGATATCTGTCCGGGGAAGACAACGATGTCACCGTTGTAGACCAATCCCCTGAATTGATTGGCAAGATCAACGATCAACTGGATGTTCAGGCCTTTGTCGGCCATGCTTCGCATCCTGATGTCCTGGAACGGGCAGGGGCGCGGGACGCCAATATGCTGATCGCCGTCACCTTCACTGACGAGGTGAATATGATCGCCTGTCAGGTGGCCCATACCCTGTTTAATGTGCCAACCAAGATCGCGCGGATCCGGCAACAGAGCTATCTGAACCCGATGTGGTCCAATCTGTTCGCCAGGGATCAATTGCCGATTGATGTTATCATTTCGCCTGAAATTGAGGTCGCGCGTGCGATTGCCCGGCGCATTCGGGCCCCCGGCGCGTTCGACATGATCCGCATGGGGGATGACAAGGTGCGCGTGATCGGCGTGCGATGTGATGACAAATGCCCGGTCATCCACACGCCATTGCGTCAGTTGACCTCCTTGTTCCCAGATCTGAACATCACGGTCTTGGCGATTTTTCGGAATGAGACCATGCATATCCCATCAGCCGACGATCAAATGCTGCCGGGGGATGATGTCTATTTCATCGCTGAAACCGACCATGTTCCCCGCGCCATGTCCGTCTTTGGTCATGAGGAGAAGGAAGCCCGGCGCATTCTGATCGTGGGGGGCGGGAATATCGGCACCACCCTGGCCGAAGAATTGGAATCCAGTTCCGACGGATATTCCGCCAAGATCGTTGAAATGGACAAGAACCGCGCCCGTCAGGTGGCGGAAGTCCTGCCGACAACCGTTGTTATTCAGGGTGATGCGCTGGATCATGAGATCCTGGAAGAGGCTGGCATTCGCAATGCAGAAGCAGTCGTTGCCGTCACCGATGACGATGAAACCAATATTCTGTGTTCCCTGCTGTGCAAGCGATTTGGTGTTGATCGCGCCATTACCCTGGTGAACAAGAATTCCTATGGTCCATTGATCACGACATTGGGGATTGATGTTGTCGTCAGTCCGCGTGAAATTACGGCGTCCACTATTTTGCAGCATGTCCGACGGGGCCGCATTCGTCAGGTGCACAGCCTGCGCGACGGGTTTGCTGAATTGATTGAGGCCGAAGCGATGGAAACATCCAGCCTGGTTGGGGAGGCACTGCGGGATGCCAAACTGCCAAACGGTGTCATCATCGGGGCGATCATCCGGGGGGATGAGGTGATCATTCCACGGCCTGATACGGTGGTTCGAACGAAGGACCGGGTGGTGCTGTTGGCCGCTGCTTCAGCCGTTAAGAAAATGGAAAAGATGTTCGCTGTAAGACTAGAATATTTTTAATAGAAAGCCTGTTCGTGACTCCTTCTGATTTGCCACCGCCAAAGGCCATTCTGTATGACTGGGATAACACTTTGGTGGATACCTGGCCGGTTATTCACGGCGCGATGAATGGGCTGTTCCGCAAAATGGGGATGCCGGAATGGACTCTGGCTGAAACCCGAAACAGGGTGCGCCATTCGATGCGGGATGCCTTTCCCATCATGTTCGGGGATCGGTGGGAAGAGGCCCGCGATATCTTTTATGCGGAATTTGAAGCCATCCATATGCAGGCGCTTGTTGCGGCCCCTGGCGCGGCGTCACTGTTGCACGCCGTCCAGGCAAGGGGCATTCCCCAGGCGGTGATTTCCAACAAACAGGGGCGGTACCTGCGCAAAGAAGCGGCGCATCTGGGCTGGGATGTGTATTTTCATGCTCTGGTCGGGGCAGGGGATGCGGCACGGGACAAACCGTCCTCGGAACCGGTTGCCATGGCGTTACAGGGATTGCGCGATGCCAGCGGCGATTTACAGCCCGGACCGGACGTTTACTTCATTGGCGATTCTGGTGTGGATATGCAAATCGCCCATGCCACAGGCATGACCCCGATCCTTATTCATGCCGATCCGGACCTGGATGGGGAATATGCGGATTGCCGGCCTGCGCGAATATTTGGCCATTTGGACGCACTGCACGCTTTTTTGGCGACGGATCGTTCCTATATCTGATAGGGTGCGTTAAATCTGGTGGGGACCAAGATCCTGCCAAACAAATACGACAACTCTTAAACCCAGGCTTTTTCAGGGTTTAAGGGCGTATTTTCGTGGAAGGTCCTCATTGATAGAATAGTTTGACTGCGCGTTTGTGCTAATAACAACAAAGTTGCAAGGAAAGGGGGCATTTATGTCGTCCGACAAGAACCAGAACCTCCAGGATACGTTTTTAAATCATCTCCGGAAGAACAAAGCTCCGGTCACGGTGTTCCTCGTCAATGGCGTAAAGCTGCAGGGCATCGTCACATGGTTTGATAACTTCTGCGTGCTTTTGCGTCGCGATGCGCATTCACAGCTGGTGTATAAGCATGCGATATCAACCGTCATGCCGGCGACGCCGGTGCAATTATTCGAGCCATCCGAAACGGATGGTGTCGAGGAAAGCTAAGCGGATTTGACTGAAAAGCTTCAAGATTCTGGCGAGTGGGGCTGGTCCGAGACCGGCGCCCGCCGCGCCGCTGTGCTGTATCCCGAAATACCGGGCGTGACATTGAAACGCCGGAACCCAGACGCACGTCTGGAAGAAGCGATCGGCCTAGCCCGGGCGATTGAACTGGACGTTGTTCATGCGGAACATGTGCGCCTGAACAAGCCGGTTCCGGCCACATTGCTGGGTGGTGGCCTGGTTGAGCGTTTACATGGCATGTGTGCCGCGCTTGAGGTTGAATTGCTGATCGTGGATGCCTCGCTGAGCCCGGTTCAACAGCGCAACCTGGAACGCGCCTTGGAAACAAAGGTCATTGATCGTACCGGTCTGATCCTTGAAATCTTTGGCGCACGGGCGCGAACCCATGAGGGGCGCTTACAGGTTGAACTGGCGGCATTGACCTTCCAGCGGTCCCGACTGGTCCGCAGTTGGACACACTTGGAACGACAGCGCGGTGGTCTGGGCTTCATCGGGGGGCCTGGGGAAAGCCAGATTGAGTTGGACCGTCGTTTGATTGACGAGCGGATTGTCCGCCTGAAGAAAGAATTGGAACAGGTGGCGCGAACCCGTGGCCTGCACCGTAAGGCGCGGGAAAAGGTGCCGTATCCGGTTGTTTCACTGGTCGGCTATACCAATGCCGGGAAGTCCACCCTGTTCAACCGGTTGACCGATTCCGCTGTTATGGCGAAGGATATGCTGTTTGCGACCCTGGATCCGACCATGCGCAAGGTGGTCCTGCCATCGGGCCGCACGGCGATCCTGTCGGACACGGTCGGGTTTATCTCTGACCTGCCAACGGATCTGATCGCGGCTTTCCGGGCGACATTGGAAGAAGTGCGCTCTGCCCAGGTGCTGGTGCATGTCCGTGATATCGCCGCCCTGGATACCGATGTTGAAAAGGCCGATGTTGAGAAAGTTCTGGGCTCCTTGGATATCGCACCCGATACGGTGATCATGGAGGCCTGGAACAAGGTCGATACAATGCCAGCCGACATCCGCGCTGCGACGGAACAGAGGGCCGCGCTGATCCGATCCGGGGAAGAGGAGGTCGATGCCTTCGCCATCTCTGCCATGGAAGGCACGGGATTCGATCCGCTGCTGATCGCCATTGATGAGGCTTTGGCGCGGTTCCGGGTTGAAGCGAATGTTGAGATATCCGCTGGTGACGGCGCTGCTATGGCCTGGCTGCACGAAAATGGGGATGTGCTGGACGATCTGACAGATCGGGAAGCTGGAGACGGAACCTCGGTCCTTTTGACCGTTGCCCTGGATCCGACCGATTGGAAGCGGTTTGAACAGCGTTTTGGCTATAAAGCCCTGTCATAAAACTTTCTTTGGCGGTTTCCGGCTTATTTCAGCTCCTCTCCATTGACAATTCCATAACAATTCGTATATGCGCTAGCACTCACTAAGGGAGAGTGCTAGCAGCGCTTTCTCAGGACAGATTGGGGGCGATGGTTCACATCAGGTGGGCCCGCCTAGACCACGACGAAGTTTTTGAAGGGGAAATGACCATGAAATTCCGGCCTCTGCACGATCGCGTACTTGTTAAACGCGTTGAGAGCGAGACCAAGACCGCAACGGGCATCATTATTCCTGACACGGCACAAGAAAAGCCGATGCAGGGTAAAGTGATCGCCGCGGGCTCTGGCACGATCAAAGAAGACGGCAGCGTTCGTAAGCTGGACGTCAAAAAGGGCGACACCGTCCTGTTTGGCAAATGGTCCGGCACCGAAGTCAAAATTGACGGCGACGATCTGCTGATCATGAAAGAATCTGACATCATGGGCATCATTGAATAACAGCGCGATGACAGGGCGGGGAAAGGATCCTCGCCTTTTTTATTGCCTGCTGAGTATTCACGCTCAAACCACTATTAAGGAGTCCTACTGCTATGGCAGCCAAGGAAGTTAAATTCGGCACAGACGCACGGGCAAAGATGCTCCTCGGCGTAGACATTTTGGCCGATGCGGTCAAAGTCACCCTGGGTCCTAAAGGCCGCAATGTCGTGATCGACAAGGCTTTCGGCGCACCGCGCATCACCAAAGACGGTGTAACGGTCGCGAAAGAAATCGAACTGTCAGACAAGTTCGAAAACATGGGCGCACAGATGGTGCGTGAAGTTGCCAGCAAGACCAATGACATGGCGGGCGACGGCACGACCACGGCAACGGTTCTGGCCCAGGCCATCGTTCGTGAAGGGGCCAAGGCTGTTGCCGCTGGCATGAACCCGATGGATCTGAAGCGCGGTATTGATCTGGCTGTGGATGCGGTTGTCAAAGACATCGCCAAGCGCGCCAAGAAAATCAAAACCAGCTCTGAAGTTGCACAGGTTGGCACGATCTCTGCCAATGGCGACAAAGAAGTTGGC
The DNA here is from genome assembly GCA_002709955.1 of Rhodospirillaceae bacterium. Classification (GTDB taxonomy): domain Bacteria; phylum Pseudomonadota; class Alphaproteobacteria; order UBA8366; family Aestuariispiraceae; genus Pacificispira. Next base: position 538,417 of record PAQY01000002.1, read on the forward strand.
GAAATGATCGCTGCAGCCATGGAAAAGGTCGGCAACGAAGGTGTTATCACCGTCGAAGAAGCCAAAGGCCTGACCACGGAACTGGAAGTTGTCGAAGGCATGCAATTCGACCGCGGCTACCTGTCTCCTTACTTCGTGACCAATTCTGAAAAGATGGTTTGCGAGCTGGAAAACCCGATGATCCTGCTGCACGAGAAGAAACTCTCGAACCTGCAGGCCATGTTGCCCGTTCTGGAACAGGTTGTTCAAAGCAGCCGTCCGCTGTTGATCATTGCTGAAGACGTTGAAGGCGAAGCCCTGGCGACCTTGGTTGTGAACAAGCTGCGCGGGGGCCTGAAGGTCGCTGCAGTGAAGGCACCGGGCTTCGGTGACCGTCGCAAAGCCATGTTGGAAGACATCGCCATCCTGACCGGTGGTACGGTGATTTCCGAAGACACCGGCATCAAACTGGAAAGCGTTACGCTTGCCATGCTGGGCCAGGCTAAGAACGTCACCATCAACAAAGACGAAACCACCATCGTCGATGGCGCCGGGAAGAAGAAAGAAATCGAAGGCCGTTGCGCGCAGATTCGCCAGCAGGTTGAGAACACCTCTTCTGACTATGACCGTGAAAAGCTGCAAGAGCGTCTGGCCAAACTGGCTGGCGGTGTTGCCGTGATCAGCGTCGGCGGTGCGTCCGAAGTTGAAGTGAAAGAAAAGAAAGACCGCGTTGACGACGCCATGCACGCAACCCGTGCTGCTGTCGAAGAAGGCGTTGTCCCAGGCGGTGGGTCGGCTCTGTTGTATGCCACCCACGCCCTGAAGAAGATGGAAGGTGCCAACCACGATCAAACCGTGGGCATCGACATCGTGCGTCGCGCCCTGACGGCTCCTTGCCGCCAGATCGTTGACAATGCCGGTGAAGATGGTGCTGTCATCGTCGGTAAGATGATGGAGTCGAAAGACCACAACTGGGGCTTTGATGCTCAAAACGGCGAATTCTGTGATCTGGTGAAAGCCGGTATCATCGACCCGGCCAAGGTTGTGCGTTCTGCGCTTCAAGATGCTGCCTCGGTTGCTGGCCTGCTGGTCACCACCGAGGCCATGATCGCTGACAAGCCTGAGCCTAAGGGCCAGGGCGGCGGCATGCCCGACATGGGTGGCATGGGCGGCATGGGCGGCATGATGTAAGCATCACGCCAACCAGCCTACGCCTAAGAAACTAAAGATTGAGGCCGTCGGATCCGTCCGGCGGCCTTTTTCTGTTTAAAATTTGCGTGGTTGTATCATTGTCATTAGTTCTAAAGTTTTTTCTATTTTTAATTATATTAATACAATTTATATTATTTTTGCGTGCACTTGCGAATGGTAACCTAAGTGCATGATATATAATGATAATGTTGCTATATAGCGAAGTGGAAAGGAACTAGAATGTCGAAACCAAGCGCTCCTTACTATCACAAGAAAAGTAGTGATACCTATCATTGGGAAACGGGCTGTTCTAAGAATCACCATCCTGATCCGGGTTGGGAGAAAACAAACAGCAAGCCAAACAAAGAACAATGCAATGAATGCCAGGCAAAGTGAACCTATGACCATTTGCAACAGGCCGTCGGAGAAATCCGGCGGCCTTTTTCTGTAGCAGGCGTCTGGATTGGGTCTTTAATCCTCAGGCTCTTCCAATTAGGTTGGCTTCATAACAGTTACAAATGAGGCCCTCTTTATGTCCCGCACATTGATGCTTGATCAGGTTCATGCGCTCAGTAAGGCAGCACTGATCGGGGCAGGGACATTGGAAGAGTCGGCGTCGATTGTTGCAGACAGCATCGTCGATGCCGAGGCCGAGGGGATACGCGCCGTCGAATTGGCCTATCTGCCTTACTATTGTCAGCATGTCCACGTCGGGAAAGTCTCAGGCCATGCGGTTCCGAAGGTGAAGCAGACCGGCAAGGCCGCCCTGATGGCCGATGCGCGCAACGGATTCTGTCATCCCGCCTATGTGGAGGGGGAGAAGAAATTCTACACCCTTGCCCGAAATTGCGGCATTGCCGGGTTTGGTATTCAGCATTCCTATGCCTCTGGCGTGATCGGTTGGTTCGTGGATCGCATTGCCAAGGCCGGACTGATTGGATTCTGCTTCACCAATGCCTCGGCCTCCATGGCGCCGGCCGGGGGAAATCGTCCGCTGTTTGGCACCAATCCGATTGCCTTTGGCGTGCCGCGCGACGGCAAGCCGCCGCTGGTCATCGATCAATCCTCAACCGCAACAGCCCGCGTCAACATCGCTGCCAAGCGGGACGCGGGGGAGCCGATACCGGAAGGGTGGGGCCTGGACGCCAGGGGGCAGCCTTGCACAGATCCAAAGACCGTCTTGGAAGAAGGCTCCATCGCGCCATCAGGGGGCTATAAAGGGGGCGCATTGGCCTTATTGGTGGAAATCATGGCCGCTGGATTGACAGGGGCGAATTGGTCCTTTGAGGCATCGGATTTGGGCAATGATGTCGGTGGCCCGCCGGATATCGGACAATTCTTTATGGCGATTGATCCGACCGCTTTTGGTGGCGCGAATTTTTCCACCCGGATCGAAACTCTGTTTCAGGCGATGCTGGATCAGGACGGGGTGCGCCTGCCAGGGGACCGACGCCACGCGCATCGCCTGAAGGCGGCACGGGAAGGGGTCGTGGTTCCAGATAATCTGTTTCAAACATTGCGCGATTATGCCCGCGGAGAGGCCGCGTGACAGCGGCGGCGCGGGTTGATCCGGATAAGGTTCAATCAATCCTGCGGGATGTTGCGGAAAGAATTGTCCTGCCGCGCTTTGATGGGTTGGCGAAGCACGAAATCATCGAAAAGGCCCCCGGTGATCTGGTCACCGTCGCGGATATTGAGGCGGAACATGTCCTGACAGAGGCTTTGTCATCCCTGTTGCCGGGATCCCGAGTTGTTGGGGAGGAGGCCTATTCCAAATCCAATGACATTCTGGATCGGTTTGAGACGCAAGGCCCTGTCTGGCTGATTGACCCGATTGATGGGACAAAGAACTTCACCAAGGCGAGTGAAACCTTCTGCATGATGGTGGCCCTGGTGGAGAATAACCGCCCGGTTATGGGCTGGATTCATGACCCCATTCCCAATCGCACCGCCTTTGCTGCAGAGGGTGAGGGGGCCTGGCTGGACGGAACACGGTTGATAATACCAGACCCGCCAGCAGATTCAGCCAAAGTCGGTCTGATCAACACATGGTATTTTGAAGAACCCAAGCGCAGCGCGTTGCGCAATGCGGCGCGGGCGCGGTTTGGTGAATTGGTATCCTTATCCTGTGCTGGTCATGATTTCTTGGCCCAGACACTGGGGTCGCGCCATTTCAGCTTCTACCGACGGTTATGGCCCTGGGATCATGCGCCAGGAACCTTGTTGATCCGAGAGGCAGGCGGCCATGTCGCGCGCATTGACGATGCCCCCTATCAGGCTGGCGAACGGGTCCACGGCTTGTTAAGTGCACCAAACAAAGAGGTTTGGACGTCCATTCGCGATTACCTGTTGCTGGATTTTTAATCCACCAGAAGAACCAATGCCTCTTCAGAGAAGGCCTGAATGGCGGCCTCAATCTTTTCATCGATTTGCCCATCGATTGGGCCCTGATAGTATCCGCGCTTCTGGAGGTATTCCTGATACATCTGAACGCGATCGGCACCGCCTAATTCCATGGACAGGCGATAGAATTTCATCGCCTGACCCTGATCGCCCAACAGGGTATGCACCGCTGCTGCCGTATCGGCATTGTCGGCATTTTCATCCAGGTTCAGTGATTTTTCGACATAGTCCAATGCTGCCTTCGGGTCCCGAAAGGATTTGTCTTCCGCTGCGACCAGCAACCATGCGATGGAATTGTAATAGTCTGATATCGGCTGGATCTGGACCGCAACATTCAGGTTCTCATAAGCCTGCTGATAGTCTTTGCGATCCATATAGATCATGCCGCGACGATGCCAGGCGACAGCGCGGGTTGGATCGAGGTTGATCGCCTGGGTATAATCTGCCAGCGCGGCATCGATATTATCGGTCCGCTGATTGGCCATTCCCCGGAACATATAGGCATCTGGGGTGGCTTCACCATGATCAATGGCGAAACTGAAATCTGTGATCGCCTCTGTCGGATTACCCCCGAAAAGATAGGCCAGACCGCGCCGCGTATACAGACGATGACGGTTTGGTTCGATCTCTATGGCTTTGGTATAGGCGGCTTGCGCGGTATCGAACTGTTTCAGCTCAACGTTCAAATTACCCAGTGTCACCAATGTGTTAATATCTAGCGGGTCAATCTTTTGCGCTTGATCCAGGTCGCGCAGGGCAGCGTCGAAATTGCCCATCTGGGCATGGCTGGATGCGCGCCCGGCATAAAGCGCCGCCACCTTTGGCGCGATTTGTAGGGCCAGGTCATAGTCCTGTATTGCCTTCTGATGTTCGCCCATATCATCAAAGGTGCGGGCGCGCCCATCCAGAAAGCCAATATTATTGGGTGCCAGATCAAGCGCGTCGGTAAAGTCTCTAAGCGCCGCAGTATAATCAAAGAGGTCCAGAAGGGCCGCCGCACGATAGGCCAGGGCCGTTGCGCGCCCCTCAGTGGACAGGATTTCACTGTCCAGCAATGTTGTGCATATATCGCGTCGTTGACTGGGCGTGTTGCCAGCCCCCAGACAGCCTTGCAGCAATTCCGTCATTCTTTGCGGCGTGTCGCCGCCCAGACTGTCGTTTTGCATCTGCGCACTGCCGATGCTGGGCACCAGGCAGGTCAGCATCACAGAGAAGGCAAGGGATCGAATGCGTAGCGTCATAAACTAAACCTTTTGGATCGTCTGTTACCATAACGTAACGCAGTATGGCGCTGTTTCAATCTGTCATCCTTCCATTCCGGCCTGGATATTGCGAGAGTGTGGGCATGAAGACAGTATTCTTGACCGCCCTGATCCTCGTATTGTCTGGCATGTCTGCTGCGGCACAGACAGTGCCGGACCATCCGTTTGCCAATGCCACAGGCGCAGGGCCTGAAATGATATCGGAGCAGGGACAGGATAATCTGCCCTATCCCCCTGCAAAACCTGAATTTCTATTGCGCATGTCTAAAAAGGAATGCCAGACGGTCATGCGCCGCGCCGTAGTGCCCAGTGCGGATTATGTTCCGGGGCTGGATATACGGGGCAATGCCGTTGCTGGGGCAAACCTGCCGGGGACCTTAACGGCACAGGATATCCTGCCGGAAGAGATCGCCTTCGAATTGGCGCTGAATCCTATGGTTTTTGCGGGAAATCCGGCTTTGCAAAGCCTGTTTGCAAATTCCTCAACCAGTCTGGGGACAGTTCGATATAATCTTGCATCCGGCAAGTTGACCCTAAATGACAAAGCCCTGACAACCGATACTGAGGCGGAAATCATCGCCCTGTGCCAGCGGGCCGTTCAGCGATAACGCATTCACCGACTGCGGCTTTACCTTCATGGCGCTAGGCCTTAGATTGCGCGCACTTAACAACCTTAGCCTTAAGGGTAGAATTCTGATGCGCTTATCCCCTGCCGTCCGCTTGAGTGAGTATTTCATGCCCACCCTGCGGGAAACCCCCAGCGAGGCGGAAATCGTCTCCCACCGTCTGATGTTGCGTGCGGGCATGATCCGGCAGGAATCAGCCGGTATCTATTCCTGGCTGCCGACAGGGTATCGGGTGCTGCGCAAGATTGAACAGATTGTCCGTGATGAAATGGACCGTATTGGCTGTCATGAAGTCCTGATGCCGACGATCCAATCCGCAGACCTTTGGCGCAAATCCGGTCGGTATGAGGATTACGGCAAGGAAATGCTGCGCATCACCGACCGGCACGAGCGGGAAATGCTGTATGGCCCCACGAATGAGGAAATGATCACCGATATCGTGGCGGAACATATCAAGAGCTATAAAGACCTGCCCCGAATGATGTATCACATTCAGTGGAAATTCCGCGATGAGGTCCGCCCGCGCTTTGGCGTGATGCGCGGTCGGGAATTCTTGATGAAGGATGCCTATTCCTTTGATATTTCCCCGGAAGCGGGTCGTATCTCCTATAACAAGCAATTCGTCGCCTATCTGCGCCTGTATGCCCGGATGGGGTTGAAGGCCATACCGATGGCGGCCGATACGGGTCCCATTGGTGGTGATATGAGCCACGAATTTATCATTTTGGCTGAAACCGGCGAAAGTCAGGTCTGGTGCGATACCGATCTGTTGAAGCTGGACCTGCTGAATATGGATATCGATCACCGCAATGCCGACCAGATGAGCGAGGTCATCGGCAAGGTGACGTCATTCTATGCGGCGACCGACGAGATGCATGATGAGGCAAAATATCAGGCCGAAGTCCCGGCAGATCGTCAAATGACGGCGCGGGGAATCGAGGTCGGCCATATTTTCTTCTTCGGCGACAAATATTCTGACCCCATGAATGCCAAGGTTCAGACGGCGGATGGCGGCTTTGCGACCGTCCAGAGCGGTTCTTATGGCGTCGGTGTTTCACGCCTGTTGGGTGCGATCATTGAGGCTTGTCACGACGATAACGGCATTATCTGGCCGGAAGAAGTTGCACCGTTCAAAGTGGGCCTGATTAATCTGCGCGTTGGCGATGCGGCCTGTGATGCTGCTTGCGAAGACTTCTATGCCAAGATTCAGGCGGCAGGGGTGGACGTTCTGTATGACGACCGTGATACGCGCGCTGGTGTGAAATTTGCCGATATGGATCTGATCGGCCTGCCCTGGCAGGTGGTGATCGGACCAAAAGGCGTTGCAAATGGCATCGTTGAACTTAAATCCAGAAAAACCGGGGAGAAAGAAGAGCTCTCACCGGAGGCTGCGGTCGCTAAACTTTCCGGGTCAAAGCCCGTTGGGTAAGGCTTCAAACGGCTGTGAAAGGGCGTTTTGACGATGTTTACAGCTGTTGAGCGGTTGGTTGCCTTTCGCTATCTGCGGGCCAAGCGACAGGAAGGGTTCATCTCTGTCGTTGCCTGGTTCTCTCTATTGGGAATCATGCTGGGCGTGGCGACCCTGATCATCGTCATGTCGGTGATGAATGGGTTCCGGGCTGAATTGCTGGGGCGCATTATCGGGCTGAATGGCCATGTCACCGTCGGGTCTGTTGAAAGACGGATTGAGGCCTATCAGGACATCACCGACCAATTACTGGCCCGACCGGACGTGCTGGCTGCAACCCCGATGATCGAAGGTCAGGTCATGGCAAGTGCCAAGAATGGCGCAGCGGGCGCGTTGGTTCGGGGTGTTCGCGCAGCAGATTTTGAGGCGCGCCCAATTCTGCGGGACTCCCTGATCGCTGGCAGCATGGATAATTTCACAAGGCAGGATGGCATCCTGATCGGGGTCCGAATGGCCAGTCGTCTGGGGCTGACCCTGGGGGAGACGCTCACCCTGATTTCCCCCAACGGAACCGCCACGGCCTTTGGCACCGTGCCGCGCATGAAGGCCTTTCCCATCGTCGGTATTTTTGAAGTCGGCATGTATGAATATGACAATACCTATGTCTATATGCCGTTAAAGACAGCGCAGGCCTTCTTTCGGACAGGGGATGCCGTTGGATCGATTGAGGTCATGCTGAAAGACCCGGATGCGGCCAAGGCAGCGGCCTTTGACCTGCGGAACAGTCTTCCCCCCGGTTATACGGCCACAGATTGGCAGCGGGTTAATTCCAGCTTTTTCAATGCGCTACAGGTCGAACGTAATGTTATGGCGCTGATCCTGTCGCTGATCGTTGTGGTGGCGGCCTTTAATGTCATATCGTCCCAGATCATGCTGGTTCAGGATAAATCCCGGGGCATCGCTGTATTGCGCACCATGGGGGCGACGCGGGGATCGATCCTGCGGATATTCTTTATGACCGGCAGTTCGGTTGGCGTCATTGGTACCGTATTGGGGGCGACGCTGGGCATTTCCTTTGCACTGAATATTGAAAGCATCCGCCAGGCGATTCAAAGCCTGTCGGGTGCCAAGCTATTCGATGCGGAAATATACTTTCTGTCTCAATTACCGGCTAAAATTGATCCGACGGAAGTGATCCTTACCGTGACTTTTGCTTTGGTGATCAGTCTGTTGGCCTCCATTTATCCAGCCTGGCGCGCGGCGCGATTGGATCCTGTAGAGGTGCTGCGCTATGAGTGACGACACGACCGTATTGCGCATGGATGCGGTAGAGCGGACCTATAAGACGGCTGCCGGGCCGTTGACCGTGCTGGATGGTGCCTCTTTGCATGTCAGCAAGGGGGAATTGGTTGGGTTGGTTGCGCCCAGCGGGACCGGGAAATCAACCCTGTTGCATATGGCGGGCCTGTTGGAATTGCCTGACAAGGGCGATGTTCTGATCAATGGACGGGCCTGTGGCACGCTGGGGGATTTGGAACGCACGGCGATCCGGCGCAAGACCATTGGGTTTGTGTACCAGTTTCATCACCTGCTGCCAGAATTTTCCGCCCTGGAAAATGTGGTCCTGCCGCAAATGGTGGCGGGGGAATCTCGTCGCGTAGCCCGCGACCATGCGGCAGATTTGCTGGAAAGTGTTGGTTTGACGTCGCGCGCCACCCATCGGCCAGCCAAGCTGTCGGGGGGGGAGCAACAGCGGGTTGCCGTTGCGCGGGCCCTGGCGAATTCGCCGGCCATCTTGCTGGCAGATGAACCGACCGGCAATCTGGACCCCAAAACGTCTGAGATCGTGTTTGATCTATTGGTAAAACTGGTGCGGGAGCGCGGGATGAGCGCCCTGATCGCAACCCATAATATCGCCCTGGCGCAACGTATGGACCGCGTGGTGACATTGGGGGCTGGCAAAATTCAGAATTTTTCGACCGAGTCCTGACGTCTCGCAGGCGATCGGGTATTCCTCAAGGTTTCCATCACCGAAGCTCGAAGGCCAGCAGGATCAGCGACATGGCAATCAGCCAACTGCCTGCGATCCGAATGCCAATCACCGCAATGGGATGCTGAAGCTTCGCGCTGAGTGCCATAACATTCAGGGCGAGAATATTCACCCCGATCCATATCCCAAAGCCCAACAACAAAATTTCGTTTGCCTTTAGGGCTTCTGGCTTTGAATCCAGGCCAACGCATAATCCGGCCAGCGCAAAAACACTGATATTTAAGACGGTTGGCACAGACCTGTTCACAGCCAAAAGGGCACCAACAATCAGGGTCAGGGCGGCCAGTGCCAGGCTGGTGATCTGGGTCGGGTCTATCCAGAGGGTGGCTGCATATCCGACGACTAAACCGGCATTCAAGACGGCCAATAAGGGCGGGATTTGGCGCTCTTGGCGGCGGCCCATCCATAAACCGATCCCGATCAGCAGCAACAGGTGTTGGGGAACGGCGACCGGATGCAGCAATCCATTCGGGAAAAGGCCAACACCGGAAATGCTGGTATGGGCATCTGCCGGTGTTGCAAGGCCCAGTCCTCCCCCCACCAGGATCAGCAGGGGGAGAAGGAGACGCGGATGCGTCACGCGATGCCGGTCATAAAGGCGACGCCAACCAGGGATATCGCAACGCCAAGACCGCGCACCGCGACGCGGCCCGATGGCATTTTAACCAGCATGCCAAAGGCGATACCAATCAGGTGCAGCATGCCCGTTGAGAGCACAAATCCGATTGAATAGGTGATCGCATTCGCGGCATGGGGCAGTTCCGCACCATGGGCATAGCCATGGAATATGGCGAATGCGCCAACCAGACAGGACGCGATCCAGATGGGGGGCCGTGCCGCCAGGGCCACCAACAGACCCAGCACGATGGCAGATCCCGCAATCCCGATTTCCACGCCGGGCAGGGGAAAGCCCAATACGCCCAGCGCGCCCCCAAATGCCATCACAACCGGAAAAATTATCGGCAAAAGATAAAGGGCAGGACGCCCCAGAAAGGCCCCCCATAATCCAACGGCGACCATAGCGACCACATGATCCAGACCGAACAGGGGATGGGTCAGGCCGCTGACAAAACCACCGGCCATCCCGGACCCTTCATGGGCAAAGGCGGTGCTGGATAGCATTGTCGCCCCAGCGATAATACAGGCGGCCAGAGGGGCGATCTGGGGGGCGATCTGGGCGACGATCCGGCGGGCGCGGCCTGTCATAAAACTATCCTTTCATGCGGGGGGATTTTTTTGGTTTGCTTGATTGATGTTAATCAGCCGATAAAGTATCGCTTCGGCCCAAGAATTGGAAGGTGTAATGATGGGCAAAACCCCGGCGGCAAGCCGAAAGAAATCTGCGTCAAAGAAGCCGCCTGTAAAACCGGTAGCCAGTCCTGCTGCAACCGGATTGTCAGATCAGGTGGGGGAAACCCTGCGGCAATTGCTGCGACGCGCGGAACCCCTGGACCTGAAACGACACGCTGACTTCAGGGTAAAGGATGGTCGGGATTTCAGCTTTGCCAGCAAGCTGCACACCATCCCGCTCAGCGCTGTGGAGTTCATGCCAACGGCACGGCATTACCCGATTATTTTCGCTGGTGAAAAAGATATTCATCCGGTCGCCCTTCTGGGCTTGCGATCCGATGAAAATCTGTTTGTCGAGGCGAACGGGCGCTGGAAGGAAGGTTGTTATGTTCCCGCCATTTTGCGGCGCGCACCGTTTGTGTTGATGCAGGATACGAAGCACGGAAAAGATGGTGTCGGCCTGTGTCTGGATGTTGAATCCCCGCTTGTGTCGAAAACCGAAGGCACCCCGATTTTTGCCAATGGCAAGCCAACAGCGATGCTGGCGAAAATGGCGACCTTTGCGGCATCATACTCCAAAGAACAGGCGCGAACCCGTCAGTTTGTGAATGCCTGTATGGCCAATAACCTGTTGGTGGAACGCCGGATGGAGATCACATTGGCCAGCGGCCAAAAGATTATATTCTCCGGCTTTCGTGTCATTGATGAGGAACGCCTGCGCAAGCTGGATGATGAGACGGCCCTGAAATGGTTCCGCACAGGATGGAGTGCCCTGGCACTGGCGCATTTTCTGTCATTGGGCAATATGGGCCGTTTGCATCATCGCTCTAACGCGCGGGTTACTCAGAAGGCACTCTGACGCTATTTTTTTGCCGTCTCGTCCGATGCGTCTTCGTCATTGTGGGTTAAATCCTCCAAAGAGGCCATTTTTTCAAATTTATGCTTCTGATCCATCACGGATAAGAGATTCTGCGCCAGAAGTTGGAACAGTGCCTTCACAAAGGGATCGGATTCTTTCAGTTTTTCATTCAGCCTTGTGCGCTGGACGGCAATCACCGTGCTGGCGGTTTTTGCACGTGCGCCCTCGGTTCTGGGGCGACTGGTCAACAGGGCGAGCTCCCCCAGGACCTGGCCAGGGCCGCGCATTTCCGTGACATCGATAAAGCCATCAGTGCTGCGTTTTAAGATCTCAATGGAACCGGCCTGAATCATATACATGGCCGTTGCATCATCCCCTTCGTGATACAGCATATCACCTGCGGCAAATTCTTGGCGCTGAACCAGGTTTCCACTCATTTAGTGATTCCCCTTTTCAGCCTGCACGGCGGCCAAATGGTCGGCCTTATTCGCAGCCCGCGCCAAGGCTTCGACATCATCCGCAGGCAGCGGTGTTTTACTGGCGGCCTGACGCAGCAAACGGATCAACATCAGGATCAGCATTTTCAGTCCAGGGTCCGCATTGCCCAGCTTCTTGTTCAGCAAATCTTCGGTGATGACGATACAGACACAGGATTCTTCGGCGATTGCAGATGCCATGCGTTTGGACTGGTCGATCAGCGCCATTTCACCGAAAATGCCGCTGGCCTCGACAAAGCCCAATGTGCCACGGCCCCCGCCAGGCAGGGATTTCGTTATCCGCACACGACCACTTTGCAGGACATAGGCCTGGCTGCCATAGTCGCCTTCATTAAAAATGACATCACCTTTGAAAAAGGTTCGCCGGTTCAGAACACGTGATGATTCGGACAATAAATATCCCCCAGTTTCATTATGCAGAAATATATCACAAAATTAGCGTCGCATGCTTTTGTTAACTATAATCGACTTCGCGGGCAATGCGTAACACAGATTGACGGTTTTGTTGATATTCTATGATACTGCGCGGCGAATCGATATGTGTGAATACGAATGTGAGGGTTGTTAAAGTCACCTCCTTCCTGTAGGCGGAAAGGGGGCACTGATTACGGTTAAAAGAATATTCCACTTGGATGGAAGTATCGGGGCGTGGAAATCAATCGGTCTTAGAAAATGTCTAAAAACTATGATTTCAGAAATCTGCGCGTGCTTGTCGTTGATGACTGCAAGTTCATGCGTGGCATCTTAGAGCGGATGCTGGACGCGCTGGGCATTGGATATGTGCGCGTCGCTATCGATGGCATCAGCGCGTGGGATATGTTGCAGACAGAGGATTTCGATCTGGTCATAACGGATTGGGAAATGGAACCCGAAGACGGCGCAACCTTTGTTCGCCGAATTCGACTGGATCCGGAAAGCCCTGGGCGATACATTCCTGTGGTGATGCTGACGGGGTATACTGAAAAAGCGAAGGTAATGAATGCCCGTGATATTGGGATAACGGAATTTCTGGCCAAACCGCTGGCGGCGCGATCCCTTCACGCACGGATCGTGAATATCATTGAGAATCCGCGCCCCTTTGTCAGAACCACGTCGTTTTTTGGGCCCTGTCGTCGGCGTTTGAATTTGCCCAGTTTTGAAGGGGCGGACCGTCGCGCCGCCCAGGAAGATGCGCTTGAGATCTAACCGCCGTTACGGGTTTGAGGAGAGTTTGGTCAAATGGGTAGGGAAAAGCTTCCAGAGATACCGGCAAATGCCTCCAAATCGTGGCATGAGGTCGTAGAGCGCCCAAATGACCTGGCGAAGAAAGTGCCTCGGACTGGTGGCATTGAACCGGAAAAGGCATTTGAGGCCGCAGAAACCATCGTCAAACAAATGACGAGCGATTACGTCGACAAGCTGGCTGAAGATATCGAACAGATGAAGCGGTTGGCCACAAAATATCGTGAAGACAATTCTGAGGCGACACTGGATCAATTATTTCGACTGGTCCATAACATGCGCGGGCAGGGCGCGACCTTTGGGTTCCCGCTGATCACTGAAATTGGTCGACATTTCTGTCGCTATGTGCGCGAACGCCCGAAGGGAAAAGCGGTCAAACCCGCGCTTGTTGATCAGCATCTCAAAGCCTTGTTGGTGGTCTATAATCAATCGATAAAAGGCAGCGGCGATGAAATTTCCCAGGCGGTGGTGTATGCCCTGGCCGAGGTTGTTGATCGCGAATTGTCATAAATTTCGATCCCTATGCGCCGTTGTGCTTTAAAGGCGCGACGCACTGTCATAGACTATGGGCCGTCAAACCAGAGCCAAGGGCTCACCATTTCCAGTTATAGATACATTTGAAGGGGGCTTTTATGTCCGGCAGCTTAAACAAAGTCATTTTAGTCGGAAATCTGGGCCAGGATCCCGATGTGCGCTCAATGCAGAATGGCGATAAGGTCGCCAACCTGTCCATCGCGACGTCTGAAAACTGGAAGGACCAGTCCGGACAGCGTCAGGAACGCACGGAATGGCATCGTGTCGTGATTTTCGGCAAGGTTGCTGAAGTTGCAGAGCGCTATTTGAAAAAAGGCTCCAAGGTTCTGATCGAAGGCCAGTTGCAGACCCGCAAATGGGAAAAAGACGGCAAGACCAACTATACGACAGAAGTCGTGGTGCGTGGGTTCAATGGTAACATGACCATGCTGGACAGCCGCGATGGCAGTGGTGGCGGCGGTTATGGCGGCGGCAGCAGCGGGGGCGGTTCGCGCGGTGGTTCCGGTGGCGGATATGATGGCGGTTACGATGATCGCGGTGGCCCCAGTGGGGGCGGCAGTGGTGGCAGCGGACGCGACTATAGCGCCGATCTGGACGACGAAATCCCGTTCTAGAGTCGACTAGTACGCCCTGTCAGGTCAGCGGATCGGTTTCTCCCAACAGATACCGAACGACATCCTGTGCGTCGAAAGCCAGACTGATCAGCAAGGTTCCGATCAGGACATACAAGACCTGGCGATACGGTGTTTCAATCGGCGTTCCGCGACAGACCCGCAGGATCAGATAGATCACCAGGGGTATCCAGAATATCAGGTGGGGCAGGCCCAACAGGCGCACATATCCCATATGCTCATACATTTCCGGGACGATGATAAAGACCGGAATATGAGCGATAATCGTAAATAGCCCGGCGCGGCGCGTGCTTCGTGATACCAGCAGGATCAGGGGGGCCAGGACCAGCACAGGCATCAGCCACAACAGCCAGATTTTAACCCATAGTGGTTGCAGCATGGCGGCGTCAAAAAATGACATCGTACCTTCCTCCTGACAGTGTTCGTTTTGACCTGGTCCTTCAGAAACACAAAGCTAGGCGGCCAAGATCATAAGGCTGGAATAGATTAAAAGGGAACGGCCCCCTTAATCCATTTTTCCAGAAAGCCAATGAACCATTCCTTCATGGGTGTGTGATAGACATCGGCCAATTGGCGTTGTGTGAACACATCCTGAGCACCCGGAATCGTCGTCATGTCGATATTGTGTTCCAGCCATTGCTCATGCTGTTCCATGCTGAGTTCCGGATGGAATTGAAAGCCAAAGGCATTTTCGGCATATCGTATGGCCTGATTGGGAAAATATCCCGATGTCGCCAACAGCGTTACGGAATCCGGCAAGGTGAAGCCTAGAAAATGCCAATGCGCGACCATCATGCGTTTGGGAAACACCGACAGGCCGTCTGGGGTCGGGTCCAAGGTATAATAACCGATTTCAGAAAGACCATCGGGGCTGGGATGTAATTCTGCCCCCAAAGCAACGGCCATGACTTGCGCGCCGGAACATATGCCCAGAAACGGGCGTCCCGTCGCCAGATATTGGGAAACCCAGTCAACCTCTTGCGCCATAAAGGGATAACGCCGCGTTTCGGTTGCAGCATACTGACCCCCATAGACGATGGCACCAACGTGATGCTTCTCTATAGCGGGCAGGGAATCCCCCTTTGCCGGACAGACCCATTCCAGGTGATAGCCAAGGGCCCCCAGATGATCAGACGCCGTATCGGGCGATTTGGGGCGCTCGTGCGTGATCAAAACAATGGTTGGCTTGCTGGATGATTGCATATCCACACTGTAATCTGCTTATGGGTAATAAGGAAACAAAAGACATCATCAGAGAAGGGGGCTAAATCATGCAATTTTCCCTTATTTGGTTGTTCACCCGGTCACCAATATGCTAAATATATGACAGATCGCGACTCTCGCGGTCTGGTCATTGAAACACCCTTATGACTGTTTCCGTGCCCTTTTATCCCTTCAGTAAAAAGCGACGATTTGACCCTTGTCTGACGAGAGCAACGCCCCTTCGAATTTCGATATTTCATCGGTCCTGATTGAGGACGAAATGCGCCGCAGCTACCTGGATTACGCGATGAGCGTGATCGTCAGCCGCGCGCTGCCGGATGTCCGCGACGGGCTGAAACCGGTGCATCGTCGCATTTTGTACACCATGAAGGAAAATGGTTACGATTCGACGAAGGCGTATCGTAAGTCTGCGCGTATCGTCGGGGATGTCATGGGTAAGTATCACCCCCATGGCGACAGCGCGATCTATGACGCCATGGTGCGTATGGCGCAAAGCTTCTCTCTGCGCGTGCCCCTGATTGACGGACAGGGCAATTTTGGCTCCATGGATGGCGATGCTGCGGCTGCCATGCGCTATACGGAGGCCCGCCTGTCCAAGGCCGCAGAGGTCATGCTGGACGATATCGACAAGGATACTGTCGATTTTCAGCCCAACTATGACGAATCAGAGTCTGAACCCCGCGTTCTACCCGCCCGTTTTCCAGCCATTCTGGTCAATGGCGGGGGCGGGATTGCCGTTGGGATGGCGACCAATATCCCCCCCCATAACCTGGGGGAAGTGCTGAATGCCTGCGTCGCCTATGTCGATAATCCAGACATCACCATTGACGAATTGAACGAGATTATCCCTGGCCCCGACTTCCCAACAGGGGGAGAGATTTTGGGACGGTCTGGCATTCGCGCGGCTTATAATACCGGACGCGGATCTGTTATGATTCGATCCAAGGTCACGACGGAGACTGTTTCGAAAGACAAGGAAGCACTTGTCGTCACCGAGATACCGTATCAAGTCAATAAATCCCGTATGATAGAGCGCATTGCTGAAGTTGTACGTGAGAAGATGGTTGAGGGCATCAGCGACCTGCGCGACGAATCAGATCGTGACGGTGTGCGCGTTGTGATCGAATTGAAACGCGGCGTTGAGCCGGAAGTCGTCAAAGCGCAATTGTTCAAGCATACGCCCTTGCAGACCAGTTTCGGCATGAACATGCTGGCGATCCATGACGGTCAGCCTAAAACCCTGAATCTGAAGGACATTATCGGGGCCTTCATCTATTTCCGTGAAGATGTGATCAAGCGCCGCACAGCCTATGAGCTGAGTAAGGCGCGGGACCGGGCGCATATTCTGGCCGGTCTGATGATCGCGATCATGAGCATTGATGAAGTGATCGAGTTGATCCGTCGTGCACCGGACCCTCAGACGGCCCGTGAGAATCTGATGGCGCAACCCTGGCCCGCCGGGGAAATTCTGCCGTATCTGAAATTGATCGATGACCCAGATGGGAAGATTGAGGGCGAAAGCGCCTGGCTGAGTGAGCGTCAGGCACGCGCGATTCTGGACCTGCGCCTGCAACGCCTGACCGGTATGGAGCGGGAGAAGCTGGAGCAGGAAGCGCAGGAAATTCAACTGCGTATCACCGATTATCTGGAAATTCTGGCGTCGCGGCCCCGCCGCATGCAGGTCCTGTCGGATGAATTGATTGATATTCGCGATCGGTTTGCCGATCCGCGCCGCACGATCATCCTGGAAAATGAATTCGAACATGATATCGAAGACCTGATCCAGCGCGAAGACATGGTGATGACCGTCACCCATGGCGGCTATATCAAGCGCACGCCTTTGACGACGTATCGTGCGCAACGGCGCGGCGGTAAGGGACGCACCGGCATGGTGATGAAGGACGAGGATGTTGTTTCCAGCGTCTTTGTAACCTCGACCCATACGCCGGTCCTGTTCTTCTCGTCACGGGGCATGGTCTATAAGATGAAGGTCTATCGCCTGCCGGCCGGGTCGCCACAATCCCGGGGCAAGGCGCTGGTCAATGTGCTTCCCCTGGAAAAGGATGAATGGATCACAACCGTGATGCCCTTGCCGGAGGAAGAGGAAAGCTGGGCCAATCTGGATGCCGTCTTTGCCACTGTTTCCGGCAATATTCGCCGCAACAAGCTGTCAGACTTTACCAATGTGAAGGCCAATGGCAAGATTGCCATGAAACTGGATGAGGGGGACCGTCTGATTTCCGTCAGTGTCTGTTCCGACGATCAGGACATCATGCTGTCCACGAAGCTGGGCAAGAGCCTGCGGTGCCAGGTTGAGGCCGTGCGAGTCTTTGCCGGTCGATCTTCCACCGGGGTGCGCGGCATTCGATTGGCCGAGGGTGATTCGGTGATCGGGATGTCCATTCTGCGCCACAGCGATGATACGCCGGAACAACGCGATGATTATCTGCGTGCCCAGGCCGCGGCCAAACGCCTGCAATATGGCGAATATTCCCAGGAAGAAGACCGCAAGCGGGATGAAGAGCGCGCCGCGATGTTACAGCAACCGCATTTCGCCGATATGGCGGAACGGGAAGAATTTGTGCTGACCGTATCAGATCAGGGCATGGGCCAATTGGCCTCGACCTATGACTATCGCGTCACCAATCGCGGCGGCCAGGGGATCAACAATATGGACCTGCGGGGCGCAAATGTGGCGGCCTGCTTCCTGTTCGACACATCGCTGGATGAATTGATGATGGTCAGCGACGCCGGTCAGATCATCCGCATCCATGGCAACGGCATTTCTGCCCGCCGACGGGGCGGCAAGGGTGTCATCGTGTTTGATGTCGGTGATACGCAAAAGGTTGTGTCCGTTGCCCGCCTGCGCGATGAAGAAGGGGGCGACGAGCCGCCTTTGGAAGGGGAAGAAGGGGCAGCCCCGCCAGTTCAGCAAGACATGCCAGAGGCGGATGGCGATAGCCCAATCGAAGAGGGTGATGAACCTACCTCTTCCGATCCGGATGAAAGCAGTCTATAAGACGCCGCAACGAGAAGACTGATTTGGCTTAACGACTTCCGGGGAGGGTCCGGTATTATGGGCACTGTTGAACGCATTGGGATTTATCCGGGTACTTTTGATACCATAACCAATGGGCATTTGGATATTATCCGCCGTGCGGCCACACATATGGTCGATAAGCTGATCGTCTCCGTGGCGATCAATGCGGGGAAAGGGCCCTTGTTCAGCCTGGAAGAGCGCACCCAGATGGTGCGTGAAGAGGTCCAGAGCCTGCCGGAGGACCTGCAAACCCGCATCGAAGTTGCCCCATTTGAAGGCCTGCTGATGCATCATGCGGTCAATGTCGGGGCAGAGCTGATCGTGCGGGGGTTACGTGCTGTATCTGATTTCGAATATGAATTCCAGATGACCGGCATGAATGCCCGCCTGAACCGGCATGTCGAAACCGTCTTCCTGATGGCCTCAGAACGCCACCAATTCATCTCCAGCCGCTTTGTCAAAGAGATCCATGAACTGGGCGGCGATGTCGAAGACTTCGTCAGCCCCCGAGTCCTAGACCGGCTGAAAGTGAAGTTCGGGTGAGGGGAGCTAGGATCTGGTGCGTTTAATTTGACTCACACGCCGCATGTCAGCTCCCTATAAACCTTCGATCGTAAATTCAGGCGTGCCATTCCAGATCAGCTTCCAACTCGCACCGGGTCGGACATTCTGGATGATGCCAGGATCGAAGGCGACGAAGCATCGGCCTCCTTCATGGCGAACCGAAGGATAGATCAACCCACGGTGTCCTTCTCTCCGCAGTTCAGTGGCTAACTGTTGGCCTGCCGGATAACCTACTTCAGGATCATGATTAAGGGCGGGATGCTCGTCACCCTGTATGTCCGGGTAATCGCCGATGAAATCCGCCAGCAATTCCACATAGCGCGCTTCGTCTTCATAGCGGTTGATGAAGCCCAGTTCTCGGGTTCGGTGGAATCCGACTTCATGTGCGGATGTTAGCATTTCCCAGGCGCAATACCACGCGCCCCGCTCACCGCCATTAAACCGATTGCCCGAAGGTCGGGTGTAGGTAAACGCCGCGTTGATATGACTTTGACCGTAAAGCTGCAGATCACGCGATCGGCGCGCGAAGGCGAGTTCGCGACGGTCGAGAGCAGGGCTGCCGTAGCGTTCTGCAATCAGGCGCGCGCTGGTCTCGCCCTCGATTTCCGCAAGGACAATCGCTTCCTCGTCAGTGTCGACCAACCCTCGCAGGACCGGAGGCTTGTGGTGTGTTTCGGAAATCAGTCGAACCAGGGCGCGATCATGAATCGAAGTGATCCTCATACCCCGCCCCGTAACGCGTCCAGATATCCTCGCACGCGCAGAATTATTGGTAACCCGCCCGCAATCATCGCGTCTATGGGCCGCCTACCGTCGAATTCCGGGCCCTGATTGGGAATCTTTATCCACTCTCGGGAAACGGGCTCATTGAAATAGAGTTCGAGTGACTTGTAGAGGCCAATAAGCGCGCTGAGGCGCAACGTCTGATCTTGCGTAAGGTCGCCCACGAAACCGGGTTTTTTAGCCCGCTTCCAAGTTGACTCCGACATGTCTGCCAGCAGCGCCGCCTCCCGCAAAGTCAACTTCCAGGAATCAGCAATCCGCGCATAGGCTTTAAGAGCGATTCCTTTTCTGTCTGGTTTGGTGCGTTCTAAAGTGAGGCTTTCCATAGCGAGCTCCCTTTTGCTACCAATTTATAATAAGTTCATATGATATGATTTACAAGACCATATGATCTTACATTAAAGTTGTTATGGGAGAAATCGGTAACGCCCCTGTAATTCTATAACAAAAAGCGGGATTCTAATCTAAAATTAGAAGTCCAGGTGGTCTTTTGGTCGAAGGCTTTCTGGTGTGGTTGGTGCGGTCTCCGAAAAGGGGCCGCGCCTTTTTTGTGCCTGAATGTTGCCCCCCATGTTGTCCCCCGCGTAAAAAGCGAAAGAAACCGGCTTTCTAGGGTCAGTTTAAGTATCTGATTTTATTGGGAAAAATGGTGGGCACTATAGGATTCGAACCTATGACCTAACGATTAAAAATCGTGTGCTCTACCAACTGAGCTAAGTGCCCGGAGAGGGATGGGACCCTGTGTTTTTGCAAACCAACGGGGTATTCCCTCGAACCGGGGCGGAACATAGGCAAGTGTTTCGGAATGGTCAATCATTTGCAGCCCTGAAAAGACAGCAAAAATGCATTTTATCCAAAAAAGAGGGTGCGACCATTTACCATCTCAGACAAAAGCATCGCCAACAGGCTGATCGGCACCCCTAAAATCAAGGTTTTCAGCGTTACCATGCTCCAATCCTCCATCGATTTCGACGTATAGATACGCCAATTCAGGAGAGCATGCAGTGATAGGGGTCACAAATTCAGGCAGGTTCGGGGTGATTCCAGGGCAGGGGGCCTGGATTGGCGCAAAAATGGGCCGTTAATCGCCGCGGAATTGTTCGACCATATCGCGCAGGCGGTCGGTATCGGTCAGAACCAGGACGGAGCCTGTTCGTTTCACCAAGCCTTTCCGGGACAGGTCGCTGAGCACGCGGGCCACGGTTTCGCGGGTGGTGGACACCCGGCTGGCCATTTCTGAATGAATGGGGATGGGTTCGATTCGCCCTGTTCCGTCTGGCTGTAGCGTGGGTTTGGCCAGTCGCAGCAGTTCGGCATAGATTCGGTTGTTGGCCCCCAGCGTGCTGAGGTCCATGATGCGTTCAACAGACACCCGCACCATTTGGGTCAGCCGCCGCATCAGGCACAGTGCAACGGTTGGGTGTTCTTCCATTACAGAGCGAAAAATCTGGGGATGCATTGTGGCAACCGTTGTATCGGTGATGGCAACGACGGTGGCAGAGCGCGGTTCACCGTCAATCGCGGCAAGTTCGCCAAAGATCGATCCCGGCTTTAAATCATCAAAAGCGATTTCTCGTCCAGAAACAGAATAATTCACGACACGGGCAACGCCGCTGGTGATGAAAAACACATCCTGTGTGTCATCCTGGAAATCAATCATTTGTTCTTGTGGCTTGAAGTCACGCCAGCGACAGCGTGCTTCAATGCGTTTCAGGGCATCAGCAGGCAAATCCTTGAAAAGAAATATGGACGCGAGACTTCTCGCTGTCTCTTCAAGCATCTGGCCCCCCTTAAACATCCAAATTCATTAAAATATTATCCCAACCCTAGCGGCAAGGCGATAGGATTGTCGCCAATCTACTCTTTAGCAGCTAGTTTGCTATAGAAATTATTTCTAAAGTGAAAGACGTGGCACAGGAATGGGGCAAACAGCACCGCGCGCTCAAAATGATTCACCGACCTTATGGGTCGTTGTATTAGCCGTGACCATCATCTTAGGGGGCATCGGATTCAGCTTTTATGCAGCGGATCAGGTAGACCAATGGGAGGAATCGGCCTGGAAAGCGCGGGCACAGGATGACACCCGCAGATTGACGGAATTTGGATCACTGGCATTAAATCAAGCCAGGGGCACCCTGTCGGCAATCGCAGCACGGTTGAATTCTGCGTCTACAAATCCCTTAAGTTCATCCTTGGGCACCACTGTGCCACAGCCCGATACGATTGCCTTTGAGTTCATCGTTTTTGCAAAATCCGCATCGAACGCCCCCGTTTCATCCTCATCAGATTTGGGTTCTATTTCCGCCTATTTTCTGCAATCGACGGAAGCTGAAAACAATTACACACAGTTTATCGCCAGTGAAGCGTTTCGGCGATTGGCAATGGATACCTATGCATCAGACATGCTGGGGACCGTGCCAAATGTCGTTGTTGGGGAGACCTTCTCCTACGATGGCGGAAAAAGCCTCGCTTCTTTGGGGGTACGTGTCCGGTTGCGTGGGGAAGAGGGGGTATTGATCGGTGTCTTTGATCTTATCGGCTTCTTTAAATCCTTTATGGCGACGGTCGCGCCGGATGGGCTGGTTCTGCGGCTAGATGAAACCACTGCGTCGGGCCAACGACATGCTGTTATCGGTGGCGACGACCCCTTACCCGGGACGGTTGATACATTCACATTCCCTATTTCGTATGGGGGCTCAGAATGGCGCTATAGCTGGGATATGTTGAGCAATTATGAGGGGGGGCGGGATAACTCAACCGGTACCCTGGTGCGCTATGGCGGGGTGGGGCTGTTTAGCATGTTTGGCGTGCTTCTGGCGGTGCTGCTGCAGGTCAATCATCGTATTTCCAATGCGGTGCGCCGCCGGACCGAAGAACTGGCGCGGGCACGCGATCAGGCAGAGGTTGCCAATCGCGCAAAATCAGAATTTCTGGCGAATATGAGCCACGAATTGCGCACGCCTCTTAATTCCGTAATCGGGTTTGCCGAATTGCTGGAAGCCCAGGTTCTGGGCCCTGAAAGCTGGCAGCGGTATCGCGATTATGCCACGGATATCCGACAAAGTGGTCGGCATCTATTATCCCTGATCAATGACATTCTGGATTTATCCAAGGCAGAGGCCGGTCACCTGACGCTGGATGATGCCTATATCTCACCGGAAGAATTGATTGAGGCGGCGGTACGGCTGGTGCATGAACGCGCCCGCAATTCCGGTCAGGAACTAACCCTTTCTGTGCCGGATTCCACGCTATTGCTTCTATGTGATGAACGTCGCGTGAAACAGATCCTTCTGAATCTGCTCTCTAATGCGATCAAATTTACACCCCGTGGCGGGACCATTACCGTTCGAGCGCAACCCTGCCCGGATGGGGGGATGGAGTTGCAGGTGATCGATACAGGTATTGGCATGAAGCCGGAAGATATCCCCTTGGCCCTGACCAAATTCCAGCAGTTGGAGGCAAAGCCAAGAGGGGATTTTGCTGGCACGGGCCTGGGCTTGCCCTTGGTTGAAAATCTGGCCAGGCTGCATGATGCAAGCCTGACCATACAATCGGAACCAGGTAAGGGAACGACGGTAACGATTAAATTTGGCCCAGATCGTGTCGCAAAGGCTGACATTGTATTTGGGCGGCGTTCGGAAACAAATTCTGATCATTGAATCCTATTTTCAATTGCGTATAGTGAATTAGTCCTATTTTGCGGTGCAGCATCGCCCGTTTATGGCATTTGTAAGGATATAATTTATGGAGTCCGACGACTCTAACATGCCGGAACCAGAAAAGACGCCCGCGCCATCGGAACAATCATCCAGGCTGGGCATATTTGCCCGGCTGCGTGCGTATTTCTTTGCCGGAGTCTTGGTCACCGCACCGATTGCCATCACCATTGCCCTGGCGGTCTGGATTATCGGCTATATCGATGATCAGATCGTGCCGCTGATCCCCCAACGCTATAATCCTGATACCTATTTCCAGCAATATTTGGGGGTGGATTTTGGTCTGCCCGGACTGGGCGTTCTTGTCCTGATCTTGACGATCACCCTGATCGGGGCGTTCACGGCAGGATTGGTTGGACGCTGGATCGTGCGATTTGGTGAAAAGCTGTTGGACCGGATGCCGATCATCCGCAGCCTGTACAAGCTGACCAAGCAAATTTTCCAAACCGTTTTACAGAATCAATCCAATGCTTTCCGCCAGGCAGTTCTGGTGGAATATCCGCGCCCCGGCCTGTGGGCGATCGCTTTTGTCACGGCAGAAACGCAAGGCGAATTACACAAATTGTTAGAACGCGATACGGTCAACGTTTTCCTGCCCACAACGCCAAACCCCACCTCCGGATTTTTGCTTTTCGTGCCAAAGGAAGACATAAAAATACTCAATATGCCGGTAGAAGACGCCGTCAAATTGGTGATCTCTGCGGGTATTGTGCATCCTGGGGATGATCTGGCAGGAATTGACCTTAAATAGCGTATTCAGGGTCAGGAGCCTATAATCCGCACCGGCCAAAGTGCTGTTCTTTTCACTATGCTGGTTTGACAGGCTCTCTCGTTTTACTGTCAGCGCAAAACAAGAATAGCATCGTTGAAAAAGGGAAACGACAGCATGGATCAATCATACATATCTTCCAGCGCAGAAGCCGATATCGAAACCCTGGAGGCGTTGGAGGAAAAGGTGCGCTGGCTCGCATCCTGGACCATCCACAATGCCAATCATTTGCGGGAAAGCCGCGATGGGTTGAAAGTCGGGGGACACCAGGCGTCCTGTGCGTCGCTGTCTGCGATCATGACGGCACTGTATTTTCATGTCCTGCGGTCCGATGATCGGGTTGCGGTCAAACCCCATGCCAGCCCTGTTTTTCATGCCATTCAATATCTTCTGGGCCATCAGACACGCGAAAAGCTGGAATCCTTCCGTGCCTTCGGCGGGGCCCAGTCTTATCCGTCCCGCACCAAGGATAATGATACCGTTGATTTCTCAACCGGATCGGTCGGGTTGGGGGCGGCGGTCACCAATTTTGCAGCCCTGGCTCAGGATTACCTCAGGCTGAAGGACATCATTCCATCCAGTAAACCGCCCGGGCGCATGATCGCCCTGGTGGGCGATGCGGAATTGGACGAGGGGAATGTCTATGAAGCCCTGATGGACACCTGGAAACATGACATCCGCAATGTCTGGTGGGTGATTGATTACAACCGGCAAAGCCTGGATGGGGTGGTAAACGAACAGCTGTTCCGGATTATCGGGCGGTTCTTCCGGGCCGTTGGCTGGAACGTGATCACACTGAAATATGGCTCTAAACAAATGGCCGCTTTTACCAAGCCGGGCGGGCAGGCGTTGAAGCGGTGGATCAATACATGTCCCAATGATGTCTATTCTGCCCTGGCCTTTCAGGGCGCGGCCGCCTGGCGCGCGCAGATCAAGGGGGACCTGCCCCATGATCAGGATTTGCACAGCCTGATCGACAGCTATGACGATGCGGGGCTGAATGCCCTGATGACCAATCTGGGCGGTCACGATATTCCGGCCCTGCTGCATACTTTCTCTACAGTGCCAGATGATCGCCCCACATGCTTTATCGCCTATACGATCAAGGGATGGGGCCTGCCCTTGATGGGGCATAAGGACAATCATGCCGGCCTAATGAACCCGCAGCAGATGGCGGCATTCCAGAAACAACTGGGCGTTCCAGAAGGCCAGGAATGGGAGCCTTTCTCCGGCATGAAAGTTCCGGCGGATCGTGTTCAATCATTCTTGAACCGGCTGCCCCAGAAACAGCATCGTCTGCATGAGGTCAAGAAGATTTCCATACCCGATACCCTGACCTATGGCGCAACGGCCAAGTCTTCGACGCAGGAAGTCTTTGGAAAACTGTTGAATGAAATTGCCAAGGCAGGCGGACCGCTGGCAGATCGTATTGTCACCACATCCCCGGATGTGTCGGTTTCGACCAATCTGGGTCCCTGGATCAATCAGCGTGGCCTGTTCGCGCGGGAAAGCCGCCCGGATGAATTCCGGGAACGCAATGTGCCATCCGCGCAAAAGTGGATACGCTCCCCCCAGGGCCAGCATATCGAACTGGGTATCGCGGAAAACGACTTGTTCCTGAATCTGGCGGCTTTGGGCCTCTCAGAAAGCCTGTTCGGCGCGCGGCTGTTTCCTATTGGAACATTGTATGACCCCTTCATCGCGCGGGGCTTGGATGCCCTGAACTATGCCTGCTATCAGGACAGCCGTTTCATCGTGGTCGCCACCCCGTCCGGGATCACATTGGCCCCGGAAGGCGGTGCGCACCAATCCATCTCAACCCCAATGATCGGGATGGGTCAGCCGGGCTTAACATCTTACGAGCCCGCCTATGGGGATGAGCTTGCCGTTATTCTGCGCCATGCCTTCGTGCATTTGCAGGATGAAGAGAAGGGGGGCTCCCTCTATCTCAGGCTTTCAACCCGCCCGGTTGAGCAACCTGATCGCAAAATGACCCCGGATCTGGCAACTCAGATTATCAAAGGCGGCTATTGGGTCGTGCCGCCTAAGAAGGGGGCAAAGATGGCAATTGTCTATATGGGTGCCGTCGCCCCCCAAGCCTTGGAAGCGTTCGAGGCGCTGCGTAAAGATAACCCAGATGCCGGGCTGATGGCGATCACCTCAGCCGATAAGCTGTATTCTGATTGGCAAACAATTGAACGTGCCCGCTTGGCC
>PAQY01000003.1 GCA_002709955.1 Rhodospirillaceae bacterium
CCGCCGCGCAATCTCCGAGGCCGGGGCATTGTTCAAGAAATCTGGCGCTATCGAAGATGAATTGCGCCGGACGACAGATGCTTATGCCGTAACGGAACTACTTGACCCGTACAGGCAGCGAAAGATTTTTGTAGAGTCTGTATCGCAGATTGAGTCTGTTCGGGATCAGGCGTTATCGGATATCTGGATTGGCAGCCCGGATATGATCGCTGAAAAGAAGGCCCGCAAGACGGCACACTACGACAAGATGATTTCCGAATTCACACGCCGCAAGGCTTTGCGGAAGGAATTGGAAGACTCAACCGGGATTACCGATCTGAACCGCCGCGCCTTTGCTCTCATGGACCAGGAACGAAAATTAGACTTCATGATTGCCGACACTCCAGCCACAACGCTTGAAGGGGCATATGTACAAGCTGTTATCCTGCATAAGTGGTTACATGACGGGACGCCGCGCCGTGACCCTGAAAACGTCCAGCTAACGACAGATGAACAAGAACTGATGAGCCTGTCATCGAGGGTAACGTCCACCCTTGCCGCCCTTGTTGGGAAGGATACGCACATCGGGTTCTCAAAGTATCAAAAGCTGAAAACGTATGAGAGAGGAAAGATCAAAGCCAGCAAGGCCGCACTCTCATAGAACTGTATAGGACCTAGCATCGCCCCTGGATCACGCTGGGGGCGATTTGCCGCCACCAGATTTCTTATCTAAAAACTGAATATGATCTGGGCTTGGCTCGAATAAAGGAAAAGGGTTTTGTGGAAGTGGAGGAAGTTTCCCATCCGATACCGGAAGCTTACCTCCCTTAGTTTCTGCTTTATCCGATAGATATGAAATCCAAAAAAACACGAGAACAGAAACCGCTATAAGACCGATAGCAGAGCAAAGTATCCACACCCAATATGAATAAAAAAACGCCAACACTAACGCGAAGCCAACTACTATAACCTGGAGAATTATAGCGAATACGGGCCAAGCAAAAAATAAGCAAGCAATTGCAATAACTCCATACAATAATGATTTCATTGATGCGCCCTTTAAAAACTACTTTTGGAAGGCGGCCCATGCCTTCAACAAATTTCTCTTACTGACCTTCATTTTCACCCAATAGCCAGCCAAGTAGCATTCCAAGAAAGTCTTCAACACCCATACGCATTCAACGGATCCTATTTTTGGTTACGATGCAGGTATAGTCTAATCATATTCCTGCGCTGCGTCCTAGTACCGTTGTAGATTCGAGTGTATATTCTGAGAAATGCTCTTAGCCTATTTTCTGGAGCAAAGTGGGAGATCGATGCACAAAGTTATTGGCCTGTTGTCGGTGCTCTTGGTTGCGCTATCCGCCGTTAGCGCCCGTGCTGATATACGTGACTTAGACATCTTGTCGTCACACATGCCAGTTTTGGGCACTATAAACGAAGCAAAAGACAACTGTTGGACGAACGAGAGTGCTGTTAAGAACGCAGCAGAACTTTCACTGCGCCGTGCCTACGACGAAGTTCATTTTTATCGAAAGGATCTTTTTTCATCTCTAAACAAACCATTCTATTTCCTGAATATAAATGTACATACTGCTCGAACAGAGAGTGGCTTATGCTTTGGGAACTATGAAGTGAATGCCTACATTATTCTTGAGGCATTGGAGGATCTTAGAGTTGTTTCGCTTTTTAAACGAGGTGGGATCGCAATCAGTCCACAGGACCTAAACGATTCTATCCGATCTTATGTGCAAGAGACTCTTGATGAACTTGCTTTAGAAGTTCTCCGCTATCGCTCAAAACAAAACTAGCCAAACATGGCAATGCGATGTTGAAAATCAACAAACAGCGCCGCAGTACACGGAATCAATGTCCAGAGACGATCTTATCCCTCCGATTGGTCCGCACCACGTCGCAATCTTGTGCCGCATCCATGCCGGTGGTGTTGCACCTATCGTCCATGCCAGTGACCTAGCAGATATCCCTTTTCTTGATATCGAGGCTTTGTGCAGGGCTGGTTTGCTGGAACGCCTGACTATAGGCCGCTTCAAGGGGTATCGCCTGACAGACACGGGAAAGACCCTATTAATGAACCCCCTCGAATGAATTGGAGAATATCATATGCGCCGCTTTTTTATCATCCTTGCCTTTGCGTTCCTGACTTCTCCAGCCCTGGCAGATCGCGAAATCCATATTGTCCATTGCTTGCAGGGATGCCCAACCGGTACGCCGGAAACAAACGATCTTATAGTCCGTCAAATTTACGCTCTGTCCTCGAATGACGATACCAAACTTGCTGCCTGGGTCGCCTATCTTGTCACCCGCGAAACCATCGGCACGTCTGCAAGTCTCAATAGGGATTGGAAGTCAGACCCCGCCCTGGACGATAGCGAGACGCTGGAGAAGGACGACTACAAAGGCGCGCACAAGGCGATAAAGACCGACCGGGGGCATATGGCCCCGCTTGCCTCTTTTGCTGGTACGGTCTTTTGGAGAGACACTAACTATCTATCCAACATCACCCCGCAACGCTCAGAATTGAATCAGGGGGCCTGGCTTGGGCTTGAAACCGCCGAACGCGAATTGACCTGGAAACAAGGTGAAGTTTGGGTACTTACGGGAACCCTATATGAGAAACCAGAAGACCCGCTTCCCGGTGCAGACGAACCGCACAAAGTCCCGTCCGGGTTCTGGAAAGTGGTTGCCCTGGAAAACGGCAAAATGGCGGGTTTTATCTTTGATCAGGAACTCGACAGAGACGCCAACCACTGCGACCAGATTCAACCACTTCAAGAGATTGAACGTCGCTCTGGCTTGAACCTTTTCCCGAATGCTCCACTGTCTTGGGGTTCCCAAGAACTAGGATCAGACCTAGGCTGCTGAAATGGAACCAATCGACTTATACCGCACCGCAAAGCTGCTTATAGACCAGCATGGGGACGACGCAGCTATCGAGGCAGCGATGAAAGCTGATAGATGCTTGGATTCAGGCGACTTGGACGGTGTTAGCGTTTGGAAGGGAGTGATCCGAGCAATTGGAGAACTCAATGGGACAGCCTATAGGGTGTTGAATTGATATAAATCTATTTAGGAATGCATAACTTAATAGCTTTTCATATGCCATTGTGTAACGATGTGACATCAACTTTCGGGAGTTTGGACAATGAAAACGAAAACAATAACCATCGCAGCCGCACTTGTGCTGGCGACTTCGCTTGGGGCAGCCGCTGCCGTCCAGGGAAATTTTATGTATAATCCCCGTGCGTCAGAAATCACGCGGTACTTTCCATCCCATACTCACGATCAAAATGGGACCCACGGCGCGCCCGGTCACAGTGGTGGGACAGACATATATGGTTGCCACAATGCTTCTGTACCTTACCACTGTCACTAATCCGTGACCTAATTGAGCTCGCGCCGGTCGGCGGTGCGTGGAATTGCTGAAACTGTTTGATCGGTCCACGCAAAACAATAGTCTGGACGGTGCCGCCTAGACATCTCGATACAATGATGGAATGTCCGAACGCCATGTTAAAGCCGCCGTTCGCGCAGCCAATGTCCCCGAGGATCAATTCATTTGTACCATATATAAAGGAAGGCCGACCCTCCGAAAGCTGCAAGCGTAAACCCAGGAATGAGAATTGACCTTACGTCGCTAAACATCGCTCCTAAAATTGGGCCGAGAACAATGGTAATGATGGCTATTAAAAGTACCGTTTTTGTGACTCCTATCCTTGGACTCAGTTGACTGACCAAGGCCCATTGAACTCCAAAAACTAATACTGCACATAAAATAATAAAAAGCATCGCAACCTCTTGTTTTTCAAAATGAAGCTAAGGCTTTTTCCGCACCGTCTAGTTTCATGTAACCTGAACACCAGAGTCGGGGCGTACTATACATCAATCTCGCGACGAAATCAGTCCCCGTACTTAGTGGCAGCAGAATTCATCACGAAGCTATTTAACTCCGATAGATCAACCTAGCGCCACTATCGCGACACTGAACGCGCACCCTGCAATGAAACAGGACAACGAACTCCATCCACTAATGTGCTGAAACAAGTTCGCTGTTACCCAAGTTGGAACGCCAGTCAAATTGGGGCCTATTTCATCGTTTGCTCTTACTGCGGTAAAAAACTGGCTACCCGAGTACATCAAAATTGATATCAGCCCGAGCGCGAAGCATCCCAAGGGAAGCGCCAGCCAGTTAAGCACATCGCCATCATTAGATGTTGCGCCTATTATCGTCACTGTAGCCGCAACGCCTCCGCCGTTGACGACCGCGATAAAGCGCTGGAGCCTGATAAACGCGTCAATGATCTGGGTCTTTTGATCGTTGCTATCCAAGGCCCTCATCCCATTTTTCAGTAAGCATTCTTAGCCTATGGTGAGTCCCCTAAATGCAAAAGGTTCATAGCGCATGACAGATCGACCACGCCTCACAGCAGCACAGTGCCGGGAGACAGCCAAGAAATTGCGACGGGGAGCCCTGACGAATACGGCTATGTCCCAGGACGTGAAGCAGATGGGTATGGATATAGCTAGGAGCCTGGAGGGAATGGCCCGGATGGCAGAGGCGCGAGAGGCCAAATTAGGCCCAAAATCCACAAAGAATGACAGAAACCGTCGCGTAGCAATCGAACTCGACTGCAATGCGGATGATTCTCAGAACCCGACGCCAACGTCCTCATAGACATAAGACACGGGAAATCTCTGGTGGAGGCCGGGACCAGCCCCCCGATGCCGCGCGACATCCCGTCTTTCACCCTAACGGCCAGAGTGAGACAAATGTACCGCATCTCAAGGAAATTAAGAAGGGCCAAGGCTCGGTCTAGTAGACAGTCACGGATTGTCACGCGACGTCACATTTTCCAAACTAACCTAATTAATCACATTTGTGATCCGCAGTTCAGCTTCATTAAAATAATATATTTTAAAATTTGGTGTTCCAGTCACATAGTCTAATAGTTTTGGCGAAACTCCCATGTCTAAAAGGTATATTACTTGATCCATTAAACTTTGCGCTCCAATTTGCTCAAATATGCTTACTAAAATAGATAACCGAACCTGCAAATCTACTGATTCATCCAATAATATATCTAAAACTTTTTGTCTGAATGTTTCTGACTGACTTAATGTTGCCATATGCATACCAATCTTGCCGCCTGCTTCAATAGTTCTGAAAAGTCCTCCAATAAAGATATAAGGGCAGGCGCTTAAGCACTCAGATTTAGACGAAACGATTGTTGCGATTTTGTTTCTACGAATTTCCCGACCGATGGAAATTGCCTCATACAAGTTTCCACCAGGGCTATTGAGTTGCAGATGAGTTATGTAACCGAACCGATTGAGCACTCTTTTAAACTTAACAAGATCGCCTTGTTCAATATCACCAATCATTCGTGCGACAACAATTTCACCACTTCTGCTAACAGTGAATGTCGCTGCAAAAGATGTATGCGCGAATACTATAACTAAAATAATGATGCAGAGACCCAGCGACCTTCTTTTAAACAAAATATCTCTGTCTCCGATTCATGATGCCCTTCAGTATAGACAACACTCTTAACCTCTCGACAATTATCAATTTTTACAGTCGGATCGCGCAATGCGGGCAGATCCTCGTCTTCGTTTATATCTTTTTTTGTAACCTCAGAGTATCCGTGCGTTGTTTTGCGTGTTGGGCTTGTCCAATTCACCTTCTCTGCCTCAGGCTTACTTAAAACGGTCGATTGAGCGGCATTAGCTAACGCGACTTCTTCGTCATCCAAGCCTTGTCCTATTGAACTTCCAATTACCGTTCCAAGAAAACCACCTAAGCCTATGGCTATAGCTTTCCCTGCACCTTCTCCGAAAAATGCTCCAACAGCAGCACCTGTTACGGCACCAATACCAGCACCAATTTCCTTGTTTGTAGTTTGACAGCTTGTGAGAAGACCCACTAGCGGTAACACTAGCATAATGCTTCTTAGCCTCATCTATCTGTGCCTCTAGTTTCTCTCTATATGGAATATAGCAAAATAATACCCGTCATAGTTAAAGAATCTGCATTTCGTGCAAAGAGGCTTTGCAGGCGGTCATCCAGATAGTCACAGACTGTCAAGCGCTGTAACAATGGACCCGAAGCATGAAAGGTCGTTTGCGAAAGGCTTACCGCTCAAAGACATATCCGGCGAAATATCGTCAGATAACGAAGGCATTCCGCAAGGGAGCGCTGAATACCTCGGATACCGACCCGGAAATGAAGCGGATGGGTATATTTACAGCCAAGATGCTGAACACGGTAGCTTCAATGCAGGATAAGCGGGACCAGACTAGGCCCGACTCAAAGAGAGATAAGTAACCGTTCCGGCAACCGTTACCGAAACCGTTTGGCAAACCGTAACCCTAACCGTTTCGACGCTGCCAATGGTTCACGATATGAGGGGGCACAAAACAAAATGTGTGGGTATAAATGTGGGTTCATTCTCATAATTAATTATAACCCCTAAAAATAAGCACTATTGGTCGGACACCCTCTCCGCCATTATCCCTTGCCTAAAATCACAAAAAATGCCATATTTCTGTGGATTTCAGAGGATTTTTCCTCCTGCCCAGTCCGCTAGTTTTCATTTTTGGCAAACAATAGCGAAAGTCTGCTTTTCCAGATTGTGAACGAACCGCCGGACTTCAGACACCAGGACTTGTGAGCCTTTGGCTGGCTCTCAGGTAAATTTTTCAGCGAGTTTTTGTTTTCCGGTCGGGTCTGTGTGTTCCAACTTATCGTTCTTTGGATAATAAAACCCCGAAACGGTCAAGTCGAAGTCTCCGATACTAACCCTTACCGAATATTCCATTCCATCTCCCCAAGTATCCCGGATGCGCACTTTGCAGGTCTCACCTCGCAGCTCGAACTTGAATTCGCGAGCCTCATCTGTGACGTTGACCAGTGGTGCTGCTGCTTCTAGTGCCGCGCGCATCAGTGTTTGACCGATTGTGCTGCGCTTCCGCTCTGGAAGCATGTCTAAAGACATTTCTTTGATTGGACCAAAGATACCGCTGTCATTCAAGGTTTCGAGGATTTTCCGCATATACCGACCAGTGTAGTCGTTTACCAACAACGATGATCGCGCCCCATGGGGACTACCAAGTGTAAGTTGCCGAACGTTCCACCACGTTTCTGCGACCTGTGCTTCTCGAGCGTGTTTGACAGTTGCCTGAACGAACCAAGCCAGCGCGTCCCGGCTCCTAATAGTTCCATCTGCTTCTAACTCGACTTCCCATGCCTCAATCAGAACAGGGAACGCGCTGTCCCTGTAGAGGGCACTCTCAAGACGTTCAGCGTTCAGTCCCTGCACCTGGTTCACAACTTCGACAAGTTTGTCAGCATCTACTTCACTATTGGGGCAAGTCAGAATTCCTCTCACGAATTCCCTCGTATTAACGCATAGATCATAGATTGGCAGTGACGAGTAATTGGACGCATGCCAGTGGTGTTGAGGGCGTTCAGGTGGTGCAGTAAGGATCGGGTGCCAATCAGGCAAGCTTTCAACCGCATTTCCTAGCCGCTCTCGAACTTGATTGAACAGCTCCAAGCCTATTACGCGGTCAGACAGATTTTCGGTAAAATAGTCTGCCGCCTGACTATTCAAGCGGGCAGCAGATTGGTTAGCTCTAAATTCCATCTAATCGCATCCTAACGTCAGTTGTTTTATTCACGTAATATTATTATATCACGCAAAATAGTCAATACATGTTTTGCCTGAAAGACTTTCAATCTAACTATCTACATCGGAACCGATCCGTTCCCTAAAGCAGCCATTAAAGGAACGACAGCTTCGTCCGCATAGCAGACATCCCCCAAAGGAGGTCAAACTTCCGAAGAGGGTCAGGTAGGGCCGTTCCGGCGCAAAGCGGCTGTTCGTCCGGTAGGACCCTGTGAGCGGACGGGACGCGGATCGACAGCCG
Organism: Rhodospirillaceae bacterium; assembly: GCA_002709955.1. Lineage (GTDB taxonomy): Bacteria > Pseudomonadota > Alphaproteobacteria > UBA8366 > Aestuariispiraceae > Pacificispira. Next base: position 7,927 of record PAQY01000003.1, read on the forward strand.
ATCCTTGATCGAACGCAAGGCCATCGCGAATCCAGCACTATACGTCAGCAATTCCAAGGTTACCTGTCAGAAACCCTCTCCTATGCAATTCCACTAATCTGTTCCGTAGGCGCTGACGTTAGACAGTGGTTGAGCCGTATCCCACCCTCTCCACCATATTTTCTATGCGCGCCGCCGCCAGCCAACCCGGCGCGCATGGCTTCGGGTTCGACCTTCGTCTCTTACCCTCTGAATGGAAGAAACTCGGGTCGCAGGTCAGTCAGATTAAATTGACAGCGCGTCATGCACCCATAGTCTGAAAAATGCGCATGTATATTATGTGCTTAGGAGAAGACATTATGAGCGAGAAAACTAAAATCTTTGGGACAGCTGCATTATCCGCGTTACTTGTTTTGGCGGCTGGAGCCCCGTTGCTATATTTTGGACTTCCAACGATCCTAGAGAAGGCCCGCGATCCAAGTGTTGGCACCTCCAGCACCACGATCAAACTGACACCAGAAATCATTGAAGAAATTCAAACTGCCGCCAATCGATCTAAAGAAGAATTACAGTTAAATCTGTCAGAAAGCGAAGGTCGTCAATCTGCTATTCTTGCTGAACTTCAGAAAGCAGTAGTCGGTATACATGCCCAACAGGAAGATATCGTTGCGAAGCTGGAAAAGCTCAGCACACAGGAGCAAGAGACTGTCCCTGGCAAGCGTCAGGACACATACAATCAGACGATATTTTTTCCTATGGGCAAGGTTAGTGGCCCAACGATCGATTCACAGATTCAAGCCGCAATCCTAGAGTTGCGCGACCGTATCGACGATCAAAATTGTTCGGCAAATGTATTGGGTTTTTCGGACACGCTTGGGGGAGACATGGCAAACCTCAAACTATCTGAAGACAGAGCCTCATACGTCGCAGAAGAACTGAAATCGAATGGGATAAATCTGGACAAGGTTAAAGGATGGGGGGAGCGCTGGCTTAACGTGCACACCCCAGATGCAACAAAAAATGACAAGAACCGTCGTGTCGTAATCGAACTTGACTGCAATAACGTCGACTCTGTCAATCTGACCTCAACATCCTCATAAACAATAAATACAGACTGTTCCTGGTGGACGACACCCCCACCTCGCCGCTTAGAATCAACCTTGCTGTGGGTCTGTGGACTGTCGTACGGTTTGGTGCGGGGATGCCAGCTTGGGTGCTGAGCATGGAGGCGTTTTTTGGGGCAAAATCTTTTTTAGAAAGCATTTCGGGATGGGTCGATATTTTACGGTGTTTGCGTCCTTTATCGGCGCGGTGGTTGGGGTGGTTATGATTCTGGGGGATTGGTTTCCGGGATATTGGATCGCCGCCGTTTCCCTGCCCTTGCTGGCGCTGGGGATATTTGACCTGCTGCAGACGCGCCATACCTTGTGGCGGAATTATCCGATCATTTCCCATATGCGCTGGCTGTTTGAAGGGATACGCCCGGAAATTCGCCAGTATCTTATCGAAAGCGATGGCGATTCCTTTCCTTTCAGCCGCGAACAACGGTCGCTGGTCTATCAGCGTGCAAAGAACCAGCTGCAAACCATCCCCTTTGGGACGCAGCAGGATGTGTATAGTTCAGGATATTCCTTTTTCAGCCATTCCCTGAAACCAGAGCATGTCGATGTCAGCAGCTTGCGGGTCCGCATCGGGGGGGATCGGTGCCTTCAGCCCTATAGCAGTTCCATCCTGAACATATCCGCCATGAGCTTTGGGTCGTTGAGCGGGAACGCCATTGCCGCCCTGAACCGCGGGGCCAAGCTGGGATCATTCGCCCATGATACCGGAGAGGGCGGATTGTCGCGCTATCACCGGCAGAATGGCGGCGATATCATCTGGGAGATCGGGTCGGGCTATTTTGGCTGTCGCACCGATGACGGGCATTTCGACCCGGCCAAGTTTCAGACAGTGGCCCAGGACCCCCAGGTCAAGATGATCGAAATCAAGCTGTCCCAGGGCGCAAAGCCAGGGCATGGCGGCATGTTGCCCGGCCCCAAGGTCAATGCAGAGATTGCTGAGGCCCGCGGCGTGCCGGAAGGGGTGGACTGTATCTCCCCCGCATCGCATTCGGCCTTTGATACCCCGATGGGGCTGATTGCCTTCATTGCGCGGCTGAGGGACTTGTCTGGCGGAAAACCGGTCGGGTTCAAATTGTGCATTGGTCACAAGCATGAATTCATGGCCATCGTGAAGGCGATGATCAAAAGCGATGTCTATCCGGATTTCATCGTTATCGATGGCAAGGAAGGCGGCACCGGGGCCGCCCCTGTTGAATTTGCAAACAGCGTCGGCCTGCCCCTGCGCGATGGCCTGCATTTCGCAAATATGACCCTGATCGGGGCGGGCATTCGTAACAAGATCCGCATTGGGGCCAGCGGCAAGATCGTATCGGGTGCCGACATGACGCAAGCCATGGCATTGGGGGCGGATTGGTGTAATTCCGCACGCGGCTTCATGTTTGCAATTGGCTGTATCCAGGCCCGCGCCTGTCACACAAATAAATGCCCGACGGGCGTCGCCACACAGGATAAAATGCGCCAGGCCGGGTTGAATGTGGCCGATAAATCCGTGCGTGTTGCCAATTTCCACCGCAACACATTGTATGGATTTGCGGAAATGATCGGGGCCATGGGTCTGAAAGGCCCCCATGAAATCACCTTCACCATGATCAATTTCCGCGAGGCCCATTTCAGCGGCGCATTGCTGGCCCGACTGGAACCAGGTCAATTGCTGAAAGACGATTGCCCCGAAGACTATGCAAAGCCCTGGCGCGCCGCCAATCCGGAAAGCTTTCGCTAGAGCAAATTCGCTCCAGTGTGGTGCGCGGTTATTTGGGATCGACCAGGACGCTGTTTGCTGCGCTCCGGTTAGGAGCGTTTCGCGAAGCGATGCGGGGCATCGCAAGCGGAAGGCGCCGCGGCCCGGAGCGCCGCAAACAGCGCCTTTGGTCCCTTTATCGGCCCGTCGGACGGCGTCGAGAGCGCTGGACGATGAACCACATCGCCTGCCGCTCTCTTCTAGCCGACAGGCCGATAAAGAGATCCTGGTGATTCCAAATAATCGCGCACCACACTAGGCGCTGACCAGGTCTGCAAGGTCAGGTCGGGTGACGCCCTGATCAATCGGCAGATAGGTGGGATCGAAATCCTGTGTGACCTCTACGCCCTGATCCAAAAGGTGGTCATGGAACTGTGTTAGGGTTTCCACCATATCGCCAATGAATTTGTCATGCAGCACCAGCAACGGCCAATCCAGGGTCTCAAGATCCTGCTTGGCCCGGTCCAGCCAGTCGCGATGCGGGTCGATCCAATCCTTGGGAACACTGTTCCAGGTGACCATCGTGTATTTGTTCTCAACCAGATAATCCCGCGCATCGGGGCTTAGGATATGGGACCCCAGGGACCCGCTGCCATTCGGGCGAAAGAACTTTCTGGGATGTGCCATATCGCCCAGCAATTGCTCTGTTTCACCGATTTCACGCTCAACCCGCGCCCTGTCGCCATCGCGACCCAGCGGCGTTGTATGGGTCAATGTGTGATTGCCAATCCAATGGCCCTCCCGCCAGGCCCGTTCCGTCAGGCGTCGGGACTCGGGGTCCTGCAAGCGTTCCCCAACCACAAAAAAGGTCGCCTTGATCTCCCGCTCTGCAAGGAAATCCAGCACCCTTTCGGTTGTTCCCGGCCAGGGGCCATTGTCAAATGTATAGGTCAGGCGACGGGCCATCCGTATTCTCCCTTATGAGGTGCCTGCATCCGACAGGCTTGATTGCGCCTTGATGATCAGGGCATCCTGTAACATCTTGCCGGTGCGTCGGTAATGCTGCAGCAGCAGCGTTACAGCCAGATCCGCATCGCGCGCCAGAACCGCGTCCGTGATTGCTTCATGTTCACAGCCGACATCGCGACTGTCTGAACTGCTGGTGCGGGCAATGCTGCGATAGCGGTTGTTTTCGTCAAAGAACTGATTGCACAGCCGCAGCAGGATGCTGGAACCGCAGGCGGCAATCAGGGCCGTGTGAAAGCTTTTGTGACAACGTTCCCATTCCAGGTCGAATTCGCCTGTCCGGGACGAAGATTTCAGGCGGTGCCGCGCCAGCACAATGCCTTCCACCCAATCCGAATCGCCCCGTTCAATCGCCAGACGCAACGCCCGTTCTTCGACCAGACAGCGGATATCCAGCAATTCCCCGAATTCACTGGCGCTGATTTCTGCAACGCGAAAGCCCCGCTGATCCTGTCGAACGACAAGGCCATCAGAGGAAAGAGAGCTGAGGGCCTCGCGCACTGGCGTCGCACCGACATCCAGTGCGCGGGCTATTTCCTCAATCTTCAGCTTGGTACCTGGGGCGAATTTACCGCTGATGACATCCTCTCGGATACGCGTGAACGTTTCACTGGTCCTGGATCGGAACCGGCTTTCATCCGTCGTCGTAGCCATACGGCCTATCCTTTCAGCCTGGTTGATACCATCGCGATAGTCTCACGCATTCGCGCCCTTAAACGATACACTGGTTCGGACTAAACCTGCTCTGCAACGATCGGGTTGGACAGCAGGCCGATTTTTTCAATCTCAACTTCAACCCGGTCGCCGGCCTTCATCCAAACCTGCGGCCGCCGTGCATGGCCAACACCACTGGGCGTGCCCATGGCAATCAGATCCCCAGGTTCCAGTGTCATGATTTCAGACAGAATCTCAACGGTCCGAAAAGCATCGAAAATCATCTGATCGGTATTCGAGCTTTGCATAACCGTCCCATTCAGGCGCGTCTGAATTTTAAGACCGCTGGCAGCGGCTGGCAATTCATCTGCTGTGACCACACAGGGACCCAATGCGCCGGTACCATCAAAGTTCTTGCCCGCCGTCCATTGTGCTGATTTACGCTGATATTCACGGATACTGCCATCATTCATTGCAGTATAACCAAAAATTACCTCCGCCGCGTCGCTTTTCTTGACATGGCGGCACCGTTTGCCAATCACGATTGTCAATTCTGCTTCCCAATCCAATTGTTCGGAACAGGCTGGCAGGATCATTGGGTCGTTGGGCCCAATCATGGATGTGGTGCACCGCAGGAACATGGCCGGATAGTCAGGAATGGCATGGCCGCCTTCCTTGGCATGATCGGCATAGTTCAGACCAAGGCAGATGATTTTACCCGGATCGGTCACTGGGGGCAGCAGCAGACAATCCGCCACTGGCAGACAGGCTTCCTTATCCACAGTGGCAACCGCAGCGGCAACTTGGTCCCGAACGGATACATCGGCGGCAATTAAAGCACGCAAGGTGGCCGGAGCCCCTGGCACCAGCGTCTGAATGTCAATAATTCCATTATCTGTAAATGCGCCAAGCCGTGGCGCGCCTTCTTTCTGATACGTTACGTAGCGCATTTGCCCTCACTATAAATTGAATACAGCCAACAAGGTCTTTGTCAGCCTGGAACTGAGGGTGTCAAAAATAACGATGAACACGATAAAATCAATATAAATCAAAATATCGATTTTTTATTGACTCCCGCACGGCCTCCAATATTGTTTGCAGTAGCGGCAGGCTTTGGTTTGGCCGTAAAACAACAGTGCCAACAAGGAAGTCACCAACGGGTTTATCAAACATGTTGGGGTTCCAAAGGGAGGAAATATGAAACACGTATTCAAGAAAGTCCTGGCTGTGGCCGCAATTGCGTCCGCCAGCTTCGTCGGCAATGCAGCCGTCGCAGAATATCCAGAACGCCCCATCACCATGATTGTGCCATTTTCTGCTGGCACGTCTACGGATACGGTCAGCCGTCTGATCGCCAAGGTCATGTCTGACAATCTGGGCCAACCCATCGTCGTTGAAAACCGCGCCGGAGCCGGGGGTAGTGTCGGCACCAGCGAAGTGGTGAAGGCCGATCCGGACGGGTACACAATTGCCATGGGTACGGTTGGGACGCTTGCCATTAACAAGTCTATTTTCACGGACCTGCCGTATGATCCGGAAGCGGATGTCACCCCTATTTCCTTTGTTGGCTATACGCCCACACTGTTGGTCGTTGGCGCAGACTCCAAATTCCAAACACTAGAAGACCTTGTTGCGGGCTCAAAGGCCGGCGATGGCATCACCTTTGCCTCAACTGGCAACGGCACATCCACCCATTTGGCGGGCGAACTGCTTAAGGTGCTGACCGGTGGCCAGATGATCCATGTCCCCTATAAATCCGGGGCAGTCGGACTGGCCGCTGTGATGTCGGGCGAAGTGGATTTCATGTTCAACCATCCGGTATCCGCAAAGAAAAATGTCGAGGCCGGTAAACTGCGCGCCCTGGGTGTCAGTGGCGCAAAGGGATCCGTTGTGGCCCCAGAAGTCCCACCAATCAACGACAGCTATGACGGTTTTGACCTGATTGCATGGTGGTTGATCCATGGTCCAGCCAACATGCCCGATGATGTCACCAATAAGCTGAGTGCGGCTGTTACAGCAGCAATCAATGCCGGCGAAGTGCGTGAATATTTCGCCACCAGCGGGATCACGGAAGGCGATGTTCCTTTGGATGGTCTGAAGGGTTTCATTTCTGCTGAAGTGCAGAAATGGGGCGGTATTGCAGAATCCGCGAAGGCAAAAGCCGATTGATAAAACGCGCCAACAGTTGATAACTGTGGCAGTTTCATTCGGCACACCAATGTCATGCTAGAGCATCCTGTGTCCCTATTGGTAAACACAGGATGCTCCGGCATCGATCTCTCACCCCATTGGAGCATCTGATGATCCGTAAGAACGATCTTTCCGAGGTGCTGTTCGCATTCGTGATCATCGCCTTTGGCCTGTTCCTGGTCTATAGCGGAATTGATCTGTCGATTGGAAAGATGAGCCGCATCGGGCCAGGGTTTCTGCCGCTTTGTCTGGGCGTGATCATTACCGTCCTGGGCATCGGAATCCTGTTCGAACGCCAGGAAAAGCATTTGGACATCCCGCCGAATATCCGTGGGTTGGCATTGATCACTCTGGCAATCGGGGCGTTTGCCGCCCTGGTCGAAACGACGGGCCTGTTTCCTGCGACGGCGGCCCTGGTGATCCTGACGGCATTGGCCAATCACGAACGTATTCGACCGCTGACCCTGTTGGGCACAATCATCGGGCTGTGTGTTGTTGGATATCTGTTGTTTGTTGCCGCGCTTCAACTTCCATTCAAACCTATTTCACCAGATCTTATCTCCTGGTTCACGGGAACGAATTAAATCATGGAACTGTTGTCAAATCTCGCGCTTGGAATGGAAACCGCGTTTTCTTATGACGCGTTGTTGTATTGTTTTATCGGCGTGTCGATTGGCACCTTTGTCGGTGCATTGCCGGGCATTGGCCCAATGGTTACCATTTCAGTGGCCCTTCCTTTGACATTTGGCCTGGACCCGACGGTCGCCCTTATCATGCTGGCTGGGATTTTCTATGGTGCCCAATATGGCGGGTCTATTACATCCATCCTGTTGAACCTGCCAGGAACAGCATCGACCGCTGTGACAGCCCTGGACGGCTATCCGATGACAAAGAACGGTCGCGCCGGGCTGGCCCTTTTCATCAATGCCGTTGCGTCCTTTTGCGGCAGTTCGCTGGCGGTGCTGCTGGTTATGGGATTCGCCCCCACCATCGCCGATTTCGCCCTTGGCTTCAATTCAACGGAATATTTTTCCGTGATGCTGCTGGGCCTGATCGCGGCCTGTACCATGTCGAATGGGTCTACCCTGAAGGCGTTGGTTATGGTGGCATTCGGGTTGGTATTGGGCATAGTTGGCCTGGATCTGAATTCCGGCGTCCCCCGCTTCACCTTTGGATTTCTGGGCCTGACTGAGGGTGTCAGTTTGATTTCCATCGCTATGGGCCTGTTTGGCATTGCCGAAATTGTCACAAAACTGGCTGAATCCAAGAATGGGGGCAGCGCAGCGGAACCCAAAGTCACGCATGTCCCTTTCCGCGATATGTTGCCCAAACGCGATGAGTTACGCAGGCTTTGGGGACCCATCCTGCGCGGCACGGGGATTGGTTCGGTTATCGGGGCACTGCCAGGGTCTGGGCCGACCGTCGCCGCCTTCATGGCCTATGCCATGGAAAAGAAAGTCAGCCGCACGCCAGAAAAGTTCGGCACGGGCGCGCTGGAAGGTGTTGCCGCGCCAGAGGCCGCGAATAATGCCTCCGTCCAGGCGGCGTTTATCCCGACACTCAGCCTTGGGATTCCAGGGGATGTGGTGATGGCGATCCTGTTAGGTGCCATGATCATGCACGGTATCATTCCCGGGCCACAGTTCATTTCTGCGCAACCTGCTATGTTCTGGGGCCTGATTGTCAGTTTCTGGATTGGCAATGTCATGCTGTTGATCCTGAACTTGCCGTTGATCGGGCTGTTGGTGAAAATCATCACCGTGCCAGCGCGCATCCTGTATCCGGTCGTTATCTTCTTTATCTGTATCGGGTCCTACAGCGTTGCCAATAATGTCTTGGATGTTTTTGTAACCCTGGTCTTTGGCCTGGTTGGCTATTTGCTGTTGCGTCTGAACTATAATGCCGCGCCGGTCCTGCTGGGCTTTATTCTAGGCCCGATGATGGAAGAAAACCTGCGGCGCTCGCTTGTCATATCACGCGGCGACCTGACGGTCTTTCTGGATCGACCGGTCAGTGTGGGCCTGTTGCTTGTCTGCCTGCTGCTGCTGTTGATGCCGCTGCGCAAGCCCTTGATGCGTTACATACGGATGGCCGGCCAACGCTAACAAAGGCTGGGAACCAAAGCCAATGGCCGCAAACCTGCGCCGCACTTACCGTGAGGCGGGATGCTCTATGCGGTTTCGACAGGAATGCCTAACTGCAAATCGATGTAATTCTGGCAGCATTTAATGGCGCGATCACGCGATGTCATGCGTTCATAGGTGGACAATACCAACCAGTGCCCGTCGATCATTGTTATCAGACCAATCGACGCCTGACGGGCATCAATGGTAACACCATGCTGTTTGGCGGCGGCGGCGAACAATGTTTCCGTTCGATCCTGATAGGCACGATAGCTTTCACTGTTCGCTTCCCGGACCAGCGGATTAAACCGAATCTCATGCCAGAAAGTAATGAAGGCATTGCGTATCAAGGGCGTATTAACCTTGGGAGAGAAGACCGCCATTGGCAGGGCACGCAATTGCTTTTCCGGATCATCCCCGACAGCAGCCTGGCATTTAGCAACATAATTTGCCGCCGTGTCATAAAGGTGCCGAAACGCAATCTCCAGCAGGTGTTCCTTGCTTTCGAAATAATGGCTCATCAAGCCACGGGAACTGTCTGCCTCGGCACAGATAGAACGGACCGTAGTCCCAGCGACACCATGTTCCGCCAAAGACCGGATGGTGCCCTCAATCAGCGCATTGCGTCGATATTCATTAATCTCAGGATGCGTCCGCGGCCGTTCCTTCGCCTTGCGCTTTTCCAGCATTCTCTTCTCCCAGCAACGAAACACCAACACTTAAATCATTTTGATAAGCTGGATGTCCGGCATATTTTCAACCAAGGTTAACAGTACCCTGTTCCACCGGACTATGGCAATTCCAGAAGCTGGTATGGGCCAGCTTGCCTAGAAGAGAGAACGTGCTGCCCGCCTGTTCTAGCCGCCTGGCTATTTTTGCCAATGCGGGATCCAATCTCCCTCCATTTGCAAGGAAATGCCTGCGGCATCTTCCTCCAGTTTTACGACATGCAATTCCCCCTTGTCCCCGCCATAGGTGGTTTGCGCCTTCAGGAAGCGATCCCGTACCAAGCGCGTGACACTGGCTTCCGTCCCGGCGGCATCACAGGCCCCTACGATCAAGTTCAGGTCCTTCATGCATAGATCCAATGTAAAGGACGGATCATAATGCCCTTGAAAGACAGAGGGCGCGTCGTGATGCATGCACCAACTTTCCGATGCCCCGATCTTTAATGCTTCCCAGGCGCGTTTCAGATCCACACCGGATTTCACGGCCATGACCAATGCTTCGCCCATGGCGGTCGCATGAATGGCCCACAGTTGATTGCTGGCCAGTTTGGTGATCGCCCCTGATCCATTCGGCCCCATAAAATGCACAGGTCCCATCAGTTCCATCATCGGGCGCAGGCGCTCAATCGTCGCCTCATCCCCGCCTGCAAATTGGGTCATATTGCCATTGCGCGCACCATCCACAGCGCCAGTTACAGGCGCATCAATCGCGATGGCCCCCTTGGCATGAATGTCGGCTGCCAGCGCCCGGCTGAGAGTAGGTTCATTGGTGGTCATATCAATCCAGACCTGCCCCGGCTGGATCGCAGAAAGCAGTCCATTCTCACTGCGCAATACAGATTCAATCTGTTTCGGGCCAAACACCATGGTGAATATTACATCGGCACCCGCAGCGGCCAGGGCCGGTGTGTCCGCCCATTGTGCACCCAGTTCCAAATGCGCCTTGCCACGATGACGGTCCAAATCACAGACGGTCAGCTCATGCCCGCCCTTAATTAGATTCAAGGAGGCCGCGCCGCCCATTGTCCCAAGTCCGATAAAGCCAATACGCATGAATATGTGTCCTGTTCTATTGTGTGTGTGAAAACGAGCCTGGGTCGAGAAAAACTCACCCCATCTGGGGCAGAATCACGGCCGATTCAGGCACCAGTTGAACGGTCATTTGATCGCTGTCCACGGCCTTGCCGTGCGCCCTGGCCACTGCAGAGGGGACAGATACGGTCAAAGGCGTTTCCAGGCCATCCCCGGTCATCATGAAGTGCAGATGTGTGCCGAAATAAGCGCGGTTGATGATCTTCAGGCTTAACCCATTCGAATCCGTGGCGATCGAAAAATTCTCCGGTCGGATGGCGACCAGCACCTTATCCCCCTTCGCAAACCGTCGACCGCCGGAGGGAAATTTCAAGTCCCCGAAACACGGCATGGCGATGGAAACAAATCCAGGCTCCTGCGCTTCTACGATGCCGGGGATCAGGTTCATCTCACCCACAAATTCTGCGACCTCTCGACTAACCGGCAGATCATACAAGTCGGTTGGCGGACAGCATTGCAGGACCTTTCCTTTGGACATGACCGCGATTTTATCGGACAGGGTCAGTGCCTCTTCCTGGTCGTGGGTTACAAAGACGAAAGTGATGCCAACTTCTCGCTGGATCGCCCGCAATTCTATCTGCATGCTTTGACGCAGGCGCTTGTCCAGTGCCGATAAAGGTTCATCCAGTAACAGGACTTTAGGCTGTACAATAAGGGCGCGCGCCAGGGCGATACGCTGCATTTGCCCGCCCGATAATTGCGAGGGGCTGCGGTCGCCATATCCTTCCAAATGCACCAGTTCCAGCATTGCATCGACTCTGCGCTGCCATTCCGCCCGGGTCAGCTTTTGGCGGCGCAGGCCATACCCCACATTATCCGCGACGCTGAGATGGGGAAAAATTGCATAGCTTTGAAACACCATGTTGGTCGGGCGTCGATAGGATGGAACCGACGTGACATCGACGCCATCGATCATGATCCGCCCCGACGTTGGCCTGTCCAAGCCGCCCAGCATAGTCAGCAATGTCGTCTTGCCACAGCCAGACGGCCCCAACAGGGAAAAGAAGGATCCTTTGGCGATATCCAGATCGACATTGTCCACCGCAATCACAGGCCCATAAGTCTTTCGGATCGACCGTAAGGAGATGAAATCATCCGTCATAGTAAAGTCCTTAAAAAATTAAGCCTGTTTCGATCTTAGCCGCTGCGAGATCACAATCAGAATACTGGACACAATGATCACGACACTGGCCAATGCGAGGACAAGCGGCAGACGGTCCGGGAACCGCATCTGGCTCCACATAAAGACCGGCAAGGTTGGTGAATTACTGGACAAAAAGAAGGCCAGAATGAACTCATCAAAGGAGATCGTGAATGTCAGCAAAAGGCTGGACACAATGCCAGGCATGGCCAGGGGCAATGTGACACGGAAGAAGGTTGCCAGGGGTGGCTCCCCCAAATCCATGGAAGCACGCTCAAAATCCGGGCTTAACCCGTCAAACCGGGAAACCAGAACGCCATAGGAAAACGGCGTGCAGATCATCAGATGCCCCAAAATGACGGTCGCCAGCGACAGGCCTAGCCCCGTCATCATAAAGATCGACAATAATGCGACACCCGTCACCACTGTCGGCAAAGCCAAAGGCACAAAAAGTGAAACCGTCGCCAAAGACCGGCCCCGAAACCGATAGCGGGTGGTCGCCATGGCAGCCAGCATGCCGCTGAATGTCGCAAGAATTGCCGTTGTCACCGCGATGATCATGCTGTTGGAAAACGCCGACAACAGCTGTTGGTTCTCCATTGCCGCATGATACCAGCGCAGTGTGAACGCCTTCAATGGAAAGGCGATATAGACAGAATCATTGAACGAAAAGGCGATGATCAAGACGATGGGTAAATACAGCACAATGAAATAAATCATTGCATAGAAGAGTCTCACTTTGCGCATCATGACCTACCGAATTGCCTTAATGGCGTGCCTGGAGCCCGCGATGAAAATGCAGACCAGCAGCGTTGCGACCAGCATGGCAAGCAGCGCGACAGCCGCGCCCAAAGGCCAATTGTTAGAAGCGCCAAACTGCATGGCGATAAAGTTTCCGATCATAACCCCGGTCGGCCCCCCCAATAAATGGGGCGTCACGTAATCTCCAAAAGTCGGGATAAACACCAAGACAAAGGCCGCTGTCACCCCTGGCAGGGAAAGCGGCAGGATCACCCGAAAGAAGGTCTGCATCGGTGTGTCGCTTAAATCCCCCGATGCCCGGATCAGGGAGCGGTCTATTTTCTCCAGGCTTACATAAATCGGCAGAATCGCAAATGGTGCCCAGGCATGGGTCAATGCGATCACCACGGATGTGGAGTTATACAGCAGGGCTTCTATCGGCTGGTCAATAATCCCCAACCCCATCAGACTGGTGTTTATCATCCCCTGATAACCCAGAATCAGCTTCCAAGACAGGACACGCAAAAGATAACTGATCCAACACGGCAAGGTGAACAGCATCAACCACAGCAGCTTGTTGCGGGTCAGATCAAAGGCCAGCAGATACGCAATGGGATAGGCCAGCACCAGGGACAGAAGTGTCACCCCAAAGGAAATCAATGCTGACTTTACCATCAATTTTAATATCAGCGGACTGGTCAGGGCCAATTCGACATTATGCGTGGAGAATGTCAGGTCGATATCAAGATAACTCTGGCGCGCCACAGCCAGCACCATCAGCACCACCATACAGATCGCCAGCGTCGCAACGGTCGTCAGCATTGCTGGCGTCAATAAGAAATACGGGCTATTGGAACGCCGTGACATGCGCTGTCCCCATCCTGACGAAATTCTCTTCCGTCCTTAGTTTTTCTATCTTGGGCTATTCATTTGGCGTAACGCAACACCGACTTTATTAAAAAATTTGTCAGTCGTCCAACATACTTTATTGGGGTTTATTACCTTACCATTAAAAAATTGTCTTTAACGGCCCCTTTTCAAAGGTAGACGTCTTCCTGCTCTGAAGTGATTTTTGCTTCTTCAGAAAGCGATGCGGGCGGTGTAAAACCGTAACTCAAACTGGACTCATTCCTGTTATTCTATCGCCCTCAATTTTCAACAGCATTGTCGTCGGCTGCCGACGCTCCATCATGAAAGCTTCAGCTGCGTTAAGATCACTCTCAACTTGCAGGCGGCAAAGTTCAATTTGCTTCAACAATTCATCATTCCATTCTAACAAAGACAACTTGCGCTCATTCAGTGTCAGCTTGGTGTTCCATACGGATGACAAACCGCCGATCGTGCGTTGCATTTTGCCGTCTGTTTGCTTTAACAGATCACCGCCCGCATCAAGCATGAGGATTGCATCTTGAATGTCGCGCTTCCTAAACTGTTTCAATCGCTCTTCACCTGGAAAAACAGTCAGTAATTGCCAGCCACAGGCACGCGCGCGTATACATAGAAGTAAGGTATTATATAGATCGTACATGAGTTTCTGATGGTCCCGAATTATCGTTTCCAACCCCTTCGAACCGAACCCTTCTTTATCCTTCAGTTCCGAGATTCGATCACTGTCACTGCGAATATCAGCAAGAATATGCTCCTGCACTTCCAGCAATCTTGCTTCATGGCTTTCGATCTGAACACGAATGCTTTCAGTCCATTCTCCTTCCAAAACTGACTGCGCTACTTGCTCCATGTAACGAATTGCACCCGTAATAGCGGACCGCCGATGTTCTTCCTGAAAGCGTTGTATTTTCGTTACACCCGACTTGATATCATCCAGTTTTCGGCTGATATCAGCTAGGTGCTTTTGTGCAACGGCGACAGATACGATTTGGAATACTGCCCCAGCATTAACGATGCTTGATAGCGTTGATGGATCGAACAATTTTGCATGTTCTGAAATTGTGCCATTGGACGCGCGAACAACGGCTGAAAAGGCTCCATCTTTTCCTTTCTGCAAACTTCCATTGACGACCACTTCCATATAATGGGTGTTTGCAACTTCAATTGCTGCCGCCATCCCAGGCACAACCGAAAGCAGAGGGGAGAGTCGGCTGATACAACTGTCTTCCTCACTAACACTATTCCATTGTACTAGGCCTGGGTCTGTAATTTGCGTCATCGACAAGCACGGGACATTTTGCGCGTCAGAAATCTCCAGTGAGTCGGAACGCTCGAACTTTAGTTCTCTTACCAACACTGGGAGAGTCGGATCAAAAGCATCTTCGATTTTTACGTCAGTCGGTGCGTGACTATCGAGAATTCTTTTTCTCAAATAAGCTATGTGAAGAACACATGGAACAGTAACCCGAAAGGCGGGCTCGGCCAGATCGAAGACAAACGCGCCCCAACCAATTGGGTGCAATCGGGTCAGTGCAAATAGAACAGTCGTTTTCGCGATGGCTTTAGTGGCCGTGAGCGTCCCTGAGGCCGTGCGTCGGGCTTCTGCCATCACCTCCTGTTGTTCCTCAGCGGTGAGATTTTTCCATTGACGCTCAAGATAAATCGTCAGCAGATTGTTCTCATTTTTCAGCAAATTGCCTTTCTCATAGGGTATGTCGAGCTTCTTACACACATCGACTACAATTTCATCGTAAGGTGGCCCTTCATTCCCACGGAAGATATTACGAAAGGAGTTACCGCCGAATAGTCGAATCTCATTCCCAATTTGGCGGTGATACTTGGAATGAGCAGGAGAATGTTTTTTATAATCATCATCTTGATCGAGAAAATTCGTAACACGACCAACAACGACCTCTACCAATGGTGCAAGATCATCATCACTACACACAGACAAAAGTGCATAAAGATCACCTGACTTTATAGCTTCAAGAGTATCTGCAGGAAGAGGCTCAGTCGTTAAATCCTTCATTATTACATCCGCCCATTTAGAGTGATTTCTATTATATAGAATTATACAAACATGCGCCTCTGTCGATTGTTAAATTAAAAATTCCGCAACCATTGATCATAGCAGATACGGTCAGACCTTGAGTATAAAGATCAGTGATTATATCTGGATCAAGATTGAGACGGTTTTGCTTAACAAACGAATACTAACACGGCGATAGTCCCCGCACTCAATCAAGAGACCTCGATCCTTCAATGGTAACCTGCGCCCTTTTCATGCTGAAATCACCTAAGGTCCTAAAAATGCCACTAAATCTGTAAAATCTAAAACTGCTCTTAATTTTCTTTGTCGGACGTCCAACAAATTTCTATTGAATGTTGCAGCATTTTCTGTAACGCTCTGCCTCACTGTTAAGCGATATGAAAAGGAAATGCCTTTATGCGCCCAGAAGATGTCATCAATCTTGATGCCTACCCCATTCAAGACCCGGCCAGCCCGGCGCGTGCTGAAATTGTGGCCCGGCTGAAGCGGGAACTGGACGCAAATCAATATGTATCGCTGCCTGATTTCATTCGCCCTGCGGCTTTGGAACGAGCCGTTGCGGATGCAAAGGCCGCCAGGGTGAACGCCCATCACAACAAATCGCGCCGCAATTGTTATCTGCATCGCAAGGGGGATCCGTCTTTACCGGAAGACCACCCCCACAACCTGATGATGGATGCCAGCACACGGATGATCGCCTATGACCTGATCCCGCAAGACTCCCCGGTGAAAACACTGTATCATTGGGATATTGCGCGGTCCTTCATCGCAGACATCGTCGGGGCTGAAAGGCTGTATGACAATGAAGATCCCTGCCAACCCGTAAACCTGTTATGTTATGAAAATGGGGATCGATCATCCTGGCATTTCGATTCCGTGAATGCGTTCACGATGACCCTGATGCTTCAGGCCCCGGACGCTGGTGGCGACTTCCAACTGGTGCCCAATACGCGCAGTGATGACGATCAAAACTATGATTATGTGCGCAAGGTTGTGATGGGTGAATGCCCACAGGACGCAGTCTCTGTCGCCCGTCATGCGGGATCCCTGTGCATATTCCGGGGCTGTAACTCCCTGCACCGCGTTTCCGAAGTGAAGGGAGATAAAATGCGGATCATGGGTGTGTTTGTTTATGAGTTCGAACCCGGCGTAACCGGCGATCCGGAAGTCAACGCAACCATTTACGGGCGTGAAAGCACTGCGACGATGTAACCTTCGGGCTGCCTCTTCTGGTGCCAGAGTTTAAGCATTCTACAGGTGTGGGAGAATAAATTTGTTGAACATCCGTCAAACTTTATTTTATGGTTTGACTGGGAGACACATAAAGCTAGGGAGGATGACATGAAAGGTGGTCTACAGCGTTGGTTGATTGACGAGTTGGAATGCGGGCGCGTTACACGTCGGCGTTTACTTCAGATGATGGGGGCCGTCGGTGTTGGTCTTGCGACGACAACACGGTCCGGCAGCGCACTTGCCGATGGATCTTTGACCATCCTTTCCTGGTCTGGATATGACATTCCCGAAATGGCCCCGGCCTATTTTGATGCCCATCCTGCACCTAACTTCACGTTGATGGGGTCTGATGAGGAGGGCTTCCAGAAAGTCCATGCGGGCTTCCGTCCGGATCTTGGTCACCATACCAGTTTTATCGTCGGAAAGTATCGCGATGCCGGGCTGTTAAAGCCGATAGATCGCGCACGCCTGACCCATATCGATGACTATTTTCCTGAGTTGTCACAGATCGTTACGATGGACGGCCAATTGTGGGAAGCCCCACTGAGCTGGGGGAATTCCTCGGTCATCTATCGCCGCGACAAGGTGGAAGTGACAGAGGAATCCTGGGGCTTGTTGTGGGATGAACGCTATAAGGGGCGCATCGCGTCACGCGATTCTCTGGAAGGCCTGTTGATTGTCGGGGGGCTTTATACCGGGGCGGCGGATCCCTGGGCGATGAGTGATGAGGAACTGACCAAAGCGAAAACAGCCCTGTTGGCGCAAAAGGAACTGGTCCGCTTCTATTGGTCCAGCCAGACCGATATGGAACAGGCTTTCGCGAATGGCGAGATCGTTGCGGCCTATGGCTGGAATGCGTCTGTCGCCATGCTGCGCAAGCAGGGTATCGATATGGCCCTGATGAAATGCAAGGAAGGCATCGTGACCTGGACGGACGGTCTTGTCATGATGAATGGCGGCAGCGGATCAGAGGATCTGGCCTATGAATTCATCAATGCCTATATGTCACCAGAGGTCGGGGCTTTCCTGATCAATTCTTATGGCTATGGCAGCGGTAATGCCAAAGCATATGAGTCTGTAACCGATGAACGGCTCGCCGAATTGGGGATCACAGATCCGGACGTCGTCATCTCAACCTCAAAGTTTCAGCGTGAAATTTCTTCAAACACTCGCCAAAAATATCAGGCTGTGTTTGACGAAGTGAAGCTGTCGTAACAAGGCCGCGCGCGTCGGAAGGAGGGGCTGACGCGCGCGCCTTACCCTGTTTGCTTAAATACCTGATTGCCTCACCTCACTTAGGCACCTTAGCCCTGCCATACCGGTGGGGCATTTTTTTCACAAGCTGTATCAGCAGAACAGACAAAAGCATCCTGCCGTTGCCTTGCCTCTAACACAGTATGCTACAGCGTCACGCTGGGATTGCGGATATTCTGGTCACAGTTCAGCAGATTCACCTGCTTTGCCATGATCTGGAAACCTGCGGCGTCAATCTGTTGAACGCGATGCACAGTGTATCCAGCCCAGGGCCGCGATTCGCCGTTCCAGAATTCCGTCATGTGAAAATTTGACCGGATCATGAAGACATCGGCCTGATCGGTCCGAAAGATTTCGATATTCGATACAAGACGGCTGGTGCGGCTTGCGGGCTGTTGCGACCAGGCATAGCCCGTTTCCAGGCGGTACACACGGTCTTCCAACTGGCGCCTGTCGTGAAAGGCGAAGGTGATTTCGCGCCTTGGATCACCCCGGTTCCAGGTGCCTGGGATCCAATAGGCACATTGCGGGGCAAACAGGTCCAGCCACTTCTTGAATTGACCCTGATCCAGATAGCGTGCCTCCTGATACAACAGCGCATACGCCCTGCCCTGAACAACGGGATCCAGGCACAGCCTGTCCGTATCATCCCAACCCGTAAAAGCCGCCATAAGGTCTGAATAATACGCATCTGTCACATAATGCGATGTTTCTGAGGGGTTTTGGATGTCGCCCATGATCAATTCTCCCCTCCCCGCGAAATTGATAAGGTCGGATTGGCCATCATCAGCGTTTTATAGTGTTTCATATATTCACGCATAAACACCTCATCCGTCGCAGGGCCCGATATCACACCATCCTGTTCCGTGAACCGGTCTGGCAGTCCCAATCCCCGGTCCATATAGACCCAGGGGTCTTCTTCGGCCCCCAGACCGACCTGAATTTCTTCAAAATTGGTCAGGTCATCGACTTCCCCAAACAGGGGGAATTGTTCCTGTGTGCGCATGCGCAGGGCATTGATGGCATCCACCGCACCGTTCAGCGCATTTTCCTCATCCACCACGGCGGTCCCGTACCAAGTCGTTGCCGTTTCCGTATGGGACAGCGGTTCCAGAACCTGGATGTGATTTCCCAGGATCAGAAGGTTTGGGAACACATTGATGTTCATTGGAATGCCCGCCGCGAGGTCAAGATAATAGTCTGCGTCCTTGCCATACTTCTCTCGCAACTCGGCCTCATACCCTTCCATGCCTGGATGTTTCCCCTCAATCTGCCACAGCGCCCCTGGATGGTTCGCCAGGGTCGGGCGCTTGTCTTTGAAATGATGGCCGTTGCCATAGTAATGCACGCGGATCGGGCCATCATCAGGATGTTGCTTATAGAAAGACATCCCCTTTTCATCATCGGGGGAGAAGCGGTTTTCCATCATCAGCAGGGACCGATGGGAAAAGATCACATGATAGCCATCAGCACTGTTGTCATAGGCAAGCTTCCAATTGCCTTTGAATTTCATACGGTTCGCCTCACAGACGGCGATTTTGCCGCCCGGATGACGGTCAAGCCAATCATCGATCGGCTTTCGTATGCCGGCCAGATGCTGAACCAGCGGCGCAGCCTCCAAATTCAACGTGCCAAAAATAAAGCCGCGATAGGAGTCGACCCGTGAGATCCGGGCCAGGTTGAACCGGTTGTCTTCCTTGTGATTACGGGCATAGCCTTCACGCCAGGGCACCCCGGCCAGATCGCCTGCAATGCTGTAGGACCATCCGTGATAGGGGCATCGAAAGGATCGTGTTGACCCTTTCGCCTGACGGCATACTGTCGCCCCGCGATGGGTGCATCGATTGTACAGGGCATGGATTTGGTTATCCCCGTCTCGTGTGACGATGATCGGGCGCAATCCTAACTTTGTTTGAAAGAAATCAAACGGGTTGGGAATCTGGCTTTCATGGGCCAGATAAACCCAGGTCGCGCCGAAAATCCGCGTCAATTCCAGGGCAAAGATATCCGGGTCCGTGTAAAGGCTGCGATGCACCTTTTCTTCATGGATAAGAGCCTCAAAATCAAAATCAGGCATCCTGTCATCCTCCCCGGTTCTGGATTTAGAAGGCATCGAAATACTCCCGCATTTCCCATGCGGTGACACCTTTGGTCGGATCCACCCGATCCGCATTTAAAAACGCCTCATATCGCGCCACTTCGGCCCGTTTCATCCGCAGGAAATAGTCGATATAGATGTCCCCGAAGGTCTGCCGATAAAAACTGGATTGCTGCAGCCCATCCAGTGCATCCTTCAGGGATGTCGGCAGCATCGGGCGGTCCGATTGATAGGGATTGTCATCCGCGGCCCAGGGGGTCAGGTTCCGCTCCATCCCATCCAATCCCGCTGCGATCTGGGCTGCGATGAACAGATAGGGATTTGCACACGGTTCCCCCACGCGGTTTTCAATCCTGCTGGCGGGATCCTGCGCACCGCCCAGCACCCGTAGCATCACCCCGCGATGTTGAACATTCCAGGACACCCGATCAGGGGCCAGTGAATTCATCCGAAACCGCCGATATCCGTTCACGCTGGGCGTTGCAAAAGCAATCCCCTCCTGCGCATGGGCCAATTGCCCGGCCAGAAATTTCATCCCCATTGGCGAAAGGCAGGTCTCCCCCTCCACTGGCATGAACAGGTTTCGACCGCTCTTCGTATCGGTCAGGGACAGGTGCAAATGCCACCCGCTGGGGAACAGGCCCGCCCCGTCCGGGAAGGTCATGAAGCTGGCCAGATGACCATGACGGCGGCAAATCTGACGCGTCGCGCTGCGGAAGATCAGGGCGTCCGTCGCCGCTTCCCAGGCGGGTTTCGGAAAGAATGTGCATTCGATTTGACCCGCCCCCAATTCATTGTCCAGGGACCGCAACCCAAGGTCCAGATCAGAATAATGCGTCGTCAAGGTGGTCAAAAGTGACTGGACGCGATCCAGGTTCGTTTCAGAATCATAGGAAAATCCAGGCTCTGCGGGCAGGCAATTGGGGGGTGCGCCGCGCTGTCCCGGACCATTGATTTCTGGTGCTGTGATCGCGCCATCATCGGAAAGGCGCATCAGCGTCCATTCAATTTCAAGCCCGATCAGCGGCGTGATCCCGCGATCAACCAATGGGGTCAGCGCCTTGCGCAGGATGTGGCGGGGGGAGAAATAAAACGGCCGTCCATCGCGGAAGTAATCATCACAAACCACCAGGGCGACACCCGGTGCCCAGGTTGCCAGGCGGAAGCTGGTCAGGTCGGGCACCAAAATCAGATTGGGCGATCCTGTCATCTCTGACAGGCCCATGCCGCCGCCTGCAGTGAACGTCTGAAACACACGCCCACCAGACGCATCCAGACTCCAACTGCCCGCCCCGATGCTATAGCCATTGACCAGCACCGATTTGAATGCCTGCGGCGTTACCGCCTTTGCCCGGGTTATGCCATGGGTATCGCACCAGATTAACCGGATCAGCGTGATTTGTTCGTTTTGTATTTGATCCAGACAGTCCTGGACCAGCCCGTGCTGCTGTGCATCCCATAATCCGTACCGCGCAATGAAACCCTCCGCGCCAGATTGACCCTTTGCATTCCCCATGATTGAGCGGCTCCTTACCAGATACTGCTGGCAGATTACGGGCGCGCGCGCCTATATCCTAGTGCCGAAGCCCGGCAAAATTAGCAAAAAGTCTGATTTTCTGGATTAAACCATGTGACTGGAATCCCAAGACGCATTGTGCCCGGCCCCCGGTATGCTAGGCTGCCCACAGATCGCAACAGGCAAGACAGAAGAATGTCCGACCCTATCGCAACCGCATTTGGCCCCTTTGGCCGTATCGGCGTCATGGATATGGATGCGCCGCTGGCGATCCATGTGCACCATCATCTGCATATCATTCTGAAAGTCGGGGGATCTAATACCGGATTTGCCGTCAAGGGACGCCTGTACCCCGCAACACACGCCACCGCCATCCTGATCAATCGCTGGGAACCCCATGCCTGGTCGCCGGTTCCTGGACAGGCCCCAACGCGGTTTCTGACATTGTATCTGGAACCGGAATGGCTGCGTGATATGGGTCTGGGGACTGGCCTGGACAGTTTTGGGCGGTTTTTCCCCTCCCCTGTCGCTGAACGGTCTGACTGGGCCAATTGCATCACCGATCATCTGCATGATCTGATTCTGTCTTCGACCCATTCCATCCACCCAGTCTCCATCACTGGTGATCTATCTGGCCTGTTGGTGGATCTGGTTCGGGCCTTGCAGGAAGGAACCCTGCGATCCCCATCACAAGAGGGGGGACGGGTTGCCTATGACTATCGCATCCGGCGCGCGATGCACCTGTTGCACAGGTCCGATGCACCGCCCCAACTGGACGACGTCGCACAGGAAGTTGGCCTGTCGCGCCCGCACTTCTTTGATCTTTTCAAGAAATGCACTGGTGTAACGCCAAACCGCGTCAGCAATGCCATCCGGATGGAACGGGCCATCACCCTGTTGACGCAATCGTCATATCCAATGGCGGATCTGGCAGAGGACCTTCATTTCGCAACGCCAGGAAATTTTTCCCGGTTCTTCAAATCTCAGATCGGCATAAACCCGAATGCCTTCCGACGCACAATGATTGCGGACGGATTGCATCGTTAGTCCAATCGGGGGCGGCAGTGAATTCAACTGCACGCCCCCAATGACCAAATACTGTTTTATCCCATCAGCGGAATGGTGAATTCCGATCCGTCTTTAATGCCTGACGGCCAGCGGGATGTGATGGTCTTGGTCCGCGTATAGAAGCGGAAGGCATCCGGTCCATGCTGGTTCAAGTCACCAAAGCCGGACCGCTTCCAGCCGCCAAAGGTATAATAGGCGATTGGAACCGGGATCGGCACATTGATCCCCACCATGCCGACATTAATGCGGCTGGAGAAATCCCGGGCCGCATCGCCGTCCCGCGTGAACAGGGCAACGCCATTGCCATATTCATGGGTCATCGCCAGGTCCAGCGCTTCTTCATAGGTATCTGTGCGCGCAACGGCCAGAACCGGGCCAAAGATTTCCTCTTTATAAATCCGCATTTCCTTGGTCACATGATCGAACAGACAGCCGCCCATGAAATTGCCGTTCTCATAGCCCTGCAATTTGAAATCGCGGCCATCGACGACAAGTTCAGCGCCTTCCTTCACCCCGATATCCACATAGTTGCGGACACGGTCATAGGCTTCGCGCGTTACCAGCGGGCCGAAATCAACATCATCGCCCGCGGTATAGGGGGCAATTTTCAGGGCTTCGACACGGGGTTTCAATTTCGCAACCAAACGATCCGCCGTTTCCTGACCAATCGGCACGGCAACCGATACTGCCATGCAGCGTTCCCCGGCGGCACCATAGCCCGCCCCGATCAGGGCATCGACAGCCTGATCCATATCGGCGTCGGGCATGATCAGCATGTGGTTTTTGGCCCCGCCAAAGCACTGTACCCGTTTGCCATTGGCGCATCCGCGTGAATACACATATTCGGCAATCGGTGTGGACCCAACGAAGCCAACCGCCATGACATCGGGATGATCCAGGATACCATCCACAGCCTCTTTATCGCCATTGACGACATTTAAAATCCCGGCCGGCAGTCCGGCTTCCATCAGCAGTTCCGCCAACATCAGGGGAACACTTGGGTCCCGTTCCGATGGTTTCAGAATAAAGGCGTTGCCACAGGCGATTGCCGGGCAGAATTTCCACATCGGGATCATGGCAGGGAAGTTGAACGGTGTGATCCCGGCGACCACACCCAAGGGCTGGCGCACAGAATGAATATCAATGCCAGGACCAGCCCCTTCGGAAAATTCACCCTTAAGCAGATGCGGCGCGCCGATGCAGAATTCCGCAACTTCCAGGCCCCGGATCACGTCGCCCTTGGCATCGGGGATGGTCTTGCCATGTTCCCGCGACAGGGCCTCTGCCAGTTTATCCATATCCCGGTGCAACAGGCGCACGAATTCCATCATTACGCGGGCGCGCTTCTGTGGGTTTTGCGCGGCCCAGGCGGGCTGTGCAGCTTTTGCATTCTCAATCGCGGCATTCAGCTCATCCGCATTGGCCAGGGCGACTTTGGCCTGGACCTCACCGGTTGCCGGATTAAAAACATCCGTGGTGCGTCCGCTTTTCCCAGCGACGCGCTGCCCGTTAATAAAATGCCCGATATTCTGCATGTTGAACTCTTCCTTTTTAAGTGCTGCTAAGTTTCACCCGATTATGCTCGATATCATGATTGCACACCCCGGTTCAGCGCGCAGCAACCACTCTCCCCCCGGCCTGGCAGAACACAATCATACGTGGATAAACTGTTGAAGATTATGCTAAATCCAGCAACGGCACAGCGGGAATGTTTGACATCACTGTCTTTTCAATAGCCTTGATATCAGCAACATTCAACCCTGTGCATGGCCAAGAACATGCTGTGGAGATCAAACGGCAAGGGATGTCTGTCCGTCAGTATCTTCCAAAAGCTTTAGCTTCTGCCAGGATCGATAGCGCCATCGCAAAACCATGGCCGTGGCCTTAAGAATCTCTTCCAGGATCAAGGCATACCATAACCCCTGAACCCCAAGATCCAACACGCCGGTGAAAAGCCAGGCCAAAGGCAAGGCAAAGGCCAGGGTGATTGTAAGGTTCAGGATTACCGGGCGATTGACATCACCGGTGGCTTTCAATGAATTGAACAGAATAAGGTTAATCGCCTGGAAGGGTGTCACAATCATATGCAGCAACAGGATAGAATGCACGGATGCGATAACCGCGGCATCCTGCGTGAACAATGCCACCAGAAAATCACTGAAGAACCAAAGCAGACCAGCGATGGCCATCGACCCCCCTGCCGTCATCACGGCGGTTTTCAGACCCCGCCGAAAGGCGGTTTCGTTCTCCGACGCCCCCTTGTAATAGCCGATCAGCACTTCGTTTCCGTAGGACATCACCACAATAATCATCGCCAAAAGCTGTGTGATGGTCAGCGCATAGGATCGCGTCAGGATCGCCGTCACCCCCAACCCCGCAATCAGGGACACGAGAAACAGCTGATAGAATTGATAGCCCAGTGCCTCCCCAACACTGGGATAGGAAAGTTTCAATATTCGAATAGAATTGGGCCAGATGTCCTTTGGGATGCGCAGGATGGTCAGTCCCAGCTTGACCTTCATGAACCAGATCAACAGGCATAAATTAACGCCGCGAATGACGACTGTTGATAAAGCTGCGCCATAGATCCCCATTTCAGGGAAAATCCAGAAGCCATAGACCAGCGCATATTCCGCCCCAAGATAAACAACATTACCGATCACGCCCAGCCAGAGGATCTCCATCGTGCGGCCAAACCCACGCAATGTGGCAATCGCTGTGTTGATAAAGCCATAAAGGATCAGCGTCACCGAAATGCTGTAAATATAGATTAAAACACCATCGCGGATCTCCGGCGGCGTATTGATCCAGTCTGTGTAAAAGGTGGCACCGCCTGCCAGCCCTACCGCAATCAACACCCCAAAACACGCGCTGGCGATGAATCCGATCTGGGCGATTTCGCGGGCACGGGCGACGTCGTTTCGACCCAGAAATTGTGCAATCAGGATCAGGACCCCAACGGACATCAATCCGGATAGATCATAGCCAATGCCAAGCACCTGATTTGCCATGCTGACAGAGGCTGCCAGATCATCCGAATAATTCGCCAATAGCATCGTATCCGCGAATGTCACACCGACCGACATGATGCCAAACAAGAACAAAGGCAGCGTCAGTTGAAAAAGGGATTTGCGCTGGAAAGCCTCACCCATATCCGGTCTCCCTCAATCGGTGAAGTTTTCTGTATGAATGGACTCGACCGGAATTCCCTGCGCAACCAGGAATGCACCAATATCGCGGATGAAGTCACCGCCGCCGCAGACATAGACCAGGGGGTCCCGTCCTCTTTGAAGGGATGCTTCAATCGACGTGAATACTGTCTGACGATTGGCCAGTGAAACCTGGTCCGTAAAGGGTGACCAGAAGTCCTTATACAGGTAATCCCGACCGGCATAGACAAGGGACCATTCGGGGGTGCCCTGTGCCGCGGCATGACTGATCAGGGATCGGATGGGGGCAATGCCTATCCCCCCCGCGATGAACAGCACTGGCCGACCCTGCACCTGCGCGTCCAGGGTAAACGCGCCCTTGACGGAAAACAGACCCACCGTGTCGTTAATCGCCGCGTTCTGAAACCGCCGCTTGAACCGGGAACCGGACGCTAGGTCCATGCTGATCATAATCTGATCCTCATGGGGTGCGCTGGCGAACGAGATATGCTGGACGTGATGATTGTCCAGGATCGCGCCCGGGGCGATGACATGGCAATATTGCCCCGCCTGAAAATCCAGATTTACCGGCCTATCCAGGATGAATGTGTGGACATCATCATATTCATGAATGACCTCCCTAATCGCCAGCGTGTAAATTTCCCGTCCAGGATTTCCGCGCCAGTGATTGACGCGGAAATATGCCGGACGCAGCAGCCGTTTCAGCCATTCAGGCATGGCATTTCCCCATCATGACAACAAGGTGGGGGCGCACCCCCACCTTGTTGTATCCCCCAACAATACTTTCAGAATTTGGCATTCAATTGCAGGCCAACCGTCCGTCCGTCGCCAATGGTGGCCTGGGTTCGGTTGTTGGTGCTGCTTGTCAGATATTCCTTGTCGAACAGATTATCGACATAGGCGATCAGCCGAACCCCTTCGAACTGGTACCCCGCCCGAACGTTTGTCAGGAAGAAATCATTCAGCCGTTGTGTATCATTATTCGTCAGGGCCGAATTTGAATAAAACTCCCCCGCATAGTTCACATCCGCAGCGGCGAACAAACCGGACCTGCTTTCCCAGGCACCCCCAAGCGATGCGGTAATGGCAGGGGCCTCAGGGAAATCATTCCCTTCACAACTGTTGCTCGCGCAGGATGACGCATTGACTTCACCCAGTTGCGTCTTCAACAGCCCCAGGGCCCCAAAGGCGCTGAATTCGTCCCAAATCGTTGCACGCCCCTCAAGTTCCGCCCCGTAGGAATAAGAGCCCTTGGCATTGAAGGAAGACAGGACATTGTTGTTGGAGATCGTGACCTGCTGGTTCTCATAGGAATTATAAAACAGGTTCGCGCCCCAGCTCAGTGACTTTGCACTCTCGTCACGCCACGATAATTCAGTGGTCCAGACATATTCCGGCTCAACCTCACGGATAGTGGAATTGGTTTCATCGGCAACCTGGCTAAACCCCTGTCGATACCCCCGAGCGACGGTCAGACCTGCAACCTGGCTGTTGGTCACATCATAGGTGACACCCAGCTTTGGCAATACGGCGACATCGGTTCTTTCCGCGTCCATATCCTTGGCAAAGGTTATATCCTGACCGGCCGTGTTTGCTGCAAGAGAGGTTACGTCCCGATCAATATAATTGGCCACGGTATCCTGCTGAATGCGACCGCCACCAAGCAGAGAAAAGCCACTTCCCAGATCGTAGCGCAAATCACTGTAGATTGCCCTGGTATCAATCGTGTTCCTGGCTTCCGATTTGACATCAACGGTCACCCCAAGCCCGGCCCCAAGACCAACGAATATGCTACCGACGGACTTTTTATCCTGCCGGGCGAGATACATCCCAACCGTCCCTGTCAGGGCATTCGCCCCATCCAGTGTCAGTCGCAGATCCTGTGTGACGTTTTCGTCATCGCGGATATCTGACCGGACATAGGCTGTGTTGCCCGGCGCGGTATTGATCGACAAGGCGGCATCGTGAAAGGTTGTCACGGATGTCAAAGACAGGCCGTCATCAAAATCATACGCCATTTCAGCGCTATAGTTATTGGCATTCATCGCGCGGGTTTCGTCAGTGGAAAACCCAGACGATCCCGAATTGTATTTGCGCGCGAACAAATCGCTGCCATTGACTGTCGATGTTGACGGCTTGTCATAAACATCATTGGCCATCAGCGTCACGCTAAGGCCATCCAACCGACGCGGTTCAATCAGCACCTTGCCGCGAATGGATCGATAGTCATCATCGTTCAGAACGCGATCATCTTCATTGGCCTGTTCAATATCCTTAAACTGGCTTCTGCTTTCCGCCGCCACACGAATGGCAAGCTGGTCTTCCACAAGCGGGGCGTTGACCATCAAGGCACCATCCCGTCGTTCATAGGTGCCATAAACACCTTTGGCCGCAGCCTCCCAGTCATAGGTGGGATCGCTGCTTTCCATGACGATGGCACCGGCCATCGCATTGGGACCGTGAATGGTTGATTGCGGGCCCCGAAGAACCTCAACCTGTTCCATGTCCCAGGTGCCCCGCGATCCGCGCCGCAAGGCTTCTGACGACTGGGCCACACCGTCAATGATGACAGAAATTGTCGGTGCTGAATTTTCCGGTTCAGAAACGCCATCAGCACTGACGCCGCGAATTTGCATTCCCTTATTGCCCTGGCTGCTGGGAAAATGCCGGACATTGGCCATTGTGTTAAAGATATCCGACAATTCATCCAGCTTGTATGTGTCTATATCATCAGTCGTGGCGACACCCACGCTGGTTGTGGTGTCCAGATAGCTGCGATTGAACTTTTCGCCCTGAATGGTCAGCGGAGACAGGATCAAGGGTCCCGTCGCCAGATTCTGCACGATGGCGATGCCATTTTCATCGCTGCGCCAAACGAAATCAGTACCATTCAGCAGCGTGGCAAGCCCCTCTTCGATAGACATTGTGCCATTCACGCCCGTCGTCCGCACACCTTCCACAAGGGAGGGGCTGACCGAAATCTGGATATTGGCCTGCATCCCAAAAGCCGTGATCGCATCGGCAAGGGGTTGTGCGGCGATGGTAAAGTTTTTGCGCGCCTGCACTTCTGTCTGTGCAATTGCCTGTTGCAAGCTGGTGATACCCGTTGTGCAAAGAAGTGCTGCGGTTAGGACAGACGCCCTGATTGGAACAGCACAGAACCGACCTGCCAATCGAATGGTGGTGGTGAAAACAGTCATAAGAGAACCCCTCCTGGAAACAGACAATGGATTGATTTTGACAATCAATCGCAATTACTACTGCTTCGTTGACGCTGAGGGGGCGGCGATGTTCAGAAAAATCTGAAAGTATTTTTGGTCAACTGCGGCTGACGACCATAATCCAGGGGGATATCATCCGGACCTGGAACCCGTGCGAGCGCGCCATGACATTCAACGCTTTCTCTGGCTGCTGAAGGTCAAAGACGCCCGTCACCAATTCATGTTCCAGCGCCTCATCAGCAACCAGAATATATCCTTTGAAATAGTGGGACAGTTCATCGACCACCGATTCCAGTTTCTCATTCTCTGCAATCAACTGGCTGCGACGCCAGGGCGCAATTTTCTGAAGGGTTACGGTGCTGTTCTTCCAGTCACCGGACGCCTGCAGCACCAATTGTTCCCCAGGCCGCAGCGGGTATGGACCCTCTTGAAGGCCCGGCGCAGTGACAGAAACGAGCCCGTGGGCCACCGCCACCGCATAATCACCATCTTCCATATCCACCGCGAAGGCGGTTCCGCGTACCGTCACTTCCAGTGTACCGGCGTTCACGATAAAGGGACGCGACTGGTCCGACGTGACATTGAAAAAGGCGCGCCCCTGATGCAGCGAGACAATGCGCGCGCCAGACGTGAAGGACACTGACACGGACGAATTTGGTGCCAGGACAATTTCTGACCGATCCTCAAGCGTGATCGCCCGCGATTCCGCCGTGTGTGTTTCGTAATCACCTAACGATGAGAATGGATCAACGACCACAATGGTCAGCAAAAGAGCAAGGGCGAGGCCCAGGCCATAGCCAAGGATCCTGCCCCTGTATCGGGAAACGCCGGACTGTTGCGGGGGGCCTGACCCATTACCAGACATTGGCACGGAACCGTCCGCATTATCTGCCATCGGGTCATAAATCGCTGCCAGCATTGTTGCGGTGCGCTGTGTCTGATCCCATTCGACGCGGTTACCAGGATCGGCCATCAGCCATGCCTGAAACCGCTGTTCAAGCGCAGGATCGTCGGGCTGCTCCCGCAGGGCTATCAGCCAATCAGATGCTGATTCAGGGTCGCCAATATCTTTGGAAATATCGATCATTGTTCTCAAATATTATCTTTGCCCAGCCAGAACGGAAGGGCTGTTAGGTAGACGCTCAACCCCACCCAAATGTTCAAATTCAAATCCAAACAACACCCGCCTGCGCCCCTGTTTCAGTGCATCTTTGGTCGATTCAAACGCTGCCGACAATGCTCAACACCATGCTTGACCAGGGC
Organism: Rhodospirillaceae bacterium; assembly: GCA_002709955.1. Taxonomy (GTDB): domain Bacteria; phylum Pseudomonadota; class Alphaproteobacteria; order UBA8366; family Aestuariispiraceae; genus Pacificispira. The sequence continues at coordinate 38,161 of PAQY01000003.1, forward strand.
ATGAGCCTGCCCAAGGGACACATCCAGTGCCACCGCGACGTCACGAAGCGTCCTTTCCTCTTGCCAGTAAAGCTTCAGGGCCCGTTGCGTCCGATCCGGCAATTCCGCGATGGCCTGGCGCAACAGCGCAATCTCATTGCGGTCTATGGCAATCTGCTCTGGATCTGGACGTAAGGGATCAACCACGGCATCCAAATCCGTGGAGTCCTGAACCACGCGCAGCGTATCGCGGGTGATTTTCCGTCTTGCATCCAGCGACAAGGTGCGAACGATGGTCCGCAAATAGGCCAAGGGCTCTTCAATATGTTGCTTTCGGGCGGCCCGAACAAACTTCATCCAGGCCTCTTGCAGGACATCTTCCGCCGCAGCCATATCCCCGACGATAGACATGGAAAAGCGCACAAGCTCATCTCTGTTCCGATCATAGATTGACAAAAGCTCGTTGTGCGAATGCATGGGCGCCAAATATAAGTGCATGATCACCCCTTGATATCGCGAATGGTTCTTAATTGCAATGCGGTGGTGACCTAGCCCCTGGATATCATCCAGTCACACCACACTAAGGCCTTACACGTCCGGCTGCGTATTGGGTAAGGCACGCCGCAGGTCAGACAAAAAGGCCTGGGCGGGATGCGGCAATTCCTGTTCCGGATTGGTCAGGATCGCCAATTCAAAATAGATTGCCGGCTGAAATGGACGCCAGACGATACCATCCCCCAAATCAGCCATACCATTGACCGCATCGATAATCGCCAACCCCGCCCCCGCGCGCACCATATTGCGCGCAATCGCAAAATAGGATGCCGATACGCGCCGATATATGGTCACATGCTCTGCCGCACAGATCCCATTGACCTGACGATCAATGCTGTGATCGCCCGTAATGGCAATGATCGACTGATCCTGCAAATGATGCGGATACAGCACCGTTTCTTGGGCAAGCGGATGGTCCTGGGGAAGGACCACAACGCATCGTGACCGAATGATTTCCGTGGTCAGGCCCGGAATTGAAACCGGGGCGTCAATCAAGCCAATATCCGACTGTCGCCCGGCAACCCAGGACGCAATCTTGCGGGAACTGCGGACCAGCAAGTCTATCCGCACACCGGTATGAACCTTCTGAAAATCCGCAATAACCCAGGGCAGCAGATTAATGGCACATGCCCCGTTGCTGGAAATATTGATAACACCGACGCCCCCACCACGGATCTGCATCGCACGGGTCTTGATCCGTTCAATCGACAGCAACCCTTGCTCTGTCTCATGATGCAGCAATTGCGCTTCATCTGTCGGTTCAAAATAACCTTTAGAGCGATGAAACAGCTGAAAACCCAGGTCTTGTTCAAATTTGGACAAGGCGATGCTGACCGCCGGGCGTGTCAGGTTCAACAATTCCGCCGCCCTGGAAACAGAGCCCATTTCCATAACCGCATGAAAAACCTCTAAAGACCGTAAAGAAATATGCATATCCATCCTGTCCCGCGAAACGCCCCCATTCGGGTTGGTTTCACTCTCTCGCTTGTTAAATCAATCGAAATTATACGATACAATAATTAAATTGACGATATAGGAAAAGGCCGCCGATAGTGGCGTCACGGTCAATGTCCAAAAAAAAGATACTGGGACGATTACGCGGCGCATGGAATGCGCTATCAGGGGGAATAGGGTATTTTGGTTACCGATACATTTGGCGCATCCACGAATAGGAATGCAGCAGCCCGATCACAATCGGATGGATTATTTGCGGCCGGTTTCAAGGAAACACCGCTTTGGTGGGACGATGCCCAGCCGCTGGACCTAACACCCCGCAATGACAATGGGGGGCTGCATAACAGCAGTTTGCCCAATCGCGTCGATGTCGCCGTCATCGGATCGGGCTATACCGGGCTGAATGCCGCGCTGGAAACGGTCCGGGGGGGCCGCAGCACGTTGGTCCTGGATGCAGAGCAGGCCGGATGGGGCTGTAGCTCACGCAATGGCGGACAGATCAGCACAAGCATAAAGCCCAGCATCGAAAAGCTGGCGAAAAAATTCGGTGTCGAGCGCGCCGTCGCCATTCACCGCGAAGGTCAATCCGCCCTGGAATGGATCGCTGACTTTATTCGCAGCGAGGCCATTGATTGTGATTTCAGCCATGTTGGTCGTTTCCACGCCGCCCACACGCCCGCGCATTATGAAATGCTGGCGCGGGAGGCGAAGCGAAACACCGTAGAGACGGCTGGCGTCGAAATGATACCGCGCAGCGAACAACGCAAAGAGCTGGGGTCCAACGCCTATTTCGGGGGCGCGCTGTATCCCAATCATGCTTCATTGCATCCAGCGAAATATCATTCGGAACTGCTGAAGCGCGTGCTGAATGCGGGTGCGACAGTGCTTGCCCACACGCCCGTCCTGCAAATTGAGAAAACCAGTGATGGCTATATTTTGACGACAAACCGCGGATCTGTCGTCGCCCGGGATGTTGTCGTTGCAACCAATGGCTATTCCGGGAAAATCCTGCCCTGGCTGCGGCGGCGTATTATCCCGATTGGCAGCTATATCATCGCAACGGAAGTGCTTCCCGCAGCCCTGGTCAATGACCTGTTTCCCAAAAACAGGATTGCCAGCGACACATGCCGGGTCGTGTATTATTACAGGGCGTCACCGGATCGCCGCCGCATTGTCTTTGGCGGGCGTGTCAGCGCGCGCGAAACGGATCCAAAGCTCAGCGCACCCGCATTGTATAAGGATATGACCCGCATATTCCCGGAATTGCGGGATTACAGAATTTCGCATTCCTGGGCGGGAACTGTTGCCTACAGCTTTGATACATTAGCGCATTGCGGGCGGCATGACGGGATGTATTACGCGGCCAGTTACTGCGGGTCCGGTGTTTCTATGGCCAGCTATCTGGGCATGCGGACCGGCAAGCGGATACTGGGTCTAGAGTCTGGCAAAACAGCGTTTGATGATCTGCCCTTCCCAACACGCCCCCTATACTATGGAACGCCATGGTTTCTGCCAGCGACAGTGGCCTGGTACCGCTGGTGCGATACGCGCGCCAGCGAAAAGGCCAAACGACACGCGACCCCTTTGGGTCGATAAAGGTCTCCCATTCTGCACATCCGCCGGATTGGGATTTAAGGAAGTCGACGCACCAGTCTTTTGGGGATTGGAATAAGCGGCGGCGAATAAGAAATCGGGGGACGGCTGTCGTACCGCCGATCTAACACAGAGGAGTGATATGATGAAGCACAAGATGATTCTGGCCAGTGCGGCAGCGGCCCTGCTGGCCAATGCGGCGTTTAGCGGCGGTGCCTTTGCCCAAGAAAAATCCGTTACAATCGCGTCCTGGGGCGGATCCTATCAGGATGCCCAGAGCAAGGCCCTGTTTGTGCCCGCAAGCGCGGCAATGGGTGTCACGGTCAAGGAAGAAACCTATGGCGGCATGTCTGATGTGCGCCTGCAGGTCAACACCGGCGCGGTAACGCTGGATATCGTGGTCAGCGGGTCCGGCAGCGCCGCGCGCGCAGGCGCGGAAGGCTTGCTGGAGCCTTTGGATTACTCCGTGATCGACGTATCCAATTTCTATCCGGGTCTGTATGACGAATATTGCGTTGGCGGGGATGTGTTCTCCGTTGTTGCCGCATGGAACACGGAAACCTATGGCGAAAATGGCCCACAAAGCTGGGCTGACTTCTTTGACACCGAAAAATTCCCCGGCAAACGTGCCTATCGTGGCAAGGCCGCCGGTGCGCTTGAACCGGCCCTGATGGCCGATGGTGTGCCGATGGAAGATGTCTATAAGGTCCTGGATTCAGAAGAAGGCATTGATCGCGCCATCAACAAAATCCGCAGCATCAAGGATCATATTGCGGTCTTCTGGTCGTCAGGCGCGCAACAGGCACAGCTGATGAAAGATGGCGAAGTTGACATGACCACCGGCTGGAACGGCCGCTTTGACGTCGCGAAAGCAGATGGTGCCAAAGTATCCTATACCTTCAACCAGGCCTTGCTGGATTACGATTGCTTCGCGGTGCCAAAAGGTGCCCCGAACAAAGATCTGGCGATGCAGTTCCTGGCCGAAATTTCCAAACCGGAATATCAGGCCAACCTGCCCAAATACATCACCTATGGCCCGACCAACAAAGCCGCCTATGATCTGGGTACAATCGATCCGGCTGTGGCAATGGCACTGCCATCACATCCAGACAATGCGGCAAAGCAACTGCCGATCAGCCTTGAATGGTATGAAAAGTGGGAAACCATTGCGGATGAAAAATACCAGGAAATGCTGACAGAATAACGTCGGCACAGAGTGGGGTGCGGATGTCTGGTGGGACATCCGCACCTCTGTTTCCTTAACCATCATTTCGCCTAAAGGGAGTTCGCGTGTGACCAATCAAGACAGAGAAGCGCTGCCCATTACGATCCGTGGCGTGACCAAAGCCTATGGCCGCACAAAAGCCCTGGATGCGGTCGATCTGGATATCAAAGAGGGTGAGTTCCTGACCCTGTTGGGACCGTCTGGATCCGGCAAGACAACGCTGTTGATGGTTCTGGCCGGGTTTACCAGACCCGATTGCGGCAGCGTCTTGTTCGGGGACAAGGAAGTCATCCATATGCCCCCGCATCTGCGCGATGTCGGTATGGTATTCCAAAGCTATGCCCTGTTCCCGCATATGACGGTAGCAGGCAATATCGGATATCCGCTGCGTGTGCGCGGCATATCAAAAGACGAAATTCAGAAGCGCTGTGAATGGGCGCTGGAAACCGTCCAATTGGGCGGTTATGGCGAACGCCGCGTTGAACAATTGTCCGGCGGGCAAAAGCAGCGTGTCGCGCTTGCCCGATCCATTGTGTTTGAACCCCAGATTTTGTTGATGGACGAACCCCTGTCCGCGCTGGACAAAAAGCTGCGCGATCATATGCAAATTGAACTGCGCCGCCTGCATGAGAAACTGGGCATGACAACGGTTTACGTCACCCATGATCAACGAGAAGCACTGACCATGTCCGACCGTATTGCGGTTGTGAACCATGGCAAGCTGATGCAGGTCGATACACCGGCCCGGATTTATGACCAGCCCGCCAATCGCTTTGTTGCGGATTTCATCGGGGATTCCGCCTTTCTGCCGGTCACGCGGTCAGGCAATACAGCCTCTTATGCAGGAACGGTCCTTAAAATCGATCACGCCCTGCCAGACGGCGACCTGCTGCTGATGATCCGCCCGGAGCGTCTGAAAATTCAATCCGGAACCATTTCAGAAGACAGCAACAGCTTTGACGGCATTGTCAGTGATGTTGTGTATCAGGGCGACAGTTTCGCCCTATACGCAACCCTGCCCGATGGACAATCTGTCAGTTTGCGCGGTGTCATTCGGTCTTCTACCTTATCGGCCTTACCAAAAGTCGGCGCCCCTATAAAATTATATCTGGAGCGTGAAGACACCGTCCTGATTTCTGCAGCGGAGGTGTGACGATGACAGCCAACAGCATGTCGGATACATCCTCGACCTGCCACAGCCTGAATGCGACCGTTCTGAAACGGAATGCATGGTGGGAACAATTTGCTCAGTTCGGATTATGCTCCCCCGCGCTGTTGTTGGTTCTGATCATTCTCGTCCTGCCAGTCGGGTGGCTGTTCTCCGTCTCTTTCGTTGGTGCGAATGGTGGATTCTCGCTTGAGAACTATTCCCGCATGGTGGAGAGCAAATCCTATTATCGCATCTTCATCACCACCTTTCAGGTCAGCCTGCTGAGTACAGGATTGTGTATCCTGATTGGCTACCCGTTTTCATATTTCCTATCGCAACTGCCAAGCCGCCTTGCCTCCCTGTGTTTGATCACGGTTTTGCTGCCATTCTGGACATCCCTGCTGGTGCGCACCTATGCCTGGCTGGTCCTGTTACAGCGCAAAGGCCTGGTCAATGATTGGGCGATCCAGTTGGGGTTGTGGGAAGAGCCCATCAAACTGGTGCATAACATGACGGGAACGCTGATTGGCATGGTCCATATCATGCTGCCGTTTCTGGTCCTGCCCCTGTATAATTCGATGAAGGCGATTGATCGCAGCTATTTGAATGCCGCGTCCAATCTGGGGGCCTCGCCTGTTCGCATTTTCTGGACCGTGTTTTTCCCATTATCGACACCGGGACTTTTCGCCGGGGCCTTGATCGTTTTTGTTCTGTGCCTTGGCTTCTTCGTGACGCCTGCTGTCCTGGGCGGTGGTAAAGTCATCATGGTCTCCATGAAGATCGCATCCAATATTGAGCTTTTTGTGAATTGGGGGGCGGCCAGTGCGCTGGGCGTCATCTTGTTGCTGCTGACAATGATAATCCTGTGGTTCGCCGGGCGTTTCCTGGGATTTGACAGAATGGCGGGGAGTGGCGTCGGATGAGAAACTGGTTAAACCGTTCGGTCTCGGACACACAGATTACGGTGCGACAGCGCCTGTGGCTGTATGTCTTTTCCACCATCATCATGATTTTGCTGGTGGCACCGACCCTGATCGTGATCCCGATGTCCTTTTCAGACTCTCAATATCTGGAATTCCCGCCCAGGGTCCTGTCCACCCGGTGGTATGAAAACTATTTTGGGTCTCCAGAATGGATGTCAGCGACGGTAACATCCTTTCTGGCTGCCTTTCTGACCATGCTGGTGGCAACCCCAATCGGGGTCCTGGCCGCCTATGGCCTGCACAATTCCAGCAGAAAGATCAGCAAATTCGTGTTCATCCTGCTGATCACTCCGATGATGGTGCCCCTGATCCTGATCGCGATTGGGACCTTCTATATCTATGTGAAACTGCAAATCCTGTACACACTGACGGGGCTGGTCTTGGCGCATTCCCTGTTGGCATTGCCGCTGGTGCTGATCGTCACAGCATCCGCCTTGAAAAGCTACGACATGAATTTGGAAATGGCGGCGCGCAGTTTGGGGGCCGCCCGCTGGTGGGCATTCCTGACCATCACGCTGCCGCAAATACGGTTTGCTGTGATCACATCGGCCTTGCTGTCGTTTCTGACATCCTTTGATGAAGTGGTGATCGCGATGTTCATTTCTGGTGGCGACAATCCGACCCTGACGCGAAACATGTTCAACGCCTTGCGCGATCAGATTGATCCCACCATTGCATCGATTTCCACGATAATGATCGTCGTGACATCCCTGCTGATGACCATTGCCCTGTTGTTCGGCAAAACAGATACAAAGAGTTCAAAGTGATCCCAGAAACAGGTGCGGCGGACTATGACTTTATCATAGTCGGGGCGGGGTCAGCAGGATGTGTGCTGGCCAGCCGCCTGTCAGAAAATGGCAAATATACAGTTTGCGTATTAGAGGCCGGAGGAACGGATCGCCGATTCTGGGTCGCCGTCCCTTTGGGCTATGGCAAGCTGTTCTATGACCAGACGGTCAACTGGTGCTATCGAACAGAGCCCAGCGATGGATTTGCCGGGCGTTCGGACTACTGGCCCCGTGGCAAGCTGTTGGGCGGGTCCAGCTCCATCAATGCGATGGTCTTCATCCGGGGGCAGAAGGAAGATTTTGATGATTGGGCATCCGCCGGAAATCCCGGTTGGGATTGGGCGTCGGTCCTGCCCGTCTTCAAGGAATTGGAAACCTATGAGGCAGGCGGCGATGCCTATCGCGGTGCGGCGGGGCCCTTATCCGTGTCCCGTGCGGATCGCAATGCTCACCCCCTTTGTGCCGCCTATTTTCAGGCCGCGAAAGAGGTTGGATTGCCATTTAACCCGGATTTCAATGCCGCCGATCAGGAAGGCGTTGGCTTCTATCAGGTAACGACAAAGAACGGTCGTCGGCATTCCGCCGCAAAGGCCTTTCTGCGCCCCGCCATGGGCCGCAAGAATTTAACCGTGATCACCGGGGCCTTGACGACACGCATTGATTTTGATGGCACCCGTGCGGTAGGCGTGACCTATCGCAAGAACGGCACGGATTGTACACTGCGGGCCAGGCGATCCGTCATCCTGTCGGCGGGCGCGATCAATTCCCCGCAATTGCTGCAATTGTCTGGGGTCGGACCGGCAGAACTGCTGCGAAAACACGGCATTACACCGGTGCTGGACCAGCCCCATGTCGGGGCCAATCTGATGGATCATATTGGTATCAATTATACCTATCGTGCGACCATACCCACCCTGAATACAATTCTGCGACCCTGGTGGGGCAAACTATGGGTTGGTCTGCAATATCTACTGACCCGCACCGGCCCCTTGAGCCGCAGCATCAATCAAGCAGGCGGTTTTTTCAAAACTGATCCAGCCAAACCGCGACCGAACATGCAGCTGTACCTGCAAGCACTTTCAACCCTGAAGCCGAAACAGGGGGAGCGCCCCCTGCTGACGCCCGATCCTTATCCCGGCTTTTCAATCGGCCTGTCGAATTGCCATCCCTATAGTCGGGGATATCTGGAGATTTCCTCCCCCGATCCGACCGCCGCGCCGCGTATTGTCGCAAACCCCTATGATGACGAGCGCGATGTGCAGGAGATGTTGAAAGCCGTCAAACTTGTCAGGCAGATTGCAGCCCAGCCTGCGATGGCGTCCTTGATTGAAGAAGAACTGCTGCCCGGGTCGTGGTGCCAAACGGATGATGAAATGATTGCCGATATCAAACGGCGCAGCGGGACCGTTTATCATCCCAGCGGCACCTGTCGTATGGGTCCAGATGCCGCCAATGCCGTCGTTGATTCAAGACTGCGCGTCCATGGCCTGTCAGGCCTTCACGTTGTTGATACATCAATTTTTCCCAGTATTGTCTCTGGCAACACCAATGCATCGGCTATGATGATTGGGGCCAAGGGGGCTGCGATGATCTTAGAGGATGCCCAATCATGAAAATCACCAAACTGGAAACCTTCAGCATACCCGCCGTCGCCTTCACACGGCTGACCACAGAAGACGGATCGACCGGATGGGGACAGGTATCGACCTATAATGCCGATATCACCGCCCAGGTCTTTCATCGTCAGGTTGCCCGGTGGGCCATAGGGCGCGATACCGGCGATCTGGGCGTTCTGGTGTCCGAGATTCCGGAGCGGGAACATAAATTTCCAGGCTCTTACCTGTATCGCGCAATCGGTGGATTGGACACGGCGATCTGGGATTGGCGTGGCAAGCAGGCGGGTAAGCCGGTTGCTGAGCTTCTGGGCGGCAGCGCGGGGACGATCCGCGCCTATGCCTCTTCCATGAAGCGCGACATCACGCCCAAGGATGAGGCCGCACGGTTCAGACGCCTTCAGGATGCCCATGGCTTCGATGCGTTCAAATTCCGGGTCGGATCAGAATGCGGTCATGACAAGGATGAATGGCCGGGGCGCAGCGAGGAAATCGTGCCAACAATCCGCAAGGCCTTGGGTGAGTCCGCAACCCTGCTGGTCGATGCCAATTCCTGTTATTCCCCCGCCCGCGCGATCGAACTGGGCGCGATGCTGGAAGACAATGGCGTCAGCCATTTTGAAGAACCCTGCCCTTATTGGGAAATGGAACAGACCGCAGAGGTGACAAAGGCCCTGTCCCTGGATGTGACAGGCGGGGAACAGGATTGGGACCTGCACCATTGGAAGCGCATGATCGATATGCGCGCCGTCGATATCATCCAGCCAGATGTCATGTATATGGGCGGGATGGAACGCATTCTGAAAGTTGCCGCCATGGGGGCGGAGGCTGGCCTGCCCTGCACGCCCCATTGTGCCAATCTGTCCCTGGTGACCTTGTTTACCATGCATTTGTTAAGGGCCATTCCCAATGCCGGGAAATATCTGGAATTCTCTATTGAGGAGGCGGATTACTATCCCTGGCAATATGACCTGTTCGTGGAATCCCCCTATACCATCACCGATGGCAAGGCGACGGTCACTGACGCGCCGGGCTGGGGTGTTGAAATCAATCCGGACTGGCTGGCCCGCGCCGCCTATCAAGTCACCAAGCTGGAGGCTTAGCGCGCTTTAAACTATTGTTATAATACCGAAAAACTGTAGAAATAGCGTTAGACGTTCGTCTCTCCCTCTTTGCATCCTTTAAGGACCCGCCATGATTGATTTGAAAACCTTCGCCGATTTGTCCAGTCAACCTGTTGGTGAATTCTCCCCCAAGCCGACGACTGTAACGCCTGGCCAGAAGGAAGCTTCCAGCCCGCTTTGGACCTCTGCCGATGGGTTGACGCATATTGGCGTATGGGAATGCACGCCTGGTGTCTTTACCGCCGACCGCACGAAATCAGCGGAATATTGTCACATCATTTCAGGGACTGCGACCGTCAAGAATAGTGACGGCAGCGGTCAGCGCGATATTGGCCCGGGCGACCTGCTTATCCTTCCGCTGGGCTGGACCGGTGAATGGACGATCCATACCCATATTCGGAAGCTGTATGTAATCAACGCGGTGGCATAAGTTCCAGTTCAGCCTGAAAGGCTACCGGGCTCAATTGATCCCCCTAGAGCATCATGCGCTCGCATGAGCTCACACATGATACTCTAACCACTTATTTTTTCAGCAAATGCGTCGTCGCAAACGATTCCGTTTGCTCGGGATTTGCTCTAATACGAGCGGGGCATGCCAAGCACATGCTCCGCCAAGTAACTTAGGATCAAATTCGAGGATATCGGCGCGACCTGATACAGGCGCGTCTCCCGAAACTTGCGCTCGATGTCATATTCCTCGGCAAAGCCAAAGCCACCATGTGTCTGAACACAGGCTTCTGCCGCCATCCAGGACGCCTCTGCGGCCAGCATCTTGGCGATATTCGCTTCCTCGCCACAATCTGCGCCAGCCTCATACAGACCGGCTGCGTGATGGACCATCAATTCAGCGGTTCGCATATGCGCATAGGCCTTGGCCAAAGGAAACTGGATGCCCTGATTCTGGCCGATCGGACGCCCGAACACGACCCGTTCACAGGCATAGGCCGATGCCTTTTCCAGGAACCATTTCGCATCCCCAATGCATTCCGCCGCAATCAATATGCGCTCCGCATTCATGCCAGACAGGATATAGCGAAAACCCTTCCCCTCTTCGCCCAGCAGGTTTTCGACAGGGACCTTAACATTTTCAAAAAAGACTTCCGTCGTTGAGTGATTCATCATCGTGCGGATCGGCTTAATGGTCATGCCGTCCTTCTTTGCCTCACGCATATCGACGATCAGGACGGACAATCCGTCAGAGCGCTTCTTAACGTCCTCTTTCGGGGTTGTCCGCACCAGCAGCAGCATAAGGTCTGAATGTTCCGCGCGGCTGGTCCAAACCTTCTGACCATTGACGATGTAATGACCCCCCTCTCGCCGCGCAAAGGTGCGCAGGGACAGCGTATCGGTGCCACTGGTCGGCTCTGTCACGCCAAAGGCTTGCAGTCGCAATTCACCAGAGGCTATTTGCGGCAGATAGCGCTGTTTCTGTTCCGCATTTCCATGCCGCAGGACTGCCCCCATCATGTAAATCTGGGCGTGACAGGCGGCCCCATTGCCACCCTGTCTTTGAATTTCCTCAAGGATCGCAACGGCCCCGGACAGCGCCATGCCGGAACCACCATATTCTTCAGGAATCAAAACGGATAAATATCCCGCGTCAGACAAGGCCTTCACAAATTCGCTGGGATAGGCCGACTCCCGGTCCATCTCCCGCCAGTATTCTGGGGGAAAGCCTTGGCACAGCTTCGCGATACTCTCTCGGATTTGAACAATCTCTTCATCATCATTAACAAATTTGAACTGCATGGAATCCTCTTACATCTTGGAACGGTTCCCGTGCATCATGCGGGTACAGAAAGCCCAAGAAAAGCCGAAACGAGGCGGATCAACCCATAGGATAAAAATAGCTAAACTATTATGGATGCATCGAAAATTCTAGATACCCCTGTATCGTGCAATGCCGGACAGATTGCGCGAATAACCGACCGGAACACAGACCAGCCATACAGCCGGATCCCGCCATTTCCTATCATAAGGACAATACCGGAGGCTTAATCCCCGCCCTTGTCGCCCGCTATGCGTCGGTATTTGAATGCCCATACAATGGCCGCAAGGGGAAAGAAAAGCCCGGCCCAGGACAGAATGTCCGACAGCCCGTCCCCCAACAATCCAGCGATCAGCCCCACCAGCGTCAAGAGTGCCAGGAACAAAGGGATCGCGAAAATCTGCCAGTTGGTTTTTGCGGTAACCCGACGTTGTTTCATGATCGACTACCAGAAAGCCTGGCGGATTGGGGGGCTGGTGCGGTCTGTGTGTCGGCGCGCACCGTCTTCATTTTCCCCAACCAAAGATACAATCCGCTGATCAGGATGACGATGGCCAGGATATCCAATATGGCCCATAGGACCTTCATCGGCATCCCACCATAATCCCCGAAATGCAGCGGAGAGGATAAGCGAAGCGCCGTCATATACCACGGCATGGTGCGCATCGCGGTGAATTCGCCCGTTTCCGCATCTATCAGGGCTGGGGTCAACAATTGACTGGTTGCTGGCGTCGCCCCGCGCAGCCAGACGGCATAATGATGATCACTGCTGAACCGGACGCCTGGAAAGGCCACAAATTGCGGGCGCATGCCGGGGCTTGCAGATTTTGCCGTCGCAACAGCGTCATGCAGAGACGAGAATGTTTCAGGCGTGGCCTTGCCGCCATAAATCTGGGTCAATTCTGAAAGCTGCTGCCAGCGCCACAGATCAACCAGCGGCGTCGATATTGTCTGGATCACACCGGTCACCGTAACAACGGTCAGCCACATCACGGTCACGATGCCCAATAGATTGTGCAGGTCCAGCCAGGTCTTTCGGGCCACCCGCTTGGCAGGGGCAGGACCCGCCGGGACTGTCGCACTGGCGGATTGTGCATCGCCTGCGGGCGTGGGGACATCCCGCCTGCCGCGAACACGCAGCGTCCCGAAATCCAACCGCCGCATGAAGGGCGTATAGACGACCACGCCAGAAACAATCGCCAGGATCATAAGAAAGCCCATCAGGCCCAGGAAATATTCTCCCCACGGCCCAAGGAACATATCAGTATGCAGATCCAGGATGAAATGCATGATCCCGTCATCGGTAATCGCACCAACAATTTCTGCCGTGCGCAAGTCGATTGAAGTGATGTGCATTTGTTCCAACGTCGATCGCGCCACCGGACCGGTCGTGACATTTACGACCGGTCGATCAATGTCAAAACTCATGAACAGGCCACGCTCCCCCGGATAGGCATCCAATGCTGTCTGCAAAGCCTCGTCCAAAGACTTCAAAGGCGTTCCGTCCGGCATTTCAGGCAGGGCCTGATCCTCTTCCAGAAGACTTTCGATCTCGTCATGAAAGATCAGCGGCAGGCCTGTCAGGCACAGCATCAACATGAATACTGTGCAGACAAGGCTGGTCCATTTATGCAACCAGATCCAGACTTTCAGCGAACGGTTAGACATTGGCGGCGGCTCCGGCTTCCCTCTCACCCCATCAGAAATTGGTGGAGACCGAGAGTTTCCCTGTCAGGGGCGCCCCTTGCGTCAGGTATCCACCCTGCACGGAAGCCCAGTAGGCATTGTTCGTCACGTTTTCGATATTCGCCCGGAACGTAACGTCCTGACCGTCAATGGTCTGGGTCGTGCGCGCGCCGATATCCAACCGCGACCACTCGGGAACCCGCTTTGTATTCGCCGTATCCTGATATTGCGTTCCGGTATAAATCATCCGGGCGCTTAGCGTGGTTGCACTGAGATAGGGAAGGTCCCATTCGACACCCATATTGGCCTGATATTGTGGCGCGCCGACTGCGAAATTGCCGTCATTGTTGCCACCCGCCGTTTTAGACAATTCGGCCTGGGTATAGGTCACGCCGCCTAGAAGATGGAGATCCGGGGTCAGGTCCCCAAAGGCTAACAGTTCGATACCACGGTTGCGCTGTTCCCCATCAATGCCAAAGACATTTGTGGTCGGATCGGTGATCCCGCTGGGCTGGCTGGTCTGAAACACGGCGGCAGACCCACCGATTGTTCCATAATCTAGCTTAACCCCAGCTTCATACTGCACAGAGACATAGGGGGGGAAGACTTCCCCCGTATTTGCCGCCGTGGTCGGTGCAGTTGGTCCCTGGGCCAAACCTTCAATTCTGTTGGCATAGAGAGAAATCTGTTCCGTCGGACGGATCACCAGACCGACAACTGGGGATAGTTTGGATTCATTATAGTTCGACGTTTCCCGAAGGCTGGCCCGGTTATACCCCTTAACCTTCACGGTCTGGTGGCGCGCACCCAGCGTGACCAGCACTTGATCGTCGACAAAACCCAGCGTATCGGACAGGAAATAGCTATTCAGCCAGGATTCACTGACTTTTGGCAGGTCCTGCAAATCCCCACCGGTGGATGTCGCGTTGGGAATGGACACGCTGACTGGATTATAGATGTTCGTATTTTGATTTGACCCAAAAACGAAGGAGTTGCGATTGACCGTATGGAAAGCAGACATGCCCGCATTTATCTGATGTGTGACATCACCGGTTTCCGCCTGTGCACGCCCCCCAAACTGACCGCTTAAGGTCTGATCCTCACGCGGAACGTCCAATCGCCCGATTGTGGCATCCCCGGCAACATTCGTTACTGTTGGGCTGGCATAAATTCCGTCCTCTCGCATGAAGCGATAGCCAACCGCGCCATATAAGGTCAACGAGTCCAGCACATCATATTCACCCCGCATTTGGATGAACCGATCTTCCAGATTGGAAAAGGAGTAATCTGTCCCATAATTGGTGCTGGCATCTGGCGCATCAGGAATGACCGAAGAACTGACATTGACGACCGGGCGCCCCTTGTCGATCCGTTGCGATTGCAACAGCGTATCCAGGGTCAACCGCACCTTTTCACCGCGATAATCCAAGGCCGCAGAGGCAAGGCGAGAGGTGCGTTCCTCGTCGTCAATCGCAGTTTCCCCGTCCCGAGAGGAGAGATTGACCCGTATGCCGAACGCATTGTCTGAACCGAACCGGCGACCGACATCTGCATGACCGCCAATTTCTGACGTCATCCCATATTTACCGGTCACGGACGTGATTGGTGTGTCTTCGGCACGCTTTGGCACCAGATTGATGGTACCACCCGTTCCGGTACTGCCCGGTGGGATACCGTTTACAAAGGCACTGGCCCCGCGAAACACTTCCACCCGTTCATAAGCATCGATATTGGCAATCTGCCGCGGTGTGGTCCCGTACAGCCCGTCCATCGACACATCTTCCATGGCCAATGGGAAACCACGCACCACAAAAAGTTCTGAAAAGTTACCAAATCCATACCCGCTTCGAACCGACGGATCATTCGCCATCACATCTGCAATCGATTCCGCCTGCTGATTGCGGATTGCCTGTTCTGTATATCCTGTCGCGCTGAAAGGGGTGTCCATCATATCCTGGTTTCCCAGCACCCCGATCCGGGCACCCCGCGCCACCTGACCACCGGCATAGGGGCTGGGCAGGTTTTCAATGTCCGACAACGGGGATGCGCCGGTTCCTGCCACAGTGACAGGATCCAGCAGGATCGTTGATCCGGTCTGCTGTGCCCGCTTTTCGATGGCGATGGTCGAACCATCCGCCATGCGATAGGTCAGGTCGCTGCCCGCCAGAAGGGTCGCAACGGCTTCGTCTGAGGTCATTTCGCCCGTAACGGCAGGGGATTGAAGACCCCGCACAAGCGCCCCATCCACCGTTACCTGAAGCCCGGATTGTTGCCCGAATATGGCCAGCGCACTGGCCAATGGCTGTGCCGGAATATCATAGATCTGCACAGATCCATTTCCGGCCTGGGCCAGTTGCAATGGCGTCACGCCCCATAGCTGTGACTGTGGGGCAGAAAGTATCTGTTCTTGATTCCCCTGAAGCCGCGCTTCTTCTGCCGCCACGGGGCGGTTGCTCAGAACAGCGACCAGCGCTGTTGTCACCAGCAGGGCGCTGACTCTCAAGCGTCGACTGCCGCGAAGTGTGTTTGCAACGTTTATCGCCATTGTATCTCTCCGGTCAAAATTCAGGATGGTAGAAACAGATCGATTTCGCATGGCGATGGCTGTGCGAATGCGTCTTATTTCCAATATTCTCCTGCAGAGACGATGACCGAGAGCATCTTTCTAAAAAAAACTTTCAGAAAACGGGCAGAATATTGATTTTAATGGATTCTTTTATGTCTCTGATAAGATCAATATCCAGGGCGTAACGCGCCACAGCGTCAGGTTATGGGCCAAAGCGACGGCCCGAACTGCATTTTCTGGATCAGACAGGCTGTAATACCCCGTGATCGGTCGATCCGCCATACTTGGATTGGCCAGGATTACCGCGCCGGGCAGGTAGTCCTGGAGTTGATCAAGGACTGCGCCCAATGGTTCATCCTGAACAACCAGTCGGTTTTCCCGCCAGGCCGCGACCTGAGACGGGGATATTGTCCTCAGCGCCACTGCGCCTAATCGGTCAATCGACGCAGATTGTCCCGCGATCAATGTTTCTGAAACCATTCTGGTGGCTGAATGATAGTCGATCCGCACACTGCCTTCCCGGACGGCCACGGTATTGGCGTGATCATTCACGCGAACCGCAAATTGGGTTCCGGTGACAGTCGTGACCAGATCACCGCTGAGCACACGAAACGGGCGGTGCGGATTTGTTTCAACGTCAAAATAAGCGCTGCCGGAAAGCAGATCGATCCGCCGTTCGTTTGGCGTAAAATCGATCGCAAGGGACGTTCCTGGTGCCATCGTGACCGTGCTGCCATCCTGCAATGTGATGGTGCGCGTTTCGGCTGTTCCGGTCATGTAATCTGATTGAAGCACTGTTGAGATGGTTGGCAGAAACACAAGCAACAGACAGGCCGCCACCGCCATCCCCGCCAAAGCCCCCCAGCCCCGGCGGACATGACTTTCGCGCCCGGCAGGCCGCGCAGACATTCCTGCTGTGGCAGTGATCGCAGGTTTAGCCAGTGTCCCCTGACGCCCCCAAACATTCTGAAATTCCGGGATGCTGTCGCGAATTAAACCGTCAACTTGTCCGGTTGCCTGCCAGGCCTGAAAATGAAGGGGAGAGGCATTCACCCAGGCCGCAAACTCTTTCTGCAAGTCAGGGTCATCTGGATCATCCTGCAACAGGATCAACCAGTTTGTCGCCTCCCGCGACGCGGTTTCCAGTGCTTGGGTCGGGTCGTCGGTCATGCTGTTCCTCAAACTGCGGTATTGGACGGAAGCCGGGCGAATGCCGACCCTGTGATAAAAGAAGCCGTCTATTAATAATGGACGGTTATCGAGCGGTGTTTTCTAGAAAATAATCGAGTTACAGGATCAAGGCCACCCCAAGCGTCGCTTGCAATGGTCTACACCTTCCGCAACCAGAATATGAGCCATTGGCAAGGATATGTTCAATGTGGCCGCAATCTCGCGCAGTTTGTATCCACCGATCCTGTGCATTTCCAGCGCAATGCGGGTGCGCTGGGGCAATTCCGCCATCGCATCCTGAACCTGCGAAAGCTGGTCCCGATACAGGGCAATAGTCTCTGGCGTCGCGGTCGACGGTGCGTCGTGCACCCCGTGTATATCGTCTTTTTGGTTCAACAGGGTCCGCTGTTCCCGCGCGGTTTTGCGATGACCATCAATCGCCAGATTGCGCACGATGCGATACAGATAGTTTCGGGGTTC
The DNA here is from genome assembly GCA_002709955.1 of Rhodospirillaceae bacterium. Classification (GTDB taxonomy): domain Bacteria; phylum Pseudomonadota; class Alphaproteobacteria; order UBA8366; family Aestuariispiraceae; genus Pacificispira. The sequence continues at coordinate 55,795 of PAQY01000003.1, forward strand.
ATCCAGTCGCCGCCGGTCTGTCGCCTGGGACAGGCGCATCCAGGCTTCCTGTACCAGATCTTCCGCATTGGCGCGATTGCCCGTTAATCCAGACGCATAATCGACCAATGCCGCCCTATGCGTCAGAAAAAGGTCCTGAATGTTGGCATTCTGTCGCAATCTTTGCGATCCTTTATCGATCCTGAATCCGACAGACAGCCTGTGACCCAACTGTCAGCCTGATAGAAACCAAACGTATTAATACTGATAATCATTCGCAAATTAACCTTGTAACGATACATATCCCGCATTGCAACAGCCGTATATCCAGGGATTGCAATCGGTACCGTATCCAGCGATAGACCATTGGGATTCCGCACGGCACAACGATATCGGTCGTGCCGGGCGGAAGCTTCCAATTTAGGACCGTGTCTTAGTGTGGTGCGCGGTTATTTGGGATCGATCAGGACGCTGTTTGCTGCGCTCCGGTTAGGAGCGTTTCGCGAAGCGATGCGGGGCATCGCAAGCGGAAGGCGACGCGGCCCGGAGCGCCGCAAACAGCGCCTTTGGTCCCTTTATCGGCCTGTCGGACAGCGTCGAGGGTGCTTGACGATGAACCACATCGCCTGCGCGCCCTCTCCTAGCCGACAGGCCGATAAAGGGATCCTGATGATCCCAAATAACCGCGCACCACACTAGGCTGAAAGCAACATCCCCTGGGCCTGATTGTTGGGCGCGCGATGAAACTTTCCATCCTGCATGATCGCAACAATCCGCTTCTTGTCCTGCAATATGCGAACATCCCGCAACGGGTCGCCATCGACCAACAGCATGTCAGCCAGATAGCCTTCCTTGATCTGACCCAACTCGTGGCCCATGCCCATGATTTGCCCGCCCAGTTGGGTGGCAGACTGAATTGCTTCCATCGGGGTCATGCCGATCAGATCGACAAAATATTCAATATCCTTGGCATTGGTGCCATGCGGTGTCCAGGCAAAGCCATAATCACCACCGATCAGCACACGAATACCCCGCTTGCGCATTTTCTGCATGGACTCGACGGCATGTTCCAATTCACGCTCATAGGCATCGGTAATCGGTGTACCGGGTTTAATGCCATACTCACCTGCATTGCGGGCTGTATTCAGCAACCAGGCCAGGCCCGGTGCGACGAAATGCTTGTCCTTGTTCGCCTCCAACATATCCAGTGCTTCTTCATCGGTGAACGAGGCGTGATAGATATTATGAATGCCGAATTGGACGCATTTCTTGATCGATTCCTTGGACCTGGCATGGGCGGCAAGGCGGCGTCCCCGGCTGCGGGCCTCGTCACAAGCGACCTTGATTTCATCATCGGTGAACTGATTTTCTTCAGCCCCCATGCCCGTAATCTCTTCCCCCGACAGGTTCAGCTTGATCGTATCAACGCCCCATTTCATCAAAATCCGAACATTGCGGCGCATGTCTTCAACGCCCGATACCACAATGCCCAGGTTAAGGCCTTCATGATCAATATGCGGCAGGGATGCATCCCCCAGGCCCCCGACAGAAGTAAGCTCCGGCCCGGCGGCGGTATAGCGTGGGCCCGGCACCTTGCCGGACCGAATGGCGTCACGGATTACGACATCCAAACGTGGCTTAGCTGCCGCCGCCCCGCAGCCAGCGGTGAAGCCTGCATCGAGCACGATTTTGGACATATAGACGCAATTGAGCATATGCTCTTCAATCGGCATCATCTGAATGGGATTGATCCCCGGCGCATTGTTCCAGCTTAGATGCAGATGCGCGTCAATCAGCCCCGGCATCAGGGTCATGCCCCGCCCATCAATCCGGGTGCTGCCCGTGGTCGACCAACTGTTCAGGCTGCCACCAAAGCCACTGCCCGTCCGGGTGATGGATTTGATCCGATTGCCCGATACCGTAACCTCCCCAGAAAAGGGTGGCTCACCCGATCCATTCAGGACCTGTACATTGCTAAAGACGATATCGGATGGACCCGCAGCAGCATCGCCACCCTTGCCGCCCCAGCCACTGAACCGGTTCTCTGCCATGATTTCTCTCCCTTTCTAACGGGGTCCCCTCAGGCTCAGGCCTGGGCGGCCTCCAATGTTTCCAGCAACAGGGCGGATGACCGCGCCGGTGCCTCAATCATCATCCAATGCCCAACATTGGGCAGCACTTCCAACCGTGCGCCCGCAATCCGGTTCTTCAACTCTGTTCCCATTGCAACAGGGGCAACCGGGTCCGCGTCACCGGCAATCAGAAGTGTCGGGCATCGAATGGCGCTGTGATCTGCAGGCTCCATCGCAGACAAGGCCTCACAATGATGGGCATATCCCACCGCATCCTGACGCATCAGGCTTTCGCGCACAAAGGCTGTCGTAACCGGGTTTTCAGTCCGGGAGGCGGCAGACACGCTGCCCTTGCAAACAGCATCCGCAATCCCCGCCATGCCGTCTTTGCGTGCAGCAGCGGCGCGTTCCTTCAACCCCTGACGGGCCGCGACAGGTGGCTCCAGAATGGCACCGAACAGGGTCAGACTGCGCACAAGTTTCGGGTTATTTGCAGCAAGGTACTGACACAGGATCGTCCCCATGGAATGGCCGACGAAATGCGCGGACTCAACCCCGGTCGCGCGCAGGGCATCCTGAATCGCTTGTGCCAGACCTGGCAGGCCCTTTAATCCGGGGCGCAATCCAGACCGACCGGCACCGGGCAGATCCGGGCGCAACACACGATAGTCCCCCAGATCCCCCATCAGCGGCTGGAAGCTGTTTGAACTGCCACCAAGGCCATGGACCATGACCACGGCCTCGCCAGACCCTGTATCTTCGATCACCATGCTGCCCAGTCTTACATCCGCCATGATCAATACGCCTCAACCGGGTTTTCCAGGGTTCCGATCCCCGATACCTCAACCCGCACGACATCCCCCGGCACCATATATTTCGGCGGCTTGAAGCCAATGCCCACACCCGCTGGCGTTCCCGTGGCAATCACGTCCCCCGGCTGCAAGGTAATGCCATTGGACAAGGCGGCGATGATCGTCGGAACATCGAATATCAGAAGCTTGGTGTTCGAATCCTGCCGTATCTCACCATTCACCCAGCATTTCACAGTCGTATCGGCCAGATCCACGGCATCGGCGGTTACAGCCCAGGGACCCATGGGACAGAAACTGTCCTGCGATTTCCCGATCAGCCATTGGCTGTGCTGACCCTGGAGATCCCGCGCGGTGATATCATTAACGATGGTATATCCCCAAACATGGGACAGTGCCGCTTCTGGTGTGATGTTACGACCGCCCTTGCCGATGATCACGGCAAGCTCTGCCTCATAATCGATGGCGGTGGAGACGCTGGCATCAATGCGGATCGGGTCACCCGTCCGCACGACACATTCCGGTACCTTTGAGAAAATGATCGGTGCTTCCGGGATCGCCCCTTTTGCCGCCGAACTGTCAAAGCCGGAGGAGGCGAATTCATGCGCATGATCGAAATAATTCTTCCCAACGCAGAAAATATTGCGCCGTGGGCGGGGAACAGGGGCCAACAAGGACACATCCGACAGCGCCAGAACTTCTGCCGTGGCGGGCAGGTCGCGGCCAATCAAGGCGGTGACCCCGGCCTCTGCGACCGCATCGGATGCGATATCCAGACGTGTCACCGTGTCTTCTGTTTCCGACACAACGCCGATATGACGCGCACCCTTCCATTCAAATACTGCTAGTTTCATGATCGGCCTTTCTATCGATACAAATCGTCTGGAATTAAGATGGAAGCCCCGGTGGTCTGGCGACCTTCCAGGGCGCGATGGGCCTGGGCCGCATCGCTGAGCTTGTAACGGCGGGCTGGTTCAATTGCGACAATGCGCTGATCGATAGCCTGGAACAGCCGTTGCGTAATTGCCTGCACCTTTTCTGGTGTGTCGGTATAGTGGGCGAAATTCGGACGCGACAGGGTGATCGATTTCGCCGCCAGAGACCCAATATCCCATGTCCCGATATCGCCGGAAGCCTGGCCAAAACTGATCAGGTGACCACAGGGCGCTAATGCTTCCACAGAATGCGCGAAGCTGTCGCGACCAACCGCATCATAGATCACATCTACGCCCCGCCCCTTGGTGATCGCGCGAACCTGGTCTTCCAGGCTGTCTGAACCGGGCAGAATGACATGATGCGCACCCGATGCCCGGGCAAGCCGTGCTTTCTCTTCCGATGAGGTCGCACCAATAACGGTCGCCCCAAGATAAGCCGCCCATTGGCACAACAACCGCCCGACACCGCCTGCAGGCGCATAGATCAATACCGTCTCCCCCTTTTTCACCGGATGGACCCGATGCAGCAGGAATTCAGCACTCATCCCCTTCAATAGGCCCGCCGCAGCGGTCGCGTCGTCAATGCGATCTGGCAATGGAATGACCAAAGCCGCGGACATGGTGCGGACCGTTGCATAGGCACCAACAGGCGGACAGGCATAGCCAACCCGCTGACCAACGGAGAGATGGCGCACACCGGGGCCGATATCGATCACCGTGCCCACAGCTTCCATTCCCGGCACGCCCGGTGGCGATAACAGTTTGAAATATCCGGTCCGGCAGTAGACATCGATGTAATTCACCCCGATGGCGGTCTGCGCCAGCCGAACCTCGCCGGGACCTGGAACAGGGGCTTTAATCTCGACCGGCTGCAATTCGTCCGGCCCGCCATAGCGTTTGATCCCCATGGCCATGCCATCCATACCCGGACCGACCTGCGACCGAACAGACGGGGCACTGGGGGGGGCTGATGTGACCCGCTTGCGGATCGCCTCAAACCCCGCGACATAGACACCATCGGCGACCAGTGCCGCCAATTCATCCGCCCGCCCCTTTGGCGCATCAAAGCGTGAGGTCCAGGTGCAAAAGGTGCCATTCCCATCCGTAACAGGCTTTAGCTTGATTTCGGCAATGTAATTCTGAAGCGGCACATCGCTTTCAACAATGGCATAGCGCAGGCTGTGGTCCTTGTCGGATAGGGATAGCAATTGCTCGCGCAGGGCCTCCCCCGTCTCTAGCCTGAAATTTCGCACTGCCCCGATCTGATCGGTTTTCCGCCCGGCCTCCAGGTCGCTGCGCGCGACGGCAGGGTGCCAGCGGTCATGACCGTTAAAGTCCCGCAGAATCGCCCATACCGCCGCAAGGGGCGCCTGGATGACAGTGCTGCGGTGTACCGTGACCATGGGTCAGCCCCCGAACCGGCTCTTCAGGGCATCAAATCCACCCTGAAACACGCCGCCACCAATAGAAGCGGTCAATTCCGCTTCCCGTTCTGGCGCACAGTCGAAATCAGCATACCATTCTGCGAAGCATCGATTGCCATCCGTGACGGGGCTCAATTTCATCACGGCGACATAGTTTTCCACGCCCATCGGACTTTCCAGAATCGCATAGCTGCAACTGAAGTCATAGTCCGACAGGGCCAGAAGTTGTTCGCGGATGAACCCGCCGTCTTTCAGGCGGAAGGCGCGCACGCAGCCGACCTGATCGGCGGGGCGGCCTTCTTCGATGCGGCTTTCCGCAATGGCCGGGTGCCAGCCAGGCAGTGCATTGAAGTCACGAACCACCTTCCAAACCTGATCCACAGATGCCGGTATGATGGAAGACGCATAGACATGGGTCATTCATCATCCCCCGATTTCTTCTTGCCGCCCTGGGCACTGGCAGCCAGGCTTTGGGCATCCTTGGCGGACCGGAAGATATCCCCCATTTTCGCGACATTGGGATTTTCCACACCGATCTGCTTCATCATCTCATCGATCAGCGGGGCCTGTGCGCGATACCGTAATGCGCTTTCAATCACCTCATCGGTGGGGGACCGACTGCCACCGCCATTACCGTTGCCGCCGCCCAGACCATCGACATGCAGAATCTTGATCCCTTCGATGTTTTCCAGCGGCCGCACGCTTTCGCGCACGATGCCTTCCAGGCGATCAATCATCTTGCCACGCAAGGCACCGGCGCGGGCATCCTCGCTGAGCACATTGTCGGCTTCGTTCAGCAGACGTTTGGCCTCTGCCGTAACGCTGGCTGTAATCTTCTCAGCCTCTGCTGCGATGACGGCTGCATCCGCATCCTTCTTCGCCAGCAACCGATCCACAGCCGCAATGCGTTCAGCCATTTCGGTCTCACGGACGGTGCCCACCTTCTCTTCTGCGGCAACGGCTTTGGCGCGGGCATTCTCCGTTTCGACCATCGCCTCAGCTTCCGCCGCCTGCTTCTGCAAGACACCGATATGTTTCTCTATTTCCGCCAATTCCAAGGCCAGGGCGCGCTCAATCTCCAGGCGTTTCAAATCACGCTGCTGCAGAATGCGTGCTTCTTCCAGGCCACGATTGGAGGCAATGCGCGCCCGCTCGACCTCTTCCTGAGCGGAAATTTCAGTCTCTTCGATGGCCTGACGCTGGGCAATCTGTTGCGCGCGCAACAGTCGATCCCGTTCGATGCGGGCCTTATCCAACACCTGCTCCTGGGCAATACGCGCCGATTCCACCGCCTTGTTTGCAGAAATCCGTGCGGTTTCCACTTGCTGGCCCCGGGCGATTTCATGGGCCTCAATTTCCTCATCCGCCGTGATCCGCGCATCGCGCAATTGACGTTCAGAAACGATCTTCGCCCGTTCCACATCCTCACTGGATGCAATTTCGGCTGTTTCAATTTCATGGCGTTGTTTGATCTGTTGCGTGCGGATTTGTCTTTCGCGCGCGATCCGGGCCGCTTCCAGGGCCTCTTCTTGGGCAATACGGGCCTGTTCGATTTCCAACTGCGCCTTGATTTCCGATCCTTCCAGGGCGCGGCGACGGTCAATATCGTATTCGCGGGTTTCGCGTTCACTGGCGATCCGGGATTTTTCCGCCTCGGCCTCCATTGCGACACGATTGCGCACGATCTCCATCCGCTGTTCCGCACGCAGGGCTTCCAGCGCACGTTCCTGGTTCAGGCGCGAATTCTCGCTTTCCTGTTCCAGTTGCAGCGTCTCTTTCTCTGCCGCCAGATTGCGTGTGCGAATGGCAACCATCGACGATTGTTCGATGTCATTGCGCAGCTTGCGCCGTGACTCGATGGTTTCGATCAGCTGCGTCAAACCTTCAGCGTCAAAGCGGTTGGCCGGGTTAAAGAATTCCAGATTGGTCTGGTCCAAATCCGTAATCGCAACGGATTCCAACTCCAGCCCATTGCGCGCCAGCGCCCCAGCAGCACGCTCTTCAACGATGGAAACAAAGTCGCCGCGCTTCTCATGCATTTCATCCAAGGACATCTCAGCAGCAACCGACCGCAGGGCCCCGACAAATTTCCCGTTCAGCAGATCTGCCAATCCCGCTGGATCCATCGTTCGACGGCCCAGGGTTGAAGCGGCTGCCGCGACGGCGTCGGGCTTCTGGATAACACGGACGAAAAATTCAGCCTCGATATCCACACGCATGCGATCGCGTGTGATGACAGCAGCCTCTTTCGTTCGCGCGACGGAGATGCGCACCACGTTCAGATTGACGGGCGTTACCTCGTGTATGATCGGCAGGACCAGGGCCCCCCCATTGATCACCACTGTCTCCCCCCCAAAGCCGGTGCGCACAAAGGCGACCTCTTTGGTTGAGCGATGATAAAGCCAGTTCAATAGATAGACGACCACCGCTATTGCGATGATGCCTATGATGAGCCACAGGATTATTGATCCAATCAGACCGGTTGTCATGGTCACACCTCCTCCCTTCAGGCGGTTCGAATTGCCTTGAAGGCTTTCGTTTGTTCGGTAAGCGCTATTTCTGTCGGCAGACGCTCCATAGAAGATGCGCCATAGAACCCGTGACAGTTTTCAGTATTGTTCAGAACGTATTCAGCATCCTGTGGCATCGCGACCGGGCCGCCATGAACCAGGACAATGGCATCCGGATTGACCTTCAGCGCCGCTTCGGACCAGGCATTGACCAACGCCGGACATTCTTCCAGCGTCAACGCCGTGCCCGCCCCGATGGACCCGCCCGTGGTCAGCCCCAGATGGCAGACAATGATATCAGCCCCCGCCTTTGCCATCGCCGTCGCGTCATCTTCATTAAAGACATAGGGCGTGGTGAACATGTCTTTTTCATGCGCCAGTCGGATCACATCCACTTCCTGGCCATAAGACATGCCGGTCGCTTCCAGATTGGCCCGGAATGTCCCATCAATCAGCCCGACTGTTGGAAAATTCTGAATGCCGGAAAAGCCAATCGCCTTCACCTGATCCAGATAATGATCAAAGATACAGAACGGGTCCGTGCCATTCACCCCGGCCAGAACCGGCGTCTTTTTGGTGACGGGCAGGACTTCATGGGCCATCTCCATCACCACATCATTGGCGTTGCCATAGGCCATCATGCCAGACAGAGAGCCCCGCCCTGCCATGCGATAGCGGCCGGAATTGTAAATCACGATCAGATCAATACCGCCTGCCTCTTCACATTTTGCAGACAGGCCAGTGCCAGCGCCGCCCCCGACAATCGGTACGCCCTTGCGCTTCATATCCTGAAACTTCTCAAGCAGGTCTTTGCGTTCAAACCGCGGCATAACGGGCATTCCTTTTCATCGGGTTTATCTCTTCCAGGGCCTCAACCGCTGCGCGGGCAAAGGCTGGATCGTTAATATTGTGGGGAACACGGATCAGGCGGCGATTGCCCCCCTCCTGGAACCGGGCGGTCAAGGCATCGAACAAGGCCTTATCCGCCGCAGGATCATGGAATGCTTGACCCGGCGCATCCAGGGCGGACACGCCGCCTTCCGGGATCAGGAACCGCACAGGTCCGGTCATCTCATTCAATCGACTGGCGATCCAGTCGCCCATTTTGGCATTCTCTGACGCGGTGGTGCGCATCAGGGTCACTTGTGGGTTATGTTCCACAAAGACCCGATCCTTAAACTTTTCGGGAACGGTATTGCGGGCCCCGAAATTCACCATATCCATTGCCCCCAGCGACCCAACATAGGGAATACGGGTGCGGATAATGGCCCCGAAACGATCTTCTGTTGCAGCGAAAACGCCACCGCACATCATGTCGCAAATCTCTGTCGTGGTCAGGTCCATGACGGCAGATAACAGCCCGCTATCGGCAAGCTTTTCCATCGACCGCCCCCCAACGCCGGTCGCATGAAACACCTGACAATCATACAGGTCATCCAATTGCGCGGTGACCTGCTGGACCGCCCTGGTCGTCACCCCGAACATGGTCAGGCCCAGACCTGGCTTGGCGGGTATCTTGTCGCGGGCTATTTTGTCGGCAGCGGCGCGCTTGACCATACCAACAACGGCATTGGCACCATTCGCCAGAACCTGACGCGAAATCTTGTTCAGCCCCTGCACATCGGTCACAGAATACATCATCATAATATCGGAGGGGCCGACATATTGTCCGACATCTCCCGATGCGACGGTAGAGATCATCACCTTGGGCATGCCAATGGGAAGACGGCGCATTGCAGGCGTGGCAAGTGCCGTCCCGCCGGACCCCGCCGCAGAAATGATCCCGCCAATACCGCGCTGGCGGGTGATCCAGTTTTCAAAGGCATCCGCCATGGCCCGCACGGCGGTCCCACGATCTGTATCAAAAACCGCTGAGGATCCCCCCTTGTGATAGGGTGCAACCAAATGGGGGGGGACATCGGCGCTGGACGGCTTGCCAGAGGTTGAAAGGTCGACCGTGCGCACCCGAAGGCCCTGGGCCGTGATACAGTCACGGATATAGGACAGTTCCGCGCCCTTGGTATCAAACGTGCCGACCACATAGACGTCACCGCCAACCAGTGATTCCAGTGGGGTCAGCGGTTCCTTGAACAAGGGCTCCGGCTTTGTATCAAACGGTCGAACCCGTTCCGGTGGCCTGGATACGGGCGTGTCGGTGGGGGCAGCCTCCCCCCCTTCAGACCAGCGCGCCGCAGACCACCGTGTCGGTGGCACATAGACCAGGCTGGGTGACGGTGGTTTCGCCAGTTCTTCCGCAGGCTCTTGCGCTTCAGGCTGGGCCTGTGGGACTTCAGCAGCCGGTTCCCATGCGGGAAGATCGACATCTTCATGAGAATGGCGACCAACGCCCAGCAATCGCTCCTGCAGGGCGCGGTCATTGGCCAATTGTGCGGCAGGCATGACACGGCTGATCTTGCCATTCACCATGATCGCCACATCTTTGGCAATCGATGTGGCGACAGAAATATTCTGTTCGATCAGAAGGATCGCAACATCGCTTTCTTCGGTCAGTCGAACCAACAGTTCTTCAACCTGATCCACGATGACAGGGGCAAGCCCTTCCGTCGGTTCATCCAGCACCAACAGGCGGGGATCTTGCAAAAGGGCGCGGGAAATCGCCAGCATCTGCTGCTCCCCGCCCGATAATTGCGCCCCACCATTGCGCTGACGTTCCGCCAGCCGCGGGAACGTGTCGTAGATACGCTCAATCGTCCAGGCTCCACCGCCGGTATCGGACAATCGTAAATGTTCATCCACCGTCAAGGACGGCCATAGGCGCCGACCCTGTGGGGTATAGCCAACCCCTTTGCTGGCGATCTTATAGGGGGGCTGACCGATCAGTTCCTCCCCCAGAAACCGGATCGATCCGCGTCGGGCGGGCAACAAACCCATGATCGTATTGCACAATGTCGTCTTACCCATGCCATTGCGCCCGACAACAGCATGCACACCAGCCTCCAGGGTCAGGTCGACCCCTTGCAGGGCATGGGATTGGCCGTAGTAAACATGCAGATCACGCACCTGCAATACGGCAGAAGAGGCATTTCTGGCAGGGGTTCGATTAGCCATGGGCATTCCCCAGATACAGTTCCTGCACCTCTGGATCGTTTTCGATCTCGTCGGGCGTGCCTTCCTTGAAGATCCGGCCATTGTGCATCATCGTGACACTTTCTGCGACGCGCAGCGCCACATCCATATCATGCTCGATAATAATGAAGCCCATATGCTCGGGCAGTGATTGCAATATCTCGATCAAATCGGTGCGCTCTGTTGGCGACAGTCCCGCGGCGGGTTCGTCCAGCAGGATCAGGCGGGGCGCGCCCGCAAGCGCTAGCGCAATTTCAAGCTGGCGCTGTTGGCCATAACTCAATTCAGAAACTGGGCGGTCTTTCACATCATCCAGATGCACGGCAAGCAGCAGCGTTTCCGCGCTTTCCATCGCCGTATCGGAACGCCCAGGCCGACGCAGCGAAAACCGACCCCGGCTGACACCGCGACAGGCAAGGTAAATATTGTCGATCACGCTGAGCCCGTTAAACAACAAGGAAATCTGATAGGTACGGCGCAGGCCGCGACGGATTCGCTCCTGACTGGGCAAATCCGTCACGTCCTCACCAAACAAACGCACACGGCCCGTGGTTGGCGGGAAATCCCCTGTGATCGCATTGAACAGGGTGGTCTTCCCCGCCCCGTTTGATCCCAGGACCGCCCGCCGCTCCCCCGCCTTTACGGTTAGGTTAATATCCGCCAAGGCCACCAATGCGCCAAAATGACGACTGACAGCTTCCAGCTCCAGCGCATAACGGCCGGTGCTTTGCAGACGGGAAAGGGCGTTCGTACCAACCATGATCCGTGCTAACCCTTAACCACAGGTCGGATTTTCACGACCAACCTGGCCGTATTTCAAGAATTCATCATAGGACAGACCCAGAGTCTGAGAGACCTGTGGGATAACCTTGATGACCTTGTTGACCAGATTCCCGTCCGGGCCTTCGACCACTTCTGACAGGAACATGTCAGCAATGGCGTTGCGACGCTCGTCCAGGCTGACCTTACCGGTCGGCGTGTCGAATTCCAGATCAGCCAGAGCAGCCCGATACTTTGCGCCGCCATCGGACAGATCGCCATTCACAGCTTCCAGGCCCAACAGAGCGGCCTTGGTATTGACGTAATAGGCATGGGCGAAAAGCGATGGTGATGGGAACCCGTCGGGGAACTGCTTCTTGTAGGCAGCCACGAATTCATTCCATCCGGCATCATCCCAGGTATCCGAAATCGGGCCAGCAGAGGGCGTGCCGATGATGAAATCCCGGGTCCGGCCCTTGGAGCCAAGCACGGTCTGGTCAACGGTAATCGAACCACCGATAAGGGGTGCGCTGCCACCGGCCTGTTCATATTGCGTCAGGAAGTTGACCGCATCGGCCCCGCCCAGCGCGACAAAGATCGCATCCACATCATCCGGCAATGCCGCGATGACGGAAGAATAATCCTTGTTGCCAATCGGAACCCAGAAGCGGGCATCAACCGGGGCTTCCCCACCCAAACGGCAGAAGGGCTCAAGGAACCCGAAAACCTGTGTATAGGGGAAGGAATAATCTTCAGCCAGGACCGCAACCTTGCGGTAGCCCTTGTCATTATAAGCATATTCCCCAAGACCGGCCATCCACTGTGCCCCTTCGGTGCTGAAGCGGAAGAAGTTGTCGGCCGGATTGCGAAGGGTCGTATCCTGAGCGGCGGAAGAGCCATTCAGGAAGGTCACTTCCGGGTGGGTTTTGGCATAATCTTTAACCGCCAGACCTTCCGAGCCCGACAGCGGCCCAACCAGAACCTGAACGCCGTCCTGCTCTACCAGTTTACGGGCACCGCGAACGGCGCTATCCGGGGACGCATCGGACGAGCCTGTGACCAGATCAATCTTCTTGCCGCCCGCTGTATAGTTGAATTCTTCCAGCGCCATTTTGACGCCCCGCATACCATCTTCACCCAACACAGTGAACGCGCCTTCCAGGGTCGCAAGTGCACCCATCTTGATGCTGTCTTGCGCCATGGCCGGGCTGGCAAACGACAGGATCGCCGCCGCTGCTAGGGCCTTTTTACCGATACCAAGCATAGTAACCTCCCTTAAGGTTTGGTTTCTTCCAACGATCCAGCGGCATGCCGGTCGTTCGTCTTTGTGCCGCCATATCCTGGCCGCACTTTTCTTCCGAACCGGATCTTTTCACGCGTCCGATTCCAAAGTCCCAACAACCCATCGGGCGAAAACAGCACGATGAGCAAAAACGCCACCCCGATCACGGTGTTGAACCGTTCCCGGTCAATCAAATCGATGGCGAAATTCTCTAACAATACAAAGGCAATCGCCCCCAGGAATGGCCCGATTGGATGGCGCATTCCACCAACAACGGCGATGACTAGAATGTCGATCACAACATCCACACCGACGGAGCCAGGCGATATCCGGCCATTGAACCAGACCATCAAGACACCTGCCGTCCCGGCAATGACTCCCGACATGAAATAAGCCGCGATGCGATGCAGGGTCACATCATAGCCCAACGCCCTCATACGGCGGGGATTGTCCCGGATCGCCTGCAGGCTGAGCCCGAAGGTCGAGCGTGAGGCATAGAGCACCGCAAAGAAAAACCCTGCCGCAATAAAAAGCGTCAAATAATAGAAGGGCACCGGATCGCGCCAATAGACACCCAGGACCGTTGGGGGTTCAATGCCTGCAAAGCCGGTAAACCCATTGAACACCGGATAATTCTGTCGCACGAAATAGAAGAAGGCGACCCCGATCGCCAGGGTGATCATGATCGTATAGATCCCCTCTGTGCGCACTGAAATCGCCCCGATAAAGGCACTGAATAGGGCCGCAGACAGGATCGCCACGGGGGCGGTCATCCACCAGGGCCAGCCCAGCCCCATCACATCCATGCTGTTATCGCCCAGGATCGCAACCAGATAGCCTGCCAAACCTGCGACAGTCATCTGCGCCAGACTGACCATCCCGCCATAGCCTGCCAACATCATCAGCGATAGGGCGATGGTTCCCAGGATCAGGGAATAGGCCCCGATCTGATAGGTAAAGAAATCAGACGTAAAGGCAGGATAGGCGATTAGAAACACCACCAGCGCCAGCTTTGCTGGATGGATATCGCTGAGGGAAAAACCGCCAGAAAAGAGCTGCCGTGAATCCATGGTCTAGCGCCCCCCCATCAGGCCTTGAGGGCGCACAGCCAGCGTCACCACCATGATCAGAAAGGTCAACACGACCCCATATGTTGGGAAATACGCCAGGCCAAACTGCTCTGCCAGGCCGATCAACAGCGCCCCAATCGCCGCGCCCGGCACGGACCCCAAGCCGCCAACGATCACCACGATCAGGGATGCCAGCAGATACCGGATGTCTTCCCCCGGCGCGATAGACAGCGCTGTACCACCAACCACCCCGGCAAATCCGGCCAAACCGGCCCCGATTGCGAAAACCAGGGCGAAGACCAATTGCACATTCACGCCAGAGGCGGCCAGCATCTCCCGATCATTCACCCCGGCACGGATCATCATCCCAACCCGCGTGCGGTTCAGGAACAGCCACAGCCCAATGCCCACCGCCACGGCCGCCACCAGAACGGACAATCGATAAATGGGATACATGATATAGACGGGATCGCCCGATGACTTAACAACCGATATTACCGGCAGTTCAGCGGCACCAAACAACCATTCCGGCGGCTGAAACTGATAGGTTGTGCCGGTCCAAACGGCCAGCATCAGATCCGCGGCAATGATTGAAATGCCAATCGTGACCAGTGTCTGGCGCAGGTCGTCCCCTTCCATGCGCCGGAAGACCAGGACTTGCAGCAACACCCCTGTCAGGGCAACCGCACCGAAGGCAACCGCCAGCCCAAAAAACCAACTGCCCGTGAGTTCCGCTACCTCATACCCGATATATCCGCCCAGCAGATACATAGACCCATGCGCCAAGTTCACATTGCGCATCAATCCAAATACCAGCGTGAATCCGCTGGCCACCAGGAAATACAGCCCGCCCAGCGTCACACCATTCAAAAGGGTGCTGACAAAGGTCTTTTTGCGGCCAATCGCATCGATCAACCATTCCGGCCATACCGAAAAGATCAGCCACAGCAATATGCCGATGGCGACCAGCAAGACGATTGCCCAAAAGGTATGCCGTTCAACAAATTGCCTCATGCGCACGCCCACAGACATGCGGAAAGGTCTTTGGAAACACGCGGCCCATAGACCCCGCGAACCAACGTCGCCAAGACACAGTGATCCTTGACTATCACCTCTTTACCCTCCCATTCGGACCGGCACCGCATAAACGTGCTCTTCGTCCGCCTTATTATTCAGGGGTATTCCCCTATGGCCTGTTTTCCGGCCTTAATGCTTAAGCTTGGCGTCAACAGAAATTGCCCGCAAGGACCCAGAGTCATAAATTTGGGTAATTTTGGGTAATATCTGATGCTGTATTTCTGATTCTCTTGACTCTGCTCACCTGCTGCGGCGCACAAATTTTCTCAAAACCTGACAGAAAATTTAAATTGCACCAATTCCAACCATTCAGACCAAAATTAAACCAATCAGGTTCATTTGTTCACATAATAGGTATAAGTATGATCCAATGGTCAAGATAAATAATAACACTGGTGTAATTTTCTTGACAAAATGAACCAATTGAACCTATTCAGAGGAATTAACGTCGTTTTGGCATTCATGAAAGAGCCCACCGTGCGAAACTCTGCCTCCCATCGCATTGCAGCGACCTTATCACGCGATATAGAAAACAGGCGCATCGGCAGTCCGACATCCGGTGGCGCAATTCGATTCCCGACAGAGCGGGATCTGGCGACGCGCTTTGGCGTGGCCCGCAACACGATACGCCGCGCCATGGATGCCCTGGAAGAATCTGGCAAGATTTCCAGGGAGGTTGGGCGTGGCACCTATATCAATGCCGTTCCTGTTTCTGGCAGTGATACCATTGAAACCGATGCTTTATATGCGGAACCCCTGCTCTTACCAAAACGGGATGTCAGCCCGCGCGACCTGATCGAAGCGCGCATGATGATTGAGCCCGCTGCCGCCGCAGCCGCCGCAATTAATGCAACGGATGCTGATATTGAGCTTCTGATGCGGGCACAGCTGGCTTCAACCAACACGGATGTTATGGAAGAGTTTGAAAAGCAGGATGCAGAAATCCATCGCCTGCTGTTCGCCATGACCCATAATGACATCGTTCAGCATATTGATCTGATGATTCGCAGCCTGCGGGATGATGCCGACTGGCTGGCCGCAAAACGCCGGGCCTATTCCGCGACCCTGAAGGCCCGCTATGTCACCCAGCATGCGGCGATCATTGATGCGGTTATCAATCGATCCCCGACAGCCGCACGCGAAGCGATGACGCGCCATCTGGAAGAGGTACGCCAGGCCCTGCTGGAAAGCTGATCTGGCGAAACGGGTAAGTTTGAGTAATATGACTGCTTATGACGTCACTCTCCACCTGGCGGATTGTTCCGCGCCGCACCAGACTGTCCCGTGTTTTAGCGGCACCAGAGCAATTTGTTACCCTGTCTGCGCGATTACAGCATGACAGCCTTCCGCCGGAGGTCGCCCTGTTGCTACCCAATCAGGATGGCGTTCGCGCGCTGATCCCGGCGCTTAACACGTTGACGGGTAACCCCACCGGCACACTGGGGCTGGGCTTGTTTCTGGCCGACCCGTTCTTTGTGGTCGACCACCGCATCGATGCCATCAGACAAGCAGGCATTACCTGGGTGACGAATTTACCAAGTATCTCGCAATATGATGACAGCATCGCCCTGCAGCTATCAGAAGTGCAGTTCAATCTGAACCGGGAGTTGGAGCGACTTGCATCGTTTAAAGCGGCTGGTTTTCACATCGCCGCCACTGTCACCGATGCCGCGGGGGCGGTTGAGGCCTGTGGGATCGATCCGGAATTCCTGATCGTTCTGCCCCATGTGGGTGATTTTGGGGCGGGGTTTCCCTCCTTCCGGCAAAGAGGGGCCGCTATAGACGCCATAGCCCGCGCCACAAAAGAGGTTCAGTGGACTGGGGGCATCTATGGCCTGGGCACCGCGCTTGAGGCGGAGTCGGAAAGCCTTTGGCCCGATGCGCTGGACGGATTGATTTGCCGCCCACAGACATACATGC
Source organism: Rhodospirillaceae bacterium (assembly GCA_002709955.1). Lineage (GTDB taxonomy): Bacteria > Pseudomonadota > Alphaproteobacteria > UBA8366 > Aestuariispiraceae > Pacificispira. Next base: position 72,719 of record PAQY01000003.1, read on the forward strand.
AGGCCCCCCACTAGTGTGGTGCGCGGTTATGCCATTCTATCGGGTCAGTCCATATTTCTGAATCTTGTTGTACAGTGTTTTTCGTGACATCCCCAAGGCCTGGGCCGTGCGCCCCCGATTGAAACCATGCCGCCACAGCGCATCGGCAATCCGGTCCTTTTCTGTCCCGGTGTCCCGCATTGGGTCCGGCCCATTCAGCAAGGGCAGAATATCGCTGCGACGAATGCGGTGACCCGTCGGGGCCGCGCCAAGAATATCCAGCAATTGACCCAGCAGGGCATGTATCTCTGTTTCATTGCCGGGCCACTGATGTTCCGTCAGCACCTGCATGGCATCTGCCGAAAAATGATCGCGCGCGATCACCTCACCAAACCGTTCAATCGACATCTGCTGGATCAATAACAGAAGGTCATCCATTCGTTCGCGCAGCGGCGGCACCCGAATGCTCCATCCCCGCAAAACCTCAATCAGGGATGGGTCCAGTCCCGCCGCCTGCGGGTCCGACGCCGTACTGACCAGCACAACACGACGGGCCATTGGAATTGGACGGCGAGACCCGGGAGTTTGAAAAACCCCATCCCGCATTGCCCGGGCCAGGCGTCGCTGGGTTCCCGCAGGCAGGCGTTCAGGGGCGAAGATCACGACCAGATCGCCCTCCCCCGCTTCCAGCGCCGGGCGGCGTTTCAAACTGGCATCATTTGATCCAAACAGAATGCTGCGCGCACGGGTTGGAAAATCCTCTCCCGCGACATCGATTTGGACCATGGAGGGCACCGCACCATTCGCAGCCCCCAATGCCTTCAAACATGGCAATGTCTGCAATCCAGGTTCCGCCAAAAGCAATACAGAGCCCTGAGCCGACGACAAAGCCTTGAGCCGCGATAAGAAGGTTAAATGCGCCTTGGCGTGACCGACAAACCCGAATGGACGACCCCAGGCGACCAGCCGCGCCCCTTCATCATCCAGCACATCCCTGCGCTGCCCGGCATGTCGAAAGCGGTCAACCTGATCGGCGACAGAAACTTCCAGTGGCATGCGCTCGAACGTGGAACCGCCAACATATCCATCTATCGGTGCCAGATGCAGCAGGCGGCGCAGGTCATCGGCTGTCTCTATCGGGCCACCTTCCAGCAAAAACCGGGTCTTTGGACTGATCCGCTTGATCAACCGGCCAATCTCCAGCACGGCGACCGCGACTTCTTCGATGGTTTCGCGCTGGCGATGCCCCTGTGCCCCGCCAACATTCCATCCCAGATTAAGACAGACCATGTCCAGGCCGACATCAGCGGCCAGTCGGGCCTGGGTGCGGGTTGCACAATAGAACATCGCGGTCAGCCCTACATCCTGAACCGCCTTTAACTGGGTGACTTCCTGTTCAATGCCGCGACCGGCGCGGGCCAGAATATGTTGCATGGCGTGGGAATAATGCATGCAGCTTGGAAAATTCACCGCACCGGCAAACCCCGCCCGCTGAATCGACAGCGCCTTTTGCGTCACATCCAGACGCTCTTCCCAGACATTGACGCCCAACAGGACCGGTAGCTTGGTCTGTGGCAGAACTTCTTCGCCGGCAAATTTCTCCGTCAGGGTGGTCGCATCGAAAACCGGCAGCATGCATGCGATGGACGGCACCCCCATGCTGCGCAAGCGACCTGCATTCAGCGCGATCAGAAAATCCGCCCGGCCCCGCTGGGCGGCCATTGCCGTGCTGCCAGACCCGATCGCCGCCCCAATCAAGAAGGCCCCATCGGCCCCGATCTGTTGCATCACCCCCATTCTCAGCCCTGCCCCAAACTTTCCAAAGGAAAACCAGTTCTACACCATGGCACAGGATGCGCCTGCCTATCCAACACTGGCAGGACGGACCACGCGATCATTGCCTGTGAACGTCGATCATAGAGAGAAAGAATAGTAACATCCAGAACAGGGTGTCACGGGGTCAAGCCTGTGTTCTGCCCAAATCCGTTAAAAGCCGCGTGACGGTATCGCGACTGTTTGCAAACTCAGCCCGATCACCCGACCATACGACGCTGCCAGAATCCAGAATGACATATCGATCAGACAGAAGCTCTGGAACACGAAAATTCTGCTCAACGAAAACCATTCCGACCCCGTTGGCTGCAATTTCGCGAAAGGCGTCGATGATTGCATTCACAATGATTGGGGCCAGCCCCTCTGTCGGCTCATCCAGCAACAGAATTTTTGGGCCCGTCAGGAGGGCGCGACCGATGGCAAGCATCTGTTGCTCCCCCCCCGAAAGGGCCTGACCATAGGCTGTTCGTCGCTCAGCAAGTCTTGGAAACAATTCCAGGACCTGGGCTTTGGTCCAAAGATTGGGGCCTGACCGTCGCACAATGGTTGCGATCGACAAATTCTCATCCACGGTCAATGTCGGGAAGATTTGACGATCTTCCGGGACATAGGCGATGCCTTCGCGATTCATATATTCCGGCGTGACACCGGATACGGACCCGCCATTCAGGATCAGACGCCCAGACGCAGGCGTCAGAAATCCAGCCATGGTTTTCAGTGTCGTCGTCTTGCCAGCCCCATTTCGACCAGCCAGTGCCACCACTTCGCCTGGCGCGACGCTGAAGGAAACGCCGTGCAACACCTGCGCAGCCCCATAGAAAACGTCGATATTTTCCAGCGCCAGCATGTGTCAGCCCCCTAAATACGCATCTTGGACGCGGGCATCCTGGCGAATTTCCGCCGGTGTGCCTTGGGCGATGACCTGACCCGCAGCCAGAACGACAACGATGTCTGCCATTGAAAGAACAACATCCATATTATGTTCAACCAGAATTGTTGTGCGCCCCCGACACTGTTCCCGGACCAATTCGGTAAAGGCATCCAGTTCACTGTGCCCAACACCGGCCAATGGTTCGTCCAGCAACAGCACACGCGGTTCGTTTACCAGCACCATGGCCAGTTCCAATGCCCGCTGTCGCCCGTGCGAAAGAGTACCCGCCGGAAGATGAGCCACATCCAGCAGAGCAAATCGTTCCAGCGTCCGCTCAACCTCTTGATGCAGCAGCCGGTAACGATCAATGATCTGCCACGGCACAGCGAAAGGCATATGATGGCGTTGCCGGGCAAACCGGACATTTTCCAGGACTGTCATTTGCGGAAAGACTGTGACGATCTGAAATGACCGGGATAATCCCTGGCGGGCGCGCGCATGGGCCGGTGCCCCGGTAATATCTGTACCATTCAGCAGGATTTTGCCGTCGGATACTTTCTGAAGCCCTGACAGAGTATTGAGAAGGGTTGTCTTCCCTGCACCATTCGGGCCGATCAGCGCGGTTGTTATCCCCTGTTCAAAATCCAATGTCACCGACTCCAACGCCGAAAACGCGCCAAACCGGACGGACACATCCCTGCAAGAGAGCGCTTGGGTCATCGCATCTTCTCCGCCTTGTTCCAAAATCGGCGGAAAATTGCCGCACCAAGTGACGCAACACCACCTGGCATAAACAAGGTCACCAGGACGAATGTGATGCCCAGAACACCATACCAATGATTGGAAAGGGCACTGGCGGATTCCTTCAGCGTTTCAAACAGAACAACACCAAGGACAGGTCCTGCGAATGTTCCGCGCCCGCCTAGAACCGTCATGATCAGCACATCCCCGGACGTGGTCCACCGCGTCATATCCGGACCAACAAACATCATCAGCGCACCCAAAAGCCCGCCTGCCAGACCGGCATAGGCCCCGGAAATGCCAAAAGCCGCAACCTTGTACAGGCGAATGTCATATCCAAGCTGCTGGGCACGGGTTTCACTTTGCCTGACAGCGCGCAGGACCTCCCCAAAAGGGGAATGCCGGATCACCGCATTGGCAAGGGACGCCAGCAGGAACAGTCCCGCGACAAGAACCAGATAATTCCAATCATCATAAAAATTGATACCCCACAGATCAGGACGCGGTACCCCTGCCAGACCATCGGTTCCGCCAGTGATGTTTTTCAGCTTCACTTCAATGAGGTGATGAATCAATTGTGCCAGCGCCAGCGTTGTCAACGCCACAAAGACCCCGTTGACCCGCAGCGCAATGGCACCAAACAATGTTGCAAGTAGGCTGCCCAACATGACAGCTAATGCCAGGGCAGGAAGCCCCGACATGCCATAATCCAAGGTCAGTATCGCATAGCAATAAGCGCCACAGCCAAAAAATGCCGCATGGCCAAATGACAAAATGCCCGCGACACCAAAAACCAGATCAAAGCCAATCGCAAACAGGCTCCAAATCAAGATCAAGGTGATCAGGTATTGAGTGCCAACATCTCCGGCACCGCCCAGGGCAACCGCCAATAAAGGCACCAGAATAGAAAACAGAACTGCGGAAACAAAGCGCCCAGTGATCATGCCTTGCGCCCCGCAGACAGGCTGAACAGGCCCTGAGGGCGGATCAACAGAACCAGTATCAGTGTTGTATAGGTGACAACCTCAATCCAGGCCGGAAAGAAATGCTGGCCGAATGCCTGAAGCAGGCCCAGGAAAATAGCGGCCGCGATGGCCCCGCGAATATTCCCAAGCCCCCCCAGAATGACGACAACGAAACAATCCACAATAATCGTGAATCCCATGCCCACCTGGACCGGCAATACAGGCGCTGCGACCGCGCCGGCCAGTGCCGCAAGGGCTGCCCCCAAGGCGAATACCACAGTCCGCACCCGATCCACCCGGATGCCCAGCGCCCGCACCATTGCCGGATGGCTCATCGCGGCGCGCAACACCATACCAAGCCGGGTCCGCTCAATAAGCCAGAACAGACCCGCCCCCACAGCAACGCCTGTTGCTAACAGGAAAATTCGATAAACAGCAACATCGCTGCCCATGACGGGGATGGATCCATCAAACCCCTGCGGCAGCGGTAAATCCCGGTATCCAAGCCCCCAAATCAATCGGACGGCCTCTTCCAGGATCAGGATCAACCCGAAAGTCATCAACAATTGTTCGACATGGTCCCGATCATATAATGGCCTTAGCAGGAAGAATTCAATCACCGCCCCTAAAAATGCGATCAGAATAGGTGCCAGTAACAAGGCTGCACAGAAGCTTTGCGTCTGATTATAAACCTCAAAGGCAACAAATGCGCCAAGCATGTATAATGCGCCATGGGCGAAATTGATCACGCCCAACATGCCAAAGATCAATGTCAGCCCTGCCGCCAGCAGGAAAAGCAACATCGCGACGCTAAGTCCGATAAGAATCGTCCCGATCACTGTCTTCTCCCCAAAAGCCCGCCGCGCATCATTGCCTATCGCACTTTATCATAGATCACGACCGCTGCTGCGGCTTCCTCCAGACCGATGATGCCACCACCATTTTCTTGTAGGGCGATTGTTGCATCCTTGACCTGACGGTCCCCTGCTTCGCCGCGCAGCTGGGTTGCCAGTTCAAAGCACATGGATATCCCTGTCGCCCCAATTGGATGCCCTTTGGAAACCAGACCGCCGGATGTATTGACCGGGATCTCCCCGCCAATTTTCGTCGCCCCGGAACCAACAAATGCGCCGCCCTCTCCGATATCGCAGAACCGCATCATTTCGCATTGATACAGCTCACAAAAAGACGTTGCGTCATGGACTTCTGCCAGATCAACATCCCGCGGACCGATGCCCGCCATGGCATAGGCGCGATCCGCTGCCGTCTGGGTCAGGCTTGGCTCATCAAGTTTTCGATACTTGCCCCCTGACATACCAATCGCACGGATCCGGACTGCACGATCCTGCACTGTGGCTGGCTGTGATTTAAGATACCGTTCGGAACATAAAACCGCCGCCGCCGCGCCATCGCCCATCGGGGCACACATTGAACGGGTTAAGGGGGCGCTGACCATGCGATCCGCCAGAACCTGTTCCGGCGTCATATCAAAACGATACTGCGCCTTATGATTCAATGCGCCGTTACAATGATTTTTCGCCGCCCCAATGGCGATCTGTTCCGCCGTCGATCCAAAGGTCGCCATATGGTACTTCGCCTGCATCGAATAGGTATCCATTGCAATCGTGCGATCTTCTCCCTGTTCAAAGGGTGCGCCGATCATATCCCCGACGCGTCGGTATTCATCTTCCCATTCATGCGGGTCCATCAGATCCATACCGCCTGCAAAATGCGGGAAAATGGCGCGTGGATTCTGTTGATCAAACAGCTTTTCAACACCAACGGCCAACGTAACATCCGCATCACCGGCACGGATTTCCTTGAAGGCACCGGCCAGGGCCATGCTGCCCGTTGCACAGGCCCCCTCGACATTGATAATCGGCGCACGGTCCGGGAACAGTCCCTCCCGCACCAGCGGAATGAAGGCGATATTACCCTTGGTCAAGGCCTGCCCCCAATAATACATCAGGCAATTTCCAAACCATGCGGCCTCAATATCCGACCCGCTTTCAAGTTGCGCATCGGCCAAAGCCCCCAGATAAGCCTCTCGCGTTAAATCCTTAATTGTTTGATCCGGCTTCTTTCCAAAAGCTGTGGTGTGAACCCCAAGAACATACACGTCCCTATTCATGCCCGTTTCCTTTCCCCAGATCGTACACGACAACAGCCTTAGACCGCGCGATCCTGGCCAGACCAGAATTGTTCACGAATGTCACGTTTCAGGACCTTGCCATTGCCGTTTCGCGGCAGTGTTTTCCAAAACTCAACAGTCTTTGGGGCATGCACCCCGCCCAGATCTTTCTTGACCAATGCGATCAACGTCTCGGCATCAACACTGGCATCGTCCCGTAATTCGACAATCGCCTTGACCGCTTCCCCCCATTTTGGGTCAGGGACGCCGACAACAGCACATTCACGCACGGCGGGATGCGCCATAATCGACTGTTCTACCTCAGCCGAGAAGACATTGAAGCCGCCTGTCACGATCATGTCTTTCTTGCGATCAACGATGTAGATAAAGCCTTCCTCGTCGCGATATCCGATGTCACCGGTGTGATGCCAACCAAACCGGGAGGCCTCTGCCGTCGCATCTGGATTCTGGTAATATCCAGGAAAAACCAGCGACCCTTGGGCCACAATTTCCCCCCGTTCACCAGGCGCAAGAAGCGCTCCCTCTTCGGACATGATCTCCACCCGAACATTCAATGTCGTTCTGCCACAGCTGGACAATCGCCGCGCGCCTTCATTGGATCCTGCCTGCTGTAAATCGCGCGAGGATAAGAATGTCAGGAACATTGGCGCTTCCGCCTGTCCATAGCTCTGGCACATGACTGGTCCGAATACCGCCATGGCCTCCCGCAATTTGTCGGGCGACACTGGGGCCGCAGCCAGAACAAAGTATCTCAGGGACGAATAATCGTATTTCCGGACATTCGGATGCGACAGCATCATGTAAAGAACGGTTGGCGGCAAATAGATATGCGTCACCTTGTGACGATCTATCGCCTGCATGATCAGTTCGGGATCCGCCTTGGGCAAAACAACATTGGTGGCACCGCCGGGCACCATCATCAGGGCCAGTCCCCCAGCGGCATGGGTCATTGGACCGGCGACCAGATGAACCGGTCGCTCTTCTCCGGGCATGCACAGCCAGTAGGCTCCGATCAGGGCCTCCCAGGTTCGATGCGACCATTGTGCGCCCTTGGAAAGACCTGTCGTGCCGCCGGTTGGAAAGATTGTCGCGATACGGTCAGGATCGTCAGGAACCTCTGGCAGGCTGCCATCGCCCAATGCGACAAAGTCATCCATTGAAAATGTGCCATCCGACCCCTGCCCATCCATACAAATAAGGACCTTCAGTGTTGGCACCTGTCGGCGTAAATCCAATGCCTGTTGTTCAAACTGGCTGTGATAGAAAAGCACCTGGCATTCTGTCATGGACAGGAAATGAACATTGGCCGCTACAGTGTTTCTGGCATTCGCTGGCAACCAGACACCGCCCGCATAGAATATACCGATGATACAACCAAACGCGCGGGCATCATTTGGGCTGTAAACAGCCGCCTTGACGCCTTCACCCAGGCCTTGAGATTTCATCGCAGACGCAATCTCTCTTGCCCGCCGGTCCACCTCGGCATAGGTCAGGGAAGAATTTTCGCCCACAAATGCCGGTTCATGCGCGGCGCGCTGCATTCCTTTTTGAAACCAATCGATTAAACGCATATCAACTCTCCATCCTACAGACGCAGCATCCCATGCACCTGCGGCCCGCCCCAAAAGCAGGGCCGCAGGTTTAGCGACGGATAAGAAGTCCGATTACTGGCAGGCAGGAAACAACAGGTCCGCATCGAAACGGTGCGTGACTTCCATGGTGACTTCAGGCATCGGGGCCTCCCCCTTTACAGCCTTGCCAAACACCCCGATCTGCGCGGCCTGGTGGTCACATTTGCGCATCACCTTCGTGCCCTCGATCGACTTGTCGTAGGTGCTGTTTTCAAACGCATTGACCCAATCTTCTGAATCCCAGCTTCCCGTTGAGTCCACGACATCCAGGAACCAGGCCATGCCATCATAGGCTTCCCCAGCGAATTGATTTGGAAGTTCGCCGTATTTCTCCTGGAACGCCTTCACGAAGGCATTGTTGTTCGGGTTATCGATGGAATAGTGATAACGAAGGGTCGAATTCACGCCGTAGCTCATATTCCCAACAGCTTTACCCATCAGTTCATCCATCACCATAGTACCGAACACAGCCTTCTGATCCTTAAGACCCACCTGTCCAGACTGTTTCAGAAACGTAATGGCATCGCCGCCCGTCATGATCATGGCAACACCATCCGCATCAGACTTCAGAACCTTATCGATGATGATCGAATAATCTTTATTGCCCAAGGGTGGATAATCTTCAGCAATAATCTCGACATTTTGATCCTTCAGCTTTGCCTTCAGGTTATCCCACATTTCGCGCCCAACGCCGTAATCCGCCACAACGCCATAGATTTTCTTTAATCCATCGCGTGACGCAAATTTCGCCATCATCTGGTTTTCCATATTCACCGGATTGGATGTGCGAAAGGTATAGCGTGTCATTGCCTCGCCTGTGATCGAGTCACTGGCGGAAAGAGTAACCAGCAGCGGGATTTTCTGACGCTCTGTAATTTTCATCACAGCAAGCGTGGAACCAGAACTGACCGCGCCAAACAGCATGTTGACGCCGCCTGCCATCAAGCGGGTCGCCTTCTGGACTGCAGCCTGGGGTTTCGTTTCACTGTCTTCCCATTGGAAAACCACCGGCACGCCCAGTACCTTACCGCCGCGCATTTCAACGGCAAGCTCTGCACCCTTCTGCATGGCTTCACCGATGACGCCATAGGCGCCGCTTAAAGCAACAACGCCACCGACTTTAAATTCTGTATTTTCTGCAGCGTAAGCGCTGCCAGAAACCGCCATTAGACCAGCAACACATGCTGCCAACAGGGATCCATGCCCATTCTTCATGTTCGTTCCTCCCGAATAAAATTATTCACCCATCTGTTGCGGGTTATGAGGAAAGCTTAGTTTCAGGTCGATATTTATGTCAACAAGATTGTTATATATGCAAAATGGTACTTATTCAAAATGATGATATTCAACAATGATTGAAGCTTGGATGCGTATTGCTTACTGTCCAATGATTCTGACAGCCCTTAACCTATGAAGCGAGTATCCATGACGGCAAACCAAACGCCAGAACACGACTTGACAGACGGTGAGATAGCTTGCCCGACACCCCTTGGATGGCAGGAAGGTCCGATACTGGACCAGGACCTGCGGCGTGGCCTTGAACTGCATTTCTTTGCGCATTTGAATTTAGCGGAAGACGCAGATCGGCAGATGGCGGAAATGTCTTTCGGGCGAACGCATCACCGGATTCTTTATTTCGTGAAGCAAAAGCCCGGTATTACAGTTGGTGAAATGCTGTCCGTGCTGCGGGTTTCCCATCAGAACATTCAGCGCGCCCTAAGCGGCATGATCCGGCAGGGTTTCATTGAGCAAAAAACCTCAATGCACGACCGCCGCCAACGTCAATTATATGCCACCGAGTCCGGCACAGTCCTGTTCAACCAGCTCACAGAACGACAATTCCAGCGGATATCCAGGGCGTATCGCGCCGCCGGACCAGAAGCCGTCAATGGTTTCTGGAAAGTGCTATGGCACATGATTGAACCGTCCGACCAATCCTGGGTCATCCGAAAACCAGATTAAGGCGCTATTGCCAACCAAGGGAGATATCTGGCTGTTGCCAGTCCTCAGGCAAAGCCCATGATACTCGCAGAAAACCTATAGCCATGATTTCATCAGTCCATACTGATAGCATCAGTATGCGCATGCACCATGGCATAAAATGATTTAGGTTTTATTTTTTCACTATGCGGAACTAATTTTTATTTTCTTGATTTTTATACTGAACCTGATTTTATGCTTTCAACCTTCCCTGACCGAACAACGCAAAGATGAAGCCGTGTCTCTAGAAAGCCTTATCAATCCGAAATCCATAGCAATCGTTGGTGTTTCCAGCAAAAAGGCGACCTTCCAGGTAGGAGGCCGCGCCATTTTTGACCATTTGCGATTACACGGTTATCCGCATCGCATTGACCTGATCACGCGCGAGAAGACGGTTATTGATGGCCAGGAGACATTAACAAATCTAGCGGATCTTTCTGATATACCCGATTGCATCGTCATATCCGTTCCAGCCGTGGAAGTTTATCAGACGGTCGAACAAGGACTGTCCTTGGGCACCCGGGCCTTCCTGGTAATTACAGGTGGATTTTCCGAATCTGGTGAAGACGGTGCGGCGTTACAGGCGAAACTTGTCGAACTCGTCGCCTCTTACGGCGCGTCGATGCTGGGCCCCAATACCACCGGCTATGTTAATTTCAACAGCCGTATCGCCATGAGCTCTACCAGCCGCATAACGGCCGGACTGCCTCAACCAGGGGAAGTCGGTCTGATTATTCAGAGTGGCGCTTTAGGGAGCGCCATGCTGGAACATGCGATCCACGACGGTATTGGATTGAGTTATCTAATATCGACCGGCAACGAGGCGGTCACGGATCTGGGGGACTATATTGATTTTCTGGTCGAAGACGCCAACACGTCTGCGATTGCCTTGTATGTTGAAGGATTTCGTCGCACCCACAAGGTTGTCGCCGCAGCACAAAAGGCATTCGCTGCCAAAAAGCCCATTATACTATATAAGACCGGGCGCTCCGATGCCGGTCGCCGGGCGGCTGCGGGCCATACCGGTGCTTTGATTGGAAATCGGGGGGCCTATGATGCTGCCGTTCGGCAAATGGGATGGATAGATGTTCAATCCATTGAAGACCTGTTGCCCACCGCCCATTACCTGGTGAAATCAGGGCCGGCCAAGACCATTGGTATCCTGACCCTGTCTGGTGGATTGGGGGGCTGTCTGGCCGACGCCCTGGAAGAAACCGGCCAGGTTACACTTCCCGCCCCTAATGAGAACACAGTGGAGCGGATGCGACAGGACATCCCGCCTTTTCTGTCTGTCAAAAACCCAGTCGACATCGCCGGAACGCCATTTCGACGCGCGGGCGGATTCGCGGCCTGCCTGGATGCCTTTCTGGATGATCCGGCATTCGATGCGGTAACCATTGCGAATACACCAATTGTTGCCCCCTGGGCCAAAGATGTCAGCGATGCCGTCGCCGATGCAATGACCCGTTGGCGCGCAGAAAAAGGACGCAATGCCCCAATCTCCGTCGTATGGCCCGCTGAAATCTTCAATTCAGAAGCATTAAAGGCACTTCGCCAACAAGGTGTTCCCGTATTCAGTCGCATTGACAGCTTTACTAGCGCCGTCGTCGCGGCGTCAAATTTTGCAGAAGCCCAAAAGGCCCCATCAAGACTAATTCGAGAGGGACTGCCCACCCCGCGCAATCTGGAATCTACCCATATCCATGATGAGGCCCAGAATGAAGCGGAAAGCAAAAAACAACTAAAATCCCTTGGGTTTTCATTTCCTGCGGAAGCCTTCTTGCCTGCGGATAATCATGACAATTTGTGCCTGGAAGCCAAAAAGATCGGATATCCAATCACATTGAAAGGCATGGCACAGGGGGTTGTCCACAAGTCAGAATATGGCCTGGTGTCAGTCGCCCTGCCCAATGAAGAATGCTTGCGACAAGCTTTGCAAGATATGAGCAAAAGTGCGCAAAGACACAATCTGATATTGGAAGGTTTTCTGATCAGTGAGACAGCCAGACCCCAAACAGAAGTGTTTTTGGCGTTAAGCCTTGATCCGGAATTTGGCCCCGTCCTGACCTTTGGTGCCGGGGGCATCTATACCGAGCTGTTGAAAGATGTAACGACCAGACTTCTTCCCCTGGATCGTGGGGAAATCATCGAAATGATCGATGCGTGCCGTATAAGCAGCATATTGCATGGCATGCGCGGCCGTGCCGCGTTGGATATCGATGCGCTTGTTGATTTCGTAGAAGCCTTCGCCGCACTAGCGCCGCGCTTGGGCGCTGACTTCCAAGGGGTGGAGATCAATCCTCTTGGCATAGGCCTGGCGGGCGATGGTGTCTGGATTTTAGATGCCACAATTTTTGGCAAGGGTCTGACCGCATGAGCATAACCACAGGGCGCAAAACAAAGCGCATTAGCTTTAATGAAATTGGCACCTTTTTGACCAACACCATTGATGACGGTGAATTGTTAGCAATCGGGGGGTTGTTCAAGCAAGGGCGGCCGCTTGCGCTTGTAAGGGAGGTCATCCGCCAGCGTCTAAAAGCGCTGAAGATCATCTCCTCACCCGGTTCCGGGTTTGATGTTGATCTGCTGATCGCGGCCGGCTGTGTTGCAGAAACTTTCTTGCCCGCTGTTACCCTGGAAACCCAAATGTGCCCTTCATTTCGACGGGCTGTAGAAGCCGGTACAATCACCGCGCATTGCGTCGATGCCTTATCTGTCGTTGGCGGTTTCCTGGCTGCTGCGAATGGTGTCCCCTTCCAACCTGTTGCCGCCTGGAAAGGGTCGGACGTCATCAAGCACAATCCCCTGATCAAAGAGATCACCTGCCCATTTACTGGCGAAAAACTTTTTGCCACCAAAGCAATTCGACCAAAGCTGGCCTTGCTGCATGCACAGGAAGCCGATGAATTCGGTAATATACGGCATCTTTCAACCATGACCTATGCCGATCAATTGATCGCGCGCAGTGCCGATACCGTTCTGGTAAGTGTGGACCGAATTGTGCCCAGCGAAGATATCATCTCACGCCCACGCGAAACGTCTATTCCCTGTATATACGTCGATGCGGTTGTCGAAATACCGTTTGGGGCCCATCCAACCGGCAGCTTTCCAAATTACAGCATTGATGAGGACCATATTGACGCCTATGCCGCCTGCGCAGACGCGGCCAGAAAGGGTGCGCCCGACGGAGACCGTGACTTGCAGGCCTATATAAAGCAGCATGTTATCGCGCCAACGGATCAGGAGAGCTATCTTGCCTCTGTTGGTGGCACCATACGAATGGATGAACTGGTGGCGGAGGCGCAGGCATTATGATGACGTCTTCCACCATCCGTAATTCACAAGACTATACACCGGCAGAAATGCAGGCAGTCTTTCTCTCTCGCGATCTTACCGACGGCGAACTGGGCGCTGCGGGAGCCTCTGCCGCCATTCCAATGGCTGCCATGCTGTTGGCCCGACTAAAGCATGCCCCCAATCTTTCCATTGCCGGGGAAATGTTTGTGAACCCCTATCCAAAGCAGCTTTGGAGTTCGATGCTGGACGATCGCGCCCTGGGGGCGTGCGAGGCAGCGGAGACATTCCTGGAGCTGTTTGCCCATTCCCATCGTGGACTGGACTTCTTTTTCCATAATGGCATGCAGATTGATCAATATGGGAATATCAATTTGCATCACATTGGTGGAACCATTGATGCGCCGATCATGCGGGGACCGGGGGCGGCCAACATATCCTATGCGGTCACGTCCCGACGCTTTTACATTTGCACGTCAGTTCACACAAAGCGGACCTTTGTGCCGAAGGTGGATTTTATAACCTCTCCCGGATATTTGCAGGGGCCTGAGAGTTACCATGCGGCAGGGCTGAAATACGGGCCAAAATACTGTGTGACACCCCTGGCCATCATGGATTTTGCCCCCCAAACACTGCGCATGCGCCTTAAATCAGTACATGAGGGCGTAAGTGTGGATGATGTAATCCGCCAAACTGGCTTTGACCTTCAAATACCAGAACATGTGGACATAACGGAACCACCAACCGCCGATGAATTGCGCCTGCTGCGCGACGTCGTAGACCCTAAAGGCTTGCTTTTGTCTTGAGTCAGCCTGCGTCAGCCCCGCCGCGCAGTTGATCTTCCAACTGGCGCGCAATCTCTGCCAGCCTTTGGCCAATTTTTCTTTGCTTCGCCTGTGTAAGATGCCGCGCGGGGGCACCGCATGCCAATGCATAAACAGAAGCACCGCCCGGCAATACCAGCGGTGCGGCAACGCCGTTTATATCCGTATTCCAACTGGCTGATGCTGTCGTATATCCAAATTCTTTGACCTCACGACGCCCCATTGTAATGCTCGCCTCCAGTTCCGCCCAATGCTTCTGGTGACGTTCTCGCAGGCCCTGAAAAAGATAATCCCGTTCTGCATCCGGCAATGCAGCGATAAGGGCGTGGCCGGTGGCCGTGCCAGCCAGGGGGATTCGAGAACCAACCTCCAATCGCAATGTCATCAGCGTATTCACACTGTGACAGACTTCCAATTCGATCATATCCAATCGGTCACGCGCAGCGAGGGATGCGTGGACATTGTACTCATCAGCCAATTCGCGGAGATATGGTTTTACGAGATCGCCTAAACTGAAAGGTTCGCGCGCAGCAAAGCCCAGACTGAGCACAGACGTGCCAAGGCGATACTGACGGCGGCTGGGGGAATAATACAAATATCCCTGCCCCCGCAGGGCTTGCAGCAAACGCGATGTGGTTGGCTTGGGCAGATCCACGCGCTCCGCCACGTCCATACCGTTCAGCCAAACCTCGCTTGCAGCAGAAAATGCTTCCAACACGATTAAACCGCGCCCCAACGCGTTGACGAAATCGCGATCTTCAGAAATTTCACCGCTTTTGCGACGCCGCCGCACACGTTCGCGGGGCAATCCGGCATCCAGATCATTAAGGTCATTCACCATATAGAGATTGCCATTCTTTTAAGAAGCTTACTCACTCCAGAAAGTCGCACCTAATTGGCTCATTCTGTGACTGATCTCGTTTGAAACCAGAATTAACTCCGGCCCTAATGTCTCTGGAAATCGGGTACGATCCAAACCGATCGCCCGGGTACCACAATTCAGCGCCAAGACGGTTTCTCCATTATCCAACCAAACAGGAGCCCCAACAGCATAAATCTGTCGCCGCCAATCCCCAAAGGACACGGAAAACCCTTTTTCTTCCACGGATTGAATCTCCGCAGTCAGCGTTTCTTCCACGCCTTCCGCCTTTTCCGGGCCAACACTGCGCCGGATCATCTCCATATGATGCTGCCGCGCCGGCTCATCCAATCCCCACATATAGGCGCGCCCCATCGCTGTATGGGCAATTGGAATCAAAGACCCAACCCGCAGGCGCATGGTAACTGTTTCTGGACCAGAGCAATAATTCAGATAAACCATATCAGCACCATCACCAATGCCCAGCGCGACAGACATTTCAAATTTGTCAGCAAGCTCTTGCATCAACGGATCAGCAATTTGGCGAACCGAAAGCGTTCGTAACAGTGCATGCCCCAAGCCGGTGACTTTATCGGCCAGATGATACTGCCCATGGGGGCCGATCTGGCGAAGGTATCCCATTTTACAAAGGGTATAGGTCAATCGCGCCACCGTCGCTTTAGGCAACTGCGTGCGCTCGGCGATTTCTTTGTTCCCAAGCGGCGCGTCCAGGGCACGGAAAGATCGCAATATATCCAATCCACGCCCCAGAGAAACGACTTCAACAGGATCTTTTGCGCTGATTGAGGTCATTCCTGAACGGTTCCAATACAATACTGATTGATCTAACACCCGCGCCAAATCGGAGCCCGCTTTTCAGCAAAAGCCCTTGGCCCTTCCTGTGCATCTTCACTGGCGTAAACATGTTCGTATATTCGCTTGGCTTCATCAAGTCCACCTTCACAACCAAGGTCCATCGCTGTCAAAATCGACTTCTTACCCGCCGCGACGGATAAGGGGGCATTCTGGCATATTGTTCGGGCCAAGCGATACGCACGGTCCAGAACAGCCTCAGCGTTTGTCTCTATATAGTTGATAAACCCAAGGTCATACAGCCGTTCAATGCTTTGTGACTCTCCTGTCAGAACCATCTCCATAAAAATCGGCTGTGGCACCTGCCACAGAAGGGGAACAGCCCAAGGCGAACCGCGTCCGCGCTTGGCTTCAGTAATACCCCCAGATGTCCCCGCAACCCCGATTCTGATATCCGCATTCATCGACAGCATGAATCCACCCGCCGCGAAATGTCCTGTCATCGCGGCAATAATGGGTACCCGAACGGATCGCATGCGTTGGTGAAACGGATCCCTTAACAGGGTCAGAACATCCACACCCCGTGACGCCTGAATCTCGCTGGCTTCCTTTAAATCCATACCCGCACAGAATGTACCGCAAGGCGCCGCCGTCAGCACGACAACTCGAATTTCCGGTCGCGCATCAATGGTTTCCCACAAGTCGTACAATCGCTCGACCGCCGCAACAGACAAAGCATTGCGACGGTCCGGGCGGTTCAATGTGATTGTTGCAATTCCATCGGCACAATCGAACCCGACAATTTGGTCAGCTGACATAAACAGAGTTCCTTTAACAGCGTCTTACTTATCCAAAATAAGCATATAGCAAAAAATCACTGTGCGGAATTAATTTTCATAAATTTGTTGTGCGCAGAATAAATCCATGCCACCGTGCTGGTGCTGAAAAGAAGGTGATTGGATGTTCCGTTTGTTATGATGAACTGGGCATCCGATCAGAAACGATACAAAAAGCCACGATCAGCGACCGACAGTTGTATGAATGTTTTCATGCAAGTGATCGGATGTCCCGAGAAGTCGCACTGATGCTCGGGGATGACACACAACATTACTTGGGAGGAATCCATGAAACTCACACAATGTCAGTCCCTGCTGGCCGGGGCAGCTTTGATTCTTGGTATGACATCATCACTAATACCGGGTGGTCATGCACAGGCTGAAACACTCAGCCTGGGGTCAACGAATGCAACATCCAGCCATTATCAAATCGCTGTTGGCATGTCACAGGCCATTGAAGCAGGCATGCCTGGCACAACGGTTACGGTTGTTGAAACCGGGGCCAGTGTCGACAATGTACGCCGGCTTGTCCGCGGCGAAATTGATCTGGGCCTTGTCGCAGGTGACGTGTTTGTCCAGGCACGGACCGGAACCGGCGCTTTTGAAGGTAACCCTGTTGATGATCTGGTTGCGCTGTATCCATATAGCGACTCCATCATTAACATTGCCGTCCGGGCCGATTCTGGCATCACAGATCTAAGCGGTCTGGATGGCAAGAAATTCACACCCGGCATTCGTGGCAGCGGCGGTGAATTGCTGATCACCCAAAGCCTGAAGTTGTTTGGGATTGAGCCAGAATACACCTATGGCACCGTTACCGATGCGATTGAAGGTGTTCGGAATCAACAATTGGTTGGCTATAGTAAATACGCAGCTGCCAATCGCGTAGATGCAACGCTTCAGGAATTGATGACCAGTGTCGACATGCGAATTCTTGGATTTTCTGCGGAACAACAGGCAATGATCCGCAAGAATATTCCGGGCGTTGGATTCGTCACGATTCCTGCCGGGTTCATCAAAGACAATCCTGAATTTTCAACACCCTCCGTGCCGATCGTCTATGCGACGCGTCTTTCTTTGATGGATGAGAAAACGGCAGAGGGTATCGCTCAATCCATTGATCAGCAGAAGGAAATTCTGATCAAAGTCTGGCCACAACTTTCTGACTACGATTTCAAAGCTTCGATCCTTGCCACCGAAGACATTGGAATTGCGGTTCACCCTGGCGCAATGTCCTATTGGAAAACTGCGAACTGAGCCGCATAAGGCTCTACCAATCCATCGGATTATATCAGGTTGAAAGTGTCAGAAATGATTGATCAGATCACCAAGGATCGCTCAGTTGCTTGGCTAGAGACCATCCTTAAGATCGTCTTGATTGGCTATGCCGTATTTCAGATTTTCACGGCATTTACCGGCATGCGAGAACCTTTGATACAACGCAGCGTATTCCTGGGATTTGGACTTGGATCAATATTTCTGATTTCTGCAGTAGCACTATTAAAAGAGGGGAAAGGCTGGGGTCTAGCCTGGTTGAACATCTGCCTTTCCCTTCTTGGCTACTATGTCTGCCTGCATATCGCATTAAGCAATGACCGCATTTCGGTCTTTTTCGTACACCTGACATCGCTGGATCTCATTCTAGGCGGCATCGCGATCGCCCTTGTGCTGGAAGGCGGGCGCCGCACGATTGGCTGGTTTCTGCCCATCCTCGCACTGGCTGGCCTTGCCTATTACTATTTTGGGCATGAAACAATTTCGGGACCATGGCAGCCGCCCCGCGTCTCATTCTTAACACTTATTGAAACCTATTACGCCTCTACGGAGACCCTGTTTGGTTACATGACCGATATGGGAACCCGTGTCATTGCAATTTTTATTGTGCTGGGTGCCTTGCTTTTGAGCACTGGTGCGACCGAGATCTTTATCAAACTGGCCACCCTGATCGCAGGGCGCAGTTATGGCGGGCAGGCAAAGGTTTGCACTGCATCATCCGCTTTATTCGGGACTGTAACCGGCTCAGCCGTCGCCAACGTCATGGCGATGGGTCCCGTGACAATCCCAACGATGGAGCGTGCCGGATATAAACGAAGCTATGCCGCTGCGATTGAGGCCGTCGCATCAGCAGGGGGACAAATAATGCCCCCTGTCATGGGTGCAGGCGCATTTATCATGGCGGAAATGTTGAACATCCCCTATGCACAAATTGCAGCAGCAGCCGTTCTTCCAGCATTGCTATATTTCCTGACACTGTGGTTCAGTGTTGGATTCCATGCCCGCCGCAAAGGCATTAAGCCTTTGGACCGGGCAGATCTGCCGGCCTGGCGAGAGTTGATTGATCCCTATACGTCCCTGCCAATGTATCTGCCTGTTGGGACCCTGGTTCTGCTTCTGGTGCTGGACTTCACGCCGACACTGGCTGGTGCCGCATCTGTCGCGACACTTCTGGGGAGTCTGATACTTCTCCGAACACTCAAATGTCTTAAGGAAACAGGGATCAGTGGCCTGGCTGCAACCTATATGCACTTAACCGATCAGGTCATTGATGGGCTGTACAAAGCCGGGCGCGCCATCGCAATGATTGCGGTACTTCTCGCCTGTGCAGCCATCGTCGTAAAAGTATTGACTGCCACAGGGGCAGGGGTAAAGGTTTCCAGCGTTATCCTGTCTTTGTCCGGGGAGAACCTGGCTTTCGTCCTGGTTCTGACTGCCGTCCTTTCAATTCTATTGGGCATGGATGTGCCAACCACAGCGTCTTACATCCTGGCCTCGGCAATTGCCGCACCGATTGTTATCAATCTTGGTATTCCAGAGCTAAATGCGCATCTATTCGTGTTCTATTATGCGATTTTATCGGCGATTACCCCGCCAGTTTGTGCCAGCGTGTTTGCCGCTGCATCCATCGCAAATATCAGTTTCTGGCGCGTATCTGGTCACGCAGTTGTTCTGGCAATCGCACTATATGTCATACCGTTCCTGTTCATCTATCGTCCGGGTATTCTGATGGAGGGATCGACCTTTACCATCTTATATGATGCGGGCATCGCAATTCTGGCCGTGATGGCAATTGCCGCCGCGTCAACCGGATACTTGCTCAGCCGATTGTCTTGGCCCCAGCGTATCGCGCTGTATTGTGCAGCAGCATTACTGTTCTATACCGCATCGTGGAGTGATTTTACCGGCATCGCTTTACTGTTGGGACTGACGGCATATAGCTACTGGCAGGGGCGACAACAGATAGAGCAAGAAGCCTGATAGTTAGAGTATCCTGCGCTTGTATGAGCCCATGCAGGATACTCTAACCACTTATTTCTCAGACAAATACATCGTCACAAACGATTCTGTTTGTTCGGCGTTTTCTCTAATGTGGTCGCGCACGCCGCGCCAGCCACCATCCAAATGGCACTGGCCAGCGTGACCAAGAGTGTGAAGCGTACAATTGATTTGCCGCGCTGACGGCCCAGTTCGGGTTCACCAGCATCTCGCGCCCAATCGCAACCAGATCTGCATCACCCCGCAACAAAATATCATTGGCATGGTTTGCTTCTGTAATTCCCCCAACAGCCATCACAGTTGCACCAGTCGTAGATTTTAATGCCTTTGCAAATGGTACCTGAAAGCCCGGACCACGTGGCACAAGCATATCCTTACGGGGCAGAACCATGCCACCAGAAGAACAATCGATCACATCGACACCTGCGGACAATAACGCCGAAGCCAGCACCTGAGACTCTTCAATCGACCAGCCAATACCAATGCCATCAACACATGACAATCGGCACGAAAGTGGCTTTTCAGCCGGCCAGGCCTGTCGCACGGCCTCGACCACGCGCAAGGGAAACCGCATCCGATTTTCCAATGTGCCGCCATATTGGTCCCGACGATTATTGGCCAATGGCGATAGAAAACTGTGCAACAGATAGCCGTGTGCCATATGGATTTCTATCAAATCAAAGCCCGCCCGATCCGCCCGCAATGCGGCATTTCGATAAGCTTCAATCAACCGATCCATATCCTTCTCAAGAATCGGCTGTGGCACATGCCCACCAGGAACGCCAATATCCGTGGGACCGATCACCGCCTGTCCAGGTGGAGGTGTGACGGATTCAAAACCCTGCCAAGGAGCAGTCGTACTGGCCTTGCGACCCGCATGCTGTATCTGCAGACCGACAGGCGCACCGCAGGCATGAACCGATTCAACAAGATTCCGGAAGGCGGATTCCTGAAGGTCCGTCCAAATCCCTAAATCAGCCTCAGTTGAGCGGCCTTCGGGGGAAACTGCTGTTGCTTCCACCATAACCAGACCAGCTCCACCCAGCGCAAAGCGCGCCAGATGGCCTATATGCCATGCAGTTGGCGCACCATCCTGCGCAGCTGAATAGGTTTGCATCGGTGAGACAACGACACGATTTTCAAGCGTAAGCTCCCGCAGAGCAATGGGTTCAAAAAGCATGATTATGTTATCTCTGACGCATGGCTTTGCTGATGATTGTGCGTTGAATCTGGGAGGTACCACCACCAATCGTGCATTGCATACCTTCCCGGAAATAACGCTCCATATCTGCTTCAGGCAACATCGAATGACCGCCCAAAATTTGCATTCCCATTCGAGAGACCGTTTGCAGCGTTTCAGATGAAAATAACTTGGCCATAGCCACTTCTTTTGCACATGGTTGATGCCGTGCGGCCAGTTCTGCCGCGCGATAAACCAGCAATCGGGCTGCATCAACCTGGGTCTGCATGTCGGCCAGCATGTGCCGAATTACCTGAAAATCGAAGATCGGCTGATCAAATTGTTCGCGTTGATGGGCATAGGTCAGAGCATCATCAACAGCTGTTTGCGCATTCCCGACATAGGCCGCAGAAACCGCAATACGTTCCAGTTCCAAATGATCGGTTATGATTTCCCATCCCTGGCCTTCCTGACCCAGCAGATTGCCCGCCGGAACCTTGGCATCGTCGACAAAGATTTCTGTGGTCCCGGTGGCCCGCCTGGCCAATGTTGGCAGTTTGCGAATATCCAACCCCTCTGTGTCATTGGGGATCAGCAGGACGGAAAGTCCCTTATGCTTCGCCACATCTGCATTCGTCCGAACCAACATTGCGATGACAACATCCCGGGCGGCCGCACCACTGCACCAAAGCTTTTGTCCTTTGACCACATAGTGATCTTGCTCAAGGCGGGCGCGTGTTTTGGTCGAGGCCGCATCTGATCCCGCAGACGGTTCTGATATCGAAATCGAAAAACGAATTTTCCCAGACATGAAGGGTTCAAGATAAGTGGCCTTCTGATCATCATTGCCAAATTTGACAATGTTCATCGCAGTAAAGGTTGGCACCAGAACCGTGGTTGCGAAATCGAAACCAAACTTACCCAGGCCTTCACACATCAGGGCATAGTCAAAAATGTCCCCCCCAAAGCCGCCAAATTCTTCAGGGATCAAAAGCCGCAACCAGCCCTCTGCCGCAATCCTCTCATACGCGGAATAGGGATAGGCGCGTTCTGCATCATGCTCCCGTATGTATTCACGGGTAATTTCCTTTTCCATGAAACGATCGACGGTTTCACGCCATGTTGTCTGTTCACTGTTCAGGAAATTCATGATTATCAAAACTCCTCTGAGTCAAATGGATTGCTGCTGGATGGCTGAAGTCGTTTGGCACGAATGAGCAGATGAAAATCACACCGCAAGATCACCTCTTTGCGCTGGTTCATGCCTTTCAATTCGGTGGTGGCGACCCCTGCCCCATTCTCTTTCGGGCGCAATGCGGTGATTTCAGAACGGGCCCAAACCGTATCACCGATAAAGCTGGGTTTAAGAAAGCGGAGCTTGTCGATCCCATAGAAGGCTTCAACAACCGTCGAGTCGAATGGGATCAGCGCATTGACGATGGAGAAGACCAGTGATCCTTGAACCAGCCGCTGACCATAAAGGGCATTCTTCGCAAACTCTGTATTGGAATGGATTTCCAGCCAATTGCCGGTCAACATGCAAAAGTTCACAACATCCGTTTCGGTCAATGTCCGTCCGCGAGAGGTCTTTACTTCGCCAACGACAAGATCAGGATATGGTTTATCTATCATCTAACTGCCTTCCTATTGGGGTCATGTGCCAGACCAAGCCGGTGGGCGGCCTTCAACAAAGGCCTGAGGGCCTTCTCTGGCGTCATTGCTGTCATAAACTGGGCGGTGCAGTGCTTCGGCCCGTGCCAGACCTGCCACACATCCAAGATCCATCCCTGCTGCAAGGGTAGCCTTTGCTGCCCGGACGGAGAGAGGCGCATTGCTGGCAATCGCAGCGGCTATTTGCTCAACCCGATCCCGCACATCCTTTGCCGTATCGCAGACATGATTGATAAACCCATATTGCGCCAAGCAGTCCGCCGTTATCGGAAGTCCTGTCAGCGCCAGTTCTGACAGGATGGAATGTGGGATCATCCATAACATGGGAACGGTCCAAGCGGTACCACGACCATGACGCACTTCAGGTATGCTGGCCTGGGATCCGCTAAGTGCGACACGAATATCTGCATGCATCGCCAGCAACATGCCTGCACCAAGAAAATGCCCTTCCAGTGCTGCAATGATGGGCTTGGAAACCGATCGCATGCGCATCTGGAAGGGGTCTGCCATATGTGTCAGAATATCATCATTTCGGGCACGATATTCCGCCATTTGCTTCAGGTCCATTCCCGCGCAGAACACCCCACATGGGGCTGCATCCAGTACAACAACGCGGATGTCATCATCCGCATCGATTTGATCCCAAAGTTCCGTCAAACGATTGGCCGTTAAAATATCAATTGCATTGCGCTGTCGGGGTCGATTCAGCGTAATTCGAGCGATCCCATCACCCTTGGAAAATAGGAGCGGCAAATCCGTCCCCATATGTCATTCCCCTTTTCGCTTGCAGACGCAGCGCACCAAATTCTGACCAGAAGCTATCCTGATACACATTAGGCAGCGTGTTGTTTTGGGTCAATAATAAATTCCATCTTGCGGAATTGAATTTCAAAAACTCATTGACAATCAGATTTGAACAGGCAAGTTTAAACGTGGAAATAAGCCGAACTGTTCTTCCTTTTGCACCTGGCATCAAGGTCGCGAAAACAAACAAATCACGGCGTCAAGAATAACCAGGAGCCGCACATGAAGAAGCAACTGAGGTTGGGATCAGGATCTGGGTTTTGGGGCGATGCGCTAGACCCGGCGGTCGAATTACTGGAGCATGGCTCACTCGACTACCTTTCAATGGATTATCTGGCTGAATTAACCATGGCCTTGCTGCAACGTCAGCGATTGAAGGATCCATCCCTGGGTTATATCCCAGACCTCACAACACATATGCGGGAATTGCTACCCTTGGCCCGAAAATCCGGTACCCGCATCATCTGTAATGGCGGGGGTGCCAATCCCCGCGCCGGGGCCGAGAAAGTTCGAGATCTGGCCCGTGAACTGGGTCTTAAGGGAATGCGGATCGCCGTGGTTGAAGGCGATGATATGCTGCCGCAACTGGATGCGTTGCTACAGTCAGGCCATGACCTCACAAATATCGATACCGGGGAACAGGACCTCGCTGCCCTGAGAAATCGCATTGTGTCTGCGAATGTTTACACCGACTCTTCTGGAATAGTATCTGCGCTGGAACAAGGGGCGGATGTCGTCATCGCCGGCCGCGTGTCGGACAATGCGCTGTATGTCGGCCCCGTCATGCATGAATTTGGCTGGACATATTCAGACGCTGATACCGACCGTATTGCAGCGGCAATCACGGTCGGCCATGTCGTTGAATGCGCCGCGGCAACGACGGGGGGAATGTCTTCACGCTTTGCTGAAATGCCGAGTATGGGCCGTGTTGGATTTCCGATCGTCGAATTCGAACCAGATGGATCTGCGACCATCACCAAGCTGCCGGGCACGGGGGGGCGCGTCGATGAATTCACTGTGAAAGAACACCTGGTCTATGAAATCGGTGATCCGTCCCGTTACCTGATGCCCGACGGCGTGGCCAATTTCTGCAAGGTTAAAATTGATGATCAGGGAAATGATCGGGTTCGCCTTACCGAAATGGCAGGAACCGGTCGACCAGACTTGTTAAAAATGGTCGTTGGTTACGAGGATGGATGGATCGGCGAAGGCATGATGTTCTTCCCATGGCCCTATGCCCTGGAACGTGCCGAAAAGGCGCGACAAACCTTAGGTGAACGGTTTGAGCGTCTGGGATTGAAGGCATCCGCAATTCAGTTTGATCTGGTCGGGGTCAACATGTTGCATGGGCCCGCATCGCCAATGCCCGATTACGACCCTTCCGAAATCGGTTTGCGGGTAGCCGTCCATACGGAAAGCAAAGCGGAAGCAGAGAAAATCCGCCGGGCTTGTGCACAACTTTGGATCATGGGGCCGGGTGGGACGTCCTTTGGCACCCCGATGAAACCCAGGCCGGTCTATGGCGTGTGGTCAACACTGATCCCCCGGTCTTACATTTCTCAGACCACAGAAATTCTGGAGGCATGACCATGACATTACTTCGGGATATCGCCTATGTACGATCCGGCGATAAAGGCGATGTCGTTTCTGTTGGCGTCATTGCCCGGCATCCAAAGGATTATCCTGCCCTGCTGCGCAGCCTGACCGCGACCGCCGTTAAAGACTTGTTCGGCAGTTGGATAACCGGGGATGTGGAGATTTATCCCATGGATAATATCGACTCTGTCGTTGTCATTATGCGAGGAGCCCTGGGCGGTGGTGCGACCCGGACCCTGCGGCTGGACCAGACCGGTAAAGCCATGGGAAACGGCTTGTTGCGTTTGCCAGTGATCGCGGAATAAACCGGAATGGCACTTGACGCAGACACCTTTCGACAGATCACGGAAACCATCGACCGGTTTGTCAGGGATCG
Source organism: Rhodospirillaceae bacterium (assembly GCA_002709955.1). Lineage (GTDB taxonomy): Bacteria > Pseudomonadota > Alphaproteobacteria > UBA8366 > Aestuariispiraceae > Pacificispira. Next base: position 98,397 of record PAQY01000003.1, read on the forward strand.
CCTGATCCCAGCCGAAGCCCAGGTTGATGAAGACAATGCTATTCCGACTGATATTATCTCAGAAATGCGGGATTTGGGTCTGTTCGGTCTTTCGATCCCTGAGGAATATGGTGGGCTTGGCCTGACCATGTCCGAAGAAGTGGAGCTGACTTTTCGGTTGGGGCGCGCCTCACCCGCATTTCGCTCCCTGATTGGCACAAATAACGGCATTGGCTCACAGGGCATCCTGTTGGACGGAACCGATCAGCAGAAACAGAAATGGTTGCCGCGCCTGGCATCAGGGGAAATCATTGGTTCTTTCGCTCTGACCGAACCAGATTCCGGGTCTGACGCCGCCTCTATCAGTCTTTCAGCGCAACCCGACGGCCCTGATTTCATTCTAAATGGCACAAAACGCTATATCACAAATGCGCCCATTGCCGGTCTGTTCACAGTCATGGCCCGATCCGATAGCACGCTTCAGGGTGCCAAAGGCATAACAGCGTTCCTGGTTGAGGCCGACACGCCGGGCCTGAGCGTTGGGCCGCCAGATCGGAAAATGGGACAGCGCGGCGCAAAAACGGCAGATGTTATCTTTCAGGACTGTCGCGTTCCGGCCAGTGCCATTATCGGGGGCATTGCAGGGCGAGGATTCGCTACCGCAATGAAAGTTCTGGACCGGGGACGGTTGCACATTTCAGCAGTTTGCGTTGGCGCGGCGGAGCGGCTTCTTAATGATGCCCTCACGTTTGCGATGACCCGACGGCAATTTGGGGCACCGATTGCAGAATTTCAATTAATCCAAGCGATGTTGGCAGACAGCCGCACAGAGCTTTATGCCGCAAAAAGCATGGTCACCGATGCAGCCCGCCGACGCGATGCAGGCGAGGCTGTCTCCCTGGAAGCGAGTTGCTGCAAACTTTTCTGTTCTGAAATGGTCGGGCGAATTGCGGACCGGGCGGTACAGATCCATGGGGGAGCCGGTTACATGTCCGATTACCCTGTAGAACGCTTCTACAGAGATGTCCGTCTCTTCCGGTTATATGAAGGAACATCCCAAATCCAACAACTCGTCATCGCCCGAAACATGATCCGAAAGCATCAAGACGAACTGTAACGGCTAAAAGCATAATCAATCGGCCTAACTGACCCGGTAGAAACCTGTTTTATATGACCGGCGCATTAAGCACTCTTATGAAGTCATAATCAGTTCTCAGATGATGCATTCCTACATTGTAAAGTTTATCAGAAATAAAATCAGTACCGAATGACAATCGGTATTGACACAAAAAAATACTTAGTCTCATACTTCTTTCAATATCAATAATGATGAACAGGAGGGTAAAGATGAGACGGTATTTTGCAGTTCTGGGTCTATCGACGCTTTTACTTACAGGTGCCCCTGCCCATGCAGAGGAAGCCGTGTTGAAAGGCGCGATGTTCATTAAGTCTGACAAATCGTTGTTTCGGTCAGTCTTTAATCAATTCGTTGAACGGGTAAATGAAACGGGAAAGGGGCTGGTTCGCATTGATCCGGTACTGGGTCCTGAAGCAATTCCATCCCGGGAAATGCCCAATGCCCTGACCGAGGGTGTGATTGATATTGCCGGGCTTCCCCCCGCATACTATCGGGGCATTATTCTTGAGGCGGATGCCCTTCAATTGGCTTCGGTCCCTCCTGCCGAGCAGCGCAAGAATGGTGCCATTGACTATCTGCAAACCCGCTATAATGCCGCTGGCTGGCAGTTCCTAGCACAATACGGATATGGGCTGCAGTTCCACCTGTTCCTGGACGAACCTATCGAAACACTGGCGGATCTGAAGGATTTCCCTCTTCGCACGACCCCAACCTACCGACATTTCTTTGATGCGCTTGGGGCGCGCCAGGTAGAAACCAGCCGTGGTGAACTTTACACCGCGATGGAGCGCGGCGTGGTGAATGGTTATGCCAATGCCATGTCCGAAGTTGCGCCCGCTGGTTGGGATGAAGTGACGAAATACCGTGTTGATCCCGGATTCTATCACGCCGTCGTTACGATCACGGTCAACAAGGAGCGTTGGGATGCCTTGTCCGATGAGCAAAAGGCTGTGCTTTCCAGCGCTGCAGAAGCCGTCGAAATGGAAATGGCACCTGCCATGGTCGCAGCAGACCAGGCGGAAGGTCAAAAAATGGTTGATAAAGGAATGACGGTTATCACCCTTTCCAAGGATGACGCGGCCAACCTGCAAGATATGGCGCTTAGTGCCTATTGGTCGCTTTTGGAAGGCGAAAATGCAGACAGCATTGGGAAATTGCGGCCATTGTTGTCTGAGTAAAGAACCCCCTGTTTGAACGGAAAGTTAAAATTATGCGCGCTGTAAGACTGTTTGACCGCCTGATTGATGGGCTGGCAGTTCTTGCAGCGTGCATTCTTTTTGCGATCACTTTTCTCATCGCCTTTGATGCCTTAAGTCGGCATATCCCATTTGCACCGCGCCTTAATGGCGTTATCGAGCTTACCGAATATGCTCTCTACATCGTTACCGTTCTGGCGTCTCCCTGGGCCCTGAGGTTGGGGGCGCATATCATGGTCGAAATTGTGACCGACTCGCTGTCTCCAAAATGGAAATCCATTGCGGCTGTGATGGTCAATTTGATTGGCCTGATTGTCTCGGCAACCCTGATTTACGCTGGAGGCCTTGCCACATGGAAAGCCTGGATGGCGGGCACATTAGTGTTTAAGTCATTCATCTTTCCACAATTCTGGCTGCTGCTTCCATTACCAATCGGTGCACTGCTGTTATTGATAGAATTTCTCCTGCGCCTGTCTGGCATACGCGGTCGTACACCGCCCACCCTGCAACACCAAATCCAAGAAGGTTAAAATCATATGGAATGGTATTTTGCCCTTCCCCTTTTGCTGGGTGGCGTGATTTTTTTGATGATGCTGGGAACGCCAGTCGCCTTCGCTTTCCTAGGGGTCAATGTGGTCGGTGCCCTGGTTTTCCTGGAAGGAAATGGGGGATTGATCCAATTGGCCCGGAATGCGGTTGATGCGGTCTCGTCCTTCTCACTCGCCCCCATCGCAATGTTTGTCCTGATGGGAGAGATCCTGTTTCAGACCCGCCTTGCCCATCGTGCGATTGATGCCGTGGACCGTTTGATTCTGCGAGTGCCCGGTCGGTTGTCCCTGGTGGCGATCTGTGGCGGGACCGTATTTTCAACTCTTTCCGGCTCAACAATGGCTAATACCGCTCTTCTGGGCAGCACCTTGTTACCCGACATGCGCAAGCGTGGGTATCATCCCACCATCGCCATGGGGCCGATCATGGCAACGGGTGGTATCGCAATGTTGATTCCCCCATCTGCCTTGGCTGTTCTATTAGGCAGTCTGGCTGGTATCTCGATTGGTAAATTGTTAATCGCAGGCATCGTCCCTGGCTTGTTAATGGCCTGTTTGTGCATTGGCTATGTGGTTATTCGATGCCATCTGAACCCCAGCCTTGCCCCCAGCCAGGACGTGCAGGCGATGTCGTTCAGGGAACGCATAGATCCCTTCTTGAAACATGTTGTTCCCTTGTTCGGATTGTTTGTTCTGGTCGTCGGCGGGATTCTGACCGGTGTCGCAACCCCCAGCGAATCCGCTGCATTAGGAGCCATCGGCGCGTTGATCGCCGCAATGCTGTACCGCCAGTTAACCTGGGAGTCCCTGAAGCTGGCCTTGATGGAAACGACAAAAATTACTGTCACCATCTTACTAATCATTGCCGGTTCACTGACATTCTCTCAGATTCTTGCTTTCTCGGGGGCAACTTCCGGCCTATTGACCATGGTGAATGCCCTGGGTCTGGACCCGATGGTTCAGCTGTTCGCGATGATCGGTATCCTGCTGTTCCTGGGGGCCTTCATGGACCAACTCAGCATGTTACTGATCACGCTGCCATTCTTCATGCCAATGGCGACGGCGGCAGGATATGAACCCGTGTGGTTTGGTGTGATCCTGTTGCTGGTGATGGAGATCAGCCTGACGACGCCGCCATTCGGACTGCTGTTATTTGTCATGAAAGGTGTTGCCCCGCCAGAAGTCACGATGCGGCAGGTCTATATGGCTGCGGCCCCATTCGTCGGGTTAGGATTGTTGCTGTTGTTGTGCATCATATTTGTGCCAGAACTGGCAACAGGATTGGTATCACTAACCAGCCCTTAAAGCCGCCCCAACAAGACATCGGCAGACCAATCCGCGATCACATCGATGGCTAGACTGAAATTGTCGCCATTCACATGTTCGCAACCGCCTTCTTCTTTGGTGAAGACCCGTAAGTCCCTGCGTCGGGCATTTACCGCGCCATCAATGGTCTTCTGTGCCTGATCGAAGGGAACCTGGCGGTCATTTTCGCCATGAACCACCAGCAACGGACATTCGATCCGGTCTGCAACGCCTGCTAGGCTCATCTTGGCAATCATCGCAGCACAGCTTTCTATGTCAGGCTGACCATAGACCTTGAGGGCGTGATCAATCCAACCCGGAATGGACCTGGCCGCATTGGGATCGCGCAAGATTCGGCCATGAGATTCCGTATTATCCCAACGCGCACCCCAGGCAATACAAGCTTTCAAGCGTTTCTCAAATGCAGCCGCGCGCGGGGCATAATATCCACCCAGACTCATGGCGACGATGCCAATTTCATCACTGGTATCATCCCGTCCCATCAGATAATCGACGCAGGCTGAGGCTGGACGCTCCGTCTCTACCACGGCAGGCAGACCACGATCGCGCAACGCCAAGCCAACGCCTGGATGATCAACCAATAAGGTCGATACCCCTCGTGCGCGCAAGGCATCTGCCAGACCAGACAGATACGTCCATTCCTTTGTCACATCAAATCCATCGAAACCAATCATACAGGGTCGCGGACCATCCCCCTGACCCGGCAGGAACAGAGCCGGCAGCGTTGTTCCCTCATAGGGAATCTCAACCCATTCCATAGGAATATCCGCATTCTGGATAGATTTTCGAAATGTTTCGCGCATTGCATCATAGGCAANCGCCTTGCGTGGATCATCANGGGGGGCCATNCGGTCNGCCTGTTGNTAATAGACNCAGGCGCGNCGGTANTTNCCNGCCGCACTCAAGCGATGGTTCTCNNAAACATCNTGATCNGCCTTGCTTTCCANTTTTTTGGCCAGTGCCAACCAGGCCTCCAGCCACGCGACCTGAATNGTNGNATTCGTCTTGGCGTCCGGCGCAGCAGCCAAAGCACGCAGTGGTCGACACGCCTCATCAATCTCTGATGGATGTCCCCCCAGTTGCATCGCCATCAATACGGCGAGGTCCCAGGAATAATTCTCACCAAAATATTCGAACATGTCGTGCCTCGCGTTGCTGTCACAGAACAGATTTAGTTTACAGAAAACGATTACCAATCGGTATTAAGCATTGACCAGAAAATGTCTATATGAAACCATTTTATGCATAAAATATCTCGTCCGTGATCAAGGTAGGACCCTAAATGGTTTTTTCAGAACCAGAAACATTAGAAGAGGTTTGTCATCTGCTCTCCGAACAGCCGGACGCCCGTTGTTTGGCCGGCGGTGCCAGTTTGGTTGCCATGATGAATGCAGGGTTGCTGGCACCGTCCCATTTGATCAGCCTGCGGAAGATACCGGATCTGGCCAAAATTCAGGCCTTGCCAGATGGTTCCGTCCAGATTGGGGCAATGGCCCGTCATGCCGATGTCGCCCTCTTTGATGGATTTACCGGGGCGCAAAGGATCGTTGCCGCAGCGGCCCGACGGATCGGGCATCCCGCAATCCGCAATATGGGAACCATCGGTGGCTCTATCTGTCACGCGGATCCATCAGCANATTACCCGACAGCGATCACCGCCGCCGATGCCATCGTTAATGTTGCGGGATCTGGGACGACACGTCAGATCCCGGCGTCNGAATTCTTTGTTGATTGGCTGGAAACTGCCCTTGAACCGGGGGAGGTTGTTATCTCCGTTATCATTCCCCCTGATCCAAGCGGTGCTTCAGTACATTATGAAAAATTTACCCGCGCGGATGGGGATTTTGCCACAGTTTCTGTCGCCGTGTGTCTGCGTATTTTAGATGATGTTGTAAAAACAGCCCGGATCGCTGTGGGGGGCATCGCTGAAAAGCCGGTGCGCAGTCCGTCTGATGAAAACAGCCTGATCGGACATCCCCTGACAGAAGATGCGATCCAGGATTTCAGTGCTTCCCTGGAACCGTTATGCAATCCGATCGACGACATGCGGGGCAGTGCCGACTATCGTTTGATGTTAATGCCGCGTTTGATCCACCGGGCACTGAACCAGGCATTGAAGGCCCAATTGACCTCTGATCTGGAGGGAACGGCATGACCGATACCGATGAGATTCCAATTCGCTTTACGCTGAACAAAAGCACTAAAAATATCTTCTGCAAATCAACGGAAACGTTGCTGTCCCTGTTGCGGGAAGGTTTTGGACTAACCGGATCGAAACGAGGCTGCAACCAGGGCCTTTGTGGNGCCTGCACGGTTCTGATTGATGGCAAGCCAATGCGGTCCTGCCTGACGATGGCTGCGACCTGCAACGGGCGGGATGTAGAAACGGTAGAGGGGTTATTGGAGAACGGCAAACTGTCCGTTTTACAGCAAGCCCTAGTCGACAGTGGCGGTGTGCAATGTGGTTTTTGCACAGCAGGTGTGGCCATCGCCCTAACGTCCTTGTTGCGCGAAGATCCCAAGCCAGATCGCACAAAGATAAGGGAGGCTCTGTCAGGTCATCTTTGCCGATGCACAGGATATGTAAAAATTGTGGATGCCGCNGAGGCNGTCGCGGGGAAGGCAGGATCATGACGAATTCTTTTAGTGCAGTTGGGATNTCTTCCGCTCGTCTGGATTCATCAGAAAAAGTGGGTGGGGCGGCAAAATATGCGGATGATTACACNGTGNCTGGCATGCTGTATGGAGCAATCACCGCNAGTCCGATTGCAAGCGGGCGCATCAAAGCCATTGATTTGACCGACGCCCTTGCCGTGCCGGGNGTTNTNTCGATCNTAACNGCGGATGACNTACCCGACAAATTGGTCGGCTCCTTTATCAAAGATGAAGTNACATTGGCGCGCGGCCACGTCCGCTATGTTGGGGAGCCTGTAGCGGCCGTCGCAGCGGAAACCAAGGAAGCAGCCGACCTCGCAGCACAAATGATCTCGGTTGACTATGAAGACTACACGGCTGTCTGCTCTCTGGATGACGCCTTGGCGCAAGACGCCCCCTTGGTGCATCCAGATCAGGATCGCTATACGCGNAACAGCGATACAGAAACCAACGGCAATATCTTCTGGTCCGCCGGTATTCTGGAAGGTGATCCAGATTCAGCCTGGGGGGCCTGTGATGTCATTGTCGAAGATGTCTATGAGACACCCGCCCAGTATCACGCCTATATGGAACCCTGCAGCGCCTTGGCGGAACCGGATCTCGCCGGTCGCATGACTGTGCGTTCAACCGCACAATCAATCTTTTATCTACAGGGNCGCATTAGCGANGAACTGGATATCCCGATGTCCAAGATCCGCTGTATCGCTCCCAAGATCGNCGGAGGCTTTGGCGGCAAAAACGGCGTTAGCGTGCAGCCGATTGCGGTTGCTCTTGCACGCGCATCAGGACGCCCTGTTAAAATCACTCTGACCCGTGCGCAGGATATGGAAATGCTGCGTTCCCGCCATCCTACGCGCATTAAAATGCGCACCGGTGCAAAACAGGATGGCACTCTTGTCGCGCGAGAAGCAGAGCTTTGGTTCGATGCTGGTGCCTATTCAGACGAAAGCCCTGCGGTACTGAGCTTCGGGATGCTGTGTTCCAGAGGCCCCTATAACTGCCCCAATGTTCGTGTTAAGGGNCATGCCGTTTACACCAACAAANTGAAAGCGGGNTCCTTCNGGGGGTTTGGCAATCCACAGGCAACATTCGCCAGTGAAAGCCAATTGGACGCNCTTGCCGCAAAACTTGNTATGGACCCGATAGAATTGCGCCGCCGCAATGCCATGAAGGCTGGTGACGCTTGGTTGGGGGGCCAAACAGTGCCGTCCTGTGCGATGACTGAATGCCTGGATGCGCTGGATGTGGCTCTGAAGAAAGATGTCTCCGCTTTGCCAGCCCCCCAGGACGGGTGGGTCAGAGGCGTTGGCGTATCAGGCCTGTCTCATATTTCCGGCCTGATGGGCACCAGCGCCTTTGTCAATTTGCGGGCTGATGGCACGGTTGCCCTGCAAACCGGCGTGGTGGATATCGGACAAGGGTCGGATACCGTGTTACCGCAAATATGTGCGGAGACATTGCGCCTTCCCCTAGAATCCATCGCCTATGCGACCCAGGACACAGACAGTTCCCCATATAATTGGAAAACTGCGGCCAGCCGTATCACCTANACCGCGGGNCGGGCTGTGATGCAGGCGACCGTNGAAATGCGGGATCGAATCCTGAANGATGCTGCNGATATGCTGGAATGCAGCAAGGATGATCTGGAACTAGAAACAGGGGGGATGGTTCGGGTTGTCGGATCAGACCGGCAGACGAGTTTCAGGGAAATCGCAGCCCGGGCNTTCAATCGCGTCGGGGGTCCNATTATGGGACACCATGCNTTTGCCTTCGACGGGCCNCGCTTTGATCCNAAACGGGCCGAGATGTCGAATTTTGCCTTTGATAATCTGGGCGTNTATGTTTTTGGGGCNGTGGGGGCCGTCGTGGATGTNGATACAGTNACNGGCAAGGCNNTNGTTCAGAAAGTCTGGTCCGCNCACGACATTGGGCGTGCCATCAATCCACAAAGTGTCGAGGGACAGGTGCATGGTGCGGTCGTTCAGGGCGTAGGTTATGCCCTGCTGGAAGAATTGGTATGGGAAAACGGCCATCTAACCAACCCATCCTTTATGGATTACAAAATTCCTGACGGATTGGATTCTCCTGATGAAATCGTGGTCATGCTGATTGAAGACGCCCCGGAAGCAACGGGACCGTATGGCGCAAAAAGCATCGGGGAAGCCGGTATCGTTGGCGTTGCCCCCGCGATTGCCAATGCAATTTATAATGCGACTGGCGCACGAATGACGCGCATTCCCATGACGTCCGAGAGGCTCCTGAATGGAATTCTATCGCAATCCGGGGCGTAAGAGATTCATTTGAACTCTGCCTGACTGTGCAAGTTCGTTCATCTGCGCATCATGATTTATGATGCGACAGCCAGGCGGTCCGGGCGTTTGCCGCCTTTTTGTAGGCCGACTTGTGCGATGAAGCCGTACAGCGGTTCGTCGGGCAGGCCGGATTCCAATACCTTGCGCACGGCAATCAGCTTTTCCAAATCAATGCCGGTCCGCAGTCCCATTTCTTCCAGCATATAGACCAGATCTTCGGTAACGACATTGCCTGAGGCACCCGGTGCAAAGGGGCAGCCGCCCAATCCTGCAAGGGACCCGTCAAAGGTTGTGATCCCGATATCCAAAGCTGCCAGAACATTGGCCAGGCCCAGACCACGGGTATTATGCAAATGGGCCCCGCCTAACTTGTCCTCACCAATTTCGGCACGCACCGCCTTGAAGACACGCCGGATACCGGCTGGGTCTGCCATGCCTGTTGTATCGGCCAGCCCAACTTCATCCACCCCCGCTTCCACCAAGGCAACCGACAGGCGCACTACCTCATCCTGGGCGACAGGACCCGCAATGGTACAGCCCCAGACCGTGGATAAGCCGCCTTCAATTGCGGGGCGCTGTCCTTCCGGCAGACTGTCGCGCAGGGCGCAGATACGGGCAATCTCTGCAATGCTTTCCTCTGGAGTTTTGTTCACATTAGCGCGGTTATGAGGGGCGCTGACGGAGATCGGCACGGTGATCTTATCAGCCCCTGCAGCCATTGCGGCCTCTGCACCACGATAATTCGGGGCCAGAACCGCCACATGCAATCCTGTCAATGTTTTGGAGAACCGCGTGATCTCATCGGCATCGGCCATGCCAGGCACCAATTTCGGTGGCACGAAGGAACAGACCTCAATCTCCCTCAACCCAGCGGCATGCGCATCCGTAATCCAACGCTTCTTATCAGCCGTGGACATGATGGATTTTGCCATCTGCAAGCCATCCCGCGGGCCAACTTCGCTGATCAGAATGTCGATATCGGTCATGGTCTGGTCCTTTATGATCGTGCAAAGAGAGTTGCGTGATAACATGCATTCGTTCTATTCTACGTAACGTCGTTCTAAAATATCAACTAAATTCGAGAATGACAAGTATAGGGAGGATGCCAGAATGCCAGAGGAAACCCTCAACCATCGCACTCAATCAGAAACGCAATCGACCTTACCGCTTTCGGGTATTCGGGTAATTGAGTTCAGCCATATGGTCATGGGGCCGACCTGTGGCCTGATACTCGCCGATCTTGGTGCGGATGTGATCAAGGTGGAACCGGCGCCAGAGGGGGATAAAACACGCAAGCTGACTGGATCTGGGGCTGGCTTCTTTACCGCCTATAATCGCAACAAGCGGTCCGTCGCTGTGGACATCAAATCCGTGGAGGGCAAAGCATTTGTCGAACGCCTGATTGCGACAGCCGACGTGCTGGTTGAGAATTTCCGCCCTGGCGCGCTGGACGCGATGGGCCTGGGATATGCGAAACTGAAAGAGACCAATCCCGGATTAATTTACTGTTCCGCTAAGGGTTTTCTGGCGGGCCCCTATGAAAAGCGCACCGCTTTGGACGAGGTTGTTCAGATGATGGGTGGCTTGGCCTATATGACCGGTCCCCCGGGGCGACCCTTGCGCGCGGGGGCATCGGTCAATGATGTCATGGGCGGCATGTTCGGGGCGATTGGCGTAATGGCCGCCCTACGGCAAAGGGATGTTACAGGGGAAGGCAGCGAAGTGATTTCCGCCCTGTTTGAAAACTGCGCCTTTCTCAGCGGCCAGCATATGACGCAATTTGCCATGACCGGTAAGCCCGCCGCCCCTATGCCGGCCCGGCTGTCGGCCTGGGCTGTTTATGATGTCTTTGATTGCAGCGATGGCGCACAGGTTTTTGTTGGCGTTGTATCGGACAGACAATGGAAAACCTTCTGTGAGGATTTCGACCTGCTGGATCTGCTGGCCGACCCGGCCCTGGATACAAATGCCAAACGGTGCCATGCCAGGGATGCCTTCCTGCCCCAAATCCGCCGCCTGTTTCTGACCATTCCGTCCGAAACCCTGATGGCGAATTGTGAGAAATCGGGTCTTCCCTATGCACCGATCCGCCGACCGGAGGATCTGTTTGACGATCCCCATCTGCAACAATCCGGTGGCCTGTTGGATATAACCCTGCCGGACGGAACGGAAACGCAGGTCCCCGCCTTGCCAATTTCCGTCGGTGGCTGGCGCCCTGGCGTTCGGTTGAACATTCCCCGCAGCGGTCAACACAGTCAGGAACTGGCACAGGAGCTTGGTTTCAGTGACAAGGAAATCGATGCCTTGAAGCAGTCTGGCATTATAAATTTCTCAGACTGAATTCGGTCTATCCATATATCTCCTGTGACAGGCGGCGTGCTTCATCCTGTGCCAATTCAATCGCTTGGTGACGCGCCGCTTCGTCAAACCGTGTGCCTAAGCCAGACACAACAAGCGCGCCCATGAAGGCATCGCCTCGACCCAGAACGGGAACAGCAATCGATACGGTATTAGGGTCGCGCTCTCCCAAACTTATTGCATAGCCGCAGGCCTTAATCTCCACAGTCTTCGGGTCACTGCCATCTGTATAGGCCTGGATCAAATGCCCGGCAGCGCCCAAATTCAGCGGCAGGCGCACGCCTTCTTCCAGATGATGCCGAATGGCCTGGCTGCTGTTATGGCGCATCAGGCAAATCCGCGCATCGCCATCGCGCACATAAAAGGATGCGCTTTCCCCGGTGGTTTCCGACAGGCGCTTCAGGACAGGCCGGACATGGGTTGCGACGTCAAATCGGTTGCGGTACAGCGCGCCCAAACGCCATAGCGTTGGCCCAAGTTGAAAATCCCCGTCTTCACGTCGACGCAGATATCCATAGCTTTCCAGCGACACGCACAATCTAAGTATCGTGCTTTTATAAAGCCCGGTCTTTTGTGCGATTGTTTTAAGCGGAAGGCTCTCTTGATCCGATTCGAAACAATCCAGGATCGCCAAAGCGCGCTCTACGGCCGCAACCCCCTTATCGCTCATTTCTTGAACGCATAATCACCACGCCTCCTGTCTTTCGGATTTTTACTTTACTTCAAACTTAACCCAAGTGTATTATAGAACGATGTTCTGTCAGATAGAACACATGAATTTTAAAGCCACGCACAAGTGTGGCGAAACAACAGGTCGGCAATGACCGACCTGAAAAAGGGAGGAAATCATGCGTAAGTTCCTTGCGACTGTTATTGTTGCGTTTCCAATCAGCCTTGGTTTCGGTTTGGGCGCAAACGCCCAGGAAGTAATCTTCAGCGCCGTTGGCCCGACAACCCAAGATTATCAGATGGGCGTCGCCTGGTCGAACTTAATGGCGGAATCCGGATCGGATATCAAACTGACTGTTGTTGATAATGGCTCCGTGAAGGGCTTGCGGCAGGTCGCGGCAGGCCAAGCGGACATCGTCGCCATCGGCTCCCCCCATTACAAAGATGCCATCCAGCGCAGTGGCAGCTTCAATGAAGACCCCGAAGATTTGGTCGAAAAATACAAAGACATGAGCACGCTGTTTGCGATCACGACCAGTGCAGCGCAATATGTCGCGCTGGTTGACAGCAACATCAAAACCATTGCGGATTTCAAGGGTAAAACCCTGGCAATCGGTCGGCCCGGCGGCAATGCAGGTCGCGTGACAATGGCGCTGTTCAAAGCCCATGGCATTGACCTGGAAGCCGGTGATGCCGATGGCCAATATCTGAAATACCAGCCCGCACTGGATCAGATGGCGGATGGTACAATGGATGCGACCCTGGTTTGGGGTGGTGTGCCCCATGCGGGTGTCGACAACGCATCGCGCCAGATGAAACTGCGTTTTGTATCGCCAGACCCGGACAAGTTAGATGACTTCCGCAGCAACATCACCAATGGCGAATATTATGTGTTTCAGGAAGTTTCCCCGGAAATTCTGAACAAGGCCTATGAAGGGCGCGTGCAGGCGGATAGCCCGGCATATTTCTGGACCTTCCCTTTCATGATGGTCGTGCGCAACGACATGCCTGAAGACACGGCCTATATGCTGGTAAAAACCTTTTGGGATAATATCGCAAAGGTGAATGACATGAGCCCGGCATTGGCGCTGATCCAAATGAAAAATGCCCTGACGGCGCTGTCTGCGCCGGTTCATCCTGGCGCGGCAAAATACTACCACGAAGTAGGATTGATGCAGTAAGACTATAAAAGTTTTCTGTTTGAGGGTCTGTTTCGATGCAAAGCACCCCATCTAAGCCCGCAGCAGCCCCAAAGGCGCTGCGGGTCCTTTTTCCCGCCTTGGGCAAACTGTGCTGTGTGGCACTGGCTGTGTTTGTCGCCGCAACGACGATCTTTGGTAAGCTGCCCGCTGAGGCCCAGTACAGCATCGCCCTGACCCTGAGCATGGTCGCGGTTTTCCTGTTAAAACCCGGTGTGTTTCACGGAAATGACGAACTGACCATGCGCATGGCCCTGGTCAATTCTATGTGGATCCTGGCAGCGCTGGGGACCGGCGGCTATTACCTGATGAACTATTACGAAATCGCTGCATTTCGGGAAGGGATCCCCAACACTGCCGATTTGATCTGTTATGCCATTGGTACTTTTGTGGTCGTGGAGGCTGCGCGACGGGTCGAGGGGTGGGTGCTTGTTGGTATCGTCATCGCGGCCTTTCTTTACCTTGCCTATGGTCATTGGATGCCAGGTGTCTTGAACCACCGCGCAATGCCGTTCTCCAATGCCCTGGAAGTCGCCTATAGTTACAAAGGGATCTACGGCATCGCCCTGGGCGCGGTGGTCGATGTTGTGATGGTCTTTGTCATTCTGGGCGCGGCCATTCGTATATCGGGGGCAGGCGATTTCTTTAATTTCATCGCCATGCGGGCAACCAGTGGCTTCCGCTCTGGCCCGGCCCAGGCCGCCATCATTGCCTCAACCATGTTTGGATCCGTAAACGGGTCAGCCCCCGCCAATGTGGCATCGACCGGTGTATTGACGATCCCGATGATGAAGCGGGCAGGCTATACCGCCGGTTTTGCAGGTGGGGTAGAAGCGACCGCATCCTGCGTTGGTCAGATCATTCCACCGATCATGGGCGTTGGGGCCTTCATCATGTCGGAAATAACCGGCATTCCCTATGCGACAATCATGTTGGTCGCCATCGTTCCTGCATTCCTGTTCATTTTCTCACTGTCGGTCGCAGCCGTATTGGAGGCCCAGCGCCTGGGGATCAAAGCCCAGGGAGAAGCCACCACTGACATGTGGACCGCACAACGGGCGTCGCAAGCCATTGTACTGGTATTGGGTTTCGGCACTTTGCTGGGCATGCTGTTTTCCGGCTTTTCCCCAACATTCAGCGGGCTCAGCGCGGCAGGTGTGACCCTGTTTACCGGATTTATCCTACCCAAGACACGCTTTGGGTGGAAAGCCACCTGGGAATTCCTGGTGGATTCAGGCAAGGATGGCCTGTCTGTGCTGATTGCATGTGCCGCCATTGGCGTGGTTATCGGCGCGGTAAGTTCCACCGGACTGGGCGTGAAACTAAATCAACTGATCGTCTCCATGGGATCCGGGGACCTGCTGCCCGCGCTTATTCTGGCGGCAGTCTGTTCGATTGTGTTGGGCATGGGGCTGCCGACCGCCGCGTCTTATCTGATGGTTGTTTTTGTCGCCGGTCCATCCCTGATGGAATTGGGGGTCAGCCAGCTACAGACGCATTTCTTCGTCTTCTATTATGCTGTCCTGTCGGCAATCACGCCGCCTGTCGCATTGGCTGTTTTTGCCGCCGCCGCCATCGCCCGCGAGAAGCCTTTGGTCATTGCGGGCAATTCCCTAAGGCTGTGTGCGGTCGCCTTCGTTTTACCGATTGTCTGGATCTATCACCCGGAAATCTTCCTGGATACTCTCAGCGCTGACATGTTTGGACCGGCTTTGGCTGTATTTGCCGCCCTGACCTGTGCAATTGTCGGGTTCAATGCCGCCCATATCGGGTGCTTCTTCAGCCCCTTGCGGCTGTGGCATCGATTGGTATTAACGCTTGGTGCAGCCGGCGCAGTTTATACAGATCCCTGGATACAAGCGGTTGCATGCGGCATGATCCTGCTGATCCTTGCGGAACGTTACATCGCACATCGCCGCACCAGACTGGCCTGAAGGACGATTAGATGACCTCAGAAATTCAAATTCTTCAGGCCGCGTTGTGGAGCAGCATGCCAGACGCCCTGCGCCTGCAGGATCGGCCATCCAGTTGGGTGACTGCAAACAAACCCGGCGCAAAGGTTGATAGCTTTCTGGAAGGGCCGACCATGGCCCCCGATGGTGCATTATGGGTGGTGGATATCCCATATGGTCGAATCCTGCGCATTGCACCGGACGGTACCTGGACGGTTATGGCCGACTATGATGGTTGGCCCAACGGTATGCGCTATCGACCGGACGGTACGTTATGCATCGCCGATTATAAGCGTGGAATCCTGCGCCTGGACCCGCAAACGGGGACCATAACGCCCCTGTTTGAGGGATATCGCAGTGAAGGATTTAAGGGCTGTAACGATCTGTGGTTCGCCCAGGACGGCACGTTGTTTTTCACCGACCAGGGGCAAACAGGGCTGCACGACCCCAGCGGGCGTGTCTATCGCGCCGGACCGGATCTCAGCGATCTTGAGGTGCTTCTGGATACCGGCCCCAGCCCGAATGGCCTGGTTACCAATGATGCGGGCACGGAATTATATGTCGCCATGACCCGCAGTTGTGAAATCTGGCGCATGCCGTTATTTGCCACGGGAACAAGCAAAGTCGGCCTTTTTGCGCGTGTACCAGCCGGGCGCAGCGGGCCGGATGGATTAGCGCTGGATCGGCTGGGCAACCTGTATGTCTGTCATGCCAGCCGCGGCGCGGTTTTTGTATATAACCCCCATGGCGACCAAATCGCCCGCATCGATTGTCAGGCCTTTGGGTTGACGACCACCAACCTGACCTTCGGGGGTGCCGATTGCGACACCCTGTTCATCACTGTTTCCGATACCGGTATTATCGCAAAAGCGTCGATCAAATCCTTGTTGGAATAGGGACCAGTGCCTGGTCATGGCAATCGCATCAAGATATGGCCTTACCGACGCTCCCGCGAAGGCCCCAGTTTTGGCGGATGATAGCCGGTGCCGCGGAAGTCTTGGGTATGGATTGGGCGGCGGACCTCATCTGCGCGGGCAAGGGTATTCAGGCATGCGCCCGTCGAAGTACCAGGGGTGAGCAAACGGTCGAGCCGGTCGGAGCGGTCTTCGATGGTTTGGGCGATGACGTGGATGACGATGCCTTCGCGCTGTAGTTTGCCGGTGACACGCATCAACCGCGCCGTCAAAAGGGGACGGCGGTAGCGCTCGAAGACGTCGGTCCAGACGACGATATTGGCGGTGCCGGTCTCATCCTCGATGGTTGCGAAGATGACGCCATGGGCGCTGCCGGGACGTTGCCGAACCAGCACCAGTCCGGCGACCGAGACAGTCGTCCCGTCCTCCGTGTCTGCAAGGTGCAGGGCAGGTAGACAGCCCGCCAGTGGCGCATCGGCCTGATCGCGCACCAGGGCGAGGGGATGTGCCTTCAGGCTGAGGCGTAGGCTGGCGTAATCCTCTGCGACCTCCTCGCCCAGTGTTGCCTTCGGCAGGTCAACGGGCAATTCCCGCCCCCGATCGCTTTCATTCGCGGCCTCGAACAATGGCAGGGGCCTGTCGCCACCGATCCCACGCAAGGCCCAGATCACCTGACGCCGTGAGAGGTGCAGCGAGGTAAACGCATCCGCCTCAGCCAATGCCGTCAGGCTGCGCCGCTTCAGGCCTGCGCGCCGCCACAGATCGGCAGGGTGGCGATAGCCGTTGGCGCGGGCAGCGGTGACCCATTCCGCTTCCGCCTGCTTCAGCCCCTTTACCTGACGCAACCCCAGGCGCAGCGCAAATCCCCCTTCCGCCGGTTCCAGCGTACAGTCCCAATCTGAATGATTGATATCGGGCGGGCGCACCGCGACACCATGGTCCTGCGCATCGCGCACGATCTGGGCCGGGGCATAAAAACCCATCGGCTGGCTGTTCAGCAGTGCACAGGCAAAGGCGGCAGGATAATGCCGCTTCATCCAGGCAGAAACATAGACCAGCAGTGCGAAACTGGCCGCATGGCTCTCAGGAAAACCGTATTCCCCGAAGCCTTCGATCTGTCGCCAGCATCGCTCTGCAAAGTCCGGCGGGTAGCCGTTCTGGGCCATTCCGTTAAGGAATTTACCACGAAAGTTTTCAATCGTACCAACCTTGCGGAAGGTCGCCATGGCACGGCGCAACTGGTCCGCCTCTTCCGGGCTGAACCCGGCCCCGACAATGGCGATCTTCATCGCCTGTTCCTGGAACAGCGGCACGCCCAGCGTCTTCTCCAGCACGGCACGCAATTCAGGGGAAGGATATTCCACCGCCTCCTCCCCATTGCGGCGGCGCAGATAGGGATGAACCATATCGCCCTGGATCGGACCGGGGCGCACGATGGCGACTTCGATCACCAGGTCATAGAAATTGCGCGGCTTCATGCGCGGCAGGAAGCTCATCTGAGCCCGGCTCTCGACCTGAAAAACACCCAGGGAATCCGCCCGACACAGCATATCATAAGTTGCCGTGTCCCCCGGTGGCACCCCGGCCAGATCAACACTGCGGCCATGATGCCCGCGGATCAGATCGAAGCAGCGGCGGATACAGCTCAACATACCAAGTGCCAATACATCCACCTTGAGGATGCCCAGCGCATCCAGGTCATCCTTGTCCCACTGGATGACGGTGCGGTTTTCCATCGCGGCATTTTCTACCGGCACGATGCTGTCGAGGCGACTGTCGGTGATCACGAAGCCACCGACATGCTGTCCCAGATGGCGCGGGAAGCCGGTGATCTGTCCGATCAGGGCCAGGGTCAGGCGCAGGCGTTCGTCACGGGGATCCAGCCCGATCTCCATCAACCGTTCGGTCACGGTGGATGGATCGGATGATCCCCAGACCTGAGAGGCCATCAGCGTCACCGTATCCTCACTCAACCCCATCGCCTTGCCAACGTCGCGGATCGCACCGCGCGCCCGATAGCGGGTGACAGTGGCCGTCATCGAGGCACGGTCGCGGCCATATTTTGTATAGATATACTGGATCACCTCTTCCCGGCGTTCGTGTTCAAAATCGACATCAATATCAGGGGGCTCGTTACGAGCGGCGGAGATGAAACGTTCGAACAACAGGTCCAGCCGGTTTGGATCAATGGCGGTGATGCCAAGGCAATAACAGACCGCAGAATTGGCCGCCGATCCTCGCCCCTGGCAAAGGATATCGCGGCTGCGCGCAAAGCGGACCAGATCCTCCACCGTCAGGAAATAGGGGGCATAGCCCAATTCCCCGATCAGCCGTAATTCATGCTCCACGATGCTGCGCACCTTAGCTGGGATGCCGCCCGGATAGCGCTGTGCGGCCCCGGCCCAGGTCATCCGCTCCAGCACCGCCTGGGGTGTTTCCTCTGTGCCCAAAACCTCGCTGGGATAATCGCTGGAAAGTTCGTCCAGCGAGAAGCAGCAGCGCTCCAGGATATCAAGCGTTGCTGTGCAGGCATCCTCATAGCCCTGGAACAACCGCGCCATCTCTGCTGCGCTCTTCAGATGCCGCTCTCCATTACGGGCCAGCAGGGTGCCTGCGGTATCAATAACCTGCTTCTCTCTGATACAGGTCAGCACATCGGCCAGCGGACGGCGGGCGGGGCTGTGCATCAGGACATCATTGACCGCGACCAGACGCAGGCCCAATGCCCGGGTGATTGCCGCATGACGGGCAATGCGCTGATCATCATCACCGCGATGCAGGTGACTGGCGGCAAGATAAAGATCCTGAGGCTCTGCAACGTCTTTCAGGCGCAAAAGCTGTTTGGAAAGAGTGGTTTCATCCGCACTCTCGTCAGCCAACACGATCAACACGGTATCCTTAGCGGCGGCCAGAACGTCGTCCAGATACAGCAGGCAGGAGCCTTTCTCTGCCCGGCGACGACCCAGGGTGATCAATTGCGACAGGCGGCCATAGGCAGCGCGGTCCCGGGGATAGGCGATCAGGGGGGTCGCATCCTGCAAATCCAGACGGGCACCGATCAGCAGCGGCAGGCCCGCCTGCTTTGCCGCCTTATGGGCCCGCACCACGCCCGCCAGGCTGTTGCGGTCAGCAATGCCAAGGCCCGCAAGGCCCAGCGCCTTTGCCTGCACCACCAGTTCATCGGCATGGGAGGCCCCTTCCAGGAAGCTGAAATTGGTCATGCAGCACAGTTCGACATAGCGTTGCATCGCAGATCACCACAGACCATGCAGGAACCAGTGCGGCCTGGGTGTATCAGCTTTCCCCGATTCCACGCCCGATCCTGAATCCGATCCGGCAGGCGCCCCTGCGGTTCCATCGCGATAAATCCAGAACCGCTGACCTGCCTCATCCTCAACCTGCCAGTAATCCCGTGCGCCTGCGACCCAGGCCGCATCCCGTCGCCACCAGTCAGGCGCAATCCGCTCCGGCCCCTGTGCGATCCGAACCCTATGTTCACGCCCCCGCAAGCGAAAGCGCACCAGCGGATCGCCAGGCCTTGGCGCATGCAACGGCACCAGCGGGATTGGCTGTCCCAGCAGGCGGGTCGGGCGACCGACAGTACGGGGCCAATCACTTGCCGGGTCCCGTCTTGACGACACTGCGGGGCGCTGCCCCTGGGCGGTATCCGGCAGGCGGCTATCAACCGGGGCGAGGCGGAACAGGTTCTCTCCCCCCAGCCGGTTTATCAACCGGTCACAGACCGATGCCAGCCGGTCGTCTGCGGTTGTACCTCCTGTTCCGCTTTCCTCAGCCAGGGCCCTGCTGTCGATCTGGTCATGCTCAAAAGGTTCGACAATCGGGGCAGTCAGGATCAGGCAGTCGATCCCAAAACCGGGATCCAGGCTTTCCAGTTTCTCTGCCAGCAACCGCATCAGCGGCGGGACGGCCCGGACCGGACGACTGGTGCCGATGGTGATCTCCTGCACCGTGCCATCGGCGCGGCAGGCGGTCAGGGTCAAGCGTCGGCAGCCCATCGCCTTTTCCTGTAACTGCTGTGAAAGGTCCAAAAGCAATTGGACAAGCGCAGCATCAATATCACTGCGCAGGCCAATCGGATCAGCGAAGGCAAGGCGGAAACGATAGGGCGTGGTTGGACGCCGGGGGGCTATTGGATGCGAGGCCTGTCCAAGCAATCGGTCAAGGGCGGAGACCACTGCGGGGCCAAAGCGGGTGGCCAGCGCCGCACGGGGCAGTTGATACAGATCCCCCAAATGGTGCAGACCGACCCGGTGCATCCCTGTCAGCGCCTCGCGGTCCATCGCCCCTTCTGCCAGCGCAAGGGCAGAGACCGGCAGATCGGCAAGGGCTGTGCTCAGACCACGGCGTTCACTGACCACACAATCCTGTGACCCATGCAACGCCAGCGCGATGGCCGCACCGGGACTGGCAGCCAGGGCGGCACGCACCGACAGGCCGGTGCGGCACAGCCGATCACGGGCATCCGTCAGCATCGCTTTCTCCCCCCCGAAAAGATGCGTGCAGCCAGTCGCTTCGATCACCAGTCGGTCGCTGCCAGCGACCGCCACTAGCGGCGAATAACGGTCGCACCAGTCTGCCAGACGCTGCACCAGGGCGGCATCAGCGGCAGGGTCCAGAGGCTCAGCGCGAAGATCAGGATGGATCGCGCGGGCGCTGGCCAGTGTCATGCCGGGGGCCAGCCCCTCACTTGCTGCCAGCGCATCAACAGCAGCCAGGACGACACCCGATCCTGCGCGGCGCGTTGCAACCAGTGCCCGATCTGCATTGATCTGCTTCTCCCGCCGTAACCGGTCCGTCGACAGGCAGGGAAACCAGAGTGCAAGATAGAGCGCGTTCAGACGAGCCAGGGGCGCTGTCGTCATGCTGGAACACTCCAACAGCGCTCTCCACCGCTCCTGTCCCCGCTTCCCCCACGCTGTCGTTGCAGCACCAGATTCCAATGGGGGTGGATCGTCGCCGCCTTGCGGATCGACGGCACCGGGTCAACCTGCCACCGCGTCGCCGCGATACCAGGCGCCAGCACCGCACCATGCCCCTGTCCCTCGCGCAGGATCAGGCCCAGCGCCCCGCCGCGTCCGGCCGCCAGGTGCAGGCGGCGACTGGGGATCAGGCCAACCGGGTCGGCGGGGTCCAGCACGACCGCCGCAAAGGCTTCGGAACGCAGGGCTTCCTCAACGATCCAGCAGCCCTCGCTGCCATTGCGGGCCCGGGCGATGATCAACCGATCCGGCAGGTCGCCATGACCAGCCTGTACCAGTCCCGGCCCGTAAAGTATGGTCTTCTGGCTGGCTGGATGGCACCACAACACCGCCCCTCTCAGCCGCGCCAGCAGCCGCAGGGCAAATCCTGTTGCCGCCCTGCCCCCGATTTCATGCAACATGCCCAGGCCGAGCCCACCGCCCAGCGCCGCATCCGGTTCCTCCCACCCCAGCGCCACAGAGCGATGACACCGGGGTCGATCCCGCGCCTCAATGCGCCGCACCAGCCCCCGCGCCTTATCAAGCGCCGAACGCCGCCGGTCCTCCCGCGCTTCCTCCAACCGCATGGGGTGCATCCCTCATCAATATATTCATATTATGTTCTTTAATATAGTCTACTAATGTTCTTATCAAGGGGACTGAGGCTATGCACCAGTACGAGGGTAGCGGGGGTGGCTGCGCCAAAGATGCCCAGATGGACGCATATGCAGGTAAGAACGCTGTGGTCCTGCTACAAATATTCTCAGTCCCGGGCACGTTTCACGGTTGAGGGACTGTCGACGAGGACCCAGGGGCGTCCATTTTCATCTACGGTGAAAGATTGGGCTGAGATGTTGTTGACGGCATCAAAGCTTTGGTTTGCCGCATTCCACTTTCTTAAGGTCCGATTGCTGTCATTGTCTGAGATATAAACTGTCCCATCCAGACCAACAGATATTCGGCGCGCCTTTTGTCCGCTTTGAGGGCGTTTTACAAATTTATCGCCGGTCCATTGATAGACAATGTTGGATCGATCCACGATCCAGATATCGTTCCCCGGTCCGACACTGACATCTAAAATTGAATTGTCATTACTGAATTTCTTGAATGTCTCAGAATTCGGAGCTTTTGTGTAAAGCGAATAGTCGTTTGAGGAATCGATATTGAAAATTGCATAAACCGTATCGTCTGGCGCGACGGCCAGACCATCAATCAGTAAGTTATTTACGGTGTATTCCTTTAAGCTGCCATTCCGGTCGCGGAAGAGCTTTAGTTCTTGATAATACGTCATAATATAGGCCCAAATATCGCCATTTGACGCGACGCCAAAATCCCTGATGGAATAATCATTGCCGCTTAACCCCGTGCGTTCCTCTGTGAAGGCGTTTCTTTTGGCGTTAAAGGCCCCAATCACGTCGGATTGTGCACCATAGATCACCCCATCAATCCCGGATTCGATTTTAATCGTCACACCCGATGAAAAGAAATCCGTATTCACGGTTTCGAACCGCATATTCTTTGAGAATGTAAAACTGGTCGTGCTGGTTACGGCAGATGTTTCACCAGTACCCTGGGTGTTGTCCACGGTTGATGCCGCGATGATGCGGTCCCCGGATTCGTCCCTGTCAAAGAAATTTGAGGCAAACACCAATTGGGCGTCACTGACAATCCAGGGAAAACCATTCGGGCCCACCGCCACTTTTGTAGGGACAAAGCCGGGTGCCTGAACCAAACCAAAAGTCTTTCCATCGTCTTTGAGGCGCATCAGCAGGTCCCGATCCGAAACGATCCATACGCTGCCATCGGGCCCAATACCGATGCTTTTCGCCTTTTGTTGAAGGATTGTGCAGGGCGAGGTGTCGCATCGTTGGACCAGCCTATCCGTTCGGATGGTCCAGGGCGTATCATCCGGATCAACGGCGATCACCGTGCCATTGCCTGTAATACGGTCAAACCGCGTCTGGCCCTCGTTCAACTTTGACAAGGCCCCCCTTGCATCTGCGATGATAACAGCGCCAGAAGCGCCAATTGCAATATCAGATGCCGTCGCACCGGCGATTTGCCGCCAAACCGATCCGGTATGCCTGAACACACGCCCCAGGGCCGAAACCCCCCAGGGGTTCCCTTCAGGGTCAACCGCAATTCGGACCAGGGTTCCTGGGAATTCTTCAAAGGTTCTGCGCGCATTGGACCAACGCAATACACCACCATTCGTGTCCAGGGCAAAGACACTGCCATCCTTGCCAATGGCCAGGCTGGTCGCATTCTTACGGGTATTGGTGAAGCGGATGGCGTCCTGGGTGGTCACAGATGCCGCATCAATGACCGGAACGCTGTTATCATTTCTTTCAGGGCGTGGCGGCGTTGGCGTTTCGGGCACAACCGACGGCGCATCAACAGCGGATGCCGTAATGGAAGGGACAGAAACCAGGGGGGCCTGTGAGGCGGGGACCGTAACCGGCGGGGCGGTCGCAACCGGAGCAGAAACAGGCGGTGCTGTGTTGATCGGGGCGGTTATGTCCAATGCCTTTGCGCCTGGGGCCTGATTTTCCTGCGCTTCCTCAATTTCGGAAATAAGCAATCTGGTGGCCAGGATTGCCCCTGTCTGCGTCACGGCCCAGGTTCCATCATCGGGTGTGACCGCTACGGTGACAATATTGCTTGCCCCGGCCACAACGGTCCAGCGGCGCTGTACTCGATCAAAAACGCGGACCAGCCCCTCACCATCGGCAATAGCAACGGTGTTTGCGCCCCCAATTGCAATATCCTTTGCGCGCCCCGCCCGAACAGACCATGCCCTGCCATCGAAAGACCGGATCGCACCTGATTTGGTCACTATCCAGGGCAGACCGTCACGGTCCAGCGCAATGCGCCATGCCGAACCGTCTGCCAGGGCGGCCAACGGTCGCCATTCACTGCGCGCAGGGTACCATTGTTGGACCGTGCCGTCCGTCTTTGCGATAAAGACAGTACCAGTGCGGTCTGCTGCCACATCGACAACATCCGTATCCTTATTTTCCCACCATAAACCATTATAGCGGAACACGGTTCCTTCTTCATCGATGGCCCAGGGTCGGTTGTCTTCCGCCGCTGTGATACGAATGAATTTTCCTGACATGCGCCGCCAACGCTGTTCAACCCGATCCCAGCGCCAGGGGATACCATCGAAGCCAACGGCATAGGCCTGACCATCGCCGTTTATTGAAATATCTGCGGCATTGCCGGCGATCGGCGTCCAGCCTGAAGAGTCATCCGTTTGGGCCGAGGCAGAGATACACGCGAAGAAAAGCAACACAGTAAGGCTGAGCCCGCAAAGGCTTTGAAATCGGAATGTCACGAGGCGTCTCCTGCTGTTATAGACGCAACCCTGCCCCTTAATTGCGCGTGAATTTTTCCTGAACCAACGCGATGTTCTTGTGTGTGTCTCCTTCATTCTGCCAGGATCGGATATCGACATCGCCGCTGCGGAATTCTTCAAAAAACTCACGACCCTGCAGCTTGCCAAGGATTTCATTGAAGGTTGGCTGTGGCGTGTACCAATCCTTGTTGCGTTGCTCCAGCCGCTCGATATCCTTTTCCAGATTGGACATCTGCTGTTCAATTATGCTTCGGTCTTCGGTCGACTGACGTGTGTATTGCGGGCGACGGGGCGTGATCAGAATCAGGACAGAGCGTTCAAATTCGCGCTGTACCCGTTGGGAAAATAAAAGGTTCAACCCCGGAACGTCCATCAATCCAGGGACACCATCTGCGGATTTAGACGTTTCACGTTCACTCAGCCCGCCCAGGATCAATGTCTCATCAAATTTCATTGTGACGGTGGAATTCACATTGGTTTTGGTGGTGTCCAGGCGAAACTCGAACACGACCGAATTAGACGGATCGGTCAGAAAGGTCCGTTCCGCAACGACATGCAGGCGCAACATATTGTCCGGCAGGATTTCAGGTGTCACGGCAAGCTTCACCCCGACCTCCTTTTGCACCGAAACACTGTCCCCATTGCCGCCAGAGACGGCAGCGGCGAGAATTTCCGTACCGGAGAAGAATTCCGATGTCTGACCGGATTGCGCGACCAGGCTGGGCTTGGCCAATACTTGGTTATTGGAATCAGCAGAATTGGCGATGTTAAGCGAATAGGTAACGGCGGGAATCGAAATCATCCGTGTAATGGTTTGGCTGCTCTGTTCCAGGCCTGTGCCCAGGTAATCTTTTGTCCGGGTGCTGGAATATCCCAATCCTGTTGTCCCGGTCAGGGGATCACCAAATTGTAATTGCAGCCCGTTCAGAAGATTGATGCCGCGTGAATCGCGAACATCCTCCTGCGTCCCAATCAAAACAACGTCGACAACGACCATTTCGGAATCGGTAAAGCTGGTATCTGTTGAGGTCCCAAGCGATGGCGTTATAACGGGCTCAATGGACTGTGTCGCACCCCCAAAAGCGTCGGGTGTTTCGCTGTAGGAATCCGTGGAGTCGTATGGCTGGGCATCTGAGAACTGCGCCAGCATGACCTTTGCATCCGTATCGTAAAATGTTTGCCAACCATGAACGCGCCGCTGCAGGGTCTTTGCATGTGCCTCATCCGCAATCGAATCCTGATAGGCCTTCAGATAGTGCGCGGCACCGGTGCGGTCATTCATCGCGGCCAAGGACAGGCTGCGTGCCTTCAGAACATCCGGATTTAACCGGGCCTGCGGATCAATATCCATCAAATGCTTCAGGGCGGCTTCCGCGGTTTTTGGATCCCGGGCATAATACGACGCAGTAGCCAGGTTATAGAGGACTGTCGGATCGTCGCCGTTATGCACTGCCACGGCTGCAAAATACCCCTGCGCCAACCCAAACCGGCGCTGATCCATATATAACAGGCCCAGTTGATATTGTGCCCCCAGATTGCCCGGATCGAATTTAAGCGTCTGTTGATACCCCTGCTCCGCCAGGGAGAATTTCGCTGCATCCCCCGCAGTTCCCATAAGATGATAGGTCAAGCCATTGAGGAACTGTATGTCTGGATTTGTTATATCCATTTTCAGGGCCAGATTGATAAGCCGTGATGCATCGTCCAGCCTGTTCTCCCGCAAGGCCTGACTGCTTTCCTGTACCAGTCGATCCGTGTCGCTGGGCTGGTACAGGGATGCCTCTATGACAGACGATTTGGCCGCGCTGGTTTTTGGCTGATATCCCTTGTCAGCATCCAGTGTTTGGCAACCGGCCGCGACACCTAAGATCGCTCCGAAAACAACCCCCTTGCCCAATACACACAGATCATTCCTGCGGCCGCTTTTCATCTGTTTTTTTTACCTTCTTAAATCAGATTTTACGATTAATCCGGCGGTCAGTTCGTTGCTGACCAGGGCCGCCAAACTTGACCAGCCGTATTATCGCAGCGCGCAAGGACGATGGGGGAGTCCTTGGCCAGAGGCCCGGAAACAGACATACAGAATCTGCTCCGCAAGGATTGCACCATGCCTTCCCGTGTCAGTTGCCAATTCTTGGCATTTGACGGGGCCTGGCATTCGGTCACCAGAACCGGCACCTGATCTGCCAACCTGGATCCATCGACAACGATGCAAAAGCGTTGCGCGAAGACCAGTGTACTGTTCTTGCTGTTGGGTTGGATCCACATCGTCCCCTTGTCATCACAATCCCGCAGAGCCAGACCCTGAGAGTGTTTGTGCAACTTGCTGACACACAGGCCAGGCGCGGCGGACAGCTCAAAGCGGATCGTATCAGCGGTCTGCTGGTTCATTTTAATGTAAGCCGTCGTCTGCGCTTTGGACGCGGTTGGCGGTTCTGCGGGCGCTGCGGCGGCGGTTTGCGTTGTGCCAAGCAAGGTGCCCCCCAGTATCGTGGGCATTGGCCTTGCCTCTGACCCATCGGTGTCCCCCTTAAGCATGGCAATCCGGGCTTTAAACCCTGCGCTGGGCTTGGTACTTCCACTGGTCAGCAGGCTCCAGTGATATCCAAGCTGCTCCTCACCATCTTTTTGTTGCAGGAAAACATTCAAATCGACCGGCAGATTGGAAAGCTCCACGGCCTGGTTGATCTTGCTTTCAGCCACATCGAGCTTGACGAATTTGTCCAGTTCCATGGCAGTGGTTATGGCAACAGCAATAGCGACACTGACCGGCCCCGATGCAGCTGCGAATACTTTTGAAATCGCATTGCCGCCAGTGGCAATATAGGTGCCAACCGCTGCGCCCGCCGCTTTCTCAGCGATTTGCACGCTATAGGGTGCGACAAAAGCAAACTTGCCGGCCAGGAAACCTGACAAATAGGCACCGGTCAGCATACCAACCCCCGACGCGCCAGAAATGCTGGCATTTACGATTCCCGCAAAATCCGGGGGTGTGATGACACCGCCATACAGGGCGACCAGATTGCCCTTCCCCCGTTCCGCAAGCACGGCAGCAGTCGCCGCCTTCCAGGTTTCGTGCGCCTGCTTGGATTGGTAGGCGATGAACTGGCGGTTCCACTGAATGTATTGTTCCAGCGTCGCGATGAAATTCTTCTCTGCATCCGTGCGCTGGGCGACCGGCTTTTTCACAGCAAGGGCCGTCTGCTCCAGAATCACTGCATGCAATGGCGCGCTATTCCAGGGCTCTTCATCAATCAGTTTCCAAACAGCCTGGGATACCATATCCACATCCTGTTTGGTTTTTTGGGCCGCCTGCAGAATCGCTGCATCAATTTCCGTGCGGCTGACGATCAATTGAGCTGCCATTTCCTCCGCACTGCTGCCAAGACCGAACAAGCCTGGCATATCCCGGTTCGGCGTTGCCCAGACAAAGGATTTATATTCGCAGGCCTTTGCGGTCTTCACACCGCTGACCGAGCGACGGGAATTGTCAGGGCAGGTCCAACATGTGCCGCCATCGACGAAATCAAATATCTGACCGGGCTCACAGGTCAGGGCCGCTTCCTTGATGGCAGGCTGGAAATCCAGGACTTTGATACAGGCGCTGTTGCTTGTGACCGAATTGCCGGTACGTTTGAATCCTTCCGGGCAGGACCAGCATTCACCGCCATTGCGCGGATCTGTAAAGGAACTGTCCACGGGACAGGCGCGCCCTTCAAAAACCGCCGTGCGTGCCTTTTTGCCAATCATGCCACAGGCATTATGGGCATCAACAGATGCCGCGGTGCGGCCATAACCAGACGGACAGGACCAGCATTCGCCCCCATTACGACCATCCATAAAGGCCCCAACGGGGCATTCCTTCTTGCCGTCAAAATTTGCTGAACTGCGGATTGCGCCGCCAACGGGCTTATCACAGGCCTTGTCACTGTCGACACTGCGCGCATTGCGATTGTAGCCATCGGGACAAGTGAAACACGACCAAGTGCCAAGATCGAAGAAAGAGCCTTTCGGGCAAGTCCCCAACGCCTTGCTGACTTTCTCTGCGCGGGTAAAGCCACAGGCTGGCTGCAACCGTCCGCTTGCATCAATACCCCCGCATTCGGACTGACCTTTTAGTAACTTCCAATTCGAATTGGCTTGCGCTGTGCCCGACAATGGGCCGACAGCAGCAATGAATAGCAAGACCAATCCGACATAAGTCAGATCCCGCAGTTTCACGAACGATCGCATTTGCATTCCCCTTGGCCAGCACAATGCCACTGGCTAGATTTTGAGCCCCATCGTTGTTTAGGGGAGCAATGTCTATTGAGGCAATGCTGAGGGCGGAGACCTGTGCAGAATTCTGCGCTTTGGTGACAAAGCCTGCGCTTTAGCGATTTTTATGCGATCAGAAGGGCGCTTACGCCTCATTTCAATCGTGCATGCGCCGTGTCCGGGAGGGAAGGACACCAAACTGCTTTTGATACGCCTTTGAAAAGGCCCCCATATGCGAAAAACCCCTTTTCAGGGCGATCTCACGGATGCTGGCACTCTCCCCTGCGGCGCGCAGGTCGTCATGGGCCAAATTTAGACGAACATGCCGGACATAAGCCATTGGTGACATGCCAAAACTGCTGTTAAACGCAATTTGAAGCGTCCGATAGCCACAGCCCGCCTGATTGGCCAGCATCTCTAATGTAATAACACGATCTGCATTGGCATGGATAAAGTCCCGGGCGCGCTTAACATGATAGGGAATGATCTCATTGCTGGTCGGTTGCCGCTGTAACAGGTCCGAATAGGAGTTTGGCAAAAGAGAAAGCACCTGAGTCAGAAACATATCCCGCATCCCTGCGGTTACCATGGGATTATTCACAGCAAGCAAGGGACCATCCAGGGCGTCCGCTATATAATGCGCCGTCGTTCGAAGATGGATGCCACCAGGCGTGCTGAGATCCAGTTTTGCCGCGAAATCGGGGGCGCGTAAATTCGCACGATCTCCCAACAGCGTTCGTGCGTGTCGACTCAGGATATCATTGGAAATCGAATAAACGAAGCTGGAGAAACAGTCCTGCAGCGCCGACAAAGGTGCGCGGGCATCACGGACCAACCCCTGGGTCAACGATACATCAAAATCTTCACCGCGATGCCGAACCGCAGCCGCACCACCAGTCAATATGAACAGCATCAGCGCATCTTCGTCGCGCTCATAGACATGGACGCGTGTTGAAACATCGCCATAGTTGATATGAAACAATTTGATATCGGCAAGCGGTGCCATTTTTAGCGATGCGTCAACATCGCAGCCCAGGCCGACGACATCAATTTCATCGGTACTTGTCAGATCAGCCAGCAGGCTCCGCATTTCATGCAGGTCTTTAGACGCCAAAATTTGATGATTACTTAGGTACGCCACCGTATTGTAATCCTATCAAAAGCGCCTCCCCGCTTCGACAGTATAGCCCAGTCTTGGAAATTGTACCCCCTCTAATTTACTGACCCATCATGCTGCTGCATAACTGGCACTGTCAGAAAAAATGGAAAGAGCATCATGCGCTCGCATGAGTTCAAACAGATACAAGCATCATGCGCTCGCATGAGCTCAAGCATACACAAGCATCATGCGCTTGCATGATTTCATGCAAGAGTCCGTTTCACTGCCCTTACTTTGGGGATTCCCCCTGACGGTCGCTACTTTTGTATCAGGGAGGGCAGATAGGTTGCCAGTTCCGGGACCATGATGATGATCGCAAGCAAGATCAGTTCGGCGATCACGAACGGTGTTACGGCCTTATAGATCATCATTGTCGTCGTGCCGGGGGGAGAAACGCCCTTCATCGCAAACAGAAGCAGTCCGAAGGGAGGCGTCATGCCGCTGATCTCGATCGCGAACAGGACCAGAATCCCAAGCCAGATGACATCAATCCCCATGCTTTGGGCCAGGGGCATATAGAATGGAATTGTCAGCAGGATCATGCTGAGCGAGTCCATGATCATTCCCAACAACAGCAGAATAACCAACATGCCGATAATCACTGTCATGGGATGTGGGTCCAAAGCGCTGACCATTGCGACCAGCTGCTGGGTTGCCCCAGAAAATGCCAGAACTTGAGAGAATGTGCTGGATCCAGCGATGATCAGCAGCATCATCCCCCCGATGATGGCAGATCCCAACAAGGACTTGCGAATCATTGCAATAGAAAATCGCTTATAGGCGATGCTGAACAAGACCGCGCCCGTCGCACCCAGGGCGGCGGATTCTGTAGGTGTTGCGATCCCCCCCAGAATGCTGCCCACAACGATCACGAACAGAAACATCAGTGGGATTACATAGGTGAAGAACGCGCCCCATCGTTGCCAGAAGCTCATAGGCGGCAATTCATATACAGGGGCTAGTTTCGGGTTTAACAAGCACCGCACCAGAACGATCGACGCATGCGTCAGACCAATCATGATGCCAGGAATAATGCCACCAATTAGAATATAGCTGATCGGGATCTGCGATACAGTGCCCAACAGGATCGCCATATTCGACGGCGGAATCAGCATTGCCACCCCACCCACGGCCATGATTGGCCCCATAGATATGCTGGGATGGTACCCCCGCCGCGTCATTTCAGGAATCAATGTGCTGCCCAGCATCGCTGTATTCGCCATGCTGGAGCCGGACAAGGCGGAGAAAACGACGCCACCGCCAACGGCTGCAAGGCTTAAGCGTCCTGGTACCTTGGTAAACAAGCGTTCAATCGCATCAATACATTTTACCGCCAGCCCTGAATGAAACAGGACTTCCCCCATCACGATAAACATCAGCAATGGTGCCAATGTAAAATTGACCACGGCTTCCACGGCGTTGCGTGTGACCTGAACCAGCCCAATCTCGCCGCCCAGAAAAATCATCGCGCCAAGGATGTTTGAGCCAAAGAAGGCAAAGGCAACCGGTACCCCCATCCCCATCAAGAGAATGATCGTTCCGATCAAGATAACCATTACCAGATACCATTCCACAGCGCGGACCCCTTTTGCCCAAACTAAGACAGATTAAAATGCGTCACTTCTGGTCACACCCGTAGAAAGGTCTTCTATCGACTTCAGATACGCGCGTCGAACACCTTCAACAGCAAGTGTGAAAAACATGAAAGAAACCGCCGCGAAGGGCAGCCATTCCGGTATAAGAACATAGCGGAAGATCATCGACCCCTGTTCAAAGGCCTGAACTGTGGCACGCAAGGCGTAAAACGCCAGAACACTGGAAATCATCGTTAAAAGAATTCCCGAGAACACGCGCATCGCCTTTGCGACCGGCGGTGGGACCACCATCAGGACCAGATCGACTTCCACATGGCGCGACAGGCGCATGATATAGGCGGCCATAAAGGATGTGACGGCCAGAATGCCATATTCGACATAATCAAAAACCCAGGGAATACCCCCATGTCCCGAAAACCGCATCGCGACATCTGTGGTAACACCCAAAATCATGAAAGCTATGATAAGGGCGGAAGCGCCAGCAAGGCTATCCAAGAACCGATCCCAAAGGGCCCAAAACATGACGCCGCCTCATCCGTAAAATGTTAGAAAATATGGATTATTATCAACTGATGGCCAACTTATCCAAAGCCAGCACACAATTAATCCCCGGCCACCCTTTACAGGGTGACCAGGAACCAATCGATATCAGTCTTACTCGCCCAGCAAAATTGGTTTCAGCTTCGCGCTGAACTCCGGTGCCCGCGCTTCGATCTCAGCCCAGGTCGAATTGTATGCCATATCCAGGAACTTTTTGGTTTCTGCATCAGACAGTTCAATGACCTCGAACCCATTTTCTTTCACGGCTTTGTCGATGGCGGCATCTTCTGCAGCCTTCATCGCTGCTGTCGGTTCACCTTCAACATAGACACCGGATTCATCCAACGCTGCCTTCTGCGCATCTGACAGGCTGTTGTACTTTTCCAGGTTCATGAAAATCGCGATGTTCGGCGTATAAAAGCCTGGACCAAGGCGATATTTGGCAACTTCAATCCAGCTGGACGTAAACAGTTCTGAATTGATGTTGGCATATCCATTGGCAACGCCACGCTCCAACGCGGTGTAGATTTCACCCCGTTTGATCTGCAAAGGCTGGGCTTCCAGCGCTTCAAAGAATGCCTTTACGGTATTGGTGGTACGCAGGCGCAACCCTTTGAACTCTTCCAACGTGCGGGCTGGCTTGTTGGAGAAAATATAGAAGGGAATATCACCGGCATAAAGGCCGACCATTTTGATATTCATTGGAGCCAGCAGTTCATTGGTGGCTTCAAAAGCCCCTTTGGCGCGCATTTCTTGTGTCGTGATACGCGGTGCGCTGAGACCACCCAAGCCGGGCAGAAGATTCTCAAAATAGCTGGGCGGTGCCGCAACGATATCCACCAGACCATCAGCCAAAGCACGGGCCTGCTGGTTGGATGGAACCGCTTCCGGGCCCACAACACTTTCCACCTGAACCTCACCACCTTCATTTAAATGATTAACAAAGGCGTCAAACGTGGTTCGAAACGGTGACGATGAATTGCCGGTATAGATAGCGGCCTTCAATTTAACTGGCTCAGCACTTGCTCCTGAAATGCTGCCCATAACAAAGGCTGACATGGCCAGCCCAGTGACGATCTTCGATATTCTCATCCCATCTCTCCTGTTTAGTTTTATCATAACTAACTATTTAGTTAAAAGCCTTGTCGAACCGCTGTCAAGATGTTCATCTAAACAAATTGAAGGTCTGTGACCGGTTGATGTCGAAATAGGGAGTTTCAGGAATGACAGTGTTAGACTTGAGTTTGGCCGTCTGTGAATACGATAGGTGTAAAGCTGTTCTTGATGGGCGCGCCAGGGTTGATGGCTGCAACATCTATCCAACGGCGATAGAACCCGAGGAAGCCTTTCACCGGGCCTTCAAGTATCAGGAATTCGATGTCACCGAACTATCGATGAGCAGCTTCACCATGCTGACATCACGCGGTGACAGCCCTTATGTCGGCATACCGGCCTTCGTATCCCGCCTGTTTCGGCATTCAGGAATTTACATTCGAACCGACCGCGGCATTGATGATCCTTCAAAACTGAAGGGTATGGTTATCGGGTTACCCGAATATCAGATCACCGCGACGGTCTGGATTCGCGGCATCCTGGAAGATGAATATGGGGTCGATGTCCGATCTGTGAAATGGAAGCAAGGTGGACTGGAAGATGCGGGACGCACAGAGCGATCCAATCTGGACCTGCCCGCTGATATTGACCTGACGCCCATTCCTTCAGATCGCACCTTGTCAGACATGCTGGCCAGTGGAGAGATCGATGCGCTGATCAGCGCCCGGGCCCCGTCCTGCTTCCTGAAAGGCGCGCCCAATGTGGGGCGCATGTTCCCGGATTATCGCGCAGCAGAGCAGGATTATTTTCGCAACACCGGCATTTTCCCCATCATGCATATCATTGGCGTGCGCCGGTCGATTTACGAGAAGCATCCCTGGGTCGCGGTCAATCTGTACAAGGCATTTCTGGAATCCAAGAAACTGGCCATGTATGAATTGTCACAGATTGGCCATCTGTTTGTCAGCCTGCCCTGGTCCGTGATGGAACGGGACCAGACTGTCGCCCTGATGGGGGAGGATTTCTGGAGCTATGGGGCGTATGAGAACAAAAAGGTTCTGGAAACCTTTTTGCGCTATCACCATGAACAGGGTCTATCAAAACGCCTGGTTGGTATGGAAGAGCTTTTTGCCCCGTCCACACTGGAACTGACGAAAATCTGACCCGTATCAGCGCGCCGGCATGATCACTTCCAGCACCGTTACACCCTGCTTTTCCAGGGCTAATTGGGCCAGCTGAGTGATCATGTCGGACAGTGCCGGATCTGATTGATCCATCCGGACTGCTTTCAATGCGCCGTGTCCACGGGCAATGTCGGTGATCTGCAAGGACGGGTGATCCAAACTTTGTCCGACCCAGATATTGTCCAGTGATCGCTGACGATCCCGGGCAACGCGCTCCTGATGCACAACATCATTGCCATAAACGCCATTGGCTGCGACCAGCACCAGTAAGGGAAGATTCTTGTTCGCCGCTGTCCATAGTGCCGATGCACCCATTGCATAATCACCATCCCCCAGCACCATAACCGGCAAACGACCACTGTCTTTCAGGGCCAATGCGATGCCAACGGCAAGGCCTGGTCCGGACGCCAATCCCTCTCCACCATCGCGGCCTAGATAATCCAATGGATGGGTAAAAGGAATTAAGTCTGCCGACCAACTGAGTGGCAGCTTCGCAAGGGTTATGGGAAAGTGTTCCCGCAAGCGGTTTAGCGCCGCCGCGATATGGGAATAGGCAACCGGTGCGGCCAAACTTTGCGAATCAGGCCCCGTTCCAGACAATGCCGCTGGAACCTCCCACAAATCCTTGCTCTCCCCGGCAAAGGCTTCATACAAATTCAACAGGGCACAATCCGGGTCCACCGGGAACACCGTTGCCTGCGCTGGCAGGGAAAAACCATCTTTTACAAATCCACGATGGGCCGCATGGTCGCGACTGAACAAAAGAAGCTTGTCTTTACTGAGGTCCGGATCGCAGGCCGATAAAATACTGGCCGGATCAACCGGGTCGAACAGCAGAACGCAATCAGCAGAGCGCAAGGCCGTCTGCTGTGCCATATCCAACCCAAATCCCGGATGGCTGACATGGGCGGGCGCATTGGTTGGGAAAGCGGCAGCAGATCGGATATCCGTGATGACCCACGCGCCCAAGGCTTCAACCAGGGCCATTCGAAGCGCCCAATCACTTTCGTCCCGTGAAACGCGCCCGAAATGAATGATCGGACGCTGTGCCCCCCGAAGGGCTTGTTCGATCTCTTTGACCTGTTCCCCGGTCAGGCCGGGCTGTTGCACATTTGGTCGGGCCGCCAATTCAGATACCGGCGGGGGAGAGTCCAGCCATTCTTCCTGGTCCAATACATCCAGACAGATATAAACCGGACCCTTGGGACCATCCATTGCCAGAAATGTCCCTTGCGCTATGGAACGCACCGCCGATATGGCAGAAGCTGGTTGATCATCCCATTTCGTATAGGGACGGACCAATTGCGCCTGGTCCTGGAATGTGTGAATCCATTCGATCCAGGGTCGCCGCCGGGCGGCATCCCTCGGTCCACCGGCACCGATAATGACAACCGGTGCCCGGTCCACCCAGGCATTATAAATGGCCATCGTCGCATGCAACAGGCCGACATTACTGTGCAGCATTGCCAAAGCCGGGCGTCCCGTCACCTTGGTCCAGCCATGCGCCACGGCAACAGCATGTTCATCATGCAAACAGGTCAGAATATCCAACTGGCCATCGGGGTAATTCACCATGCTGTCATGCAGCCCCCGATAACTGGCACCGGGATTAAGCGATGTGACTGTAAAACCAACCTGCCTTAACCCAGCGGCAATAAGATCTGAACCCCACATATTTAGCTTGCTCCCGACCTGATGATCTTTTCTCTTGGAGTTATCCTACTAACTTGTTAGTTAATTACAAGGAAAGGCGCTGAAGCGCACGCACAAAGGATGGATAGCAGACAATGAAATCAGAACACCTGTCGCTTTTACCCACTCACCGTCAGCTTTATTATGGTGGTGCATGGCATCCCAGCCTTAAGAAAAGTGCTACGGATTTGATCAACCCTGCCACTGGCGCATCACTGGGCGTTGCCGCAGAAGCAGGATCAGCGGATGTCGACGCCGCCGTCGCCGCAGCAAAGGCGGCCTTTCAGATATGGCGGAATGTCAAACCACTGGAACGTGCAGATCGGTTGCGCGCCCTGGCGGCATCCCTGCGTCGGCACAGCGATGAATTGGCGACACTGGATTCCATTGATTGCGGTAATCCGGTTGCTGAAATGCACCGCGATGTTGAAATGGGCGCACGCGGATTGGAACTGTTCGCCGGTTTGGTGACGGAGATGAAAGGGGAGACGATCCCGGTTTCAGCAGACCATCTGAACTATACCGTGCGCGAACCCCTGGGCGTGGTCGCGCGCATCATCGCGTTCAATCATCCAATCATGTTTGCAACAATGCGCTGTGCAGCCCCACTGGCAGCCGGTAACACGATCATCGTGAAGCCGTCTGTCCAGGCCCCCCTATCAGCCCTGCGCCTGGCGGAGATTATTGACGAAGAAGACCTGCTGCCACCCGGCGTTTACAACGTTCTGACCGGCGACCAGGAATGCGGCAGTGCGCTGTCCAGCCACCCGGATATTGCGAAAGTTTCCTTGATTGGCAGTGTTGGGACGGGGAAGAAAATCCTGAGCGCCGCCGCCAATACCGTGAAACATGTCGGCCTGGAAATGGGTGGTAAAAATGCCCTGATCGCCTATCCGGATCAAGACATTGATGTGATTGCAGACGGCGCGATCATGGGGATGAACCTGACATGGGCGGGACAATCCTGTGGCTCCACAAGTCGGGTCTTTCTCCATGCCTCGCATTATGATGCGGTTCTGGAGAAAATTGTTGCGGGTTGCACGCATTATGTGCCCGGTGACCCAACCGATCCGAAAACGACCATGGGTCCGCTGATCAGCAAGGCCCAATATGAGAAAAGCCTGATGTACATCCAGGCCGGAATTGAAGAAGGGGCGACCCTGAAATGTGGCGGCAAGGCCTGTAATGCGAAAGGGTTCGAAGACGGATTTTTCGTTCAACCCACAGTCTTTTCCGATGTCACCATGTCAATGCGGATCGCGCGGGAAGAAATTTTTGGACCGGTCCTGTCAATCTTCCGCTGGGAAGATGAAGACGAGTTGTTCAAACAGGTGAACGATTCCGATTATGGCCTGAGTGCGGCCATCTTCACAAAAGACCTGACCACCGCCCATCGGGCCGCCGCGCGGGTGGAAGCCGGATATATCTGGGTCAATCACGCAGGCCCGCACTTTATCGGTGCGCCCTTTGGAGGCTATAAACAGTCAGGACTGGGCCGCGAAGAAGGGCTGGAAGAGCTATTGGCCAGCACCAACACAAAAAACATCAACATCAAACTCTGAGGTCGTCATGGAGATTCAAAATCAATTCTCGGTTCCGCTGCCACGCGACGAAGCCTGGAAGGTCCTGTTGGATATTCCGCGTATAGCCCCCTGTATGCCTGGCGCGAAGCTGACCGATGCTGATGTTGATGCCGGTGTTTATCAGGGGGAGGTACAGGTTCGTCTGGGGCCCGTGATGCTGGCCTTTAAGGGCAAGGCGGAAATCACCGAAAGATCGGATACGGACTATCATGCGACCGTGCATGCAGAAGGCCGCGATACCAAGGGCCGTGGCGGTGCCACCGCCGATGTCTCCTTCCGACTGGAACCCGACGGGGATGAATCTGTTGTGAAAATTACATCGGTTCTGAATCTGTCTGGATCGGTTGCACAATATGGTCGGGGGTCTGGCATGATCAACGATCTGGCGACCCATCTGATCGGACAGTTCGCTAAGAATCTGAACAAAGAAATCAATCAAAGCCCCCGCCCGGCTGCGGCGGCGACCGCCCCGGCGGGTAATGGCGACAGCGCAGCAATAGCACCGACCGCAGCGCCGACCCAACCCCAGGAGCAATCAACACAGACACAATCCAGCAGTCCAATATCTGGTGTGTCCCTGTTTTTCTGGCTGATGTGGCGTCAGATCAAGCGAGTCTTTGGGGCCGCATAACCCCAGCCATCATACTAGGCTGCGCTGCTCTGCTTACCCTGCTGAATGAACTGGAACAGATCCTGTGGCATGACTGGAATGCGCTGAATCATATTATTTTTAGCCCCCAGCGCATTTTCAATCGCAGACACAATCGCCCCGGCGGTCGGCAGGCATCCGGCCTCCCCCACGCCCTTCACGCCCAGCGGATTCAGCGGACTTGGATATTCTGCCAAATGCACATCGATTCGTGGAATTTCTGGCGCTGTGGGCATCAGATAATCTGCCAATGTCGTCGTCGTGGGCTGCGCCTGTTCATCATACCCCATGAACTCAAACAGGGCGTTTCCGATCGCATGAACGACCCCACCATGGATCTGACCGACCACGATCTTCGGGTTTATGGCGCGACCACAGTCATTGACGACAACATAGCGCTGCAGCGTAACCGCACCGGTTTCCGCATCGACTTCCAGTTCAACCGCATGAACGCCCATGCCATATGTCAGGCCTGTAGGCATGAAATATTCTGTCGCCTCCAGGCCCGGCGTGACACCTGTGGGCAGGGAATAGCCCGGCGACCCGCCCGCGATCTTTGCCAGTTCTTTCAGGCTTGTTTGAATTTCCGTGCCCTTAACCCGCGCCATTCCGTCGACCAGTTCAATGTCGCCGACATCGGCTTCAAACAGGCCGGCTGCGATATGCAATGCCTGGTCGC
The DNA here is from genome assembly GCA_002709955.1 of Rhodospirillaceae bacterium. Lineage (GTDB taxonomy): Bacteria > Pseudomonadota > Alphaproteobacteria > UBA8366 > Aestuariispiraceae > Pacificispira. The sequence goes on from PAQY01000003.1 coordinate 137,371, forward strand.
GTACCGCCTTGGCTGCGACAGAGACAGACGACCCTGCAACCACCGTCTGGCGACTGGCAAAGCCGCCCAGGCCTAAAGAAATGGTATTGGTGTCACCGCACACCACCGTGATATCGCCAGGGTCAACGCCCAGGGATTCCGCAGTGATCTGTGACAAGGCTGTTTTTAAACCCTGGCCCATGGGCATCGCGCCGGTGAAGACCGTAACCTTGCCAGATTTTCCAATACGGACCGTTGCGGATTCGTAGGGTCCCCGTCCCGTACCTTTGATCCCACAGGCAACACCGATGCCCCGCAGCAGCCCGGCCTGGGCCGCTTTTGCCTTTCTATCGGCAAATCCATCCAGATCGATTTCTTTCAACGCCTGTTCATACATGGCGTGGAAATCACCGCTGTCATAGGTAATGCCCGACCCGGAACGCGATTTCAGCGGGGTCGAAAAAGGCATGGCCGATACGGGGATCAAATTGCGACGGCGAATTTCGATCCGGTCCAGGCCCGCCGCGTCCGCCAACGCGTCCAGAACCCGTTCCATCACAAAGGTGCCTTCCGGATATCCAGCGCCACGCACGGGGATTGTCGGCACCTTATTAGTCGCCACGGCTTGCACAGATAACTTATAATTTGGCAGGTCATAGGGGCCCGGCACCGCCGTTGCCGCATTATAGGCCAGATTCACCCCCTGCGGGACATAGGCCCCGCCATCGTGAATCATGGTGCCGCGAATGCCTACCAGCTTGCCCGATGCATCGCAGGCGGCTTCAACGTCCCAGAACTGATCGCGTTCCTGAATGGCCGCCAGGAAATGTTCCCGTCGATCTTCGATCCACTTGATGGGACGCCCCAGCAAAAGACTGGCCGCGGTAACAGAAACCTCTTCAGGATACAGCAGATATTTCGCCCCGAAGCCACCGCCTACTTCAGGCGTGCGCACCCGCAACAGGGTTTCATCCAGGCCCAGCAATTCGATCAGAAATCCCCGCGCCTCATGCGCCTGTTGCGTGGAAGACCAGACGGTCATCTGACCAGACATGGGATCTGGATGCGCAAGAACGCCGCGCCCCTCAATCGGATGCGCCCCGCCGCGATGCTGAACCAAGGCCAACGAGACACGATGCGCAGCATCGGCGAATGTCTGATCGACATCCCCATATCCCATATCAAATTGAGCATAAATGTTGTTACTGCGATCCAGCGCCGCTTTTGGGGCACCCGGTTGCACCGCCTGCTGGCAGCCCGTGACAGGGTCCAGTTCCTCAATATCCAGGTCGATCAGGGCCACAGCATCTTCGGCGATGGCGCGGCTTTCAGCAATCACCAGGGCGACCGTTTCCCCGACATAGACCACTTCTTCCTTAGCCAGGATGTAAGGGCCAATATTGGGGGGCAGCCCGTCGCTTTTGAACTGAACCGGCAGCCGATCCGATGTCAGCACCGGGCGCAAATCAGCGAGTGTCAGCACCGCAATAACGCCGGGAACCTGTGCTGCGAAAGACGTATCGATGCTGCGAATGCGACCATGGGCGACGGGACTGCGCAGAAAGGCCGCATGCGTCAGGCCATGGGGATCAAGATCATCAACGAATTTTCCTGTTCCCCGCAACAGGGAATCATCTTCCTGACGCCGGACGGATTGACCAATAAAGCGAGGATCCATGGAGATGTTCCTATTTCTGGTTCTGGCGCAGGGCGGCCGCAGCAGCCAGGGCGGCATCGATAATGTTTTGGTACCCAGTGCACCGGCACAGATTGCCAGACAGGGCCTCCCGCAACGCCATTTCTGAGGGGTCTGGATCGTCCTGCAATACCTCAACCAAGGTCATCAAAATACCTGGCGTGCAAAAGCCGCATTGCAGGGCATGATGCTGGGAAAATGCTTCTTGCAGCACACCCAATTCTTGATCCGACCGGGTCAATCCTTCGATCGTGGTCACAGATCGACCCTTGGCCTGAACCGCCAACATCAGGCAGCCCCGGACGGCCTGACCATCGACCAGCACGGTACAGGCACCGCATACGCCGTGTTCACACCCGACATGCGTCCCGGTCAGATGAAGGTCGTGCCGCAGGAAATCAGCCAGGTTCTGGCGCGCGACACAGGTCCCCTCACGGGGAACATCGTTCACGGTAAGCGCAACGGTGTGAAGGGTTTCGGCTGAATTTGTCATGCTGCGCGTTCCTGATGTCTGTCCCATGCCTTGGTCAAGGCACGCCGCGTCATCACTTCTGACAAGTGACAGCGATACTGGGCGGAATAAACACTATCTTCCATTGCCTCGATGTCTTGGGCGGCACGGGCCGCAGCCTCAAAAGCCGCCCTGCCGGGTACTTGCCCGATCAGACTGTTTTCTGCTTCCGTCAGGCGCATTGGCGCAGCCCCGACACCGCCCAGCACGATGGCTGCGCGCTCAATCGTGCCAGAAGGGGACAGGCTGAACAGGCACCCGGCCGCGACGATGGCAAAATCCCCATGACGGCGACTGAATTCTACAAAGGCAAAATGACTGTCCTGTGGCCAGGCATCAAAGTCTATCCGGGTCAAAATCTCATCTGGTTCCAGCGCGGGGGTCATATAGAAAGCCGGAAACTCCGCCATGGGCAGCGCGCGCTCCCCCTTAGCAGAACGGGCAATCAAGGTGGCATCATACAACATCGCCAGGGCAGGCAATTCCGCTGCCGGGTCCAGGTGACACAGGCTGCCCCCGATGGTGCCCCGGTTGCGGGTCTGAATATGCCCGACCTGCAACAAAGCCTCGCGAAAGATTGGGGCCTTTTGAAACAAGAGGGAGTCTCGCTCCAGAACCCTCTGTCGGGTCATCGCCCCAATAGAGAGTCTCCCGCCCTGTTCAGTAATTCCCGCCAGATCGGATATGCCATTAATATCGACCAGTTGATCGGGCATGGCATAGCGCAGGTTCAACATTGCCATAAGGCTCTGCCCTCCTGCCAGGATCTTTGCATTATCCAGACTGCCGAGAAGATCTAAAGCTTCCTGCAGGGTATCCGGCGCAAAATAGGCAAATGGACTTGCTTTCATCGACTCATCCCTGGCAAAGATCGCCCCCGACTAGCGTGATTTTTACTGATCGTCATTCAGATGATTGCTGCGACGTTGGAACAGGGAGTCATCGGAATACCCCATCGTATCAGGCTGTCCACGGCCCAACATGACCTGAAAATAAACAGGTTCCAAGCTATCGTTTTCATAACCATGGATAACGCCCGGTGGGCAGGAAATACATTCCCAAGGGCCCAGTCGCTGAGAAAGACGATTGCCGTCTTCATCTTCCACAAACACCGTCAGCATCCCCTGCAAGACAAAGAATACTTCTTCAACCTCGTGGGTATGGGGGGCGTTTCCCTGACCGGGTTCTACATACATGATCGACAGGGTAAAGCCGCGTGCCGGGATGAAATCCGTGCCGCCATGCTTTCCGGACCCGCCCGCACCAATAAAGCGATGCTGTGCGCGTTTAAATCCTTCAACCTTGGCATCTTCAAAGGCGTTCCAATCTGCCTTGCGATCCTTATATCGCGCCACATAGGTATCCATAATCTTTTCCAGGGAGACCCCTTCTAGTTCCTCTGGTCTCGGGTGACGGGCTACAGCCATGTTTCTCTCCTTTTTATTGTGGGTCTGTTTGTGATGATTGAAAGCGGGCATCCGCATTGGTTCTGGGATCAACACCCGCCCGCATTGCCCCAGTCGCTTTCAGTATTTCAATGATCTGCAGGGCAGACCGATGGCCATGGGGTTCGATTGACTTTTGCGTCCCATCACGCTGTGCATGATCCGATTCCCAGAGGATATCGCCTGATGGCGACAAGCCCCATTTCGGGGCATCAATGGCTGCTTGCGGATCACGACCTTGCAGCAGGGCATGGGTCGCCTGCAGGTTCCAAACGGCCTGGTTCACGCCGCCAGGTGTCCCGCCCCAAAATTCTGACCCAACCGTATCCAAAAACCAGGCATTCAATGTTGTTGCGGGAATGGACAAAGGGGACGGCGCGTTCCAGTGGTCGGGGCCGACGCCTTGTGCAAATCCCCGTCCCGGCCTGTTATTCAGCACCAGATCGTATTCCGGCACAACAACCCCTGCCCCATAGCGTGGGAAAGAATTTGAATGCACCAAAACGACACGGTTGCCTTTGGAGTCCGCTGCGGTAACAACGGATGTCCCCCCTGTCGCACCGGATCCAAAGGCGTCTTGCGCCTGCAACAGCGCTTGCGTTTCGGACAGCCCGCCCATTGTGCTTTTCAATGCCTGGGCATGGACAACACCATGGGTGGGGTGAGGCGTTGTATAAAGGGTCGCCGTATCATTCACCACGGTCCGGTCACATGGCATTTCGGTCGCAACGGCGCGGATCATATCGTCCCGCTGCAACATCCCTTCCAGATCATTGACATAGGAAATAATTTCTTCCCCGATCTTCCCATGAAACAAGCGACCCTGTTCCGTGCCGAATGCCTGCAAAAGTTTCGCCAGGCCAGGCAGATGCAAATCCGCCCCGACCTCCGGCAACTTGCCATTCGGAAGATACGGAATGTCGCCATTCCATTGCCGCAACAACGCTTCAGATTCTTCCGTCAGACGCACTGCGACAGGTGTCCACCTCACACCATCCTGGGCCATCCTGATGGCTGGTTCCAACAGTGTCTTGAAGGGCAGGTCACCATACCCAGCCAAGCGCGCATAACCCTCGGGTGCACCCGCCCCACCGATTGAGCATGGCCCCGTAGCCGCCAGCGCCGCACCTTGGGTCAGGGCCAGGGGCCCGCGCCCAATTGCCAACAGTGTCCGCACCGGTTCGCCCGGGCGTTTGTACAAGGCAACGATATCGCCCGCCAAACCGCATTTCATAGGCAGCCAAACGGTTTCCGCAAAGGCAGCCGCCAAGGCTGCGTCAAAGGCATTCCCGCCCTTGTTGAACATCGCCAGCCCCGCATCGGCTGCTTCTGAGACGGCGGCTGTTACTACGGCAGCACCATCACCTTGAGCAGAAGAATTGGTCGATTTCTGGGGGGGTGAGAGCATACTAGATCAGCCCTATCATTTTTGCGATGGCAGACGGATGCCCAGGAATTTCAGCGTGGTCATTTCCTCCATGGCGTATTTGACGCCTTCACGACCGGAACCACTCTTCCCGAATCCCCCAAAGGGATAGTTATCCAACCGGAAGCGACTGGCCTCATTAATCCAGACCGACCCGGCTTGAACTTCTCGCCCGACCTTGAAGGCCGTATCCAAACTGCCTGTGAAGCAAGAGGCTTGAAGGCCAAACTCACAATCATTCGCCAATCGGATCGCATCCTCCACCCCATCAGCCTGCATCAACACAGCAACCGGGCCGAACACCTCTTCCTGTACGACGCGGCATGTGGATGGAACCCCTTCAATCAGGGTTGGATGTATCAGGCAGCCCTGACGGTTGGGCTGAGTCAACAGGCGCCCACCGGCGGCGACAGCATCATTGATCATTGCTTCAATACGCTCGGCAGAGCGGGCATGAACCACAGGCCCTAAATCTGTATCAGCCTGGGCCGGGTCCCCAGCCCTCATCTTGGAAACACGATCCAGCAGAGCCTCAACAAACGCCCCATAGACCGTGCGATCCACAATGATGCGCTGTGTCGAAATACACTGCTGACCGCTGGCTTCGAAGGCAGAGGGGGCAATACGCGCCGCCGCATCCTGAATATCCGCATCGGCGCAAACAATATTGGCAGAATTCCCACCCAGCTCGCCCAGAAATGGCTTAGCACCGCCAGCTTTGGCCAGCGCCTCTCCCGCAGCGGTCCCACCCGTTAGGGTTACCACGGCGATGTCCGGATGGGCCGCCAGGGCCAGGGCCTCTTGCGCATCCCCCAGGATGACCTGGAAAAGCCCTTCGGGTAGGCCAGCCTGCGCGAACAGGGCGGCGATGCGTAACGCGACCGCAGCCCCTTCCGGCGATGGCTTAACGATAATGGCATTACCGGTCGCCAGGGCGGGCGCGACCTTTTGAACCAACAGGTTCGCCGGCGCATTAAAGGGGGTCACGCCCAGAACGACACCAAAGGGAACGCGATCCGCATATCCAATGCGCCCCGCCCCCGCTGCGCTGGAATCCAGTGGCACCATCTCGCCTGCCATTTCCAGGATATGGCGGGCACAGGACCGTATGAAAGCAGCACTGCGACCAACTTCAAATTTCGCCGCCTTAACCGGCTTGCCGATCATCTTCACCATCATCCCAGACAAGGCATCCTGATCTGCGTCGATGCGCGCTGCAGCGGCCTCTAACCACTGGGAGCGCTGCAAACGGGTGGCATTCCGGTTCTTCTGAAATGCTGTTTTCGCAGCGGCAACAGCATGATTAATTCCGGTTGTCCCCGCACAATGCATCTGGGCAACCGTACTACCAGTCCAGGGATTGATGATGTCGATAGACCGATCCGAAGCGTCAGGGTCAAACGCATCTGCATTAACAAATGAATAGAACGCCTCTATCGATGCATCGCTCGACATGTTCAACCCTCTCTACAACATAAAACGACATTGCATAATAACTAACTAGTTAGATAATATGTGTCAACGGGCGGTGTTGCCAAGCCCTGTTATCGTTTTGTGGAAAGGGATGCTGCCAGTTGTATTTGAATTTCCAACACTGTAAAACAAGCCACATTCAGGAAACGTCCAGGTCGTGCCCCCGCTTTTACAGTTGGGCATGGTTTTACATCAATTGTGCCCTGATTGCCATTGCGGTGGTTCTGTTTGGGAAACAATACGAATTGGGGAATAAAAATGGCAAAGGCCCTTAAGAAGGCGAAGCCTGAAGTGAAACGTGACTCCGCGGCGTCTCAAGAGCGAATCTTGATTGCCGCCACAAAAGAGTTTTCCGAAAAAGGCTATGACGGCGCGCGCGTTGATGCCATTGCCTTATCATCGCAACTGAACAAGAACGCGCTGTACCATTATTTTGGCAGCAAGGAGAAACTGTTCATCGCCGTGCTGGAACGGGCCTATGCCACGATCCGGGACCGGCAAAGCGACCTCAGCATTCGCGGCATGGACCCGGAAGAAGGGATGCGCCGACTGGTTGAATTCACCGCAAAGATCTGGGTTGAGATGCCAGAATTCAATCGCCTGCTGGCCAGTGAAAACTTGCATGAGGCCCGGCATGTCAAACAATCCAAGAAAATCCCGGAAATGTACAATCCCCTGCTGGATACGATTAAGGAAATCCTGAAAAAAGGCGCGGATACTGGAAAATTCCGCGATGATGTTGACCCGACGGATCTCTATATCTCCATCACGGCACTGTCCGCACACTATATCTCACATCGATACACGTTTGAGGCCATTTTCAATCAAGGCCTGATGAAACCAGCGCGCCTGCAGCAACGCATCGACCATGCCGCAGACATGATCATTCGGTATCTTGAAAAGTAAGATTTAAGGAACCCTTCTATGCTCTCCCTAGTACTCATTGGTTATGGCCCCATCGCGTCTTATGTGCGCGATCATCTACCCAAAGACAGTGGCGTAAAGATTGCCGCTGTCTTGTGCCGTCCAGACCGGGAAGACACGGCGCGGGCTTTCGGCGGGGCCGATGTTATGATCGCAACGGATGTGTCAGACCTGCCCACAGACCAGCTTGATCTGGCGGTCGATTGCGCCGGGCATGGGGGCCTGACCGATCATGGTGTTGCCCTGCTACAGGCGGGGGTGAAGGTTCTATCCCTGTCGGTTGGGGCAATGGCGGATCCCGATTTGGCACAACGTCTGGAAGCGGCCGCGCAAAAGGGTAAAACCCAGTTGGAATTCGCAACCGGTGCCATTGGGGGCATTGATGCCTTGTCTTCAGCAAAAATCGGGGGCCTGTCCCAGGTGCGCTACGTTGCTCGCAAGCCACCCCTAGGCTGGGCGGGAACCCCAGCGGAAACTGTCATGGATCTGGCAACAATTACAAAGCCGACAGAACATTTCCGCGGCCCGGCCCGCGAGGCCGCCCTGCGCTATCCCAAAAATGCCAATGTCGCAGCCATGGTCGCCCTGGCCGGATTGGGACTGGATGCAACAGAAGCCGTCCTGATCGCCGACCCAACCGCCAAAGGCAACCACCACGCCATCGAAGCAAGCGGCACCTTTGGCACAATCACAATCCAACTGGAGGGCAAAACCCTCCCTGACAACCCAAAATCCTCCGCCCTGGCAGCAATGAGCATGGTAAGATCAATCCTGCGCCACACCGCATCCATTGCGATCTGAAGGCCAGGTTGCAGACCTTCTGCCCCATTCTGGTTTTGGGTAAGTTGCTCGCCATTTCTATTGACCGTTTAGGGGCGCATCTAATGAAATTTGACTCTTCTAAGCAGGAAGCCTGTTAAAAATAGGAAGATCAACATTAGCGCTTTCTCTTAAAAATCCTATCCCTATGGATGATTAAGAGTCAGCCCATACCGCATACCCGGTCTGGTCGGGTGAAAATTTCGAACCCATCGGTGCGTGCGATCGCGATGATGGTAATTCCGGCCTGTTGCGCCGTGCGCAAGGCCAGGGAGGTTGGTGCGGAAACTGCCATCAGGACTGGGACGCCAAGCGTCGCGGCCTTCTGGACAATTTCGACGGAAACGCGGCTGGTAATCACGGCGATGCCATTGCTGGCCGCCACGCCATTTCGCGCCAGCGCGCCGACCAGTTTATCCATGGCATTGTGCCGACCAAGATCTTCCCGTGCAGTGACCATGCCGGAACCCGGTTGCCAAAAGCCCGCCGCATGCACAGCGCGCGTCGCGCGATGCAAGGCCTGAGACTCCGTCAATGCCGCCAGTGCCGTCATCAACTGGTCCGGACTAAAGCGTGCATCACTGGCAACCACCGGCACCACCGGCAAGGCTTCCCCAAGGCTTTCAATGCCACACAGACCACAGCCGGTCGGCCCGGCCATCATGCGCCGTCGTTTGGAAAGTTTCCTGCTGCACTGGTCGGCAATCCACATCCTGGCTTCAATTCCCCCATCAAGCGACAGGATCTCAAGTGACTCTATATCGTCAACGGACTGGACAATGCGCTCCGTCAGGCTGAACCCGACCGCAAAATCCTCCAGATCCGCAGGCGTTGCCATCATCACGGCCTGGGTACTGCCATTATAGGTTAATGCAACAGCAACCTCCTCCGGCACATCGCGGGGGCTAGCAGGCAACATCGCGCCGCGCCACGCCATTGGGACAACAGTCACGCGGGTGTCTGGCAGGGGTGCAGACTCATCATCCGCCAGCACGGTCGCCATGGCGCGTTTTCCCCCCATCAGGTCACGCAGCCTGCTGCAAATGGCCCATCGCCCGCGTCACCAGCGGGTGCAGCCCAGTGCCATTATCAGCCACATAGCGGTCCAGCCTTGCACGCATCGCGCTGGTCCAGAAATCACGAATATGCTCAGCCGTTCCGTTCACCGCCTCTTCTTCCGGATAGGCCTGGAAAAAGGTAGCAATCTGATTTGCCATGCGGATCAGTTCCTCAATGTCGTCACTCATTCCGCTGGCTCCGATTCAGTGCGATAATTGGTGCGCTTGATCTCTTCATACGCCACCTGCCAGTCCGAAGGCTGGTTCGACCGAACAATCTGTACAGCCGTGACTTTATATTCCGGGCAGTTCGTGGCCCAATCCGAAAATTCTGTCGTGATGACATTGGCACCGGAAACCGGGTGATGGAATGTCGTATAGACAACCCCCTGCGGCATCCTTTCTGAAATCTGTGCCGGCAGGGACACAGCGCCTTTGCGGCTTTGGATGGAAACCCTGTCGCCATCGGCAATCCCCCGTTCTTCAGCATCAAAGGGGTGGATTTCCAACACATCCGTTTCGTGCCATCGGGAGTTTTCCGTGCGGCGGGTCTGTGCGCCAACATTATACTGGCTGAGGATCCGACCCGTTGTCAGGATTAACGGGAAGCTTCGGTTGGTCCGCTCCTCTGTCGGCACATATTCGGTAATCATGAATCGTCCCTTGCCCCGAACGAAGCCTGCAACATGCATGGTCGGGGTGCCGTTTGGTGCCTTGTCGTTGACCGGCCATTGCAAGGAACCATCCCGATCCAGCCGGGCAAAACTGACACCGGAGAATGTGGGCGTCAGCCGGGCGATTTCATCCATGATCTCACTTGAAGAGCTATAGTGCATATCATAGCCCATTGCCCGTGAGAGACGGGCGACAACTTCCCATTCCGAAAGTCCGCTTTGCTCCGTCATCACGGGGCGCACACGATTGATGCGACGTTCAGCGTTGGTGAAGGTGCCGTCCTTTTCCAGAAAGGATGTGCCGGGCAGGAATACCTGGGCAAAGGCCGCCGTTTCATTCAGGAACAGGTCCTGTACGACGATACACTCCATCGATTCCAAAGCCGCCGTCACATGGTGTGTATTCGGGTCGGATTGCGCGATATCCTCCCCCTGTACGAACAAGCCACGGAAACTGCCATCAAGCGCTGCGGCAAACATGTTTGGTATGCGCAGACCCGGTTCCGGTGAAAGCGTGACATCCCAATCCGCCTCAAATGTGCCGCGCGCCACAGCGTCGGCAACGTGCCGATAGCCGGGAAGCTCATGCGGGAAGGACCCCATATCGCACGAACCCTGCACATTGTTCTGACCACGCAACGGATTCACACCGACGCCTTCGCGCCCGATATTACCCGTTGCCATGGCCAGATTCGCCATGGCCATAACCATTGTGGATCCCTGGCTGTGTTCCGTCACGCCCAGCCCATAATAGATCGCCCCATTCTTGCCGGTGGCGTACAGCCGCGCGGCTTCACGGATGGTTTGCGGATCGACGCCAATTTTTTCAGACAGGGCTTCCGGTGCATTTCGTGCCTCCGCAACAAAGGCGCGCCAGCGGGCAAAATCCGCCTCCTCACAGCGTTCGGCGACGAATTCTTCATCCACCAGGCCTTCCGTTACCACGACATGCGCCAGGGCATTCATCAAGGCGACATTGGTGCCAGGGCGCAATTGAATATGGTGGCTGGCGGACACATGGGGCGACCGCACCAGATCGATCTTCCGTGGATCCGCCACGATCAGCTTTGCCCCGGCGCGCAGCCGCTTCTTCATGCGGGATGCAAATACCGGATGACCGTCTGTCGGATTGGCACCGATCACCAGAATGACATCTGCCTTTTCAACCGACTTGAAGTTTTGCGTCCCGGCCGATGTGCCAAAGGTGGTCTTCAACCCATAACCCGTTGGCGAATGGCAGACCCGTGCGCAGGTATCGACATTGTTATTGCCAAAGGCCGCGCGGATCATTTTCTGGACGACAAAGACTTCTTCATTCGTGCAGCGGGATGATGTGATGCCGCCGATTGAACCATTACCATATTTCTGCTGAATCGATTTGAACCGGTCTGCAGCAAAGGCAATCGCCTCATCCCAGGAGACCTTGCGCCAGGGATCAGTGATCTTGTCGCGCACCATTGGGGTTGTAATGCGGTCCTTATGGGTCGCATACCCCCAGGCGAAGCGGCCTTTGACGCAGGAATGGCCCTCATTCGCGCCACCATCCTTATAGGGAACCATACGAACGACCTGATCGCCCTGCATCTCTGCCTTAAAAGAACAGCCGACGCCGCAATAGGCACAGGTGGTCAGCACCGACCGATTTGGTACACCATGGTCATAGACCGACTTTTCCATCAGGGTCGCAGTCGGGCAGGCCTGAACGCAGGCACCACAGGAAACGCATTCGGAGCCAAAGAAGTTATCCGATGCCGTACCGGCTGAAACCTTGGAATCAAACCCACGCCCCTGGATCGTCAGTGCAAAGGTGCCTTGAACTTCTTCGCAGGCCCTGACACAGCGTGAACAGACAATGCATTTCGATGAATCGAAGTGGAAATAGGGGTTGGACTCGTCCTTTGGCTCGGCGGCTTCAGCGAAATGCTTTTCCCCCTGAAAGCCATATCGGACATCCCGCAAGCCCACTTCACCGGCCGTGTCCTGCAATTCACAGTCACCATTGGCCGCACAGGTCAGACAATCCAGCGGATGGTCCGATATATACAGCTCCATCACACCACGGCGAATCTTCTCCAATCGGGGTGTCTGGGTGCGCACACTCATCCCCTCGCGTACTGGTGTGGTGCAGGATGCGGGCGTGCCACGCACACCGTCGATCTCTACCAGGCACATCCGGCAGGATCCCCATGCGTTTACCATATCGGTAGCACATAATTTTGGGATATCCTGACCCAGTTCGCTGGCCGCGCGCATCACCGATGTGCCTTCCGGCACCGTAATGGTGCGACCGTTGATCTGAACGGTTACCGTTTTTTCAGTCTCCCGCTTGGGCGTGCCGAAATCAGGTTCTACAAGAAGTGCCATCGGTCATCTCCAATCCGTCTATTCCGCCGCTGCTGCTGCAGGGGTGCGGTCAAAATCTTCTGGGAAAAGGCGGATCGCACTGAGCACCGGCATCGGGGTCAACCCGCCCATGGCGCATAAGGATCCGTCAGTCATCACCTCGCACAGGTCTTCCACCAGTGCGATATTGCGAGCGACCTCTTCGCCACGCAGTATTTTCTCAATCGATTCTTTGCCGCGAACCGCGCCGATCCTACAGGGGGTGCATTTCCCGCAACTTTCGATCTGACAGAACTCAAAGGCGAAACGCGCCATTTCCGCCATGTCCACAGTGTCGTCGAATACAACGATACCACCATGACCCAACATTGCAGAGTTTGCCGCCAGGCCTTCATAATCCATTGGCAGATCAAGGTGCTCTTCGCCGATATAAGCCCCCAATGGCCCGCCCAACTGTGCCGACCGAAAGGGTCGACCGCTTGCCGTGCCGCCGCCAAAATCTTCGATCAGTTCCCGTAGGCTGACCCCGAAGGCTTTTTCGACCAACCCACCGCGTTTCACATTCCCTGCAATCTGGAAGGCCTGTGTCCCCAGGGAACGTCCCATGCCATATTCTTTGTAAAAGGACGCGTCTTTGGCCAGAATAACGGGCACAGTGGCCAATGACAGCACGTTGTTCACAACCGTCGGCATGCCAAACAGGCCGGCGACAGCAGGAATAGGTGGCTTTGACCGCACCGTACCGCGCTTACCTTCCATGCTTTCCAGCATCGAAGATTCTTCGCCACAGATATACGCGCCAGCCCCCCGCCGAACCTTTATCCGAAAGGGTCGACCGGATCCGGCAACATCTGGGCCCAGCAATCCAGCGTCTTCCCAAATTCGAATCGCCTGCTTCATCGTCGCGATGGCATGCGGATATTCTGATCGGATGTAGACATAGCCTTCCGATGCCCCGACCGCGAGGCCCGCGATCGCCATGCCCTCCAACAGGCAGAATGGATCACCTTCCATAAGCATTCTGTCTGCGAAGGTGCCGGAATCCCCTTCATCCGCATTACAACAGATATACTTCTGCCCGTCTGGCAGGTCCGATACGGTCTTCCACTTAATGCCGGTCGGGAAACCTGCCCCCCCGCGACCGCGCAGGCCGGAATCGGTGACTTCTGCAACAATCTCCGACCGCTGCATCGCAATGGCACGATGCAGACCGACCAGGCCGCCATGCTCCTGATAATCAGCAAGATTCAACGGATCGATCACGCCGACACGGGCGAATGTCAATCGCTCCTGGTTTGCCAGCCAGTCAAGGGCGTCAGTCGGGCCTAATGCTAAATCATGACGGCCAGCCTGAAGGAAACCCGCATCAAACAGCCCTGGCACATCAGCGCCCGTCACCGGCCCATAGGCATAGCGCACGCCATCATGCAGGACTTCTACCAAAGGCTCCAGCCAACACATGCCCCGCGACCCATTGCGGATTATTTGAATGTCCAACCCCCGCATATCCGCTTGTTCATGGATCGCAGCAGCAACATCGTCCGCGCCGACAGACAGCGCTGCAGAATCACAGGGCACATAAACAGTGATCGTCATGACATGGCCCCGCGGATTGCAGCATTCAGGCGTTCATCGTTGATGCGACCAACGGGCTTGTCATTGACCAGCGCGGCAGGTGACAGCGCGCAATTACCCAGGCAATAAACCGCTTCCACTGTGATACGGCCATCCGCGCTTGTACCGCCAAGCTGCACCCCATGACGGGCGCAAATTCGCTCTATCAGGGGTAATGCGCCCATCGACTGACAGGCTTCAGCCCGACAAATCTTGACCGTGACCGCACCCGCAGGCTTTTCACGGAAGTCGTGATAGAAGCTAACAACGCCATGCACTTCCGCGCGCGACAGGTTCAGCGCGGTCGCAATTGTGGGCAAGGCAGATTGCGGCACATGGCCGATCTGTTCCTGCAGATCGTGCAAAATTTCAATCAAATCGGCGGGTGCATTCGCATGCTGCCGACAAATATCGACAACAGTGGCGTCAATATCCAGGGGTGGTACAGTTGGCATCGGGCGTCTCCGGTCCATCGGACGTTCCAGTTGCGTCACCAGTACCTTGGCGTGCCCTCGCGACGCAAATTGGTTCTTTCGATAGGCCTATTGGCAATGCCGATGCTGCACCGCAGCAAATCAGATCTAAGACAATCGATTTGCAAAAATATCTGGAAGGGCAAAGCTGCGCGCGACCTCAAAAAGCGAGGCGACAACGGGCGGCGGTGGATCGCGGTCATACGCGACAAGACCAATCTCATGTTCGACCACGGGCTCTACCAGCGGAATGGTGCGGATACTATCGGCCTTGTCCAGCACCAGCAGGAAATGTTCCGGCAGGATGCTGGCGATGCCATGTGTGCGGATATGGGAATAAAGGCTGACAACCGAATTCGATTCTATGTCCACGACCGGGCGGCAATCCAGGCTGCTGAAAACGCCATCCACGATCCGTCTGTTCTGCATATCCGGTGTCAGCAACGCCAAAGGATGGGTAGCCGCGTCTACCCAGGAAACGGTTTTCCTTGCCGCAAGCGGATGGTCCTGGCGCACAAAAAGGCGGAACCGTTCAAAATACAGAGGCGCGCTCAGCACACGCCCAATCGGTTCGTTCTTAAGATAACTGACCCCCGCATCGATGGAGAAATCATCAACATTACGCAGAATTTCACGGGATGTTTGGGACAGGATTGAAAATGTGATCTTGGGGAAGCGACGCTGCACCGCCTCCGTCAGAATCGATACCGATGGCAAGGCTGATGGGATCACACCCAATGCGACGCGCCCTGCCAGTTCGCCCTTCATGGCCGCCAGTTCCTGGTTCATCGCCGACTGGTTTTCAAGAATTGCATGCGCCCATTTCAAGATGCGCTCGCCCTCTGGCGTAAGACCTTCGAACCGCTGGCCGCGTTTCACGATGGCAACGCCAAGCTCCTGCTCCAACTGTCGGATTCGTCCAGACAGGGTCGGTTGCGTAACCCGGCAAACCTCCGCCGCCCGCGTGAAATGCCGCTCGTGAACCAATGCGACAAGATATTGCAACTGGCGGATATCCATTTTTTGAACCTATTCCTACCCATACACTGAAACAAAGAGTTACCGTATCACACAGCATCGTCAGCATCTTACCGATGAAGACAAATCTTCACCAATTCGCGCCAAACGGACTGTTGATCGAACAATATTTTTATGCGGCCTCCGGCAACCAGATGGAGAATGTCGTCCCGATGCCCAGTTTACTTTCGACGGAAATCCTACCGTATTGTCGTTCGATCAGCGTTTGCGTGATCGACAGGCCCAGACCGGTCCCGCCATCACGCTTTGTGGTGAAGAACGGATCAAACACTTTCTTCAGGACCTCCGCCGACATCCCGACACCTGTATCCGTGACCTCAATCAAAATGCCACGCCGTTGTTCAATATCGCTGTCGAATGTCCGCACGGTCAGGCGGCCGCCATCGGGCATCGCATGAATGGCGTTGACCAGCAAATTGATCAGAACCTGCTGTAATTCGGTACGGTTCATCGCGATCTCTCGGTTCGCCGCATCTTCGCGCTCGATAGATATATCGACCTTCTGGAGAAGATGTTTTACCAAAGGAAGACAATCAGAAACGACATCCTGTGGCTTGTGGCTCGTCACGAAATCCGCATATTCCTCAGGTTTTGCAAATTGAAGCAGTTTGGTGACGATGATGTTTATGCGGTGAATCTGTTCATCCAACAGCTTCAATTCGGTGGCAACCGATTCAGCCCTGTCACCAATCGTGCTGCGCAAGACATCCAGGTTTCCCTGCATCACCGCGATAGGATTATTGATTTCATGGGCGACGCCCGCTGTAATTTCCCCGATTGCGGCTAGTTTTTCGGACATGATCAATTGTTTTGTCGTCGCTTCCAGCTGCAGGTTCGCCTGCTTGAGTTCGCGTGTGCGTTCATCAACCCGTTTGTTCAGATCCTCGTTCCAATCGCGAAGCTGTCGGTCCCGGGTCTGCAATCGCTCCAGTAAATCATCCAGATGCGCTGCCACGCGGCCGATTTCATCATTGGCAGCAATGATACCGGTCCGCGCGCTCATATCCCCGCCTTCCACTTCCCCAATTGTTGCAGTCATCCGCTCCAGGGGTTTGAAGATACCCCTGGCCCAACGAAGGAAGATCGGGATGGTTACTAAAGTGATGCCAAAAAACGCGAGGGCTATCGTCCACAGTGTCTCGTGTTTCGCATCCGTGAACGGGGTTTCCAGAAAGCCGACATACAGCATTCCAATACGCTGGCCAAAGCTGTCCACGATAGGTTCGTATGCAGAAATATACCAATCGTTCACAACAAAGGCGCTGTTCAGCCAGGTTTCTCCTTCATCAAGCACCGCAGAACGCACCACGGCGGACACCCGTGTGCCCAAGGCGCGCCGCCCCTCAAACAACCGTACATTCGTACTGATACGGACATCTTCCAGGAACAGGGTGGCCGTCCCCTGGCTCCCTTCGGGCAGGCTTTCCTTCTGATAGACCAGATCATTGATGGTATCGATGAAAACCAAATTCTGATTCAGCAGGATCCCACCAACCAACACCCCCTTGCGTCCGTCGCTGATGCGTACCGGTGCCGCAGAATGAATGACCATTCCGCGTGTTTCTGCCTTTCGGTCGGTCTGTATGGCATTTGGCGTGGGCACAAGTTCAAGATTCGACCTTGCTGCCAAATCCTGGGAAATTTGGGACAGTTCCGCATTTGAATACAGATCGATTGCCGTATCCGCCCTGCCCACGATCGCTGACTGGATGATCGGCCAATCCGTGCGTCTTTCAAGATTGGGAATCCGCGGCGATACAAAAAGAACCTGTCCCGCCTCATCCGATACATACAAGAAGTCCAAATTCTGACTGATCCGGCTTGCATCCAGAAATTCATCAATGCCATAGCCTCGATTAATGATCTCTTGAAACCGCGCAGAATCCCCCGTCGCCTGAAGTCGATCCTCTGTTGTTTCAAGAATGCGCGATAGATATTGATGTGCAATCGTCAGATCGCCGTTTACCTTGGAAATCAGGGTTGAATCTAAGCGATCACTCCACCGAACAATCGTGATGATAAGAAGGATTGGCAGAATTACGAGGGTCGGCAGCAACGCGATTGCCAGCAGTCGAACACGGACTGAGCGTCCCCCCTGTCGCGTTTTTATACGGGCCGTCGTATTATGCATCCCAGTCCGCACATCTGCGATCAATCGTCTTGCGGGATATGCCCAGCAGACGCGCGGCTTCCTCACGATTGCCATCGACTGTTTGCAGAACTGACAGAACGTGGCGGCGTTCTACTTCCGCCAGGCTGCTATCTGCCGCAGTTTCCGACACGACCTCGGTCCCAAACTGGTCGGGGAACCGCCCCAGGATGAGGGATCGTTCGACAACATTACGTAATTCACGAACATTGCCTGGCCAGTCATAGCGGGCAAGCTTGCTGCGTGTCCGTTCGCAAATCGGGATCGGCGGCATGCCCAATTGTTGTGACAGGCGCTGCATCAAAAGTTGGGCGAGTTCATAAACATCCTCACCACGGTCTTTAAGCGGTGGCAGATGAAGCTGTATCACATTGATTCGAAAATACAGGTCGGCCCGAAACTGCCCGGCCTTAACCAATTCCCCAAGATTTGCATTTGTGGCAAAAACGAACCGCACATCAACAGGGCGCTCTCGCTCTGCACCGACAGGGCGCACACGCTTGTCTTCCAGCACCCGCAACAACTTACCTTGAAGCGCCGGGGGAAGTTCCCCAATTTCATCCAGAAACAGCGTGCCCCCCTGAGCATGCAGCATCAGCCCGTCCCGACTGGCCTGGGCCCCGGTGAACGCGCCTTTGACATGGCCGAACAACTCACTTTCGATCATATCGGCGGGGATGGCGGCACAGTTGACTGGAACGAATGGTTTGTCCTGACGATCAGAAAGTGCATGAAGCGCCCGTGCCGCAATCTCCTTCCCAGTTCCGGACTGGCCCGTGAACAAAACCGATGTCGGCAATGGGGCGACGCGCTCAATCGTATCACGTACCTGCCCCATAACCTTGGACTCGCCGACAAGGCGGTCACAGCACCGCACATCCGATGCAGATTGCAATTCGTGACGCAGAACGTAATTCTCTCGCTGTAAGCGAATGCGATCCAGACAGCGCGCCACGGCATTTAGAATTTGATTGGACCGAAACGGCTTAAGGACAAAATCCGCTGCCCCCGCCCGCAATGCCCGAATTGCCGTTTCAAGATCGGCATAGGCGGTCATCAGAATGGCGTCCCCAAAGAACCCCACCGACCGTTGAGCGGCCAACCATTCGACCCCAGACTGTCCTGGCATGATGTTGTCCAGGATAATGATATCAAAATGATGGTCGTCCAGCTTGGCTTCAGCCTCTTTGGTATTGGAGGCGGTTTCGATGGTCTTACAGCGTGGGCCCAGCGTGCGCATCAGAAAGTTGCGCATACCGGGTTCATCGTCGACGATCAAGATTGCAGCCTTCGTCAGCCACGGCCCGAATTCTGGTCCACCCTCGCCATGGGCAAGACTGCGGCGCGCCTTTTCCATATCCTCCGACGCATAGAATTCAGGGTTATCCGGCATATCGATGTTTCCCCTTATCAATGCTTTTTTATAGCATAAAACTGTCTGAATTCCGAAAGAAACAAGATATCAGAAGTCAGACGGCCCTGCCTTATGCGGGCTGATAAGAACCAGAAGGCCATTCAGGCACAACCGGCTCTATGCCCGATCTATTTCATCGTTCAGAATGCGCCGTGCTATGGTTGCCGTCAAAGCCTATAATAGTGAAAGATTCAGATAGCCGCTTTTGATCAACTCCCTTGTTTTCCCACATCCGCCTGATCGACAGGTGCCTCGGATTCTTTCGAATTTCTTCCAAAGAGCCGCTGTTTGATACTGTCCCACAATTTCGCCATTCCAAGGGGTTCGTAGATCATGAAGACAATGATCAGAACGCCGAACACGACCTGTTCGGTTGCTGAAATGATCGTTGCGTCAATAGAGCCATGGAAGACATTGTTGCCAACCGTATTGAGCACCACCGGAAAGAGAAGAATAAAGGCCGCACCAATGAAAGCACCATTGATCGTGCCCAGCCCCCCCAGAATGACCATGAACAGGATTTTGAACGACAGCTTGATGTCAAAAGCCACAGGTTCCAGGGATTTCAAATAGGTGAATGCGAACAGCGCCCCCGCGACACCGCAATAGAAAGCGCTGATCGCAAATGCCTGCAACTTGGTTCGCAACAGAGAGATCCCCATGGATTCCGCCGCAATATCCATGTCGCGCACGGCCATCCATCTGCGACCGGTGCTGCCGCGCGCCATATTCATGGCCAACAGGGTCAGCACAGTCACGATAACAACAAGCACAAAAAACATTTCCATCGGTGAGGTCAAAGATTTGCCGAAGATCACAATGTCCTGGGTCGTTATGATTCCTGATGTATCGTAATTCTTGAACCAGCCGAACTTGTCGATCATCCAGATAATAAAGAACTGAGACGCCAGGGTCGCGACCATAAGATAGATGCCCCGAACCCTTAAGCTGGGCAGTCCAAACAAGATCCCGAACGCCGCCGCGATCAGACCGGACAGGGCCAGTGCCCCAACGAATGGCAAGTCAGGCACCCGCAGGACCAGATTGAAGCATGCAAACGCCCCAGCAGCCATAAATCCGGCCGCCCCAAGCGCCAATTGTCCAGTATAGCCCATGACAATCTGTTGGCCGATCGCTGCGAGCGACAGACACAACCAGGGGATCAGGATCGACGTGTACCAATAATCCGTCTTTACCGTCATTGGAATGATGATAAAGGCCAGCGTCATCAGGACGACAAAATTAATGATGTCGTCTTTCTTGAATGTCATGAAAACCGGTTGTGTACGCATCTGATACTTCCTCCCTATACCCGTCGAATGATTTTCTCGCCAAACAGTCCTTCGGGCCTGTACAGCAGGAAGAAGATCGCCAGCACATATGGTGCCCAGCCTTCGATGGCACCGCCGAAGAACGGACCGATATAGACTTCAAGAACCTTTTCCGTCGCGCCGATAATCAGGCCACCAACGATGGCACCTGGGATCGAAGAAAAACCGCCGATGATCAGGACGGGCAGCGCCTTCAGCGCAAGGTCAACCAGGGCGAACTGGACGCCCGCCCGGGCACCCCACATCATGCCCGCGATCAAGGCAACAATACCCGCCGTCGTCCACACCATCAGCATGATGCTTTTCAAGGGAATGCCGATAGAACTGGCCGCGCCCGCATCATCCGCAACCGCCCTGAGCCCAAGGCCCATCTTGGTGTATTTAAACAGGATTGAGAGGCCGATAATCATCGAGATGGAAACAGTACCCGCCGTCAGATCCAGCGCACTGATAAACAGCCCCGTACTGTCGGCGATCCAGGGAATGGGGAAGTCGCCAATACCAAGGTCCAGGCGTCGCACCTCCACGCCCCAGGCTGCCTGGGCAAGGCCCTCCAGCACGAAGCCAAGGCCAATGGTGGCCATCAGCATGGTATCTTCGCTTTGATTCATAAGCGGCTTCAGGACGAGTCGTTCCGTGAAATAGCCGACAAGGAACATCAGGAAGACCGTGGCGAAAAATGCCAGGACGAAAGGAAGCCCAAGCTCCATCAGGCCAACAAAGGCCAGCACGGCGAAAAACACCATGGCACCCTGGGCAAAATTGAACGTGGAAGAAGCCTTGTAGATCAGCACAAAACCCAGCGCGACCAGCGAATACATAGTCCCTGCCAGCAGCCCGCCGACAACGACTTCGATAAAGAATAAGAATTCAGTCATGGGCCACCCCCAGATATGCGTCGATGACATTCTGATTGGATCTGACTTCGTCGGGTGGACCGTCCGCAATGATCTTGCCATAATCCAGCACGACCACGCTGTCGGAAATGTCCATCACCACGCCCATATCATGTTCGATAAGGATCATTGTGGTGCCAAGTTCGTCGTTTACTTTGAGAATAAAGCGGCACATTTCCCGCTTCTCCTCAACATTCATACCGGCCATTGGCTCGTCCAGCAGCAAGACTTCCGCCCCGGTTGCCAGAGCACGCCCCAGTTCGACCTTCTTCTGCAATCCATAGGGCAGTTTCCCAACCAGCGTATCCCGGATGCCCTGGATCTCCAGAAACTCGATGATTTCTTCGCTTTTTTCGCGATTCTGCTTCTCTTCCCGCTTCGCCTTGGGAAGCTGAAGGGCGACCTCAATGAAACTGGCCGTTTCATGCAGGCGACGCCCCACCAGAATGTTGTCCAGGACCGACATTCTCTTAAACAATGCAAGATTCTGGAACGTCCTTGATATCCCTTTTCGCGCGATGAAATTCGGATTGATCTTCGAGAGCACCTCTCCCTTGAAGGTGATGGTGCCTTCCTGTGGCTTGTATATCCCATTGATACAGTTCAGCAGTGAGCTCTTGCCAGCACCATTGGGACCGATAATGGCCCGTATCTCATGCGTCCGGACTTTGAACGATGTGTCGGTGATTGCTTTGACACCGCCAAAACTTAGCGAGATATTGCTCAGCTCCAGAATGGAGTCACCAATGGGAAATCGTCTTTTTTCGGTCATATCAGCCCTCTAGCTAATCCCTGTTTCGGTCCTGGCAAAACACAGCCCCCTACGATTGTTAATTTTCCGCTCTCAGCACATCACGGAAGTTCTTTCTGCCTTCTTTTGAGATTCCCAGATAAAGTTCCTTCACCTTGGGGTCGCTCAAAAGATCCTGAGCCGGCCCGTGAAGCATCACATGGCCGGTCTCGATGATGTATCCGTAGTTCGCATTTCTCAGCGCAATGTTGGTATTTTGCTCGGCCAGAAGGATGCTAACGCCTTCTTTGACGTTCAATTCCCGAACAATATTGAAAATCTCTTCAACCAGTTGGGGGGCCAACCCCATGGAAGGTTCGTCCAGCAACAGCATCTTTGGCTTTGCCATCATCGCCCGGGCAACAGCGATCATTTGCTGTTCCCCCCCCGACGTGAATCCAGCCTGGCTTTTGCGCCGTTCCTTCAGTCGCTTGAAATAATTGTAAATCTTTTCCAGCTCATTCTTGAGCTCACTCTTGGAGAGCTTTCTGGAATAGGCGCCTGCGATGATGTTTTCCTCGACCGTTAAATGACCGAAGCAGCGCCGCCCCTCCAGAACCTGAACCATGCCAAGACCAACCATTACGGCAGGGTCCTGGTTTTTCACAGGCATCCCATCATAGGTGATCGTGCCGCGTGTCACCTTGCCCCGTTCTGACGCCAACATGGTAGAAACGGCTTTCAGGGTTGTGCTCTTGCCCGCGCCGTTTCCGCCCAGCAAGGCAACGATCTTACCGCGTGGCACGCTCAGGGATACGTCATGCACTGCAGCGATGACGTTGTCGTAAACAACTTCAATACCATCGATTTCCAGTATGTTGCCTGATGTTTCGGTCATATTACTTCCACCATCTGATTTTCGCGGGCTGAATGTCGCGGCTGTTTAGTGCGGGCCTGATCTCAGTACGGCTTGCAGGCCGCCGAAAATAACCAGGGGGGAGACGTGAAAACGGTCACACTGATATACCGAATTCAAACTCCCCACCTGGCCTAGTCAGCTTTGGTCCCTACGAACACTGTTTGGGTGTAATGTTGTTTTCACTCGCAAACTTGGCGGCGGATTCCTCCACCAACTTACGAATGAAACCGGGATCCAGGGGTGCCTCCCAGTCCGTGACCTGCACGAACTTGGTGCCATCCCATTGCATCATGGCGAACTTGCCCGCACCCTCGTGGTTTGCACACGAAATGGCGAACGGCGCGACCATGCCTTTCACGCCGATTTCACCCAGGCGTTCTTCCGTCATGTTCAGGGCTTCGTATCCATCCCTGAATTCTGCACCTGTTACGGCCTTACCGACCTTATTGTGCATTTCCTGGGCGATGCGCAGTGCTTCTACCCACATAACGGCAGCGCCAAGGCCCCGGTTCCAATACACGGACCCGACACGCTTTTCATCCGCCAGGTTCCCCTTGCCGCTGCCATAGACCTGTTCTTTGATCCGTTGCACCAAGGGGTATTGATCCCCTGGCAAGGCATTGGCCATAGCATAGGTGCCTTTTGCAGCATCCCCGGCAGGATACATGTCTTCTTCAGCCGCACCGAAGGTGACATAGATCATGCGTTCCCGTGGGAAACCGACCCGGGCTGCGTTAGTCATTGCGGTGGAGTTCATACCGGAACCGGCACCCCAGAAAGTGACCCAGTCTGGATTTTCCCGTCGGATCTGCAGCCATTGAGATTGCTGCTCCAGGCCCGGTGGTGGGATCGAGATTTCGACGAGTGTCACCCCCCAGTCCTCAGCGATCTTTCGCATCGCTGGCAGGGGCTCACGGCCATAGGCGGAGTCAATGTGAAGGTGCACGATCTTCTTGCCCTTCATCTTGTCGATACCGCCTTCCTGTTCGGCCATGAACTTCATTTTCACCGCAATCTGCGACCAATAGTGACTGGCGGCGTTAAACACCCAGGGCCATACCCGGCCATCGGCGGCATCGGTGCGTCCATACCCGTATTGGGCCAGGACAACCTGATCCTCAGCCATACGGTTGATAACGGCATAAGCGCCCGGCGTGCCCAAAGTATCGAACACGACAATCCGCTGGCCGTCCTTTTCAAGCAGGCGTTGATAGCACTCAACCGTTTTAACGGCGTTATACTCTGTTTCACACTCTTGCCATGTCAGCATGACGCCATTTACGCCGCCGTTCATGTTGACATAGTTCATGTAGTCGATTTGAGCGCCATAATAGCCCGTTCCCATAGCGGAATAGGGACCAACGCGGCTGCTGGCGACCGGGAAATACTGAGATTCCTGAGCGCTGGCATTTTGAGTAAACATGAAAATCGAGGCTGCTGCCGCGATGAAGGTCAAAACCAAGTTTCGTTGCCTTCTATGTTTCATCTGCTTCCTCCCTTTTGGATCGTTATTATTGGATCGGTTGAAATTTTTATTTCACCTTTTGCTTCGACACACTCGCCCCACAAGCGTCGACCGATTTGACAAACTGGCATCGGTACCGGGACGACCAAGTCGTCAACATCACCATCAAACCCTTAACTGCGCTGGCCGGCCAAAACTCATGACGCTTTTGACAGGCCGCACCAACGCGACAAAGTTACCGGGTTCGTTTCTGTGTTTGGGAGAGTGATCGCCATCAATCGGGAGCCACGCTCAACAAAGATCGTCGTTGGGTGGACGCAAATGGCCTGTAAACAGGGCGATGCCTGCATGCTTAAATTCCCCCCTACCAGGACGTGCCCGGACTATTATTTTTCGCTCCCATTCCCGTTGCCCGACCATCATGGAGGACGTCATCGCAGGAGCTTTTTGCTGCCGCTTCGACACCCACAAAACCGTTCAGTCGGACGGCAGGCGTGTGTCATTGCGATCGCTTGGGGGAATTACCGCAATTTATATGCCAGAATTAAAAATGAAGAAAATCAATATGTTATATTTTTCAAGATTAAAAAGTGAGACATATTGTCCATTTCCACCAGACAAATTGACCGAAATTTGAGGCGCGATCCCATGAATCTATCTTTGACACCAGTCTGGGAATTCTGCCGGTCGCCAGCGATCCTCCGGTTCATCCCCGCGTGTGCGGAGAACACGCCATGCGTGAACGCGCCAGCCACCTTGAATTGAGCGCGGCGGAATCTGGATAAACGGAAGCTTAATAGATACGTATTTTTGTGCATCTCAATGTGTGTATGCCTCACCGTATTAGGAGTCCCCCTAAGGCGCGAATGATGCGATCCGCCGCTCATCGACATCTACGCCCAGCCCAGGCCCATTGGGGCAGGGCGCAACGCCCCCGCGCCGAAGTGCATCGCCCGATACGGGGCTGTCTGCAAGAAAATCGCATCCCAGATTCAATTTCCAATCAAGTTGAGGGACCGCACAGGCAGCATGAATCATTGCGCGGGTCGCGAGTCCAGATTCCATCATCATGGCCAGCCCTACTGACAGGCCTAACCCATCCGCGATCGTCGCCGCACGTATCATAGCACCCAGCCCACCAAGCTTTATTGTCTTGAGGCTAAGGCCGGCGATGGCATTCAACTGGGCAAGAGCCGTGATATCATTAAGCCCGTGAATAGCCTCGTCTGCCGAGATCGGTGCCGGCGATTGTCGCGCGAGCATGGCCATGCGGGCATTGTCCACGCTGATCGGTTGTTCCAGATATGCGATTCCAGATTCCGCGGCTGCACGCGCGAAACGCAGAGCGGTCGGAATGGTCCATGCCATATTCGCGTCCGCCGCAAGAAAGATGTCATCCCCCAGTGCGGATCGTATCGCTTTGAAGGTCTCGATGTCGTTACGCACGTCATCAATGCCAACCTTCAGCTTGAATCCTGCAACACCATCTGCGCGCAACACTTCCACCGATGTGAGCGTCTCAGCCAACGTGCCATCACCGCCAACAATTGACAGAACCGGCACCTCTGTGCGCCAACACCCACCAAGCAGCTTTCTCAAAAGAAACCAGATTGAGGCAATTTGAGTATCCGGATAGCCTCCTTAGATGACAAAACTTCCATTCCGTTATTTCAAGACGTCACCCGAGATCATCCGGCTCGCAGTCATGATGCACGTTCGGTATCCACTGTCACTTCGCTATGTTGAAGACTTGCTCCATAAACGCAGGATCGATATCTGTCATGAGACGGTGCGCTATTGGTGGAGCCGTTTCGGGCCAATGTTCGCCGGTGAAATCCGGAAATGTCACGTTACAAACCGTTCATATTCAAATTGGTGGTGGCATCTGGATGAGGCGTTAGTGAGGATCAATGGAGAAACCCACTATCTGTGGCGTGCTGTTGACCACGAAGGAGAAGTGCTGGAGTCCTTTGTTACGGAACGCCGCGACCACAAGGCTGCATTAGCATTCTTGAAGAAAGCAGTGAAACGATATGGCCAACCGAAGGTCATTGCGACGGATCGACTGAGGTCCTACCGGTTGCTATGGAGGTCGTTAGGAAAACTATAGCGTCGAGATTTTCCAATTGCCATTTCGTCGACGAGAGCGAGCCATGCCCAGGTTTAGGCTCAAACGAAGTTTGCAGAAACTCTCGTCCATCCACCCTAACATTTCCAACTACTTCAACTTTCAAAGACACCTTATCTCAAGAGACGAGATCGCATTTGTCTGATGGTGTGGACGGCTCCACCCAAACGGCATCACGATGTGCCATATTGGTGCTGTTTGAAACCAACAGTGGGAAGGAGCCATTCACATGACGATTACAACACTCGGGATTGATCTCGCCAAGTCGGTTTTCCAGTTGCACGGTGTGAACGCGCGAGGGGCCGTTGTTTTGCAGAAGAAGCTGCGGCGTGGCGCTGTTCTCACTTTTCTGAGTAAACTCGAGCCATGCCTGATCGGCATGGAGGCTTGCGCCACGTCGCATTACTGGGCGCGGTAGATTGCAGCTCTTGGACATACAGTACGTTTGATCCCACCTTCCTATGTGAAGCCCTACGTCAAACGACAAAAGAACGATGCCGCAGATGCTGAAGCCATCTGTGAGGCAGTCACGCGCCCGAACATGCGCTTTGTGGCCGTAAAGACTGAGGAGCAGCAAGGTGTTCTTGTACTACACCGTTCTCGCGACCTTCTGATGCGACAGCGTACGATGATCCTCAATGCAATCCGCGCTCATTTTGCTGAGTTTGGGATTATCACTGCGCAGGGACCTCGAAAGGTGATCGACCTGGTTAGCCGACTTCGTGATGATGATAGCCTTGGACTGCCGGATGTTGTCCGCTCCGCGCTTTTGGCTTTGGCGATTCAACTCGACAGTCTGGCTGTCGAGGCTCGAAATATCGAACGGCGACTGATGGCATGGCACAAACAGAGTGTGGCAAGTCAGCGACTTGAGACAATCCCGGGCGTCGGCATCCTAACGGCGACCGCGCTTGCCGCCAGCGTGCCTGACCCGAGTGTGTTCAAATCCGGTCGCCAGTTTGCAGCCTATCTTGGCCTCGTGCCCAGACAGAACTCGTCGGGTGGCAAAGATCGTCTTGGGCATATATCGAAGATGGGCAACGGTTATCTACGCAAGCTGCTTGTTGTTGGCGCGACCTCTGTCACGCGACGAGCGCCAACCATCGACACACGTACTGGCGTCTGGGTCAGATCCCTCCTCAAATGCAAGCCGATACGGGTTGTGACAGTCGCCATCGCTAACAAGGCCGCACGTATTGCGTGGGCGCTGCTCACAAAGGAAGAAGCCTATAAGGCAGCCTCGGCTAGCTGAACAGGGCCAACTATGGGGCCAACTAAACGGAAAAGAACACGCGGCGCACGATCCAGCCGCAATGAGATGCAAGGGCTAGCGTGAGTGATGATGATCAAACGGGACCGCTACCAGGACACCCCGAAGTGGTGTCTGGGCATTAAAGCTCGATTGTCTGATTGGGACCTGGCATGCGGACTTCATCAGGGCCAGTGGCTGTATGCATCGCGTCAAAAGGCCGGACACATGACCGCACCCCGCAACGATCAAAATCAGCTCAAATCAGCCCTTGCGCAAAAGGAGCCGTCCACACATGACACCACCCGCGTTTGCAAACCATCCCGGCAGTAATCAGGTTCAATTGGAAACCTCAATTGTCCCACTTTCAGCATTTTAGTTTAAAACCATATCCGTAAAATAAAACGATCTATACTGAGTAAAATGCTTGTCGACATCGAAATTCCTATGCCATGATGCTGTATGGATGGAGACAGAAAACAAGGGTAAAAAATGTCAAAAATTATGAAAATTGCCTTTGAAGAGCACTTTATGACACCAGGATTTCAGGAATACTCAAAGAGTTTTCTGGGATTGATTGATAGTGATGTCGCTCAAAAAATTACTCAGCGTCTATCTGATTTTGATGATGAACGCCTTAAACTCATGGATGCGCATGACATTGAGCTGACGGTTTTGTCGCAAACTGGTCCTGGTGTTCAAGGAGAAACGGACACAGCACGCGCAATTGAACGCGCCCGCTATAGTAATGATTTTCTGGCGGATCGCATCAGCGCCCATAAGGGCCGATTGGGTGGGTTTGCGGTTCTTCCAATGCAGGATCCAAAAGCTGCTTCGGAAGAACTTGAGCGCGCCGTAACGCAATTGGGTCTGAAGGGGGCGCTGGTGAATGGCCACACTGGTGGCACCTATTACGATGCCCCGCAATACGATGTTTTTTGGGAACGGCTTCAGGCCCTGGATGTCCCCTTCTATTTGCATCCGACCGATGCAAAGACACAACCGTTTAGCTTTGCTGACCATCCGGAAATGCAAGGTGCGACCTGGGGCTGGGGTGTAGAAACGGCCAGCCATGCATTGCGCCTGCTATTCGGAGGGGTCTTTGATCGCTTTCCCAACATAAAGATTGTCTTGGGACATATGGGTGAGGGATTGCCCTATCTGCGGTGGCGCTTTGACAGTCGCTTTGCCGTCTATCATCACGGTATCAAGCTGGCGCGCAAGCCGTCCGAGTATCTGGGATCGAACATCGTCATCACAACATCAGGTGTCTGCTCGCATCCCGCTTTGATCGGCGCGATTGGAGAATTGGGAGAGGACGCGGTCATGTTCTCGATCGACTATCCTTATGAGAGCACCGAAGAGGCCTGCACCTTCATTGAGACAGCGCCGCTGGATGATGCAACCCGCCGCAAAGTGTGCCGCGACAATGCCGCGCGCCTTTTCAAACTTTAAGAAAGCTCCTCCTTATGACTCGATCTTTTCGTATCGGACAAATTGTCCCCAGTTCCAACACCACCATGGAAACTGAGATTCCGGCACTGTTGACGGCCAGACAGACCATTCTACCGGAACGCTTCACCTTTCATTCCAGTCGTATGCGCATGAAAACGGTCCGCAAGGAAGAGCTGGCCGCAATGGATGCACAATCCGATCGCTGCGCTCTGGAGCTTAGCGATGCACGCATGGATGTCATGGGGTATGCCTGCCTGGTTGCAATCATGTCGATGGGCCATGGCTACCACCGCACATCATCTGAGCGATTGCATCAGGTCACCGTATCGAATGGTGGCCCGTGCCCAGTAGTTACCAGTGCCGGGGCGCTGTGTGATGCCCTGGGTGTGATTGGGGCAAAGCGGGTTGCGCTGGTCGCACCTTATATGAAGCCACTAACCGAAATGGTCGTCGATTACATCCAAAATGAAGGATATGAGGTGGCCATTTGGCGCGCCCTTGAGATCCCAGACAATTTGGAGGTGGGGCGTCATGATCCTGCCAAACTGCCCGGAATTGTCTCCGAGATGAATGTCGGGGACGTCGATGCAATCATCCTGTCCGCCTGTGTCCAAATGCCATCCTTGCCTTCCGTTGGCTTGGTGGAGGCGATGACGGGCAAGCCTGTGATCACGGCGGCTATTTCGACAACCTATGCAATGCTGAAAGAGTTGGGATTGGAACGCCGGGTTCCGGGTGCAGGTGCGCTTCTGTCTGGTGCGTATTAAGGGGGGAATGCGATGACAAACTTACTGTATGGCGCAAATGTGAATGCGAATGGTATACGCCAACATTACCTGCGCTATGGCGGGTCTGACGGCGTGCGCAAAGACCGCGACCCCGTAATCGTGATTCCGGGTATCACCAGCCCAGCCATCACCTGGGGTTTTGTCGGTGAACATATCGGCGCATGTTTCGACACCTATATTCTGGATGTTCGTGGGCGCGGTCTATCGGAGGCCTCTGACAGTCTGGACTACGGCATCAATGCGCAAGCCGACGATGTGCTGGAATTTGCAAAAGCCTTGGGTCTATCGCGCTACAGCCTTGTTGGACATTCCATGGGGGCACGCATCGGCATGCGCGCCTTGCGCCGTGGCGATACCAGTCCGCAGCGTTTGGTTATGGTTGATCCGCCCGTCTCTGGGCCGGGTCGTCGCGAATATCCTTCCAAGCTGCCCTGGTATATCGACAGCATGGCGGCGGCGCGTAAGGGCATGGATGCGGACGCGATGCGCGCCTTCTGCGCAACCTGGACTGAAGAGCAATTGCTGTTGCGGGCAGAGTGGCTGCATACCTGCGACGAGCGCGCCATCCGTCAAAGCTTTGACGAATTCCACACCGATGATTTCCATGCTGACATTCCCCATGTGACACAGCCTGTTCTGCTGGTGCGTGCTGGCAAGGGCGGCGTGATTCTGGATGAGGATGTGGCGGAAATGCAATCCATGAAACCGGATATGCTGGTCTCAACCGTTGCGAATGCGGGCCATATGATCCCCTGGGATGATGAACCGGACTTTTATCGATCCATGGGTGATTTCCTGGGTGCAACCATTGCGTAGGTCTTACGACTCATTTCCGAGGAGGAGATACAATGCCAATCAGTGATCATCAGATGATAGAATCCTGGCGCGAGGTTCTGCGCCTGTCCAATTTGGAAAAGGGGCAGATCGTTACGATCCTGACCAGTGTCGCGACACATCCGCAAACCTTACAGACAGCGAAAATCGCTGCTCAGTCCATGGGGGCGATTGTCAGCCAATTGGATCTACCGCCCGTAAATGGTGAAAAGGCCTTTAGTCGCGATGCCCTGGCCTATCTGGGTACGACGCCTTTGACCGGCAACCGCGCTGCCATTGCGGCCCTGACGGAAAGTGATCTCGTTCTGGACCTGATGACGCTGCTGTTCTCACCCGAGCAGTTGGATATCCTGAAGACGGGTACGAAAATCCTGCTGGCTGTGGAACCACCGGAAGTTTTGGCCCGCATGGTGCCAACGCTGGAGGACAAGGCCCGCGTTGCCCATGCGGCCAAACAGATTGAAGGCGCGAAGGAAATGCGGGTCTCGTCCCCCGCTGGAACAGATCTCGTGTGTATATTGGGGGAGTTCCCCGTGATCCAGGAGTATGGCTTTGTCGATGAGCCCGGACGATGGGATCACTGGCCCAGTGGGTTCGTTCTGACCTTTCCAAATGAGGGCGGCAGCAACGGGACCATTGTCGTTGACCAAGGCGATATCCTGTTGCCCCAGAAATCCTATTGCCGTGATCCCATAACGATCACCATGCAAGGCGGTCGCGCGACGCGCATCGAAGGGGGCGTGGATGCTGAACTGCTGCGCGAATACATGGCCAGCTTCAATGATCCAGAAGCGTATGCCATGTCCCATATTGGCTGGGGCCTGCAGCCACGCGCGAAATGGTCAACGCTGGGCCTGTATGATCGGGAAGCAACCATTGGCATGGATGCCCGTGCTTATGCCGGAAATTTCCTGTTCTCGCTGGGGCCGAATAATGAGGCGGGCGGCAGCAGAACAACCGCCTGTCACATGGATATCCCACTGCGCAATTGCACCGTCAGCATCGATGACCAGATTGTTGTGAAAGACGGCGTGCTCGTCTCGGAGAATGCAGCATGAGCGAAGACCTTGTAACCCTGGAGCCCTATCGTCGACAGGGCTTTGGCAGCCAGATGGATTTTATCGGCGGTGTTGGTTTGCTGATTATTGATCTAGTGAATGGTTTTGCAGATCCTGAAATTTTCGGGGGAGGTAATATTCCAGGTGCCATTGCTGAAACAGAAAAGCTTTTAGCCGAGGCCAGAGCCGCAGGATGGCCCGTTGCCCATAGCCGTATTGTCTATGCAGATGATGGCAGCGATCACAATATCTTTTCGGTCAAAGTACCCGGCATGCTGACGCTTACCGAAAATGCCCATCGCAGTCAGATTGTTCCAGAACTGACACCTGTATCTGGTGAACTGGTGGTTCGAAAGAATGTCCCTTCTGCTTTTTTTGGCACTAATCTGGCACCCTGGCTGACGGAGCGTGGCGTTCGGACTCTTGCCATTGCCGGTGCTGTCACAAGCGGTTGTGTCAGGGCCAGCGTCGTGGATGCAATGTGCTACGGCTTCCGTCCCGCAGTGATTTCAAATTGTGTCGGTGATCGTGCGATCGCGCCACATGATGCCAATCTGTTCGACATGGGTCAGAAATACGCTGAGGTTCTAAATCTGCAAGACGCACTTCCACGTTTGAAAGAGGCATCGACTAGGCCTTAACTTTATGCGGTAACGCTGATAATTGCTGAAAAGGTCACCATTCCGAGACAGAACGGGTATCTTGGTTGAAAATCCTTATTTTGGGATGAATTTATATCTCTAATGGATGGATTGACTTTCTTGCAGCAAAATTATTTGATCAGTATACTGCTTAAATATAAAAAACAATTGCCACAATGATTGGCAGGATGGAAGGGAAAGTCAGATGAGTTGGGCGAGGGCGATATCTGTTTCTGAATTGCAAGAAAAGGGCTGTGCTGGCGTTCTTTTGAACGGGTTGAACGTTGCCCTGTTTCATCTTGATGGCGACTATTTCGCAACTGGGAATGTCTGTACCCACCAATTTGCCTTGCTGACGGATGGTCATGTCGAAGACGGTTGTGTTGAATGCCCATTGCATCAAGGGCTGTTTGATATTCGCACCGGCAAAGCCCAAGGCAGCCCCGTCACAAAAGATATCCCAACTTATGCCGTAAAGATTGAAGACGACATTCTCTATGTCGATACGGATATGCCTGGTCAGACTGTGGCAACAACTGAGCCCAAGGCTGAAAATATAACGTCCACCTCTTCCAGAATCGTGATCGTTGGCGCGGGGCAGGCGGCGGGT
This sequence comes from Rhodospirillaceae bacterium, assembly GCA_002709955.1. Classification (GTDB taxonomy): domain Bacteria; phylum Pseudomonadota; class Alphaproteobacteria; order UBA8366; family Aestuariispiraceae; genus Pacificispira. The sequence goes on from PAQY01000003.1 coordinate 170,511, forward strand.
CGCGCTGCAGAGGCGATGCGGGACGCTGGCTTTAACGGCACAATTCAAATGATTGGCGATGAAACCAGCGCGCCCTACGAACGTCCCCCACTTTCCAAGGCGATCCTGACGGGTGCGGCCAGTGCAGACACATGCGCCCTTTTTGCATCAGATAGAATGGCGGCTTTGGACATTGACCTGATCACCAATACCCGCGTCGATGATATCGATCGAAAGGCCAGAACGCTGACTTTATCCGGCGGGACGAAAATCACCTATGATGCCTTGCTTTTGGCAACTGGTGCGCGGGTCCGCCCGCTGCCTATCGAAGGGGCAGAGTTAGAGGGAGTGCACTATCTAAGAACCCTTGATGATGCGATGCGACTGAAGGCTGCAATGGAAAAGTCCCAGTCACTCGTAATTGTTGGGGCTGGGTTTATCGGCCTGGAAGTTGCCTCCAGTGCGCGGCAGTTAGGCAAAACTGTTACCATTCTGGAACGTGAAGAACGGGTCATGACCCGGGTTCTTCCAGAGGCGGCATCTACAATTCTTGAAAGCCGTGCGACGGCCAATGGCGTTGATATTCGGTTGGGCGTGCAGCTTGAAAAACTGTCAGGCACCGCAGGCCATGTAGACACTGTACAACTGGCCAATGGGGATGCCATTGCGGCGGATCTGGTGCTCGTTGGGATTGGGGCAATTCCCAATATCGAATTGGCACAAAAGGCAGGTCTGTCCGTTCGGGATGGCGTGATCGTCGATGCCCAAGGCCGAACCTCAGATGCTCATATCTGGGCTGCAGGCGATGTCGCACAATATCCACACGCCCGCGATGACGGCCCCAAGCGGTTGGAGTCCTGGCACAATGCAGAAGAACAAGGTCGATGCGCGGGGCGCAGCATGGCGGGTTTGCCAACAGATTATTCGGCACTGCCCTGGTTTTGGTCTGATCAATTCGATGGCAGCATACAGGTCGTTGGTATTCCTCAATCCAATAACGAGACCGTATTGCGCCCAGGCACAAATTCAGAAGGTCCCGCCGTATTTTGTCTGGATGACAAAGGTCACCTGACGGCTGTCATCGGTTTTGATAATCCGTCGGCGATTTCCTTAGGACGTAAGGTGATTCCCAAACAGGAGCCGATTGATCTTTCCCTACTGATCGGATCACCAAGCCAGAACGATCTGGAAGAACAGGAGTCAGAAGAAATGACGATCAGCAATCGCTATCGCTGGCCGGATGCTGGGGCTGAGGCCATCCCAGATTGGGTTTACACGGATGAAACGATCTATGGACGGGAAGTTGAGAAGATCTTTCATGGCCGCACTTGGAACTATGTCGCGTTGGAAGCTGAAATTCCAGAACCAGGCGATTTCGTGCGTTCCAATGTCGGACCAACCCCGGTGGTTGTTGTTCGCGGTGAGGATGGTGCGATCAATGTCTTTGAAAATCGCTGTGCCCATCGGGCGGCGGAGTTCTGTCGGGAGCAACGCGGCAAAGCAACTGAATTCGTCTGTCCCTATCACCAATGGACCTATGATCTTGAGGGTAATCTGAGCGGCGTGCCATTCAGACGCGGTGTTGCCGGAAAAGGCGGCATGGCCAAAGACTTCAAACCAGAAGAGCATGGGGTAAAGAAGCTGTTTGTCACCACCCGTCGTGGTGTGGTCTTTGCGTCTTTTGCAGAAGGCATGGAATCAATAGAAGACTATATGGGACCTGAGATCCTGACAGATTTTGATGCGACATTTGATGGTCGGAAACTCAAAATTCTGGGCTACTATCGCAACACGCTGCCAGGAAATTGGAAATTATACCACGAGAACCTTAAAGACCCTTATCACGCTACACTATTGCATACCTTTCTGGTTACTTTCGGATTGTTGGTGGCAGGTAACAAATCGGAAATGATCTGCGATGCGACCGGCCGCCACGGAACGATGGCTTCGGCAAAAAGTGATGGGAAAAAGATTGATGAAGCAACCCGCAAAGAGATGCGGGCCTATCGTGAAGGTATGGGCCTGAATGAACCGCGCTTTATGGATTTCATTGAGGAGTTTGACTCCCCCTGGTCAGTGACAATGCAAACCATTTGGCCAAACCTAATCGTGCAACGGGAAATGAATACCTTGGGGGTTCGCCAAATCGTCCCGCAAGGTCCGCATAGCATGATTATGAATTGGACGATGTTCGGTTATGAAGGGGATGATGAAGAAATGACCCGGCATCGCCTGCGCCAAGGAAACTTGATGGGCCCTGCTGGGTTCCTTGGATTGGAAGACAACGAGGCAATTAAATTTGTCCAGGACGGCATGAAGCATAGCTCCGGTGGCGATCATTTGGTCGCGCTGGACCCTGATACGCCCACCGGGACATCTGATACTTTAATTTCGGAGTCCGCAATTCGGGGCATGTATCAATATTGGCGCAAAGAAATGGGGCTTTAGGAGGACATGTCTGTGACCAAAATCCAATCCATACCCACAAAACAAATGACAGAAGTAACGCTGGACCGTCTCGCTCTACGCCTGGAGATCGAGGAATTCAATGCTCGATATTGCCATGCGCTGGACGATGGAAACCTACAAAATTGGCCCGATTTTTTTACCGAAGATGGGTTTTACAGTATCACAGCGCGTGAGAATTTCGATGCCAATCTTCCCGTTGGCTTGGTCTATTGTGAAGGGCGTGGCATGATGAAGGACCGGGCCTTCGCGATTGCCAACACAGCCATGTTCGCCCCCCGCTATCTTCGTCATCACCTCAGCAATACACGGGTTATTAAAGAACATGCCGATGGAGTGATTGAGGCAACCGCAAATTACATCGTTTTGCAGGTGCTGCATGACGATCCGGTTTCTACAATTCACCAAGCCGGATTTTACAAGGATGAGTTTTGCCGCACAGAAACGGGCACATTGCTGTTACAGAAACGAATCTGTGTCTATGAAAACCTGATGATCCCCAATGCCGTTGTGCTGCCAGTCTAACGCACTGTTTTATTTCGGATCAAACACTGTCCGACCAAGATGATTATTGCCATCAATCAACCTGATCAAGGTGGTGATAAAAGCATTCCGTTCCTGAGGCATCAGTGGTTCCAGCAAACGATCCTGTGCCCGTTGCATGGCGGCCTGCATATCTCTGGTAATCGCAGCACCTTCTGGCGTTAACCGCGCCAGTACCATGCGTTTGTCAACTTCACTACGGCACCGCTCCACAAGTCCCCGCTTGCTGAGGCGCACCAATACGTCAGCAACATTGGTGCGATCCAGACCCAATTCCTTACCCAAAGAGTTTTGGTCCAAGTCAGGCGTATGCCCAAGGGCCGTCAAAACGCCATACTGTACCGGAGTAATATCAAACTCCTTACATTCTTCAAAAAATAGCGCATGATGTATCTGATGAAGGCGCCGGACTAAATATCCTGGTCGTGACCAAAGCGGCATGCGATCAAACAGCATGGAACCACGATTGTCTTCTGCAATCGCATTCATCTTCGTTTTCACTAAATTTTCTCCCTAATTTTTCTTTGAACTGTTTCTTCTGAACTATACGCGGCTTCCAGCACCATATTCCAGCAAAAGATTACATATTTTTAGTCAGTATATGTCATATACACCTAAAGCTGTTTTGATTCTGGTTTAGGCGGGTTTTATCCATTATTTCAGACATTAAATTCCATCACTGCAAGAAGGCATCGAAATTTATAACTGGGAAAGCCCCTTATTTCCCATGCAAGATTACACAAATCTATCTTGACATAGAAAAAATTCCATCAGTACACTGCTGAATAACAAACATGCGTTGACTCGAAATTGAGCGCTGAAAACAGGGCCACCGAGCAACAGGATGGGCAGAGGTAGTTATGGGGTTAAAGGGGCATCTGTATGCGACCGTCACTATTGATCGGGGGACCTGTTAATGGAGACCCTGATACGGCTGGCGTCAGCGATTGATCGATTAAATTTGATGGTCGGGAAAGGTCTGTCAATGCTGATGCCCCTTGTTGTGGGCTTGGCGGCGTCTGTTGTTCTTCTCCGCTACGCCTTAAACGTAGGGTACCCATGGCTGTCTGAGACCTTCATTTGGTTGAACGGTGTAATTTTTACTCTCGGCGCAGCGTATCTGTTGGTAATCGACCAACATGTGCGGGTCGATGTATTATATGCCCGAATGTCAGTGCGCTGTCAGGCTGTGATGCACATTCTGGGGGTGACCCTACTTATGTGGCCGATGGTCTATGCCATTGGGATAACCGGCTGGCCAAGCGTGTACCGATCCATTCTCGCTATGGAGCAATCAGCGACAATGGGCGGCCTTCCCGTCATGTATCTTTTAAAAGCCTGCATTCCCCTCTTTTGCGTGTTGGTAGCATTACAAGGGCTTTCCATGGTGATCCGCGCAATTGCCGTCCTGTCTGGACATTCCGAAACGCTGAGACCAGCTCATCTGGAAAGCCAAAACCATGTTTGATGATATGGGTGCCGTCCTGGCTATGCTGTTGTTTTTGACAGCGTTTGTTGTGTTATTGAGCGGCTTCCCTGTCGCCTTTGCTTTGGGCGGGACCGCCGTTATCTTTGCCTTTCTGGGTATGCTTTCTGGGGACTTCGTTTGGGGAATGATGTCATCCGTCGCGGGGCGGATGATTGACTTGATGACCAATGAAACCCTTGTCGCCGTGCCACTTTTCGTCTTCATGGGCGTCGTCTTGGAGCGTTCCCAGATCGCGGAAGACCTGTTGATAACGATGGGCCAAGCCTTTGGTAAGATGCCAGGCGGACTTGGAATTTCCGTTATTCTGGTTGGTGGCTTGCTGGCGGCATCAACCGGCGTTGTTGGTGCTACTGTACTGGCAATGGGGTTGATCAGCCTGCCTGCCATGATCCGCGCAAATTACAATAAGTCACTGGCAAGCGGCATTATCTGTGCATCAGGGACAATGGCGCAGTTAATCCCACCCTCAACAGTTTTGATTATGCTCGGGATAATGCTTCAGAATGCCAACACACAGGCAAACCTGAAAATGGGCAGGTTTGACACCAGCATCGTAACCATCACGGATCTGTTTGCCGCTGCCTTGTTGCCAGGCGTGATCCTGATGGTCATGTATATACTTTATGTCATGCTTCGTGCTTTCCTGAAGCCTTCAGACTGTCCAGCTCTTGTGATGACGGCTGAAGAACGTGAAACCCTACTGCCCAGAATATTGGCCGCCGTTGTTCCCCCCGTCACCCTTATCTTGATGGTGCTTGGCTCTATTCTCACAGGCATTGCGACGGCAACTGAATCTGCTGCGGTCGGTGCAATTGGTGCCTGCCTGCTGGCAGTATTCAAGCGACGGTTTGCCCTGTCGACGATCTGGGATGTATCAAAAAAATCCCTGGTCATCAGCAATATGATCTTTGCCATTTTAATTGGTGCCACATTGTTCTCGATGGTTTTCCGGGGATTGGGTGGGGAGGAAGTCATCGAAGAAATAGTATCCGATCTGCCAGGTGGAGTGATTGGCGCGACAATTTTTGTTCTGTTGCTGATGTTTCTCCTGGGTTTTTTGATCGATACATTTGAGATCATTTTCATTGTTGTCCCGATCTTCGCCCCGATTCTAATCATCATGGGCATGGACCCGATTTGGCTGGGTATCGCGATGGCGATCGTGCTGCAAACCAGCTATCTGACTCCCCCTTTTGGTTTTGCGATCTTCTATCTGCAGGGCGTTGCCCGCGGATTAAAGGGGACGACCATTTACCGGGGGGTCATTCCGTTTGTCATTATTCAAATTCTAGCAATTGCCGTCATCTGGGTTTTCCCCCGGTTGGCGACATGGTTGCCAGAAGTGCTCTTCTGAGGCTGAGCAAACGTCTGCCCAGAAGAATTCCCGAGCAAACAAGCTCATAGACACATACAGGGTGATAGAGGGAGACCACAATGAAGCGTAGAGATTTTATCAAGACGGCAAGCACCGTCGGCGTGGTGGGTGCAGCTGCATCCGCCTTTGCGACCCCCGCGATTTCGCAAAACCGAATTGAATGGAAAATGCAAACAACCTGGCGGGAAAATTCACCGCTGTTGTGGACCGGACCGAAGCTGGTCGCTGATTATGTTTCGAAAATGAGTGGCGGTCGACTGACGATCAAACTGTACGCTGCTGGTGAAATTGCGCCACCGCTGCAGGTCATGGACGTTGTTGCTGATGGTGGCCTGGAAATGGGTCATGGCTATCCTCCGTATTGGGCTGGAAAACTGCCGGCGATGCAATTCTTCACCCCGCTGCCCTTCGGTATCACAACACAGGAACAGAATGCCTGGTTCCTGTATGGCGGTGGCCAGGAAATTGCCGACAAGGTTTATGGTGAATTAGGCGTCAAGTTCCTGCCCAGCGGTAATACATCGGTTCAATCTGCTGGTTGGTTTAACAAGGAAATCAACAGTATCGAAGATTACCAGGGCATGAAGATTCGTTCTGGCGGCTTGGGTTCCAAAGTCTTGGCAAAAGTCGGTGCGACACCGGTTCAAATGCCATTGGGTGAAGTGCCGCAGGCCCTGCAGACCAACAGCATTGATGGGGCTGATTTCGTTGGTCCGTTCAATGACATGGCATTTGGTCTGCATAAGGTTGCCAAGTATTGCTACTGGCCTGGTTGGATGGAACCTTGTGGTGTGTTGGATTGCTTCATCAACAAAGCTGCATGGGATGGCCTTTCGGACGACCTGAAGGCTATCGTTGAGGCCGCCAATGCGATGGCCAACAATGTTGTCCTGTCTGAGTTTGTTGCTAAGAACGCGCAAGCGTATCAGACACTGCAGACAGAGCATGGCGTTAAAATGCAGTTCCTGAATGATGAAACGCTGGCTGTCCTGGGCAAGATTGCCGGTGAAGTCATCGTCGAAGCATCAGAAGCAGATGCATTGAGCAAGGAAGTGTATGATAGCCTGATGTCATTCCGTAAACTGGTGATGCCATACACCAACACATCAGAACTGGCCTTCTTGAATGCACGTAACCTGGACTTCCCTTACGGTGGTTAAGGCCTGAGGGTATGTATAATGGGGCTTTGCCGACACCGTGCGTTTCTGCAGGGTGTCGGCAATCCTCACTTTTTCAAAAATAGGATTGATACTTTATGCTAGATCAAGGCATTGGTGCCCGCGTATTGCGCAAGGAAGACGACCGGCATCTCCACGGGCGGGGTCAATTTGTCGGTGATCTGGCAATGAAGGGGCTGAAAGAAGTTGCCTTCCTTCGAAGCAATCTGGCCCACGGCCGTATCCGAACCATCTCAAAGCCTGCTGGCAAAGAAGCATTGATCGTCACCGCCGCCGATTTGAAGACTATAAAACCAATTTTTGCTGACTCAAGCATACCGGGTTTTAAGGCTTCAAACTATCCCGCCCTTGCAACAGACAAGGTACGATTTGTTGGGGAATGCCTGGCAGCGTGTATTGCAGATACCCGCGCCGCAGCCGAAGACCTAGCAGAAGAGATTGAGGTCGATATTGAAGAATTACCTGCTGTCATCGACAGCCTGAAAGCACGCGCGCCTGATGCGCCGTTGGTTCATGATGATTGGTCTGACAATTTATTTCTGACGACCTCCGTCCAGGGTGACATTGAAACCCTTGCTAAAACTGCCCCTGTTAAAGTTACACGTGAATTGCGAACCGGGCGGCAATGTATGCATCCAATGGAAGGAAAAGGTGTTCTGGCCTATTGGGATTTTCAGGCAGGCCAACTGGTCGTTTATACGTCCACCCAAGTGCCTCATATGATCCGAACCGGATTGTCAGAGACCTTGGGCCTGGAACAGCGCCAAATACGTGTCATTCCGCCTGATGTTGGTGGTGGGTTTGGTTATAAATGTGTGCTGCAACCAGAAGAGATCGTCATCGCCTGGTTGGCCATGACAACAAAGCGTCCTCATCGCTGGGTTGAAGATCGTCGTGAGCACCTGACCGCTGGAGCCAATTCACGCGAACATCACTATCAGATTACGGCCTATGCGGATAACAGGGGACGCCTGCTGGGGTTGGATGCGGAAATCACTGTCAGTGTTGGAGCCTACTCCGTCTGGCCGTTCACAGCCTGTCTAGAGGCGGCCCAAGCGGGTGGCAACCTGCCCGGTCCGTATGATTTTCAGGTCTATCGCTGCAAGACTTTTTCTGTTGCCACGAACAAACCACCTTTCACGCCCTACCGGGGCGTTGCGCGCCCTGGGGTTTGTTTTGCTATCGAATTAATGATGGACGCCATTGCAAGAGAAGTTGGCCGGGACCCCATGGATGTACGGGCAGAAAATCTCGTGAAAAGTGAGCAGATGCCGTACAATAATGTCACCGGCAAACACTATGACAGCGGCGATTATCCTGCCTCTCTGAAACAGGTATCAGAACTGATTGATGCCCAAGCCATTCGCACTCGCCAAAAGACGCCGGAAGCCGATGGTCGATTGATTGGTGTAGGGTTTTCAACCTTCACAGAACAATCAGCCCACGGCACAAAAGTCTTTGCCAGTTGGGGAATTCCCGTTGTCCCTGGCTATGAACAAGCAACCGTGCGTTTAACACCTGATGGCGGTCTGGAAATCCGGGCGGGCATTCACACAATTGGTCAGGGGCTTGAAACAACACTGTCGCAGGTTGCAGTACAGGAATTGGGCATTGACTATGATCAGGTGCGGGTGACGTTGGGTGACACCGCTTCCACACCCTATTCGACGGGTGCTTATGCCTCTCGCGGGATGGTCATGGCAGGCGGTGCGGTATCGCGGGCCTCTCAAGAACTCGCGCGCCGCATCCGGCGCATTGCCGCCCATCTGTTGCAATGCAAAGACGAGGATATACGGTTTGAGGACAGGGAGATTCGGGCGCGCGGTGCCAGCCTCAGCTTTGCTGATATCGGCCGTGCCTGGTATCTGCGCCCCGAACAATTGCCCGAAGATGTGAACACGATGGGGATGGAAGTCACCGAAGGTTATAAGCCACAGGTCGATACCGGCGTCTTCACCTATGCCAGCCATGCTGCCGTTGTGGCAGTGGACCCGGAAACCGGTATCGTTGAAATCTTGGACTATGCCGCTGTTGATGACTGCGGACGCATGGTCAATCCGATGATTGTGGAGGGGCAAGTGCTAGGCGGAACCGTGCAAGGCGTTGGGACAGCCCTATTTGAGGAATCTCCCTATGATCAGGCGGGTCAGCCACTCGCATCAACCCTGCAAGACTATACTTTGCCAGGGGCCAGTGACCTTCCCTGGATAAAGCTGGGGCATATAGAAACCCTATCACCCTATTCTGCGCATGGCATAAAAGGGGTTGGTGAAGGTGGTGCCATTGCCCCGCCCGGTGCCATTGTGAACGCCATCAATGACGCCCTGAAAGGTCACAACGTTGAAATCACCCAGATTCCGGCAACGCCAGAGCGTATTCTATCGGCGATCTTAGCTGCGGAGTCTCAACAGAAGGGAGCAGCCTCATGAAGCCCGCTCCCTTCGACTATAACAAGCCCGCTTCACTATCACTTGCTGTCTCTCAACTGTCGGAAACGAGTGGAAGTGGCAAGATCATTGCGGGGGGGCAGTCTCTTGGTCCCATGCTGAATCTCCGCCTTGCGCGTCCGAACTCAGTGTTTGACATCAGGCAGTTAGAGGAGTTACGCGGCATTCAATCTGATGCGGATTCGGTCAGCTATGGCGCAGCCATCTGCCATGTCGATTTTGAAGATGGATTGGTCGAGGATGCGACCCAGGGGATGATGCGCCATGTTGCTGGCGGCATCGCCCATCGCGCCGTGCGCAATCGCGGTACAATTGGGGGTAGCCTCGCCCATGCGGATCCGGCGGCGGATTGGGTCAACACAACCGTTGCCCTGAATGCGACATTTACAGTGCTGGGCGCAACCGGACGCCGAACAATTGCGGCACCTGATTTCTTCCTTGGGGCATTTACCACCAGTCTGAATGACGATGAAGTCCTGGAAAAGATCACTATCCCACGGTTGTCGGACGAAGCCGCCTGGGGATATTACAAGATTTGCAGAAAAAAGGGTGAGTTCGCGGAAGCAATCGGCATTCTGGTGGTTGATCCAATCCGAGGCTATGCTCGCGCCGTAATGGGCGCGGTCGATGCACCGCCCATTGTACTGGATGATCTGGCTCGTTCCATCGCGGAAGCAGGCACTGCCAGGGACATAAACCTTGATCAGGTTGTCCAGCAGGCCTTGCCAGATGCCAACCCCATTTCCCTTCGCCATCATTGTGTTGCCCTGCAACGCGCCATTCAGCAGGTATATCCCTCATGAAATCAATCTCTCTAACCATCAACGGCGAAACCGTGACAGGTCAGGTGGAACCACGCACGCATTTAGCAGATTTTATGCGGGGCCAATTGGGATTGACTGGAACACATCTGGGGTGTGAACAGGGTGTCTGTGGTGCTTGTACCGTTATCATCGACGGACAGCCTATGAGATCCTGCATCTCCTATGCAGTGGCCTGCGATGGGGCCACTATTCAAACCGTCGAAGGGTTTGATGACGATGCGGATCTGAAGGCACTGCGCACCGCCTTTTCCGCCAATCATGCGCTTCAATGTGGATTTTGTACGCCCGGCATGTTGATGACGGCGCGTGACATCGTGCGCCGCCTGGAGGAACCTGACACACACCGGATTCGCCAGGAGTTGAGTGGCAATCTGTGCCGTTGCACGGGATATCAAGGGATCGTGACAGCGATTGCGTCTGTAATTGAGCAAAAACCAATGGCAGCGAAAACGCAAGAAAGCAGGCCCAAGGAGGCAACACGTATTGTTGCCCCAAAACCCTTTTCCGTTGTTGCGACACAGGATGCGCCGGGCACCAAAACGCTTTCTGTTTCAAAGCTGGCAATGATCGTGGATTCAGAAGGTTGGACCTGTCTAAATCAGACACTTGATCTGCCGCATCCACAATCAGAAGCCTGGGCTTTCTTCGAGGATTTAAATCAAGTTGCCGCCTGCATGCCCGGTGCTCAAATTGATACAATTGATGGTAATGACATACGCGGTCACATGCAGATCAAGTTCGGACCCATACGGGCCAGTTTCGATGGGACAGCACAGCGCAAGACGGATCCCGGCACCAAGTCCGGGACTTTGATCGGACATGGCGCAGACCGGGTCAGCGGGACGGCCGCAGATGGGGGGTTGACCTATAGTATTTCAGCGCTGGATGCTCAAACCAGCCGCGTTTCTGTTGAAGTGCGTTTCAAATTGACGGGGCCCCTTGCACAATTTGGCCGATCCGGCCTGGTGAGAGACTTTGCCGGCAGATTGACCTCACAGTTTGGTGAGAATATTGCCAGGGTGATGGCCGGTGAGTCTCTGGCAACCAACGCAAAGGGCAATGACATCAATGCCCTATCCCTGGTATGGTCCGTCCTGACAAGCCGTATTAAGGAATTATTTGGTAAATAACTTGTTGCCGGAATCCCGCACAAATTCGCCAATACTGCTGTGAGTGTATCGACCTTTAGCCTAGCGGGCATTGTTAGAGTAAATTGGCGTGCCGCAGGGTTTGGCTATAGATAGCCCGACGCGATGATCAGATTGGCGGTGGCCTTGCTGCAGGCCATCGGGATATCATAGACGGTCGCCAAGCGCGTCAGGGCCTTCACATCAACATCATGGGGATGCGGCGACAGCGGGTCAGTGAAGAAAATCAACGCGTCGATTTTGCCCTCAACAATCATCGCACCGATCTGTTGATCCCCGCCCATTGGGCCGCTGGCGACAGAGATTATGTCGAGGGCCGCCTCGTCTAATTCCTTCAGCAGGACGCTCGCCGTCGTCTTCGTGGCGACCAGACGGTGGGCGGAGAGCGTCCCGACGTTAAGGCCGACCCATTGGGTGAGCTCTTCCTTCTTGCGGTCATGGGCAATCAGGGCCACGCATTTTCGTGACGTCGTTGACATAGCCTCATCGTGCCAGATGTTCGAAGAGAATAGCCACCGCCTCGGCACCGGGGTCGTTATGGCCTTCCAGATGCTCTGGGTTCACATAGGCAGCCCGACCCGCTTTGGCCCGCGTTAACGTCGCCGTGTGGTTTGCGCCAGTTCGGGCGGCCTTAGCGGCATCCTGGATGCTGACCGGCAGGACCGCGAGGGCGGGGGCCAAGGCATCCACCAAGGTACGATCGCCCAGCTTTGCGCCGCCGATCTGCTGCATCCGCTCCAGCCCGGCCTGCAGGGCCTGTTGCATGGTGTAGCCGGAGGAAGCGGCATCCCCTGCGGCTGCGAAAAAGATCGCCAGCAAGACGCCAGAGGAACCGCCCATGGTCTCGCTTAACTCCTGCCCGATCGCTCGGTAGAGTTGGGTCTTGTCCGCAAGCGGCAGGCTGTCCATCGCGCCGATCAGCGCACGGGACGCATTTGCCAAGGTGGAGCCGGTATCGCCATCGCCGGACTTCGCATCCAATGCGTTCAAGTCCTCTTCCGCTGCGATTAACGCCTCGCAGCAGCCTGTAAGGAATATTTTGGTCGGGTCGTGGGGGGAGGGCATCGCCTTGATCGCCGCCAACCCGTCTGGCAGCGGAACAACAGCGCCTTCGACGATGGTCTTCATCGGCGGCCAATGGCAGATCGGGGTCGGCGCGGACAATAAGGCCTCATCCCCCGCGTCCAAGGCGCAGACGGAAACCGAAAAGCCCTGCATGTCGAGCGAGGTCATCATCGCCGCCGGTCCGACAATGAATTTCACCTTCTTGCCAAGCTCTGAGGTCGCGAGCTCATGGGCCAGGACCGACATCTCTAGCACAGAGGCGCCGCCCAGATTGTTGAGCAAGGCCACTTGCGGCGCGTCGGTGATGAGGGGGGAGAGTTTGTCCGAGACCGCCTTCATCGCACCCGCCGAATCGGTGAAGGCCAATTGATCGACGCCCGCCTCCCCATGGATGCCCAGGCCAAGCTCTGCCATGCCGCTCTTGATGCGGTTTTCCTTTGGTGAGCCGGGAACCGTGCAGGTATCCAAGGACATCCCAATGCTGTGGGTGTTGGCAACGACCCGCTCTGCCGCCGCCGTGACGGTGTGTAGATCAGCCCCACTGTCGGCCAGCGCGCCTGCGATTTTATGGACGAAGAGCGTGCCCGCGATGCCGCGCGCCTGGGGCAGGTCGGGCAGCGCGATGTCATCATCGACGACGACCATGCTCACCTTGCGGCCAAAGGCGCGGGCGCGCTCTGCGGCGAGGCCGAAGTTCAGCCGATCGCCGGTGTAATTCTTGACGATCAGCAGACAACCCGCCGGGCCCGTCACGGCGAGAATGCCCGCCAGCACCGCATCAACAGACGGGGAGGCGAAGACATCGCCGCACACTGCCGCGGTCAGCATACCAGGGCCAACAAAGCCCGCATGGGCAGGTTCATGCCCCGATCCACCGCCAGAGACGAGGGCGACCTTGGATTTATCCCAATCGGCGCGGACAACGACGCGGATATGCGGATAGCCATCCAACCGCGCCAAGCTGCCGCCGGATAGGGCCAAGATGCCGTCAATGGCATCCACCACGATGTTTTCTTTTTTATTGATGAACTGCGCCATCGGTCGTCCTCCCTTATCGAACCCGGATCCCATTTGCATCGAAATACAAAGGGTCCTGGGGCTGTATTTTTAAAATGCTGTCGTTAGTAAGCGCGGTATGCGCGTCGGTGACCGTGATCAGATTATGGCCCTTTAATGTCAGGTGCAGGCGGGTTTGATCGCCCAAATGTTCAACCCGGGTGAAGCGACATTCCTGCCCATCTCCCTGGGCGATCTGTTCCGGGCGCAGCCCGATGGAGACAGCCCCTGCGGGCACCGCGCCAAACAGATCGGCGGGCAGGATATTAATGCGCGGCTGGCCTAGGCGGCTGGCGGCATAAATGCTGACCGGATCTTCATAGACCGCGCGGGGGGGCCCAAATTGCACAAGCTTGCCCTTGTCCAAGACCCCGACATGGGTTGCCATGGTCATCGCCTCGATCTGGTCGTGGGTGACATAGAGCAGCGTCGCACCGGAATTGGCCTGAATGCTTTTAAGCTCAATGCGCAGGTCGGAACGTAGCTTGGCGTCGAGCGAGCTCAACGGCTCATCCATCAGATAGACCGCAGGGTTGCGCACCAACGCGCGGCCTATGGAGACGCGCTGCATCTCTCCACCCGACAGCGCCGTCGCCTTGTTGTCGAGCTTGTGGGAGATCTGCAAGACCTCCGCCACCTCGCCGACCTTGCGGTTAATTTCAGCCTTTGGGGTTTTCAGGATCGGGGATTTCAGGGGGAATTCCAGGTTCTCTCGCACCGTTAAATGCGGATAGAGCGAGTACTGCTGAAAAACCATCGCGACATTGCGCTGGGCCGGGGTGAGGCCCGCCATCGGGTGGCCGCCAATCGTGATCGCACCCGCGTCTGGCGCGTCCAAGCCGGACACCATGCGCAGCGTCGTCGTCTTCCCCGCACCTGTCGGGCCAAGCAGGACAACGAAGGAGCCATCGGGAACCGTCATCGTCACATCATCGAGGGCGACGTCGGTGCCAAAGCGCTTTGAGACGTTCTTCAGGGTAACCTCAGCCACGGCTCAGTACTCCCTCATTGGCTTGGGAGAGGAGTGCGCGGCCGCTCTGATTTTCGAAGATGGTGAGCGAGCGGGCATCAAACTTCAGCCCGGTTGTCTCCCCAACGCGGACCATATCGCTGGATGCGATACGCGCCTTCAGGCGACCATTGGGCGTGTCGAAGGTGACGATCTGCGTGGTGCCCAGATATTCCGTGGCGATCACACGACCCTTATAGGCGGTGGCGTCATCAAGGCTGACATGCTCTGGGCGCACACCGAGGCTGAGGTCCCCCTTGGCGCCGGAGCGGTGGCTGGGGATTTGCACCGGGGTTTCGCCCAGGGTGATGCTGTCCGTCTCCGCACTCACGACGCCCTGGAAATCGAGAAAATTCATCGGCGGGGAACCTAGGAAGTCGGCCACGAATTTGGTCGCAGGCCAGTCGTAAATTTCCTGTGGGACGCCAAATTGCTCCACCACGCCATGGTTCATGACGACGATCTTATCGCCCATCTGCATGGCTTCCAACTGATCGTGGGTCACATAGACCGTGGTCGCGCCCATGCGATCGTGCAGGGCGCGGAGCTCTTCGGACATATGCTCCCGGAATTCTGCGTCGAGCGCGCCGAGTGGCTCATCCATCAGGAAGGCCTTAGGCTCGCGCACGATGGCCCGACCCAGGGCGACGCGCTGACGATCCCCGCCAGACAGGCCGCCAACCGGGCGTTGGAGGATGTCCTCGATGCCCAGGATCCGGGCGACTTCCGCTACGCGTTTTTTCACCTCAGCGCGGGGCATGCCCTGGCTGATCAGCGGGTAGGAGATGTTCTTGCCGACATTCATATGTGGGTAGAGAGCGAACATCTGAAAGACGAAAGCAATGTCGCGCTGGCTAGCCGGTCGCTGTCCAACCTCCGCGCCATCGATATAGATTTCCCCACTGGTCGGCAGTTCCAGCCCCGCCATCATCCGCAGCGTCGTGGTCTTGCCGCAACCGGATGGGCCCAGCAGCATGAAGAACTCGCCATCCTCCACCGTGAAGGTTGAGGCCTGGACCGCGGTGAAGCTCCCGAATTCCTTGCGTAGATTCTCAATCCGGATCTGTGCCATGTCTTACTCCGGGAAGTGGCTGACGATGATGAACATCACCGTGCCAACCAGCGTTACGATGAAGGAGTAGGTAAACAGCCATAGGACAAAGGGCTGCATCAGCATGATCACACCAACCGCGATGAGGATGGAGGCCACCATCTCCCAGGGACCGCGGCGCAGGGTGAGGAGACCTTTGATAAAGTTGCTCATTTGCGCACCGCCCCAAAGGTGATCCCGCGCAGCAGATGTTTGCGAAGCAGGATCGTGAAGACCATGACCGGCACCAGAAACAGGCTGGCCCCTGCCGCCACAGCGGGCCAATCTTTACCCGCCACGCCGATGATGGTGGGGATGAAGGGCGGTGCCGTCTGCGCGGTGCCCGAGGTGAGCAAGACGGCAAAGGCGTATTCATTCCAGGCAAAGATTAGACAGAAGATGGCGGTCGAGGCGATCCCGGTGGCAGCCTGCGGCAGTACCACTTTGTAAAAGGCCTGAAAGCGGGTGTAGCCGTCGATCAGGGCGGCCTCTTCATACTCAATCGGGATCTCATCAATGAACCCCTTTAACAGCCAGACCGACAGCGAAAGGTTCACGCCCGTATAGAGCAGAATCATGCCGAGATGCGTATCGTTCAGGCCCAAATTCCGGAACATCAAAAAGATCGGAATCGCCACCGCGATGGGCGGCATCATGCGCGTTGATAGGATGAAGAACAGTAAATCATCCTTCAGCGGCACCCGGAATCTGGAGAACGCATAGGCGGCGGCCGTGCCCAGCACCATGCACAAAAACGTCGAACCGAAGCCGATGATGACAGAGTTTAAGAACCGCTCCCCATAGCGTGAGGGGCCTGCGATGATCATATTTTGGCTGCGCACGATCTCATCGTACCAGGTCGTCGGCTCCCCCAGTTCTGCCAGGGTTTCCTCCGTTGCGCGGGTGCGGGTTGTGAACAGGTTCACATAGCCTTCCAGGGTCGGCTCAAAGACCACCTTGGGCGGATAGGCGATGGCATCGGATGGCGACTTGAAACCCGTCGCGATGATCCACAACAGTGGCAAAATGGTGATCAACGCGTAGCCGATGACCAAGACGCCTGCGAACCATTTAGTGCGATTGGTGGGCTCTGTGACGGAGAAGCTCATCGTTCTTTCACCTTGTTCAAGGCCTTCACATAGATGGAGGCCAGCCCAAAGACGGTCACGAATAAGATCACCGCATAGGCTGAGGAATAGCCCGTGCGCCACTTCTCAAAGGCCTCTCGCTTTAGATTGATCGAGGTCAGCTCCGTGATCGCCCCCGGCCCGCCGCCGGTTAATTGCACGACGAGGTCGAACATCTTGAAGTTCTCAATCCCCCGGAAAAGCACGGCCAGCATTAAGAAGGGCAGCACCATCGGAACCGTGATCGTCCAGAACTGGCGCCACTTGCTGGCGCGGTCGCATTCGGCGGCCTCATAAATGCTGTCGGGGATCGATCTGAGACCGGCCAAACAGATCAGCATCACAAAGGGGGTCCACATCCAGGTATCGGCGATCACAATCGCCCAGGGCGCCAAGTTCACATCGCCAATCATGGAAAAGCTCGACGGATCGGCTCCGGTCAAGAATCCGATCACGTAGTTAAACAGGCCGATTTGCGGCTGATACAAGAAGGTCCAAAAGTTCCCGACCACAGCGGGGCTCAGCATCATCGGCAGGACGATGATCGTGGTCCACAGATCGTTGCCCTTGAACTTCTTATTGATCAAATAGGCCAGCGCGAAGCCGATCAGGACCTGCAAGACGATCGTCCAGATCAGGAAATGCGCCGTCGCCTGCATCGTGTTCCAGACGTCGCTATCACTCAGGATGCGCTCGTAATTGCGCAGGCCGATCCATTCGACATCCCTATTCGGGCGGTTTGCCCGGAAATTGGTAAAACTCAGATGGACGGTCCAGATCAATGGGAAGATGTTGATCGCCAGCAGCAGAAAGATCGAGGGCGCGACGAAGATCCAGGCGATGGCGCGGTCTGATAGACCACGTATCCGTCTCGCGAGGGGGGCTGGCGTCGCCTGTGCCACTTTATCGATCGGTGAATCTGTCATCTGTTTCTCGTCCCCCATAGCGCAAGCGGAACCCGCTTCACTTGGGAGTATAGCAGTAAAGATGGGGTTTTCGTTGAGCTGCGCCCCCAGCCGATAATGGGCTGTACTGGGGGCGCACTCTTATTCCGTCAGACGAGCCTGTCAGATAAGGTCCAACTGGCGGCAGGCTTAGAGCTTGCCTTCGTCTTCGAAGGTCTCGGTCCAATCTTCGACCAAGCCGTCGAGGGCTTCCTTGGCAGTGCCTTCGCCTGCGATCACGTAGTTGTGCACGCGCGCCTGCATCGCCAGCAGTAGTTCTGCATAGGCGGGTTCTGCCCAGAAATCCTTCACGATGGCCATTGAGTCCAAGAAGGTCTGCGCATAAGGCTGGCTGCTGGCAAAGCCTGGGTCTTCGACCACGGCCTTCAGCGCCGAATAGCCGCCCAGTTCCCACCATTTCGCCTGAATTTCAGGCTGGGCGAACCACTTGATGTACTCAAGCGCGGCATCCTGCTTTTCAGAATAGGCGACGACGGAGATACCCTGGCCACCGAGCTGGGCGTATTGACCCGCAGGGCCCGCTGGGTTCGGGAAGTAGCCAGACTTGCCGCCGCCCACATTCGGGTCGGCTTCAACGCCGGGCCAGATGAAAGCGAAGTTCATCTGCAGGGCGACCTGACCGGACTTATAGGCATCGATGTTCTCGCCCATGTACCAGTTGGAGGACCCCGGAGGAGTGCCCGTGTCATAGAGGTCTTTATAGTACGCAAGACCGGCAATCGCACCGTCGGAGTTCACAAAGCCTTCCAGATCGTAGGGCTTGTCTGGGTTTTCATACAAGAAGCCGTAGTTATAGAGCGAGTTGGTGACGCCCATCGTGATCCCTTCCGAGCCGCGCTCGGTATAGATCGCAGCGCCGTAGACCGTGGTGCCGTCAATGTCGCGGCCCTGGAAGAACTGCGCGATGTCTTTCAGCTCTTCGAGGGAGTTTGGCACGTCCAGTTTGCGACCGTGTTTTTCCATGAACTCAGCCTGAAGCTCTGGGCGCTCAAACCAATCGCGGCGATAGGTCCAACCGACGACGTCCCCGAACGCGGGCAGGGCCCAATAGTTCGGCGTGTTCTTCGGCCATTCGGAATAGCCGGTCACGGTCGCGGGGATGAAGTCATCCATAGTGATGTTGTTGGCATCGAAGAAATCATTGAGCTTGATGTAGTGGCCGCTCTCGGCGCCGGCGCCGATCCACTGGCTGTCGCCGATCATCAGATCGCACAGCCTCCCGCCGGAGTTCAGCTCATTCAGCATACGATCCGCAAAGTTTGGCCAAGGCACGAACTCAAAGCTCATGTTGTGGCCCGACTTCGCTTCGAAATCTTTGCTCAGCTCGACCAGCGCATTTGCTGGATCCCAAGCGGCCCAGCACAATGTCAGATCTGCGGCTTGCACCTGGGTTGTCGCGGCACCCGCAAACCCGAAGGCGCAAAGCGCGCCAGCGGCTGCGGTCATGAAATAATTCTTCTTCATTTTCCTCAATCCTCCCATTGTATGCGGTCGCAACTTTGGCGCTGCGACTCAATTAGTGTCCTTTCTGCATAATGACACACGTGTTGCAAGACAAGCAAAAAATGAGGCACGTGTGTCAAAATATTGCTGGTGAAGGGTATGAATTGTTGTAACCTTTCTCAAAGTCGCCTGAAAAAGTAATGATATAGAGGATTTCCGGGTTTGGACTCTCAATACTCAGAGCGCCAGGTGGAGCGTCATTCACGCCCGACCACCCATGATTTGGCGAAGGCCGCAGGGGTGAGCCGGGCGACGGTCGACCGTGTCTTGAATGGCCGCGCGAAGGTCAAACAGGAAACTGTCGACCGGGTGAATTTGGCGATTGAGCAATTGGGATTCGTGCGCAATCTGGCCGCCGCCAATCTCGCCAAGGGCACCTACTACCGCTTCCTCTTCGTGCTGCCGCAGTCGGGTGATTTGTTCTTGGATGAGATCCTGGAGCGGATTGAAGAGGCGAACCACGCCTTCGCGTCCGAGATGATCTGGGCCGAGGTGCAGCATATTGATGAGAACGATCCCCATGGCATCGCCGCTTTCCTCTCGGCGCTTTCTAAGGATAGCATTGATGGCGTTGCGATCATGGCGCCTGAGTCACCGCAGCTGCGCGATTCCGTCACCCGCCTGAAGGAGCGTGGGATTGAGGTGCTGCCCTTCATATCGAACCAGAACTTTGACCAGGATGGCGGATGGGTTGGGATCGATAACATCGCGGCAGGGGCCACGGCTGCGACCTTACTGGGGCGTTTCTGCCGCGCTGACCGGGGGACTGTATTGCTGGTCTCAGAGACCATCCAGTCGCGCGACAGCCTGGAGCGCCGTTTTGGGTTCGATGATATCATAAATACCGAATTTCCTTATCTGCGGCCGCTCCCAACCCTGGAGACCTATGGCTCCCAAGAGCGCGCCCAAGAGATCATTGCAACGACGGTTGCGAACAATCCCGATATCGTTGGTGTCTATGTGCTCAGCTCGGAGGCGCGCGCGCCGCTGGAGGCCTTGTTCGAGCAGCCCTTGCGCCATAAGCCAACCGTGATCGCCCATGAACGCACCGAGTACACGGAACGAGAGTTATCCTGCGGCAATCTGGATGCAGTGATCACCCAAGATCCCGGCCATCTGGTTCGCAGCGCCATTCGCAAGCTGCGCGCCGGGGTGGACGGTCGGGAAACGCTGGCCTCTCAAGAACGCATCCGCGTCGAGATATTGATCAAGCAGAACCTCTAACCCACCCCTATTTCTGCATCACATTGGACTTGTAACGGTTTGGTTCCGATCAATTGAGATGGTGCTGTCATACGAATTAGAACTCGTCTCGGTTTGCCTATAGATAGAAAGATTTATGCAGCAGCAAGCTGCCGCCATTCAATGAGCGCCGCGTCGCGTTTTGTTTTGAAATCGTCTCTTTGGATCAGATGGCGTTGATGGTTGAAGTGATTGTGTATCGCGACATGGGTGGACGAGAACTTTTGGTGGGTCTTAGTATCTCGGAACTTCGACATCGCGCCTTCTCGTCGTCGGAACGGCTGGTGTGAGTTTTCAGCCCTGTTCTTGATCTACCGCCCGCATGCCTGATGAGCAGCATTGCCAATCACATTCATCGCAGCTCGGTAAGATCGAAGGCAGTCTGTGACAATAGTCTTTGGTTTCCCGTAGCGCTTCATCGTCCGCTTTAAAAAGGTCAGCGCAGCCCTGCGGTCCCGGCGTTTCGTGACGAATACCTCTAAAACCTCGCCTTAATGATCGACGGCGCGCCAAAGATAGTGGGCTTCGCCATTGATCCGCACGAACACCTCACCCAGGTGCCAGCGCCAGTTCGAAAAGGAATGGATTCTGACCCGGCGCTTCCGGATTTTTGCTGCGAACATCGGACCAAACCGATTCCATCAGTACTGAACCGTCTCGTGACAGATATCGATGCCCCGTTCGAAGAGCATATCCTCGATCTGAAGAAGTGACAGATGGTAGCGGTTACAAAGTATCACGGTGAGACGGATGATTTCCGGTAAGCTGTTGAAATAGCGGAATGGGATTTTCATCCGAAAACGCTAAGCCACGAGATATGCTAGCGCAGAGCCAATTTACTCTGACAATGCCTATGCGCAATATTGTCGAGAGGTTCTTCTGCAAAATGAAGTACATGCGAATGCGCGCAAACTTTTCCGAAAAACACGCAATCAATTTCCACAACATGATATACATCTTCGCAATCAGATGCTGGATCAATCGAGTCCACATTCTAGGCGCATTTGAGGAGAAGTGGTTGCGGCAAAACTGTCGTTACATTGGGTATAAGCGCTGTTCTGCCCTCAATCCAAGGTACAATATCTTCTGCTAACAAGGGTTTCGCAAACAGGTAGCCTTGCATCTCATCAATTNCGAGTTCGCATATTGTCTGCGCCTGGCGATCATTCTCGATTCCTTCAGCAACAGTTTTCAACCCCAATTGCTGCCCAAGATCCTTGACCGACTTTAAAATGGAATAATCCTTCGCTTTGTCCGGCGCATGCGTCACGAAGGACCGGTCAATTTTGATACAATCGACATCCAGTGACTGAAGATAGCTCATAGAGGCGAATCCGGTTCCAAAATCATCAATAGACAANTGCAGCCCTAGAGATTTCAGGCCTGCAATTTTATCCTGAACCGAATCATAGTCATGCAGATCCAGGCCTTCCGTGATCTCCAGCTCTAACTTGTTGGGATCAATGCCACTGCGCGAAATGGTGTTGCGAACCATGCCAACCAGTCCCGGGTCAGAAAACAGGACTGGCGATATATTCACGGACATCGCAACATCCATTGAATGCTGATACTGCCAGTCAGTCCAGGTTTGGCAGGCCTTGCGTAAAACCCATTGGGTCAGTTCCCGGATCGATGACCCTTGTTCGGCAACAGGAATAAACTCCATTGGCGAAATGGGGCCATGTTCCGGGTGGTTCCAACGAATCAACGCCTCTAAACCGTGTAATACACCAGAACCAGACAGGACNCGCGGCTGATATCGAACAGTGAAGTCGCGATCAAAATCGGCCTTATCCAGTTCGGCCAGGATCCATTTCTGATCCAACTCATTCTTAGACATGCCCAACTGGCTTGAAACAGTGCGCGTATATTCCGTGACGCTTTCATTCAAACACTCGAAGAACTCTTTGCGAGAAAATGGCTTGTTTAAGAAGCGAAACACGGCAGCCCGATTAATCGACGCAGACAANATTTCCTGATCCGCATATCCTGACATGATCACCCGCGTGGTCATGGGGGCCACAGATCGCGCCATTTCCAGAAATTCTATTCCAGACATGCCGCGCATNCTCACATCGCTGACGACAACNGCATATGGNCCATCCGCCGTCAGCATGTGAAGGCCTTCCTGACCGCTATTTGCGATATCTACTTCAAAATTTTGTCCGGCAATGCGTTTTATCCCTTCAAGAATAAAGGCATCGTCGTCAACAATCAGCACNCNTGTCATCACGTTTCATCCTNCTGGTAANTTCATNGCNTCTTGTGTCATGTTAGCGTGGCTGCCNCTATCCGCATTTGAGGGCAATTTTTCCNATAACAGAGCGAAACANTCNGACTTTGGATGGGTGCTTATGAGTGTATTACCAAGTATTGCCTTCGTAGATGATGAACCAAAAATTCTGTCAAGTATTCGCAGAGGTTTAAAAAAACAGCGACCGAACTGGGATCTAGAGTTCTATGAGAACCCCATTGACGCGCTACAAAATTTCAAGGCAAAGCCACCCCGGGTAGTAGTTGTTGATATTCGCATGCCCCAAATGAATGGGCTGGATTTAGCGCGCGAGATTAACAAAAGCTGTCCTGGGACATTGTGTATCATATTGTCCGGATCTACTGATTTCGATATTGCCATCGCTTCCATCAACGACGGCAATGTCTTCAGATATTATGTAAAGCCCTGCAGCATGGACATTCTAATTGATGGCATTGAAGAGGCATTATCAACGCGCCGCCGGCGTGTTGACGACCAACCCAACACAGCCAGGATGGCTGGTTTAAAAATGGTCGATAGCCTGTCTGCAGGTGCTTTGGATTTGATTCGATATGGTGTACTGGTGGCGGATTCAAACGGACATGCCCTGTTCACCAATGCCAAGGCTGGTCGTATGCTTACAGAGCACGTCGGACTGTCTTTGGATGCAAACGGATTCTGCCGGGCTGCGAATACGAAAGAGACCGAACGGCTGCACCTAGCAATTGCCAAGGCAAGCAATCTTTCGGAAATGACGGCCCTGACGGTGCTATCCCCGGACGGAAAACCCTTGCGGGTGACTGTTCAGCCCTATGAAGCAGAAAGTGCCGCCAATAATCGATTGGTCTGCTTATTCTTGTTTTCAGACGATCAAGTGACCAGACCCAACCCAAAGTTACTGATGGATATGTTTTCGTTGACGGTATCTGAATCTCGTCTTGCAGCCGCATTGGCTGGAGGGATGTCATTGGAAGATGCCGCCCAGGAATGCGGACTCACACGCGCCTCTGCACGCACTTACTTAAAGAACATTTTTTCAAAACTGGATGTTACGCGTCAATCAGAACTGGTCCGGACGATATTGATTTCATTGGCTAATTCAACAAGCGACAATTCATGAAAACCTATTTCTTCTAGATAGGCCTTATCAAGACCGGGCATCCTAGTGTCATTTTGCGCCGGATCGTCTTCTGCCACCGCATCAAACTCTATCGCATCGCCAGAGCATGCCAATGCCTGCGCTAGGTGGACCGCAGCCAGACAGCCCTTTTCATGCTGTCGGGCAGCAGTTGGATTATGATGGAAAGCAACAGCTTCTACCACCGAGTTTGAGAAACCCCAAAGTCCAATCAGATAGGCCCCTAAAGCAGCATGTCCTGCCCCAAAAACCTCTGTTTCAATGTCATTNATTGATTTNTGCNGCTTTTCTGTCNGGATTTGAATCTGCTTAAAATCGACCTGNCGGTTAAGCCGAAGCACCACNGTTCCAATNTGACATAANAGCCCCGCTGTTGCTGCATCTTCAACGACCTCCGAACTGCAGCTCATTTTTTCTGCTATCTGGCGCGCCATGCTGGCAATCTTTAAAGATCGCTGGGCCAAAGCCTGGCTTTCCTCAACCAAAGCTGGATCCATATCAGCCCGTAGATAGAACTCGCTGAGCGTGACCAGGGCGCGGATCGTCTCAAATCCTAATAATTCTACAGCATCCCGACATTTTGTAACNCGATAGGGTATGGCAAAGAACGACGAGTTNACNAGACGCAACACAAGCGTTGCCANGCCTAAATCATTGTCAAGAACGCTGCCAACCGACTTNGCTGATGCAATCGGATGATCCANTTCACGGATAAGCTGAAAGTATCGTTCAGACGGTNTCGGNAGGATGGCAAGTTTTCCNACNANNTGACGCAGNGCATGAATGGGCAGCAANTCCCTGAGTGCCAGCGACNCTTCNATNGNNTTAANCANNGTNTCAGNATCNCAGGGNTTTGGCAGNANNTGATGNGCGNTTGCCAGTCCGTCCAGCATNGCATCCTTTTCCGCAAANCCCGACAAAATTATGCGAATACTTTCTGGATATGCCTTCGCGGTCGCTGCCAGGACTTTNGCGCCATCAACATCNGGCATACGCATATCACAAACCAAAACATCGATGGCGCCCTTTTCAAGCCTGTTTAGGGCCTGTCTCCCNCCTTCTGCAAACTCCATNGACCAGATATTCCTTTGGCCACGCGTCGCACGACGAAGCCCCTGAAGAATATTAGGCTCATCATCTACTATTAAGATAACAGGCTTATGATCCGTATCCATCGNAAACATCGATCTTTAGTTTGTCCCGTGTGCCTTTCTGGCAAAAGGTTTTCTATCGCGCTATCCCTAAATGAGGACATGATGTGTTACGGCGAAAAATATATTTNCNCTAAAGTTGTCCCTATTTGAGGATATTACTTCTGAGCAGCACGCGTCATTTACAGGCCACACAAACATNAGGAGACGACCATGAAACAAAACTCCCTATATGGACTGATCGCCGCAACGCTGTTGCTTATTGCATCCGTCGGGGTTCAAGTCAGCCATGCGAAAGACCAGCTTCCAGCCCCAACGGGCAAGCAAGTTCTGGAAGTGACCGGAATGATCGATGCGACGACGGACGGTACCAGCGCCTATTTTGATATTGATCAGTTGATGGCACTGGGACCCAAACAGATTACGACGGCAACCCCATGGACCTCTGGCACAGTTAACTTTGTTGGGATTCCAGTGAAAGCCTTGTTGGATGCAGTAAAAGCCTCTGGTGAGACATTATCCGTTACCGCACTTAATGACTATACAGCATCCATGTCGATTGATGTTCTCACCGACGCGAATGCCATTCTGGCTTATGAAATGGATGGTCAGCGTCTCAAGATCCGGGACAAGGGCCCCTTATGGGTCATTTTTCCCTTTGATGATGACGCAAAGTATCGAACCGACGCTTATCTGGCCTATGCCGTCTGGCAGGTTAAGCTTGTAAAGGTACAGTGAACCATGAATCCTGGACGCACCTTCAGTTCACCCATGCGAATTGGTTTGATTGGTGGCGGAATTGCCCTCGCCATTGTCTATCTGGTCTTTACCACTTGGTTTAGACAACAGATTGAAGAAGAAGCGATCGAATTCAGGGAAAATTTGCTGTGGGCTGTGTTTCAAGTTCAGAAGGAGTTGATCTCAACTCTTCGGTTATCTGAAGGTGCGACCAGGGGCAACAATGTTTCAGCAGACGATTTATTGCTGAATTACGAGATTTTGGTCAGTCGGATAAAACTGGTCCAACATGGCGATGGCTTTGAAGACTTACGCTTGCTCAACGACTTCTCTAACACCTTGGACAAACTGGAAAACAGTGTCGTGGTGATCGATCAGCAGATCGAAAAAGTCGGGAGCAATCCCCAGGCCATTGCGACCATATTACATCAGAATTTACAGCCATTTGAGGAGTTACTGCAAAGTAACAGCCTGCAGGCAATCAATTTCACCACAGTCAGAAACACGACCCGCAATGCTGATATCGCAAGAATGCTGAACTGGCTGCAGTTTCTATTTGTTGTGAATATGCTTCTGATCGGTGGTGCGATATTCCTTGCCTTCCGGCAGACCCTACGGGTCTATCAGTCTGCTTTTAATGTGGAAGAACAAGCCCTTGCGCGTCGTTTCGCGGAAGAAACGGCTGAACGCAGCAAACTTGAGGCTTTAGGATCGCTGGCGGGTGGTGTGGCACATGAAATTAACACACCGGCACAATTTGTTACCACGAATCTGGAATTCCTAAACGACGCCTGTGACGAACTCCTGACTGAAGATACCGGTAAAATCCCCCCTGATGATTTGGACTATCTTCGAAAGGAAATCCCGCTGGCGATCAAGCAATCCCAGGAGGGCATGATCCGTATTCGGGATATCGTTAAAGCCATCAAACACTTTGCGCACCCGGAACAGGGCAAAAAATCTCTGATCTCAATTGAAGACGAAATCCGCAATGCCGTGCTTCTGACCAGCAATCAGACCAAAGCCAAAGTCACTGTGGAAACCAGCATTCAGGAAAACCTTCCCCCGGTGTTGGGATGCCCGAATGAGTTAAATCAAGTGATCATCAATCTAATTGTTAACTCTGCTTATGCATTGTCAAAACAACCGGCTCAAGATCCTGATCATGAAGCCTCTAAACAGGAAGATAGAATCAGAATCGCAGCCGCTTTGGACGGCAGCGAAATTGTCATTACCGTGCACGATAATGGTCCCGGCATTGCAAAAGAGATTGCACAGCGCATTTTTGACCCCTTTTTCACGACCAAAGCTGTTGGGGATGGTTCAGGACAGGGTTTGACGATTAGCCAACGAATTATCACGAATACATTTCATGGTTCACTTCAGTTAGACGAAACGATAACTGAGGGGACACGCTTCCGTATTATTCTTCCAGTCGCCGAATATGATCCTGACTTTAGGAACCTTAACTAGGGTCTGAACTCAATTTGACCTGCGACCCGAGTTTCTTCCATTCAGAGGGTGAGTCCTTGAGTTGATTGAGCTGCTTCCCCGTATTTGGACCACCCGGCTGGGTAATTTTCCGGGGTTATGGCTTATGCGGGCAATTGCCCGCATGAGCCGGATAGCATGGCTATCGGCGGCTTGTTGCCGATGGCGCTGTGTGGTCGAACCTCATTGTAGTCTCTACGCCAGACTTCCAGTTTCTCCCGTGCGTCGTCAAGGCTCATGAACCAGTGTGTGTTCAAACACTCCGCGCGGAAGCTGCCGTTATCCGGCGCACCTTTGGCAGCTATCAGGCGATTGCCGGGGCAAGTCTTCAGGTGATCGGAAAATCCCTTGGGCATAAGTCACAGCAATCGACTCAGGTATATGCTCGTCTGCACAATGATCCGATACGGGCGTCGGTTAATTCGGCGACTGCCACGATGCTAAGCTTAGGGAAAATGCACAAATGAATTTACGGGATACGCGCAAACCATACGAACTGTCAGAGGGCGAACTTCAGACCCTCATAGCGAAGTTTGAGAAGATTACTGATACTAAGTTTGATAAGGCTTTCGCGGATCAGGTGAATAACTTCATTGGTATCTTCCGCGAGAAAATCTTGATCGAAAGAGATGCGATAAAGAACAAAAAAATAAAACGCCAACTCACTCAGTTTGAAAACGCACTGGAAAAAGTCTCCACCTTGCAAAGTGACAAAATAAGCGACAATGCCCGCATGGCAATAATCGCCAAACTTCCAGACATGTTCGAGACTTACATTGATGCAAACGACTCTATCGAAACACTACGACAAGCCTGCACCGACGCAATTGACAGTTTAGGTCAGTCTGAGAAATCGACACAATATTCACTCACAAACCTGAAACCCATCCTGGCAACCGAGCTTGCTCGGGAACTCAGTAAATGCGGGGTCGAAATCACGGCCTACCGGGAAGGAACGTTCGGGAAATGTCTTGAGGCGTTTCTCAAAGCCATCAAAGGGGAGGCTGGCGGTGAGAAATTCAACATCTCAATACGTGAAGACTTATTCCCCATCATCAAACAGGCCAAAGACGACTACGCCACAACTGAGCGTTTTGTCCTTCTTAAAATTAGGTGAGATTTTTGGGCAAAAAGTTGTCCCCAATTTGGAACCTATTTGATTAACGCCAATCACTAGAGGTTGCCCTGAAGCCATTGAGCGCTGTGTTCGTGGCAGTAAATCTAACTGGGGTAATTTCAAATGACACAACGACTCTTAACCAAAGAAGACGTATCTAAGATTCTGGGCGTCACTGTCGGGACGCTTGCCGTATGGCGTGCGACGAAACGCTATAACCTTCCCTATGTGAAATCGGGCCGGTTGGTCAGGTATCGGGAAGCGGATGTGCAAGCCTTCATCAACTCTCGCATTTATGGGGAGGGTTGATCATGACGAACCCAGCCGAAACTCTAAAGCGGTCCCTCTCCCCGGAACGCTATTACACGAAAACGCTGAAAGGCTGTTTCGGAAAGCCGACCAGACAGGGCTGGCATATGTGGGAGGGGCTTTGCCCCTTCCACGCCGACACCCGCCCTGGCTCCTTTGTCGTGAACAAGGCGACAGGGGCGTTCAAGTGCTTCTCTTGCGGCGAACAAGGGGGCGATATCATCACCTTCCATATGAAAGCCAATCATGTTGGCTTCCTTGGGGCTCTTAAAGAGCTGAAGGGAGGCCTGTGATGCGCCCGGTCAAGCGATGGGACTATAAAACACGGGATGGGGAAGCCATTGGCTATGTCGTACGTATGGAGGGGGAAATTTCCCCTACGTATGGAAAAGCTGAAAAGCAGATCATCCCCTACTTCCGTACGGACGGGAAACCGGGTATCCCAGACGACCACTCTACCCATCTCCGTATATACGGGCTGGATTATATCACCGATTTCGCAGAACCGATCTACATTGTAGAGGGAGAGAAATGTGCCGCTGCCCTGCACGGGCTAGACCTTCAAGCTGTGACAAGTCTCGGGGGAAGCTGTCAGGCAGTTAAGGCCGATTGGTCAACTCTAAGGGATGCAAGCCATATCTACATACTGCCAGACAATGACGAGCCTGGAATGCGCTATGCCAAGGCAGTCTATGACCAGGTGAGACACTTCCCATTTTTGCATGAGATCAAGTTGGTGCAATTCCCTATGTATGAGAAAGGGGACGTCTGCGATTTTCTGGCATCCCGTGACGGGATGGAGAGTTGGGATGGGCTATCCCCTATAGAGGGCGTTTCCTTAGGGGATATTTCCTTAGGCTCCGTTTCCTTAGGAATTGATCCCTTAAGAAACGACCCTTTAGACGACCCTTCCTTAGAGACGGCATTTCTAAGGCACGCAGATGCCTTAGAGAATGATTCCTTAGGGTCGACCCTAAGTATGGAGTTTGAACGATACAGGGATATAAACGCCGCTCCCATCCCTAACGATTGGCTCTTCCAGACAACAAAGACCCAGTATCACTTGATCACTGTGAACGACTTCACCCGTATGGAGCTGCCAAAGCGGGAGATGCTTCGTGCGCCTTGGATGCCTGAAGGGTCGATCAGTATGGTTTTTGCAGATCGGGGAATCGGCAAAACGTTCTTCTGTCTGTCCTGTGTTACTGCCCTACACGGACTAGGCCTTCATGCCTGGACAAGGCTTTGAAGAAGCAGTTATGCAGATAAAGTCAATTGGTACGTCCTGTAGTATGTCGAACATCAAGAACAACATAAATTAGTGCGCAATACATAATTTCAGCCAAACCATTTTTGTCATTATTTAACTTGACCTTCCAGTAACCGGAGGCCTCAACGTCTTCAAGGTACACGAACTAGGAGGCAATTATGAAAAGTAATATGATTGAAAATATTGAACATGATCCGGTCTGCGGTATGAAGGTCGACTTAAGCAATGACAATCCAACCGCCGAACATAAGGGGCATAATTACTATTTCTGCTCAAACCGATGCAGGGAGAAATTTATAGGTGCACCTGATGAGTACCTAGGAAACAAAGTCAGAGAAGAAACTATGCCAGAGGGAACCGTCTATACCTGCCCAATGCACCCGGAAATAGAGCAAATTGGCCCCGGCACCTGCCCAAAATGTGGCATGGCACTTGAGCCCAAGGGGCTTCCCTCAAAAGACGAAGGCCCAAACCCAGAGTTAGTTGATTTCAAAAGGCGTTTTGCCGTTGGTGCAGTGCTCACGGTGCCTCTTCTCATCCTAACAATGGGGCCAATGGTAGGTTTACCCGTGCGGGACTGGATTGGAGAACGCATTGTTTTGTGGATCGAGTTGTTACTAGGAACACCCGTCATCCTTTGGTCTGGCTGGCCGTTTCTTGTACGAGGCTGGCAGTCATTCCGAACTATGAACCTAAATATGTTCTCGCTGATCGGCATGGGGGTTTCTTCGGCATTCCTCTTTAGTGTTGTTGCCGTCCTAGCCCCGAGTATATTCCCAGCGGGTTTTCGGGATTCTAACGGGCATGTTGGTGTCTATTTTGAAGCCGGAGCGGTGATCGTTGTTCTTGTACTTTTAGGTCAAATCCTTGAACTCGGAGCACGTGAACGCACTGGTGCCGCGATCCGCGCCCTACTAGATCTCGCCGCCAAAACCGCACGCGTCATTCGCCCCGACGGAACGGAAGAGGAAGTCGCGGTTGAAGATGTCCAGGTAGGAGATAAACTCCGTGTTAGGCCGGGTGAGAAAGTCGCCGTTGACGGTGAAATACTGGAAGGTCGTTCATCAATTGATGAGTCGATGATTTCTGGTGAACCAGTGCCCGTCGAAAAGATTGCCGGTGACCCGGTGACTGGCGCAACCATCAACGGCACAGGAAGTCTGATCATTGAAGCCAAGCGCGTCGGCAAGGATACCATGCTGTCACAGATCGTCGATATGGTCGCATCGGCCCAGCGTTCACGTGCGCCAATTCAAAAGCTGGCAGACAGCGTTGCCGGGTATTTTGTGCCGGTGGTTATCGGCGTCTCTGTCTTAGCTTTCATTGCTTGGTCAATTTGGGGACCATCACCGGTTTTCGCCTATGCGCTGGTCTCGGCCATCGCAGTGTTAATTATCGCCTGTCCCTGTGCGCTGGGTCTGGCAACACCTGTGTCGATCATGACTGCAACTGGACGCGGGGCACAGGCTGGCGTCCTGATCAAGAACGCTGAGGCGCTGGAGCAGTTCGCCAAAATTGATACCTTAATTGTCGACAAGACAGGTACGTTAACAGAAGGGAAGCCCAAACTGGTCGCCGTGATCGCACAGCCAAATCATAGCGAAGAAGAAGTACTGCGTCTGGCAGCGAGCCTAGAACGCGGTTCCGAACATCCACTGGCGGAAGCGATTATCTCTGGTGCTAGGGAACGCGGCATTGCACTTGCCGACGCAACTGATTTTGAAGCCGTCACGGGTAAGGGCGTTAAAGGAACTGTGGACGATCAGTCGATCGCCCTTGGGAATGCCAGATTGGTTGAAGACCTAGGTCTTAACCCTGGAGCTTTGTCTGAAACAGCAGATGCGCGGCGTGACGAGGGAGAAACGGTAATGTTCATTATCGTCGGCAACCAGATCGCGGGCTTAGTCAGTGTTGCCGATCCGGTCAAAAATACAACACCGGATGCTCTTAAGGAACTACACGCGCTGGGACTCAATATCATCATGGCCACTGGCGATAATGAGCGCACGGCGAAAGCAGTCGCAGCGCGCCTCGGGATTGACGAGATAAGGGCCGATGTGCTGCCTGCCGACAAGGCGAGGATCATAAAGGAATTGCAAGAACAGGGTAGAAAGGTAGCGATGGCGGGGGACGGCGTTAACGATGCACCCGCTCTGGCGCAGGCGGACGTTGGAATTGCTATGGGTACTGGCGCTGACGTCGCCATTGATAGCGCAGGAATTACGCTGGTGAAGGGTGATTTAGGCGGTATTGTTAGAGCGCGGCGTTTGTCCGTGGCAACGATGCGTAACATCAAACAAAATCTATTCTTTGCGCTCGTCTACAACGCCGCCGGCGTGCCAATCGCAGCAGGTGTGCTTTATCCATTCCTCGGATTACTGATCTCACCCATGTTCGCTGCTGCGGCCATGAGTCTCTCGTCTGTTTCAGTGATTGGCAACGCGTTACGGTTACGAACCGTCCGCATTCAAGGATAATTTAGGATAAGAAAGTATCCGTTGGAAAATAAATGTTGAAGCTCTGGAATGGCGTTCCGCCGTTCCCCACCCTAAGGAACGGAACGACGGAACGCGCATTCTTTCATAAAGTTTGAGTCAGAGTTTCACACTCATATGGGCACAATCAGTGCAACTCTTTGCTCCGCTAAAAGATGACACGAACTCCTGTCACCAGATAGGTTGCTTGATTACCCTCTCCTTCGGCACTCCGTAATTTGGCAGACTCACCCAGGGTTCGTTCGTGGTGAATGCCAATGTAAGGCGACAGAAGCCTATCAACGAGATCGTAGCTGAGGCGCGCTCCCACTTCGACCTTTGGTCCCCACGCACCGATGGCACGGGCGCGGTCATCGTTGAACGGAAGGTTTACCTCGATGCTTGGGGTAAGGATTATGCGATTGGTGAGCAGTCCTTCATAGTCAATGGCCAGCCGCGCAGCGGGATATTCCGATAGGAATAAATCTGCTTCCACATCAAACCATTGTTTTGATAACCCCTTTATGCCGATAACTCCAGAAAGCCTGTCTGGTCCTTTTGGGGTTTCTGCTCGCACACCAGCAACCGCGTCAAAGAAAGTGCTGATGGGCGTCTGAAGGAGCAACTGGTTCTCCAAGGTCTCAAAGGCATCTGCCTGTGTCTCAAACTCCCCTTCGCTGCGCCAGACGAATTTCAACTCGTCTGACCCAACAAAGGCTTCTGTGTCCCAGGCAAATAGGTTTTTAGGGCCTTTGCCCAATCGATATTCCAAGTTCTCGGCTTTGACGCCCCAAACAAGCGGTTCAGCCGCCGCGGTGAAACTAGCCAGACACAGAGATGAAAAAGTAAGGGCGGTGAGTGCTATCCATCTCATCCTATTGTCCTCCATTTGGGAGGGTTAGAGCGGCCGATTGTTTGCCTGGCCCACCTTCGACAATAACCTTCCTAAACATGCCGCTGTCGGCATGGTAGGATAGATGACAATGGAACGCCCATTGACCGGGAGCATCGACCTCCGTCTCCATATACAGAGTTGTCCCTGGCGCAACACTAACCACGTGTTTGATCGGATCAAACTTGCCTTGCCCATTGTCGAGAATGGACCACATACCGTGCAAATGCATGGGGTGGGTCATCATCGTCTCATTGACGAATTTGAAACGCACCCGCTCTCCATATTGCAAACGGATAGGATCAGAATCGCTATACTTGATCCCATTCAACGACCAGATATAGCGCTCCATATTTCCAGTCAGCCGTATTTCAATTTCTCTTGTCGCTTCCCGATCATCGTAAAGAGGCTTCTGAGCCTTTAAATCCGCGTAGGACAGAAACTTCCCACCACTGGCGGCTTGCGGGGTCAGACCACTCCCTGGTGCATAGTAAGGATCTGCCATTTCACCCATGCCACTCATCACAGTGCCATCAGGCATGGTGTGAGTGCCGCCCGCCATAGAACTGTGATCCATACCCGCCATGGCGCTGTGATCCATGCCTGACATAGCACTATGATCCATGCCCTCCATATCGTGGGACATGCCCATATCTGCCATTGTCAGTAACGGTGCCGCACGCATCTCAGGAACAGCAGCTTCCATCCCCTCCTGAGGTGCAAGTGTAGCTCTTGCAAAGGCCGTTCGGCCCATTGACTCAGCGAATNNCGTATAGGCCTGCGCTTCTTTGGGGCGCACGATCACATCGTAGGTTTCCGCAACGGCAATGCGAAACTCGTCAACTTTAACTGGCTGCACGTTGTTGCCGTCTGCCTGAACCACCAAAAGGTCCAGACCTGGAATTCGGATGTCATAATATGTCATGGCAGACGAATTGATGAATCGTAGTCGAATACGCTCGCCTGGCTCAAACAGGCCCGTCCAGTTCTGGTTTGGCCCTTTGCCATTTATCAAGGGTGTAAAGCCTTGCACGTCTTCAATGTCCGTTGGCATCATTCGCATATCGCCCCAATCGGCGCGGTCTGAGAGGGCAGCGTCTAGTCCTTTGCTCTCCGAGTCATCCAGAAAATCGAATAGCGTACGTTGCTTCCGATTGTAATAGTCCGGCATCATTTTAAGGTTACGCATGATACGATTGCCAGACTGTGGATGAGCGTCTGTCAATTGAATCACGTATTCCCGATCAAACCGAAAGGGCTCTCTCCCCGTCGGTTCGATAATAATGGCACCATAAGCCCCATCTGGTTCCTGAAAACCACTATGGCTGTGGAACCAGTAGGTGCCAGACTGCACGATTGGGAAATTATACGTGAACGTTTCTCCAGGCTTGATACCGTCATAACTGATGCCCGGCACACCATCTTGTTGAAACGGCAGGATTAACCCATGCCAATGGATCGAGGTTTTCTCAGAAAGATTGTTCGTCACTTTAATTGTGACGTCCTCCCCTTCTTTAAATCGGA
The DNA here is from genome assembly GCA_002709955.1 of Rhodospirillaceae bacterium. Taxonomy (GTDB): domain Bacteria; phylum Pseudomonadota; class Alphaproteobacteria; order UBA8366; family Aestuariispiraceae; genus Pacificispira. The sequence continues at coordinate 205,375 of PAQY01000003.1, forward strand.
GTACAGGCCCTGGAGAAGCCCCATTGTACCCAATCCCTTGTTTCGTGAAATCACCCGTATCAATCGTTACCGGGTCAACGGTTAGGCTGTATTCAGCGGCCAAACCGATATTTGGCAGTGAAAAGGATAGTAGTATCCCGATCACACTGCCGCGCAGTGTTTGAGAATATGTCATAGCAATTTCCTCTATTGGGAGGGTGAAACCCTTAGTGTGAAAGCTCGATTGGCCCCATCATGCCGGAGTCATAGTGACCCGGAATGTTGCAGGCGAATTCAAGTTCCGCATGGTCGGGGAACTGCCAGACAAGCTCTGCAGTTTTACCCGCTTCCAATAGAATGCTGTTGGGCTCTTCATGCATACCATGGCCCATAGAGGCCTGCATCGCTTTCGCTGCTTCCCAATCGATCATACCGCCCTTAATAACACCATGGTCCATCATCATTGCCATTTCGGACCCATGAGAGGCATGCATTGCAGCGGTACCAATGTTGAATTCATGCACAAATTCACCCGCATTCTTAATCACGAAACGGACTGTTTCACCTTCTTTCACGGAAATTTCTTCCGGTTCATAGAAGTTATCGTGCATCACGATTTCAATGGTGCGCGTAATCTTTTCAGGGTCGCCTGCGCGACCAGTTTCACCCATCATGCCATTGTGAGTCCCTGACGCGACTGCGGGTACACCAAACAGCAGTATCCCTAAGGAAAGGACACAAGCAAAGATTGACTGAGAGTCGATGGTTTTCATTGTATTTCCTCGAATGTTGGTAATCGCCATTTATGGATCGCAACGGTACGGCGATCCGATTTACGTTTTAAATAAATGGGATTCACGCTCGAGGAGGGGGTATATCCATATCTATATACATACCGACCAAACGGTCATCTGCAAACAAAGCTGACATACGCCCTTTCTCAACAGGTGCAGAGTGGCAAGAAATCTCGGGAAGTGTTGTTACCGCGCAATGGCCGACAGCAAATAGACAATTTCCTGCACTATCAACACAGGGAGTCTCTCCAGTCATATCCATTGATTCATGATCCATAGCGTCTGAAGCAATAGACGCCATAGCATCAAAGATGCGATTATCCGCAAATGACGGAACGGCCAGAACCGAACCAGCCAATAAACAAAGAGCAACAACAATCCGCATCGTTTTCATACGCTAATAAATAACAACCGACTGGCTAATGTCAATGATATCCAAGGTTATGTCCTTATTATCAGAATTTTTGTCCAACCAGTTAAACATTAGCGGATTTAAAAAGGTAGCCCCAAAGTAGCCCTAAAGCAAAAGCCCCGCTGTGTGGAGCGGGGCTAAGCCGTTGGAATATTTGGTTGCGGGGGTAGGATTTGAACCTACGACCTTCAGGTTATGAGCCATTCTTCAACGCCCAGCGAATGGGCATTTACAGTATGCGTTTAATTTGAAAATCAAACCAATACCACTATGCGGAACATATTTTTATTTTCTTGATTTTTATACTGAACCTGATTTTATGCATTAAGCCTTCCCAGACTGAACAATGTAAAGATGAAGCCGTGTCTATAGAAAGCCTTATCAATCCAAAATCCATAGCAATCGTCGGTGTCTCCACCAAGAAGGCAACCTTTCAAGTTGGTGGTCGGGCAATATTCGATCACTTGCGGTTACACGGATATCCACATCACATTGACCTGATCACACGAGAGCAGACAACAATTGATGGACAGGGGACATATACCAATCTGTCATACCTGCCTGAAGTACCAGATTGCGTTGTCGTGTCCGTCCCAGCGGTCGATGTTTATCAGACAATCGAACAAGGTCTATCATTAGGAACCCGGGCCTTCCTGGTGATTACAGGTGGATTTTCCGAATCTGGCGAGGCGGGCACTGCGTTGCAAGCGCAACTTGTCGATCTGGTGACATCCTATGGCGCGGCAATGTTGGGGCCCAATACCACCGGTTATGTCAATTTCAACAGCCGCATCGCGATGAGTTCAACCAGTCGTATTACAGCAGGCTTGCCCCAATCAGGCGAGGTCGGACTGGTAATTCAGAGCGGAGCCCTGGGCAGCGCCATGCTGGAACACGCAATTCACGACGGCATCGGATTGAGTTATCTGATTTCCACAGGGAACGAGGCGGTCACCGATCTAGGGGACTACATCGATTTCCTGGTCGAAGACGCTAACACATCTGCAATCGCATTATATGTCGAAGGCTTTCGTCGAACCCCAAAAATTGTTGCCGCCGCACAAAAGGCGCTGGCCGCCAATAAACCCATCGTGCTGTACAAGACTGGACGCTCCGATGCGGGAAGGCGAGCTGCCGCAGGCCATACGGGGGCCCTAATTGGTAACCGTGGGGCTTATGATGCTGCTGTGCGGCAACTAGGCTGGATTGATGTTCGTTCCATCGAAGATCTTTTGCCCACAGCGCATTACCTGGTGAAATCCAGACCAGCAAAAGCCATTGGGATACTGACCCTATCAGGCGGGTTGGGTGGCTGTTTGGCCGATGCGCTGGAAGAAACCGGCAAGGTCACCCTGCCCGCACCAAATGAGACAACAATCGAGCGGATGCGACAGGACATCCCCCCCTTTCTATCCGTCAAAAATCCAGTCGATATTGCGGGTACTCCCTTCCGCCGCGCAGGTGGCTTTGCAGCCTGCCTTGACGCCTTCTTGGATGACCCGGCGTTTGATGCGGTGACTATCGCCAATACACCAATCGTTGCCCCCTGGGCTAAAGATGTCAGCGATGCCGTTGCCGATGCAATGGCCCGTTGGCGCAAGGAAAAGGGTGGCAACGCACCAATCTCCGTCGTATGGCCCGCTGAAATTTTCAATGCAGATGCACTAAAAGCGCTTCGCCAACAAGGTGTTCCAGTATTCAGCCGCATTGACAGCTTTACCACCGCCGTCGTCGCAGCCTCCACTTTTGCTGAGGCCCGCGCCACCCCATCAAGATTAATTCGGGAAGGGTTACCCAAACTGAGCATTCAGGGGGCACCAACCATCAATGATGAAGCCCGAAATGAAGCCGACAGCAAACGCCACCTGAAATCTTTAGGATTTTCGTTTCCTGCAGAAGCCTTCCTGGCGCCAAATGATCATGACGCGCTGTGCGTAGAGGCCCAAAAAATCGGTTATCCAATCACCCTGAAAGGCATGGCCGAAGGGGTTGTTCATAAGTCCGAATATGGACTGGTAGCGGTGGCCCTGCCGAATGAAGAGGCCTTGCGACAGAGACTGCAGGAAATGAATGCCAGCGCGCAAAAGCATCGACTTTCCATGGAAGGTTTCCTGATCAGTGAGACGGTTCGCCCACAAACCGAAGTATTTCTTGCCTTAAGCATTGATCCAGAATTTGGACCGGTCCTGACCTTTGGCGCTGGGGGCATCT
>PAQY01000004.1 GCA_002709955.1 Rhodospirillaceae bacterium
CTCCACCCTCTCTGGCAGTTGGCACAAGAAGGCAGCCCTCAAATGGGATTCGCCACACCACCCGTGCTGCATGAATCGAGAGCGCTTGAGATCATTCGGGAACAACGGCGCGAAAGCTCCATCAAGCAAGGCTTTGGCTGTTTGATGAATACGGCAATCTTGGATGGAAACTCACCTGAAACTTTGGGCGAAACACTTGAAGGGCTAACCAATGAATACGCCGAACAATATCTGCGCAGTATGGGAGAGCTAAATGTCCATAAGAAGGCAGCCGAGATAAAAGCAAGATTAGCGCCGCTCTTATGCTCTTACAAATGATCCTGGTTTACCCATACGTTGTATAGCTTAAAGTTCAAACTGCTAGCCCAAGTGTCTTAGTAGGGTCCAGACCACGAAATTTGAACCAAACTTTTACATTTAATGACACCAATGGAGTTGCAAGCTACATCAAGTGAGGCAGCCTGTTAGGGTATACATATTTGAGAATAACTTTCGAGATTAACCTAGATTTCCATTCACTCAAGGCTTTGCAACAGAGCTGTTTTGAAAAATGTGAGGTGCATGATGCCCTTGATCTCAGAAACTCGATGCATTCGGGCATTGCAGTCCATCGTGTAAATACATAAGTTCTTGATGAGCGATTGGTATTTTCGAAGAATTTAGACATCTAATCCAGCGTGGTCTTACCTATGAATAAGTACACACCAGAAGGAAGCGCCAAAAATGCTTTGGAGCGCGTCGTGTTCATTGTCCAATTTGCGAAGGATTTTACCGTAGAAGATTTTGCGCGCCTTGACGATAAGACCAATGGCTGGCGAGAAGTTTTACCTCGTCGCTCTCAGGGAAATGCAGTTCTTCTTCAGCCTGGTTCAAGCCGAGTGTCATTTGATGAAGAAAAAGTAATTAGTCTATCTTTTGAAGCTCTAAAAAGAGACGGCTCGATAGAACTAGGCTTGAGGTTTGAGGAAAGCAGGATTTTATTTATTGTTGGCAATTATACGCACTGGGAGGAAATTTGGCCTCAAGTGAGCGAGCATCTTGGAAAGGCTATATCGTTAATCCCTGAAGAAAACGAGATAGTTTCATTTGCTTCTGAATATGCTGATTTGTTCAGAGCTAAAGGGGAATACGAGGAATTTGAGGCGGATAAAATTTTACGGCGTGGAAGCAAGTATATTCCCGATCATATTTTCGATCGAAAAGAGAATTTTCACTTTCATACGGGTTTTTTTAATACGCATTCGGACCCAGCAGACTACCGCATACTCACTCGCATCAACGCTGATTTGAGAGACAACGAGAATGAAAAATCACGAGATTTATCAATCATTCTTTTTCATCAAGTCATGCCAATAAACAAACCTAGCGAGGAAGAAATTAAATTGCCAAAAGAGATTGTGTATCGTGGCCTAAAGAATTTTTCCTTTTTGCATGATGTTGATAAAGAAGTGCTCCGAGAAATTGTAAATGATCAGATGGCTAACGATATAGGACTGATGCAATGATCAAAAGCACGTCTACGGCAAACTCGTGGCAGTTGTTGTCAGTCAGCGATGTGCTGACTAAACAGGACGAAATGTCTGTCGATGCTCGCTCTGGATGGTTGACAGCAAACTCTTGGGATTTGGTTTCAGTCAATGATGTCTCGACTAAACAGGACAAAATGTCATTTGATACTCTCTCTGGGTGGTGGTGTTCACAGGTGAATGAGCTTAACAAGGGAATTTGGGATGTAGGGCGTTGCTTATATGCCCCTAAGGTTGCAGAGTTTGAACATGCCCTTAACCGAGCAAACTTGAGACGACTTGGCCGCACAAATTCTAACGAAACTGCCGAGCCTGAGGCGCGTCAGCTGTCAAACGAGTATACCGACTGGGTATCGCGCATTGAGGGGAGGGTGCGTGAGTTTGCCTCTTTGTCCGCAGATTGGGATGGAGATGGCGCAAAGGAGATACCTTTAGCTGCTGTCTACGCCTCTTTGAACTTCATCGACGAGGTTAAACACCGCCATGTGGGAAAGGAGCCTCGAAGCGCCGCTCCAAGCCCCGATGGCGAAATTGCATTGTATTGGCATAGTACGTCAGGATACGCAGAGATAAACTTCGATGGGGAAGGCAAGCACTCGTTGTGTTGGGGTGACGATAATGATGAAATCGAAATGATTGAAGAGGACGGAGATAGCGTTGCTGAAACTGGTAAAAGCCGTGTTTGGGATGCTCTTTCAAATTTTTTGGAAGAGAATTATCGAAGCACATAGAAGCGAATGCTATAAATTTTTTGAACGCCGCGAAGAAATTGGACCTGACTTCTGGGAAGAGGTAGGAAAAAACCACTCTCTTTGTGAGTGCGAAAATTTTTCAGTAAGCATGTTCTCTCCAGGGCAAATAAAAGATGATGAAATATTGGTTTCTGTTGTCACTTCAAAAAACTATATTACTCCAGATGGGAAGATTGAACCAACTTTGATTGATCAAAGAATAAAAAATGGAATATCTACAGACAGAAAACTGCACACTGACCTAAGCAGCTACGATCTTAGGGCAAAAAAACTCGTTGAGGGGAACGCCAACAAATCTGTTTGCGGTTCATTTGAGCTTTTGGTTTCTCGAATTCGTGAAATTGATTATGAAGGAGCGCGAGCCTTTGCGGTATATGATACTGCTCTACTTGAGAATCCCGCACACGCAGAAATAGCTTGCACCGAGATACCACCGCCAGAAACGCCAGAACGCAAGAAACTCAGAGCGAAGCTACGAAAAAGGGTCTTAGACTCAGTTTTAAACGATGGACGAATATTGCAATCGTCAGAGATATTCTCGACCCCAGTTTCTTAAAAGTTGATGTAATCCAAGAGCGTGTTGTTGGGCCCAAATGCAAAGATGTACAAATCAGCGCCTGTATTCAGGTTGTGGACCTTACTGCTTTCTCAAGATAGAAATTGAAAAAACAGTCCTTCAAGGAAAAGGGAGGCCATGTAAGCGACTTCGTCTAGACTTATGAGCCGCCTTATCCGCCGACCGTCTAAAGCAAACACTTATATTGCTGAGATTTTCAGCTAGGCCATAGACTCATTAACTTCTGAGCCATATTTGGATTGGGGCGGGTTTGAGCATGGTGAGATAGTTCGCAGCAAGCTTTTAGTAACGTGTAGCGATGCGACGGAAGTCTTTGATGTGATTGAAAAAATGATCGATCCTGTTGCGCTCTTTGTTTAGTCTCCTGCTAAAGCAGGCCTTCCACTATCGATGCCGCATGGACGGATGTTCGGCGCGGCTCCGGCCACAGCGGTTAGCAGCCAGTCGGCCTCGTAGGCCTTAACGGTAAGCAGGATCGATCCTGGCCTCAGATGTCCGATCAGATACGCGGCGGCAGGGCAATCACCCGTCTGACCCGGAGTCAGGATCATGTCCCGCAGTCGCCCGAGCGCATCGGTCAGGGCATTGACCTTGGTCGTCAGGCCGCCGTGCGAGCGGCCCATACAGCGATCCGGGTGATTTTTTTTGAGTTGGCGGCATGTTGATGGACGCGCACAGAAGTAATGTCGATCATCTGGATATCGCCGTCATAGGCCTGCGTTACCGCCGCCAGTATTCGGTCGAAAACGTCCGCTTTGCGCCACCGAACGAAACGGTTGTAGCAGGTCGTGCGGGACCCAAACTCCAACGGTACCGCCTGCCAAGGCGCACCCGTGCGCAATATTCAGAGTATTCCGTTCAACACGCGGCACGGCTTGTTCGGCAACAACGGTCGGATCACCGACCACTCGAAATCCGTCATCACAGCCTCCCTGTCAGAAATTTTGAATCAAATTCGCCCTCTTATCGGAATCCCATTTGTGGGTACATGACCTAGAGCTCGGAACAAAAGATGGTCTTTAAAAATGCGAAATTCTAAATTCGATATGCTTCCTATATGCTTCCTGCAAAAGAAAAAGGACCTAGCAACTTTTCGCTAAGTCCCTGAAAANAATGGCGCGCCCCGAGAGGTTCGAACTCCCAACCTCCTGATCCGTAGTCAGGTGCTCTATCCAGTTGAGCTAGGGGCGCGCAGGCGTCCGCTGGTGCGGTGACGCGGCGCGGTTGATAGGCGATGTGGGACGGGTTGGCAAGGGTGATTTTCGCAAAAATGTAAAATCCGGGTGGTATCGGGCGCATGGGTGCGGTGCTGGTGATGATCTGGGGGGCGTGGGGTTGGCTGGCATCGCGGCTGTGTTGCAGGGAGGGCACAGTCCCGGTCAAGAGCGCCGGTGAATGGGAAAAACCGCGTGAGTCCAATGGGATTCGCGCTATTGTCTATCAGAATGCGGGTTGTCCCCGCGCAAAGGGTAAAGTAGTATCGGCTCAGTCGGATTGCTTTGGGCCCTGGCCCTGGGTGCGGTTTGTCCTTTAGGATAAGCACTTAGCCAGAGTTCCAGCCGCCCTGATGGGGCGCGTCTGACGGCGGTTTTAGGGTCCGGGTTCCGGTGTTGATTATTGCAACCGGGTCCAGGCAAAGAGGGTCGCGCGTTTTGCGGGATTGGTCAGGCGGATTGGTCTGATCGGTCAGAGTAGCGGAATGCTGCGGGTTGACGTTTTGGGGGAGTGCCGGACAAACGCNGGNTNACGGGATCATGGGGACACCGATTGTTGGGTGAACCGGATCANATATCCTGTTANAATCCGGGNGCGTTTGNCGGTAAGTGTGGAAAGCAACCGCANNCNGGCTTCTGATNANGGGGGCCCTGGCGGGGGTTTTGATTTCGGAGGATTTCGGGCGTCACGGCGACCTGATTAAAGATAGGGCGGTGCAGGGCATGACCACTTCTTTTAAAATGCTAGGCTTGATCGGCGCGACCTGCGTGATGCTGACGGGATGTGACTCCCTATGGCCGTCACTGGACTCGCAAGACCCGGCTGGCGGTTCTTCGACCCCGACCACGGCGGCCAGCCCGACCGGCTCGGCTGCGCAAGGCACCAATCAAAGCACGGCCCCGACCGCGATGAGCCTGAATGACACCGGAACGGTCTCTGCCGAGCGCACGGCTGTCTATAATGGCACCACGGCGGTGGGTGAGCGTATCGCGCAGATGGAGCGCGACCTGAACCAGTTGACCGCCAATGTGTCCGAGCTGAAATCCCAACTGAATGCTATTCGTGGCAACAGCGCGGCCAGTGCGACGGCCTATCACACCGCCAAGGCGGATATCACGTCGCGTCTGCAATTGGGCACAACGCCGGGCAATCCCATTCTGGTGGATCAATGGAACCAGGCACAGGCCTCTCTGGCGACGGTGGAACAGACCATTCCCGCCTTGTCCTCACTGCACAGCAATGCCTCGGATGAGGCCGCGTTCGGCAAATTCCTGTTGAGCACGGTTCAGGCAACCTATGGCCTGAGCGGCGCGGTGGACGAAGATCACGCCCGCCTGCGCATCCTGGAAGATTCAGTCTATCAATCGCTGGTCGATCTGGACCGGATGCTGACCAGCGTGACCCAGGAAATCAATCGCCATAATCTGTATGTCTCGAACGAGCGTCAGAACATGACGACCCTGGCGCTGGGCATCAAGAATGGGGAATTGTACGGCACCAATATCGCCAGCCGCTCCTTTGCGCTGGTTGAGGCTGCGGCGGCCAGCCAGGCCTCGTCAAGTGCGGGCATTTCTCCGAATGCAGAGCCGCTGGTAATCATCCGCTTTGATCGCGATAACGTCCCCTATCAGCAGGCGTTGTATAACGCCGTCAGCCAGGCGCTGACCGCTAAGCCTGATGCCGTGTTCGATCTGGTGGCGGTCAGCCCGAATGGGGGCAATGCCGCCCAGGTGGCGCTGAACGGGTCTGCCGCACGGCGCAATGCGGAAGATGTGCTGCGCACGCTGACGGATATGGGGGTTCAGCCGGGCCGGATTAACCTGTTGGCCGATACCCGCAACACCGCCCAGAACGAAGTGCATCTATACGTTCGATAAGGCCTGACCATCGGTGCGATGATCCTGTCGCGGCGGCACTGCGTATCTCCTGTATGGGAGGGGTTGTTGTGTCGTTCGGGAGATTGGGGTCATGAAACACATGTTCCGTTGGGTTCTGGTTGGTCTGTTGATGGGGCTGTGGGCGACCACTGCCGGAGCCCAGGGTGATCCGGCACAGGCCACGGTCAAGCGCGTCATTCAGGATCAATTGTCTGCCTTTGCCCAAGGCGACAAAACCAGCGCCTATTCCCATGCCGCGCCGATCATTCAACAGCGCTTTTCCAATCCTGACATTTTCATGCAGATGGTCACGTCCGGGTATCCTGCCCTGATCAGCCCAAAAATTGTAGATTTCAAAGACTATGAAATTCAGGGCGGGCGGGTCGAACAGGACGTGATGATCATTGCCAGCGATGGATCGGCCTGGATGGCACATTATTCCTTGCAGCAGATGGAAGACGGAACCTGGCGGATATCCGGCTGTTGGCTGGAACAGCTGCCAGGAGGTTCTGTTTAGTTTCTAGGCTGATCTGCGGTACACAAAAAAGCCCCATCCGCGAAAGATGGGGCTTTTCTGGCCGACGTCCGATGGGTGGAAAGGGGGGGACCATCCCATCTGTTAGGACGATCGGAGGGGGCCTCTAAGATCTGCAAGGGCTGGCGCTGGGACGTCCAATTTCCCGCAGGGTAAATCCGCTTACAAAGAACCGACAAATCGCAGAAACACCAGCCCATAAAGCCTCATTTCGGGCAATGGCGGCGCGGTTCAGCGCCTGCTTCACCTCAGCCTCTGTCGGAAATCCAGCGGAACCCGGATAGTCTGTGTGCGTGTTTGGGTCGTCTGCAGTCATGATCATGCTCCTTGGGCGAGCCGGTCAGGATCCATCCTGGAATTCTTGGGCGACTCGCGTTTTCGTTGGCATATACTTAGCAATTGCGTCATTGCATAATAATCGTGAGAATGATCCAATGATCTGTGCGCATCAGGAATAAATATCGCGTAAACTCTCGCGATAGATGACCAAAAGACTATAACAGGGTCGGAAGTGGAAAAGAGAATGGATAGAGCCGGAGAAATGGCGGTCTTCACCAAGGTTGTGGAAGAGGGCAGCTTTTCCAGTGCCGCGCGGGCGCTGAAACTGACCCCGTCTGCCGTCAGCAAACAGATCGGGCGATTGGAAGATCGTCTGGGTGTGCGGCTGTTGAACCGAACCACGCGGCAACTTTCCGCCACGGAAGAGGGGGATGCCTTTTATCAGCGCTGCACCCGCATTCTGATGGATATGGAAGAGGCGGAACTGTCTGTCAGCCAGCGCCATTCGACGCCGCGTGGCACATTGCGGGTCAATTGCGGCGTTGCTTTTGGGAAGCATCAGATCAGTCCGTTAATTCCGGAGTTTCTGAGCCGCTATCCCGATGTGAATGTGGAAATGACCCTAACCGATGCGCTGTCGGATCTGGTGGAAGAAGGCCAGGACATCGCCATCCGTTTCGGCAAATTGCAGGATTCCTCGATGGTGGCGCGGCAATTGGCGGTCAGTCGGCGTGCGATCTGCTGCTCCCCCGGCTATCTGGCCCAGCATGGCGAACCCAAGGAACCCATGGAGCTGATCAATCACAATCGGCTGGCGTTTTCCACAGCGATTCATCTGAATGAATGGGTGTTCAAGCTGAAAGACGGTAGTGATTATCCGGTAAAGGCCGAAGGCAATTTCACGGCCAATAATGGCGAAACGATCCATGAAATGGTCCTGGCCGGGCTGGGCATTGCGCGCCTGGCAGAATTTCTTGTCGCGCCAGAGGTGCAGGAAGGCAAGCTGGTGCGGATCCTGCGCCCGTTCTATAGGGATATCGAAGTGCCGATCAACGCGGTCTATCCGACGCGCCGTCACCTGTCGCCAAAGGTCCGGGCCTTCGTTGATTTTCTGGTGGAAAAATTCAACCCCGTTCCGCCGTGGGAAGCTTGATAAGACTCTGGCAGAACAGGGTTGCAAGTTTGGATGGGATAGAAGGACAGGCAGGATTGCAGCCCGGCCTGACACTACCGCGCCCCGAAGGACGTTGACCGGACAATAGGGCACCACCGCACAGCAGACTTTGATCCAGATCAAAGGGTAGAGAATTTTTGTGGCGCTGGGTTAAGCCTCGGCAACGGCCTTCAGGAAGGCCTGAATTTTGGCTGGGTCCTTCTTGCCTGGGGCGGATTCGATTCCCGAAGACGCATCCACGCCCGGACAGCCCGTCACGCGGATGGCATTTTTCACATTGTTCGGGGTCAGGCCACCGGCCAGCAACCACGGCACGGACCAGCGATGCCCTTCCAGAACCGTCCAATCGAATACTTCCGCATTGCCGCCAGGGCGCGTCGCATTCTCCGGCGGCTTCGCATCGAATAACAGGCGGTCACAGACCTTCGCATACTGGCTGGCGCTGACCAGGTCTTCTGCGTCCCGCACTTTGATGGCTTTAAAGATCTGTTTCCCGGTGCGCTCCCGCAATCCGGCGCAACGATCCAGTGGCTCATTGCCATGCAATTGAATCACATCCAGCGGCACCTGTGCCAGAACCCGATCGATCAGGCTGTCATCGGGATCCACGAATAATCCAACGCTGGTCACATGGCCTGGAACAGGCCGCAGCAGCATCGCCGCCTCTTCCGGGGACAGGGCGCGCGGGCTGGGCGGAAAAAACACAAGCCCAACCATAGACGCGCCATATCGAACGGCGGCCTCCATCGCGATGGGATCGGTAATCCCGCAGATTTTTGCGTCAATTGTCATAGGCACCGTATATAGAAGGCCTGGATGCAGGGGACAAGATGCCCGTGGTCAGGCCTCCACCTCTGCAGCAATGGCGGCGGCGGCGGCGGCGGGATCATCGGCCCCGGTGATTGGGCGCCCGATGACCAGATAGTCCGCGCCCTCTGCAATCGCCTGCTTTGGTGTCATGACGCGCTTCTGATCGCCCAGTGCCGCGCCTGCGGGGCGAATGCCGGGCACGATCAGTTTGAAGTCGGGGCCGCATTCCGCGCGGATGGCTGCGATTTCCTTGGCCGAACAGACAACCCCGTCCAATCCCGCCTTCTGGGTCAGGGCGGCCAGGCGCAAAACCTGATCGCGCGCTGGTGTTGCCTGGCCCACCGCTGCCAGGTCATCATCGTCCAGGCTGGTTAAAACCGTGACCGCGATCAACATCGGGCGGGCAATGCCCAAATGCGCGGCCTCTTCTGTTGCAGCCTCAAGCGCTGTGGTCATCATCACCAAACCGCCTGCCGCATGAACATTCAGGATGGCAGGTGCTAAGGGCATGACCGACCGCACGGCGCCAGCCACCGTATTGGGGATATCGTGAAATTTCAGATCCAGGAACAGCGGTGGCGGCGCGCCTTCGGACGCAGCCTGTGCAACGTCGCGAACCCCCTGCGGCCCATTGGCATTGAAGAATTCCAGCCCCAGCTTGATACCCCCAACATATCCCCCCAACGCCCGGGACAGGTCCCCCGCCCGCGCACCATCTGGCGTATCCAAAGCCACAAGAATACGGTCGCGGGGTTTCAGGTTCGTCATATCATTTCTCAAAATTAACCAATGATTCGTGCTTCTTGGCTGTCGTAACCGTGGAATCGTATTTGGTCCATACGTTTTAGAGAACAATTAGATAAAAAATGGGGATAAACCTGTTTATAACAAGGGAAAGGTAAACATTTCGCAAAATGCCATTTGCGAGAAACAGGATGAGTGCTAATATTCAAAATAGTTGAAGAGAGCGGGTACGGATATCCAAAACCGTAGCCCACGTCTGTACTCCACAAGAGACGATCTTTCCAACTAGCTTGTTGCCCCGTCTGTTCGCGCAGGCGGGGCAATTTTTTGGACAATCTATTTGTCGCAACATTAGTAAACCATATAACAAAATACATCTCAATAAACATTTATAACACAATATGTTGTGGGCTTTCTCACTATGATGTGGGTGTTTAAAATTTTTGTTCTATTGATTGTGATAATCTTTTTTTAAAAGTCGATTCCGATCAATATGTTGATCGAGCTGAGTTGGAAATTTTTATAGAGTTCTTAAGAGGGAGTATTATTAAAACATTATTGGTTGGGTAACATATATGAATATTTTTTGTTGCAATTGAATCACACTCAATAAAGTCAAAGTAACTTTGACTAACGAAACCAAGAAAAGCTCTTGAGTTCGCGAACGCCATTCGTCGGACCTCTAACTGTTGTGAATTCTAATCCAATCGGGCTTCTTCCAGCAGCCATTCGGTGAAGGCCTTGATTTTGGGGTGGTCGGCGCGGTCTTTTGGGCAGACGACCCAATAGGCATAGTCGCTGGGGATGGAGAAATCGAAGGGCTTGACCAGCAGGCCTTGTTCCAGCGCGTCATGGGCAATCGCGCTGCGGCCCAATGCGATGCCTTCACCCGCCATGGCTGCCTGCAACACCAGATTTGAATAGTTATAGCGCGGGCCCTTGTCCGGATTGACGCCGGTCACCCCGGCCGCCGTCAGCCAGACCCGCCAATCGGTTCGAATATCATCATGCAACAGTGTGTGGTGGCGCAGGTCTTCCAGCCGATCCAACGGCTTTTCGGGATCTTGCAGCAGGCGCGGGCTGCACACGGGAAACACTTCCTCCGTCATCATGCGGATTTCAAACAGGTCGTCATAGCCACCGGTGCCCCAGCGGATCGCCAGATCGATATCTTCCACTGAAAAATCCGTCAGTTCATAATCCGCCGCCAGACGCACATCAATCTCTGGGTGGCGCGCCCGGAATCGCGCCAGGCGGGGAACCAGCCAGGCAGAGGCGAAGGACGGCAGGCAACTGACATTCAGCGCCCCGGTGGCATCCTGGCGTTTCACACGGTCGGCGGCAGTGGCAATCTGGCTTAAGGCCTGACGCACGGCCCCGGCAAAGGCCTGCCCCTCCTCCGTCAATAGAAGCGCGCGATTCAGGCGTCGAAACAGGCGCACCCCCAGCGCATCTTCCAACTGTTTGATCTGATGGCTGATCGCTGCTTGGGTCACAAAAAGTTCATCCGCAGCTTCGGTAAAGGACAGCAATCTGGCAGCGGCTTCAAAGGCTGGAAGCGGCTTTAACGGCGGCAAACGCGATACCATGGCCTAATCCCTTCGCATTCAGAAAATTAATCTGAGGGATGAAAATATATCCTTTGTCGGTTTTGTCAAAAGAGCCTATTTCAGCCTTGTAAGGCAAAGATGCCCGACAAGAACAGCCGGTCGGATACCCCTCAGACACTGAGAAATCCCGGAACTGTCTTGTGAAACCTGAGAAGTAGGAGTGACAGTCATGGCGAATGTTTATCAAGTTTACGGGAATTCAAGCCCGGTCGCGCCGTTGGCAGCTCTGATGGTCGATGCAACTGCAGCGGCCTTGGACGGCCTGCGCACCGTAACGATCAACCCGATCAATACCCTGGTCCGGTTTCAGGCCCGTGCGCAACAGCGCCGTCAGCTGAAAGGCCTGGACGACCGCATGTTGGCTGATATCGGCCTGACCCGTAAGGCCGCAGACAAAGAAGCAAACAAGCCTTTCTGGATGGCATAATCGCCGCCCGTTAGGACAACCAGTCCCCTGAGAGGCGGCCTTCCCCCCTGTTCGCCGCCTCACGAAGAGAAGCCCCCGTGCAAAGCATGGGGGCTTTTCCTTTTGGGGCGAGGTCAGTACCAGCCAGGGGCCAGTGTTTCATGACCCAGACCTTGACGAAGTAATGCATTTGCATTACCTTTTGTATGGACGTTAGATTTGCTCATCAGGAGTTCGCCATGGTCGCGCTTTCAAATGATATCTCAAAGCTAACCGCTCGCTATCAGACGACGGTGCCCAGCGGCGTTCGCAAACAACTGAAACTCCAAAAGGGTGATCAGATACGCTACTGCACCGATCCCAATGGTCGGGTGTATATAGAACCTGTCCGTGAGGCAGGGGATGATCCCGCATTGGGTGCGTTTCTTGATTTCCTGGAGGCCGACATTCACGCAAATCCTGCGCGTCTTCAGGCTTTCTCTGGCAGGCTGTATGATCGCCTGAATGGGTTGGTCGGTGGTGTGGACGTTAATATTGACGATTCTCTCTCACCCGATGACGAATGACAGACACGCCCGTGTCAGCAGAAGCGCCCTTATGCGTAAACGGGTGGTCGATTTATGCCCACCCCCTGTTCCTGGATCAGCTTGAAGATCTGATCCAGGAGGTAGAGACACGCAAAGCACGCGATCCCAAGACTTGGCAGAAGAAGAACTGTACAAAGCGGCTTGCCGCGATCTTTAAGCTGGTGGGCGAAATGATTCCCGTTGATCCTGGTGCCCCAGCGTTCCGGCAGGGCGATACTTTGGGTGACACCAGAAAGCACTGGTTCTGGGCGAAATTCTTGCAACAATATCGGCTGTTCTATCGTTTCGACAGCACAGCCAAAGTGATCGTTCTGGCCTGGGTAAATGACGAACAGACGTTACGCGCATATGGTGCCAGGACAGATGCCTATGCCACATTCCGGCGTCTTCTGGATACTGGGAATCCGCCCGAAACTTTTGATGCGCTGCTGAAGGACGCCCTTACATCGGCACAACGCTTCAGGGACGCCGTAGCGGGGACGCCTTAGTGGGACACCGGGTCGCTGACGGGTGGCAGAGTGTTGAACCGCCCCTATAAAAGGCGACTAATGCGCAACCCACGGAAAATACCGGAATGCTCAAAAGGACAGCCAGCTTGACGCGGGGCGGATGTCGCCGACGGTTTTGTTGGCCCGATTCTTCAGTTGCGGGTTCAGCCAGGGGGCCATTGCGTCCAAATGCGCGTCGTCCAGAACACCGACATGGCGCAGCAGGGCCGCCATCATGGTTTCGGATCCACGGGTTGCGCCATCATCACATTTCAGCGCGATCCCCAGACCGTATTCCGGCAGGGACGCGCAGAAGACCCCTTCCGCGCCGGTCTTGATGAAGGCCTTATCGCCCAGAATTTTCATGACTTCGGTACAAAAGCGCCCGGTGCCTGCGACCATGAAGGGATTGGTAAAAACCGCACGCTTGATCCAGCCGATGGCGTCCGCGCGGGTTTGCGGCAGGTCCTTCGGGTCGGCGATACGGGCAAAGCCATAGGCCAGGTTTTCCAGCGGGATTGGCCAGTTCGGGGCGGAACAGCCGTCAATGCCCGGCTGGACACCCGACAGATCGACCCCGCACATTTGTTCCATCGCCCCCAGAATGCTCTGTTGCACGCCATGTGTCTGGTTGACATAGCCTTTCGTCGGCCCGCCCAAATGCTTGGCCAGGGCCAACATGCCACAATGCTTGCCCGAACAATTGTTATGCAATTGCGACGGGGCAACATCATATTTGGCCATTTTGCGCGCTGTGTCTTCATGGTAGGGCCAGTGGCTGCCACATTCCAGATCCGCCTCACCCAGGCCTAATTTGTGCAACATTGATGAAGCGGTTTCGGTGTGCCCGACCTCTCCATTATGAGACGAGCAGGCAAGCGCGATTTCCGCATCGCTAAAGCCTGCAGCTGCCGCCGCGCCACTTTCCACCATGGGCAGGGCCTGAATTGCCTTGATCGCAGAGCGGGGATAGGTGGGTTGGCGACTGTCGCCCCAGGCATCCTGGACCGACCCGGAGACATCGACGATGACCGCGCTGCCGCGATGCCGACTTTCCACGATCCCGTTCCGGGTGACTTCGACGGTCAGGGGATGAACATCGCCATGATAGGCATTGCTGTTGGAAATGGTGACATGATCGTGGGGCATGGCGGTCAACCCTGTTGCTGATATGGGGGGAAAACTTGCCTTGCCCCGCAGGTTTGTGCAAGGTCGCGCAATTCCAGAACACCAGCACAGGACAGGCATGCGACAATGGCGCAACAACGGGGATATTTTGGACTGGGCGTAGAAGGCCTGTCCAAGCCAATGAATGCTGGCAGCCTGATGCGGACCGCCCATTCCTTTGGGGCCAGCTTTACCTTCGCAGTTTCGCCCTTTGTCGATATGCGCGGCATTCGTCATGCCGACACATCGCGCACCGCCGACCAGGTTCCGTATTATCAATGGGATACGCCCGGCGACATCGTTCTGCCCAAGGGCTGTGCCCTTGTTGGCGTTGAACTGGTGGAACAGTCGATCATGCTGCCCTCTTTCCGACATCCGGAACGGGCGGCCTATGTTCTGGGCCCGGAACGTGGATCGCTGTCGCAGGCGATGATTGACCGGTGTGAATTTGTCGTGCGCATCCCAATCGCCTTTTGCGTGAATGTCGGCATTGCCGGTGCCATTGTTCTGTATGATCGCATGATCAGCCGGGGCCGCTATGCCGAACGCCCGGTAAAGGCCGGGGGACCTGATATGGAATTGCCCCCCCATATCCACGGCGCGCAGGTTTTCCGAACCAAGCGGGTGGCGAAAAAGTCGCCTGTTGCAAAGCCCAAATGACACAAATTCCCAGAACTGCCGCAGCCTTGCCTTATTTCCGCCCCGATAGCAGGGCTTTTGTGGCAATCTATGGTATTGAAGGCTACGGTGGTAAGGGCTTCATGCCGGTTCGTTGGGGGAGTATCCCTGTGATTTTGGCTTGGGTGGATTGGTCGTGATGGATGACGGTCAACCCGTTTTGGTGAGGATGTAAAACCAAATGGCGCAGCAAATTGCACTGGTAGATGATGATCGCAATATTTTGACCTCTGTCTCTATTGCCTTGGAAGCGGAAGGTTTTGCCGTCAGCACTTATACCGATGGCGAAACTGCGCTGCGCGGCCTGACAACCCGTCCGGTTGACCTGGCGATTTTGGATATCAAGATGCCCCGCATGGATGGCATGGAATTGCTGGGTAAGCTGCGCCAGACATCAGAAGTGCCGGTGATTTTCCTGACATCCAAGGATGATGAAGTTGACGAATTGATGGGTCTGCGCATGGGCGCGGATGACTATATCAAAAAACCGTTTTCCCAGCGTTTGCTGATCGAGCGTATTCGCGCCCTGCTGCGTCGGGCGGAATTGGAACAGCGCAATGCGGATGGCACACTGACCAAGGGTCAGGGCGCGTTTTCCCGGGGCGATCTGGTGATGGATGGGGACCGTCATCTGTGCACCTGGAAGGGAGAGCCGGTGAAGCTGACCGTGACAGAATTTCTGTTGCTGAAAGCCCTGGCGCATCGTCCCGGCCATGTGAAAAATCGCGATCAGCTGATGGATTCCGCGTATGGCGAAAATATCTATGTCGATGATCGGACCATTGACAGCCACATCAAACGCCTGCGCAAAAAACTGCGCCAGGTGGACGATACATTCGATAATATCGAAACCCTGTATGGGGTTGGCTACCGCTATAAGGATGAAGCCTGATATCAGGCTTTAAAGGGATGGTGGCGCGTTGAAATCTTCACGCACAGATACGGATGCGACGACCCAGTCTTCCTATCGCGGGCAGGGGCAGTCCGATAGGGCGCATAAAGGGGATACATCATCGCCCCCCCGTGCGAAGGCGATGCGCCGCTTGCGTCGCCGCCAGCGGCTGTCCCCCCTGACCCGTAAAATACTGGCCGTCAACTTGCTGGCCCTTATCATTCCGGTATTGGGCATGCTGTATCTGGGCCCCTATCGCGACCGTTTGGTGGAGCAGGAACTTTTTGCCCTGAAAGAACAGGGGGAGATTTTCTCCGGTGCTTTAGGGGAAGGTGCCATCGGCCTGTTGGCAAATGGGCAGGAGGTCCTGAATATTGTGCCTGCGCGCGATCTGGTGCGTCGCCTGTCCGAAGCCAGCGATGTCCGCGCCCGCTTCTATCTGGCCGATGGGACGCTGGCAGTGGACAGCCGCCGCCTTGGTGTGACCGGCCAGGACATCATGGTCGAAGAGTTGCAGGATCCAATTGACGATGAACAGACATTGGCCCCGGTGGTCAATCCGATTGTTCGTTGGCTGGATGACTTGGCCCATTGGGTCGACAACCGGGATTATGATACCTATCGGGATCGGCGCGATTCCACGGTCGGTGATTATCCAGAAGCCATCCGGGCCCTGTCTGGCGAGACGGTGGGCTATGTCCGGCAGGACGCCAATCGCGAATTGGTGCTGTCGGTCGCCTTGCCGGTGGCACGCTATGTCCATGTGTTTGGCAGTTTGATGCTGTCGCGGGATGGTGCGCGAATCGATTCTGCCATGCGGGATGTGCGCTTGACGGTGCTGGCGGTTTTTGCCGGGGCGCTGGTCATAACGACATTGCTGTCGCTGTATTTCGCCGGAACGATTGCCCGCCCCCTGCATCGATTGGCAGAGGCTGCAGAAAAGGTCCGTCATTCGGTTGGCCGGGATGCCATGGCGATACCGGATCTGACCGGGCGTCATGATGAAATTGGTGACCTGTCGGGCGTCTTGCGGGAAATGACGGATGCCTTGACCAGCCGCATCACGGCTATTGAACGATTTGCCGCAGATGTCAGTCATGAAATCAAGAATCCCCTGACCTCGCTGAAAAGTGCAATTGAAACCGTTCAACGGGTACAGAATCCAGACCATCAGCGCGAATTACTGCGCATTGTGAAAGAGGATGTCGAGCGGCTGGACCGGTTGATCACCGATATTTCAGACTCCTCACGCCTGGATGCGGAACTGGGTCGTATTCAGACGGAAGAGGTCGATATTTCTGAAATGCTGGACATGCTTGTCAGCATTCACAGAACCACGCGCGGGGGGTCCCATAGCAGCGACGAGGCGGAGCAGGACCCCGGTATGCAGGCCACAACCGGACCAATCCTGTCCTTCACCCGTCAGAACAATGGCCCATTCATTGTCGCGGGCATGGAAAGTCGATTGGTACAGGTTTTTCAGAACATTATCTCGAATGCGGAAAGCTTCAGCCCGAATGGCGGGACGATCACTCTGTCCGTATTGCGCGATGATCGGTGGGTTGTCGCCATGTGTGAGGACGGAGGGCCAGGCCTGCCAGAAGGCAAGCTGGAGGCGATATTCAATCGCTTCTATACAGAACGCCCTGAACATGAAAAATTTGGGGGGCATTCCGGTTTGGGCCTGTCGATCTGTAAGCAGATTGTGGAGGCCCATGGCGGTGCCATTCACGCAGAAAATCGCACGGGTTCTCAGGGTAAACCATCGGGTGCGCGCTTTGTCGTTCGGTTGCCCGCCGCATCGTAACACCCCTTCCTTTAGGATGCGCGACGTTTTGGCGTCTTGAGCGGGACCGGTTGCTTCGTCTAGTGTCCGGCCTTGGATTTTTAGGATGTAACAAAAGCGCAGGATCAATGAATCGCAAAGCTCTCCCCATACTTGGCGTCATGCTGGCGGCCCTGGCCGCGATCGGCCTGGCGGCATTGGTTGCCTGGAATCAATTGGCCGACACGGGTCATGAACAAGGCGTCAGCCGGTCGGGGGAGGCGCTGGTTGCGCCCGGTATCACTGTTGGGGGCAGCTTTGAACTGACCAATCAGGATGGACAGACTGTCACACAGGACAGTTTTTCTGGGCAGTTCAAGTTGATTTATTTCGGCTATAGCAGTTGCCCGGATGTGTGCCCGACGGAATTGTCCAGCATGGCGGCTGCTCTTGATATCGTTGCAGAAGACACGCCTGATTTGGCGCAACAAGTGACGCCGGTTTTCATCACCATCGACCCGGCACGTGATACGCCGGCGTTGATGAAAGATTATGTAACGGCCTTTCATCCCCGCATGGTCGGCTTGACCGGTTCGGATGCAGCAATTGCTGATATCGCCCGCAAATTTCGCGTTTTCTATTCCAAAGGCACCGAAATTGAGGGTGGGTTCTATTTGATGAACCATTCCGGCTATGTCTATTTCATGGCCCCGGATGGATCTTTTGTTACCATGTTTCACGGCGGCACATCCCCCGAAACAATGGCGGAAGCGATCACTCGTTATGTCTCTGGCGAGACCAGTTAGGGTATTTTACAAAATCCATAGCGCCAAAAAGGATACTGGGTGTCGCGTTCACGCTTGACGATGCTGATGCGTCCGCGATACTGCTTAATGAAATGTGGATCGGTGCTCCTTTAAGGGCCTTAAGGTCTTGGAGCGAAGAGGGAACACAGGAAGGGTCTACCCATCAGGGGACCTGCGCCTGGGCCGCCCCCGCGACCGTGAGCGGTGAGTATCTTTTGGGTTTGCCACTGGGGCTTCGCGCCTTGGGAAGGCAGAAAGATACGATGATCCGTGAGCCGGGAGACCTGCCGAGTGACCACAGGATCTCAAGAAACCGTCGGGTGTGACGGGGGGAGAAAAAGTATGAAGACGCGTAACACGACGACAACGGCCGATCAGGCCTATCTTGCAAATCGGACACAGACCCTGGCTGCGGCGCTTACGGCCGCTGTATTTGGGTCATTTTTGTTCCTGGCGGTTGGTTTTGCCCATTCCGCAACGGTCCATAATGCGACCCATGATGCCCGGCACGCATTCGCGCTGCCCTGCCATTAATCGCAGTGAAATGATGGGGATTTGGGTCGGGGGCCTTTTCGGCCCGATGGCCTATTGTACTCATTTCATCTCTATTGACCTATCGTGACGCGAAGACGCGCCGCGCATTTGGGGATATGTCCATGTTCAAAAAGCTTTTCGGGGCGGCCTTTGCCGCCGGTATCGTTGCTGGTCTGTTGATCACCGGCATTCAGGAAGTCACCACAACGCCGCTTATTCTGCATGCGGAAGAATATGAAAATGGCGGGCATGATCATGCTGCCAGCCTTAAGTCAGACTATGTGATTATTCAGACCAAACTGTTTTCCACCCGCACGCCTGTCGGGTCGGAGAAGCTGTTCCTGGCGCATAGCAACAGCGGGACAGAAGGGCATGATCACGGCGAAGAGGAATGGGGCCCGGAAGATGGCCTGGAGCGCACGCTCTATACATTGGGGGCCAATATCACGATGGGCATCGCCTTTGCCCTGATGCTGACAGCGGCCTTTGCCGTGCATGGCGGGGAAATGTCGGGCCGACGGGGCGTCCTGTGGGCAATGGGTGGTTTTGCCATGTTCACATTGGGTCCGAATCTGGGCCTGCCCCCAGAAGTGCCCGGTAGCATGGCGGCTGAACTTGGGGCCCGTCAGATGTGGTGGCTGGGCTGTGCCGCGGCGACCGGGATTGGCCTGTGTCTGATGGTATTCGGGCGCAAGATTGGTTTTGTCGTGCTGGGCATTCTGATCCTGATTGCGCCGCATGTCATTGGCGCGCCGCAGCCAGACGAAATCGGCGGTGGGGTGCCACCGGAACTGGCGGGTCATTTTGCCGCCGCATCCATCGTGGTTGCCGCCGTTTTCTGGGCCATGCTGGGCTGGCTCAGCGGCACGTTCTACAAGCGGTTTGAGGCCTAAAGCAAACCCCGAGCAGACGAAAGTCTGCGACGACGCGTTTGCTATAAAAATAAGAAGCCAGCGCATTTTGTGTGCGCTCATGCGGACGCATGATGCGCTGGCGCAAACCCCGAGCAGACGAAAGTCTGCGACGACGCGTTTGCGTAAAATGATTTCTAAAGCAGGTTCTGTTCAGCGGGATCTATCTGTTTGTTTAGGCGGTTTTCGCGCCAGGCAATGAAGATCCCGCTGGCAGTGACCATGCCACAGCCGATCCAGGTGGCCAGGGTCGGGAATTCCTGGAAGACATAATATCCAACGATGGTGGATGTCACCATTTCCAGATAGGGCATGGGGGCCATGGCGGATGCTTCCAGCCGATCTGCCGCCCAGACAATCAGCCCATGGCCCAGTGTCAGGATCGCCCCCATAATGCCGATCATGCCCCATTGGCGGGGTGTGAAGGGCTGATAGACCGGAATCACCACCACGGACATCACCAGAACCCCGATGAACCCCATCCACATCATCGTCACCATGGGCGGGTTATGGCCTGCAATTTTGCGGGTGACCAATAGATATCCGGCAAAGCAGGCAGCCGTCGCCAGCGCATACAGGGACCCGGTCTGGAACGAGTCCGCACCGGGTCGCACGATCATCAGCATACCCAGAAAGCCAACCACCACGCCGGACCATCGCCAGATCCCGACACGCTCTTTCAGCACCAGTCCGGACAGGGCGGTGACCAACAGGGGTGCCACAAACAGGGTCGCGGTCATGGTCGGCAGGGGGATGGTCAACAGGCCAGTGAAGAAAAAGACGGTCGCGGTGACCAAGAACAGGGCACGGATAACCTGGCCCCAGAAATGCTTGGGTCTCAGTGCGGTGCGTCCATAAAGAATAAGCACCAGTGGCGTCATGATGGCGGCATGGGCGACCCAACGACCCCATCCGATCTGAAGGGGCGAAAGACCCTCCGCCCCCATCATTTTACCCAATGCATCCGCCAGGGGCAGCATCAGGAAGCCCATTCCAGCGATCATAAATGCCAGGGACAGGCGGGGGCCTGGCACGGTTACCATTTTGTCATGACCTCACCCGATGCTGCATTACATGTGGATTGGGCGATTATCCACGGCCATGGCGGCTTCTTTCACGGCCTCAGAATAGGTTGGGTGCGCGTGGCAGGTCCGCGCGATATCTTCTGCCGAGCCGCCAAATTCGATGATGGTCACGATCTCGTGGATGATATCGCCGGCACCCGGTCCAATGATATGGGCACCCAGAACCTTGTCGGTTTCCGCATCGGCCAGGATTTTCACGAACCCTTCGGTCGCATCATTCGCCTTGCCCCGTGAATTGGCAGAGAAGGGGAATTTCCCGACCTTATAGGCACGGCCTTCTTTTTTCAGGCGTTCCTCGCTGGCCCCGACATCGGCGACTTCTGGCCAGGTATAAATCACGCCTGGAATGGCGTCGTAATTGATATGGGGCTTTTGCCCGACCAGCATTTCTGCCACGACAACGCCTTCATCTTCGGCCTTATGGGCCAGCATCTGACCGGGGATGCAGTCGCCGATTGCATAGATGCCATCGACATTGGTCTTGTAATGGGCATCCACCTGAATGACGCCCCGCTTGTCGCGCTCAACCCCCAATTCGTCCAGGCCCAGCCCGTCCGTATAGGGGCGGCGACCAATGCACAGCAGAACCTTGTCGCAGGTCATTTTTTCTGCGTCGCCGCCATCGGCGGGTTCCATGGTCAGTTCAACGCCGGATTTCACCTTCTTCGCGCCGGTGACTTTGGTCTTCATCTTAAAGTCCAGACCCTGCTTTTTCAGGATGCGCTGGAAGTTTTTTGAGACCTCGCCATCCATGGTCGGCGTGATGCGGTCCAGGAATTCGATCACGGTGACATCTGCCCCCAGGCGCTTCCAGACAGAGCCCAGCTCCAGCCCGATGACACCGCCGCCGATCACGACCAGATGCTTGGGCACTGCCTCAAACTCCAGGGCGCCGGTGGAGGTGACAATGGATTTTTCATCCACGTCGATCCCAGGCAGGGGGGTTGATTCCGACCCGGTGGCGATCAGGATGTTTTTTGTGGAAAGCGTCTTGCCCTTATCGTCGCCTTCGGTGACCGACACCGTGCCTGGCGCGTCGATATGGCCGCGACCTTTGATATAATCGACCTTGTTTTTCTTGAACAGAAACTCAATGCCCTTGGTCAGGTCGCCCACGATCTTGGATTTGCGCGCCATCATCGCCTTCAGGTCCAGCTTGGGGCTGACCACGATGCCATGATTGGCAAAGGAATGTTGGGCTTCGTGATAGAATTCAGACGATTGCAGCATCGCCTTGGACGGGATGCAGCCGACATTCAAACAAGTGCCGCCCAGGCTGCCGCGCATTTCAACACAGGCAACCTTCAGGCCCAGTTGCGCGGCGCGAATTGCCGCCACATAGCCGCCCGGCCCGCCGCCAATCACTACCAGATCATATGTATCAGCCATCGTCTAAACCCTCATATCTGTCATTGCTGCATCATTGTGCGGACAGTGCCCCAAAGACACGCGCTGGGCAAGTGTGGCGGGTAAAATGGACGGGGCAAAATGGACGGGGTAAAATGGACTGGGCAAAAGGATATTTGGCCTATGGGCTTTTGACACCGCCATAATTCAGCCCCACATATATTTTAAGGAACCGGGATAAGACCCAATTGTGCGACTTGTTGAAAGGAAACGCTTATGCGCCGTCTCATTCTCGCTTCTGCTGTGGCCGCCCTGATCGGGGGAACGGCTGTATCGGGCATTGCCTGGGCTGAGGAAAACAAAAGCCCGGAATCCTTAGCGGCAGAGGGATTGCAACAGGTCATGCGGGCGATGGAAATGTTCATTTCAAACATCCCCCTATATGAAGCACCGGAAGTCCTGCCCAATGGGGATATCATCATCCGCCGGGTACAGCCCGATGACGCCCCCAAAGACAAGGACGCTGATAAGAATGATCCTGGGACAACAAAGGATATTTGAAAACTTTTGCGGTGGCCGGTGAAGGCGAAAAGTGATTTTTGTGAATTCTGTTGCGATGCGGGGGCGTCGCTCGCACACTGTGATCACATTCAAAGATTACAGCCTGACAGGCGCATGTATGGCATCTGACGATCAACATCCCCCGGACACGATCCCAACGGCAACCTTGCAAGAGCGGGTGTATCGCGAATTGCGTGAAGCCATCATGCTGGGCCAGTTTCATCCAGGCGATGCGATGACAATCCGGGGACTGGCGGAAAAGCTGGGGACCAGCATGATGCCCGCAAGAGAGGCTTTGCGCCGGCTGGTGGCAGAACGGGCGCTGACCTTGCTGCCCAATCGACGGGTTGCCGTGCCCCGTATGACGCCGGAAACCTTTCGGGAATTGACGGAAGCGCGTGTCGCGCTGGAGGTTCTGGCGGCCCGGCGGGCCTTTCCCGCCACGGATCCGGCCCTGGCAGACCGTCTGGCCGCGATCAATACCCAGCAGGATGAAGCGATTGCCGCCGGGGATTGGTCTGGATACCAGGAACGAAATCGCGCTTTTCATTTTGCCCTTTATGCCTGTGCGCCGGCGCAGGTGCTGATGCCCCTGATCGAAAGCCTGTGGCTGCAGATTGGCCCGTTTCTGTATCTGACGCGGGAGAGCCTGGGCACGACCTATCTGGACGACCGCCATGAAGAGGCGATTGCTGCGATCAAGGACCGGGACGAAGATGGTCTTGCCCTGGCGATAGAACAGGATATTCGCGATGGGATGGGTGGATTGCCAGCCTTGTTGGCAAATCGGGTTCCCCCACCGACAGGAGGGCCGGAATGACCCAGACGAAACGCGATCTGGTCGGCTATGGCCGCACACCGCCAGATGCCCAATGGCCAAAGGGGGCCCGCATCGCCGTCAATTTCTGCCTGAATTATGAGGAAGGGGCAGAGCGGCATATCGACCATGGCGATGGCCAATCTGAGAGCATTCTGCATGAAGTCGGCGGCGATCCCCGCATCGGCGCGCGCGATCTGAATTCAGAAAGCATGTATGAATATGGGTCCAGGGCCGGATTCTGGCGGGTGCTGAAATGTTTTGAAGATCGCGGGCTGGATTTCACCATCAATGCGGTGGGCCAGGCCCTGACACTGAACCCGGATGCGGCCCAGGCGATTGCCGACAGTGGGGCTGATATTCATGCCCATGGCTGGCGCTGGATCGATTATGCCGATATGCCGGAAGATCAGGAACGCAGCCATATCCGCCAGACTGTTGCGGAAATTGAACGCCTGATCGGGCGGGCGCCGGTCGGGTGGTATACCGGGCGGCCCAGTCTGAACACCCGCCGTCTGGTGATTGAACAGGGCGGGTTTCTGTATGATTCCGATTCCTATGCGGATGATCTGCCCTATTGGTGTTATGACTATGGGCGACCGCATCTGATCCTGCCCTACAGCATTGATACCAATGACAGCCGGTTTTTCCGCACCAGCGGCTTTGTCACCGGGGATGATTTCTTTCAGTATAATCGCGACGCCTTCGACATCCTGTATCAGGAAGGCGGGCGCATGGTGACGGTGGGGCTGCATGCCAGACTGATCGGGCGTCCGGGGCGGATTGGTGGATTAATGCGGTTGCTGGACCATATGATGGCGCAAGACGACGTCTGGATTGGCCGGCGGGAAGACATTGCCCGTCACTGGATCGCCACGCATCCCCCTACAGAAGAGCGATAATACCGCCGCACAGGATCGCAAACCACAGCAGCAGATTGGCGACGATATAAAGCGCCCGGGACCGGTCGATATCGCGGGGTTCCAGCCGGGCGCGGCCATCCCCGATCCAGACGCCGACAACCTCTCCGCCCGGATAGGTGCGCGGGCCCCCCAATGCGATATTCAGCGCCCCGGCAAAGGCCCCTTCGGGCCAGCCGCCATTGGGGGATTTGTGCTTTCTGGCATCCCGCAGCATGGTCTTTACCGCGCCGATGGGATAGCTGGTGGGCGTGAAACAGGCGGCCAGACAGACCAAAGCGCCACTGATCCGGGCGGGCAGCCAATTGGCCAGATCGTCCAGTTTGGCGGCGGTAAAGCCAAAGGATCGGTATTTCGCGGTCTTATAGGCGATCATGCTGTCTAGGGTATTGATCGCCTTATAGGCCAACAGGCCGGGCAGGCCGAACAGCAGATAAAAGAAGATGGGGGCGACAACCCCATCGCTGAAATTCTCCGACAGGGATTCAATTGCAGACCGGGCGACGCCATGCCGATCCAGGCTTTTGGGGTCGCGGCTGACGATATGGGCGATGGCGCGGCGACCGCCTTCCAGCCCATCGACGCGCAGGCCGGTGCCAACCCGTCGCACATGATCGTGCAGGCTGCGCGCCGCCAAAAGAATGGAAACCACCAGGGCTTCGACCATCCAGCCCCAATGGACACTGTCCAGCAATCGATCCAGGCCATAGCCGATGGCGGTACAGGTCCCAACCACCAGCAAGACCGTCACGGCCCCCCGCGCCAGTCGGTCCTTTTCCCCCCGATCTTGGCGGTTCAGGCGACGATCCAGAAAGGCAATCGGCTTGCCGATCAAGACAACAGGATGGGGGATCAGACGATACAGCCAGCGGGGATCACCGATGAGGGCATCGATCAGCAGGGCCAATGCCAGGATGAGGGCCAGCGGTGGACTGGGGGGCAGGGCGCCAAAGAAAGCAGCGGCCCCATCCGAAATGGTGGCCCCAATCGTGGGCAGTATCGTCTCCATGTAACGCGGTCCCTATCGACGGACGGCGCGCGGTGATGGCGGGTTTCTGGTGCGCGCGATCTGTTGCAGCACCGCATCCAGATAGCGCCCCTGGAACATGGTTATGCCCATGGACTGCCCGGTCCGTATCATCGCCTCGTTGTCACAGCGTGACAGGATGACCCGGCCTTTGCCGACACGCTCCACCTGTTGTGCGATGGCGGCGCGAATGTCTGGATTGCCACCGGAATCGAATACGCTGTCTGACGACAGTTTCACCAGGTCCACTTCCATATATTGGCGATCAATGAAGCGGATCAGGTCGGGTGTGATGCCATCCAGACAAATCCGATATCCCTTTTCACGCACAAAATCCCGGGCAAAGACAAAGGCGGAATAGTCCGACAAAATATCCAGCAACTGCAATTCAACCACCAATGTGCCCCGGCTGCCCATGCGCAGGCTGGAATCAAATTCCAGGAATTCCGGGGCCAGAAGCGTGCCGACATTGACATTGATGGAAAAGGACGAATGCAGCGAACTGTCATCGGCCCGGGCCAGCATTTTCAGCACGCGTCGGTCCAATGTCTGGGTCAGATGCTGAAAAAGCCACCGGTTTGACGACAGGTTCACGTCGGGCAGAACGGTTTTTGCCAGATCAAAGATTGAAATGAACAATTCATTGAAAATGGGCTTGGGGGGCGCATCCTTGTGCACCACGCTGACGGCCTGGCGTCGAAACACGCTGGACAGGTCGGCGCGTTCCAGAAATTCCTCCAGGCGACCCAATTGCTCCGGCTTTAGCGGGCGGCGCGCATCTTCAAAGGTTTCGCCCGTCTGTTCCGCCATCTGCTGCAGGCGTTTCTGGCGGGCGCGTTCTTCTTCAAAGACACGTTCGCATAATTCCATGAATTTGGCGTATTGCCCTTCGATATTATACAGCGTGGCAAAGCGGCCGTGGCCTTCCCCATCGGAATCGGCCTGGGTCAATGGGTCTTCGCTGAACAGATAGCGCATGCGCATGACAGCATCATCCATCTGCTGCAGGCTTGCCCCCTTCACAACGAAAATCAGGTCGCCATTGCCCAACAGGAAGGACTGACCCTCAAACGTCTGAACAAAGTCATCCAG
Source organism: Rhodospirillaceae bacterium (assembly GCA_002709955.1). Taxonomy (GTDB): domain Bacteria; phylum Pseudomonadota; class Alphaproteobacteria; order UBA8366; family Aestuariispiraceae; genus Pacificispira. The sequence goes on from PAQY01000004.1 coordinate 26,183, forward strand.
GGTGTTCATCGCGATGCGGATATGATGTTCGCGCCGATTCTGGGGCTTTAGTCGCGACAAATGGACATGCACGCCCCGTCGCCCGTCGCGGTGACGTTCCAGTCGTTGGGCATAGTCGAGAAGCAAATACTCCTGGCTGGCCGTATTCGGCTGCTGTGCCATTGGACGTCTCACCCCTTATTGTTATCAGTCAATTACAGAATCACTGAATTTTGGATCCAGGTCACAATAAATTAACTCAATAGAACCGCTTGGGCGATAGATTATGCACATAATTATGTCAAGAAAAGGGGAGAACGGAAAAACTGTCATATCCTGATCCATATGCTAACTCTAGGATCGACAAAATCAGGATTGCCGAAATGGCAGTATAGAGGAAGGCTATGAGGACATAATGGCTGACAGTAAAATAACAGAAGAGGAAGCGCTGCAATTTCATGCTCAGGGGCGCCCCGGTAAAATAGAGCTGACACCAACCAAGCCACTGACAACACAGCGTGATTTGTCATTGGCCTATTCGCCGGGTGTGGCTGTGCCCTGTTTGCGCATCGAAGCGGATCCAAGCCTTGCCTATGATTATACGGCGAAGGGAAACCTGGTCGCCGTCATATCCAATGGCACGGCAGTTCTGGGTCTTGGCAATATCGGCGCGCTGGCCTCCAAACCGGTGATGGAAGGCAAGGCCGTCCTGTTCAAGCGCTTTGCCGATGTGGATTCCATTGATCTGGAAGTCTCGACCGAAGATGTGGATGAATTTGTCAACTGCGTCCGGTTCCTGGGCCCGACTTTTGGGGGCATCAATCTGGAAGACATCAAGGCACCGGAATGTTTCATCATCGAACAGCGCCTGCGCGAATTGATGGATATTCCGGTCTTTCATGATGATCAGCATGGTACGGCAATCATCGCGGCAGCCGGGCTGATCAACGCCCTGCATCTGACCGGTCGGTCGATTGCCGATATCCGCCTGGTCGTGAACGGTGCCGGTGCGGCGGCGATTGCCTGTACGGAGCTGGTCAAGGCAATGGGGGTTGCCCCGAACAATGTCATCCTGTGCGATTCCAAAGGCGTGATCTATCAGGGCCGCGAGGCGGGGATGAACCAGTGGAAATCCGCCCATGCCGCGATTACCGATGCCCGCACGCTGGAAGACGCCCTGGACGGGGCGGATGTGTTCTTTGGCCTGTCGGTGAAAGGCGCGGTTACCCCCCAAATGGTCGCCCGCATGGCCGATAAGCCGATCATATTTGCCATGGCCAACCCGGACCCAGAAATCACCCCGGACGAGGTGAAATCGGTGCGGTCCGACGCGATCATGGCGACTGGGCGATCTGATTATCCCAATCAGGTGAACAATGTTCTGGGCTTTCCCTATATCTTTCGGGGGGCCCTGGATGTGCGGGCATCGACCATCAATGACGATATGAAAATCGCTGCCGCCCAGGCGATTGCGGAATTGGCCAGGGAAGATGTGCCCGATGAAGTTGCCAATGCCTATGGCGGGCAGGCGCTGCAATATGGGTCGGAATATATCATTCCCGTTCCCTTTGATCCCCGATTGATTGTCGCGGTGCCAATGGCGGTTGCCGAGGCGGCGATGGCGTCCGGTGTTGCCCGGCATCCGATCATGGATATGGAAACCTATCGGCGGGACCTGAAGGCGCGCCTGGATCCAACGGCAAATATGCTGCATTTCATCTTTGAACGGGTGAAACAAAATCAGCGTCGCGTCTGTTTCGCCGAAGGGGAAGATCCCCGGGTCATTCGCGCCGCCGCCCTGTTCCGGAATGCAGGTTACGGCATTCCGGTCCTGATCGGGCGCGAAGACCGGATCCGCGAGACGGCGCGGGAAGTCGGGCTGGATTCCTCCATAGAATTTGAAATCCACAATGCCCGGATCAGCTCAGACAATGAACTCTATACCGATCATTTGTATCAGAAGGTTCAGCGCAAGGGGATGCTGTATAGGGACTGTCAGCGCTTGGTGAATCAGGATCGCAATGTATTTGCGGCCTGTATGTTGGCAAATGGGGCCGTGGATGCCGTGGTGACCGGGGCGACGCGCGCCTATAATGTCGCCTATGATGGCATCCGCCAGGTCATTGATACGGCACCGGGGGCGATTGCGATGGGGTTGACCATCATGATCTCGCGCGGGCGGACGATCTTTATCGCCGATACGGCGGTCAATGAATTGCCCGATGGAAAGATCCTGGCCGAAATTGCGAAAGAAGCGGCAGCCTATGCCCGCCGGTTGGGGCATGAGCCCCGGGTGGGCATGCTGTATGCGTCTAATTTCGGCAATCCGGAACGCCCCGGCGGTCAGCGGGTCCGCGATGCTGTGGCCATCCTGACTCAGCAGACCCCGGATTTTGAGTTTGAAGGGGAATTGTCGCCCAATGTGGCCCTGGATTATGGCCTGATGAAGCGGCTGTATCCCTTCAGTCGTCTGACCGGTCCGGCCAATGTCCTGGTCATGCCGGGGATCAATTCCGCCCATGTCGCCACCCGGATGCTGCAAAGCCTGGGCGGCGGTACCATGATTGGGCCATTGTTGATCGGGCTGGAACATCCGGTGCAGATCGCCCAGATGGGGGCCGGTGTCAGTGATATTGTCTCTTTGGCAGCCCTGGCTGCTCACGATGCGATTGTGTGATGGTGATGTCGGGATCCTGGCTCAGATCGATAATACTGGCGTCGGCACCGGCGCTGGTGATCCTGGCTATCCTGCATTATCAGCAGTCACTATCCACCTGGATCGTGCTGTTATTGGTGTTGGCCGTTGTATTTGGGGCATCTATTGCCGTTCGCCGGCGGCTTTCCGCAGAAGAAGTGGTGATGCGGCGGCTGAACCGGTTGACGGCGGAGGCCCAGACCCAGCTGGATGCCCTTAGCTACAAGGCCGCCGTTGCGGATCGCATTATCGCGTCGCTGCCGCATCCGATCTTTTTTCTGGATCGGGAACGCAGGGTGGTGCGGGCCAATGCGGTTGCCCGTGTTCTGGTCGACAGTGATCTGATCGGGCGCGACATCGCCGATGGTCTGCGCGACCCGACCCTGTTATCGGCGATAGATCGGGTGATCGATGGTCAGGGCTCCCAGACCGTCGATTTGGTCTTGCCGGTGCCGGTGGAAACCGAATTCATTGTGCGGGTGGAACCGGTGGACCCGCCGCCCGGCACGCCGCCGGGCCGGGATGCCCCGGTGGTGCTGATCGATATGCAGGATATCACCGCCCTGCGCCGGTCAGAGCGGATGCGTGTCGATTTCGTCGCCAATGTCAGTCATGAACTCAGGACGCCCCTGACCAGCCTGACCGGCTTTATCGAAACATTGCGTGGCCCCGCCCGCGACGATGCCGTGGCACGGGATCATTTCCTGGCCATCATGCAGGAACAGTCTGAGCGGATGTTCCGGTTGATTTCCGATCTGTTAAGCCTGTCGCGGATTGAGTTGGAAGAGCACAGCCGCCCGCAGGAGCAAGTCAATATTCCAGACCTGCTGAGGCGTCTGATCGAGTTACTGTCACAAAAGGCCGAAAAGGTTTCGGTAAAGATCATTACCGACTGGCCCGATGACCTGCCCCCGGTGCGTGGCGATTCTGATCAATTGTTTCAGGTCTTCCAGAACCTGTTGGATAACGCCCTGAAATATGGCGCGAAAGGCGATGCGGTCACGATTACCGCAAGACTGAATGAGCGACGGCGATTGGTGGTGGAAATCACCGACCAGGGGCCGGGGATTCCGCCGGAACATGTTCCGCGCCTGACAGAACGCTTCTATCGCGTCGATGCGGCGCGATCGCGAGAGCTGGGCGGTACCGGCCTGGGGCTCGCCATCGTGAAACATATCCTGAACCGCCATCGGGGGCGGTTGACTGTGACAAGTAAAGTTGGAAAAGGCAGCACGTTTGGCGTGATTCTGCCGGTTGCTGTTACACCGCAAGGCAACGCGCCGCGCCCAAAAAGCCGCTGACATCAGGGATTAAATCTGGAAATGCAGCCTGAAGCGCAGACAGAATTTGACACACAATCATCTATACAAATTTTCGTTTAAGTCACAAAACTGTCTCGTCAGTATCACAAAACGGAAAGCAGAAACCCCTAGAAGTCTCCTCAACGTCTTCTAGGGCGCAGCATGTTCGTTTTTCGCGAACGCGGTGCGCTTGATTGAAGGTGGAAATTTTTGGGTTGGGGTCTGATCCCCGTAGGGGGATTCCTTCCGGGCCGACCATCCACAAAAGACATGCATCTGAAGACGGACTTATCCACTAAAACTTCGACTTTCCAAAATGGAGCGAAATAATGAGCAGACTTTCACTGACGCTTGCGGCTGTAGCCGTAGGGTCCATGGCCTTCGCCGGTGCCGCCCAGGCACGCGACCAGATCCGCATCGTCGGGTCGTCCACGGTTTTCCCATACACCCAGGCTGTTGCCGAAGAATATGCTTCCAAGACCGGTAAGGCGGCACCTGTCGTTGAATCGACCGGTACCGGCGGCGGCATGAAGATTTTCTGCGGTGGCGTTGGTGTTGATCATCCGGATATCACTGGTGCGTCCCGTGCGATGAAAGAATCTGAATACAAGCTGTGCGTTGAAAACGGCGTGACCGACATCACCGAAGCCTTGATCGGCTATGACGGCCTGTCGATCGCTGTGTCCCGTGACGGTCAGGTACTTGACCTGACCCTGCCTCAGGTTTTCCAGGCGCTGGCTGCGGAAGTTCCAGTTGATGGCAAATGGGTTGCCAATCCTTACATGAAATGGTCCGACATTGACTCGTCTCTGCCGGACTTCGCGATCCAGGTCATGGGCCCGCCCCCGACCTCCGGTACCCGCGATGCTTTCGTTGAATTGGCGATGGAAGAAGGCTGTCATTCTTTCCCGGAATACAAGGATCTGTCCAAGGACGATGCTAAAGTCAAATGCGCCCGTATGCGTCAGGATGGCCCGTTCATCGAAGCTGGTGAAAACGATAACCTGATCGTTCAGCGTCTCGAATCCGATAAGACCGCTTATGGTATTTTCGGCTATTCCTTCTTGTACGAAAATGCAGACAAGCTGCAGGGTGTGAAACTGAATGGCGTTGAAGTTTCCTTCGACACTATTGCTGATGGATCCTTCCCGCTGTCCCGCCCGCTGTTCTTCTACGTGAAGAATGCTCACCGTGGTGTCATCCCCGGCCTGAACGAGTTCGTTGCTGAATATGTCAGCGACTCTGCCATGGGCGCTGGTGGTTACCTGCATGAGCGTGGCCTGGTTTCGCTGTCTGATGAAAAGCGTGCCGAGCTCGCCAAGAGTGTTACCGAAGGCATGATGATGACCCGTTACGGTTCGTAACATCATCTGAAGGACCCCGCCGTGTTGTGGAAACCCGCGGCACGGCGGACCTTTGTTGGACTTAACAGCATCTTTCTTTGATACCTTTCCGGCCTGTCAGGCCGGGTTCTATGAGGATTTCCCCCATGTTTGGAACAACCGCCCTTGCGATTTTGGTCCTTGCGATAGTCGGTTTCATCCTTGCGCGCGGCTTTGCGACAAGCCGGGCCGCCGTGGACGGCACGAAATTAAACTCCCTCCCTTCCTATTACGGAACCTACGTGGCGCTGTGGACAGGTGTTCCGGCGCTGCTTCTAATCCTGCTATGGAGCGCGCTGCAGGAAAAGGTGCTGAACACCATAGTGATGGGAACCTTTCCAGACGAAATGCTTGCCGGTATGGGGACGGGTCAGCTTCAACTGTTGTTAAGTGAAATTCGATCCATCGCGGGCGGACGCATCTTTGGAGAGCCTGCGCCTGAAGTTCTGCGTGCGGCGGAAATGCTCATTACCATGCAAAATAGCGCCGACTATGCCATGATTGTGGTTGGTTGTGCGGCGGCGGTGCTGGGCCTCGTCTTTACGCGGTCACAGCTCAGTAACGATTTCCGTGCCCGCACTCGGGTCGAAAGCTTTGTTAAGGTGGCGATGATCCTCTGTTCGATCTTCGCAATCTTGGTCACTGTGGGGATCGTGTTCTCCCTGTTGTTCGAATCCTATCGTTTCTTCCAGATGGTTCCCTGGTACGAGTTCTTCTTCGGTTTGAGCTGGGAGCCGCAAATTCCAATGCGCGATGATCAGGTCGCGGGTGCCGGGGCCTTTGGTGCAGTGCCAGTATTCCTGGGGACCATCGTCGTTGCCACAATCGCGATGTTGTTTGCGACCCCGATTGGTCTGTTGAGTGCAATCTATATGGCTGAATATGCCACACCGAAATTCCGGGATATCGTGAAGCCGATCTTGGAGATCCTGGCAGGTATTCCGACCGTGGTTTATGGTTTCTTCGCCGTGCTGACGGTAGCCCCGGCATTGCGTCAGATGGGGGCCAGCATCGGAATGGATGTTGCGGCCAACAGCGCCTTGGCGGCTGGTGGGGTGATGGGCATCATGATCATTCCCTTCATTTCCTCTCTGTCAGATGACGCCCTGCGCGCCGTGCCCCATAGTATGCGTGAAGGATCCTATGGTTTGGGGGCGACCAAGGCGGAAACAATCACCGCCGTGCTGTTCCCGGCGGCATTGCCGGGCATCGTCGGTGGCATTCTGCTGGCGGTCAGTCGGGCCATCGGGGAAACCATGATCGTCGTGATGGCGGCGGGCCTGATTGCCTCCCTGACAGTGAATCCTTTCTCGGCCGTGACCACAGTGACGGTGCAGATCGTGACTCTGCTGATTGGTGATACCGAATTTGACAGTCCGAAGACGCTGGCCGCCTTCGCGCTGGGCCTTGTGCTGTTCGTTGCGACCTTGTGCCTGAACGTCCTGGCACTGCGGATCGTTCAAAAATACCGTGAAAAATACGATTGATCAGGAGCGACATGATGTCCGTGACGACCGTCCAACCCGTGCCTGAGGATCAGGCAAAGAAAAATATCCAGCGGCGCAAGTCGAAGAATATCCGGCTCCAGATTTATGGCCTGTCTGCCATTGGAACGGCTGTTCTTTTGCTGGGAATTCTGTTCAGCTCCTTGCTCTATACTGGGGCTTCGGCTTTCACCCAAACGCATCTGACGTTTGATGTGAAAATTGATCCGAATCTTGTTAAGGAAGATGACATCTTTGGCAGTAATTTCCGGGGTATCGTTCGCTCGGGTCTTTACAGCCTGTTTCCGGAGGTAACGAATCCCCGGGATCAGCGCCAATTGGGGGATATTCCCTCAAACGGGGCGCAGTTTACATTGCGGGACAGGGTTGTCGAAGACCCCAGCCTGATCGGACAGACTGTATCAATCACAGTTCCAGTTTCTGATGCGTTTGACCAATTCTATAAGGGTGTCATCCCCCGTGATGTGCCGGAAGAACAGCGCAAGGTCTCTGACAAGCAGATCGTGTGGTGGGATCAACTGGTGGATAATGGACAAGTCTCCAAGCCATTCAACTGGACCCTGCTGTTTTCTGCTGACAGCCGCTTCCCTGAACTGGCCGGATTGTCCGGTGCGATTGTCGGGTCCTTCTATGCCCTGCTGGTTTGTTTCCTGATCAGTTTCCCAGTTGGGATTGCAGCAGCGGTCTATCTGGAAGAGTTTGCCCCGAAGAACCGCTGGACTGATCTGATCGAAGTGAACATCAACAATCTTGCCGCCGTGCCATCTGTCGTATTCGGTCTTTTGGGTCTTGCGGTATTCCTGCAATTCTTCGGTCTACCGCGCTCTGCGCCTTTGGTTGGTGGGATGGTCTTGTCGCTGATGACATTGCCTACGATCATTATTACAACGCGGGCGGCGCTGAAGGCGGTGCCTCCGTCAATCCGTGAAGGCGGGTTTGGGATCGGGGCCTCGCACCAGCAAGTGGTCATGCATCATGTATTGCCGTTGGCCATGCCAGGTATTCTGACCGGGACGATTATTGGTCTGGCCCAGGCATTGGGTGAAACCGCGCCATTGTTGCTGATCGGGATGAACGCCTTCATTACCTCTGCGCCCGGCGGTATAATGGAATCGGCCACCGCACTGCCTACACAAATATTTATCTGGGCAGACAGCCCAGAGCGGGGATTTGTCGCCCGCACATCGGCGGCCATTCTGGTTCTGATCGGATTTTTGGTCGTCATGAACCTGATCGCCGTCGTTCTTCGTCAACGCTTCCAACGTAAGTGGTAGGATCCATGTCTTCAGAATCAATCGAACCAACAGCCTTTGAACAAGCCAAGGATTCAAGCAAAGTAACCGTCCAGGCTTCCCCCAGCGCAGGCACGGGCAAGGCGAAAATGAAGGGCCGCAAGGTCACCGTTTTCTATGGTGAAAAGCAGGCACTGTTTGATGTTGATATCGACATCATGGAAAACGAAGTGACTGCGCTGATCGGTCCGTCCGGTTGCGGTAAGTCGACCTTTTTGCGCTGCTTGAACCGGATGAACGATGTCGTTGATATCTGTCGTGTCCATGGTGAGATCATTATGGATGGCAAGGATATCTATGATCGGGATGTCGATGTCGTGCATCTTCGTGCCCGTGTCGGCATGGTGTTCCAGAAGCCCAATCCTTTCCCCAAGTCGATCTATGAGAACGTCGCTTATGGGCCGCGCATTCATGGCCTGACACGCAACAAGTCGGAACTGGACGAAATTGTCGAAACCTCGTTGCAGAAGGCAGGCCTGTGGAATGAGGCAAAGGATCGCCTGAACCAACCAGGAACCGGTCTTTCTGGCGGTCAGCAGCAGCGTCTGTGTATTGCCCGCGCAATCGCCGTCGCCCCGGAAGTTATTCTGATGGATGAACCCTGTTCCGCACTAGATCCGATTGCGACGGCAAAGATCGAAGATCTGATTCATGAACTGCGCGAGAATTACACCATCGCCATCGTGACCCATTCCATGCAGCAGGCGGCACGCGTATCCCAGAAAACCGCATTCTTCCATCTGGGTAACCTGGTTGAATATGGCGAAACGGAACAGATTTTCACGAATCCCAAGGAAGAGCGGACGCAAGGTTATATCACCGGACGGTTTGGCTGATTTTTTCCGAATCCTGATATACTGGGCATCCTGCGGCATCGCCCGGCCCCTGATAGAAAGAGTGATGTATCATGTCAAATGTCTCCGAAGGTCATATTCATGCGGAATATGACAATGAATTTAAAAAGCTGACCAAGCTGCTGGCCCGTATGGGCGGGCTGGCGGAAAGTCAGTTGGCCAATGCCCTGATCGCGATTGAAAAACGCGACAATAAGCTGGCGATGGCCGTGAAGGACGGGGATAAGGAAATTGATGCGCTGGAGCACGAGATCGAAAGTCTGGTCGTGCGGATGTTGGCCCTGCGCCAGCCCATGGCCAATGATCTGCGCTATGTCGTATCCACCCTGCGCACGTCTTCGGATATTGAACGGATCGGCGATTACGCGAAAAACATCGCCAAACGCGCTATGGCCCTGAACCAATTGCCGGCAGAGCCCTTGTTGCGGGGTGTTCTGCGCATCGGTCGCCCGGTTCAAGCCATGCTGAAAGACGTAATGGATGCCCACCTGCAAGGAGATACTGCCAAAGCGGTTGAGGTGTGGGAAGCCGATGAAGAGGTTGATGCCCTTTACACCAGCCTGTTTCGTGAATTGCTGACCTATATGATGGAAGACCCCCGGCATATCACGCCCTGCACACATTTGCTGTTTATCGCAAAGAATCTGGAACGGATCGGCGACCACGCGACCAATATCGCGGAAATCATCCATTTCCAGGTGGAAGGGGTTTCTCTGGGCGATCGCCGCCCGAAGGCAGATGCCTCGAATTATGAAGTCATGCAGCCAGAGGATGACTCAGATGACGACGATGAAGACGATAACGACGGGCCATCGGGCCATGTCTGATGTACGCGATCAGGTTTCGGTAAAATCAATGGGCGGTATGAAGCCCAAAGTATTGATTGTCGAAGACGAAACCGCAGTGGTGACGCTGCTGCGCTATAATTTGGAATATCAGGGTTTTGAAGTCGATGCCGTTTCCGATGGCGAAGAAGCCTTGGTCGCGATTGAGGAAAACCCACCAGATATCGTGCTGTTGGATTGGATGCTGCCGCAATTGTCCGGCATTGAAGTATGCCGCCAGTTGCGCCGCCGCCCGGCCACCAAGACCCTGCCGATCATTCTGTTGACGGCGCGGGGCGAGGAAGCCGATACCGTGCGCGGCCTGGATTCCGGTGCTGATGATTATGTCACCAAGCCGTTCTCCCCCGCGGAATTGACGGCCCGCGTGCATGCCTTGCTGCGTCGCTCTCGCCCGGCCTTGTCGGACGAGGCCCTGAATGCTGCGGATGTTCAGATGGATCTGGCAGCCCACCGCGTTCATCGCAATGGCCGCGAAATCAAGCTGGGCCCTACGGAATATCGCCTGCTGCGCCATTTCATGGAACATCCAGGCCGGGTCTTCAGCCGTGAACAATTGCTGGACGCTGTCTGGGGCCGTGATGTCTATGTTGAATTGCGCACGGTGGATGTGCATATCCGTCGCCTGCGCAAGGCCCTGAATGAAGGCGGGGAAACCGATGTGATCCGCACGGTGCGGTCCGCTGGCTATGCGTTGGAACTGCAAAGCTGACAACTTGACGCTCTTTTCTCGCTGAGCGGCGCAAATTGGCTATAATTCCAGGGCGGTATAAGGCATTGTGCCTCCCGACCCTGGAACCAGCCTGCCCCCTGTGATACAGTGGGTAAAAGGATTTGCAATGCCCGACACAGCCCTGAAAACCATCACCTTTTCTCTGGATGGACGCGATGTGACCGCGTTTCCTGGCGAAAGCATTTGGCAGGTCGCCAAACGTGAAGGCACAACAATTCCGCATCTGTGCTGGCAGCCGGAACCTGGCTATCGCGCCGACGGCAATTGCCGCGCCTGTATGGTGGAGATTGAGGGGGAGCGGACTCTGGCGGCCTCCTGTATCCGCACGCCCAGCGAAGGCATGGTGGTGAAATCCGCCTCTGATCGCGCCAAGGCGTCCCGGGATATGGTGTTCGAGCTATTATTGGCCGATCAGCCCGCGCGGGAAGTCGCCCATGAAACAGACAGCAAGTTCTGGACATGGATCGATAAAATGGATGTCGAAACATCCCGTTTTCCCCAGCGCGCAGCGCCTGCCACCGATGACAGCCACACCGCGATGCGCGTCAATCTTGATGCCTGCATTCATTGTAACCTGTGCGTTCGCGCCTGTCGGGAAGTTCAGATCAATGATGTGATCGGCATGGCCTATCGCGGGCACGGGGCCAAGATCGTGTTTGATTTTGATGATCCGATGGGCCAATCCACCTGTGTCGCCTGTGGCGAATGTGTTCAGGCCTGCCCGACCGGCGCGCTGATGCCAGCCACGAAGGTTGATGAAAATCAGGTATATGTTGGTGCAGCGGATTCGGTTGTAGACTCTGTCTGCCCCTTCTGTGGGGTTGGCTGTCAGACGGAAATTCATGTCAAAGACAACAAGATCGTCGAAGTGCGCGGCAAGAATGGGCCAGCCAATGAACAGCGCCTGTGTGTTAAGGGGCGGTTTGGGATGGATTATTCCAGCCATGCCGGACGCCTGACCAAGCCTTTGATCCGCAGAAAGGATGCGGAAAAGCGGTGGGATATTGAAGTTGATCCGATGAACCCGCTGACACATTTCCGGGAAGCCACCTGGGAAGAGGCCATCGAATTTGCCGTTTCCGGGTTGCGCAAGATCCGTGATGAAAAGGGTGGTGATGCCCTGGCTGGATTTGGCTCCGCAAAAGGGTCGAATGAAGAAGCCTATCTGTTCCAGAAGCTGGTGCGGACCGGGTTTGAAACAAACAATGTCGATCATTGCACCCGTCTGTGTCACGCATCCTCTGTCGCGGCCCTGATGGAAGGGGTGAATTCCGGCGCTGTCACGGCACCCTTCACCGCCGCGAAAGACGCCGATTGCATGATCGTGATTGGCGCGCGGCCTGCCCAGAATCATCCCGTCGCCGCGACATTCTTGAAGCAGGCGGTCAAGCGCGGCGCGAAAATGATCGTGCTGGATCCCCGGGGTCAGGATTTGGCGCGCCATGCCTGGAAGCATTTGCAATTCACACCGGGCCGTGATGTGCCGCTGTTAAATGCCATGATCCATACCATCATCTACGAAAATCTGGTGGATGAGCAGTTCATCCAGGCGCGGGTCGAAAATTATCAGGCCGTGAAAGAGAATGTGCGTCCGTTCTCGCCCGAAGAAATGGCGCCGATTTGTGGCATTGACGCAGAAACCATTCGGGAGGTTGCGCGTGTCTATGCGCGGTCGGAAAAATCCATCATTTTCTGGGGCATGGGCGTTTCCCAGCATGTACATGGTACCGATAATGCGCGGTGCCTGATCACTCTGGCTGCGATTACCGGTCAGATCGGACGGCCCGGCACCGGGCTGCACCCACTGCGCGGTCAGAACAATGTTCAGGGCGCGTCGGATGCCGGCCTGATCCCCATGGTGTTTCCCGACTATAAATCGGTTGAAAACACTGAAATACGCGAAATGTATGAAAAATTCTGGGGCCAGAGCCTGGACCCCAATCGCGGCCTGACCGTGGTTGAAATTGTCGACGCGATCCTGGCTGGCAGCATCAAGGGCATGTATATCATGGGTGAAAATCCGGCCATGTCGGACCCGGATACCCGGCACGCCCGTCAGGCCCTGGCAGAATTGGACCATCTGGTCGTGCAGGACATCTTCCTGACCGAAACCTGTTATCATGCGGATGTGATATTCCCGGCCTCGGCCCTGGCTGAAAAATGGGGTACCTTCACCAATACCAATCGCCAGGTCCAAATCGGCAGGCCCGCCCTGACCCCCCCGGGCGAAGCGCGGCAGGATTGGGAATTGATTCAGGCCATTGCTCAGGGATTGGGGCAGAATTGGAACTATAGCCACCCGAAAGAGGTTTTTGCGGAAATGGGACAGATTATGCAGTCCTTTAACGGCATTACCTGGGATCGTTTGGAAAATGAAGGGGCGGTTACCTATCCCTGTGATGATGAAACCTCACCCGGTCACGAAATTATCTTTGCGGAAACCTTCCCCACGGCGAATGGCCGCGTGAAACTGACCCCAACGGATCTGGTGCCACCGTCAGAATTGCCGGATGCAGAGTATCCAATGGTGCTGACCACGGGACGTTTGCTGGAACATTGGCATACGGGTGCGATGACACGGCGGGCCACAGTGCTGGATATTCTGGAACCGGAAGCTGTCGCCCATCTGCATCCCAGATGGCTGGCGAAACATGGCGTGAAACCAGGCGATATGGTGGCTGTGTACACCAGACGCGGCGCGGTCAAGGTAAAGGCGCGGGCGGACAGGGATGTCACCGAAGACATGGTCTTCATGCCATTCTGCTTTGCGGAAGGGCCGGCCAATATGCTGACAAACCCGCAATTGGACCCCTTTGGTAAGATTCCAGAATTCAAATTCTGCGCCGCCCGTGTCGCCCCCCTGGTTCAAGTACCAGAAGCGGCGGAATAGGGATCACAGGCACCAATCGCGCCGGCCGCTCTGGATCCCGGATCAAGTCCGGGATGACGCCGTATCTTACCAGATGCACTCTCACCCTGAGGAGCGGAGCGTCTCGAAGGGGGAGCCCGCTGCAAGCACCGCCCTTACAGCCCCACCTTCGAGACGGCGCAGATGCGCCTCCTCAGGATGAGAATGGAGTGGTTTGGCTCTATGAGAACGAGCCCTTCAGCGTCTATCGCAGTAAACCTTTATAAGAGGGAACGCAGAGGGCGCGGGGGAGGCGCAGAGGGCGCAAAGACCATCACTGTATCGTCTCTCCCGCGAGTCCTTGGAGTCCAGGGCCACAGGCACTAATTACACCTGCCGCTCTGGATCCCGGATCAAGTCCGGGATGACGAAAAGTGTATAGGTTGGCCCTTCAGCGTCCTTTGCGGTAGACCTTTATAAGAGGGATCGCAGAGGGCGCGGGGGAGGCGCAGAGGGCGCAAAGACTATCACTGTACCGTCTCTCCCGCGAAGGCGGGAGTCCAGGGCCACAGGCCCCAATTACACCTGTCGCTCTGGACCCCGGATCAAGTTCGAGGTGACGCGTATCTTACCAAACGCACCCTCACCCTGAGGAGCGGAGCGTCTCGAAGGGGGAGCCCGCTGCAAGCACCGCCCTTACAACCTCTCCTTCGAGACGGCGCAAATGCGCCTCCTCAGGATGAGACCGGAGTGGTTTGGCTTTATGAAGAAGAGCCCCTTTGCGTCCTTTGCGGTAAACCTTCAAGGGCGGCAAAGCTCATACCCTGGTCTCCAGGGACCAGGGTGACGTTTAGATTAGGCGGGCCTTCAGACGATCAGGATTGCCCTGAAGTCGTTGACATTGGTCAGCGTCGGGCCGGGTTTGATCTGGTCGCCCAGGGCTTCAAAAAAGCTGTGAGCATCGTTGTTCTCCAGGGCCGCGCGGGCATTCAGTCCAGCAGCTTCGGCGCGCGCCAAAGTATCCGGGTCGATGATTGCGCCTGCCACCTCTGCGGCCCCATCCACCCCGTCAGTGTCACAGGCCAGGCCATAGACGCCCGCCATGCCCTTTAGGGCCACCGCAAGGGCCAGGGTGAATTCCGCATTCGGGCCGCCAATGCCGTCGCCCTTGATCGTCACGGTGGTTTCACCGCCAGACAGCAAGACCGCCGGGGCCGGAACTGGCAGGCCATGGTCGCGGATGGATCGGGCGATGCCGGCCATGACCGTTGCAACCTCCCGGCTTTCCCCTTCCAGCGCATCCCCCAGAATCAGGGGCGTTACCCCCGCCTGTCGTGCGATGTCTGCCGCGGCCTGCAGCGAGGCCAGGGGCCGCGCGGCCATGACCGTAGTGGTGTTGTTAAATACAGGATCCCCGGACCCTGGTGTTTCCGCATCGGGCTGGTTCAGGCGGGCGCGTACCGCATCGGGGACATCGATCTTGCGCCGTTCCAGAATTTCCCGCGCCTGGGCCAGGGTTGTATCATCCGGGACGGTTGGGCCAGACGCGATGACGGCGGGGTCGTCGCCGGGAACATCGGAGATCAGGATCGTATGGACCCTGGCCGGATAGGCGGCTGCCGCGAGCCGCCCGCCCTTGATGGCTGACAGATGCTTGCGGACGCAATTCATTTCCCCGATCGCGGCACCGGACCGCAACAGGGCTTTGTTCACGGCCTGTTTGTCCGCCAGGGTCAAGCCATCACCGGGCAGGCTTAACAAGGCAGAACCGCCCCCGGAAATGGCACAGATCAGAAGGTCTTCCGGCCCTAATTCCTGGGCCAGATCAAGGATACGTTGCGCAGCCGCTTCGCCCGCAGCGTCTGGAACCGGATGGGATGCTTCGACAATTTCCACCCGGTCGCAGGGCACCGCATGGCCATAGCGGGTGACAACCAGGCCTTCCAGCGGGTGGGGCCAGGCTTTTTCGATGGCTTGTGCCATCAGGGCCGATGCTTTCCCCGCCCCGATCAGAACGGTTCGACGCCCCGGCGTCTGGGGCAGCATGGGCGGCACACAGCGCAGCGGGTCGGCGGCTGCCAGGGCGGCATCGAACAGAGAGGATAAAAGGGCGCGTGGATTTTCCAATGACATCATCTCTTCTCAATATCGTGCTTTTTATGATCCGTCGAGCGCTTGCGGGCGAGCGCTTGCGGGATTGTCGCGACCCTGCCAGCATAGGGTATGAGAAACGCCCTGACCCTGTCTGCTGAAATTCGTGCGGCCCTGGCTGATGGTATGCCCGTTGTCGCGTTGGAATCGACCGTCATTGCCCATGGTCTTCCCCATCCGGATAACCTGGAAACCAGCCAGGCGATGGAACAGGCCGTGCGGGATACGGGTGCAATCCCCGCCACGATAGCTGTTGTGGATGGTCGCATTCGGGTTGGTCTATCGGAAGAAGACCGCGCGCATCTGGCCGACCCCGAGGCTGATATTGCCAAACTAAGTCGCCGGGACATCGCGGCCTGTGTTGTTGCGGGCGGGACCGGGGCGACGACGGTGTCCGCCACAATGATCTGTGCCCAGGCGGCAGGGATTGAGGTTTTCGCCACGGGCGGCATTGGTGGGGTGCATCGGGGCGCGGTGGAGACGATGGATATCTCTGCTGATTTGCTGGAATTGTCGCGCACACCGGTGCTGACCGTGGCTTCCGGGGCGAAAAGCATTCTGGATCTGCCCAAGACGCTGGAATATCTGGAGACACAGGGCGTCCCGGTCCTGGGCTATCAGACCGATACCCTACCGGCCTTTCACAGCCGGGCCAGTGACCTGCCCCTGGATCATCGCGTTGATACGCCAGAACAGGCCGCGCGCATTGCCCGGCTGCACTGGTCACTTGGCCTGGGTGGTCTGCTGTTATGCAATCCGGTGCCGGAAGATGCCGCCCTGGCCTTGGGGGAGGTGGAAACCTGGATCGACGCCGCCCTGGCAGAGGCCGGTCAGGCCGGAATTGCGGGCAAGACCGTAACCCCGTTCCTGTTATCGCGGATTGCGAAATCATCCGGCGGGCGCAGCCTGACCGCCAATCGGGCGCTGTTGATCGATAATGCCCGTGTTGGGGCAGAAATTGCCATTGCCCTGTCACAAAGGAATGACGGATGACGGATCCATTCGAACTGCACCCGCAATTGGCCAAGGATACATATCCTGTCGGCCAGACGGACTTATGTGAGGTCCTGTTGTCCCGGGATGCACGCTATCCCTGGCTGATCCTGGTGCCGCGTCAGGCAGACCTGCGCGAGATGCATGATCTGTCCAATGCAGACCAGATGCGCCTGATGACGGATATCACCCATATCAGCCAGGCCATGCAAACGGCGTGGCAGGCCGACAAGGTGAATGTCGCAGCCTTGGGCAATATGGTGCCACAGTTGCACATCCACATCATCCTGCGCTATCGCAATGATGCGGCCTGGCCTGGTCCGATCTGGGGTGTTGGCGCGGCACAGGACTATTCAGACGCCGCCCTGACGGACGCGCTGACACGGGCAGCAACCTGCCTCCCCTAATCGCCGCGATACCCCAATCGGTGCTCTCGCGCCTTAGTGCGCCTGTTCACCCATTGTGAATTCACCGTTTCTGATTCGATAGGGCAGGGTTTCGATAATGTCTGCGACATCATCCTCCCCATGATCCTCTACCAGATCCGTCAGTGCCAGATACAGACAGACCTCAGACAGCAATTCGCTCGGAATCCCCTCGACGCAGGCTTGGTCCCATACGTCCAAAAACAGGGTCATCACTTTGCGTTTTTGCTCTTCGGCAAAATCCACCCGGGTCCCCCCGGTCAATTCCATCGTATTTATCATCGTCCCTCCACTCGAACCGGTTCGCCAGAAGGCCCGAGCTGTTAACCAAGTCGTACAGCGATTCTTTTGCGCTTGTCACCATTCCATTTTTTGTTTTTTGCAAAGGAGCTTAACAGGTGTTGCTAATGCGTCATTACAAGCCGTTAAACTGCTAGATGATGTGGTTGAAGAAATACTTTAACGCTATAACGGCGCTCGCCGAACTGCGCTGACGCGCTATAATGACTGCTGATATGACTGAAATTGACGCCGCCTTACCAAAAAAATTCATCGACTGGTTCCAGCAAAAGGGCTGGCAGCCCCACCGTCATCAGTTGGATATGGTGGCGGCGGATGGGCGGGGTGCGCATACTCTGCTGATCGCCCCGACGGGCGGCGGCAAGACCCTGGCTGGATTTCTGCCCAGCCTGATCGATCTGGTCAGCAACCCGACAGAGGGCCTGCACACCCTCTATATCTCCCCCCTGAAAGCCCTGGCGGTGGATATCCAGCGCAATCTGATGACACCGGTTGAGGAGATGGGGCTGGATATCCGCATCGAAACCAGGACCGGCGATACGCCTGCCAATCGGCGTCAGCGCCAAAAGGAAAACCCACCCCAGATATTGCTGACCACACCGGAATCTTTAGGCCTGCTGATCTCTCAACCGGAAAGCTTCATCCTCTTCAAATCCCTGCGCCGCGTCATTCTGGACGAGGTTCATGCGATTGCTGGCAGCAAGCGGGGGGATCAATTGGCACTGTGCTTGGCGCGCCTGTCGATCATCGCGCCGGACCTGCGGCGTGTCGGCCTATCTGCAACGGTCGCCTGGCCTGACGATCTGCGCCGCTATATCTCCCCCAATGCGGATGCGGAAGAGGTCGTGACGGTGACGGGAATGGGGGCAAAGCGGGCGGATGTGCGCCTGTTGGAAACCGCTGTGCGGCTGCCCTGGGCGGGTCATTATGGCCTGCATGCGATCCCGGAGATTTATCAGGAGATTAAGAAAACTGAAACGGCGATCATTTTCGTCAATACGCGCGCGCAGGCCGAACTGGTCTTTCAGGAATTGTGGCGCGCCAACGAGGATGCCCTGCCCATTGCCCTGCATCATGGTTCCCTGGCGCGGGATCAGCGGTGCAAGGTAGAGGCCGCGATGGCTGATGGCAGCCTGCGCGCGGTGGTCGCGACGTCTTCCCTGGATCTGGGAATCGACTGGGCGGCGGTGGATCTGGTGGTTCAGGTCGGGCCGCCAAAAGGGGTATCGCGCATGATTCAGCGCATCGGGCGTGCCGGACATCGCCTGGATGTGCCCAGCCGCGCCCTGTTGGTGCCGTGTAATCGGTTTGAGGTACTGGAATGCCGCTGTGTCATTGAGGGCGTGGCGGAAGGCACGCTGGATGGTGACCCGCACCGGGACGGTGGCCTGGATGTTCTGTGTCAGCATATTATGAGCCTGGCCTGCGCCGCGCCATTTCGCGCCGATGATGTTTTCGCGGAAATCAGGCAGGCAGCGCCCTATCGCAGCCTGACCCGCGCGGCCTTCGATGCGGCCTTGCGGTTCGTTGAAGATGGCGGCTATGCCTTGAAAAGCTATGATCGCTGGAAGCGGCTGTTCCTGACGGCAGCCGGTACCTATGAAGTTGCCAATCCAAGGCTTGCCCATCGCCATCGCATGAATATCGGAACGATTGTTGAGGCGGTCACCCTGAAGGTGCGCCTGCGCGGCGGCGGCGTTCTGGGGGAGATCGAGGAATATTTTGCAACCGGGCTTGAGCCTGGCGATACCTTCGTCTTTGCCGGGCGCATGTTGCGGTTTGAGGGGATCAAACAGACCGCGGTGGAGGTCAGTGTCGCGCGCGGCAAAGACCCAAAAGTTCCTGCCTATATGGGGGGGCGGCTGCCTTTCACGACGCTGCTGTCAGACCGGGTCCGCGCCACGCTGGCCGATCCCTCATCCTGGGCTGAATTGCCTGATCAGGTGCGCGAATGGCTGAACCTGCAGCAATGGCGGTCCCTGCTGCCGGGGCGTGACGGGTTGCTGGTGGAAACCTTCCCCCGTGCGGGCAAGGAATATCTGGTCGCCTATAGCTTTGCCGGGCGCAACGCACATCAAACGCTGGGGATGCTGTTGACCAAACGCATGGAGCGGCTGGGCCTGGCACCCCTGGGCTTTGTCGCCAGCGATTATGTCATCGCCGTCTGGGGCCTGCATGCGGCGAAGGATATGGCGGTGCTGTTTGATGAGGATATGCTGGGCGATGATCTGGAGGCCTGGATGGAAGAAAGTTCCCTGATGAAACGGACCTTTCGCAATGTCGCAGTGATCGCGGGCCTGATCGAACGCCGCCAGCCGGGGCAGGAAAAGACGGGACGTCAGGTCACCTTCAATTCCGACCTGATCTATGATGTCCTGAGGCGGCATGAGCCGGATCATGTGTTGTTGCAGGCCACCCGTGCGGATGCCAAGGGCGGAATGATTGATGTGGGGCGGTTGGCGGAATTTCTGGCGCGGGTCAAAAGTGGCGGGATTCGTCATCGTCGTTTGGATCGGGTTTCCCCTCTGGCGGTGCCGATCCTGTTGGAGATTGGCAAGGAAGCCGTCTATGGCGATGCGGAGGATCAGCTGTTCGACGAATTGGCCGAAGAATTGATAGAAGAGGCCATGCGGATAGACCCGCAAGGGGGGCTTCCGCTATAAATGGTCAGGATGACGTCGGCGATAGGAAAAGATAACAGCGCCTTTGTGCTGAATGGGGCACACTTGTTGGCCCTGGCGGATGGCAGTCTGTACTGGCCGGATCGGAACACCCTTGTCGTTGCCGATCTGCATCTGGAAAAAGGGTCTGCTTTTGCCAGTCGGGGTCAGATGCTGCCCCCCTATGACAGTCGCGCCACACTGGCCGCCCTGACGACAACCCTGACCCGATTGCGACCGGATCGTGTCATCTGCCTGGGGGACAGTTTCCATGACGCACAGGCGTCAGATCGATTGCCACCGCAGGATCGGGCGGTATTGGGAAAACTGGTTGCAGATGCGGACTGGATCTGGATCGCGGGCAATCATGACCCTGCACCGCCTGCGGATCTGGGCGGCCGCGTTCATGCCCACTGGGTCGATGGCCCATTGGTTTTCCGGCATGAAGCAGAACATGGTTCAATAGCGGGTGAGATTTCCGGTCACTTTCACCCAAAAGCCAGTGTCCAGACCCGCGCAAGGCGGCTGTCAGCACGCTGCTTTATCGAAGATGGGAAACGCCTGATCTTGCCAGCCTATGGCAGTTATACCGGCGGGCTAAGTGTATGGCATCCCGCGATCAGTGGTTTGTTCCCAAAAGGATTTTCTGTGCATCTGGCATCGGGACGCAGCGTTGTTCGGGTGCCAGGCGCCCGATTACTGCGCGCAGCGTGATCCCCCATAACGCACTGGACCAGCGAGAGTATCGCCAGTCCAGTGGTGCCCCTGGCGAATGTGGGGGGGAAGGACCCGCCAGGGACACGGCAAGCGATGCTCACCACGCATAAAGAATTACGAATCTGGTGTGGCGCTGGATCAATCATGTTTGTGAAACTTTTCTTGAATTTCCCTAATCCGAAACGGGTTTCCAAGGCGTATCACCATTAGGATATCATAAACTCTGCGCATTCGCGCAGGTATTGGGTTGAAAGGGTCTATGTCAAAAGTCAGTCTTCACTGGTTTCGCAAGGATTTACGCCTGTCGGACAATCCCGCCTTGCGCGCGGCTTTGGCGCAGGGGGATGAAACCGTTTGCGTGTTCATTCTGGACCCCGACAGCGAAGGCGCATTGCCCGTCGGGGCGGCTGGTGCCTGGTGGCTGCATCACAGCCTAACCGCCTTGGCGCAGGATATCGCAGCACTGGGCGGTCACTTGATCCTAAGACGGGGTCCTGCGCGGCGCTGTTTGGAGGATTTGTGCCAGGAAACCGGCGCGACGGCTGTTTATTGGAACCGGTGTTACGAACCAGAAGCCATTGCTCGGGATTCTGAGATCAAGCAGCATTTGAAAGACCAGGGGCTTCTGGTTGAAAGCTTCAATGGGTCCCTGCTGCATGAGCCCTGGGAGGTTAAAACCAAAATAGGCGGGTCCTATGGGGTGTTCTCCCCCTTCTGGAAGGCGGAACTGGAACTTGGCGATTTGCCCCGCCCGTTCCAGAAACCCGGCGCACTCAATTCCCCGGCGCAGGCGATTGCCAGCGATACCCTGGCGGATTGGGCCTTGTTGCCGACCAAGCCTGACTGGGCGGGCGGCATGCGCGAAAGCTGGACACCAGGAGAGGCGGGCGCACGGCAACGATTGGGCGATTTTCTGGATACGATTGCCCAACGCTATGACGATACGCGCAATCGACCGGATATCGCCGGGACATCCCGGTTAAGCCCACATTTGGCCTTTGGAGAGATCAGCCCGCGCGAGATTTGGCATATCGCGCTGGACAGAATCCGCACGGAAAACGGGGCAGTGCTGGATAAGGGCATATGGTCTTTCCTGCGGGAGCTTGGTTGGCGGGATTTCAATCACAACCTGCTGTTTCACAATCCGACCTTGCCGAAAGAGAACTATAATTCCCGCTTTGACGCCTTCCCATGGCAGGAAGACCCAACCGCGCTGAATGCCTGGAAATCAGGTCAGACCGGATATCCGCTGGTCGATGCCGGAATGCGGGAATTGTGGCAGACAGGATTTATGCATAACCGCGTGCGCATGGTCGTCGCCTCCTTCCTGATCAAACATCTGATGATTGACTGGCGGGTGGGAGAGGCCTGGTTCCGCGACACGCTGGTCGATGCGGATCTGGCCAATAATGTTGCAAACTGGCAATGGACCGCAGGTTGTGGGGCGGATGCGGCACCGTATTTCCGAATCTTCAACCCGATCGGACAGGGCGAGAAATTTGATCCAGACGGCGTTTATATTCGCCAATGGGTGCCGGAACTTAAGGGCATGCCGACCAATTATCTGAACAAACCCTGGGAAGCCCCCCCAGAGGTCCTGCGGGAGGCCGGGGTTGAGCTTGGAAAAAACTACCCGAAACCTGTCGTGCGCCATATTGATGCCCGCAATCGGGCGCTAGAGGCGTATAATGACATCAAGGGGGCGGCATAATTTATGAAAATCGCTGTTATCGGAAGCGGCATTGCAGGTCTGGGCAGCGCCTGGCTGTTGAACGGCGCATATGATGTCACGGTCTACGAAAAGAACGGCACGGTCGGCGGTCATTCCAATACCATCGATGCCCCAACGGGTCTGGATGGGGCGACGATCCCCGTGGATACGGGGTTTATCGTCTATAATGAACGGACCTATCCCAACCTGATCGGATTGTTTGATACTTTGGGTGTGACCCGGATCAAGACCGATATGTCCTTTGGCGTGTCGGTGGATCAGGGGCGGCTGGAATATGGTGGCAGCGACCTTGGCAGCTTGTTCGCGCAGAAGCGAAACCTGATTTCGCCCCGGTTCATCCGTATGGTGCGCGATATTCTGCGGTTTTATAAGGTGGCACCCGGTCTGTTATCCTCCGGGGCGGCGGATGGGTTGACGCTGGCGGATCTGTTGGCGCGGGATGGATATTCCAAGGCTTTCATAGACGATCACCTATTGCCCATGGCAGCGGCAATTTGGTCCTGCCCGGTCAGCAAGATGGGTCAGTTTCCGGCGGCCAGTTTCATTCGGTTCTTTGATAATCACGGGCTGTTGCAGGTTGAAAACCGGCCGCAATGGTGGACGGTCCAGGGCGGCAGCCGAAAGTATGTGAATCGCATTCGGGCGGATCTAGGCCGGGATGTTCTGGTCAATCAGGGCGTCAAGGCCGTGACGCGGGGCGATGATCAGGTCACCCTGCATCTGGAAGACGGGGGCCAGGTGGACTATGACCGCGTGATCTTTGCTTGTCATGGCGACCAGGCCCATCGCCTGCTGGCCGATAAAACCGATAAGGAATCCCAGATTCTGTCGCGGTTTACCTATCAGACCAATCGCGCCGTGCTGCATAAAGATGTCGCACAGATGCCCCGCCGTCGGAAGGTATGGTCCAGTTGGAATTATCTGACGCAACGGGGAACCGACCTGGACACTCGCCAGGTGTCGGTCACCTATTGGATGAACCAGCTGCAAAGCCTGGATCCCGATCATCCGCTGTTTGTCACATTAAACCCAATTCACGACATTGATCCTGGAATGATTTACCAGGAATTCGACTATGATCATCCGGTGTTCGATCATGGGGCCCTGGAGGCGCAGGCCCGCCTGCCGGAGATTCAGGGGCATGGCGGTGTGTGGTTCTGTGGCAGCTATTGTGGTTATGGTTTTCATGAGGACGGTTTGGGCTCAGCCGTCGCCGTCGCCCGTGCCTTTGGGGTGGCCGCCCCCTGGGGTCATCATCCTGTGCATGCCATGCAGGCGGTCGGGCCAGTTTCGGATTCTGCTGTTGGTGTCCCAACAGGTCGGGCCGATAAAGAGGCGGCGGCATGACCAACCTTGCGCCCCAGTCTGACGGAACCCTGTATCGGGGGAAGGTTTTTCATAAACGCATGAAACCTTTCGTTCATGAACTGGCCTATTCGGTCTTTTCAATTCTGGTGGATGTGGATGCCCTGCCACAGATGGACCAGCGCATGCGGTTATTTGGTCATAATCGCTGGGCGCCGATCAGCCTGTGGGACAAGGATTATGGGATGCGGGACGGCAGCGCCATTCGGGGCTGGGTCGAGGCTGCATTGCTGGAACAGGGTCTGGTGCTAAACGGCGGGGCGATCCGTCTGCTGACCTTTCCCAGACTATGGGGCTATGCCTTCAATCCGTTGAGCCTTTATTATTGTTATGATTCCGATCACCAGCTTCGGGCTGTCTTGTATGAGGTATCGAACACATTCGGCGAATCTCACGGCTATCTGATTCCCGTATCGCCGGAACAGGCGGCCGGTGCGGCCATTCATCAGGAAACCGCCAAGGTTTTCCATGTTTCCCCCTTTATCGAGATGACATGCCGGTATCATTTCAGCCTGACCGCGCCTGGCGCGCGCCTGTCGGTGCTGATCAATCAGTCTGATTCATCGGGCGATCCGATCCTGATGGCAAAGCATACCGCCCAGGGGGTACCCCTGACGGATCGGGCCGTGTTGGGGGCAATAATGCGCCATCCCCTGATGACCGCAAAAGTAATTGGCGGCATTCATTGGGAGGCGCTGAGACTGTGGCTGAAGGGTGCGAAATATTACCCGAAGCCCCCCGCGCCAACAAAGCATGTGACGCGATGACACGACCAAATCGGACAATAGCAAAACCAAAAATACGGATAGGGACGAATTGATAATGAGCGATGGTGTTTCAGAAACAGATTATTCGACAACAAAGTGTTCGACTGGGGATCAAATGATTGGGCGTAAGAATCAGGATGAACCAAGACTGTCGCTGTTAAGCCGGATGCATTTCGCCATGGCCAACCGCATCCATTACGGGACATTTGAAGTCACTGTGCCGGAAGGTGTGACGCGGAAATGTGGCGGCAAGGAACCCGGCCCCAATGGACCTATTAAGCTGAACAACAGCCGCATGGTGCCCCGCATGATTCTGGGTGGAAATGTGGGTTTGGGGGAAAGTTACCTGGATGGCGACTGGGACAGCGATAATCTGGCGGATTTCCTGACCGTCGGCGCGATGAATTATGAGGCGCTGGACGAAACCCTGAATGGCAGCATGGTCTATCGTGTCGCAAATCGCCTGATCCATCATGGGTTTAACAGCAATTCCAAACGGGGCAGCCGCAAGAATATCGCCCATCATTATGATCTGGGGAATGCGTTCTATGAACGGTGGCTGGACCCCAGCATGACCTATTCTTCGGCACAGTTTGACGACGTGGCGGGGGATCTGGAATCGGCGCAGGCCCGCAAATATGACCTGCTGGCAGATCGCCTGAATCTGACCCCTGACAGCACGGTGCTGGAAATCGGTTGTGGTTGGGGTGGCTTTGCAGAACGTGTTGCGAAACAGCGGGGCGCAAAGGTGACCGGCATCACGATTTCCCGCGAACAGCATGATTATGCCCAGGCCCGCATGCAGCGAGAAGGGCTGAATGACAAGGTCGATATCCGTCTGATCGATTACCGCGATTTAGAAGGTCAGTTCGACCATATCGCCTCAATAGAAATGTTTGAGGCGGTGGGTGAGAAATACTGGCCGGTGTTCTTTGATGGATTGCGCGATCGCCTGAAAGAGGGGGGACGCGCCGCCTTACAGATCATCACCATCGGGGATCGGCATTTTGATAACTATCGCCGCCGTCCGGATTTTATCCAGCGCTACATTTTCCCCGGCGGGATGCTGCCATCGCCCAGTGTTCTGAAGAATGGCGCAGAAGCGGTCGGCCTCAGTCAGATTTCTTCGGAAGGCTTCGGTCTTTCCTATGCCCGGACCCTGTCGGAATGGAACGATCGCTTCCAGAAAGCCTGGGGAGAGATTGCGGAGATCGGCTTCGACAATCGCTTTAAGCGGATGTGGGAATATTATCTGGCCTATTGCGAGGCGGGATTCCGATCCGGGACAATTGATGTGAAACGTGTAACCCTGGCAAAGGTTTAAGGTCATCCAAACCGCCCCTGCAGCAACACAATCCGCGGTTCCACCGATGGTGCTGATCGCCTATGGCTTGCTGGGTCTGCCCCTGGCGGCGGCAACCTTGCCTTTGTATGTCCATATCCCGAATTATTACGCCGTGGATCTGGGGCTGGGACTGGCTGCGGTTGGCGGCATAATGTTCCTGATGCGATTGTGGGATGTGGTGACAGACCCCCTGGTGGGTGTGTTGTCGGATCGCATTGTGGGGCGGTATGGCCGTCGTCGTCTTTGGGTCGGATTGGGCATTCCGGTCGCCATGGTGGGGGGCTGGATGATTTTTCGCCCTCCTGTCGGGGCGGATATCCTGTATCTGGGGATCGCCGGGTTGATCCTGCATCTGGGCTGGACCATGGTCATATTGCCCTATCAGGCCTGGGGGGCGGAACTCAGCCGGGACTATAACACCCGCAACCGCATCGCTGCCGCGCGGGAAATGTTTGTGATTGCCGGTACTTTGGTTGCAGGCGGGCTGGTTGCGCTTGCGGCAACCCCGGCGGATCGGGGACATGCCCTGGGTCTGGTTGGCGTGTTCCTGGCGATCGGCTTGCCGCTGGCCGTGCTGCCGCTGTTCTGGAAAGTGCCAGACCCCGTGATTGTCGGGCCCGTGAAAACCGTTTCATGGCGGCAGGGCCTGTCTGTCATGACGGGCAACAGGCCGTTTCGCAGGCTGCTGTTGGCCTGGGTCCTGAATGGGATCGCCAATGCATTGCCCGCGACACTGTTTTTACTGTTCGTTGAAAACATTGTCGGCGCGCCCCAGCAATCCGGTTTGTATCTTTTGACGTATTTCCTAGTAGCCGTTGTCGGCATGCCGATCTGGCTGAAGGTTGCGCGAAAATATGGCAAGCACCGGACCTGGTGTATTGCCATGATCTGGGCCTGTGGCTGGTTTGCCCTGGCACCTTTGATCGGGCTGGGGGACGGTGCGCTGTATCTGGCGCTGTGTATCGGGACGGGTTTTGCCCTGGGGGCGGATCTGGCCTTGCCGCCATCGATGCAGGCCGATGTGGTGGATGTTGATACTGCTGCCCTGGCAAAGGCTGGTGGTGGCGCGGCCCGCACGGGCGTGTATTTCGCCCTGTGGGGCATGGCGACGAAACTGTCGCTGGCCCTGGCGGTGGGTATCGCATTCCCCTTGCTGGACTGGGCAGGGTTTCAGGCCAACAGCCTGGACACCAGTGGGGAGACGGCGTTGGTTCTGTTGTATGGGTTCGTGCCGATCCTGTTCAAAGCAGCGGCGATTGCGGTGATGTGGCATTTCCCACTGAGCCTGAAGGATCAGGAAGCGCTGAAGGCGCGGATAGAGGGTGGTGGGTGATATGAAACGGTTTATGACGGGCGCGCTGCTTCTGGCGCTGACACTGTTAATGGGATGCAGCACAATGAAAATCACAGACTTTGAGGGCAAGACACCGAAATTCATCCTGGAAGATTATTTCGAGGGCAAGACCGAAGCGTCTGGAATTTTCTATGATCGCTTCGGTGACATCCGCAGGCAATTTGTCGTATCGATCACAGGCAAGGTTGAAGGCGAAAAATTGTATTTGCAGGAAGATTTCGTTTATGACGATGGCGAAACCGAACAGCGCAATTGGACTCTGACCCGCACCGGGCCAACGACCTATGAAGGGACGGCAGCGGGTGTTGTCGGAATTGCAAAGGGGCAGATCGCCGGGAATGCGTTCCAGTGGACCTATACCTATGATCTGAAAATGAAAGATCGTACGCTGCGCGTCACTTTTGATGACTGGATGTTCCTACAGCCCAACGGGGTGGTCATGAACCGCGCAACCGTTTCCAAATGGGGCATAGAGCTTGGCACCGTTGTCATATCGTTCAGCCGGATCGATGCAAAGACCCCCAAATCTGTATCAATGACCAACGCCGCTGAATAGGGTCAGGCGCGGATCATCGCCTGTATCCGCCGAATGATCCAACCGATTACGGGCAGTTTCGCATACAGTTGTGCGCCGCTGTCCCAATGATCGTAATGGGCCTTAACACGGCCGTCTTCGGCGATGTGAATTTCGCTCATCCCTTCAAACTGCCACATATCCTTTCGCCCTTTCGGGATGCAGGAAAAGGACCAGCGGATATAGCCTGCCCGGTCAGAAGCGGTAATATCATGCACCGCGAAGCTGGGGGCGTCGGACCGTTCAAGCATGTCTTCCAGAATGGCTGCCAAAGCGGGCTTACCGCGCACATCATTGAACGGGTCGGTGAAGTGGATATCCTCTGTCGCCAGGGCCAGCAAGGCAGGCAACCCGCCAGGCATGGGTGCTGAAAAGGCCGCCGCCCAGCGCTGGGTGACCGTGTGCAGGTCTTGCGATTGCGTCATTGTCCCGTCGCCTTTCGGATCAGGGAAAAATACCATTTCGCGGGTAACAGCTGCAAGAATTTCAATTGCCAGACAAAACGGCGGGGGAAGGATATCTCAAACCGGTCGCTCATCAATCCCGCCCAGATCCGGCTGGCGGCATCCTCTGGCTCCATCAGATAGGGCATGGGAAAATCATTCTTGTCAGTCAGTGGGGTGCGCACAAATCCAGGACAGATCACCTGGACTTTCACGCCTTTGGGATCGATCTCACAGGCCAGGGATTCTGCCAGGGCGATGGTGCCAGCCTTGCTGGCGCAATAGGCTCCGGCGCGGGGCAATCCACGGAATCCGGCAACGCTGGCCGTCAGGGCGATTTGACCAGCACCCCGGGGCAGAAACCGCTTCAGCAACGGGTCCAGCCCATTGGCCATCCCGGTCATGTTCAGGGCATAGATTTTCGCAACTTCCTGGGCGTCAAAGGCGCTGGCGGGCATATCCGCATGGGTTCCCGCATTCAGAACGGCAATCGTAATGGGCCCGTGATCGTGCTCAATCGCCTCAACAACAGCGGTCGTCGCCGCCAGGTCCAGAACATCCAGGGGATAGGCAAAAATATGGTCTGGATTTTCATCCGCCAAGGCCGTCAGTTTATCTTCAGACCGGGCGCTGATGGCTACTTTCCATCCCTGATTGGCAGCATGGCGCGCCAGATGGGCACCAATCCCCATGCTGGCCCCGGTGATCCAGATCAGTCCTGGTTGCCTGTTTCTCATACTGCTCCTTCCCGGCGCGCTGATGCGTACGCGTACATTGTATGCGCCGATAGTGTACCGATTCAGGCTTTAAGGTTCAAACGAGCTGATAATCAAATTCATCCCCTTTGAAGGGGAAGCTCAACTTGGTCCACTGGCTTTTTCGATCATACCATAGGTTCAATTCGATATCGCCGTTGACGGAAAACCCCTGGGCTTCTACCGGACCAGCAGCGGTCGTGATCGTTTGCCACCCTTTTGGCTGGACGGTAACCGCCATGACCCGACCTTTCTGGGTATCCAGCAATCGGCTGCAGTGAACGGTCTGTTCATTCCAATAGGTGGTGGGTAAAATGCCCAGATCATCAATTTCATAATCTTCGTCATGATCCCGCGTCACCCGAATGACGGACTGATCCCGAACGGCCTGCACTACATAGGGGGTGCCGTCATCATCTGTCTTGGACGCAAAGGATTTAAACGATCCGTCTTCCCAGATTTCAATGTTCTGATGGCGATAGCGATACAGGACAACCGGTCCTAACCCGACCTCCAACAAAATATCGATCTTGGCTGTCGTGCGGGTGCCGTCCTGTTGCAGGTCGATCTTGTGATGACCGATTGCGGACCCGTTTCGGAAGACATCGAAATCAAGCTCCCCATCCCGCGGGCTGAACTTGACCTCAGACAGGCTGGCCCGGGAGAAACTGGAAAATGGTGCCATCAGCGCAAGGCTGGCTGCACCCATAATCACATGGCGGCGGGTTTGATGCATTTTAACAGCCCTTTTATTTGGTTTTACCCTACGAACTGTACGGTTGATGGGGGTTTTTGGATCAGATTGCAGGATAGAATTCGATGTTGGTCATAGATATTTCACCATCGCGTCATGGTGTCTAAATTCTGTTTTGGCATATTGCGCACAGTGCCCAGTCGTCGTTTCATGCGATCTGTCATGGGCTGCATCTTACCCAATCTTCATTGATAAGGAATTGATCTGCTATGACGCTGACCCGTGAACAGGCGATGGAATTCGCTGAAGACAAGCCCAGCAACCCGTCAGACAACGAAACCTTTGGCGGTATCAGCCAGCGGCGCTATTCCCGACGGGGTGTCCTGAAAGGGGCCCTGATGACCGGCACTGCGCTTGCAATTGCAGGCCTGTCCCGGCCAGGCCAGGCGTCGATGGATGCACGCTTTGCCTTTGATGAAATCAGCCATGGCGTCGATGAGACGCACCATGTCGCCCCCGGCTATGATGCCGACATCCTGCTGCGCTGGGGCGATGCCCTGTTCCCCGATTCGCCAGACTTTGACCCCGCCAATCAGACAGAAGCCTCTCAGTTGCGCCAATTTGGCTATAACAATGATTTCATCGGCATGATCCCATTAAGTGCGGATCGTGCGGCCCTGTGTATCAATCATGAATACACCAATGAAGAATTGATGTTTCCGGGCCTTGGCAATCAGGAAAAGAAGGACTTTGCCGATATGTCCCCCGCCCTGGTCGGCGTGGAAATGGCCGCCCATGGCGGCACAATCGTTGAAATAGCGCGCGGTTCCAATGGGAAATGGGCGGTTGATCGAAATGGCGCGCTGAACCGGCGCATTACGGCCAGCACGCCGATGCGCCTGTCCGGTCCGGCTGCGGGCCATGCCAGGATGCAGACGCAGGCCGATCCCAATGGCACGACCGTTCTGGGCACGATCAACAATTGCGCCGGTGGGATTACGCCCTGGGGCACCTATCTGATGGCGGAAGAGAATTTCAACGGCTATTTCTGGGGCAAGGATGCCCTGGACGCGCATCCAGAAGCAGCCGCGCTGAAGCGGTATGGTGCGCCGGGGCAATGGTATTCCTGGGGCAAATATGACACCCGCTTTGATATCGCCAAAGAGCCCAATGAGGTAAACCGTTTCGGTTGGGTGGTTGAGGTGGATATCATGGACCCGACCTCGACGCCGGTAAAGCGCACCGCGCTGGGTCGCTTCAAGCATGAAGGGGCCGAAACCATCGTCAACAAGGATGGCCGTCTGGTTGTCTATATGGGCGATGATCAGCGCTTTGATTACCTGTACAAATTTGTCACCAAGGGCACGGTCAATATGCAAGACCGCAGCGCCAATAAAGACTTGCTGGACGATGGGACCCTGTATGTCGCGAAATTTGACGATCAGGGCGATGTGACTTGGTTGCCGCTGATCCATGACCAGGGGCCCCTGACGGCAGAAAATGGGTTCCGGGATCAGGGGGATGTTCTGATCTCCACCCGTCTGGCAGCAGATGCCCTGGGCGTGACCAAGATGGACCGGCCCGAAGATGTTCAGGCCAATCCGAAGACCGGCCATGTCTATGTCATGCTGACGAATAATTCCAAACGCGAGGCCGATCAGGTGGATGGCCCGAACCCGCGTGCAGAAAACAGCTTTGGTCAGATCGTGGAGCTGACACCGCCAGATATGGACCATGCCGCGACAACCGCGAAATGGTCCCTGTTGGTCGTCTGTGGTGACCCGGCACAGCCGGATGTGAAGGCCCAGTGGAATTCACAGACCACAGAAAATGGCTGGTTCGCGTCCCCGGATAATTGTGTCGTGGACCCGGATGGCCGTTTGTGGATTTCGACCGATCAGGGCAGCGGTTGGTCGAAATCCGGCACGGCTGATGGAATCTGGGCACTGGAAACCGAGGGCGCCTTGCGGGGTATGGGCAAAATGTTCTTCCGCGTGCCAATTGGTGCGGAAATGTGCGGCCCCTGCTTCAGTGAAGATGGTGCAACGCTCTTCGTCGCGGTCCAGCATCCAGCATCCGACGGTGTGAAGAACTATACCGGGTTTGAACGGGAATCGACTTTCGAAGACCCGGCCACGCGCTGGCCCGACTTCAAAGACGGCATGCCCCCGCGCCCGTCTGTCGTGATGATCACAAAACAGGGCGGCGGCAAGATCGGCGTCTGAGGATTGACATGCCAGTCCTGTGATTTTCCGGTCATTTAATGAAAAATGAGCCACCGCATGTCACGTATGGCATGCGGTGGTTGGGTTATTAAAGGCTTGGTCGTGGGGCCAATGATGCCCGCAAGCGAGACCTTCAGCTTGAAGCGAAATCCCATATCACCGTCCAGAAATGGATTGATGGCGGTGGGTTGAAGGACACAGCGATGTCGCTGGACAGCATCCTGGCAATCCATAGCCGTTTCTGTGACCTGCTACCTCCTGACATGCTTTGGGTTGAAGATCCTGATACTGGCAAGAAATACCCCCTTGTGCCCGGAGAGCTGCGCCAGCGCGATGTAAAAGTTGGCAAGCATGTCGGAGTCAGTCCCGGTGCTGTGCCCAGATTCCTGACTCGTTTTGAAATGGCCTATGCGAAACTAGGCAAGGTGGATGCGATTCTGGCCGCTGCCGCCGCTCATCATCGTTTGCTTTGGATTCACCCGTTTATGGATAGTAATGGTCGTGTTGCAAGGCTCATGACTCATGCCATGCTGCTTGATGCCCTGGATACGGGCTCTGTTTGGTCGGTGTCCCGTGGGCTTGCCCATAACGAAGCCAAGTACAAAGCCCGACTGGCGGCTTGTGATCTTGACCGTCGCAACGATCTGGATGGTCGTGGTACGCTCAGTGAAGAAGAACTGGCGAAATTCACCCATTTCTTTTTGGAAATCTGTCTGGACCAGGTCCGCTTCATGCGCGACCTCGTCGAGCCTAACAAGTTACGCGCGCGCATCCTGATATGGGTTGAGGAAGAGATTAGAACGGACGCCCTGCCGCCAAAGGCAGGTGCGGTCCTTGAGGCCATTCTTTACAGAGGTGAACTCCCCCGGCGCGATGTTCCGAAGCTTTTAGGCATGACAGACCGGCACGCGCGGAGGATTACATCCGCCCTCTTGAAAGCAGAAGTTCTTACCTCTGATAATGACCGCGCGCCACTGCGACTTGCTTTCCCCGCACGTCTTGCCGCGCGTTGGATGCCTGGACTGTTTCCTGAACAGCCAGGAGCATGATCAAGATCGATACTCTAAAGACTGCCAAGTCGCAGGGTTGGGTCGGCGCGCAGGCGGTCTCTTAGCAAGTCTGCCGCCACCCGCAGCTTTGCAGAGGTGCGGTGTCCCTCCCCATGCAGGATATGGATGGGCAGGCCGGGGGCGGCAACATCCTCCAGCACGGGGACAACCACACCGGATTCCAGGGCTGGGGCGATCTGATAGGAGAGTAACCGTCCGATGCCTTTTCCGGCACGGACCACATCCAGGACGGCCTGATTATCATTGACGGTCAATCGAGGTGATACCCGGACGGCAAGACGATCCCCGTCTTTCTGAAACAGCCAGCTTGCGGCATTTTCCGTGTTGCCGGCCTGAATGATGTGATGATGTGTCAGGTCTGATGGCACTGTCGGGGTGCCGTGCCGGGCCAGATAGTCTGGCGCGGCAAAGACAATCGGTCGTACCGCCCCGACCCGAATGGCGCTGAGGGAGGAGTCTTCCGGCACACCGATCCGAATGGCGATATCCAGGCCTTCTTCCGCCAGATTGACAACCCGGTCCAGCAGCAAGGCGTGCACGCGCATTTCCGGATACAGATCCAGCATTTCCGTAAGAATGGGGGTGATATAGTACCGCCCAAAAAGTACTGGCGCGGTGATGCGCAACACGCCACGGGGTCTGCCATGGCTGCCGGTGACGGAGGCTTCGGCGTCGCGCAGCTCAGACAGGACGCGGCGGGCATCACTCAAAAACCGTTCGCCGGATTCACTCAAACGAACCTGCCGCGTGGTGCGCAGGAACAGGGTCACACCCAGCCGTGCTTCCAATTGTGCAATGATGCGTGTCACCGCAGGCGGGGATTGCCCCAGTCTTTGTGCAGCCCCGTTGAAGGCGCCCGATTCAGCCACCGCGATAAAGGTTTCGAGGGCCTGGAACCTGTCCATCTATTATTCCAATAAACTGAATTAATAAGTCCAATAATATGAATTAATTTCGCTCACAACAATGGTTATCTTCTGTGCAACAGAAATCGAAACAGAAGGATCTGATCATGAGCGACCATTATGCAAAGCTTACCTTTACCCCGGCGGTTCAGGCAGAACAGGTCCGCCACGGCAGCCGGTCTGCCTATGCCAATCGTGGCACAAGAGAGTCTGAGCCGGACGTTTTTGATGCCGATGCCACGGCCTTCATTCAGGCACGCGACAGTTTTTACATGGCCAGCGTGTCTGAAACCGGCTGGCCCTATGTCCAGCATCGCGGTGGGCCTGTTGGTTTCTTAAAGGTGCTATCGCCAACGACCATGGGCTTTGCTGATTTTCGGGGCAATCGACAGTATATCAGTGCCGGAAATCTGAAGCAGGATGACCGTGTCAGTTTGATCCTGGTGGATTATCCAAGACGGGCACGATTGAAAATAATGGGCCATGTGCGCGTGACCGAAGATCCACAGATCCTGGCGTCACTTTCTATGCCGGACTATAAGGCCAAGGTTGAACAGGCCTTTGTGATTGATCTTGCCGCCCTGGAATGGAACTGCCCGCAACATATCACACCGCGCTTTACCGAAGCGGAAATCCAGCAGGCGGTCGCGCCCTTGCACTCCCGAATCGTAGAGCTGGAGGCGGAACTGGCACGGCGGGGATGATTATTCCGCCGCGCTGCGGGTGGTCAGCATGGTCGGGCTGGGCAGGTAATCTTCGATAGTGACCGGGTCCACCTGGCTGGGGTCCAGGAATTCATCCGCATAGGTTTTCCAGACACCAGAGCGCAGGAACAGGTCGAACAGATCCGCATCAATGTGCTGGTCCTTGCACATGAATTTCATGATTTTCAGCGACTCGCTGACCGTCTTGGCCTTTTTATAGGGGCGGTCGGCGGCGGTCAGGGCCTCAAAGATATCGGCAATTGCCATGATGCGCGCGGGGATCGACATATCTGCCTTGGTTAATCCTTTTGGATAACCGGTCCCGTCCATCTTTTCATGGTGACCGCCCGCATATTCCGGGACCCGCCGCATCTTTTTCGGGAAGGGCAATTGTTCCAGCATCTTGATGGTCACGACGATATGGTCGTTGATCTTTTCGCGCTCTTCCGCTGTCAGGGTTCCACGTCGGATCGACAGGTTGGTCAATTCGCCCAGGTTATAATTGCCCGTCTTGTGTTCCGGCAGGTCCCCGATCAGGGGTTCTTGGGCCGGGGCAGGCGGTGGCGGGTTCTTTGCAACCAACATGGCCTCTGGCGGGCTCAACCCAATGCCCTTGTCGAAATAGCGAGTCCAGCTTCGTTGCCCAATCTCTTTCAGGCGCTCAATATCGGCATCGTCCATGAACTCCCCGCCAACATTCGCATTGGCGACGAACGCATATTCTTCCTGCAGCTTATCCACCGCGAATTGAAAGTCCCGATCACAGGTATCGGGGTCTTCCCCGGCAAGCTTCCGCTTCAGGCATTCAATTTCCGCATCCCGGTGCATCACCTCAAATCGGGTGCGAACCTCATGAATGCGGTTATAGATCGTCTCCAGCTTGGACGCCTTATCGACGACATATTCCGGTGTCGTGACCTTCCCGCAATCGTGCAGCCAGGCCGCGATGTGCAATTCGTACCATTCGTCTTCGTCCAGGTCGAAACCGGCGAAAATGCCTTCTTCGGATTCGCAGGCCGCTTTTGCCAGCAGCTTAGTGATTTCCGGCACGCGCTGACAATGGCCGCCGGTATAGGGCGACTTGTCATCGATCGAGGCTGCGATCATCTCGATCAAGGAATTCCACAGCGCCCGTTGCTGCTGGATCAGCATCTGATTTTCCAGCGCCACAGCCGCCTGGCTGGTCAATGCCTCGATCATCGGCTGAAGCGAGGTTTCAAAGGCGA
The DNA here is from genome assembly GCA_002709955.1 of Rhodospirillaceae bacterium. Taxonomy (GTDB): domain Bacteria; phylum Pseudomonadota; class Alphaproteobacteria; order UBA8366; family Aestuariispiraceae; genus Pacificispira. The sequence continues at coordinate 62,019 of PAQY01000004.1, forward strand.
TGGTGTTGCTGGTCTGGTCCCGCGCATTGATCAATTGCAGCACGCCAATGACTTCGCGCTGGGTATTGATCATCGGGACGGTCAGAAAGGATTTTGACCGATAGCCCGTTGTCTCATCAAATTTCTTGGTGCCGGAAAAGTCGTATTCCTGAGCCTCATAGGCATCCACGATATTGCTGGCCACGGCCTGATGATACACGGCTGACGCCACATTGTTCATATTCTTGGACGAATCAGACCGATACAGTGGCACTGGAGGGAAGGGGATTTTCTTTCCCGTTGTGCCGCCCATGGAAATATTCAGCGTGTCATTGCGCATAATCTGGAACGACAGGCCGGTTTCATCGTCGGTCACCAGATACAGGGTTCCGCCATCGGCGTTATAGATATTCTTGGCTTCCAGCAGGATCATTTCCATCAGGCGGTCATGATCTTTTTCCGACGACAGCGCGATCCCAAGCTCCACCAGACGATGGATCATCTTTTCGCCCGCGCGGCGTCCAAACCGGTCTTCGCGCCGGTTGTCCTCTGTCAGCTGACTGTTAATGTCTGAATCTTGTTCCATGGGAACGTGTTTTAACCCATACCGGTTCCGGTTGCTATTTATGATTAACAACCTTGTGATGATCTGAATAACGAATGCAGTTTATCACAGCATCACGACTTGTATATCGCAACCTCGGAAATCATTCTCAGGCGTTATTTGCTGGTCGCGATATAGACGCCATCCCAATTTTCTGGCGGGGGATTTTGGCGGTATTCGTCGATGCGTTCCTGATAAATTGCGTAAAATCCGTCCATCCGACCCGCCAACTTTCCGGTCAGCGCTTTCAGAAGGCCTTCCGCCTGATCCCATTCCTGCGCGCGAAAGGCGGAAAGCAGGTCTTCATGGTGGCGGGCATGGTCCAGAAATTCCTGGGACTGTCTAAGATCGCTGCGCCCGATGCAGGTTGCGATTGTCACAGCCTCGGACTTGCCCTTCACTGCGATTCGATCCAGTTCCAGTGTTGCGAAATCATCCGCAACGGCATGCCATGTGTCAGTGCCCAGGACAATGCCTACCCCATAGCTCTTTGACTGGCCCTCCAAACGCGACGCCAGATTCACGGCATCCCCCAAAACTGAATAGTCAAAGCGCTGGGCTGATCCCATATTCCCAACTACGCAATCGCCTGTATTGACCCCAATGCCAATATTCAGTGGCAGGAAGGGGTCACCCGCCGCCTGTGCTTCCGCCTCCCGCGCATTGTTTAATGTTTCCAGGGCCTCGAACATCGACAAGGCGGCTTCGCAGGCGTTTTTGGGGTGATTCGGGACGTCCAGCGGCGCATTCCAGAAGGCCATGATACAATCGCCCATATATTTGTCGATTGTCCCCCGGCGATCCAGAATACAATCCGTCAAGGGTGTCAGGAAACGATTGATCAGCAGGGTCAGCCCCTGGGGATTGCCCTTAAAGCTTTCCGAAATCGTGGTGAATCCGCGAACATCGCAAAACAGGAAGGTCAGTGTCTTTGTCTCGCCCCCCAGTTTCAGGCGTTCAGGCTGGTCTGCTAGTTGCTGTACCAGATCCGGGGAGAGATAATGCGCGAAAGCACCGCGAATCTGGCGGCGCTGAGATTCTTCCCGAACGAACAGTATTACGGTTCCTGTCAGATAGATTGCCAGCGTCGCGCCGCTGGGGAAAACGGGGTCGAACAGTTGCAGATGCTGGGTGAACATCATCCAGGCGAAACCAAAGGCCCCGATGACGCAGACCCCGCCAAACAGCGCGGATCTGGCGGCCCCCAATCGCGGCATTGCGGCGATTAACAGCAGGCCCAGAATCAGGATAAAGCCCAGCTCAAAATAGAATGCTGTCCCGGGTCTTTCCAAAAAATGATCGCTGATGATCTGTTCGGCGATTTCAGCATGGATCTCCACCCCTGGATATTGCGAGGCCAAGGCGGTTGCGCGCAAATCCAGCAGGCCCGCTGCTGTCGCACCGACAAATACGATTGCCCCCTGGACAAGCGCCGGATCAAAGGTGCCGTTCAATACGGATTGTGCTGAGATGAACCGATCTTGCTGGTGGCCACTGGAATGCAGCCAGATTCGGCCAAAAGGATCTGTTGGAATGGTCTTTGCCCCAATCTGGATATTGGCCAGACCGTTCACATTGCCCTGTTCCAACAGGGATGCGGTGCTGTCAGTTCCCGCCGCCCGCACGATCATGGTTTTAACCCCCTGGACCGTGCGAAAGGCTTCTGCGACCAGGGATGGATATAACAGCGTGTCCCCCCCATTCTTGGGATCCAACTGGAAAATCACCGGCACGCGGCGAACCAGACCATCCTGTTCCAGGCGCATGCTGAAGCTGCCATTGCCAGACGCGGCTTTCTCAAAAATCGGCAGATTGGTGACGGCGCCCGTATAAACGGGTTTCAGGAAGCGTCGCACATCGCCCGCATTCAGGCCCTTGGTCGCAAAGGTTCCATCAAAATCCGGTATGCGGGGCAGGCGCTCGTCCTGGCTGAGCACGAATCCCAGAACCACGGGGTTCAATGCCTCCAGATATTGGGCAAAGGCCGCATCGAAGTCTGGCAGGTTCTTAATCTGCTCCATCAGGTCTTCGGCCCCTTCAAGAACAGACCATTCCTTAACGGCATTGGGGGGAGAAATGCGGTCCGGTTCCGAAAACACAATATCAAAGGCGACCACCGCCGCACCGGCCTGGCGCAGGTTCAGAACCATCTGGGCAATTGTCAGGCGCGACCAGGGCCATTGACCCTGGGCGGCCAGGCTATCCTCGTCAATATCGATAATCCGGACGGGAATATCGGCGTTTGGATTGTAATCTCTAGGATAGGCGCGCATCAATTCGTCAAATACCGCGAATTGCAGCCCCTCCAGCCAATTGGGCTCTGACGCACGCACAAAAAGGGCGCTGATCAACAGCAGAAGCGGCGCCCAGAAATGTGCTTTTTTCCCAAACCAGATCATGGCCGACATTTAGATCAGAAAAGAGTGATTATGGTACAAAATCACATGCCAGTGCTGAGCGTTGCGCTGCCTGTTCCGGTTCCGCCATTATGGCTGACCGAAAGTTCCAGTGAATTCGTTCCGGTAAATGTAACGCCGCCGGTGCAACTGCTGCAGGTTCCGGTATTGTTGTTGGATCCGATGGCGAAGCTGGAGGTCAAGTCGTTCACGGACACACCGCTTCCGGAATTCAGGATAACGGTCCCAATATTTGTCGACCCCTGTGTCAGGTTGCCTGTCTGAATATCCACGGTGCGGGCCGAAAAATTGACATTGGTGTTGAAGCTGCCGATTATCGCGCCGGTCAGGTCCCCTGACCCGCTGACGCTGCTTTCCCCGGAAAATGCCGCAGCGATATCGGCATAGGTGAAACCCCGACTGTTGCTGGCCAGATCATTTGTATTGGCGACATCCTGAGACTGGCTTGTACTGGTGGTGGTGGTGCTGATCGTGTTCACCTGTTTGAAGGAGGTGTCATTCGATACATTGGATTGGGCCTGGGCATTCTCGGTACCGCCGCTTTCCGTGTTGGTATCCGGGGAATTGGATTGATCACCAGATGAGTCATTGCCGCTGTCGGCGTTTGAACTCTGATTGTTTCCCCGCGCCGATAGACCGGTGCTGATCTGTTGCAGGGCGCTGGGTGGGGCAATAAAAAACACAGGTGTCTGCCCTGGCGTTGCCAGAACGGCACCGCCCGGACGATTCAGGTCCACAGATCCATTGGGCGTGGAAAAGGTGAACGACCCGATCGGCGCGCCGGTCTGGGTCAGCGGCCCAGGTCCAGACAGGGCTGCGAAGACCACCGGCTGTGGATTACCAGATGGATCTTGGATACCTTGATTCTGTTGTTCCATCTCCTGCGGGAAAATTTCAGTTGCTTGTTCTACGGTCAGGATGGCCACATCGCCAAGGGTCCCGCGAATCCCAATGGTGCCGACCGGCAATTTGATCGTCATGTTCTGGGGATTGCCAGACGATACCTTCCCTGTCACGAACCGCATCACCCCCTTGGTCATATTGGCGGCAAGCGAGCCCTGTCCTGTCGCGGGGTCGTAGACAAAGGTATCGATGGAAATTTCACTTTCCGGACCGATGGTGAAGACGGTTTCATCCAACAGCATGATCTGCATGCCAGATTCCGGCCCTGATGTGACGGCATCGTTCAGGAAGATCGGCTCGCCACTGTCGATTTGCCGTCCGACCGCATCGACGCGCGCAACACTGACCTGACCTTGCACGGCCGCGGAAACACCGGCCTGCACCAGGTCTTGCGAAACGGCTGGACCGAAGGGCAGCAGGACCAGCGCGGCAACAGCGCAAATCTGTGAGGTAAGAGGGCGTGTCGCATATGTCATCGGGCCGATCCCTTCGTCAAAAATCAAAGCTGCGCGACAGCAGAAGCTGGATGCGCTTATTTTCAGTCTGGTAGTTTGTGATATTGGAGCGCTGGTAGCGATATTCCCCGGTCAGAGAGATTGTCGTCTCTTCGGCAAAAGACAGGAATTCCGCGTTTTGTGCGCGCTGTTCCTGTATCCAGTCCGACCCGATCAATTCTGATAGGGGCATCCCATAGGTCATGCGAACACGAAAGGGCTGTTCCAGGCGGTGAACCCCGTTTTGCACCAAGGGGTCCGGGTGTTTGTACTGTCTTGTGCCCAGCATCACGCTACTGACCAGAAATTTCCCGTTTTCGAGGATCCAGGTATGGTTCGCCTCAACATTTTGATAGGAGTATGAGAAGGTCTTCGCCCCATTGTTTCCACTATCGGCGGCACCGCTCTTATATTGAGATTGCGCGACCAGAGAGACATAGTGATCCGGGAATAAAAGCGTTCCAACCCCCAGCTCCACATCTGATTTCTTGCCGCTGCGCAGGGTTAAGGTCTGGAAATCAGGTGTGTTGTGATAGTTTTCATCCTGACCGGAGACCAGAAACCAGGTGTCCAGCAGGGCGGCGTCCGGGTCGGGCAGACGGATCTTGTGGTCCAGCCGCAATTCCGCGCCTTTTGAGGTATAAAACTTGTTCCAGCCGATGCGCATGTTGGACAGGAAAACCCGAGGGGCGATGGTGATGCTGGGATAGCGCCAGCGGAATCCCAGATCCGTATTCAGGGCATGAATATCCAGCTTGTTCTGTTCGGACAGCGTATCCCCATACAGATCAACGCCGCCAAAGAATTCATGCTGGTTCTGAAGGCCCGGATCATGGGTGAAGTCGTATCCCAATATTGTCAGCAACCCGATATCGCCGTTTGGGCGATCCCGCTCCAGGGCAATCGGACTGCGCGCACCAAAGGCCAACAGACTTTCCGAAACGGGTGCTGCATTTCGATTGGTATCGGCGTAAACGCCAACACTGACCCGGACTGATTGTTTGGTTGCCTGTTGTTGCTGTTGAATGTCGGAAAGGTATGTATTGACCTGCTGGCGCACATCGTCCGGCAGGTCTGCTTCGGCGACAGTTTGAAATTCGCGTTCTGCGCCGGCCAGATTGTCCAGACGATACAAAATAATGGCATATAACAGGCGAACATTCAGCGCCTCAGGGGCGATCAGCAAAACCCGCTCCAGCGTGGCCAGCGCCCCCTTCACATTGCCGTCCTGAATCTGTGTCCGCGCGTAACAGACATTCAAGGCGGTGTCGTCTGGATTGGACAGGACATCTGCAAAGGTGACCGGCGGGCAATTCGGGTCATTCATCGCTGTAATGGCGGCGCTGGTCGCCTGCCTGATGTCATTTAAGGCCGGCGTGCCTTGCTGAGCCTGATCAATTTGCTGGTCCAGAGAGTTCTGCGCGACCTGCTGGGCACCAACGCCCCCTGCAGGAAAAATCCACACAACAGTGGTTAGAAGAATCGAAAGAATAAAAGAATGCTTTTGGTCCATTTCACAGACTTCCTCATTCGAATTATTTTCAGCTTATAACGCTCCCGCCAACGAACCATGACTGTCAAATTAATGACGAAACATTAGCACAAATGCATGTTTCTTGCGCAACAAAATCACCGTTAACCAATAACTGCCAAAAAGTTACGGGTTATTGTTGCCGGTATGCAACGAAAATGCTGCTCAACCGGGGTTTTTGCGGGCCGGTGGGTCAGATAATTACCCGTTACGCGCCCCTACAGCAGGTTGATTCGCATATTCTCCCGGGCGATGATCGCGCCGGACCAGGTTTCGCGCGCCTTGATTTCCAAGGCTTCCATAAAGGCATCATCATGGGTGGGATCGTGATGGAAAATTGCCAGCATGCGAACATTCGCGGCACGGCATAACCGAATGCCTTCTTCCCATGTGGAATGTCCCCAGCCCACCTTTTCCGGAAATTCCTGTTCCGTATAGGTACTGTCATAGATCACCAGATCCGCCCCTTCGATCAGGGCCAGGACATTTTCATCCGGCTTGCCGGGTACATGTTCCGTGTCGGTCACATAACACATCGCCTTACCGCGATGTTCAATGCGATAGCCGGTTGCGCCATTGGGGTGGTTCAGGGGCATGGTTTTTACACGGACATTTTCTGATAAATCGAAGACATCGCCTGCCTTGAAATCCGAAAAGGTCAACTTGCCGCGCATCGCTTCCAGGGGGACAGGAAAAAACGGTTGCGCCATTTGACCAGACAGAACCTTGCGAATGCCGCCCTGATCTTCTTCAACATGCCCGGCCATGATTTCAAAAGACCGGTCCGGCAGAAAGGCGGGCGTGAAAAAGGGGAAGCCATTGATATGGTCCCAATGGGTATGAGACAGCATCAGATGGGCGTGCTTCACATCTTTCTTCAGCATCCATTGACCCAGCGAACGGATACCCGTTCCCGCATCGAATATGATGTGTTCGCCCCCGGCAGAGACCTCAACGCAACTGGTGTTGCCGCCAAATCCGATATGGCGCGGTGACGGACAGGCAATGGACCCGCGCACCCCCCAGAACTTTACCTTAAACGCCATTGATCATACCTCTCCGTTCCCCCACTAAGTAGCCTGAACTGGTTTCAAAATCAGCATAAAGCCTCATTTAATTAAAAAGTATATATAATTTTACATAAACCACACTGTTGCTAGGTCTTTAGGGGTGAAGTCTGAGCGATATCCTCTCATTCTGCTTCTGGTTTTCCACGATGGGATTTTTGGCGACATCCAGGTTTGGAACTTTGGGTTGGGTGTCGGCATATCCGGTCGCTGTCAGCCATTTCGGTTCAACACCCAGATCAATCAATTCACGGACAATGCGGGCCGCCTGACTGGCGGAAAGCTCCCAATTGGTGGGATAGATGGACCCTGACGGCGGGGTCCTGTTGGACGTATGGCCTTCTACATCGACCTTAAAGATATCATAGGGGGGTTGGCCCAATTGTTCCCGAATGGCCTCCAGAACCGGGATTGCGCCATCGTCTAATTCTGTCGTGCCATCCTTGAAAAACGACCCGCTGGAGAAATCTATGACCACCCCCTGATTGTCAAAACCAACACTGATCGCATTGGGTGGAAACGGGCTGACTTCTGCCAGTTCAACATTCAACGAGGCTTCCAGATCGAATAAGGGGGTGTCGCCCCCGCCCGCACCGATCTTATCAGCGATCCCGGCCTTCACCTCATCAAACATGGGAAGATCGACTTTCGAGAAGGAAACCAGCATCACAAAAAACGCCATAAGCAGGGTGATGGCGTCGGCATAGGTGACCAGCCAGTCTTCGACCTCATCGGGCGCTTCCCCGGCGGGAGGTTTGCGTTTTTTAGCCATATTACCCCGCCCTCACCTTGTTATTTCGCCTGTTTGTCGATGTCGAAACGTATGTTGGGGTCCAGGAAACTATTCATTCGATCTGCAATATATCTTGGCGAGCGGCGTTCGGCGAGCATGACGAGGCCTTCTGTAATCAATTCGTGTCGAAAGCGTTGTATCTGTTGGCGCTGGGTCAATTTGGATGCGGCGGGAATCAGGATCAAACGGGCAAACAACACGCCATACAGGGTCGTGTTCAAGGCAACGGCCAGACCAATCCCCAGATCTTTTGGATCGGCCCCCAGGCTGGACAGCATGATGATCAAGCCAACCAATGTGCCGATCATGCCAAAGGCCGGTGCCGTCGCGCCCATGCCTTTCAGAATGTTGGCGGGAACCAGATTCCGTTCAAATGTCTTGTCGGCGGTGATTTCCAGGGTTTCGCGCAACTCTTCGCCGGTATAGCCACTGAGCAGGTTTTCGACACCGAAGCTCAGGAATTCATCCCCCTGCACCTTCTTGACCTCAGCCTCCAGGCCGATTAGCCCCTTCTGTTGCGCCAGATAGCCCCATTGGATTAAGCGCCCGACATCCTGATTCAGGATATTTCGCCCGGCCCGATAAACGGCAAACATGCTGAAAATACTGCGCAGGGCCAGCATGACATAGCGGTATTCCTGACCCAGAAAGGTCGCCGCAAGCGTGCCGCCGATAACCATGACAAAGCTGAATGGGTCAACGAATATCAGGTAATTGTTCGTCTGCGATACGATCGCAAAGATGAACAGCCCAAAGGCCAATAGAAAGGCTATTAGCGTATTAAGTGACATCAGCCGTGAACGCCCCCTGCAAAACCCTTTTAAAGCCCCATGATTTTCTGGGCTGTTTTGCCCGTGTTAATCATGTATCAGTATGCGCGATTCGGCCCCTGTCATCCGCAACTGAATGGGCGAGTATGGGTGACTTCGCGGTAAAAGCCAATAAATCTGCCCCATTTTTGATATCAGGAGCCTTTTGCCCGTGCGCCCCAGACGTAAAAGCACAAAAAGCCGTGTCGCTGCCCCGCCTGTTACTGTCACGATCGACAGCATCGGTGCGCGGGGCGACGGTGTGGCCCAGGGCCCATCGGGACCGCTGTTTATACCGGGCACGGCCCCGGGGGATACAGTTGTCGCGGTGCCCGGTGAAAAGCGCGGCGACGGCTGGGCGGCGAAGATGGTGGACCTTGTAACGCCCGGTCCGGATCGTGTTGATCCCGTCTGCCAGCATGCGGCTGACTGTGGCGGTTGTTCACTGCAACATCTGGAATTGGCTGCGATTGCGCGCATCAAGCGCGGCCATCTGGTGGAGGCCTTAAGCCGCCGTGGGATCAGTGAAGACCTGGTCGCACAGACTCGCGAAGTCCCACCCGGAACGCGGCGACGCCTGCGTTTGACAATCGTGCGTCCGGGCGGACGGGCGATGATCGGATTTAATGTCCGGGGCACAAGCCGCCTGATTGATATTCAGGAATGCCCGGTCGCGCGCCCGGAAATCGTCGCCCTGTTACCCGCCTTGCGGGATCTGGCTACGTCCATGAACAGTCTGGGCAAGGGTGGGGATATTCAGGTAACGCTCAGCGATACCGGGTTTGACCTGATGTTCATTCCGGCCCGCCCGTCCGATCCCGACCTTGCCGAACGGCAGCGGCTGGTCAGCTTTGCAGAGAAACATGACATTGCGCGCATCGCCTGGGAGTCTGATGGATTTGCAGAACCCGTTGCGGCCCGGCGGCCGGCCCGCCTGATCATCGCCGGCGTGCCGGTTGACCTGCCCATCGGGGCATTTTTACAGCCCAGCCGCGAAGGGGAGGCGGCGCTGGTCGATCTGGTGCGCGCCGGATTGCCAGCAGAAGCCAAGATCATCGCCGACCTGTATGCAGGATGCGGCAGCCTGTCCCTGCCACTGGCCGTGGCCGGGGCGAATGTCTTCGCCGCCGAAGGGGAATCCGCCCCCGTCGATGCGCTGCGGCGGGCGGCGGCGGGCCTGCGCGTCCAGGCGGAATGTCGGGACCTGGCAAAACATCCCCTGACGGAACAGGAACTGGCGCGTTACGATGCGGTTATTTTTGACCCGCCCCGTGCAGGCGCTGCCGCCCAGGCAGAGCGACTGGCCTGGAGCACTGTAAAGACAATCGTTGCGGTCTCCTGCAATCCCGCAACTCTGGCGCGGGATCTTGGCGTGCTGATGGAGGGCGGGTATGAGGTGCAGCAGGTCACCCCGGTCGATCAATTCACCTGGTCGTCGCATTTGGAAGCCGTCGCTGTTCTAACCCGATAGGGCATCATTTAGGCGGACATGCGGCCGCGTGATGCTCACAGAATAAAATACAACAGGACGGGCAGGGCGACGAAGCTCATCACGGTGGAGACGACCACCAGGCCCGCCACTTCGGCCGGGCTGTTATTGTAATATTGTGCGAACAGGTAATTGAACACCGCGACAGGCATGGTGCTCATAATCAACATCACCCCGGCCTGAACGCCGTGCAGATCAAATCCCCAAACCATGGCCAGACCGATAATCAAGCCCCCCCCGATGCGGATCACCGACAGGATGATCGCGCGGCCCAGATTGCCAACCGTCAGGCGCGCTAGCGATACCCCCAACAGCAACAGCATGATTGGGATCGTAAATTGACCAATCAGGGAAATTGTATTGTCCAGCCACAGGGGCAGTTGTGTTTCCGTGCCCAGCAACAGCCCCGCCAGCAGGATTGCATAGATATGGGGCGTCGTCGCCACGCGCTTCCAGGAGATATTGCCTGCCGCAATCGATGACCCGACGGTGAACTGAATGACGGATGAAACAGTGAAAAATCCAACCCCCAGGGCCAGACCGATATCACCATAGGCAAACAGGCACAGGGACAGTCCCATATTCCCGGTATTGGGCAACATCAGGGCGGGAAGAAATGGGGGCAAGGGCAGGCGCATCAGTTTCAGGGCGATGAACCCCAAAACAAAGGCGGCAAAATGCACCAGCACCGCCATACCGGCAAATTGCGATACTTCCATCAGGGAGATATCAGATTTTATCAGGGCGGAGAAAACCAGACACGGACTGCCGATGAAGACGACTATCGGGGTGAACTGGTCACTGTCCAGGGTGCGCCCGGCCTTGACCCAGATATACCCGACGGCAGCGGTCAGAAAGACCGGTGCCAGAACCGCGATAAGGTTTTCGATCATGGTGCCCCGCCCTTATGCCCCAAGCGTTTTCGCAACCAGGGCTTTCACATCCGTTTCCGGGCGCGCGCCATAGTGGGAAATGACTTCCGCGGCCAGAATTCCGCCAATCCGGGCGCATTTTGCCAGATCATATCCTTGTGTATATCCAAACAGGAAGCCCGCCGCATATTGATCGCCCGCCCCGGTCGTATCCACGACCTTGGCGACCGGTTCTGCGGGAACAACATGCATATCGTCCCCAGACAGGATCACAGACCCTTTTTCGGATCGGGTCAGGCAGGCAATCTTGCAATCCTGCTTTGCGGTCTTCAGTGCGGTATCGAAATCATCCGTCTGGTACAGGGAACAAATCTCCTGCTCATTGGCGAACAGAATATCGACATGATTGCGCACCAGATCCAGAAAGGCATCGCGATGGCGGTCGACACAGAATCCATCGCTTAAGCTCAAGGAAACCTCACGCCCCGCAGCATGCGCGGCATTGGCCGCCGCAATAAATGCGGCTTTGGCCGCGTCGCGATCAAACAGATATCCTTCCAGATACAAAACCCGCGCGGCCTGGATCGCAGAAACGGACACATCCTCCGGCGCGAAATTCGATGCCGCCCCCAGATAGGTCACCATGGTGCGCTGTGCATCGGGTGTCACCAGCACCAGGCATTTGCCGGTACCCATGTCGCCAGCGGCAGCAGCGGTTGGGAAATCCACGCCCATTGCGGTCATGTCATGGCGAAAAACGGCACCGAACTGATCGTCACAGACCTTGCCGATATAGGCCCCTGCGCCCCCCAAAGCGGCAAAACCCGCCATGGTATTGCCACAGGACCCGCCGGATTTTTCAACGCCGGCTGGCAGGGTGTCATACAGGCTGTCAGAATCGGCACGTTCCACCAGGGACATGCCCCCTTTGGGAAGACCGGCCTGTGCCAGCGCTGCGTCATCGACCTCGACCAAAATATCAACCAGGGCGTTGCCAATCCCGATAACATCATAGCGCGTTTCTGACATATCAAAACTCTCCTAAAGAAATTGAGGCAATGCCCGGAAGGGTCAGGAAAAACTTGGTGTTCGCGTGATACCCCCATCAACCGCATTCTGCAATGGTGCGCGGACGGTTCTGGTAAATTCAGACCTGTTGACGTAATAGTTAAAGGCACAAAGCGACCGTTACGGGTGCGCATGGTAAGGAATGGGGGCAATGGCCCAGAATTTTGAACGCCTGAACATTATGATCGTCGACGATAACGTGTCGATGCGTCATTTGTTAAAGGAAATATTGTTGGCTTTTGGCATTGTGCGCATTGCGGAATGCAGCGATGGGAAAGAAGCGTTGCTGCATCTGAAAAGCTTTCATGCAGATGCCATTTTCGCCGATTGGATGATGGAACCGATGAGCGGCCTGGAACTGGCCAGGACCATCCGCACAGAGTCAGATCGCCCGTATATCCCAATCATAATGCTGACAGGCCATACAGAGCGGCATCGTGTTGAAGAGGCCCGCGACGCAGGAATAACGGAATTTCTGGCAAAACCCATTTCTGCCAATTCCGTGTATCAACGCCTGCAGGAAATCATTCAAAGACCCCGCAGCTTTATCAAAGCGCCGGGCTTCGCCGGACCGGACCGTCGTCGGCGGCCGTCTGATGGGGCAGATGTCGTGAAACGTCGCGCTGTGGATGCGGAAAAAAAGGACGCGACCTCATCCGACAGCAAGCCCCCGGATGGCGCGAAGAAGTCTTAAAGTTACGATCCAATATCCATGACTGATGTCACGATCAGGAAAATTCCGGCAGACAGCCGTGCTGACGCAGGAACCGTGATCAGCCAGGCGGCGATGATGGTCAGGAAGTGGGATCGCCGCACCAGTTTGCGATGGGCAATTTCCTGCGGCACCAGTCGGGGTACAGATTTCGCGCCGCGCCGCTCTGTCCCTGCCCAGGCCGCGTCGGTTTGCAGGCGACGTTCTGCCTTGCGGATCACGCGCTGGCGGCTGGTATAGAATTCCCGAAAGAACCCCACGCCAAATACCGCGCCGACTGCGATATGTGTGGAACTGACCGGCAGACCCAAGCCAGAGGCCAGGATTACCGTGATCGCGGCGGACAAGGCGACACAAAAGGCGCGCATCGGGTTCATCTTGGTAATGCGCGCACCGACCATGCGGATCAGTTTCGGCCCATACAGAAACAACCCTAAACTGATTCCAAAGGCACCGATCAACATGACCCAGATCGGCACGGTAACCGTCGCGGCGACCTTTCCGTCTTGCAGGCTGTGCAGGATCGCCGCCAGCGGGCCAATGGCATTGGCAACATTGTTTGCACCATGCGCAAAGGACAACAGCGCCGCAGAACAGATCAGCGGAAAACGGAACAAGGCACGCAAGGACTGATTGCGATTTTCCATACCCCTGGATTGACGGCGGATTATGGGGTTCATGGCCGCCCAACAGATCAGGAAAACCACGCCTGACAGGGTCAGAATAACCAGACCGCTGGGTTTCCAAATATGGGATAGTCCCTTTAGCACCAGATATCCGAAAAACGATCCGGCCATGATGGCGACCAGAAGCGGGATCCAACGGCGGGCCGCTGCAATCTTATCATCGCGATAGATCACATAGACCTTAATGAAGGCCAGAAACAGGGCTGCAATCACGCCGCCCAGTATCGGTGAAATGACCCAACTGGCGGCAATCGCCCCCAGGGTTCCCCATTGAATCAGGGAAAAACCAACCGCTGCAATTCCGGCCCCCATGACGCCCCCGACCACGGCATGGGTTGTTGACACCGGGGCCCCGATCCAGGTCGCCAGATTGACCCAAATCGCAGCCGCCATCAGGGACGACATCATCGCCCATATGAATGTCTGTTGCTCTGAAACCTGGGTCGGGTCGATGATCCCCTTGGCGATGGTTGAAACGACATCGCCCCCGGCCAGAAGGGCACCGGCGCTTTCGCAAATGGCCGCGATCACCAGGGCCCATACCAATGTCATGGCGCGCGCACCAACAGCCGGTCCAACATTATTGGCGACGTCATTCGCGCCAATATTCAGGGCCATATAGGCCCCAAGAATGGCGGCAAAGACGATCAGTGTCGCATTATTGCCAAAACCGGATATGACCAGGGCCAACAGCCCTGAAAAGCCCAGAAATAACAGCGCCAGCGATGGGGCCGTCAGCCGTCCTGACAAAGACCGTGCGGCGGCCTCGACATGGACGATCTTTTCCAGGTCTTTATCCAGGGATTGTTTTAAAGGGTTCATGGCACCGTGGGAAAAGTCTGATGGGCAGACTGTAGTAAATGACACAATCCGGCATCGTCGACCTGACCGGCGGCTTCTAACAGGGTGCACCAGCGCATTTGCCGATCGCCACGTTCTTTCCAATCCAGCCGATGTTCGACCACCTGTAAGGGGTAAACCAGAACGGAACAGCGGACTTCATAGCCCTTGGACATGCGCTTCTGATAGTCGAAATGCCCAAAGGGTTCCGCCGAAATGGATCCGATCACGCCAGCCTCTTCCTCGGCTTCGCGTGCAGCGGCTTCTGCATAGGACAATCCTTTGACCGGCCATCCCTTTGGCAGAATCCATCGTCCTCGCTCCCGCGAGGTTATCAATAAAACCTGCGCCTGCCCCCCCACTGAAATATAGGGCAGGGCCGCGATCTGTTGCACTGATGCTGGCTGTATAAACACAGGCTTCTTCAAATCAGGGGGTGTTGTCACAAATATGTAACAATCACTATCGCACGATTCGACCCAGGCCAATCGTTAATGTGATGGGGGGTTGAACGGGTTATAGTGAAAAACCTTTACGCATTGCGTTAGATATCATCGCTGAATATTGACTCTGCGGCATACAGGCGCGGTTTAACTCAGCGCGCATGCGGTCCCTAAGGTCTTCTTGCCCATCTTTTTCGGCATGCTCTTCGATAATCATGAGAGCGTCATGGAGTAGCTTTAGTCGTCCAAATTCCTCCTCACGACGATCATTCAGTTCACGCCGATCAAGACCAAGGTTCTTTATTGTCGTTTCTCCGCGTCGTTGCTGGTCCAGCCCGATGGGGATATGGCGATTGAAGCCAATAAACTTTTCTGGATCATCCTGCATGGGGTGGATAAAAAGCGGCATTTCTTGAGAGATATCGTGAGTATGGTTCTTGGCTCTCATGGCCGGGTTCAGAAGTGGGAACAAGTTACCTTTGCCGCGTTGATTGCAAAGTTGGCAACTGAAAAACAGGTTGTCCCAATCATATGCGAGCCAATAATAACCTGGACGATTTAAAGAATCTTTGTGTGATTGCTTCCAACCCTTTTTAGGTCGAAAATGTTCAACATCACCATACGCGACATGGGATACCTTTGATTCACAGAAGCAACATTTATCGTGTTGTGCCTTAAGCAGCGCCAATTTCACGGAAGAATGATTGTAAAGACCAGCGATACTGAATGTAAGTGCCCCAGAATCGTAAGAAGCGGGATCAGTGTTAAAGGCACTCTTTAGGGCATCAGTTGCCCTTTTTCCGTCGCGCGTTAGTTTTTTAGGGGCAACAGGCTTTCGTATCTGAATCATTATTCCGCAGCTGGTTTGTTCTTAGTTATGTATTGTGCCGCTTCCCGGATCAAAGCCATAGATTCAGAATCGGCAATGGTTTCGCCACCCGGTGTTTTTTCAATAATTGCATCCAGTTCGACTAGGCGGTCGCGATCCTTTTTAGTGATCGCTTTTTTCTTCAGAATCTGATCACGTTCCGCCAAGGGCTCGTCAAGTTCCTTGGGCCGGGCACTTGGAAGGCCAAACAAGTCACTCGTCAATATTTGATCTAACCGCCAATTACGAACGTCTGGCGGATCATTAATAATTTCGACCCAGTCTTTTCCTTCTGGCTGGCGTAGTAATACAATATTCGCCTGGGTGGCGGATTGGACAACCAGGGGACTATGAGCGGTTACAATGAATTGCGTGCGGGGGAACCGTTCAGACAGATAATCAACGATCTCTCGCTGCCATTTCGGATGTAAATGCAGATCAATTTCATCGATTAGACAGATTGCTGGTTCAGCCAGAGGGTCCTCGCTATCAGGATAGGCATCTACCATATGAGCCATGAAATCCACCATCCAGGATATCATGGATCGATAACCAAGCGACAGACGATCCAGGGACATCCATCCGAAGGAAGTTTCAAATTCTAGAATGGGCGACTCTCGAGAGTTTCGAGGACTAGAGATTCTAACATCAATTACATCAGGTAAAACAGCGATTAGAAGGTTCTTCGCCATTTCTAACCGATTCTTTGCAGTAGGGTCTCCGCGAAGGTAGTTATGATCCAGATTTGTTATCCAGCTTTCAGCATCAATCAGTACTTCCGTTTCACTAAATAGTGTTGGGAAACCAGTATAACGTTGGCTTTGTGTTTTGTAGCCTACTCTAGATGCACCGTAGGCGTATATTGGTGAGAAGTTTGGAATAGGCGCAGTTATAGTGTTTCCGACGACGCCCCATCCATCCGATAAACGGTGTGAATGAAAAACTTCAAGCTCAGCTGTCCAGCTAATGTCTTGGCTTTTAAGCCAGTTCATTAAGCAATACTGTGCTGAAAGCTTGGAAGAATTATGCGGCTTTCTTACAAACCCTGACAATTCGGCCTCAAAGAATCCCCTTTGTGTCCATTCAGGAGATGCCCTAGAGTTTTTTGATTCGTTTCTTGCGTCGGGTATTGAGGCAACTTCAAGCGATGCTCCCCATAGTGCTTGAAGCAAGGTGGTTTTGCCGCTCGCATTATTAGCCAAAATTATAGTCCACATTGCCGGTTTGCTATCCGATGTGGTTAGATTAAGCGTTTGTTCTGGTCCAAAACATCTCATGTTTTGAACGCCGAGGGATAGGAAATACACCCCTTGCCTTTGTTGTTTCCTCTGTGTCGGAATCTTGATCACGTGGTCATTTATCCAAGGTTATTGCTTTTGGATCAGTTAGTTTGTCAACTATACAACCTTTAGGCTCAAAACTCTAGTTTGTCGTCGCGTTACGTGGTAACGACCTCGCCATAAAGATCATAGTCATCGGCATCCGTGATCTGGACGGTGACCAGATCGCCTGGCTGAAAGGTTTCTGCGCCAGGGCCTTCGATATGGACATTGCCGTCGATTTCCGGGGCATCGGCGGTGCTGCGGGCGGTGGTATAGCCGTCGTCGCCCTGTTCCTGATCGACCAGGACCTGCATTTCCAGGCCGATCTTTTTCTGTAATTTCGCGGCGCTGATTTCCGCCTGGGCGGCCATGAAGCGGTGCCAGCGGTCCTCTTTCACATCTTCGGGGACATGATTGGGCAGGTCATTGGCGGCGGCCCCGTCGACATTTTCGTATTTGAAACAGCCAACGCGGTCCAGTTGCGCTTCTTTCAGCCAGTCCAGCAGGAACTCAAAATCCGCATCCGTTTCGCCGGGGAAGCCCACGATGAAGGTGGACCGCAGCGTGATGTCAGGACAGATCGCCCGCCAGGCATTGATCCGCGTCATGGTCTTTTCCTGATGGGCCGGGCGGCGCATCAGGTTCAGGACATTGGGGCTGGCATGTTGAAACGGGATGTCCAAATAGGGCAGGACCAACCCGTCCGCCATCAGCGGCACCAATTTGTCCACATGCGGATAGGGATAGACATAATGCAGCCGCACCCAAACGCCCAGCGATCCCAATTCGCGGGCCAAATCCTGGATATGGGCGCGAACTTCCCGACCGTTCCAGCGGCTGGTTTCATGCTTTAAATCCACGCCATAGGCGGATGTGTCCTGGCTGATGATCAGTAGTTCCTTCACGCCCGCCTTCACAAGGCGTTCCGCCTCATACAATACCTTCGCGGCGGGACGGCTGACCAGCTTGCCGCGCATCGACGGGATGATACAGAATTTACAGCTGTGATTGCAGCCTTCTGAGATTTTCAGATAGGCGTAATGACGCGGCGTCAGCTTGATCCCCTGGGGCGGCATCAGGTCAAATTTCGCATCCTGCAACGGCGGCAGCACGTCATGGATGGCGTTGACCACCTGTTCATATTGCTGGGGGCCGGTGACGGCCAGCACATTGGGATGCACGGCGCGGATCGCGGCCTCGTCTTTGCCCATACAGCCGGTGACCACAACACGCCCGTTTTCCGACAATGCCTCACCAATCGCTTCCAGGGATTCCGCCTTGGCGCTGTCCAGGAAGCCGCAGGTATTGACCACGACCACATCCGCCCCTTCATAGGACGGCGACAGGTCATAGCCTTCAGCCCGCAAGCTGGTCAGAATCCGCTCAGAATCCACCAGCGCCTTCGGACAGCCTAAACTGACGAAGCCGACTTTGCCCGGAGAGGTTTTCGGGCGGGAGGATGCATTGACTGTGCTCATAGCGCGGGTCGTAGCCGAGATTTACCCGGCACTCAAGCCTCAGTCTTCGGGTCCTCATAGGGTTCGCGGGGTTTGCTCGCGAATTTCTGGCAGATTGTATAGAAGACCGGCGTGAAAATCAGACCAAAGAACGTCACCCCGATCATGCCGGAAAACACGGCTGTTCCCAAAACCTGACGCATTTCCGCCCCGGCCCCGGTTGCGATCACCAGGGGCGTGACCCCCAGAATAAAGGCGAAAGAGGTCATCAGGATCGGGCGCAAGCGGGTTTTGGCGGCTTCCACGGCGGCGTCAAAGCGGCTCATGCCCTCTTCTTCGGCCTGGCGGGCAAACTCTACGATCAGGATCGCGTTTTTCGCTGCCAGGGCGACCAGAACTATCAGCCCGACCTGAACCAGGATATCATTCGAAAAGCCGCGATAGTTGACGCCCAACATGGCGGCCAACAGGCACATTGGAACGATCAGAATAACCGCCAGGGGCAGCAGCCAGCTTTCATACTGGGCCGCCAATAACAGGAATACGAACAGGACCGCCGCCGCAAAGACATAGATGGCGGTATTGCCTGCCTGTTTTTCCTGATAGGCGATATCGGTCCATTGATAGGTGAAACCGTCCGGCAGAACCTTGTCGGCCAGGGCTTCCATCTTCACAATGGCTTCGCCTGTGGAAACGCCGGGCACGGTGGATCCCTGAATGGCGGCACCAGGGGCCAGATTGAACCGCGGCACGCGATAGGGGCCGGTGCGGTTTTCAAACGTGGCCAGGGTGCCAATGGGCACCATCTGGCCGTCCAGATTGCGTGTCCACAGCTTGCCAATATCCGTAACATCGTCCCGGAATTCCTGATCCGCCTGCATCCTGACTCGGAAGGATCGACCAAACAAGTTGATATCATTGACATATTGTGACCCTAGGAAGGTCGACAATGTGGAAAAGATTCGTTCCAGCGGGACATTCAGCATTTCCGCCTTCTGGCGATCAATATCCGCATAAATCTTAGGCGTGCCGGTGTTAAAGAACGTGTAAACCTGCGTCAGTTGCGGGTCCTGTCCGGCGGCTCCTGCCAGAGTCCATGCCGCTTGTTCCAGCGCTTGGGGTCCCTGTCCCTGGCGATCCAGAACATACAGCTTGAACCCACCACCGGTACCAATACCCTGAATGGGCGGTGGCTTTACGACGAAGATCTGGGCTTCCTGAATCTGAGAAATGGCCCCCCACATCTGTCCAAAGATCGCATCCGCAGAGATGCCTTTTTCCGCCCGTTCCGAAAAGGGCATCAAGGGGGTGAAAAGCACCGCCGCATTCGTTGCAGAGGTGAAGGTTGCCCCGTCAATGCCGGTCAGGGCAACAACATGGTTGATCCCTTCGATGGCCTTGAACTTCTCTGCCAGGGGGATCACGACCTTATCGGTGCGATCCAAGGATGCCCCTGGGGGCGCTTGAACCACGGTGATGAAATATCCCTGATCAATTTCAGGCACAAAGCCGGATGGGGTTTTCATGAAGGCATCTGCGGCAACATAGATCAGGCCGCCATAGACGATCAGAACGATCAAGGGCAGACGCACCAGCCGCTTCACGGCCCCGCCATAGCCATTCGACAAGGCATCAAAACTGCGATCAAAGCCCCGGAAGAAGGCATGGATCGGGCGCATCAGAAGCGAGTGTTTCTGATCGGCTTCGTGCTTGCGCAGCAACAGGGCCGCCAGTGCCGGCGACAATGTCAGCGAGATGATCAGTGAAATCACCGTTGATGCGGCAATCGTGACCGCGAATTGTTGATAGAACTGTCCGGCAATGCCCGACACAAAGGCGGTCGGGATAAACACCGCCAACAGCACCAGCGAAATCGCAATCAAGGCCGTGCTGACCTCATCCATCGTGCGGTGGGCGGCCTGGCGCGGGGTCATGCCCTTGCGCAGATTCCGCTCAACATTTTCCACCACGACAATGGCATCATCAACGACAATCCCAATGGCCAGCACCAATCCAAACAGCGTCAGATTGTTCAACGAGAAGCCGACAGCGGACATGATCAGGAATGTCCCGATCAGAGAGATTGGAATGGCGACAATGGGAATGATCGCCGCGCGCCAAGTCTTCAGGAACAGAATAATGACGATAACCACCAGGGCGATTGCCTCAAAGATGGTGTTCATAACCGCTTCAACGGATTGCTGAATAAATTCTGTTGGATTGTAGACGATGCTGTAATCAAGCCCGGTTGGAAAATTCTTCTTCAGTTCGTCCATCCTGGCAATGACGGATTCTGCGGTCGCCAGCGCATTGCTGCCAGGGCTTTGGAAAACCAGAATTGCCGCTGCTTCCTTACCGTCCAGATAGGAATTTGAGGAGTAATCATACCCGCTCAACTCCACCCGGGCGATGTCGCGCAGGCGGGTGACGCTGCCATCTTCGCCACGCTTGACGATGATCTGCTCAAATTCCTTCGGCTCTGCCAATCGGCCCTTGGCCTCGACATTCAGGCGCATGTCAATATTGTCGGACATCGGCTCCTGCCCGATGACACCGGCGGCAACCTGCACGTTCTGCTGTTGCAGTGACGCGGTGATGTCATCGACGATCAGGCCCAGTTCCGCCATGCGTTGCGGGTCCAGCCAGACCCGCATGGAATATTCACGCGCCCCAAAGACGCGCACATCGCCAACACCATCCAGACGGGCGATTTCATCCTTCACCTTCAGATAGGCATAGTTTGAGACATACAGGTGGTCCAGCGATGCGTCCGGGGACAACAAATGCGCCACCAGCATGATATCAGGCGAATTCTTTCTGGTCGTAACCCCCAGCGCGCGCACAGGCTCGGGCAAGCGGGGTTCGGCGATGGCGACCCGGTTCTGCACCAGAACCTGCGCCGCATCCAGATCCGTGCCCAAGGCGAAGGTGACGGTAATCGATACATTCCCATCCCCGGTCGATTGGGAATTGATATAGAGCATGTTATCAACGCCGTTGATTTCCTGCTCAATCGGGGTAGCGACGGTTTCTGCAACGGTTTCTGCGGACGCGCCTGGATAGCTGGCGGAAACCTGGATGGTCGGGGGGGCCACTTCAGGATATTGCGCAATGGGCAGGCTGAAAAAGGAAATTCCCCCCAACACCACGATGACGATGGACAAGACCGACGCAAAGATCGGGCGTTCAATAAAAAAGTGGGAGAATCTCATTATCGTGCGCCTTACTGCTTGTCGGTGGGTAAGGTAATCTCACCGTCCTGTGGCGTGACCGCCTGTCCGGGTCGCGCACTTTGCAACCCGTTGATCACAATTTTGTCTGTTGGTTCAATGCCGGAGCGAATGATGCGCAGACCAAATTCGCGCGGGCCCAGCTTGACGTGTTTGGCTTCGACCGTTCCATCGTCTTTAACGGCCAATAGCAGCTTCTGTGCCTGATCGCTCATGATTGCGGAATCCGGGACCAGAATTGCGTCATATAGCGGGGAACCCGGCAGCCGCAGCCGCCCGAACAAGCCTGGCGTTAGGACACCATCCGTATTGGGGACAACGGCGCGCAGGCGAATGGTGCCGGTGCCCTTGTCCACAACATTGTCGACGAAATCAATTCTGCCCTCACGCGCCCAGTCGGATTCATCTGACAGGTTCAACTGAACCATCACTTCGGACCCGCGTGCATTCGCCATTTCACCGGTCGACCGGGCGCGCTGATAGCCCAGATAGTCGCGCTCGCTGAGGTCAAATACGAAATGCATCGGATCCAAAGACACAACGCGGGTCAGTTCTGTAGGATTCGCATCGCCGATAACCAGGTCACCAACATCAACGCGGCTGTTTGAAATACGCCCGGATACAGGTGATTTGACGGTAGAGAAATCCACATTCAATTGGGCACGGGCCAGGGCGGCGCGGGCCGCAGCGACATTGGCGTCCGCTGAATCTTTTTCCTGCCGGGCCGTATCCAGCGCGGATTCCGTCACGGTGCGCCCGCTGGTCAGCTTGCTCAACCGCGCCAATTCTGATGCGGCCAGTTTCTGGGACGTTTCCGCCGCAATCAGATCAGCGCGCGCGCCTGCAACATCGGCCTGATAGGTGCGGGGATCGATGGTGAACAGGACCTGGCCTGCCTCGACGATTTGTCCATCTTCAAAATTGATGCTGTCGACATAGCCTGTCACGCGGGCGCGAATGATGACATCTTCAACCGCTTCAAAACGGCCTGTGACTTCATCAAATTCGATCAATTCTTTAACCAGCGGGGATGCAACGGTTACGGTTGGGGGAGGGGGCGCGGCCCCTTGCTGAGCCTCGGTTTGCGCGTCGTCGCAACCAGACAGAACCATAAGGGTCGCAATCGCTGCGATGGTGTGTTTGACGCGCATGGCGCGATCCTCCCATTTCTCAAAAAAACCACGAATACGCCACAGATGTGTCGTGCCTTGTCGCAATGCAACATATTGTTTCAACCGTGTGCAAACAATCTTCATTCGCAAAATTTATTGTGATGTTCTGCACACACAGCCTTGCCGAATGGGAATAGCCCCCTCACACTCGATATTTGTTCAGGTAGGTTTGGGGAGTTTTTGGAATGTCGATGCATGCAGGCGATGTTGACGGGGATCAGGCGTTTCGCGCGGAAAGCCTGATCGGGCGCGGACATGACGCGACCTATTCCGGCGCGACCAGCTTTCTGCGGCGGAAATATACACGCGATCTGACGACCGCAGATGTCGCCGTGGTGGGTATTCCCTTTGATCTGGCGACAACCTATCGCCCCGGCGCGCGCCTTGGGCCACGGGCGGTGCGCGCGGCGTCTGTGCAATTGTCGGAACTAAAGGCGTTTCCATTCGGATTTGATCCATTTGACACATTGGCGGTTGCCGATTGGGGGGATGTCTATTTTGATTCCGGCTATGGCAAGGATGCGCCTGATGTCATTACAGCGGATTTCCGCAGGATTCTGGCGACAGATACGAAGACGCTGGGCCTTGGCGGCGATCATTTTGTCACCTATCCGATCCTGCGGGCCTATGCCGAAAAATATGGCCCGATCCGGCTGATCCACTTTGATGCCCATTGCGATACCTGGCCCGATGATGGGGTGCGTCTGGACCATGGATCGATGTTCGCCCGCGCGGCGACAGAAGGCCTGGTTATCCCAGAAAAATCAGTCCAGATCGGCCTGCGCACCTGGAATGACGATGACTATGGCTATGTCGAAATGAATGCGCCCTGGATTCACAAGAATGGCGTTCAGGCTGTGATTGATCGCACATTGGAGGTGGTGGGAACCGAGGGTCCTGCCTATATGACGTTTGATATTGATTGTCTGGACCCGGCCTTTGCGCCAGGGACCGGGACGCCCGTCGCAGGGGGCCTTTCCAGTGCGCAGGGACTTGAAATTGTCCGTGGTCTGGGGGCAATCAACTGGGTGGGGGCCGATGTTGTGGAAGTCGCGCCCGCCTATGACCACGCAGAAATTACGGCGATTGCGGCGGCAACCATCGGCCATGACTGGCTGTGCTTGCTGGCTGAAAAGAAACGGGCAGAACAGAAATCAGCGTGACCGGTTGCCTGCGGCGACCCCTTCTGACGGCGGCTTCTATCTGGGATCGACATGAGCGTATTGAACCACAGCACAGTTCTTATAGTAGAGGATCAATTACAGATCCGAAGCCTGTTGTCTTCCGTGCTGCGCACATTCGGGGTGGGCAATATCCTGCGCGCGTCCAATGGGGCGGAAGCAATTGAACTGTTGCGCACCATGGCGCGGGATCCAACGGCGGCAGGTGCGGGCCGCGTGGATGCCATTCTGTCTGATTGGGTGATGCATCCTGTGGATGGGGCCATGCTGTTGCGCTGGGTCCGCAAACACAAGGAATCCCCCAATCGCTTTATGCCCTTTGTCATGATCACGGCATTTTCTGATCCGGCCCGCGTTCAATTGTCGCGGGAATTGGGTGTCACGGAATTTCTCAGCAAACCCTTTTCGGCGCAATCGGTTGCGGTGCATCTGATGGCGGCCCTGAAAGACAAAAGGCGCTATGTCCGGATCGGCAGCTTCTTTGGACCGGACCGTCGGCGCCGTGAAACCCTCAGCCCGGAAGAGCGTCGGGACGCCGAAGAATCCGATCAGGCAAAGGGTGTCACCTTCTATGATCCGCCCGCAGACATGCGCCGCCGCTTTGCATCCGCAGAAATCAATGTCGAACAGATTGTCGCGATGCAGCGGGAAATGGACAGCTGGTCAGAAGATTTCCGCGATTGGACGCTGGATTTTATCAAACAGATTGAAAGCGCCCTTGCCTCCTGTCGTCGGTCTGAAACGGCGGATCGCAGGCGACCCTTTAACGCCATTAATTTCCTGGCCCATGAAATGCGGGGGCAGGGGGGGACATTTGGCTATCCGCTGGTGACCCAGGTTGCGCGGTCCTTGTTTGACCTGACGCTGCATAATCTGGATCGGTCCGATGCCTGTTGCGACCTGATTGAGGAACATCTGCGCATCCTGAAAGCGGTGGTCCGCGACAAGATCAAAGGCGATGGCGGCATTGTCGGGCGCGAGCTGCTGCGTGAGTTACAGCGCGCTAATGGGAAATTCTTGCGCAATTCATCCGGCCTGCAATATGTCAGCCGCGCGTTTCAGGAATCCAATGCCAATGCCTTGGACGAACCTGAGAAGCCAAAACAAAAGCGCCCGCCCCCCCGCAAGCATTTGTTGTCTGATGACGGGGACAGCACGGAGGTGGAGATTGTTGATGCCGAAGTGTCACATCCGCATGATACAACCGACTAGGGCATTTTACAGCACGCCCTGTCATTCATGAGTCATTTTCAAATCGCACGCTTCTGTGCCATAGTTACTTCAGTATTTGGGGACGGCATTCAATTCATGCTGCCTTCTCGTGCCAGAAACTGCGCGTTCCCGCGCGCTGGCGGCAACGTCGATTAGGGCCTATTGGGGGTCGATAGGTTTGGGAGAGGCAGGATGGAAGGCTATACACGAACCGGTCGCGGGGATAATGCCCGCGTTCTGATCTATTCCCATGATACCTTTGGGCTGGGCCATTTGCGCCGCTGTCGGGCCATCGCGCATCATCTGGTGGAAAAGAACAAGGATGTCACGGTCCTGATCCTGACGGGATCATCGATCATCGGCAGCTTCGATTTTCGCAGCCGCGTAGATTTTGTCCGGGTTCCGGGTGTGATCAAGCTGCGCAATGGTGATTACACCCCGCTGCAACTGCATATCGACATTGAAGATACTCTGGCGCTGCGGGAATCCATCATCCGCCACACGGCCAGCATGTTCGACCCCGACCTGTTCATTGTCGATAAGGAACCGTTGGGCCTGCGCGGTGAAGTGGAAGAAACCCTGCATGTCATGCGGGATCGGGGGGTGCCGACGGTCCTTGGGCTGCGCGATGTAATGGATGACCCGGATCTGTTGGAACCGGAATGGGAACGCAAGAATGTCATGCCCGCCCTGCAGGATCTGTTTGATGCGATATGGGTCTATGGCCTGCCACAGATTCATGATCCGCTGGCGGGAATCAACGTGCCTGATTCCGTGCGCCGCAAAATGACCTATACCGGGTATTTGCGGCGGGAGGTGTCCAGTGATGGCAACTTGTCCCAGCCTGCAAAAATTGACAGTCCCTATATCCTGGTCACCCCCGGCGGCGGTGGCGATGGTGAAGTGATGGTGGATTGGGTGATCCGTGCCTATGAGGCGGATCGCCAGCAACCCTATCCCGCGCTGATCGTGCTGGGTCCCTTCATGCCGTCGGAAACCCAGGCGCAATTCATCGAACGGGCAACCGTCCTGGATGATGTCGAGGTGATAACCTTTGACGCCCATATGGAAAGCCTGATGTCCGAAGCCGTCGGCGTTGTCGCGATGGGTGGGTACAATACCTTCTGTGAGATCATGAGCTTTGATAAGCGCGCCCTGATCGTGCCGCGCACGGTGCCCCGGCGGGAACAGTTTATTCGGGCAAAACGGTTTCAGGAACTGAACCTGGTATCGATGTTAGCCACGGAAAAGCAGGCGGATGTCAGCGCAATGATCACCGCGCTGCGCCATTTGCCGCAACAGCCCAAGCCGTCAGAGGTTGTCGTGCCCGGCCTGATGGATGGACTGGAAAATGTGGATCGTCTGGCCCGCCGCTGGATCGAACGGCCCCGGCGCGCCCTCACTTTGGCAGAAAAACGAGCCTAAACTTCGATGACAGGTCCTGTTGCTTTTGTTCTGAAGGGCTATCCCCGGCTGTCGGAAACCTTTATCGCGCAGGAGATTTTGGGCCTGGAGCGACGCGGCCTGGACATCCGCTTGATATCGTTGCGTCACCCGACAGATACGGCGACCCATCCGGTCCATGCGGAAATTCGGGCACCTGTTTCCTATCTGCCGGAATATCTGCATGCACAGCCCGTGCGGGTCTGGCGGGGATGGCGCAAGGCGCGGAAACTGCCTGGTTACAGGGACGCCTGGGCCGCGTTGATTGCTGATGTCAAACGGGACAGAACGCGCAATCGCCTGCGCCGGTTCGGCCAGGCCTGTGTTCTGGCAGCGGAACTGCCGCAGGATGTGGTGCGATTGCATTTTCATTTCCTGCACACACCAGCCTCCGTCACGCGCTATGCCGCAATCATGCGCCAATTGCCCTATAGCGGGTCCGCCCATGCCAAGGATATCTGGACCTCCCCCGATTGGGAAATTCGTGAGAAACTGGCGCAGTGTGACTGGCTGGTGACCTGCAC
Source organism: Rhodospirillaceae bacterium (assembly GCA_002709955.1). GTDB lineage: Bacteria > Pseudomonadota > Alphaproteobacteria > UBA8366 > Aestuariispiraceae > Pacificispira. Next base: position 89,135 of record PAQY01000004.1, read on the forward strand.
CGCCAGCGGGGCCGAACACTTGCGCAAGCTGGCCCCCTATCCGGATCGGGTCGCCCTGCAATATCATGGCATCGATTTGAACAGGTTTCCCCTGCCGGATCGAAAGACACAGTCGGCGCAGGGACCGGTTAAGATCGTGTCTGTGGGTCGCGCCGTTCCCAAAAAGGGATTTGGTGATCTGCTGGTAGCCCTGTCCCAAATCCCGAAAGGTCTGGATTGGCGGCTTGTTCATATCGGCGGGGGGAAACTGCTGGCGTCGCTGAAACAACAGGCCGTCGATCTGCACGTATATGATCGCATTGAATGGCGCGGGCCACAGCCCCAGACAGCCGTGCTGGACGCCTTGCGTCAGGCAGATATTTTTGTGTTGGCCAGCAAGATTGCCAAAGACGGGGACCGGGATGGCCTGCCTAATGTGTTGATGGAAGCGCAAAGTCAGGGTGTGGCGGTGGTGGCGACGGAAGTATCGGCCATTCCAGAATTGATTGAACAGCAGAAGACCGGCTTGTTGGTGCCACCGGGCGACCCCGTGGCCCTATCGGCGGCCTTGGAAAAATTGATCCGGGATCAAACCCTGCGACAGGAATTGGGTCAGGCTGGCGCGAAACGGGTGCGCCAATCCTTTAATGCGGCCCATGAATTGGATATTCTGGCGCGGCGCTTTGGTCTGCAACCGGAAGACCGGCCTGATGATCGATAAGCTGGCCCCTGCGAAAGTCGCCTTTTATGCCCCGCTGAAACCGCCGGGCCATTCGACCCCATCGGGTGATCGTCGCTTTGCCAGATTACTGATGCGCGCCCTGCGGCAGGGTGGGTTTCAGGTTGATCTGGCCAGCAGCCTGCGCAGTCGCAATGGGGACGGGGATGCCACACGACAACAGCAGATAGAGGCGCGGGCCGCGCGGCTGATCCCTAAGCTTCTGGCGCGTTATGCCCAGAACCCGCCCGACATATGGTTCACCTATCACCTGTATCACAAGGCCCCGGATTTATTGGGGCCTGCCATTAGCCGCGCGCTGAACATTCCCTATGTGGTTGCCGAAGCCAGCGTTGCCCCTGCGAAAGGGTCCGGGCCCTGGGCGCGGGGATATCGGCTGTGCCTGGATGCGCTTGATCAGGCGGCACTGGTTCTGCAGCCCAATCCAAAGGATTTTGCAGGGGTCGCCCCGTCTTTACGGTCCAGCGCGGATCAGGTCGCCCTGCCACCCTTTCTGGATGCAAGGCTGGAAGGCGCGCCCTTTACCCATCTGGTTGACCATCGCACCGCCTGGGCGGCGCGTTTGTCCCTGCCAATGGACGTGCCCTGGTTGATTGCAACCGGCATGATGCGCGATGGCGACAAGAAACAGTCCTTCTTGGTGTTGTCTAAGGCCCTGCAACAGCTTGGCCCAGCCAATCTGCGCCTGATCCTGGTTGGCGATGGCCCGGCGAGGGCGGAGATCACAGCGGCCTTTGCCGGGGAGGGTCGCGTCTGTTTTGCCGGAATGCTGGACGCCCGGGCGTTGCGCCAGTTGAATGCCGCCTGTGATCTGTATGTCTGGCCTGCCGTGGGGGAGGCGTTCGGCATGGCCCCACTGGAAGCACAGGCTGTGGGTTTACCGGTGGTGATTGGGGATCGCCCAGGGGTACGTGCCATGGTGCAGGACGGCGAAACGGGATTGCTGACCCCGGAAGGGGATGCGCTGGCATTGGCACGCGCGATCGAAACGCTGTTGGCGGACCCGTTACGACGGGGGGAAATGGCGCAGGCAGCCCGCGCCCATATTCAGGCCCATCATGATATATCCAGCGCGGCGTTGTTGTTACGGGATGCCTTGTCACCGTTGATTAAGGGGCGTTGACCATGACAATACGCCTTGCCCTGATCCGCCATGGCCCGACCGACTGGAATGCGGAAAAAAGATTACAGGGCCGCATCGACACCCATCTGAGTCTGGCAGGGCGGGCGCGTGTGTCTGGCTATCGGGTACCGTCTGCGATGATGTCATTTCAACGGTATTGCAGCCCGATGATTCGCGCCCAGGAAACCGCACAGATCCTGTTTGGGGATGGTCCATGGGCAACCGCACCGGAACTGACTGAAATCAGTTATGGGGACTGGGAAGGGCATATCTTGTCGGACCTGCGTCAGGAATTGGGGGAGGAAATGCGCCTGAATGAGGCACGGGGACTGGATTTCTGTGCCCCTGGTGGGGAAAGCCCCCGGATGGTTCAGGCCCGCCTTGCCCCCTTGCTGCGCCGCTGTGCCCAGGCGGGAGAGGATGTGCTGGCGATCACCCATAAGGGGGTTATCCGGGCGATTTATGCCTGGGCGGCGGGATGGGATATGACCGGTAAAATCCCGGACCGTTTGCGCTGGGATGCGGTTCATCTGTTCACCTTGGATCCCACGGGCGTGCCCCATATTATGCAGTTGAATACCCCGCTGGGCCCAGCCACACAGGGGTCAATATGATCAATAAGCCCCGACTGCTGTTTCATGTGCAACATATGTTGGGGATCGGCCATCGCATTCGCGCTGAGCGAATTGCCGTGGCCTGTGTTGAGGCTGGATTTGATGTCACCCTTATAGAGGGGGGCGTTCCCGCCCTGGAATGTGACACGCCCCCAGGTCTGACGCGGGTGCAATTGCCCCCGGCGCGGGCGGCGGATGCGGCGTTTTCCGCCGTGGTTGATGCGGATACGGGGCAGATCGTCGATGATGCCTGGCGGGCGCGGCGTCTGGCGGCCAGCCTGGCGGCGCTTGAAACCTGCCAGCCCGATATCTTGCTGGTGGAAGGTTTTCCCTTCGCGCGACGGGCCTTTCGGTTTGAACTGATCCCGCTGGTCCAGCAGGCCCGGACAAGGGGCGCGCGAACGGCTGTGTCGGTTCGCGATATTCTGGTCATGCGGTCTGATTCCTTGAAGGTCGCACAAATTGCGGAAATGGCACGGTCGTTGTTTGACACGGTTCTGGTGCATGGGGATCCTGGTTTTGCGCAATTGGTCGACAGCTTCCCAGCGGCTGCCGTGCTGGCGGATCGACTGGTCTATACCGGCATTGTATCTCCCCCACCCCCAGCAGCAATTTTAGATTTCCCCACTTCTGAGCAAGTGGGGGAGGTTATCGTTTCCTGTGGCGGGGGGGCAGTGGGCGGGGCCTTAATCCGGGCGGCGGTGGCGGCGCGGCCCCTGTCGCGTCTGGCAGATCGGACATGGCGCATATTAATCGGTCCCAATCTGCCGCCAGAGGATCGGGCGGTTCTGGATGCGCTGCCAACTGGGATTATAGTGGAAGCGGCGCGCCACGATTTCACATCCCTTTTGGCCGGGGCTGCCCTGTCGATCAGTCAGGCCGGGTATAATACGGTTGCGGATCTGGCGGTGACGGGCTGTCCATCAGTGCTGGTTCCCTTTGCCGGGCCAGGGGGTAAGGAAACCGAACAGCCCATGCGCGCGGCTCTGTTGGCGGCTGCTGGGCGGGTGATCTGTCTGCCGGAACAGGACCTGACGCCCGGCAGATTGGCACAGGCGGTGGACCGGGCGTTGGCCCTGCCCAGACAAAGCCAGTCCCCCTATCGCCTGCAGGGGGCCACACAATCCGCCGCCGCCTTGATGGATCTGCTTGGGGGAGAGGGACAATGACGGGTTGGGATGCCTTGCGTCAGGAATTGGATCTATGGCACCGCACCGGGGTTCAGGCCCGGCTGTGGTGGCGGGATGATGATGCCCGCGCGGCAACGGTGGAATTGGATCAATTATTGACCGTCGCCCAGGACCTTCCCCTGGCATTGGCAGTTATTCCGGTTGGGCTGGACCCATCGCTGATCGCCAGGATGCAGGGGATGAACAGGGTTTCAATTCTGCCCCATGGCTATGCCCATACCAATCATGAACCGGCAGATCGCAAAAAGGCTGAATTCGGGGCCGGTCGGGATATCACCCAGGCCGTATCGGAACTGCGCCGGTCCCTGGCGCTGTTGCAGGATGCGTTTGGGGATCAGGTCTTCCCCTTATTCGTGCCGCCCTGGAACCGCATCGCACCCAAGATTGCCGACTGTGTTGCCGATGCCGGGCTGAAGGGTGTTTCCACCTTCACAGACCGGTCGCCCAATCGCAGGGTGCCGGGTCTGAACACGCATGTTGATATCCTGGATTGGAAGGCCAAGAAAAAGAGTGGTCACGCCCGGTTTCTGGGGGAGGAGGCCGTGCTGGCCGATCTTGTCGGCGCCTTGGCAAGGCGTCGGATCGTGACGCCCGACACCGATGGAACAGAAGCGGTGGGGCTGTTGACCCATCACCTGGAGCATGATCAGGACAGTTGGGATTTTTTGGCGACTCTGGTCCGGTTTATTCAGGACCATCCAGGGGTCAGATGGATTTCCGCCGCCCAGGGTCTTTGAGGACGCATTGATATGACCAGATTATACTATCTGAAAACGCCCTTGCTGTGGGACCTTTTACGGGGGGGTCTGGGACTGGCGGTCACGGTGCTGCCCCTTATCTTGCTGGACAATATTCTGCCGGTCATTGTCGTTGTACTGGTGGCGATTTCGGGACTTTTTGTCGTGTTTATTGCCAGAATTGCCCTTCGCCACAAAACGGAAATCCAACTGACGCAAGATGGGATCATGATGGTCACGCCGCTGGGGCGTAAGGAAATTGCCTGGTTGGACATGACGGCGGTTACCTTATCCTATTTCTCCACATCCAGATCCGGGGCTGGAAAAGGGGTTATGACACTAAAATTAAAAGCGGGAGACACGATAATACGCATCGACTCCAGCCTGAATGGCTTTGATACTGTGGTGAAACAGGTTGCGTGGGTCTGCTCAAAAGTCCCCGTTGCGATTAGCCCAACGACAGTGCACAATTTTGACGCAATGGGGGTGCCCATCGTGGGGGATGATCCCCCGGATGCGGGTTAGGAACATAGAATACCAGGGGGACGCGGAAGCACTATGGTCGGGGATTTGTTGACGGTAGAAGATCTTCGCATCGGCTTTCGCATGATGGAAGGATCGGTAGAGGCGGTTAAGGGCGTTTCCTTTCGGGTGCCGCCGGGTGGCACCGTGGCCCTGGTCGGGGAATCCGGGTCAGGAAAATCCGTGATCAGCCAGGCGATTATGGGAATTTTGCCCAAAGCGGCCGAAATCACCGGCGGGTCGATTGTGTTCAACGATCCCCGCATTGAAAATTCCAGCGTCGATATCGCCAAGCTGGATCGCGATGGCGCGGCAATGCGCAAAATTCGCGGTGGTCGGATATCGATCATCTTTCAGGAACCGATGACGGCCCTGTCGCCCCTGCACACGGTCGGCAATCAGATTGGGGAGGCGGTGGAACTGCACCGCAATTGCAACGCTGCGGAGGTTCAGGACCTGTCGCGCGATATGCTGCGCATGGTGGGTTTCCCCGATCCGGACCGCGCCTTGCGGACCTATCCGTTTGAACTGTCGGGCGGGTTGCGCCAGCGGGCGATGATCGCGATGGCGCTGGTCTGTCATCCGTCCTTGCTGATCGCAGACGAGCCGACGACCGCGCTGGATGTCACAATCCAGGCGCAAATCCTGAAATTGATGCGCGATTTGCAAAAAGAATTGGGCATGGCGGTTCTGATGATCACCCATGACCTGGGCGTGGTTGCCAATATGGCCGAAGAAATTGTCGTCATGTATCATGGCCAGGTCATGGAATATGGCACGCTGGATCATATTTTCCGCGATCCGCAGCACCCCTATCTGAAGGCGCTGTTGCATGCGGTGCCGCGGTTCAACATGAAACCGGGGGAGCGTCTGATTCCCATCCGGGAAATTGAGACGAAATCAACCGCCCTGCATGAAGATCGCCCTGCGCGCCCGGTTGCCGATCCTGTAAAACCAATCCTGTCTGTGTCTGGGATCACGAAGACATTTTCGATCCGCAAAGGCGGGTTGATCGGCACGTCCATGCCGGTGCGGGCGGTGGATGATGTCAGCTTCACGGTCCATCGCGGGGAATGCCTGGGGCTGGTCGGGGAAAGCGGCTGTGGCAAGACCACCCTGTCGAAGATCATGATGCGCGCATTAAGCCCGGATGGTGGCGCGATTTCTTATTATGATGGCAAAAGCGATATCGACCTGCTGAAACTGGCGGGCGACGATCTTTTCCAGTTCCGCCGCACCATGCAGTTCATGTTCCAGGACCCGTTCTCGTCGCTTAATCCCCGCATGACGGTGCTGGATATCCTGACCGAACCTTTGACCATTCATGGCATTGGCACGATAGAGGAGCGTCGGCGGAAAGCGGCGACCCTGATGGATCTGGTCGGCCTGGATATGCGCCATTTAAAGCGCTATCCCCACAGTTTTTCCGGTGGGCAGCGTCAACGCATCGGCATTGCCCGCGCCCTGGCGCTGAATCCGGAAATCCTGATCTGTGATGAACCGGTATCCGCGCTGGATGTGTCAATCCAGGCACAGATATTGAACCTGTTGAAGGATTTACAGCGCGATCTGGGGCTGACCTATATCTTTATCAGTCACAATCTGGCTGTGGTGGATTACATCGCCGACCGTATTGCCGTGATGTGCCGGGGGCGGCTGGTGGAAATCGCGCCCCGGGACCTGTTGTTTAAGAATCCGGTCCATCCCTATACGCAGGGCCTGCTGCGGGCGGTGCCGGAACCTAATCCAGACCGCCCGCTGAATTTCGCACAATTGATGGACGACAAGGCTTCTAACCCTGCCCTGTGGCCAGCACCCTTTACCGATGATGCCGATCACCGCCCGGTATTTCACGATCTGGGGGGCGGTCATTTCGTGCGGGCGCTGGACGGTGCCGCGCTGCAAAGGAGTGCCGCATGATGACGGGCAAGGTATCCGTTTTCCTCTCAACCGCGCTGACCCTTTTCCTATCGGTGCTGCCAGCACAGGCGATGGAGTATGTCGGCCCGCCCATCCTGGACGACAAGGTTTCTGTGGGCCTGTTGCCGCCGGTTGAACAGCGCCTGCCTGCTGTGCCCTTTGTGGCGGATCTGGAAGCGCGCGGCCAGGTGCCCGGCCGTCAGGGTGGCTCGCTGACCATGTTGATGAAATCTGCCAAAGATACCCGGCAGATGTATGTCTATGGCTATGCCCGGCTTGTGAAATACGATCTGGAATTCAATCTGGTGCCCGACATATTGGAGTCCTTTGAGGAAACCGATGGCGGGCGGACCTTTACGCTGCATTTGCGGCCTGGACACAAATGGTCCGATGGTGCGCCGTTCACCACAGCTGACTTCCTGTATTTCTGGGAAGATATGGCGTTGAACGAGGATCTGTATGCCAGCGGACCGCCGACCTATTTACAGGTCATGGGCCAACCGGCACAGGTTGAGGCACTGGACGAGACGACGATCCGCTATCACTTTCCAATGCCAAATCCGGATTTTCTGCCAGGACTGGCACAGGCGATCCCAAGCCAGATCTATGCCCCGAAACATTACCTGAGCCAGTTTCACCCGAACTATCGCCCCTTGGAAGAATTGATGGCTGAAGCCGAAGCGGCGGGTCAGCGCAATTGGGCGGCGGTTCATATCAAAAACGGGCGTTACTATCGATACGAGAAGGTTGACCTGCCAACCCTGCAGCCCTGGATCGTTCAGAACGAGGCCCCGGCGGATCGCTTCATTTTTACCCGTAATCCGTATTATTACAAAGTCGACAGCAATGGATTGCAATTGCCCTATTTTGACGAGGTGATCTTTAACGTCACCGAAGAAAAGCTGATTTCCGGCAAGGCGGCGACGGGGGATGTGGATTTGCAGGCCCGTTATCTGCGGTTTGATGATGTCACCTTACTGAAGCGGAACGAGGCCAGCCATGACTATGACACCTATCTGTGGCGCATAGCCAAAGGCGCGCATCAGGCGATCCTGCCCAATCTGACGGTCAAGGATCCGGTATTCCGGGAATTGATCCGCGATGTCCGGTTCCGGCGCGCCCTGTCGCTGGGCATCAATCGGCATGAAATCAATCGCGTGATCTATTTCGGGCTTGCGGTCGAAGGACAGAATACAATGCTGCCGCAAAGCCCCCTATATAAGGAACAGTACCGTAGCGAATGGGCCCAGTTTGATTTGAAGCAGGCCAATGCCCTGTTGGATGAAATGGGGCTGAAACGCAATTGGGACGGCGCGCGCCTGGGGCCGGATGGCAAGCCGATTGAAATCATCGTGGAAACGTCAGGATCCACCGAACAGGCGGATATTCTGGAGCTGATCACTGACAGCTGGTGGGAATTGGGGATCAAGATTTTCACCAAGCCGCTGAGCAAAGAAACCTTGCAGCGCCGGATTTTCTCCGGGCAAACCCAGATGACGATGGATTCCGGGTTTGAAAACGGGCTGGCGACGGCGGATATGGCCCCAAATGATCTGGCCCCGGTCACCCAGGCGCAATATCAATGGTCCGAATGGGGCGAATATTTTGAAACCAATCAAAATGGTGGCAATGCCCCTGATATGGATATCGGTACCGCACTGATGGATCTGCGCCAGCAATGGTATCTGGCGGAAACAAAGGACGACAGAAAGAAAATCTGGCATCAAATGCTGCAACTTCACGCAGATAAATTGCCAACCATCGGGCTGGTTGCTGGTGTGATGCAGCCTGTCGTGGTGGCAAAAGGCCTGCGCAATATTCCAACCGAAGGTTTGTGGAATTGGGACCCGGGCGCGCATTTTGGGTTATACGGAATGGACTATTTCTTCTGGGACAAGGACTCCCTGACCGCCCAGGCGACGGACTAGGCGGGTGATGTTGATTTAATACAGACAGGTCCCGGTCGCGGGCGTTTGGGGGAAGTGCGCATTATGTTGGATTACATCATCCGTCGCCTTCTGGTGATGATACCGACCCTGCTGATCATCAGCATTCTGGTCTTCATCATCATTCAATTGCCCCCTGGGGACTATCTGACAACGCTGATCCAGGAATATCAGGATCGTGGTGAACAGATCGGGGAGGAGGTTCTGGCCTTCTACCGCGAAAACTATGGTTTTGGCGAACCGATGTGGAAGCAATATCTGCTGTGGATGAAGGGGATATTGCTGGAAGGCAATCTGGGCTATTCCTTTGAATATGAACTGCCCGTGGCCGATGTTGTGGGCGACCGCATGTTCCTGACCATTCTGGTCTCCTTCGTCACCATCATTTTCGTTTACATCGTGGCCTTCCCCATCGGGGTCTATTCGGCGGTAAATCAGTATTCTCCAGGCGATTATGCCTTGACCCTGGTGGGGTTTATCGGGTTGGCAACGCCCAACTTCCTGTTGGCGCTGGTGTTGATGTATCTGGCCAATCAATGGACCGGCGCGTCGATTGGCGGGCTGGTTGATGATGAATTGCGCGATGCCCCGATGAGCTGGGAAAAGTTTGTCAGCGTGCTACAGCATCTGTGGGTCCCGGTCATCGTGATCGGTACATCGGGCACGGCGGGCATGATCCGTCGGCTGCGGGCCAATCTGCTGGATGAATTGCACAAGCAATATGTCGTGACCGCCCGCGCCAAGGGTGTTTCGCCCCGCAAGACCCTGTTTAAATATCCCTTGCGCATGGCGCTTAATCCCTTCATCGCGGATATCGGCAATATCCTGCCTGAGATCATTTCAGGCTCCGCCATTGTGTCTATCGTTTTGAGCCTGGAAACCACCGGACCCATGCTGCTGCGGGCCTTGGAGACCCAGGATATGTATCTGGCGGGGTCCTTCCTGATGGTGTTGGCCTTGCTGACCGTGCTGGGGAATTTGCTGTCTGATCTGGCGCTGGCGGTACTGGATCCCCGAATACGCCTGGGTGCGGAGGCCACGAAATGAGCGATAGCACTGCAAACACGCCAGACGCCCGCAAGCCGGAACCGCTGGATCATTTCGTCAGCCAGGCCCCGTTTGATGCCCAGGCGGCAACGCTGCTGACGCCAGAGCAGGAGAAATATTATCTCTCCTCCCAATGGCGGTTGATGTGGTTGAAATTCCGCCGCCACAAGCTGGCGCTGTGGAGTGGGATTTATCTGATTCTGGTCTATGCCTCGATCCTGATATCAGAGGTGATCGCCCCCTATAGCTTCACCCATCGGCATACGGATTTCATCTATGCCCCGCCGCAGGAAGTGCGTCTGTTTCATGATGGCAGCTTCATCGGGCCTTATGTCTATCCCTATGATGTGAAACTGAATATGGAGGAATTGCGCTGGGACTATACCGAAGATACCAGCAATCCTCAGAAGCTGCGCTTTCTGTGCACCAGCGATGATTATGCCGGGTCGACCTATGAATTCTGGGGCCTGTTTGAAAGCAATTTCCATCTGGTTTGTCCGGCCGCCGGGGGCCAGTTCTTCTTTCTGGGGACCGACCGCCTGGGCCGGGATATCCAGTCCCGCATCATTCAGGGCGCGCGGATCTCGCTGACCGTGGGGTTGATCGGCGTGACGATCAGTTTCGTTCTGGGGATTACGCTGGGCGGTATGGCGGGTTATTTCGGGGGCATGGTGGATTGGTGTGTCCAGCGCGTGATTGAGGTGATCCGCTCCTTCCCCTCTCTGCCGCTCTGGATGGCTTTATCGGCGGCCATGCCGGTCAATTGGTCACCCATTGTGGTGTTCTTGGGGATTACCGTCATTCTGGGCCTGTTGGATTGGCCGGGATTGGCGCGCGCTGTGCGCTCCAAACTGCTGGCCCTGCGGGAAGAGGATTTCGCCGTTGCCGCGCAGTTGATGGGGGCCACACCGACCCGCATCATCGGCAAGCACTTACTGCCCAGTTTCACCAGCCATCTGATTGCCTCGGTGACCCTGGCGGTGCCCAGCATGATCCTGGGCGAAACCGCCCTCAGCTTCTTAGGCCTCGGCCTGAAGCCACCCATCACCAGTTGGGGCGTGCTGTTGAACGAAGCCCAAAACTTCAACGCGGTCGCCCTCTATCCCTGGCTCCTCTGGCCCGCCGCCCCGGTCATCCTGGTCGTGCTGGCCTTCCAGTTCTTGGGCGATGGGCTAAGAGACGCGGCGGATCCGTATAAGTAGGGATCGCGTCGCCATCCGCGCCCTCCTCATCCTGAGGAGGCGCGCAGCGCCGTCTCGAAGGATGGGCTGTAAGTCCAGTGCTTCCAGCATCCGATCCTTCGACGCGCGGCTGTCGCTTCTCCTCGGATTGAGGATTACGATCAATCAGGTCAAGTCTTCAACTGTTGCCCCAGGCGCATTATCCTTCACAGATTGGATACCATTATCGCGACCCTGGGTGGTTACATAGGTTTCGCTGGTGCCAATCACTTCCCCGTTGCCGGCCTTGAGATTGAAATAGTACTGGCCGTTTGTCGCTGTTTTTTTCTCATAACGCACATCCAGCGGCGCATTGGTCTTCACCGAATCGATGCCGTTTTTGCAGTTTTGCTTGGTTGTGTAACCTTCACTCTTAAGAATTATTTCGCTATTCGGTGCTTTGAGCCGAAACAAAAACTGATCTTTTCCATACGTATCAATCTCAAACTTCCCTGCCATGATTTGGCCTCCTAATACTGCTTCTGACCGGTCGCGGAATTGCTCCGGAATGGTCAGATGGGGAAGGGATTTTCGACAAACAATAGTTAAAATTTAATAAAATTCACTTTGCTACTTATAGGGTCAAAAAGTGTTGAGCTTTTTGTCATAAAGGCCCGCGCAGATTGATAGTCAGGCCACAGAAATAGAAAGTCGCACGATTGGCCCTGGATGCCGGGTCAGGCCCGTCACCCCGGACTTGATCCGGGGTCCAGGGGCGGCAGGTACAGAGTGGGGCGGGTGGCTCTGGATGCCGGATCAAGTCCGGCATGACAATTCTTGGGCGTTAGGTCTTCAGGGCTGCATTCCCTGCGTCATAGACAGGTTCCGCCAGCACCTTGGCCTTGCGGGGTTCACCCAGAATCCAGACGGTCATGTCTGTGCCAGGCTTTGCATAGGCGGGCTGAACATAGGCAAAGGCGAGGCTTTTGCCGGTGCGGTGGCCATAGCCGCCCGATGTGGTCAGGCCGATGACTTGACCGTCGCCCACGGTGATGGCTTCGCCGCCGGTCGCATCGCTGTCGCCGGGCTCGACTTCCAGATAGATGATCTGTCCCTGAGCGCCGTCCTGTTTGCGCTGCAGGGTCGCGGCTTTTCCGATGAAGTCCTTATTAAACTTCACAAAGCGTTCGATGTCGGCCTCAATGGGGGTGATTTCATTGGTCAGTTCCGAGCCCCAGCCGCGATAGGCCTTTTCCATGCGCAGGGCGTTGACGGCATAGGTGCCGAAATGCCCGATGCCATAGGGCCCCCCCGCCTTCATCAGGGCCTCATAGACCGCAGGCATTGCCGCCATGGGGCAATGCAGTTCCCAGCCCAATTCGCCGATATAATTGACCCGCAATGCCCGGATCGTCGCCCCTGCAATGGTGATTTCCTGGGCTGTCAGCCAGCGGAAGGCTTCATTGGATAAATCTGCGCGCGTTACCTGGGACAGGACATCCCGTGCCTTTGGCCCCGCCAGAACCAGATTGCCATAGGTCTGGGAAACATTGGTGACGGTGACGTCTTCGCCTTCTTGGATATGCTGGGTCAGCCAATCGAAATCACGGTCTTCGGCAGCGGCGGCGGACAGGATGTAATAGGCGTGCTTGCCCAGCCGCGTGACCGTTGCCTCGCCTTCAATCACCCCATTGTCGTTCAGCATATGGGCCAGCGCGATTCCACCGATTTTCTGTGGCATGCGGTTGGCAAAGACCCGCTCCAGCATCGCCGGGGCATCGGGGCCGCTGACATCGAATTTGGCAAAGGAAGACAGGTCGGCAAGTGCCACGCCTTCTGAAACAAGGCGGCATTCCTTCGCCACGGCGTCAAAGGCGTTGTTGTGGCGGAAGCCCGGTTCTTCGTCCTGACCGTCCAGCGCGTAATACTTCACCCGCTCCCAGCCCGAAGCGGTGGTGTACAGGCCGCCTGCTTCCGCCAGAATATCATACAGGCTGGATTTGCGTTTCCCTCGACCGGCCGGGCGCTCTTCCCCTGGCAGGTGCAGGGCATACATATGTTCATAATCTTCAATGGAGCGCGCGCGGACATAATCCGCATCTGCCCAGCGACCAAACCGGCGCGGGTCCAGGCCCGCCATGTTGATCTCGCTTTGGCCATGCACGATCCATTGCGCCAGATATTTGCCACAGCCTGCCCCCTGGGCGATGCCGATGGACGAGCCACAGCATTGCCAGAAATTGCGCAAGCCCGCGGTTGGACCCAACAGGGGATTGGCGTCTGGTGTATGGGGAATGGCACCGTGGACGATGCGCTTGATGCCACTTTCGCCCCAGATCGGCATGCGTTCCAGGGTTCGTTCCACCCAGGGGCTGATGCGGTCCAATTCGTCGGTGAACAGCTCATTCTCGCTGTCCCATTCCGGATAGCCGCCCCGATCCGCCCAGGCTTCCTGGGATCCCTCAGTCTCATAAATGCCGATCAGGCCGGATTTCTGCTCCTGCCGGTAATAGGCCGATGGATAGGGGTCGCGCATCACCGGCATTTCGACATCCGCATCGATGAATTGCTGGATCGGCTCGGTGACAATGTAATGGTGCTTCATATTGGTGATCGGCACATCGGACCCGACCCATTGATTGATCAGCCGCGCGTAACAGCCCCCGGCATTGACCACATGCTCACAGGTCACGGTTCCCTTTTCTGTCACGACCTGCCATTCGCCGCTGGGCAATTGCACAACATTCAGCACGCGATTCCGGCGTTCAATCTCTGCACCCCTATCGCGTGCGCCCTTTGCCAGCGCATTGCAACAGCCCGCCGGGTCAACATGGCCGTCATCCAGCGTCCAGGCAGCGGCAAGCACGCCAGTCGTATCGACATGGGGATTGATCGCCTTGATCTCATCGGGGCCGATAACCTGCATACGGAACCCGATCAGCTTGGCCGTTCCTTCAACTTTCTTGAAATAATCCAGTTCCGCCCGATTGGTGGCAAACCGCAGCCCGCCACAGCCATGCCAGGAGACATATTGCCCCGTCATTGCTTCCAGTTTGGGATACAGCGTATTTCCGTAATGATGGATTTTCGCCATGTTGTAATCAGCAATGAAGCTGGGGCATTGACCCGCTGCATGCCAGGTGGAGCCAGAGGTCAACTCCCCCTTTTCAATCAACAGGCTGTCCGTCCAGCCTTCTTGCGCCAGATGATACAACAGGCCACAGCCCATCATCCCACCCCCGATGATGACGACGCGCGCGTGTTCTTTCATGCCGATCCCATCCCATAACGACCCACTGTTGCTGTCAGCCTAAAAGCGGTGGCTAATATTGACAAGAATTAACAGAGATCCGGATAACACCTTGTATTTAAAAAATTATTTTACAGGCTGCTGAAATCAATTCATCGACGGTCATGGCGTCCCCTATGCGAGCAGTTCCGGCGCAAACAGGCTTGGAAAGGGATGGTTTCACGGTCTAGTGTGGTGCGCGCATATTTGGGAACGACCAGGACGCTGTTTGCGGCGCTCCGGGCCGCGTCGCCTGCACGCTCTCGACGCCGTTCGACGGGCCGATACAGGGATTCTGGTGAGTCCAAATATGCGCGTACCACACTAGCCCTTTCGAATTTGGAATATGAATACACCGGTTTCGGGTTCGCTTGCCTCCAGGCTGTGTCCAAAAGTCTCACAAAACGCGCGCATATCTGCCGGAGAGCCTGGATCAGTTGCACGAATGTCCAATCGGTCTCCCGGTGACAGGCTCTTAAGTGCCTTTCGCGCCTTCAAGACCGGCAGGGGGCATTTCAGGCCCGTGGCATCCAGTTCAACTGTCTTCATTCCCGTATCCGCTTCCAGTTATCGCAATTAACTTAAAGTAACGCATGATTTTTGTCCGTTGCCCGGATTGACGACCGGGGCAGGCGCGGGCCATTGTGGGGACAGTGATTAATTCAGCAATCACATTCACCTAGGCGGCCTGCGCACTGCGCGTTCCTAAGATATCATTGGGGGATATCTTAAACGCAAGGACACCGCGCCGCAAATGGGGGCCGACGCGCAGATGCATATATACCTGCCGATCGCCGAGATGTCGGTGAATATCTTCCTCGTTCTGGGGATGGGTGCAGGTGTGGGTGTGATGTCTGGCATTTTTGGCGTCGGGGGCGGCTTTCTTATGACCCCACTGCTGATTTTTCTGGGCGTTCCAGCCCCGGTGGCTGTTGGCACGGGCGCAAATCAAATCATCGCGTCTTCTGTTTCGGGCGTTCTGGCGCATTGGCGACGGGGCAATGTCGATCTGATGATGGGGTTGATGTTGCTAGCGGGCGGCGTGGTTGGGTCGACGCTGGGTGTTTTCGTTTTCAAATTCCTGCAGACGCTGGGTCAGATCGATCTGGTGATAAAATTATCCTATGTGATTTTTCTGGGCATTATCGGCGGCCTGATGATGGCGGAAAGCCTGCGGTCCCTATTGCGATCCCGCAAAAAGAGCGGCAGTCGAATGCACAGAAAGCTGCATCAGCACAACTGGATGCACGGCCTGCCGCTGAAATTCCGGTTTCGAAAGTCAAAACTGTATATCAGCCTTCTTCTGCCCATCGGGATTGGCTTCCTGGTTGGAATCCTGACCGCAATTATGGGGGTCGGGGGCGGCTTTGTGATGGTGCCCGCGATGATTTACCTGTTGGGGATGCCCACCAATGTCGTGGTGGGAACATCCCTGTTTCAAATTATCTTCGTCAGCGCCAATGCGACATTCTTTCAGGCGACCTTAAATCAGACGGTGGATGTGGTTCTGGCCCTGTTGCTGTTGATCGGCGGCGTCATTGGGGCCCAGTTCGGAACAAAGATCGGGGCCAAGCTGAAAGGGGAGCAATTGCGCAGCCTGTTGGCTGTGATCGTGTTGTTGGTCTGTGGCAAATTGCTGTTTGATCTGGTGATCACGCCCGACGATTTGTATTCGATTGTCGCGGTCGGTGACAAGGCGGGGCCGCCATGATCGCAATCCTGACACGCCCTACCTTCCCGTTCCGCCTGTCCTGGCCGCGCTGTATCCTGGGTCTTCTCATGCTGATGCCAATAACATTGAGCGCGGATGAGCCATTGGTTGCGGATCTGGACAGCCATCTGGTGGCCATAACCGCAGGCTTCACCGGCGAGGAGCTGTTGTTATTTGGTACCATGCAGGGCGATGGCGAGATTGTTGTTGTTGTTCACGGACCCAAACAGGATATTGTGGCCCGCCGGAAAGACCGTGTGGTCGGTGTGTGGATGAATACAGACTCTGTCGAATTCAAAGGCGTACCATCCTTTTATAGCGTTGCCACAACGGCCAGATCGGGTTTGGATCTGCCGCCCAGCGCCTTGCGGCGACACCAGATCGGCCTGGAGAATATTCGCCTGCAAACCGATCAGATCCTGAGCCCGGAAGATTATGAACTGTTTGCGTCCTCAGTTTTGCGCAACAAGGTGGCCATTGGCCTGTTCAGCCCGGATGCGGGCGTGGTAGAACGCCGGGGCCGTCAATTGTTCAGGGCGTCAGTCCTGATCCCCACCAATGTGCCCGTTGGGACATATACAGTTGAAACGCTTCTGGTCCGCGATGGGCAGGTCGCCGCAGCCCAGACAACGCCCCTGTTTGTGAACAAGGAAGGATTTGGGGCGCAAGTCTACAGGACCGCACAAATACAACCGGCCTTGTATGGGTTGATCGCAATCTTTATCGCTGGCTTTGCCGGATTGGCTGCCAATTGGATCTTCCAGAAATTGTAACCATGACGTCAGTATCACTTTGTTAAGGTAGGATAATGTCAGGACCCTTTACGACCGTTCAAGAGCAGGTGGATGTTACCCCAGACGCCATTGATCGGACCGAGTACACAACCTGTTATATGTGCGCCTGTCGCTGCGGTATCCGCGTCCATTTCAAGAATGATGAAGTCCGCTATATCGACGGCAATCCCGATCACCCGATCAACAAGGGGGTCTTGTGCGCCAAAGGGTCCGCCGGGATCATGAATTACAAATCCCCCGGACGATTGACCAAGCCCTTAAAGCGGGTTGGCCCGCGTGGATCCGGGGAGTTTGAGGAAATTGAATGGTCTGAGGCGATGGACCTGGCGACCGAGTGGTTGTCCGATATCCGGAAATCAGACCCCAAGCGATTGGCTTTCTTTACCGGGCGTGACCAAAGCCAGTCGCTGACCGGCTGGTGGGCCGGGCGGTTCGGGACGCCTAATTTTGCCGCCCATGGCGGATTCTGTTCGGTCAATATGGCCGCGGGCGGGCTGTATTCCATCGGCAGTTCCTTTTGGGAATTTGGCGAGCCGGATTGGGAACGCACCCTGTATTTCATGATGTTTGGCGTTGCCGAAGACCATGACAGCAATCCGATCAAGATGGGCCTGGGCCATTTAAAAAGTCGGGGAGAGGCAAAGTTTGTTTCGGTAAACCCGGTAAAGACCGGCTATTCCGCGATCGCCGATGAATGGGTTGGTATTCGCCCTGGGACAGACGGTCTGTTCGCCGGGGCGCTGATCCATGAATTGCTGGCAGCAGAGAAGATCGATTGGGATTATCTGGCGCGCTATACCAATGCCCCCTGGCTGGTCATTCAGGCACCGGGCACAGCCGATGACGGCCTGTTTGCCCGTGACCGCGATGGGAACCCCCTGATCCTGGACGGCAAAACCAAAAAACTGGTCAGCGCCCTGGAAGCCGGTGGATCCCCCGTGATGAGCGGCAGCGTCGATATCGCCGGTCAGCGGGCCGTCCCGGCCTTTCACCTGATGGCGAAACGGTTTCTGGATAAAAGCTATTCACCGGAAGAGGCGGAAAAATCCTGCGGCGTGTCCGCTGAAACAATCCGCCGGATCGCCGCAGAACTGGCCCATGCCGCGTTTGAGCGCAGCATAGAACTGGATGTCGATTGGACCGATTGGGCCGGGCGCAAACAGACCAAGATTGTCGGGCGGCCCGTCTCCCTGCACGCCATGCGCGGTGTTTCTGCCCATTCCAATGGGTTCCATACCTGCCGCATCCTGCATTTGCTGCAAATGATCCTAGGTACGATTGATGTGCCAGGCGGCTTTCGCTCCAAACCACCCTTCCCGCGCCCGGTCCCACCCGGACCAAAACCAGCCGGCCATAAGTCAGAGGCCAACAAGCCCCTGGAAGGGATGCCATTGGGGTTTCCCACCGGCCCGGAAGACCTGCTGATCAATCCGGATGGCACGCCCAAACGCATCGATAAGGCCTATAGCTGGGAGCATCCGCTGGCCGCCCATGGCCTGATGCAAATGGTCATCCACAATGCCTGGAAGGGCGACCCCTATCCCATCGATGTGCTGTTCATGTATATGGCCAATATGGGCTGGAACAGCTCAATGAATGTGCCAGGCGTGCTGCATTACCTGACCGATACCAATGAGGATGGCAGCTATAAGATTCCCAAGATCATCTATTCCGATGCGTTTTATTCGGAAACGGTGCCCTATGCCGATCTGGTGCTGCCCGATACGACCTATCTGGAGCGGTGGGACTGTATCTCGCTGCTGGACCGCCCGATTTGCAGTGCGGAAGGACCAGCCGATGCGATCCGCCACCCGGTCGTCCCGCTGGACCGGGACGTGCGTCCCTTTCAGGATGTGCTGATCGAATTGGGCGCGCGCCTGAAACTGCCCGGTTTTGTTACCGCCGATGGCAGCGCCGCTTATCCCGGCGGCTATCAAGATTACATCGCCAATCACGAACGCGCGCCGGGCATTGGCCCGCTGGCAGGATGGCGTGGTGAATTTGGGACCGATCAGGGTCGTGGCGCCCCCAATCAGGGTCAGTTACAGCGCTATATCGACAATGGTGGCTTCTGGGAGGATCCCTTTACGGAATCCGAATCCTGGATGAAGCACGGCAACAAGGACTATCTGACCCGCGCCCACAAGATGGGCTGGATTCCATCCACAGACCGCATTGTCATGCAGATTTATTCCGAACCTTTGCAAAAGTTCCGATTGGCGGCTCAGGGATTTGGCCCCGCCGTACCCCCAGACCGCCATAAGGACCGGATCGAAACCTATTTCGATCCAATCCCCTTCTGGTATCCGCCATTTGAAACCACGGCCACGGCACAGGACTATACCCTGCATGCCATCACCCAGCGCCCGATGCACATGTATCACAGTTGGGGGGGACAGAATGCCTGGCTGAGGCAGATCACCAATCAGAATCGCCTGTATCTGCATCCCGACACCGCCGCAACCATCGATGCCGGTGATGAGGATTGGGTCTGGATCATCAGCCCCCAAGGCCGCGTGAAGGCCCAGATCAAAACCATGCATGGCGTTGAAAAAGGCACCATCTGGACCTGGAACGCAATTGGTAAGCGCAAAGGAAGTTGGGGCCTGAAACCGGGCGCACCAGAGACGGAGAAAGGGTTTCTGCTGAACCACATCATCCCGGAACTGCTGCCCGCCCAGGGGGACGGCTTCCGCTATGCCAATGCCGATCCGGTGACGGGCCAGGCCGCCTGGTATGATTTGAAGGTGCGGTTGGAAAAATGCACAGACGAAGAAGCTGGAGAGACGGAACCCATGTTTGAGCGGTTCGAAGCACCAACACTCGCCCCAAGTGCGGTCTCCGCTGATGGGGTTCTGCGCTATGGGAAGGCCTTGCATCCAACGCCGTCAGGCAAACCCGCCGCCGCAATGGCGGAATGGATCGGCAATCAAAAAGGCCATAAAGAGGGAGGAAATCAATGACCGCCCCAATCCATCCACAAAGTGCCGTCATTCCCGCGAAGGCGGGAATCCAGAGCGTCAGAGCACGAACCGTCGGGCTGCTGTGGACCCCGGATCACGTCCGGAGTGACGAAGATAGGGGCAGGTGGATTCCTGATGAGCGTAACACAACGGGAGGAACACAATGACCGCTCTTCCCGCTCAGACTCAGAAAAAGCTTGGGCTTGTCATCGACCTGGACATTTGCGTCGGGTGCCATGCCTGTGCGGTGAATTGCAAGGAATGGAATACCGGTGGGCACAGCGCGCCGCTGCCGGACAACGACCCCTATGGTGCAGATGCGTCGGGCGTATGGTTCAATCGCATCCACAGTTTTGAAGTCGTCCCGGAAGATGGCGGCGATAGTCGTATGGTGCATTTCCCGAAATCCTGCCTGCATTGCGAGGATGCACCCTGTGTGACCGTCTGCCCGACCGGCGCGTCCTATAAACGCGAAGAAGACGGGATCGTTCTGGTCAATCCCGATACCTGCATCGGCTGTAAGCTGTGCAGTTGGGCCTGTCCCTATGGGGCACGGGAATATGATGACGATGCCGGGATCATGAAGAAATGCACCCTGTGCGTGGACCGGATCTATAATGAAACCCTGCCAGCCGATATGCGGGTTCCGGCCTGTGTATCGACCTGTCCGGCCGGGGCGCGGTCTTTTGGTGATTTTGGTGATCCAGACAGCGATGTATCAAAGCTCTCCGCAGCCCGTGGCGGCTATGCCCTGATGCCGGAACAAAATTGCAAGCCGGTCAATCGCTATCTGCCGCCGCGCCCCCGCAAAACCGTGGCGGAAGAGGCCATGGGCGGTGCAGGCCTGACCCCCGTGGCTGACAGCAGCGCCGGGGTCATGGCCCGGTGGCTCGATAAAATTCTGTCTTTGTGAGGCGTTGTTATGCATCCGGCTAAATCGGTCATTTTTTTCACCACCGCATCCGGCGCGGGGTATGGCGTGTTGATTCTGTTCATCCTGATGGACATTGCGGGCCTGATTCCCGCTGGATGGCATGTCACGCTGATCAGCCTTGGTGTTGCCCTGGGTCTGATCAGTGCAGGCCTGCTGTCTTCGACCGCCCATCTGGGTCATCCGGAACGGGCCTGGCGGGCCATGAGCCAATGGCGGACATCCTGGCTCAGCCGGGAGGGCCTGTTTGCCCTCATCACCTTTCTCCCCGTCCTGATCTATGGCGCGGGGCGGTTAGTCTATCCCGATATGACAACCCCTTGGCAACCCGTGGTCGCAGCGCTTTCGGTCGCCCTGGCCCTGATCACGGTCTATTGCACGGCGATGATCTATGCCTCTCTGCGCCCCATCCCAGCCTGGTCTAACGGCTGGACGCCAGTCTGTTACCTGATCCTGTCGCTGTCCAGCGGGGCGGTCCTGTTAAACGCGCTGTCCTTCTTTCTGGGCTTTGCCAGCGTCTTTCTGATCCTGGTCAGCGTTGTTTTGTTGTTGGCCGGCCTGATCGTGAAAATCATGTATTGGCAGTCCATCGCGCTGGCCAGCCCCCGATCCACTGCCGAAAGCGCAACCGGTCTAGGCGACATGGGCAAGGTGAAACTATTCGAGGCACCCCATCAGGGGGATAATTATCTGATGACGGAGATGGGGTTTAGAATCGCCCGCAAACACGCCGCACGACTGAAACGACTGGTGATCCTATGGGGCTTTGTTTTCCCCATTATAGCGATCCTTTTAACCCGCTACAGTGACGGCGCGATCACCATTGGCTTGTTGACCATTTCTGTCCTGACCGCCGCCATCGGCCTGATCGCGGAACGCTATCTGTTCTTTGCAGAAGCGAAACATTCCGTGACCCTGTACTATGGCGAAAGCGCGGTCTGAGCTACTCCGTCTCTGACGTGCCGCCGATGCGGGCAATGCGCAGCAGATTGGTTTTACCTGGCGTGCTGAAAGGCACACCCGCTGTGATGACGATGCGGTCCCCGATATTGCCAAACCCATCGATTTTCGCCTGATGGGTTGCGGTTTCTGACATATCATCCAGGCTGGCCGCATCGGGCACCCGGGCGGGATGAACCCCCCAGACCAGCGCCAGACGCCGGGCCGTATCATCGCGCGGTGTCAGACCCAAAATCGGTGCCATCGGGCGTTCGCGGGCAATGCGCAATGTTGTTGATCCTGATGTCGTATAGGTCGCGATTGCATTTACATTCAGCGTTTTCGCCATTTGCGCAGCGGCCGTCGCGACCGCATCCGCAGTGGTCGGCTCCGGCTTCTGGCGCTGGGCTTCCATGCCTTCCCGATAGACCGGGTCCCGCTCCACCCGTTCAATGATACGGTTCATCATCTCAACAGATTCAACAGGGTAATCGCCAACCGCTGTTTCTGCCGACAGCATCACAGCATCGGCCCCGGAATAGACGGCTGTTGCCACATCGGACGCCTCTGCCCGGGTCGGGACCGGTCGTTCGACCATGGAATCCAGCATCTGGGTCGCAACCACAACCGGCTTCCCGGCCATACGGCACGCATTGATAATGCGGCGCTGCAGCACCGGCACGTCTTCTGGCGGCATTTCGACGCCCAGATCACCGCGCGCGACCATGATCGCATCCGCTGCGGCCACAATTGCATCCAATTCCGTGATGGCAGAGGGCTTTTCCAGTTTCGCCAGAATACCCGCTTCCCCTTTGATCAGGGCGCGGGCTTCTTCGATATCTTCTGCGCGCTGAACAAAGCTCAACGCAACCCAATCCACCCCCAGGCTGAGACCATATTTCAGATCGATCAGATCCTTTTCCGTCAGGGGCGACAGGGGCAACAAGACGCCGGGCACATTGACGCCCTTGCGTTCAGACAACGGCCCGCCGACGGCAACGCGGCATTCCGCAAATTCCGGTCCACAGGATGTCACCACCAATCGAATGCGACCATCATCCAGTAATAATTCCGCATCCTTTTCCAAGGCCTGGAAGATTTCAGGATGGGGCAGGGTCACGCGGTTGATATCGCCGGGCTTGTCTTCCAGGTCCAGGCGAAACTGCGTGTCTTCAACCAGCTCAATCGGGCCATCCTTGAACGTCCCGATCCGCAATTTCGGGCCTTGCAGGTCCATCATCACCGCAATGGGTCGCGCAAATTTCTGCTCCAGCCCGCGAATAATGTCCAATCGGGCCTTATGTTCCGCATGGGCACCATGGCTGAAATTCAGACGGAACACGTCCACGCCCGCTTCAAACAAGGCCTGGATGGAGGCTTGGTCTCCGGTTCCAGGACCCAATGTGGCAACAATTTTGGTACGGTGCTGACGGCGCATGGCTGCGCTTCCCCTTTTTCGTTCTGGACTTTCACAAGTGTCGTGTCGCCGCACTATAAGAGAGCAGCGCCGTGTTTGCTTGCAAAAACCGCAGCCTCAGGTCAAATCATTTTACCGCTATTTCCATAGGGTGGAAAATAAGGAAAAAGAATGCCTTAATCCGGTTGGGTCACATCAGAGGGATATGCACGCATGGAAAAAAACGCCAATGATCCGGACCAGAAGCCCAGGCGGGGGCGGCCCGCTGTGGATCGCAACGGGGCAGGTATCAAATCCAGTGACAGCGATACCGGTGTCCGATCGTTGAACCGCGCCTTGTCGCTGCTGGAAGATGTTGCGACCCAGCCTCAGGGGGCTGCGCTTGGCGATTTGGCGCATCGGGCCGGTCTGGCCCCGTCCACGGCGCACAGGCTTTTAAAAAGTCTGGAACTGCGCCGGTTCGTAACCCAGGACGCGGAACGCGGGCTATGGTTCACCGGGGTTCAGGCCTTTATCACCGGAACAGGCTTTCTGCGAAATCGGGATGTCGTGACCATCGCGCGCCCCTATATGCACCGCGCCATGGAGGAAAGCGGCGAATCCGTAAACCTCGCCATTCTGGATGGGACAGAAACGATCTATTTGTCCCAGGTGGAAAGCCGCCAGATGATGCGCGCCCTGGCCCCCCCCGGCGGGCGTGCCCCGCTGCATGCCTCTGGCGTTGGCAAGGCACTGTTATCTGGACTGAGCCAACAATCGGCGGAACAGCGCATCGCCAATCTAACCTTCACCCGCTATAGCGATAAGACCATTCGGGAGCCCGCTGCACTGATCGCCAGCATCAAACAGGCAAAACATCAGGGCTATGCCGTCGATGACGAAGAACATGCCGTCGGTCTGCGCTGCCTTGCAGCCCCGATTTATAATGAGTTTGGGGAACCCGTGGCGGCGATTTCCATATCTGGACCTCTGGCACGGATTGAGGATTCGCGGCTGCCGGTATTGGGCGACCTGATCCGCAGCATCGCACAGGAAATCACCACAGCCTGTGGCGGGAAGTCGCCAACAGGCTGGAACTAACGCCTATCCCCTACTGTCTTTCGGATTGAGCCGCCGAGGTTTCTTCGGTTTTCCACCGTCGAACCAGATCCGACTGGATCCCAAACAGATCCATAACACGCCCGACTGAATGATCGATCATATCGTCCAGACTGTCGGGCTTTGCATAAAATGCCGGGACCGGCGGTGCGATGATCCCCCCCATTTCTGTCACGGTTGTCATATTGCGCAGATGAACCAGGGTCAGCGGCGTTTCCCGCGCCATCAGAACCAGGCGGCGGCGCTCTTTCAAGGCCACATCCGCCGCGCGACTGAGCAGGTTTGCCGTCACGCCGGTAGCAATTTCCGCCAATGTTTTCATGGAGCACGGTGCGATCACCATGCCATCTGACGGGAAAGACCCGCTGGCGCAAGGGGCCCCGACATCCCCGATTGCATAGGATACATCCGCCAGTGCCCGCACATCGCGCGGCTTCAGGTCGGTTTCATAAGCCAGCGTCATTTCTGCCGCCTTGGACAGGATCAAATGCGTCTCGACCCCCGCGACCCGCAGTGCCTGCAACAAACGGATCCCATAGACGACGCCGGAGGCACCGCTGATCCCGACAATTAGTTTGCGCTGCACCATCGATTTTCCTTCACATTCAAAGGGACTGTAGTAGGCTATTACATACCGCGTCTGACAAATTATTCCAGTAGGGATGATGCGTCATCAAGAGTGCGGGACGGCGGGGTCCACTTGCCATTTGTAACGAGGCGCCTCGCCACAGGCCCAATCCCTTGATAACCGGCACGGTAACGTGAGGTAACGCATTCTTAGTAATGCATTGCCCGGCGAGTGCTGAATCTGTCCTCAGGCCGATAAGCCTGATTGGGTTCGACACGCATCATTGATTGCTTTGCTCAAGGCGTCAGGAAAGGAGGCTGTTTTCATCAGAAGAACCGGAACCCATCGATCTGGTGCATATGGATGCGCCGCATGGCCTGGGATTCAGGCAATTGGTGTTTCGCGTTTCGCCTTGGTGTCTTCCAGTCGTTGATCGTGGCTTCGCTAACTCTGAACACTGGACCAATAAGGTCTTAACGTATGGGAGATTAGTCAGAAATGAGCACAGTTCACCGTATTGAAAGCCTGAAATCAAAACATGCTCAAATTGATAAGCGCCTTTCAGATGAAAGCGCACGCCCGATGCCCGATGAAACAACCGTCCTGGCGCTCAAACGACAAAAACTTCAAATCAAAGATGAAATCCAGTCACTGACGGCGCATTGACGTCTGCGTTTAAGGGAAAGCCCCCTTACATTCGAGTGCGAGCAACGATGGGGTCGGTCCAATGACATTTCAATTTGGACCGGCCAACCGTCCCTAAAATGACGACGCCGGCAAGCATGTGTCAATTTGCCACAGGTATTTTTGCATCCACGTCGTGTTCTGGCACACCATATGCAACTTTCCTAAAAGCCCGCAAAAGGTGAATACCCCAATATTCACCCAATCAATTCTCTTTTTACGCGGCATCACAGTCGGCGACACTATCGTGATGATGTTTGCACAGAGTACTGGAATTTCAGGATCAGTATCATTATTATAAAAAAAGAGTAAAAAACTAACAATTTTTTTCGCGCAAAGGTTTATAATTTTTAGAATTAATATATAAATATAGTAAAGGTTGTCAGGCTTCTTCTAAAAATAGTTTTCTTTAGAAGTATTTAATTTTAGATATTTTTTACTAACTAATAAATAGTGAGCAAAAAATTTAAACAATTTGAAAAAAAACAGAATCCTTGACTGAATGGCGTTTAGACATTTTGTAACAGCGTGAAGCAAACAGTGCTTCATATGTGTGGCGTGAAGCGTGCATTCACGTCGCTGTGGTTGGAAATCAATAGATCGCCCAGCACCTGACCCCCCGGTGTAACGCGACATAGAAAAGGTGGACAAATGCCTCATCCTGTAGACGTCACGGTTGGCAACCGTGTTCGCGAAATGCGAATTCGCAAAGGCCTCTCCCAGCAAGCGTTGGGCGACCAAGTCGGTGTCAGCTTTCAACAGATCCAGAAATACGAACGGGGCACAAACCGAATGGGGTCGTCACGACTGATTCAGATCGCCGATGTACTGGATGTGCCGGTATCGACTTTCTTTGAAGGTCTGGGTAAATCGGAAACGACCAATGTCAGCAGCGCCAGTGAAGAAGGCCCGTTGAATGTCAAGGCCTCCAAAGTGGCCCGTGACTGGCAGCGCATCGGGGACGAACGGTTACAGACCAAGGTCGCTGAAATGATGCGGGCCCTATCCAGGGGATAGAGCATCATGCGCTCGCATGAGCTCATACAAAGAGCATCATGCGCTCGCATGAGCTCATACAAAGAGCATCATGCGCTCGCATGAGCACATACAAGATGCACGTATTCTTTTTAGCAAATATGTCATCCCAAACGAGCCCGTTTGCGAAGGCTATGCTATAAGGCCCACTCCGATTTAACTGTCGGCTATGAACCAACGGCGCGCTGGCTAAATTGATGTCGCAATCAAAAGCCGGTGCGCGTTGTTCCCGCCCGCAGATGGGCAAGATACTGGGCGACATAATCACACCCGACCAAATCTGTGAAAAGCCCCATCAGGCGCTTCGTAAC
This sequence comes from Rhodospirillaceae bacterium, assembly GCA_002709955.1. Lineage (GTDB taxonomy): Bacteria > Pseudomonadota > Alphaproteobacteria > UBA8366 > Aestuariispiraceae > Pacificispira. Next base: position 115,852 of record PAQY01000004.1, read on the forward strand.
GGGTCCGGCATGCCCTAAATAGCTGCGGCCATTCAGGCTTCTGACCGGGCACAGACATAGGCTGGTCGACGTGAAAAAGGCCTCTGACGCCGTTGTCGCTGTATGCAGCGACACATCTTGTTCTGTGACGTCGATTCCATTGTCGCGGCACAGCTCCAGGACAACAGCACGGGTGACACCCGGCAGGATGTTATCCGCCTTGGGCGTGATGACTTTGCCATCCCTGACAAAAAAGACATTGCACCCAACGCCTTCTGCCAGATTGCCATTCATATCCAATTGCAAGGCCCAGGCCCCCGGCCTGATCGCCGTGACCTCGCGCTGCGCCAACATCGGGTTCATGTAATTATTGATCTTCGCATTTGGGCTCAACGCGTCCGGCGGCACCCGTTTCAGGGGCGCAATGACGGCTTCGATCCCATCCCGAAACATCGAGGCCCTGGCGCGCAATGGCAGGGGGGTACATTCAATCACAATTGTGGCACCGTCTTGAATGGGCGGCTCTCCATCTAGACTGATCACACCGTTTGAGATGCGCTGGGACACCCAGTAATCCTCGTTCGGACCCAGCAGAGCACGATTGCGGGCCACGACTTCTTCGGTCGTGTCGATAATCTCCTGTCGGTCCATCTGAATTTCAATGCGGGTATAGGCCAGGCTTTGGAACAGCCGATCCACATGCTGATCCAACCGGAAGATTTTCCCATTAAATGTGCGGGCCGTGTCAAACACGCAATCGCCATAGACAAAACCGGAATCCCGAAAGGACAACAAGGCCCGGCTTTCCGGCAGGAAAGCGCCGTTCAAATAGACACAGCGCTCGTTAGCACGGGTTTCCATAGTGCAGGTCCTTTCTAAATCTCAGCGGTGCGGTCGCGCAGGGCAAATTTCTGCACCTTGCCCGTGGACGTCTTGGGCAGGGGGCCAAAGACAACATGCCGGGGACATTTGAAATGTGCCAACCTGTCCCGGGCGAAGGCAATGATTTCCTCTGCACTTGCTTTTTCTCCGTCCTTCAGGGTCACAAAGGCACAGGGTGTCTCCCCCCATTTCTCATCGGCCTTGGCGACCACCGCGGCCTCCAGGACCTTTGGATGGCGATACAGCACGGTTTCCACCTCAATGGTGGAGATATTCTCCCCCCCGGAAATGATCACATCCTTGGATCGATCCTTTAGTTCGATATAGCCATCGGGATGCCAGACCCCCAGATCACCGGAATGGAACCAGCCGCCCGCAAAAGCCTCCCGCGTCGCCGCTTCGTTCTTCAGATAGCCGCGCATCACCACATTGCCCTTGAAGAAAACCTCCCCCATGGTGACGCCATCCTTGGGAACAGGGTCCAGCGTTTCGGGGTTGGCGACCATCAGGGCCTCCAGCACATGGTAATTCACCCCTTGTCGGGCCTTCAGCCGGGCACGCTCTTCCGCGTCCAGTGCATCCCAATCGGCGTTCCAATCACACACAACCGCCGGACCATAAACCTCCGTCAGGCCGTAGACATGGGTGATGTGAAAGCCTTCCTCCTCCATCCGTTGCAGGACGGATGCGGGTGGGGGGGCCGCCGCAGTCATCGCTTCCACTGTTTGCGGCAGGATGCGCTTATCCTCCGGCTTTGCATTGACCACCATATTCAGCACAATCGGCGCGCCACAAAAATGCGTTACCCCCTGATCGGCGATGGCATCAAATATCGCCTTGGCCGAAACCTGCCGCAGGCACACGCTGGTCCCGCCAATCGCGGCCAAAGTCCAGGGGAAGCACCAGCCATTGCAATGGAACATCGGCAGAGTCCATAAATACCGCGCCCCCGACCCCATCGTCCAGGTCACCACATTGCCCAGCGCCAGCAGATAGGCCCCCCGGCTGTGATAGACGACACCCTTTGGATTACCCGTTGTGCCGCTGGTATAGTTCAGACTGACCGCCTGCCATTCATCCGTGGGCGGACCGTAAGAGAAATCAGGATTACCGGTTTCCAGAAATTGCTCATAAGTCATCTCGCCCAGAAAGGGCCCAGGATTCCCCGCCATGGGATCATCGATATCGATCACCAGAATATCCCGCCCCGCCTCTTCCAATGCGGGCCCGACAAGGGCGGCGAAATCCCTGTCTGTGATCAGAACCTTGGCCTCCCCATGGCTCAGGATAAAGGCGATGGTGGCGGAATCCAGCCGCGTATTCAGTGCATTCAGCACCGCCCCCACCATCAGCACCCCGAAATGCGCCTCATACAAGGCCGGGATATTGGGGGCCATGACAGCGACCGTATCGCCCAGGCCAATGCCGCGCTGGGCCAGGGCGGACGCCAACCGGCAGCATCTGGCCTCCGTCTCTGCCCAGCTATAGGACAGCGCACCGTGCACCACCGCTTCACGGTCCGGAAAAACCTGGGCCGCACGCTTTAGAAAACTCAGCGGTGACAAGGGTGTGTAATTCGCCGGGTTCCGTTCCAGCCCGGTCTCATAGATGCTCACCTGTTTGGTCCCCATTGATCCGTTCCTCACCCTGGATTCTTATCCCGCAAAAGGCGGTCCCAAACAGTGCCCGATACGCCCCGTCCCTGCCAATCTCTTTTGGCAAGGCACCCCAAACCAACCCCTTGAGCTTGCAACAGGTCGCCGTTACACTCTGGCAACCACGGGATGCATTGAAAAGGCGCGGCGCATGGCAGTGGCAGAGGCGACGAAGGTGGTATTTCAGACGGCGCTGGCATATTTTGAAAACCACTAAATCACGATCTATACTAGAACTACTTATTTAGAAAACACTGAAAATTGGATAAAGCTTTAAGGGCTGTTCAATGACGTGGAGGGTTTTCTATGAGCAACGAAGGCAATAGTGACGATAAAAGTAAGTATCTGTTGATCTTGGAACAATTGGACCTTGATGCTGTTGCAGAAAAAGCAGGCGGCAAAGAGAGTTACGACTTTGGGAGGGCTTTCCTGGAAAAAGCAAGGGGCACCAGTGAGGTTGGCGACGAAGTCACAGCTCGAGCCTGGACGCTAGTCGGACAAGTGTGTCAGATGATGTTCGCACCCTCTGATGTAAACGAACCGTTCTCGGCATTTGCGGTATTTCAAGATGGCCGAACACTGATTCCCGATGACATCGATGAAGAAACGTTGAAGAGACTAATCGGCTTGGCGCCAACCATCCGCACGCCTGAAGTAAAATCGAGAATTGCAGATGTGGCTTGGTGTCGTCTCAGAGATATCCAAGCGGCCCATTGTGCTATCGATGGATATGTAAAGAGCGCTGACGCCTTATTCGACCCGGAACACTGGGTCGAGTATGCCGAACGCATTGAACGAGCACTGAGGCTTGCGGTTCAGATACGCGACAACAATTGGATCGCCAATATTGAGGGACAGATCATCAGGCGACTTGATGAGCTAAATGGGTCTGATCCGCTTTACCTTTCCTTGCGATTAGTTGAACTTCAGAACGAGTTTGAGTTCGGCGATCCTGAAGTTGCCTCGACTTATTTGCAGCGAATAGTTGACGCTTCGCACATAGCCGGAGATTTCGAGAAGGCGCGTAAACACCTTTCCGAACTTTCGGTGACTAAGAAGCGGGCCGGTGACAAGGAAGCCGAGAAGATTGCCAATTTCAGGATTGCGCAGTCCTACGAAGAGGAAGGAGAGCATCGAGCCAAAGGCGGAAGCAACTTGGCAGCGGCACATTTTTTCGAATTTGCTCACGATGCCTACAGAAGTATTCCTGGGTGTCGACAAGACGCAGAGCGAGTTTATTCAAAACTGCGTGAAGCGCAGGCTGCGTCCGTCAAGGAAATGCAGTCCGTCACAACACCATCAATAGATGTTTCGGAAATTATTACAGCGGCCCGTGATCACGTCTCAGAGAAAAGCACATTGGATGCAATGTTGTCACTCGCGACACTATTGCGACCCAGCGATTTCCAAAAGTTGAACAAGCGGGCCATTGAGCATGCAAAGAAGTTCCCTCTGCAGAACTTATTCGGTGGTCGCCGAATGGACCATGACGGACGTGTCACCGGTATCAGGACAGCGGCCACCGACGAAGATCATAACCAAACACGCGCACAGTGGGAGCGAGTAGTTGAGCTAGCGATGTTGGATCATCAGTTTGAGGTTCAATCCACGATCATCCCGGCGCTGCAACAGATCAACTTTGAGCATTCAATCTCGCTTCGAGATATTCGCGACATCGTGGCAAACAATCCAATTGTTCCAAAAGGCCATGAAGAACTTATAACAAAGGGGCTCTGCTTCGGGTTTCGTCTCCAGTTCCAGGAAGCCAACTCCATTCTTGTCCCACAGTTTGAAAACTGCATCAGACATGTCCTCAAAGAGCTTGGTTGTGAGACTTCGACCCGAGACAGGTTTGGAATTCAAGATCACATGCCTTTCGGAACGTTATTAGGCAAATACCAAGATCAACTGCGAGCGGTAATGAGCGTCAACGTTATCCTTGAACTCAAGCTTCTGTTCACCGACCAGAACGGGGCAGCGGTTCGCAATAGGGTCGCTCATGGCTTGGCACCAAGCGGGGAGTTCTTTGCGCCGCATATGATCTACGCTTGGTGGTTCATGTATTTCGTCATTGTAAACCCTATCTTCAGGTACCTGTCCAATGCACCGGTTCGTGTTGAAAATGACGCAACGGAAGAACACCTAACAACTAGAAGTAAAAAATAGCACTATGAGATACTTAAAAATAGAGTAACACGCCCGCGAATTGCGCAGTCTACGGAGATATCTCAATTTTTCTCTACGTAATTTTTTTACAGGAACTAAAAACATTATACGGGGCAGGAGGACTCGAACCTGAGGCTCGCTTTCTAAAAGTATTCTGCCTCTTATCACTCCAATTTTCGTTGTGCCGCGTCTGCCCGAGACCTAAACTTCGGCAACCACGGGGTGCATTGAAAGGATGCGGCACATGGCGGTTGCTGAGGCGGCGAAGATTGTGTTTCAAACGGCGCTGGCGGGCACGTTGGAGAGCAAGGGGTTTCGCCGGGTTTCCGACACCAATTATGTGATCGAAGGCGATGGCATCGAGTGGCGGGTCGTCTTTGGACCTGAATACAAAGACGAGCCTGGCAGCTTTCGCGAAGAAACCGGCATCTTCATTTCAGAAGTCGACCGGCTCTGCCTCGCCCTGGAGAGCCAAAGTGCCCCACTATCATTGCCTATGGCCCGCACGAAGTACCGAGCGCACTTTTCTTTTGAATGCAGTTCCATCTTCGATCCTAAAAAACCCTACAACGAAAGAGAACATGACCCCTGTTACATTCCGGAACAAATCGGCAGCGATCGGCGTGGTCGTTGGGCGACTAAGGGAAAGGATTTGGAAGCACTGGGACAGAGGATAGATCATTATTGGCAACGAGACACTTGGCCTTGGCTAAGAGACCGCATGACCTTGGGAACCGCCTGCGGGCCCCTGCCTTCGATGGAATGGGTTCCCGGGGACAGAAGGGGCACCTGGTTTGAGTTGTTACAATGGTGGGCCTGCGGTCACAGGGATTTGGTCATAAGCAAATTTTCAGATATGGAACGCGACGCAGCTCAGGATGACCACCAGATTTTTCAAATTCTTAAAGAAAAAAAACAAGTTGGTAGAAGTCTGTTCCTTGGTCGATTCATTCCATTTCTTTCTGATGTTAAGGAGCAAAAAATTCGAGACTTAAGGCAACTTTACATTCAAAAGAATGAGCACATGCAGGAGATCATTGATTTGTTGAATGTAAGGCAAAATGTTGAAGAAAAAATGCGCGATTGGCGCTAAGCACCAACCGCGCACAACCAATACTACTCTAAAGTTTCAGCGGATATTGCGCCTCTGATCATTGCTGCAAGACCAATAACAGGAATTGGGTTCCTTTCACTGCTTTGAGCTTGATATGCCATTGCACGCGTAAGAATTATTTCCGAACTATACGGAGATAATTTCCCATTCCGAACGGCTGTATCCAGTCTTTTCTGTATAGCCAATTCAAGATGACGTGGACTGATCTGATCTAGTCGAACTCTCAGATATTTAACCGAATGGAGTGTGTACTCTTTTGCATCATGCGGCCTTGCCGTTGGCATCTCAAGAGGAATTGATCCATCGTTTTTCCTTTGAGAAACATCCAATTTCGCGCTGCCTGACTTAACCTCATACGCGGTTCCAAGCTTATCTCTATCAGGTCGCCAAACCAGACCAAACAGATTATCAACCCCCTCAGGCGTTGAAGCATCATATATACGACTTCGTTTGGCAGTCTTATCAATTTTGCCGACAGCTCTCGCACCATAGTCATCATAGACGGTAAATCCTGCCTCTCTCATTGCTTGCACCACCTCCCTTTCAGTCGCGTCCCCCATGGACATATTTAACAGAAGTTGGACTACCTTCTGATCCGCCTCAGGTATTCCCTGAATCAGCTCCTTGGTATCGAAGGATTTGAACTTCTTGGGAAACTGACGTTCAAACTTCGCGAGACGCACGCCCGCAACCAGTTTTCGGCCGCCTGCGGTGGTGCGCAAGCCGCGAACCAGGGTGGTGCGGGCGAGTTTGGCGACTTTCCTGACGCCTGGCACGGCCCCCGCTGTGGCCAATACGGCAAACAGACCGTTCCGACCGGCCAATTTCCAATCGCCCGCCTCAATTGCCTTGGTCATGGCGGTGAAATCAGCCACCGCATCCTGGGCAGAGCGCACCTCCCCGATGATGGGCAGCATGTCCAACAACAGGTCCCGCGTCAGCGCCAGGTCCTCCTCGCGATCCGGCGCGGAACAGCAGATTCTTTGGTTCTACCTTGAGATGCGACGCCTATTGGATTAATCTAAATTTTGGCGCATCCGCGATGACAACCGGGAATATCGCCGGTCCGGTTCAGTGCATGTGGGTTGCCGCATGGTCTGCTACGTGGAGGGTGGCGTACCACCTTCGCGGATGCGCCACCCTCGCACCTGCGGTACCTCTCAAGACATTTCAAAAATACAAACGGCGCCACCATAACTTGAAACATTGCCCCGTTTAACCTAAGCTGAACCCCGGCGCATCCGCGATGACAACCGGGAAATCGCACGTCCGGTTCAGTTTGCACCTTGTGTGCCATCTGCTACGTGGAGGGTGGCGTACCACCTTCGCGGATGCGCCCCCCTCCAGTTGCTTGGCTCTTATTTTGGAATTTCTTGATATCGACCTTGAAGCAGATCGGGAGTCTCAACCAATCCAGAGGTACGAACCAGGTTTCCCCGTCGCCTGCCACTTTTCACGGACTCCCCCGGTAACTTAAACTTTGTTCTCATATCCACACGAACCACAATTTTTCCTTTCTTTCCCAAGTCCGGGACATCGAAGACATACAACAAGCCGGGGTCTTGGTCGTCCCACAGAACTTTCTCCGGCTTGCCCAAAATCTCTGGAAGACGGGTGGCGTAATCGCGCGGGATGGCGCCGTCCCGCGCAACCTTCGCATCCCGAAGCATATGCTGTACTTCCTTGTCGCGGATAAGGATGCCACCATCCTGAGGATCATATCCTTTTGATTGCACAAAGCGTGCTACAGAGCCTGATAACTCACCAACTCTTTGAGCTTCATTGGTGGCGTGATAACCAGGAGCGTTAACCTTGCCCAACCATGATCCGAACTCTAAATTTCGCCGGAACAGGACTGCTTTCGCTCTTGGCAGACTGGTAATTGCCCGACCCAAGCTTCGCTTTAACAGGGTACCTGCCTTGCCGCCCCCTGGAATCAGTTCAACAACACTCAGAAGACTGAAAATCCCAGCCTGGGCAGCAGCTTCCATGTCACCATTTTCTAATGCATTCTTTAATGCGGTTCCGTTGACTTGAATCCCTTCAACGGCTTCAAGTTGCTGAAACCCAGGGAGAAAACCGAGGATTAGGTCAGCGGCTTCGCGATAGTCAGCATTTGGATCAGGCGCAAAATTGGCAACGATCAAATCGCTGATTTCTTGCGAAGACTTCCCGTCTTCTTGTGCTAACGCGATCTCATATAGTCCTTCTAAATGGTCCCGTTCCTGAGCCAGGTCTCGAGTTAGAACGGGATCATTGTGTCGGGAGGCATATCGGGCCTGCGTACTCTCAGGAAGGCGATAAAGTTCTATCAACCGATCCTCTAAAGCATGCACGTCAATCTTGCCTTCCACCACGTTCCGAATATCCTCCGCCACTGAGGGATCTTCTGCGATGGCTTCTGCTAGGCGTTTGGTGCCGGTTGTGTCCAGGCCTTCCAGACGCACCCCATCCCCAAAGTCCAATACGGGCTCGGCGTCTGGCGCGCGCGTGATGGTGACCCCGGCTTTTTCTTTGGCCGCGGCATAGGTTTCCGACCCTTCGGCAAAGCGGCGCTTCTCAGCGGCTTCCTGATCCTGGGCGATGGCTCTGGCGATGCGGGCCTGGGCGGTGGGGTAATCTTCATCCTTCCGCTTTTGATAGCGCGCAGGATTATACGCCCCCGGATCACCAAGGCCGATCTTGGCCTGGCTAGACCCCAGTCCCCCTTTTGCCCCCGCATTCGCCCCAGCATTCGCCCCAGCATTCGCACCCGCATTCGCCTGAGGCTCAGCGGCGTTCGCCCGATAGGCAGCAATTTCCCGATTGATGCCCGCATCAAACTGTCGGGCTGCCTGTGGATCGCTTTTGCCAACAGCCAGGCTGTGCAGGCGGGCAATTTCCCGCAACTCTGGAATGGCCGCCTCTCCACCGTCCTGCAAGGCGCGGCGGGCGTGATCGTAGTAATCATCATAGCGGGCGATCCTGGCCACGGCATCGGCCTCCCGTTGCAGCGCCGCCTGGTCCTCTGCGGAGCGCGCCGGGCGCGGTGTCGCTGTGGAACGGATTGCCCCAGATACCGGTCGATGCGCCTGATCCAGGGGCTTATGGGCAACCTTGTCCACTGATCGCCCGGTTTCCTCAGGACGCGCGCCATGCCCATAGGGGTTCAGCACAGGCTCCTTTGGTGACACTGTCGGCTGGCTCTTTTCGGAAGGAGCGGTCCAGCGTTTGGGTTGGCCTGTCGGCTTGGACCCGTTGTCCCGTTCCGGGATCGGGGTCGATGGCTTCGGACGGACGGGCTGATTTTCATGCTTTGTCCCAATAGTCGTTCCAGCCTCTGCCCTGATCCGGGCCGCACCTTCGCCCCCGACAGAAATCGAGCGAGGCGTATAGGGTTGATAGCCTGTCGCCGGGTTAAGCCCCCTGTTTTCCGACCCTGGAACGGGCCCAGATAGCACACCAGACGGCGCACCGGACAGCGAACCAGAGGACAGTGACGTATTGGGCGTTTGGACAGTTGGTGCCTGCACTTTAGGCATTTGAATTGACGGCCCTGTGGCCGCAGGGGCATTCCACCCCATGCCAAAACTTGGCCCGGCCCCGGCGGCATTGCTGTTGACGGATTTGGGCGTTGGCGCCCCTTCTGAGGATCCCATTTTACATCTCCTTGGATTTTGATTTGATCAGGCTTTGCAGCAGATTTTGCAAAACTCCTGTATTTTGATTGGCTGGCAGGCCACCCTGAGCCTCCAGCACGCGCTGTTTCTCGCCAGACCGGCGATAGACATAGATGCCCAATACTGAGAGGCCGACGGTCCAGATCGTCCCCAGTGACGCGACGGCGGCGATGACCGGGGCGGCCTGTTGCGGGTCGGCGACCACGGTATAGGCAATTGCCCCCATCTGGGCGGCCCAGGTGAAGGCCATGATATAGCCAAAGGTCGGGCGCATGCGGCGGACATAGGCGTCGTCGCTGACACTCTCCGCGCGGATGGTCTGGTTGACCTGTTGCAGCCAGGTCTGGTCGGTATTGGCCTCCAGCGTGGCAAGGGCTTCCAGATGGCGATTGGCTTCTTTCAACTGGTCGCCATCCAGGCGACCCGTGGCGATTTCAGTATCAACCTGGCCCAGTGCGTCTCCCGCTGCTTTCGCAACAGAGTTGGAGGAATTGGACAAGGCTCCCCCGACGGCCTTTACCAGCAAGGGCAGGCCGATTTGAGCAAGTAACATTGGCAGCATAATGATGCTCCTTTCACGATAGGATTTGATAGAATTTGAATGACCCGATCCGGGCCTTAGGCTTGCGCCGTTCCGCCCATAGCGGATGTTCTCTGGGCCGTCGGTAATGGGTTGCGCCATAGGTCGGATCGACCAGCGCCCCCCGCACCGCCCGCGCGGCAATGCGGCGACAGACGGCGAGATCCGGGTCCGTGTCTGGGACCTGCATCAAGCTGGCGCGATATTCAGGCGTCAGGCGCCAGCAGGGAAATTGCCCACTGGCTAGGCAGGCCTCCACCACCGTGGTCCCCCACCAATCCTTGCCAAATCGCTGTTTCGCCAGAGTGACGCGGTTCAGAACGACGGCCGCAATCGCTTCCTTGACGCGGACGGAGTCCGCCCGGGCTTCGCCCCACAGGGTGCGGGCCAGGATATCAATGGCGGTTTCTTCCGCCTCCATATCCAAAGGCAGATTCAACAGGGTCATGACTCTCTCCTTGTCATATGTCTTGCAGAGGGTTTTTGGGAATCCAGCTTTGCTTCGATGCGCAGCAGGTGATCGGTCAGCCGCCCCTCCAGATCTTTCAGTTGAGAGGTTGAGGCATAGCTTTTGGCGACTTCCAATTTATAGGCGGAAAGCGCTTCCCGAAGCTGAGCAACGGCCGTATCCAGCCGTTGGCGGTGGCGTTCTAACGCAATGTCCTGATCGCGCCGTGTGCGCCACATCAGCCACCACAGCCCGGTCAGCGCCGGAATTTCGACAACAGTGATCCACCAGATCACGTCAATGGACGTGCCCGTCATTTAGTTTCTCCTTATTTTACACAGATTGTGTTTTAGATATTGTCAGACGCTGAAATCAGCATCGGCGATGACACTGCCACCACCCCCCTGCCAGGATTGGCGGCCATAATGGGCGCTGGATCTGGGCAGGCGCACTGGTTCCATTGAAAGGCACCCCGCCACCGCATCCAGCCCGTCATCATGCCCCTTGCTGAGACCGCCCGCCTGCCATTCCCGCATTTCCATCGGAAAGGGCGTGTCCCAAACGCTACGGTGACAGGCGATCTGACCAGCCGCTAGAACCGCATCAAAGGCTTCCAGAATGCGGGTATCCTTGGCCCTGGTTGAATGACGCTCCTGTACTGCACAGGCGGTATGCAACACGGCCATTTCCCGACGCAGCAGGCTGGGCAGAAATTTGCCGATCCCATTGGTCTCAATCGTGACAGAGGGCAGGAAGTTCCGCCGGGCAAACCGCGCGACCGCCCGACATTGCTGACGCGCCTCATCCAGTTGCAGGCCGGGATCGGTGGTCAGGTATTGAATGCGATGCAGGCGATAGATCCCGTCTTCGCCTGTGAAAACACAGGCCACGACAGAAGAATCTCCAGTTCCCGCGCCGCCATAGGCCGGGTCCCACCAGGCGGTGGCGGAAATCATCCGCACCCCGTCCAGCATCAACATCGCCTCCCCATTCCGCTCCACCAGATCCAACCTGGCCTGATACAGTTTCATGCGGTCCGGGTCCAAGCGACTGCCCACGATATTCATGGGCTTGAGCATCATCTGGCTTTGAAACTTTGCTTCCCCCTGGCGCAGCCGCAGCGCTTGGATTTCTTCCCGGCTATAGCGGTCCGGCCAGGCAGACGCGCCGTCTGCCTTCAGGATCGGCACTTCCAGGCGCTTGTACCCCGCCAGAAATGGCTGTGCCTCACCAATCTCAGACCGCGCCTCCTGTGCATAGATTGTGTAATAGCTATGCGGTGTTCCGACATAAAGCTGCATGCCGCCCGGTACCAATATGTAATCCGCCTCGCTCAGCCGGGCCCGCAGGTCCGCGCGCTTGGGGGCGGTATCACAGGTATTGGGTACTTCGACATCATCACAAATGATCAGGTCCGCCCGACTGCCGGTCAGGTTCGCCCCGATTCCCCGCGCCAACATAGATGGATCACGCAGTTCCTTTGGCCGTTGCACCGTGAAACGATCAGACGCCCATTGATCCAACTGATCGGGCTTCAGCCCCTGGGTCAGCGGATGGCGTTCGATCAGGCGTTTCACATTGCGCACCATGCGACTGGCCAGATCCTGTTCTGCCGCCAGAACCAGAATGCGCAGGTTCGGATCGCAATACAGTCTCCAGGCACAAAACAAGCCGACAATGGTAGACTTCCCCGCCGCCCGGAACGCCAATAGGATCAGGTGCCGGTCCTGACCACTTGTCCCGGCATGGACGCGGGCATTCAGCCAGCGACATATGCGTCGGTGCAGGACTGGTGTCTTCTGACCCTGTATTTCGTTCCAGATCCACAGGAATTCCAGAAAGGTACAGGCTGTCATGCTGTTCCCCCCTGTTCCGCTTCGGATGGAACAGCGGGGTCAGAACTATCGTCATCCTCCTCATCCTGTGCCAAGGCTGTTCGGGCGGCGGTGATCAATGTGGCAACCCCATCCGCATCCTTTTCCTGGGCTTCATCCTGCGCGGCGGCGGCCTCTGCCAGTTTGATGATCTGTTCGATATGGGCCAGGGCAGCCTTAGCCCCCGTATGGGCCGCAGCAAAGGACTTTGGATCCTCTGCTGGGCCATTCAGGGCAATCTGTTGATAGGCGGCGATGGCAGCATCCAGCATCGCCGGAAGCTTTTTCATCAATCGCTTACGCATCGTATTGGATTGTGGGCGACGGGTTCGTGGTGTGCGGGATTGCGGACGGCGGGCAGTGGCTTTCTTAGCGACCATTTCAAGAACCTTCTTTGTTAAGGGCAGAAACGCGAAAGCCCCGCCACGGGGGCAGGGCTTTCGCGAAAACAGACATGTTAGAGCATCATGCGTTCGCATGAGCTCACACATAATACTCTAACCATTTCTTTTTTCAGCAAATACGTCGTCGCAAACGAGTCCGTTTGCTCGGGATTTGCTCTAAGCAGCAGTTTACACAGTGATACTTCCTGGCACGGGCCAATGCGCATCATCAGAGACGACCGTCGGTGGATCAGTCTGCAAGTTAGCAGATGCCGCAAGACAGGCCTGGCGATAGTGCCGCATGGCGTCAAAGATCTGACGGGCCTGTGTCTCACTGGTCAGTGTCATCAGGACACCTGCCGCCGTGATAAACTGCACGCCTTCCGTTTCATCGACCACGCCATCTGTGAAGGCCTGAACAATTTCGCCCATACGCTGGGACGACGTTTCGTCACACCGGAACGGACTGCCATTGACCAGAATACCCTTGGCCATGCGCGACTCCGCCTCAAACCGAATTTTGCGAAGCGGGCTGGTTAAAATCATCGTATTTGTAATGTTGGGCATTTTAGCTTCCTTTCAGATTACGAGAGCGAGAGCGCTTGATCACACTGAATCCCCCAACAGTGCAGGATGATATCCGCCCCGTTCTGGGCTTCCAGGTTCAAGCGCAGGGTCGTGCCAATGGGTTGTGTGGACAGATCAACAGTACCTGCCAGCAACACACGACCTGTATCGGATTGATTTTCCAAAACCACCAAATCCACAGCGGTCCAGGTGGTGCCGTCATCGCGACTGATTGACAGCACGATATCGGTGTTGACCTCAGGTTCCCCGGTCAGTTCCAGCTCTACCAAAGCCCGCGCTTCCAATGGCGTGGTTTCAGCAAGGATGGGTGCGGAGACCAGCACCATATCACTGATAACAGCATCCAGGATCTGAATCTCAGAGATCAATGGCACATATGTATTAAAGTTGCCGGTTCTACTGCCGTCCGCACTGACCAAGCGCACATAACGGGCAGTCCCGACCAGATCAATATCTTGCCAACCTTCCGCATTGACAAATGTCCCAGTCCCCAAGATAGCTTCTTCACCAGAAAAAGCGCCCGTCCTGGACCCAACGATCCTGACATTGGCGAACATCGTTTGCGACGCCCATACATAGACCCGAAACTTTGTAACCGGCATGACGGCGCCAAGGTCGTATTGAACATAATCGCCCGCGTTAACAGACGTGTAACCACCTTGCCAATAATTGCCCGTACTGCCATCGACCGTTGTTCCAGGGGACCCACTATAGTTTCCGATCGGCGAAGAGGCCGCGACAGCATATGCAGCATTGGTCCCCACTGTACGGCAATGATAGGCGGCAGCACTGGCACTATAACTGTACCCTGATCCTGCCAGATCACCGTCTTCGATTCCACTTTGATCCGTGAAATCGTCGATATAGGTGTTGATCAATTGATAGGACTTGATCCCATGTTCCACAGCCGCAGCCCATAACAAACGATACTGGGTGTCGCGTATCACGGTCATCTGATCATGGATATCGGGCAGGCTGGACGAAATCACCAGATCCAGCGCCATGCCGTCTGCGGCGATATCACGACCATCAACCGTATCAGGGTTCAGAATCGTATTGCCCGCCAAATCCAACGGACCTGCCATGGCCGATGTTCCATCCACGGCCAGAAAGTCCTCTTCCGCAATATAGGCACTGGCCCAGCCTGTCTGGGAATATACCTGCATCGCTTGAGCATCCGTGTTGAAGAACAAATCACCCTGTTGCAGCGGGGTTCCATTCAACCGCACAGTCGGTGCCTGGGCTGATGCATATGCCCCCAGATAGATCAGGGCGAACTGTGCCGTGACCCCAATGGAATCCGGTACTTTGGTGACAGGTCTGCCTTCTGTGTCGAAGCTCAGGAACATTCCCGCCCGATCAGGGGCCAGGGGCAATGTCAGTGCCGTATCAACATCATAGGGAAGACGGTGAATGGAATCCCCAACCAGTGCTTCCGCCTGTTGCAGTAACAAGGCGGTTCGGTCCAGTTCATCATTCAGGACAGCCGCGCGCAGGTCGGCCCCCGGTGAAAAGTCCGTTGTGCGCTGAAAGGGCATATCCCGCCAGATTGAAATGCGTGACCCTGCACTGGGGGCATTGCCAAAGACAATCGTTCCCCCCTGTTCCTGTCCGGTCCCCGTGATCGTATAAGCGGAAGACTCCAAGATCACGTCATCGACGGCAACGCGTAAATCCCCATCACTGAGAATGGGGAATGGATAGTCGAACACAGAAGTGCCCAACTCACCGTCTGCCTGCACATATTGAATGCGCGGGCGCAGGTCATTGATCAGTATATCAGTCATTGTGGTTTCGTTCCTTTGAGTGTGACTTATTATTCAAGAATGCCCGCAATCTGGCTGCCCAGACCCAGAACCCCTTTCGCAAGCTCCAACCCCTGAGCCGCCCCGCCGACACTGCTGCCGCTGGTGTCGTTCAACAGATTCAGACCACTGACGGTCATGTCATAGCCCTTGCGGCTGTCGGCCAGCGCCTCGTTATAGTTCTGGTTCAACCCCTTAACGACCGCAGCGCCGGAGCCTCCGACGGAGCTGACCCCGGACGCCCCCAAGCGCGCCCGGGAACTGGCCACGGCAGATCGCCGTTCCCGTTCCAACTGTTTTTCTTTCAAACGTTGATCCAGCGTTCTTTGGTTCAATTCCTGCTGACGGGCCAGGGCGGTTTGATTGGCCTGAGCCTTTACAGCTTTTTTCTGCTGACTCATTTGCGACTGGGTTTGCGCAACACCGATTGCCGATATTGCCAACCCAATAAAAGGTGCGGCTGCTGCCATTTTACGTCTCCTATTATGGTGGTTAATACTTGTTGCTCTCGAGTCCTGAGCTCATGCGACCGCATGATGCTGTGCATGTTTGAGCTCATGCGACCGCATGATGCTGTGCATGTTTGAGCTCATGCGACCGCATGATGCTCTAGCCGTTCGACGATATTTCATTGAGAACCGACAGAACGGTACAGGGCAGCGGATCTGACTGTTCGATCCGCCACAAAGGCACCGGCTCTCCCCGGGTCCATCCCAGGGCGCGCACGGTCTTGTCTCCGGTCAATGGTGTGATGGGGGAATCCAACGCACCAGGCCCGAAGGTCTTAAAGGGCAAGGGGCGCAAGCCCTGGCCCGTATCCACAGTCAGGGCTGCTGTTTCCAGCAACCGAAAGGTTGCCCGAACCAATCGTGTGGCGCTGCCTTGCGTCACACCGGTCCCAGAAGGCTGATAGGCCGGCAATGGCTCGATAATATGGGTATAGGGCAAACCGATCTGAACCATTCTGGCCGGCTGGGCCAGGGTGATTGCCCCATCGACCACTGTCGCTTGATCCCGAACAATGCCATCGGCCACGACATCAACGATCCTGCCATCCAAATGCTCCAGACCGGACCAGACCGTTTTGCCATCTTCATCATCGGCAACCTGATCCGTCATCGCTGCATCGGTCAGAAGGGCATCATCGAACCGCTCTATGCGGTAGGTTTCCCCCCGACGCACCATCAGGTAAACATTCGATCCGACCACTGCGACCGCATGAAATGTTCCATCCGTTTGCATCATCGACCAGGCCGTGACCTTCTCCTGCCGAAAGACGGTGACGCAGGCCAGTGTGCCATCGCCATTGACCAGATACAGGATACGATCCGCCTTGTTGAAATCCTGATCCACGGGATTGCGCATCATCTTGTCCGACAGAACAGCCAGGTCGTTGGACTGGTACGCCTGTTCGACATCCGCAAACAGAAATTCCCGCAACTCTGTGCCACTGCGCGATACGAACAAGGTCGCGCCATCCACATCACGCGGCAGGATTGTCCGGTTGGCCAATGAGCCGATGCGGGTCTGTCGTTTCAACTGGATCGCAGAAGGGGTCAATGGATCCCCGGTCACCATCCATTCCGCACCAGACGTAAAAACCTGCAAGTGGCGTCCGGAAAAAACCGCCCGGATGGCATTCACCTGATCTGACAGGATGGCAAATTCGATAGACTCATCATCTTCCGCCTCTCCCAGGTCAAAGTTGAACAGATCCGCCGATTTCGACAGCCACAACCGATTGGTCAGATCGCGACTACCGCCGATGACCAACCGATCCTGATGAAAGCAAACAGAGACCGGATAGCCCCGCACGGCAGAAAAGGACGCTTCCTCCCAATCCTTCACGGCGTCCGTCCCTGTCAGATTTTCTTTCACGCTGGCTGTTGCAACAGTAGCGGAGGTGACTTCGGTGATCTCCACCTCTTTATCAGACAGGCGAAAGCGGGTGCCGACATGTCCTGCTTCAAACAGATCTTCCGATGCCGTAAGAGTGATCGAGCCCGTCGTCGCACTGGGTGTCAGCGTGACATCTTCATCGGCAAATTTGTAATAGGGTTGGAACCGTCGCTCGTCCTTTTCAAAGAATTTCCAATCGGTGATGGACCACAGCTCCGCCCCCTTTCGCGTCAACCGCTTTGGCGGCACATCCGGATGGACAAGCAACAGGGTGTCTGCGCTTTGTGTCCAGGCCAGATGGCTCAACTGATCTGCCGTCCAGGGTGCTTCCAATGTGACGATAAGGATATCATTGGCATATACCTTCACCTGAAGATCGGTGAAGACCAACAAATACACCTGTTCTGTATTGAATTCGAACGGGATCAGGCGACCAGGCCCCTGTGCCAAGGCAATATGGCGCAACCCCCGCCGACGCGCGACACCCCCTGTCGGGGCAATTTTAACATTGCGCAGTTTGGCGGCCCCATTGCTGTAGGCTGTCAGGTCGCCGCGACCAACAAGGCCGATGGAGATTTCACCGGCAGTGAAATTTGTTTGAATGGTTTTGATCCGTGCCATTATCCGCGTACTCCTACCAATGTGTAATCTTCGAACCGGGGCGGAACATCCTGCTGGGCATCAATCAACCGTGCTTGACGGAACTGATCATCAGCCAATCGTTGCAGGGCCTCAGACCGGGTCGTGCTCTCCGTAATGGGCAAGCAGAATTCTGCCGCCAAACGCGCGATCAGGGATTGATCGAAAAAGGGTGGAAAGGCGGATTCATTGGGCCGGAAGATATAGGTCAATGTCACGGACGCAGCATTCGTATGCAGACGCCGTTCAACTATGCGATAGTCCAGACCACGCCCATAGCCCGCTTCCCCCGCAGACAGAGCGCGCAGAAAGTCGGACGGTAGTTGATAGGCATAGTCATAATCTGCAGCCGGAACGCCCACCAAGCGCGGCAGAACCCGCTGTGCGGTGGCAAAGCTCCAGGGATGAGCGGATAACATGGCATCGCGTGTGGAGGGATACAGCGTGGCGGCGACCAGGCTTTCCGCTGTGCCATCTTCGAAGCCGGAAATTGGTGTTGCGCCAATCTTGATCAGCGCGCGGCTGGATAATTGAATACTGCTTAAGGCCATCAGGGGTCTCCCTAAAAAAATGGCCGCCCGGAAAGTCCAGGCGGCCAGGTGCGTTTGGTTGAACAAAGGTCAGGATCGGATGTTGATCAGTCCGTATCGGCGGAACCGATTGCGGTCAGATCATCGACATCCACGACAGTTCCGGTATTCGACGACACATGCAGAATGCCGGAGCTTAACGTGCCATCGGTGTCGGTATTGGCCAGGATCATATCCCCAACGCGCAGCATGTCCGCAGCCTCGTTGAAATATCCTGCCGTATCGACACTGGCGGCGGCATCCGTCGTGGTATAGTGCCAAAGGGTGAAGCCGTTGGCGTAAGCGATGACGCTCAAGTCACGAGATTTGTATGCCATTTTATCGGTCTCCTTCCGGCTTACGATTCAAGGCACGGCAGGCGCACAATGCCCGTCGCGTCGATGACGCCAGCACCCTGGCTCATCATATGGTTGATGAAGTGGGCTGCCCGGTCGCCATGCCAGGTGATGTCGGATTTCACATCCTTGCCAATGGCATGGCCGATGGCGGTCTTGTGATACCAATAGCCATTGCGCACACCGCCAGACAGAACCAGGCCCGAATGCGGCATCCACAAAGTGCCCAGCCAGCGTTTCGCCTGGGTCCCTTTCCAGGGCAGGTCTTCATCGCCGACATAATCCGCATTGGAGAATTCTTCGATATCCAGAAGATCGCTCCATTGCTTCCAGCCGATAATGGCGACCCGTTGACCATCATCCGGGACATCCTGACCGCCCAGCATTTCAAAGGCTTCCAGCACTTTGGCCTTGGTCAGGCCGGTCGTGCCGTCCTGAGAGTCCTGGGCTGAGGTTACGGTTTCCATGGCATCAATGATCAGATCATCCGTTTTCCGACCCAGGGCATAGGCCCCGGCATTCGTGACGACGGATCGTTCATCATGGGCCATCTTGATTTCATCCAGGGCATCGATCCAGTCACCGGCATAGTAATCCTGCAAGGCGATTTCGACCGGCGTATGGTCAATATTCATCACCGGCACTTTGCCATGGCGGGCCTTGGTGGATGCGGTGCCCTTGCCAACCTTCTGGAATGTCGTGGAAGAGCCCTTGATGTCATTCTTGGTGCGCACGGTATTCCGCAATTTTGACCCCATGCGCTGATAGGCCAAATGCACTTCGATCTGAAAGTGCCGGGAGAATGAGGTTTCCACAGTTGTGGACATGTCATCTTTCCTTTCGGTTTCGCGAATCCCAACCCAATGCGTGACGGGCCGGGGCGCGGTGTTGCCAAATGAGTGTGACGTCCAGCGGTTATCGCGCGGTCCAGACGCAGTTTTGCGTGGGACCAAACGGCCAGGCCGGGTCAACTCTGTTTCATATCTGTGAGAGAAGGGGCCGGTATGGGCCATCCCCGTGCTGTCAGTATTTCCAACGCGATCCTGAGCGGTACCGATTGGCCGGTTGAAGCCACACGCACGCGCCGATGCCTAAGAAAATCCTGACGATCCTTCGGGAACAGTTATCCGATAGACGCGGACCCCTGAACGAAAAATGTTTGCTGACGGCTGGGAAGTGGCTGGATTGTCCCCGCAGCAATCGGGGGTCCGATGGGCCGGTGTGATTTAGGCGCACTTGTGGCCCGCTCCCAAAGACCAATCTAACGCTTAAAAAGAACAAGTCAAGATAAAATTTACATTTGCCATAAAAAAAAGAACAAGTAGTGTCTAAAAATCTATTTCATAGCCTTCCTCATTTGGTTGCGCTGGTGCGAGTCGCACCATATTCTCCGATCACTATGATATATCACCTCGCCAAATATGATGCCTGGACGGTGGCGCAAAGCACCGGGGTTTATACTGGAAATCCAGCAGATCGCGCCGATGGATTCCTGCATCTGTCCACCGCCAGCCAGATCGAAGAAAGCGCCCGCCGTCACCGTGCTGGCGAAACCGATCTTGTCCTGCTGCATGTGGACGAGGCCCAACTGGATGCCCGCCTAGTTTGGGAGGAATCGCGCGGCGGGAAACTGTTTCCGCATGTTTATGGGGATATCCCGCTGTCAGCGGTAAAACAGGCAACACCGCTTTCCCTGAATGCTGATGGCATTCATCAGTTTCCAGAATTAGGGTCCGAAAATGGCGCTGACTGATTTCGTTCTGCCGCTGCTGCATCGACTGGATCCTGAACGCGCGCATCGATTGACCGTGCGCGCCCTGGCCTGTGGATTGGGGCCCAAACCGACGACCGCCCCGGACCCCTGTTTGGCAAATGAGGTCTTTGGATTGAAATTCGCCACGCCGATTGGTCTGGCAGCCGGGTTTGATAAGGATGCAGAAGCCGTGCGGGCCTGTCTGGCGCTGGGTTTCGGGTTCGTGGAAATTGGCACGGTGACGCCCCGACCACAGGGCGGCAATCCAAAGCCGCGCCTGTTCCGCCTGACCCAGGACATGGCGGTCATCAATCGCATGGGGTTTAACAATGCCGGTGCAGACCGGGCTGCAACACGATTGGCGGCGGCACGGACGCAAAATCTGCCCGGACCGGTTGGGGTTAATATCGGTAAGAACAAAGACAGCGAGGATGCCGCCGCAGATTATGCAGCCTGCGCAACACGTCTGGCCCCCTATGCGGATTATCTAACAATCAATGTATCGTCGCCCAACACGCCAGGTCTGCGGGCGCTGCAATCCCCCGATCAGCTTCGGGTGCTGATCGCTGCTGTAAGGGACGCCGCCGCCACGGTTGGGGACGTTCCGCCCATTCTGGTGAAAATCGCCCCCGATCTGGAGGAGGCGGATCTGCGCGCAATCTCAGCGGTTGGGCAGGATCCGGATGTGGCCGGCCTGATTATATCCAACACCACGACCACCCGACCAGACACATTGCGGGATTCTCAGAAGGGACAGATCGGCGGGCTGAGCGGTGCGCCGCTGTTCGAAAGATCAACCGAAGTCCTGCGCCGCGTCTATGCCCTGACGGAAGGAAAGGTCCCCCTGATTGGCGTCGGAGGTGTGGCAAGTGCAGAAGATGCCTATGCCAAAATTCGGGCTGGCGCGTCCCTGGTTCAGCTATATTCCGCGCTGGTTTACACAGGCCCGGAATTGATCGGGCGAATCACCCAGACCCTGCCGGAGCTGTTGCGGGCGGACGGGTTTACCACGCTGGCCCAGGCGATTGGCGCGGACTTTAAAGATTAGTGTAACAATTTCATAATCTTAGACACAGAACCCGCCCCTATCCCACGGATATGGCCTAAGGGCGTGTTTTGCTTGTAGATTTTTGCTATCGTTCAGCGAATAGTAACAATGGCAGACCGAATCGCGACGCGTCTGACCCGCAGCACTTTTTGGGAACCCCGCATGAGCCGATTTTGGCATATGCTGATCTTCTTTTGCTATGTCACCGTGGCCTCTGCCCTGGCAGTGCTGGGCCATCGTGTGATTCCCGGTGTCGATGGTGTCACATCCCTTCTGATGGGGCTGACATTCTTTCTGTGCTGCGCCTTGTTGCAGGAAACTTTCACCCGCCGCACGGATACCTTAAAGGCGATGCGTCGTCTGTTGCTGTTGAAGCGCGCCCTGGATCGCGACCGCGAAGAAATGTCCGTGGCGCGCAACGAAATCCGTCGCTTGTTTGAGGCCGTGGAAGATGGCGGTGGGGAGCGGATGCTGGCCGCCTTGAATTCCCTGACCGCATCGGCGCGGGCGGAACAGGATGCCGCTGGTCCTCAACGTCGCGCCCCCCAGCCGAACCGGTCGCAAGAGGAAACAGAGGCGCGGTCCCTGCTGGAGCGTATGGCCCTGGCGGAAGAAGACGAAGCCATCCCCGCCAGCCGCCCCAACCGCGCCAGGGCAGAACCCACCCGCCCAACCCGTGACCGAGCCGCCGAGTCCGACCGATCCATGCGGGAAGCCAGTTCAGAAGTGCGCGTGCTGCATAATCTTGTCGAACAACTGTATTCCGGCCGCGATAAGCCCTCGTCCTCCTTATCCGAAGACTCAACGCGACTGCAGGGCAGAAACGACCCGCGTGAGCCAACGTTAGGCCGCACCCCCACCCAAAGCAGGGTGGACCAGGATTTTGATGAGGAAGAAGACCGGGTGGCGGCCGGGGGAGGACTTGCGCGCGCCTTACGTGGAGGGTTGCGGGTCGTCACCAATGGCGGCACAGCAGCAACCACCGGACAGCGCAGTGAAAACAACACCGGTGAAGACGCACTGCTGGGCACGATCCGCGATGCCCTGCGGGATGATCGCGTTGATCTTTATTTACAGCCCATTGTCAGCCTGCCGCAAAGAAAGCGCCGCTTTTATGAATGCTTCAGCCGTATCCGTTCTGCCAATGGCGAGGTGATCGGCCCGGACCGCTATATCCCCGTGGCGAAATCGGCGGGCCTGTTGACCGCCATCGACAACATGTTGCTGTTCCGCTGTGTGCAATTGTTGCGCAAGCTGCGGCGCAAGGATTTCAGCGCCGCCTTTTTCTGCAATATCGCGCCCCATACTTTGAAAGATCGGGAATTCTTCAGGGATTTCATCCAGTATATGGAATCCCATTCCGAACTGGCCCCTAATCTGGTTCTGGAATTCTCCCAAACCGATATTGGCCCCAATTTTCAGGGATTGGGCAGCGATTTCGACCGGTTGGGCGGCCTGGGTTATCGCTTTTCCTTAGATGGCGTTCGGAATCTGGACCTGGATCTGGACGCGCTGGAAGAACGACATTTCGCCTATATCAAGGTCGAGGCGGAAACAGTCCTGACCCGCCTGCAAAAGGGTGGTGGTCCGGCAACCGAACTGCGCGCCCTGAAACAGGAATTGGATCGGCGCGGCATCGACCTGATCGTCGACCGCATTGAAACCGAAGCAACGCTGGTGGAGCTGTTGGATTTCAACATTGATTTCGGCCAGGGCTATCTGTTTGGCGAACCCAGATTAAGCAAGGAACCATCAGGGTCCTAACCCGCCTCTTGACCCGTCCGGGCGCAGCGGGCATAGCCACATCATGAGCCCAAAACACATCCTCGGCCTGCGCGATATCGCAGATCAATACGCCCTGTTCGTCGTCGATCAATGGGGCGTTTTGCATGACGGCCATACTCCACTGCCCGGTGCCATAGAGGCCTTGCGCGGCCTTAAAGAAACGGGTGCTGCGGTCACGTTGCTGTCCAATTCTGGCAAGCGCGTGTCGGAAAGTTATAAAAGACTGACCGCCCTTGGTTTTGACCGGTCACTCTACGACCTGGCCATCACATCGGGGGAGCAGGTGCATCACGGCCTGTCGACCCGCGACACGCCCTTCTATGCCGCCCTTGGCCCCCGCTATCTGATGTTCGCCTGGGACGAAGATCGCGGCATTGTTGAGGATACGGGATTTGAGGAAGTGGACGATATTGACCAGGCTGACTTTATCCTGTGTGCAGGCACAGACCGCCGCAGCCTGGAAGACTATCAGCCCATCCTGGCCCGCGCACTGGAACGGGACCTGCCGCTGACCTGTGCCAATCCGGACCGGGTCAGTGTTCAGCCTGATGGCAGCCTGAAGGTTTGTCCCGGTGCCATTGCAGAGATGTATGAGCGCATGGGCGGCCGCGTCCAATGGCATGGCAAGCCTGGACTGGATGCCTATCACAGCATTCGGGATATAACCGGCGTCAGCGGCTCCGGATTGGGAATTGGCGATTCTCTGGCCCATGATATTGCAGGGGCCAATGCCGCCGGGCTGGACGGATTGTTCATCACGGGCGGGATTCACCGGGGTGATCTGCCAACCCCACCGACAAGCGATGCCGTCACGGATCTGGGGTCACAGTTCAATGCCGTACCCGCCTATTTCAGTGAGGCCTTTCGCTGGTAAATTCTGATCCGGTCCTAATCAGACAGCGCGCACAGCCTTAACGGCATGGACCAATCGGTCCGCATCTTCCATATCATTATAGATATAGGCCGACAGGCGCAGCCATAGGCGACGTTCAAAGGCCTGAATGTCGATTTCCAGATTATGATCCTTTCGGATCGTGGCGCGCAGGGCGTTGGCATTATCCTGCTTTGCCGGTCCATATCCTTCCGGCAGGGCCACTGTCATCATCGCCGCAGACATGCTTTTGGGAATACCGGTATGGGTTCCCAATTGCCGGGCCACATGCTGCCCGGCCTCATAGGCCAACGTGTTGCAATAGGATCGGATCTGCTCCTCCCCATATAATGCCCGATACTCCAGTGCGGCTGGAATCGTCAGATAGGGGGTGAAATCCTTGGTGCCCGGCCAGTCAAAGGCGGGGACATAACCATCTGCGATAAAATGGCTGATGGTTGTCGGGCGCAAATAGGCCTGGCGTTCTGCAACGGTCCATAAAAAAGCGGACCCACGCGGGGCCCCCATCCATTTGTGGCAATTGCCCGTATACCAGGTCACGCCAAGGGATTCGATGTCCAGGTCCAGCATGGCCGGGGCATGGGCCCCATCCACCAATATATGAATGCCACGATCCCGACATTCCGCTGCGATTTCAGCAACTGGCAGGATGCTGGCGGTTTTCGATGTCACGTGATCGATGACCAGCAATCGGGTGCGGGGCGATATTGCCGCCATGATCGTGTCCACGACGGTTTCAGCATCAATCATCGGGTAATCAATATGCACCGGGATCAAACGTGCATCAGCCCGATCACAGACGAATTCCAATGTCCGCATCACCGCGCCATAGGTCAGGCTGGTGGTCAGGACCTCATCACCCGGGAACAGAACCAGGGAGCGCAGCACCGCATTGATCGCGGTTGTCGCATTGTCCTGAAAGACAATATCTTCGCCCTGGGCCCCGACATAATAGCCTAATATCTGGGCCGACGCGCGCAATTCCTGGGAAAGCTGGGACGTCATAAAGCTGGATGGCTGGCCCTCTATCTTCTCCCTCATGGCCTGGGCCGCATCCATCACGGGGCGCGCGGTTGCGCCATAGGCCCCATGATTGAGATAGGTCAGCCCATCCTTGAACATAAAGTCTGAACGGGCATCGGCCCCAAACGCCTTATAAGATCCATCCCCCGCCAACTCTTGCGAGGCGGCATGCGTGCTGGTTTTGGGCGTCGCAGGCGTCCCGCGACTTTTTTGAGACTCATTATTTGGCGACAACAGGGCCATCATCTTTCACAAAGAAAGTGGAACATCATGTAAATGAAGAAAAAGTGTCATCTTGCCAAGGCGCTGCGTCAAGCCGTAAACCAAATTTTTTTAAGGCCTCTGGTCGGATTAACTATCACGACCTGTCCACAAAACCCGTCAGCGGGCTTCCCGATACCAGCTCATCGCCATCAATCCAGCGGCGGTCAGGAACAAGACCCAACCCGGAATCATCGGAACGGAATCCAGACCCACAACGGTATAGTCCTTGTTTTCGACAAGCCCGATCCATCCCGATCCACCCGTGGGCCGTCCTTTTGCAACACGCCGTATCTGAGGGGGGGCCCCGTCCGCCAGCCAATGCAGCCGCCCGCCACTATCCGCCACAGGTTGTTTCAGGATCGCATCGGTTGCAACCAGATCAGCAAATTCCAGGGAGTTTAAAGCCCCCGCCGCCGTGCGCACCGTGCGCCCCCCTTGCGAGATTTCAAACAAGCCACTTTGCGTCAGGGGAATGGCTTGGGCATACAACCCTTCTGAGAGCCGCTGTAACGGGACATCCACGGTACTGCCATCTGGGCGCACAACTTCCGCAACGGGTGGCTGGTCCTGTTCTTCCAGCGTGCGCATGCGAATTTCCAACTGATCCTCGGTGGCAACGGCCTTCAGGTCTTCTTCTTCCAGTTCCGGTTCTTTCATCAGCCAGTGGGCCAAGCGGCGCAGCAGTTCCGCATGGGGGCCGCCGCCATCATATCCCCGCGCCCACAGCCAGATCTGGTCGCTGCTGATCTGGGCGACGCGCCCATCGCCCACACGGTCCAGCGTGATCAAGGGCTGATCCCCGATTCCTGTCATGATGACATCCCCGGATCGTTGCGTGACATCGATCTGACGCAACCATTCCCCCCAACCAGGACCGGAAGAGGCGGCGTTCTGGTCTGGACCATCCGGCAGGCCTGCCGTGACCGGGTGGCGCAGTCCCATTTCCGTCACCTGTGGCTTGAAGGCCTGTTCTGAAACCCCACCGCGTGGCTCCAGCGGCAGGATATCGCCCAGGGGCGTGCGATACAGGCTGAATGGGCCCGCAAACCCGGGTCCAGCCGCATCCAATAATGCCCCGCCATTGCGCACATAATCGACAATATTGCCCAGATACAGGGTGGGCAGAACCCCGCGCCGGCGATAGCTGTCAAACACGATCAAATCGAAATCATTCAGCTTCACCTCAAACAATTCCCGTGTGGGGAAGGCGATCAGCGACAATTCATCAATCGGGGTGCCATCCTGCTTTTCCGGCGGGCGCAGGATCGTGAAATGCACCAGATCGACCGACGGATCGGATTTCAACAGGTTACGCCAGGTCCGCTCCCCCGGATGGGGTTCACCGCTGACCAACAAAACCCGCAGCCGGTCCCGCACGCCATTGATCGACAGAACCGCGCTGTTATTGACCGTCGACAATTCACCGGGCAATTCCGGCACCGTCAGTTCGACGATGGATGCCCCGCGATGATCCAACGACAGCGTCACTGTCACATCCTGGTTGAAGGGCAAACGTTCAATCCGCTGTCCAACCCCATCGACCAGCATTGTCGGGCGAATGGTTTCCCCAGGCCCAACGGTCGGGTCGGAAATCCGCAGGGTCAGTTCCAGCGGCTCATCCACCACCCCGAAGCTGGGGGCCTTTACAATCTGCAGCCGACGGTCCGGCGTATTGCGCGCGCCATCGATCAGAGCATGCAGCGGGCCGGGCGGCAGGCTGGCCAGTTCCTGGGGATCATGAATCTGCCCATCCGTGATCAGGATCGCACCGGCATACCGCCGTGCTGGCACATCCGCCAGCGCGTCGCGCGTCGCCTCGACAACCCGCGTTCCCTGTGCACTGTCCTGAACGGTGCTATGCCGCAGCACGACACGCCGGACCTCCAGAGAGGGGGCAAATTGTGCCAATTGCGCCTGAACCGCTTCCGCGGCGGCGCGGGTTTCTTCCAATCGCCCAACGGCGCTTTGGGACGGGGTTTCATCAACGATCAACAGCGCGACATCGGGATTTAACTCTCTGCGTTCCTGCAACAGCGCCGGATTGGCAAGGCCTAACAGCAACAGCGCCGCCAACCCCGCCCGAAACAGGGTTCCCGGCATCTGACGGACCAGCAACCATCCAAACATCAGGATGGCGACAGCCGCCAGGACCAGCAGGCCCCAGACCGGCAGATAGGGCGCAAAGGCGATGGAATATCCCGTCATCATCCCTATTGCCCCAATCGTTCCAGAATGGACGGGATATGCACCTGATCGGCCTTGTAATTGCCAGTCAGGGTGTACATCACCAGATTAACGCCAAAGCGATAGGCCATTTCTCGGCGACGGTCGTCTTCGCCCCCGATGGCAAACATCGGTCGGCCCGATTCTTCTATCGCCCAGGCGGATGCCCAATCGGCATCCCCGACCACGACCGGCGAGACGCCGTCATTGCTGGCCGTCGCCCCGGTTTCGACCCAGACCGTTCCGCCTTCCCATCGACCGGGGAATTCCTGTAACAGATAGAAACTGCGGGTTAGGACATGTTCCGGGGACACCGCCGCGATCTGGGGAATGTTCAATTGGCGCGCCAAACGCCGCAACATATCGGAACTGGCGGTCAGCCCCCCACCGGATACCTGACCATTCCGGGTATCAA
The DNA here is from genome assembly GCA_002709955.1 of Rhodospirillaceae bacterium. Classification (GTDB taxonomy): domain Bacteria; phylum Pseudomonadota; class Alphaproteobacteria; order UBA8366; family Aestuariispiraceae; genus Pacificispira. The sequence goes on from PAQY01000004.1 coordinate 143,851, forward strand.
ACAGGATCATCCCACCGGTTGCCATGAATCGATTGATACGATCTGCTGTCGGCGCAGTGATCCCCTGTTGATCATCGGAAATCGGCCAGTACAACAGCGGATAAAACGCCAATTCGTCGCGGTTGATGTCAACACCCACCGGATCGCCCGCCTCCACCGCTGTGCGCTGGCGCAGGATTTCCGACAAGCCACGCAAACCAGCCGCGCTGATGCGATCAATTTCTGCGTCACCGGTAATGACATAGGCCAAGGTCGTGCTCAACGCGCCGCTTGGAACCGATTGCGCCGGGGCCGGATGGGGCGCGCCCATCCATAAAACGCCAAACATCAGGGCAACAGTCACCGGTCCGCCCCGCCGGGGCAGGGATGCAAAACCCCGCAGGAACATGGTCACCACCGTATCCAGGAAAACCAGAAACAGCGCCGCCAACAACAGATAGGGTGCCAATGCCTGTTCTTCCTCTTTCTCAAACCCCAGCTGCACAGCCCCTTGGGGAAGGGTGGAGAGCGGGGTCAAATCCGTGACGCGGGGTCCCAGATTGACCGCCACACGAATTGCCTGGCTGCCATAAAATCCAGGCGGCGTTGCGGCGGAAACCTGCACGGTGTCTAATGCTTCAACATCCAGCGGCCGGGCGGAATTGGGCGGATCCGTCAGGCGACCAAAACCATCCAACATGCGATAGGGCGGGGCCAGACCTTGATCGCTGGCGGCATCATGAACCCCCCGCCCCAAACTGCTGAGCCGTTCCAGCATGCTGACAAAAAGGCCAGACAAGGCCATGTTCGACCAATCCGTATTGGCGGTTGTATGAACCAGGACCAGCCATCCCTGCCCACGCTTTTCTGCGGTTACCAAGGGCGTGTCATCGGCCAGCCGCAGCCAGGTCTTGTCATCAAGATCCAGTGAGGGTTCGGCCAGAACCTGCCGGGAAATCGTCACATCTTTGGGAATTGAGATACCAGCCAATGGGCCATCCGGATTGACGCGCCCGATACGGGCGGGTTCGCTCCACGCCATCGCGCCGGACAATTGCCGCCCGCCACTGCGCAGTGTCACCGGGATAAGAGGATCATCCACAGCAGCGGCCAGCCGCTGACCGGCAAACCGGATCAACATGCCACCCGTTTCGATCCAATCATCCAGGGCACCACTGTCCTCATTCTCCAACACAGTCTCATCCGGCAACAACAGAACGGATTGTGGTGCCTTCAGCAAGACACCCAGGGGCCCGCGATCAATTGTCCCCAAGGGGCGCAAGGCACGGTCCAGAAAATACACTTCCGATAACAGCGGCAAGGCCTCCCGATTGCCGATATCTGCAATGATACCAATCGGTCGGCGGCTCCAGCGTTCATCCAGCAAGGCGGTGGCCCCAACACCGGGCCGGTCTTCAAGGCTCAAACGCGCAATGCTGTTCCTAAGCTCTACCGGCAGGGTCAGGGTTGCCTGTGTTTCCGTTTCCCCGGCAGCAAACACAGCCTCCTGTCGGAACAGGGGCCGGTCATCATCCCCAAAGGCCAGGACCGCGACACTCGCTTCCGCCTGTGCCGCCGGTCGCCGAAGGGTGACCACCAGCGCAGAATCCCCGCGGGCGGGCGGGTCGATCACCATCGGTCCTAAAGACAGATCAGGCGTCAACACCGTCATCGGACCCAAGGCTGACAGGGCGTTGGTGAAATCTACCGTCTCCTTTGTCTCTAACCCATTGGAAAACCAGAAAACATCGCCCCGCACATTTTCACCCTGCAAGGCCTGAACCGCATTGGTCATTGCCATGCGATCCACCGGCCAAGGCTTGGGCGTCAGGGCGGCGATCACTTCCTGCGCATCACGGGCAGAAAACAGTCGATGCGGTTCCAGAGGATTCCCATCCGCAGGCGGGGCCCCCAGGATCACATGCACAGGGCGATTGGCCCGATCTGCGGTTTGCAGAAGGGCCGCAGCCCGATCCAACCGATTTTGCCATTCGGGTGCCGCCGCCCAGCCATCATCCATTACCAGGATAATCGGCCCGTCCCCTGTTAAATCCCAGTCTGGATTCAGCACCGGTCGCGCCGCTGTCGCAATCACCAGCGCCGCAATCGACAGGCGCAACAGCGTCATCCACCAGGGCGCTGATCGGGGTGTCGTTTCCTCCCCCTTCAATCCGAACAAAAGCCGGATCGCGGGAAAGCGAATGCGCTTTGGCGACGGCGGCATCAACCGCAGCAGAAGCCATAATACCGGCAGAATAGCGACCCCCAGCAACATCCAGGGCGCGGTAAAGGCTAAGGGGCCAAGGCTTAACATCTGTGCCGCTACCTCCGTCCTGTATTCAAGGCATGGGACAGCGCGATATAGATCGCCATCATGGCCTGTTCCGGGGACCGATCCGTATGATGCACCAACAGATCCCATCCGGCGGCCCGCGCGGCGTGTCGAATGGCGTCGCGATGCGCACCCAATCTGTTTTGATAGGACGGGCGCAATGTTTCGACCTTTTCTGCGATGAATTCGCCCTCTTCCTCCATTCCCAGAAAGCGGGCGCGCCCGGCGAATGGCAAGGTTTCTTCCGCAGGGTCCAGCACCTGAACGGCCAGGCCCCGAACCCGTTGTTCTGCAAATTCCGCAAATCGCTTTTCCCAGGCCTCTACAGGCCCCAGAAAATCACTGAATAAGAGGCCCTGGCTGTATTTCGGCAAATCGACAGAAGGCGGCAGACCGCTGTGATCTTGCGGCATTGCATAAAAACGCTCCGCCATGGAGCGCAGGCTCAACCGTCCCCCGCTGGCGCGCCTGTCCAGGCCCAGCAGTCCCAAACGCTCCCCCCCGCGCAACAGGGCGGCACTGCTGGCCAACAGCAATAATGCCGCGCGCGCCGCCTTTGTCGATCGATTGGGGGAGGATTGATAGTGCATTGAGGCACTGTGATCCGCCCACAGCCAAACGCTTTGGGACGCCTCCCATTCAGTTTCGCGCAGATATAAATCATCAGACCGCGCAGACCGACGCCAATCAATGGAATGGGCGGAATCATGGGGGGCGTAAGGTCTGTATTGCCAAAAGGTTTCACCCGTCCCGATGCGTCGCCTGCCATGAACCCCCTGTGCCACCGTGGCGGCCACCCGTTCTGCCGCAATCAATAGCGGGGGCAACCCCTCCCCAATCGCCTCAGCCCGCGCGACGCGGTCTGCCGACGTGACTGGAATTGGGGGGGTGGGTGCAGCGTTCATCGTCTCAGACGCTCGCCTCAACCAGGGCGTCAATGGTGGTGTCGATGTCATGGCCTTCGGCACGGGCGGCGAAATTTAATGCCATGCGATGCCGCAGAACAGGCTTTGCCAGGGCAACGACATCATCACCAGACGGGGCGAGACGCCCCTGAAGCAGCGCGCGCGCCCGACAGGCCAGCATCAGGGCCTGACTGGCACGGGGTCCCGGACCCCAGGAAACCCGTTCCCGCACGATATCCAGATCCGTGGTTTCTGGCCGACCGGAGCGCACCAGCCGTAGAATCGCATCCACGACGCCTTCGCCAACCGGCACCTGGCGCGTTAAGGATTGCGCATGGGATAACTGATCGGCGCTTAACTTGACTTCCACACTGGCCAGGGTGATCCCGGTCGTCTTCAGCACGATTTCCCGTTCCGACGCCAAATCCGGATAGTCGATCTGAATCTGGCACAAAAAGCGGTCCAGCTGTGCCTCTGGCAAGGGATAGGTGCCTTCCTGCTCAATCGGGTTCTGAGTTGCCAGCACATGAAACGGGCGGGGCAGATGGTGGGTATGACCCGCGACCGTCACCGTATTTTCCTGCATCGCCTGCAACAGGGCAGACTGGGTTCGGGGGCTGGCGCGGTTGATTTCATCGCCCATCAGCAATTGCGTAAAGATCGGGCCGGGCAGAAAGCGAAAACTGCGTTTGCCTTTCTCATCCTCTTCCAACACTTCCGAGCCCAGGATATCGGCTGGCATCAGATCCGGGGTGAATTGAATGCGGCGCGATTGCAGTCCCAGGACCTTGCTTAAGGTTTCAACCAGCAATGTCTTGCCCAAGCCCGGCACACCAACCAGCAGACCATGCCCACCCGCCAAAACAGTGGTAAGCACCTGATCGACCACCTGATCCTGGCCAAAGAAAACCCGGCCAACCTGTTCACGCACCGCTGATAAGTGTTCGGCCACCTGTTCCATGTCCTGCATCAGAACCTGGGCACCTGCGGCAGCGGAGGCTTTTGCGGCAGCAGATGTGCTGGACTCAAAATTCTGTGTCACCTTGATGTCTCCCTTATGCGACAAAGCAGGACCGGTCTCTCAGACAGTGCCAAAGGCACACAAAGATTGCCATGACTTTCCCAAATCAAATTTCCCTGTCGCGGCTTGCCTTTAACACTGTGCTCTTAACACTACGTAATAATAGGCATGATGGTTTCCCGGTGTCGGCATTTCACGCCATACTGTAAACCGTCATCTGCCACCTTAAACAAAGCTGAGGTTCTGACCATGCCGAAACAAGGGGCCCCCCGCAAATCTCTCAAGGAATTGATGAGAACCGGTGAAGGGTTGAGCGGGTTCGACTGGCCGGAAACCTATCGTGATTTCGACATCGCGATCCTGAGAGACGGCACCTGGACCTATCAGGGCGATCCGATCCGGCGGCAAAAGCTGTGTCAGCTCTTTGCCACGGTCCTGCAACGCGATGAGGCCGGTCAATACTGGCTGGTCACACCGGGGGAGCGGGGTCGCATCACGGTGGAAGACGCCCCCTTTACTGCGGTCGAAATGCGGGAAGATCACGATCAGCAGGGGCGTAAAACCCTGTCCTTCCGAACGAATCTGGATTACTGGGTAACGGCGGGAGAGGGTCACGCCATACGGGTTACCGAAAATCCTGAAACCGGGGAACCCGCACCCTATATTGAGGTAAGGGACGGGCTGGATGCGTTGATCCTGCGACCCATCTTTTATGATCTGGTCGCCCGGGCCGAGGAAATTCCCGTTTCAGGCGGCATCGCCCTGGAAATTGAAAGCGCGGGCAGTCGTTTCTGCCTGGGGCGCGTTCCAGAGGCCGCCGCTGATTAAGAGTTGAGGACCGAATGGATATTTTGAGTATCGAAGAACGTTTGCGCCACGCCATGCTGAAGACGCCGCCACCGCGCGGGGATTCTGATTTGAACCCCGGTATGCGCCCCTTGCGCCCGGATCTGATTGATGCCGCCGTCCTGATCCCATTGATCCAAAGAGACGAAGGCCCGACCGTCCTGTTGACCCGTCGCACCGCGCATTTGCGCGATCACGGGGGGCAGATCGCTTTTCCCGGTGGGCGTCGCGACCTGACAGATGCAAGCCTGATCGAAACAGCACTGCGTGAGACAGAGGAAGAAGTCGCCATCGCCCGCCATCAGGTTCAGGTCCTGGGCCAAATGGTTCCCTATGTCACCCGCACCGGTTATACCGTCACACCGGTCATTGGCAGCATCAATCCCCCCATTACGCCGCGCCCCGAACCCCGGGAAGTGGATGAGATTTTTGAAGTCCCCTTACATTTCCTGCTGAACCGCGCCAATCATCAGCGCCATTCACAGGAAGTGGCTGGCGTCAAACGCCACTTCTATGCCATTCCTTTTGGGAATTTCTATATCTGGGGTGCCACCGCTGGCATGATCGTCAATCTGACCGACATTCTGGAAACTGTTGCCGAAGAAGTTATGGACGATACCGTTTCCAACATCGTGTGACGACACCACACAAAAAGGAGTTTACCGGGTATGACCCGCACCATTATCTCCATCCTTATCCCCTTCATCGCACCCTTTATTCTGTATGCGATCTGGGCATGGTTCACCAACCGCAAGAAAGAAGCCCTGGCCGATGGGAAACCCCTGGCAAGCTGGCAAACTTGGCCCTGGGCGATCCTGTTTTCCGTCGGCAGTGTTCTGGCGACGGCCACATTGGTCATCCTGTTTTTCTTTGGTGAACCGATACAGGAAGGGCGCTGGGTTCCCCCGACCGTGGTGAATGGTGAAATGGTCCCCGGCCATTATGAGCCGATCCCACGGCCCCCCACCGATGACTAGTGTGCTGCCAGATCAGGATTGGATGCGGGACCCCGACTTAATCCGCCTGTTCGACGCGATCCGCGCCGCCGGGGGCGACATGCGCTATGTCGGCGGTTGCGTGCGTGACACATTGTTGGGGCGCCCAGTTCATGACATCGATATGGCCACCACGCTGGAACCCGCGGACACCCAGAACGCCCTGACCAGCGCGGGGATCAAATCAGTGCCAACCGGTCTGGATTTTGGCACCGTAACCGCGATTTTACCAAACCGAACGGTTGAGATCACCAGCCTGAGGCGGGATGTTGAAACCGATGGCAGGCGGGCCGTCGTCGCCTATACCACAGATTGGCGGGAAGACGCGCTGCGTCGGGATTTTACCATCAATGCGCTGTATGCGGATCAGCAGGGATATCTTTCGGATTATCATCAGGGATATGACGACATCATCGCCAAGCGCCTGCGCTTTGTCGGTGATCCTGACACACGCATTCAGGAGGACGTTCTGCGCATCCTGAGATTCTTCCGTTTCCATGCGCAATTGGGCTTTCACCCGCTGGACTCGGACGGTCTGGCCGCGTGTACCCGCAACAAGAACCTGCTTGGCACGCTGTCTGCGGAACGGGTGGCGGGCGAGGTCATGCGCCTGTTGACGGCGAATAACCCTGTCCCTGCCCTGATTGCACTGCGCGATGGATCGTTTCTGGCGCATTGGTTGCCCGAAGCACTGGATATCGACAGCCTGATGCGCCTGATCGCCCAGGAAGAGGGTGCCCCCGATTGGATTATGCGCCTGGCATGCCTGATCCCCGCAGACCCCGATGGTGCAACCCGGATTGCAGATCGGCTGAAACTGTCTGGTACCGATCGCGCGCGATTACAAACCCTGGCAGCCCCGATCAGCGCCCCCGCAAATGCCGCAGCGGCGCGCCGGTATATCTATTCTGTGGGCCAGAGTGCGGCACGGGATCGGGGCCGGATCGGCCTGGCCAGAGAAGGCGACGCCTGGCACATCCTGCTGACCGAAGCCGGGGAATGGCACCCAATGCCGCTGCCGGTCACCGGGAAAGATGCGCTGGCCCTGGGGATGGAACCGGGGCCGGATATGGGGCGATTGCTGAAAGAGGCAGAGGATCGATGGATCGAGTCCAATTTCACTCTGTCCCGCACAGCGCTGATCGATTTCATGAAAGAAAGACTGGGGTAGCCCACAATGACCACCGTGCAAAGACTCTGCTTCTTCGGCGACAGTATCACCATCGGGACCGGCGACAGTGCCTGTCGGGGCTGGCCGTCTTATGCCTGCGAACAGGAAAGCGTGGTGCGCGGGCATGATGTCAGTTGCTATAACCTGGGTATCCGTGCGGAAACATCGACGGATATCGCGAAACGCTGGCGGCAGGAATATGCACCGCGCCTGCCAGCCCATGTCACCGGTCGGCTGATCTTCATGTTCGGCGTCAATGATTGCGCTGATTTCAATGGAACTGGCGTTCGGGTCCCAAAAGGCGACTCCCTGGCAACGGCGGTTTCCATGCTGTCACAGGCACGGGAGCAACTGCCAACCTTATGGGTTGGCATGACACCGGTACGCCGTACGCCCCCTGTCATCTCTCCAGGCCCCGGCGTCACCTATACATTTGACCGGACACGCACGGCAGACCTGAACGACGCCTATCGCAGCGCTGCGGCACAGATCGGCATCCCCTATCTGGATCTCCACAGCCTGCTGGCGCAGGACCCGGACTGGAACAGCATGCTGGATCAGGGCGATGGCGTTCATCCGGACGATACCGGACATCGCCGCGTGGCGAAACTGGTCACTGAATTTGACGGATGGCGTGCCTGGTTCTGAAACAGTTCAGTTTTGTGGGGTCTTAGGCACTTTTCAAAAGATCATACAGAATGGCGATTGCCACCAGGATCGCCGCTAACCGCAGCATGGATCGCAAGGAAAACTGCCGCCAGGCGGACAGGCTGTGGCGATCTGACATTTCCTTGCGGTAATCCTGATACCCCTGCCAGGCGGCCTTTTTAATCGGATGTTGATCGGGCTTTTTCGGTTCCCGGCTCATTTACTGTCCGTCCCCTGGAACAGTCGCCGCAGATTGACAGAGGACTTCTTGCCCAGATGCGGCAAATCCTTTTCCGCCCATTTTTGTGCAGATGTCCGGCCCATATCGCGCAGATGTTTCAGGAATGTCCATTCCGTATTCATCTTTGAGGAGGCCCCCAGCGTGTCCAATTCCTGCTCCCCGATGATATGTACGCGTACAGCATTATACTCTTCAGGGCTCAACCGTCCTTCTTCCAACAGTCTGGCTACAAAATCAATGGCGCGGAATTCCCGCAGCAGGCTGGCATTAAAGGTGATCTCATTCACCCGGTCCATGATCTCCCGTGCGGTCCTTGGTGCGCCTTTTCGATAGACTGGATTGATCTGTACGATCACCACATCGGAACAGCTCTTGGAATCAAAGAAGGGAAACAGGACCGGATTTCCCATAAAGCCACCATCCCAATAAGGCACGCCATCGATCTCCACGGCCTGAAACAAAAATGGCAGACAGGCAGAGGCCAACACGACATCGGCGTTGATTTCCTGGCCCTTAAACACCTTTACCCGCCCGGTTTCTACATTGGTCGCAGACAGAAATAATTTGAATTGGCGACAGTTCCAAACCGCCTCGAAATCAACCTGGGACTCCAGCAATCCCCGCAGCGGGTTCAGATTCAGAGGGTTGGTTTCATAGGGGGATACGACACGGCCCATAAAGTCGGCCAGGACATAGCCCGGTGAATATTCCAGGCTCCAATGCCCCATGAAAACATCCAACAGGGTGCGCTGAACCGGGCTCCAGCGGCCCAGATCCGCCACCGATTCCCAGAATGTTGCCAAAGCTTCGCGCGCCCCGTCCGGCCCGCCTTGATGAAAGCCCTGCGCCAGGACGACGGCATTCATGGCACCAGCGGATGTTCCACTGATCGCCTCAATCTTCAACAGATTATGTTCCAGCAGATAGTCCAACACCCCCCAGGCAAACGCCCCATGCGCCCCGCCCCCTTGAAGCGCTAGGTTTGCGGGCTTTGGAGCGGCGGGTCCGGAGGTCTTGGGCATCGCTTACTCCTGTAGCAGGGCGCGCAGGCGATACAGCGCGTCCAGGGCTTCTTTGGGGCTCAAGTCATCGGGATTGATTTCCGCCAGCGCGGCGTCACTGGCGCTGGGGCCTTTTGCAGATTTCGCCGGTTGGGCGGGTTGGCTGGCGACGCGGAACAGGGGTAAATCATCGACCAATCGCGTCACGGCACCGGATTGTTCGCCCTTTTCCAGGGCGCTTAAAACCTCTTCCGCCCGCACGATAACAGCGGCTGGCAAGCCTGCCAGCTTCGCCACATGAATGCCATAGGACCGGTCCGCCGCGCCGGGGGCAACTTCGTGCAGGAAAACCACCTGATTGTCCCATTCCTTGACCCGCATGCAATGCGGGCTGAGCGCGTCCAGGCGTTCCGACAGGGCGGTTAATTCATGATAATGGGTGGCAAACAGGGCGCGGGACTGCGCCGCTTCGTGCAGATGTTCAACACAGGCCCAGGCGATGGACAGCCCGTCAAATGTCGCCGTACCGCGCCCGATCTCGTCCAGGATGACCAGAGAGCGCTGTGTTGCCTGATTGAGGATCGTCGCGGTTTCCACCATTTCCACCATGAAGGTGGATCGACCCCGCGCCAGATCATCCGACGCGCCAACCCGGCTGAACAGGCGATCCACAGCCCCGATATGGGCACGGCGGGCTGGCACGAACAGGCCCGCCTGCGCCAGGATGGCGATCAGCGCATTTTGCCGCAGAAAGGTCGATTTACCCGCCATATTCGGCCCGGTGATCAGCCACATGCGCTGATCGCGCCCCAGGTCACAACCATTGGCAACGAAAGACGCCCCGTCCCCCTGGTTGGCCAGGGCGGCTTCGACCACCGGATGGCGCCCCCCCTCGATACAGAAGGCCAAAGATCCGTCAACAAGTGGGCGGCTGTAATCCCGCACGACAGCCAGGTCTGCGCTGGCGGAATAGAGGTCCAACAGCGCCAAGGACCGGGCAGCCGCAGCGATTTCCCGGTCCCTTTTCTGGGCTTCCTGTACCAGATCGTCATAGATTTCCAGCTCCACCGCCAGGGCACGATCTCGTGCCTCAGATATATTGCGGGCCAGTTCATTTAATTCGACCGTTGTATAGCGCACTGCATTGGCCATGGATTGTCGGTGGATGAAGGGTTCGCCGATTTTTTCTGCATGTTTTACGGTGACTTCCACGAACCAGCCCAGCACATTGTTGTGCTTGATGCGCAAGCCATCGACACCGGTATCCTTACGATATCCAGCCTCAAGATTGGCGATCAGGCGACGGCCTTCCTCACGCAGGGTGACCTGTTCATCCAGATGCGGCGCATAGCCTTGCGCGATAAACCCGCCATCCTTCGCAGACAAGGGCGGTTCCGACTTCAGGGCGCGGGTATAGCGGTCGATCAACACATCATGCCGTCCCATATCCAGCACGGCCTGGGCGATCTCCATGGGGGGCGTTTCTGACCCCAGCAGCGCCTTGATCTTATTTGTCAGCGCCAACCCATCCCGCAGGGCCAGCAAATCCCTGGGCCCGCCACGCCCAACGATCAGGCGACCCAGTGCCCGTTCCAGGTCTGGCGCGCCCTTCAGAATGTCGCGCAGATCATTGCGCAGGGCCTCATTTTCCACAAAGAAACTGACCGCATCCAGCCGATCCCCAATCCCGCCCGGATCCGTCAGGGGCGCAGACAGGCGCTGCGCCAACAGACGCGCGCCCGGGCCCGTCACGGTGCGATCCACCGCCGCCAGCAGGGTTCCCGTCCGGTCCCCGGTCAGGCTGCGGGTAATTTCCAGATTGCGTCTGGTTGCGGGATCAATTTCCAACAAGGCCCCGACTGCCAGGCGCATTGGTGGTTCCAGCCGGGGCAGTTTGCCCACCTGCGTCAGGTCCAGATATTCAACCAAAGACCCCAATGCGGCCAATTCCGCGCGATCAAAATCGCCATAGGCATCCAGGGCAGACACCCCGAAAGTATCCTTCAACCGTCGTTCGGCATTGGTGGAATCAAACCGGGAATCCGGCAAGGGCGTCAGGCGATCCCGCCATTCCCGAAACATCTCGTAGAACTGGGAGTCTTCAGCGACCAGCTTCTGGCCCAGAATCAACTCCCCCGGTGCAATCCGTGACAGGGCAGAGGCCAGGCCCGCAGCCTCAACAGGCTGGCACATCAACTGTCCGGTGGACATATCACACCATGCCAGGGCATAGCCATCGCCAGCCGTGCGCGCCAGCGCGGCCAGATAATTATGGGACCGGGCATCCAACAGCGTGTCTTCGGTCAGGGTACCCGGCGTCACGACCCGCACTATGGCCCGGTTGACGACAGATTTCCCGCCGCGTTTTTTCGCCTCTGCCGGGTCTTCTGTCTGCTCACACACCGCGACCCGGTGGCCCTTTTTAATCAGGCGCGACAGATAGGTTTCAGCCGCATGCACCGGGACGCCACACATCGGGATGTCTTCCCCCAGATGTTGGCCCCGCTTTGTTAAGGCGATATCCAGGGACGCTGCAGCCTGCTTCGCATCCTCGAAGAACAGCTCATAAAAATCGCCCATACGATAGAATAACAGGCAATCGGGATGCGCTTCCTTAATGCCCAGATACTGGGTCATCATCGGGGTCATCTGGGTGCTGGTGTCTGCCGCTTTGCTCATGGGGCCAGACTAGCGACGTGACGGCTAACGGGAAAGACTTGATCCACCGATTATGGTGTCACACGCACCGTATAGGTCAGCACCGTTTCCCCCTGTGCCGGGACGGGTACGATCCAGCGAACGCTGTCGGCAGCTTTGGCTTCCGGTTCAATCGACGCATCCGAAATCGACCATTTCTGACCATATAGCGACTCGACCAAAGTGACCTCAACGGCAGTGTCGCGACCATTCTTCAGGGTGATTTCATGGGTCGCGCGATAAGGGTCTGGCCGATGATCCTGGCCAACGCCCGTGGTTTCATAGGAAATGACCTTACGCGCCGCTGTAACATCAAAGGCCTGGCCCAGCGACAGTTCCGCCGTGGCCCCAATGGGCAGATGGGAAATCATGTCTTCCCCCAGAATAACCGCAGGCGCGGTCGGCCCGTCTTCCGCCAAAGCCCCATAAACCCGGACCGGTCCGGCAGGCAGTGCCTTGGCCAGCGCACCATCCTTGTCATTTTCAAAGGACAGGCGGACACTGGGGCGCAATCCTTCCACCGTGCCGGGTTGTCCCGGATGAACCATGCCACTGCCGTCCAGGCGATATTTCATCGTGACCGGCAGGGTCACGGGGTCTTGCAGACTGCGCCGTACCGTCAAATCGCGCGGCAGATCGGTGACGCCGGGCACATCATAGATATGCACATCCCCCAATGTTGCTTCCCTGGGGGGACCACCCGCAGCTGAATCCTGGGCAACGGACATCATTGCCGCCGGTTGCGCCCGTTGGACCAGCATTTCCTTGCGCATGGGCGCAACACGGTTCGTTTCCCCCGCGACAAGGCGCAGAACCGCCTGAGTATAATCGCGGTCGGTTCCATTGGTGATCAGATAATGCCCGCTTAAGGTCAGGCTGGATTGATCCGCATTCAAAACCGCCGTGTAATCCGCAGACCACGACAGGTTGGGCGTGACATAGCGTATATCGACAGGCTGTTCACCAGACAGGTCCGCATTCGGTTCCGCCTGAATTTCCAGGCCGCCCGTCATGCCGTCCGGCAGGCGATCCAGCGCCAGGCGACCATTGGGCGGCATCGCCTCATACCGATCCCCGACTTTCAGAATCAAACCGCCATCGACATTTATCAATGTACCCCGGATTTCACGTTCCGCACCGGACTCTCCGACCGGCACCAGCCAACTGATTTCCTGACCCACCGACCGCGCCAACAGGCCTTGCGGCGACAGGGTATCCTGGCGGATCGTGATGCTGTTTGCAGATTGTGCCCCAATCGCAATCGACAGGCTGGACATATCCAGCGCGTCCGGCAGATGGGGCAAGGACACCATCTGACCCGCAGTGCCCAACAGAACGCGGCGTTGTTCAGAAACAACCGACAGGCCGTCGGAATAGACCGATATCTGTGTATCCGCGACCGGTGCTGGAACGGAAGACATTTGGGCATGGGCCGTTTGGACAGAGGCGGTTTGGGCAACCAAGATCAGCCCCAAAAAGGCTGAGCGAGCGGCAAAATTCTTCATAATCACAGGATCCCGTTGGCTTTCAAGAAATTCAAAAACAGACGCGGCGCGTCCGGTGTGGGGGCATAATGATCTGCGATTGTGGCAGCTTTAGGACCCCAGGATTCAGTCATGCATCGATCCGATGCTTCGGGATGAAACTGCACCGAAATCCAGCCCTGGCCATAATCCAGGGCACAATTGGGAATATCGGGTGTAGTCGCCAGCACAACAGCTTGCGGCGGGGCGCTGCTGACATGTTCTTCATTTCCAAAATTGAACCGGGGGATAACACCATCGAATAAATAGCTGTCGCGACCCGCCTCAGTCAGATTGACCGGCAGGGTGCCAATTGCTGGCTCACCAGGGAGCCCTTCGACCGTTCCCCCCAGAACCTGGCTCATCAATTGATGGCCACCACAGACGCCAAAAACCGGCACCGGATGACCCGCATTGCGTATCGCATACAACCAGGCCCGGATGTCATGCTGCCAGGGCAGATCGTCATGCACGGAATGAAAACTGCCCCCGATGACATAGGCATCCCCTTCAGAGGGATGCGGCACAGGATCGCCATAGCAAATCCGCCGCCCCTCATAGGTGATTTTGTCCAGCAGGCCCAACTCTGCCAGCATATGTTCAAACCACAGGATTTCATTATCCCCGCCCGGCTGATTGGCGAAAATGGCCGGATCATATCGACCAGGCGCCCCCATCTGGGCCAGGAAGATCAATTTCTTTTTAGCTGTCATAAGAAGGCAGGTTTCCTATACGGCTTGTCTTGATTTCAACGCTGTCGCCAGCGTCCCATCATCCAGATAATCCAACTCTCCCCCAACCGGCACCCCATGGGCAAGGCGGCTGACAGACACACCGGATTGTTCCAATCGTTCCGTGACATAATGCGCCGTGGTCTGCCCGTCCACCGTCAGATTGGTTGCCAGGATCACTTCTTTGACCGGAGACTCCGGCCCAACACGATCCACCAGCGTGCCGATATTCAAATCTTCCGGCCCAATCCCGTCAATTGCCGACAGGACGCCTCCCAATACATGGTAGCGCCCCCGAAAAACGCCTGTACGCTCCAACGCCCACAGATCCGCGACCTGCTCTACAACACAGATGGTCGCGCTGTCGCGCCCCTGATCCGTACAGATCGAACAGATCGGCGCTGTGTCCAGATTGCCGCACCGACTGCAGGTCTGGATTTTCTCCGCCGCATCCGCCAGGGCCACGGCAAGCGGCTGCATCAGGCTTTCCTTGCGCTTGATCAACATCAGCGCGGCCCGCCGGGCGGAGCGTGGACCAAGCCCCGGCAATCGTGCCAATAATTGGATAAGCCGTTCTATTTCCTGCATGATTTCCTATTATAGATTGATCATAAAACTCAATCGAAACCACGATCAGCCCGACATTATGTCACCCCGGACGTGATCCGGGGTCCAGGGCAACCGGCACCCAACGGGTCTGGCTGCTCTGGAGTCCCGCTTTCGCGGGAATGACGGAAAATCATCATTCCCTTAAAAAGGCAGCTTCATGCCCGGTGGCAGTTGCAATCCCCCCATCAATTTCTGGGTTTCATCGCGCATCCGCTCGTCCGCCTTTGCCTTCGCGTCATTTACGGCAGCGACGATCAGGTCTTCCATCACCTCTTTTTCCGTTGGATCAACCAGGCTGGGGTCAATGTTCAGGCGGCGCAACTCGCCCTTTCCCGTGATCGTGACACTGACCAGTCCACCCCCGGCGCTGCCCTGCATTTCCAGATTTTCCATCTGGGCCTGCATTTCCTGCATGCGCGATTGCATTTCCTGGGCTTGCTTCATCATTGAACCAAGATTCTTCATCATACCCTCATTTCAATGGTTAGAGATCGTATTCCGGATCGAAATAGTCCGACTCAGAGAAATCTGGGGCGTCGGGATCTTCTGGCAAGTCATCGGGACGGCCAAGCGCCCCTGCCTGCCCGTCCAGACCCAAACCGTCCAGGCCAGCAGAAAGGCCCGCTTCAGCCGCGGCCACACGGGTGATCTGTGCGCCGGGAAAGGCCTTTTTCACGGCCTGAACCAGCGGATCCTTTTCTGCGCGACCTCGACGGTCCAGATCGGCCTGGGCCTCCTGCTCCGCCAGGGTGATCGCACCTTCCTGATTGGAAATACTGACCACCCAGCGCGTACCGGTCCAATCGCTCAACAATTTGCCGATTTGCCCATGCAGGTCCGACGGGGCATTTCGGCCCGGTCGAAACTCCAACCGTCCTGGCTCAAAATGCACCAAATGCACATCGCGCTTCAGATTGCTGGCCAGAATGCCCTTTCGCTTTTCTTCAAACAGTGCGACGACATCCAGAAATGTCTTTGGCAAAGCTGCATCTGCCTGTTGCGCGGATATCGCAGGGCTTTCCTGTTCCTGTGCCACCGCCGCAGTGCCCCGCCCGCCCCGAATGAGGGTTGGCTGCATCATCGCAGAAGCGCCCCCACCAGAACCACCACCACCGGATCCACCCGAACCACCACCAGAACCCGTGCTTGGCTGGAAATCCTTCAATTTGGCGACCAGATCCCCAGGGGTCGGCATATCCGCCACATGGATCAACCGGATCAGCACCATTTCCGCCGCCTGGATCGCAGAGGGGGCTGCGCGTACCTCTCCCAATCCTTTCAGCAGCATCTGCCAGGCGCGCGCCAACACCGGCAACGACAGGCGCTGGGCCATATCCTTGCCCCGTGTGCGTTCCAGTTCTGCCGTGGTTGGCCGGTCCAGGGCTTCTGGCACCAGAATGGCCCGTGTCAGAAAATGCGTGATATCCAACAGGTCTTCGATCACAACGACGGGATCGGCGCCAACACCGTATAATTCTTCCAGCAATGACAGCGCCGTCTTGGCGTCGCCCTGAATGGTGGCATCGAACAGATCATATATTCTGCCGCGATCTGCCAGGCCCAGCATGTCGCGAACCTGTTCCGTCGAAACAGACCCCGCGCTGAGAGCAATCGCCTGATCCAGGATCGACAAGCCATCCCGCACCGACCCGTCTGCTGCGCGTGCGATCATGCCCAGCGCATCGGGTTCAATCGTCACGCCCTCTTTTTGGGATACGCCCTTGAAATGCGCCGCCAACTGATCCACCGGCACCCGGCGCAGATCAAACCGCTGACAGCGGGACAGAACGGTAACCGGCACTTTTCGGATTTCTGTTGTCGCAAAGACAAATTTCACATGCTCTGGCGGCTCTTCCAATGTCTTCAACAACGCGTTGAACGCGTTCTTGGACAACATGTGAACCTCATCCAGGACATAGACTTTATAGCGGGCTGAGACCGGGCGATAGCGCACCCCGTCGATCAGTTCACGAATATCATCCACACCCGTGCGCGACGCCGCATCCATTTCTATGACATCGACATGGCGGTCTTCAGCAATCCCGACACAATGCTGACACACGCCACAGGGATGCACGGTCGGACCCCCTGTACCATCAGGACCGATGCAGTTCAGCGCCTTGGCAACAATGCGCGCTGTTGTCGTTTTGCCCACACCGCGCACACCGGTCAGCATAAAGGCCTGGGCAATCCGCCCCGCCTCAATCGCATTGGTCAGGGTGCGGACCAGGGCCTCCTGTCCGATCAGTTCATCAAAATTTGACGGGCGGTATTTCCGCGCCAGCACACGATAGGCCTTGCTGTCGGCCTTCTGCGGCGCAGCCGGTGTCACGGGTTGGGGCGGCTCATCCAGACCCAGGCCAGGACCGGGGGGAGGCGCGTCGGTTTCAAAAGGTGGGTCGTCATCATCGCTCATACCCCCATCATCGCAAGGCGGCGGGTTGCGCACAACCGTCAAAACCGCTTCGGCGGCTTTGTGAAATCAACTTTTTTGACTTGAATTCGGGGGAGAAGGCGGAAGACCGACGTTAAGCGACCCGGGCGAAAATCTCGTTGCGGCTGCTTCCTTCCGGACCTGACCGGGTTGGCGAGGCGCCCGTCCACCGCCGGCCTTCCTGCCGCCTTATATCGGCGCAAGGGGCGGGAATGCAAGGGGATTCCATGAAATCGGCGAAATTTGACCGAACCTTCTAAAGCCCCTCAATCCCATCCTGGACTTCGATCAATGTCGGGCCCTTGGCGGCAAAAGCGGCTTTCAGGGCGCTGCCGATTTCTGAAACCTTGCCGGGTTTGGCATAGGACCAGCGGAATGCTTTTGCCAGATGTTCGAATTCCGGTGGTTCTGGTGTGACGCCAACAGTGCGGATATTGCGGTTGACCATGTCGTCGCGGATCTGACCCAAGGCCCGATTGTTCCAGACCAGGGCGACAATGTTCAGCCCCTCTTCTGCTGCGACTGCCATTTCTGGGGCCGTGTATAAAAACCCGCTATCGCCTGCAATTGCCAGAACGGTCCGATCCGGTGCGCCAATCTTGGCCCCAATGGCCGCAGGCAGCGCATATCCCAACGTGCCATAGCCCGATGGATACAGGAACCGTCCCCCTTTGGGGATTTTGAAGTGATTGATCGCGGAATAGATCACCTGGGTCATGTCACCAACCAGGATGGACCCTTCCGGCAGAACGCCTTCGATTTCATCCAGCACTGCATGATGTTTCTTTTCCAGATGCGGCAGGAAGCCCGTTGAGGGACGCCCTTTATACGCCAGCACCCGCCCGGCCCCGTCACGCTCGCCCCCCATAGGGCCCAATGCGTTTAATAAAGAATCCGCTGCCAGCGCAGCATCTGCCCGAATGGCGATTGTGGCGGGGTGACGGCCATCAAATTCCGCCGCATCAATATCAATACGGATCAATTTTCCAGGCAGCGTGACCACATCGCTGTAACTGTTATTGGGCGACAGTTCCGTGCCGATTGCCAGAATAACATCGGCATCCGCCAGAATCTCGTCCCCGATGGAGGAAACCAAGAGCCCCCCAAGGGAGAGCGGATGATCATTCGGGACGATATCGCGCCCCAGAATGGTTCCCAAAATGGGGCAGTCCAGGCGTTCGGCCAGCGCCAGAACCTGATGCGCCGCGCCGCGCGCCCCGCCCCCGATCAGGATCAGCGGGCGCTCCGCCTGCTCCAGCAACATCGCCGCTTCTTCCACGGCTTCAGACTCCGCCTCAGGTTTCGATGCGGCGGGATGGGGGCTCCATTGCAGCCGCGTCCGCTCAGCCAGCATATCCAGGGGCAGTGATAAATGCACAGGCCGGGGCCGCTTGCTTTCAAACACATCAAAGGCCCTGGCCACCAGACCGGGCACTTCTTCAGGATCCGTCGGGGTTTCAGAAAAGGCACAAAGGGGGCGCGTCACAGCAGCCTGATCCGTGATTTCATGCAGACAGCCAATGCCCTTGCCCAGCGTGTCCCGGGTATTTTCGCTGCTGACGATCAACAGGGGCACGCTGTCACTGAACGCCTGACCGATCGGTGTGGCACAATTTGTCACCCCCGCGCCGGTGATCAGGAAACAGACGCCCGGCTTGCCCGTTACCCTGGCATAGCCATCCGCCATGAATCCGGCGCCCTGCTCGTGCCGGGGCAGGACATGACGGATCGCACTGCCCGCAAAGCCCCGATACAGTTCCAGATTATGCACGCCGGGAATGCCAAAGACCGTGTCGACGCTGTACTCTTCCAACAGCCGTACAAACGCCTCTCCACATGTTGGTCTGAATTGCATGATACCCCCCGCGTTATTCCGTGCCTTTTTGAACTGATACCTTACTGTGGTACGTTATTTGGACTCATCAGGATCCCAAATATACGCGCACCTCATTATGGCCTAATCGTCGATTTGGGATTTGTTGTAGATTTCGGTAAATGATACGGCCAGATGATCGTCGACCACGACGATCTCGCCCCGCCCAATCGGCATACCGTTACAGCGTACCTCTACGGTGTCGCCAACCTTGCGGTCCAATTCAATCACCGCGCCCCGCCCGATTTTCAGCAGGTTTGCGACTTTCATTTCAGCGGAGCCCAGCACCGCCGTGATATCGACAGAGATTTTGTTGACCGCGCTGCTGTTGCTGGCCTTGCCAATTACTCTTTTGGCGGCGGCGGCTAAAGCGCCGTTTTCTTCCTCGCCGCTTTTTTCCTCAGCCATGAAAGCCTCAATTTCTCAATAGAATTTCACCACAAGTCACTCTACGCTGTGATTCGGAACCGCGTCCATCCGATATCGGCTTGCCAATGGGGTCGCCCAAGGGTCAAAACATCGCCATGAAAGCTATGCCCCATCTGTTTAATCTGTGTTTCGTGTCTGTGTTCGTCCTCCTTTTCGGGATCGGGGCTACAGGATACGCGGCGGATATCGCCACCCTGAAGGCGGGGGCTGAGTCCGGGCAGGCACAGGCTCAGTACCAGTTAGGGCTGGCCTATGAATCTGGCGATGGTGTCGGGCAGGATGATTTTCAGGCTGTTCGGTGGCTGCGCGCTGCGGCGGAACAGGACTATCCACCCGCGGCCCTGGATCTGGGATGGATGTTGGCCAATGGCTATGGCGTTTCCAAGGACCTGGATCAGGCATATTTCTGGTTCGTCCGGGCCACGGCATTGGGGGCGACCGGGGCGGCGGATCAGCGCGACGCCCTGGCGCGGTCCCTGGATGCGGCCCGGCGGGCGCAATTGGCACAGGACGCGCTGGCGGGCCTGTCGGTTCCTGTTCCGGCGACAGAGCCCGCCCCATCGCTTGCGGTCGCCTCTGATCCTGTCTTACAGCCGGGGGATACCGTGCAGGCCTTGCGCCAGGAACTGAATGCCGGGGGTGGGTTGGATGTCCTGGCCAAATTGCGCCTGTTGGCCCAGGACGGCGACGTTCAGGCGCGGAACCTGGTTGGTCTTGCATTGCGGCGCTCCACGGATCCCAATGATCGGGCGCAGGGGATGGATTGGCTGATCGCAGCGGCACAGAATGGTTTGCCCGCGGCGCAATACAATGTCGCGTCGGCTTTGATGGAAAATGCCCGGCAAAACCCGGCGACCGGATTGGATGTCCGCGCCGTGGATCGATGGCTGGATATGGCACAGAATGGCAGCACGCCTGCTGCCCCGGATGATTACAATGCTGTGGCCCGTGAATTTGCGGCCCGTGCTGGAATACAGGATGCCTATCGTGCGGCGGTCCAGGGATCAGAAGGCGCGTATCCGGAGTTGCGGGAACTCATTCGTCTGAAACGCCAGGAATTGGCGGCGCAACAGGATTTTCTCAGGCGGTTGGGCAATACGCCCCCGCCTGTATCGGGACCCATTGAGAGCACAATCATTCAATAAGGGCAGGGAATGAAATCATTCGGCGCTGATATTCTTCCGAATCTGGCTCTTTGGGGCGTGCTTCTGGGGGTCTTGTTTTTGTGCATCCGACAGGGGTGGCGGCGCGGCAATCTGTTGTTGAAACTGTCGGCCCTGCTTCTTCTTGTGCTGTCCTTGCCAGTGTCTTCCAGGGTCGCCACGGAATTCTGGGCTGTGGTGCCACAGGAGATCAATGCGTCACAGCCGCCGCAGAATATGGCAGTGCTGGTATTTGGCGGTGGGTTGGGCGCAGATGATCACGGCAATGTCTGGCCCAGCGGCAATTCCCTGACGCGCGGGTTTGAGGGTGCGCGGCTTGCAACGCAGCTGGGCGCGCCCCTTCTGATTACCGGCGGCACGCCCCACGGGAAGGGGGTATCGGAAGCGGACACCATCGCAGAATTCCTGACCTCGAAAGGTTTTCCAGACAGAATTTACAGGGAGAAGAATTCTATAAATACATGGGAAAACGCGGTGAATTCCCTTGCTGTCCTACAACAGAATGGATGGGCGGGGGTTTATGCCGTCACAGATATGGTTCACGCCCGGCGCGCGATTGCGTGCTTGCGGGCGGCGGGTTTTCCCCGGGTCCTCTTTTGGCCTGCCGGGGTCCTGTCCGCCCCGGCGATTGGCGCGACAGACTTCCTGCCAACGGTCAGTGCCCTGTCTCGCTGGCGTATCTTGAGTTACGAGATTTCGGCGGTCGCATATTATGTTTTGACTGGCCGCATTGAGGTATCGGATATTTTCTGATCGCGATCAGCACGGCGGCTGCCAAGAGGGATTGCACAGGCCGCACCGATCATCAGCCATAGCAGTCTTTGATACCCGATCTCATGGGTAATGCTGAACAGGCCAAAGACAATAACAAGGACAAAGGCCCAAAGACCAATTGCTGCCTTGATGGGGGTATTCCGGGCAGGATTTGAATAGGGGGACAGCAGGGTTCTGATCTTGGGGACCAGAACCAGGCACGGATACCAAAAGGCACCGATAAAGCCGACAAGACCGGCTTCGGCAAGAATCCACATAAAGGTTGAATGGATGAGAATTTTATCGCCCTGGGCGCTTGTTATGGAATGAAGTCCCCATCCTAGACCCGCCCCGAATACAGGATGGTCCAGGAAGGTGTGCAGGGCGGCCTGGATGGACTGCAATCGCGCGGCGATGGAACTTTCAATAAAAATCAGCTGTGTGATGGCATGAAACCGCCTGTCGCGCGGTTCAGCCGGTGACCAGATACTCAAAATATACTCGACGGCTTCGGTCGCAAGGGCATTCCCCGCCTTCCAAAGAACCAGGGCGACGATCGCTGCGATCAGCAGGCGGCGTCGATGATAACAGAAATGGAATCCCAAAATTAACAACAGGATCGCTGCGGTAAATATGCCGGTCAGGGAACCGCTTTGCAAAATTGCGAAAAGCAGCATTGTTATTGCGGTTGTAAGAAGGGCGCTGGGCAATTGCCTGTTTGGTTTCAGGACCGCGATGGAAAGGCCCAGCACAATCAGGGTTTGAAAGGCGAAACTGTTCCTGTTGGCGGCATATCCTTCAAAATTGAACGGTGGTTGGGTGTCCAGAAGGCCGGTGGCATAGCCAAACCGTGCGCCCATATGCACAACAATGACGGATAGGGTTGCCGCCAGAAAGGTTTCGACCAGTCTTTTGCGGCCAACCGCGCCGAAGAGGGTGATTATCGCTGCGCCACAGGCCGCATATCCCATCAGTACGACCCAACCGGCAAGACGGTTTGTCAGCGCCCAGGATGTCACGCCAAATTCCTGAACGCCGATCAGAAATATCAGACCAAGGATGATCGTCATTCCCGCCAGCCAGCACCAGGCAAGGCGCGGTAAACGGATCATCGCATTCACCCTGAAAGCCAAGAATAGGATACCCATTGCAAGAAACCCCAGGGCAATAGGGTCTGCCAGGTTAAGGGTGATGGTTGATCCACCCAGCGTTATCTGAAACTGGAAAAACAGCAAGATCGCGGCCAGAAGACCAAACCCCAGGACCAGGGACGCAGTTCTTGTATTGCGCGCGACACCGATGCTGAAGGGGTCCGCGCGTGTCCCATCCGGGTGCGGACAAGGATCTGGTTCTGTTTTATCTTCAATTGTTTCGCGCGGTGTCGCCTGGAACAGTGCTGGGATCAGAAAGGACGCCAGTGCCAGCCCCAGCCCCAAGGTAAGGGAAGCGAAGACCGCGATACCAGGGCTGACCCCGACGATGCCAAAGATATACAGCGCTGCAACCTCACGCAGGCCCCAGCCGTTCACCCCAATCGGTATCGACGCGGCGAAGCAGACCACCGATGCGCCTGCCAAAAGGATGGTGAAATCGACATCAGCGCCATAGGCGCGCAGACACAGAGAAAGACAGATTATGGTAATTACCTGGGATGTCGCGACGTAAAATGCGGTGCGCGGAAATTGTTTCAGTGCCTGTCTCACCCCCGCGATGGATCGCAGGCGGTCCGTATAGAATTTTCTGCCCCACCAAAGGCTCAGGGCGGCCGCTAAGGGTATGGCGGTTCCGAATTGCCAGACCGGAACAGTCAGACGGAAGGGGGCACCGCCCTGCTGATGGGACAGGACCAACAGTCCCAACAGGGCCAGAAGACCTGCAATAACGCATGGAACAACCCTGCTCCATTTTGCCTCTTTCGTGATTTTACCTGGGTGCAGAGGACGCCCGTTTTTGAAAGGAGAGGACATCCTGATATGAAGGTGGTGCTTGTGATGCGTTGCGAGGGCGGTGGTCAGCAAAAGCAGAACCAGGACCAATGGCGTGGCGCTCAGAAAAGGGGCGCGTGTGAAACCATTGAAATCTGTGACTTGCACATGCAACAGCGCAAGCGCGAGCAATAAAAGCGTAACGGCAATGGCAAAAATGGCGCGGATGCGCCTTGAGGGGTGGTGCAAGGGAGTCTCTTTTCCTGCTCAATTCGCCAGAAGAATGTGCATTGAAACAGATTCTAAAAAGAAAGGTTGTAAAAATTATCAAAATTGTTGGGCACAAAGTATGCTGGGGCACCCTTAATGGGACGCTGCACCCATTGATTTCAAAAGAAATTTGGTGCCGGATGCAGGAGTCGAACCCGCGACCTTCGGTTTACAAAACCGCTGCTCTACCAGCTGAGCTAATCCGGCCCATAGCGCTTTCACGACTATTCGGATGGGGTCTATCCTTGCTGGCGGTGAAAATCAATCCTCTATTGCGGTGTCTGTGAATTTACAGCGGCAAAAAGAGCGACTGCGGCCGCATTGGAAACATTCAGGGACCCAACGGCGTTCGGGCGCATGGCGATTTTCAGAATTTTATCACAGGCCTCTTCGGTCAGCCGGCGCATGCCGTCGCCTTCCGCGCCCAAAACCAGGGCAATGGGTCGGTCGGTCGGCAGGGCGGACAAGGTTTCCTGTGCTGCGCCCGATAACCCCACAGTCCAATATCCCAATTGCTTGATATCCGCCATTGCACGGGCCAGATTCCCTACCCGGACTAGCGGGGTGGTTTCCAGCGCGCCAGAGGCCGCCTTTGCCAGCACGGCTGTTTCCGGCGGGGCGTGCCGGTCCTGGACGACGACCGCCACCGCCCCGAAAACAGCGGCAGACCTTAAAATTGCCCCGACATTGCGGGGGTCTGTCACCTGATCCAGGATCAGGATCGGATGGCCTTGCTGGGCGTCGGGAAGGTCGGTCAGCGCCAGGGGCTCAAGGGGAAAGACATCTATGGCCAGTCCCTGATGAACTTCATCCGGACCGGTCAGGCGTTCAATTTCGCTGCGTTCGACCAGTTCGGGCGTGATGTCTCGTTGTTCCGCCGCCGCCAGGACGGTTTCCAACGCATTTTTTGTCGCCAGCAAACGATTGATCCGGCGTTCCGGATTTGCCAAAGCCGCCAGAACAGGATGGGTTCCCGTCAGCCAATAGCGATTGCCGCCTGCGGCCTTTGGGCTGCCTTTTCTGTCCTCTTTGCTGCGATTTACTTTTGGGCCGACAGGTGTGCGATCAGGGCCGGACTCGCGTCTGGCCATGGTGTTAGAATGCCCGGTCTTGCGTGCATCTCTGGCGGGGCCTTTGGAACGGGTATGTTTTGTCATGTCTTGGCTCATACGATGAAGTCTGCGCTGCGGCAAGATGGCAGGATACAAAAATATGCCTATATCACGAAATAGGATCAGCCTCTTGGGCCCGCCTGTCAGAATAGTCGTATGTTTTCCAGATATTGTCCGTTGACAAGAACGGGAGGGAACACTAAACCCCGTTTCGCCGTGCGACACGGCTGCGTCGGTATCGTGGAGGGATGCCCGAGTGGTTAAAGGGGACGGACTGTAAATCCGTTGGCTATGCCTACGTTGGTTCAAATCCAACTCCCTCCACCACCGACGAGCGCCTGATGGGCAGTGACCCTATAGGCTGGCTGATATGTCGTGATGGACGGTGTCATAGGGCAAAAGACTTGGCCCTGTGGCTATGGTTTTTGCGGGTGTAGCTTAATGGTAAAGCTCCAGCCTTCCAAGCTGGCTATGAGGGTTCGATTCCCTTCACCCGCTCCAGTAAGTCGGCGCAATTGGTCGGCCCGAACAGTTGGTTAAGGGTGCCTGTCGCGGGTTTTCGCAAGGCAATGGTCATCAGCGATCCGGATCGGTCGCAAACGGTAGGGAAGCGGAGAACATGGGTAAGGAAAAGTTCCAGCGTACGAAGCCGCATTGCAACATCGGCACGATTGGTCACGTTGACCATGGTAAGACGACGTTGACGGCAGCGATCACGAAAGTGTTGGCGGAAACCGG
>PAQY01000005.1 GCA_002709955.1 Rhodospirillaceae bacterium
AAACAGCGCAGACACTACCGGAAAGGAAAGACCATGCCGCACGATAATATGAGAAACCCGCTCGACGCTCTGTCAGATCGGTTGGGTGTTTACGATCCTCGAATGACGGTATGCGACCCAAAGACAACCCCCGGCCACCAAACGACGCCGGAGGAAGTTATAGAGGAAGTGAACCGGATATTTGCCGAAGTCGAGGGAAACCGAGACACGGTATAGTGCCCACATATTCAGGCCCCTATATCCTAAGCCCTGAAGGTTTATCTGAAGTCACAACGCGCGCGCAAGGGTGCCTCACACCGCGACAACCAAATCGCACTAAAGGTCTGTCAGACATGGAAAGAGCCAGCGCGGCCTTCCGTCAACAAGGGGTCCAATTCCCCAAGCAGGAAGTCCTGACTGGCTCAAGTCCGAATATGCTCACGAAACCCGATCTTGTCAATTTGGGTGTGGTGTCAATCTAGTTGTAATCGGGATGTTTCGTTCTTGGTGTGTGCTTCGCCCATTTCCAATCATATGAGCAAACAAGATGTGACAGATTTGGGGTTGGTGCTTGCTCAATTATGATCGATTGGGAGAAGTCACAGTAACGAGCGGAAACCGTCGCAGGAGAAACAAGTCCACTGTTGATTTGCATGTGAATGGTATCACCAGATTGGCATCCTTCTAAGGGCCCATCCTTTCCTACCATTGTTTCAATCAACTCAGGGACGTTGCAAAGCTCTATTGCGTGAGCGTCAAAGGAAACAAGGTGTACTGCCGAGAGGCCGATAATCATACCAATTAATTTCATTTTTTTTGAATCCTAGAATTCACATCTACACTTGCGGCACGCACGAACCTTCAAGGGCCCCACGTACACTAGAAAACCTAGCTGTTCTCGATATTGTTGAAAAACTCCCAAAATAAGTACTATCCCTAAAATACCACGCTATGGAAGACTCCTCTCCATCGAGGTATAACCATGGACCAGAATTAGGCATCTCAACCCAAGCCATGCCGTCAGTGTCGGACCATAAACCAACCCACCAACGGTAATCGTGAAGCCTCACAGAAAAGACCTGAGGTGAGGAAACTTCGTGTAAAGTGTATGTACCGGTGCAGTCGTATATTGTAACCGTTTCAGAGAATTTGGATACGATTATTGATAGCCCCAGAAAAAGCACTACAACTCCGCCGAGATACTTCATAGCTCGTTTCATTAAGTTGTCCTTTCTACCGGGCGGCTATTATTGCATTTCGGAGGTTGATTGGCATCCAAGCACCCCAAAAAAGCAGTATAAAAATATTAACCCTTCCTAAGCCTCACCCCTGCACCGCCCCCGTTCTCGGGGATAAACTCGACATATCAATACGCGCGCGATTTATTTCTCTTCATTAAAAAAGAGTGCCCGCTTTGTCAGATTGTCGTGGTCAATTTCTTCTGGTTCAGTCGCGCGCAATTCATCCACTAAATCCGAAAGACAGGCGACTATCTCAAGCCGTTCATTCCCAGACAGAGACTTCAATATCGGTTCAATTGCCCAAATAGTCCCCATACTCACTTCACTGGCAGCAAATCCGGTCCCTGATATATTGACAAGATTGAGCCAAATTTTGAACTGAACTTGCTCTGCATTATAAAGCGGGTCTTCAATGTCGATAAAATCTCCCATTTTCTTTAGTCCTTTCTGAGTCTCACACCCGCACCGCCGTCGATATTCTGATCCGCTGGCAGGAAAATAACACCTTCCTTTTCAAGAGCCGCTTGGACCGCCTCGACGTTCGCCATTGTGCTGGAGCCGGTCCCGCGATTCTCCATTCGCTGGATAGTCGATAGGCCCAGCCCTGTCTTTTCCGCTAGGTCGCCTGCTGTCAGTCCGACCAGGGCGCGGCCTGCCCTGATTTGCTCTTTCGATATCGCCATGACGTTTTTTAGGTCTTTCGTGAATTAAAAAGGTTGAATAAGGTTCGTCTGTGACCTATATTAAGTCATGAAAGAGGCAAAAACAAGGAACGCCGCCATGTATCTCAACACAGATCGCATCCAAGCCGCCATGCTCGCCGCTATCGAGGCAGAATATGCGACACCCGCCGAAAAGGCAGCACGCGCCCGCACCGCAACCCGTCGCGCCGTTATGGATCGCGCCTGGAGCATCGCCCGCATGGCCGCCCGCGTTTTCGGTGGCACCGCCCGCGCATATATCGCCGGGGCAATGTCTCAGGCTTGGGCCGAAAACCGTGGCGAATGTGACGGTTTTTCCGCCGATGCAACGCTTCTCCGAATTCAGGCCCGCAACACCAAAGCCCCGACCCAACGCACCAACGGATACCGGGGCCGTCAATACTACGCCGCCGCCGCTGGATGGTAAGGCCATGACCACTATCACCCTGACATTCAACAGCCCCGCCGAATTGTTGGAAGCATCGGAAGCGCTGGCAAAGGCCGCAACGGGGCAACCCCTCACAGACCAAGAAACCAACCGATTGCTGATCGTCGCGCTGATGATCCGCGCATCCATTCCCGCAACACAGGAGATTTGACCATGCAAAACATTACCCGCCGCCGCGCCCTTATGGGCACCGCCGCCGCCGTCGCTGTTACCGCAACCGCTGGAGCCGCGCCCGCCCTTATATCGGATCCTCATATCGCTTGGCTGGAAAAGAGCCGCCGCGCAATCTCCGAGGCCGGGGCATTGTTCAAGAAATCTGGCGCTATCGAAGATGAATTGCGCCGGACGACAGATGCTTATGCCGTAACGGAACTACTTGACCCGCATGGGCAGCGAAAGATTTTTGTAGAGTCAGTATCGCAAATTGAGTCTGTTCGGGATCAGGCGTTATCGGATATCTGGATTGGCAGCCCGTATATGATCGCTGAAAAGAAGGCCCGCAAGACAGCAAACTACGACAGGATGATTTCCGACTTCACACGCCGCAAGGCTTTGCGTAAGGAATTGGAAGACTCAACAGGGATCACCGATCTAAACCGCCGCGCCTTTGCTCTTATGGACCAGGAACGAAAGTTAGACTTCCTGATTACCGACACTCCAGCCACCACGCTTGAGGGGGCATATGTCCAGGCCATTATTCTGCATAAGTGGTTACATGACGGGACGCCCCGCCGTGACCCTGAAAACGTCCAGCTAACGACAGATGAACAAGAGTTGATGAACCTGTCATCCCGTGTAACTTCCACTCTTGCCGCCCTTGTTGGGAAAGACACGAACATCGGGTTCTCCAGGTATCAAAAGCTGGAAACGTTCGAGGGAGGAAAGATCAAAGCCAGCAGGGCCGCACTCTCATAGAACTGTATAGGAGCTAGCATCGCCCCTGGATCACACCGGGGGCGTTTTGCTTTCGACCCAATTGGCCCAAGCATCTATTTCCATTGGTTTACCATATGCATAACCTTGGGCAATATCGCACCCCGCTGCGAGCAACCAGTCTGCTTTTTCAAAAGATTCAACGCCTTCGGCTACGGTTCTCATTTGTAAATCATGCGCCAAATCTATCGTATGACGCACAAGGCACTCTTTTTTGCGGGAAGTTTGTACGTCACGAATAAATGATTGATCTATCTTAAGCGTATCACAGGGTATTTCACTAAGATACTTTAGAGAAGAATAACCTGTACCAAAGTCATCGATGGCTACATGAACCCCCATCTCTCGAATTGTCTCCAACATAGGAATCGCTGTGTCGAAATCCTTAACAATAGCGGTTTCAGTGATTTCAAGCTCTAGCTGCTGAAGAAGTCGTTCGTTATTGCTAAAGGTGGCTGCAAGGTCGTTTGGAAAGTTTGCATCCAATAAGTCGTCGCCAGACACATTGATGGCAATGCGGAAATCATTGTGCCCGAGTATTTTTGTTCCTCGTTCAATGTAAACTTTTGCTGCAGTCAGGCAGGATCGTGTGATGGCACTTACCAATCGTGACTGCTCTGCAATAGGTATGAATTGACCTGGAGGGACGAAACCCCGTTTCGGGTGATGCCAGCGAGCGAGTAATTCAGCACCAGCAAATTGGTTCGACTCCAACCAAACCTTTGGCTGAGCGTAGAAAACAATGTCACCATTGACTACAGCTTGGCCCAGTTCGGAAAGTAGATTTAAATTTTCACGTAAAGATTCATCCAAAGACCGGTCGAAAATATGAATACTACGGTCGTTTGCAGATGCCTCGTTCATGGCTGAGTGAGAAGCCCTGATTAGTTCTTCGACATCCTTCCCATGCTCAGGAAAACAGGCCAGACCAACGGCGATGCTTATTTGGATTGGTACTCCATTTGCATCTACAGGCTGATCAAAAGCCGCCATTAGGTCACGTCCAATCTTCGACGCTGATATCGCGTCAGCATGATGCACCAAGAGGAAAAACCGATCTTGACCGCCACGAGAAAGAAAGTAACCGGCAGGCAACACTTCGATAATCCGCTTTGCACTTGCCCGAATGACATCTTCAAAAAGCGCAGACCCAAAGGAGGATTGTATTTCGCTTGCGTTCACAAATGACAAATTAATAACGGCATGTTCATTTTTTCCTGAATCGCCGCCAATCGCGGTCTCACACTCCCTGCGAAAGGACTCAAACAGCGGTAAACCAGTGATTGGGTCATAATTGGAGATCCGAAAGATTTCTTTTTGACGCTTCATAAGTGTTTGATGAAGTAGGCCGATAACAACTCCAAAGCCCGTTAAATACAGCCCCCGAGATAGCCAGTTATCGAGTGGCTGGGGCTGCCCAAGGGCAACATCTAGTGGCATTAAAGGACCCATCAGCGCTGTCCCGATAAGTCCCCCAATTAACCCTCCCTGCCATTCATACCTAAAAGCTGCCAAGATGATCGGCACGTAAATAAGATGCAGGTGAGCATACTTGGTGCCGCCGGTTTCGTAGACTCCAAGCCAAGCGAATAAAAACACTATGCCTAAAGCAACGGTAACGATCTCATGACGTTTCCAGAACGCCTTTAAGTTGAGTTTGGACACTTAGAAATCCCCATCATGTTTTAGTTTCGGACGTTGTTCGTTGGACATATTCTATGGCGCGTTGAATTTCATGGCACACGAAACTTACACGAGAAAAACTTATCAATGATTGTGTTAAAACGAAAATTCTAAGACTTATACGATTTTACGTAGTGATATATCAAATGGATTTTCTGATAGTGAGTATCATCACAATACTTTGGCAAAACGCATCTTTTTATACGTTAGTCCTTAGAATGGGGACATTGCGAAACCACTTCATGCGCGGAAGTCCTATCGTAAAATCTACGTTTGTCTGATTGAATTAAATTTGCCCGTAAGACATCAAAGGACATATTCGAATTGATAGCCTGGAGTCTGCTCCCAAATCAGACGCGCCTTTCTCACACTAACCGACACATGCCATGTCCAGAGACGATCTAGTCCCGCCGATTGGCCCGCACCACGTCGCAATCTTGCGCCGCATCCATGCCGGTGGTGTTGCTCCTATCGTCCATGCCAGTGGCCTAGCAGATATCGCGTTCCTTGATATCGAGGCCCTATGCAGGGCTGGTTTGCTGGATCGCCTGACTATGGGGCGGTTCAAAGGCTATCGACTGACAAAGGTGGGGAAAAATCAAATTGCATATGATAAGACGGTAATAGCCAGTCATGCACAACGTTGACAGACATTCAAAACGTCACGCAGCATAGAGATGTGCTGGGAGTCAAGGGGACATAGACCTCATGTTAAAATCAAAGAAAGCTTTGTGCTTAGGGATAGTCTTATTGGCAACAGGTTGTAAGACCGTGCCAGTGATGAATTATCAACAAAGAATCCCTGAGCTTGGACAAATCCAGCCAAATGAGTGCCCCCCAAAGGAATACCAAGGGGAGATCCATGTAAGTCCAAACACATTCCTAAAAACTAATTTTTCAATTATTACTTCATCCACTATTCGAGAAAGAACTACAGGAGGCTCAGGTCGTTCAAAGTCTCAATTTTTAGGTACTATGGATTCTCGAAAAACTCCTGATGGTTTATTACAAACTCTCGAATTTACAGAAATTTGGCCAAAAACAGATGATGTGATCCTTCCATTTTCTGTGTCAATGAAAGTGGGCGATTACTTTTCTATAGAAGACATCGAATTTGAAGGAGTACCATATGAAGACAGAAAACAAATTGAGGCTGTGTTTAATAAAGAGGCTCTTTCACTACTAAAGTTTGAAAAAACGAATTTGCGTCTTGGGGATAGTGTTTTGCCATCGTCAATGCGGATTCCAATGTTTGGCCAGAATGTTGATCTTGATGTTAGATCAAGGGTCCTTGGCATATCTGCTTACAATGCAAGACCTGTGCTTGTCTTCGACTATGCTATGCTTGGACAATTGTCTGTTGGTAAGAGAGGTGCTTCTGTATCTAGTGCTGGATATTATTGTTTTGATCTAACAGCAGGGTCTTCAGCATATACATACGAGGAACAATCAATTCTTTCTAGCACCAATGAGGCGAACTTAGAAATCAAGCGAACACAGTACTTCAAAGCTTTGTTTCCATCCGACTCAGCGAGTCCAATTTCAGACTTTCTCAATATAAAGGATGGACTCAATAGTCCGACAGCTAGCGACAGCGATCCGAACCTACTCCGTAGTAAGCTAGCAAATTTAAAAAAGCTTTTCGACGATGGACTGATTTCAAGGGATGAATACGATGTGAAGCGCCGCGCCCTTTTGGAAGCTTATTAATTGCAAGCAGATCAAAAATGAAAACTTGCTGAAAATGGAACCAATAGACATCTACCGCACCGCAAAATTACTCATAGACCAGCATGGGGACGACGCTGCCATAGAAGCTGCCATGAGAGCGGATAGATGCCTGGTTTCTGGCGACATGGACGGTGTTACCGTTTGGAAAGGTGTGATCCGAGCAATTGGCGAGATTAGCGCGACAACGACCAATCGGCCGATACATTAGCTAACCTGAAAGTACGATTTGAGAGACACCAAAAACAAACCCTCGACGTCCATATACTAAATCCCTGGTGGGGGCCGGGACCAACCCCCCGATGCCGCGCGACATCCTGCAGCGTTGCATCCACAGTGAGTGTAATTATTGAATTTATCCACGGTGACATAGGAGGTAGCGCTTATGCTTACAGCAGCACAGTGCCGGGAGACAGCCAAGAAATTGCGACGGGGAGCCCTGACGAATACGGCTATGTCCCAGGACGTGAAGCAGATGGGTATGGATATAGCTAGGAGCCTAGAGGGAATGGCCCGGATGGCAGAGGCGCGAGAAGCGAAACTAAGCCCCAAAGCCACAAAGTGATCCTGTGTAATTCTTGTGTAATCGTGCAAAGATTTTAAGGGATTTTAAGGGAGCGCTCTCCCCAAGGGATACTCTAAAAATCTATTGTTTTCATACCTTAAGGACGGCGTGGGAACTGTCGGGAACAGACTGGCGCAGGACTTAAAATCCCTCGGGCTTTAGCCCGTGCCGGTTCGAGTCCGGCCGCCCGCACCAAGGTTTTTGGTTTAAAGGTCTTTAATGTTAAGCGATAGCAACTACTAACACGCTCGAAGCACATCCGAGAGCAAAGCATATCACTGCTAACCACCCCGTAAGAACCTGAAACCAATTGCTTGTGACCCAAGTTGGGAGGCCAACTATCGGACCCAGTTTCTTGCTTTTGCTCACAGCTTGGAAGAAATTACTTATGCAATATAATAATATTGTAATAAGTCCTAAAGTAAAGAACCCTAGAGGTAACGCCAAACAATTTTCAATTTTTCCATTCTGCGCAGTCGCTCCGATTGCACTAATAGTAACTGCCACTCCACCGCCATTAAGTACTGCTATAAATCTTAGCAATCGAATAAATGCATCAATTATTGGTGACGATTCACTATCAACGTCCATTATTGATTCCTTGAACCTTAATGATGATATTTATTATTATGCTGATTCTTGATTTTGACAATGTAACAAAATACCCAAAAACGATCTGCATAGTTTTTCAATTTTATAGTTACTATTAGGTTCTAAATATCACTCCTTTATTTCCGCTGACGGGATCGGTTGGGCAAGGGCCATCAGGTCTTGGCGCAAGGTGGTGCCGTCGGGCTGGTGCAGCATTTGATCGACCGCGTCATGGGTGCGGCGCCAGATTGGCAGGGCGGCCTTCAGGGTGTCGCGCCCGGCATCGGTCAGGGTTAAGCGACGGGCGCGTGCATCCTTTTCATCCGGCTGAACCGTCACCAATCCGCGCCGCTGTAGCGGTTTCAGGGCGGCGGTCAGGGTGGTGCGGTCCATGCCAAGCAGGGGCACAAGGTCGCTGATCCGGGGGCCATTTGGCCTGTTCAGCGACATCAGCAGGGAAAACTGGCCATTGGTAATATCCAGGGGGCGCAGGGCCTCGTCAAAGCGGCGGGCCAGCATTCGGGCCGCCCGCTGGACATACAGGCACAGGCAGCGGTCCCGTACTTCAAGTGTTGTTGAGAGGGGAAGATCATCATCCATTGTCATTCCAATATATACGTTGACATCAACGTATATGTCAAGTTATAGGACTTACCAGACACACAGTCAGGACCGTTTCTATCCGTCGATGGAGGGGCAGTCCATTGAGATTTCACACATCCAGGGCTGGGCAAAGCCTTTCGTCCTGATCATTGCAGCGGCGGTAGATTGGCCGCCAAAGACAGAAAGGACCAGGGAGATGACCTATATCAGCGGCTTTTTGTTGGCCGTCCCGACCGAAAACAAGGCGGCCTATAAAAAAATGGCGGAGGAGGCCTGGCCGATCTTCAAATCCTATGGATGTCTGTCCATGCGCGAAAACTGGGGCAATAGCGTTCCAGACGGCACGGTTACCTCCTTCCCCATGGCGGTTAAGAAGGAAGAAAACGAAACCGTCGTGTTTTCCTGGATGGAATGGCCGGATCAGGAAACCTGCGAAAGGGGATTCGCGGCGATGATGGAAGACCCCCGTATGAAGGATATGCCCAAAAACATGCCCTTTGACGGGATGCGCATGATGTGGGGCGGGTTTGAAGAACTCGTCCGGTTTGACTGACCCTTTCACGCCAAGGAAATTCCCATGACCATCACGATCAGCGCCTTTGCCTGGGTTCCGCCCTTCGCCCAGGGTTATGTGAAAGATATTCGCCCCCGGTGGGCCCTGGCCGAAGCCGGGTTGGATTATGACCTGCATCTATTGTCAGACGGCGCGCAGGATCATGCCGACTATCGTGCCTGGCAACCCTTTGGTCAGGTCCCCGCCTATCGCGATGATACCGTTGAATTATTCGAATCCGGCGCGATCGTGTTGCATATTGCAAGCCTGTCGGAGGTACTTGCCCCCCAGTCGAAGCAGGAGGCCGCTCACATTCAAGCCTGGGTCATCGCCGCGTTGAATTCAATAGAGCCCAAAGTTGATAATCTTATCCTGCCCGCCGCCTTTCACGCGGGGGAGGCCTGGATTTCCGGGTTCCGCCCCCATGCCGAACACTTGCTGTCATTACGCCTTAAGTCCTTATCCGGTTGGATGAAAGGGCGTGATTGGCTGGTGGACCGGTTCACCGTGGCTGATATCATTATGGCGACCGTTTTGCGTGGCGTGCAGGCGGAGCCAATCCTGCAGGACCATCCCAACCTTGTGGCCTATCTGAACAGATGCCTGGCCCGCCCCGCCTTCAAGAAAACCCTGGATGCGCAACTGGAAACATTCGCTAAGAATGCCCTCTGACCTGCAGCATCCGTCTTGATCTAACAAATTTGGTGAAATCCAGTTTCAGATGTTCGCCTGACCATAAAATTGCGTTCTGGTGAACGTCACAAAAATTTTATTACATATATTGAGTCTTTAATAAGATTTTGAAAATATTGAATAATTTTATATTGATCTTCACAATTTCAAAAAACTCTCCACCCTTCCAGGTTGAAAGGGCCGCTAATCCCCCTAAGTAGCCTGTAAGCAATCGGGCTCACGCCCTCATTTTTCAAAATTCTTGGGCACACCAACATTTTTTGCGTCTGTTCTTTTAAGAATTGCCACTTTGTTTGGGCATGCCCTGCAATTCAAAGGGGTCATAATTATGATAAAATCCCTTTTTACTCCTATTGGTGGTTTGGTGACGCAAATCATCAGTCTGGCCGTTGTCTGCTTATGCCTTCCGCTTGTTGCCTATCTTGTCTATGAAACCGGGGGGACCCAACTGTCCTGGCCCTATTTGATGATATTGCCAATTTCGCTGGCAGCGATGATCTTTAAAATCCCAGGTGGTGTGCTGGCCGGTCTTGTTGCCGCGCTTCTGCTTGGCCCCTTCATGCCGCTGGACACAGTCCAAGACATTGCGCAAAGCGATGAAAACTGGCTTCTTCGGACCGGCTTCTTTGTCATTATTGGCGGGTTTACTGGCGCACTAGCCGATTTTCTGAATCGCGAAAGGATCAAACAAGATCGGTTGAGCCGGATAGATCCCGACACCGGATTGACCTTGTTTGGTAAACTGCCCAGCGATGATAGATTTATGCGAAATCAATCTGACGAGGCAACGATCTGTGTGGTTCGGCTGCACAATTATCGGGATGTTCAAACTGTATTTGGCTATGCCATTGCCACCGAATTTTCCACAAAGGCATTCCTGACCCTTAAGGCACATCTGGACGCGCGGGATTTTCAACTTTTTAAAATCGGTGCCTCAGCGCTGGGGGTGGTTCACAACAACGCCTTGAAGGATGCGCAACGGCGCATTGCCGATTTAATTGCAGCCATCCCGAAACGGGTCATTGTCAATAATATCCCCCTTCCGGTTCGATACACGGTTGGTATAGCCTCCGCTGATCAAGTGGAGTTGATGCAGCACAAAACCATGGATAAGGCGCTTTTTGCCTCTGAGGTGGCGATCAAGATGCCGTCCCGCATTGCGACCTTCAATGCTTTGCAGCATGAAAACACGCGCGAAAACCTGATCCTGATGGATGACCTGTACAAAGACCTGTCACAGGGCTGTCTTTCCATTGTGTACCAACCCAAACTGTCTCTGAAAGACAATATGATCACCGGGGCGGAAGCATTGCTGCGGTGGGACAGCCCCCGGCATGGCTCTGTCCCCCCCGACAAATTCATACCCCTGGCGGAAAAGGCCGGTCTGATCGGCGACGTGACGAAGTGGGTTCTGGATAAGGTCAGCCAGGAACTGGTTGCCTGGCGCAAGGCGGGAATACCGATAGATATGTCCATCAATCTGTCGGGAAATGATCTGTCCGATGACGAAATCCTGGCTGTTCTTGGGGATCTTCCGACACGCATGGGAAGTGACTTTAATGGTATTGAGCTGGAATTGACTGAAACCGGCCTTGTGCAGGATATCGATGCCGCAATGGTGACGTTGAAAAAGCTGCAAACGATTGGTTATAAAATCGCCATCGATGATTTTGGCACAGGGTATTCCTCGCTTGAACAGTTCAAACTGCTGTCGGTCGATACGGTGAAGATTGATAAATCGTTTGTGCAGGATTTCGCGTCCTCACAGGACTCCCAGAACATCGTAAATGCCGCCATTTCAATCTGCGCCTCCAGAGATGTGAAAATCGTTGCGGAGGGGGTGGAAACCGAACCCGTCCTGAACAAGCTGAGAATTGCCGGTTGTCATTATGCCCAGGGCTATTTCATTGCAAAGCCCATGAATGGAAAGGACTTCAGGGCCTGGCTTTCCAAACAGCCCTATCCAGGGAAGATTTCCGCATAAACGTCCCTTCCCCGCGCCGTCAGAAACAATCGATTCCAAGCATATGCTGCGGTTTCCCGTGACTGGTTGCACATTATTGCTTTTCCCATCCGGTGGGCTGGGCTAACACCCTTGCAGGGTTTGCCTTTGTGAAGCGGGTGGTCGTGCTATGAGCAATCGGGATTTGCGTGGAAAGCCAGTTGCGGACAGAATCTTAAATGCCGTTCAGGCGGATATTGAGCATTTTACCGCTGTAGGCTGGCCGCCTAAATTGATTTCCATCACAGTTGGTGATGTGGAGGCCGTGGCTGTTTATGTCCGCAACCAGCGCCGCGTGGCGGAGCGGATCGGTGTCGCCTTTGAGGAACGTCATTTTCCAGGCGATGTGACCCAACAGGAAATGGAAGTCGCCATTGCGACGATGAATGTGGACCCGCGTGTCACCGGCATCATCATTCAACGGCCCGTGCCTGCGCAAATCTCCATCAAGGCGCTGCAAAGTGCCGTGCATCCGTTCAAGGATGTTGAGGGGATGAACCCGACCTCCATCGGCAATATCGTCTATAACGAAATCGATCTGGCACCCTGTACGGCGGCGGCCTCTGTCGAGTTGCTGCGCAGCACCAATCTGCCCATGCAGGGGCTGGAAGTCGTCGTCATCGGGCATTCGGAAATTGTCGGCAAGCCCATCGCCTTTATGTTGATGGCTGAAGGCGCGACGGTCACCGTCTGTCACCATATGACCCGCGCGGTTTCCATCCATTCCAGACGTGCCGATGCGGTCTTTGTCGCGGTCGGTCGCCCCAAATTGGTGACCGCCAATATGATCAAGCCCGGCGCGGCCGTCATTGACATTGGCATCAATGCAATCACCAAGGAAGATGGGACAGACGGGTTGTGCGGGGACGTCGATTATGAGGGCGTGTCAGAAGTTGCGGGCTGGATCACACCGGTTCCCGGTGGCGTTGGCCCCGTCACCGTCGCCCTATTGATGCGCAACACAATCAATGCGCTGAAACGCCAAAAAGCCGCCTATGAGGCCCATTTCAAACTAACCGATGCTGCGGAGTAGGTTTTGACCGACATTCTGGATGTAGATTTCTGCCGTTCGCAGTTTCCCCTGCTGGCCCAAGCTGAGGCGGATGCCTATTTCGAAAGCGCCGGCGGGTCCTATGTGCCCCAACAGGTCATAGACGCCATGTCGCATTTCATGAGCGACAGCCAGACCCAGCCGGAATGGCCCTTTGCTGCGGCAAAACGCGGTAAGGCGCGGATTGAAAAGGCCCAGAAAGGCATTGCGGCGCTGTTCAATATCAGCCCGGATGAATTGGTCATCGGACCGTCGACCACGCTGAATGCCTATGTCCTGTCTCATGCCTTGCGGCCGGGCATGGCCGACGGCGATGCGATTGTTGTCACCAATCAGGACCATGAAGCCAATGGCGGCTGTTGGCGGCGTTTGGCGGATACCGGAATAGAGGTTCGCGAATGGCGCATTGATCCAACCACGGGCGATTTGGACCCGGCGGATCTGACGCCCCTGCTGGCGGATGGTAAGGTCAGACTGGTCGCCTTCCCCCATGTGTCTAATATCGTTGGGTCCGTCAATGATGTGGCGGCCATCACGCGCATCGCCCATCAGGCCGGGGCCATGGTGGTGGTCGATGGCGTTGCAGCCGTCGCCCATACCCTGCCCGATCTGGCGGCGCTGGATGTCGATTTCTATATGTTCAGTTTCTACAAATTATACGGCCCGCATTTGGCCATGCTGTATGGCAAGAAGGCCCGCATCGACGCAGTTGCCAATCAGAATCACTTTTTTCACGATGGCAATGGGGCGGCGATGCTGAATCCGGGCGGCACCAATTACGAATCCGCAGGCGCGATCGGTGGCATTCTGGATTATCTGGACGCGGTCCATAATCACCATTTTGACACCCCCTCCAATGATCCGCGCAGCAGGGCAGGTCGGGTTTACACCCTTTTCCAACATCAGGAAGCAACGGTCATGGCGCGGTTTCTGGCCTGGCTGGAAACCAGGCAGGATATCCGCCTGATTGGTCGGCGGGAGTCTGACCCCGCACGGCGGGCGGCGACATTCTCACTGGATATTCCAGGGCATACGCCAGAGGCACTGGCAACCGCGCTTGCGGAACGGGGCCTATGTGTTGGGGCGGGCCATTTCTATGGACGGCGCTGTGTCGAAGCCCTGGGCATTGATCCTGAAATCGGCGTCCTGCGCATTTCCATGGTGCATTATTCCACCGTGTCGGAAGTGGACCGCCTGACGAACGCCCTGGACGAATTGCTGTCGTAACCTGGCGTCAATCCGCCTGCTGCGCACGTTTGGCACAGACCCAAGTCCAGCGGATAACCAGGATGACACAGGCCAGGGTCGCCCCCAGCAGGATCGCCTCGTACAATCCCTGTGCGCCGCGCCCCATCACAATACCGATAATATAGGCGGCAGGGATCATTGATCCGATAAAGCCGACCAGATTTATGAATGTGGGGGACCATTTGTCGCCCGTGCCCCGCAAGGCATTGGCCAGCGTGAACTGACCGCCATCCAGCATCATCGCAACACCAACCAACATCGTGGCCGGTGCCATGACATGCAGCAATTCCTGGTCGGTGATCTGATACATAACGGCCATGGTCTGTTCAGGCATAAACCATAAGACAACCGCGATAGGCAGCAACAGGACCATGTTCCAGAACATGCCTGTCCAACCCGCAAGGGCACGATCCGGCCAATCCCGCCGCCCATGGGCGACCCCGACGCGAACCGCCGTCGCGTTGGCAATGCCCAGCGATATCATGAATATCATCGACAACAGATTCATATTCACCGTAAACGAGGCAAGCTCGTTCGCGGCCATCCAACCGGCATAGATATGCAATACATGATACGCCCCGCTTTCCGCGGCATAGGCCGGACCAGCCGCATAGCCATGCCGCCGCATGACCTTTCCACCTGCAATCCAGCCCGGCTGAGGGCGTTGGCGAATGCCATAATCCTGGCGACCGCCCAGATACCACACATATCCCGTCACCCCGATCATCATCAGGGTACGACAGATTGTCGTCGCCAGGGCGGCGCCATCTGCCCCTTCCACCCCCATGCCACCATGGATCAGCCAAAGATTCAGGGGGATATTCACAAGATTGACGCCCCAGACAATAATCATACCCGGAACCGGACGCCCCATTGCCTCCAGATAGTAATTGCTGGCCATATAGATCATCAGGGGCAACAGACCGATGCCCTGAATATGGGTCACGCTGGCGCTGATTTTGGCAAGGTGAGGATCCTGCCCAACCAGCAGGAAATAGGTTTCAGCGAACTGGGTCATAACAACGCCGATAATGCCCAGGACGATGCCATAGGGCAGTGCGCGCCGCCACACCTGGCCGGTTTCGGCAACACGACCCGCGCCGCGCAAATGGCTGGTTTCCACCACAGTTCCGAACATCAATCCGATGCCACAAACCAGCAAGAGAATGAAAGCAGACGTGCCCAGGCCGTAACGACCGACTTCTTCCGCCCCCAAGGGCCCCAACATGATGGTATCGGTCAGCGCCAGGGTCAGAATACCCGCGCGGCTGATAACCACGGGTCCGGCCAGGCGGAATAGCTCATGCGTGTGTCGGTTGAACCGGCTTAAAAACCACGACAGACCGGATTGCCCAGATGCGCGCTGGGGGGAGGAATACGACGCGGGGTGTGGATTGTCGCTCATAATCTTACGTGACCTGAGCCTGAGACTTATGCAAGCAAAAAGAGAATAAAAATTCCAACCTTTTAAAACTACACCTCAGGGTCACTATAATACAGTCCTAGAACATTGTATCGATAACCCGGTCCGGGGGATTGTGCCCATCGACATAGGTTTTGATGTTGATGATAACGCGCTCTCCCATATTGATCCGCCCTTCTATCGTTGCGGAGCCCATATGCGGCAGCAGGACGACATTTGACAGCTTGATCAATTTCGGATTCACGGCGGGTTCGTTTTCGTATACATCCAGCCCCGCCCCGGCGATCTGACCCTGGGACAGCGCCTTGACCAGCGCCGCTTCGTCGATGACCTCCCCGCGTGACGTATTCACCACATAGGCATGGCTTTTCATCAGATCCAGGCGGCGTGAATTCAACAGATGGTACGTTGCGGGCGTATGGGGGCAATTGATCGACAGGATGTCCATATGCGCGATCATCTGATCCAGGGATGACCAGAAAGTCGCCTCCAGCGCGTGTTCAACGTCTTCGGCAACGCGGTTGCGATTGTGATAATGGACGGACAGACCAAACCCCTTGGCCCGGCGCGCGACCGCGGTGCCGATGCGTCCCATACCGATTATGCCCAGGCGCTTGCCATGGATACGATGGCCCAACATCCCCGTCGGGCTCCATCCCGTCCATTTGCCCTCACGCACCAATTGCTCCCCTTCCACCAGACGGCGGGGAACCGACAGGATAAGCGCCATGGTCATATCAGCGGTATCTTCGGTCAGAACATCCGGGGTATTGGTGACAACGATGCCGCGCTTGCGCGCAATGGCAAAGTCAATATGGTCCACCCCTGTGCCAAAGCTGGCGATCATCTTCAGGTTCTCGCCAGCGGCATCCAGAACATCCTTGTCAATCTTGTCCGTTACGGTCGGAACCAGAATTTCCGCACGCGATACCGCATCCAGCAATTGTTCGCGGGTGAAGGCCTCATCAACCAGATTCAGCTCACAATCGAACAGCTCCATCATCCGGGTTTCAATGATGTCCGGCAGCTTGCGCGTGACGATGACTTTCGGCTTTCTGTAAGTCATGACAATTCCATCCGTTCCCTAACACCGCCCCGCCCGCTTGCGCCGCACTCTGGCGCAGGTGACGGGTTTTATCGTTTCATCCGTGAATTTGTGCCCAAACTCACCAATTTTAATCCAAAAGCGAGGCATTTGTGGTCCTGCGTCGCGATGAAGCAAGGTCCAGCGCTTTCTTTATAGGAGAATCAGGCTATAGGAAACCGATTGACCCTGCTTGTCACTCCCTTAAGGAAAACATGCGCCGCATTTTCACTCTTCTTTCCTTGCTTTTGACCTTGGCCCTTGCCCCAGGACCGCTGGCAGCGCAGTCCAGCGGCCAGCCTGTGCCTCGTATGGTCTCTATTAAGGCGTCAGAAGCAAATGCCCGAACCGGCCCCGGCGTGGATTACCCCATTCGGTGGGTCTATCATCGCATGGATATGCCGGTCCAGGTGATCGCGGAATTCGACAAATGGCGGAAAATTCGCGATTGGGAGGGGGATGAAGGCTGGGTCCATTTCGCGCTGCTAAGTTCCCGGCGGACGCTGATCGTAACAGCACCGGAAACCACCCTGCGCCGCCTGTCCGCCGCCGCCTCTCCCGCCGTGGCACGCCTGGCTCAGGGTATGGTGGCGCGCATCGAACTGTGCGAACCCAATTGGTGCCTGGTCACTGTTGACGGCTATGACGGCTGGCTGGACCGCAACGACGTCTGGGGCATCGATCCCGGCGAAGTCGTGCAGTAGAAGATCCTTTAATCAGCATACTAAAAAAGTATATACTTCGTCATGACCTTTTCTGACGAAGGAGCGTGCTATGCAAAAGGATTCCGTGTTTACGCTGAAGCTGGAGCCAGATCTACATGCAGCCTTTAAACAGGCGGCAGAGGCAACGCACCGCCCGGCATCACAAGTCGTTCGCGAGTTGATGCGCGATTTCATTGAGCAACAAAAGGAAAAGGCGGGTTACGAAGCCTATCTGGAAAGAAAGGTCTCAGCAGCACGGCAATCAGTCGACGCTAAATCTGGAAAAACGCACACAGCGACCAATTCAGAATTCGAGAGTCGGAAGCAGGTGCTGAGAGACACGTTGGTACCTAAAAATTAATGGAGATAATTTGGACTCCAGAGGCAGAGAAAGACCGTTTGGCGGTATTTGAATACATCGCCGCTGATAATCCATCCGCCGCGATCACTTTAGATGATCGGTTGGTTGAGGTTGTTTCCAAACTGATCGACTTCCCAACAATGGGCACCCAGGGGCTCATAAGTGGCACGAGAGAACTTATCCTAGAGAAGCACTTTCGCGTGATTTATGAACTGAACGGGACGACTGTCTGGATTTTGGCCTTAGTCCATACATCCAGACAATGGCCACCCTTGTAACCCCTACCCAAAATCCTTCGCCAGGGCGTCGCGGGACGCGTCGGTCAGGACGGCCATGTGGCCATATTGGTCGTGGCTGAAACCGACCAGCACTTGCGCCGCCGCCTTGAAAGCCGCGATCTGGGCATCGGTGAAGGGGAAATGGATGAATTGAACCGAGGACGCCTTGCCGTCGGCGGTGGTGCGGTCCAGGTCTTCTTCCGGAACGCCCATGACTTCATGATCGCCAAAACGGATGAACATGGTGTTTTCCACCCCGCCCAGACGGGACAGGAAATTCTTGCGGCGGATCGGTTCATCAATTTCGAACATCACCGTGGCGGTCAGTTCCTTGCCCTTGGGAATCATTGGATTATAGGCGCGCAGCTCATCCTCAACCTGCTCGTCCCCACCCTTTTCGATATACAACATCTCCTGCACCTGGTGCAGCATCGTGTCGTAGTTTTCGAAATAGCAGGTGGCGACCGGCCCGATTTCGATGCGGCGCAATTTCTTCAGCGCGATCAGCGCGGCATGGCGGTCTTTCCGGACCTTGATATAGTCCGGCAGGGGCAGGATATCGGCCTTAGTGATTTCCGTTTTCATCATGTATTCCATCTGTTTGCTCTGACTTTCAATCTGGTGAGCTTGGCGCCTACATCAACCCATAGGATTTTGCCAACAGCACAATCGGATGGGCGGCCAGTTCGGGTTTTGTATATTCACCCTCCCCCTCCGGCGTTTCCGGGGCGGCGGCAATGCCCTGTTCAATATGCAGACCGGCCAGCGGGCATTCTGACGCGATATATT
Organism: Rhodospirillaceae bacterium; assembly: GCA_002709955.1. Taxonomy (GTDB): domain Bacteria; phylum Pseudomonadota; class Alphaproteobacteria; order UBA8366; family Aestuariispiraceae; genus Pacificispira. The sequence continues at coordinate 18,659 of PAQY01000005.1, forward strand.
TCGCCTTGCCCTTCGACTGCATCTGCTTGAAGACCGGTTTCCCAACCTTCATGCCGACATCGAAAGTGTCCTTCATTATCCCCCACGAACCACCATGGCCGGAACAGCGCTCCACCGCCGCAATGCGGGTGTCGGGGATCAGGCGGGCCAGTTCAGCCCCTTTCTGGCCCATATTCTGCGCCCGTGCATGACAGGCGATGTGAATGGAAATCGGCCCATCCAGCGGCTGCAACCCTTCTGCCAGACCCTTCTGTTTGGACAGCGCCACGACATATTCCGAGATATCGTGCGACGCCCCGGACAGGGCTTTCACATCCGGATCCTCTGGAACCAGCAGCGGCCATTCGAATTTCAGCATCAGGGCACAGGACGGCACCAGCGCGATCACATCATACCCCTGATCGATATAGGGGCGCAGGGCCTTGGCGACATTTTTCGCCTTACCCGCAACGGTGCCCAGATCACCCTGTTCCATCTGTGGCATGCCACAGCATTCCGGATACACGACCTCGCATTCCACGCCGTTCTTGGCCAGGATTTTCATCGCAGCCTCGCCAATCTGGGGTGTGTTGTAATTGCCATAGCAGGTGGCATAGATCACTGCCTTCTGCCCGGCGCCAGGACCTGTCGGATCAGCCTTCGGGAAATCCTTCGCCATATCCACCAGGGTCTTGCCCGCAAACGGTGGCAGGGCCGCGTCCTTATGGACCCCCGCGACCGATTGCATGATACCCCGGGTCAATCCATTGCCACGATCCGTTGCCCAATTCGCCAGACCGGCCAGGGATGTGCCCAGCTTGCCATTGCGATCGGTCTTGGTCAGTTGCGCTTCCAGTCCGCCGCGCAGACCCTTCTTATTCTCCACCGCGCGATAGCGCAGCATCAGATGGGGAAAATCCAGATTGAATTCATGCGGCGGGACATAGGGGCATTTCACCATGAAGCACATGTCGCACAGGGTGCAGGCATCCACGACCGGCTTAAAATCTTTCGAGTCAACCGTGTCCAACTCTTCCGATGGCGCGGCATCGATCAGGTCAAACAGCCGCGGGAAGCTGTCACACAGATTAAAGCAGCGGCGGCAGCCATGGCAGATGTCAAACACCCGGCGCAATTCCGCATCCAGCTTTTCCTCGTCATAGAAATCCGGATCATCCCATCCGATTGGATGGCGCATCGGCGCGTCCAGACTGCCTTCCCGCATTTTCGTCTCCTGAGTCAAAGACTTATTCAGAGGGCTCTTTATGAGCAAAGAGAAGGGAGGCGGCACCGGCTATCCCAGCGCCGCCCCTTCCTGACAGACAGTTAGTCCATCGAGTCCAATGCTTTCTGGAAACGACCGGCATGGGACTTTTCAGCCTTCGCCAGGGTTTCGAACCATTGGGCGATTTCGTCAAAGCCTTCTTCGCGGGCGGTGCGCGCCATGCCCGGATACATATCCGTGTATTCGTGCGTTTCGCCAACGATGGCGGCCTTCAGATTCAGCGAGGTTTCGCCAATCGGCTCGCCCGTTGCCGGGTCGCCGGTTTCTTCCAGATATTCCAAATGGCCATGGGCGTGGCCGGTTTCACCTTCCGCCGTTGAGCGGAAAACGGCGGCGACATCGTTATAGCCTTCGATATCCGCCTTTTGGGCGAAATACAGATAACGACGGTTTGCCTGGCTTTCGCCTGCAAATGCATCTTTCAGATTGTTTTCGGTTTTGCTGCCTTTAAGGGACATGATCATCCTCCTGATCCGTTGAACACCGCCCAACCAAACAGAAAAGGGCAATGTACGTGGTGTATCATCCGCTAAGCGCCACCAGGGCGGCTAACGCCCCGAACGCTGTCGGGACACGAATATCCTAGCGCAGAGAAAAACCACGTCAACAGTTTAAAACAATTCTAAACTGGAAAATATTGGGATGATATCGTTACGGAACACTTACCTAATTTACGGCCGCGTCACGCGAATAATGACATCGACGCGATCCATCACAGTCCCGTCGGGGGGTGTGGGCAGGCGACTCAATTCCACGGAATCGACGGGGATATCCACCAGCTCTCCCGCAGGCTCCACATAAAAGTGATGGTGATCATGGGTGTTTGTGTCAAAATAAGACCGACCGGGGCCAACCACGACTTCACGCAAAAGCCCGGAATCCGTAAACTGATGCAGCGTGTTATAGACGGTCGCCAGGGATACTTTCACGGCGGCCTTTCGGGCCATGCCATGCAGGTTTTCCGCCGTGATATGCTGATCGCCACCATCGAATAACAGCTTCGCCAGGGCCATGCGCTGGCGTGTCGGGCGCAGGCCAACCTGCTTTAACCGCGACAGGGCATCGGCATAGGGGCGCTGAACGACAGGGGTGCTGTCTGTCGCCTGTAAAGTCCTATCTGTGACAGTCTTACCGGTCTGATCGTCGGGCATCCGACAGTCTCCTTCGTGATCTGATCCTGATGTTGCATCGCAAAGGATCAAATTCAACCGTAATCACAATACCCTATGCCTTTTTCTAGAACAACACCAATTCGAAGTTAGACCAAATCCATCCCCTTTTCAGAAAAAATTGATCCAACCCCCTACAATATATCGCGATTTTTCTGATGTGATACGCTATATCGGCCCTATGACCCGACAGACCGGCACAAAATCATCCCCCCGTAAATCCGGTGCGAAAAAGGCTGCGCCCCGGAAAGCCGCGTCTGTGCAATCGAAGGCTGCGCAATCGAAGGCTGCGCAATCGAAACAGACAAAATCCGGCAAAAGGAAAATACCGGCCCTGCGCCGAGGCGGTGGCAGCCGGGAACCCCGGCGCTGGCCCCGCATCCTTCGGGGGCTGGTTTCGCTAGTCATCTGGGGGTTGGTGCTGGGTGCAGGTATCATCGGTTGGTTCGCCTGGGACATGCCCAGCCCCAACACAGTTCTGGCCCAGGACAATCGCCAGCCTGCCGTCACAATCGTCGCCTCTGATGGCGCGTCCCTGATGAAGGTCGGGGATTTATATGGGGTGCGGGTCAGCCTGTCTGATTTGCCGCCTTATATGCCCCAGGCCTTGCTGGCGACAGAGGACAGGCGATTTTACTATCATCCAGGGGTCGATCCAATTGGGGTGATCCGGGCGATTGTCAGCAATCTGCGCGCCGGGGGCGTTCGGGAAGGCGGCAGCACGCTGACACAACAGCTTGCCAAAAATCTGTTCCTGTCCCGCGACCGAACCTTGCGGCGCAAAGTGCAGGAAGCGCTGTTGGCCTTTTGGCTGGAGGCACGGTATGGCAAGGACAAGATCCTGGAAATCTATCTGAACCGCATTTATCTGGGGGCCGGTGCCTATGGCGTTGACGCCGCGGCCAGACGGTATTTCGGAAAGCCCGCCGCCGCATTGAGCCTTTGGCAATCCGCCGTGCTGGCGGGAATGCCCAAGGCCCCCTCTGCCTTGAACCCCTTCCGGGCACCAGAACAAGCCGCACGCCGTGCCCGCGAAGTGCTGAACGATATGGTCAGCGCCGGGTTCATCACACAGGCCACCGCCGACGCCGCCAAACAGGACCGCGTCGAAACCGTCGCCATCGATGCTTCGGGGGCACAGACGCGCTGGCTGGCGGAATGGGCGTTTGACCGTGCCGCAGATATTCTGGGCGGTGTGGATCGCGACATTCTGGTGGAAACCACCCTGGAGCCAGATTTGCAGCGCGCCGCAGAGGCCGCGGCAACCACAATTGGCCCATTGGCGCGCGAAAAGGGGGCGGGCGAACTGGCCTTTGTCGCAATGCGGCCCGATGGCGCGGTTTCGGCCCTGCTGGGCGGGGCCAGCCGCCAGAAATCTGCCTTTAACCGTGCCGTGCATGGCAAACGCCAGCCGGGGTCCGTCTTTAAGCTGTTCGTCTATCTGGCTGCTTTTGAAGGCGGCCTTACCCCGGACAGTCCCATTGATGACCGTATCGCACCAATTGAAGGCTGGACCCCGCGCAATGCCGGGGTCGGGCATCGGGGGGTGGTCAGCCTGCGGGAAGGCGTCGCACGGTCGATTAATACAGTGGCGGTCGCTGCGATGGAAACCGTCGGGCGGGGCAAGGTTGTTGATATGGCACGGCGGCTTGGCATTACCGCGCCGCTGTCCCCCGACCCGTCACTGGCCCTGGGCGTGTATGAGGTCAGCCCGATGGAGATTGCCGGAGCCTATGCGACCCTGGCCGGTCGGGGATATGCCGCCACGCCCTATGTCGTCCGGCGTATCCGCGATGCCGCCGATGGGTCCGTGATTTATGAACGGGGCACGCCCCAGGGCGCGCGCATCCTCTCCCCCCAGGTCGTCGCGATGGGAGATAATGTCTTTAGTGCGTCGGTCGCCTGGGGCACCAGCAAGGCCGCCGCCCTGCCGGACCGCCCCGCCGCAGGAAAAACCGGCACAACACAGGACTATAAGGATGCCTGGTTTGCCGGCTATGTGCCACAACTGGCCGCTGTCGTCTGGATGGGCAACGACAATGGCAGTGCCAGCGATGGCGTCTATGGCGGCCTGTATCCCGCCCAGATGTGGCGTGCCTTTATGATGCAAGCCATGCAAGGCCAGCCGGTAAAGCCCTTGAATTAAGGCTTATGCTGCCAGGGACAGGGTGAAGCGCCGAATGCGTGTGCAGGCCTCCACCAGTTTCTCCTGGCTTGCCACAAGGCCCAGACGGATATGCCCGATCGCGCTGGGTCCAAAGGCTGTTCCAGTCATCACGCCGACATTCTCTTCATCCAGCAAGCGGGCGGCATAGGTGAAATCATCCAGCCCGGTCCCCCGGACATCGACCATAACAAACATCCCCGCCGCCGGATAGCGCAGCGTCAGGCCTGGAATATTGGCCAGATGCTCACAGACCAGATCGCGACGGGCACGGTAATCGGCCAGCATGCTGGCCCGATCTGATTCGATCTCTCCGGTTTCATCGATCAAGGCGGCCAGTGCGGCATCCTGAATGAAGGGGGGAATGCCATACAGCGTACAACTGGCCATATCCGTAATGATCCCGGCCAGGGTCGGATTGGCGACCATCCAGCCAACGCGCCAGCCGCTCATCCGATAGGCCTTGGACATTGATCCCAGGGTCACGGTGCGATCCGCCATGCCGGGCAGGGCCCCAATCGCAACATGGGTCGCATCATAGACGAAATCCGCATAAACCTCGTCCGAAACGACCCACAGGTCGTGCTTTTTGGCCAGATCCGCAATCGCTTCCAGCACCGCCTTGGGATAGATCGCGCCGGTCGGATTGTTTGGGCTGTTCAACAGGATAACGCGGCTATTGGGCGTGATCGCTGCGGCAATTCTTTCAGGATCTACAACAAAATCTGCTTCTGGATCGCAGGGTACGGTGACCATGGTCGCCCCCCCGGCACGACAGACACCGGGATAGGTGGCATAATAGGGTTCGGGGACAATGACTTCATCCCCCACGCCAGCCAGACAGACCAGCACGGAATACAGCGCATTCTGGGCACCCGCCAGGATACAGCAACTGTCAGGCGTGACCCTTTGACCCGTCAGCGCAAGATGACGCGCCGCCACGGCAGCCTTCAGGGCATCCGACCCGGTCAGGGGTGAATAGTGATGTCGCCCCGCATCCAGTGCCTGTTTCGCAGCAGCGACAATGGCAGGCGGCGTTGTGGCAGAGCGTTCTTCGCCCGCTGAGAGGACGATCACAGGCTCCCCCGCCGCTTCCTTCACCCAGGCGCGCCGATGGATTTCCCAGGCATCATCGCCCATGCCCCCAAACCGTTTCGCATTGTCTGAATACCGCATGTGATCCTCCGATTTTGACCGGCGCACAATCTGTCAATTCACCGATCGGGGCAAGTCCAGTCCGTCGCGTTCCCGCCCGGATGGCAGGCGGGCGTCGGGTGTCAGAACAAAGCTGCTGATATCCTGGATCACCAGATCCGCATTCAAATCCCGGATCAACATGTGATAACCCGTATCATACAGCGCCAAACGCCAGCCTGCCCCAGGTTTTAGGCGGGAAACCGCCCCCTGCCAGGCTGTATCGGGCAGAATATCCTCCTTCAACCCGTATAACAGCAGGACATCGGGCCCCAATCTGGGAATGGCCGCATAGGCACTGTCCATCAAGTCCACCAGACCATGGATCGCATCAATCCGGGTGCGGCGAATGATCATCGGATCCCGCGACAAGGCCCGCAGCATGGGAATATTGTCAGACGGTGTGCGGCGAATCTGAGGGGCAACTTCCAGCCAGGGCAGGGTATAGGACATCGCCCATAGCGGCCAGCGCTGCCACCAGGGCATCACGGCGCGGCCCCATACCGCCGGGGCGGACAAGATCACGCGGTCCACATCGGGACGGGGCAGGCTGTCGGAGGTGATCGCGGTCAATGTCACCGCACCCCCCATGCTTTCCCCCAGCACCGCAATGGGAACCTTGGGATATCGCGCCCGCAGGATTTGTGTTGCGCTGGCAAGGTCGCTGACCATCGCGTCTGTTCCATGCCACAGGCCGCGTCCTTGGGTCGCACCAAAGCCCCGTTGGTCATAGGCATAGACGGCAATCCCAGCCTTGGCCCAAATGGGGGCGGCCTGGGCAAAGGCATGGGCGTAATCGTTGAAGCCATGCAGCGCGACCAGAACCGCCTGAACCGGCCCATCCTGTGGCAGGGTTTCTTGCACCGGCAGGTGATACCCATCGGCCATAATGAAGGCATCATCTGCCAGGCGGGGGGAGTCAATCGGGGGACCCAGCCCCTCTACACGCGGGGCGCAGGCCGATACCAGAACCGCCAACAGGACACAGCAGAGGCCGCGCAGGATCATCTGCCGCCCCGGGGTCAGTCGTGTTTGGTCAATTGCAGGAAGATATCTTCCAGGTCGGTCTCTTCGGTCGACAGGTCCAGAATGTGCAAATTGGCCTCTGTCACCGCAGAAATGATCTGCCCTGCCGTCATGGCGGACGGGCGATAGGCGACCGTCATGACCGTTGGCCCGTCGCTGATCCCGTCCTGTGGATGGATTGTTGCCCCCATCTGCGCCAGTTTTTCCGGCACGATGGCCAGGGTTTCGCGGACCGTGACACGCACGGTCTTGGCATCCAGCCGACCCAACAGACTGCGGGTATCGTCATGGGCGACCAGCTTACCGTGATTGATGATCCCGATATGGTCGCACAGCTCTTCCGCCTCTTCCAGATAATGGGTGGTCAGGACCACGGTCGTGCCGCGCTTGTTCAAGGCAACGACATTTTCCCAAAGCTGGCGGCGCAATTCGATATCGACCCCGGCGGTCGGCTCGTCCAGTACCAGAACCGGCGGATTGTGAACCAGCGCCTTGCCGATCAGCAACCGACGGCGCATGCCGCCCGACAGGGTGCGCGCATAGGCATCGCGCTTATCGGCCAGGCCGATCATATCCAGGATTTCCTTGGTCCGACGCTCCGCCTTTGGAACACCATACAGCCCCGCCTGAACATCCAGCATTTCTTCTGGTGTGAAGAAAGGGTCGATATTCAATTCCTGCGGCACGACACCAATGGACGCCTTTGCCATGCGCGGATTATCCGTCACATCATAGCCCCAGATCCGGGCGATACCGGACGTTTTCGTCACCAGGCCAGCCAGTATATTGATAAAGGTCGATTTCCCCGCCCCGTTGGGCCCCAGCAATCCAAACAGGCTGCCGCGTGGAATTTGCAGATCGACTTGATCCAGCGCCAATTTATCCTGCGCCTTGCCCTGTCCGCGATAGACCTTGGTCAGGCCCTTTGCATCAATCGCCAGATCGGGATCGGCGGAGGTTGCGGCATCAGCGTGCATATGGGTGTCTAGCGGCATGAATATCCTCTTTTCGTCTACAGTCTGGACCGGAACATTCTGTTAGCTTCAGTTGTGCCCCATTTATGCTGGCACCCCATTTACACTTGCACGGGGGGGCGTGGCTGGGTCATAACGAAATAACGGGCGGGATGGTCGGCCTGTGCCCTTAGATAGGCCTACAGGCCGATTGGGGCAAGCACCGACGTTACCGGCCTGACGCAATTAGACTTTCGGTTTGGGGTCTCCCGACCTCTCACTTGTGCTCTTAGGATAGAGGATGCATCGCACCATGCCAGCGCCTTCGATCAATGAACCCGAAACAGAAATCGTCGAAACCAGCCGCGTCAGTTGCGATGGCGGCGGCGGTGCCCTGGGCCACCCCAAGGTCTATATGCAGATCGGCCCGGACCGCTTTGTCGAATGCGGCTATTGTGACAAGAAATTCGTCCTGAAGGACGGCGTCCCGCTGGGCGGCCATCACTGAGCATCATGCGTTCGCATGCGCGCACACAAGATGCTCTAAGCCAGACGGACAAAAGCCAAACAAAAACCCCCGCGACCGGTCAGCCGCGGGGGTTCTTTTATGGGACTTGCCGCTGTCTTAGACGTGCTGGTTCAGCCAGTCCTGAAGGGCGCTTTTCGGGGCCGCACCGACTTTCGTGCCGATCACCTGACCATCCTTGAACAACATCAGGGTCGGAATCCCGCGCACACCATATTTCGTGGGCGTCTGGGGGTTTTCGTCGATGTTCAGCTTTGCAATCGTCAGCTTGCCGTTCATATCGGCGGAAATTTCGTCCAAAGCCGGGGCGATGGATTTGCATGGACCGCACCATTCCGCCCAATAATCTACCAGGACCGGACCGTCCGCCTGCAAAACCTTGCTTTCAAATTCGTCGTCAGAAACTTTGACCGTGCTCATACTGCGTCTCCTTGTTCCCGTCGCGGACTTTTCCCAGAATGGGAGCGTCGGCGGGTCGGACAGTTACGGGTTACCTTTGTGCATTTCAATTATGCTCAGGGTGAATCTAAGCAGGGGCCGGGTCGGAATCAAGCGACGCGATCAAGAACCGCATCCGGTAAGGCGACCAAGCGCGGTGTTTCCGTGAAAACCAGCGCGCATTGCACTGTATGGTCTGGATAAATTTGCCGTAAAATAGCCCGATATCCCGCCATTTGCGCCAAATACGCACGGGGCACCGCGCTGGCCTCTGTCGGGGCGGGCCGCAGGGTCTTATAATCCACGACAAGGATCTCATTCCTGGCGATCAACAGTCGATCCACCTGTCCAGAAACCGCAAACGGGCCCAGTGATTCGCCAGACTGTAACACCAGCCCCGCCAAAGGCACCTCTGCCCGGCTGTCTGGCCCGAATAAGGGGGCGAAGGCGGCATGGCGCAAAACACCATCGGTTTCCTGCCACAGGGCAGCCTGTTCCGAGTCAGTCAGACCATGGGCGGGCAAGGCCAGATACCGCAATGCAGCGGGTTCGCGATCCACCACCGGCAGGTCAGGTAGGGTCTGTAATAGGCGGTGAATGAGTTTCCCCCGCTTGAAACGCAAGGGATCATCACCCTGCAAGGGGGAGCGTACAGCCGGATCACGCACACCCGGTCGGCTGGGCGTCAGGGGGCGCGGGGGGGCAGGTTCTTCCGGCGGCGGGGCATGCAACCAGCCGGGCACTGTCATATCCGCCAGAACCGGACGCTCTGATTTCTTATCTTTCTCTGTGCCAGGATTGCCTGTTTCATACAGTTGGATGTCACCGGACCAGCCCCCGATTGCGGTGCCATCGGCATCTATACCCGATGGCAGAAAGGGTGCTTCTACCGTGCCGTCCAGCCGTTCCAGCCCGCTTTTTACCAGCGCATGCCAGTTCCCATCTGGTGGGGTGGTTCGGGGGAGACGCCCCGTGACGATCAACCGATCCTCCGCCCGTGTCATGGCGACGTATAGAAGTCGGCGGTATTCGCGTTCCGTCGCGGCCTTTTCCGCCTCCTTCAGGGACGCTGCCACCGGTTCCTCATAGCGCGAAGAGGGTGTCCAGATCGGCAGATGCACCCCACTGTCATGGGACAGCCAGCGCAGGGGCGTGCCCCGTGCGCCGCTTTTCGTCATGGCATCGGGCAGGATCACGATGGGTGCCTGTAGCCCCTTTGCACCATGCACGGTCATGATGCGAACCTCGTCGCGGGCCTCCGTCTCCAGATCCCGCTTCAAATCCGTATTGCCCCGGGCAAACCAGGCCAGAAACCCCTCAAGGGACGGCGTATTGGTGCGGTCATGATCCAAGGTCAGGGTCAGGAATTCTTCCAGCGGGTCTTCAACCTCCGTCCCCAATCGCGCGACCAGGGCCTGTCGCCCGGTAAAGGACTGGCCTTCCTGCGCCATTTTTCCAGGACCGGGACAGGGGGATATCAGGGCACGCTGAAACAATTCATACGGGGCCAGCCGGTCAGTGGCGTCCAGCAACCCGTCAAACCAGCGCGCGGCATCGGCAAAACGCGGATTTTGGGCTTTCAGTGCCGAAAGCCGTTGCCACAGGCTTTGCGCGCCGCGATCCGTGGCCAGTTGAAACAGGTCATCATCATCCATTCCGACAAAGGGCGATTTCAGCAAACAGGCGAAGGTCAGGTCATCCTGGGGCAACAGCAAGGCGCGGGCCAGCGCCAGCAGATCCATCACCGCGATCTGTTCCGTCAGCGTGATCCGATCCACCCCGGCGACCGGAATGCTGCGGCGTTTCAATTCCCGCACCAGCGCATCGATCAGAACCGTTCGGCGCTGCACCAGGAACAGGATATCCCCGGCGCGGATCGGGCGACCCTTGGCAGGCAGGATTTCCTTGTTCCGAATCCAGCCGCTGATCGTTTCGGCCAGACCTTCCGCCAAAGTCTGGGTCGCATCTGCGGAACTGCCACCTTCCAGGCTGGGGATGGTGAACAGATCATCCTCTTGCGCTTCGGGTGGGACAGTGGGGGGCCAAACCTCGACCCGCCCCTGTAAGCCGGTGCGATAGGCATGGTGCTTCAGCACCGGCTCATCAGCCTCAACCACGCCATCACGGGCGGGCATTTCGGCAAAGGTTGCATCCACCGCATCCAGAACCGCCTGGACGGAGCGGAAAGAGATATCCATCGGCACCCGGCGAATATCCTGTCCGCCCGCCTGGGCGCTGTGCGTCAGGCTGTCGCGCCATTGGCGATAGCCTTCAGGATCTGCCCCCTGAAAGCTGTAGATGGATTGTTTCGCATCCCCAACAACGAACAGGGTGCGGGCCTGTTCTGCGCGCGCCTGGCCGGAAAAGAATTCCGTGACCAGGGCATCAATGATCGCGCGCTGATCGGCACTGGTATCCTGTGCCTCATCAATCAGCATATGGGTCAGGCCGCCATCCAGTTTGAACAGCACCCAGGGCACCGTTTCCTTGGTCAACAGACGCCCCGTCAGATGAATAAGATCATCATAATCCAGCCGCGCCGTGGCCCGTTTTATGGCTTGGTAGGCCCGCAATACCGCTTCGCCCAGCCGCAACAGACCCTCACTGGCGCGCGCCGTGGCCTGGCGGCGCAGGCGTTGATCCACCGCCAGCAACCGGTCCTGTTCCGCCAACAGCACATCGGGCGTCGCCGGGCTGTTTTCCGCCACCGCCTTCACGCACAGGGTCTTTAAGGGCTCGTACTTTCTGGTCAGATACGCACCGATATAGCGATCAAATGTCGCGATACGGGTTTCCAGCCCCCCGGCCAGCCAGGCCGCAATGATGCGTCCTTTTTCCTGGTTCGGGCCGGTGCCAAAATCCATCAGGGCCTTCACCGCCAGCCGCAACCCGACTTCGTCCACAGCATCAGGCGCACAAGCATCGGCAATGACCTGATCTTCATCCAGGCCGGGTTCTGCGCCCAAGGCCTGATGCAGGGCCGCGATGGCCCCATCCAACCCACCAACCCGACGCAGGGCATCCGGTGCCAGCCAGGCGCGATGGCGCGACAGCCCCGCCATCAGATCAGAAAAAGTGCCTTCTGCAGCCCGCGCTGTCACTGCGGTCAGGGCGGCATTCAGGGGTGCATTGCCTTCTGCTGCGCGCAGCACCGTATCGCGCGCCAGTTCCATTGCTTCCGCCGCTTGGCGCTCATCCATCGCTTCAAAATTCGGTGCGACGCGGGCCTCCAGCGGGAAGCGCCCCAGAACCGATTGGCAGAAACTGTGAATGGTGCGAATGCGCAACCCACCTGGAAGATCCAATACCTCCGCAAACAAGCGCCGGGCGCAGGCCAGTTTCTTGGGCGTGACTGTGCCGCCATCCAGGCTGCGGATCGCGGTGCTTAATTCCCCCTCATCCATGCGTGTCCATTTTGACAATTCGCGGTGAATGCGGTTTGCCATTTCGGCGGCGGCGGCCTTGGTGAAGGTGACACACAGCAAGCCATCCGGCTTGGCCCCATCGACCAACAGGGCCAGCACCCGGTCGGTCAGAACCTTTGTCTTGCCGCTGCCCGCGCTGGCGGCAACCCAGACACTGGATTTCGGATCCGCCGCGCGGCGTTGGGTCAGATTGGGGTCGGGCCGGGAATCTGTCATGATTCGCCCCCCTCTGCATCGCCGCCCAGCGACCATTCCTTGATCCGAGCCAGATGCGCATAATCGTTGAAGCGCGGGGCCTCCCCCGGGCGCGGCACAGAGGGATAGGCCGTTTCTGGATCATCATAGGCGGCGATCAGCGCGGTCAGCTTGTCGCGCACCAATTGGGCTAATTCATCAGGATCGGCGGCATCATTGATTTGAATCGACCCGGCTGGCTCCCCGCCGCTAAGCTTCCAATAGGCCAATTCAACAATCGGACCCGGTGGAATATCCTGAAACCCCTTTTGTTTCAGGATCGCCGCTTCCAATGGCAATTGCGGGGCGGTCAGGGCCCCGACGGCCTTTTTATTGGGCATGGTGCCGGTCTTGTAATCCAGAATGGCATAGCCGCCATCACGATACCGGTCGATGCGATCTGCCTCGGCAGTCAGCAGGAAGGAACCCGCAGGGGCGGGAATCTCAATACTGCCGCTGATCTCTGTATAGCTTTGCGCCAGTTTCGGGCGTCGGGCCGCTTCCTGCGCCAGGAACCATACGGCGATCCGCTCAAACCGCGGCCACCAGAAGGCCCGAACAGTGGGACGGGCCAGGGTCTCCTGCCCAAAGACATCCCGCCCAATCGCGATCAGCTTTGCGGCAGCATCCGGGGGCAGATGATCAGGATACTCGCGGGTGAACCGGTCCAGCGCCAGATGGATCATAGTGCCCTTATCCGCCGCGCCCAGATCACTTTCCAACGGGTCCAGCACATCCAGCTTCAAGATACGACTGGCGAAAATCGAATAGGGGTCGCGCATCAGCGTTTCAATGCGCGTCGCCGACAGCCTGCGGGGGCGCTTGTCAACGGGGGGACGTGGTGCGGGCGGTTGCAGCATCGGCAGGCGGTCCCGACTGTCCAATTGGCGCTGCCAGGCCAGGCGTTGCTGGCTGTCGGTATTGTTCTTGGGCAGGATGGGGTCCAGACCCAGCCGCTCCGTCACCGTCGCCAGACGCTCCAGCCAGCGGGCAGGCACCGTCTGTTGCCCGCCGGTCTTTTCTGATCGCAGCAGCACAACCTCCGGCGCGGCGAAGGCCTGGGCAAAGTCATGGGCCGACAGACCGATGCGCCGTTCATGCGGGGGCAGGCCAAAGGCACTGCGCATGGCACGCGACATCCAGGGATCGTCCCCCGGTTCCGGCGGCCATACCCCTTCGTTTAATCCTGCCAGGATCAGGCGATCGGCGTGCTGCAAACGGGCTTCCAGCGGCCCCAGAATGGCCAGTCTGGGATGTGCGCCATAGCGGGGGCGCACGGTCTTCCCTGCCATCAGCGCGTCGATCAGGGCGGTGTAATCCCCTGGACCAACCGCACCCAACAACGGGGCGGCGGGCATCAAATCAGCGATGAAATCGGCCAGCATTTCCCCGTCCTCACCACGCCACAGGGCATCGGCACCGGGGCTGTCCTGTGTTGCCGCCAGCGCTTCAGCAGCCTGGATATGGGCGGTCAGCAGGCGATCAAAACCGATGTCATCCCCCGCCATCGCGTCCAGCAGGGGCTGTAGGGCGGCCTCAATCGCATCAACGGTCCTTATTGCCGCTTGAATGGCCTCTTCACTGGGCGGCTTGCGGGTTTCCTGGCGTCGGGCTGTCAGGGCCCGACGCAAGCCGTCTGGGCCCCCCGCAGGCTTTGGCCCGCGCAATCCGATGACTTCCAGATGCCGCACGGCCTTGCGCAAATCGCCAGGCTGCCCCCCCAATGCCGCCATCGGATGCTTCAACAGGGACAACAGGGCAACCGGGGCCAATCGCTTCTGACCCGCCTGTGCTGTCAGGGCGAAAAATCGACCCGCCTCTGTCTGTGCCAGCGGGCGACCAGCGGAATCATCAATCTGAATGCCCCAGCGATCCAATTGTGCCGCCACCCGACGGGCCAGAATGCGATCTGGTGTCACCAGGGCGGCGGTCTTGCCGGGGGTTTCCAGAACTTCCCTCAGGCATTGCGCGGCCATTTCCGCCTCTGCCGATTGCGATGGGGCGGCCAGCCACTGCACGCCCGCGAAGGCTGATTTATCCAACCCGCCGGACTCCGCCAAACCACGCCAGCGTTCCGTCGTTACCGCCGGGCGCAAAGCCTCTGCGATTAACCGCACCCGTGCTGTCCGGTCCGGACCGGCACCCCCATCAGGCCAATCCATCACATCCGCACGGGTTGCCTCCAGCTTCTGTAACAGCAAGGCCATGCCGTGTTGGGGATGGGTCGCATCTTCAATAACAGCGCCCCAGTCCTCTTCCGCCAGGACCCGGTCCAGTCCCGGCAGAACGACCATGCCCTGGGGCAAAGTGGCGACGGTGGCGATCAGATGCGCTGTAGCAGGTATGGACCCTGTCGATCCTGCGGCAATGACCGGATGGGTCGGCGGGGATGCGCGCCACAATTCCGCCTGGGACAATAGCAGACGATTGCGCCGTTCTGCCGGATCCATCAGGCCGCTTTCCGCCAAATGCGCAGGCCATGCGCTGCGGATGATATTCAGGAAATCCAGCGTCACACCCCAATGGTCCGCATATAGTTCGGGCACCAGCCCATCCAGCCGATCCAGGCTTAGCCCCTCTGTCTGAACCTGATCCAACAGCCGCCCCAATTCGCGGGCCAGAAGCAGCGCCTGATCCGGGCCAATCGGGTCCAGGGCCGGGTCCGATTTGGCCTGCTGATTGCGCTGTGCTTTCACCAGACCGGTCAGCAGCAACAGACGCTCTGTTTCCGATATCGCCGGGGGCAGGTCGGTCAGTTCTGCCAGGGCACCGGCGGCGGAACCGGGGGCGGTCAGGACCAGTTCTTCCTCATCCACATCCCCGACGGGCTGCATCCGGGGCAACAGCATCGCCTTGCCCTCTGCCTGGCGCAGGAACGCTTCGCGCAGCGACCGACAGGCCCGGCGCGTCGGCAGCAGAACCAGCATATCAGACAAAGCCAGGGGATCGTCGCCTGCCCGGGCCAGAAGACCCAGTGCCAAGGCATCCACGAAAGCCCGATCGGGCGCGATTGTGTACAGCGATTGGTGTTTCACAGGCAAAAGACTACCGGGACTCGCAGGCCCGCAACAAGCATCATCTGGTATTGGATTTGGTATGCCCGCGCGCGATCACCCATTCGGTCTCCTGCAAGGCCTGTGGCGTGCCGATATGATACCATTCCCCATCATGAACCAGCCCATATAATCGGCCCGCCTGTTCTGCCCTGTCGAAAATCCAGTTCAGGGAAAACGGCCCGTCTGGTGCGCCCTGAAACAAGGTGGGGGTCATCACCGACACCCCGGCATAAAGATAGGGCACAACGGCCTGTTCCACACGGCGTGCCGCGACCCCCATCTGATCCAGCGTATAATCACCAACGCCCGTGTAATCCCCCGCCGCCGTGGTCACCGGATGCAGCAGCAACAGCACATCCATCCTGTCTGGATCAAAGGCTTTGGCCATGCGGGCCACGGCAGGGGTCGGGCCATCCAGCCAGACAATATCAGCATTCGCGGTGATAAAGGGGGCGCGACCCAATACCGACAGCGCCCTTTTCACGCCACCGCCTGTTTCCAGAATGACCTCTTCCGGGGACAGGGTGACGTCGGGCTGATCCTTGAAATGGGCGGCGATCTGATCGCCCAGATAGTGGCTGTTCACCACAAACCGCGACAGGCCGCCTGCCCGCAGCCGCGCCATGGTCCAATCGATCAGGGGCGACCCGCACAGCTCAACCAATGGCTTTGGCCGGGTTTCCGTCAGGGGGCGCATGCGCTTTCCAAACCCGGCGGCCAGCACCATCGCGGTCGTGATTGCGGGTGTCGCTGGCGCTGTCATTTCAGGGTCCCTGGCTGGCTGTCTGGCGCAAAGCGCAGGTCCGGTGGGAAATGCAGATCATACCAGGATTTCAAATCCCGCAGCATCGGATGGGACAGCCCCCCGTCCAGCCAGCGCCAGGTGCGCGGAATATGGCGCAGATAGCCGGGCTTGCTGTCGCGTCGATCCAGCCGCGTAAAAATCCCGATGATCTTGGTCGCCCGCTGTGCCCCCATCACCGCATAGGACAGCGCAAGAGCATCCGGGGGCAAGGCCGGGAAGGCCTGAAAATAGCGCTGCATCAGTGCTTTCGCCATGTCCAGCGGCACATCCCGCCTGGCATCTTCAAAAAGGGAGACCAGATCATAACTGATCGGGCCAATGACCGCGTCCTGAAAATCCAGGAGACCGCAGGCGGCGACCCCGTCACGATCCGGCAGATGAATCAGATTGTCGACATGATAATCCCGCAGGACCAGACTGGACGGCACGGCAAAGGCATGGTCCAGGGCATTGCGCCACAATCCCTGAAACAGAACCCGTTCAGCCTCCGGACAGGGCTGCCCCTTGATCGCAGGCCAGAAATAATCGATCAAAAGCGTCGCTTCCGACATCATTTTATCAATCGTATAGGGGGGCACCTGATCGCGCACTGGAAATGTCTGGTGCAAATGGATCAGGGTTTCCAGCGCCAGGGCATACAGCGCCGCTTCGTCGCCACCCCGCGCCAGCACGCGGGTATAGGTATCATCCCCCAAATCTTCCAACAGCAGAAAACCCTGATCCACATTCTGCGCCAGGATTTCCGGTGCGCTGAGCCCCAAATCACGCAGGATTCGGGCGACCGTCACAAAGGGCCGCGTGTCTTCCTTATCGGACGGCGCATCCATCAGCACGGCCTGCCTGTCGGAAAGTCGGACACGTTCATACCGCCGAAAAGAGGCATCATCGGCCAAGACATCATGCGCTGCACCGGGCCAGCCTGCCGTTGCCAGAAACGCGTCAATCTGTTGAGAGCGATCGCCTGTCATAAATCCCAATTCCAATATGAAACCATAGCGTTAGAGGAGATTCTCCACAAAGGCGAGTGTGATTTTCCGGCACATTTCGACGTCAGAACACTTGACGGGTCGGGTCTGGGACCTTTCTTATCACCCGAATGCGACGAACCCAAGACACCCCTCCCCCGATAAAACTGCTAGGAATTCAGATATGACCGATCAGACGACACCGGAAAGCACGCCGATTGAAACCGACGTTGTTATTGTTGGTGCCGGCCCGGTCGGATTGTTTGCCATTTTTGAACTGGGCATGCTGAAGATCCGCGCCCATGTCGTTGATTCTTTGGAAGAGGTCGGGGGTCAATGCACCGCGCTTTACCCCGAAAAGCCGATCTTTGACATCCCCGCCCATCCCCGGATCGAGGGGGCGGCGCTGATTGAAAAGCTGGAAGCGCAGGCGGCCCCGTTCAAACCGACCTATCATCTGAACCAGCAGGTCACCGGCCTGGTCGTGCGACCCGATGGCGGCTTTGACCTGACGACATCCAAGGGAACACAATTCCGCAGCAAGGCCGTTATCATCGCAGCCGGGGGCGGGGCTTTTGGTCCAAACCGCCCCCCGCTGGATCACCTGGCGGAGTATGAAGGAAAATCCGTCTTCTATATGGTCAAGCGGCGGGAAGATTTCCGCGACAAGCGCATCGTCATTGCGGGCGGCGGCGATTCCGCTGTCGACTGGGCGGTCTCCCTGCCGGAGGTCGCAGAGAAGGTCTATGTCGTCCATCGTCGTGACAAGTTCCGCGCCGCGCCCGATATGGTCGATCGCATGCAGGCCTGGGTCGACCAGGGCAAGCTGGAACTGGTCACGCCCTATCAGTTAAGCGGTCTGGTGGGGGAGAATGGAATCCTGTCGGGCGTCACTGTGAAAGATTTCGATGGCGGCGAACGCACCCTGGAAGCCGATGTCCTGCTGCCCTTTTTCGGTCTGGCGGCAAAGCTGGGCCCGATTGCAGACTGGGGCTTTGCGGTGGAAAAGAACACCATCGTCGTGGACCGCACCAATTGTGAAACCGCCATTCCGGGCCTGTTTGCCATTGGCGACGTCGCCTTGTATCCCGGCAAACTGAAGCTGATCCTGCAAGGATTCGCCGATGCCGCGGCGGCGGCGCACAAGATCCATGGCATCGTCTATCCCGATGAACCGCTGCATTTCGAATATTCCACGACACAGGGGGTTCCGGGTAACTAACCATAGTGTAGTGCGCGTTAGCTAAACCTCCGCCGGGCAAGCGGGGAATGTGCAGATCAGGGTCTGGGTATCGTCTGACAGTGTCAGCGATCCCCCCTGTGCCGCAATCAGCGACCGCGCCAGGCTGATCCCGATATCCGCACCCGTCGCTAGGGACGGTTCAGACATTCCCTTTTCGGTCAGGCCGCAAATGGATTTTGCCCAGGACGGTTCATTGTTCTTGCGAACCGGGACCGTCATGGTCAAACAGACATGCTGGTCCTGCATATGAGCAATGGCGACAGACAGGGTATCGTGCCCGTCCAGCGCAGAGAGTGCATCATCCATAAAACAGGTCAGTGCCTGATGGATCCGCCGACTATCCGCCAGGATCGGGGCCGGTTGGGTCGCGTCCAGGGCAACCGCTTTCTGGTCCGCTGATTTGCCATCCATCCGCACGTCTACAATTTCCCGCATGACAGCGGCAATATCGACCCTGTGCAGGTCCAATTCCATGAACCCGGCCTGAACCGCCGCAAGATCCAGAATTTCCCCAATCAGCGCAGAAAGGTCAGTAGACGCTGAAATAATGTCATCGACATACACGGCCTGACGATCCGACAAGGTGCCGAACATTTCCATCTTCAACAATTCTGCAAAGCCCATAATCGCGTTCAGAGGCGTGCGCAATTCATAGGACATATTGGCAATGAACTGGCTTTTCAGCAGATCTGCATTTTCCAGGGCGCGGTTGCGCTCACGCAAGGCCTCGGCAACGCGGGTCGTATCGGTCACATCCAGATATAACAGCAGGCATTGACCATCTGGCAGCGGGACATAGGCATAATCCAGCACGCGCATGTCGCTTAATATCATGCGGCCCTGTCGGGCTTTGGGCTCTGAAATCCGGGTTATGATCCTTTGCTTAACGCCGTCCCAATCACCGTCGATCAGCAATTTTCCCTTGGCCTGTTCCGCCGCAGCAGAAATATGCGGGCTTTGGGCCAACCAATCGGCATCCAGATCGAATATGTTGGCAAACACGCTGTTGAACAGTTTCAGGCGCCCGTCGCGGCCAAAGACACAAACCCCCTCAAACAAAGAGTTAAGGGTCGAGCGCTGCACGGCGATCAATTCATTATGGGATGTTTCCAGCGCCAGTTGGTCGGTCACATCCTGATACTGATAGATCAAGCCCCCCAAGGGATGCGGGGAGATAATGGCATGAACCGTCCGACCATTCAGCAGATGGATCATGTCTTCGCGCGCATCGATCAAATGGGTGAACAATGCCTCCCGCGATCTCTTGTAGGCGGGAAAATCTGATGTTTCCGGAATAATGCCGCGCTGACGGAGCGTTTCCAGCACCGTGCCGACACTGGGCTGATTGTCCAGAAATTCCGGCGTCAGAGTCCACATTTCAGCATAGGCGGTATTATAATATTTCAGGCGGCGATCCGGCCCATATATGGCGATGGCAGAGGTCAAACGCTCCAACACCTGATCCTGTACAGAAATATGTTCGGCCAGGGACATTTGCAGGTTTTCCAAGGCTGTCATATCCCGGCCGATCCCAACCACGGCACCTGGAAAGCCCTGTACCGGTGCTTCCGTTACATCAATGGCAACCCGACTGCCATCCAGCACCAGATGGCGGCTTTCCGTTTGTGCCATGCCCGTGCGCTGGGCCAGGCGCGCCAGATCCCGCGCCCGGCTGGGATCATCGCCAACGCCCAACAGCGTATTATAGGCATTGTTCGATCCAGACAGATCCAGCGACTGTGGATCGCGCCACCAGATTGGCATTGGGACGGCATCCAGCAGTTTTTCCAGAAACAGCGCCCGGCGTTCCATCTCGGCCATCCGTTCCGTCAGCATCAGCGTCGCCCCTTCATCCTGAATCCACAGAACCAGACAGGAATTCGACCACATCCCGGTTATATAGACGGCGCGCGGTGGATCGGACGTTTCAAGGCTTTGGGAAAAAGGTTCCTGATCGGAACACAGGGCATCCAGACAGCCGGACAAGGCCTGTTGTTGTGAGGGGGCGATGCATGACAAAAGGGTCGGCGAATCGATCGGGTTCTGGCCTGGCTGATTCAAAAGTTCCTGGGCTTTCTGGTTCAGCCACCAGCCATCCGATTGAAGAATAAGGCAGGCAAATGGGGATGCATTCAGATGGCCGCGCAGCGTCGCTGTTTCATCCCTATGGGCCTGCCTATGGGCCTGACTGTGGCGCAGGCTGCGGGCATACAAGACCAAGACCGCAACTGTCAGCACACCGCCCGCGACCGCCGCGATTTGCCATATCATGCACAATCCCCCTATGAACGGTCCGCGATGGCAAGACTGCCGGAAACCGTTGGAAACTGTACGCTACTTTTCCCCGGAACGAAAAGAGCCGCAACAGTTGAAACAACAAAGGGCGGCATACCGGATGGCAGCCGCCCTTGTAACTAAACGCGCTCACGCGACCGCGTGATGTTGTTTGCCTCGCTCACGCGACCGCGTGATGCTTTTGTTTCCGCTCACGCGACCGCGTGATGCGGGATTAATACCGATAGGCTTCCGGCTTGTGTGGGCCTGCCACATCAACACCGATATAGTCCGCCTGCTTTTTGGACAGCACGGTCAATTCCGCGCCGACCTTGGCCAGATGCAGGGCCGCAACTTTCTCGTCCAGATGCTTGGGCAGCACATAAACTTTCTTTTCATATTGTGCGCTGCGCAGCCACAATTCGATCTGGGCCAGAACTTGGTTGGAGAAAGACGCGCTCATCACAAAGCTGGGATGACCGGTCGCACAGCCCAGATTCACCAGGCGGCCTTCGGCCAGCAGGATGATCTTTTTGCCGTCCGAAAATTCAATCTGATCAACCTGGGGCTTGATATTGTCCCATTTCATGTTGCGCAGGGCTTCGACCTGAATTTCGCTGTCGAAGTGACCGATATTGCAGACAATCGCCCGGTCCTTCATGGCGCGCATATGGTCAACAGTGATGACATCCACATTGCCCGTCGCGGTGACGAAAATATCGCCCCGTGATGCGGCCTTGTCCATGGTCACAACCTCATAGCCTTCCATCGCCGCCTGCAGGGCACAGATCGGATCGGCTTCGGTCACCATAACGCGGCACCCGGCATTGCGCAGGCTGTCCGCAGACCCTTTACCCACATCGCCATACCCGGCAACAACAGCGACCTTACCCGCCATCATGACATCGGTTGCGCGACGAATGGCATCCACCAGACTTTCACGACAACCATATTTGTTGTCGAATTTCGATTTGGTAACGCTGTCATTCACATTGATGGCTGGAACGCGCAGCGTGCCTTTCTTTTCCATCTCGTACAGACGGTGGACACCGGTCGTGGTTTCTTCCGACAGGCCCCGCACATCGTCCAGCAATTCTGGACGCATTTCATGCATGCGGATCGTCAGGTCACCACCATCATCCAGGATCAGGTTCGGCTTCCAGCCGTCCGGGCCTTCGATGGTTTGGTCAATGCACCACCAGAATTCTTCCTCACTCATGCCCTTCCAGGCAAAAACCGGAACGCCGCTGGCCGCAATCGCCGCCGCCGCATGATCCTGGGTCGAGAAAATATTGCAGGACGACCAGCGCACTTCCGCGCCAAGGGCCGTCAGCGTTTCGATCAGAACCGCCGTCTGGATGGTCATATGCAGGCACCCGACGATGCGGGCCCCTTTCAGGACCTGTTCTTTTCCGAATTCTTCGCGCAGGGCCATCAGGCCAGGCATCTCGATTTCAGCGAGTTCAATTTCCTTGCGACCCCAAGCCGCCAGCGAGATGTCCTTGACTTTAAAGTCGTCGGCCATGGTTCTTCCCTTCATTGTTTGTCAGAAAGGTGCCCGATAGCACCCGTTTCATCGGGCGGGCATATAGCAGGGGAACCGCCGCCCGGCAAGGTGTTGGCGTTTTTCACAATCCATTGGTCAAATAACAGACAAGAAAGAAAAATCAGGTCTAACATGAGAAATTAACCACAACAAATTGCGTCTGAACCTAATTTTACCCTCGACATGATGCGCAAATCACTACAGTTAGTATGTGAATACAGTATGGGGCATAGTAATGTTTTTTACAGATGCTCCATCCGCAGACGACGAACCGTGGTGGAACTGACCAATGAAACGCATCCTTCTGACCTCTGCAGCAACGATTGGGGCCCTGTGCCTGAGTATCGGCGCGACACAGGCGCGCGAAGACGGGTTCTATATTGGTGTGGGCGCGGGCTATAACCTGCCCCATGAACAAGACCTTGATGTCACGAATGCAGATCAGAATATCGAACATACTGGTGGTCCAGGCGGATTGGCCACATTCGGGTTCAAATACGAAGAAGGCTGGCGCGCCGAACTGGAAGCTGGCTATCGCACCAGCGCCGTCGACAGTATTTCCGGCAATTCCGGGAATGGTGATGTCGATGCCTGGACCCTGATCGTCAATGGTTTGTATGATTTTGAAGCCGACGGCTTTACCCCCTATGTCGGGGTTGGGGCCGGGGTTGCCTATGTCAATTTTGATGGTGTAAGCCCGGTCAGCCTGACAGGCGGCGGCACGACCTCTTTGAACGAAAAGTCAGAACCCGCCCTGGCGCTGCAAGCGCTGGCTGGTGTGGCCGTTGACCTGACCGACAGTCTTGCCTTAACAGGTCAGTATAACTTCCTGGCCATCCCGGAAGTTCATGCGACCACGGCCAATGGTACGGACGCGCGATCAGAATTTTACAATCACATGTTCACCGTTGGGCTGCGCTATAGCTTCCCCGTTGGAAAATCAATGGCCGCAGCGGACCCAGAACCAGAACCAATGCCTGCACAAGCAGCTGTTGAGGCGGCACCTGAACCTGTCGCTGAACCAGAGCCGCTGCCCCCCATAGCGGAAGCGCCGCCTCCGCCTCCACCGCCCCCTGCCGTGGAAGAGCCGGAAATCACCCGTAATTTCCTGGTTTATTTCGATTGGGACAAGGATGAACTGTCCCCGGCAACCGAAGCAATCCTGCGTCAGGCTGCAAAATTTGCAGAAGACGGCAAGGTCGCGCGCATCATTCTGACGGGACATGCTGATACATCTGGACCCCAGGCCTATAACATGACCCTGTCCCAGAAGCGGTCGGATCAGGTTCGCGCCATGCTGGTCCAGTTGGGCCAACCCGCAACCGGCATTGTCACCTTCGCGCGCGGCGAAGCCGATCCGCTGGTTGATACGGGCGATGGAGTCCGCGAAGCCAAGAACCGCCGGGTTGAGATCGTCCTGGAATAATCCCTCCCAGGAAACTGCCAGATCATCCACAGCTTGACGATATCCCGTGCTGTCGCCACAACATTGCGTACGCAAATGCGTCGGCATAAACGGAACCGTTTACTTGGGATTTGTGGTTTTGTTTTACGCAAATGCGTCGGCGTAAACGGAACCGTTTACTTGGGATTTGCTTGGGCATGGCACGATTATCAGCGACCTCCCTGACCTGTTTGCGCGGACCCAGGCTAGTGTTCGAAGGCCTGGGTTTTTCGCTGAACGCGGGCGACGCCCTGCTGCTGACCGGTCCGAATGGCAGTGGAAAATCCAGCCTGTTGCGCTTGTTGGCCGGGTTGCTGTCCCCCCTGGATGGTCAGATAATGGCCAACGGGCACCCCATTTCCGACGATATCGAGGGCCACCGCGCCACCACTGCCTATCTGGGCCATCTGGATCCCGTCAAATCGACATTGACTGTTCAGGAAAACGCCCGGTTCTGGGCGACATTGCTGGGCCTGCCAGATCGGGTGGATGTGGCCCTTGCAACCCTTAATCTTACAGATCTGGCTGCTTTGTCAGGCCGTGTCCTGTCTTCGGGCCAACGTCGCCGCTTGTCCTTGACCCGCCTGTTGCTGAGCCCCGCAGATTTGTGGTTGCTGGATGAACCCACTGTGGGACTGGATACAAATGCCGTTGCCACGGTTGAACAGATGGTGGCGGATCATCGCGCACGGGGTGGCGTTGTTATCTTATCCACCCATGTTGAATTCCAGCTACCCGGCGCAAAAACCCTGGATTTAGGGGATTACACCCCGGCCGCCTTTCGGTCGGAGGCACCGGTATGACAGAGTTTCTTGCCGGATTTTCTGCCGTTCTGATCCGCGATCTGCGCCTGGCCCTGCGTCAAAGTGCGGATCTGGCGCTGGTACTGGGGTTCTTCACCATTGCTGCTTCCCTGTTTCCATTCGGGGTTGGCCCCGCCCCGGAAACCCTGGCCCGCATTGCGCCGGGTGTGATCTGGGTTCTGGCCCTGTTGTCGGTCATGCTGTCGCTGGATCGTTTATTTGAACAGGATCTAGCGGATGGCAGCCTGGAACAGATGGTCCTGACACCGCGCCCCCTGGTTCTGACAGTCCTGGCAAAGGCCCTGGCGCATTGGCTGACCACCGGCCTGCCGCTGATCGCGATTACGCCGGTGATTGGAATTTTACTGAATTTCCCAACGGCGGGCTATAGCACGTTGCTGATTGGCCTGGCCTTGGGAACGCCCAGCCTGAGCCTGATCGGCGCAGTCGGTGCGGCCCTGACCCTGGGGGCCAGACGGGCAGGCTTGCTGATCGCCCTGCTGGTGCTGCCGCTGTATATCCCGATCCTGATCTTTGGCGTTACCGCAGTCGATTCCGTCCTGACCGGCTTTGAAGCGCGCGCACATTTTCTGTATCTGGCGGCGATTTTGGTCGCGGCGATACCGCTGGCCCCACTGGCCGCCGCCGCTGCCGTGCGACATGGTGTCGAGGGATAACGGAAAGGATGGCGTTTTTGCCCGGACTTTCCTAAATTGAATAACGAAATCAAGGTGCACGTCGCGACAAGAGCGTGTAGAGATAAAGACATTCCGATAAAGGAATGCAAAATCAGTCCGGCGGGCGCACATAAGGCGGGCACACATAAGTCGGGCGTCCACAAACGGACATCCATCAGGGTGGAATGATATGCATCGGTTTGCCAATCCCAGTCAGTTCATGCGCGTCGCAGAGGCGATGCTGCCCTGGATGGTTGCCCTGTGCATCCCCTTGATGGCCGCTGGCCTGTATTTCGGGCTGTGGGCGTCCCCCGCTGACTATCAGCAGTCTGAGACGGTACGGATCATGTATATCCATGTCCCCAGCGCCTTTCTGGCCCAGGGGGCCTATATCGTGATGGCCCTGGGCAGCGCCAGTTTCCTGATCTGGAAGCATCCGCTGGGCGACCTGATCGCGCGTGCAGCCGCCCCGATTGGATGCATTTTTGCGCTGATCTGCCTGGTCACGGGGTCCCTGTGGGGCAAACCGACCTGGGGCACCTATTGGGTCTGGGATGCGCGCCTGACATCGATGCTGATCCTGTTCTTTCTGTTTTTGGGATATCTGGCGCTGGCCAATGCCTTTGATGATCCCGCCCGGGGCGACAAACCGGCGGCCATCCTGGCCGTGGTTGGCATCGTCAACATCCCCATCATCAAATTCTCCGTTTATTTCTTTAACACGTTACATCAGAAGTCGACCCTGTTTGGGGATCTGTTCTCCAGTGGGGAAGAGGCTGGGGCATCTGGGCTGCAGCAACCCGACATTGCTGCTGCTGCCGCGCAACAGGGCAGTGCGCTGCCCCCATCCATGCTGTTGCCCCTGATGCTGATGCTGGCGGCGTTCAGCGTGTTTTTTCTGATACTGCTGGTTCTGCGCCTGCGGGGTGAACTGGCGACGGTGCGCCTGCGGGCCTTGCGCGCCGGCCTGCGGGCAGGTTAGGGGGCGGCCTTATGTTTGACAGTTTCGGTGATTTTCTGGCGATGGGTGGGTATGGCCCCTACATCTGGGCGTCATATGGCCTATGTTTTGGGGGGATGGTCATCCTGCTGATACAATCCATTCTGACCTGGAAAAAGCGCCGATCGGAATTGGAACAATTGGAAGCAAGCCGCGCCCGCCAGTCGACGCCAGCGGCACGATCGAAAGAGACCCAATGAGTGACGCGAAACGCAGATCCCCCGCCGCCCGCCGCAAGAAGGTCCGCCTGACACTGGTTCTGTGCGGCACGCTGTTCCTGGCGGCAGCCACGGCATTGACCCTGTCCGCCCTGCAAGAAAATGTAACCTTCTTCTTTGGCCCGACAGAGGTCACGGAAGGAAAAGTGCCGCAAGGGGCGACATTTCGCATCGGTGGCCTGGTTGAGGTTGGCAGTTGCCATATCCGCGAAGACGGCGTCACCCGCGAATTCAGGATCACCGACGGCAGCAACGCCGTGCTGGTAACCTATGCCGGATTGCTGCCAAGCCTGTTCCGTGATGGACAGGGTGTGGTCGCCCTGGGTCAGTTGGATACCGGTCACAGCACCTTTGTTGCCAAAGAAGTCCTGGCAAAACATGACGAAACCTATATGCCTACAGAAGTGGTTGAAGCGATGAAGCGCGCCGGGACCTGGAAGGGCGATGAAAGCGTTGCTGAAATTGAGGCCTCCGGCACGTCAGATCCCTGTAAGGCAAAAGCATAACCCGAACGAGAAGGTGACTCCATGATTGCGGAATTAGGCCATTATGCCCTGACCCTGGCCCTGGGTGTCGCCCTGGTTCAGGCCATTCTGCCCATGGTCGGTGCCACGCGGGGTGATGCGCGCTGGATGGCGGTCGCCGTACCGACCGCATTGGTACAATTCGCCCTGTTGATGTTTGCCTTTCTGGCGCTGATGCATGCCTATGTCACATCGGACTTTTCAGTGCTGAATGTGGTGGCAAACTCCCATTCCCTGAAGCCCATGCTGTATAAGATTTCCGGCGTCTGGGGCAATCACGAAGGGTCCCTGCTGTTATGGGTTGCGGTGATGGCGCTGTTTGGGGCGCTGGTCGCCATTTTCGGGCGCAACCTGCCGCCAGGCCTGAAGGCGCGTACCCTGTCCATTCAGGCGACGATTACCGTTGGCTTCCTGCTGTTCATGGTCCTGACATCCAATCCGTTCGAACGGGTGTTTCCGGCCCCGCTGGAAGGCAGGGACCTGAACCCGCTGTTGCAGGATCCTGGCCTCGCCTTCCATCCACCCATGCTGTATATCGGCTATGTCGGGCTTTCCATCGTCTTCTCCTTCGCCTGCGCCGCCCTGATTGAGGGCAAGGTGGATGCCGCCTGGGCACGGTGGGTGCGGCCCTGGACATTATTGGCCTGGTCCTTCCTGACCGGCGGGATCGCCCTGGGGTCCTGGTGGGCCTATTATGAGTTGGGCTGGGGCGGATTCTGGTTCTGGGACCCGGTGGAAAATGCCAGCTTCATGCCCTGGCTGGTGGCAACCGCGATGCTGCATTCCGCAATTGTCGTGGAAAAGCGCGATACCTTGAAAAGCTGGACCATCCTGCTGGCGATCATTGGCTTTTCGCTCAGCCTGATCGGCACATTCCTGGTGCGCTCCGGCGTATTGACCTCCGTCCATGCCTTTGCCAGCGATCCGGAGCGTGGGGTTTTCATCCTGATGCTGTTGGCCGTGTCCATCGGTGGGTCCTTTGCCCTGTATGCCTGGCGCGCGCCCAGCCTGTCCGGCGGGGGCCTGTTCCGCCCGATCAGCCGGGAAGGGGCGCTGGTTCTGAACAATCTGTTGCTGACCACTGCAGCGGCGACAGTGCTGTTGGGAACCCTGTATCCACTGTTTCTGGAATTGCTGACCAATGACAAGATTTCCGTCGGCCCGCCATTTTTCAACGCGACCTTTGTGCCGATCATGATCCCGTTATTCGTCGCCTTGGGGGTTGGGCCGTTCCTGCCCTGGAAGCGGGCGGATTTAACGCCCGTACTGCGCCTGTTGATCACCGCCTTTGTCTTTGCCGTCGCAGTCACCGTTCTGGCCGGGATCGTGATCTGGGGTCAGCAGGCCTATGCGCTGTTGGGCATCGCCGTATCGGCCTGGCTGGTCGGATCGGTCGTGACAGAGATTTATCGAAAGATCCGCCCCACGCGATCCATCGGATTTGGCCAGGCCTTCGGGCGGCTTTTGAACCTGCCGCGCGCGGCCTGGGGGATGAGCGCGGCCCATTTCGGCATCGCAATTGTGGTAGCCGGGGCCACGGGCGCGTCCCTGTTGACCACGGAGAGAATTGAAGCCGTCCGGATCGGCGAAACCGTTGAGGTCGCGCAATTCGATTTCACCCTGACCAGCGTAACGCAGGTGCCAGGCCCAAATTATATGGCCACACGGGGCGAATTCACCATCACCCCCCGCGATTCCGGGACGGATCAAAGCTATATCCTGGAGGCGGAAAACCGCCAATTCCTGTCCAATGGTCAGGTCACGACAGAGGCTGCGATCCGGTCCTTTTCCTGGTATGATCTATATGCCGTGCTGGGGGAGCCCGCAGGGCAGGGGCGCTATACAGTACGGCTGTATTTCAAGCCCCTGGTTCCCTGGATGTGGGCAGGCACGATATTCATGGTGATCGGTGGGTTCTTGTCCCTAAGTGACCGCCGATTGCGGGTCGGTGCGCCCAAACGCAGCGCTGCTGCCCCCAATGCAACACCCCCCAATGCCCCTTCCCCTTCTGCCCATCCTGCGGAATAGACAGCGAGAAAAGCCGTGACCCAAGACGCCCATCGCGCCAAGCGGAACAAATTCTTACTGGGTTTACTGCCCCTGTTGATCTTTTCCGGATTGATCGGCGCGATGGGGTATCAGTTGCTGTTTGGCAAGGATCCCAGTTTGATTCCCTCCGCCCTGATTGGAGACCCCGTCCCACGGGTTGAACTGGAAGCCCTGAAACAGGATAAGCCTGGCTTTGGCCCCCAGGATTTTGGCCCCACGCCCGGCAATGATCAGCCCATTCTGGTCAATGTCTTTGCCAGTTGGTGTGTCCCCTGTCGTGCGGAACATCCCATTATTACCGCCCTGGCCGAGGAACAGAATATCCCCGTCTATGGCCTGAACAGCAAGGATACGCGCGAAGCGGCCCTGGACTGGCTGGACGAATTGGGCGACCCCTATACCCGCATCGGCTATGACCCGACAGGGCGGGCGGGCATCGAATGGGGGGTTTATGGGTATCCCGAAACATTCTTGATCAATCCCCAGGGACAGGTCGTCTATAAATATGTCGGACCGATATCACCGCGCATCCTAAACGAGGAATTCCTGCCCCGTATTGAGGCCTTGAGGGCGCAATGAGAAATTTCTGTCTGATTGTTTCGATCCTTGTCGCCCTGGCGATACCAGCCAGTGTGATCACCGCGACACCCGGATTTGCCGTCTTGCCGGACGAGAAATTAAGCGATCCGAACCTGGAAAACCGCGCGCGGGAGATTTCCAAGGATATTCGCTGTCTGGTTTGTCAGAACCAGTCGATTGACGATTCCAACGCGGATCTGGCCAGAGACTTGCGCATCATTGTGCGCGAGCGCCTGACCGCCGGGGACAGCAATCAACAGGTAAAAGACTATCTGGTCGCCCGCTATGGCGATTATGTCCTGCTGACCCCACCGCTGAACCTTGAAACGGTTTTTCTGTGGGCTGGGCCATTTCTGCTGGTCGCGATCGGGATGGTTATCATCTTCCTGTGGTATCGCAATCGCACGCCGGAAACCGATGCAACGCCCATTACAAATACGACGGGCCTGAGCCCCGCAGAGCGGCAAAGACTGGCGGAATTGATGGCGGAAGAGTCACCGCAAGAACGCAGCACTGAAAAAAGCGGGAAGATGTAAGTATGATTTTCTGGGTCTTTGCCATCGCGATTACGGCAGCCACCTGCTATGCCATCGCCCGACCGTTTCTGAACAAGCAACAGGGGGACACCCCCCTGAATACGGCCGCCTATGATGTCGCCGTGTTCAAATCCCAGTTGCAAGAAGTCGAACGGGACCTGGCCCGCAACCGCATCACCCTGGAAGAAGCGGAAGCCAGTCGCCTTGAAATCGGTCGTCGCCTGTTGATCGCAGACAAACGCCAGTCAGAGCTTGAGACAGAGAGAAAACGGGCGGGCACAAGCCGCGCCGCACAAGCAATTGGCGGGACTGTCATCATCGCCGCGGTTGTTGTTTCGGTGCTGCTGTATGGCCGCATGGGGGATCCCCGCAATCCAGACATGCCCCTGGTCCTGCGTCAGGCAGAACTGCAACTGGCGCAGGGTGGCAACCAGACCCAGCCCGATGCCGCCAATGATGAGGCAGGCACCCTGGATTCCATGGCAAGCCAGCTGCGCACCCGCTTACAGGCCGGGCAGGGCGGGTCAGACGACTGGGCGCTGTTGGGCCGCACAGAAATGATGCGGGGCGACTTTGAAGCCGCCGCCAGCGCTTATACAGAAGCCTTGAAGGACAACCCGGACGATCCAGACCTGAATTCCGCCTATGGGGAGGCCCTGGTATTCTGGGCCAATGGTGATGTCACAGATACCGCCGCGACGGTCTTCCATAAGGTGTTGAGTACACAGCCTGACGATGTTCGCGCGCGCTTTTATCTGGCGGATTATGCCCGCCAGGAAGGGCGCTATAAAGAAGCATTGGACGATTGGCTGGCCTTGCTTCGATCCGCACCAGCGGATGCGCCCTGGATTACGTCTGTGCGAGAACGGGCCCAGGCATTGGCGAATGAAATGGGTGTCGATATTTCCAGCCAATTGGCACAACTGCCTACCATGGCACCCCCCGCCCTGGGATCTCTGGCGGATGCAAAGCGCCAATCACCCGGCCCCAGCGCCGATGATATCGCCGCCGCCGAACAAATGGCACCCAACCAGCGCCAGGATATGATCCGGGGTATGGTTGAAGGGCTGGCGGCGCGGCTGGCAGAAGACCCCAGTGATTTCGCCGGATGGATGCGCCTGATCCGCTCTCAGGTCGTGCTGGGCGATACGGATGCGGCACAGGCATCCCTGGAAACCGCCAGGGCACAATTCGCCTCCGCCCCGGTTCCGACCCAGCAACTGAATGCGCTGGCTGCGGAATTGGGCCTGGAGGAGGCATCAACGGACAGGCCCGGCCCAACACAGGAAGACATCGCCGCCGCACAGGACATGTCCCCGGAAGACCAGATGGCGATGATCGAAGGCATGGTCGGCACACTGGCCGCCCGTTTGGAACAGAATCCGGATGACCTGCAAGGTTGGGTGATGCTGGGCCGATCCTATCGCGTCCTGAACCGCCCGGAAGAGGACATCGCTGCCCTGGAAAAAGCCGCCGCCCTGGCCCCGGAGAATGTCGATTACCTGATCGAGCGCGCACGCCTGATGCGCAGTGTCGCGGGGGATCAGCAGACCCCGGAAACCGTGGCCCTGATGCGCGACGTCCTGGCACTGGATTCGACCAATATTGAGGCCCTGTGGTTCCTGGGCCTGGATGCCTATCAACAGGACCAACGGGACACAGCGCGGGATTATTTCGACAGGGCCCTGGCCAATCTGGTGCCGGGATCAGAGGAATACCGCGCCCTACAGGCGGAAATCACCCGCATGTATCCGACTGGAAACTGATCAATCCATCTTGCGCTGGGACGATTGATAGACGGAGGAGGCGGCATAATAATCGTCAAAGCCGATGCGCTGGCGCAGTTCCTTGAAATCCATCAGATGGGCGCTGCGGTCGCCATCCTGCTTCATCGCCGACAGGGTTGTTACCATCGCGCGCATCGCAGCCGCCATCAGGGTCAGCGGATAAGCCGCGATGGCATAGCCGATGTCGCGCAATTCCGCATGGGACAGGTCCGGTGTTTCGCCGCCTTCCACGATATTTGCCATTTTGGGGCCGGGCAGGGCGTTACAGACCTGGCGCATCTCCTGCACGGATTTCGGGGCCTCCACGAATAGAATATCCGCGCCCAGTTCGTGAAACATGGCGGCCCGCTCTATCGCTTCACCCAGGCCATGTTCATGGCGGGCATCGGTGCGGGCCAGGATCAGGATATCGGCACCAGCCGCCCGGGCATCCGCCGCCGCACGAATGCGGTCATAGGCCTCTTCCCGGCCGACCACCGCCTTGCCCGGTGTATGACCACAGCGTTTCGGGGCCACCTGGTCTTCGATCATCACGGCCGCACAGCCCGCCTTGGCAAAACCCTGTACCGTGCGCCGAACATTCATCGCATTGCCATAGCCCGTATCCCCATCGCCAATCAGCGGAATGGTGATCGCATCCGTGATATTGCGCGCTTGATCCAGCACTTCGCCATAGCTCATCAACCCCAGATCGGGTGCGCCGATGCGTGACGCCGAGGTCGCGAAACCAGACATGAAGGTCAGGCCAAACCCTTCCTGTTCAATCAGCTTTGCCGACAGCGCATCGAAACAGCAGGGCATTACATGCAGGCGATCTTGTTGTAACAGCGCGCGCAGTTTATCCGGGGCCGATTGGGTCATGGTCAACAACTCACATTTTAAAGGGGATATACAAAACCAGCTCCGGCCAAATATACATGATCACCACGATCAACAGCATCAGACCCAGAAACGGCAGCACACCACGGGAGACATCGCCCAGACTGGACCGGGCAACCGATTGAATGACATATAGATTCAGCCCCACCGGCGGCGTTATCAGCGCACATTCGACCATCACCACCATGTAGATGCCAAACCAGATCGGATCCAGACCCATCGCCAGAGCGGCAGGCAGCAGGACCGGTGTCATGATCAACACCATCGACAGGGTTTCAAAGACCAGCCCCATGGC
The DNA here is from genome assembly GCA_002709955.1 of Rhodospirillaceae bacterium. Taxonomy (GTDB): domain Bacteria; phylum Pseudomonadota; class Alphaproteobacteria; order UBA8366; family Aestuariispiraceae; genus Pacificispira. The sequence goes on from PAQY01000005.1 coordinate 51,732, forward strand.
CAACAGGATGGCGCTGATCACCAGAATGAAGATCAGGGGCGTATCAATCGCCCCGCTGATGAACATCGAAATGTCCTGGGGAATACGATACAGCGTGATCGCCTTGCCGAAAATTTTGGCCCCCGCGATGATCAGCAGGATCGCCACAGTGGTCGCCATGGAATGAAACACCGCTTCCTTGAAGCCCTTCCAGCTTAACGACCGCAACACAAAGACGGTGATGAACAGTGCAGCCGCAAATCCAATGGCCCCTGCCTCCGTCGGGGTGAAGGCACCAGAATAAATGCCGCCAATGATCAACAGCGCCAAGGCCAGGCTGGGCAGCGCCCGCAGGCTGGCACGCTTCCGCTCTTCCCAGCCCGAGGCAGGCTCCATTGCCTGCCCGCCCCAGAACCGCGCATGCACCATGGAAAAAACAACAAACAGAACGATTAGCGCAATACCAGGACCGATCCCCGCCAGAAACAGCGCGATCACTGATTCTTCCGTCACAAACCCATACACAATCATCGGAATAGATGGGGGAATCAGAATGCCCAAAGTGCCGCCAGCGGCCAGCAAGCCATAGACGAACCGTTTTTCATACCCGCGCGAGATCATTTCCGGTATCGCGACGGTTCCAATTGTCGCTGCGGTTGCTACCGATGACCCGGAGATCGCTGCGAAAATACCACAAGACAGGATCGTCGCCACGGCCAACCCGCCCGGCCAATGCCCAACCCAGGCATGAACCGCCCCGAACAGGTCCTTCCCCACCCCGCCTTTCAGCAGGATATTGGACATCAACAGAAACAAGGGCACCGCCAGCAGGATAAACCCGTCCAGCGTCGACAAAACCGCCTGTGGTGCCATCAACGGCGAAAACCCGCCCAGCAACAGCAATGCCAGCCCCAAACCACCCAGGGCAAACGCCACCGGTACGCGGATCAGCAACAGCGAAAACAGCGTGATCAGGATCAGAAGTACCGTCATTCCATGTGGGCCTCTCGATTGGCATCCCGCTGGCCCCGCAGAGTTGCTATGACTTCGATCACCGCCTGCACGGCCAGAATGGCAAACCCAAAGGGAACCGATAATTCGCCAATCCAGGCGGGTAAATCCAGCATCGTCGCCGTCGTGCGACCGCGTTCAAAAGAGTCCCAGAAGATCAGGCCACCCTTCCACACCAGGACGACGCTGAATAGGGCGACCACGATCATCGCCACGGCGTCCGTCTGCCTGCGCACATGAACCGGCAATAAGACCGCGACCGCATCAACGGCGATGTGGCGTCCCCAGCGCAAGGCCCAGGCCATGGCAATCAAACTGCCCCAGATCAGACAGAGCTGACTGAGTTCCGCCGCCCATATTGTCGGTGAAATAAAGAAATAGCGCATGATGACTTCATAGGTCAGCATTGCACCCGTGGCCGCGAACAGGATCGCCGCGATCCACGCCAGAATGAATGTGAAGGACTCGAAATATTTCATAAATGAATGATGCTGCGCTGCCGATTGGGCAGCGCAGCATCCTTTCGGTTCTAGAACGTTTCCGCTGCTTTCAGCATTTCTTCGCCCAGGGCCCCGGTCTTCGCCTTGAAAGCATCATAGACCGGCTGGCTGGCTTTGCGCCATTCCGCCAGTTCCTCTGCGGTTGGGGTATAGATCTGCATGCCGTTTTCTTTCGCCGCCGCATAGGCTTCCGCCTCAATCGACGCCATCCGGTCACGCACATCATTTTCCGCCTTGGTCGCAGCGGCTTCGATGAGGGCCCGATGCTTATCAGACAGGCTTTTCCAGAATTCTGTATTCGCCACGACGATAAATTCGATATCGGCATGGTTGGTAATCGTAATGGTATCCATCACTTCCCATAATTTGCGGGATTTCACGCCGGAAACACCGGTCATACCGATATCCACCGTGCCGCGCTGATAGGCCAGATACTGTTCCGATCCGGAAACCATTGTCGGCGCGCCGCCCGTGGCTTCCGTGAAGTCGCCCAGAGTTTTACCAAAGACGCGGACTTTCTTGCCTTTCATATCTGCCGGGGTCTTCAGCGGGCCACCATTGGACAACATGATCGCGCCGCCATAGGCCTGCCACCACAATACCGTTGATCCGGTTTCCGCAATGGCGGCATCAATCGGGCCGCGAATGGGCGATCCCTTTGCGACGGCCTTGCGGACCTTTTCTTCCGTATCAAACAGGAAGGGTTGATAGAAAATATCCACCGCCGGGACATCGCCATAATAACGGGTCAGGGATGCAACGCCCATTTCAATGGACCCGGCACCAACAGCCGCAGGTACTTCCTTATCGGTGTACAACTGGGCACTGTCATAGATTTCGACGGCGATTTCACCATTTGAGGTTTTCTCCACCTCGTCCTTGAACAGGACCAGGTTTTCACCCAGATGGCTTTTCAGCGGTAATTGAAGAGAAATGCGCAATGTCACATCTGCGGCAAAGCTGTGGCCAGCGGACAGGGACAAGGCGGCGGCGAGGCCAACGGCCCCCAAGAACTGTTTCATTGTATCCTCCCGACATATCGTCTTTTAATTTTTTTGATTCTGGGAGAATAACGAGACTTTAAACCGCGTCAACAACTTACAGCAGATAGGACAGAACGGCATTCAAGCGTTGGCGACCCGACGGGGACACGATCAAACGATTGTTCAACAGGGTTGCATAGCCTTCTTCCTGCAGGGCATCCAGCCGGTCGGGGTCCAAGACCTCAAACCCTGATCCCGTCGCCGCCTTCAGCCGATCTTCCGGCACCCCTTCGGTCAGGCGCAGCCCCATCAGCAGGATTTCACGATACTGTCGCTCTGCATCCAGGCTTTCCGATTCCGACAAGGCGTGCCCCTCTGCCTCCACCCCTGTCAGCCAGCGTTCCGGCAATCGGTGGCGCACGGTGGCGATTTTCTGCCCCTTGCGGGTTTCACGACCATGGGCACCAGGCCCGATCCCGACATAATCCTGATACCGCCAATAGGCCAGATTATGGCGGCTTTCCGCCCCTGGCCGCGCATGATTGGAAATCTCATAGGCAGGCAGGCCCAGGGCACCCAGGCGGTCCTGTGTCGCCTCGTACAAGGCGGCCCCCATCTCTTCCTCAACCGTCAGGGCTTCGCCCAGCTTCTCGCGCGTGAAAAAGCGTGTGCCAGGCTCAATGGTCAATTGATACAGCGACAGATGATCTGCCGTCAGGTCAATGGCGCGGCTCAACTCACTGGCCCAGGCGTCTGGCGTCTGACCCTGCCGGGCATAGATCAGGTCAAAGGACAATCGGGGAAAATGTGCGCGCGCCAGATCAATCGCGGCAATCGCTTCGCGGGCGGAATGCTCACGCCCCAGAAATTTCAACGACGCATCGTCCAGGGCCTGAATGCCCAGGGACACACGATTGACCCCGGCCTGGCGATAGGCCGCGAACCGATCCGCCTCCACCGATGTCGGATTGGCTTCCAAGGTCACTTCCAAAGTGTCAGTCGGGGTCAGGATCTCTGTGGCGCGGGATATCAGCGCCGCAGTCGTCTCCGGTGCCATCAGGGACGGTGTGCCCCCACCAAAGAAGATCGATCCCAGCGGGCGGTCTTCCAGACCGATCAGCGCAGTCTCCAACTCCCGCAATAAGGCGGCGCGCCAGCGTGGCTGATCAATCCCGTCACGCACATGACTGTTGAAATCGCAATACGGGCATTTGGCCTTGCAAAAGGGCCAATGGATATACAACGCCAAAGGCGGTGACGGGTCGGCTTCTGGGGACACTCCGGTCATTTGGTGAAACAGGCTTCGACCAGTTGATCAAATGCATCGGCCCGGTGGCTGATGATGTGCTTTTCTTCCGGGTCCATCTCACCAAAGGTTAAAGTCTGCCCTTCGGCCTGAAAAATTGCATCATAACCGAAACCATTCTTACCGCGCCCAGGTTCCACAATTGTGCCCTGCACACGGCCTTCAAAGGCTTCCAGATGCCCATCGGGCCATACCAGGGCAAGGGCACAGATAAAGGCGGCGGATTTATCATCATGCCCGATCAAGGCACGGTGAACACGATTCATCGCCAGATCGAAATTCTTGTTCCTGCCGCCCCACCGCGCCGAATAAATTCCGGGCGCGCCATTCAGCGCCGTAACCGCCAGTCCTGAATCATCGGCCAGGGCGGGCATATTCGCCACCGTGGCCGCCGCCCGGGCCTTCAATTCCGCATTTGCCAGAAATGTGTATCCGGTTTCCTCCGGCTCTGCCAAATTCAGTTCGCCAGCAGAGAAGACCTGCACCTTGAAGGGGCGCAGCAGATCCGCGATTTCGCGCACCTTGCCTTCATTATGGCTGGCAATGACCAACCGATCACCGTCGAACTGACGCGCCATTCAAACCTGCTCCTAATCGATGCCCAAGACAGCATTTTGTGCCTTGGTTAAGGTCGCACAGCCGCTTTGCGCAAGTTTCATCAGCGCCAGGAATTGTGCTTCGCTGAACGGCTCCCCTTCGGCGGTGCCCTGTACTTCGACAACACCCCCGGTCCCGGTCAGCACAAAATTCGCATCCGCCTGGGCGGTTGAATCCTCGTCATAATCCAGATCCAGAACCGGCTCACCCTGATACAGGCCACAGGAAATGGCCGCAATTGATCCTTTCAGGGGATTGGCGGTCATCGCGCCCAGTTTGGTCATGTGATTGATCGCCAGCGCCAACGCAACATAGCCGCCGGTAATTGCCGCCGTGCGGGTGCCACCATCGGCCTGAATAACGTCACAATCGATGCGGATCTGCCGCTCGCCCAGCTTTTTCATGTCAACCACGGCCCGCAAGGATCGCCCAATCAGGCGGGAAATTTCTTGGCTGCGTCCACTATCGGCGGTGCGCTTGCGGTCCATGCGGCTGTGGGTGGACCGTGGCAGCATGCCATATTCCGCCGTCACCCAGCCCTTGCCGGAATTGCGCAGAAAGGATGGAACACCGTCTTCGACAGAGGCCGTGCACAACACATGGGTGTTGCCGAACTTTGCCAGACAGGACCCTTCTGCATAGCGTGAAACATCGGTTTCCAGCACGATGTCTCGCAACTGATCCTGGGCTCTACCGGAGGGGCGCATACATATTCCTTACTTTTGTTTCAAAATTATGGTTAACCGCTTTACCGGGTCATACCGGTCCCGTCCAGCCCGATCCAGTCTCAAGCCGCAACAAACGCATATCCGGCGGCCTGGCTGGTAACAGCAGCAATTGACGCTGGGGCGGCGACTGCCTACATACTGGGGGCTATGATCACAGAATTAAACGAACGGTCCAGAGACATTTTGCGTTTGGTCGTCGAGGCTTATGTCGAGACGGGCGGACCCATTGGCTCGCGCACCCTGTCGCAGCGTCTCAATCAGGGGCTATCGGCAGCAACAATCCGCAACGCCATGGCGGATTTAGAGGATGCCGGGCTGCTATATGCGCCCCATACCTCTGCCGGGCGTTTGCCAACCGATATGGGGGTACGGCTGTTTGTCGATGGGCTGTTACAGTCCGGGCAACTGAACCCGACCGACCGGGAAGCCATCGAAGGGCAGTGCCAGACCGCCGGTCGTTCCGTCACCCAGGTGCTGGAAGAAGCCTCCAGCCTGATGTCGGGCCTGAGCCGCTGTGCCGGATTGGTTATGGCCCCCAAGGCTGAAGGGGAATTGAAGCATATCGAATTCGTGCCCTTGGGTCCCGGGCGGGCCCTGGTTGTCATGGTGACCGCCAGCGGCATGGTGGAAAACCGCCTGATTGAACTGCCCTTGGGCCTGCCGCCCTCTGCCTTGATCGAGGCTGCGAATTATTTGACGGCCCGTCTGGTCGGGCAATCGATCGCCGATGCCCGCAGCGCCATTGCCGATGAAATCAGCCGTGACAAAAGCCAGATTGACGCCCTGACAGCAAAAGTTGTCGAAGCCGGCCTGGCAACATGGTCCGATGTTGCCTCCGGCGATGGGGTGCTGATCGTGTCTGGTCAATCGAACCTGTTGACCGATGTGACCGCGATGGCGGATTTGGAACGCATTCGCGCCCTGTTCACGGCGCTTGAGGCGAAAGAAAACCTGTGGCGCATGCTGGATGCCGCCGATGGTGCCCAGGGTGTTCAGATCTTTATCGGGGCCGAAAACGAACTGTTTTCCCTGGCGGGCTGTTCCATGATTGTCGCGCCCTATGGCAATGGTGCGGGCGCAAATGGCGGCAAGGAAAAGATCGTCGGCGCGATTGGTGTCCTGGGCCCGACCCGCATGAATTATGCCCGCATTATCCCCATGGTTGATTACACCGCCAAGGTGGTTGGACGCCTGGTGAGTGCAAACCGGACTTGAGACAAACCCTGGAATAGGCTACGCCCCCGATACCCACGGGCGCAGGCCGTTGACATATGACGTGAAACGAAAGTGACAGGCAGACAATGACCGATCCAAAAAAGACCGCCAATGACGAAGCACCCGTTTCGGAAAACCCCACTGCAGAAAACCCTGCGACAGAGGATTCTGCCCCTGCAGAGCCAGCACCGAAACCCGACGCCGCCGCACAGGCCGACGAAGCCGCAAAGAAGGCTGCGACACCCACCGGCGACAGCGACGAAGTAACGGCGCTGAAATCAGAGCTGGCCGCGATGAAGGACCGCGCCCTGCGGGCCGTGGCGGAGGCGGAGAATGTCCGCCGCCGCGCCGATAAGGAACGCAGCGAGACACTGAAATTCGCATCCTCCGGCCTGGCGAAGGAATTGCTGCCGGTGGTCGATAATCTGCGCCGTGCGCTGGATTCCGTACCGGAAGAAGCCCGCGCGGAAAACGAGGTCTTGAAAAATCTGATGGTCGGCGTGGAAATGACCGAAAAGATGCTGCTGGATGCCTTCTCCAAACATAATATCCAGAAGCTCGACCCGCTGGATCAGAAATTCAACTATGCGGAACATCAGGCGATTCAGGAAGTGCCCGACACGGGTAAACCCGCTGGAACCGTCGTTCAGGTGCTGCAGCACGGCTATAAACTGCACGACCGCCTGTTACGCCCCGCCATGGTCCTGGTCGCCAAAGCCGACGCCGCCAGCCCGCCAGACGACACCGATAAGGTCGATACGACGGCGTAAAATCTGCGCGTGAAAAAAAGTCAATTACACAATTGACGATCCGCATTTGAACCCTCTATGTTTTCCTCATTGGGAAAGGTGGAGGGTTCAATATGCGTGTTCTTTTGTCAGCGATTGCGATCATCGTTCTTGTTTCTGGGTGCAACACGACTGCGCGCATGGAAGTTCCAACTGTCGTTCAGCCAGAACCCGTTGAATTCAACACTGCAGATGTCCTGCCTTTCGGTTTTGAAGGAGCCGTCTCCGGTTTGAGATTTGGGACTGTCATCGCCCATTTTCCCGCTGAAGGTGTTCCTGGGGTGAGTGCTTCCTTATGCAATTACTCCTACACAGGTGAAGCAACGCTAACCTTAACCAATGGATCACGACAACTTAGCGGATGGAACGAAGAACTTAGAATAACATTTTTTGAAGTTATGAAGTCGCATGGCTTTGATGTGGTTGGCGATCCAACAAACTTGTTCACTTATGAGAAGGAAGCTGCACGCGCGGAATATGCAATTGGCGCACGTATAAAAGATATGAGTGGCAATTTTTGTGAGGACCATGACTTTTGGTATGGATATCCCCAAGACAAATATTCTGGCGAAATGTACATGGAAGTTGAATGGACTCTTTTCAATACGACCCAACGCCAAGAAGTGGCGAAATTGAAAACCAGCGGCTATCACAAAGTAATAAAACCTTCTAGAAGCGGGATGTTGGAAGCAATTATTGGAGCGTTTGGTGCTGCAGCAGAGGCTCTCGGTTCAAATAAGGAATTTGTCACACTCTTATCGAAAGAAAATGAGAAAGCTGAAGTTGTTGCGGTGGTGCCGCTTTCAGATGACACAATTTTTCTGCCTGAAATCCCTTTATCAACAAAGCCCTTTGAGGATCACGTTCGCGAGATATTACCATCAGTTGTTACTATTAGAGCCGGGATGGGACATGGATCGGGGTTTGTGATTAGCGAAGACGGCTATATTCTTACAAACCAGCATGTTATCAGCGATTTTGATACTGTACTGGTTCGGTTTGAGAATGGTGTCGAGATTGACGGATCGGTGATCCGCAGACATGAGATGCGCGACGTGGCTTTGGTGAAAATTCCTGTTCGCCGTCTTATGCCACTACCTCTCAAAGAAGAAATACCGGGCATTGCAACGGGTACAATTGTAGTTGGCAGCCCAGCTGATGAACAATTATTTTCAACAGTTACGCGCGGGTCAATTAGCGCCTTGCGGAAGAGGACTGTTGGTTCAAACGATGCCTCTCTTCTTTTTATTCAATCTGATGCTGCGATAACTGGCGGGAATAGTGGCGGCCCAATGTTCGATGAATATGGGAACGTTATCGCGATTACCGTTTCCAGACGCATAGATGCAAATGCCGTGAATTTTTTCATTCCGGTTGGAGAGGCCCTAAAATTCTTGAACATCAAACAAACACCTGGCCAGAGTTGAGAGGTGTATATTTAGGGGCAGGTATTTCTCCGTGACATTGGTGAAGTGTTTTCGCAGTTGACGCATGCGGGCGGACCGCCCATATCGGGGGCATGTCAGATAACAACTCCCCCTCTGCCGGCGCTGGGCCGGTTTTTCATGGCACCACCATTCTGTCGGTCCGCAAGGGCGGGCATGTGGTGATTGCGGGTGATGGTCAGGTAACGCTTGGCAACACCGTGTTCAAATCCAATGCGCGCAAGGTGCGCCCCCTGGCCGATGGCGAAGTCCTGGTGGGCTTTGCAGGCGCAACGGCGGATGCCTTCACATTGTTCGAGCGGCTGGAGGCGAAGCTGGAGCAATATCCGAAGCAATTGACCCGCGCCTGTGTCGAACTGGCGAAAGACTGGCGCACCGATCGCTATCTGCGCCGCCTGGAAGCAATGATGGCCGTGGTGGACAAAGATGTGTCCCTGATCTTAAGCGGCACCGGCGATGTGCTGGAACCCGAAGACGGGTTGATCGGCATCGGGTCCGGCGGGGCCTATGCCCTGGCGGCCGCCCGCGCGCTGGCTGACCGCGACGATATGAGTGCCGAAGACATTGCCCGGCGCGCCATGAAAGTTGCAGCCGATATCTGTATCTACACCAATGAAAACATCACGCTGGAAAGCCTGACCGCAGAAAGTGCCAGCAAAGGGGGCAAGCTATGACCGATTTCAGCCCTCGTGAGATCGTGTCTGAATTGGACCGGTTCATCATTGGCCAGGGCGATGCGAAACGCGCCGTTGCCATTGCACTGCGCAACCGTTGGCGTCGCCTGAAGCTGCCGCCGGAGCTGCGCGAAGAAGTGCTGCCCAAGAACATTCTGATGATTGGCCCAACCGGCGTTGGTAAGACGGAAATTGCGCGACGCCTGGCAAAGCTGGCCCGCGCCCCCTTTATCAAGGTGGAAGCCACGAAATTCACGGAAGTCGGCTATGTTGGCCGCGATGTGGAACAGATCATCCGCGATCTGGTCGAGGTCGCCATCCAGATGGAAACCGAAACACAGCGCCGCGAAGTGAATGCCAAGGCCGAAATTCACGCCGAAGAGCGCGTGATTGATGCGCTTGTGGGACAAAACGCGACGGATACGACACGCCAATCCTTCCGCAAAAAGCTGCGCGAGGGAACGCTGGACGAGAAGGAAATCGAAATCCAGGTCGCCGATACCGGCGGGATGGGCCTGCCCACCATGGATATTCCCGGCATGCCCGGTGCCCAGATGGGCATGTTGAACTTAAATGAGATATTCGGCAAAGCCATGGGTGGCGGGCGCACGAAGGCACGAAAAATGTCGGTGCGTGAATCCTATGACGTCCTGGTTGCAGAAGAGGCAGACAAGCTGGTCGATCACGAAGCGATCAAGCTGGCCGCCATTGAAAATGTTGAGCAGAACGGCATCGCCTTTATCGACGAGATTGACAAAATCACTGTGCGGGCCGAACGCTCCGGCGGGGATGTCAGCCGCGAGGGGGTTCAGCGGGATCTGTTGCCCCTGATTGAAGGGACGACGGTTGCGACCAAGCATGGCGCGGTGAAGACGGATTATATTCTGTTTGTCGCCAGCGGGGCCTTCCACCTGGCAAAACCCAGCGATCTGTTGCCGGAATTACAGGGTCGCCTGCCGATCCGCGTCAGTCTGAATGCGCTGACGGAAAAGGACTTCCGCCGCATCCTAACGGAGCCGGATAACAGCCTGATCAAACAATATGTCGCGCTGATGGGAACGGAAAACCTGACCCTGACCTTCACCGATGATGCGATTGATGCGCTGGCGAAGCTGGCGGCGGAGATCAATGCCTCCGTCGAGAATATCGGGGCCCGTCGCCTGCACACCGTGCTGGAAAAACTGTTGGAAGAGATCAGCTTCACAGCCTCCGACAGGCCAGATGGCGAGGAAGTCACCATCGATGCCGCCTATGTGAACCAGCATGTCGGCGACCTGGCCAAAGACACCGACCTGAGCAAGTTTATCCTGTAGACCGGCCTGGTTCGCGGGGTGGGATTAGCGCGCCTTCTGATAGGCCTGGAATGCGGTCAACAGTTTCGGAATGTTTGGATTAAGTTCATCCCATTCCGTTGAGACCGCGCGATCTTGTTCCAGGGTATAGCGGCGGAAATCATCACACCAATGATGGTCCATGTTGTTGCGCAAGGCGATGGCCTCATCGGTCGTTTTGTCATAGTCTAAGGCCTGTTTTGCGTGTTCTTCGACCAGGTAAGCTTCGCATTCTGCATCCAGCTCGGTCATGCCCTCCAGCCGCCCCTGCATATCCTGATAAGCATGCCCGGCCAGTTCATGGGCAATGGTGCTGGCCAGGTGATTGGCGTCCCATTGAATGCCCGCACGGCCAAATAGAATGACAAATGTCCGCTTACCCGCCGCCGGGTCATAATAGTCCGCGAAATAGGTCGCCAGGGAGACGGTGGCCAGAACGTCCCTGGGATGGCGGGCATCATAATAGATTTCGATATCGCCTTTCTTTTGCAGCGCCGCGATCCGGTCGCGCGCCATGGGCACCTTCTTGACGACCGTTTCAACCGCCAGAACCATCCGTTCCATCGCCACATCCGCAGGCGTTGTCGGAATTCCGTCAATCCTGTCCGTCTCGGGAATGAAAGAGATGAAATGAATGCCCCCAACCGTGCGGGACAGCGCCTGATCGGCAAACGCACCTGAAACACTGATGAAACAAAATGAAAGCGCCCCCAGGAAGGCGGCGGCGCAATCTCTCCAAAGGGGATGGTTCATAGATTTCATAAAATACAATCTAGGATGATTGTTATGCCCTGCAAAGATAAACTTACTGGCAAAAGACGATGCGGCAGAAAGAACCGCCCGCTGGATTGCTCCAACGGGCGGTTCTTGTGACCTCAAAATCCTACCCTAAACTGGACCGCCTCTTGATGGGCGTTCTCAGTGAAACTGTGCCGTTTCGGTCGATTCGGCCATGGCGGTGGTGGAGCTTTCACCGACCGCTGTGGTGCTGTTGACCGCATCGAAATAGCTGACCCCGACTTCATGCTGATGGCGGGTGGCAGAGAAGCCATGGGCTTCTGCGGCGAATTCCGCCTGTTGCAGTTCGGAATAGCCCGCCATGCCGCGATCCTTATAGGCCCTGGCCAGTTCAAACGTGGCATAATTGACGCTGTGGAAGCCAGCCAGGGTGATGAACTGGAACTTGTAACCAAGCGCGCCCAATTCCTTTTGGAAGCTTTCCATTTCCGCCTTGCTGAGATGCATTGCCCAGTTGAAGGAGGGCGAGCAGTTATAGGCCAGCATCTGATTGGGGAATTCTGCATGGATCGCATCGGCGAATTGCTTTGCCTGTTCGATGCTGGGGGTGGAGGTTTCCATCCATAGCAGATCCGCATAGGGCGCGAAGGCCAAGCCACGGGCGATGCACATATCCATGCCACCGGTGATGCGATAGAACCCTTCCGCCGTCCGCTCCCCGGTCAGGAAGGGCTGATCCCGTTCGTCCACATCCGTGGTGATCAGGCGGGCGGCTTCCGCATCGGTGCGCGCCATGATGATGGTGGGAACGCCCATGACGTCGGCTGCCAGGCGGGCAGAAGAGAGGTTGCGCACAGCCTGTTGCGTCGGCAGCAGAACCTTGCCGCCCAGATGGCCGCATTTCTTTTCTGATGACAGCTGGTCTTCGAAGTGAACACCAGCGGCACCCGCCTTGATCATTGCCTTCATCAATTCAAACACGTTCAAGGGGCCGCCAAAGCCGGCTTCCGCATCGGCCACGATTGGGGCGAACCAATCGATATTCGTGGTCTTTTCCCCGGACAGGCGTTCCATGGTCTGGATTTGGTCCTGACGCATGAAGGCATTGTTGATCCGCTCCACCACCTGAGGGACGGAGGAAACCGGATACAGCGACTGGTCCGGATACATCTGGCCCGCATTATTGGCGTCTGCTGCAACCTGCCAGCCCGACAGATAGATCGCCTGCAGACCCGCGCGCACATGTTGTGTTGCCTGACAGCCGGTGAATGCCCCCAACGTGTTCACATAAGGCTCTTCATTGATCAGCTTCCACAGTTTTTGCGCACCCAATTCCGCCAAAGTATTGCGGATCTGGATGGAGCCGCGCAGCCTGGCCACATCATGCTTAGAATAATCGCGGCGGGTCGTCGCCCAACGGTTCGGGGCATAATCCGGTGCGTCCCAGTGGTCACCGCCACCATCACCCCAATTGTAATTGTCATTCGGTCCCAAGCTATCCATCGGTTCAATCCTTCTGCGTTGCGTCAAACCCGGTCGCGGGTCAGGTTGGGTAAGGGCACCTTCTGAAAAGTTCTTTACAAGACTTTGTAAAGCGCCATGTGTTTCCTCTGAGACCTTGGATACAGTCGAATGATGCGGTGCACAATGGTAACCAACATAACATATTGTAAAGATTTATAGTAAATGCTTTACTGTTGGTTAATCTTGTAAATATCAGGAATTTACAATGGCGAACACCCATCCGAAACCCGGTTCTAAGGCCAGCGCGAAACCCACCTCTCGCGATGCCATGAAGGTTGGTCCAAAGATCCGTCGTTTGCGGCGAGAGCAATCTCTCAGCCAGGCGGCCCTGGCTGATATTCTGGGCGTCAGCGCCAGCTATCTGAATTTGATTGAACACAACCGACGCAAGGTGACCGTCCCGCTGTTGATGAAACTGTCGGACTATTTCGATATTCCGGTCGATCAACTGGCGGAAGAGGAGGAAGGGCGCCTGTACAGCGATGTGATGGAGGCCCTGAGCGACCCGCTGTTTGATGATTATGACATTCGCAACACCGACGTGCGTGATCTGGTGGAGGTCAGCCCGGAATCCGCCCGGGCGCTGTTGCGGGTTTGTGATGCCTATCAGACGACCCTGACCGATGCGCGCAGCCTCGCCGCCTCTGCCAGCGATGATCCCGACGGGCGCATGTCCCTGGGCGGCCTGTTGGGGGGGATTGGGGCCAGCACGCTATCGGCGTCTGACATCGTGTCTGACTTTATTCAGGCCAACAGCAATTACTTCCAGGATCTGGAGGATGAGGCCGACCGCGTCAGGCGGGAAATTGGCATTGTGGGCGGGTCCGCCCGATCCCTGAACACGTTGGTCGATTATCTGCGCCAGGCCCATGACGTGCGCGTTAATTTCATTGAGCCCCCCGCCGATCCCAAGGCCAGCCCCCCCATCACACGGCGATTTCACCCGCAACAGAAACTGCTGGAAGTCAATCAACGGCTCAGCGGGGCCAGTCGCGCCTTTCAGATGTCCCACCAGATCGCCTTGCTGTCTGCCGGATCGGTGATCGACATGCTGTTGATGGAGGCTGGTTTAAAAGAGGGCCCGCCCAGAACCCTGGGGCGGATTGCCCTGGCCAATTATCTGGCCGCCGCCCTGTTGCTGCCCTATGAGGCGTTTCTGGGTAGTGCGCGCGACTGTCGCTATGACATTGAATTGTTGCAGCACCGCTGGCGGGCCGGGTTTGAACAGATCTGTCATCGCCTGACCACCCTGAACAAGCCGACCGACCGCGGTATCCCCTTGCATATGCTGCGGGTCGATCTGGCGGGGAATATCTCCAAACGCTTCACCCTGTCCGGCCTGCCCATTCCACGCCATGGCGGGGCCTGCAGCCGATGGAACATCTATTCCGCCTTTCTGAATCCGGGCCAGATCCAGGCCCAAGTCTCCAGCCTGCCCGACGGTACCTCCTATTTCTGTATCGCGCGCACGATCATAAAGGGGGGCATCGGCTTTGGCGCACAACGCAATGTCCTGTCCATCGGCATGGGCTGTGATGTGCGCTATGCCAAAGATATCGTCTATGCGGATGCCCTGGACCTGACCCATACGGACCGGTTCTCCGGGATCGGCGTGGCCTGCCGCATCTGTGAGCGGATGGATTGCACCCAGCGGGCCTTCCCGCCGGTGCATCTGCGCTATGACATCGAAGAAAATGTCCGTGGCCCCAGCCCCTATACCGCCCCCGGCTGGCCCCACCACCACGAACGCCCCGGCGGCACGCGGTAGGTGATCAACAAGAAAACGCCCGGACCTGTTTCCCGGTCCGGGCGCATTTCATTCAAGCGCATTCTAAGGTCGATTAGGCCTTAGTCGCGACGGGGACGACGGGGGCGGTTGTTGCCGCCGCCATTGTCTTCACGCGGGGCCCGTTCAGGCTTTTCCAGCGTGTCTTCGATGTCGGCACCGGTTTCCTGATCAGCGCTGCGCATTGACAGGCGGACCTTGCCGCGCTCGTCCATGCCCAGGCATTTGACCCAGACTTCGTCGCCTTCATTGGCAACATCGGTGACCTGTGCGGTGCGACCGGCCTGCAATTCGGAAATATGCACCAGACCATCACGGCCCGGCATAAAGTTCACGAATGCCCCGAAATCCATGACCTTCACGACCTTGCCGCGATAGACCTTACCGGGTTCCGGTTCCGCCACGATGCCTTTGATCCAATCAACGGCGCGCTGACCGGCTTCGTTGTCGATGGAGGCAACCTTGATCGTCCCATCGTCGTCGATATCGACTTTCGCCCCGGTGGTTTCGCAAATTTCGCGAATAACCTTACCGCCGGTCCCGATCACTTCACGGATCTTGTCCTTATTGATCTGGAAGGTCACGATGCGCGGTGCATTTTGCGACACGCCGTCACGACCATTGGTGATCGCCTTGGCCATTTCGCCCAGAATATGGATACGACCCTGTTTGGCCTGGGCCAAAGCGGTCTTCATGATTTCCTCAGTGATAGAGGTGATCTTGATATCCATCTGCAGCGAGGTGATGCCATCGGCAGTCCCGGCAACTTTAAAGTCCATATCGCCCAGGTGATCTTCGTCACCCAGAATATCGGAAAGAACGGCGACGCCGTCATCTTCCTTGATCAAGCCCATGGCGATACCCGCGCAAGGCTTGGGCAGCGGCACACCGGCATCCATCAGGGACATGGACGTTCCGCAAACGGTTGCCATGGAAGAGGACCCGTTGGATTCGGTGATTTCCGAGACCACACGCACGGTGTAGGGGAAATCTTCCTTCGACGGCATCAGCGGGTTCAGTGCGCGCCAGGCCAGCTTACCATGACCGATTTCACGACGACCCGGAGGGCCCATGCGACCGGCTTCCCCAACCGAATAGGGAGGGAAGTTGTAATGCAGCATGAAGTTCTGGCGGTATTCACCTTCCAGCGCGTCAATGATCTGTTCATCCTGACCGGTACCCAGAGTGGTCACGACCAAGGCCTGGGTTTCACCACGGGTGAACAGGGCGGAGCCATGGGCCTGGGGCAATACACCGACTTCACAGACGATCGGGCGAACCTGATCGGTCTTGCGGCCATCGATGCGTTCGCCGGTTTTCAGGATATTGCCGCGAACGACATCCTTTTCCAGGTCCTTGAACAGCTTTCCAGCCAGGGCAACATCCAGGCCTTCTTCTTCCAGGGTTGCCATCGCAGCCTTCTTGGCATTGCCAACGGCTTCGACGCGGTCCTGTTTCTTGGTGATGGCATAGGCTGCGCGCAGCGGCTCCATCGCCAATTCCCGCAGACGGGCATCGACAGAGGCAACATTCGGATCGGCTTCCGGCAGATCGAAGGGCTCTTTCGCAGCGGATTCGGCCAGGTCGATGATCAGATCAATCACCGGCTGGAAGCTGCGATGGGCCAGCATTACGGCGTTCAGCATGGTCTTTTCATCCAGCTCTTCAGCTTCAGATTCGACCATCAGCACGCCTTCCTGGGTCCCGGCGACAACCAGGTCCAGAGTGCTGTCATCTTTGATCTGCGGCATGGTCGGGTTAGCAACCAGTTCGCCGTCGATCATGCCGATGCGGATACCCGCAATCGGGCCCATGAATGGCGCGCCAGAAATTGTCAGCGCCGCAGAGGCCCCAACCATGGCGACCATATCCGGGTCGTTTTCCATGTCATGGCTCAACACGGTGCAGACAACCTGCACTTCGTTTTTGAAGCCTGGCACGAAAAGCGGGCGGATCGGGCGGTCGATCAGGCGGGATGTCAGCGTTTCCTTTTCAGAAGGACGTGCTTCCCGTTTGAAGAACCCACCAGGGATCTTGCCCGCAGCATAGGTTTTTTCCTGATAGTGAACCGACAGCGGGAAAAAGTCCTGACCGGGCTTTTCCGCTTTCGCATAGGTGACAGCACACAGAACGGTGGTTTCGCCATAGGTTGCAAGAACCGCCCCGTCCGCCTGACGGGCAATGCGCCCGGTTTCCAGGGTCAGGGTGCGACCGCACCATTCCATTGATTTTTTGTGAATTGTAAACATGTGGATAAAGTTTCCTTTTCTATCCGGTCATACGACGATACCGGGCCCTTGCCCGATACCGGTTGTCAGCATTTTCCATGGGGATCGTGTCATCTTGCGGAACCTGGGCGCTCACGACGTCTTGGCCCAGATCGGTCTAGCGGGGTGTTGGCTCGACCGCCACATCCCTTCGCTGTCCCGCGTGATCAACGCTCTCCACAGCCAAAGCTGTCGAGGGGTGGTTTCGTGTCGTATCCGGCTTGGCCAGCCCGGGCGAAACCCCCAATAAGCGAAAAGGCGCGGCCCCGTTTGGGAACCGCGCCTTAGCCAAAATGCCTTAGCGGCGCACGCCGAGCTGACCAATCAGCTCCTTATACGCGCCTTCATTTTTGTTCTTTACATAGTCCAGCAACCGGCGGCGCTTCCCAACCATAACCAACAGGCCACGGCGAGAGTGGAAGTCCTTCTTATGGGTCTTCAAATGTTCGGTCAGATTGTTAATCCGTTCCGTCAACACGGCGCACTGCACGGCAGGAGACCCGGTATCGCCTTCTTTGGCTTGATAGGTCCCGATCAATTCAGCTTTCTTCTCAGGCGTAATCGACATTTTTTAGTCCTTTTTTCACGGTATCTGTTTCGTTAAAGATCCGTTTCAGCGGTTCAGCACCCGAACGGGGCGAATTTCGCCTTTCCCGTATCGGACCAGCGCCACGGCGATTCCACCGCACAACGCCACAGCCTCATCCCCGTCTTTTAAATCGGCGATGCGGGCCAAATCCACCTTTCGGAAAAGTGATACGGACTGGCCATTCCTCAGCCGCGCCGTTTCCACTTCACTCAAGACCATTGCCGGGATACCGTCCAGCGCGGCCTCAATCGCCAGCAAACCATAGGGTTTACCGCCTGATTCGGGGGCGTTATGACCCATCTGGGCCAGCGCATCAAGCGAAATTGCATCCGCTTCTGTGAAGGGCCCGACCGAAAGCCGCCGCAGCGCGGTCAAACTGCCCACCGTCCCCACAGATCGGGCCAGATCGCGCCCTAGGGAGCGGATATAGGTGCCCTTGCCACAATCAACTTCTAAAATCACATGATCGGCGTCCGGGCGGGACAGAAACCGGATCGCATCGATGCGCACGATGCGCGATTTCATCTCCACATCCTGCCCGGCGCGGGCCAGGTCATAGGCCCGTTCCCCATTGATTTTAATGGCGGAATAGGCAGGCGGTGTTTGCGATACATCGCCAATAAAATCAGACAGGGCGGCGTTGATTTCTGCGTCACTGGGTCGGTGATCGCTGGTCGCGACAACGCTGCCTTCGGGGTCCAGGGTTGTGGTTTCTTCCCCGAAGCGCAAGGTCATGCGATAGGTTTTGCGACCATCCATGACATAGTGAACGGTCTTTGTCGCCTCGCCCAGGGCGATGGGCAATAAACCTGTGGCAAACGGATCCAGCGTGCCACCATGACCCGCCTTCTGCGCATTCAGCGCGCGCTTCACGGCAGAGACGACATCGGTCGATCCCATACCGGCCGGTTTGTCCAGGATAACCCATCCGTCGATGGGCTGGCCCCGCTTTTTCTTCGCCACCGTCTGATACTCCTGTTGCAGACAGGGGTGGTATCGGTTTGGGCAGGTCAAAGCAATTGAAGTTTCACTTGGAGAAATTTGAAAACTGGGCTTATGTTTTGCAACACATTCAAAAAAATGCAGGGAGCCCCCGATTGTGAAGACCCCCCAGTTTGATCGCCGTAAACTTTTGAAAGCCGCATTGTTCACCTCCGCTGCCTTTCTGGCCAGCCCGATGGGGCGCGCCCGGGCGCAGGCCCTGGCGGGCAAGACGGTCATCGTCGTCGGGGCCGGTGTTGCGGGCCTGACCGCGGCGAAAACCCTGAAGGATCAAGGCGCGGAGGTCATCGTCCTAGAAGCCAACCCGCATATTGGCGGGCGGCTGCGCACGGATTGGTCCATGGGGGCCCCTTTTGAAGTCGGTGCCGGCTGGATTCACGGCCCGTCCGACGACAATCCGGCCAAACAACTGACCGATGCCGTGGGCGCGCAATATGTCGTGACCGACGACGAAAATCTGGTCGTCTTCAACGAACAGGGCGAAGAAATTTCTGAAGAAGAGCTGGTCGAGATCAACGAGGCCTGGACCGACATTCTGGATAAAATTGACGAGTCGCTGGAAAGCGGCGACCAACGCAGTGTGCTGCAGGCGATTAACGACGTCGCCCCCGGCGCGATGAATGAGCCCGGTGTCGCCTGGGCGATGTCCGCCTATACAGAATTTTCCACTGGCGCGCCGATTGAAAACCTCTCTGCCTATTATTTCAATTCGGACAAGGCCTTCGACCTGCCCGATGTGGCGGTCACGACCGGCTATGACAAATTGCTGGGCCCGCTGGCCGACGGATTGGACATCAAGCTGTCGACCATCGTGAAGCAGATCGCCTATGGCGATGATGGCGTGACGGTCAGCACCGATAAGGGCGATTTTGATGGCGATTATGTGGTTTGCAGCCTGCCATTGGGTGTTTTGAAGGCCAAGACCGTGGCCTTTGATCCGCCCTTACCCGATGACTATCAATCCAATATCGACAATCTGGCTTTCGGGACCGTCACCAAGCTGGCGCTGAAATTCACGGAGCCCTTCTGGGATATTGAGACACAGTATTTCGGCATCATGACATCAGAAAAGGGCCGATGGAATTACTGGCTGAACTATCGCACGTTCAGCAATGAAAACATTCTGTTGGGCTTGAGCGTTGGTGCCTATGCCCCCGTTGCCGACAGGATGAGCGATGCCGAACAGATTGCCGATGGCATGGACGTTTTGCGCTCTGTCTGGGGCGATGCGGTCACAGAACCGGTTCAGGTTCTGTCCACCCATTGGGCCACAGACCCGCATTTCTTAGGGGCCTATGCCTATATCCGCCCGGGCGGTCGCGCCAGCCAATGCGATGATCTGGCCAATCCCATCGAAGACCGCCTGTTCCTGTGTGGAGAACACACGATTTTCGACTATAAGGGCACCATTCACGGGGCCTATATGACCGGCCTGATCGCCGCCGAACATGTCATGGACGCGGTTTAGGGTTAGAGCATCATGTGCAAGCGGATGATAGTCTAGGCGACTTTCAGGTCTTTCATTGGCTTTTCGGCCTGTTCCACCAGGGCGGCATGCAGGGTTTGGATCGTGGCGTCATAATCGGCCTGATCAACGATCACCTGCAGGTCGACCTTGCGCATCAGATCGTTGAAGCCCAAAGGCTCCACGCCTGCATCGCTCAACGCCATCAAGGCGCGGGCGGCAAGGCCTGGGACGCGCAGATCACGACCAATGGCGGTGATGACAGACACTGTGCGCGATGTGATGCGCGCGGTTGGAAATTCCGCGGCCAGATCCCGTTCCACCCGGCGCACCAGTTTGGGGCTGCCCTGCAAGAAATGCGTGATCGTGTTGGCGTTGGATGATTTCGCGACAATATAGACCCGGTGCCGCTTCAGGCTGTTCAGGATCGCGGCATCATAGCCTTTGACCCCCACCATATCGGGTTCATAGAATTCAAAAGCATATACCGTCTTCAGACCCGCGACGATTTCAACGCCCGGTTCCGCAGGCTCCTGCGAATCCTGAATCAGCGCACCAGGCTGGTCCGGCTCAAAGGTGTTCTTCACCCGCAACGGAATACCGTTCTGGCGCAGCCCCTTGGCCGCGCTGGGATGGATCGCCTCCATGCCGATATTCGACAATTGGTCGGCAACATCGTAATTGGTTTCGCGGATCGGGCGCACCTTGTCTTCACCGACTAGTTTTGGGTCCGCAGAAGACAGATGAAATTCCTTATGGATGATCGCTTCCGCCGCCTTCGTGCGGACGGCAATGCGCGACATCGTGACTTCGGTATAGCCGCGGTCATAGCTTTTCACCAATTCCGCATCGCACCGACAATACCCGGTCGCGATGGGCAATTCCCGCGACAGGTCGATCGTGTCAAACACCTCATCAATGGCCGCATCAAAACTGGGCAGGTCTTGTACACGCCACCCGGTCAGATCGGCAAATCGCGCTGCAACCCCTTTTTCCCGCAACAGCAGGGCGGTATTATGGGCCGAATGCGCTTCCCCCAGAGAGGCCAGCATTTCGCGGACCGTGTCCAGGTGATCTTCCAGACGAAAATGGCCCGATGCGCAGAGGCGCTGTAGATCAATCAAGCTGTCGCGCACGCCATCGACACGCTCTTTTACAAACGCATCGGCGGTGCGGCGTGCCGCGCCATTGCCAAAGATTTCCTCATTGATATCCAGCATCAGGGTGCGCGCTGCGCCCAGGGAATCCCCCCAGGCCCAGTCGCTGCCACTATCGGCATACAAGGCATAGACACCGGATTCGCCGGTCTTTTTATGCTCCAGCAAGGCATCCGTAATCCCGGCATAGGCGGAGACAACGAAAATCCGGTTATACAGATCTTCGCCCGTCCGATTGCCGATCAGGACATTGTTCACCATCGCATCGGTTTGCCGAATGGATGTCCCCCCCAGCTTTTCGACAGTATGCCGCCCTGGCTGGGTGTCCTGTTGAACAGACTTGGTGCCAGATTTTGTGCTGGACTTGCCCTTGGCCATCATTGGTTAAGCAGCCTCCTCGTCCGGGGCCGCATAAGAGCCATCGGCGCGGTGCACTTCCTGACCGGTTACCGGCGGATTGAAACAGCAGGCCAGAACCATGGCTTCCGTGCCACCGCGCAGAACATGGCGGTCGTGCTTATCCAGTGCATACATCACACCGGGTGTGATTTCATGCACCTGACCGGTCGCCAGATCTTCAATCGATCCATTGCCAGAGATGCAATAGACGGATTCAAAGTGGTTCTTGTATTCAAATGTGTGCTCGGTATTCGCCCCAATCGTCGTGATGTGGAAGCTGAACCCCATATTGTCGTCGGCCAGCAACAGGCGAACACTTTGCCAGCTTTCCGCGGAAACGCGGCGCTCTGTTTTCTCGGCATCCTGTAATTTGCGAACAATCATATCTGTCTCCTATTCATTAAATCCGGTGCGTGCGGCGGCGCGTTCAGGCGGCCTGCACGCTGTCTTGTTGCATCACACTGTCAGCGGCTTTGGCAAGGATCGCCAGGCCTGCCTCAAACTGTTCCATCGGAATGGTCAGCGGGGCAAGAACCTTCACCACTTCATCATGGCCACCAGATGTTTCGATGATCAGACCATCCTGATAGCAATGCTTGCAGATCGCTGCCGCCGTATCGCCATTCCCGACATTGATGCCCCGGAACATGCCGCGCCCACGCAGGGTCCAGCCATGCTGGTCTGCAATGGCCTTCAGGCGTTTATGCAGAACATCGCCCTTCGCCTTAATGTCCGTCGCGAAGGCATCGTCCTTCCAGAATTTTTCGAGCGCGATGCGGGCGGTGACAAAGGCGTGGTTGTTGCCCCGGAAGGTCCCGTTGTGCTCTGCCGGGCCCCAGATATCATGATCCGGCTTCATCAGAACCATCGCAAAGGGCAGGCCCATCCCCGACAGGGATTTCGCCATCGTGATGATATCAGGCTGGATGCCCATCTCTTCAAAGGAAAAGAACGTGCCTGTCCGACCGCAACCGGCCTGAATGTCATCGACAATCAACAATGCGCCATGCTGCTGTGCCAATGTCGCGATGGAGCGCATCCAGTCAGCGGAGGCAGCGTTCAAACCGCCTTCCCCCTGGACCGTTTCCACCAGAATGGCCGCGGGTGCATCAACGCCACTGGACGGATCTTCCAGCATTTTGGCCAGGATCTGGGTGGTATCCATATCATCACCCAAATAGCCATCATAGGGTATCCGGGTAACACCATCCAAAGGCGCACCATTGCCGCCCCGGTGATAGCCATTGCCAGTCGCGGCCAGCGCGCCTGCCGTCACACCATGGAAGCCATTGGTGAAGGATATGATATTCGTGCGACCGGTGACCTTGCGGGCCAGCTTGATCGCGGCCTCTACCGCATTCGCGCCGGTCGGGCCGGTGAATTGCAGGCGATAGTCCATATCGCGTGGCTTCAGGATGATATCCCGGAACGCTTCCAAGAAATCACGCTTGGCATTGGTGTACATGTCCAGACCATGGGTGACCCCATTGGATTTGATATAGTCAATCAAGGCGGCCTGCATGTCCGGGTCGTTATGACCGTAATTCAGGGACGAGCAACCGGCCAGAAAGTCTGTGTAATCCACACCATCCTGTGTTGTCAGCGTCGCATTCCGGGCACCGCCAAACACCACAGGAAAGGAGCGACAATAGCTGCGGACTTCGGATTCAACAGTTTCAAAGGCGGTAAGCGGGGAAGTCATTCTCTTCTCCGATTCAAGTTGTTTCATTTTTGCGAATTGGTGCGGGCGCAACTGCGCCAACCAGGGATCGGCCTGTGACAGCGCTGCTTAGGCGACCTGCTTCAGGCGCCGATGCCGGATCGGACCGATCTGCACCAAATGTTCAGTCTTTGCCTCACCATCGAAATGCAGTTCTTCTTCAAAATGCGCATCCCGGTCCATCTCGGCGTCATAGGCTGCCGCAATAGAGGTGAACAATGCCCAGGAGGCCTTGTTCGAGGCGGTGATTGTGCTGTGCAGGAATCGCACATCGCGATTCTGCGGCTGGCCCAGAACCCACAGGATCAACCGTTTGGCAACGCCTTGACCGCGTGCCTTGGGGTGAACCGCGACCTGCCAGACAAACAATGTGTCTGGATCTGATGGCGGGCGATAGCCTGATACCCAACCGACAATCTCGCCATCCATTTCCGCCAACCCGCAGGTTTCGGAAAAATGCGAGCATTGCAGCAGATTGCAATACATGGAGTTATCGTCCAGCGCGTTGATATCCTGGATCAAGCGCCAGACTTCCGACCCGTCTTCAACTTCGGGGGCCCGAAAGGTGATTTCAGGCTTGTTGTGATCTGGTCCGGCAGAGCCTTTGCCCAAATCTGATACACTGTCGCCCAAAATTCCGTCGCGGGGCATTATATCCTCCTGTCGTGGGTAGAATTTAATTCAGACTGTAAAGTAATTATATTTCAGGAACGATCAAGCGTTAATTTATGAAAAAATTATTATTAACAACAATTTAACACTGATAATAAAACATTCCTGAGGCGCATGATCGTTAGATTTCAGCGGATTTTTAAGGATCTTTTCCGTAAAATCATTCGTTCATGGAACTAAATAGATTTTGCCAAACGACCTGATTTTGTGGACTTTTCCCTAGGTGGTTAATGCTTCTGAGGGGACTTATGCTGACACAACGCGCCAATCATGCCGTCACCGTCTTGCGCCAGATTTTGCAGGCAACGGAAAACTATGCCCGGGCGGTGACCCGGCAGACCGGTCTGACGACATCCCAATTGCTGGTATTGCAGATATTGGATGATTTCGGGGCCAGCTCTGCAGGCAGCGTGTCCACGCGCATGGGCATTTCTCAGGCCACCATGACCAGCCTGATCCATAAATTGGAGGCCAAGCGGATGATCCTGCGGGAACGCGGCGACACCGACCGCCGCCAGGTCTGGCTGTCTATTTCCGACATTGGGCGCGCCACCCTGTCACACGCCCCGGAAGGATTGCAGGCAAAATTCGGCGAACGCTTTGCCGCGCTGGAAGACTGGGAACAATCCCTGCTGATCGCAGGCCTGGAACGCACCGCGTCCCTGCTGGATGCAGAAGGCCTGGAAGCAACGCCGGTCCTGGATGTCGGCCGGGTGGAGGGTTAGCGGCATAGACTAGCACTGCATGCTAGCGCCAAAAAAATTATAACCTTGCCTCGATCGCATCCCAGATCAGGCCGGACAGGTTGCTGCCGTCATAGCGGTCGATTTCCTGGATGCCGGTGGGCGATGTGACGTTGATTTCGGTCAGCTTGTTGCCGATCACGTCGATACCAACGAAAATCAACCCGCGTTCTTTCAGCATCGGGCCGATTGCCTCACAGATCTTGTGTTCTTCTGGCGTTATCCCGGATTTATCAGGACGCCCGCCAACATGCATATTGGACCGGGCTTCCCCCGCTGCCGGGACGCGATTGATCGCCCCCACGGCGACGCCATCAACCAGGATGATCCGCTTATCCCCCTGGCGGACTTCGGGCATATAGCGCTGTACCATCACCGGCTCGCGGCTGGATGCTTCAAACATTTCCATCAGAGAGGCCATGTTTGAATCATCGGGTTTCAGGTGGAAAACCCCGGCCCCGCCATTGCCAAATAACGGCTTGATGATGATATCCCCATACTCCTTTCGGAACGCCTTGATCTCGTCCCGGTCGCGGGTGATCAGGGTTTCGGGCATCAGATCCGGGAAATGCGTCACCAACAGCTTTTCCGGGGCATTGCGGACATGGGCCGGGTCATTGACCACCAATGTATCAGGGTGCACCTGTTCCAGGATATGCGTCGCGGTGATATAGCCCATATCAAACGGAGGGTCCTGACGCATCAGGATCACATCTACATCCGTGCGCAAATCCAGGTGGCGGATTTCCCCCAGCGTGAAGTGATTGCCCCGCTCCCGGCGCAGCGTCATAGGATGGCCCATCGCGCTGATCCGTCCCTGACGATAGGTCAAAGCCTGGGGCAGATAGTGAAACAGGCTGTAGCCCCGCGCCTGAGCCTCAAGCCCCAGGGCGAAAGACGAATCCCCATTGATATTGATCGACTGAATCGGATCCATCTGGATCGCCACGCGCAGGCTCATGATTTCATCCTTAAAGACAAAGGGGTCAACGACCCGCTAATGTAGGGAACTCCGCAATTCATCCACCAGGGTCGCGACTTCTCCTCTGGGGCTGTCGCGGGTTTCTTTCTGAAGATAGGTTTCCAGGGCGGCAATTGCCGTGCGCACCTTGCCGATATGGGCATTCATCAAGCCGGATTCCCGCCATAGGGTTGGCCGGTCCGGGGCCAGCAGCAACATGGATTCGACGATATGGGCTGCCTCTTCAACCCGTTGATCCTTAATCAGGCGCAGCTTGATATTATTCTGTAACCGCAACAGGACATCGCGATCAGACACGGGCTCGTAGTGGCGCGCCTGTAATTCCGCATCATTGCCCGCCGTTGCTTTCAACAGGGCCCGCAAGGCAGGCGCATCCAGCGGCACACCCCCATGGAAGGGATCGACGATGATCCGCTCCCCCTCAACCTCAAAGCGCAATAGAAAGTGTCCTGGAAAATCTAGGCCGTGCATGTCCCAGCCCTTGGACCGCGCCAGATGCATCATTAAAATGCCCAGGGCGACCGGCAATCCGCGGCGGCGATCCATCACGCGGATGATATTGGCATTCTGTAAATCATCATAAGTGTCCGTATCACCGCTATAGCCATGCAAACCAAACAGGACGTGATTGATCGCCACCAGCCGCAAGGCCGCATCGGGGGAGTCCGCCTCTGCCTTTGCCATCGCGTCGGCCAGGTCCCGTTCCATGGTGGACAAATGGTCGCGATAAAAGGCCAATCGGTCGGTTGGCGAATCAAGGGCAGCCAGCGCCAGCGCGCCCTCTGCGATATCAAAGGGCGCATCGCCTTGACGCGCCAGCGCCTGCAACACCTCTTCCGCCCAGGCTTCACTGCTGGCGGGAACATCCGCGCGTGTCGGGGGCGGTTCTCTTGAAGGGGTCTTACTCATTCTGCGGCTTTCTGGGCTTTCATTTCCTGCAACTGTTCCAAAACGGCCTGACGTTCCGGAGAATCCTTCAACTGAACATAAGATACAACCCGCCGGACCCGCTCAACATTCCGGGCATGCGCCAAGACACGGTCCAATTCCGCCTGATTCTGGGCAATCCCGATCAGAAACAACGTGCCGTTTGTCGAGTCGGAAATATAGTTCAGCCCCTTGATCTGCTTGTCCAGGGTCAGGTCCAGATCCATCGCCTTTTCAATCTTCAGGTCGAACCCTGAATTGATGAAGCCGACATCATTGCCGATCAGGATTTCATTGATGACTTCAACCACACCATCGGACTTCCAGGCTGTTTCCACCGCCTTGACCCGATCATCGGCATTGGGAACGATCCCGGTCAACAGGATACGCCCTTCGACGACAGAAACGTCGATGCGCTGAAAGGTTTCAAAATCAATATCAATCAATGCCTTCTGAATCGAAACTTCCATCGACTTATCATCCAGCGTTTGCTGGAATCCGCGCTCCTGAAGCGCGGCTGTTCCGACCACCGCACCCGCCGTCGTGGCGACGCCCAGGGGAGAGCAGGCCGGAGCCAACAAAAGACCAAATAACAGGATGATCGAAAGGGCGGACTGGCGCATGGGTTCCTCGATTCATTTCATACTGGGCAGGGCATATCGGCGATGGGCCGGATCCTGCACTAGGGCGTCACCTCCCCAAAGGTAGGATGCGTCGCCCGTCGCCGCAATGGGGTCTGGTGCAAGCCGGGTCATCAAATGCCACCCGCCCCTATAGCCGCCAGGCGTCCATGACATGCACGGGACGGCGGCCCGGGGCGACCGCGATCAGATCAAACCGCAGGGATATAGTGGGATCGTGTTGTCGGTTGGCGCACCACCAGGCGGCAGCCCGTTCGATTCGTCGCCGCTGTCGGGTTCCCAGGGCGTCCAGTGCCGCGTCCCTTGTATTGCGGGCTTTGACTTCCACAAAGCAGATCACCTTGCCCCGGCGGGCGATCAGGTCCAATTCACCAACCGGTGTTTTCAACCGGCGGTCCAGAATCTGATACCCTTTCAGGCGCAACCACAGCACGGCCAATGCCTCTGCCCGTCGCCCGCCTGCTTCCGCTTCCTGCCGTGCCTGCTGATCGCCGCCGCGACGCCGCCAAAGCCTCATCTGTTGTGCCCACCGCTTCGCTTGTCGAAAAAATGCCGTATTCCCGCCTTAGACTTAACCAATGCTTGCAGTACGATACTTTTACAAATGCACCATTCAATGAAATCGGACTCGTTTTTGAGGCCGGGTTTGATTAAATACCATAATGCGAGAAGATCAAATAACCCTATCAAATACTTGGGTTCCCTGGTGCCACAGGATATAACAGGCGCAACATTGGAGAAGTTCCCCATGGTCAGCCATTCTGCCCCGTCGCCTATGTCCCAACTGCCTGCGCGCCTGATCCCGTCGGTTCTGCGCCCCTGTCGCGGCGGTATGCTCACCCTCCTAGCGCTCTCAACCAGCTTGATCCTCAGCGCCTGCGGTGTCGGTGGGGGCTCCTCGGTCTGGGGCGAGGCGCCAAGCGGCCCTGGTCTGGGCACATCTCAGACACCCACGGCGCAATCGGCAACCAGAGGCGACGCCCCAGAAGGCACGCCAGGCGCGGATAATGCCCTGACCGGCATGGGCGGCAGCACGCTGGCGCTGGGGGATTCCGGCTATCTGACCCCCCCACCCAATGCCGTGCGGCAAATTGAGGGAATCCCTGTCGCCATTCTTGTGCCGTTAAGCGGCAGATTGGCCGGGCCTGGCAAGGCCTTGCTGGAAGGCGCGCAAATGGCGTTGTTTGATGTTGGAAACCCTGAATTCCGGTTGATGCCTTTTGATACGATGGGCACGGCGCTGGGCGCGGAACAGGCCGCCCGATCCGCGATTAACAAAGGCGCGCGTCTGATTGTCGGTCCACTTCTGGCCGACTCCGTAACCGCCGTTAGACCCATTGCAGAGGCAGCCAATATCAAGGTTGTCGCCTTTTCCAACTCCAGCCGCGTCGCGGGTGGTCCTATATTTCTGGCCGGCTTCACGCCCGAAGAGCAGGTTGATGCCATCGTCGCCCACGCCATGGCGGAGGGACGGCGTCGATTTGCCGTCCTTGCACCCTCCAATGACTATGGGAATGTCTCTGTCGATGCGCTGCGGGCCTCGGTAGAGCGGCGGGGTGGGGAATTCAGCCGTGTTGGGTTCTACAATCCAGACGCCCTGGATTTCAGCGAACAGATCCAAAGTCTGTCGGATTACAAAAGCCGGGTTCAGGCGCTGAAGCAACAACGCGCAGAATTATCCGCACAAGGCGATCAGGCCTCGAAACAAGCGCTGAAACGGATGGAGGTTCTGGATACCTGGGGCGATCCGCCTTTTGATGCGCTTTTACTGCCAGTCTTGGACCCGCAAACATTGCAAATTCTATCGGCCCAATTGGCCTATTATGACGTCGATCAGCCAACAGTCCGCCTGTTGGGGTTACAGCGCTGGGACAGTTTCCCGAACCTGGCTTCGGAACCCGGCCTGATCGGCAGCCAGTTTCCCGCCGCCCGTTCTGCCTATCGCGACCAGTTTGAAGCCCGCTTTGCCCAACTGTTCGGCCATGGCGCGTCTGATCTGTCGGCGCTGTCCTATGACGTGACCGCGGTCGCTGCCGCCCTGGCCAGACCCAGCGCATCCGGTCCCAAATACGATGTGGCCACCCTGACCGATCCCCAGGGCTTCATTGGGGCGGAAGGCCTGTTCCGCTTTCAGGAAAATGGCATTGCCCAGCGCGGCTTTGCCATCATGGAAGTACAGTCGTCCGGCGTGCGCATGATTCAGGAAGCCCCCCGCAGCTTCGACCAGCCCGTCACGACCTATCCCCCCCAACCCACAGAGGGAACAACCCCCGCCCAACCCACGTCATAAAAGGCGGCACCAGAATTTTTAAGCACATTGTGGCTGGAAATCCCCGATAGAACCATCTATAAGCCCCCTCACGCGCCCGTAGCTCAGATGGATAGAGTGCTGCCCTCCGAAGGCAGAGGTCACAGGTTCGAATCCTGTCGGGCGCACCAGTTTTTTCAATTAATTATAGCTTTGCCTTTTTAGATATTTGATTTTTTGGGACACTGTCGCTGTTTGAACCACGGCAGGACAGCGCCCAGGGTGACGATTAAACAGCCGTCCCCCATCCTGCGGTCATGTTTTCGCCTGAATTTGCCGACGTGCTTCGTTAGCGATCGGATGCAGGAAGTCGGCGGTGTCGAGGCCACCGACAAGGCTGTAGCCCATGCCGTTGTCAGCCCAGGCATAGCCAACGACGTCGCCTTCGCGGTGTTCGGCCATGGGGGCATTCTGGTCGTGTCGCATCATCGGCTGCATCATAATGGCGATGCGCGCTCCCTTCGCATCATCGTACATAAGCAGGCCCGCTGGCCCATTCTGGGTGGCAACGACACGCCCGCCCATGAACCGGTAGCCGGCCCCAGACAGGTCCGGCAATGATATTGGCCGCAAGAGGCGCTTTTCGACCCAGCGCACCAGCGCGTCGCTGTCGGCCGCCGCGATTTCGACAGGACGGCCCCCATCCGGACCAAAGACCGCATAGGCATAGGACGCCTCCTGAGCGAGCGCGTTAATGCCAATGGGGTGGTCACTTTCCATTCCACGAAGCATCCACCCGCTGCCACCTCCCACCAACAGGAAGAGGCAAGCGACTGCCGCTACCTGCCAACCAGACCGGCTGGACCGGCGGCGAGACGCCACCATGTGGCCCAGATTGAGGTTCAGCGGCACCGGCTCTGCCGCAATGGGCGCCAGCGCCTCACGGAGCGCATCGCGTTGCGCGCCGAACCGCGCATACCGCTCGGCTATCTCGGGATTGCGTTCAAGATAGGCTTCCACCTCCTTGCGGCGGTCGTCGGCCAAGGCCCCGTCCACAAATGCGTGAAGATCGTCCTCAGAGATTGGACGGCTCATTTGACCCTCCTAAGTACAGTTCCTGTCTTTGCCAATCGGCCCGGCCCCTCTTCCAGCACCTGCGCCAGCCGATGGCGGGCCCGTGAAAGCCGGGACATTACCGTTCCTATCGGAATGTCGAGCACCGACGCTGTCTCAACATAGGAAAGCTCCTCGACTG
Organism: Rhodospirillaceae bacterium; assembly: GCA_002709955.1. Taxonomy (GTDB): domain Bacteria; phylum Pseudomonadota; class Alphaproteobacteria; order UBA8366; family Aestuariispiraceae; genus Pacificispira. The sequence continues at coordinate 82,404 of PAQY01000005.1, forward strand.
ATACGAGCAGCAACACACTACGCTGGTCTTCGGGTAGCTGAGAAAGCGCGTCGACGACCGCCCGATGATGCAGCCGATCCTCTTGTGCGGGCGCGGTGGCAAACGCCGCCTGATCTGCGTCATCGACGGTAACGTGAACGCCGCGACGGGCCTTCTGCTTCAGCCGGTTCATCGCAAGATTATGCAGAATGGTAAAGACCCACGTTCGCGCGTCACCATCAATTCGGCGCTGATGCCAACGGCTGATTACACGTTCGAGGCAATCCTGCACCAGATCGTCGGCAGCGCTCTGATCGCGCAACAGACTGCGCGCATAACGCCTCAGCGAGGGGATCAGCGGTTCAACATGGGCCATCATATCATGCACGATTTTCCCCCGATTGCGTCGGCGTTACGACGCGCGCGATTGTATCTGAACAGGCGGGCCATAGTCGGTCGTGGTACCAGGCACGATCACAAGGAACCGTGACCGATCACCCGTTGCATCGCGCACGACCTGCCGGATCGGCCCCACCGCATTCACGACAGCAGAGCCGGTTGGGCTTGTCATGAAGCGCGCCAGGGGTTCAATCTCGCCACTGCCATCCGGTTGCGCTGCGAGTGCCAGGACATAAGGTTTGCGCGGTTCCAGCCCTGCGACAGCCGCCTGCAGCACCTGTGTCAGGCCCTGGTCGAAGAGCGATACGCTGGTCGAGAGCGATCCCGGCGATGAACCAACCGTGTCCAGCGTAAGGTGAACGGCTTGCGCCGCGAGGCCCAGAGGCATCAGCCCGGCAGTTCCATCGCCTGCAGGCACCGCATTGGGCACATAGACGACCGCCTGGGGCGCCTGGCCCACGGGGATTTCCGCAATCACGCGATGGTTTGTCGTGTCAATTGCGGCGATCACATCCGCATTCTCCAGACCGACATAAATGCGGCTGCCATCGCCCGAAGGCCAGAGACCATGGGGCAGCTTACCGACGGGGATCTCCGCCGTTTGCTCGAAAGTATCCGTGCGGAACACCTTGATAACATTAAGCCCCCCGATGGTGACATACGCAAATGTGCCACCTGCCGTGTGCGCAAAATTAACATGGTTGGTCAGCGGCCCGGTGTCGATTCTATGGATGACATTGAAGGGCGGGTTCGCGTCAAAGATCATGACGCGCCCGATGTCTTTCAGGGTGAGCCAAACCTGCTTTCCGTCCGGACTTGCTGCGATATTCGGACAGAAGGGGGAGTCCTGTTTGATCCGGCCAACGATCTGGTGATCGGCAAGCCGGATCACCACCGTCTCGGCCGTGAAGGATGAGCACACATAGCCAAATTCGCCATTCGGGGAGAAAATCTGCATTCCTGGGCCAGCCGGGACACGAATGCGTTTCGTTTCCGCAAAGGTCGTTGTGTCGATAACAGAGATATAGTCTTCGCCCCGGATCGTGACCCACACCTCACGGCCATTCGGGGTGAAGAATGCCTCATGCGGCGACCGCCCGACATAGGTGGTGGCCTTCACAGTATTGGTGGCCGTGTCGATAAAGGTTATGGAATTGGAGCCGATCGATACGACCGCGAGCGTCTTGCCATCCGGCGCAAAGCCAAGGCCGTGAACCAGAACCTGACCACGATAGAGCGGGCTGAGGCTGGCCGGCTGCGGATCGCCCAGCCGGATCACGCCAAGCAGGCGATTATTGGCCGGATTGATGACCGATACCGTATTGGAAAACTGGTCGGCCGCATAAATCCGATCCATTGCACTGATCGGAATATCCGCGGCTGTGGCAAGGCGCGGCGGCTGACCCGCTGCTGCCATCGTCACTGGTGCGAGTGCAGAGCCCGTCAAAAGAAGAAGGGTAAAGAGAAATCGGTTCATGGTCAGCGTCCTAATCTGTTGTTCCGCTGACGGGCGACGCCGCGGGCATTGCGTGAATTCCGATTGCCAGGCGCATTGCCCGAATCTCGTCTTCCTGGGTGACGATGATTTCCTGTGCCAGACGTCTGACCGCCTCGTTGCGGCTGGACCGCAGCACAGCACGCGCCATATCAATTGCAACCTGATGATGGGGAATCATCATGGTGACGAAATCTTTATCAATGTCGCCGGTCGGCGCCACATGCATGTTCAACATCATGCGCTCCATCGCCTCTTCGTTTTCCACAAGAAAGGCAGTGGCCTCCGATGAGAACTGCTGGCTCGCTGCATCCCCCATCCCGGCATGATGATGGATATCCTGCGCCGAAGCCGCAATGAACGCGACAGACGCAATGCCTATTGCGAGGACGGCACACGCACCACTTTTGAGCTTCATTTTATCAACACCCCACATGTCATCATCACTCCGCGATTGGTCATAATGCAGTAGACATCCACGAAAGGCGTTTATTCCCACAGGCCGCAAATTTTTTTGTCGATCCGCAAATGTGCAAAATTTATTCCGCCGAAGGGAATAATTGCTGTGCTTGGTTGTCTGCTACAGGTCGCAACATTGAAGGAGTTGACCTGTGATACCGATATCAAGCATCGCGACCCTGCCTGCGTTTTCCATATCCATTGACGCAGTGAGCATCGATTCGGTCAAAGCATAGCATCACAGTTATCGACACAACTTTTACTATTGTATCTCTTGGTTCCCACTCTCGAAAGGATTCTCCCATGCGTAAACTGCTTCGCAACACCATGCTGGCTTCCGCCGCAATCGCCGTTCTGTCATCTGCCGCGGCCGCGCAATCGACAGAGAAACTGAAACCGAATACGACCCATGCGCAATCACGCAATGTGGTTCTTGTGCACGGGGCCTTCGCCGATGGATCGGGCTGGCGGGGTGTCTATGACGACCTGACCGCCCGAGGCTACCGCGTAACCATTGTTCAGAATCCCCTCACCTCCCTGGCTGATGACGTTGCTGCCACCAGAAGGGCGCTTGATCGGCAGGATGGCCCGGCGGTGCTGGTGGGACATAGCTGGGGTGGAACGGTGATCACCGAAGCCGGTGTGCACCCCAAGGTCAGTGCACTGGTTTACGTGTCCGCGCTGTCGCCGGATGCCGGACAGACAACCGCGCAACTCTATGACGGCTATACCACACCGCCCGAATTCATCATCGACGTTCACGAAGACGGATTTGGCTTCATCAAAGCCGAAAACTTCCGCGCAGGGTTCGCCGCCGATGCCACCCTGGAGGATGCTGCCTTTATGCGGGACTCTCAGGTTCCTATTAACATGTCAGCCTTCGGAACAGTGCTTGAGAATGCGGCCTGGCGCTCAAAGCCAAGCTGGGCGGTGATCGCCACCGATGACCGCGCCTTCGACCAGCGCATGCTGCATGACATGGCCGACCGCATCGGCGCGACGGTGACGGAGGTCGCCGCCAGCCATGCGGTCTTCATGACCCAGCCCAAAGTGGTCGCCGACGTGATTGACCAAGCAGCCCGTCAGGCCATGGTCGCGACAGACTAAGCACCGCTCCACCAACCATTCTCCAGAGTCCCAAGCGCGGCGGCGGGTTTTACAGCCTTCCCCGCACTTGCGGAGCTTTGCCCAGTCGAAGGAATTTATCATGACCAATCAAGGTATCGATACCGAACTTGCCGATTTCGAGCGTCGTGCACGTGAGAACCAGATACGGCTAAATACTGATCTGAAACGGTCCTATGACTTCATTATCTGCGGCGGCGGTTCATCCGGCTCAGTCATCGCCCGACGCCTTGCTGAAAACCCCGACTGTCAGGTGCTCCTCATCGAAGCAGGCGGCAATGACGAAGCCGAAAGCGTTCTCGACCCGGCTCAATGGCCCACCAATCTTGGCAGCGAGCGCGATTGGGGCTTCCAGGCCCAGCCCAACCCCCATCTGGACGGGCGCGCGCTGTCAATGTCGATGGGCAAGGGCCTTGGTGGCGGATCGAGCGTCAATGTCATGGTCTGGGCGCATGGCCACCGCAGCGACTGGGACCACTATGCCGATGAATCTGGTGATTCTGGGTGGGGGGCAGATGCGGTGCAAGCGATCTATCGCCGGATTGAAAACTGGCAGGGCGCGCCCGATCCACAACATCGTGGCACGGGTGGTCCCGTCTGGGTCCAGCCCGCAGCCGACCCCAGTCCCATCGCCGGCGCGATGCTGGACGCAGCGCAGGAACTTGGCATTCCCCGCTTCGAAAGCCCAAACGGCCTGATGATGGCAGGGGAAGGGGGCGCAGCTTATACTGATATGTTGGTGCGCGACGGACGCCGCCATTCGCTGTATCGCGCCTATCTGCGACCCTGGTCGGATCGCCCCAACCTGACCATAATGACCAATACCCTCGTCCACCGGATTCTTTTTGAAGGCCGCCGCGCCTGCAGTGTCGAAATCGAGCGGGCGGGCGACATTCGCTTGATTGGGGCCAGCAGTGAAGTGATCATCTCGACCGGCGCAATCAATACGCCCAAGCTGCTGATGCTGTCAGGTCTGGGCGATCGGTCGGAACTTACGCGTCTTGGCTTACCATTGGTCGAGCATATCCCAGGGGTAGGCCAGAACTTCCAAGATCACGTCGCGTTTTGTTGCACCTGGGAATATCACCGCCCGATTGCTCCGCGCAACAGCGGGAGCGAGGCTAAAATGTATTGGAAATCGCGTCCCGAACTTGCAGCACCTGATCTGCTGTTGTGTCAGGCGGAATTCCCGGTGCCAAGCGAGCGCACCGGAGCCTTGGGTGTGCCCGAACACGGCTGGACGATGTTCGGCGGCCTGGCCCATCCGCAAAGCCGGGGTCGTGTGAGGCTCAATTCCAGCGATCCACATGCTGCCCCTATCGTCGATGCCAACATGTTGTCCCATCCTGCAGATGTTGAGGCGGCCCTAGCCTGTGTCCAGCTTTGCCGGGAACTGGGCGCTGCTGCCGCGTTCAAGCCTTTTATCAAGCGAGAGGCGATCCCCGGTGAAGGCAACCCGATCGACTATCGCTTTGTCCGTGATGCTGCAGTGACCTATTGGCATCAGAGCGGTACAGCGCGCATGGGTCGCGACGATAAGGCGGTGGTCGATTCCACGCTGAAGGTGCGCGGGGTCGAAGGGCTGAGAGTGGCCGACGGGTCCATCTTCCCCACTGTCCCGACCGGCAATATCCAGGCACCATGCGCCATCGTGGGCGAACGGGCGGCACAGTTTATCCGTGATATGTATCATATCTGATTTCAGCGGGCTAAGAGACTCCCACTATACGTCGCATAGTTCGAAGGCTGCTCTCCGGTGGTTCCAACTCTCCACCGGAGGGCGTCTTGAGTGACCACGATGGTCCCCCAATCAACCGGAGTATTGTGTTTTCCTCATCCAATAAAAAAAGGGTCCCAGCACGGCGTGTGTTGGGACCCTTTTGATTTCACGTTTCAAGGCCGCGATCAGCTATAGGCCTTGGCCATCAGATCGGCCAGGTGTTTGGCGAACGCGCTGGGGTCGGGCAGGGCCTCGCCTTCCAGCAGGCGCGCCTGATCCAATAGCATGGAGGGGGCCGCGCCAAGGTCGCCTTTGCCATCGGTACCGGCTTTGCCCGCCAGTGCCTTGATCAGGGGGTGTTTCGGGTTGATCTCCAGAATGCGCTGGGCTTCCGCTTCCAGGCGGTTATGCTGTTTCAGCAAGCGTTCCAGATGCATATCCATGGCGTTTTCATCGGCCACCAGACAGACCGCACTGTTGGTCAGGCGATCGGTGCTGCGGATATCCTTGACCGCGTCCCCCAAGGCCAGTTTCAGGGCGATCACCAGACCATCGACGGTGCTGTCCAGCTGTTCCGCCTCGTCCTCATCCTTGGCTTCCTCAGCCTTGATTTTAGACAGGTCAGCCCCGCCCCGGGTGACGGACTTAAAGGTCTTACCATCAAATTCACCCACCGAGGGAATCCAGAATTCATCCACCGGATCGGACATCATCAGAACCTCAACGCCCTTAGCGTCGAAACCTTCCAATTGCGGGCTTTTCTTCAAGACAGCCTTGTCTTCGCCCGAAATATAGTAAATCGAGTCCTGACCTTCCTTCATATCGGCGACATAGTCGGCCAGTGAAATCATGCCGTCCCGCTTGGTTGAGTGGAAACGACAGAGTTTCAGCAGGGAGTCCTTATCAGACGTGCCCTCATACAGGCCTTCCTTCATCACCAGGCCAAATTTCTCCCAGAAACTGACATAGCCGGTCGGATCGGATTCAGCTTTTTTTGCCAATTCAGACAGGACCCGTTTGACCACACCGGCACGGATCTTACTGACGACCGGATTGTTTTGCAGCATTTCGCGCGACACGTTCAGCGGCAGATCCTCGCTGTCGATCACGCCGCGCAGGAACCGCAGCCAGGACGGCAGAAGGTCATCGCATTCCTCGCTGATGAAAACCCGCTTCACATAAAGTTTCAGCTTGGACATGCGGTCCGGATGGAACAGATCGAACGGGCGTTCTGTTGGAATGAAAATCAGGCCCGCATATTCAATCACGCCTTCCGCCTTGAAATGCAGCGTCATCCAGGGCTCGTCAAAGCCATGTGATACGTGACGATAGAATTCCGTGTATTGCTGGTCTTCGATTTCTGATTTCGGCCGCGTCCACAGGGCGGATGCTTCATTCAGCCGATCCGGCTCTTCTTCGCTCTTGGCCGGATCAATGAATTCAATCGGGAAGGGGATATGATCGGAATAGGTCTTCACCACCCGCTGTAAGGTCGATTTTTCCAGATATTCCTGGGCGTCGTCCTTCAGCGATAGGGTGATCGACGTGCCATGCGGCGCGGCATCGGCAGGTTCAATCGTAAAGCCAGTGCGCCCGTCAGAGGTCCAGCGCCAGGTTTCGTCCGATCCGGCGCGACGCGACAGAACAGAAATCTGGGTGGAGACCATATAGCCGGAATAGAAACCAACGCCGAACTGCCCGATCAGGCTGACATCTTTTTTCTTATCCCCGGTCAAATTATCAACGAAGGCGGCCGTGCCGGACCGGGCAATCGTCCCCAGATTGTCGATCAGATCATCGCGCGTCATGCCGATACCATTATCGGTGATGGTCAATGTCTTGGCGTCCGGGTCGGCCTGTAATGTGATGCGAAAGCCGCTGTCGCCATCCATCAATCCAGGCGTTTCAATCGCCAGATAGCGCAGCTTGTCACACGCATCCGCTGCGTTGGAGATCAATTCACGCAGGAAGATTTCACGCTCCGAATACAGGGCATTGGCAACGATATCGAGCAATCGCCCGACTTCTGCCTGAAACCCCATTGTTTCTGCGCCCCCTTTTTGAGGCTCATTTTCTTCTGGGCCACCAGAATTGGCGTTGTCGCCTTTGGTCTTTGTCGCCATGGCTTATGTCCCTTTTTAAAATTCTGTGTTGGATTTAGTGGTGTGGATATAGTTTCTTACCCCCGATCACACAAGAGCACCCCTTTTTCTGAAACAGGCCGTTGCAATGACCCGTCCGATTTTTGACCGCACATTTGATCCCCATTATGGCGAGGCAGTGGCCCTGTCGCCGCTGATCCGGCGGGTCGTCGCCCCCAATGCCAGCGCGTTTACCTTCTATGGCACCGGCACCTATATCATCGGCATGGGTCAGGATGTCGCCGTGATTGATCCGGGACCCCTGCGCGATGATCACTATCAGGCGCTGTTGACCGCCTTGGCAGGGGATACGGTCACGGCGATCCTGATCACCCATACCCATATGGATCACTCCCCCTTGGCAGCGCGGCTTAAGGCACAGACAGGCGCGCCCACCTATGGCTTTGGGGCCCATGGCGGGGGCGAGGCGGTGCAGGTGGAAGAAGGGGCGGATCGCGATTTCACCCCCGATATCATCCTAAAGGATGGCGAGCGGGTTTCTGGCAAGGGTTGGACTGTCCAGGCCGTTCACACGCCCGGCCATACGTCCAACCATCTGTGTTTCGCATTGCAGGAAGAATCCGCCCTGTTCAGCGGCGACCACGTCATGGGCTGGTCCACCAGCGTGATATCCCCGCCTGATGGGGATATGGCGGCCTATATGGAATCCCTACGCAAACTGTTGGGACGCGGCGAAGACCTGTATTACCCCACCCATGGCAATCCCATCCAGAATGCCAGACAGCATGTGAAAGATTTCATCGCCCATCGTCAGGATCGGGAAGCACAGATCCTGGCCTGCCTGAATAGCGGCCTGCAGAGGATTGGTGACATGGTCCCGGCCATGTATCGCGATGTGCCGGAAAAGCTGCACGCGGCGGCGGCGCGGTCTGTCCTGGCGCATCTGCTGCATATGGCGGCAGACGGGCGTATCACTTGCAGTGACCCAAATCCCACCTTAGGGTCCCGTTTCTTCCCGGCACAGTCCCCTTCATAAGGCCCAATAATGCAAATCTGTGAAACAAAGCACGCGATCCGCGCCCATGTCGCAGGGCTGCGCAACAAGGGCCATCGCATTGGCCTGGTGCCGACAATGGGCTATCTGCATGAGGGACATCTGCAATTGGTGCGGCGGGCGGCGGCGCAGTCCGATCATGTCGTGGTGACGATTTTCGTCAATCCCTTGCAGTTTGGTCGCAATGAGGATTTAGACAGCTATCCCCGCGATGCAGAGCGGGATTTCGCCCTGTTGCGATCCGAAGGTGTCTCGGCAGTATTCTGCCCAAGCCCTGAAGAGATGTATGCAGAAGCGGCAGATACCCATGTCGATGTGCCCAGCCTGTCTGGCATATTGCAGGGGCTACAGCGCCCCGGAAATTTTCGCGGCGTCGCAACCGTGGTGACGAAATTGTTTAACATCGTTCAGGCGGATATCGCTGTCTTTGGTGAAAAGGACTATCAGCAACTGACCGTTATTCGCCGCATGGTCGCCGATTTGGACATGCCCATAGAGATCATCGCCCACCCGACCGTGCGGGAGGCTGACGGGCTGGCCATGTCGTCCCGCAATGTGCATTTAACTGCAGAAGAGCGCGCCATCGCGCCCATCATCAACAAGGCCCTGGACAAGGCCCAGGCCATTGCGCGCGATACTGCGGACATACAGACCATCCTTGACGGCCTGTATGCCACCCTGCGGGAAGAGCCGCTTTTACAAATCAGAACCGTTGATATCGTGGATGCCCAGACGCTGGAGCCCCTCCATAGCCTGACACAGCCAGCCGTCATTCTGGTCACGGCGGAACTGGGGTCGGTCCTGTTGCTGGATCAACGCGTCATTACACCAAGACAGGGGGGCTGATGAGCCGTCACACCCGCATAAAGCGCCGCACCGCACCGACGATCACCGCGATGAAGGGGGGCGTGCCCATCGTGTCCCTGACGGCCTATAGCGCCTGTATGGCGTCCCTGGTTGATCCCCATGTGGATTTCATCCTGGTGGGCGACAGTCTGGGCATGGTCGCCCATGGGATGGACTCCACGACACCGGTTTCGCTGGACCTGATGATCGCCCATGGTCGCGCCGTTGTTGCGGGAACATCCCAGGCGCTGATCATCGTGGATATGCCTTTTGGCAGTTATGAGGAAAGCCCGGAATCCGCCTTTCGCAATGCCGCCCGAATCCTGAAGGAAACCGGCTGCGGTGCTGTGAAACTGGAAGGCGGCGCACGCTGTGCAGAAACGATCCGCTTTCTGGTAGAACGCGGCATTCCGGTCATGGGTCATATCGGCCTGACGCCGCAATCGACCCATGTCATGGGCGGTTTCAAAACACAGGGGCGGGACCGCGATAGCTGGCCCGACCATCAGGCCGATGCTCAGGCCGTTGCCCAGGCAGGGGCCTTCGCCGTCGTTCTGGAGGGAATGGTCGAGGAACTGGCCGCAAAGCTGACACAGGAAATTGCCATCCCCACCATCGGCATTGGGGCGTCGCCTGCCTGTGACGGGCAAATTCTGGTTCTGGAGGATATGTTGGGCATAACCCAGAATCCCCCAAAATTCGTGAAGGTCTTTGCAGATATCGGCTCACAGATCGACACCGCCGTTGAACGCTATGCCCAATCCGTGAAAGACAGGAGTTTTCCGACACAGGATCAGACCTATCGCTGAGGCGAAAGCATGCCATACTGAATAGGCACAATTGCCTGTTTCAAAAAGTATTTCTAATAAGGAAACGCCATGTCCGCCCCAAAGACCCTGTTGGCCATGTCCGGCGCTGATCTGACGCCGGCTGCCTTGTCCGGTTCCACCCTGTTGTTGATTGATTGCCAGGAAGAATACCGCAGCGGGTTTCTGCCACTGCCCGGCATCGATGCGGCCCTGACAGAATGCAAAACACTCCTTGAGCGCGCCCGTGGCCTGCAACGCCCCATCGTGCATGTGCGCCATGTTGGAAAGCCTGGCGGGGCCTTTGACATTACCGGCACAGGCGGACAGATCCTGACAGAGGTCGCGCCCCAGGATGGTGAACCAGTCGTCGATAAGGGGCTGCCCAACAGCTTTGCCAAGACCCGTTTACACGACGTCCTGACAGCGCAGGGGGCGACATCGCTGATCATTGTCGGCTTCATGACCCATATGTGCGTCAGTTCCACCGCCCGGGTCGCCCTGGATCTGGGATATCGCACCACCGTGGTGGACCAGGCCTGTGCCACGCGGGACCTGCCCAAGCCGGGTGGGGGCACCCTGTCTGCCGCAGACCTGCATATCGCGGCCCTCACCGGCCTGTCAGACCGGTTTTCCATCATCGCGCCGGATGCGGCCTCGATTACAGACTGATCCCTATCCGCGCAACACGCCGCCGGTAGCCTTATGAACGCTGGTGACAACCTTATCCGCCAGGGCATCCAGGTCCTTGTCGGTCAGGGTCGCATCAACCGGCTGTAGCGTCACGGCCAGGGCGATGGATTTCTTGCCCGCCATATCGGCCCCCTGATAGACGTCGAACACCGATACATCGGTGATCAGCGCCTTATCCGCCCCAAGCACAGCCCGCACCACCTTCTCGGCAGAGACATTAGCATCGACCAGGAAGGCGAAGTCACGACCAACCGGTTGCAGTGGGGAGGCCTTCAGCAAGGGTCGCGTCTTGCCACCGCCCTTCTTTGCCTTGGGCTGGGGGATGACATCCATGAAAATTTCAAATGCCGCAACACGACCGCGCAGATCATAGTCTTTGGCGATGGCCGGATGAATCTCCCCAAACCGCGCCAGCAGCATCGGGCCCAGACGCAAGGTGCCGAAACGGCCTGGATGATACCAGTCAGGGGCCACATCGTCGCCGACCTGCAAGCGGTCAATGGGCGCGCCACAGGCTTCCAGAACGGCCATGACATCCGCCTTCGCGTCAAAGACATCAGGGCTGCGGCTGGTTTCCATCCAATGACGCGGGATCTGTTTGCCCGCCCGGATGCCCGTCGCCACCATATCCTGATCTTTCGGGCCACGCCCCCGGAAGACCGGGCCGACTTCAAACAAGGCCAGGTCGGCATAGCCGCGCCCGGTATTGCGCTGTGCCGCGGCCAGCAGATTGGGCAGGATCGACGGGCGCATCGCGTCCAGATCGGCGCTGATCGGATTGGCCAGGGCCAGGACCTGCGGATCGCCACCAAAGGTCACGGCATCAGCCTTCGCCAGGAAGGACCAGGTCACGGCCTCAAACATGCCACGCTGGGCCAATTGCTTTTTGGCAAAGGCGACACGGCGCTGACCCAGGGTCAGGATCGGTTGCGACAGGGCGGTTTCCCGGTCCAGAGAGACCGCCGGGATGGCATCAAAGCCCCTCACCCGCAGCACTTCTTCGATAAGGCATTGTTCGTGTTCGACATCATTGCGCCAGGTTGGCGTTATCGCCGTAATGACATCGCCATCGCGCGTTGTCTCAAAGCCCAGACGATCCAGGATCGCCTGACACTCTTCCGCCGGAACCGCCAGACCGCCAAAGCTTTCCAGGCGATCGGTGCGCAGGGTCAAGGTCTTGCGATTATCAGGAATGTCGCCCGCCGTGGTCAGGCGCGAAACCTCCCCACCGCACAATTTCTGTACCAGGCGTGCGGTCACTTCAGGACCCCAGACAAGGCCTTGCGTATCCAGGCCCCGCTCAAACCGATAGCGGGCATCGGAATCGATGTTCAGGCGCCGCCCGGTTTCTGCCACCCGGATCGGGTCGAACAGGGCAACCTCCAGAAAAACCTCGGTCGTGTCATCGGTACAGCCGGACAGTTCACCCCCCATGACGCCGCCAATCCCCTGAGGGCCTGCCGCATCGCCAATCACCGGCATGCCGTCTTCCAGGGTATAGGTCTTCTCATCCAGCGCCAGAATGGTTTCCCCCGCCTTGGCCCGGCGCATGGTCAGGGTATCGCCCTGAACTTTAGCCGCATCAAAGACATGCAGGGGCCGCCCCAGATCGAAGCTGACATAATTGGTGATATCGACCAGCGCGGAAATCGGGCGCAGGCCGATGGCAATCAACCGCCGCTGCATCCAGGCCGGAGAGGGGCCATTCTTGACGCCCCTGAAATGCCGCCCGGCGACATAGGGAACATCACTACCGATATCCGACGACCGTGCCCATTGGATGGGGGAGTCATAGGTGCCTTCGACCGGGGACAGATCCAGAGGCTTCAATGTCCCCAGACCCTTTGCCGCCAAATCGCGCGCAACACCGCGCACGCCCAGACAATCACCACGATCCGGCGTGATCGCAATATCAATCACCGGATCATTCAGACCGCGATATTCCGCAAAGGACATGCCGATTGGCGCGTCTTCGGGCAGGTCGATAATGCCATCATGGTCATCACTCAGGCCCATTTCCCGCTCGGAACACAGCATGCCATTGGATTCTTCGCCCCGGATCACGCCAGGCTTCAAATCCACACCGGTGCCCGGAATATGGCTGCCCGCGGGCGCAAAAACGCCCTTCATCCCGGTTCGCGCATTGGGCGCGCCACAGACAACCTGAACCACGTCGCCAGTGCCCGTTTCCACCATGCAGACGCGCAGTCGATCCGCATTGGGATGCTGTTTCGCTTCACGCACATAGGCAATGGTAAACGGCCCCAGCTTCGCAGCCGGATCATCAACCCCTTCAAGCTCCAGACCCAAAGAGGTCAGCGCATCGGTGATCTCCGTCAACGACGCATCGGTTTCAAGATGATCTTTCAACCAGGATAATGTGAATTTCATGGTGTCAGCCCCCGTACCAAACTCGCCGCTTCTAATGGCACGAAGCCGTAATGTTTCAGCCAGCGCAAATCGGCGTCGAAGAAGGTGCGCAAATCGGGAATGCCGTATTTCAGCATCGCGATGCGCTCAATCCCCATGCCGAAGGCGAAGCCCTGATATTCGTCGGGATCGATGCCCGACATCGCCAGAACCTTGGGGTTCACCATGCCGCAGCCAAGGATTTCCAACCAACCCTCACCAGGGCCGATGGTCAATTCACCGCCCTTGCGGGAACAGCCGATATCGACCTCCGCCGAGGGTTCGGTGAAAGGGAAATAGCTGGGGCGGAATTGCAGTGGGATATCGTCGATTTCGAAATAGGCAGAGCAGAAATCCTGCAACACGCCCTTCAGATGACCGAAATGGGTCTTTTTGTCGATCACCAGACCTTCGACCTGATGGAACATCGGCGTATGGGTCATATCACTGTCAGAGCGATAGGTGCGGCCTGGCGCGATGATGCGGATCGGCGGCTTCTGGCTTTCCATCGTGCGCACCTGAACGGGCGAAGTATGGGTGCGCAGCACCGTGGTCATATCCACGCCGCCCTGATCATCGGCCATATAGAAGGTATCGTGCATCTGCCGCGCGGGGTGTTCAGCGGGCATATTCAATGCCGTGAAGTTATAATAATCGCTTTCGATATCCGGCCCTTCGGCGACGGCAAAGCCCATTTCGCCAAAGATCGCGATAATCTCGTCCAGGGTCTGGCTGATCGGGTGCAGGCGGCCCATGGTTTCCGGGCGCGCAGGCAGGGAAACATCAACCTGATCATCGACCAGTTTTGCGTTCAGCGCGTCGCGTTCCAGACCGAATTTGCGGGCCTCAATGGCGGTCGCGATGGTTTCCTTCAGCACATTCAGTGCCTGACCGGCGGCCTTGCGGGCCTCAGGGTCCAGGGCACCCAACCCTTTCATCTGTTCGGTGATGCGGCCCTTTTTTCCCAGCGCCTCAACCCGAACATCATCCAGTTCTTTCAGATCTGACGCCGCCTCGATGCGCGTTAAAAGCGCGGCTTTCAGATCGTCTGCATCGCCTGTCATTCGTCCAACCACCTTAAATAAGAAAACGCCGGCTCTCCATAGGACCTTGCAGCACAAGGGGTAGGAGAGCCGGCGCTTTACAACTTCATCCGCCAGATTTCCCTGATCTCTCAGGGTTTAGGCGTCGCCGACTCACTTTGCGGCAAGAGCCTCTTGGGCCCGCCCGACCAGCGCCTTGAAGGCCTCTGGGTCGTGCACCGCGATATCGGCCAGAACCTTACGGTCCAGTTCGATATCCGCCTTGTTCAGGCCATCGATAAATCGGGCATAGGTCATCAGCTGGTCGCTGGCATCGCGCACGGCGGCGTTGATGCGCTGGATCCACAGCTTGCGGAATTCCCGCTTGCGGACGCGCCGGTCGCGATAGGCGTACTGGCCGGCCTTCTCCACCGCCTGAACGGCTGTGCGGAAGGTGTTTTTGCGCCGACCGCGGAAACCGTCCGCAGCCTTAATAACTTTTCTGTGTTTTGCGTGGGTTGTTACACCCCGTTTTACGCGTGCCATGAGTGTGGCTCCTCGAAATCTAGTGTCTTACGATGTGAAACAGGGATGCTTACTGACCGCGAAGCCAGTTGCGCTTTACCACGGTGGCATCAGAGGCGCACATGATCTGGCCCCCCCGGTTCTGCCGCTTCATCTGCGTAGGACGGTTCGAGGTATTGTGGCGCAGGCAGGCGCTGTAGAAACGCACTTTGCCGGTGCCGGTGATTTTGAACCGCTTTTTGGCGGAACTCTTCGACTTAATCTTGGGCATTTTTAAACTCCATCTGTGGGCGGATGATCCGGTAAAGAATCAGGGCCGCTTCTTCGTAAGGCGGCCGGGCATACCCATTGGGCCCGGAACGCGCCGCTTTTGCGCCCCAATCATACAATTGAGGACGCGGGCTTATAGACCCGCAAGCCAGTGCTGGCAAGGCCCCGAAGCAAGAAAGACGACGAAAAGTGTCAGGCCCGCTCCAGGGCGGTCACCAACTGGGTCAGCCAGACCGTCAGATCCTCCGTCTGATGATGCACAAAGCCATCCGATGCCCCATCCCCGGACCAGGCATGATCGGTTTTCACCCAAACCGTCCGCATGCCCAGTTCCGCCGGGACCTTGAGATTTTTCGCCATATCTTCGACCATCACAGCGCGGGTAGGGGTCACATCATGCGCAGTCACCATCTGATGATAGGGGGCCGCACTGGGCTTGGGCACAAAATTCGCCGCAGCAATATCAAAAATGCCATCAAAATGGGACGCAATGCCCAGACGATCCAATACGGCCTCTGCATGGGCGACCGTGCCATTGGTGAAGATCAGCTTGCGCCCCGGCAGCCGGCCCAGTGCCTGATTCAGGTCAGTATTGGCGGGGACCGGGGAATAATCAATGTCATGCACAAAAGTTAAAAAAGCGTGGGGATCGACGCTGTGATTGTCCATCAAGCCGCGCAAGGTTGTTCCATGTTGCCGAAAATAATCCTTTTGCAGCAGTCGCGCCTCTTCATAGGAGATCGACAACAGGTCCGAGATAAACCCGCCCATCCGTAAATCGACCTGATGAAACAGGTTGCATGTGGCCGGATACAGGGTGTTGTCCAGGTCAAAAACCCAGTCCTTTGCCCCACGGATGCCGGGATCGTCCCAGGCTGTCATTACAGGTCTATCGCTCATATCGGCAAGATGGCGCAGGTGGGCAAATTCAGCAATGGCTTTTACCGGCCAGACTTATTCACTCTTTATTCACAAAGCGGCGATACCCTGATATCACTGTAGTCTGCATGGCGTTTTCGGGGGGATATGGTTTTCCCGGCGGCGTGCACGCTGAAGGCAGGAAGAATGACCAGCGTGGCATCCAATACCAAGACGGACCCAGGTTTTTTGACTGATGCATTCGACAGTTACGCAAGCCCAGTACTGCGATTGGACAATAATGCCCATGTCACGGGCCTGAATGCTGCTGGAATAGACCTTGCCGCAAGCCTGAATGGTGAACCGGGCATTCCCCTGATGCCAGCAATGGTGCAATTGGCCGTCAAGGCGCGCAGCGAAGGGCGTGCCCAGACGCGCCTATTCACCCTGCCTGGCTCTGGACAGCAGATTGAGTTCCTGATGCTGCCCCAATCTGATGGCAGCCAGGTGATGATCGGGCGTGACGCGACTTTGGAGTCCAATATCCGAATGGCCCTGACGGAGTCGCGAACCCGGTTTAAAGATCTGGTGGATGTTGCCGCGGATTTCGCATGGGAAACCGATGAGAACGGCCTGTTCAGCTATATATCGGCCCGGGGGGCGTTGGGTTATCAACCAGAGGAATTGCTGGGCCAGTCCCCTGAATCCCTGTTGATCGCGCCGGAAACCGCCCCTGTCCCGCTGCCGTTTCATGCCGATCGCACCCTGCGCAATGTTGAATTATGGGTCCGCACGCAAAAGGGGGACGCTGCCTGCATTCTGATTTCTGCCATCCCGATCCCAAGCGCCGATGACCAGCCTGCCGGTGCCCGTGGCATTGCCATTGATGTATCTGAAGAACGCCATCGCCAAAGCGAACTGGCCCGGTTGAAAATCCGCGAACGTCTGGTTGCCTATATCGTTGACGCCTTACGCAACGAAGTATCGCCCGATGACATGCTGCATGCCGCCGCGACAGCACTGGGGCGATCCACATCTGCTGAATCCTGCATTGTTCAGGTTCGGGAACAGAATGGACCCACCCTGGAATTTGTCGCCTATGGCGCAGCCCCGGACCCGGATATGGTCAATCACGCCTTGGATCATATCCAGCGGGACAAGGGTCTGGTTTCTGATCACATCAACAGATATCACTATTTGGGAATTTCTACAGGATATGGCGGCGTCAAAAATGGGTCGATCCTGTTGTGGCGGTCGGATGCGTCAACGGGCTGGGATGAGGATGAACGCGCCCTGTTGAAAGCTGTCGAGCCGCAATTCGGAATCGTTTTTCGGCAGATCACAGATCAACATGAGCTGGAGCGGCTGTCGCGCACCGACGAATTAACGGGCCTGGGCAATCGCCGTGCCTTTATCGAAGATTTGAAACGCGAAATGCAACGCTATGAGCGCAATGGCGTTGGCGGTGCGTTGCTGTATATGGATTTGGATAATTTCAAACCCATCAATGATGATTTTGGCCACGAAAAAGGCGATGAAGCCCTGACGCAGATTGGTCAGATCATCACCAGCAGCACCCGACCCTATGATCTGGTCTGTCGCCTTGGCGGGGACGAGTTTGCCGCCTGGCTGGAAGGGGCTGATGAAAAAATCGCCAAATCCCGGGCCGACACCTTTCTGGAAAAGCTGGACGCATGGCGCCGGGAAAATCTGGGCGAGTCGAACCAGTTTGGCATGTCCATCGGTATCGCCCTGTTTGCGGCAGGGCAGAATGAAAGCGTTGACGGGTTGATCGCCCGCGCGGATGCAGCAATGTATAGTGCAAAGAAGAACGGAAAGAACGGGATCGTCTTTGCGGCGGCTTCGGATCAAGGCAACAAGACCGATGGATCACAGTAAAAACCTGTCAGACCGCCTCCCGGATCGTGGCGCCCAGAGCCAGGATCAAGCCCTTTTGAATGCGTATGAAGATCAGAAGGCCCGCGCACGAAGCCCCAATGCCGATATTCGGATCGCCCTGGCTGGTGCGTCAGACACACTGCCGGAAATCCTGTATTTTCTGGCCGAAGATTCCGTGGCCGAGGTTCGGCGCTGTGTCGCCCTGAACGAAAACGCGCCGCGTCAGGCCGATCTGTTGCTGACCCAGGATCACGATGCGTCGATCCGTCAGGAATTGGCTGCAAAGATCGCCCGACTGACGCCGGAATTGACCGATGATCGGCGCTCCACATTATACAAATTAACCGTTCAGGCGCTGGAAATTCTGGCAGAAGATCAATTGGTAAGGGTTCGTGAAATCCTGTCCCATGCGCTGAAAGACGTCGCCAAGGCTCCGCCCAATGTCATTATGACGCTGGCGCGGGACCAGGCGCTGACGGTCTGCAGTCCCATTCTGGAATTTTCGCCGGTCCTGTCAGATTCAGATTTACTGGAAATCATCCAATCCAATCCGGTCCAGGGGGCGATGAACGCCATCAGCAGGCGGCGGGCCCTGAGGGAAAGCGTGTCGGATGCGATTGCCAAAACGGGCGACGAAGCGGCCATTACAGAGCTGTTGATCAATGACAGCGCGCAGATCCGCGAAGATACACTGGACCTTATCATCGACCGGGCCCCGCAACGCAAATCCTGGCATGAACCCCTGGCCATGCGCCCAAAACTGTCGCCCCGCGCGGTTCAGCGTATCTCCAGCTTTGTTGCCATGAATATGTTGGACCGGATGCAGAAGCGTCTGGATTTGGATGATGACGTAATGGTCGCCATGGCCGAGGCCGTGGAACGCCGTTTGGCAGAAGATACGCAGACGAAATTGCAGGAGCCTGAATGGGCAAATTCCGACAAATTAGACGAAACGATTGCCCATATGTACAAAGTTGGAACCCTGACAGGCAAAGCCTTGGAAAGAGCCCTGGCCCAGGGGGAAAAGCGGTTTGTGGTGAAGGGCCTGGCCCTGTTGAGTGGCCTGGCCGCTGAGACGGTTCAGAACATCATCACCAACCGCAGCGCCAAGGCGGTGATTGCGCTGACCTGGAAAGCGGGGCTGAAACCCCATTTTGCCTCTCAATTACAATCACAACTGGTCGGGCTCAGCCCAAACGATATGATCCGGATCACCGACGATCGCTGGCCCCTGTCTGACAGCGACATGCAATGGCAGATCGATTTCTACAGCAGTTGAGTCCCAAGCCACCTGACAGAGGCGCTATGCAGGCCTTGTCTGTTAGCGCACCACACTATTTCTGTTAACGCACCACACTAATCGCCATTGCGGACCAGTTGATTGCGGGCGCGATTCAATTCGCTGGTGGTCAGGATCAGGCGCCGCCCAAGATCACGGGTCATTTCAAACGCGAAATGCGAATCCTGGCGCGCCATTTCTGAGAATACCTCTCGATTGAGGCGCAGGGCGGTGGTCCTTTCGCGGGCCCGTACCGTGGCTGTCCGTTTCGAATCGCATAACAGGGCCAGTTCCCCCACCAGCTTGTTGGGGCCCAGTTCGAACAGAACCTGTTCATTGCCATCGGATTCGATCACGACCTCTGCCGCTCCCTTCAAGATAACAAAGGCGTCTTCACCATCCTCCCCCTGGCGCATCAGAACTTCACCGGGGTTATAGGTCAGCCGTTCGCTGGTAAAGGCCAGGAATTTCAGCTTTGTCGCATCCAGATTGGAAAATAGCGGCAATTCCCTCAGGCTGCGCGCCTCCGAATTCAACGCATCATCGCCATTGCCTGTGGTCGCCTGACGATCCTGCTCCAGCGGCACCGCAGCGCCGCGTTTGGTATCGGATATCTCGGAAATCCGGCCGGATTTCAGTTCAAACCGACGATCATAGGCAATGCCTTCCTGCTCCCCCGTGCCAATCCAGATCTGGGTGGTTCCGGCCATCCGTTCCGACAGATTGACCGCAATGCGCGTGCGCTGCGCCGGGTCAATGTTACTTAACCCATCGGCCAGGATCATAATATCGGGATTCTTCAGGATGGAGCGCACAAGGTTCAACTTCTGACGCTGGGCAGATGACAAACGCCCGCCCCCAATGCCGACCTGAAAATTCAAGGCGGTTCGCAGAATGGCTCTTTCAATGCCAAGGTCCCGCGACACTTCCCGCACCACGCCTGAGACTTTCTCAAGCGCATCGGCCCGGCCATGAACGATGCGGCCAAACAGGATGTTATCCAGAACACTGAGCCCCTGGTTGATCGTGTCATCGCGATAGGGTTCAACACCCCCGCCTGGCTCAAAGACTTCCGGATGCGATTTCCGCAGGTCATGGCGCATCGCCAGAAGGCGCTTTTGCATTGCCTCGTCGATCAGGCCCAGGCGATGCCGCTGCAGGGTCAGTTTGAACGGCAGACCCAGCACGATGTGGCGTTCTTCCGCATCCAGTTCAGTCCCCGCGGCGCGTTGTTCCGACTTGCGGGCGATCAGCTTTAGTTCCGGTAACAGGTCTTCACTGACAAAACTGTACTGATCAAAGAACGGATGGCCCGGTGGTAGGTCTTTGAAAAGGTCCACAATCAAAACCGCACAGCGCAATCCGATTTCATAGAAATCATCGACCAGGTTATGCTTGGTCATCAAGGCGCGGATGATCGGATTGGTCGCCCAGTTTTCATATTGCCATTCATCGGTCTGCGGCTTTCCAAATATGATGTTACCCGCGACGGAGGCATAGGTGTTAAAGCGATCAATATCATAGGGCTGGACCAGATCATCCATGCCGCGCGTATCCAGCAATGCGCGAATCTTACCCCGCGCCTGGATCATTTTTTCTGCCAGTTCCGGCTCTGCCTTAGGGTCAATTGTCATACGCAGACCCAGGGCGTAAAAATCATCCTCTAATTCCACAACATTCAGCAGGTCTGCCGTATGACCCATCAAATCGACCCGTGTGGCGACACCGGCGGATGGATAATCGACCCAATCAGACGCGTGGCTGTAAGGGCTGTTGCCGGACGCAATCGCTTCGATGATTTCCGACGATCGATCCTTTTCAGTCTTCTTGCTATCCAGCTCTGCCTGGGGTGGCAGCCGGTTCAGGCCGACCAATAGATTCTCCGCAATTGATCCGGCAAAGAAAGACGCCTCGCCCGAGACATAGCCAATCCGTGCGCCCGCTGCCGCCTGATGCAGGGTGGACACACTGTGACCCCCCAAGACCAGACTGCCACTGGTTGGCAACAGAATCCGACCCAGCAATTGCGCCAGAACATCCTTGGCCGTGCCGCTGGCCGTGGTGATGGAAACGGTCTGCGCCGCCTCGATGGAAAAGCTGGCATTGTCGATAACCCGCATGCCGTCTTCATCGGCCCAGGTCACGCCGGTCGCCTGAACCGTGCCCACCAGCTTCGGCAGATCCTGGGGCGGGTTGGCGACCAGCGCCTCGTCCAGCATACCGTCTGGTTCAAACTGACCGATCAACTGTTCATATTTGATGTTGGAATCCGCAAGCCGCTGATACCAATTCAACAATTCTTTCCAGGGGGCGGCCAATTCTTTATAGGCCGCCAATGCCGCGACCAGCGCGCCTAATGACAATTCCCCATACAGAACAAGATAGCCGCCAATGCCATAGAACAGAAACGGCGTCATCTGATTGATGAAATTGTTCACGAATTTCATGAAGAATTTGCGTTGGAAAATCTCCAACCGAACCCAGAATATCTGACCCAGGCGACGCGAAATATCCGACAGGACAAAGCCTGTATTGTTGTGCACCCGGACATCCTGGACGCCGATCACAACCTCGCCGACGCGGTTGGACAGGCTTCGGACATGCCGCACCCGCTCTTTCCCCAACTGATTAATTTTACGCTGCATTTTCGGGATAATATAGCCTTGCAGCGGCACCAGGGCGGTGGCCGCAATCCCCATCATCGGATCCTGCACGAACAGGAACAGAATCACTGTCAGGAACATGCCGCCCTGATAGACCGGCAGAACAATTGCATCGCCAAAAAAGCCGCCCAGGGGTTCGACTTCTGCGGTCACCATCGTCACAACCTCCCCCGCGGAGGTTTTCTGGAATTGAGGTATGGGGAAGCGCAATGTGCGCTCAATCAATATATAGCGCAGGCGGCGCAACAACCGTTCGGCCATGACGCCGGCGAATGTATTGATCCGCATCTTGAACATGCCGTTGATGCAAACCAGCATCAGAAACAAACCGCACAGCAGGAACAGATACGGCAATCGTTCCATCGTGAAGCCGAACATATCCGTCAGGTTATACCCGAAAACCACCACATCGACGATTTCATTGGGCACCGGTACACTGGTATCGGTCGCTGTGGAGGGGTCCTTGATCGCCCTATTGATGATCGTTTTGGGCAGATCGAACGAGAAATAAAGAAACGGAAAGGAAATCAGTGTCAGGACAAGCGCCATGATCTGTTCACGTTTAGAAAACGCCCAGACGAATCCATACATCGTTTTGTACATTAAATCCCTGCCCCCCTAGGCATTGGCGACACCAGAAATTTCATTTCATCCCCATCGCCCCCGCTATTGCGCCGCTAGTCCGACACCGAGTCAAGCCCGATAAGAACATCCCCGCCATCGTGGAAAGACCCGATACACAACCCAAGACAACAGTGTGCCAGTTTATATGCAGATTCCACTATAGCATCATGCGGTCGCATGAGCTCAGACAGGATATTCTATGTAGCGAATTGTTCCTTCAGGATCCGCTCTTCTAAATTATGTTCCGGATCAAACAGGATAATTGCGGCCATGCTGGAATCTTCCACAATCTCCACATGACGGACATTGCGCACTTCTGTTGAATCCGCGACGGCGCTGACAGGGCGCTTGGCAGTTTCACGGGCGTGAAATTCAACGGCGGCTGATTTTGGCAGCAAGGCACCCCGCCAACGGCGCGGGCGAAAAGCGCTGATCGGGGTCAATGCCAACAGGCCTGCCCCAAGCGGCACAATCGGTCCATGCGCCGACAGGTTATAGGCGGTGCTGCCAGCGGGCGTAGATAACAGAACCCCATCACAGACCAACCCGTTCAGCCGCGCCACACCGTCAACGCGAATATCGATCTTTGCGGCCTGTCTGGTTTCACGAAACAAGGACACTTCGTTAATGGCCAATGCTTCTTCAACACCCCCATCCACGCGCGTGACCCGCATCCGCAGGGGATGCAGCGTCAATCGACCCGCAGCGGCGATCCGCTCATACAGTTTTTCAGGGCTGTATTCATTCATCAGAAAGCCCACAGTACCCCTGTTCATGCCATAGATGGGCTTACCGATCCCGATGTAATGGCGCAGCGTGTGCAGCATAAAGCCATCGCCACCCAAAGCGACAATCACATCCGCTTCTTCCGGCGTTGTAATATTGGGATATAATGCACGCAATTCGCTCAGCGCTTGCAACGCCCGCGTGGCATCTGATGACACAAAAGCGAGCTTTTGGTCCGCCATAAGTCGTCTCCTGCGCCGAGGATAGGAACGGAATAGATAAATCTGATGGCGGCGCGCTTGCCATAGACCCTGCTTGGCGCACACACTAGCGCAATCACTTAGACAGGGGAAAGCACCTATGTATCGTCGCGCCACTTACGGTTCATTGATTTTCACATTGGCGCTGTTGTGGATGCTGCCATCGCTTCAGTCAGCGCAGGCCGATGACAGGGACCATCAGGGCTATTATTACCCAACGCCCCAAACAGAGGAACGCTATAAGCCCCGCGTCAATGCCGTGGCAGAGGCGGATCGCCGCACCCGCATCGCGTTCACAACCGGCCTGACGGCCCAGATGCTGGCGTCGCCCAGCCCGCCGCGCTTCGCGATTTTTGCAAAAGGGGACGACGCGGAAAAGCTGATCATCGTCAGCATCACGGATGGCGCGTATAATACGCTGTATCGTTTGCGGGCGCTGTTGGCGATGTTGACCGCCTATGCCCGCAGCAGCCCGGCCTTCAACGGATTTCCCAATCCAGAGAATTTGACCTTTCTGGATATGGTCTATCTGATTGGCTTCACGGAAATCACGGTTTCGGATGGTCGGGATATCGCCCATCGCATCTATCTGGATCCAAACGCACAATGACCGAAAACGAATGAAGAACGATACCGCCACAGCCAGGGAAGACGCTGAAATCCTGTTCGCCAATGAACGGTTTTATGCTGCCTTTGCCGGCGGAGATGAACCAGCAATGGCCGCGCTGTGGGCAGAAGACGGCGCGGTCTGCTGCCTGCATCCGGGGTGGGAGCCCCTGCAAAGCCGCCGTGAAATTATGGCCAGCTGGTCCGCCATCCTGCAATCGCCACCGCCGGTTACCTGTGTCGCGCCATCGGTTCTGTCCCTGGGGCCGGACGCTGCTGCTGTGATCTGTTGGGAACAGATTGGCGATAATTTTCTGATCGCAACCAATCTGTATCGCTGGGAAAGAGCCGCCTGGCGCATCGTTCATCATCAGGCCGGGCCGGTGAATGGGCGACCGCCGGAAGCCCTGATCGCCGCAGCCCGTTCCCAAACCGCAAACTGACTGATATCAAAGGCCACGATGACTGATTATATTCTGGGTCCAAATCCAACCAACCCGCTTCTGACGCAACAGGTCGAAGGGTGGGATCAGAACGGGGATCCCGTCACCACCGCCGTTGTTGTGGAGCGCCCCCTGACCTTGTTCCTGAACGGTCAGGAAATCGTCACCAATATGACGATTGGCGATTATCCAGCCTATCTGGCGGTAGGATATCTGCTGAATCAGAACATGCTGCGCGCCGATGATAAAATCACCGCGATTGAGTATGACGAAGATCTGGAAACCGTTGTGGTCCGCACGGAGCGGGAAACCAATTACGAAGAAAAGCTGAAGAAGAAGGTTCGGACATCCGGTTGCGCCCAGGGCACGGTGTTTGGCGATCTGATGGAAAAGATCGAAGACAGCCAATTGCCGGACGGTCAGGTGCTAAAGACATCCTGGATGCAAAGCCTGACGAAAAAGATCAACACGACCGACAGCCTGTATCTGCAGGCCGGCGCGATCCATGGCTGTGTGCTGTGCCAGGAAGATCGCCCGCTTGTTTATATGGAAGATGTCGGACGCCACAACGCGGTGGACAAGATTGCGGGCTATATGTTCCTGGAAGGGCTGACACCAGAAGACAAAATTTTTTACACGACCGGGCGCCTGACGTCTGAGATGGTTATAAAGACGGTACAGATGGGAATCCCGATCCTGATTTCCCGGTCCGGTTTTACCGCCTGGGGGGTTGAATTGGCGCGTCAGACCAACCTGACCCTGATCGGTCGGGCCCGGGGCAAACGCTTCACCGCCCTGTCGGGACAGCAACGCATCGTCTATGACGCCGACGCCTTAGAGGCCGAAGACGAACCAAAAACCGCTGGTCGAAAAGGGGGGGATCGATCCGATGCCGCCTGATGTTCCCGCGACCGATATTGCGGCCTTAAGGCCCATGGATATTCTGCGCGCCATTGATGCCGCCATTGAAGAGCATGGGAATTGGCTGACCCGCTGGCATCGGGCGCTGGTCTGCGGATTGCCCCCTGACAGAGATGTCATTGCGGAAAATTCAGCAGATCTGACCGCCTTTGGGCATTGGCATGATCAGCATCGCCGCGCGCCCCTGTTGGCCCAGATGGCGTTTCAGGATTTATGGCAGGATTACACGGCCTTGCACGACGCGGCGCGATCTGTTGCGCGCCTGGCGACAACACGACCGGTATCGGCCCGGGACTATGATGGCGTGGTGGCGAAATCCGACGCCTTTTTGACCAGGGCACGCCGTATTCGCGATGCGTTTCGCAAGGCTGTGTCGGACCTGGACCCCCTGACAGGCCTGAGCAATCGCACCACCATGAATGCCGAACTGGCCGCAGAATATGAACGCGCGATCCGCACCGATACACCATGCTGCATCGCGCTTGCCGATATCGACCATTTCAAGAAGGTAAACGACACCTATGGCCATGGTATTGGGGATCAGGTCCTTGCCGCCACTGCCGGACGGTTTCTGTCGCAATTGCGGCCCTATGATCTGATTTATCGCTATGGGGGGGAAGAATTCCTGCTGTGCCTGCCCAATGCGGACCCGAAAACCGCAGCAGGCGTGTTAGAGCGCCTGCGCATGGCCCTGTTCGAACGCGCGATCCCCTTGGAAGGCAACACGGATCTGTCGGTTTCCGCCTCCTTTGGGTTTGCCCAGATTAATGGATCAGCCCCCTTAAAGGAAATCATCACCCAGGCCGATCAGGCGCTGTATCAGGCAAAACAGGCCGGTCGCAACTGTGTCATCGGTTTCACCAAGGATGCGACCCATGACGCATAGAACCGCTGGATTGCTGTTGGCAGGCGGGTTGGCGCGCCGCATGGGCGGGGGCGACAAGGGCATGAAGCTGCTGGTGGGGAAAACCATCCTGCAGCACATCCTGGACCGCGTGAAGGATCAGGTGGAGGTTCTGGCGCTGAACGCCAATGGCGACCCATCACGCTTTTCAGATTATGGTCTGATGGTGTTGCCCGATGTCATTGAGGGCCATCCAGGCCCCTTGGCCGGGGTTCTGACGGGTCTGGAATGGGCGAAACAGTCCCTGCCAGATTGTGATTATGTCGCCACCTTTCCCACCGATGCGCCCTTCCTGCCAACAGATCTGGTCGACCGTCTGTATGCCGCAATGAAGAAGGAAGGGGCAGATATGGCCTGCGCCCGGTCCAATGGGCGGGACCATCCTGTGGTCGGCCTGTGGCCGGTTCGCCTGGCCGGTGACCTGCGTCAGGCCATGATCGACGACGACATCCGAAAGGTCGACCGCTGGACCGCGCGGCATAAATTAACCGTTGTCGACTTTCCCAGCGATCCAATTGATCCGTTCTTTAACGCCAACCATCCAGACGACCTGGCCGAAGCAGAAGCGCTGCTGGCACGTTAAAACCTGACTTATGGACGCAAAACATGGGTATGGGTGGCGTCATAAAGCTTGCTGTCGTCAAACCCTTCCGGATTGAGGACGCGCCCGACCAGAATCAAGGCGGTGCGGGTGATGCCGGATGCTTTCACCTTGGGCCGGATGTCCCCCAATGTGCCTTCGATAAAGGCCTGATCGGGCCAGCCGACGCGATACGCGATCACGACCGGACAGTCCGCGCCATAATGGGGCGTTAATTCCCGCACGACCTTCGCCAGATTGTTGATCGACAGATGGATCGCCAGCGTCGCACCACTGCGCCCCAGCGTGTCCAAATCTTCGCCCTGTGGCATGCCAGACGCCCGCACCGCCGTTCGGGTGATGATCACCGTCTGGCCAACACCGGCCAGGGTCAGTTCCCGTTTTAACGCCGCCGCTGCCGCGGCATAGGCCGACACGCCCGGTGTCACATCATAGTCAATGCCCAGCGCATCCAGACGCCGCATCTGTTCCGCCGTTGCGCCATAAATGGACGGATCGCCAGAATGCACCCGCGCAACATTCAGCCCCCTGGCATGGGCATCCTGAATCTCTGCAATAATTTCTTCCAGATTGAGCGGGGCGGTATCAATCACCCGCGCCCCGGCTGGTGCCTCTGCCACAACTTCCGCCGGCACCAGAGATCCCGCATACAGGCAAACCGGGCAGGATTGAATCAGCTTCAATCCCCGCACCGTAATCAAATCCGGCGCGCCGGGTCCTGCTCCAATAAAATGAACTGTCATATAAAATTACCTTTTCGAATAGTTTGGAACCGCAAAGGGCGCGGAGGAGGCGCAAAGGACGCGAAGTAAAGTTAGCGATCGTCCAGCCCATTTACGAATCGCTGAATTCCGTTCTTGATCCTGGATGTATTAAAGTTAATCAAAAACCCCAGCCGATAGGGTCCTAGCTTCAAATAGCTCAAGACTTGGGCCCGATGAACATCGGTGATTGTCTCAACCGATTTTAACTCAACAACAACCAACTCATTGACAAGCATATCCAATCGGTACCCACGCTCCATAACCAGCCCTTTGTATGTCAGCGGAAGAGCCTTTTGGGTTTCAACAAACAGGCCACGTTCGGATAACTCATAGGCCAAACAAGTTTCATACGCTCCTTCAAGCAGTCCAGGCCCTAGTGCCCGATGCACCGACAGCGCTGAATCTATAATCTGCTTTCCAATCTGATTCTCATCCATAATCAATTTCCTTGGCGTCCTTTGCGCCTCCTCCGCGCCCTTTGCGGTTAAAGTTTCTATAACCGCTTATCTGCATAGCCGCGCGGGGTGAAGGCGCGGGGTGTGCCGGCATGGTCGAAGGCCCGCGTTGTGGAACTTCCGATCACCACCAGGGTGAACATATCCACCACGGACGGGTCGAAATCCTGCAAGGTTGTGACCGTCACGCTTTCTTCCGGGCGGCCCAATTGGCGACACAGGGCGACCGGCGTTGTTGGTGGACGTTGCGTCAGAAAGACTTCACGCGCTTCTGGCAGTAATGTGCGGCGGCGCTTGCTTTGGGGATTATAGAAGGCGGTGACAAAATCCCCCTGGGCGGCAGCGGCCAGACGTTGGCGGATCGCTGCAACCGGCGTCAGCAGATCTGACAGGCTGATCAGGCAGAAATCATGCCCCATCGGGGCCCCCAGGCGCGCAGCGGCCAGTTGAAAGGCGGAAATACCGGGCACAACCTCAACATCCACACCCATAAGGTTGCGATCTTGCGTTTCTGCCAGAAGCTCGAAAACTAGGGTTGCCAAGGCATAGATACCCGGATCACCAGAGCAGACCAGGGAAACCGTCTGTCCTTGTGCCGCCAGAGCCAGAGCCTTTGCCGCCCGGGCCTCTTCTGCACCCAGATCGGACTCATAGACCGGTTTGTCCCCGATCAGATCAGCGGCGAGATCCAGATACAGCCGATACCCCACCACCGCATCTGACGCCAGAATGGCCCGCGCCGCTGCCCCGGTGCGATAGGCCGCATCCCCAGGTCCAACCCCCACGACGAAGAGCCGCCCCGGCGCGCGCCCCGCACTGATATCCACAGACGCACCCTGTGCCCGCGCAATGGCGCAGGTATAGGGGCCGCTGCGGCGCTTTTCCGTGACAAATCGCGCCGTGCGGCCTGCCAGGGCCAGCGCGGATGCCTCAGCCACGCCATGACAGCCGATTTCCTGAAAAACCACATCAGACGGATTGGGTAGATGGGGTGTCAGGGCTTCCAATTCCGCAGCCGTGAACAGGCGAATGGGTCGATCCAGAGCCTGAGAAACTGCCTTCAGCGCCGCCTCATCCCCCTTTAAATCCACCGTGCCGATGGCGGCGATGGCAGACGGGTCCAGCCCGGTATCAGCCAAAACAGACTGCACGAAGTCCACCAGACCGTCTGCCGGGGCGTGGCGTTCACAGCCAATACCAATGGCCAGGCTGGGGGGCGTCAAAACCACCTGACCCGTGGCGGGTTCCACCTGTCGATCCGTGATCAGGACCTGCGGCACCTCGCCCGGCCCCACCGCCTGAAACACTTCCTTGGGTGGCCAGCTTGGATCACCGCATTCCGGGCGCAGGGTTATCGTTTCCCCGGCCAACAGCCGTGCCGTCACAGATTTCACGGCCTGCGGGGTTTTCAGGGTCCAGCCTGCGGGTGGATCATCCAGCGCGAATCCCAGTGTGCGGTCCCCGGCGGTCGTGATGGCGGCTGTCCCGCCCAATCCGTCAGCCAGCCGGGTTGCCAGAGAATTTGCCCCGCGATGGCCCCCCAACAAAGGCACCACCATGGTTCCGTCTTCCGACACGGACAGAACCGGCGCATCCTGCCACTTATCCGCGGCCAGGGGGGCCAGCGCCCGAATCAAGATCCCCGCCGCACACAGGCCGATCACCGTCCAGCCCTGGGCATATAATTCCCGCAGGCAGGCCAGCGTATCGTCAAAAACATGATCCGCACCGGTCACGCGGTCCGCCTTGCCGTAAATAACAGCACTGGGCAGGATTTCACGGGCGCGCAAGGCGGTTTCTGCGCCGCGCTGGGTCAGCGCGACCAGGGCAATGGGGGCCTGATGGGTCATTCCGCCGCCTCACCCATTCCCGTGATCCAGGCATCCCGCCGCCGATGCACCAGCACCATGGAGAAATAGGGGGCTGTTTCATGGGGATAGTCCGACAGGGCACAGACGGTCTGGCGATCCCCCATCGTGGCGTGACCGATATAGCGGGCCTGATCCATCAATCCCGTGGCCTCCAAGGCCCGGCGCAGTTTTGGCAAATGCCGCCCGATCTTGATGATCGCAGCCGCGTCGATTTCCTCCAAACGCTTGATCAGGACATCTTCGTCCAGGGGGGCGGGCAGGATGGTCAGAACATCATTGCGCGCCGCCAGCGGTGCCCCGGTCGCCGCTGCTGTCGCCATCAGGGAGGAAACGCCGGGCACAACTTCCACCGGGAACCGATCAGACAGACGCCCGAACAGATACATAAAGGACCCATAGAAAAAGGGATCCCCCTCGCACAGCACGGCAACATCCCGGCCAGCTTTCAGATGATCTGCGATGGTCAGGGCAGCATCGTCATAGACCTGTTGTGCTGGAAAGCGTTTCACATCCATCGGCATGCGAATGGCGATTTCGATATGATGGCCGTCCAGATGCGGGGCCGCGATGCTCCGCGCGAGAGACTCCCCCTCCAGCGGTGCAGGCCAGGCCAGAACCGGAACGGATGTCAAAATCCGCAGTGCTTTCAGTGTGATCAGTTCCGGATCACCGGGCCCAACGCCCAATCCGTATAACGTGCCAAAAACCGGATCAGTCATACAGGTTTCCTAATCGAATATTGCGTCACAGGCATCAGGGGACGCCAGCCATGATAGGGCCCGACAGGCTCCAGCCGAGACACAGCGATGCGGGCCAGATCGCCGCCCCAATCTGCAAACAGGCCAGCCAGGCGGGTCTCGCTTTCCATCGTCACCGCATTGGCGACCAGCATGCCGCCGGGGGCCAACCGTTCCCACGCGATTTCCGCCATTCCCGGCTTGGAAACACCGCCGCCCAGAAAGATTGCATCCGGCGCGCCCTTGATCTCGCCATAGGCTTCCGGCGCAGGGCCTTCGATCAGATCCAAATGGGGCGTACCCAGGCTGGCGGCATTGCGGGCGATCAGGCGACAGCGGGTCTTGTCCCGCTCTATCGCAACCGCCCTGCCTCCGGCGCGCATCCATTCAATGGCAACCGATCCGCACCCGGCACCGACATCCCAAAGCATCGCCCCCCGACGCGGCATCAGCTTCGCCAGGGTGGCGGCGCGAATCTCTCGCTTGGTCATCTGACCATCGTGGTGAAAGGCCTCGTCGGGCAATCCTGGTGTCTTCGATAATATGGTCGCGCTGGGTTCCGGCTGAAGCAGCACCGCGATAGTATTCAGGTCCGCCCCGGCGGGGATATCCCAACCCCGCGCCACACCTTCGATCGCCCGCTGTTTCGGGCCGCCCAGATGTTCCAGGACCACGACTGTACTGGCCCCATAGCCTTCCGCTGTCAGCAGGCCAGCCACCTGGGCCGGGGTATCAGCATTTTCCGACAGAATGAACAGCCGCGCGCCGGGCTCCAAATGGGCGGAAAGCAGACTCAAGGGGCGGCCATGCAGGGTCAGGCGTGTCACGTCTTCCAGCGGCCAGCCCAGATGGGCGGCGGCCAGGGAAAATGCGCCGGGCGCGGGCAAAACCGTCAAGGCATCACGCCCGAAGGCCCGCCCCAGGGTGACCCCGATGCCATAGCTCATGGGATCGCCGGTTGCCAGGACACAGACGGCCCGACCCCTGCGGGCGGCCAGGTCCGCGACGGTATCGCTCAGCGGTGTACGCCAGGTCAGCCGCTCCGCCTTATGGGCAGCGGGGATCATGGCGAGGTGCCGATCGCCCCCGACCAGAACCTCAGCCCCCTCAATCAGGGTGCGGCCAGCCGGGGCAACCGCATCCAGGCCATCCTCCCCAATCCCTATAATGGATAACCATGCAGCGGATTTTGCGGTCATTATGTGTCCAGGCTCCCGGTCAAGGCGTTGACGGCTGCGGCGGCGAGGGCGCTGCCTCCTTCCCGCCCGGTCAGGGCGATATAGGGAAGGCCCGACTCGATCAAGGCCTGTTTCGATTCAGCCGCCCCGACAAAGCCGACCGGAAAGCCCAGGATCAAGGCCGGTTTCGGGAAGCCGTCATGGATACGCTCCAGCAAATGAAACAGGGCGGTGGGCGCATTGCCGATTGCAACGACAGCCCCCGCCAACCAAGGCTGCCACAGATCAACAGCCGCGGCAGACCGCGTTGTCCCCAACCGCTGGGCCAGGGGGGCGACGGCCCCTAATCCCAAGGTGCACATTACCTCGTTGTGCATGGGCAGGCGGCTGCGGATGATGCCTTTCGACACCATTTCAACATCGCACAGGACGGGCTTTCCCGCCGCCAGGGCCTGGCGACCCATGTCGACGGCACCGGCACTGGCCCGCAAGCCTGACACGATATCCGGTCGCCCACAGGTGTGGATCAAGCGGATGGCAACATCCTGCAGATCATCAGGCACCGCAGACAGATCCGACGCCTCCCGGATCAAGCGTGCGCTTTCCCGATAGATTTCCGCCGGGTCCTTGATATAGCGATAGGGGGGAGAGGCCGTCACGATGCCGATCCCCGTCAATCCGGCTTCGGCAATGTCACACCTTCCGTCATGCTGCGCGGACCATGCGGATGATCCGCCTGAGGATAGGGATGGTGGTGGTGATCGTGCCCATGATCATGCCCGTGCCCGTGAGAATGACCATGTCCGTGGTCATGGTCATGGTCATGCCCATGGTCATGACTGTGGCCGTGCTGGTGGTCGTGCCCATGGTCATGAGAATGGTCGTGGTCATGCGGGTGTCCATGGTCATGATTGTGCTCATGGTCATGCCCGTGCCCATGATCGTGGCTGTGCCCATGATCTTCCGCGGGACCGGTGCCGATGCCTTCGACATGATGGTGATGGCTTTCCTGCGGCAGGCCAACCTCGTCTTCGAAGCCCAGAACCTGATTGCGGTATTTGCACATCTGACAGTTCATGTTGTTCGCGCCCTCAACAATCTCCATCAGGCGCTCTGCAAAGGTTTCCATGACCATCGGATGATCATTCAGATAACCGGCCTTCACGAATTCCAGCTCCGGGTGCCGGGCGGCGACCTGGTCTGTGTAATCATAGATGCGTTTGATCAGAATGCCGGTGAACAGGAAATAGGGGAACACGACGATCCGCTTGTATCCCATACGGGCGCAATGCTCCAGGGCGGGCTCTACCAGCGGGAAGGTCACACCGGAATACCCGACTTCCATCCAGCCAAAGCCCATGCCCTCCCACAGCATCCGTGCCACTTTGGCGACATTGGAGTTGGCATCGGGATCAGACGCGCCACGTCCGATGACGCATAACAGGGTTTCATGCCGGGAAATGGCGGGATCCAGCGGGGCCAGGGCCTCTTCGATGCGCCCGGCAGCCGCCTTCAGCATTTTCAGATCCACCGCCAGTTCGCGACCATATTTGATCGACAGGCCGGGATTTTGTGCCTGATAGGTGTTCAGGACGGACGGGATGTCATTTTTCGCATGGCCGGCGGCAAACAGCATGCCCGGCACGGCCAGCACGCGGGTCACGCCCTGCTCTTGCAGCTTATCCAGACCAGTGCGGATGATCGGTGTCGCGAATTCCAGAAAGCCATATTCGACCGGCAGATGCGGAAAGCGGGCCTTCATGGCCTGGGCGATCTGCTCAAATTCCGACACGGCACCAACGTCGCGGCTGCCATGGCCACAGATCATGATGCCGACCTTGTCGTCGTCAATATGGGTAGGAATCGAAAATTGGGTATCGACGGTCGCTGAGAGCGCCGCGGCTGTATTATTGGACATATTTGCCCCCGTCCTGGCTTGGGTTCTTATTAAGGCTCCACGCATCCGACCCAAATTTGCCCCCGTGTCGGTGGGGTGCTCATGGACTGACACCTAACAGACCCAACACGCCCCGTCAGCCGAAAAACCGTCCGGCTTTAAAAGGTTTGCGACAGGGCCGGATTTACATCACCCCCTCGGCGCGTGCTTGTTTAAGATGCGCTGTAGGGTGCGGCGGTGCATTTTCAGGCGGCGCGCGGTTTCGGAGACGTTTCGGTTGCATTGTTCAAACACCCGCTGGATATGTTCCCAGCGCACGCGGTCGGCTGACATCGGGTCTTCCGGTGGTGGCGGCAGGGGGCGGTCGTGTTCCAACAGGGCGGCGATGATCTGGTCCGCATCGGCGGGCTTGGCCAGGTAATCGATCGCGCCCTTTTTCACCGCCGTCACGGCACTGGCGATATTGCCATAGCCGGTCAGCATGACGATGCGGATATCATGGCGGGCATCGCGCAGGGCCTCCACCACATCCAGGCCGTTGCCGTCTTCCAAGCGCATGTCGATCACGGCATAGGCAGGGGGGCGATTGGCTGCGACATCCAGGCCTTCCGCGACCCCGGCGGCGCTGCGCACCTCGAACCCGCGTTGTTCCATGGCCCGCGCCAGCCTGTTTCTCAACGGGGCATCATCATCGACGATTAACAGGGTGCGGTCCCGGATATGGGCGGGCAACATGTCAGACATTGTCTTCTGTTCCTAACCTGATGTGTCTCTTATCAGCAAACTATAGTGCGTCGCCCTGGACTTCCAACACCCTGCGCGGCCAGCGGATCAGGATCTCCGCACCCTTGCGATTGCGAAACACGGTTTCCGCCCCGATGCGTTCCAACAGGGTTGTGGCGATAAATACCCCTAAACCCATATGGCCATTCTGACCAGCCCGGGTCGACAGATACGGTTCCCCCAACGTCTGTAACACGGCATTGGAAAATCCAGGCCCGTCGTCATGAATGGAAATCCAGACATCATTTTTGGTCCAATACAGGCGCACCGTAACGGCGCTGCGGGCGAACTGTCCGGCATTGGATATGAAATTGCCCAGGCCATGCAGGAATTCCGGCGTGCGCGGCACCAACGGTTCCGCCCCGTCACAGGATTCATCGATCTGAACATCCAGGGTGATCCTGTCTGGCACATGTTCATCGCTGGCAATCTCAACCAGATTTGACAGGGGCAGAATTTCAAACGGATCCCCGGTCGCCGCGCCTGGACGCGAAGACAGGCCAACCAATATATCCCGGCATCGATCCGACTGGCTCTTCAACAGGGCGACATCTTCATATAAGGGACTGTTCGGCGGGACCGTGCGCATCAATTCCTGGGACACCACCGCGATTGTCGCCAGGGGGGAACCCAATTCATGCGCCGCCGCCGCGGCCAGCGTGCCCAGGGCGGACAATTCCCGCTCCCGCGCCAGGGCATCGTCAGATTCGGACAGGGCATCGGTCAAGCGCCTGGATTCTTCCGATGCGGTCCACACAAAGGTCGCGATAAAAACCAGCGACATGGTGATCGCGGTCCATATCCCCAGGCGATAGACAAAGGGCAGTGCGACGCCCAAAGGGGTCTCCCACGGCAGGGGCAGATGCACAAAGGACAGCACTGTTGCGGCCCCCACCGCCAGGGCGGTCAGCGCCAGGGTCGCGCGCCGGGACAAAATCGTTGCAGAAACCGTGACCGGGGCCAGCAACAACAGGGCAAACGGGTTTTGCAATCCACCCGTGAAACCAATCAGGCTGGCCAATTGCAAAAGATCAAACCCCAGAACCAGCGATGCGCGCCTTTGGCTCAATCGTCGGGGGCGCGACGCCATCAAGACCAGATTTGATATCGCCAGCGCCGTGGTCGCCAACAGACAGGGCAACAGGGCAAAGGGAAATTCAAACGCGATGGAGACAATAATGACCGTCAATAACTGACCGGCTACCGCGATCCACCGCAGCATGACCAGGGTCGACAGGCTTAACCCGATGGGTCGTGCCTCTGCAACACGGGCCTGGTGCAGTGCGCGCTTGACCCGAAACCACCCCGTGGGTCGGGAAAAGTCACGGGTCGATGAATTGTGATTCTGATCCATTGTAGACGCCTTGGGGCAACCAGGCCGTGCCGTGCAGGACCCATTGGGGGTTCACGCCAAAGCTTAGGCAGTCATCCCCGTCGCGTCACCCTAAAATGACCGGCAGGGGATAATCATCCCTATTGAAAATCCTGCCCATTGATCGCAATGATGAAGTCATAGAAGGGCTCTAATTCCGTCGCCCGCAGCGCACGCGGCTTTTTGTCGCTGACATCGGCCCAGGCATTGGCGGTATGCGCCAGAACACCCAATGCCAGACCAACCGTCAGAAAATTCTTTGGGGCTTCCCGCAGGAACTGCTGAAACGGCCTGGGGTCGTCCTTTTCTATCAGCTCATCAAAGGCCAGATTGTAATTCTTGATGATGCTCATCACCGTGGAATGCGTGGTTCGGATCAGGCTGCGCGACTGGTCCCGCCGAAATTTAAACCGATCCATAGCGGAATCCGTCATCGTCTCCCGGTCTTTGGGCATCGAATCCGATGACCCCAGCCACCGAAAGAAATCGTATAGCAGGGGCTTATAGCGTTCATACTGAAATTCATAGTAATTGATCCCCTTCCAGGCAAAGAGGAATTGTTTGGTTTGCGATTCATCCAACCGGAAGCTGCGGATCAGGCCGCGCGACCCATCCGTTTCCTCGCCCTGCCAGATCGCATCAACCACCGCGCCGGTCATCAAGCGCTGACCTTCGTCATCCTTATCGTGGTTTTCACCAAGATAGGCCTGATAGACATCCATATTATTGGCAGAATTGGCTTTCGCCACCAGCACACTGATCTTGTCCAACACGGGGCGGCGGATCAGCATCCAGTCCTTTTCCGTGATTTCAAAATAGCTGGGCGAAATACTGCGCTCAACCTCAACTTCCCGACGCTGCGATAACAGCAGGAACGGATCAAAGGTCGGAACTTTGGTCAGGATTTCCAGGACCCGCTGATCATGGGCAGACAGGGAATCCGCTGATTTTATCGCACCACGCTTGGCCAGAACCTTAACAATGCGATCCGGGTCCGCCAGGGTCGATTCGCCGCCCTGATCGACTTCCAGGTCGTTATATGGGAAATAAACGCGGGTTGAGACGAAAACCTCATCCTCGTGATCATTCTGTGTGACTTCTTTGAAAAATATGCCCAGATTCAACGTGGAAAGATCAAACATCTTCCCCGGCGGCGGCTCATCAGGCGCACTGCCTTCCTTTAGTCCCAGATAGACTGCCCTTGCGTCAAAACACAAGAACCGCCCCGACCGAAGGAGCGTTTTCAATGCGCGGCGGTTCATCCTGCCGAAAGCCTCTCACAACCGTCGCCAAAAGGCGATCCCCATCCAAACCAATGATGTATCAGGGTTTCCCCAAAGCACAATAGGCGACTATACTAGGGAGAGATTTAGGATGGATACAAGACCAAGCAATCGGCAATCGTCCATCATGGTTAATATTCTGACAGAGGCCGTTTACCGGATGCGACATACCGAAGCACGATCAGAAGCACGATATCCTTTTCGCGCAGGGTTCATTGAAATTGAAGACCGACCCTTGCCGCTGGATGATCTGAGCGCCAATGGCCTGGGTTTCCAGGCGGAAGATCCCAGTGTTTTTGAGACCGGGCAGGAGATCAATGGATTTCTGGTCTTACAACAAGTGGAAGAACAGTATGAGATACCGGTGAAGCTGACCGTCCGCCGGGTTGTCGACGGTCGTATCGGGTGTTCGATGGTATTCCTTTTTCCCAACCATATTGATACGATCAAGGGCTTTATATCGAAACTGGAACAATCACAGCCAAAGGAATAGAGGCATCGTGATAGAGCGAAGATACCATGATATGGGCGGCCTGGATGCAGGCCCTGTTGCCCGCACGGAACACACGTTCGAACCCTGGGAAAATAAAACAGACGCCATCGTGCGCCTGTTGTCCAACCCCAAGAGCGGCCCCCTGATGCGCATCGATGAATTGCGCCGGGGCATCGAAGATATGGGGCCCGGTATTTATGACGAACTGACCTATTATGAACGCTGGATCGCATCGGTCGCCAATGTGCTGATCGAAAAAGGCGTGATCCATGTGGACGAGCTGGGCCGCAAGCTGGAAGAAGTCAAAGCCCGCCACACCCCCGCCTCTTCGCCGGAGCATTAAGCCATGCGATTTTCTGTCGGTGACGAAGTGCGGGTGCGCTGGGCCACACCCCCCGGTCACGTCCGCACCCCCTATTATTGCCGCGGCCTGTCTGGCCGGATTGAGCGGATTTGCGGGCAGTTCCACAATCCGGAAGAACTGGCCTATGGCCGGACCGGCGACACGGTTGTGACGCTGTATCGTGTCCGCTTTCAGCAAAAAACCCTGTGGCCCGACTATACCGGCCCTGAAAAAGACACTGTCGATATCGAAGTCTTTGAACACTGGCTGGAGACAGCGCAATGAGCCACGATCACCCCCACCATCATGATCATGATCATGATCACGACCATCCGGACCCCCATGCGCCGCGCAAGGATCTGGAAGACACACCCCCGACCTATCATCAAGCACTGGCCGATGCAGTGGCGGAACTGTTGATCGAAAAAGGGGTCTTCACCGGGGGCGATCTGCGCAACACGATTGAATATATGCAGGGGCGCACGCCGGAATTGGGGGCGAAGATCACTGCCAGGGCCTGGGTGGATCCAGCTTTTAAGGCAAAGCTGTTGACCAATGCGAAAGAGGCCGCCGCCGAAATCGGCATCGATACCGGTCCAGCCCCCCTATTGGTGATGGAGAATACGCCAGACGTCCATAACGTCATCGTCTGCACCCTGTGCAGCTGTTATCCGGTCTTCCTGTTGGGGAAATCGCCCGATTGGTATAAAAGCCGGGAATATCGCAGCCGGGTGGTCCGCGACCCCCGCACCGTCCTGTCCGAATTCGGCACCGACATCGCGCCCCAGCGTGAGGTGCGGGTACATGATTCCACGGCAGATATGCGCTATATGATCCTGCCCATGCGCCCGGAAGGAACCGACGGGATGGATGAAACGCAATTGGCGCAACTGGTGACCCGCGACAGCCTGATCGGCGTCATTGAAGTCAGTGCGCCCGCCTGAGTCAGGCGGGCCTGACGCTCAAAACAGATTTCCCGCCTGCCAATGGGCGCCCAGCAGACACAGGCTGACGCCCAGAATCATGCAAAAAATTGTGCGCCCGGTCCACAGATACAGGCTGAAGGTCACCACAACGGCAAAGATATCCGTCGGCGTACCGCGCATGGCCGCAGGCGCGACAATCGCCGCCAGGGCGCAACCGGGCAGGGCGTTGACGATCCGCTGTGTCCGGGGGCCAGTCCGCAGAAAATGCGCGCCCAAAACGCCCGCCGCCCGCATAATCAAAACCAATCCGGCCGCCATGAATATGGTCAGATAGGCCAGCCAGGCTGCCGGTTGTGCAATATCAGTGGTCATCCCGTGCCATTTCCACGGCCAGGGCCGTAATGCCCCCCGCTGCGACTGCGACCAAGATTGCCGGTCCTGTCGCCAGAACCCCATCCAGCGCGATCCCGACAAGTGCTGCCACGACCAGGGGCGGGCGGGGCGCATCTACGCCGCGCACCACCATGCCCACCAGGACCGACAAAAACACAATTCCCGCAAAGGCCAGGCTTTTCGCCGTCACCGGATCAAAAAAACCAGCCAGAAACACGCCCACCACCGTGGCCGCCACCCATAATGTATACATCGGGGCGGAGATCCCAAAGAAGTAACCTGCCTTGCTGGATACACTGCGGGCCTGAAGGGTCAGCACCCAGGCGGCATCATTAATGACAAACACACCGGCTGGCTTGATCCAGGGCGGCATGGACCGGATGGTCGGGGCCAAAGACAGGCCCATCAGGGTCAGGCGGCTAGTCACCATTGCGACAGAGACCGCCACCGCAAACAACGGCATATCGGGCTGCCACAGGGCCAAGGTCGAAAACTGCGCGGTGCCTGCAAAGATAAAGGCACTCATCGAGACGGTCTGGGGCATTGTCAGACCCGCCACCGTCGCAGCAGACCCGAACAACAGGCCAAACAGCATCGCACCAAAGCTCATGCCAATGGAATCCCGTGCGCCCGCCATGAAACTGCTCATGGCACCCCCGGGAACCGGGCTGGATATGGGAGAACTGGTTGTCATAGCGGGCTCTTACCGCGTTTCCCGCGATTCGGAAAGGGGGTGCACAGCACAACAACTGAGAGAGACAGGAACATCTGACCAAACCTGACGCCTGCGCCCAAATTCACTGCCGTAAGGCCCGAACCTCCGCGCGCAGGGCCTTCAATTCCGCCATGATATCCTGATTGTTGGGGTGATAGGCATCCTCCCCATCGCTTTCCAGCGCCTTATGTTCCTGACTCATGCTGTCCACGATGATGGCGATAAACAGGTTCAACACCGCAAATGTGGTCAGCAATATAAAGACAACAAAGAACATCCAGGCCTGGGGATAGACCTCCATCACCGGGCGCACGATGCCCATGGACCAGCTTTCCAGTGTCATGATCTGGAACAGGGAATAAACCGACTCCCCAATCGTTCCAAACCAATCGGGAAACGATCCGCCGAACAGCTTGGTCGCCATGACGGAGGCGATATAGAAGACCAGCGACAACAACATGATGACCGAGCCCATGCCCGGAATGGCCCGCATCAGGGCCTGCACCACAAGGCGCATCGACGGCACCATGGAGACCAGCCGCAAGGCCCGCAGGATGCGCAGCGCCCGCAGAACCGAAACCCCGTCGCCCGCCGGGACCAGCGTCACGCCGACAATGACGAAATCAAAGATGTTCCAGGCATTCTTGAAAAAGCGATGGCGATAAACGATCAGCTTCAGGGCGATTTCAATCACAAAAATGACCAACGCGATCCGATCCAGCGCCTTCAGCACAGGCCCAACCGCCGCCATCACGGTCTTGGATGTCTCCAGCCCCAGAATGACCGCATTCAGCACGATCACCGCCAGAATAAAATTCTGAAACCCCCGCGACTCAACAAGCCGTTGCAAACGCTCAATCACGACCTTCTCCCCAAAGCTTCGGTGTAGCCGCTAAGAAGGGGGCATGGAGGTGAAAAATCAAGCGTTGCAGTGCAATATAGATAGGAATCCTACCCCCGCACCTGGACCCGACGGTAGCTGAGCGCCTCGGCGATGTGCAGACGGCGCAGGGAGGGGGAATTGTCCAAGTCGGCCAGGGTGCGGGCGACGCGCAAGACGCGGTGGTAGCCGCGGGCAGAGAGTTTCAGGCGGTCGGCGGCGTCAGTCAGGAGTTTTCGGCCCTCCGCATCCGGGGTGGCGATGTCTTCCAGGATTTTGCCATCCGCCATGGCATTGGTGCGGGGGCGCTGGGCTTCCGGCATGCTGGCAAATCGGGCGGTCTGGATCGCCCTTGCGGCAGCAACGCGGGCGGCGACTTCTTTGGAGCCTTCCGCCGGGGGCGGGCGCGACAGGTCGCTGGCGCGGACGGCGGGAACATCAATCGACAGGTCAATGCGATCAAACAGGGGGCCGGAGATTTTCGCCTGATAATCCAGCGCACAGCGCGGCGCGCGGCTGCAGGCCAGGTCGGGATCATCCAGATGCCCGCATCGGCAGGGATTCATCGCCGCGATCAATTGCACCCGGGCGGGATAGGTCACATGGGCGTTGACCCTCGCCACAACGGCCCGGCCTGTTTCCAGCGGCTGGCGCAGGGATTCCAGCGCGCCGCGCTGAAATTCCGGCAGTTCATCCAGGAACAGAACCCCATTATGGGCCAGGGAGACTTCGCCCGGCTTGGCCCGTTGTCCGCCCCCCACCAAGGCCGGGGTGGAACTGGAATGGTGGGGATCACGAAACGGTCTGGCATGGGACAGGCCGCTGTCGATCATCAGCCCCGCGACCGAGTGGATCATGGAGACTTCCAGCGCCTCCGTCGCGGACATCGGCGGCAGGATGCCGGGCAGGCGCGAGGCCAGCATGCTTTTCCCAGCCCCCGGCGGGCCCATCAGCAACAGGTTGTGACCGCCCGCCGCCGCGATTTCCAGGGCACGTTTGGCGGTTTCCTGGCCCTTGATATCGGCCAGATCCGGTAACTCGCCGGGCGGTGGGGCCAGTTTGGGTGTGGGGACCGCCATCATCTGGCTGCCATTCAGATGATTGATCAGTGCGATCAGATCCGGTGCGGCGGCGATTTCCATATCCCCGGCCCAGGCGGCTTCCCCCCCTTGCGCGGCGGGACAGATCAGCGCCTTATCCATGCCAATGGCGGCCATGGCGGCGGGCAGCACCCCCGCGACCGGCGCGATGCGCCCATCCAGCCCCAATTCGCCCAGTGCCAGATAGCCGTCCAGCGCATCACTGGGGATCGCCTCCATCGCGACCAACATGCCAAGTGCGATGGGCAGGTCGAAATGGCTGCCTTCCTTCTGAACATCGGCAGGCGACAGATTGACCGTGATCCGCTTGGGCGGCAGTGCCAGCCCGATGGCGGCCATCGCACCGCGCACCCTTTCGCGGCTTTCCGCCACCGCCTTGTCGGGCAATCCCACCACGGCAAAGCTGGGCAGGCCCGAGGTCAGTTGGACCTGGACGTCGATGGGCATGGTATCAATGCCCTGGAACGCGACTGTTGTAACATGTGCAACCATAACAGGCTTTATGCCGCAACCAGCAGGGCCTGTCAGCGGGAATCCTTTGTGACCCCTGGATTTTTATGGACAATGACCGGGGGACTGTTAGGAAATGAGTTTTGAAGGCAGAACCACACACTCCGTCACACTGACATCATGAGCAGCAAGGACCGAGGATCATGGACGAAAGCAAACGCCTGGAGACCCTGAGAAACCTGGAAATTCTGGATACGGAACCGACGCCGGAATTCGATCGGATTACCGGTTTAGCGACGCATATATTCAATGCCCCGGTTGCCTTGATCTCTCTGGTTGACGAGTCGCGCCAATGGTTCAAATCCATGCAGGG
Organism: Rhodospirillaceae bacterium; assembly: GCA_002709955.1. Classification (GTDB taxonomy): domain Bacteria; phylum Pseudomonadota; class Alphaproteobacteria; order UBA8366; family Aestuariispiraceae; genus Pacificispira. Next base: position 125,105 of record PAQY01000005.1, read on the forward strand.
CTTGTCGGGGCAGGAATCACCACGCGAAACATCGTTTTGTGCCCATGCGATTCAAGGCGTGGATGTCATGGAAGTGACCAATGCGCTGGACGACCCGCGCTTTGCCGATAACCCACTGGTCATTGGGGAACCCTATATCCGATACTATTGCGGCGCGCCCCTTGTGATGCGCAATGGGGCCAGGATCGGCACGTTATGTATCATTGACATGCAATCGCGCGACCCGATATCCCATGGCAAACGCCTGTTGTTGAAAGAGCTGACCCTTCAGGCGATACGCGAAATCGAACTGCATGCCCTGGATATTGATACGGACGAGATCAACCAGATCCTTCCTTAAACCGACGGATTTGCGGGGACCGTAACCCGCCGCAAGGTCAGATTGATCCGGCCCGGCGCGTCTAGCAATGTCGACGTGCCCGGTATCAGGCGGTCGATGCCATGACGCGAGTCCCGCGCCGGCCCAGACAACAGCGCAACATCGCCAGAACTTAACCACAGAGAACGAGTGGGGGACCCTTTTGCCGCCGCCCCGATGCGAAACAATGCTGTATCCCCCAGCGAAATAGACAGAACCGGCGCATCACGGGCCGCCTCATCCTTGTCCTGGTGCAGGCCCATGCGCGCATCCGGCCCGTACCAATTGATCAGACAGGCCTCCGGCGGCGCTGGATATCCGCTTAAATCATCCCATATCTTCAAAATAAGGTCCGGTATTGCAGGCCAGGGCGACCCGGTCACGGGATGATGCGCCTGATAGCGATATCCGCCCTGCTGATCTGAAACCCAGCCCAGGGGTCCCGCATTGCTCATCCGCACGCTGAATGGCTTGCCAGAGCGGGGCAGAGCCGGGGTAAAAAGAGGAGCCGCAATCAGACAGGCGCGTATCTCCATCACAAGACTGTGTTGGGTCTGTCGATCAAGATAGGCCGGATGGAGTTTAAACCCGTCGATCAAATTGCTACACTCGCCTGATTGCTGATAAATATATGGGTATCCGCCACTCATATTGGCACCGAAACCGGGCCTGAAGACTGAAACCATATTACCAGAGGACAAAATCACCCCAATGCTAAGCAAATTAAAAGACTTCTTTTCCGCCGATCCTAAAATCAATCATTCGAGCGAGCGCGAGCAACGGGAATTGCATATCGCTGCTGCGGCGATGTTGATTCAGGCTGCGATGACCGATGGCCATATTGATGAGGTGGAGCGAACCCGCATCGGCGTGCTGATCGAACGCCATTTCGGCGTCCCTAGGCAAGAAGTCCACCAAATCCTGACAGAAAGCGAAGCCAAGGCAGAAGCCGCCGTCGATATTTATTCCTTCCTGCGAGTCGTCAATGACCATTTTGATCATGAAGAGCGCATTTCCCTGGTCGAAATGCTGTGGGATGTCGTCTATTCCGACGGCGATCTGCACGACCACGAAGCCAACCTCATTCGCCGTATCTCTGGCATGCTGGGCCTGACCGATGTTGAAAGCGGCACCGCGCGCAAGAAGATTCTGGCACAGCGAGAGGCCGCAGTTGAAGATCAGGATGCGATCCACCCCAAGGGAGACGTCCATTCCGGATAGGATCATTTCGATAGGGGTGCATGATACTGGGAATTTTGTTTAAGCTCATGCTGCCGCATGGTGCTTGGGGTTATGTTTAAGCTCATGCGGGCGCATGATGCTGGGACTTATGTTTAAGCTCATGCTTGCGCATGATGGTAGGACTTATATTTACGCTCATGCTTGCGCATGATGCTTTGCCGTCACCGCGCCGAATGCGCCCCATTAGGAACCGGTCGTCATGATACGCCGTCTGCGCCTGATCACCGGTCTGATCCTGTTTTCCTATATCTCCCTGCATCTGATTCCATTGATTCTGGGCAATCATTCCCTGGCGATCATGGAATTCGTCCGGCCCAGCCTGCATGGCTTCTGGGAAAGCTGGCCAGGCCAAATCCTGCTGTATGGGGCAATGGCGATTCATCTGATACTGGGATTCTATGCAATTTATGCCCGTCGCCGGTGGAAGGGGATCGGCCTGGGGGAGATGGTCCAATTGGCGTCAGGCATTGCGGTGCCAGCCCTGTTGTGTCTGCACGTTGTCAGCACCCGCATCGCGGCCATGCAATATGGTATTCAGCCCAGCTATCCCTGGATCATGGCGATCTATTTGAAATATGACACCATGGCTGGATGGCGCCAGGCGGCCGCCCTGATTGTTGCCTGGTTTCATGGCTGTCTGGGTCTGTATTACTGGCTGCGACTGAAGCCATTCTGGCCCGGAATCCGGTTTGGCCTGTTCGGACTGGCGATATTATGGCCCGCCCTGGCGCTGACTGGATTTTATAAGGCGGGGACAGAAGCTGCCGCCCTGACCGACAATCCAGCCTGGGTGCGGGTTGTGCTGCGCGAAGTGGGGTCCCTGTCGCAAACCGATCAAATGGTATTGTACCAGATTCAGGACGCCCTGTTGCTGGCCCTTGCAGGCATGCTGACCGTCAGCCTTATCGCCCGTTTCGTTCGGCGTCAGGTGCAGAAGCGGGCAGGTCTTGTGATCCTGAATTATGATGACGGGCGCGACCATCGCTTTACCCAGGGCCTCAGCATCCTGGAGGCCAGCCGCGATTGCAATTATCCCCATGCCAGCGTCTGTGGGGGGCGGGGGCGATGTTCCACCTGTCGCGTCCGCATCCGCCGGGGTCAGGACCTTTTGCCCCCGCCTGGCGAAGAGGAACTGAAAGTCCTGACACGCGTACGCGCCGGGCCAGATGTGCGTCTGGCCTGTCAGGCCATTCCCCTATCGGGTGAAATCCATATCACACCCCTGCTGCCCCATACCGCAACGGCGGCGCATGGCTATGCCAGGTCCGATATGGTCCAGGGCAAGGAGATAACCATTGCCGTCATGTTCTGTGATTTGCGGGGATTTACCAGGGTCAGTGAAGACCGGCTGCCCTATGACACGGTTTTCCTACTAAACCGCTATTTTGATGCGATGGGCAAGGCAATCGAAGAAAGCGGGGGTCATCTGGACAAATTCATTGGCGACGGGGTCATGGCCCTGTTCGGCATTGAAACCACACCGGAAGACGGCTGCCGTCAGGCCCTGATCGCGGCGAAACGGATGTCGGAACGGCTGACCGTCCTGAATAAAAGCCTGGAACAGGACCTGGACGAGCCTTTACGGATTGGGATTGGCATTCATGTTGGATCGGTCATTGTCGGGGAAATGGGCTATGGTCGCGCCACGCAATTGACGGCAATCGGGGATGCGGTCAACACGGCCAGCCGCCTGGAAGCGATCACAAAGGACTATGGTGTCCAGCTAGTGGCGTCAAAAGCCGTGTTGCGGACAGCGGATCTGTCGCTGGGCACGTTTCCATATGAAGAACATGAGGCAGAAATCCGGGGCCGCGTTCAGCCGATCCGGTTGATCGCCATTCAAGACGCGTCCCTGCTGGCGCTGTGAAGGGCCGAAAATCGCCCTATTGCGCGCCGGCCTGAATAAGTGCCTGTTCGACACCGGGCGTGCGGCTGTCGCGGGCCCAATCCAGGGGGCTGCGGCCGGTGTAATCGCGAATAGTCAGATCCGCCCCGTGATCTATCAACAGCTCAAGAATATCCAGATACCCGGCGCGGGCGGCCGTCATCACCGGGGTCAGCCCGCGGCCATTGCGGATATCCACCGAGGCCCCCTTGTCCAGAAGATAGGCCACCATGTCATAATCACCGTCTTCCGACGCCCAAAACAGGGCCGTATTTCCGATATTGTCCTGATGATCGATCGGGGTGCTCAACTGCAACAGATAGTCCAGAATGTGATAATGGCCGTTGCGTGCGGCAATCGTTATCCCGTTGCGCCCATCGAAATCCGTCATGGAGGGATTGTCACCCCGAATGACCAGCGATTTTACCTTTGGCAGATCACCCCGCTGAAAGGCGGTCAGCATTTCGGGGTCCCCCCCGATCACAGTCTGTGCCACAGCATTGTTCGGCGTTACGGGCGTGATCAAAAATGTCATCGCCAACAACAGGGCAAGGGCAATACGCTGGGGCTTCATCGGGTCATTCTCCTTTGCGGTGCGCTGGCTTGTGCTGGGCGTGTGAATTAATTGGGCTGACATATGCGTCATCGCAAGGCTCAAAATCAGAGTCCCAGGCCCTGAACCCACCGGGCTGCTGCGGCGACGCTTTCAACATAATTACTAACCGGTCTGGCAGGGCGTGCCAAGAGAGCAACAGGCAGTTTATGCAACCGGGCGGCATCAATTTTGGCCCGGGTCGCACTGCCCCCGGCATTGCGTGCAACAAGCACATCAATACCCAATCTGGTCAGCAAATCGCGCTCCCTTTTCAGCGTAAAGGGACCACGGTCCAACAGGACCTCTATCGCTGGATGATCCGGCAAGATATCTGGCGGGTCGATGGCCCGCAGGGTCAGGCGCATGCCTGTTGCCCTGGAAAAGGCACCCAGATTGGCCCCGCCCAGCGTGATCAATCCATGGCGACCCAAACTCGGTAACCGCTCAGCAAGGGCCTCAACCGTTTCAAAGATATGCCAGTCATCACCGGGCTGTTGGATCCAGGCGGGGCGTTCCAACCGCAGGAAGGGGATTTGCATCTGCGCCGTTGCCTGCACCGCCGTTGTCCCCATCCGCGCCGCATAGGGATGGGTCGCATCAATCACGGCAGCGGGTCGATCCTGCTCCAGATACCTTAAAAGGCCGGGCAGACCCCCAAAGCCACCCTGCCGCACCGTCCCTGCAAGCGCCATCGGGTCCTGGGTTCTGCCCGCCAGCGAAACAACAATATCGTATTGATCCGCCAGCAGGGTCGCCAATTGGCGGGCCTCACCCGTTCCGCCCAGGATCAGAAGGTGCCGCGTACTCATCCACCCTCTCCGGCCTGTGCCAGAATTTCACCCTGGCGACCCACAACCAGAATATCGATGGGGGTCGCCCCCGCACTGGCCAAGGCGACATCTCTGGCATGTCGGGCGACGGCCTGTGCAATCGGGATGTTGGCCTGAAGACATAACGACAAGGCTTCTGCCCCTGTATTTGCCCCGGAAATGCGGTTCTGTAGCCCGGAATCCGCACCCAGCTTACCCGCCAGCTCTGCCAACCGGGTCAGATCGAGCGTGCTGCGGGATGAATGCAGATCCAGATTTCCCTGGGCGAGCTTTGCCAGCTTGGCAAACCCCCCTGCAATCGTGACCCGGGGCAATGGGTTGCGGCGCAGATATTTCAGCATGCCGCCCGCAAAATCGCCCATATCCAGTGTGGCTTCCAACGGCAGATTGAACAGGGTGCGGGCAACATCTTCTGACGTTTTGCCCGTCGCCGCCGCGACATGGGGCATCGCATTGGCCCGCGCCACATCGATGCCGCGATGGATGGAATGGATCCAGGCGCTACAGGAATAGGGGATGACAACGCCCGTTGTGCCCAGAACCGACAGACCCCCGACAATCCCCAGCCTGGGATTCCAGGTTTTCTGGGCCAGCTCTTCACCGCCTGGGATGGATATCTCAACGATAAGGTCCAGCGCCTCCTGTGGATCATTCAACACAGCGCGCAAATTGGTTTCAATGATTTCCCGTGGTTTCGGGTTGATGGCAGGCTGGCCCGGCGGGATCGGCAGGCCCGGCTTGGTCACCATGCCAACGCCCCTGCCGGCCCGAAACTGCAAGCCTGTCCCGACATCCCCAAACCGGACGGTGGCACGGATTGTCGCACCATGGGTCACATCAGGGTCATCGCCCGCATCCTTAACCACCGCCGCCCAGGCGCAATCCGCATCCTGCCCGACCTCTATGAGATCGAAAACCGGGCATTGGCCCTTGGGCAGGATGATACCGATTTCGGGTGGCGCTGGCCCGCCCCGCAACATGCCAAAAGCCGCCCGTGCCGCCGCCGCAGCACAGGCCCCGGTTGTCCAGCCGGAGCGCAATCGAATATCGTCGGGCTTGCGTGTCATAGCGCTTGGACTTTATAGGGTAGTGGTTTGGTTTGTCATTTCCATCCGGTAATCATGTCGCGGGAGGAACAGGCAATCCCCTGTATAGGACTTATATTAGAGCAATGAAACGAGAACTGTTAGACGATCTGCCACGATTTCAGCCCGGTTGGGTCTGGCTTGTCGGGGCCGGTCCGGGCGATCCAGGCCTGTTGACCTTGCATGGCGTGAATGCGCTGCGCCAGGCCGATGTGATTGTTTATGACGCGCTGGTCGATCAGCGCATTCTAGACCATGCGCCGGGCACGGCGGAAATGGTCTATGCGGGCAAGCGGGGCGGACGCCCCAGCCCGACCCAGCGGTCGATCTCTCTGCGTCTGATCGAATTTGCCCGCCAGGGGAAACGGGTTCTGAGGCTGAAGGGTGGCGATCCCTTCGTGTTTGGTCGCGGTGGTGAAGAAGCCCTGGCCCTGACCGGGGCTGGAATTCCCTTCCGTGTCGTGCCTGGTGTAACCGCGGGGATCGGGGGATTGGCCTATGCCGGTATTCCGGCCACCCATCGCGATACCAATTCATCGGTGACATTCATCACCGGCCATTCCATGACGGGCGAGGTTCCCGATACCTTGAACTGGCCCGCCCTGGCGACCGGCGCACCGGTGATCGTCCTTTACATGGCCGTCAAACATATGGGCCGGATTGCAGAGCGATTGATAGAAGGCGGACGCGATCCAATGGATACCGTCGCCTTTGTGTCCAAGGCCGCGACCGACGATATGACGGTCACAGAATGTACCCTGCAAGAAGCGGGAGAGGTCGCCAAAGGCGTCGAACCCCCCGCTGTCATCGCCATCGGTCCGGTCGTGCGTTTGCGCAGTGCCTTGGACTGGATGGGGCATATCAAGGACGGGCGCGTGCTGAACCCGGACCCGCTGGGCCTGGGTCGGGAAGAGGCCGGTTGAGCGTCACGGCTGGAACACCTGGCCTGATCCTGGCCGCGCCAGCGTCGGGCAGTGGAAAGACCACCATATCCCTGGCCCTGATGCGCGCCTTTCATCGCCATGGACTGCGGGTGGCACCGGCCAAAATCGGACCTGACTATATCGATCCCGGATTTCACAGCGCCGCCAGTGGTCGGCAATCGCTGACCCTGGATGGGTGGGCGATGCGTCCTGAAACCCGGGCGATGCTGTGCGAGACCCTGCGTCAGGACAGTGATCTGATTATTGCAGAAGGGGTCATGGGCCTATTCGATGGGGCCGCAGATGGAACCGGCACGACGGCGGATATTGCCGCCGAAACCGGGTGGCCGATTATCCTGATTGTCGATGTCGCGGGGCAGGCGGCATCTGCCATTGCGACCCTGCGCGGCTTTGCGACCCATCGCCATGACATCCACATCGCTGGCGTATTGTTCAATCGGGTCGGTGGGGATCGCCACCGCCATCTGTTGATGCAGGCATTGGCCGATAGTGATCTTTCTATCCCCTGTTTGGGATTTCTGCCCCGCGAGGAAGGCCTGGCCTTGAAATCCAGGCATTTAGGTTTGGTGTAGGCACAGGAACGCACCGACCTTGAGGCCATTCTGAACCGGGCCGCGGATTGGATTACCAAGCATGCAGATCTGGAAGGTCTGCGCCGCGTGGCGCAATCCGGGACAGTCGCGCCAACACCAACAGACACAATTTGCGTGCCGCCCCTGGGTCAACGCATCGCCGTTGCGCAAGACACGGCCTTTGCCTTCTGTTATCCCCATTTGCTGACCGCATGGCGACAAGCTGGGGCCGACATCCTGCCCTTCAGCCCCCTGGCGAATGAAGCGCCGACCACTGATGCAGATGCGGTCTATCTGCCCGGTGGCTATCCGGAGCTTTATCCAGCGCAATTGGCAGGGAACCAGCATTTCTTGAGGGGGTTGCGCGATGCGGCAGGGCGCGGCTGTATCATTTTTGGAGAATGTGGCGGCTATATGGTTCTGGGCGAAAGTCTGACCGATGCGGATGGCAAGTCCCATCCGATGGCGGGGTTATTGCCATTGCGCACCAGTTTCGCGGATCGTCGGCTGTATCTGGGGTATCGCCGCGCCACAGTGTTGTCCGACAATGCGCCCTGGTCCAGGGGAACCCGGCTGGCCGGTCACGAATTCCATTATGCAACGACCCAGTACGAGGGGGCGGCCCAGCCCTTATTCCAAATGCAGGACGCCTTGGGTGAAAATGCCGCAGCCGTCGGCTTATCAATTGGAAATGTGTGCGGTTCCTTTCTGCATCTGATAGACACGGCCTCATGACGCTGCCGGACCAACCCTTTTGGAAGACCAAATCGCTTGCGGATATGAACCGCATCGAATGGGAAAGCCTGTGCGATGGCTGTGGGCAGTGCTGTTTGCACAAGATGCAGGATATGGATAACGATGATTATTACATCACCGATATTGCCTGCACATTGCTGGACTGTTCGACGGCGCAATGTGGCGATTACGCCAATCGTTTCACCCATGTCCCCGACTGTGTGCAGCTGACGCCGAAAAAGGTTTATGAAATCGACTGGCTGCCGGAGACCTGCGCCTATCGGCTGGTTGCGGAAGGCCAGGATCTGGCCTGGTGGCATCCGCTGGTTTCCGGGTCCCGCGAAACCGTGCATCAGGCTGGCATATCCGTAAAGGATGCGGCCGTGCCGGGCGATCCGACCCCGGAAGAAATGGCGGATCGGATTCAGCACACAATGGCGGCGCGCCCCTGTCGACCCCCGCACAAAAGGCGATAAAGCCTGAAGCAATGGACGTTACGCGAGGGACGCGAGGACTTCTGTCAGTCGCTCCCCAAAGATTTCCCGGTCCTGTTGGGTCCCGACCGTCACCCGGATGCACCGATCCAGGGGGGCAACACCTGGCATCCGCACGAAAACGCCGCGCGCATCCAATTCTTTCAGCACGGTACGGGCATAATCCCCATCGCGCCCCATATCGATGGCAACAAAATTTGTCGCCGATGGCAGGGCGGTCAGCCCCAAGCCCTTAGCAAGGGCATAAATCTCTTCTCTGCCCCGGGCCACTTCCTGACAAACGGACTGAACAAAGGACAAATCCTGTAGGGATGCCAGGGCAGCCACCTGGGCCAGGCGATTATTCTCAAAATGGTTGCGGACCTTGTTCAGGCCGGTAATCAAGTCCTTATGGGCGATTGTGTATCCTATCCGTAAGCCTGCCATGCCATGGGCTTTTGAAAAGGTCCGCATACGCAGCACTTTTGGATTGGCTGGGTCCAGGTCCGGTGCGGTGCCCTCCGGGGCGAAATCAATATAGGCCTCGTCCAGAACCAGAACGCAGCCATCGGGGATGCGATCGATCAACCTTTGGACTGTCGCGGCATCATGCCAGGTACCCATCGGGTTATCGGGATTGGCAAAATAGGCCAGGGGTGCCCCGGTTTCCTGTATCTTGTCGATCAAGGCATCCGGGTCTTCTGCATCGTCGCGATAGGGAATTGTTTTCAGGGCGGCCCCGAACCCTGTCACGTGATAGTTGAAGGTTGGATAGGCCCCGGCAGACGTCACAACCGCCGCGCCGGGCCCTGCCAGAATGCGAACGACATTGCCCAACAGGGCGTCAATCCCGGCCCCGATCAGGATTTCATCCGGGTCAACGCCGTGATGATCCGCCAGCGCCGCGCGCAAGGGCCAGCTGAGCGAATCTCCATACCAGGCGCTGCGGGGTGCTTCCTCTATCACAGCTGCGATGGCCTTTGGGGACATGCCAAAAGCGCTTTCATTCGCGCCAATCCGCGCATCAAAGGGCTTGCCCCGCTGGCGCTCCAACGTTTCCGGCCCGATGAAGGGCACAGCGGCGGGCAGACTGTTGATCAGGGGCGTGAAGGGGATCGTCTTCTGAGACATTGGATTAAGGTCCTCATGCGATGCAGGATTAACCGGGTTCTTCTGTCAGAAATGGCAGGGTTTTGGAAGACCGGCCGCTTTTTTAAGGAATTTTATGGGGTGGAGCATGAACTGAACCCGGCCTGTGACGACAAATGTAGTTAGGAGCAAGGCTAGACCCCCTAGATATTGGGTCTAAATTGGGTATAAGGCCCAATAATAAGGATTGGGCTGATTTTATAGGCATAGAACCTAATTTATGAGTCAAAACACCTAGGATAATCCCTCTTTTTCACCGATCAGAATGGCGAAAAAGAGGGAAACATCATCCTGTCACCGGATCAGACAACAAAAATCGTCGATCCGGTTGTCTTCCGGGCTTCCAGATCCTTATGCGCCTGAACCGCATCGGCCAGCGCATAACGCTGATTTATTTCAATCTTCAGGCCCTTGCCAACCGCATCGAACAGGGCGGTTGCGGATTCCACCAGATCTTCCCGGCTGGCGGTATAGGTCATCAGGGTGGGGCGCGTCATAAACAGCGATCCCTTTGCCGACAGGGTACCCAGATTAAAATTCTCAATCGGACCAGAGGCGGCACCAAAGGAAACAAACAAACCGCGGGGCTTGAGCGAATCCAGTGACCCGTCCAGAGTGGATTTTCCAACACCGTCATAGACAACAGGAACACCCGCCCCGTCGGTAATTTCCCGAACCTTCTTGGCCACATCTTCCTTGTTATAATAAATGATATGATCACAGCCATGGGCCTTGGCCTGTTCGGCCTTTTCTTCGGACCCAACCGTGCCGATCACCGTTGCGCCAATCTGCTTCAGCCATTGACAGGCGATCAGCCCGACGCCCCCAGCGGCGGCCTGGAACAGAACCGTATCACCTTTCTTCACCGGATAGGTTCGGCGCACCAAATATTCCACCGTCATGCCCTGCAACATCATGCCAGCAGCCATTTCGGTGCTGATGCTGTCTGGCAATTTGATCAGGCGATGCCAGGGAATCAGGCGCTCGCTGGCATAGGCACCGATGGGCGGCGCGGCATAGGCAACACGATCGCCCGGCTTGAACGCATCAACGCCGTCGCCAACCGCATCCACAATCCCGGCGGCTTCCAGACCAATGGTGAAGGGGGTGGGCATCGGATAGGCGCCGGTGCGGTGATAGGTATCGATGTAATTCAGGCCTACAAAATCCTGTTTCAGGCGGACCTCTCCGGCACCGGGCTGACCAACTGTAACATCTTCATAAACCATTACTTCCGGCCCACCGACCCCGTGAACCCGTACTGCCTTTGCCATGCTGAATACTCCCCATCTGATTGGATAATTTGTTGAATTTCTGGTTAAACCTAGTGTGCGACGCGGGCTGCGCCAAGCCTTATCACGACATCATGGTCAGGCCACAAGACCCCGCAAATGCTCTGTAATTGCATCAGGCGTCACCAGGGGCAGGGAACACACCGGCCCGACACAAATGTAAGCCGCGGGTCTGCCATCGACCAATCCTTTGCCGCTGGCCGGATGTTCGGGGGGCAGATCCGCCCCCGGCGCGATCACGGTGACCAACCGGTCTGCCAGCGGCACTTTTCGCGCCGCCTCCTGCAAGGCCTCTAGTGTTGGGTCACCCGCTGTTCCCACCAGAACGATCTGGACGCCCGACTGCAACAGCATCGCACCCTCAATCAGGGTGGAATAGGGGAAGAAGTTCCGCTCCATCTCTCCGGAAAAGGTGGTGATTATTTCTTCCGCACGGGTCTGATACAAAGCCTTACCTGTCAGCCAGTACAGCTTGACCAGCACAGAAACCAGAACCCCATTGCCCGACGGCGTGGCATTATCCCCGGCGGATTTGGTCCGAACGACCAGCGCTTCGGCATCATCCGGCGTCAGGAAATAGGCCCCACCCGCCTTGTCATGATAGTGAAGGTCCAGAATTTCGGCCCAATTCTGGGCATGGGACAGATAATTCTGGTCGCCCGTCGCCTCCAATAAAGCCAGCGCGGCCCGCATCATCGCGGCATAATCATCCAATGTCGCGGTATGTCGGGCACGCCCGACGCGGAAGCTGTGGCGCAATCTGGAACCTTGTGACATCGGACCGGTGATGAAGTCATAGGCCCGGCGGGCCGCTGTCACCCAGTCCGGTTGATCAAATATACGACCAGCATGGGCGAAGGCCGCAATGGTCATGCCGTTCCAATCGGTCAGCACCTTGTCATCTTTCAAAGGCGGCACCCGCTTTTCACGCGCCTTGAACAATATGGCCCGCAAGGGAGCGAGGCGCGCTTCCTGCGCTTCTGTTACTGGCTGTGAAAGGGGAAGGCGGTTCAGGATTGTTTTCCCTTCCCAATTTCCTTCCGGCTTGACGTCATAGATCTGTTTGAAGAATTCCGCCTCGTCGCCCAGCAGAGAGTCAATCTCCGCTGAATCCCAGACATAGAACTTACCTTCTTCGCCCTCGCTATCGGCATCACGAGCCGCCGCGAAAGCCCCTTCAGGCGTGGTCATATCTGTGCGCAACCAGGAAATTGTTTCTTCAACGCGACGCTTGAACAGGGCGTCACCCGTCTCCAACCAGCACAGGCATAACAGATCCAGAAGCTGCGCATTATCATACAGCATCTTTTCAAAATGCGGGATCAACCAGGCCCGATCGACGGTATAGCGGGCAAACCCGCCACCAAGATGATCATAGATCCCGCCTTCACACATCTTGCGCATCGCAAACAATACGGCGTCCTTATACGCCTGTCCGGTTGAACTTCGCTGGCCCGCTGCCCAAAGCTGACGCAACAAAGAGGGCTGGGGAAACTTTGGGGCGTCCCCAATGCCGCCATGAACGGTATCCATGGCCTGCAGCAGGCGCAGGGCAATTCCGTCTGCGGTATCCTGATCGATCATGCCACCGGGTTTTGGGGCAGCCAATTGCGCCAGACCGGTACGCAGTGCATCGACATTCTGGCCCACCCTGTCTGGGGCCTCATGATATGTCTTTGCGATTGCCGCCAAAACCTGGGTGAATCCAGCACGCCCCCATTTCTCATCCGGAGGGAAATAGGTGCCGCCCCAGAAGGGCTCACCACCGGGCGTCAGGAACATGGTCAGGGGCCACCCGCCTTGCTGGCCCAACATGCTCAGTGCGGATTGGTAGATGGTATCAATGTCCGGGCGTTCTTCCCGGTCCACCTTGATGTTGATGAACAGCCGGTTCATCTGATCAGCGATATCCGGGTTTTCAAAGCTTTCATGGGCCATGACATGGCACCAATGACAGGCCGCATAGCCGACCGATAACAGGATCGGTTTGTTCTGGGCCTTAGCCTCTGCCAGGGCATCGGGTCCCCAGGCGCGCCAATGAACCGGGTTATCCTTGTGCTGCAGAAGGTAGGGGCTGGTTTCCTGGTTCAACATATTGGCAGACATGACTACTCCTAACGGTCGCGATAGCTTACTGTGCCTGCAGGGCGCGGTGATCAGCAACCCTTGTCCCTTGCACAGGTCCTATCCCTTGTACATAAGAGGAGGTGGCGAATTCTCCAAGGTAAAGTCTGGCCTAAGGTAAAGTCTGGCCTAAGGTAAAGTCTGGCCTAAGGTAAAGTCTGGCTCAAGGTAAGGTCTGGCAGTTTTGGGGTGCTGGTGTATCATCAGCCCAACAGTGGGAGATAACCGATGAAAATCACCGTTGATATTGATTGCACCCCGGATGAAGCCCGGAAGTTCCTTGGTCTTCCCGACGTGACCCCAATGCAGGAAGCCCTGATGAAGCAGGTCCAGGAACGCATGGAAGCAAATCTGAAGGCACTGGAACCTGAGGCCTTGTTCCAAACATGGCTGCCTGCGGGCCTGCAAGGAATGGAACAGTTGCAAAAAATGTTCTGGTCGCAAATGGCAAATTCTTCTAAGGACCCATCCTCAGGGGATAAGAGCTAGCGCAAGCGTTTGACGCGCTATTCCGTGATGTAAACAGGCGAGCACTTTTTTGATGAGTGATACGATTTTTGCACTCAGCAGCGGGCCTGCACCGGCCGGTATCGCTGTCATCCGCCTGTCTGGACCAAACGCCCTGGCGGCCCTGCAATCGCTTGTAACCTCACCGTCGGACAGGGCGAAATGTACACCCCGTCCAAGACATGCCCACAGACGGAAACTGTATCGTCCCAACCCGGAGTTCATTGCGGGGCCGATACCGGGGTCGGAGGTTCTGGACGATGCCTTGATCCTTTTCTTTCCGGGCCCCGCTTCTTTTACTGGGGAGGATGTGGTTGAGCTTCATTGCCATGGTGGGGCGGCCACGATTGCGGCGGTGTTACAAGCGCTTGGACAGTATCCTGACTGTCGCCTTGCCGAAGCAGGGGAGTTTTCGCGCCGCGCCTTTGCCAATGGCAATATGGATTTAACCGAAGCCGAAGCCTTGTCCGATTTAATTGCTGCAGAGACGGAGGCGCAACGGCGTTTGGCGCTGCGTTTGGCCACAGGGGCAGGGCATGACCGATACCAGGATTGGACAGATCGCCTTGTCCGTATCCTGGCGCTGATTGAAGCTGCGGTCGATTTTCCTGAGGATGATTTGCCCCCCGATATGCTGGACCAAAACGCCAATGCCATTGCTTCGCTTATTGCTGAATGGGAACAGGATATCAGACTTGGCGCACTGTCATCGGCCATTCGCGATGGGGTTAGGGTTGCGATTGTTGGGTCGCCTAATGTTGGGAAATCTTCCCTCTTAAACAAGCTTGCAGGACGGGATGCGGCGATCGTGTCGGAGATTGCGGGAACCACGCGGGATGTTATCGAGGTCCGCCTGGATCTTGGCGGCTATGCTGTCACCTTGTCAGATACAGCGGGACTGCGGGACACGCCAGATGCGGTTGAAGGGGAGGGGGTGCGGCGCGCCCGGGCCACTGCCGAGTCTGCTGATATTATCCTTTGGGTTTCGGATGACCCTATGGTCTTTGATATGCCGGCACCATTTGGTGTTTTGGACACGATTCCGGTATTCCAGCTTCTTACGAAATGTGACTTGGTGTCTGCGCCCAGTCAGTGGCTGGATGATCCTAATCGCTTTGGAATATCTTCTGTTACCGGTGTCGGGTTGCAGGATTTACTCTCTGCCATAACATCGGTATGTGCGGAACGGTATGGACAAGCGACGGCTGCTGTGGCTGTGCGCGCCCGACATCGGGAAGCCCTCAGCCGTGCCTCTGAGGCGCTTGAAGCGTCACTTGCTCAACCGGAATTGGCCTTGTCCGGGGAAGATATTCGGGTTGCCTTGATGGAAATGGGGCGTATCACCGGGCGCGTCGATGTTGAAACAGTTCTGGATGTTGTCTTCCAGGAATTTTGCATCGGGAAATGAGCAACTGTTTCACGTGAAACAATTCTATGGATTATAACTGGTTATCTATGAAAGAATCCAGCTGCCCCGTCACCAGTCCCAGATATGTTTCACGTGAAACAAACTCCATAACCGCACTGTGATATGATGCCCGTAGCCCGGCAATTGACCCCGGATGCAAGAACCATTATACAATCAGCGCCGCAGGAGAACTGACAATGGCCGCGCTATCCAATCACTCGACACAATCCACCCAACAATCCTCATCAGGAATGTGGGATGTCATCGTTGTGGGCGGTGGCCATGCGGGATGTGAAGCCGCAGCCGCAGCCGCCCGAATGGGGGCCAAAACCGTGCTGGTCACCCACAAGTTGGAAACCATTGGCGAAATGTCTTGTAACCCTGCCATCGGTGGATTGGGGAAGGGGCATCTGGTTCGTGAAATTGATGCCCTGGACGGTATTATGGGCCGAGTCGCCGACCAAGCGGGAATCCAATTCCGCGTCTTGAATCGCAGCAAAGGCCCTGCTGTTCAGGGCCCCAGAAGTCAGGCCGACCGAAAACTGTATCGCAACGCGATGCAGGAGACCTTACGAGCCCAATCCAGTTTGTCCCTGTATGCAGGCGCGGTAGAAGATTTGCTTATTTCTGGACAAGGGGTCCTGACTGGAATTCGGTTGGCCGACGGAACCGAACTTCACGCGGGTGCCGTGGTCCTGACCACAGGAACATTCCTGCGCGGTATGATTCATTGCGGCCATGAGCGCACACCTGCGGGTCGCATCGGGGATGCGCCAGCCATCGGCCTGGCTTTGACTCTGGAGCGTTTTGACTTTGCCCTTGGGCGCCTGAAGACCGGCACACCGCCGCGCCTGGATGGGCGGACCATCGACTATTCAATCCTGGAGAAGCAGGATGCAGATGAAGTGCCAGAGCCATTTTCTGCCCTGACAGAGTCTATAACGGTCCCCCAAATTGCCTGCCACATCACCTATACCAATCAGAACACCCATAAGGTCATTCATGACAATCTGGCGCATTCGGCCTTATATGGCGGCATGATCTCTGGCATTGGCCCGCGCTATTGTCCGTCGATTGAAGACAAGGTGGTGAAGTTCGCAGACAAGCCACGGCACCAGATCTTCCTGGAGCCTGAAGGGTTGGATGACCACACCGTCTATCCAAACGGGCTGTCGAATTCCCTGCCGCGCGATATTCAGGCGGCCTTTCTGAAAACCATTCCTGGTTTGGAAAATGCTGTCATTCTTCAGCCCGGATATGCGATTGAATATGATCACGTCGATCCCAGGGAATTGCACCCGACATTGGAGACCCGAAAAATCCCCGGCCTGTATCTTGCGGGTCAGATCAACGGAACGACCGGATATGAAGAGGCCGCTGCGCAGGGGCTGATGGCAGGGTTAAACGCCGCCCATAAAGTTGGGGGCGGGACAGTGCCCTTCATCTTGGACCGCGCGGATGCCTATATCGGGGTTATGATCGATGATCTGACAACGCGGGGGGCAGATGAACCGTACCGCATGTTCACATCCCGCGCTGAATATCGCCTTCGGCTGCGGGCTGACAATGCGGATCAACGCCTGACACCCCTGGGCCTTCAGTTAGGCTGCCTGTCCTCTGAAAGGTTGGAGCATTGGGCGGCGCGATCAGAGGCCCTAACCAAGTCCCGGGCACTTCTGGAAAATCACAAGGCTTCCCCTCAAGAATTGGCGCGGCACAATATCGCCGTGCGACAGGATGGGCGGATGCGCAGTGCCATGGACCTGCTGGCATTGCCCGATCTGTCCTTACAGCGGTTAAGTGCGCTTTGGCCTAATCTACTTAGTATCCCCGCATCCGTCGCGCCACAAATTGAGACCGACGCCAGATACGCGGCCTATTTACAAAGGCAGGATTCAGACATCCGCGCCTATCGCCGTGATGAATCGCTGCATCTTCCAGACGATCTAGATTTCGCCACGGTTGGTGGTCTAAGCCACGAAATGATACAGCGCCTTTCTGCCGGACGCCCGCGCACATTGGGCCAGGCCGCCCGCTTGCCAGGCGTAACCCCGGCTGCAGTTGTCGCCCTGATGCGTTTTGTGCGACGGGCCAGCGATAAGGCGGCTTAAGCGCGTGGTGCTCGATCCCAAGAGTCAGTTCCAGAAAAACACAGATGTTTCACGTGAAACCATGGAGCAGCTTGAGGCCTATGCCGGGCTGCTCCTGAAATGGCAGCCCAAGATCAACCTGATCAGTGGAAAAACCATTCCAGAACTTTGGACCCGCCATTTCCTGGACTCCGCACAATTGATCGATCACTGCCCGCCACAGGCGAAGACGCTGATCGACCTGGGCAGCGGGGCCGGCTTCCCTGGTCTGGTTCTGGCAATCATGAGCCGGATGACGGTGCATCTGATCGAGTCCGACACCCGTAAATCTGCCTTCTTAAGAGAGGCGGCCCGTGTCGCCGGGGTCTCTGACCGGGTAACCGTTCATGCCGCCCGCGCAGAAAGCGTCGACCTGCCCCCGGCAGATGTTATCTCCGCACGCGCCTTGGCCTCGTTGACCGATCTTCTGCCCCTGGCATACCGATTTTGGGGGGAGGGGACAATTGCGCTGTTTCCGAAGGGTAAGAGGTATAAAGAGGAATTGACTGCCGCAAATTATGCATGGTATATAACTTATGACGCGGTTCGCAGCCGCAGTGATGACGAGTCAGTTCTGTTGCGCCTCACCGATATGCGCCCGAAGAAAACGGATCACGCCCCAGGGGAGTCGCCTTAGAAACCATCGGCAACGCTGTGACTTTTTTAAGAACCGATGTGTCGCCCCAAATCCCGAACGGGCTTTGCCCGAACGGGATAGACAGCATCGCTCTTAGAGCACTGAAGGAGTTGCGCCGATGTATGCGAAATTGCCGGAAAAACTGACCAGGCCCCGCAGTGATGGCACCGCGCGAATCATCGCGATTGCCAATCAGAAAGGGGGGGTTGGGAAAACCACCACCGCAATCAATCTGGCCACCGCTCTGGCTGCCTGTGAAAAGCGCGTCCTGATCGTGGATATCGATGCACAGGGGAACGCATCAACCGGGTTGGGTGTCGATCGTCGGGATCGGACCTTAAGCTCCTATGATCTGCTATTCGCGCGCGAGACGGCGGAAAACGCTGCGGTCAACACGGCCATTCCGGGCCTGCGTCTGATCCCCGCCTCAATTCATCTGTCTGGTGCCGAAATCGAATTGGTAGAAGAAGACCGCCGGGAATTTCGCCTGCGCGACGCCTTGCGGGGCTGTACGGACAATTATGACTATATCCTGATCGATTGCCCGCCAGCCCTGGGCCTATTGACCCTGAACGCCCTATGCGCCGCCGATTCCGTCATGGTGCCACTGCAATGTGAATTCTATGCGCTGGAAGGCCTCAGCCATCTGATTGGCACGATTGAGCGTGTGAAGCGTGCCTTCAATCCGCGCCTGGATATCCAGGGTGTGGTACTGACCATGTATGACCGGCGCAACAACCTGTCTGACATGGTGGCAGCGGATGTGCGGGCTCATTTGGGCGACAAGGTCTACGAAACCGTGATTCCCCGCAATGTGCGCATCTCAGAAGCGCCCAGCTTTGGCAAACCCGTCCTGTTATATGACATGGATTGCCGGGGATCACAGGCATATATTCACCTCGCCAGCGAGGTTCTGAAGCGTGAAAGGAGACTCCCGGCATGAATGCGGCAGCAGAAGATCGTAAACGCGGCTTAGGGCGCGGCCTCTCGGCGTTGTTTGGAGATGGTGACAGTGTCATCAATGGCACGGATGGCTACAGCGAACCCGCCGTCAAGACCTCCAAGACCGTGCCAATCGAATTCCTGCGGCCAAATCCAAGTCAGCCGCGCAAACGCTTTGACGAGGCAGCCATTGACGGGCTGGTCGACTCCATCCGCCAGCAGGGAATCCTGCAGCCGCTGTTGGTCCGGCCCCATCCGGATGACGCCAATGCCTATCAGATCGTCGCGGGCGAACGCCGCTGGCGGGCCGCTCAACGCGCGCAGCTCTATGAAGTGCCGGTTGTCATCAAGGATCTGACAGATACCGAAACGCTGGAAATCGCGCTGATCGAAAATATTCACCGCGAAGACCTGACCCCCCTGGAAGAGGCTGAGGGCTATCAGCGCCTGATGGAAGAATTCGGCCATACCCAGGACGCGCTTTCGAAGTCAGTCGGCAAAAGCCGGTCCCATGTGGCCAATATGCTGCGCTTACTGTCGCTTCCGGAAGAATTGAAAAGCATGCTGGATGACGGCCTGATCAGTGCCGGTCACGCCCGCGCCCTATTGGGTGCCAGCAATGCCGATGCCCTGGCCCAGGAAGTCATAAAAAAGGGCTATAATGTCCGCCAGACCGAACGGCTGGTCCAGGAAGCAAAGCCCAATGCCCATAAAACCCAGGACGGGCTGCAACGCCTGAAAGGGAAGATCGAAAAGGGCGGGTCCAGCCTGACCGAAAAAGATGCCAATACCACTGCCATGGAACGCAGCCTGTCGGACCTGCTGGGCATGACCGTATCCATCGACCTGAAAGGCGGTGGCGAGTCCGGTCGTCTGGTTGTCGCCTTCGATGATTTTGATCAACTGGATGACGTGGTCGAACGCCTGAACCGTGGCGGCGTGCAGCGCCTTAAAAACGTCGTTGAAATGTAGCTTTTAGAGCATGATGCACGTGCATGATCCTCTAGCGCGCGCTTATCTGGATGCGCGGCGCCCAGAGGCATGACGCCGGGCCAGGGCGCCGACCTGATGCAGGCTGCGGTGACATAGAATCCAGTCCGGCGCGCCGCTGCGTTTACAGGCGGCTTCCGCCTCTATCAAAAGCGACAATGCCTCTGCCACCGCCAATGGGGGCCAGCGTTTTACGCCCGCCTCAAACCGTGCCTTGGATTTGTAGAAGACGGGTGGACGCAAGCTGCTCATCGCGCCTTGAAGCGGCATGCCCCCCGATACAAGATCTTGAATCCGCCGCAGTCTCAGCATGTGATTACTGGCAGTCCGCAACAGGGCAACCGGGGCCGTCCCATCCTGAGCCGCCAGATCCAACGCCCGGTCCAGCGCCCTGGAATTCCCTTCCGCCATTGCATGGATCACATCATCAAGCGTAGAGACTGAACTGTCCCCAATCAGGGTTGAGACCGTGTCAAAATCCAATGTGCCATTCTGCCCGGCATACAGGGCCAGCTTCTCAATCTCTGAGCGACTGACACCCCGATCCGACCCCAAATTGTCCACCAGGAATTCCCGCGCTTCAGGCTCTATCCGCACGGAAAGCGGCCGCAGCCCCTCATCAATCAAGCGATCAATCCCACCCGATTCGTCCAAATAGCAGGCGATCGCAGCGCCAAGCTTCGACGCTTCAAACACCTTTCGAAGCTTAGATTTCGCCGGTAAATCCCCCGCGGACAAGACAATCAGTGCATCCCCGACCGGATCTTCCAGAAACCCCCCCAATGCGTCCGCACAGGCGTCACTGGCATCGCGAATCAAGATCACACGACGCCCGCCCATCATGGAAATCGCCGCGGCCTCATCCCCCAAAATTGCGGGATCAGCCTTGATCGTATCGCTGGATAAATCGCAAACTTGAAACGGGTCTTCCAGATCAGGTGCGACCGTCAGCGCAACAGCCCGCATACGCTCGCGGGCCAGACCGGCATCGGGCCCATAGCACAACACGGCGCGGACCTCCGACGGTGGAGCCTTTACAAACCCCTCAATCGAGCCCGTCGCGATTTTCACCATGGCAAATCAGCCCTTAAGCAATCGCTGCTTTTCAAAAAATGTCGCGATCTGAATCCGTAGATCATCCGCGATCACGACCAATGTTCGGTCCAGGGCATTCTTTTTCGCAACTTCCGCCGCATAATCTGACGTTGATACCGAATAGGTCGATACGGCGCGGGATTTAAACACTTTCGCTTCATCGAACGCGGTCAGGACAGCCTCCGCCTTTACCGTCAATTCTGCGCGGGTCACCGTCGCATCAATCAGCGTTCCGCGATCCACTGTCGTATAGTCCAGGGTTACATCCAGAATATGCTGCGATTTTGTCGGCTGCCCCTTGGGATTAAAGCGATCCAGCAACAGATTGTGAAGCACCTGGCCTTCACGATCCTCGATCAGATTGATCTTGGTGGCCTGCAAATCCTCCATCGCATCGACACCATTATCGGCACCGCCGGTCCCATATACGGGCCGGAAGCCGCAGCCAGACAGGGCCAGCATTACGCCCCCCAATCCCAGCAGGGTCACTGCGCGACGATCCATCCTTGCATTAAAAGACCTCATGCCAATCCCTTACCCGCCTTTGACGTCAGAACCCTCAGGCGACGATATTCACAATCCGGTTGGGCACAACAATAATTTTGCGCGGTGTCTTCCCATCCAGGATACGCTGAACATTCTCTTCCGCAATCGCGGCGGCCTCTGCCTCTTCACGGGAAACATCGCGCGCCAGTTCAATCGTCGCCCGCAGCTTCCCATTCACCTGAACACCAATGGTGACGGTTTCCTCAACAAGCATATCCGGATTCGCAACGGGCCAGCTGGCATTCACCAGCATCTCTTTGTGCCCCAAGGCCTGCCACAATTCTTCCGCCACATGCGGGGTCATCGGTGACAGGATCTGAACCAAGGATTCAAAACCAAACCGGCGTAACCATTGTGCGCCTTCATCCTCGCCCTTAATCGCGAACAGGGCGTTGGACAATTCACGGATGCGCGCAATCGCCCGATTGAAATGGAAACGCTCCAGGTCCTGGGTCACGCCGTCTATGGCCTTATGCACTGTGCGTTCTGTCGCCGCCAATGCATCACTCAAATCAGCCGGCCGCTGGGTCCCAAATGGCGCGATCGTGGCCTCATCCCCGGCAATTGCCCGAAACAGACGCCCCAGGAAACGCCATGCACCCTCTACACCGCCTTCAGTCCATTCCAAATCCCGTTCAGGTGGACTGTCGGACAACATGAACAGACGGGCCGTATCCGCCCCGTAAGACTGAACAATATCAACAGGGTCCACAACATTCTTGCGAGATTTGGACATCTTCTCAGATCGACCAACCGTCACAGCCGCACCGGTATCGACCCGCACAACCTGATCGCCGTCGCGCCGAATCTGATTGGGGAACAACCATGCGCCGGATGGATCCCGATAGGTCTCATGACAGACCATGCCCTGGGTAAACAACCCGGCGAAGGGTTCTTCCAGATCCAGATAACCACACTGTTTCAGCGCCCGTGTGAAAAACCGCGAATACAGCAAGTGCAGAATCGCGTGTTCGATACCGTCGATATACTGATCAACCGGTAACCAGCGCGCCGCACTTTCCGCACTAAATCCCCGCTCCTCATTCTTGCTGTCGGGATAGCGTGCAAAGTACCACGAGCTTTCAAAGAATGTGTCGAATGTATCGGTCTCCCGCTCCGCCGCCCCGCCACAGCTTGGGCAGGACACATGTTTCCATGTCGGATGTCGGGCCAGGGGATTGCCCGGTTGATCAAAGTCGACATCTTCCGGCAGTTCGACAGGCAATGAAGAATCCGGAACCGGAACTACACCGCATGACGGACAATGGATAACTGGAATGGGGCATCCCCAATAGCGCTGGCGCGATACGCCCCAATCGCGCAGACGATAGGTTATCTTACCGATGCCAATGCCAATTTCTTCCAATCGATCAATGGCGGTGCGAATGCCCGTCGGCACATCAAGGCCATCCAGAAAATCGGAATTGAACAAGGTTCCGTCCCCGGTATAGGCCTCATCCTGGACCGCAAATGACGCCGCATCTGCAGTGGGGGGCAGCACAACAGGGGTGACATCCAAACCATATTTGCGGGCAAAATCCATATCCCGCTGATCATGCGCAGGGCAGCCGAAAATTGCGCCTGTTCCATATTCCATCAGGACAAAATTGGCGACAAAGACCTTGAATGTCTTGTCCGGCATAAAAGGATGTCGCACCGTCAATCCCGTATCGAATCCGCGCTTTTCTGCGGTTTCAATGGCTTCTTCGCTTGTGCCCATCTGATTGCATTCCGCAATGAAGGCTGCCAGATCAGGATTGGTGCGCGATGCTTCCTCCGCTAAGGGATGGTTGGCCGCGATGGCACAGAATGACATGCCATACAGCGTATCTGGCCGCGTCGTGAAACAGTCCAGTCGATCATCCCGCCCAACAATTTCGAATTGGATCTGTGCGCCTTCGGACTTGCCGATCCAATTGCGCTGCATCAGGCGCACCTTTTCCGGCCAACGCTCCAATTCATCCAGACCTGCCAGCAATTCTTCAGAAAACGCCGTAATTTTCAGGAACCATTGGGACAGCCGCCGCTTTTCAACGACCGCACCGGTTCGCCAGCCCTTGCCATCAATCACCTGTTCATTGGCCAGCACGGTATTATCGACCGGATCCCAATTCACCCAGGATTCCCGGCGATACGCCAAACCAGCCCTCAGAAAATCCAGGAACATCTTCTGTTCATGTTTGTAGTAGTCGGGTTCACAGGTCGAAATTTCGCGATCCCAATCGATGCACAGACCCAAAGTCTTCAACTGAGACCGCATGGTCGCGATGTTTTCCCGTGTCCATTTGGCCGGATGGACCTTGTTCTCAATGGCCGCATTTTCAGCCGGCAACCCGAAAGCATCCCATCCCATTGGATGCAGAACGCTAAAGCCTCTGGCCCGCTTATACCGGGCAATCACGTCACCCAAAGTATAATTGCGCACATGGCCCATATGAATGCGCCCGGACGGATAGGGAAACATCTCCAGGACATAGTACTTTTCTGCATCCGACGAATCATCGGTCCGAAAAGACTGTTCAGAATCCCATCGGTCGCGCCACTTGCGTTCGATTTCAACCGGATTGTACCTGGTCATTGCTCTATCCTGGTAAGTTTTGGCCTGATCACACTTGGAAACGATGCAAACGAATCCTCACAGACTCTCACAGAGTCCCAAATCCGTTCGGCAGGCCCATGATTTACTTGAGCGACGCCTGGCTATCAATTCGCAACTGACGGGCCCGCAAAAGAATCGCATTTTCAATACGGGCCGGAACACCATCTGAAACGGCGGCATCAACCCATTCGCCCGATGTACTGCGTTCCTGGCGAAAAACCGAGACCCGCACACCATCGGCACGCAATTCCCGGTTCAGAATATACACGGTCAGCTTATAGCGTTCGTTTGGCGCACTGGGCAAAGAAGACCATTCGGTGACGATCACACCGCCGAACGCATCAGCCTGGGCCAAGGGAAGAAAAGAAATCGTATCAAGCGAAGCGCGCCACAGATACCCATTGACGGCCAGACCTGAAGTACCGGCACCGGGCTGAGACTCCCCACCCAGAACAATAGATTTACCGAAAACAGAGCCATCCTGTTTACGAGCCCGTTCAGCGGGATCTTCGTTCAGGACACTGGGCCCGGAAGACAGGCTAGAACAGCCGCTTACAAAAACCAATCCCGTCAAAAACAGGACCGCAAAAATTCGTTTGATCATTACGCACCACCAAAAAGAAATGAGGGGATGAGCAATCTTGCCCATCCCCCCATTTGATGCAACCCGAATAACCTTAGAAGGTTACGCGCGTACCGATGATCACAACCTGTGCATCGTTCTGGTTAGCAGCAGTGTTGCCGCCTTCATTGTCGATGCTCATGTTGTAGTAAGAACCATAGGCGTTCAGACCATCAGCGATCGTGTAGGTAACACCAGCGTGGTAGATGGTTGATTCATCTTCCAGGTTGTCACCGTTCAGATCGTCAGTGCTGTTTTGATACATCAGAGAGACTGAACCCGGGCCGAAGCTGTAGCTACCGCCAACGTTGAAACCGGAACCGGCATCACCGTTGCTGCCTTTGGCAACACCTGAGTCGCCGTTATCGAAGTAGCCCACACCCAAGCCGAAGCCTGCAAATGTGATAGAACCACCCACCATGTAGCTTCTGATGTCTTCCTGATCAACGGTGATCGCGCCACCGGGGGTGATCGCACCGGTAGTGGCGTTCTGGGTGAACCCAGCAACCGTACCACCGGCATTGTCTTCACCCATCTGGTAAGAACCGTCGATTTTCAGACCAACGCCACCGAATTCACCGCCCCAACCAGCAGCAATGTCGAGTACCTGGTCATTGCCGTTGTTATTAACCTGCTGAGTCTGCTGGAAAGCAGCGCCCTGCGGGGTGTACGACACACCAGCCTGGAAGCCAGCAAAGTTAGGCGTGGTATACGAAATCTTGTTCGCATCACCGGTCATCCCTGCGGAAGACTGATAGTAATGAGTGCCAGTAGCCAAGCCCAGGAAGTTTACGTTACGCAGGGCGTTGTTGCCGTCCGTACCCCAAGTACCAGCCTGGAAGGTGTGACCAGCAGTACCAGCGACCGTATCCGACACAGGGTCATCGCCACCAATGACGATGCTACCCCAGCCGCCGGAGAACTGCAGCCAGCTTTCGTCAAAAGAACCCGAACCGCCATTGGTATAGCGCCACTGAACGTTTGCACGGTAGTTCAGGCCGGCATCGGTGGAGCCTTTGGCATCCCACACGAGTTCGGACATCTGGTCGTTGGCAGAAATGCTGTGGCCAACGCCGGCATCAGCCTGGTCGCCGTCAGCGAAAATCATTTCGTATGCCAAGCTACCAGAGAAGGTCATTACAGGCTTTTCTGCATATGCAGAACCCGCTGCGAAAGCGGACGCACCCAGCAGAGCTGAGGATGCGAGAAGAACTTTTTTCATGGTCATCTCCATTTTGATCGTTTGGGCGTTTGCCCCTAGAACTCATTCACTTCATTTTGCGTGCCAAACGAATTAGCCTGTTCAGGCAGTTCCGGCGCTCGCCATGGGTTGTTTTGAACACGCATGAATTTTGAAAGCAATGAATTCCAATACAGTTAACCGCAAAAACGTAAGTGATGTGATAATTATACAACATGACTTGCCAATGGAGGCCAAATCTATGGAATCAGGCTGATTTCAATACCCCCATGGACTGCAGATCCGACAACAAACGATCCGCCGCCGCAGCGGGGAGTCTCTCATGCGCGCTGAGAAAAGCACCACGCCGAAACCTCTTTTGCGATAGAATCCAGGAGATCGGACCCTCGCTGCCGGGAGGAACGGGAACGGCACCGCGTGGCCCCGTCAAGACGAATGTCCCTTTATCCTTTACCAGGCGGAATGGCCCATCGACCAAATTAAACTGCTTGTCTGTCGACTCTATCGGCAGCGTATATTGACTGCGATCATAAGAATAGCTGGCTTGATACTGTAACAAGGCGGCAAGTACATTTGGATTCTTAGATAACTGATGCAGCTTATTGCCTAAATCTTCTAGGACAGACCGGGTGGCTGTCTCACCCTGCGCCAGCCTGGGTAGATTTAACCGGAAGGCCTCATCCTCAACAGCAAAATCCTTTAAAGCGTCGACGATATCCAGGCCCACCAGGCTGACGATCCCCAATGCGATATGAACCGCCCCGCTGGAAACCGCCAAAGCATCATGATACTGGCCCCGGGGCAGATAGAGAATATCGCCCGGTTTCAGCACCACGTCGAACAACAGTTCTCCGCGCTGCTCCATATGCTGTGCCTCCGTATAGGCGCCATTGCTGTGACGGGCGTGACGGATTGGATGGGGCATGCGTGTTTCAAAGACGCGCCAGGTCTTTTCCCCCTCAATATGCAGCGCGAAGACATCATGTGTATCAAAATGACTGCTGAACGCCTTGCGACTGTCCCAGGAACAATACAGATTGGCTTGTGCCTTGCCATTATACGCCGCCTCAAACGCGGATGCGACCTGGCGCAAGGGCTTACTCATCATATCAATATCATTGGCGATCAGGGATGCCCCCTGATGCAACAGGTCCATCACCTTACCGGCAATCGGCTGCATCACCATGGATCCCGACCGGTCCTCCCGCGATTCACAATACAGGGCTGCGGGGATCGGCTGCTTGTCGATTTGCAGGCCCAGCGATTTCGCGGACCATAGGGGACCATTGCTCAACAGCTCATTCAATATGGACCAATCCATGATCCCTTTGAATTTGTCGGCACTGCCTGGAATATGCAGCGGCTTCTTATCGTAATAATCTTGAAAGAATTCCGCCTCTGTCATCGGGGCCAAAATATCGCCCAATGTGAGCGTATCCTGGCCATCTTTAAGTATTGGCATACACCTTATCCCTATAAATACCGGTCCAGCACATCACCCAGTTCAGACTTCAGGCCATCCATTTTAGACTCGAAAGCCTTCCACCGCCCCACCGATGTTTTATAGATCGGCCGACGCACCTGCAGGCGGCTGGCGGTTTGCACCGCCCTTTTATTCTCAAAAAAGCGTTCCATCGCCGGATCCCAGTCCAGACCCAACTGATCCAGCATGGGCAAAACACTGGCCGCCATATCGTCCAGCAACCCTTCATACTGTATCTGAACAATTGATGAATCCCAACCGCGCCAAAACTGCATCAACCGATCATACTGCCGGTAATAATGCCCGATATCCCGCAGATCATGATCAAACAGCATCGCGCTGGAAAAGCGCTGCGTGAAGATCGACCAGCACACATCCAGGGGATAGCGCTCGATATTGATGATCAGGGCCTTGGGGAACAGCATCCGGATCAGGCCGACATTGATAAAATTAAACGGCAGCTTGTCCGTTACAAAGGCCTGACCCCCGGAACATTCCGTCAGACCAGCGCGGTAGCCATCCCGAATTTCAGCCAATTCTTCCAAGGACAGACGATCCAGCAAACCTGCAAGGTCCTCCCCCGGCTTCAGGCGCGCATCGATCAACTCGGGCAGCACCATCAATTCCCCCCCGCCAAAAATGGCAGGATGTGACGCCAGTATCTGCTCAATCAGGCTGGTGCCGGAACGTGGCATGCCGACGATAAATATAGGGGTAGGAATGGCATCGCCTTCCGGCAGTGCCACTGCCTCTGGCGATTGTTTGGAAAACCGCGCGATCAGATTGTCATACAGCGACTCCGTCGCGCGGCGGTCATAGGCCTTTCCGATACTGGCCAGGCGTGCCTTAAACTGATCCTGCGCCCGCTTGAAACACTGATAGGCCTTTTCAACCTCCCCCAAACCTTCATAGGTCTGGGCGGCGCGGTGAACCAATACCGGCGTACCGTCTGATAGGGTGGCATGGCTGGCATTAAAGGCGGCAATACCCCTCTGGCGCATCTCCGCTGCCTCCGCCTTCTGGGCTCCGCGTCTTGCCTCCAGAAGGTCCGCCAGATCAAAATATGCAGCCGCATCCTGCGGGTGATCGTCAATTGTTTTCAGGAACACATCGCGCGCCGCGTCCACATCCCCCATCGACACCAGCAACTGGCCAAAGCGGTTGCGAATTTCAATCGCCTTGGGGTCTGCCGTGAAAAAGGGTTCGATCAGACTTTTCGCCCGATCAAACAGGCCCAGCCCCACAAGCGCGTCGAACAAATTCAGCGTCAGGGTCTGGTCACCGGCATTGTGCCGCAACCCGGCCTCCAGAACCTCCCGCGCGGCCTGCGCTTCCCCCAGGCTGTTTAACAAGGAGCCATAATTGACATAAGGATCGGCAAATCGTGGATTGATCCCAATTGCCTTCTGGAACAAGGGAACGGCCAGATCAAACCGTTGCAGATTTTTCTGCGCGATCCCCAGATTGTTCAGGGCCGAAGCATCATTTGGCATATGCTTTAAAACGGCCTGAAAGGCGCGCACTGCTTCCGCATAGCGTTGCTGATCCAAACGCACGATACCAATGCCGCTTAAGGCAGCGGGGTTTTTCGGGTCGGACTTGTAGCTTTTCTCAAAAAATCTGGACGCCTGATCCAACCGCCCGGCCTGATGATGGATGATCCCCATCAGATACAGCGCATTTGGTTCCCGGGGCAGCCGCTTTAAGATCGCCTCCGCCCGGGCCTGCGCCGCATCAGGCTTGCCCTGATTGAAATCGCCAAAGGCCCTTTGCAATTCTTGTTTTATCTGAATATCCGGCGCTGGCATGGCAGTCCTTTAGTGTGGTGCGCGATTATTTGGACTCACCAAGATCCCTTTATCGGCCTGTCGGCTAGGAGAGGGCGTGCAGGCGATGTGGTTCATCGTCAAACGTCCTCGACGCCGTCCGACGGGCCGATAAAAGGACCTAAGGCGCTGTTTGCGGCGCTCCGGGCCGCGTCGCCTTCCGCGATGCCCCGCATCGCTTCGCGAAACGCTCCTAACCGGAGCACCGCAAACAGCGTCCTGGTCGATCCCAAATAACCGCGTACCACACTAAAATCCTTTTATGGACAAGTCAGGCTGTATAAAATCAAATCGTTATAAAATTGGACCGTCTGAAACACAATCGGTCATTTCCTTACACAGGTGCCCAATGCAATTGCTGGAAAGATATAATCAAGTATTGGAAAATATAAAACAGGCGAGTTCTGAATCAATCCACAAGAATACAAATGTTGAATTAATTGCTGTTTCTAAAACATATCACTCTGATGCCATTATTCCGTTGTTAGACAATGGTCATATACATTTTGGTGAGAATAAAATTCAGGAAGCTGAAGAAAAGTGGCCTGAGCTTAAACAGCACTATCCACAGACTGTGCTGCATCTGATTGGACCATTGCAATCCAACAAGGCCAAAAACGCAGTCGCCCTGTTTGACGTGATCCAGACCGTGGACCGTTTGAAAATCGCCCAATTTATTGCCCGCGAATGTGACAAACAGGATCGTAAGCCTGGCATATTCATTCAGATCAACACCGGCGAAGAACCCCAGAAGGCGGGAATCCCACCGATTGAGGCAGATGCGTTTATCACGGAAGTGCGCGACACGATCGGCCTGTCCGTCCAGGGGTTGATGTGCATCCCCCCGGTCGATCAACAGCCCAGCCCGCATTTCGCCCTGTTGGCGAAAATTGCAGAGCGGAACGGAATTTCCGGCCTGTCGATGGGGATGAGCAGCGATTATGAAACCGCCATTCGCCTGGGGGCGACCCATGTCCGCGTCGGCAGCGCTATCTTTGGCGCGCGTCCAGCCCAGGCGTAACCGCGCCTGTTTAAATCTCCTGCCGGATAACCAGCCAGGACTCCGGATCCAAATCTGCCAGGATCCTGTGCAATACGTCCCGCGCTATCGCGATACAGCCCGCTGTTGGCTTTCCGGTTTCATGACGGCAATGCAAAAAAATGGCGCTGCCCAGACCTGGAAGGACGGGATCGGTATTGTGATCCGTCGTCACCACAATGTCATACAGCCCATCGTCTCGCCACATCGCCTCATGTGATGCGGCATAGGGCCGCGAAACAAACTGATTATAGGCGGGATCATCGGGCGCATCGCACCAACCCGAATGCTCAGTCAAGGGCTGGACCGGCAATGCAGTCTGGATCGGATCATGGATCCTGTCTGGTCGATAAAACACCTGCCCCAGCTGCCATCGACCCATCGGTGTCGCCCCGTCGCCTTCGCGTTTATCCTGCGCCGCGATCAGACCGGACCGGCCCATGGAACACGGCACACTGTCGCCATTCGGCAGAATCAATCGCTGCCCATCGGTCACCAGATCGGTCATGCATCACCTTTCATTCGGACCCAAAGCCATAAAGATTAGCTGGGCGATTTCATTTTCTCATATTTTGCCAGGGCGTCCATCATTGCATTGGGTAAATCCTTGGACGGAACGGGTTCCAGAAATTCCGGTGCGTCTGAACTCTCCGCAACCACGGTTGCATCAGCCGTCACAGTCGGGGAGGGTGCAGGGGGTGGGGGCGTGATGCCGGAATGACTGGGCAATGGCGTTGGGGCGACCGGCGCATTGCGCAGGCTGAAGAATTTCGGTTCCGCGTCTGAACCAGGCAAATTCTTACTGGACGAAGCGGTCTGGCTTGGCGCAGCGGAGTGCAGTGCTGCTGGTGCCTGCACACTCTCTGCGTGACTGTTCTTAAGCTGGCTGTTTTGGGCCATGCGCATCAGGGCGGTCGCGGCATCTGCAGAGAGGTTAGGAACCCCTTGCGCAGCGGCTTTACCCGGGCTGGATTGCGGGTTGGAACCAGACGTCACGGTGGGCTGACCCGGCAGGATCGGTTGCACGGATGCAATGGGCGACCCAACCGGCGTTGCAGCAAACGGGGCCGACCGCTGACCCGCAGCATTGAAACCGGGCTGAGCGGCGAAAAGCGGGCTTACGCCATTCTGTCTGGCTTGATCTTGCAGGACCTCCGCCTGTGGTCCAGCCGCAGGGGCCGTATCATTCAGGCTTTGTGGATCCAACTGGGCGGTTTGAACCGATGCATTTTGCCCCCCGTCCGTCTGGGCCAGGGCGGTTCCAGTATCTGATGTTCCAGGCGCGCCAAACAGGGCTGTCAGGGCCGTTCCCCCCAGATCATCCCCGGTCTGATCCTTCATAATCACATTGGCCAGAGAACTGGCGAACCCTATCGGGCCACCATAGATCGACCCGCCCGCCAATTGCGCACCGGGGCTTATTTCGTCCCCGGTCACATAACGATACACCGATGCAACAATGGGGATATGCTGCAACGGGTTTACGATATCGACGACATCCCCCAGTGTCAGGCCATCCTCCCCAAAGAAATTGTTGCCTGCTTCTGTGGATGACTCGTCGGCATGATTTGCCGCCGTGAGATCCGCGGATGTGGGATCTGCGGAGGTAAATCGCCGATAATCGGTAAAGGTCCCCTCGTCGCGCGCGGCAAAAACCTGGGAATTCGACGCCACCGGCTGGGCCATTCTATCTTCTGGGCGCTGGGGGGCCTGATACGTCTGGGGGGCCTTTTTAACGCCCTCAGCCTGCGTCAAAGCATCGGAAAAGCGGGATTCCGTTGAACCCACAACCCTCTGCGGTCTACGCATGGCAACATCGGGCGCCATCGCTGTGGCGTTAGAGGTCATCAGGGACCAGGGGGCTGTTTGCGCTGTAGACATCGGCTCTCTCTTCACCAACCGCGACATCGACGCTCTCCAACGCCGATACTCTCTCTCCCCAGACCTAAAGCAAGCGGCATGCCAGAACAGACAGAAATGGCCGATCACGATATCTTGCTTTTCCCATATGCCTGCGGTTCATGTTATCCTGATGATCGGTATTGATCTGGTTACAAGTGAGATAGAACGCGATGAGCGGTAAAAAGATCCTGTTATGCGACGATGACGACGCCCTGCGCCATTCCCTGGCGGAACAATTGCAACTACATGAAGAATTTGAAACACAGGAAGCCTCAACCGACGCCGAAGCGATAGAGGCCGCAAAGGCCGGACATTTCGATGCCATCGTTCTGGATGTCGGCCTGCCCGATATGGATGGGCGCGAGGCCTGTCGCATTCTGCGGCGCAGCGGGGTTAAATGCCCCGTCGTCATGCTGACCGCCCATGATTCCGATTCTGATACGATCCTGGGCCTGGATGCCGGCGCGAATGATTATGTCACCAAACCCTTTCGCTTAAGCGTCCTTTTGGCCCGCCTGCGTGCGCAATTGCGCCAACATGAACAAAGCGAAGATGCGGTCTTCACAATTGGCCCCTACAGTTTCAGGCCCGCCCAGAAGCTGTTGCTGACCGAAGAAACCAATAAAAAGATCCGCCTGACGGAAAAGGAAACCTCCATCCTGAAATATCTGTTTCGCGCGGGCAGCCGAACCGTATCGCGCGACACGCTGTTGGGGGAGGTCTGGGGCTATAATGCCGGTGTCACCACGCACACGCTGGAAACCCATGTTTACCGCCTGCGCCAGAAGATCGAACCCGATCCCTCCAATGCGGAAATCCTGGTGACAGAACCTGGCGGCTATAAGCTGGTTCCCTAGATCAAATCCTGCGCAACCGCATCGGCGCGCCGGACCTGACGCTGGATGGCCAGGGCGGCAATCACGGCACAGCCGGTCGCTGCGGCCGCCGTCCACCACCCGGCCGACCAGCCCAAACTGCTGCCCGCGACCCAGCCAACCAGGATCGGGCCCGTCAATAGACCCAGATTGCGCCCGGTCATCATCAGCCCGAACGCCGCCGGTCCCGTGCGATCCGGACCCAACAAACGCCCCGGCAATCCGAATATGCAGGTCGGCGTAATACCGGCAAAGAATCCATAGGCCAATAAAATCGCGACACCGCTGATATCCGTCCCGGCATAGGGACCAATCACCAGAACGGTCCCCTGGCCCACCAGAACGACCGTCAACAACCGGGCAATCGGAAATCCGGCCTTCAGGATGGCCGCTGCCAACAAATTGGACCCCGCAATCGCGATGACCGTCACGCCATACAATTCTTTTGATACAGCCGTCGACAGCCCGCGATCTGCCACCAGATATTCCGGCAGCCAGCTCAACACAGAAAGATTCTGCAACGCCCACAGGCCAAAACACGCCGACAACATCATCAGCGCCTGGCGATCCGTTTTGGACAGATCCGGTGCCCCCCCTTTTGTGGACGGCAAGGCAATCCGGCGACCGTCATTCTGGCGCGCCAGGATCAATGTCCATCCCGCCATCAGGACCGCAAAAACCAACCCGGCCCACCAGACCGACGACCAGATCTGATCGCCCGGCATCAGATGTTCTGCCAACCGGGCAATACTGGTGGCGATCAGCCCCCCCAAGGGTACCCAGGTCGCCGCCAGGGCAGCTGCAAATGGAATATGCTTTGGCGCTGCGTTGCGGGTCATCAGGGTTGGCCCGGCAATCGCCAAAATCGCCATAGCTGTCCCCTCAAACGCGCGCCCCACCAGAATGGCCCAGCCATTTTCCGGGAATGTCAGAATAGGGATGGCACCAAGCCCCACCAGACCGCAGGCCCCAATCAACCAGGCAGCGGTCGCCTGGCGGCTCATCCAGCGTCCGAATTGAAAGGACAACACCAGGCCGATCACCGCAAAAATCGACATGAAACCACCCGCCATCCCGGCCCCATATCCATACAGATCCAGCATTTCCGGCAGAACAGGCGGCAATTTGAATTGTTGATAGGCAGCCAGCAGGGCAACACACAAACCAAACCAAATTCCCACCCAATCACTGTGGCTGCGCGGCGCAGTATGGTCCGATGACATAGAAACCCCTTCAATCCGATCTCAAGATACGAAATAGACGCGATAACAGCAGGATGGGAATTTGCGTTAAGACGAACCTCGCTATAGCATTCTGACATCACCCTGTCCCGTCTGGTTTTACACTCCACTACACAATCAGACGATTGGGACAGAAAGACTCAAAGCCAAAGCAGGATTCCCGCGTGTCGAGCGATAAACATCAGGAGTTTTACGTTAAGTTCTGGGGGACGCGCGGCAGCATCGCCTGCGCCGGTCCCGATACGCTGCGTTATGGCGGCAATACCGCCTGTCTGGAAGTAATGTGCGCGAACAGACGCCTGATCTTTGACGGGGGTACGGGCCTGCGAAAACTGGGTCGCGAAATCGCCCAGCAAGGCCCAACGGAAATTGATCTGTTCCTGACCCATACGCATCTGGACCATATCATTGGCCTGCCATTTTTCGTGCCGTTCCACATTCCGGGCCTGAATCCCAGATTATGGGCCGGTCATCTGTTACCCGATCGCACGCTTAAGGGAACACTGTCAGAAATGATGCAGGCCCCGCTTTTCCCGGTGCCGCCGGAAACCTTCCGTGCCCGGGTTGAATTTCATGATTTCGCCTGTGGGGAAACCCTACATCCCAGCCCGGAAATCTCATTACAGACCGCGCCGCTGAACCATCCGAACGGGGCCTGTGGCTATCGCATCAATTTCGATGGCCGGTCGATCTGTTACATCACTGATACCGAACATTATCCCGAAGGCCGTGACCCGGCGGTTGTGGATCTGGTGCGCGACGCTGATATCATGATCTATGACGCCACCTATACAGAGGAAGAATATCCCCGCTTCGTCGGCTTCGGACATTCCACCTGGCAGGAGGCCGTGCGGGTCGCCGATGCCGCCAATGTCAAAACCCTGGTACTGTTTCACCACGAACCGACCCATACCGATGACATCATGGACCAAATCGCCGCAGATGTTGCAAAGGTCCGTCCCAGCACCGAAGTCGCCCGCGAGGGCATGATCCTGCGGCCCTGATTGATTCATGGGAATTGCACATAACTCCTTTCGCACAACATGGCGACGCCTGACACTGGGATTGCCAACATTATTTGGCTGGGCACAGCGGGGCTATTTCATCCCCTACCGCTATGCGGGCACCATCCCGGACAGCAGTGCGCGGGCCCCCTTCCCCCATATCGAAACACTGTTTAAGGCCGCAGAGCCGGTCTTTCTGGATTTGTTGAAAGACACCAATCTGATCACGGATATCGCAACCCGGTTCGATGGGGCCAGTCCGCCCCTGCCACGGTGGCAGCAATCCTGGTTTCCCCGGCTGGATGGGCTGGCTGCCTATCTGATGGTGCGCCGCCATCAACCGGCGCGAATTGTCGAAATCGGCAGCGGCCATTCCACGCGCTTTATTGCGGCCGCTGTTCAGGATGGGGCCCTATCGACCGAAATCACCGCCATCGATCCCGCCCCGCGTGCGGATATTGCGAACCTGGCCGGTGTGACGGTGCATCGAACCACGTTGCAACAGGCGGATTTAGCGATATTCGAAGGGCTTGGCCCCAATGACATGGTGATGATCGATTCCAGCCATATCGCCATGCCCGGCAGCGATGTTGATATCCTGCTGGGCCGTATCCTGCCCGGCCTGCCCAAGGGCGTGCTGATCCAGATCCACGATATCTTCCTGCCCGATCCTTATCCCGAAAGCTGGGCCTGGCGCGGCTATAACGAACAATTGCCGGTCGCCACGCTGTTGGCCGGGGGTGGCTTTGAACCACTATGGTCCAGCCATTGGGTCGCCACACGCTGCGCCGACATACTCGCCCAAAACGCGATTGGGGCACTCCCCCTTGCAGAAGGCGCCCCGGAATCCGCTGTTTGGCTGCGGCGGGTTTGAATTGCTTTAGATGAGTCTCTCCCGCGAAAGCGGAATTCCAGGGTCAAAGGCACCTGTCGCCCTGGATCCCGGATCAAGTCCGGGATGACGGTGCATTAGGCAAGTGTCTCCTCATCCTGAGGAGCGAAGCGTCTCGAAGGGTGAGCCCTCTGCAAGCACTGGACTTACAGCCCCTCCTTCGAGACGGCGCTTCCGCGCCTCCTCAGGATGAGAATCGGACGTTTGTGGAATGCGACGGCTGGAATCCAGGGCCACAGGTACCAACTGCACCTACCGCCCTGGATCCCGGATCAAGTCCGGGATGACGTATGAGAGTATGGGGCGACCCCTCTGCGTCCTTTGCGATTAATCTTCAAAGGAGAGAACGCGAAGGACACAGAAGAGCGCAGAGACAATACCTATATCGTCATTCCCGCGCAGGCGGGAATCCAGGGCCAAAGGCACTAATTGCGCCTGTTGCCCAGGACCTCTGGTCGGTGTCCGGGGTGATGAAGAACTCCCTCATCCAGCGCGTAGCGTCTCGAAAGGTTACCTACAAACAACCCCGTCGATTACTGATTCATGCTGTCGAAGAAATCATCGTTGTTCTTCGAATGCTTCAGTTTCTCCAGCAGGAATTCCATCGCATCGGTGACGCCCATGGGCATCAGGATGCGGCGCAGGACCCACATCTTGGACAATGTGCCCTTGTCGACCAGCAATTCTTCTTTCCGGGTGCCTGACTTGGTGATGTCGATGGCCGGGAAGGTGCGCTTGTCGCTGAGCTTGCGGTCCAGAATGATTTCAGAGTTACCGGTGCCTTTGAATTCTTCAAAGATGACTTCGTCCATGCGGCTGCCGGTATCGATCAGCGCGGTGGAGATGATGGTCAGCGATCCGCCTTCCTCGATGTTCCGCGCGGCCCCAAAGAACCGCTTCGGGCGTTGCAGCGCATTGGCATCCACACCCCCGGTCAGGACCTTACCCGATGACGGCACAACGGTGTTATAGGCACGCGCCAGACGGGTGATAGAATCCAGCAGAATCACAACATCGCGTTTGTGTTCGACCAGACGCTTGGCCTTTTCGATTACCATTTCAGCGACCTGAACGTGGCGTTGGGCGGGCTCGTCAAAGGTGGAGGATACAACTTCGCCCTTCACAGAGCGCTGCATGTCGGTCACTTCTTCCGGTCGCTCATCGATCAGCAGGACCAGAAGATAAATTTCCGGATGGTTTTGGGAAATCGCATGGGCGACATTCTGCATCAGCATCGTCTTACCGGTGCGCGGCGGGGCAACGATCAGCGCACGCTGGCCTTTCCCAAGCGGGGCGACCAGATCAATGACACGGGTCGACAGTTCTTTTTTCTTCTTGTCGTCTTGCCCTTCGATTTCCAGATGCAGCTTTTCATTGGGATAGAGCGGCGTCAGATTGTCGAAATTAATGCGATGGCGCACCTGATCCGGGTCATCGAAATTAACCTGATTGACCTTCAACAAGGCGAAATACCGTTCGCCATCTTTCGGCGCGCGGATCTGGCCTTCAACCGTATCGCCGGTGCGCAGACCAAAGCGCCGCACCTGGCTGGGGGAAACATAAATATCATCCGGACCAGCCAGATAATTGGCCTCCGGGGAGCGCAGGAAGCCGAAACCATCCTGCAGCACTTCCAAAACGCCTTCCCCATAAATGGCGACGTCATTCATCGCCAGTTGCTTCAAGCAGGCGAACATCAGTTCTTGCTTGCGCAGATTAGAGGCGTTTTCAATTTCCAGTTCTTCCGCGAAGGCGAGAAGTTCCGGTGGGGTTTTCTTTTTCAGTTCTTTTAGATGCATGGGGGGATAGCGCTCTTACGCAGGGATTGTCAGGAAATCAGTCAGATTGGATACGCTGTAGCGATGAATCCCGATTGACATTTATAATCGGGAACGGCTCTACCTGAACGGTGGCTTAGGGTTACAAAAGCACGCGTTTTTGGAAAACCGGATCGTCCGGCAGCGAATTCGACATGTCGGACCTCGCGCCCGACACCCATCACATAAGGTGCATTGCTTCCAGTGTCAAATGGATGTTTTGTGAAAACACTCTAAAATCAGCTTAAAACGGCTTCACAATCACCAGAAACACAATAACGATCATCAGAATGGTCGGAACTTCATTGGCAACGCGGTAGAATTTCTCACTATTGGTGTTTTTATCCGCCTCAAACGCCTTGCGCCATTTCGCCATTGCCATGTGACTGCCCGTCATCAACAGCACCAACAGAAATTTCGCATGGAACCAGGGTTGGCTGAAGGCCTGGATTTCCGCTGCCAACCATAGGCCAAAGACCCAGGCAGCGATCATTGCGGGGTTCATAATGGCGCGCAGCAAACGGCGCTCCATGGTCTTGAGCATTTCCGACTGGGCAGAACCGACGGGTGCCTGACAGTGATAGACATACAGCCGCGGCAGATACAGCAAACCGGCCATCCAGGCGATGATGGAAATCACATGCAAGGTTTTCAGCCAGGAATATAAATCACCCATCGACGCGCACTCCCGTTTTAAAAGTCAGATCCAACCGGATAATTCGCGGCGAGTTACCGTCTCTAACGTATCAATCAGCCCATCACTGTCATTCAGACAGGGAATGTAATCGAAAGTCTCGCCGCCATGCTCTTCAAATGTTTCTTTCAGGCCGATTGCTAATTCTTCCAGGGTCTCAACGCAATCAGCAACAAAGCCCGGTGACAAAATGGCCAGGCTTTTAATGCCGCGATCCCCCAAAGCTGCCACAGTTTGATCTGCATAGGGTTGCAGCCATTCTTTCGGTCCGAACCGGGACTGAAAGACAACGCCGAACCGATCTTCCGGCCAATTCAGCGCTTCCCGCAGCAACCGCCCGGTTTTCAAGCAAAAGCAATGATACGGATCGCCCTTGTCCAGATTTTCCTTTGGCAGGCCATGAAAGCTGCATAACAGCATTTCCGGTTCCGGCTTGTCCTTCAGCCCGTCACGAACGCTGTCTGCCAGTGCCTGAATATAGCGCGGTTCATCATGAAAGGAGGGTACCGTTCGAACAGCGGGTTGCCAGCGCATGGTTTTCAACTGGTCAAACGCCTTATCATAGACCGACGCGGTGGTTGCGGCAGAATATTGCGGATACAGCGCGAAGATCAGGATTTTCTGACAGCCCTGTTCTCGCAGTTCTTCCAGTTTTTCAGGAATGGACGGTGCTCCATAGCGCATGGCCCAATCGACACTGACATGCTGATCGGAAAAGCGCGGCACCAAGGCCTTGGTCAGCGCGCGCGTATAATATCGAAGCGGGCTTTCGCCCTGATCTTCCATCCAGATCTTGCGATACGCCTCCCCCGATTTGCGGGGGCGTGTGTTCAAAATGATGCCATGCAGGATCGGCCACCAGATCCATTTTGGGGCTTCGATCACACGGGGATCAGACAGAAATTCCGCCAGATACCGGCGCATGGATTTAACATCATACCCGTCCGGGGTTCCCAAATTGACCACCAATACGCCAATTTTAGGAGTTTGCAGTGTTGGATGCCCAGTTGGCAGAGTGTCTGTCATGGCAAAATCACCGCATTCTTTCCAAACTGGATTAAAGTCGCTTTAAGACCCTGTGCGTCGAATACGCTCAACCAGTCTGGTAACATGATCGGGCGGTGTTTCCTTGATAATTCCGTGACCCAGATTGAAAATAAATGGCCCGCCTGAAAGATTTTCCAGAATATGATCGACGGCGGTATCCAGCGCGTCCCCCCCGGCCAGCAAGGCCATCGGGTCCAGATTTCCCTGGACCGTCACATGGGGTTGCAGCTCTTTTGCCGCCCAGGCGACGGGCAATCCCTGATCCAGCGAAACTGCATCAACGCCGGTTTCCGTCGCATAATCAGCATATAGGGGCCCGACACCGCGCGGAAAACCAATGATCGGAACGGTTGGATGGCGTTCCTTCACCTTGGCAACCAGTGCTTTTGCCGGGGCCAGGGACCATCTGTAAAACCCGGCCTCATCCAAAGCCCCAGCCCAACTGTCAAAAAGCTGAACCGCTTCGGCGCCTGCATCAATCTGTGCCACAAGGTAATTCGCTGTCGCATCGACCAGAATATCGATCAGACGCTGAAAACTTTCCGGATTCTGATAGGCCCAGATTTTGGTTTTCGAGAAATCGCGGGACGATCCCCCTTCGATCATATAGGTCGCCACGGTCCAAGGTGCGCCGGCAAATCCGATCAGCGCCGTTTCTATCGGCAGATTTGCACTAATCTTGGACACTGTTTCAAAAACCGGCTGCAGGTGCCCCAAAACCGCATCGGGTTTCAGGATCGACAAATCTGCATCGCCTTTCAGCGGTTCCAGCTTTGGTCCTTCGCCTTCCACAAACCAGACATTCTGTTGCAGTGCATGGGGGATTACCAGAATATCCGAAAACAGAATTGCCGCATCAAAGCCATAGCGCCGGATGGGCTGCATTGTGACTTCACAGGCTTTATCCGGGCTGTAACACAAATCCAGGAAACCATTCGCCTGTGCCCGAACTTCGCGATATTCCGGCAGATAGCGACCCGCTTGGCGCATCAGCCAGATTGGCGGGATAGACTGTGTCTCCCCAGCAAGGGCGCGCAGAAATGGTTTAGGAGAGTGTTTTAAGGTCATGAACGCTCTTTCGGTCAGGATTCCGTTTCTCTTTTATAAATATAATTAAATATAAGAAAAGAGAGTGGTTGTTGTTGGGGGGTGGAACAGTGGGGATTAAATTTTATACGCAATCATCCACACATTGGACCAATTTTTTGTGCCCTGTGTCTAACACCGGGATTTAGAATTTCAAATCAGCGGTTTTGCGGCCCTTTTTCAGCTTTACCAACACAGTTTAAGTTTGGGGATAATAGGGTCTGTCTTGTGCATTGGTCCACAAGCGTATCAGAGTCATTGCAAGTTTTCCCCTTTGTATAATCGTTCTTAGTGAATCAGGGTCTATGGGTACTTTTCCGGGATTGCATCGCCCCTAAGATTTATCCCATAAACAATACACAGGTTACAGACAGGATAATTGTATAACAATGGTCGACGATTCTCGGAATGTTCAGCTCTATCTGGTGTCAGATTCTACGGGGGAAACAGTGCAAGCCATCGCGCGGGCCTGTATCGTCCAGTTTGAAGATGTGGAAGGGATTGAGCATCATTGGAACCTGGTGCGCAACACCGCCCGTGTGGATCAGATTCTCAGCAAGGTCGCGGACGCGCCAGGAATTGTTCTTTTCACCTTTGTTAATCAGGAATTGCGGCAACATCTGATCGAGGGATGCCGTCAATTGCGGGTCCCCTGCATTTCCGTGCTGGATCCCTTTATCAATGCATTTGAAAATTATTTGGGGACGCCAGCCCGGCAACAGCCCGGTCGTCAGCATGCCATGGATGCGGATTATTTCAGCCGAATTGATGCGATGCAGTTTGCCCTGACCCATGATGATGGCCAGGGGTTATGGAATTTGACCAGTGCCGATGTGATTTTGACCGGCGTGTCGCGGACCTCCAAGACCCCAACCTGTATCTATCTGGCCAATCGGGGATTAAAGGCGGCAAATGTGCCCTTTGTGCCGGGAATTGGCCTGCCGGAGGAATTGTTGGGCATGACGGGCCCCAATATGCCCTTGATCGTCGGCCTGACGAAGGACCCGGCCAGTCTGGTGCAAATCCGGAAGAACCGCCTGCGTATGATCGCAGAGGATGATGAAACCGATTATGTCGATCTGGAAACCGTGCGCCAGGAAGTAACCATGTGTCGCCGCCTGTGCCAGGAACGCAACTGGCCGATTAT
Source organism: Rhodospirillaceae bacterium (assembly GCA_002709955.1). Taxonomy (GTDB): domain Bacteria; phylum Pseudomonadota; class Alphaproteobacteria; order UBA8366; family Aestuariispiraceae; genus Pacificispira. The sequence goes on from PAQY01000005.1 coordinate 167,118, forward strand.
TGATGTGTCCCGGCGCTCCATCGAAGAAACCGCCGCGACGATTATCCAGCATTTTGATCGCCGTCAGGAAAATGGAAACATCACAGGTGTCTGAAGGTGATTTGACGATGATGCTGGGACAGACAACGGAAATCATTCTGGCTTCTGCCAGCAAGACCCGTGCGGATTTATTGCGGGGGGCGGGCCTGGTGATCCAGATCGTGCCTGCCAATGTGGATGAAGATGCGGTAAAAGAGTCTTTGCGGGCGGAAGGGGCGACGGCGGATCGCGTCGCCGAAGCCTTGTCCGATCTGAAAGCCCTGAAAATCAGTCACCGCTTTCCAGATGCCCTAGTCATTGGGGCGGATCAAACATTGGATTGTAACGGGGTCTGGTTCGATAAGCCGGCGGATATGGATCATCTGCATGGACATATTCAGGCGCTCAGCGGCAATCGACACAGCCTGTATGCCGGGGTATCCGTCATGAAGGGGGGGCAGCGTTTGTGGGGTTTGGTAGAGCCCGCCCATATGACCATGCGCAAAATGACCCCTGATTTCATCACCCGCTATTGTCAGGCGGTAGGGGAGGATGCGCTGGGTTCTGTAGGCGGGTATCACCTGGAAGGCCTGGGGGCACAGTTGTTCACGCGGGTTGAAGGGGATTATTTCACCGTCCTGGGCCTGCCGCTGTTGCCCTTGTTAGGATTTCTGCGCCAGAACGGGGCGATTGCGCAATGACGGATGCTGTATCCACAAGCGGGCCTGTTGCCGGTGTTATCGGACAACCGATTGCCCATTCCCTCTCCCCCCTGATCCATAATACCTGGTTGAAACGGTTTGGCTTGCCGGGACGCTATGAGCGCCGGGAAATCGCACCAGAGCATTTTGACCGGGATATGCGGTCGCTCCTGATACAGGAAGGTTGGGTGGGGATGAATGTTACCCTGCCCCATAAACAGGCCGCGTTTAACTTCTGTGATTGCCTGGACCCGGCCGCCCGACGCCTGGGGGCGGTGAATACCATTGTCACCCTGCCGGATGGTCGGTTTGAAGGGCGCAACACGGACTTGTATGGCTTTCGTACCAATTTGGAAAATGCGCCTGGATGGTCGCAAACCGGTCGGGATGCAGCTGTGGTATTGGGCGCTGGCGGCGCGGCGCGGGCTGTTGTCGCCGCATTGCAGGATCTGGGCTTCAGACAGATATTCATCGCCAATCGTAGCCTGGATAAGGCACAGGAACTGGCTGTCGCGCTGGATCATGCCAATTCTTTGCACGCAGTGGCCTGGGCGGACATTCCCGGCCTGTTGGGCATATGTGATTTACTGGTCAATACGACCAGCCTTGGCATGGTCGGCCAACCCCCGTTGCAGATAGATCTGACGCCCCTGCCGACCGGTGCCTTTGTGACAGATATCGTCTATAAGCCGCTGGAAACAGACCTGTTGGCCCAGGCCAGGGCGCGGGGCAACCGGGTGGTCGACGGATTGGGGATGCTTTTATATCAGGCGGTTCCTGGATTTCAGGCATGGTTCAATCCACCCAGCGCGCCGGTCGTGGATAAGGAATTGCGCGACATCATTCTAAAGGCGATGGCCGCATGATCGTGATTGGTCTGACCGGGTCGATTGGTATGGGGAAAAGCACGGCTTCTGCGATGCTAAAGCGGATGGGCTGCGCGATTCATGACGCGGATGCTGCGGTTCATCGGTTGACCGGGGTCGGTGGTGATGCGGTGGCGGCGATTGAAGCGGCCTTTCCTGGATCGACAGAAAATGGTGCGGTCAATCGGGCCGCCCTGGGGCCACAGGTTTTCGGGGATGCGGCTGCGCTGAAGCGTCTGGAAAACATCCTGCATCCGCTGGTCTCGCGGGAACGGGATAAATTCCTGAAACACTGTGCATTGCATCACCAAAGATTTGCGGTTCTGGATGTGCCGCTGTTGTTTGAGACCGGCGGGGATGCGCGCTGTGATTTCACCATTCTGGTCACCGCCCCCCCGTTTGTTCAGGCACAGCGCGTTTTGGCTCGGCCCGGCATGACACCGGAAAAGCTGCGCGATATTCGCAAGCGTCAGATGTCGGAGGCGGAAAAGCGACGCCGGGCTGATGTGGTAATCTGGACCTCCCTGGGGCGCCGGCCGGTCTTGCGTCAATTGCAGAACACCCTCACACTGGCGGATCAATCCCTGTAACCACGGTGGCTAAGGACTTTCCATGCGCGAGATTTGCTTTGATACGGAAACGACCGGTCTGGACCCCAAGGACGGCCATCGTCTGGTGGAAATCGGCTGTGTCGAGCTGGTCAATCGCGTGCCGACGGGTGAAGTTTACCACGTCTATCTGAATCCCGAACGGGATATGCCCACCGAAGCTTTTAATGTGCATGGGTTAAGTGAGGCCTTTCTGGCCGACAAGCCGCTGTTTGCAGACATCGTGGAAGATTTCCTGACCTTTGTCGGCGATGGCATTCTGGTGATCCACAATGCCTCTTTTGATATGAAATTCGTGAATGCGGAATTGAAGGCCTGTGGTCGCCCGACCCTGCCCATGTCGCAGACCATCGATACGGTCGCCATGGCACGGGCAAAGTTTCCAGGCGCTGCGGCCAGCCTGGATGCCTTGTGTAAACGCTTTGAAATCGACAATTCCGCGCGGACCAAACACGGGGCCCTGCTGGATGCGGAGCTTCTGGCGGAAGTTTATATCGAATTGACCGGCGGGCGTCAGGTTGGCCTGTCTTTCGCAGACGATTCCGCAAAGGCTGGTTCTAAAGACGGAGCGGCGGCTGCCCTGGCAGCACAGGCGGCCAGACAGGCGGAACGCCCCCAGCGTCCACCACGCCCCCATTCGGCGACGCCAGAAGAATTGGCTCGTCACAAGGCCTTTCTTGCGAAAATCAGCGCCCCGATCTGGGCCACAGATTAAACAGGTGCTGATTAGACGGTTTCGGTTTCCGCCTGCTGTTGTTCCTGGGCCATGCGCTGGCGATAGATTTGCACGAAATCAAACGGGGCCAGCATCAGCATGGAAAAACCGCCCTGACGGGTCGTGTCACAGACGATTTCCCGCAGAAACGGGAACAACATGCGCGGAATTTCTACATACAGCAGGGCGTTCAGGGCCTCTTTCGGGACATTGCCAATGCGCACGACAGCGGCATAGGCCAATTCCAGGACATAGGCAGTCTTGCCGTTCACATCTGCCTTCGCCTCGATGGTCAACACAACTTCCACATCCCGACCGGTCAGCGGATTTGTCGCGACATCCAGCGTCAGGGCGGCTTTGGGTTGTTCCCCAAGCGAGAAGACAGAGGGTGAATTCGGATTTTCGAAGGACATGTCCTTAATATACTGAATCAGAATTTGATAGGGCGGTTCCGCCTGGCCAGATGGGGTATTTGCGGATTGCGCGTCCGATGGAGGGGGCGCGTCAGTCGGTGTAGGGTGCGAAGGGGCGTTTTCGTCGCGATCATCTGCCATGAACGTATTCCATTTTTATAGGGTTTGGACCGCTGTCAGGGCCCTTATCGATGGGAAGGGTGGCTATCACAGATCAGGCTCACAGACAACCTCACCGCCACCGGGATGGGGCTGTGTTGGGTCCAGCTGCACAATTGCTGCATTCTTGACGCGATGTCCGGTCAGGGACCGAATAAAGCCCCAATGGCTGACCACAATGGTTTCGGGCCAGGCCTGATCTGCGGCCATGCGGTCTCTGAACGCTGCGGCTCTCAGGTCAACTTGATGTTCTTCCTCACCCAAGGGCCACCATTCTTCGGCCAGATCCAGAAAATCCAGCAGGGGCCATTGGCTGCGCAGCATCGTGGTCGGCGTGCCGATGTCACAGGTGAAATAGGCCTGCTCCCCGACCATAGGATCGATCATAACCGGCAAGTTTAGTGCGTCGGCGATGATCTCAGCGGATTGCAGGGTGCGGGTATAGGGCGAGGTGATGATCCGTTTCACCTGGTCGCCGTGATGGGCTTTGATAAAGGCGGCCCCGGCGGCAATCTGATTTCGCCCAAGCGCTGTCAGCTTTGGGTCGCGGATGCCAGGATCGGTTCGGGTTTTGGCGAAATGGACGTTAAATTCGGACTGACCGTGGCGGATCAGGATCACTGATCATTCCCCCTATTCTCAATTGAATTGCTTGCGCCCTTGGTCCAGGGGGAGTCCGTATTTTTCTTAGCGTTCTCGTCAATTTCTTCAAATTCCCCATCAATGACAGGACCGCGTCCGTTAGGGGGCGGTCTGGAACCACTGCCCATTCCCCCGGCGCTGCGCATCGTGAAACGCCCATTGCGCATCAGCCCGGTCAAAACAGATGCCCCAAGGGCCAGTCTGAAAGGGGGGATCAACAGCAGAAATCCAATTGTGTCGGTCACAAAGCCAGGCGTTACCAGCAATATTCCGGCAACCAGAATGCAAACGCCGGAAATCATATCCTGTACAGGAAGTTCCTTGCGATCCATCGACGCCCGAACACGGGCCAGGGTTTGCAGGCCCTGATGGCGCACCAATGCCGTGCCGATAATTGCCGTGGCAAATATCGATGCCAGGGTCCAACCCAGACCGATTTGATCGCCCACAACAATAAAGACGGCGATTTCTGCAATGGGAATCCCTATGAAAACAAGCAGAAGGAGGAGTGGCATCTTGCCCTTTCGCAGGTGAACGCTTACATCTCAAGACATAGCGCGGATAATGCATCCGTTAAGTTATCGTGGTTTCGAGCCCAAATTGATTTTGGCTCGAATTGGTTTTGGTCAGTTCAATGTCTTACAGGTATGTTATGATATCGACCATGACAATGGCCTAAAGAAAATTGCTGATCTTTCATGAAATGCCCAATCCCGGGTAAATTGGATGGACTGCGACCCTCACCCATACGTTAAGAGAGCCGGATGCCCTTTGATCTTTTGATATTTGCCGCAATCGCTTTGTTTCTGATTTTCAGACTGGGAAGTGTTCTGGGAAAACGCACGGGCCATCAAAAGCCGCCTGAATTTCCCCAGAATATGGACAATGCGCGCCCTGAAACCCGAGATCGTTCTGGAGAACGCGACGATAATGTCGTGCGTATGCCAGCAGGATTTGAAGACCCGGTTGAAGAAAGTGCCCATTTCAACGGTCCAGCCGGGGACGGATTGCGCGACATTGCCCAGGCGGACCCGAATTTCGATCCGGATTCCTTCGTTCAGGGGGCTGCTATGGCCTTCGAAATGATTGTTACCGCCTATGCGGAAGGGGATCGCAAGGCGTTGAAGCCGCTGTTGGATAAGGTCACCTATGACAGTTTCGCAGGTGCCATCGATGCCCGCGAAAAGGCCGGCCAGCGCATGGAAGATACCTTGGTTGGCATTGATTCAACGACGATCCTGGAAGCAGGCATGCACGGGGATGACGCCCGCGTGACCCTGCGGTTTGTCAGCCAACAGGTCAATGTGACCTATGATTCCGAAGGGCGTGTTCAGGAAGGTGATCCTTCAACCGTTGAAACGGTTTCTGATGTCTGGACCTTTGCGCGCAGCGTGAAATCCAAGGATCCGAACTGGCAATTGGTTGAAACCCGCACCACTGCGGAGTGATTGTCCGATGACGTGGCCTATTTCCTTCCCGCGTCGCCTGGCCCTGTGTCTGGTGTTGGGTTTGGCCCTGGCTGGCTGCGACGCGCAGGAAGAAACCAAGGCCCCGGACCCTGCGCCGGTTGAAGAAACCGCCGCGACAGAAGGGATGGTCCTGACGCCTGCCACATATGCCGATCTGCCGGGGTGGCAGGATGATGATATGGTCGGTGCGGTTCAGGCCTTGTGGCGATCCTGTACGCGCCTGCTGGCGCTGGCCCCGGACCGGGATGTCAGCAGCGGGTCATCCCTGCAGACCGTTGCCGGTGACTGGGTTCAGGCCTGTACAGCGCTGGATGCCCTGAAGGCGGAACAAGACCCGACTGTGATCCGTGATTTCTTTCAGGCGCATTTTCAGCCCTTTGCGTCCAGGGACGCGGCGGATGGACAGGATCCAGAGGCCGATCAGGGATTGTTCACCGGCTATTTCGAAGCGGAGCTGAATGGATCCCTGACCCGGGACGACACCTTCAAAACACCGCTTTACGCCCGCCCGGAAGATTTGATCACCGTCGATCTGGGCCAGTTTGATGAAAGTTTGAAGGGTAAGGGCGTCGTCGGTCAGGTGGCGGATGGGCGACTGGTTCCCTATCCGGACCGGGAAAAAATCGAATCCGGTGCCCTGACGGGTAAAGGGTTGGAATTATTGTGGATTGATGATCCCGTCGATGTGTTCCTGCTGCAGGTTCAGGGGTCGGGCCGTGTCATTCTGCCGGATGGAAATGTCGTCCAGGTCGGTTTCGCCGCGCATAATGGCCGATCTTATCACTCCATTGGTCGGTGGTTGATCGATCAGGGTGAATTGCAGGCGCATGAGGCCAGTTGGGATGGCATTCGCGGCTGGATTGAAAAACATCCGGACCGGGCGTCAGAACTGTTTGCCTATAATCCCCGCTTTATCTTTTTCCGTGTGTTGGAAGGTCCTGGCCCTATCGGGGCGGAAGGGGTTGCCCTGACGCCGGAACGTAGCATGGCGGTGGATACCCGTTTTATCCCGCTGGGCATGCCGCTGTGGCTGGATACGGTGCGCCCTGGTGGCTCAACGGAACCGATGCAGCGTTTGATGGTTGCCCAGGACAAGGGTGGCGCGATCAAGGGCGTGGTGCGCGGGGATTTCTTCTGGGGCTATGGCGATGACGCCTTGGCCCAGGCCGGTCGCATGAAATCATCCGGGCGATATTTCTTGCTGCTGCCCAATCCCCTGGCAGACCGGGTTAAGGCGACGTCGTAATCACAAATCCAAAAGGGTAACTTTCTGGCCCAGCTTGCCTTTCAGGGCGGTCAGCGCCATTGTTGCTGGCACGAAAAAGAACTGGGATGGCGCGTTCTATGGTTGATACACAAGCCCCTGAAAAATTAGCGGATAAACCCCCTGTTACGGTGGGTCTGTTCGTTACCTGTCTGGTGGATCTGTTTCGACCCAGGATTGGTTTCGCCGCTGTTGAATTATTGGAACGGGCGGGTTGTCGGGTCGCCGTGCCCAAGGCGCAAACCTGCTGTGGTCAGCCTGCCTATAATTCTGGCGACAATGCCCATGCCCGCGCCGTGGCGGCCACGCTGTTGGACGCCTTTGACGGGTTTGATTATGTCGTCGCCCCCTCTGGCTCCTGTGCCGGTATGATCCGCGATCATATTCCAGAACTTTTCGCCGATGATCCGGTGCTGGCCGACAGGGCGGTCGCCCTGGGACGTAAGACTTATGAACTAACCTCCTTTCTGGTCGATGTGATGGGCATGCCCACAGCGATAGCCCGCTATCAGGGGACGGTCACCTATCACGACAGTTGTTCCGGTCTGCGCGAATTGGGGGTCAAGGACCAGCCACGCCGCCTGTTGAAAGGTGTCGATGGCCTGACATTGACGGAACTTCCTTCGGCAGAGATCTGCTGCGGATTTGGCGGGACCTTCTGTGTGAAATATCCAGAAATCTCCAACAAGATGGTCAGCGAGAAGACAGCCGCCATTGCCGATACCGGCGCCGATACGCTGTTGGCGGGCGACCTGGGATGCCTGTTGAATATGGCGGGCAAGATGTCCCGGGAAAGCCGCCCGATCCGCGCCTTTCATGTCGCGGAAATCCTGGCAGGGATGGGGGACGGCCCCGCCATTGGGGAGGCTGGGGAAGACCTGTCGGCCTTTACGGACGGACAGAAAGGCTGACCCGGATGCAAACCACATCGCAGAATTTCAAAGCCAACAGCATCAAGGCACTGGCCGATCCCAATCTGCAACAGGCGCTGGGCAAGATGAAGGTCGGCTTTGTTGAAAAGCGGGCCAAGGCGCGTGACGCCCTGCCGGAATTTGACGCACTGCGGGATCAGGCGCGCGATATCAAAAATCATACCCTGGCCAATATCGATTACTATCTGGAAACCTATGAAGCGGCGGTTCAGAAATCCGGTGGTGTGGTCCATTGGGCACGGAACGCGGCGGAAGCCCGCCAGGTCGTGCTGGATATCTGTGCCCAGGAGAAGGCGAAATCCGTCACCAAGGGAAAATCCATGGTGTCGGAAGAAATCGCCCTGAACGAGGCACTGGAAGCCGCCGGGTATGAGGTCGTTGAAACCGATCTGGGGGAATACATCATCCAGATCCGGGGGGAGTCCCCCAGCCATATTATCGCGCCCGCCGTCCATGTCTTAAAAGAGCAGGTCGCTGACGATTTCCGGCGCAAGCATCTGCATCTGGATCCAAAGCGATCCCTGGTGGAACGCAAGGACCTGATTTCAGAGGCGCGGGGCGTCCTGCGTCAGAAATACCTGGACTCCGATGTTGGAATTACCGGCGCAAATTTCCTGATCGCGGAAACCGGCACCAGTGTGATCGTTACCAATGAAGGCAATGGGGACCTGACCCAGACCCTGCCGCGGGTGCATATCGTGATTGCCAGCCTGGAAAAGATCGTGCCGACGCTGGATGACGCATCAGCCATTCTGCGGGTGCTGGCGCGGTCTGCCACGGGACAGGAATTTTCCTCTTACACGACATTTTCGACCGGCTCGAAACGCGACGCCGACCCGGATGGGCCAGAGGCGTATCACGTGATCCTGCTGGACAATGGCCGCACCGATATGCTGGGCACGGAATTTGAGGATATGCTGCGCTGTATTCGCTGTGGTGCCTGTATGAACCATTGCCCGGTCTATGGATCGGTTGGTGGCCATGCCTATGGCTGGGTCTATCCAGGACCGATGGGTGCGGTGTTGACGCCAAGCTTTATCGGTGTGGCGGATGGGGGGCACCTGCCCAATGCATCGACATTCTGTGGCCGGTGTCAGGATGTCTGTCCGATGCGCATTCCCCTGCCCAAGATGATGCGCGCCTATCGCCGCAAGGAATACGAGGCCGGTCTGGCCCCGCCTGCCATGCGGTTTGGCATGGATATCTGGGGTTTTGTTGCAAAGCGCCCAGGCCTGTATCGATTGGCAACCCGTCTTGCCATGGGTGTCTTGGGCTGGCGGGGCCGTCGCCAGGGTCGGTTCAAATCCCTGCCTTTGGCATCTGGCTGGACCGACCACCGGGATATGGCCGCCCCGTCCGGTAAAACCTTTCAGGATTTGTGGGATCAACGCCACGGCGCACGCACCACTAAAGATCTGGAACGGGAGGCAGCCCAATGAGCCCCCCGTCTTCCCGCGATGAGATTTTAGGCAAGATTCGCGCGGCGCGGGGTCGATCCGGCCCTGTTACAGGTGCCGAAAGAGAGCGGCTGGAAGCGCGATTGAAAAGTCGCCCACGGGGGATTATCCCGCAAAAGGCCCGCAATACCGGCGCGGCCCTGGTGCAGGATTTCATCACCCGGGCGCGGGCGGTCGAGGCAACTGTTCAGGATATTTCCTCTTTATCAGAGGTGCCGGACGCCGTGGCACAGTATCTGGCCGATCACAATCTGCCTGCTGCTGTGAAAATGGCCCCGCATGCCGATCTGGCACAGATCGACTGGTCCCAGCGCCCCACCCTGACCCTGTCGGAAGGGCGCAGCTTTGGTCAGGACAAGGTCAGCCTGACCCGCGCCTTTGCTGGTATTGCAGAGACCGGGACATTGATGTTGCTGGCCGGGCCGGATGCGCCAACCACCCTGAATTTTCTGCCGGAACATCATATTGTGATCCTGAAGCGGTCCGAAATTGTCGGGGCGTATGAGGATGCGTGGGACGCCGTGCGCGATCGGCTGGGTCCGGATGGCTTATTGACACGGGTGGTGAATATGATCACCGGCCCGTCCCGCACCGGGGATATTGAACAAACCATTGAATTGGGGGCCCATGGCCCGTTGGGGCTGCATATCCTCGTCCTTGCTGATTAGGGGTTTGGGCGCATGGGCAAGGCGAAAAAGGCAAAAGAGGCCGCCCTTAAGAACACCCGGCAAGATGACAAAAGCTTGTGGGAGGCGGTGAAGGCCAGTGCCAAGCCTGTACGCCGGGATACGATTTTCCGCGACAGCCTGGGGACCCTGGAAAAGGCCGTACCGCCTGCGGCGAAAGTGTCAAAGACCAAACGCGCGCCCCCCTTTCGGGGCCCATCGACGGTCCTTCCCCCGGCACGCCCCAATCCCAAACCCCAATTCCTGAGCCATGGCTGTGCGCCCGGTGTGGATCGCCGCACGGCGGAGCGACTGCATAAGGGGAAGATGTCTATTGAGGGGCGTCTGGACCTGCACGGCATGAGCCGCGATGCCGCCCATCAGGCGACGCTGGGCTTTGTCACCAATGCACGCCTGTCGGGCAAGCGTTGTATCCTGATCGTCACCGGCAAGGGTAAGGGCATTCTTCAGTCGGACCTGCCCCATTGGCTGAACCTGCCGCCCCTGCGCGACCAGATCCTCAGCTTTTCCCATGCCCGGCCCCAGGATGGGGGCAGCGGGGCCGTTTATGTGCTGTTGAAACGGGACCGGGGGATCAGTGGATGACCACCCCTTTTGGTCGGAAGGTCCGGGAAATGCGGCACCAAAGCGGCACCACGTTGAAGGACCTGGCCGACGCGCTGGGCGTCAGTCAGGCCTATCTCAGCGCGCTGGAGACCGGGCGGCGACCGCGTCCAACGCCTGCGCGGGTGGATCAGATTTGCGCCTATTTCGGGATCATCTGGGACGAGGCCGAAGCCCTGAAAGATCTGGCCCGCCTGTCCCAGCCCCGCATCACTATCGACACAACGGGTCTGTCGCCTGATGCAACAGAACTGGCAAACCGCCTGTCCCAACGGATCCGGCGACTGGATGCTAAGACCGTGCGCCGTCTGTTGGATATCCTGGAATAGGGTTTCAGAAGAACAGGCTGGCCAGGACTGGTACCAGAATGGCAGTGGTCAGGCCGTTTAACCCCATGGCCACGGCGGCGAAGACACCGGCGATCTGGTTGACCTGAAAGGCGCGCGCCGTGCCGATGCCATGGGCGGCGATGCCCACCGCAAAACCCCTGGCGCGCCAATCATGAATGCGCAGCAGGTTCAGCAGGGGTGTCACCACAATCGCCCCAGTAATCCCGGTCGCAACCACCAGACCGGCCGACAGGGACGGCAGTCCGCCGATCCGTTCTGAAATCCCCATTGCAATGGGGGTCGTGACAGATTTCGGGGCCAGGGACAGCAGGCTTTGCGTTTCCGCGCCCAAGGCGGCGGCCACAACCAGCGCCACGGTCACGGCGGTAATGACGCCTGCCGCCAGGGCCGCTGCCATCGGCAGGGCGGCGCGGCGGACCCGGGGTAAATTATTGTACAGGGGAACCGCCAGGGCGACGGTGGCGGGTCCCAACAGGAAATGCACGAATTGCGCGCCTTCGAAATAGGTCTGATACGGTGTGTCGGTGATCAGCAACAAGGCGATCAGCAAGGCTGAGGCGATGGCAACGGGATTAACGATCGGGTTCGACCCAGATCGGGTGAAGGCGATATAGCCCGCGCCATAGGCAATCAATGTCACGGTCAGCCAGAGCAGCGGTGTCTGGGCCAGATAGACCCAGATATCAGTGGGCGCATTGGCGATCATGGCTTGTGATCCTCCCCCTGTGCGGGGTGACCGGTCAGGCGCGCGACGGCGGCGAAAGTCAGCGCGCCCACGGCAATCGCTGCGACCGTGCTGATAATCACGGCGGCCATCAGGGGCAGCCATTCCACCTGTAACCGATCCGCATGTTGAATCAATCCGACACTGGCGGGCACGAATAACAGGGACAGATGCTTCAACAGGCCAGAGGATGTTGTTTCCAGCCACGGCGTGGGTGTCCGATACATCATCAGACCAATCAGAAGATAGAACAGCCCCACAACAGGCCCGGGAATAGGCAATCCTGTCAGCACGGCGGTGACTTCGCCGGCCAATTGGCAGATCAGGAGCAGGGTAAAGGCGCGTAACATCCTGTTAGCTTAGGACGTGTTTGCACCAGAGGCGACGAGAATTTTATGAATTCAGGGCGTCTTATACCCGCACGAACAGATTGATGATCGCGCCCAATGGCCCGGTCAGGCGCAGTGGGGCATCTGTTGCCACAAGACAGATACAGCTTTCGCCCTCTCCTGCGACGGGGCGGTGGTCGATGCTGCCATCGCTGATGGCGACATCGCCTTTGGCAAAGGTGCCAATTTCATCCTTATAGCTGCCCTGCAGGATCAGAACCAATTCGTTTCCATCATGGGTATGCTGTGGAACGGCCTTGCCAGCGGGTACCTTCAACAGGAAGGATCGCTTGCCCGCCTTGGCTTCATCACTGTTGGACAGGGTAATCTCCGCTGTTTCAATGCCCATTCCCAGCCGTTTCCAGGCCACAGTGTCCAAATCCCCGCCCAAATAGCGTTGAACAGCGCGCGGCAGGATCGATGCTTTTCTGTCGTCAGCAGCATGCTTTTGACTTGCGGAGGCTGGCAGTCCATCCAGATCAGAGGATTCCAGGGCGGCCAGCGCGGCTTCAAGCGCGCCTGCGGACAGATCCATCGGTGGCATGGTGGCAAATAAGGCCCCCCCGATGGCTTCCAACCGGGATAATTCGGACCGGCACGCCGAACACAGCGTCAGATGCGATGCGACCACCAGGGATGCCGCCTCGTCCAGGGTTCCTGCCGCATAGTCCAGCAAGAGATCTTCGGACAGATGATGGACCGGTTCGGCCATGCGCGGTGTCACCGCGACAGAATGTGCAGCCGTCATAATTCTATATCTCCTAAAAGACTGCGAAGTTTGCCCATAGCCAGTCTCAGCCGGGATTTCACCGTGCCCAGGGGCAATCCGGTTTCTTCTGCGATCTCGCTATGGGCCTTGTCTTCGTAGAATGCCATTCTCAACATAACCGCTTGTTCTTCCGGCAACTGATCCATCGCCGCAGCGATGGTTCGCGCCGTTTGATCTTCAACCACCTTATCGTCCTGCATTGGTTCCGCAGCCGGTTGCAGCAGGGGATCGTCCGGATCCAGTTCCGGCCGGTTGATCCGGCGAAAGGCGTCGATGCGCTTGTTACGCGCAATCGTGAACACCCAGGTCGCCACCGATGCCTGACTGGCGTCAAAGCTGTTTGCCTTGTGCCATACCATCAACATTGCCTCTTGGGCAAATTCTTCCGCGGCGGCATTGTCTGATCCGCTGCGCATCATATACGCCTTGATGCGGGGCGCGAAATAGGCAAACAGGCCTGCAAACGCATCCCGATCCTGACACCCGGCCAGGCGCTGCATCCATTCTACAAGCTGTTGCGAGTCGGCATGGTGAGCGTCGGTCATAAACTTTTTCTTGGACCCTGTCCTGATGACGTGAGAGCGTGCCTGCCTAAGACGATTGCTAGATCGTGATGACAGGCCTATTCCCTCTATGACTACCGTTGACTGATCCATAATGGGGAATACGTAAGCTTTGCAGTGCCGGATCATTGGCATATTCAAAAAATAGCCTTATTTAGAAGGCATGGTAAAGCTGTCTTCACCCCTACTCGATGAAGGGTGATAGGCTTGGATTGAACTCAGACCGGCAATGAAGTGAGACCATGACCCGCATTCAAAGAATTTTGTCTATCCTGCCACGCAGCCTGTTCGGTGCTGTTGCCCTGTTGTTTGTTGTGACCAGCCCCGGTTATGCACAAGACCATAAATCATTGGGCGAATTTGGGGATTGGCAAGCCTATACCTATCAGCAAGGCGGTGGCGAACGCTGTACAATGGCCTCCAAGCCCTTGAAAGATGAGGGGGATTATTCCAAACGCGGACCAATCTGGGCGTTTGTGATGCACCGCCCAAAGGAAGGGGCGACCGGTGAAGTCGGCTTCCAGATGGGCTATCCGATCAAAGAGGGATCCCTGGTGAAGCTGGAAATCGGGGGCGCGACCTTCGATTTGTACACCAGCGGGGAAGGTGCCTATGCCTGGCGCGAGGATGAGCCGAAGATTGTTCAGACCATGCGCGCCGGGGCGACAATGACGGTGACTGGCACGTCAACCCGGGGCACTGTGACCAAAGATATTTATTCGCTGACCGGGTTCACCAAAGCGAATGAGACGATAAACAACGCCTGTGGCGTTTCGTAATACGCCAGCGCGTCAGGGTTTTGAGGCGGTGGGGCCGAAGCTGTTTTCCAAATCGGCCTCCAGCTTTTTCAGGTCTTCGGGAATGGGAAGACCTTCAGCACGCATGGTGCCAAACAGGGTATGAAGGCGCATCTGAATTTCATGGGCGTTGCCCGGATCCCCGCTGATCTGGGACAATAGAAGCGAGATTTCCGCCTTGTATTCTTCGAATGCCATGGGATCGTCTCCTTTGGTTCTGTGGGTCGCCAGTTTACACAGACCCCCTTTGAGCGGTATGACCTGCATCAAACGCGATGGATTTCTTTAGGATAGATGATGAGCGACGTCGCCCAACTCAATGATTTTCTGCCAGGGGGTGCTCTTGCGCCCACCGCTGGGCCTTTGGTGGATGCCCGTATTCCCTTGATCGGGCTGGACCGCGAGGGTCTGGCGAAAGTCGTCGCCGATATGGGGGAACCGGCCTTTCGGGCGAAACAGCTGTATAGCTGGCTGTATTATCGCGGGTCGTCGGAATTCAGCGCGATGACAGATCTGTCCAAGGCGTTTCGGGCGCGTTTGGAAGAAACCTGTCACATCAATCGCCCGCGCGTGTCGATGCATCAGAAATCAACTGACGGCACGGAAAAATGGCTGCTGCGCTATGAGGATGGCAATGAGGCGGAAATGGTGTTCATCCCGGAAGTCGATCGGGGAACCTTATGTATTTCGTCCCAGGTTGGCTGTTCGCTGACCTGCACCTTCTGTCATACCGGCACCCAGAAGCTGGTTCGGAACCTGACCCCTGGCGATATCGTTGGTCAGGTCATGCTGGCCCGGGATTCCCTGAATGATTGGGGCAAGGCGGAAGATGGCGACCGCCGCATCACCAATATTGTGCTGATGGGCATGGGCGAGCCACTGTATAATACCGATAACGTGCTGGCCGCGATGCGCCTGGTCGCCGATGGGGATGGCATTGCGATCAGCCGCCGTCGGATCACGCTGTCAACGTCGGGCGTGGTGCCCGATATCAAGCGCGTGGGTGAGGAAATGGGCCTGTCACTGGCCGTGTCGCTGCATGCGGTGCGTGACGACTTGCGCAATCAGATCGTCCCGATCAATCGCAAATATCCCATCGCGCAATTGATGGCGGCGGTGAAGGACTATCCTGGCCTGACCAATTCTAGGCGTGTGACCTGGGAATATGTCATGCTGAAGGGGGTCAATGATTCCGATGCGGATGCCCGTGCCTTGTTGCGCATCACGGAAGGCATTCCATCGAAAATGAATTTGATTCCGTTCAATCCCTGGCCGGGCAGTGACTATGAATGTTCCGATCCCGACCGGATGCAGCGATTTCTGGCGATCCTGCACAAGGCCGGGATGGTGGCAACGATCCGCAAAACCCGCGGTCAGGATATTCTGGCCGCCTGTGGGCAGCTTAAGTCCGAAAGTGAGCGGATTGGCAAGCGGGAGCGGGATCGCATCACCGCACTGCGGGCGGAGAAAGAAGCGGCGGTCGGGCTTTAGCTTTTTTCGCCGTCAGGGTCTGGAAATCCGCCGGACAGCAGAAAATTTCGAACATCATCGGGTGTCGGCAGCCTGTGCATCACCGTGCTGTCCGTTAGAACTTCCGCATAATAGGGCAGGTTGCGCAGGCGCTCCTCCTGGGTTTCCTTGATCTGCATCGCGTTATAGCCGGTTTGGTGGAAATAGGTAACGCGCGCCCGAATAATGGCCGCTTTATCCTGAAAACCCATGGCCTGGAAGACCGATGTCAACTGGTCGATCCGTTTGATTTCAATCTCTCTCAGAATTTCAGCGGTGCGCGGGGAACTGTGGGCCCAATCCCGGATCGCATTGTCATAACGTGGGTCAACCGTGCCGTCCAAAACCAGCACACGCACATAGGCCAGATATTGGCGCATGCCGTCCGGGCCCGCCGCTTCGATGGCATGGGTAAAGGGGTCACTGTTGGCCCGGGCCCAATCCTGACGCACGTCTTCCAGCAGGTCTTCCAGTTTACGATACTGCCAGTAAAACGCCCCCGTTGTTGCGTTCAAAGATTCTGACAGGCTGCGCAGTCGGATGCCGGATATGCCTTTTTCGATAAGCATTTTGCGCGCCGCCGCGATCCAATCATCCCGGCTTAAAGCGCGGGGAGAGCTGGCGTCTTCCTGTTGGGTCAAAAAGGATATCCTTGAACAGTCGGCATTGCCGGAATTTTTTTCATTGACTCAGTAAATCACATAACGCACGTTATGCAAACCGCGTAACAATTGTTATGTCCATGAATTATGGGGCATGGTTCTAACTGGGAGACTCACATGTTAAAGAAAATGCTCGTCGCTGCGACCATGGCCGTTGGCCTGATGGCCGCACCGGCATTCGCTGAAACCGAACTGAAAATCGCAACCGATTCCGGGGACCGGGAGTCACCGTCGGGTCAGGCCATCGCCAATTGGGCCAAGGCCATCGAAGACGGCTCGAATGGGGAGATCAAAGTTAAGGTCTTTTATCAGAATGAATTAGGCGGCCAGCTGGAGGTTTTTGACCTCTTTGTCGCGGGCGAAGTGGACCTTATGCTGTCCTGGCCGTCTACTTCTTATGATAAGCGCATTGGCATTCTGAACACGCCATACATGGTTACGTCCTGGGATGAGGCATTTGAGGCCTATAAGCCAGGCGGCTGGGTGAACGGCGCGCTGAACACGGTTTTCAATGATATTGGCCTGAAATATTTCGGGGCCTGGCCGGAAGGGTTCAGCGGTGTCGCCACACGGGGTGCCTATGCGACCGATATTGCCGGTGCGCAGAATATCAAGGTTCGCACGCCCCCTCTGTTTCCCTTCCCACAAATCCTGGAAGCCATGGGCTATCAGACGGCTGCAATCGATTGGGGTGAAGTCTATACCTCCATCCAGACCGGTGTTGTGGATGGGGATGCCGGGAACGTCATTTACTGGGATTATGAATATTTCCGGGATGTTCTGGATTATTATGTCCGCACCAAGCACACCTTTGTGACCGGCAATCTGTTGGCCAATCTGGAAAGCTTCAACAAACTGTCGCCGGAACATCAGAAGCTTGTTCAGGATGCCGCCGTGGTGGAAATGGGCAAACAGTTCGAAGAAGCTCAGGCAGAAGATCAGCATTATGTTGATCTGGCCATCAAATCGGGCATGGAATATTTTGAACTGACCGATGAACAGATCGCCCCGATCGCACAGAAGGTTCGCGCCGAAGTCTGGCCAGCAATGGAACCGGATGTCGGATCGGAAATCATGGACTTGATCCGTTCGAATGTGAAATAAGGCTGCTGGGCCGCTGTTGAAATAACAGCGGCCCGTTGCTTTTGGGTTCTCAGCGGAGGATGTGCGGCGTGTTGCACCTTTTTGAAAAACTGGACCGGGCCATTATGGGGATCATGGGTCTGGTTGTGATTGTCACCAACCTTGCTGTGACCGGGTTTATTCTTTTTCTGGTTTTGGCCCGTTTCGTCTTGGGCTGGTCCGTCGTCGGTGTCTTGGAATTGGCAACATTATCGGCGATGTGGCTGTATATGTGTGGGGCGGTTATCGCCGCCCGGAACAAAGAGCATCTGGTTGTCGATTTTCTGACCAATTCCATTCGAAGTGATCGGCTGCGCGCCTTCCATACGCTGGCCGTGTCGGTCATCATGGTGGTGCTCAGCTTGTTTTTCCTAAGTCTTGCGCAGGATATGGTCGCCTGGTCGATCAAACGACCCCAGACGACAGCAGCGCTCAGCCTGCCCTTGCTGTTGCCGCAATCTGCCATCGTATTGGCCGCGGTGCTGTGTTCGGTCTATGCCCTGCGTGATTTCATTCATGCGGTCAGGCTGGTCTGTGTTCAGTCCCCGTCAAGGGAGGGTTGACCCATGGAAGCGGTTTGGGGAATTGCGCTGTTGATGGGGCTTATGGTGTTTGGCGTGCCGGTGGCCTGGTCCTTTGCCGGGGTGCTGATGTATCTGGTCTGGGCGTATGATGTGAATACATCGACCCTGTTGCTGCAGGGGTTCCGGTCGCTTGATTCCGTCATTTTGCTGGCCCTGCCGCTGTTCGTTCTGGCGGGCTATCTGATGCAAAGCGGTGGTGTGGCAGAGCGTCTGATCCGTTTCATGTCGCTGACCCTGAAGGGGCGAAAAGGCGGTCTGGGCGGGGCGATGATCCTGTCATCGGGGGTCTTTGGCGCGATTTCAGGGACGGCAACAGCCGCCGTTGCTTCCATCGGTACGATCATGGTCGATCCTTTGGCGGCACGAGGATATCCAAGGGGCTATACCAGCGCCTTGTTGGGGGTGTCGTCCCTGTTGGGCATTCTTATCCCCCCCTCCATTACGCTTATTCTGTTTGGCGTTGTGACCAAACAGTCGATCACCGCCCTGTTTGCGGCAACCGTGGTGCCCGGTCTGATGCTGATGGTCGGATTGCTGCTGTTCAATAAATGGACGACGCGCCGCATTCTGAAAGACACGCCGGAACGTCTGGCGGCGTTGAAGGCACAGGAAAATGGGGATAGCGGCCTGCGCGCAACACTGCGGGCGGCCCCGGCGCTGATGATGCCTGTTATCATTCTGGGGGGCATTTATGGCGGTGTTTTCACCCCGACAGAGGCCGCTGCGGTGGCCCTGTTCCTGGCCATTCTGATCGGGTTTTTCATCTATCGGGATTTAACCCTGTCGCGTTTCAAGAAAAGCCTGCTGGAGGCTGGTGAAACAACCGGGACAATCATCCTGATCCTGCTGTTTTCCTTTATGATCGGGCGTATCATGGTGGCGGAAAGTGTGCCCCAGGAACTGACCCAGGCCGTCACCGAAGTGACTGAGAACACAATTCTGATCCTGTTGCTGGTGAATGCGTTTTTGATTTTTGTGGGCATGATTATGGATGATTTGTCCGTCACCGTGGTCATTGCGCCGCTGATGATGCCCCTGATGATCGCCAATGGGGTGGATCCGGTGCATTACGCCTCCATCGTTGCCTGTTCTGTTGTCATCGGGGCAAACAGCCCGCCGGTTGCGCCCATCCTGTATATGGCCTGTCGGATCGGCAAAGTATCGATTCACAAGGCCGTTGCGCCGGCTTTGCATCTGATTTTCTTCGTCGCCCTGCCGGTGATGTTGATGGTGACCTTTATCCCCGCCCTGTCCCTGTGGTTGCCACAGATGTTGGGCCTGCATTGAATGCGGATTGGACCTGTATGACGCCGATTACCCTGGCACTTTTGCAGGCGGCCCCCACGGACCGCAGTTTCTCTGATGTTCTGAACGATCTGGAGGCCGCCCTGAAGGATGCGGCCCAGCAGAAGGTGGATTTGTTGCTGACGCCGGAGCTGTTCGTCTGTGGCTATGGCCAGGCCGACCGCACCCGTGCCATGGCGGTGTCTCAGGACAGCTCGTTCATGCACCAGGTTTGTGACTTGGTGAAAGCCCATCGGGTCGGCCTGGTGCTGGGCTATTCAGAACAGGCGGGCACCCAGCGCTATAACAGCGCGGCCTATATCGATGCATCGGGTCATTTGGCCCATAATTATCGCAAACAGTTCCTGCCATGTGACTATGAAAAGGAATGCTTTTCAACCGGGTCTTCGGGGTCCCTGTTCACGGTCGCGGGTGTTCAATGCGCCCTGTTGATCTGTTATGACATCGAATTCCCGGAAAATGCCCGCAAGGCCGCCCTGGCAGGGGCGTCTGTCCTGTTGATCCCCACGGCGCTGAATGCGAATTGGCGGATCGTGTCAGATGTCGTGGTCCCCAGCCGCGCCTATGAAAACAGCATATTCGTTGCATATTGCGATTTCGCGGCCACAAATCAGGGGACAGGGCCGGGTTTTTCGGGGCTCAGCAAGGTGTGCGGCCCCGATGGGCGCGATTTGGTTCGGGCAAATTTGACGCCTGCCCTGATCACAACAACTCTGAATCTGGACGAAATCCAGACGGTGCGCGATCAGTTGCACATGGTGCGGGACATCGCCCCCCCCATGCTCCCCTGATACTCTAATCCGCGCGGATCAGGGTTCCTGTGCCGTGTTCGGTGAACAGTTCCAGCAGAATCTGGTGCTGTGACCGGCCGTCCAGGATAACCGCGCCATCTGCGCCGCCCCGGACCGCATCGATACAGGTCTGGATTTTTGGAATCATACCGCCACTGATGACGCCCTGTTCTTGCAGTTTTTCTGCCTCAGAGACAGTCATTTCAGGAATCAACTGACCCTGTTTGTCCAGCACGCCCGCAACATCGGTCAGCAATAACAGGCGTTTCGCGCCTGCCGCCCCGGCAATGGCCCCTGCCGCAGTATCTGCGTTGATGTTATAGGTCTGGCCGTTCTCCCCCATGCCAATTGGCGCGATGACAGGGATGAAATCACTTTTGCGCAGGATTTCCAGAATGGTCGTGTCGCATTCATAGGGTTCACCGACAAAGCCCAGATCCAATACCATTTCGATATTGCTTTCCGGGTCCTTTGTCGTGCGCGACAGTTTGCGCGCCTTGATCAGGCCGCCATCCTTGCCAGACAGGCCAATCGCCTGACCGCCTTCGGATTGCAGGGACGCGACGATCTGTTTGTTGATGCTGCCGGCCAGAACCATTTCGACAATATCGACGGTTTCCTGGTCGGTGACCCGCAAGCCATCGACAAAGACGCTTTCTTTCTGCATCCGGTTCAGCATTTGGCCGATCTGTGGGCCACCGCCATGCACCACGATGGGATCGACCCCGACCTGTTTCAACAGGACGATATCGCGTGCGAACAGGCTGGCCAGCCGGGCATCGCCCATGGCATGGCCGCCATATTTGATGACCAGTGTCTTGTCATTGTATCGCCGCATAAACGGCAGGGCCTCTGTCAGGATGCCTGCTTGTGCCAGCCATTCGACGCGGCGTCGTGCCTTGTCGCCCGCTGCGGGGTGATGACCTGCTGCCGTTCCGTCCTCAGTCATTGTCCATCCTATTATTCTTGTTGATCTGCTATCACATTAGCCCGATCCGGGGGGCACCGCAAAGCCTGCAAGTTCGGCCCGCAATTCCGCAATACCCAAACCTTTTTCGGCGCTGGTGACCATTGGTTCCGGGACGGCCGCGGGATGTTTCTTCAGGGCCAGCACGACATCGTCGTATATTTTCCGAATTTCGGCGGAATGGGGTTTGTCCGCCTTTGTCAGAACCACACGATAATTCACGGCGGCCTTGTCCAGCAGGGTCATCAGCTGATCGTCATTGGGTTTCAGCCCATGGCGACCATCGACCAGCACGCATAGGCGGCGCAGCACGGCGCGGCCGCGCAAATAGTCATGGATCAACTGTGTCCAGCCTTCGACCACGGCCTTGGGCACCTTGGCAAAGCCATATCCTGGCATATCGACCAGTCGAAGCCTGTCGCGGAATTCAAAGAAGTTGATTTCGCGCGTGCGCCCCGGCGTGTTTGAGGTCCGGGCCAGCGCCTTTCTGCCGGTCAGGGCATTGATCAGGCTGGATTTTCCAACATTGGATCGTCCGGCAAAGGCGATCTCAGGCAGGGTCGGGGCTGGCAATTGTTCCAGCGTCACGCAGCCCAGCATGAATGTGCATTCTTTTGCAAAGAGGAGGCGCCCTGTCTCCAGGGCCGCCTCATCCGGATTGTTGGCGTCGAAATCGACCATATCGAATTGCGCCTCTTTACCGCGTGGGATCAGTCGCCCGCGCTGTCATCGTTGCTGGGTTTTGCCGTTGGGGCATTCTTTCCACGGGCTTTTTTTACCCCGGCTTTCCTGCCTGATGCCTTTTTACCAGCCGCTTTTTTGCCAGTCGCCTTTTTTACGCCAGGGTCCTTTGCGGCAGGCTCTTTTGCAGGGGAGGCTTTCGCAGCGGCTTTCGACTCGCTGTCGTCAGAAATCGCCTTGGTGGAGGTGGATTTGCTCGCGACGGATTTTGCCCCCTCGGAACTGTCAGAGGTTTCAATCTTTCCGCCCCCGATTGCGACACCCATCTGGCGCATGATGACATATTGCTGAAGGATCGACAGCGAGTTGTTCCAGGCCCAATAGATCACCAGACCGGCAGGGAACCCGCCCAGAATGAAGGTGAAAAAGATTGGCATCAAACCAAAGATTTTGGCCTGAATTGGGTCAGCAGGCGGCGGATTCAGTTTTTGCTGGAACCACATGGTAAAGCCCATGATCAGCGGCCAGGGCCCGATATTCACGATGTGCAGAAGGGTCGGCACATCCCAGGGAACCAAACCGAACAGGGTCAGCATCCCCAGGGGATCCGGGGCCGAAAGATCGTGAATCCAGCCAAAGAAAGGCGCATGACGCATTTCGATGGTGACAAACAGGACCTTATACAGCGAGAAGAAAATCGGGATCTGAACCAGAACCGGCAAACACCCAGCCAGGGGATTTACCTTTTCCTTCTTGTACAGCGCCATCATTTCCTGTTGCAGCTTTTGCTTATCATCGCCGGCACGGTCGCGCATTTCGACAATTTTCGGTTGCAGCAGCTTCATCTTGCTCATGGATTTGTAGGATTTCTGTGCCAGCGGGAACAGGAATATCTTGAACAAGGTGGTCATGCCGATGATCGCCAGACCAAAGTTGCCCAGCACGCTGTTGAGCCAATGGATGACGTAAAAGATCGGCTTGGTCAGGAAATAGAACCAGCCAAAATCCACGGCCAGGTCGAAATTGGTGATGTTCAGACTTTCGGAATAGCTGTCCAGCAGCGTTGTTTCCTTTGCCCCGGCAAAGACCCGACCGGTTCGTTCCATCGTATCCCCCGGCGCGATGGCCTGGGGCGTCGTGATATAGTTCACGTGATATTGTGGGTCTGCGGTACCGGTTTGCCGGAAGGTTCCAGTCACGGTGTCCTGTTGATCCGGGACCAGGGCAACCAACCAATATTTATCCGTGATGCCCATCCAGCCGCCGGTGGTCGTGAAGCTTTCCTTCATGCCGGGTTCATCGGGCATATCGTCATAATTGCGTTCTTGCAGCGCCCCATCGAATACGCCGATCAGGCCTTCATGCAAGATATAGAATCCCAGGGTTTCCGGCTGATCGCCCCGGAAAATCCGACCATAGGGCGTGGCGGAAATGGTGTCGCCTGAATTGTTGATGACCCGTTGATCCACCGTGAACATAAAGTTCTGATCCAGGCTGATCACCTGTTCAAACCGAACCCCAGCAGCGTTGGTCCAGCTCAAGGTAACAGGTTGTCCGATATCAAGTTGCTGACGGTCCGCGGTCCAGATCGTGTCGCTGTTGGGGACTTCCAATCCGGCCTCACCGGTCCAACCGAATTGCGCGAAATAGGGATTTACGCTGCCGGTCGGCTGCAACAGATCGATATTCGGGGAGGAGTCTTCGATGGTCTGGCGATAATCGTTCAGAATCAGATCATCCAGCCGTGCCCCCTTCAGATTCAGCGAGCCGCGAAGCCGGGGCGTATTGATGGTGATGCGCGGTGATTGTGTCAGCGCTTCGTCGCGCGACATGATGCCATTGGAATTAGCATCACCGGTTCCGGGCACGCCTGGAATTCCGGCCTGTTCACCCGTTGTAGAAGAAGACGTGCCCGACGACGATGATTGAGTCTGGACAGGTTTCGGGGGGGCAGGAAAGAAATGGGCCTGAAGGAAGGGCCAACCGAACAAAACCAACATCGACAGGCCGATTGCCAGCGCCAGATTCCTGTTATTCTCGTTCATCCGCCTTGCCTCTTCCTCTGCACCTGTGGGGCGCTCTCTGTGCTACCGCCAAAGTTTCAATCGCTTAAGCGCCCGTTCCAGATCGCCCCGAAGCGCACTATAGTCCCGTGTTGGTGTGGTTTGCCGTGCGATTAGGACATAGTCCCGTCCCGGCATGGCATGTTGTGTCATCACTTCCATGGACAACGCCCTGAGGCGTCGTTTGGCCCGATTTCGCGCAACAGCATTGCCAACCTTTCGGCTTGCTGTAAAGCCAATGCGGGCGCCGTCTCCGCCGCCCGCTGGTTCAATCTTATCTGAATGCGCCGTATCTGAATGCGCGTTCGGGTCCGCGATCACCGCTGCTGCGGGGTCCGCTGTCCTGGACGCCCCCCCGCAAGGGGCGGCTTGTAAGACCAGGCCAGGCATACCCGCGCTGTTCCGCTCACGCGTTACGCGCAAGAAGTCCGCCCGTTTTCTCAGTCTGTCCAGCGTGATCGTCCCTGATAACATGGCAACCGGCGCGTGGGCTGTTAGACAACGGGCTTGTTCAAGAGCTTAAGCGGAAAGCTTCTTGCGGCCTTTGGCCCGACGATTTGCCAGGATGATACGACCAGATTTTGTTGCCATACGCGCGCGAAAGCCATGGCGGCGCTTGCGAACAATGCGGCTAGGTTGAAAAGTACGTTTCACAGTTCCGTCTCCGACGTCTTTGGGGTTGCGCCCCGGATTTCGACGCCGCTGTATAGTGGGGTGAGGCGCGCAAGTCAACGCGTTGCAAGACGAATCAGCGATGATTCGTGTTGTGATTGGGTCCAATCGCCTGAGAATGCGCAATTAGGGGTGTTTATGAAGAGTCTCTCTGCACGACTTTTGTTGCTGACAGTGATATTTGTGATGCTGGCGGAAGTGCTGATTTTCGCCCCTTCTGTGGCACGTTTTCGGGAAACCTATCTGGCGGATCGGTTGCAGGCCGCGCATTTGGCGGTGCTGGTTCTGGAAGTATCACCCGACGGTATGGTGTCTGAAGAAATGACGTCGGACCTTCTGGGATTTGTTGGGGCCTATTCTGTCGCGGCAAAACGCGGCGATTCAAAATTATCGCTGATGCAGGAAATGCCGCCCCCTATTGCGGCGACCCTGATTCCGACCCAGGAAAGCCCCATGACGATGATTGGTCAGGCATTGCTGGCCCTGGTGGAAGATAGGGGACAGGTCGTGCGCGTCATCGGCCCGTCGCCCCGGAATCCAGATGTTGAGATAGAGATCGTGTTCCATGATGCGCCCCTGCGGGAGGCGATCCGCGCCTTTGCTGTGCGCATTTTCCTGCTCAGCCTGGCGATTTCGGTCTCGACGGCATTCATGGTGTTTCTGGTGCTGCGGCGGCAATTGGTGCGGCCGCTGAAGCGGATCACCCGGAATATGATCCGGTTCCGGTCCCATCCCGAAGATCAAAGCCTGGTCATGCGCCCCAGCAGGCGGCTGGATGAAATTGGTGTCGCGGAACGGGAATTGGCGTCCATGCAATCAACGATCCGCGATGCCCTGACCCAGCGAAAGCACCTGGCGGCTTTGGGCACGGCGGTGGCCAAGATCAATCATGATCTGCGCGGCATTCTGTCCAGTGCCCTGGTCGTGTCGGATCGATTGGAAATGTCAGATGATCCAGAGGTGCGGCGTATAGCCCCTGGTATCCTGGCAGCAATAGATCGCGCGGTCGCCCTGTGCACCCGCACACTGAATTATGTTGGGCATGACACGCCAGATCTGATGTTGTCTGATGTAAGGATCGCCAGTGTCGTGACAGAGGCCGGGTTTGGCCTGCCCAATGGCGCAGAACTGGAAAATGCGGTGGATGACGGGCTGTCTGTGCACGGGGATCGGGCGCAATTGTTCCGCATCATGAACAATCTTTTGCGCAATGCGGCAGAAGCAGGGGCAACCCGCATTACGGTTACCGGTCAGTGCCAGAACAATCTGGTGGAAATCACGCTGCAGGATGATGGGCCCGGCCTGTCGCCCCGCGCCCTGGAAAATATCTTTCTGCCCTTTGAAGGATCCGGAAGAGCAGGCGGCACGGGCCTTGGCCTGTCCATCGCCCGGGAATTGGCGCGCAGCCATGGCGGGGACCTGGCTTTGTGCACCACCGGATCAACAGGCACCATTTTCACCCTGACCCTGCCCGAACGCGCCCGCAGCGATGATGCCTGATTATCGGCTGCTGATTAGCAGGCTGCGCGCATTGTAATGTCTGGACAGATTGGCATGATGCAAAAAACGGACGGAGCCTGACCATGCGCATTTTATGTGCGATGCTGAAGCATGAGACCAATACGTTTTCGCCCATTCCGACCGATCTGGCACGGTTTCGGGATTGGGGATTGCAGTATGGGGATGATGTGGTGCGCGCCTATCGCAACACGCGGATGCCGCTGGCCGCCTATTTCCAACTGGCAGAGGCGGAAGGGGCGGAGATTGTCACCCCGGTTGCCGCCGAAGCCATGCCTGCCGGGCTGGTTACGGCAGAGGCGTATCAGCATTTGACCCATCAGATATTGGAAGAAGTTGCCCGTGGCTGTGATGTCGCGCTGTTGGATCTGCACGGGGCCATGGTCGCGGAAGGCACACCGGATGGAGAGGGCAGCCTGCTGCGCGCCATACGGGAGCTTGCCCCGGACCTTCCCATCGCGGTCACCTGTGACCTGCATTGTAACCTGACTGCAGAGATGGTGGAAAACTGCACCGCCTTGATCGGGTATAAGACCTATCCCCATGTCGATATGTACGAGGTTGCCGATCAGGTGGGGCGCATTGTGCTGGCGGCCGCCAGGGGGGAGGCACAGCCGGTCGTGGCCTGGGGCCAGGTGCCGCTGTTGTCGCAAACCTTGCGGCAGGGGACCGATGATGCCCCGATGCGCGATGTCATCGCCCGGTGCCGCCATTGGGAAGCCCGGGACGGAATCGGGGCCGCGACTGTCTTTGGCGGATTTGCCCTGTCTGATATCGAAGATGCGGGAACCAGTGCCATCGTGATCGCCGATCAGGGGGATTTCGATCTGGCAGAAGCGGCGCGGGATGATCTGTTGACCAAATGCTGGGGTGCCAGAGCCGACTTCATTTATCAACCCCATGATCTGGGCCAGGCGGTGGCACTGGCAAAGGGCTATAATACCGGACCCGTTATATTGCTGGATCATGCAGACAATTGCGGATCCGGCGCGACGCAGGATGTCATGACCGTAATCGCGGAAGTTCTGCGTCAGGATCTGCAGGACGTGGCCGTGGCCACCATTTGGGATCCAGCGGCGGTGGCGGCACTGAAAGAGGCGGGGCTGGGTGCAACGGTATCGCTGGATCTGGGGGGCAAGACGGATATGCCTAGCCTGAACAGACCGGGACAGCCGCTGCCTGTGACGGGTATTGTCGAAGGCCTGTCAGATGGGCGATTTACCGTCGAAGGGCCGATGTATGCCGGCGTAGAAGTCTCCTGCGGTCCAACAGCCTTGCTGCGGGTTCAGGGCGTGCGGCTGATCGTTACTTCCCTGCATCATGAACCCTGGGACCTTGGTGTCTTCAGGATGATGGGCATTGATCCGACCCGGACCAAATATCTGTTGCTGAAATCCCGCATTCATTATCGGGCGGGTTTCGGGACGATGGCCCAGCATACCCTGACATTGGATGGCGATGGTGTGACGACGTCGGATAATGCCAAACTGGAATATAAGGCCCTGCGTCGCCCCATCTATCCGCTGGACCCGGATCTGGACTGGTCTGTGGGGGATGAGAAGGATGCGTCATGAGTGAGGTACGCCCCGGCCCCCGCAATGCCCTGACAGATGTCGCCGGTCTGACCGTTGGCAATGCGCATGATGTGACATGTCAAACCGGCACGACGGTTATTCTGTGTGGTGAAAATCGTGCTGTGGCCGCCGTGGATGTGCGGGGTGGCGGTCCTGGCACGCGCGAAACCGATGCGCTGGCCCCGGGCAGGCTGGTCCAGTCGGTGGATGCGGTGGTCCTGTCGGGTGGGTCGGCCTTTGGTCTGGATGCGGCGGGATCGGTTCAGCTTTGGCTGGCGGCCCATGGGTTCGGGTATCAGACGGGCGGGCCGATTGTTCCCATCGTGCCTGCGGCAATTCTGTTTGATCTGGTCAATGGCGGTGACAAGGATTGGGGCATGGATGCGCCCTATCGGGCCCTGGGACTGCAGGCGGCAGAGGCGGCGGGGGTTGAGTTTGCCCAGGGTAAGGCAGGCGCTGGATATGGCGCGCGGGCGGGCGGCCTGGAAGGCGGGCTGGGCAGTGCCTCTGCGGTTGATCCTGTCACGGGGGCGACGGTTGGTGCCCTGGTGGCAGTGAATTGCTTTGGCGATGTCTGTGGCGACGATGGTCGCTTTTACGCCGCCCCGTTTGAACTTGGCACGGAATTTGGCGGGTGTGGCCCGTCGCAAAAGGTTCCATCAGGCCCGGTATTTCCAAAGCTGGGGGCCAATGCAAAACCCTATGCCCGCAGCAATACGACAATCGCCGTGGTCGCGACCGATGCCGCGCTGTCGCCTGAGGATGCCCAGCGCTTTGTCACAATGGCCCAGGCCGGTCTGGCGCGGGCCGTGCGGCCTGTCTATACGCCGTTTGATGGGGACACGGTTTTTGCCCTGGCGACGGCACAGGGCCCTTCGGTCGATGCCATCGGCCTGGCACAATTGGGGGCGATTGGTGCGGATGTCCTGGCCCGCGCCATCGCTCGCGGGGTTTATGAGGCCCGGTCCCTGGGCAATAGCTGGCCTGCCTGGCGCGATAAATACAACAAGGGGCTATGACATAAGGCTATCAGTGGGTTACTGTAGACGCGGTGCGCTGGAATAGGGTTTAATCCTGCCGCGCAACGGGCCGAGTGAAGGCCTGGATACTTGGAAACAGTGGTGTGGGGATGGAAAGCAATGGCACAGAATATTGGCATTAAACCTGTTTCGGGTATGGCGCGAACCCTGTATCGGACCATGGGATTGATCATTGCCAGCGGCATTATGGCATTGGCCCTGATCGGTCCGGCATCGGCAAAGACGGGTGTTGTGCTGGCGATCACCCTGGAACCCCCGCATCTGGACCCGACTGCGGGTGCCCCTGCTGCGATCGATGAAGTCGTCTATGCCAATCTGTTTGAGGGATTAACCCGGATTGATGCGCTGGGTCAGGTTAAGCCCGGCTTGGCAGAACGCTGGGTCATTGAAGATGATGGGCTGACCTATCGCTTTATCCTGCGCAAGGGCGTGACGTTTCATGACGGCGCATCCCTTGACTCGTCCGATGTGAAATTCTCCTTTGACCGGGCGGTTGCCGAAGGGTCGGAGAATGCGCAAAAGGGCCTCTTTTCCGCCATTGAGACAATTGAAACCCCCGATCCACAAACCGTCGTGATCAAATTGACGCGCAAGGAAGGTCTGTTCCTGTGGAATCTGGGCTGGGGCGATGCGGTGATTGTCGATCCTGCCTCTGCTGAGACCAACAAGACCAATCCAGTTGGGACGGGTCCCTATAAATTGGACAACTGGACGCGCGGCGATTCCATCCGTCTGGTTCGCAGTTCAAATTATTGGGGACAAAAGCCTGCGATGGACAGCGTTACCTTTAAGATCATCGCGGATCCATCGGCCCAGGTGACGGCCTTGCTGGCGGGGGATGTCGATGTGGTTCCCAATATCGGCGCGCCGGAATCCGTTGCACAGTTTGAGGCTGATCCGCGATTTGTCGTGACCCAGGGCACGACAGAGGGGGAAACCCTTCTGGCGATGAATGAGCGCCGCCCACTGTTGCAGGATGTTCGGGTCCGCAAGGCGATCCAGCATGCAATTGATCGCCAGGCGCTTATTGACGGGGCCATGTTTGGCTTTGGCACGCCGATCGGGTCGCATTTCGCGCCGCATAATCCGGCCTATACCGATCTGACTGAAGCTACCCCGTATGATCCGGAAAAAGCAAAGGACCTGCTGGCCCAGGCCGGTGTTGCGCCTGGAACCAAACTGGTGATGAAACTGCCGCCGCCGACCTATGCCCGTCGGGGTGGGGAAATTGTGGCGGCACAGTTGAAGGCCGTGGGCTTTGACGTTGAACAGATTCCAGTCGATTGGGGCCAATGGGTGTCGGAGGTGTTCAAGGGCGATCATGATTTCGACCTGACCATCGTTTCGCATACGGAGCCTTTGGATATCGGCATTTATGCAAGGGATGATTATTATTTCGGCTATGACAATCCGGCCTTTAAAACACTGATGTCAAAGATTGATACGGTGTCGGACCCGGCGGGACGCAATACGCTGTACAAGGAAGCACAGCGGATGCTGGCCGATGATGCGGCAAATGCTTTTCTGTTCCAATTGGCCAAGGTCACGGTCCAGCGTAAGGACCTGAAGGGCCTGTGGCAGAATGCGCCGATCCAGGCCAATGACATGACCGGTGCCCGGTGGGAGTAGGAGTGGGAGTAGGCCATATATCATCCAGGTGGGGGGCCTGTAACTAGGCCATGGCTGGGTTCATCTCCCATCGGTTGATGATGTTGGTGCTGACCCTGTTCGTCGCCTCGCTGGTGGTGTTCTGGGTTTTGGAATTATTGCCGGGTGATGCCGCTCAATTGCTGTTGGGGACCGAAGTTCAGCCCGATACACTGGCGGCGATCCGTGCTCAGCTTGGATTGGACCGCCCGGCTTTGCTGAGATATGGCGACTGGATTGGCGGATTGCTGACGGGCGATCTGGGCGACAGTCTGGTTTATGGAATCCCGATCTGGGACATGGTGCGGGATCGATTGGCGGTTTCCCTGCCCCTGGCGGTGATGGCTTTCACTATTGCGACCGCAATTGCCCTGCCCGTTGGAATGGTCGCTGCGATGCAGCGGGGCCGCCTGACGGATTTGATCCTGATGGGCTTTGCACAGATTGGGCTGGCTGTGCCGAATTTCTGGTTTGGCCTGTTGTTGATCCTGGTCTTTGCGGTTCTGAACAACTGGTTCAATGCGGGGGGCTTTCCCGGATGGCAGGATGATCCAGTCGGATCGCTGAAGGCTTTGTTCCTGCCCGCCCTGGCGCTGGGTGTTTCCGAAGCGGCGATTTTGTCGCGCATGGTGCGTGCCGCGATGCTGGAAACGCTTGGCGAAGACTATGTCCGGACGGCCCGCGCCAAGGGACTGAGCATCTCGCGGGTCTTGTTCGGACACACATTGGGCAATGCAATGATCCCCATTGCCACCCTGATGGGCTTGCAATTTGCCTTTCTGGTGGCGGGGTCGGTGATTGTCGAGAATGTGTTTTACCTGCCAGGCATCGGTCAATTGCTGTTAAAGGCGATTTTTGAGCGGGACCTTATTCTGGTGCGCGATCTGGTGTTGATGCTGTCTGGATTTGTGATCGTGCTCAGCTTTTGCGTTGATATCGCCTATGGCTTTATCGACCCGCGCTTGCGGAGGACACAGTAATGCGGTTGCTGATGTCGGGTAGCAAGTCCGGGGGGCACCTACCGCAATTGTGGGTTGGCGGTGCCTTGACGGCGATTGTGCTGATCACGGCCCTAGTGGCTGGTTTCTGGACCCCGTATCCGGCGGATCAGCAATCCATCATCGACCGCCTGCAAGGCCCCAGCATGGCCCATTGGCTGGGAACCGACCTGTATGGCAGGGATATTCTGTCGCGCATCATGGGGGGGGCCCAGACGGCTTTATGGGTCGGGATGGCGGCAATTGGGGTTGGGCTGGCAGGGGGGTTGCCCCTGGGTCTGGCCGCCGCGATGAACCGGAACGGTCTGATCGATACGGCGATTGCCCGGGGGTCTGATCTGATCTTTGCCTTCCCGGCGCTGCTGACGGCGGTATTGATCGCGGCCATTCATGGGCCCGGCATGATCAATGTGATCGTGGCGGTGGGGATCTTTAACATCGCCGTCTTTGCCCGCGTGGTGCGGGGGGCGGCACTGTCTATCATGGCCAGGCCCTTTCTTCAGGCCGCCATCGCCATTGGGCGACCCTGGCCCAGCATCGCACTGGTGCATTTGTTGCCCAATATTGCGGGCGTCGTTGCGGTGCAGGCGACGGTTCAATTCGCCGCCGCCATTCTGGCGGAAGCCGCGCTCAGCTATCTGGGGCTGGGTATTAAGCCGCCCGATCCCAGCTGGGGCAAGATGTTGGCCGACGCCCAGACCCTGCTGTATCTCAGCCCGATGCAGGCAATCCTGCCGGGTCTTGCCATCGTCTGGACGGTGTTGGGGCTTAACCTTTTGGGCGACGGGCTGCGCGATGCGCTGGACCCGAAACTGCGATCCCTGCGCGCCGTGTGATCAGCGCTTTTGCCCCCGTGTGCGGATTGGTTCGGCATAGGCCAGTTCCACATCCCAGGGAAACAGGATCCAGGTATCCTGGGATACTTCGGTGACGAAGGTATCGACCAGCGGGCGGCCTGCCGGTTTGGCATAGACGGTGGCGAAATGCGCCTTGGGCAGCATTTCCCGCACGATCTTGGCGGTGTTTCCGGTATCGACCAGGTCATCTACAATCAACCAGCCTTCGCCATCGCCCGCCTGTCCGGCATTTTTCAGGATGGAGGCTGCGCCCTGCTTTTTATGATCATAGGACGCAACACAGACCGTATCGATCAGGCGCACATCCAGTTCCCGCGCCACAATGGCGGCAGGGACCAGACCGCCCCGCGTGATTGCGACAACGCCATCCAGGGGCTGCAATTCCGCCAATCGCCATGCCAGGGCACGGGCGTTGCGGTGCAATTCTTCCCAGGAAACGGGATATTCTTTGTTGCGAGCCTCTGTCATGGGAATCCTGTTAAGAGTCATAAAACGGTCTCAATGCCATAGCTGAAGCCTTGCAGTGGGGCAAGATAGTTTGATCCTAAAAGCAAAACCCCCAGAAAAGCAAAACCCCCGGCCCTTTCGGGTCCGGGGGTTTGATTCCCAACCGGGCTTATGGCGAGCGCCGGACAGGAGAGACCTTGATGCGCAGTCCCTTAACGGGCGAAGCGCACCGCAACAAAGATCTTACGATCCCCGCGCAACACTTTCAGCAGGACCGAAGAGCGGCCTGAATCCAGCGCGGATTGAACTTCGGTTTCAACATCTTTCGGGGTCGATACCGCATTCTGGTTTACTTCCAAAACCACATCGCCAACGCGCAGGTCTTTTTCTTCGGCATCCGATCCGCTGGCGACACCGGCGATGACAACACCGCCTTCGCTGGATTGAATACCATATTCCTGGGCGATTTCATCGGTCAGACCGGCGATTTCCAGACCCAGAGAGTCCAGTTTGCTGATCGTACCAGCGCCACTTTCCGGGGCACCATTATCAGACAGGGCGGCCAGATCGATCTTTTCACGCTGGCCCAGAACCGGGGACAGGGTGATGGTTTTGCCGTCGCGCCAGACTTCGACATCGACTTCTTCGTCAACCGGTGCATTGGCGACCAGACGCAGCAATTCGCGCGTATCGTCCACTTTCTTGCCGCCAAATGTGACGACAACGTCCCCGGCCTTGAAACCAGCCGCCAAAGCGGGGCCGCCGTCATGCACGGTGGAGATCAAGGCACCATGGGGTTCTTCCAAATTCAGGGAGTCGGCGATGTCTTTCGTCACTTCCTGAATGGAAACACCCAGCCAGCCGCGTCGGGTCGATCCGTATTTCAGGATCTGATCAGCGACATTCATGGCCTGGTTGGATGGGATGGAAAACCCGATCCCGATAGACCCGCCGGTTTGCGAGAAGATCGCGGTGTTGATGCCGATCACCTGGCCATCCATGTTGAACAGCGGACCGCCGGAATTCCCGCGGTTGATGGAGGCATCGGTCTGGATATAGTCGTCATAAGGGCCGCTTTGAATATTGCGACCACGGGCGGAAATGATCCCCGCCGTGACGGTCCCACCCAGGCCCAGCGGGTTCCCGATGGCAACAACCCAATCGCCAACGCGCATTGTGTCAGAATCACCCCACGGCACTTCCGGCAGGGTTTTTCCATCCAGCTCTATTTTCAGGACGGCAACATCGGTTGACGGGTCGGACCCGACAATCTCGGCGACATATTCTTCGTCATCTTGCAGGATAACCTTTACGGAATCAGCCCCTTCAATGACGTGATTGTTGGTGATCACGATGCCCTTTGTGCCATCGATCACAAAACCAGAGCCCAGGCTTTGCGCCTTGCGGGGGCTTTGATTTTCACCACCACGGCCAAACCGTTCCATGAATTGTTCGGGGAAGGGTCCGTCCCGCTTCACTTCCTGTTCCGAGGAAATGTTTACAACGGCAGGCAGAAGCTTTTCAGCCAGATCCGCGAAGCTTTCCGGGGCACCCCGGGCAAAGCTGGGATGGGCGGCCAGCAAGACTGCCAGGCCCAAAGTTGCTGCCAGCATCATATTCAGGAAGCGCAGCCGAATGGCGGCATTCGGGTCATGCGACAGGGACTGGGCCACGGCGCGGCTCTGATCCGTTCCTTGCCGGTCCCTCAGGGTATTTGGATTTCTTTGGTGGGTCATGTCGTCCTCACATATTTTGCGCCGGAAGCTGACGCGCGCTTTGCGCTTAGACTATCATGCATGGCGGGTGGTGCACCCGGTTTCATGATCGTTGCGCAGGAATTTACTACAATCCAAGTGGTATCCCCATGTCCTTGCGTCAACGCGAGTCAAGCCCACGCGCACAGATTGCCACGGTATTGCCTCATTCCAGATCCGGGTTTCGCCTCAAATACGGGCGCAGCAGGATCAGATAACACATAAAAGTGAAAAATCCTGCCCCGGCGATTCCTAAAGCCATGGGCAGGGGCGTGACACCCCCCACCAGGCTGAAACCCTGCCCGACGGCAATCCCCAACAGGGCGGCGATGCTGTATTGCAG
Source organism: Rhodospirillaceae bacterium (assembly GCA_002709955.1). Classification (GTDB taxonomy): domain Bacteria; phylum Pseudomonadota; class Alphaproteobacteria; order UBA8366; family Aestuariispiraceae; genus Pacificispira. Next base: position 201,777 of record PAQY01000005.1, read on the forward strand.
GGTGCCAAACAAGGCTGACGCCGTGCCCGCCATGCGGGGATAGGGACCAACGGCACCTGCTTGCGCATGGGGCAGAATAATCCCCATGCCGATCATATACAAAACCATCGGGATCAGCACCGAGGCGACGGTTTCGATGCCGATCAGGATTGGAACGACCATGGCCAGGCCGAATACAATGTTTATAAGTGCTCCCCAGCCTATGGTCCGAATGCCGCCGGGCAGCCGCGATGCGAGCTGCGCGCCCAGAATATAGCCCGCCACACAGGCGGCGAAACAGAAACCAAAAGCCTGAACAGATACGCCCAGAACCTGGATAAAGACAAAGCTGGACCCGGAAATAAAGGCAAAGGCCCCGGCATAGCTGCCGCTGGCGGTCAGGGCATATCCCATATAATTCGGATCGCGCAGCAAGGTTCCCATGTTACGCATGATCTGGCGCGGTGACAGGGCAGTTGGATCCAGCGCGGCATTGGTTTCCTGCAAGACAAACAAGGCCCCGAACAGCGCAATCCCACCGGCACAGGTCAGCACGATAAAGCAGGCCTGCCAACCGAACAGATTGGTCAGAAACCCGCCCAGGACAGGCCCGATCATGGGGGCCAGCCCCATGGCGGCGGCAATTTTGGCCAGCACTTTGGCCGCCCCGTCTGCACCATGGACATCGCGCACGACCGCCCGGGCGATGACCCCACCACTACAGCCACCCAATGCCTGAACAAAGCGTGCGGCGATCAACCATTCGATGGTAGGGGCCAGAACACAGGCCAGGGAGGCCAGAGTATAGACACCCATCCCCGCCGCCACGACGGTGCGCCTGCCAAATCGATCTGACAGCGGGCCATAGATTAGCTGTGACACGGCAAAGGCCCCCAGATAGACCGACAGGGTCAATTGAACCGTCGCAGCAGAGGCCCCGAAATATCCCTGTAACCCCGGCAGGGCGGGCAGATACAAATCGGTTGAAATCGGCCCCGTCGCGACCATCAACACCAGCAGCGTGGTGACAATCACACCGCGCGGGTCTGGCCGTGTGATCATCCTCACGCCTCCGTATCGGCGGGAATGGTGCGCGCCAGGATCAGATATTGGACCAGGGCCAGAACCGCGACCGACAGAATGACCACAGACAACAGAACGGCGGTGCCATCATACAGCGGCTGGACGATCAGGCTGGTCATCGCCGCACAGAAAAACTGAAAGAATCCCAGCACGGCGGACGCACTGCCTGCAACACGCGGAAATGGGCGCAGGGCTTCGGCCATGCTGCCGGGAATGACCATGCCAAATCCGATCGTGTACAGGCTCATCGGGGCGATCACATTCACCAGGCTCAACGTACCTGACAACAACAGCAACAGGCCAGACCCGACCAGCAGGAAGCCACAGCCGATGAAAACAACCCGCCGGGATCCCAGGCGCGGCACCAATCGCCCCGACAGGAAACTGCCACTGGCATAGCCTGCGACGGTAAACAGCATCATCGCCCCGAAAGCATCTTCCCGCAGCCCCAATTCCCCGATGAACAGAAACGGTGCTTCGGTGAAATAGGCAAAAAAGCCAGAAAAGGCCAAGCCCGAAACCAGCACATTTCCCATGAAATAGGGGCTGGTCAGCAGATGCGCATAAATCTTGATCAACCGCACGGGCTTGATGGCGTCGGGATTCTTGTGGATCAGGGATTCGGTCAGGCGGTAGGCGCAAACGATCAACAGAATCAGGCTCAAGGCGGTCAGCAGATAAAAGTTGGCCCGCCACCCGATATGGGTCTGGATCTGACCCCCCAGGATTGGCGCAATGGCAGGCACCACGGCCAGCGCCGTGCCCAGGACGGAAAAGGCGGCTGCCGCGGCCTTGCCTGCAAAGGCGTCGCGCACCACGGCGCGACCCACCACGGGCCCGACACAGGCGACGAACCCCTGAAAGAAACGCCCGACCTGCAGCATTTCAATGCTGGTGGCAAAGGCACAGGACAGGCTGATCACCATATAAAGCGACAGCCCGATCAGCAGGACCGGTCGCCGCCCGAACCGGTCCGACAGTGGCCCGAACAACAACTGACCGAAAGAAAAGCCCAGAAAGAACAGGGTAAGCGTTACCTGGGTATCACTGGGCAGGACCCCGAATTCTGACTGAATGGCCGGCAGGGAGGGCACATACAACGCCATGGAGGCGACCCCCATCGCAACCAAAGAGGTCACCAGCACCAGAAACCCTGGTGCGATACGCGATGCCATTTCAGGCTCCTTTTGGTTTGGGCCTCCCGGCAGGACAGGTGTGCCGATCAACCGATGCGGTGCAGCCGCGTTCCGTGAATTCCAAGCCAGTTCCGGGCACGGTCCCAGTCTGGATAAAGTTGTGCGACCGTTTTCCAGAAGGCGGCGGAATGGTTCATATGAACCAGATGCGCGACCTCATGGGCTACGACGTAATCCAAGATATCCGGCGGGGCAAGGACCAGACGCCAGCTGAAGGATAAATCCCCATTCGCGGCACAGGACCCCCAGCGGGTTCGCTGGTCCCGGACTGTGATCCGGTTGGGTTTTCGACCCAATTCTGCGGCCATATGTCCGGCCAGCGGCTTAATTGCTGCCTTGGCTTCCTTTTTACAGAAATCTGTGACCCGGCGGCTCAGATGTTCCGCCCCGCCTGACACAATCAATCGGTCCCCCTCGATGAAAACCGTTCCCCGCGCATCGGGCCGGTGATCGATTTTAAGGTCCTGACCGCGAAACGGGAAAATCACATCGGGGGCGAAGGTCACCTTTTCCGGCAGCGTTTGCATCCGCTTTTGGGTCCACCCTGCATTGCGGTTCAGGAAGGACAGGCCCTCCGCCTCTGTCACGCCGGGCGGCAGGGTCAGGACCGGCAGGCCCAGCTTGCCATCAACTTGTAATTTCAGGCGTCGTGCCCGGGGATGTCGGCGCAGCACCACATCCGTTTCCTGCCCGTTCAAGGGCACGGTCACGCGGGTTTCCGTTGGGGCCGGCGCTGTCTTGCGGCGCGGCTGGGTAAGGCTGCGGAAAAAGTTCATAGCCTGAAATTAGCGCGACTCGTCCGCGTCGGGAAGCTTTTCCGAATGGGGGCGGAAGTGAACCGGGATATGGTTACCGGTTGATCAGGCGGTGCCGGGGCATGACCGCTGTCATGCGCGTGAACAGGGCGACACCCAACGCCAATGTGCCGCGCATTGGGCGGGCCACGCTGGTCAGCATCGGGGCATACCGGGCGGCGTCCGCCTCGATCTCGCCAAAGGCATCATCCATCCAATGGCCAACCTGTTGGATTTCACCCTCGATGGAGGCGAAGGCGGCAGCAACGTCTTCCCCAACCGTGTCCAGCACATCTTGTCCGTCGTAAGTCTGGGCGTCGATCATCATGGCTCTGACCTTCCTGTGCGATGACGAAATGCCATCCTAGCCTGTCTAGCTATCAGGCTTCTGTTACGGATTTTGGACGATTTCCTGACGTTTCGCTTACGCCCTGTCGGTTTTGCGTGGTGCTTTTCTGATCCGGTCAACCGGCGTAGGTTGCGCAATGAGTTCAAGAAACGCAGTTCTGGTAATGAAGGATGGATCCCCATGGCGGATGTGACCCTGGATGTTTGGCAATTTGTCCGCCTGATGGTGGGCATGGAAGAAACCCTGTCTTCCCACGGCGGCGGGCGCGGATCGGCGCTGAAAACCCTGTATGATAAATGGGAAGATGTCTGGGTCGACCTGGATGCCAAGCTGGTGGATCTGGGCAAATCCGACATGGACGCCTTTGCCAATCTGATGATGGAGCAGGAGGTGGTGCTGGAAGACGTCACCGCCGGAGAGCGCGCCCTGATGGTGCAGGAATTGGAAAAAGTCTTGCGCCAGATCAAGGCGCGGCTGGCAAAAACCGACGATCCTGGCGATGTTGAGGATTTAAGCTATGAGCGCGACGAGCTGACGCTGGTGATCCGCAGCCTGTCGAAACAAAAGGGTTAGCGCCCGAACCGGAGTGTCGCATTCTAAAACAGACTGTGCCACAGTGGACACGGGCCCCAAGCGGCCCCAAATGGGTTAGGGACAAATCTGGCAGAAATGCTCCGTCGCAACGACGATGGACAGGTCACAATAACTGGGAGGCATATCAAGATGAGCAGAGTGGCATTGGTAACGGGCGGAACGCGCGGCATTGGCGCGTCGATCTCCACAGGATTGAAAGAGGCTGGCTATACCGTTGCGGCGGCCTATGCCGGCAATGATGAAAAGGCCAATGCCTTCAAGGCGGAAACCGGCATTGCGGTTTATAAATTCGACGTCTCGGACTTTGACGCAGTACAAGCGGCGGTAAAACAGATCGAGGCGGATCTGGGCCCCATCGAAATTCTGGTCAACAATGCCGGGATCACCCGCGACGGCACCATGCACCGTATGAATGCGGAACAATGGCAGGCGGTGCTGGATACCAATCTGGGCTCCTGCTTCAACTGTTGCCGCGCAGTCATTGACGGCATGCGCGAACGCAAATTCGGCCGCATCGTCAATATCGGCTCCGTCAATGGTCAGGCCGGGCAATATGGCCAAGTCAACTATGCCGCCGCCAAATCGGGCATCCATGGCTTCACCAAGGCCCTGGCCCAGGAAGGGGCCCGCGTCGGCATCACCGTCAACGCCATTGCCCCTGGCTATATCGACACCGACATGGTCCGCGCCGTCCCCGCCGACGTGCTGGACAAAATCGTCGCCAAAATCCCCGTCGGCCGCCTCGGCCAAGCCTCAGAAATCGCACGCGGCGTAAAATTCCTGGTCTCTGACGAGGGTGGATTCATCACCGGCTCCACCCTGTCCATCAATGGCGGCCAGCATATGTACTGACGCATCCGCACAGGGACGAAGAGGGGCTGGCACACAATATTCCAAACCGCCTCATTCTCATCCTGAGGAGGCGCACTAGCGCCGTCTCGAAGGAGGGGCTATAAGTCCGGTACTTCCAGAAGGCTCCCCCTTCGAGACGCTCCGCTCCTCAGGGTGAGGATGCGTATTTGCGGGAATTTCGTCACCCCGGACGTGATCCGGGGTCCAGGGCGGCAGGCAAAATAGGAACGGGCTGCCCTGGATACCCGCCTTCGCGGGTAAGACGATACAGGGCTTGTCTTCGCGTCCTCCGCGTTTCCACCTTTGAAGAGTAAGCGCAAAGAACGCAGAGAAGGCGCAAAGGACGCGGAGGGGCAGGCGCACAATATTCCAAACCGCCTCATTCTCATCCTGAGGAGGCGCACTAGCGCCGTCTCGAAGGAGGGGCTGCAAGCGCGGTGCTTCCAGAGGGCTCCCCCTTCGAGACGCTCCGCTCCTCAGGGTGAGGGAGTTTGTATCTACCCCATCGTCACCCCGGACCCTGATCCGGGGTCCAGGGCGGCAGGCAAAATAGGAACGTGCTGCCCTGGATACCCGCCTTCGCGGGTAAGACGATACAGGGATTGTTTTTGCGTCCTCCGCGTTCCCACCTTTGAAGAGTAATCGCAAAGAGCGCAGAGAAGGCGCAAAGGGCGCAGAGCGGCCTGGCACACAAAATTCCAAACCGCCCCATTCTCATCCTGAGGAGGCGCGCTAGCGCCGTCTCGAAGGAGGGGCTGTAAGCGAGGAGCTTCCAGAAGGCTCCCCCTTCGAGACGCTCCGCTCCTCAGGGTGAGGATGCGTATTTGCGAGAATTTCGCCATCCCGGACGTGATCCGGGATTCAGGGCGGCAGGCGGGATTGGTGCCTGTGGCCCTGGATACCCGCCTTCGCGGGTAAGACGACACAGGGCTTGTCTTTGCGTCCTCCGCGCCTCCTCCGCGCCCTTTGCGGTAAATCTTCCGGCGTCAGTCGCGCATTTTCTTCGCCAGCTTATCCAACCCCAATGCCAATAACCCCAGCACCAGGCCCCAGAAGGCGCTGCCGATGCCAAATAGGGTCAGGCCCGAGGCGGTGGCGGTTAGGGTCAGGACGGCGGGGAAGCGGGTGGCTTCGGGGGCGAGGGCGGCGCTGAGGCTGCCCATTAGGGGGCCGATCAGGGCGAGGCCTGCGACGGTGACGATGACGCCGGTGGGCAGGGCGGCAAAGCCTGCCACGACCGACACGCCAACGCCTGCCAGGATCAGATAGCCCAGGCCATAGAAAATGCCGCTGATCCAGCGCTTGTTCGGGTCTGGATGGGTGTCTGGCCCGGTACACAGGCTGGCGGTGATCGCGGCCAGGGTCGTGGTATGGGCCCCAAAGGGGGCGGTCAGCAGGGAGGCAAGGCCCGTTACCGCCAGGGCGGACCGCGTGGGGGGTTCATAGCCCGCCGCCCGCAGCACGGCAAAGCCTGGTAGGTTCTGGGACGCCATGGACACCAGAAACAGCGGCAGGCCCAGCCCGATCAGGGCGGCCGGGTCAAAGACGGGGCTGATCAGTTCCAGGCTGGTCAATTCGATCCCGCCCGTCATCGGCGCGATCTTGCCCAGAATGGCGGCCCAGGCGACCCCGGCCCCCAGCACGGCGATCACCGCCCAGGTGGCGCTGACCATGCGCACGATCAGGAAGACCGCGACCAGGGGCAGCACCAGCAGCGGATCCTGTGCCGCCTGATCAAAGACCGCGATGGAAAAGCCGATCAGCACACCTGCCAGCATCGCAGAGGCAAGGGCGCTGGGGATTTTGGCAATCAGGGTCGCCAGCGGCTTCACGGCGGCACTCAGCATGATCAGGGCGGCGGCAAACAGGAAGGCCCCGACCGCGACCTCAATGGAATAGGTTGGCACCCCGCCAATCGCGGTGGCGGCGATCAGCGCGGCACCGGGCGTCGACCAGGCGGTGACGATGGGCATGCGGTGCAGGACCGACAGGGTTGTGCTGGTGACAAACATCGCCAGACACAGCGCGCTGATCCAGGAGGCACTTTGCGCCGGGGTCGCGCCGACGGCCTGAACGCCTGCCAGCACGATGGCGACGCTGCCGCCAAAGCCGACCAGGACCGCGACCAGGGCATTGCTGAACAGGGAAAGCCGCATGGTCCTAGTCCTTCCGGAAGATGACGATCAGGTTGTTGGCGGGCATGGTTTCTATTTTATGCAGGGACAGGCCGCTGCGCTGGGCCAGGGGCACGACCTCCCCTTCCAGATCGCGCACGCCCCAGCTTGGATCGCGCGACTGCAGGGAGGCATCAAACTCCGCATTGCTGGGCGCGGTATGCAGCCCATTGCGGCGATAGGGGCCATACAGGGTTAATGTGCCGCCCTGTGGCAGCAGCCGACCCGCGCCGGAAAACAGACCTTCCGCCGCCGCCCAGGGGGCGATATGGATCATATTGGCACAAAACATCGCCTCAATGGGGCCGGCCTGTCCCGGTTGGGTCCAGTGGGGGGTCCAGTCGGCCTGCGACACATCGATGCGCTGGGCGGGCGCGATACAGCCGGGCTGGCCGCTGTCTGCCATCGCCGCCTTCGCATGGGCGTCGATGCCGGGCAGGTTTGCCGCATCCCAATCGCTGGGATACCAGATAAAGCCGCCCTTGGCCGCTTTCGCCAGAGCGGGCGCGCAATGGGCGGCATGCTCCCCGGTGCCCGATGCGATCTCCAGTATTCGGCACGCGCTGCCGAATGCCTGGGGCAGGACGGCCAGAATGGCATCGCGATTGCGCAGGGTGGCTGGCGCATGGCGACGGGGGTCGGCGTCACTTTCAGTCGATTTGGGGGGTGTTTGTGCCATGGACCTTACGAAATCAGTTGCGAAGACAGGGTGAAGTCTAATATCAGACAGGGGTCTCGCGGGGCAAGGCTCCGCACCAAGGCCGTATCATGGAATGAGAGGGACCGAAATGACCTATGTCGTCACCGAAGATTGCATCAAATGCAAACACATGGACTGCGTGGAAGTCTGTCCTGTGGACTGCTTCTATGAAGGCGAGAACATGCTGGTCATCCATCCCGATGAATGCATCGATTGCGGCGTCTGTGAACCGGAATGCCCCGCCGAAGCGATCCTGCCTGATACCGAGTCCGAGGCGGATAAGTGGTTGGAATTGAACAAGACCTATTCTGAGCAATGGCCGGTGATCACGCAAAAAGGCGTTGCCCCAGCGGATGCTGAGGAATGGCAGGGCGTGCCCGATAAGTTCAAGAATTACTTCTCTTCCGAGCCGGGTGAGGGCAGCTAACGACAGGCCACTGGGCCTTGCGGATTAGCCCCTGCAACCGGGATTGACGACTTTTAAGATCGGCTTTTTAGCGTGCGGTGCACAAAAAAAGCGCGACATAACGTCATTAGGGACTCGGAACACCCTAATTTTTGTGCTATTATAGAGATAGATATGGAGAGTTTTCGGTCTAATCTCTCAGCGTCGCCTGTGTGAGTAACAGAGGTGAAAGATGGGCTGAATGGTTGCTGGTCTGGCAACTCTTTCCGACAAATGTGCGGCCAGTTGTCTGAAATCATACGGTTTCGGCGGTGGCTTTTTCGGTCTGTATTTTTAGCTTTTGACCCTTGGTCGGCCCATCAGATCCAGGAAAATGGCTAAAGTGATAGGCGGGCGATCATAACCGGATGAGTGCTGGCAGTCCCGTCAGCACTTCAATGGGGTGATCGGGCATAGGCGTGATATCGACGGAGTCTTGGGAACGGGTGCCAATCCAGACCCCCAGAAGACGACCGGTGCGACACACGATGGATGGGTACAAGGAACCAAAAATGTCACAGAAAAGTGCGTATACCAAAGGTGATTTCGTTGTGTATCCGACCCACGGGGTTGGTAAAGTGCTGGGCGTCGAAGATCAAGAGATCGCCGGCCAGAAGATCGAATTGATCATCATTGAATTCGACAAGGACCGCATGACCTTGCGGGTGCCGGTTGCGAAGGCGGATATGTCCGGCCTGCGCAAATTGTCGTCGCCTGACATGATGAAGGCCGCGCTGAAAACCCTGAAGGGCAAAAGCCGGGTGCGTCGCACCATGTGGTCCCGCCGGGCCCAGGAATATGAAGCAAAAATCAATTCCGGCGATCCGGTCGCGATTGCAGAGGTCGTGCGTGACCTGTTCCGCAACGCAAACCAGCCGGACCAGTCCTATAGCGAACGCCAATTGTATCAGGCGGCGCTGGACCGTTTGGCCCGTGAATTCGCCGCTGTTGAAGAGCTGGGCGAAGAAGAAGCGGCATTGAAACTGGAAGAAATGATGGAAAAGGCCGCCGCCTAATTCCGGCATTTTTCAGCCCATGCCAGCACCGCATGATGGTGACAGTGCAAAAGAAGATAAAGGCCCGTTCCCGATCTGGGGGCGGGCCTGAATTTTCTGTCCCCCCCGGTTTCGGAATGATAGGCTGCGCCTGCGTTGTCTGTGCCATGGTCGGCTACGACAGGGCAGGTGCCGTCCTGATAACAACATCCTCAGTTGATCCATGAGCCAATCCGAGCGATTTACCGTGTTGCGCGCCACTGACAGGGTCTGGGCGATTGGCGCAATTCATGGCGATTCAAATAAATTGATGGCGCTGCATGACACCATCGCCGAAGACATCCGCTTTGGCGATCGGGTCGTGTATCTGGGCAATTACTGGGGCTATGGCACCGATGGTCCGGGTGTGCTGGAAGAATTGCTGCGGTTTCGCAATTGGTTTCTGTCTTTCGATCCCTTCCGGCATGTGGACGATCTGGTCTATCTGCGGGGCGCGCAGGAGGAAATGTGGTGGAAGCTGATGCAACTGCAATTCGCCCCAAACCCGGCTGAGGTTCTGACCTGGATGCTTCAGCGCGGCATGGGTTCGATGATGCAGGCCCTGGGGTTCAATCCCGAAGAAGGTGCGCTTCAGGCAAAGGAAGGGACTTTGGCCCTGACCTATTGGACCAATCGACTGCGCCAGGCGGCACGGGCCTTGCCCGGTCATGACGCGTTGCAGAATGCCCTGAAGCGGGCGGCCTATACAGATGATGGGGCGCTGTTGTTTGTCCATGCCGGGCTGGATATCGACAAGCCCCTGGCCCGACAGGCGGATTCCTTCTGGTGGGCAGCCCGCAGCTTTACTGAAATCAATCGCCCCTATCGCGGGTTCCAGCGCATCGTGCGGGGTTATGATCCGGATGCCAGCGGCATTGTTGAGGGGGAATATACAATCTCCATCGACAGCGGGGCCGGGCGTGGCGGCCGGCTTGCCGCTGTTCGTCTGGCCGTGACCGGAGAAATTGAACAGCGGGTGGAAATCTAAAGCATCATGCGCAGCATGAGCTTGAAGAATAAAAAAGCATCCTGCGCAGCATGAGCTGAATACATACATAAGCATCATGCGCAGCATGAGCTTGAAGAATAAAAAAGCACCCTGCGCAGCATTATGCTGTTACACGACAGTGCCTCCGAATTCCGGGATCACGGGATCGTGTCCATGGATTGTGAAGGGTCCATGCTACCGTTGCACCGCAACATGATCCAATCGGGCTGCTGTGACGTATCGTCAAGGTAGGCCAAAGCGCTCGATCTGCGGGATTGATCCGGGTGTGAGCGGGCAGATGATCTGAAACACTGGCCCGCAACGTCAACACAGACAGACCTCAGCAGGAGCAGGTAAGATGGCACATCTCGACGATCCAGCAACCCAGCGCGCGAATGTTCGCTATATCCGCCAATCCATGAAACAACCGCTGTTATCGCGCGATCATGAAATGGATCTGGCGCGCCTGTGGCGGGATGAGCAGGACGAGAAGGCTCTGCATGAGCTGGTTAATTGCTATACCCGTCTGGTTATCAGCATGGCGTCGCGCTTCCGCAATTATGGTCTGCCGATGGGCGATCTGGTTCAGGAAGGCAATGTCGGTCTGATGCAGGCCGCAGCGCGGTTTGAACCGGAACGGGATGTGCGGTTTTCGACCTATGCCAGTTGGTGGATCCGCTCTGCCATGCAGGATTATGTTCTGCGCAATTGGTCGATTGTGCGCACGGGTACTACGGCTGCTCAGAAATCCCTGTTTTTTAATCTGCGTCGGCTGCGGGCTAAGATATCAGATGCCTCTGCCACACAAATGACCCCTGCCCAGCGGCTTAAGATCGCCAAGGAATTGAATGTGAATGTCGGCGATGTGGAACAGATGGAAGGTCGCATGTCTGCGGGCGACCAATCCCTGAACGCCCATGTCGGTGAGGACGGTGAGGAGGAATGGATCGGCTTCCTGCAGGATGAAGGACCAAACCCGGAAGAGGTTGTGACGGGGCTGAGGGATGCTGAGAGCCGGTCCCGCTGGTTGGCGGAAGCGATTGGTGAACTGACGGAGCGGGAACAGACCATTATCCATCGTCGTCGCATGGTCGAAGACGGCGCGACGCTGGAAGAATTGGGCAAGGTTCTGGGCGTCAGCAAGGAACGGGTGCGGCAATTGGAATCCCGTGCGCTGCAAAAGCTTAAGGTTTCCATCGAGCGCCGCGTCGATCTGCCAGCCGATTTGTTGATGGATGCGGGGGAGCATCTATAACAGACGGATCTGGCCTGGCTGGGTGACGTCCATGAAGGGGCCGTTCCAGTGGCGTATCCAGCCGCGCAGTTCGATAGGCGTGTTGATCAGTGTTTCGGGATCAAGCGTCTTTCGCAGCGACCGGTCCAACCCGGCGGTGAAATCGGTTCTCCAGTCCGCGCCGAATTCCAGATGATCGCGGTTGCCGATTTGGGTCACATTCCGGGGGCGACCAGACAGAATCTCAAAGCGGTCTGAGCCGCTTTCAAAAGACTCGGCTGGATGGACCTGAAAATAACGGGATTTCCAGAATCCCGCCATCGCTGTCCGACCGGCTGTTTCTGCGGCCAACAGGGGGCCGATTTTGTGCAGGTCAGCGCCGGGCTCCGGGAAGACCCGCACCCATCCGTTTCGCGCCTGCAGGGCGGCGACATCCTGTTCCTTCAGCGACAGTCTTGCGCGCAGACGGCCATAGCGATCCTGGGCGATGGCATCCAGGTCGACGCGCACCTGTTGCCCCAGCACCAAATCCGCCAACCCCTGGGCGGCCTGACGGATTGGGGTTGTGTCTGTCATTGGGGTGTGGCGGTCCGGTCCAGGGGGCAGAATATGGGGCATGATGATCCGGCGCCCATCGGTCAGTCGCACGGATCGACCATCATCAACGGCAATAACGGTCGCCAGAAAGGACAGGGGGCCATCCGGTGCGGCCAGCCCTGTCTGGTGTCCCAGGCTCAGAAGGGCACCGCCCCCCAGTCCGATCCGCAACGCCATTCGCCGTGATAATCGGCTTTGCACCCCCGACGTGTACAGGCCATACTGCACTGCAGTTGCTCCTTTTTAATCCCATCGACAGGACCCATTATGTCCCGAGATCGGCTGTATCCAGCCATTGATCCCATCCGCAGCGGCCACTTAGACGTGGAACCGCCCCATAGTATCTATTGGGAGGAGAGCGGCAACCCTGAGGGAGTGCCCGTCTGTTTCCTGCATGGCGGACCAGGGGCGGGAACCACGCCCGGCCATCGGCGGTTTTTCGACCCGGAATTCTATCGCATCATTCTGCACGATCAGCGCGGCGCAGGTCGATCGCGCCCGGCGGCGGAAACGCGCAATAATGATACTGGTCGATTGATCAAGGATATTGAATCGCTGCGTGAGATGCTGGGGATTGAGTCCTGGGTCGTCTTCGGCGGGTCCTGGGGGTCCAGCCTGGCCCTGGCCTATGCGCAAACCCATCCTGATCGTGTACAGGCCCTGGTTTTGCGGGGAATCTTTCTGTGCCGTCCCAAGGAAGTGTCCTGGTTCCTGCACGGCATGGGGACATTTTTCCCGGAAGAACATGCCCGCTTTATCGGGCATTTAACCGTGGAGGAGCGCGCCGACCCCCTGGCGGCTTATTTGCGGCGTCTGAACGATCCCAAGGAGGCGGTGCACGGCATCGCAGCGGAGATCTGGAGCCGGTATGAGGCCGTCTGTTCAACCCTGCGCCCGAATGCCGACAGTCTGCGGTCTGTCGGATTCCGCGATGCGGCACTGCCTTTGGCACGGCTGGAGGCGCATTATTTCGCCAACAGGCTGTTCCTGGGTGAAAATCAATTGCTTGAAAACGTCCATTGCCTGCATGGCATTCCAGGCATTGTCATTCAGGGACGCTATGACGTGGTCTGCCCGCCGACCTCTGCGTATGACCTGGTATCAGCCTGGCCAGATGCACGGTTGAAAATCATAGATGATGCGGGCCATTCTGCGACTGAACCTGGCATCATGCGCGCATTGATCGAGGCGATGGACAGCCTTAAATCTGTTCTGCCTTAACTCCGCTTTGCCGTAAGCTTTGGATCCATCAGATCGGCAACACGGTCTGCGGCCAACCGGGCAAAGCGCAGCGTCAGCGCCTTTCGACGGGTGCCATTCATGGACCCCTCTGCGGCGGACCGTTCGATGGATGCGCCATAGGCATCTGCAATGATCAGGCCCACGGAGTCTGGCAGAATCTCGATTGGAAATGTTATCGGTACGGCGAAGTAAAACCGGTCACAGAAGGGCAGATATTCGGTCCATTTCGCATCCACGGCATAATCTTCAAGTGAGGATTTGACCTCCACAACCGTTGCCAGCCCCTTTTTATCCAGCGCCAACACATCGACCCGACGGCCGGTATTCAGGGAAACCTCCGTCAGGCAGGCCATACCCATATTCCGCAACAGACGAACCGTCCCGCGGGTGACGGCCAGCGTCGCATCCGGGCGCGTGTCGAAAACAACCGGGTCAGGGTATGATTCTGCCATTGGGGGACCTCCTATGCCCGAAAGTCTAGTGTGGTGCGCGGTTATTTGGGATCGACCAGGACGCTGTTTGCGGTGCTCCGGTTAGGAGCGTTTCGCGAAGCGATGCGGGGCATCGCAAGCGGAAGGCGACGCGGCCCGGAGCGCCGCAAACAGCGCCTTTGGTCCCT
>PAQY01000006.1 GCA_002709955.1 Rhodospirillaceae bacterium
GCGGACAGATAAGACGTATTTAGGGACACAAGAAGGGGACTTTCCGATCACACCTGGAATGGAAGCGACGGTTGACATCCATACAGGAACGCGAACTGTGCTTGATTATATGGTCAGGCCCGTGCTGAAACTACAGCATGAAGCATTCCGGGAGCGGTAAGAGTCTGTTGGTAGACTGCCCATCTATCTGGTAAGAATAAGATGGTTGGCGGTTTCGTTTATTGCATTGAGTAAGAATCAGGGCATTAAGCGAAGAATAGGGGTATAGAGGGGCGTCGGTGGCTAGAAATTTGAACGGTTTTGGATTGGCTGTACGCGGCATGTGTGTTGGCGCGTTGTCTTTCTGCGTTCTGTCCACGGCAAACAGCCCGCAGGCCCAGGCCCAGTTGATGGCGGAAGAACTGCGGTCCCTTATCCAAACGAATCCAAGAATTGAAGAACAACGGGCAATTTTGCGCCGCACGCAAGAGTCTGTGCGCAGCGCCCGGTCCGGCTATTTGCCGACCGTGACCGCGACCAGCAGCCTTGGGAAAGAACTGGTTTCCAATACTGCGACGCGGGCAGCGGGGACCCAGGGGGATTTCCAGGAATTCAAAGCTTTGGGTATCCAGATCCGGCAGGTTCTGTTCGATGGTGGCGGCACCGTTAATCGTGTGTCTTCTGCCTTGATGGCGCGCGACAGCGTTGCCTATGCGCTGGAAAGCACGGTTCAAACCGTCATGTTGCAGGGTATCACAGCCTATCTGGGGGTTTTGCGCCTGAATGAGCTGATTCGTGTCGCCCGCGCCCGGGAACGCACAATCCGGGAGCAACTGAATCTGGAAACAGAACGGGTTGAGCGCGGCGCAGGGATTGAAGTTGACGTGTTGCAGGCGAAATCGCGTCTGCAATTGGCGATTGAGGCCCGCGTCGACCTGGAAGGGCAACTGCGTCAGGCTGTGGCTTCTTATATTCAGTCCTTCGATTCGGCACCCGACATTACCCAGATGCGCCTAGAACCGGTGCCGATGGAAGTTATCCCGGCGACCATTGATGACGCGCTGTATATTGCCCGGGATGAAAACCCCTTGATAACCGGCCGGGAATTTCTGGCCAGAAGCGCCCGTTTCACGATTGAGGCGGAACGCGGTGCCTATCTGCCCAGCCTTAGTGCTGTTGGGCGCATGAATTATGAAAGCAATGTCAGTGGCACCCGCAATGTCGATAAGGACATGGCGGTGTTGATTGAGGCCAGCTGGGAAATCTTCTCTGGCTTCCGCACAGATGCCGCTGTCGCCAGTGCGCAGGAAAGCTGGCTGGAACAATTGGCTGCCGCTGATCGCACCCAGCGTGAGGTTGAACGCCAGGTGCGCCAAGCCTGGACGAAATATCAGAATACGTCCGAGCGTAAGGAATTGCTGTTCAATGCGGTTTCCATTGCGCAGGAAGTTTTTGTCGCCCGGCAGAAGTTACGGTCTGCGGGGAAGGAAACGACCCTGAACGTGCTGGATGCAGAAAATGAGGTTTTCCAGGCGGAACAGAACCTGATCCGGGCAGATTACGACACCCGCATCGCCGTATATGAATTGGCGACTGCGATGGGCCTGATGACGCCGGGCTTTATGAAGCTGGATGTCGACGTCATTGAGGACCTTGAGTTTTATAAGAGCAATGACGGGGATGTGCAGGAACTGCCGCCCCTGGAAGATGTGCAGTCGCGTCAGATGAAAAACAAGTTGGAATCAGAAGCGCCAGAGCCGCTTCCCGCGGCGGAACCTTTGGCGGCACCGGCTGAACCAACCGCGCCTGCTTCGACGATTACGCCGCCACCAGAATCCGACTCCGCTGAACCAGAAACCGTTCCAGCCCCAACGACGGGCATGGCACCCCTGACTCCCACGCTGGATAGTGCCGCAACGACCGCCGTCGAGGGTCCTGACGTCAGCACCGCCCGTGTTGCACCGCCAATCAGTGAACCGTCACCTGTTGCGGTTACATCTGAGTCGGGTGTTCAGCCTGTCAATGAGACCGCACCCGAAACCAAGACCGCCGAAACCAAAACCACTGAGGAATCGGAGAGTTTGTTCAGTTCTGTGCGTCGTCTTTTTGGCGACTCCTCTGAACCCAGTGTTTCAGGAGAAGACGCTGCGGCTGTTCAGGGCCCGTTGGATCGGTCTGTCGCGGCTGTTCCTGCTGTGGAGTCTGCAAGCCCGGCGCTGGTTACAGAACCTGTTTCCGCAGTGGTCCAAGATCCGATTGTGACACAGCCTGTAACGGCTGAACCGGCGACGCCTTCTGTCACCCCCGTGGCCGCGCCGACGCTTGCGCAAAGTCCGGTTCCGGTTGCCGGTGTTGAGGAAGTGAATGCAATTTCGGTGACGTCGACGCCCAGCGCCAATAGTTTTGAGATACCTGGATCATTCCTGTTTGGCGGGCCAACTCCGCCGCCACAGTGATCGGGGAGGGCAGGTTCAATGCCGCATAAAGCTCCATCACGCGCCGTTTCCCTGGTCTATCTGTCTGCCCTGTGCCTAACCGTGTCGGCGTGTCTCGGCCTGGGGGAGGAAGCGCCCCCAAACGGCATGTCGCAGCAACAACTGACACAGGTTCAGATGGCAGCCAGCGCCTTGCCCCGATTACAGCCAGGGGACCGCTTCACCTATGACAATCCTGATGTCACCTGGGAGGTTGCGGCAATCGTTGAAGAAGGGCGCATCGCATGGCGGTCATCGGGCGGTGAAAGCCAGATCACAGATGCCAATCCCCTGCTGCCTGCCCTGGAATGGTCCAGTCCGGACCGTGGCAATGGAAAGCGTCTTATTACGGATATGCAGGGGTCGATGTTCCCCTTGAAGCCCGGCGGAAAAATCACGTTTCGATCCACCGTTGATACGGATGTGCCGCCCTATGCCTGGGAATATGATTGGCAATGCGTCACCGGCGGATTGGAATCGGCGATGGTTCCCGCCGGCACTTTTGCGGTCTATCGCATTGGCTGTGGTCGCGAAACGCCGGATGAGGTTACCTTCCTGTATGCGCCAGAGATTGGGAATTACGTGACGCTGATCGCCCGCGACAGTGCAGGTGGTCCACCGGTCATTCGGCGCTTGCAAAGCTATAGCCGGACCGGGCAATCGGCCATGATGCCGGAAGGAACCGCTGTGCCCCCCCAAGGCCAGGTTGTGATGGAGGCAGAGCAGCCAGACCAGATGCCGGTGATGCAGGGCGACAGCCAATCGCCCACCGGTCCAAAGGCGTTGGGCATGATCGCAGGTATCCCGCAGGCTGGAGAGGACACACAGCCCATGCAGGCGGCACCGACGACCCCGCCGCAATCCAGCATGGCGACGGATACAACAGCGCAGCAGGGCGTTGCCCAAAGCGGTGCTGCGGTAACACCGGGAACCTTCGGGTTGCATCTGGCATCTTACAAGGATCAAGCCCGTGCAGAGGAAGGATGGAAAATCCTGATGAACGGGAATCGTGATCAACTGGATGGGTTGCGGCCGATCATTCGTCGCGTCGACCTGGGCAGCAAGGGGATATTCTATCGCCTGCATGCCGGACCGGTCGCTAACCAGGGCCAGGCCGCCACGATCTGTACAACCCTGTCGCAACGGGGTGTCTATTGTAAGGCGATCCCGCTGTCATAAGGGACAGACGTCCGACACATGATTTGCAACGCAAAAAAGCCGCCCAAAGAGCGGCTTTTCAGCATTTTCGCCCCCCAAAAGGGTGGGCGGTAAGATTACTTCATCTTGCTTTCTTTATACGCCACATGCTTGCGCACGATCGGGTCGTATTTCGTGAATTCCATCTTTTCCGTCATGGTCCGCGGGTTTTTCTTGGTCACATAAAAATGACCAGTATTGGCGGTGCTTACCAATTTGATGCGAATGGTCGCGGGTTTAGCCATCGGAGTAATCCTTTTCTACTTAATACGTCGCCCCCCGCCTGTCGGGTGCGCCGCTTTCAACGGTGCTGGAAGATAGCCGTGCGGCCCGTGATGTCAAGCGTATATCCAACACAAAGCGTTTCTCAGGCCAATCCGTCCGACTGGGACTCGCGTCGGATCAGTCTGGCACCGTGTTCATAGGTATAGACGCGCACCGGGCGGCTTGGCTCAAACAGGCCCTCGCCGCGCTGCCACAGGCTCAGGGCCTCCCCCAGAACAAACTTGGTGACGCCGCTTAATTTCGTGCTGGAAAGGGCGGAAACGACCGGCATCCAGACGACTTCGGGCAATTCTCCAATGGCAGTCGCGGTACCATGCATGTCCTCTGTGCCGGTCAGAAAGAACCGGGTATCGAACCGAATGGGGGATGTCGGTGGGGTTATGGCCCTGGCGATATACTGCAATGCCTCCGACGCGGGGCGCAGCCCCATGGCATTCAGGGCAGAAAAACAAGGATCCAGAGTGACCAGATCCGCGTGCAGAGTGCCGGGTCTGGCCAAGCTGACGCCCGCTTCCTCCCAGGTTTCGCGAATCGCAGCGGCATGAAAGCGACTTCCCGGCCAGTCACTAGCGGCCAGCGCAACATCTGGTGCATCAACAGCCCCGCCCGGATAGACGAAATAGCCCGGCATGAAACGGGCGGTGTCCCGACGGCGTCCCAGCAGCACGTCGGGCGCTTCCACGGGCCCGCGCAGAATGACCAGGCTGGCCGCCTCAGTTGGGGTGACGGGCATGGGGGGTGGGTCTGTGGCATCCATATCACGCACCATCCGGTGCCTGCGCGATTTCCAGGGCGCGCCGCAACAATGTGGGTGAATCCAACAGCAATTCCGCAATCGACAAATCAATATCTCCTGAAGCATGCGGCTCCCAGGGGCACAGAGACAGAACGTGTTTTACAGCCGCCTCGTCATTGATATCAGCACTGCGTCGCTGCATCAGCAGGCTGCGTGCGCCGTCTGGACCATTCCCCAGGGCGATGTTCAATGTGCTGACCGCATCTGAAGCGCCACTGGTACAGATTGTCGGCATAACGCCCATACGATGCAGGGCATAGCCACTGGGGGCGACAAACCGGGCCCAGGTCACATATAATTCCCCCCTATTGGGCATATCCAGCACTGTCTGGATGCTGCCCTTGCCAAAACTGTTCATGCCAACCAGGACGGCACGGCCATGATCTTGCAGCGCAGAGGCGAGGATTTCCGCAGAACTGGCCGAAGCCCCATTGATCAAGACGATGATGGGCAATCCGGCGGCAATATCCCCCAATTCCGCCATGAACCGCTGGTGGCTTTCCGGATGTCGCCCGTCCGATCGAGAAATAAGGCCGGAATCCAGAAACAGGTCAGACGTATCGATGGCCTGATCCAACAGCCCCCCCAGATTGCCGCGCAAATCGATGATCAGACCAGACAGGTCCGGGCCGATATCCTGGTGCGCCTGACTGACAGCTTCGGATAAACGCTTGGATGTGCGCTCATTGAAACTGGAAATCCGAATGATGGCGTGGTCACCATTGGGTTCCAGAATTACGGTGTTGGGCACGATTCGGGTGCGCCCTGCGGTCACGGCCAGGGGTTCCGGTAAGCCGGCACGAACAATGGTCAGTTGCACCGGTTTATCAATGGGCCCCCGCAACAGCCGTTCCATCTGTCGCACCGACATGCCAGCGATACGGATGCCGTCAATCGCCACAATCCGATCACCGGCCAGCAGGCCCGCGCCCGCGCCGGGTTTTTCAGGATCGACCTGAACGATTCGGGCCCCGTCCGGATGGCTGTCAATCGTAACACCGATGCCACCAAAACCTTCTCTTTCTGCTTTCAGGTCAGCCGCCGCCTTTGGCGTTGCATAGCGGGAAAACTTGTCCAGGGTTCGCAGGGCGGAATTGATGAACTTCTCATAATAATCATCTTCAGGCGCGTCCCCCAAGGCGGCCCCGGATGCTTTGGCATATAAAACCAGGGATGTTGCCAGATCTGCCCATTCCTGTGGTGAGTCCGTTGGACCAAGCAGACGGGTCGATATGATTTTTGAATCATCAAGGGTCAGGACGATTTCATCCTCGTCTATCAGTGCCTTGAAATCAGGGTCAATTCCTCGCAAGCCCTGCAGTCCAGCCAGGGTGAAATGCTGCATATCCAGGGGGTCGATATGGACCGTGTCGACATCGACATAGACCGCGCGGAACATGTCATGCATGCGGCTGGACAGAACCGGGTCAACATCGGGTTGCGATGCACAGGCGGCCAACAGAATTGGCACCGCGAGTAAAATTCCGGGCGGGTGGTCCATCTTAAAGAAAGGAGGGCGCAATTGCATAATACCCGACAGGATAAACACAGGCCGCGTTTGACGCCATGCCCTAAATGCAGATTTCCGACGTAAATCGGCGGAAAATAACGCGATTTACATTACTTTCCGGAACCACCGGGACATTTGGCCTTGCGTTTGCTACCGCCTTTTTTCTTTAGGCCTTTGGGGCGACCTTTTCCGGGTGGGGTGCGGCGGCCCTTATGGGGACCAGCGCCACCGCGCGGGCCCTGACCATGGCCGGGCGTGCGTTCCTTACGGTCCTTGATGATATGCCCGCCATCAACGATTTCAAAGGCCAGGCCGCCCGTGATCGTGTTGGCTTCGGTCAACTTTACGGTGACAGCTTCCGCCAATTGGAACGCCAGGCCGTCATGTTGACCGATCAGGCGCTGGGATACTTCATCATGCCAATAGCGGTCATAGGGCAGGGAATTGACCGGCACCAGGCCATCTGCACCGGTTTCATCCAGCCGCACGAATAGGCCAAACCGCTTCACGCCTGTGACACGACCAGAGAAAGTGGCCCCGATCCGCTCTGACATATAGGCGGTCAGGTAACGATTGGTCGCGTCGCGTTCGGCCTGAATCGCGCGGCGTTCTGTGTTGGAGATCAATTCCCCATATTTCTCAAATTCCTGAGCCTGCTCATCGGGCAGACCGTTCTTGCCCAGGCTGTAGGCGGAGATCAGGGCGCGGTGGACCAGCAGATCCGAATAGCGCCGAATGGGGGAGGTGAAATGACAATATCGCGCCAGGGCCAGTCCGAAATGGCCTTGGTTTTCAGGGGCGTAAACCGCCTGGCTTTGGGATCGCAAGACCATGTCCGACACCAGTTGCGCCCGATCTGTCCCGGCGACATTGCTTAGAATCTTGGTGAAATCATGGGGCTTCAAGCTGCCTGTCGCGGCCAGTTTGATATCCAGCGCGCCCAAAGATTCCCGCAGCCCTTCCAGCTTGTCCAGGCCGGGGGGTTCGTGCACGCGGTACATCACGGCGCGCGCGCGTTTCGCTTCCAACAGTTCTGCTGCGGCGACATTGGCGGCGATCATGAATTCTTCAATCAGCTTGTGACTGTCGAAACGACGACGGGGCGCGATGCGCTCCACCTTGCCGGTTTCGCCCAGCACGACCTGTAATTCCGGGATATCCAGCTCTAACGTGCCACGCGCAGCGCGGCCCCGCAGCAGGCTGTCATAAGCGGCATATAGGGGCTTGATGACCGGTTCTATCAGATGTGCGATATCGGGCAGGGGGCGCCCCTCCATCGCATCCTGCACCTGGGTATAGGTCAGGCGCGCCTTGGACCGCATGATACCGCGCAGCATCTTGCGGTCTAAAAGGGTGCCATCCGCGCTGATCTTCATGCGGATCGCCAGACAGGCACGGTCCCCATCCGGGCGCAGCGAACACAGATTGTTAGACAATTGCTCCGGCAGCATGGGAACAACGCGATCGGGGAAATAGACGCTGTTGCCGCGCTCTCTGGCCGTGCGATCCAGCGGGCCTTCTGGCTTCACGTAATGGGCAACATCGGCAATCGCGACCAGGATTTTATGGCCCCCCGCATTGGCGGGGTCGGGGTCTGGTTCGGCGAAGACCGCATCATCGAAATCGCGCGCATCTTCCCCGTCAATCGTGACCAGTGCAATGTCGCGAAGGTCGGTTCGTCCCTCCGGTGTGACCGGTTGCGCGGCGTCCGCCTCTGCCAGGGCTTCTTCAGGAAATTCGACTGGGATGCCCTGGGCATGAATGGCGATAAGGCTGAAGGCCTTGGGTTCGTCCAGCCTGCCAATGATTTCAGAAACCCGCGCTTCGTGATTGCCGCGCTGTCCGCCGCGCAGGGGTTCTGCCAGAACCAGGTCACCAGGATTCGCCTCATTCATATTATCGCGATGAATGAACCAGGTCTTTTCCTTCTGCTTCTTGTCGGTGGGGACCAGGGTTGCACCGCCGCGACATTCCTCCAGCACGCCCAACAGGCGGCTTGGGCCAGGCTGCAATACGCGGATCACGCTGGCTTCGTAGCTCTTATCATTCAAACGGCGCAGGCGGCCCAGTATGCGGTCGCCCATCTTGGGGGCCGGACCATTCCGAGCCCCGCCAGAAACCAGGATTTTGGGTGCGACACCATCTTCTTCGACATCCCAGGTGGCGGGACGGGCCCAGGGTTCGCCATCTGCATCCAGGCGATCAATGATCAGCACCAGGACCTCAGGCAGCGCGCCCTTTGGCGCGATCTTTTTCTTCGGACCCCGTTCGATCAGCCCGTCGTCTTCCATTTCTTTCAGGATATCACGCAGGGCCGCGCGTTGTGCGCCTTTCAGACCAAAGACGCGGGCCAGGTCGCGCTTGTCCAGGGGGCGGTCACTGTTATCGATATAGGCCTTGATCTGGGCCTTGTCGGGCAGTGTGCCCTTGATTTCGCGTGCGATGTCGTCTGGATTGTCCAAATCAGGACGCCTTTCGGGCTGACGACTTTTTCGCCCCCGACTTTTTTGCGCCCGACTTCTTTGCGCTCGCCTTTTTCGCACTGGCTTTCTTCGCAGAAGATTTTTTACCAGAGGGCTTTTTAGTCGTGCTTTTCTTTGCACTGGCCGTCTTGGCTGTGGGTGCTTTTCCGGCTGCTTTTTTAGCGGCCTTGGCTGCGATCAGCTCCAGCGCCTGTTCCAGGGTCACGTCATCAGGTTCCGTGCCGCGTGGGATGGAGGCGTAGATTTTGCCATGCTTCACATAGGGACCAAAGCGTCCCGCGCCCAAAGAGACCGACTTACCGTCACTGGGATGGTTGCCAAGCTCCTTGGCGACAGAAACGCGCCCTTTTCCTTTCGGCCCTGCTTCCGCCAGCACTGTAACGGCACGGTTCAGACCAATGGTCAGAACATCATCATCGGCGGGCAGGGACACAAAGGCATCGCCATGCTTCAGATAGGGGCCATAGCGTCCGATCCCGGCCTGGACCAGCAGCTTGCTTTCCGGGTGATCCCCCAAGGCGCGCGGCAGGCTTAACAGGCGCAGGGCCGTTGGCAGATCTATTTCCGACGGGCTCATAGATTTCAGCAAGGATGCGCGGGGCGGCTTGGTCTTTGCCTTGCCCTTCGCATCCTTTTCCGCCTCTCCCGCCTGGACGTAATAGCCATAGGGACCCTGGCGAACACTGATGATGTCCCCGGTATCGGGATGTGGTCCCAGAATGCGGGGATATTCCGTCGCATCGGGCGACTCCCCATTCAGGTTGGCGGCTTCGTCCAGGTTTCGGGTGAATTTGCAATCGGGATAGTTCGAACAGGTGATAAACGCGCCGAAACGGCCAAAATTCAATCCCAGCCGGCCATTGCCACAGGATGGGCATTTGCGCGCTGCTTCGGTGCTGCCCGTGTCGTCAGCAGGGAAAAAATGCGGGCCCAAAACTTCGTCAATCTTGTCGCGCACTTCCTGTCCGGACAGTTCCAAGGCCTGCTGGGTCGTTGCATTGAATGCCGTCCAGAATTCGCGCAGGACGGTTTTCCAATCAATGCGTCCCCCGGAAACATCATCCAGTTTTTCTTCAAGTTCTGCCGTAAAGTCATAATCGAAGTATTTGTTGTAAAAGGAAGAAAGAAAGACCGTAACTAATCTTCCCCGATCTTCTGGAACAAAGCGACGCTTGTCCAGAATGACATATTCGCGGTCCTGCAGAACCTTCAGGATGGAGGCATAGGTGGAGGGGCGACCGATGCCCAACTCTTCCATGCGCTTCACCAGGCTGGCCTCGGTAAAGCGGGGCGGGGGCTGGGTGAAATGCTGATTGGCATCCGCCTTTGTCAGGGACAGGGCGTCGCCTTCATTCATATTGGGCAGGCGACCGCCGTCGGCGTCATCCTCGTCCTTATCGTCTTCGCTCTCAATATACAGCGTCAGGAAACCGTCGAAGCGCACGACGGACCCATTGGCACGCAGGGTCGCAGATTTGTCCTTGGTGACAATATCGACAGCGACCTGATCCAGGGTCGCGCTTTCCATCTGGCTGGCGACAGCGCGCTTCCAGATCAACTCATACAGCCGCAACTGATCCTTATCCAGATAGCGCGCGACCTGTTCCGGGCGGCGGCGCATATCGGTGGGGCGGACGCATTCATGGGCTTCTTGAGCATTCTTGGCCTTGCTGCGATACTGACGCGGACCGGATGGCAGATAGTCATTGCCATAGACATCGCTGATCATGCCACGCGCCGCGCTGATTGCCTCGCGAGACATGACGGTGCTGTCGGTTCGCATATAGGTGATCAGACCAACAGTCTCCCCGCCCAGGGTGATCCCTTCATACAGGCGTTGCGCCAGGGTCATGGTCTTGGTCGCGCCAAAGTAAAGTTTTCGGCTGGCTTCCTGTTGCAGGGTTGATGTGGTGAACGGCGGGGCAGGGTGCCGCTTTACCTGTTTACGCTCAATCGCGCTGACCGAATGGCCACCGGACTTCACGGCTGTCAGGGCCGAATTCGCAGCGGTTTCGTTAGCCAGATCAAATTTATCCAGCTTTTTGCCCATCAGATGGGTCAGGCGGGCGTTGAAGGGAACACCATCCGGCGTCGCCATCAAGGCCTCAACACTCCAATATTCGCGTGCCTTGAAGGCCTCGATCTCAGCTTCGCGCTCACAAATCAGGCGCAGGGCGACGGATTGCACCCGTCCGGCGGATTTCGCGCCCGGCAGCTTGCGCCACAGAACCGGCGACAGGGTGAATCCGACCAGATAATCCAGCGCGCGCCGGGCCAGATAGGCTTCGACCAATTCCTGGTTCAAATCGCGCGGATTGGCCATCGCGGTTGTGACGGCCGATTTGGTGATTTCATTAAAGACAACGCGGCGCATCGGCAGCGCGTCCAGGCCTTTGCGCTGCTTCAATTCCTCTTGGATGTGCCAGGAAATCGCTTCCCCTTCGCGATCCGGGTCCGTTGCCAGGAACAGGGATGTCGCGCCCTTACAGGCCTTAACAATATCATCAATGCGTTTTTTGGCCCGGGCGTCGACTTCCCATTTCATTGAGAAATCTTCATCGGGCTGAACGGATCCATCCTTGGGGGGCAGATCCCTTACATGTCCATAGGATGCCAAGACATAAAAGTCCTCACCGAGGTACTTATTAATGGTCTTGGCCTTTGCCGGGCTTTCGACGACGACAACTTTTTGGCCTGTCATGGGTGGAAAATGCCTTTATAGATCACGTATTGCATGGGTGACAGAATTGGCATTCGGAACAGGCAGCGTCAACTGCTCGTTTCTAAGTCTTTGGATATCTTGCGAAATTTAGGGTGTTTTAGGCGTCAGAGTCGCGAAAATCGGGTGTCCGCGTCTTCCAATGGTTCACAACCATGGCCGCAGTCTTGGTGTCGATCCGGTCAAAATACGCCATCAGACGGTCCAGCGCGTCACTTTCTTGCCCCCGGCCCAGATGGTCCAGAACACTGGTAAATCCATCCACCTCCATGCCAATCGCCTTCATCGCAACGGCCAGGGTTTGATCGTCTGCCCGCTCAAAGACCCAGGTGGCGATATCCAATGGCAGATGCGTCTGTTCCGCAAATGCCAGCGCCGCCCCACTGCGGCCATCGCGGAACAATCGGGTCAGCAATCTTGTGGCAGGCAGGATACCACCGCGGGCCTCCAATTCGGCCCAGCCGGTTCCCATCGCATCCGCCAGTGGGGCAGGGCGGTCCAATGCGTCCAGAACCGCACTATCCACCGCCTCATAGGCAAGCGCTTCATCCACATCATAATTTTCCACGATGTGACGGCGCAGCGCCTCCCCAACAACGGTGTACAGGTTGCGCGCCAGGTCATTGCCCAAGTCGCCCCGATGTGCCAGGGGCGCGCGCAGTCCGACATTTTCAACCGACCGATCTACCAGATGCGACAGGTCCGAATGACCGATCTGTGCGGTCAGGTTCTTCGCCAGTGTCGTATCAACCAGGTCATCATTCATGGCAACCAGAATGGCGCTGACCGGTTCGGTAAGGTCCGTTCGGGTCGCTATCGCCATGGCGTGACCATGCCCATGATCGGATATCAGGTGGATCAGGTCCAGGTCGGTCAACAGTTTTGAATTGCGCAGAATAGGATAGGCGACATGGACGATATCATTGGCCAGAAAGGCGATAAGGTCTTTCGGCACATCGGTGCGTTCTGACAGGTAATCGGAAATATTGCGGCGCACTTCGACCTCAACTTTGTCGATCAGCATGCGCAGTATTTCAAATGTCAGGCTCAATTCCCGCTCGGTCAGGTCTGAACGGGATTCCAGGCACATTTTGGCGACAGACGCCGCCAGTCCGCCCTTACCATCCAGGGCGCGCTGGTGTGCCAGACGCAACAAATGCTCATATGAAACGGCGCGGTCGCTCATCGTTCGGTCTTCTTCCTTGCCCTGCCCCGGGCGCTTCCTGGACAAATCCAGAAAGACGATAAATTTCAGGCGGCATTCTGCCGTTCCTGCATACTCTATTGCGCAGTTAACTATGTTTGACTGGAAATGAGAAGCACTATCAGTAAAAATTTCAGTAAAAATAGATATAAGTGATTTTGATTATTTGATTACAAAATCTATCAAATTTGCAGAGTTCATCGGTCGGATTAGAAGAGGTCCGCTTGTTTCTGGAGAGAAGCCGGCGTTTTTGTAGGTTTTTCATTGTTGCTTTCGATGCTTGACGGCTCTGGCGCAAGGCGTGAAATGCGGTTGCCGGGGTGGCGTTCGGCCAGTCCCGCCAATTCCAGTTCCAGGATGACCATGGCGACCAGTGCGGGCGCTAGGTTTAAATCCGCAATCAAATCATCAATTGCAACAGATGTCGGGGACAGGGCCTGATCCATCAAGGCGCGGGCGTGCAGCAGGTCTTCCTCATTGGGCTGGGGGCCAGTGCCCGGAATGAATTCTGGATTGGACGGCGCGTCCAGTTGCGGGGCTGGCATATTGTTCAAAATGCCGATCATCTCTTCTGGTGTTTCAATCAACGCGGCACCTTTTCGGATCAGGTCGTTCGCACCGCGCGCTCTGGGATCCAGGGGAGAGCCGGGAATGGCAAAGACCTCACGCCCCTGATCGGCGGCCAGCCGTGCCGTGATCAGCGATCCCGATCGTTGGGTTGCTTCTACCACCAGCACGGCTGATGCCATGCCCGATATGATGCGGTTGCGTCGTGGAAAGTGGCGGGCCTGGCCCACCGTTCCGACCGGCAATTCGGCAACAACGGCCCCCTGATCGACGATCTGGTGATACAGGTCGGTATTTTCGCGCGGATAGATAACATCAACACCCCCGGCGACAGCCGCGATTGTGCCGCTGGACAGGCTTCCGAAATGGGCCGCAGCATCAATGCCAGATGCCAGGCCGGAGATGACGCAATAACCGGCATCCCCCAATGCTTTTGCAAATTGCTGTGCCAGGCGCTTGCCATTTGTTGAAGCGTTTCTGGACCCAACAATGCCGATACAGGGTTTGGTCAGAAGATGAAGATGACCTAGCACGCTGAGCACGGGGGGTGCATCTTCGGTCGCGGCCAGCGCGGCGGGATAGTCCGGTTGACCCCAATGCACCATATGGCCGCCAATTCTGGTCAGCGCGTCCAACTCGCTCTGTGCCTCTGCGCGGCTGGCGATGCGCAGGCGGCGTTTGCGGCCCCCTTTATTGGCCAGGGACGGGATCGCCTCCAGCGCGCGGGTGGCGGTGCCAAAGCGGATCAACAACTGACGAAAGGTGATCGGGCCGACATTTTCCGATCGGATCAGGCGTAACCGATCCAAGCGTTCCGACATATCCAGGGGGGCAGGTGTCATAAGAACCATTCCGGGAAGCGAGAGTGTTTCGTGTCGCATCAACCTTAAAGGGCGCTGTCTGTTCCATAAAGCGAAATAATCAGGCAGATCAGGCTGATTTCACGGCACCGTTTTTCTATGGAAGCCTTGACGTTTCGTATCGCAAAGGAGTGTTATGGGCGCTGTGGGGAATTTTGGGATTGGGGCAGACGCTATGACGACTCCGGGTAAAAACTCGACAGCGGCCTGTTTGTGGTTGCTCATGCTTGTGCTGGATGCAGATGGAAAGCGGCGGGATATCGAATTTTCTGAAATTCAGGGCTGCTTGAATGATCTGGCACCCGCATTGTCGGATGATCCAAAAGGGCAACCAGAGGCGCTGATGGCGTCTTTGAACCAATATTATGTTGAAATTGACTCCGGCGGTATCGAGGGCATTCTGGACACTGTGCTGCATCAGATTGATGATATCGATCTGCGCCAGAAGGTCTATGTAACCTTGATGCGGGTTGCGATTTCTGACAGAGAACTGCACCGGCGGGAAGATACGCTGTTGCGTCGCATTGGCTTGGCCTGGGGCTTAAAGTTCAATCCGTCCGCATAGGGAATATTGAACAAAACTATTGCCCAGACTGGGATTCCTTTTTCCGCCCGATCTTAGGTTCTTCGCCCCGCAATAAGCGTCGGATATTGGTGGAATGGCGCACCCATCCAACTACAGCCAGGAATGCAGCGGCCCCCTGAATCAATGGGGCAGGGCCGTGCAACAGGGGCACCATCGTCCAGAATGGCGCAGAAGCCAGGGCTAACAATGCCGCCAGGGATGAATAGCGAAACACCGCAGCCACCACCAGCCAGGTGCCACAGGCAGCCAAACCAACGGGCCAGCTCAACGCGGTCAAGGTTCCCAGCGTTGTTGCGACACCTTTCCCGCCTTTGAACTTCAGCCAGACTGGAAAGTTATGACCCAGAACGGCCAGGACCCCGGCCAGGACTGCTGCTAAAGGAAGATCAGGCAGCAGGGCTCTTGCAATCAGAACGGCGATTGCCCCTTTTCCGCTGTCTAAAACAAGCACAGCAAATGCCAGCGGCTTATTGCCGGTCCGCAAGACATTGGTCGCGCCAATATTGCCAGACCCGATCTTGCGAATATCGCCCAGGCCCACCAATCGGGTCAGGACCAGGCCAAATGGAATGCTGCCCAGCAAATAACCGCCACAGGCTGCAAGGAATAGGGTTGGATCAAACATGTTCAGGACCTGTTAAAAGCCGTCAGCCGCGAAAAGGGGGCGGCCATCAACGACCGTGCGCAGCACTTTACCCTGAACAGGACGCCCGCCAAAGGCAGAGTTTTTCGATTTGCTGTGCATCTTGTCCTCATCGATCTTCCAGGGCTTGTCCAGGTCGAAAAGCACCAGATCCGCAGGTGCCCCCCGCTTCAGGCAGCCCCCGGTCAGCCCGAACCGTTTCGCCGGATGGGTTGTGACCAAAGCCAGGGCCTCGATTAATCCCAAATGGCCGTTGTGATACAGGCTCAGAACCATCGGCAGCAGCGTTTCCAGGCCGATAACACCAAAGGCGGCCTCATCAAACGGCAGGCGCTTGGAATCCTGGTCATGGGGTGCATGGTCCGATGCGACGATATCGATTGTGCCATCAGCCAGGCCCGCAATCACGGCCTGGCGGTCTTCTTCGGATCGCAGAGGCGGAGAGACCTTGGCAAAGGTGCGATAGTCGCCAATCGCAAGCTCGTTCAGCGCAAAGTAATGGGGGGCGGTGTCGCAGGTGACATTCATGCCAGCCGCCTTTGCCTTGCGGATCGCCTCAATTGCCGCCGCTGTGGTGACATGGGCGAAATGCAAACGCCCACCGGTTCCTTCCAGCAGGCGCAGGTCACGCTCAATCATAATGACTTCCGCGACAGGCGGGATGCCCGACAGGCCCAGCTTGGACGCCAATTCGCCATTGTTCATCACGCCCGATCCAGCCAGGGAAGGTTCTTCCGGGTGCTGAACAATCAAGGCGTCAAAGGCTTTGCCATAGCTCATGGCGCGGCGCATGACTTTCGCATCCGCCAGCGCGCGCTCTCCATCCGTGAAGGCGACGGCACCGGCTTCTGACAGGAGTCCGATTTCGCTTATTTCGCGGCCTTCAAGACCTTTGGTCAGCGCGCCATAGCAATAAATCTTGGTGCGTTTTAGTTCGCGTGATCGCCGGGCAACAAATTCCAGAACCGGCACATCATCGATAACCGGGTTGGTATTTGGCAACTGCACCAGGGTCGTAATTCCGCCATGGGATGCCGCCAGACTGGCGCTGGCCAGGGTTTCCTTATGCTCCTCGCCAGGCTCGCGCAATTGCACCCGCACATCGATCAGGCCGGGTGCCAGGCATTTACCCTGACAGTCGATGACTTCATTGACCGATGGCGCGCCAGTGCGGAACAGATGCGCCCCGAAATCCGCGATCAGGCCGTCTTCAACCAACAGGGCACCCGTCTGATCCAGACCGGTTTCAGGGTCCAGCAATCGGGCATTCAGATAGGCGATGCGGCCTTCCAACATCACGGTGCCCCTGTTTCTCTAAGCGGGCGCGTCAACAGATCCAGGCATGCCATGCGGATCGCAACGCCCATTTCCACCTGGTCCCGGATCAAGGACCGATCCAGATCATCGGCCAATTCGGAGTCGATTTCCACACCGCGATTCATCGGGCCTGGATGCATCACCAGGGCGTCCGGCTTGGCAAAGGACAGCTTTTCACGATCCAGCCCAAAGAAGCGGAAATATTCCCGGACGGAGGGGACAAAGGCCCCCTGCATCCGCTCTAACTGCAGGCGCAGCATCATCACGATATCGACATCTTGAAGGCCTTCGCGCATATCGGTGAAGACCTCAACGCCGAAGCGCTCTGCCTTGGCAGGTAACAGTGTTGGGGGGGCGATCAGGCGCACACGCGCGCCCATGATTTGCAAAAGCTGGATGTTGGAGCGCGCGACACGGCTGTGGGCGACATCGCCACAGATTGCGACGGTAAGACCACTGATCTTCCCAACACGTCGGCGGATCGTCAGGGCATCCAACAGGGCTTGCGTCGGGTGTTCGTGGCGTCCGTCCCCGGCATTGATGACCGCGCCATCCACCTTTTCCGACAGCAACCGCACGGCCCCGGAATTCCCATGGCGCACGACCAGGACGTCCGGATGCATGGCGTTCAGGGTCATGGCCGTGTCGATCAGTGTTTCACCTTTTTTGATCGAACTGGCCGCGACCGCCATATTAATGACATCGGCCCCCAGACGCTTGGCCGCAGCTTCAAAAGACGTGCGGGTGCGGGTGGAATTTTCAAAGAAAAGATTGATTACCGTCAGACCACTTAACAGATCAGACGTTTTGTGGACCCGCCGGGACTGTTCTACATAGCCGCCCGCAAGGTCCAGAATTGTTGTGATGTCGATAGGAGAAAGGCCTTCGATGCCAAGAAGATGGCGATGCGAAAAGGCTGTTTCCGGTGTCTGCTTCATCGGCGCAGGTTTATAAAGATTTGTGGCCAGTTGGCAAGCCTGACGATGCGCGGAATTAAGCTTCTATTAACACAAAACTCTCTATACTGCTTCTTACAATGATTTGCATTTAAATTTAAAGTTGTGAGAGGGTTGATGGGCGACAGGATGAACATCATAACCACGCTGGTATGTTTGGCTGCTTTGGCCAATGTTTTGCTATTTGGTTCGCTGGCATATCTATTTCTGGTCGAAAATATCCAATCTGATCTGATCTTGATTGTCCCGTTAGTGATACTGGCATTGGGGGTTGCCCCGTTGGCGCTGGTCTATCGTTACAAATATTTATTGAATAGCCGCACACAGCAGGCGGATCAGGCAGAGGCGAAATCGCTGCATCTTCGCGCCTTGTTCGATAATGCACCCGTCGAGATGTATTTGAAGGACCTGGAGGGCAGGTATCTGCACATCAATGCCCAGTTTGAGAAACTGTTCGATGTGAAGAACGAAAATATTATCGGAATGCTGCCTGATCAAATTCACTATCCGGATTTGTCAGAAAGTGTCAGGGCACATGACCTGGAAGTTATAAATAGCGGTAAAGTTGTTATCCGTGAGACCGAAGCGGAAACGGCGCTGGGGTTTCGCCATCTACAGACGATAAAGTTCCCCATCTCGGGGCCGGATGGACGGATGGCCAGTATCGGCGCGGTTGTAACCGATGTGACGCCCATGCGTGAAATGACGGAATTGTTGAAGAAAACCAATCGACAAATAAACGCAATTCTTGAGAATGCCCCTGTCGGTATCTTCCTGAAAGACAAGGAGGGCCATTTCACCCTTACCAATCCAACCATATGTCAATTTATTGGGGCCACGAAGGACGAGATTCTGGGGCGAAAAATTGAGGATCTTTATAATGGGGAGCAATTGCAGAAGTTCCAATCCACGGACCGGCAGGTATATTCAACAAAAATGCCGATATCTTACGAAAGTCGGACCATAGCCCCCGAGCGGGTATTGGACGTTAAGATATACAAGTTTCCAATTTTTGATGAGCTTGGAGAAATCGTCGGCATCGGCGGGATTGAAGTCGACATCACCGACCATAAGCATATCCAGCGAGAATTGCTGATCGCAAAAGAGCAGGCGGATCAGGCCAATCGTTCCAAATCAGATTTCCTTGCCAATATGAGCCACGAAATCCGCACCCCATTGAATGCCATTTTGGGTTTTTCTGAAATTCTCAGCACTGAGGTTTTTGGGCCAATCGGGTCAGAGCGATATAAAATCTATGCACGGGATATTTTTCAAAGCGGCAGCCATTTGTTGGATCTGATCAGTGATATCCTGGATCTATCGAAGATTGAGGCCGGACGTCTGGATCTGGCGGAAGACGTGCTTGACCTGAAAGAGGCTGTGGACGGCAGTTTGAATGTCGTGTCCAACTTCGCCTCTGAAAAGGCCGTAAAGCTGGCGGTTTCCACGACAATAAAAGCTGTCGTTTCTGCAGATCGTCGTGCGGTGCATCAGGTTTTGATCAACCTGTTATCCAATGCCGTGAAATTTACGCCTTCTAATGGAGAGGTGGTCGTGTCGGTCAAGGACAAGGCGGATGGAACCCTGACCATCATGGTTCACGATACGGGAATAGGAATCCCAGATAAGGACCTGGAGTCCGTTTTTGAGGTTTTCACACAGCTTAAGTCCGCCAATACAAGTGACCATTCCGGGTCGGGTATCGGCCTGGCGATTGTGAAGCAATTGTGTGATGCGATGGGATGGTCCATCGACCTGCGAAGCGAGTTGGGGAAAGGAACATTGGTATCCCTGACTCTGCCTGCCTCTTCGGTAATCAAATCTAACAGTGAAACCTGACCGCGTGTCGCAACACCCTCTCGACCTTTGGTGAGAATCCCGCATTACTGTTGGTTATGACAGAACCATTATTCATATGTGCGTATCTTTTGGATGGCACTGGTAAGGCAGCGTTGATTGAAACGGATCAGGCCAAGCAGGCCTGGACGGATGCAGTCAACAGGCTGTGGATCCATATCAATCGGGAAAACCCTCAGGCTCAACAATGGTTGAGGGAGCAATCTGGTCTGGATTCGTTGATTGTTCAGTCCATTCTGGCCCCTGAAACGCGCCCACGATTTGATACGGTTCCAGGTGGGGTGCAGGTCAATCTGCGGGGCATCAATCTGAATGAGGGCGCACAGCCAGAGGATATGGTGTCCATTCGGTGTTACTGTGATGGTAAGCGGTTGATTACTGCCCGCCTGCCGCGCCTGCGTGCAGTGGATGATGTGCGGACCAGCCTGGCGGAAGGACATGGCCCCAAAACTCTGGGTCAGGTACTGACCGCGATTGGGGACCGACTGACCTATCGCATAGGCGATCTGGTGCTGAAAATGGATGAGCAGGTTGATGATATTGAAGAGGCGGAGACTCCTGACGAAGAACAATTGGGTGATCTCCGGCGGCGTATTCTTGAGCTTCGACGCTATGTCGCGCCCCAGCGGGAGGCCCTGACCCGCGCCTCTGCCCAGTTTGATGATACGCTGGACGACCGCGCCCATGCCCAGTTCGGGGAGATCCGCGAACGCACGGCCCGCCTGTTGGATGACCTGGAAGTCCTGCGCGACCGCACCCAATTCATTCGGGAAGAAATTGCGGATCGGCGGAATGATAAAATGAACCGGGCGATGTATTCCCTGTCCCTTGTTGCCGGACTGTTTCTGCCCCTGGGGTTCATGACAGGGTTGCTGGGCATCAATGTTGGGGGCATGCCCGGTGTGGATGATCAATGGGCTTTTTGGATTGTCTGCGTCTTGATGGTTTTTCTGGGCATTGGTGTATTTGCCCTATTCAAAACGAAACGGTGGTTGTGATTTGTATGGATGTCATTCTGCGGGATATTTCTGAGGGTGATTCTGACTGGCTGCATGGCTTGAATGAGGCATGCTTGCCAGCCGTCAATCAATTGAGTCAAAAGGATTTATGGGCCCTGGTTCGCAAGACCGCTGTGACACGGGTTGCGGAACTGGATGGTCAGCCTGTGGGGGTTGCCATGACCCTGGCCCCCAAGGTTGGGCATACCAGCATGAACTACCTGTGGTTTGATCAACGGTTCGATGATTTTCTGTATCTGGATCGCATCATGGTGGATGACCGGGCGCGCGGGGCAGGGATTGGCAAGGCCTTGTATCAGGATGTCTTTCAATTTGCTGCGACCCTGCCTGGCATTCGCGCTGTGACCTGTGAAGTGAACCTACGCCCCTTTAATGCGGGGTCGTTGAAGTTTCATGCTGCCTTGGGATTCGTCACGGTCGGTGAACAAGAAACAGAGGGCGGTAAGAAAGCTGTCAGCCTGATGCGACGCCCTGTCGGGGTATAAGGTCCCGGATCGTTGATTGGCAACAGGTTCTCATTTTGCAGTCCATAATTATTTTCCAAGCCCCCTTGATGCGAATGAGAATCATTCTTAGTTATAGGATACAGGAAACAGCAAATGATAGGGCATTACGATGGCCAGACAGATCAAAAAGACAGCAAGTTACGCGGTGATGCACCTGACGGTCGCGATAACGGTCGCTTACATCCTGTCGGGTGACTGGCGGATAGCCCTGGGCATCGGCATCGTTGAACCGATGGTACAGACGGTTGCCTATACCCTTCATGAGCGGTTCTGGGCACCCAAAGCAGGGCCAGAAAATACGGCTACGACCCCAGCGACCGCGTAGAGCAACGCCTGATCGAGCGCATAATGCTCTACGCTGCGTTCTTTAAATCCATATAGACGACAACGCAGACGATGCAGCCGTAAGCCAGAAACAGTGCATCAACGGCCGTCAGGATCACAGAGCCGATTATGCCAAAGGACATCACCAGAAACAGCGTGATGCTGCTGACGACAAGGCTGACAATAAAGATTAGTGCGACCAGGGCGATGATCATGCCCCGCGCATCCGTTGTCAGGGCCATGCTGCGCGTTAAGGATTTTATCACGCCTGAATTTTCGATCATCAACACGGGCCCGGCAACAAACCATACGGCCAGAATGATCAGGCCCGGAATAATCAGCAACATCATGCCGAAACTGACCGCAAACCCGGTAATCAGGCCCAAAATAATCAAAGGAACAGATTTTCGCAGCGCTTGTTTTATGCAATCCCCAATGGTTGTCGGATCGCCCTGTAAATAGGCAACGGTACCGACGGTGATCATGCCCAATGCCAACATGGATGGCGCAATCGTAGCCAGCATCAAGGAGGCATAGCTGCCAAACAGGCCGCCTGGAGTCTGGGCCATGTCTGCGGGGCTCATCATGCCGACTTTCATCAAGTCATAGACCCCTAAGGCCATCATCAGCAGAAGGGTAATGACCTTCATCAGAATGCTGATCATAAAAAAGGCGGCAAAATTATCTTTCAGCGTCGTAAAACTGCGGGTGATAATGCTGGAAATAGAGAGTTTTTGCATGCGATTGCGAATTCCTGTTCAGCCTTGGGGCAGGGTAAGGGACTAATCTGCTTACCCCTATATAGGGGCCGGACTGTGGCCTGTCGCCCCCCTGTCCCGCAATAGAAATCGGGGCGGCTTAAAATATATCTGTTCAACATGACGGGTCGGCTGTCGATCCTATGGGAGAGGCATTGCAGTTGGCGCAATAGTCCTTATTTGCGAGAGGTGGCAAAGCCCTGTATCAAGGGCACCTTGTTGGGACAGAAGGACATTCGGAATGGCTGCGACGATTTTCATTGATGGCGAAGCGGGAACCACCGGTCTGCAGATCAAAAGCAGGATCGAAGGGCGCGACGGTTTGGATTTTATCCGGCTGGAGGGGGATCGGCGCAAAGACCCCACTGCGCGTCGCGAGGCGTTGAATGCCGCTGATATCGTGATCCTGTGCCTGCCCGACGATGCGGCGAAAGAAGCCGTCCATCTGATCGATAACCCGAATACACGGGTGATTGATGCCTCCTCGGCCCATCGGATTGCGCCAGGCTGGGCCTATGGATTTCCGGAATATGCCGCCAACAGCCGGTCTGATATCGCGTCCAGCACACGGGTCACCAATCCCGGATGTTATGCCATCACCTCTGTCGCGATGCTGCACCCGCTGGTTCAGGCCGGTCTGGTGCCTGCCGATTGGCCTGTGACGATCAATGCGGTGTCAGGGTATAGCGGCGGCGGCAAGCAATTGATTGCAGCCTTTGAGGATCCCGCATCGACTGACCATACCGACGAAGCCTTTCGGGTCTATGGCTTGGGGCTTGCCCATAAGCATGTACCGGAAATTCAAACCTGGGGGGGCCTGACGCATCGGCCGCTTTTCGTTCCCAGCGTTGGTCGCTTCGTACAGGGAATGCTGGTTCAGATCCCCCTGCAATTGTGGGCGCTGCCCAAAAAACCCAGTGTTGAGGAAATCCACGCCGCCCTGGAAACCCATTATGCGGGCCAGACCTATGTGTCCGTTACGCCGCTGTCAGACAGCCTTTCTGCAACAAAGCTGGACCCTGAAGCGTTGAATGGCACCAATCAGTTGCGCCTGCATGTGATTGGCAATGCGACGGAAGGGCAGGCCGTTGTCATCGGTCAGTTGGATAACCTGGGCAAGGGCGCATCCGGTCAGGCGGTGCAGAATCTCAATATCATGCTGGGCCTGCCAGAGGGTGAAGGCCTGGACCGCACTGCACGGATTGAATGATTCCGCTGGAACAAGGTCCCTTGGCCGACCGATTAGCGGCGGCACTGCGCGTCGATGAAGCCCGAATGCGCCACCTGGAAATCTGTCGCGCGGTTCTGGGGGCGGATGCCTGGATCGGGGCGGGGTTCCTGCGCAATCTGATCTGGGATCGTGACTTCGGCGATGGGGGCGTTGTGCCCCTGCAGGATGATATTGATGTGCTGTATTTCGATCCCACCGACTTGTCGCAAGACAGTGAAACGGCCTTTGAAAATCGATTGATCGCAGCAGAGCCTGGCACCCTGTGGCAAGTGCGCAATCAGGCACGCATGCATCTGAAACACGGCGACCGGCCGTATCGTGATATTCGCGATGCAATGTCATTCTGGCTGGAAACGGCGACAGCAATTGCCGTTCGATTGCATAAAGTGAATGCAGTTCAGGATCGAATCGAGATTATCTCAGCCTATGGATTGCAGGACCTGTTTGCTGGTTTCTTGCGCCCGACGGCACCGGATCGCGTGGACCGGTTCTTGCAGCGGGTTCAGCAAAAGCACTGGCAAGGCAGGTGGCCGGGCATCAGGGTTTTGGCTGAGGAGCCGCATGAATGATTGGCGTCTTTGATTCTGGGCATGGCGGGTTGACCGTGTTGCGGGCATTGGCCGCATCCCTGCCAGAGGAACGGTTCGTGTATCTGGGCGATCATGCCTATGCGCCCTATGGCATGCGGTCCGATACGGAAATATATCAACTGACGCGGCGGCGCGTGAAGGACCTGATCGATCGCGGTTGCCGGTTGGTCATCATCGCCTGCAACACGGCCTCAGCTATTGCCTTGCGCAGGTTGCAACAGGAATGGCTGCCGGGCTATGCACCGACATGCCGGATCCTGGGGGTTTTCGTGCCAATGGTGGAGGCCCTGACGGATCAAAGCTGGTATGTGCAGGGACCTTCGCCTTACGCGCCCAAGCAACAGGCAAAAACCATCGGCATATTTGCGACCCGGCGCACGGTGGAAAGCAAGGCCTATCCAGAAGAAGTGAAGCGCAGGCTTCGTTCTGTCTCTGTTATTCAACAGGCCTGTCCCCGACTGGTGGAGGCGATTGAGGAAGGGTTAAGTGACGACCTGATCACCCGGGGGGTCGCGCGCTATTGCGAACAGCTTTTGGCAAAAGCGGGGCGATCAAAGCTGGATCTGGTTGTATTGGGATGCACGCATTTCCCCCTGATCGAACAGGATTTCAGGGCGGCCTTGCCAGCAGAGGTCAAAATTATGGACCAGCCCAGCGTTGTCACCGCCAGCCTGATATCCTATCTGGACAGGCATCCCGAATATCGCCGCGCGCCCACAGAAGTGCCGGGGGTGGAATTTCTGACCAGTGGTGACCCCACCCGCGTGCGGGATATCGCCCAACGGTTCTATGGCGCACTGACACCGTTTAAACATCTCAGCGGCATTGCAGCAGAAGAGCCCAAATCGGAGGGCCCCAATACAGATGAAAGTGTGTCGGTATGAGTGATGATATCCTGCCCTTTGACGGCGTGATGCCTGTATTGGGAGAAAATGTCTTTGTCGCACCCGGGGCCAAAGTTATCGGGGATGTCCATATCGGGTCGGAATCCAGCATCTGGTATGGCTGTATCCTGCGCGGTGATGTGAACGAAATCCGCATCGGGGCCCGCACGAATATCCAGGACGGCACCGTGATCCATGTGTCTTCAAAGGGGCAGGGCACCTATATCGGCGATGATATTGCCGTTGGTCATATGGCGCTGTTGCATGCCTGTACGCTGGAAGATCGCGCCTTTGTTGGGATGAAGGCGGTGATTATGGATGGCGCGGTGGTTGAAACCGGTGGCATGGTTGCTGCGGGTGCCCTGATCACGCCTGGAAAGCGCGTGAAAACCGGGGAATTGTGGACGGGATGGCCTGCGAAATATGCCCGCCCGTTGACCGACAAAGACCGGGAAATGATGAGCTGGACACAATCCCACTATGTCGGGTTGGCGCAGAAACATAAAGCCAGCCTGAAATAAAGCCAGCCTAAGATAAAGCCTTACTGGACCACGACAGTATCCGTCAGGGAGATGATCTGCAGGTCTGTATCGCTGGCATCTTTGCGGAAATACCGGAAGGTGCCTGTATATACACCGGGCACCAGGGGCTCTGCCATATCCTGCTTTCCAATCGCCAACAGCTTGGACATGCTGAAATCCTCAAACCGCCGACCGGACCGCACGAATTGATTGCCGCTAGGGTCCGTGATTTCTGCAACGAAGCCGTCGCCAGGTTGAATTCCCGCAAGATAGACATGGAATACCAGGGCCGTGGATGTGGTGGGAATTGGTTCGATATTAAACAACGAATATTCTACCGCAGCCCGGTTCAGCACTTGATCGGCAAAGCCGGTACGCATTACCAGCGTGCGTGGATAGGTCAGCAGGGATGCGATATCATCGCGCCACAGCGACGTCCCATTGATGCCGCATCCTTCATGGCGGGCAGCGCTTGTGAAGGGGTCGATGAACAGACCGTCCTTCATGACCTCAAAATGCACATGGGGAAATTCAGTCAGACCCGACATGCCAACCGTGCCCAGTACCTGCCCCCGCACCACTTCGTCGCCGGGTACGACGGTGATAGAGCCGCGCTGCATATGAGCATAGGAAGTTACAAAGCCATTGCCATGGTCAATGGCAACAAAATTGCCCCGACCCCGTTTGGTGACAGCGGCGCGACCGAACAGCTTGAAATTCGCGTCAGGCATGGAATCACGAATTCTTGTGACCGTCCCGGCAGCGGCGGCAATCACCGAAACGCCTTCTTCCATCTGAACATTATCAATAAGACGGAAATCCGTGCCGCGATGCTCGTCATAGGTCATTGGACCACATGTATAGTCGCGGGGTTGCTCTGGGGCTCCGGCATTCACGAAACTTAAGATATAGCAATCCTGCCCGATTTCGCAGTCAACCGGCAGGCTCAGCCGAAACGGACCATCTTCCTGTGTGGTCTGCATTTCCGGCAAGGGCGGCGGTAATGACGTGTCATCCGTGCTGTTTGTGTCGGAACCGGTTGCAGGTTGGGGCGTGACGGAGTCAGCGACGTCACTGGGCAAAGGGGGGAGGGGATCAGTAACCGGTTGTTCCGTCGGCTGTGATGCGCCATCCGTGGTGCCCTCTGGCGAGGTTGAGATATCGGTGATATCCATTGACGTGCCAGAGCCGCCGATATCAAGGAAGCGGGCGGCAAATCCCAGTCCGACCAGGATCACGACAACGAATACAACTCCCAGAATGCGCCTAATCATGGCTCCCTCCGAATGACATCAATGCCATTTTTGCCGCCGGTCAATGCAATGACGCCAC
The DNA here is from genome assembly GCA_002709955.1 of Rhodospirillaceae bacterium. Taxonomy (GTDB): domain Bacteria; phylum Pseudomonadota; class Alphaproteobacteria; order UBA8366; family Aestuariispiraceae; genus Pacificispira. The sequence continues at coordinate 26,599 of PAQY01000006.1, forward strand.
TTTTTAAAGCCAGGGCGTCTTTTCCGAATAATTCTTTGCGCCAGCCCTTCAGGGCGGGCACATCCGCATCATCGTAAGCGGCAATCTGTTCCAGATCATCGCCATTTGCTACCAATCGGGTGGCAACGCCTGCGGTTTCGCAATTGCGCTTCAGCAATACCTTAAGTAAGTCCGTCATGGGACCCAAGCCCTGTGGCAGGCGTTCCTGCTTTTCTGGGACTGGCAGTTGATCTTTTGGAATGGCCTGCGCGGCTGCAACCGCATCCAGCAATCCCTTGCCCAGTTTACCTTCGGCAAAGCCCCGGCTGAGACCCCGGATACGGGACAGATCATCCAGGGATTTGGGGGCACTGCCCGCAACATCCAATAAGGAGTCATCCTTGATGATGCGATTGCGCGGCAGGTCGCGTTCTTGTGCTTCCCGTTCCCGCCAGGCGGCGACATCCCGCACGATCTGTAAAAACCGTGGCTTCCCACCGCGTACCTTGACGCGCTTCCAGGCGTCTTCCGGTGCGTTGCGATAGGTATCGGGGCTGGACAGGATGGACATTTCTTCCTCAACCCATTGCTCACGATGGGTTTCTTTCAATTGCTTCGATAGGCTGAGATAGATATCGCGCAGATGTGTTACATCTGTCAGCGCATAGGTCAGTTGCCGATCCGTCAGCGGTCGGTTCGCCCAATCCGTGAAGCGGGAGGATTTGTCCAAATCACCCGAACAGATTTGCTTAACCAGCGCTTCATAGCCGATTTGATCGCCATAGCCGCACACCATGGCCGCGACCTGACTGTCAAACAGCGGGGCGGGAACATCGCCCATTAAATTATAAAATATTTCAAGGTCCTGACGGGCAGCATGAAAGATCTTCAAGGTCTTCCTGTCACGCATCAGGTCGAACAGCGGGGACATATCCATGTCCGGCGCAAGCGGATCAATTGCGCGCTCACTGCCAGGCTCAGGCGATGATATCTGGATCAAACACAGCTTGGGCCAATAGGTCTTGTCGCGCATAAATTCCGTATCGACGGTGACCCAGGGGGCACCGGCGAGCGTGCGGCAATGCGCTGCCAAAGCATCTGAAGTAGTGATAAGTTTATCTGTCATGACCTGTTGGCTATACGTGAGTCTTTTCCCAAGGGGAAGGCGTAAAGCGCATCATTTGTATTTGATGTCGCACCACCAGAGTCTCTCCTTTCGATCTGCAAACTTTAGGAATAGGGTAAAGCTCACTCGCCTTATTCGGACCGATCATTTATGTCATCAGGCCGCCCATCAGATCCCGACCAATCGGTTGGATTTTGGGACTTGTTCACCCCGAAACTGCTGACAGTTTTTCGGGAAGGGTATGGTCTGGCACATTTTCGGGCCGATGCCCTGGCCGGATTGACCGTGGCGATTGTTGCCATGCCTTTATCCATGGCAATCGCCATCGCGTCCGGCGTATCGCCCGAACGGGGCTTGTTCACCGCAATTGTTGGGGGATTTCTGGTATCCCTGCTGGGGGGCAGCCGGTTTCAGATCGGGGGCCCTGCCGGAGCCTTTATCGTGCTTGTGGCCGCTACAGTGGAAAGGCATGGGGTTGATGGCCTGATCCTGGCGACGATGATGTCCGGGGTTTTTCTGCTGGTGATCGGCTATTCCCGGATTGGAACCTTCATAAAACTTATTCCTTATCCGGTTACGGTCGGTTTTACGGCAGGAATTGGCGTCATCATATTCACGAGTCAGATCAAGGATTTCTTTGGGCTTACTCTTGTAGCGAATGAGCCGTCAGCCTTTGTTCCGAAAGTCACGGTTCTGGCGGAATCCGCTGGTTCCTTTACGCCTTTTGCGCTGGCGCTGGCGGTATTGACGGTGCTGGTAATCCTGGCACAGCGCCGGTGGCGGCCGTCCTGGCCTGGAATCCTGATCGCGGTGGTTCTGTGTTCCCTGATCACCACATTCTTAGGCTTGCCGGTTGAAACCATTGGCACGCGATTTGGTGGCATTCCCTCCAGCTTGCCGGTGCCGGAATTGCCGGATTTCACGATCAATAAAGCATTGGCGGTGCTGCCAGACGCAATTGCATTCGCCTTATTGGGGGCGATTGAATCGCTGCTTTCCGCTGTAGTCGCAGATGGCATGACCGGTCGCCGGCACAGATCCAATTGCGAATTGGTGGCCCAGGGTGTGGCCAATATTGGGTCGGCGATCTTTGGCGGAATCTGTGTCACCGGCACCATTGCCCGAACCGCGACCAATGTGCGAGCCGGGGCCAGGGGACCGGTTGCGGGCATGCTGCATTCAGTGATGATCCTGGCATTCATGGTGCTGGCGGCGCCTTTGGCCTCCTATATCCCGCTGGCCAGTCTGGCCGGTGTGCTGGTGGTGATCGCCTATAACATGGTGGAGAAACACGCCATGCTGGCCGTGGCAAAATCGTCTAAAGGGGATTTGCTGGTTTTGGTGGTGACATTCCTTCTGGTGGTGCTGCGGGACCTGACAGAAGGGATTGTTGTTGGCGTTGCGCTGGGTGCGCTGTTGTTTATCAACCGCATGGGCAAGACTCTGGCGATTGAAAGTGAAACGCCGCTGATGGTCAGTGATCAATCAGACCGCATTTCCGAAGACAACGACTTGATTGATGCCGGGCAGGGAAATGCGCTGGATGCGGAAGTCTATCGCATATCCGGTGCGTTTTTCTTTGGGGCGGCCAGCACTGTCGGGCGCGTTTTGGATCGCATTTCAGAGCGGCGAAAACATGTCATAATCGACCTGTCCCAGGTGCCATTCCTGGATTCGACCGCCGCCAATGTCCTGGAAGGGACGGCGCGAAAGGCGAAACAGGTCGGCGTGCGGTTTTTCATCACCGGTGCCAGTGACAATTTGCGATCCATGTTACAGGCCCATGGCGTCGGGGGGTCGATGGCGGAATTTGAAGAAACCATCGACCAGGCGCTAGAAAAGCTCCGGTCGCAAAACCTCAACATCTGACAGGGTGACGATCCCGATCTGTTGGTCCAGAACCTTTCTGATTTCTTGCAGAACGGCGGGCACCTTGCCCTGATCCAGAACGATCAGCACCTGTACCATGCGGCCCGCATCCGAAGACAGCGCGTCGCGACGCCAGGATCGGCTTTTACCGCGCCCCGCCAAGGCAGGCAGCGCCGTATAGCCAGGCACATCCAGCCCGTCCAACAGGTCCAGAAGCCGATTTAGAAAGGGGGCTTCGATAATGATCGACAGCCGCTTTTTGGGATAGGTCTGTGTCATCGTTATGCCTTTTCTAGGATAGCCACCCGGCCAGGGCGATATAGAAGGGGATGCCGATGGTCAGATTAAAGGGGAAGGTAATCGCCAGGGAAAGCGTCAGATACAGCGCGGGCTTTGCCTGTGGCAGGGCCAGGCGCATGGCCGCTGGTACCGCAATATAGGATGCGCTTCCAGACAGGATCGCCAACAGGGCAATGCCCCCATCCGGCAAACCGATCAATGCTCCCGTTACCCCACCGATCACGCCTGCTATGGGTGGCATATACAGCCCAAAGGCCAACAGTGCGGGTGTCAGCGTCTTTCGGACCTGTCGTAATTCCCGCCCGGCAACCAGTCCCATATCCAGCAGGAAAAGGCACAATACCCCCTTAAAGGGATCGGCGATAAACGGTTCGATGTCGCTATAGCCTTTCTGACCGGTGACCATGCCAATAATAAACGCACCTATCAGTAGGACGATGGATCCATTCAGGGCCACTTCCCGCCAGGGGGCCTTTGGCGTCTGGGGGGTACCAGCCTGTCCCCGATGGGCCAGAAACAGGGCGATGGCGATGGCGGGTGCTTCCATCGCGGCGGCGGCGGCGACCATGATGCCGGGGAAGGCAATGCCCGCCGCATCCAGGGCGGCTGTCCCGGCAATGAAGGTGACAATGGAGATGGACCCGTAATGCGCCGCGATTGCAGCAGCGTCGATTTGTGATACCCGCGTCGTTGTCCGCAACAACCAGAAGGCCAGTATGGGAATGCTGGCACTCAACAGGCCCGCCGCACCGATGACCAACAGCAGGTCCACCGTCAGGCCATTCTCGCTGGCGGCGACCCCGCCCTTGAACCCAATCGCCAGCATCAGATACAGCGACAGGGCCTTGGCAATGGCTTCTGGAATGGAAAGGTCGGACCGGGCCAGCGCCGCAACCAGCCCAAGGGCAAAAAACAGGACGGGCGGTGAAATCAGGTTCTGTATCGCAAGCGCCCAATCCACCGCCGTTTCCTATCCAATAAGATTTGCCATCTATCGCGTCAGTCCGATGTCTTATTCGTTGCACGCAGCAAGGTGTATCCTGCAATCGCGGCGATGATGGATCCAGACAGCACACCGATGCGCACCGATGCGGCCTGGTCAGGCGTGTCGAAAGCCAAGTTCCCGATGAACAGGCTCATGGTGAACCCAATCCCCGCCAACAGGGCAACCCCCAGCATATGGTGCCATTGGATGCCTGTGGGCAGGCTTGCAAAGCCCAGTTTCACGGCCAGGAAACAGGCCCCCATGATGCCGATTGGCTTACCCAGCAACAGACCAAGCGCGATGCCAGACGCAATGGGTTCCAGCAACGCAGCCGGCGTCATTCCGGCAAGTGACACCCCTGCATTTGCAAAAGCAAACAGGGGCATGATCCCAAAGGCGACCCAGGGCGTCAGTGCATGTTCCAGGATATGCAGCGGTCCTTCCTCATCCTTCGTGGCACCCGCGATTGGAATACAGAAGGCGACAACAACCCCTGCCAAAGTGGCATGGACGCCTGATTTCAGAACCGCAACCCACAGCACAAGGCCCAACAGCATATAAGGCGTGATGGACCGGACGCCATATCGGTTCAAAACCACCATGGCGGCAATCATCAGGGCTGCAATGGCAAGCGCAAGGCCGGACAGGTCCGCTGTGTAGAATAGGGCGATGATCACAATCGCGCCCAGATCGTCGATAATGGCGACAGCCAGCAGAAATACTTTCAGCGCCGTCGGCACACGTTTGCCCAGCAAGGCCAGAATGCCCAATGCAAAGGCGATGTCGGTTGCGGCGGGAATGGCCCAGCCTTTCAGGGCGGCGGGATCCCCCATATTGATGCTGACATAAATCAGGGCCGGGGCGATCATCCCGCCAACAGCAGCCAGAGCGGGCAGGGAGGCGGATCGAATGCTGGACAATTCCCCTTCAACAATCTCCCGCTTGATTTCTAGCCCGACAAGAAGAAAGAAAATCGCCATCAGGAAATCATTGATCCAAAGGATCAGGGCCTTTGACAGGCCGATATCGCCGTAGGAAATGGTAAATTTCGTTGCCAGCGCATCCGTGTATGTACCAGCGAAGCCTGAATTCATGACCACCATCGCCAAAACGGCGGCGGCTATCAGGGTCAGGCCAGGGGCAGTTTCATGACCAAAGGCTTCTGCGACGGATTTATATATCTTTTTAACAGGCATCCTGCCCCCCAATAAGTGACAAACATTAACAAACATGCTTTAGATACGATATAACCTTGAAAACATCAAGATACGGCGTTACAATTTTTTGAAAAATTTCCAGTGAAAAGATCCTAAAATGCTGACAGAACCGCTCTTAACCCTGCACGAAGTCGCCGATCTATTGAAGGTCAAGGAAGCGACGGTGCGGGCATGGATCCATGATTCAGATTTGCGCGCCATTAAATTTGGCCGCGAATGGCGTGTGTCGCAGAAGGACCTGGAAGCCTTTCTGAACGCCCATGCGAACAGGCCTGCATCGGACGATTGACCCCCCTTTTTCACGCGGCCTTCTGGGCTGGGCAGTTGAACGCACACTCTTTATTGGTGCGGCATTTAGCGGTCTGTCGATGCATCGGTAGGATGTGTCATTGTTGCTAGAGTTCGGGCCAAGAGCAGAAAGCAACTGACACATATGACTACAACCTCTCAACGGATGCGTGCCTGGCGCGGCCCGGCGCTGCTGACATACGGGTTTCGCCCGTTCTTTTTTGGGGCGGGGGTCTGGGCCATAGTCTCAATGCTACTCTGGCTGGGAATGTTAAACGGGGTTGTCGCGCCGCCAATAGCTCTGGATCCTGTAAGTTGGCATGCGCATGAATTTCTGTTTGGTTATCTAGGGGCCGTGACGGCGGGTTTCTTGCTGACGGCGGTGCCAAACTGGACGGGGCGGCTGCCAATTGTGGGCTGGCCTCTAGGAGGGTTGTTTGCGCTGTGGATTCTGGGGCGGGGGGTGGTTCTGTTCTCCGCAGGAATGCCGCCACTGGTCGTCGCACTCGTCGATCTGGCGTTTCCGGCGGTCCTGACCGCGACCATAGCGTGGGAAATCATTCAGGGTCGCAATTGGAAAAACCTGCTTGTGCTGGGCATGTTGGTCGTCTTTGCGACCGGCAATGCTGTATTCCATTGGGAAGCCGCCCGGGGCGATTATGCCGCACAGGGGCTGGGTCTCAGGATCGGTCTGGGCGCGGGGATTATGATGATCGCTGTGATCGGGGGCCGCATTGTACCGTCCTTCACGCGAAACTGGCTGGTTCAGCGCGGCGGGACGGTTTTACCCGCGCCACCGATGGGGGGATTTGACAAGGTTGCGTTGCTGATCCTGTTGATCGCGCTGCTGGTTTGGGTAGCCCGCCCCCAGGTTGCCGTGACTGGGGGACTTATGATTGTCGCGGCCATGGCACATTTCGTCAGGCTGGCGCGCTGGGCTGGGCATCGGACCGGGGCAGAAGCATTGGTCTGGTCCCTGCATGCCGGATATCTGTTCCTGCCACTGGGCGCATTGGCTTTGGGACTTGGGACTGTTTTTCAGACGGGTTTGGGCGTGGCGGCGGCACAACATCTCTGGATGGCCGGGGCCATCGGTTTGATGACGCTGGCTGTGATGACGCGCGCAACATTGGGGCATTCTGGTCAGGCATTGACGTCCGGGTCAGGAACAATTGCCCTTTACCTGCTGTTGATTCTGTCCGTTCTGGCGCGGGTGTGTGCCGGGGTGATACCTGAACAAGCCGCGTGGCTTCACATGATTGCAGGGTTTGGATGGCTGGGGGCATTTGGTGTTTTCATTGTCATCTATGGTCCGCTTCACATGGCGCGAAAAGGTCAGGCTTGACCGATGCGGCATAGGCGCCGGACTGGGCCATTCGCATAGATATTTGTTCTGACACCGAAAATCTGAATTGTCGGACTGTACCGTATAATTTAAGGCGTGCGGTTGATAGTCTTTACCGGTACTTCAAGCGATGCCCTATTCGTGTGCCCCTGTTTTGACGTTTGAGGAGCTCCATAGGATCAAAGAGACATGCTGACGGCTCAAGGGAACGGCGGGTGATAATTTTAGATAGAATTCTGGATCCAGATATACGCTTGTTCTTTCAGGTATGGCATTCTCTTTACAAAACACTTGGCGGTATTCCGCCCCGTTCTGCCATTGAACCGCTGGACCTTGGCCGCGCCTTGGCAAAAGTTTGGTTGTATGAGCAACAACCCGACGGCAGCTATATCAGCGCCATTTCCGGCGATCATATCAGAACCAATTGGGGGGTCAGGATGAAGGGAAAACCCCTTTCCGAGATTATCCCTTTGGGCGGCCACAAACATGTCGAAAAGCGGTTTAACTATCTTTTAGAAAAACAGTGCGTTATTCACGGCTTTAACGTCACAGAAACCAAAGGTCACTCCTTCGCAGAGCGTCTTTATGCGCCCCTGGCCAATGCGGAGGGCGACCCTGTCTATGTCTTTGGCATATCCAATTATAACCAGACATTTTATACCGACACCGACAGATTCCGCGAAATCGTCCAACGCTTCGAAGTCTACAGCTATGCCCCCGATACGATTGAAGAGCAGGAGAAGCTGTCATACGAATAGCCGCTGTTGCTGGGTTGTCTGACATTTGATCGTCAGGGGTTGCGTCTTTCACAGATACGACGTTATCGCGGAACAGCATCTTCAGTATATTGGCTGGCAAAGACCTGCGCTGGGGGAATCGGTGTGATGACATCAATCAGAACGCCTTCCGGGTCTTGTGTGATAAAGTGCCGTTGCCCGAATTCTTCGTTTCGCAGGGAAAGGAGGATCGGAAGATTTTCCCTCTGGGCGCGTTCATAAGCTAGGTCTACATCCTCTACCTCAAAATTCAGAAGTATTCCGGACGCTTGGGCCTGTTTGGTGACAGGGATCGTGGCATGGTTGCCTTTCAGAATGGCGAGGTTGACCGTCGTGTCGTGGATGGATTGCAAATGGACGTACCAATCTGCTTCAAACACGGATCGGAAGTCGAAATGACGGATATAGAATGCCGCAGTCTTCGATACGTCCTGTACCATCAGAACCGGATAAAAGCTGGTGATCTTCATTCTTCGTTTCCTTTTTAAGAGAACGTGATTATTGTGCTGAAATCACTATAAACAAACAGGCAGACTGTATGCAAATTAAAAAACAACGCAGATCGAATTCTGATCGCAGCGCGCAAATGCGGGCAAGATTGGTTACGTCAGCGCGCGATCTGTTTGTCAAAAACGGCTATGCCGAAACCAGCACCCCGATGCTTGTGGAAACAGCCGGGGTAACGCGGGGTGCGCTGTATCATCATTTTCCAGACAAGCAGGCAATTTTTCATGCCGTGGTGGATGCAGAGGCGGCCGCCGTCGCCTTGGCAATTGAAAACGAAGATGCCCCCAGCCTGTCCGCACAGGAACGCCTTTTTGCCGGTGCATCCGCCTATATGCGGGCCATGCAGGTGCCGGGGCGTGTGCGCCTTCTTTTAATAGAAGGCCCAGCGGTTTTGGGCATGGCAGAAATGCGAGAGATCGAGGCCCGCCATGGTGATGAGACCCTGCGCATAGGCCTTGAAGAGGCACTTGCGGAAAGCACGGCAATCAATCTGCCCATCACCCCACTGACATCACTACTCTCCGCACTGTTCGAGCGGGCCGCTATGGATGTCGCCGCGGGGGCGGACGAAGCAGATGTATTGGTGGTTATTCAGGCCGTTCTGCGCGGTGTTCTTGTCTCAGAGCAGGAACCATTGGATGAAGCGAACCTCGCAAAACCTTCTGGCGATTGAGGAACGAACAAGCCGAGAATCCCCTTGGTGCCGCCCATTGATTTCACTGTGCGGAGTGTTTCCGTCCCAATACAGGAGGGAAGGGGTTGGACATGTGCCACTCATCCCCTTCTTGCGGCCTTGACAATTCGGGCGGAAACGGGCCCTTTCGCGCCGGAAACTTGTGGGCCGTTGCGGTCTGAATTCATATAATTTTGGAGTAATGCCTGATGCACGCCTATCGCACGCATACTTGTGGGGAACTTCGCGCGGACCATGCCGGTGCGGAGGTTCGTCTTTCCGGCTGGGTTCATCGCAAGCGCGACCATGGCAATCTGCTGTTCGTTGATCTGCGGGACAATTACGGCCTGACCCAATGTGTGGTGGATGTGTCCTCGCCCCTGTTGAAGCAGATCGAGGGGTTGAGCGCGGAATCGGTGATTACCGTGACCGGCAAGGTGCTGAAGCGCACCGAAGAAACCATCAATGCCAATCTGCCGACCGGTGCTGTTGAAGTCAGCATTGCAGACTGCACTGTTCAGTCGGCTGCTGCGGCCCTGCCGATGCCGGTTAATCAGGATGCGGGTTATCCAGAAGAAATACGCCTGAAGAACCGCTTCCTGGATTTGCGCCGTGAAGAAATGCACCGCAACATCCTGCTGCGCAACGCGATCATCGGGTCGATCCGCCGTCGCATGGTGGATCAGGGATTTTCTGAATTTCAGACGCCGATCCTGACCGCCAGTTCGCCAGAAGGCGCGCGGGACTTCCTGGTGCCGTCGCGGCTGCATCCGGGCAAGTTCTATGCGCTGCCACAGGCACCACAGCAGTTCAAACAGTTGTTGATGATCTCCGGCTTTGATCGTTATTTCCAGATCGCCCCCTGCTTCCGGGATGAAGATGCCCGGGCGGATCGCTCCCCTGGTGAATTCTATCAGCTTGATTTTGAAATGGCCTTTGTGACGCAAGACGATGTCTTTGCTGCGATCGAGCCGGTATTGCATGGCGTGTTTGAGGAATTCGCCGATGGCCGCAGTGTCTCTGCCCTGCCATTCCCGCGCATTCCCTATGCGGACTCCATGCTGAAATATGGGTCTGACAAGCCGGACCTGCGCAACCCGATTGAAATTGTTGATGTGTCCGAAGCCTTCCGGGGATCCGATTTCAAGATTTTTGCCAAGCTGGTCGAAGGTGGTGCCGTGGTGCGGGGCATTCCGGCAAAGAATGTCGGCGGACAGCCGCGCAGCTTTTTTGATAAGCTGAACAGCTGGGCACAGGGTCAGGGACAGCCTGGTCTGGGCTATATCGTCTGGCGTGAGGATGGGGCCGCAGGGCCAATCGCCAAGAACCTGGACGAGGCGCGCATTGCCCAGATCGCAGACATTGCGGGCCTGTCGGCAGGTGATGCGATTTTCTTTGTCGCGGGCAAGGCCGATGATGCGGCCAAATTCGCTGGGGCCGCCCGCACGAAGATCGGGGAAGAATTGGGCCTGATCGATGCGAACCGGTTTGAATTCTGCTGGATCGTCGATTTCCCGATGTTTGAGTATAACGAAGACCTGAAGAAGATCGACTTCTCCCACAATCCCTTCTCAATGCCGCAAGGCGGGATGGACGCGCTGCAGAACCAGGATCCGCTGTCGATCAAGGCATTCCAATACGATATCGTGTGCAATGGGGTTGAACTCAGCTCTGGTGCGATCCGGAATCATCTGCCCGACGTCATGTATAAGGCGTTTGAAATTGCAGGCTATGGGCCGGAAGTGGTCGATGATCGCTTTGGTGGCATGATCAGTGCTCTGAAATTGGGCGCACCGCCGCACGGGGGTTCTGCGCCTGGGATTGACCGCATTGTCATGCTGCTGGCGGGCACCACGAATATTCGTGAAGTGATTGCCTTCCCGATGAACCAGATGGCCCAGGACCTGATGATGGGTGCCCCGGCCAGCGTGTCGGAGCGTCAGTTGAAGGATGTTCATATTGGCCTGGACCTGCCGGATGGCTTTGACAGCTAAGCCATGAAGATCGTCTATTTCGACAGCACGCGCGATTCAGAAACTCTCCAAAAGGCCTTTCCAGGTTTGATGGAGGGGGTGGATGTCTATCAGGGGGGTAAGGTCTTTGGGGATGACGACCTGATCGCGCGACTGGACGGGGCACAGGTTGCGGTCAACGGCCACAGCCCGATGTCCAATGCAGCACTGAACGCGCTGGCCCCGACCCTGAAACGCATTGTCTTTCTGGGGACTGGCGCTGCGACCTATATTGATATCCAACATGCGAACAGCCTGGGGATTTCGGTTCAGGTCGTGCGGGACTATGGCAGCCGCAGCATCGCAGAATTCGCCTTTGGCTTGGCATTGTCCGCCTGTCGTCAGATCACGGTGATGGATCGTGGCATTCGTCAGGGGCGGTGGTCCGTGCTGGGGGGACCGGAACTGCGCGGAAAGACGATGGGGGTCGTCGGCCTGGGCGGGATCGGCAAGGAAATGGTGCGGATATCAGCAGCCTTCGGCATGCAGGTCGTGGCCTGGAACCGCAGCCCGATGACAGGCGATCTGCCGTGTCAGCAGGTCTCGCTGGAAGACGTCTTCCGCCAATCGGATGTTGTTTCCTTGCATGTCGCATCCACGCCGGAAACGGCAGGAATGATCAATGCGGATCTGTTTGCCTGCATGAAACAGGGCGCGGTTCTGGTCAATGTGGCGCGGGGTGAAATCATCGATACCGATGCATTGATGAACGCATTGAAGAATGGCCCATTGGGTCATGCGGCGCTGGATGTATTCTGCACCGAGCCTCTGCCCGCCGATGATCCCTTGACGGCGTTGGAAAATGTCACCCTGACAGCCCATGCCGCCTGGAATACACCAGATGCAGATCGCAATCTGATGCAGATCGGCTTTAATCTGGCACGGGCACCGTTAGTCTAAGCATCATGTGGACGTATTAGCTTTTGTAAGCCCACATCAAGCACGTTGATGAAATGACTCATTCCCAGGAAAAGCGATGAATTGCCTATTGCGCGGACAGGACGCGGCGGGGTTCTTCTGTGGCTTGGGGCGGCAGCGGTCGAGCCATTGGACGGGATAGCGATGCTGGTCGACGAACCCGATGCAGATGATGCCGAATTCTGCTGTGCCGCAGGGGCGGGGACAGAAGTGCCACTGGATTGCTGAGACGAAACTTGCGGGCTGGTATTGGGCATGAAGCTGCTTTCATACTGCCCGCCGCGACTGAACAGATACCATCCGCCGCCGGCAAAAAGACCCAGGGTAATGCCAAAAAGCAAAACCAGCGTTGTCAGGATGGCGGCTGTCATGCGGCGTTGCCGTGACAAGCCGTTGATTTCCGTGATTGCCCGTTCCAGCTTCCCATCGACGCGCTTGTTGCCGTCATTCATTTCAGATTGCAGTCGGATCAGGGCGGCGGACAGGTCTGCGCGCAGGGCACTGTGCGCCTGCTGAACCGATTTTGATTCAGCCGCAACAATGCGTAAGGCGGCTCTAACCTGCGCCTCTACCGCAGACAGGTGTGCCCGGAGTTCCTCGCGGGACAAATCCGTCATTTATTTGCGCCTCTGCGTTGCCTGCCGTGTCTCAATCAAATTCAGGTCTCAACACGATCCATAATCAAAACCATGAAAGCAATACCGAAGTATTCATGGTGTATTAAGAACGATTCCTGCTATGGCGTCCATACCAAGATTTGCCGGGGTACCGCAAGGTAAACTCTCAACAAGTGGCGTTAAAGATTTAAACTGCTTCAAGAATTGACCCTTGTCTGGAAATGCGCGGTATTATCGTAATGAATTGCCGCCATTGGCGTTTCTGGAGACTGTACCAATTGGGGCGGTCGAGTGCCTGGTGCATCGACAGGAACGGGCCCTAAACAGGCAGGGCTGCTCAGTAAAAAATGGGCACAGGGCTTTCCCGCGTCGCCCGTTCTGTAATGGGATGCAAATAATCATAGGTCAGGCTATGGTTCCGCTTTGACGCATGGGTGAAATACGGTGAGGCGAGAATTGGTATGGGGGTGATCGCGAATATCGCCGTGGCGATTGTGATTGGATATGCGCTGTTGGTTGCAGGCCTTTATGTGGCACAGCGTTCCTTAATGTATCATCCAGATCCATCGCGCCCCCGGCCTGGCCCTGATCTGGCTGGGCAAGTGACGATCCAGGAAATTCCATCACATGATGGTTTGGGTCTGTTTTCCTGGTGGGCACCACCGGCGGATGGCACCAAGCCTGTGGTTTTATACTTTCATGGCAATGCGGGGACCCAGGCGGATCGGGAAGAACGGGTGGCCGCCTTTGTCGCCTTGGGCTGGGGCGTTTTGATGCCAGGATATCGGTATAATTCCGGGGCAGGGGGGACACCATCGGAAACGGCGCTATTGACCGATGCTCAGGCTGTCATGGCATGGTTGCGTCAAAAGGGCATTGGGTCAGGGCAGACTGTCCTTTATGGAGAATCCCTGGGGACGGGCATTGCTGTTACTTTGGCAATGCAGGCGGATACCGCGCGGTGCTTAATTCTGGATGCGCCTTATGACAGCATTGCAGCCGTGGCCGCCCGGCATTATTGGTTCGTGCCGGTTGGCCAGTTGCTAAAGGATCGATTTAACTCCGTGGATCGGATTTCGGCGGTGCGTATTCCCGTTCTTATCGGACATGGGGATCTGGACCGGGTGATTCCCATCGCCCATGGGCGCCGCCTGTTCGAGGCCGCCAATATGCCGAAAACCTTCGCCCATAAACCGTCCGCCCATCACACAGACCTGTTCGACCATGGATTTCTGGACGATATCATTGCCTGTGTTGGACAGGGGGATGCGTGACAAAGGCTATTCGGATTCAGGAAAGAATGTTGCGCCAAACAGCCAGATGGTTGTTTCATCGCGGGCCAAGATCGGCAGGGACATGGTTTCAATCATTCCCGAATGATCCCCGCTGATAAACCGCATTTTCAGAAATACCGGCTTTCGGGTCTGTGCCGCTTCGTTTGATATCCGGATCGCTATCTCCGCCTCGCATTCCAGCATATGCTGTCGGAACGGGATGCCTGTCACATCGCGACCGTAGTAACGGACAATCTCGCTTCCCAACAGGCGATATTGCCAATCGTCTTCTCCGAACGGCTCCATAATAAACGCCCTGTCGGCACATCCAAGTGCTACCAGGTCCGGCAAGGAAATATCATCTCGCTTGGGTAAAATCGCCTCAGCCCCACCCTCAGACAAACGATGCTGCAGCCAATAGGCATGCAATGCCTTGGCTTCATCACAATCAGGCCCTGTCAGCACTTCAAAATATGGCTCTTCAAAGTCGAGTGACATCGACAATACCCTCACCCCGATACCCCAGTAGATTGTAGAATATCACACTGGCGTAACTTATCTAGAACAGAAATACAAAAATATGGAATTTAAACTCTTTCTTGCATTGTGCATTCCTCCGCGTATATCAAGGCGAAACAGTTTATTCCACGTTTCGAGGTATTGATTCAGTGCTAACGCAAAAATACATCTTATCCGCGCATTCAAGAATTCAGCACTATGTGCGTAAAACACCGGTCCTGGACCTTCCCGCAGGGGACTTTCTGCCTGATAGTCAGGTCGTTTTGAAACTGGAACATCTTCAGCATACCGCATCCTTTAAGGCGCGCGGCGCATTCAATGCCATGTTATCCCAGGATGTTCCCGACAGCGGGGTTATTGCTGCCTCTGGCGGTAATCATGGGGCGGCAGTGGCCTATGCGGCCAATACGCTGGGGCATCGTGCTGAAATTTTTGTGCCTGAGATTATCGGTCCGGCCAAACTGGCACGGTTAAAGTCCTATGGTGCGACGCTGCATGTTGGTGGGCGCGATTTCGCAGATGCCTTAGCGGCCTGTCAGGCACGCCAACAGGAAACAGGTGCCTTATTGCTGCATGCCTATGATCAGGCGGAGATTTTGGCGGGCCAGGGGACGGTAGCGGTTGAATTTGAGGACCAGGCACCGACCCTGGATACAGTTCTGGTCGCCGTCGGGGGTGGCGGACTGATCGGGGGCATTGCCAGTTGGTATCAAGGGCGCACACGGGTGATTGCGGTGGAAAGCACCGGTACGCCCACCCTGTATACAGCCCGGCAGAAAGGGGAACCTGCTGAGGTAACAGTGTCCGGATTGGCCGCCGATGCCTTGGGCGCGCGGCGCATTGGTGATTTGGGTTTTGCCGCGGCACAGGCTTATGTCGATCAATGCCTTCTGGTATCTGATGAACAAATCGTGGCGGCACAGCAACGGATGTGGGATCAGTTCAGGCTGATCCTGGAACCGGGCGGCGCAACAGCTATCGCTGCCTTAACGTCTGGCGTCTATAAGCCCGCTAAAGGCGAAAGGGTTGGCGTTGTCCTGTGCGGGGGGAATACGGACCCTTCAACTGTGACGGGAAACAGCCGATGACAGACCGATTGGCCGGTCGCGTTTGCTTTGTGACGGGGGCGTCATCGGGGATCGGGCGCGCCATCGCCAGGCGGTTTGCATCGGAAGGGGCGCGCGTCATCCTGGCCGATACGGTGTCTGATCCGCTTGAAGGGGGCCCCACCACAGACTCCCTGATCACGGATGCCGGTGGCACATGCCTGTCCATCCCGACGGATGTTTCGTCCTGGTCGGCGATAGATGCGGCCATCACCCAAACAATAGCCACCTTTGGGCGGTTGGATGTGATGGTCAATAATGCGGCAGTCAGCGATGGATACCGATTGTTGGACACGACGGAAGAAAGCTGGGATCGCGTCATGTCCATTAATCTGAAAGGCGTCTATTTCGGCTGCAAGCGCGCGATTCAGCAGATGGTGAAACAAGACCCGCTGGATGGGGACGAGGCGCGGGGGCGGATTGTGAATATCAGTTCCCAGCATGGAATGGTATGTGCCCCATCCGATTTCAGCTATGGCGTCTCCAAGGCTGGTGTCGTCTATATGACCCGCCAGATTGCTGTAGATTATGCCAAAGACGGGATCATCTGTAATGCCGTCGCGCCGGGTAAGATCTTGACCGGGCGCGCCGACGGCATGGTCGGTCTGGATTATTCACAATCGCGCACACCAATGGATCGATTGGGGCGACCGGAAGATGTCGCCAGTGCTGCGGTTTACCTGGCCAGTGCGGAAGCCAGCTATATCACGGGGCACAATCTGTTGATGGATGGGGGATGGATGGCGTTTTAAGGAACGCCTGGATGTTCCAGGATGTGCTGGAACGGATCGTTCGTCGCCTTCAAAATAAAAACGGCCCCGCCATAGTTTGGACGGGGCCGCTTTTCTAAGATTGATTTGGTTTTGGCGTTTATACAAATGCGCGAGAAAGCATCTCAGCATTTGCAGCCGCGGCTGCCATCAGCAGCAAGGCCGAACAAAGGACGGCATCCATAATCTGTCTCCATCTTTGGATTACAGGGTTTAGCCTCAAGGACTGACCTGTAGATGCGCCTTGTTGCAGTGCAGCACAAACGCACGAAGCGTAACCATGTCCTGCATTAATTGCATGGCTGACGAAAGTGCATTTTAAGATATTGCATAAATATACGAATTATCGAGATTTTGTTTACCTTTTTTTATCAACTTTGTCGCATTTTTGAGGACAATGATGCGACCGATTCCGCCATGATATTATGGAGAGGGTGTAAGATTAAGTTAAATCAGCAGATTCTGTTTTCATCTGTGCCACTTAGGAGCGTACTGCATTGACGATTGAATTGGTAAAAGGGCTGGCGCTGCTTTTATCCCTGTGCCTGCTATACAGCTTCGTCCTGCGGTTTACGCGCAGGTCCAATCTGACGCGCACGCTTTCTTTGGGGGTGTTGTTTGGCATCATCGCTGTGGTTGGCATTATGTCGCCGCTGCAAGTGCATCATGGGCTGATTTTTGATGTGCGTGCTGTGGTTCTGTCCCTTGGTGGTTTGTTTGGTGGTCCGATTGTCGCCGTTATTTCCTCAGTCATGGCAGCGGCATATCGCCTATGGGTGGGGGGGCCGGGCGCGGTCATAGGGTTTTGGTTGATTTTCGTCAGTTCCGGATTAGGCATTGCTTATTATATATGCGTTCGACGTGGAATATTGGGATTGGGCATTCCACAGTTCTTGGTTTTCGGTGCGATTACACAGTCCCTTATCGCGATATCATTGGTATTATTCGCACCGGGCTACGGCGTAGTTCATTTAGATCCCACGGTCATTTCCCTGTTAATCATTCGCACAGTTGCCACCGCGATTCTGGGGCGGTTGCTGATGGAAATTGAGGATTTCTTCAGAACGGGCGAACGCCTGACTGAAACGTCACGACAATTGGCGACAGTTTTGGAGAGCATGCCTGATGGAATCAACGTTCTGGATAAGAATTTAAGGGCTGTTGCCTTCAATTCACGATATCTGGACCTGATGGGATTTCCCCATGATCAGTTCCAACAGGGGGATCCGTTGGAAAAATTCATCCGGTTCAATGTCATGCGGGGCGAATACGGGGATGTTGACGTTGAAAGCTATATCGCCACTGAACTGGCTAGAGTGAAAAGATTTGAAGCGAATTCGTTAACTGTGACCCGACCGAACGGTACGGTTGTCGCCATGAACAGCAACCCGTTGCCGGATGGGGGCATGGTGACATTGTATTCCGACATTACCGTGCAGCGCAAAGAACGGCGCGACCTGGAAATTGCAAAAACTGCCGCAGAGAATGCCAGTGCCTCGAAATCTCAATTCCTGTCGCATATGAGCCACGAGCTACGGACCCCATTGAATTCGATTATCGGATTTTCCGAACTTATCACCAGTCAGATATATGGGGAGATGAAACACCCCAGATATCTGGAATATGTTCACGACATCAAACGATCGGGTGAGCATCTGTTGCAGTTGATCAATGACATTCTGGACCTGTCGAAAATTGATGCCGGTCACGTTGAACTGTATGAAAAATCCATCTGTCTTAAGACGCTGTTGGCCCAATGTATCCGCATGGTCGGTGGGGAGGATAGCAGAAGCAAGGTGCGTATATCGTTGCAGGCCGAAGATACGCCTTTTCAATTATGGGCCGATGATCGGCTGATCAAACAGATTATCCTGAATTTGCTGTCCAATGCCGTGAAATACAATGTGAAGGGCGGGCGCGTCGACATCAGGACTGGCTGTGACCGCCAGGGCGGCATGTATTTGACGGTTTCGGATACTGGAATTGGTATCGCACAATCGGATATCAAAAAGGTTATGGAACCTTTTGGTCAGGCCAGGTCCGATGCCTATCGCACCCATGAAGGGACGGGACTTGGCTTATCCCTGTCCAAACAATTAACGGAATTGCATGGCGGCACCCTGGTGCTGACCAGCGAATTGGATGTTGGCACAACCGTGACGGTCGTATTCCCACCAGAGCGCACAGTGCGTGATACCATCCCGACAGAAAACGCCTTCCAGGAAGAACATTCCACAGTGTGATCCGCACGCAGGATGCTGGAATAGAAACGGCCCCGCCTCTTTTACAAGGGGCGGGGCCGATATCGTCAGGCCTTGCTGTATGTCAGCTTACGCCGAGTAGTACATCGCAAATTCCATTGGATGGGTGGTGTGTTCCACACGATAGACATCCTCCATCTTCAGCGCGATATAGCTGTCGATCTGGTCATCGGTGAAGACATCGCCCTTCTTCAGGAAGGCCCGATCTTTGTCCAGGGATTCCAGCGCTTCACGCAGGGACCCGCAAACAGTCGGGATGTCTTTCAGTTCTTCCGGCGGCAGGTCGTACAGATCTTTATCCATCGGCTCACCCGGATGGATCTTGTTCTGAATGCCGTCCAGACCTGCCATCAGCATGGCCGTGAAGGCCAGGTATGGATTGGCCATCGCATCTGGGAAGCGGGCTTCCAGACGTTTACCGTTCGCACCGGCTTCGTAAGGAATACGAATGGAGGCGGAGCGGTTCCGTGCGGAATAGGCCAGCAACACAGGGGCTTCAAACCCTGGGATCAGACGCTTGTAGCTGTTGGTGGACGGGTTGGTGAAGGCATTCAGGGCCTTTGCATGTTTGATGATGCCGCCGATATAGAACAGGCATTCTTCAGACAGATCGGCATAGCCGCTGCCTGCAAACATGTTCTTGCCATCTTTCCAGATCGACTGGTGGGTGTGCATGCCAGATCCGTTGTCGCCAACGATTGGCTTGGGCATGAAGGTTGCCGTCTTGCCATATTGATGGGCGACCATGTGGGTTACGTATTTATAGATCTGCATCTGGTCAGCGGTTTTGACCAGCGTGTTGTATTTCATGCCCAATTCGTGCTGGGACGGTGCCACTTCGTGGTGATGCTTTTCCATCGCCAGGCCCATGGACAACATGGTTGTTACCATTTCCGCACGCAGATCGGTTTCGCTGTCAACGGGAGGAACCGGGAAATAGCCGCCTTTGATGCTGGGGCGGTGGCCTGGATTGCCGCCGTCGAAATCTGCACCGGAATTGTAAGGGCCTTCGGTCGAGTCGATTTCGTAGGACATCTTCTCCATATTGATCGACCATTTCACATCGTCGAATACGAAGAATTCTGCCTCAGGGCCAAAATACGCCGTGTCACCAATGCCGACGCTTTCCATATAGGCCAGGCCTTTTTTGGCAGTGGAGCGGGGGTCACGATCATATGGCTGGCCGGTTGATGGCTCCAGAATGTCACAGAAAAGAATCAACAGGGGCTGAACAGCAAAAGGGTCCATCACAGCGGATTCAGGATCCGGCATTAGAATCATATCGGATTCGTTGATGGCCTTCCAACCGGCGATGGACGAACCATCAAACATGATGCCGTCTTTGAAGATGCTTTCTTTAATCGTGCTGACATGCTGGGCAGTGTGCTGCCACTTGCCGCGTGGATCCGTAAACCGGAAATCGACGAACTGAACGTCGTTTTCCTTGATCATTTCCATTACTTTTTTCACTCCATCGGACATGATCGTTTTTCCTCTCGATTTGTG
Source organism: Rhodospirillaceae bacterium (assembly GCA_002709955.1). Classification (GTDB taxonomy): domain Bacteria; phylum Pseudomonadota; class Alphaproteobacteria; order UBA8366; family Aestuariispiraceae; genus Pacificispira. Next base: position 46,647 of record PAQY01000006.1, read on the forward strand.
TCTGATTGTTCCAAAAAACCTGATTGCCTAATTCACAGGGCGGTGAAATCCGTCCCGCGCGGCAAGCAGGAATGCTATATTGCGTCCGACCCGGTTTCGCCGGTGCGGATGCGGATGACCTCTTCAACGGTAGAGACGAAAATTTTTCCATCGCCGATGCGGCCGGTCTTAGCCGCGTTTTGGATCGCCTCGACAGCCCGTTCACACAGTGCATCATCGATGATGATTTCCAATTTCACTTTAGGCAGGAAGTCCACGACATATTCTGCGCCGCGATACAATTCCGTATGCCCTTTTTGGCGGCCGAACCCTTTGGCTTCGGTGACGGTAATCCCCTGAATACCAACTTCATGCAGGGCTTCCTTCACTTCGTCCAACTTGAACGGCTTGATAACCGCTTCGATTTTTTTCATCACTGTTCCCTCAAAAACTAGCGTCAATGATTAGCGACGCGAAACACGTCGCAGAGTCTCTGCGGCTCTGTCCATTCAAACCGGTTACAGCACTTGCCGTGCCAAGCCGCGCGAATAAGAAATATAGTGTAATATCAATTTGTTATTTCATGCAAACGGGGTTTTCCTAATGGTGTTATTGTATATAAATTAGTCGTTTGCCTAATTTTTAATCAGTATATCCGATCTCAAATATGACGGTTTCGGATATATTCTTAAATGCTGTGCCGTCGATTCCGTTTTCCAGATCGGTTCAGGATGATAGAACAACTTAGATCCTTCGTATCGCTTAAAAGAGGAAACACTCAATAATGACCATCGATAAATCAAAATTGCCCAGCCGCCATGTTTCTGTTGGTCCGTCCAGCGCGCCCCATCGGTCTTATTACTATGCCATGGGCATGACCGAAGAAGAAATCGCCCTGCCTTTTGTTGGGGTGGCAACATGCTGGAACGAGGCGGCACCCTGTAACATTTCGCTGTCGCGTCAGGCACAGTCGGTCAAGACAGGCGTGAAGGCCGCGAATGGCACGCCGCGTGAATTCACCACAATTACCGTGACCGATGGGATTGCGATGGGCCATGCGGGTATGTTCTCCTCACTGCCCAGCCGCGATTTGATCGCCGACTCGGTTGAATTGACGATGCGCGGGCATTGCTATGACGCGCTGGTCGGTCTGGCCGGGTGCGATAAATCGCTGCCAGGCATGATGATGTCGATGATCCGCTTGAACGTGCCCTCTGTCTTTATCTATGGCGGGTCGATCCTGCCGGGCCGCTATAAAGGCCGTGACCTGACCGTCCAGGATGTGTTTGAGGCCGTGGGCCAGTTCTCATCGGGTCAGATCGATGCGGAAGAATTGCATGGGATCGAATGTGCGGCCTGTCCGTCCGCCGGGTCGTGCGGTGGTCAGTTCACCGCCAATACCATGGCCTGTGTGTCGGAAGCCATTGGCCTGGCCCTGCCGGGATCAGCAGGCGCGCCAGCCCCGTATGAAAGCCGCGATGCCTGGTGTGAGGCATCGGGTAAGGCGGTGATGAATTGCCTGGAAAAGAACATCCGCCCGCGTGACATCGTTACCCGCAAATCGCTGGAAAATGCTGCGCGCGTGGTTGCGGCCTCTGGCGGGTCGACCAATGCCGGGCTGCACCTGCCAGCCATGGCCCATGAATGTGGCATTGATTTTGACCTGAATGATGTGACGGAGATCTTCAAGTCCACGCCCTATATCGCCGATCTGAAGCCGGGTGGAAAATACGTCGCCAAGGATCTGTTTGAAATTGGTGGTGTGGAAATCATCATGAAGGCGCTGCTGGATGGCGGCTATCTGCATGGCGATTGCATCACGGTAACGGGCAAGACGATTGCGGAAAATCTGGCTGATGTCGTATTCCCGACGGATCAGGACATTGTGCGCACGACCGACAATCCCCTCACCAAGACAGGCGGCGTTGTTGGCCTGCGGGGCAATCTGGCACCAGAAGGGGCGATTGTGAAGGTTGCCGGTATGAAGAACCAGAAATTCTCCGGTCCTGCCCGCTGTTTCGACAGTGAAGAAGAAGCCTATGCTGCAGTGGCAGAGCGGAATTATAAAGAAGGTGAAGTTCTGGTCATCCGCTATGAAGGGCCCAAGGGCGGCCCTGGCATGCGCGAAATGCTGGCAACGACGGCAGCGATTTACGGTCAGGGAATGGGCGACAAGGTTGCCCTTATCACCGATGGCCGGTTCTCTGGCGCGACGCGGGGATTCTGCGTCGGGCATGTCGGGCCGGAAGCCGCCGTGGGCGGGCCGATTGGTCTGGTGCGCGATGGCGATATCATCACGCTGGATGCGGTTGCCGGGACGATGGAAGTCGACCTGACCGAAGATCAGTTGGAGGAACGCCGTAAGGACTGGAAGCCCCGCGCTCATAACTATCAGTCGGGTGCCTTGTGGAAGTTCGCCCAGACTGTCGGTCCGGCTGTGAAAGGGGCTGTAACCCATCCGGGCGGTAAGGCAGAAACCCACGTTTACGCGGATATCTGATGATGGAAGACACACCGCTGACCGAGCCGCCGTCGGGTCTGACCCGAACCTTTCTGGATTTGCCCTATGCGGGGGATCTGGACGGCTTGGTCGCGGATGTGGCGCTGTTGGGAATTCCCTATGGAATGCCCTACAGCATGCAGGCACGGATCAATGATCAATGCCTGGCCCCGGATGCGCTGCGCCGCCATGGGATTTTTGATTCCAGCTATACATTGACCCATTACGATTGGGATCTGGGTGGGCCCTTGCTGGATGACCGGCCCGTGCGGCTGGTGGATTGCGGCAATGTCACTGCGGAAATGAGCGACCCCAAAATTCATTACCAGCGGGCCGAAGCGGCCGTTCGCAAGATTTTGAAGGCCGGGGCAACCCCCATCGTGATTGGCGGGGATCATGGTATTCCGATCCCGGTCATGCGGGCCCTGGATGCCACGGGGCATGACAAGATCACCCTGGTGCATATCGATGCGCATCTGGATTGGCGTGACGAGGTGAATGGCGAGCATGATGGCTATTCCAGCCCGATACGTCGTGCCTCGGAACTGCCCTGGATTGATAAGATCATTCAGATCGGCATGCGGGGTATTGGCAGCGCCAGACAGCAGGAAATCGATGACGCCCGGGCCTATGGCGCGGATTTGATCACGGCCTATGAAATGCACGCGATGGGAATTCCCGCCGTGTTGGACCGCATTCCGGATGGCGGTCCCTATTATCTGACAATTGATGCCGATGGTCTGGACCCAACCATCATGCCGGGCGTTCTGGCCCCCACGCCGGGCGGGCTGACCTGGTTACAGACCTATGACCTGATCCATGGTCTGGTCAAAAAGGGCCGTGTTTTGGGGATGGATTTGGTGGAAATGACGCCCAGCTATGATGTGGGCAAGCTGACCATGGCCCATGCGGAGCGTCTGATCTGTAACTTTATCGGGGCAACGGTGCGCGCTGGATACTACGACAAGCGTTAGACTATCCGTCCGTAGACGTCATCCAGCCGTTCAATATCGTCCTCTTCCACATAATCACCAACCTGTACTTCAATCATATGCAAGGGCTCTGTGCCTTTGTTTTCCAGGCGGTGTGTCGCGCCAATGCTGACATAGGTGCTTTGATTGCGGGTCAGGACGGTTTCTATCCCGTCGATGGTGACATGGGCCGTGCCTTTGACCACAATCCAATGTTCGGATCGCTGGCGGTGACGTTGCAAGGACAGGCGACCGCCTGGATGCACCACGATGCGTTTCGCGCGAAAACCGTCATCCCGGTCGATATCCTGATATGTCCCCCAGGGGCGCGATACTTTGCGATGCAAATCAGCCTCAGGCGCATTCAGGGCGGACAGGTCTGATACCAGGTCTTTCACCTCTCCAGCCCGGGCTAGGGGCGTGACCAGAACGGCATCGGCGGTAGAAACCACGACCATATCCTGAAGACCAATGCCGGTCAGCAGGCGGCCATCGTCGGATCGGAAATAACTGTTTCTGGTATCGCGTAGCTGCACCTTGCCCTGTGTTGCATTGCCATTGGAATCCTTGTCCGCAAAGCCATGCAATGCCTCCCAGGAACCAAGGTCGCTCCAGCCCATATCGGCGGCAACGGTGGCGGCCTGATCGGTTTTTTCCATGACCGCGACATCGATGGCGATGGACGGGCTGGCGGCGAAGGTCGCTGTATCCAGTCGCGTGAAGCCAAGATCCAGGGAAGCATTGGCAAGCGCTGCCTGTGACTGGGCCAGAACATCAGGCGCGAAGGCTTCCAAAGCCTTCAGCATGACCGATGCGCGAAACATGAACATGCCGCTGTTCCAGCCATAACTGCCGGTGTCCAAATAGCGTTGCGCAGTTGCTGTATCGGGCTTTTCAACAAAGGCAGCGACCGATTCAATACCCGGCAGGTCCGATATGGGATCGCCATGTCGGATATAGCCATATCCCGTCTCAGGACGGGTAGGCGTGATGGAAAAGGTGACGATGTAACCGGCGCTGGCCCCTTGAATGGCTGTTGCAACGGCGGACTGAAAGGCATCATCGTCGGCGATATGATGATCGGACGGGAATATTCCAAGAATCGGATCGGCACCCCGCTGCAGTGCCGCCAGACAGGCCAGGGCGACAGCCGGGGCCGTGTTGCGCCCCACCGGCTCTAATATAAGGGGGGCGGGCGTAACGCCGATTTCCGACAATTGCTGGCGGATCAGGAATCGGTGGTCATCATTTGCAATAACGATTGGATCTTCTGCATTGGGCAGGCGGGCCAGTCGCTGGGCGGTTTGCTGCAGCAGGGATCCATCCCCGATCAAAGGCAGCAACTGTTTCGGATAGGTGCGCCGCGACAGGGGCCACAGGCGCGTGCCGGATCCACCAGACAGGATCACAGGGCAAAAGGCGGTGTCATTGAGCACAGAATATCCTTTTCATAGGCCAACCGAGCAAACTGTACTAAGCCGCATATCCGATTGAAAGCAATTAGACCTTTGGGGGCAGCGGGCGACGTTCCGCACTGGGGGGATGCCCAAACCGGCCAGAGAAACTGCGGCTGAAATGCGCGGCAGAACTGAATCCGCTGCGAAAGGCGATTTCGATAATGGGAAGGTCGGTCTGGCGCAAAAGATGTCGGGAACGGTCAAGTCGCAAACCCCGGTAATAGGCAGCAGGCGTCGTCTTCAACCACTTGCGAAACTGGCGCTCTAATTCGCGGGGGGAGATACCGGCCGCATCCGCGAAATCCGACATGGGGCGGGATTCTTCCAGGGCCGCCTCCATCTTTTCAATCGCGCGGATCAGGCGGGGATGGAAGCCGCGCAACCGCTCCCGCAGGGCCAGTCTTTGCGAATCGCCGGGCTCTCGAATTCGGGAATAGACGAATTCGTCTGCGGCCTTTGTAGCCAGATCTTCGCCATGGCGGTGGCGCAACAGGCTTAACATCATATCCAGCCCGGATGTGCCCCCCGCCGCAGTAAACCGATCCCGGTCGACCACGAACAGGTCCTGGGTGAAGGCCACGCGCGGGAAATGTTCAATATGGCTTTCCAGCATCTCCCAATGCGCCGTGGCGCGATACCCATCCAGCAATCCGGCACTGGCCAGAATAAAGGTACCATTATCCAGCGCCCCCAGGGCGGTGCCAAAGCTGGACCAACGACGCAGTAAGGCCAAGATATCGGGCGTTGCCAGCTTTTCATGGTCATAGCTGGCAACAACGATCAATGTCGGCAGTCGCTGGGCGGAGGCGAGGGAGTGATCCACCCCGACACTGACCCCATTGGCGGCCTGCACCGGTCCCCCATCACGGGAAATCAGCACCCATTCATACAACGGCTTGTCTGACAGCCAATTGGCCATGCGCAGCGGATCCAGCATGGCCGAAAAGGCCAGCATCGAAAATTTGGGCAGCAGCAGGAAGCCGATGCGCTCTGTCTTATTACTTGGGGGCAGATGAAACATGGCGTCAAAATAAAGTCGGAAATCATCATGCTCAAGTCGGAAATTGATATGCAGACCTTTTGCCGCAGCGTAGGCTGCGTTTCAATTGCCCAAAGGCTGATCTGATATAAAGGGAGGCGAAAGTCGAATGTCCGTTATGAACACTGAAGTCGTTATTACCTGTGCCGTTACCGGGTCCGGCGCGACCCAGGACAAGCATCCTGATTTGCCCAAGACACCAAAGCAGATTGCGGAAAGCTCAATTGAGGCTGCGAAAGCCGGGGCGGCCATCGTTCATATCCATGTGCGCGAAGATGACGGCACGCCCTGCCGCTCTGTCGCGAAATTCAAAGAAGTCTGTGACCGCGTGCGCGACAGTGGCGTTGATGTGGTGCTGAACCTGACGGCGGGCATGGGCGGCGACCTGACACTGGGCCCGCCAGATGATCCGATGGCGATTGATCAGGCCGCAACCGACATGGCCCCCTGGTCTGAACGCTTGGACCATGTACGGGAATGTCTGCCGGAAATCTGTACGCTGGACTGTGGGTCGATGAATTTTGGGAATGGCAATTATGTCATGACCAACACGCCCCCCATGCTGCGCGCCCTGGCCCAGGGCATGAAAGATATTGGTGTGAAGCCGGAAGTCGAAGTGTTCGATACTGGTCATCTGTGGCTGGCAAAACAGTTGCACCAGGAAGGCCTGTTGGATGATCCGCCGCTGTTTCAATTGTGCTTGGGCATTCCCTATGGCGCGGAAGCCAATACAACGGCGATGAAGGCGATGGCCGATATGATGCCCGCTGGGGCGAATTGGTCCGGATTCGGGATCAGCCGCATGCAAATGCCAATGGTGGCCCAGGCGGTCCTGTTGGGCGGCAATGTTCGGGTCGGGTTGGAAGATAATCTGTATCTGGAACGCGGCGTCATGGCGACCAATGCACAACTTGTGGAAAAGGCTGCCAAAATCATCGAACTGATGGGCGCAAAGGTCTGCACACCAGAAGAAGCCCGCAAGAAATTCTCCCTTAAGAAGTTGGTCTGAGGAGCATCCCCATCATGCGTGAGATTAAAACGATTGGCCTGGTTGGCGGTGGTGTCATTGGGGGTGGCTGGGCTGCGCGATGCCTGGCGAATGGCTATGATGTGATTGCCTATGACCCGGCACCCAATGCCGAAGCGATTATTCGGGGCAAGGTTGCCAATGCCTGGCCCGCCCTGACCAAAGTCGGCTTGCACAAAACCGCATCCCAGGATCGGTTGCGGATGGCATCCAGCATTGAAGAGGTGGCACAAGCCGCTGATCTGATTCAGGAATCCGTGCCGGAACGGTTGGATTTGAAAATCAAAATTCACAGCCAGATCGATGCGGCGGCCGCACCGGATGTGCTGATCTGTTCGTCAACGTCCGGCCTGCTGCCCAGCGATTTTCAGGCGGAATGCCAGCATCCTGAACGGGTTCTGGTCGGCCATCCCTTCAATCCGGTCTACCTGTTGCCCTTGGTTGAAATTGTGGGTGGCAAGAAGACCAGTATGGAGAACCGGACCCGCGCAGGTGCTTTCTATGAATCCATCGGAATGCATCCAATCCAATGTCGCACCGAAGTGGAAGGTTTTCTGTCGGACCGATTGCAGGAAGCCCTATGGCGTGAAAACCTGCATATGCTGGCCGAAGGTCATGCAACGACCCAGGAAATGGATGACGCGATCATCTATGGCCCCGGCCTGCGCTGGGCCTTCATGGGGGTCAACCGTACCTTTGCCCTGGCCGGTGGAGATGATGGCATGCGCCATTTCATGCACCAATTCGGCCCGGCCCTGAAGCTGCCCTGGACCAAACTGGTCGCCCCGGAACTGACGGATGAACTGATCGATACGGTTGTCGAAGGCACCGACGCGCAATTGGCAAACACGACAATTCCAGAGATGGAAAAGCTGCGCGACAATTGCCTGATTTCGATCATGGAAGCCTTGTCTGAATACCGCGAAGGGGCAGGCGAAGTCCTGCTGCGCATCCGCAAGGCGAATGCACAGTGACAGTCCTGTCACCTTGGACCACTTGTACAAACCGTCCCATTCTCATCCTGAGGAGGTGCGGTCGCACCGTCTCGAAGGATGGGCTGTAAGGGCTTTGCTTGCAGTGGGCTCACCCTTCGAGACGCTGCGCTCCTCAGGGTGAGGAGATATTTGGTTAATGCACCGTCACCCCGGACGTGATCCGGGGTCCAGGGCGGGGGGCGCGGTTGGCTCTTTAGTCCCATCTGCGCGGGACAGATTGAAATGCATATAAGAGAGGAAACAAGCCATGGATTTTGGCGTCAGTGAAGAGCAGACCCTGATCATTGAAACCGCACGCCGGTTCGTCGAAGAAGAACTCTATCCCTATGAGGAAGAGGTTGAACGGACCGATAAGGTGCGCCCGGAATTGGGGGAGCAAATCAAACAACGCTCCATCGAACTGGGTCTTTATGCCGCCAATATGCCTGAAGATGTCGGCGGGGGCGGGCTGGATACACTGACCATGTGCATGTTGGATCGCACTTTAGGGCGTGCCAGTATGGCGCTGAATTATATAGTTTATCGACCTTCCAACGTGTTGCAGGCCTGTGTTGGGGAGCAGCGGGAAAAGTATCTGTATCCGGCCTGTCGCGGCGAGAAGGTGGACTGTTTCGCAATGACGGAGCCCGGTGCCGGGTCCGATGTGCGCGGTATGAAATGCACGGCGAAGCGGGACGGCACGGATTTCGTCATCAATGGCGTTAAACATTTCATCAGCCATGCCGATTGGGCTGATTTCGTGATCCTGATGGCTGCAACGGGCGAAGAAGACAGCGCCCGGGGCAAGCGCAAGAAGATCACGACATTCCTGGTCGACAAGGGAACGCCAGGATTTGTGATGCGGCCCGGCTATAACAACGTTTCCCACCGGGGCTATCACAATTTCATCCTGGAATTCGATGATTGCCGCATCCCGGAAAGCCAGGTCCTGGGGGAGGTTGATAAGGGCTTTGATGTCGCCAATGACTGGCTGGGCGCGACACGGTTGCAGGTGGCCTCCCTGTGTCTGGGGCGCTGTGACCGGGCGATGGAACATTCGCTGGACTGGGCGGCAAACCGCGAACAATTTGGCCAGAAAATTTCCAAATTTCAGGGGGTTTCCTTCAAACTGGCAGATATGAAGACCAAGCTGAAGGCAGCGGAACTGCTGACCTATGAGGCGGCCTGGAAATACGATAATGACTGTATGGAGGACATGGATGCGGCCATTGCCAAACTGTCCGCCACGGAGGCCCTGGCCTTTATCGCCGATGAAGCGATCCAGATTCATGGCGGTATGGGGGTGATGTCCGAATTGCCGCTGGAGCGGATCTGGCGTGATGCCCGTATTGAGCGGATTTGGGAGGGCACCAGCGAAATTCAGCGGCACATCATCTCCCGCGCGCTGTTACGCCCACTCGGCGGTTAGAGGATTACAGCGTATGGCTCAAGGGTTGGACCGGTTGTTGCGCCCCCGCAGCATCGCAGTGATCGGGGGACGGGAAGCGGAAAAATGTGTCGTGGAATGCTTGCGCATCGGCTTTCCGGGCAAAATCTATCCGATCAGCAAATCCCGACCCAGCATGGCGGGAATTCCATGTCTTGCCAGTCTGGACGACTTACCGGAAGCACCGGATGCGACCTTCATCGCAATCCCGGCGGAACCGACCATAGAGGCGGTGCGACAGCTCTCTGCCATGGGGGCAGGCGGAGTGGTCCTGTATGCCAGCGGGTTTGCGGAAACCGGCGCTGTCGGTCTGGACCGTCAAAAGCGCTTGTTGGAAGCCGCGGGTACGATGGGCATGTTGGGGCCCAATTGCTATGGCACGGTAAATTATCTGGAAGGGGTCGCCCTGTGGCCCGACGACCATGGCGGCCATCGCCTGGATCGCGGTGTCGCGCTGGTCAGCCAAAGCGGCAATGTCGCGATCAGCCTGTCGATGCAGGAGCGCGGCGTGCCCGTTGCGCAATTGGCGGCCTTGGGCAATCAGGCGAAAGATGGCGTGCCCCAGATTTTGCAATCGCTGCTGCGCGATGATCGTATCACGGCAATTGGTCTGTTCGTGGAAAGTGTCGGGGATATTCCGGGCTTTTGCGAGGCTGCGCGGGAGGCTGCGCGCAAGGGCATCCCAATCGTCGTTTTGAAGACAGGCAATTCAGAGGCCGCCGCGCGGGTCGCGCTGTCCCATACCAGTTCGATGACCGGCTCTTCTGCGGCCTTCAAGGCGCTGTGTGATCGCCTGGCAGTGGTGCGGGCGGAAACCCTGGCGCAATTGCTGGAATATCTGAAACTGTTCCACCTATTCCCGGGCCTGCCGGGCGACAGGCTGATGACGATGAGCTGTTCTGGTGGGGAGGCTGGCATCATGGCCGACATCGCCCATGAAATCGGCCTGCCCATGCCAGCCTTTTCCCCGTCGGCGCAGGAGGGGTTGAATGCCGTGCTGGGCGATAAGGTGGCGATCGATAACCCACTGGATTATCACACCTATATCTGGGGCAATCAGGCTTCGATGACCGCCTGTTTCTCAGCGGCCCTGGCCGATGATTTTGATGTCGGTATCCTGGCACTGGATACACCGATCCGCGAAGGGTTGGATCTGTTTGGCTGGAAAGAGGCGGAAGCGGCGATCATTGCCGCTGCACAGGCAACAGGCCGCCCAACCATTGTCGCCTCCAGCCTGTCCGAGAACATGCCGCGTCGTTTGCAACAGTCCTTTCTGGCCGCGGGCATTGTGCCCCTTCAGGGATTTGATGATGCGCTAAAGGCGGTGAAGGCGGCAGCCTGGTATGGCAGGGCACGGCAGCGCTCTTTGGAACAGGGCCCGGTCCTCAGTGCCACTCAGGTCAATACCGGACCGGCGCGCATGCTGGATGAATGGCGCGCCAAGAAGGTTCTATCCGCCCAGGGACTATCGGTGCCACAAGGCGTCCTGGTTGCGTCGGAGACGGAGGCCGTCGCGGCAGCGGAGGCGCTGGGCTATCCTGTCGTGGTCAAGGCCTGTTCTGTGACGCTGGCCCATAAGACAGAGGCGGGCGGGGTTGCCCTGAATTTGATTGACGGTCAGGCCGTGTCGGATGCTGTGACCCGAATGGACGGGCTGGCCCCGCATTTCATTGTCGAAAAAATGGCCCAGAATGCGGTCTGCGAAATCATTTTAGGCATGACCCGCGATCCCCAGATTGGCCCCATGCTGATGATCGGAGCGGGCGGCATTTTGGCGGAACTGATCGGGGATGCGACGGTGCTGCTGTTGCCCGCGACACAGGCAGATGTTGAACGGGCGCTGGATCGCCTGCTGGTCGCAAAGCTGTTGGCCGGCTTCCGGGGCAGGCCCGCCGGGGACCGCCAGGCGCTGATCGATGCAATCATGGCGGTTGCCGGGTTTATTGAACAGAACAAGGATCGGCTGGTGGAAATGGACATCAATCCGCTGATCGTCCTGCCCCAGGGGCAGGGCGTGGTGGCGGTGGATGCCGTAATCCGCTGGACCGACGCATCTTAAGGAAGGAATACGCTATGTCAGAACCAATCAAAACCTATCGCAATGGCCGTGTGCTGGAGGTCACGATGGACCGCCCCAAGGCCAATGCCATTGATGCCGTAACCAGCCGGATCATGGGGGATGTCTTCGCTGCTTATCGCGATGATCCAGAATTGCGCTGTGCCATCCTGACCGGCGCGGGAGAGAAATTCTTTTGCCCCGGCTGGGATTTGAAGGCAGCAGCAGAGGGGGAGGCTCCCTCATCGGACTATGGCGTCGGCGGTTTTGGCGGATTGCAGGAACTGCCCAATATGAACAAGCCAGTGATCGCGGCAGTCAACGGTATCGCCTTCGGGGGCGGTTTTGAAATTATGCTGTCTTGCGACATCATCATCGCTGCAGAGCATGCGACCTTCGCGCTGCCGGAAATCCGATCCGGCGTGATTGCCGATGCCGCAACGATCAAACTGCCGCGCCGCATCCCCTATCATGTGGCGATGGAAATGCTGTTCACCGGGCGCGTTCTGGACGCGGAGGAGGCCGCCCGTTGGGGCTTTGTGAATGAGGTCGTGCCCGCCGATAAGCTGATGGAACGGGCGCGGGAAAAGGCAGAATTGCTGGCCGATGGCCCGCCTTTGGTTTTTGCTGCCATCAAGGAAACCCTGCGCGCCACGGAAGCCATGGGCTTTCAGGACGCCCTGGACCAGCTGAATAAAGAAAAGCTGCCCACCATCCAGAAACTGTACCATTCCGAAGACCAACTGGAAGGCGCCCGCGCCTTCGCAGAAAAGCGCAAACCGGTCTGGAAAGGCAGATAGACACCAGTTTGACGGTTTCACACCCCCTTTCGTCATCCAGGACGGGAAGAATAAACGCAAAGAGCGCAGAGAAGACGCAAAGGACGCTGACGGACTGGTGTGTTAGGCATAACTTCCGCCCCATTCTCATCCTGAGGAGGCGCGACAGCGCCGTCTCGAAGGATGCGCGGTAGGTTCGGTGCTTGCAGAAAGGCACCCTTCGAGACGCTACGCTCCTCAGGGTGAGGCGTCGTTTGTCTTGAAACATTGTCATCCCGGACTTGATCCGGGATCCAGGGCAGTAGGTGCGATTGGTGCGTGCGGTACTGGGCTCCCGCCTTCGCGGGAGAGACGAGCTTGTACTTACCTTTGCGCCCTTTGCGTTCCTCCGCGCCCTTTGCGTTCCTCACTGTCGTCATCCCGGACGTGATCCGGGATCCAGGGCGGCAGGTGCGATTGGTGCGTGTGGCCCTGGGCTCCCGCCTTCGCGGGAGAGACGAGCTTGTATTTGCCTTCGCGCTCTCTGCGTTCCTCCGCGCCCTTTGCGTTCCGCACTTTCGTCATCCCGGACTTGATCCGGGATCCAGGGCAGCAGGAGCGATTGGTGCGGGTCGCCCTGAACACCCGCCAGCAGGGTGACGGGGAGGGGGATGCGTGCAGCGAGACGCTGCGCGCGTCAGGGTGAGGGGGGGGCTGCGCCGTTGCACGCCGCGGCGGTGGTTATATGACGTGGAATTTATGTGCGAAAAACACTGCTGCTGGCTTGTTCCTGCGGCTGAATCGCGCTATTTGGACGCTTCCGCGCGCCCACCCTGTATTCAGGAAAAATTTGGGAAAGACCTGCCCCTATGACCGAAATTGTCGCCGCTGACCGTATTCTTATTCTGGATTTCGGCAGCCAAGTCACCCAGTTGATCGCACGGCGCGTGCGCGAGGCGGGTGTGTATTCCGAAGTGCACCCCTTCAACAGCATCACCGATGATGAAATCCGCGCCTTTGCGCCCAAGGGGATCATTCTCAGCGGCGGGCCGGCCAGTGTCACCCATTCCGATACGCCCCGCGCGCCCCAGATGGTCTTTGACCTGGGGCTGCCAATCCTGGGCATTTGTTATGGTCAGCAGGCCTTGTGCCATCAATTGGGTGGCGTGGTCAGCACGTCGGATCATCATGAATTTGGTCGCGCGGCCCTGGATGTGCTGGAGCCGTGCAGCCTGTATGACGGTTTGTGGGCACCCGGCGATACGCCGACGGTCTGGATGAGCCACGGGGATCGCGTCATCGACATTCCTGAAGGCTTCAAGGTTGTCGCCCGCAGCGAAGGGGCCCCCTTTGCCATTTTCGCCGATGAGGCGCGCAAATTCTATGGCGTCATGTTCCATCCGGAAGTGGTTCACACCGCCGATGGGCATAAGCTGCTGTCAAATTTCGTGCATTCGGTGTGCGGTTGTACCGGTGATTGGACCATGGCCGCCTTTAAGGAACAGGCGATTGAAGGCGTGCGCCGTCAGGTGGGCGAAACCGGCAGGGTGATCTGTGGCCTGTCGGGCGGGGTGGACAGTTCCGTTGTCGCCGTCCTGATCCATGAGGCGATTGGCGAGCGACTGACCTGCATCTATGTGGATCATGGCCTGATGCGCCAGGGTGAATCCGATCAGGTCGTCACCCTGTTCCGGGATCATTACAATATTCCCCTAGTGCATCGGGATGCCTCGGACCTGTTCTTGGGCAAGCTGGCCGGGGTCGATGATCCGGAAAAGAAGCGCAAGATCATCGGGGGCCTGTTCATCGATGTCTTTGAAGAGGAAGCGACCAAGATTGGTGGGGCTGACTTTCTGGCCCAGGGCACACTGTATCCCGATGTGATCGAAAGCGTTTCCTTCGCGGGCGGCCCGTCTGTGACCATCAAGTCGCACCACAATGTCGGGGGCCTGCCGGAGCGGATGAATATGAAGCTGGTGGAGCCGCTGCGTGAATTGTTTAAGGATGAAGTGCGCGCCCTGGGGCTGGAGCTTGGTCTGCCGCAAAGCATGATCGGCCGCCATCCCTTTCCGGGGCCGGGCCTTGCCATCCGCATACCGGGCCCGGTGGATCAGGAAAAGGCGGATATCCTGCGCAAGGCTGATGCGATCTATCTGGAAGAAATCCGAAATGCGGGCCTGTATGATGAAATATGGCAGGCCTTTGCCGTGCTGCTGCCGGTCAAGACCGTCGGCGTGATGGGCGATGCGCGCACCTATGATCATGTCTGCGGCCTGCGCGCGGTGACATCCACCGACGGCATGACCGCCGACAGTTATCCCTTCGAACACGCCTTCCTCAGCCGCGTTGCGACCCGCATCATAAACGAGGTCCGCGGCATCAACCGCGTGGTCTATGATGTAACGTCCAAGCCACCCGGCACGATTGAGTGGGAATAGGGAACGCTTAATCCAGTATCCTTGATTTGCACTGCAATTATGAATTTTTTCTTTCAGGGTGCTGCGCGCATTCATGGTGCTGTACAGCAAATTTTCGCAGACATAGGATAGTGCGCCCCGTCTCATGTGAGAGGGGGCTGGCTTGTTTGTGCCCGATTTTAAGCGGGGTACGGCAAGCGATTCTCTCTCTGTGAAAGAAATACCCGATGACGACGATCACAACGAAAGATGGCGTTTCCCTGTTTTACAAAGATTGGGGCCCCAAAACGGCCCAACCGATCTTCTTTCATCATGGCTGGCCGCTGTGCAGTGACGATTGGGATGCGCAGATGCTGTTCTTCCTGGCCAAGGGCTATCGTGTCATTGCCTATGATCGCCGCGGTCATGGCCGCTCCAACCAGGTCTGGGATGGGCATGATATGGATCACTATGCAGCGGATGTTGATGCCGTAGTGACCCATCTGGATCTGAAAAATGCGGTCCATATTGGTCATTCGACCGGTGGTGGGGAGGCAGTCTGCTATGTTGCCCGCCATGGCAAGGGTCGGGTGGCGAAGTTAGTCATTATTGGCGCGGTTCCGCCAATCATGGTGAAGACACCGGAATATCCAGATGGCTTGCCAATCGAGGTTTTCGATGGTTTCCGCAAAGCCTTGGCCGACAATCGCGCCCAGTTCTATGTCGACGTCCCGTCAGGCCCATTTTATGGGTATAACCGGCCCGAGGCTGTTGTGCATCAAGGCGTGATCCAGAATTGGTGGCGCCAGGGCATGATGGGCGGTGCCAAGGCGCATTACGATGGTATCAAGGCATTCTCGGAGACCGATTTCACCGCCGATCTGAAATCCGTTGACGTTCCAACGTTGGTCATGCACGGCGATGATGACCAGATTGTTCCCATCGCGGCTTCTGCCCTGTTGTCGGTGAAATTGCTGAAACAGGGGGTGCTGAAGGTCTATGAAGGGTATGACCACGGCATGTGCACATCCCATGCGGATGTCATCAACACGGATCTGCTCGCCTTTATTGAAGGCTAAGGGGTTTGCCAGCAGGATTCGGCGCGACTCTTTGATCCGTCGTCGTCATTCTGACGGGGGTGTTTCAAGGGGGCGCGCCGATCTTGGGTGGGTAACCAGAAGTAAGGTAAGGACCGACCCTGACGGAGCGGATCTGAGTGTGCGCATGGTGACGCCGCAGCCCGATCGACAAACGCCCGAAGCGAACCCGCAGCGCATCGGCCCTTGCGGAGTGCTTTGCACATATTGGGCATGATTGCAGCAATTTTGTAGGGCAGGGGACAGCAGGATGTCACCGATGACCAGCCCAGCGTCGTGATCTGAAAGCCATAGAGTCTCCAAGCCTAGTATTTGGTCGCAATGCTCACTACGATATTCAAAATCATGCAAGGGAGTTGGAATGGAGAAGTATCTGGATGCAGGGGAAATTAAGACTTAGAGGCATCAGCGGGGGTGATTAGATTATGAACGACCAATCACCACCAGAGCAACCAAAGACCAAAGCCTTCGACCTCCTCGCGTCGGTGGCCGCTTTTGCACGCAAACACGCTATCCCGCTAAACGATCCGCTGTTGGTCGAGCGCTTCATCGCGGACGCAGCGCCTAAACTGAAGGAAGCGTTGGCCGATCGGACGCTGATCTATGGCTCGCGAACTGAGCGCCTATTTGAGGCGACGGTCCTTAGCCTGGGTCGCTTTCGATTGCTGAAGATCGAGGATGTTGGTCGCGTCCATGCCGCTGAGACCTGCCGCGCGCCGGATTTCCGGGTAGTGCTCGACGATGGCGAGCAGTGGCTGGTTGAGGTCAAGAACGTCCGAAGCAAGGAGCCGTTCAAGCAGAAGACGCAGATGTCCGCCGCGTATCTGGCCTCACTACAGACATATGCAGAAATGGTTGGCACGCCGTTGAAGCTGGCGATATTCTGGTCGCTCTGGAACATCTGGACAGTCATTTCACCGGATCGCTTCCGTCGTCCAAACGGTTGCCTGCGCGTTACGATGAAGGATGCGGTTCTCGCCAACGAGTCGGGAAGGCTTGGCGAGGTGATCATCATGACCAAGCCACCGCTGCGACTCGTGCTCGGAGCGGCGACCGACATGCCACATTCGTTGAGCCCTGAGGGGCTTGCAAACTTTATCGTCGGCTCTGCGAAACTCTACAGCGGCGCGGTGGAGTTGACTGATCTAAAGGATCGCAAGCTCGCGGCGGTGCTTCTAATGCACGGTGAGTGGTCTACACATGGCCCGCTGGCGGTCACCGATGGCGGCGAGTTCGTGGGTGTCGAATTTGTCGCGACGCCGGAAGAGCCATCCGATCAGGGCTGGGAAGGTATAGGCTTGGCTAGTCGCATTTTTAGCCGGTTCTTCGCCAAGCAGACCGTCGATGGTGACCAGGTCATTCAGCTTCATGGCGAGGCGGCCCCCGAATGGTTCGCGCCGCTTTCGGATTGGGATTTCAAGAACAGCAAGCTGCCACTCTTGTTGGGACGGGTTCAGGCGCCGACTCCTGCCGATGGCGGTTTGGCGGAGCCAGTTGATTGATCAAGGCACTAGTTGGATGGTTGCAAGCACTTTTCGAGCGACGTGAACTGAACTTGTCTTAAAATTGAGAAGGCACCTTCTCGATTATCAACATGGACCTGCGTGCGTTTATCGAAGGATGAGGGGCTCATTTGAAGAATTCGGTGCGAATTTTTGATTCATCGCCATCATTCTGACGGAGATACTTCTAAGGTTCGCGGCCTTTTTTGGTGATTGAGAAGAAAAACGGTAAGGGCCGAACCCGAGAGTGCTGACCTGTATGTGCGTATGGTGACGCCGCAGCCCGGAAAGCCAACGCCCAAAGCGATCCCTCAGCGCATCGGCCCTTGCGGAGTGCTTTGCACATATTGGGCATGATTGCAGCAAATTTGTGGGGCAGGGGACAGCAGAATCCCGTCGATGACCCGGTCGGGGTCGTGATCCAAAAGCCATAGATCCGCCCCAGCCTCGTACCAGCCTAGTAATTTACCGGAATGCTCACTACGATATTCAGAACCTTGTAAGGGAGTTGGAATGGAGAAGTATCTGGACGCGGCGGAGATTGAACGGCTGATCGCGAGCGTGTGGCAGTGGATCGATGGTAATCTTCTGGTGCCGGCTACCGTCGTCCAGGCGGGCATCATTGTCCTGGCCTTCGGCCTGTCGGCGATACTAACCCCAACCGTTAAACGCCTGCTGGAAAGTCAGATCGGGAAATCAAGATTTTCCCGTGTGATTGATGTTGTAATCCGCACCGTCCTGCCGCTGATACTGCCACTTATATGGCTGATTTTACAGTGGTTTTCTGTCTTCGCGGTTCAGGAAGCGGGGCATCCTAATCATCTGATCGAAAGCGCGGTTAGTCTTCTGACGGCCTGGGTGGTGATCCGGTTGGTCTCTGGTGCGGTGCGCGATCCTGGCTGGGCGAAGCTGTTGGCGATCATCGCCTGGAGCATTGCCGCCCTGAACTTACTGGGTCTGCTGGCACCCACCATGGTGGCGCTGGACAGGATGGGGGTCAATCTGGGGGATGTCCGGATTTCCGTGCTGAGCGCGTGTAAGGCCGGTGTGGTTCTGGTCGTGTTGTTGTGGCTGGGCAATCTGGTATCCCAGATCGTGGATAATCGGTTTCATAATTCCAAGAGCTTATCGCCGTCTGCGCGGGTGCTGCTCAGTAAGACCTTCCGCATTCTCCTGATCGCCATTGCGATCTTTGCCGCCTTGGACAGTATTGGCATAGATTTAACCGCACTGGCGGTCTTTTCCGGCGCGATTGGTCTGGGGATTGGTTTCGGCCTGCAAAAGGTTATTTCCAATCTGATCAGCGGCCTGATCCTGCTGATGGATAAATCTGTAAAGCCCGGCGATGTCATCGCGATTGGTGATACATTCGGATGGATTAACTCGCTGCGTGCCCGCTATGTTTCGGTGATCACACGGGATGGGACGGAACATCTGATTCCCAATGAAGAGCTGATTTCTCAACGGGTTGAAAACTGGTCCTATTCCAACACTTTGGTGCGGCTTAAGATTCCGATCGGCATATCGTATGAGTCAGATGTGAAGCTGGCGATGGATTTGGCTGTTCAGGCGGCGCGGTCTGTCGCGCGCGTTCGGACCGATCCGGCACCGGTCTGCCGCTTCATGAATTTCGGGAATGACGCCCTGGAACTGGAAATGCGTATCTGGATCAATGATCCTCAGGCGGGCGTGGTGAATGTCCGCAGCGAAATTCTGTTGCTGATTTGGCAGTTGTATCGCGACAAGGGGATCGATTTTCCGTTTGGCCAGCGGGACCTTCACATTCGGTCCAGTGTGCCGATCCCGGTCTATATGCATACAGATCCCCTTTCCTCAAAGCCGGATGCTTCGAAGACTGGACCTGCTGGCGCGTCGGAATCCCCGCCATCGTCCGGAGCAAAAGCGCCGTCAGAGGATTAACGTTGATAGATTTTGTTCAACGCCAGGATTACCTGCCTGATCTTGGAATCCGTCAGAGCATAGATCATTGATTTCCCGTCCCGGGTACAAGACACAATGCCGTCTTCCCGCAATCGCGCTAGTTGTTGGGACATGCTGGGCTGACGGATTCCGACCGCCCGTTCCAAGTCCCCAACCGTGTGCTCTTGCTCTGCCAGAAGGCATAGAATCATAAATCTATGAACATTGGATATGGCACGAAGCGCCAATGCCGCAGACTCAATATCAACGGATGTATTTTCACTTTTCGGAGTCGTTTGACCCGCTTGCAAGCATGCTGTTGTCATGGTCCCCACCATGGTAAATGTCACCAAATTACGCTAATTCTAGATCGCAGGGTCTATGTAGGGGGAACCGCAAACGTAATTCAAGCATATTCCGGCACAGTGAAACAAAAACCACATAAATTGTATGGAGGGGTATCAAATGGGTGAACAGGCAAATTGGAAACAGGAAGGCGGCTGCAGTTGCCAACAGATTCGCTATGCGATGACCGCACCGCCTATGTTCGTCCATTGCTGTCATTGTCATTGGTGCCAACGTGAATCCGGGTCTGCCTTTGGCTTGAACGCCATGATCGAAACCAGCCACGTTGACGTCATGTCAGGCACGACCGAAGTCATCATGACCCCCAGTGAAAGTGGCAAGGGGCAAATCATTCATCGCTGCCCAACCTGCCGGGTTGCGGTCTGGAGCCATTATGCCGGGGCGGGGGAGGCGGTGGCCTTCGTGCGGGTTGGGACATTGGACAATCCTGACTGCGCGCCGCCGGATATTCACATCTATACCGACTCCAAACAGCCCTGGGTGATCCTTCCGCCGGGCGTGTCGCAGCATCCCGGATACTATAAACCCCGCGAAGAATGGCCGGAATCTGCCCAAAAGCGCTTCATGGCCCTAAAAAATCGCCAGAAGTGACTTCACAGGTGAACGGAAGTGTTGATTTTCCCCGCGCGACGCAATACTGATTGCGCCACCTGAGCAATCGGGCGCGGGGAACCGCACATGTCGGGGCGTAGCGCAGCCTGGTAGCGCATCTGCTTTGGGAGCAGAGGGCCGTTGGTTCGAATCCAGCCGCCCCGACCAATTCTTTCAAATCGTTAGTGATCGTGGCGTTGCGCAATATTTGCTCTTTCGCCACTTGCACTCTTTCCAATTGCCACCATTGCGGATTTATAATACCCCGTTCTAAACGGGATGGGGGAGTTTGACCGTAATGGCGATGTTATTCTTGCCAAGCACTTTTGCAGAACGGGGCGTGACGGTTCCTTTTACCACCGATGTGGCCCGCAACGCGCGTTTGCGGGGCGAAATCGCGGAGGAAAGGGAGTTTCTGTTACCGGCACTGAGCGGTGGCAAGGGCACGTATGTCGTTCCATTCAAAGCGCTTTCCGCGACCATTGATCTGAATTTGTACGATCAGGCCTTGTTGGAGCATTTGACCGACGCGGAAACCTTCACGCCGTTTGACCTGCGCCGGATCGTGATTGATGTGGATGCCAAAGGCTATGGCGGTGTGCCAAAGGCAAAGGCTGCTAAAAAGACGCTGCGGGATGAACGCACGGTCGTGTCCTATAACCAGTGCGTGCTTATTTTGCGCGCATTAAGTGTGTTGAGCACAGAGCCCGTCAAGTTGGATGTCAGTATTCTGATGACGGAAGATGGGCAAGGTCTGGCCAAGGAACAATTCAAACTGTACAGCGCAAAATGGAATACGACATCAGAGGACCTGATGCACACATTTCAGGTTTGGGCCAAAATTATCTGGGCAATCGGGGCCAAGGGTGCGGAACGTCCAGGCTATCTGACCCAGATTTATACCAGTATTCAGGGCATGATTGATGATATCAAAGATCATCTGACCAAGGAGCCGCCAGAGGTTCAGTTTGTCGGAAGAGGGGTTATTGACGCGGCCAGCCTGACCAATGAAATCGCGTTACGGGAAATGGATGCTTGTTGGGGCTACGAAGTTGATTTGGCTGCCACCCTGAGCCAATCCGATAAGGCGATGCGGGATATGACAGACCGAATCCAAAAGGTTTCCTGGATCCTGGATGGGTGGGCGCGCCTGGTTCAGGTCTGGAAAGAATCCGAGGAAAGCTTCCGGGGCGAACGCCGTAAGATATTAGAGCGAATGTATGAAGACCTGCCAATTCTTCCCAAGACGGCCTTAAAAGGCAAGCAACTGGATATCCTGTCCGGGATTCGGGAGACCCAGAAAAGTTGGGTCAAAGCCAATATGGATTGGCGCACCGAAGAAATGGATCAGGAAATGATGCAAAGGTTGAGCGCCTTTGAGATTGTTGAAATTTAGCACCGGGACAGCACCGTATCGGTCGCGGGGCCTGATCATAGGCCTGCACCCCATTCGGGGTATTGTACTAAGGCTGATCTATTTTATAGGCTTAGCTTTAATCTGGACTCACCCGGCTTTAGCGGTGTCCTGGGTATAGCTGGCCATCAGATCATTGAACCTCTGGCCCTGAATCTTGACGTGACCGCGCAATGCTTCGGCGGCCAATGATTCGTCCCCTGCTTCAATTGCCGCCAGAATTTCACGATGTTCCTGCATGGATTGGTTCATGCGGCCCCGGACACGCAACTGCATCAGGCGGAATGGCTTCAGGCGTCTTTGCAGTCTGGTTGCTTCTGCTGCCAGAAAGCCATTCCCGCTGGCCTGATAGATCAGGAAGTGAAATTTCTCATTTTCTAGGTAATAGTCATCCAGCGTGCCGTGTTCCAGGGCGTTTTCACAGGCCGCAGCGGCTTCCTGAATTTTGACCAGTTGGGCGGATTGAATCCGGCGCGCGGCAAGGCGGGCGCACAGGGCTTCCAGCTCTGCCATGACTTCAAACATTTCAATCATTTCCGGAAAATCCGGATGGCGCACGAAGGTACCGCGGTTGGGAATATGTTCGACCAGACCCGTGGCGGTCAGCATTTGTAATGCCTCGCGCACCGGAGTTCGGGACACATCGAACTGTGCCGCCAATCGCACTTCATCCAGCCGGTCCCCATTCCCCAGGGCGCCCGTGATGATCAATTGTTCCAGGGTTTCCCGGACCGTATCAGCGGTTCGTATCGTCATATTCGTAAGATATCACTGGTTTGTTTGGGCGACAAATCGAAATTGTATACATTATCATTGACATTGGATGCAGTCGATTTAGGCTGCTCTGTAACGCGCTGATAACAGCGTGATGGAAAGAAATAATAATATCATTCCTTTTAGGGGAGAACGCTATGAAGTTTAAGGTAAGCGCCGCACTTGCGGCGGTCGCATTGATTGCCGGGGTGACAAGCCCGTCTTTCGCGAAAGAACTCCGTCTATCCCACCAATGGTCAACATCTGATGTGCGGCACAAGGTTGCACAAATTGTTGCCGATGAAGTGGCCGCAGCGAATGTTGATCTGTCGATCCAGATTTTCCCGTCGGGATCCCTGTTTAAGGCGAAGGAACAGTATAAGCCAATGACCCGTGGTCAGTTGGACATGACTGTATTTCCGCTGTCTTATGCAGGCGGGCAACATCCGGAATTTAATCTGACGCTGATGCCTGGCCTGGTGAAGAACCATGACCATGCGGCACGTCTGAATGAATCCCCCTTCATGGGTAAGATTGAAGACATCCTGGCCAGCGATGATGTCATGGTTCTGGTTCACGGCTATCTGGCCGGTGGATTTGCCAGCACCCAGGGCTGCATCACCAAGCCTGACGATGTGAAAGGCATGCAGATTCGGGCCGCCGGTAAGGCATTTGAAGAAATGCTGGTTGCGTCGGGGGCGTCCATTGCCTCCATGGCGTCTTCAGAAATCTATTCCGCGATGCAAAGCGGGGTGCTGCAGGCCACCAATACCTCATCCTCTTCTTTCGTGTCCTATCGGATTTACGAACAGGTGAAATGCTACACACCTGCGGGGGATGTTGCCTTGTGGTTCATGTATCAGCCCTTGCTGATGACCAAATCCACCTATGATGGGTTGAATGATGCCCAGAAGGCGGCATTACAGGCTGGGGCTGAAAAGGCCCAGGCCTATTACCTGGACGAAGCCAAAAAAGAAGATGCGGAATCGGTTCGTGTCTTTGAAGAGGCTGGCGTTGAAATCGCAAAAATGACGCCTGCTGAATTCCAGATGTGGCGTGATGTTGCCAAAACATCTTCCTACAAAACCTTTGTTGAGTCCGTTCCTGGCGGCCAGGAACTGCTCGATATGGCACTGTCAGTCGAATAAGTGTCAAAGCGTTGAATATCAGGCCGGGGTGATCTTACAAGATCACCCCGTGCCGTTTCACAGCGTTGAAAGTGCTACTTTGTGCGGAGGATTGCGGTGATGAGCGGAC
The DNA here is from genome assembly GCA_002709955.1 of Rhodospirillaceae bacterium. GTDB lineage: Bacteria > Pseudomonadota > Alphaproteobacteria > UBA8366 > Aestuariispiraceae > Pacificispira. Next base: position 70,151 of record PAQY01000006.1, read on the forward strand.
ACGGTGATACATCGACAGACCGCGACGGTGGAAATTTGTTTCTGCGCGTTGTCGGTAAAATTTCTACGATTTGCGGTTGGATTGCGGCGATGATGATCATCGCGTCTGTCGCCATTACATGCCAGATGATTTTTGTGCGCGGAATTTTGAATCAATCAACCACCTGGCAGACAGAGATGGTTGTGTATCTGATGATCAACGCGACGCTGCTGGGCTTGCCTTATGTCCAGCGTTTGCGCGGGCATGTGAATGTTGATCTGGTGCCGATGATGCTGCCCGTTGGGTTGCGGCGCGCCCTGGCGCTGCTTGTGATTTTATCAACAATCACCGTGATCGGCATCATGGCCGTCTATGGCTATGAACAGTGGCACGAAGCTTTTGCGCGTGATTGGAAATCAGACACGGTTTGGGCCGTGCGCCTGTGGATTCCCTATCTGGGTGTTCCCGTCGGTTTTTGTTTGTTGCTGCTGCAGTTGATCGCAGACCTTTACGCGATCCTGGCGCGCATTGATACGTCCTATGGTGTTGGGAGTACTTCCTGATGGATCCGCTGATTTTGGGATTATTGGTGGCGGTTGCCACAATTGTCGTTCTGTTTTCCGGTATTTCTGTTGCGATTGGCTTGTTGCTGGTAGCAGCGGTCTTTTTGATGGCTTTTGATGGCTTGCGGTCGCTTGCCCTGATGCCGGAAATCTTTTTCGGCGGGCTGGATAATTTTGCCCTGCTGTCGATTCCGATGTTCATCATTATGGGGGCGTCCATTGCCTCCACGCGGGCCGGGGCGGATTTGTATGAGGCCCTGGACCGCTGGTTGACCCGTGTTCCGGGTGGCCTGGTGATCTCCAATCTGGGGGCCTGTGCGCTGTTTGCGGCAATGTCGGGATCCTCACCCGCGACCTGTGCGGCGATTGGCAAGATGGGTATCCCGGAAATGCGCAAGCGCGGGTATCCGGACGGTGTTGCCGCCGGGTCCATTGCCGCAGGCGGCACGCTGGGTATTCTGATTCCCCCCTCTGTGACGATGATTGTCTATGGGATCGCCACAGATACCTCGATCGGTCGTTTGTTTCTGGCAGGGGTCATACCGGGCATTCTTCTGGTCGTTCTTTTCATGCTGTGGTCGCTGTATGACACCTGGCGCAATGGATCAGAAGAAGTGCTGCGCAAAAGTGAATTCAGCCTGCGCCAGAAACTTGAAATCCTGCCCCGGGTTCTGCCCTTCCTGCTGATCATTCTGGGTGTGTTGGTCGCGATGTATGGCGGTTATGCGACCCCATCTGAGACAGCCGCTGTTGGTGCCTTGTTGTGTATGGCCGTCGCAATGGTGATTTACAGCCTGTGGAGCCCGAAGGCCCTGTGGATCGTGCTGCGGGACTCGACGCGGGAAAGCGTGATGATCCTGTTCATCATCGGGGCCGCCAGTGTGTTTTCTTACATGCTGTCCAGCCTGTTCATCACCCAATCCATTGCCGGTTGGATCGGGACACTGGACGTCAATCCCTGGATATTGATGATCTTTATCAATATCTTCCTGCTGGTTGCCGGATTCTTCCTGCCGCCGGTTGCGGTGATCCTGATGTCCGCGCCAATCCTGCTGCCCATTGTCACAGCAGCCGGGTTCGATCCGTATTGGTTCGCGGTCATCCTGACCATTAATATGGAGATCGGTCTGATTACCCCACCGGTTGGATTGAACCTATATGTGATCAATGGGATAGCACCGGATATTCCCTTGAAGACGATCCTGAAGGGATCTATCCCCTATGTCCTGTGCATGGTCGTTGCGATCATAATCCTGTGTGTCTTCCCATGGCTGGCGACTGGCTTGCCAGAGATGGTTATGGGACCGGCGCTGTAGTCGACCCTGGCCGCCGCCGATGTTGTTGGAGCGTGTGTATGTCTAACCATTTGTATGATGCCCTGTTCCTGCCCCATCGTGACAGGGAGACGCCTTTCCTGACCTTGGCGGATGGTCGGGTTGAGACGTTTCGGGAATTCCTGGATCGGTCTGCACGTATTGCCCATGTGATCACCCAATTGGGGGTCGCACCGGGGGATCGCCTGGCCGTCCAGGTGGCCAAGTCGCCAGAGGCCCTGTCGGTCTATGTCGCCTGTGTTCAGGCAGGGGTGATTTTCCTGCCCCTGAATACCGCCTATACCGCCAGTGAGGTTGACTATTTTGTCGGGGATGCGACGCCAAAGATCCTGGTGTGTGATCAGAAGGCCCACGCCGCGCTGGAGCCGGTTGCCAAGGCCCATGGTGCCCGGCTGATGACGCTGAATGCCGATGGCAGCGGGAGCTTGATGGAAGCGGCGGACAAGGCACCTGCCAATTTTCAGACATGTGCGCGGGGCCGGGATGATCTGGCGGCGTTCCTATATACATCGGGCACGACCGGGCGATCAAAAGGGGCCATGCTGACCCAGGACAATCTGTTGTCCAATGCTCAGGCGCTGACCGATTACTGGCAGTTCACGGGGGAGGATGTGCTGTTGCATGCCTTGCCGATCTTTCACACCCATGGCCTGTTCGTAGCGTCCAACATTTGCTTCCTGGCCGGGGCATCGATGATTTTCCTGCCCAGCTTCAAGGCCGATCAGATGATCGCGTTTCTGCCGCGCGCGACCACGATGATGGGGGTACCGACTTTCTATACCAGATTGCTGGACGAGGCCGCTTTCACCAAGGATCTGGTGTCCCATATGCGCCTGTTCGTTTCGGGCAGCGCGCCCTTGTTGGAGGAAACCCATATCGCGTTTGAGGCCCGCACCGGCCATCGCATTCTGGAACGCTATGGCATGACCGAAACCAATATGAATACCTCCAACCCCTATGATGGGGAGCGCCGGGCTGGCACTGTGGGCTTCCCGCTGCCCGGTGTGGATTTGCGCGTCGCGGATGCGGAAACCGGAAAGGTCCTGCCCCAGGGGGAAATCGGCGTGATCGAAGTGCGCGGCCCCAATGTGTTCAAGGGCTATTGGAATATGCCGGAAAAAACAGCGGAAGAATTTCGCGCCGATGGATATTTCATCACTGGCGATGTCGGGCAGGTGGATGATCGCGGTTATGTGCGCATTGTCGGGCGGGCCAAGGATCTGATCATCTCAGGCGGGTATAATATCTATCCCAAGGAAATAGAGCTGCTGCTGGATGAGGAGGACGGCGTGCTGGAATCAGCCGTCATTGGCGTGCCCCATCCGGATTTCGGGGAAGGGGTCGTTGGTGTCCTGGTGCCGCAAAAGGGGGTGACGTTGGATCCCGACGCGATCCTGTCATCCATCGCGCCCAAGATCGCGCGCTTTAAACAACCAAAGGCCCTGTTCATCCATGACGAGCTTCCCCGCAATACCATGGGCAAGGTTCAGAAAAACGTCTTGCGCGATACGTACAAGGACCAGTTCAAAATCTGAATCCCGACCCTGAAACCACCCCGGAATGCTGTCTAGGCATGCTGGGCAAAGCATGGTATGACCCATCCAACAGTGGAAATTCCCGTAGTCGATAGGGGAGAGAAGAGTGGAAGTTCGCATCTACAAACCGACCAAAACCGCCATGCAATCCGGTCGTGCCGGGACGAAAGATTGGATTCTGGAATTTGAACCCACCACGGCCAGCCGCCCGGATGCGCTGATGGGCTGGGTCGGATCGGCCGATACCCGCAAGCAGGTGCGCCTGCAATTCGACACGGCGGACGAGGCGATTACCTATGCGGAAAAGAACGGCTATTCCTATACGGTGGAAAAGCCCAAGGATCGCCGCATAAAGCCGAAATCCTATTCCGACAATTTCTCCAACAACAGACGACGCCCCTGGACCCATTGATCGTTCGGGCACTCGTCGCCTAAAGCCTCTTGCAGCTTTGCCTCCAACAGGCTACCGAACACCCCGGTCGCTGACAGGCGACCCAATGACCAAACCCAACGGCTCCGTAGCTCAACTGGATAGAGCACCCGCCTTCTAAGCGGATGGTTACAGGTTCGAACCCTGTCGGGGCCGCCAGGGTTTTACAGTTTTCATTTAAAGCAATTTTGTTCCAAAAATTTTACGTCATACTTAAATGTCGACCTATTCAATATCGTACTCTTTTTGAAATAGGGCGTGTGATCTCTTTACTATCATCAAAATTGTTAGACCAAAGTGAACATAATTAAAAATAGAGATAGATGTAGCAAAGGCGCAATGAATTTTAAATAAATAGAAAATCATTGATATTATTAGTGAAAATATACTAAATACAATGAGATAGGATATGTTTGAATTTAACTCAGAAAGCAATTGTTTGCGCTCATTTATTTTTCTTAATTGTAATTTTTTTAATTGATCGTCAGATGGCTGTTCCCATTTTCTTTGAAAAATACTAAAAATGGCGACTTGAATATTGAGTAAAAGCGCTATGAAAATGCCAAAAAATGTTATGGATAGACCATAGGAATCAATATCAAATGAGATGTTAAAGTATAATGATACAAATCCACAAATTAGTGGGAATACATAAAACACTATTATATCGCAAACACTGGTTTTCTTCGTATCAAAGTTGCATAGTGTTTGTATATGAGCAATAATTATCGAGTATACATTAATTTTCATGACTGATTGCCATCTAGCGTGTCGATAAAGTCAGTCATCAGAGACCCTATTTCTTTTGTTAGTGACTGAAAAGTTGGGTGACCGTCCTTTCCTCGGATAATCGCGTCGGTAAGGTCTATTACTCCGGCATCTCTGTTTCCTCCAAGAACTCCCACTTGACGTGTTCTGCCCCCCACTTTTATTTGGGCTACTGCTTCAGCAAAATGTAGTCCTTCATGCACAATTGCATTTTCCTTGTTGGATTTTACAGTGGATAGAAGCCCTCCTAATGTCCCAAGGCTCTTTCGTCGTTTGGCCGACATTATCACTTCAAAATCGATATCATCTGGATTTGGGTTATCAAAATATTGGTCTGCTATATCGGCAGATGTGTTCTTTCTAATTAGGCGTAATTTCTTAACTGGTGATGATAGGTACGCACTACCTTTTACATCATTAGGAAGTATTTTATAGAATAACAAAATATACTTTTTGTTTTGTTCATCAAATTTTTTCTTCATTTGAGTCATCATAAGGTTGATACAGGATCTTCCTTGAAATGACTGAAGTGCGACAATTGCTAAATTTTTTCCATTAGGGATCCAATATTCATAATAAAGTGGTATTACTTCCACATCTGAAGTTTGTCGATGGTATTTGTTATTTTTTGTTTTCGGATCTACAAAGTTACTTTCAAATCCATAAGTGCCGTAGCGAATGTACCCTCTAAATACACCTTTCTGCTTACTTTCTTTTGATTCAAAATACCAACTACGTTCCAAAGACTCGTCTTGAATTGTGGCAGTGTGGTCTTCAATGAATTTCTTAACAAACTCCTGCATTCCTAATTTTAGGGCGTCAGAGTTCGTATCGATTACATTATTCGTGCCACGCTCTTTTATAATAAGTTTGTAGAAGCGAACACCGATCGCGCTTGGCATATTATTTCCCCATTTTTTTATCAGTAACCATTAAATCATGCTAATCTGGTTGTATAATATTTTCCAGACTATTTTGAATATTTATAGGGGGCGCAGCAATGTAGTTTGTTATTGAGATGCAGAAATCATTCTTGTCTTCTGATAAGGCGCTCTATCTCAAATGACTGCCTACACAATATTTCTGGATTAGCTATATGTATGTCACGGGCTGTGATATCGTGATGCGGATGGGGGCATAAGGATAAGTGGGTTTGGGTATGCAATGCACCCCTGGCGAATTGAAGGATCATCTGATTGCCTGTGCGCAGGGGGATCGGGTTGCCTTTGCTGCCTTGTATCAGGCCACCTCCTTGAAACTTTTTGGCATTGTCCTTCGTATCTTGAAGGANCAGGCGCNCAGCGAGGACGTGCTGCAAGAGGTCTATGTGACCATCTGGCGGCAGGCGGCGCGATATGATCCGGACCGTGCATCGCCGATCACCTGGATGGGAACCATCGCCCGCAATCGCGCCATCGATGTATTGCGCCGGCAGAAAGGCCAGGGGATGACTGTGGAAATTGAGATTGATACGATTGTTGATCCCTCCCGATCCGCACCGGATGAATTGGAGCGCANTCAGGCGTATCAGGCTTTGGCCGCCTGTTTGGAGGCCTTGGATCCCAACCGGGCCAAGATGGTGCGGCTGGCCTATCTGGAAGGGGCCTCTCGCCAGGATCTGGCGGATTTGTTTGGTCAGCCGGTGAATACGATTAAGACATGGCTGCATCGCAGTTTGAAGCAATTGAAGGAATGCCTGGGGTCATGACAAACCGGGAAGAAATAGACCAATTGGCCGGGGAATATGTGCTGGGCACCTTAAATGCTGAGGAGCGCCTGGCGGTGGAGACGCGCCGTCTTCAGGATGCGGCGCTGGAGGCGGCTATTCATGACTGGACACAGCGTTTGGCACCGCTGCAGGAAGAAATCAGCAGCGCGGTGCCCGATCCGCACCTGTTTGATCGCATCCAGGTGCGCCTTGACCAATTGGAGGGGCAGGGCGGCACCGGGGGCGGGGGGGACAGGAATGGCGGCACTGTCCTTTCACTGCAAAAGCACGTTTCGCGTTGGCGTAATGCAACCCTTGTGACCGGGGCAATCGCGGCATCGCTGCTTGCCTATATCCTGGTCAATGCCCCCCTTGTTCAAGGGCCCCAGCAAGAGACTTTCGTTGCGGTTTTTCAATCTGATGACCAACAGCCCGCTTTCCTGTTATCGATTGATTTGAAAACGCGCGCCCTGACCATTCAGCCGGTTGCGGCGGAACGACAGCAACAGGCATCTTATCAGCTGTGGATCGTCGGCGATGGGATTGCCGAAGAACCGCAATCCCTGGGCCTGCTGTCAGAGGATGGCGCGCTGACACAGAAGAGTCTGGCGGACTATCCTTCTGAAGTGCTGCAGCAAGCCACATTTGGTATCAGCGTGGAACCGCCAGGGGGGTCGCCCACGGGCAAACCCACAGGCCCGGCAATCCATGGCTATCTGATCCCCGTTCAGCCCTGATCGTCATTTTTTTCATCCGCCTTGAAACTTTCTCAGGAACCTTCCGTAGCTATAGGTAGGCCATCAGAAGGGTGGCTTGTCAGGGGTTGATCCCTGGCAATGTGGTCTTGCGTTCAAACACAGCGTTTGTCCGCATAACAGACAATACACAGGAGGTTTTTATGGTTCGCCATTTTATTGTAACGGCTCTCGTTGCTCTGGTTTTTGCAGCCGGTACTGTCATAAGCATTACGGCTTCGGCCGGGTCTAATTCCGGCGATATGAAATTGGGCGTGATGGCATCGGATCAGGATGTGACAGCTGGCACCGTCACGGCTGATAAGATTGTCGCANANGCCAANGGCTGGATGGTGGTTCACCGCACCGGTGCTGATATGAAGCCCGGCCCGGTTATTGGCTATGCNCCGTTGAAAATCGGNGANAANNNNGATGTCAGCGCNATTCTGACCGAACCGGTCAAAAGCGGNGAAATGCTGATGTTGATGCTGCATGGTGAAGACNGCGGCATGAAAACTGGCGGCTTTGAATATACGCTGGGCGCCAAGGAAGACGGCCCGATCCGGGTTGACGGGAAACTGGTCATGACGGTGATTACCGCCAAATAATGGCNTGANNACANACNGTATGCCCTCCCACCCCNGCCACTGGCAGGGGNGGGATTTTTTTGCNCGCGNTCAGNNNNTTGGANATTNCANAANNTGTCTATTTTTTGATCAAANATTTTAGATAGTTTAAAATATATGCAATTATTTAAAGANTNNGANTNCNCCANNNTTNNGACNGNTGTCANATTTNTGANATAANNTANNTTATATCAATNNATTAGTTNNCNNNCTGNCNNNCTCCAGAAAGTACCGAAAAATTGGTACGCTTGTTGCAGNGCACAATTATTGGAGTAACTATAAAAACTGTAGACAGAGAGGCTAAACATGAAAAATCGTATTCGTTCTTTAATGGGGGCTGCGGCCATATCAGGCATGATGCTTGTTGGCACTGTGGCCCAGGCGGCTGAAGAGACGATCAAGGTCGGCATTCTTCATTCCCTTTCCGGCACCATGGCGATCAGCGAAACCACGCTGAAAGATGCCATGCTGATGCTGATTGACGAACAGAACAAAAAGGGCGGCGTTCTGGGTAAAAAGCTTGAGGCTGTTGTGGTTGACCCGGCGTCTGACTGGCCCTTGTTTGCTGANAANGCNCGNGANTTGATTTCCGTCAACAAGGTCGATGTGGTGTTTGGCTGCTGGACCTCTGTNTCGCGCAAATCNGTCCTGCCGGTCTTTGAAGAACTNAACAGCATNCTGTTCTATCCGGTTCAGTATGAAGGCGAAGAAAGCCAGCGCAATGTATTCTATACCGGCGCGGCCCCGAACCAGCAGGCCATTCCTGCGGTGGATTACCTGGCCGATGCGGAAGGCGTAGAGCGTTGGGTTCTGGCTGGAACGGACTATGTCTATCCCCGCACCACGAACAAAATCCTGGAGACCTATCTGCTGGATAAAGGCGTGGCCCCTGAAGACATCATGATCAACTATACCCCATTTGGTCATTCTGACTGGCAGACCATTGTGTCTGACATCAAAACCTTCGGGTCGGCCGGTAAGAAAACCGCTGTGGTCTCGACCATCAACGGGGATGCCAATGTGCCTTTCTATAAGGAACTGGCGAACCAGGGCATCAAGGCTGAAGACATTCCTGTCGTCGCTTTCTCNGTNGGGGAAGAAGAACTGGCGGGTCTGGATACCGCTCCTCTGGTTGGTCACCTGGCGGCGTGGAACTACTTCATGGCCATCGACACCCCGGAAAATGCTGATTTCATTGCAAAATGGAAGGCATTTATCGGGGATGACAAGCGCGTCACCAATGACCCGATGGAAGCCCATTACATTGGCTTCAATATGTGGATCAAGGCAGTGGAAGCATCGGGCAGCACCTCTGCTGATGTTGTGATCGACAACCTGGTTGGCGTTTCGGTTCCGAACCTGACGGGCGGCTATTCTGCAATGATGCCGAACCACCACATCACCAAGCCGGTTCTGATCGGTGAAATTCAGGCCGATGGTCAGTTCGACACCGTATGGCGTACACCAGGTCTGGTCCCAGGGGATGCGTGGTCTGACTTCCTGCCGGGGTCGAAAGATCTGATCTCTGATTGGCGCAAGCCCATGTCCTGCGGCAATTTCAATACCGCTGACGGGAAGTGCGGCGGCGCATAAGGCGCAGGGTTTCGCAGTATCGGGGGTGGCACATCTCGCCATCCCCGATACCCGAAACAGGGTGTGACCGATCTATTTTGGCGCTCCAGCAGAGGTGATACTCTCCATGAAGGCCTTTATTCGTTTCTCTATATCAGCCCTATCCCTGTTCCTCATTCTAGGAACAGCCCAAGGGATGGCCGCGCAAGACCCCGCCTTACAAGACAAGATTTCTGCTTTGGCGGATGGCAGCTATTCGGACCGCGCCAAGGCAATCCAGGCCATTGCCGCAACGGGTGATGCCCGCGCGGTCCCAGCCTTGGAAGCATTGGGGGAGGGGCTGCTGTTCGTCACGAAATCAGACAAGGCCATTGTGATTGGCCTGGATGAGGGCGCGACGGTCGAGACATTTGATCCTATNTCGGGCGATGCATTGGGGGCAGTTCCCAGCGGTGCCGTTGAGAAGATCAAGGTGAATAACCGGCTGCGTCGGGAAATACGATCCGCGCTGGGTGCGCTGACCTTATTGTCAGATGACCCTAAGGTGCGCATGGCTGCGGCGGGGGCGATTTTCAAATCCAAAGACGCCGATTCGATTGACCTTTTGGATACTGCAATTGCAAAAGAAACGGTCGAAGCCGTGAAACTTGCATTGCAGGAAGCCCGCGCGGCGGCGGTCCTGAATTCCACCCGCGATGTGGCGGAAAAGCAGGCGGCAGTTGCCTTGATGGCGGATCGGGGAAACCAGTCGGCGCTGGCGGTTCTATTGAATGCCAGAGGCAGCGCAGAAGGCCCGCTATTAGCCGATATCGACACGGCCATCGCAGCCATTCAAAAATCCCTGGCGGTCTGGGATCTGGCACAGAATGCGTGGTACGGGGTGTCGCTGGGGTCGGTGCTGTTGCTGGCGGCAATTGGCCTGGCGATCACCTTTGGCGTGATGGGCGTCATCAACATGGCCCATGGGGAAATGGTGATGTTGGGGGCCTATACGACCTTCATCGTGCAGGACATCATCCGCACATCCATGCCGGGTCTGTTTGACTATTCCCTGCTGATCGCCTTGCCGCTGGCCTTTCTGGTGGCCGGTTCTGTCGGGATCATTATTGAACGCGGCGTGATCCGCTGGCTGTATGGACGCCCGCTGGAAACATTGCTGGCGACCTGGGGCATTGCGCTGCTGTTGCAACAGACGGTGCGCAGCATCTTTGGTCCCACAAACCGGGAAGTTGGGACCCCGGATTTCCTGGCAGGGGCTTTTCAATTGGGCCAATTGACGATCACTTATAATCGGTTGGCGATCGTGATCTTCTCTTTGGTCGTGCTGGCGGTCCTGATGCTGGTCTTGCGCAAGACCTCATTTGGACTGCGCATGCGGGCTGTGACGCAAAACCGCAGAATGGCCAATTCCATGGGGATCAAGACCAATTGGGTCGATGCGATGACCTTTGGACTGGGTTCGGGCATAGCCGGGATTGCAGGCGTCGCCCTGAGCCAGATTGACAATGTCAGTCCCAATCTGGGCCAGTCCTATATCATCGACAGTTTCCTGGTCGTCGTGTTTGGCGGTGTTGGCAATCTGTGGGGGACATTGGTGGGGGCCATGACATTGGGCATCGCCAATAAATTCCTGGAACCCTTTGCCGGTGCGGTATTGGGCAAGATCATCCTTCTGGTCTGTATCATCTTGTTCATTCAAAAGCGTCCCAGGGGCATGTTCGCCCTGAAGGGCCGGGCGGTTGAGTCATGATTTCCAGCTTTATTCTGCGGGGCTTGGATGGGCGATTGGTGGCCTTTTTGACAGCGACCCTGCTGTCGGTGGTCTTAATCGCCATTGGCAATCTGATCGTGCCACCGGGCAGTTTCCTGCATGTGCCGACCTATGCGGTGTCCCTGATGGGCAAGTATCTGTGTTATGCACTGCTGGCGCTGTCGGTGGACCTGGTCTGGGGGTTCGCCGGCGTCCTGTCGCTGGGCCATGGCGCATTCTTTGCGCTGGGCGGCTATGCGATGGGCATGTATCTGATGCGCCAGATCGGAAGCCGCGGCGTCTATGCTGACCCGATCCTGCCGGATTTTATGGTGTTCCTGAATTACAAGGAATTGCCGTGGTTCTGGTATGGCTTCGACATGTTCTGGTTTGCCGCGATCATGGTGGTGCTGGCTCCGGCAACCTTGGCTTTTGTCTTTGGTTGGCTGGCCTTTCGGTCACGGGTGACGGGGGTTTATCTGTCGATCATCACCCAGGCGATGACCTTTGCGCTGCTGTTGGCCTTCTTCCGCAATGATATGGGGTTTGGCGGCAATAACGGGCTGACAGATTTTAAAGAAATTCTGGGTTTTGATATTCAAAGCGATGGGACCCGCATGGGATTATTTGCGGCGTCTGCCTGCGCGCTGTGTCTGGGGCTGATTATCTGCAAGGCCGTCGTTGCCTCAAAATTGGGCAAGGTTCTGGTCGCGGTGCGCGATGCGGAAAGCCGCACGCGCTTCCTGGGCTATCGGGTTGAGCATTATAAGCTGTTCGTCTGGACGCTGTCGGCGGCGTTGGCTGGCATTGCAGGCGCGCTGTATGTGCCGCAGGTCGGGATCATCAATCCCGGCGAATTCGCCCCGGCAAACTCAATTGAAATGGTGATCTGGGTCGCTGTTGGCGGGCGGGGAACCCTGTATGGGCCCATTCTGGGCGCGATCCTGGTCAATGGGGCAAAGACATTCTTTTCAGGGGCCATTCCAGAAGTCTGGCTGTTTGCTCTGGGGGCCTTGTTCGTCGGGGTGACGCTGTTCCTGCCAAAGGGGGTTCTGGGTCTGTATGGCATGCTGCGGCAACGCTTTGAGAAAACCCGCGCCCCGCGTGAGACAAAGCGAACACCTGATCCCAGCTCTCAACCGTCGGAGGCTGAGTGAATGACGGCCCATGGCTCCATCCTATATCTCGACAGCGTCAGTGTCAGCTTTGACGGGTTCAAGGCGCTGAACAATCTGTCGCTGATCCTGCAACCAGGCGAAATGCGCGCGATCATCGGACCCAATGGCGCGGGCAAGACCACGATGATGGATGTGATCACCGGCAAGACCCGGCCGGATACCGGCGATGTGATCTTTGATTCCAAACATGATCTGATTCAGATGGACGAGGCAGCCATTGCGCAGCTAGGCATCGGTCGGAAATTCCAGAAGCCAACCGTGTTTGAACATCACACGGTGGAGGATAATCTGTATCTGTCCCTGAAAGGCGGGCGGGGTGTCTTCTTTGCCTTGTTTGCCGAAAAGACGAACGAGATTTCACAACGGATTGAGGGGCTGTTTGACATCATCCGCCTGGGTACTGTGCGCGATGAACTGGCGGGTAATCTGTCCCATGGTCAGAAGCAATGGCTGGAAATCGGCATGTTACTGGCGCAGGATCCAAAACTTCTTTTGGTGGACGAGCCGGTGGCCGGCATGACCGATGCGGAAACAGTGGAAACCGCAAACCTTCTGCGAGAAATCAATAAGACCCATTCGGTTGTCGTCGTTGAACACGACATGACCTTCGTGCGGGATTTGGATGTGAAGGTGACGGTGCTGCATGAAGGATCGGTCCTGGCCGATGGTCCATTGGATATGGTCAGCGCGGATGAGCGTGTAATCGAAGTATATTTGGGGCGCTAGGATCATGCTGGAAGTCACGGATATCAGTCTGCAATATGGCGCATCCCAGGCCCTGAAAGGGGTGTCTGTTTCTGCTCAGGTTGGCAAGGTCACCTGCATTCTGGGGCGCAATGGCGTGGGTAAAACCAGCCTGTTGCGGGCAGTTGTGGGCCAGCATCCGATCACGTCAGGGGTCATTTCCTGGCAGGGTGAAACATTAGGATCCATGCCACCCCATCAGCGGGCCCAACGTGGCATCGCCTATGTTCCACAGGGGCGGGAGATATTCCCGCTGTTGACGGTGAAGGAAAATCTGCAAACCGGCTATGCACCGCTGGCCCGCAAGGATCATTCTATTCCAGATGACGTGTTTGAATTGTTTCCGGTATTGAAATCCATGCTGGGCCGCCGGGGAGGGGACCTTTCAGGCGGTCAACAGCAGCAACTGGCCATCGGGCGGGCACTGACCATGCGCCCCAGTCTGTTGGTGCTGGATGAACCGACGGAAGGTATTCAACCCTCCATCATCAAGGATATCGGGCGCGCGATTGCCTATCTGCGGGACCGTGGCGATATGGCAATCCTGCTGGTCGAACAGTATTTTGAATTCGCCCGGGATCTGGCGGACATGTACACCGTCATGGACCGCGGCGAAGTCGTCGTCGCGGGCCCCATCGGCGATATGGACGAAGCGGAAGTGCGCAAGCACCTGATGGTTTAGACTTCAATCCTGCTTATACGCTTCGAAATAGGAATTGGTCAGATTGGCAATGGTCCCATCATTGCGCAATTCCTGTCGGGCCTCATTAAAGCGGGCGATCCAGCGATCCGCACCGGGCATGGATTTTGGCACGATCAGGTAATTCGGGCTGGCATCGATGGCAAGGCGTCGGGCCTTGAACCAGGGGGCGCTATTGATGCTGCGGGCGGCGATTGTTCCCAGAAAACGATCAATTGAAACGGCATCAACCTTGCCTTCGGATAACAGTTTGAAGCATCCACCAACACCGGTTTTGTTATAGACCCGCATCTGACCGGATTTCGCATATTCACTAAGATAGGCATCCACTTCCCACCCTTTTGGAACACACAGGGTCTTGCCAATCATGTCGCTGGCCTGGGTAACGCCTGTCGCGCGTTCAAAGTTTGTGAAAAGATACGGACGCACCGTAAACAATTCGTCTGAATACAGAAAATTCGCCTCACGCTCCGGGGTTTTGATATAGGGAAATGTTGCGACAAAGCGCCCGGACAGGGTTTGCTGGTATCCCTCATCCCAGGGCAGAAACGTGACTGTTACGGGAACGCCCATTTTCTCTATAATCGCCGTTACCAACAGCGTTCCCAACCCGCCATTGGGCAAACGTTCATCGCTGTATGGGAAATAATTGTTCCCCGTCACGACGTCGATTGCCTGGGCTTTGATCGGACTGGTCAAGGCCGCAACCAGTAAAACCATACAGACAAGAATACTGCGCTTCATAACTGCTCCCTCCAGAACATACGTAAACTTTATATAGTATTTTAAGTATGTGAAGAGGAATTCGGTGGCCCTTTAGAAAAAGTAGTATCGGGTCGGGGCGTTACGAGTTGGGCTGTTTGATATGCAGATCAATTGAGATGGGACAATGATCAGAGAGCTTCTTTTGCAGCACGCGCGGATCCGTATAGACGATCTGTCGGAAGCTGTTGGGCTGCAGCCATTTCGCGCTCCGGTCATCCAAAATAATATGATCAATAAAGGCGGGATACTGCCCCGACCAACAGGTTGATTGCCGGTTCTGGGTCACCCGATGCAAATGCTGTTGCGGGGGATTTTCATCGCTTATGATCGGCCACATCCATTGCCCATCCTCGGCATTGCCTTCCTCTTCAAATCGACGGTTAAAGTCGCCCAGGACGATCAGGGGTTCCTGTGCGCGCACACGGGCGTCAATCCAGGCTTCCAACGGCGCGACTTGCTGACTCAACCGGGCGCAATGGTGCGTTTTGCTGGTCAGGGGCTTTGCCTGGCAAAAGGATTTCAGATGGACATTCAATAGGCGCAGCCTTTGCCCATTGAGAATAAGCGTCAGGTCCAGGCCATAGCGCAGGGCTGACCTGTCCAGACCCAGCGGCGTATAGTCGGATGCTGTGCTATAGGGGATCAGACCCTTGCGAATGGCGAATCCAACCTTTTGCGCATTGTTTCGAGTGGAAAAGAAAAAGTCATAATCCATCCCAAAGACGCGACGCGCGACACCCGCATTTTCAACTTCTTGCAGCGCGATGATATCGGCATCCAGTTGATCCGCATATTCTTTCAGCCGTGCGAAATCGTCATCCGTTCGCGCATAGGCCCGGTACCGGTCCGTGTAGCTGTCATACAAATGCGCAATGTTCCATGTCGCAATCCGCAAGGATGTCTCTGCGTGACACGGAAGGCTCACTCCAAACAGCAGAACCAGAACAGTAAGGCTTAATCGCGCCATTGGTGCCTCTATACACTTTTTAAGGGTGCAATAGAATGACAGCACTTAATTGGTGAATAAAGCTAAATTGTATTTATTATGTTCTACTTTAAAGGGTCATTTCGTGAGAACAAAAGACCATCAATACAATCCAAAGGGTCCATCAGACTTTTAAAGGGGATATCCAGAACGGCATGTGCGCATACGCCCGTTCAGTCGGGCTTGGGTCGTCCGGGGGCGGTCCGATCAATCGCGACGGATTTTATCAAGGCCCAAACGGGCTTGCCTGGTGACAGGCTAAGGGTCGAAGCCGATAACTTGGTAATGCGGGACCAGACCGGGACACCGACATCAATCAAGACCTCCGCCATTGGTCCATCCGTATCGGGGCGAATATCAATCACGGTCCCTGGCAGGCGGTTCAGGATGCTGATGTCGCGTGGTTCCTGTAAGGCGATACTGACATCGCGCGCCCTGATCCTAAGTTTCATTTCCGTTCCCAGGGGACGATCTGCCATTGGCACCAGCAGCTTTGCACCGCCGGTCAGGGTCAGGCGCATCAGGCCATCCGCAGCATTCTTTTCTGTAATGCGGGCCGACAGGAATGCCCCGGCCTCGTATCGTCCGGTCAACGGGTGCAGGTCCAACCGCGCGGTCAAACGCTCAACCGTATCGACCGCGACGACCCGTCCCGCTTCCATCAGCGCAACCTGATCGGCGAATTGGGCGATTTCCTCCATGGCATGACTGACATACAGGATGGGTACGCCAATTTCGTCCCGCAACCGCGCAATGAAGGGCAGGATTTCCCCCTTGCGATGGGAATCCAGTGACGCCAGCGGTTCATCCATCAGCAACAGGCGGGGATTGGCCAATAAGGCCCGCCCGATGGCGACACGCTGTCTCTCCCCCCCGGACAAGGCATAGGGTTTGCGCGCCAGCAGGGGGGCTAAATCCAATAACTCAACCGCCTGGGACAGGCTGATGGGGCCTTCGCCATTGCGACGTTGCCCATAAATCAGGTTGTTGTGGACGTTCAGATGGGGAAACAGCCTGCCTTCCTGAAAGACATAGCCGATGCGGCGTTTCTGGGCGGGTATTTCAATTCCGGCCTGACTGTCCAGCAGAACGTCCTGCCCAATGACGATCCGCCCCTGATCCGGTCGCAGCAGGCCCGCGACGGTATTGACCAGCGATGTTTTCCCACAGCCGGATCGTCCATATAGGGCAAGGGTATGGCTGTCGGCCCCGGTTTCGATCTGTGCATCCAGGGTGAATGCGCCCAATCTGGTCTTCACATCGATGGAAATCACGCCGCGCGCTCCCCGTGCAGCCCGATGGCGCGCCTGGTCTTTCGGGCGATCACTTCGGACGCGATCAATGCGATCAGGGCGACGACGACGCTTAACAGCGCCAGACGACCTGCCTGAGCCTCAGCGCCTGGTGTTTGCGCTAATGTGTACAGGGCCAGCGGCATGGTGCGGGTTTCGCCTGGAATATTGGCAACAAAGGTGATCGTTGCGCCAAATTCCCCCAGGGCGCGGGCGAATCCCAGAATTATGGAAACAACGATCCCTGGCGCGATCATCGGCAGGGTGATGCTGAAGAACACATCCCAGCGACCAGCTCCCAAGGTGGTGGCCGCCTGTTCCAGGCGCATATCGACCTGTTCCAGGGACAGACGGATTGCGCGCACCATCAGGGGAAAGGCCATGATGCCCGCTGCAACGGCGGCACCCTGCCAGGTGAAGGCAATGGTGATCCCAAACCAGTCTTTCAGCGGTGCGCCAATCGGCCCGCGCGGGCCAAGGCCGATCAACAACAGATAGCCAATGACCACCGGCGGCACGACCAGGGGCGCATGAACAATCCCATCCAACAGCCATTTTAAGGGAAACCGCCCCCGTGCCAGAAGATAGGAAATCAAGATGGCAGGAATCAGTGCGCCCAGCGTGGCGATGCCCCCAACTTTCAGGCTGAGCAGTAGTGCTTCGGTTTCGAAGGGGGTGAGCATGATCAACCTTAAGGGAGCGTCTGAAAGCCGAAGCGTTTCAGAACTTCTGCGCTGTCACCATTCTGTAAGAGCGTCAGGGCGGCTTTCGCCTCGGGCCTGTCAGACAGCAGGGTGATGGTGTAGAGGATAGGCTGGTGCAGATCTTCAGGAATGGTTGCCACCACGGCGACCTTATCGCTGGCGGTCGCATCGGACGCATAGACGATGCCGTATCCAACGGCCCCCTGTTCCACAAAGGCCAGGGCGGCGCGGACATTGGCTGTGCGCACGGCAACAGAGTCCAGATCAGACCACAGGCCGATCGCCTGCAAGGCCTGTTTGGCATAACTGCCTGCTGGCACATGGTCCGGGTCGCCCATCGCCAATCGATCCTGCAGGAAGGCAGCACCGGCTGTTGTGTCAAAAACCAAAGGGATGGCTGACTCCTTGGGGGATACCACAACCAGACGATTGCGCAGAAAGTCAGCACCCTGTTCCGGGCGGGCAATGCCTTTTTCAATCAGATAATTCGACCATTTCGGGTTGGCGCTGATGAAGATATCTGCTGGGGCACCGCCTTCAATCTGTCGTGCCAATGTCCCGCTGGAAGCAAATACGCCATCGACGCCATTCTGCTGGCTCAACAGTTGGGTCAAAGGTTCTGTCAGGCTTGCTGCGGCGAAAACCCGAACGGGTTCTTGCGCAGAAACCACAGGGGATATCAGCAATGCAGCAAGAACAGCGACCAGACCTGCCGCTGCACGGGTGATCATGTCCACAAACCCTTCCAATCCGCGTCAATGACCCGCAAGACGCTTAAATCCCGCTTCCAGATCGGCAATCAGGTCGTCAGGTGATTCCAACCCGATATGCAGGCGCACGACCTGGCCGGTTTCCGCCCAGTCGGTCGCGGTACGCGCGCGCTTGGGATAGGACGTAACCGCCAGGCTTTCAAACCCACCCCAGCTGGCCCCGATTCCGAACAGGTCATAGCCTTCGATCATCGCGGCCAGACGGTCCCGGTCTGGGGCGTCGACAAGGATGCTGAACAGGCCACAGGCCCCGGTAAAATCCCGCTTCCAGAGTGCATGGCCCGGATGGCTTTCCAGACCGGGATGCATCACACGGGACACTTCCGGGCGCTGTTCCAGCCATTGGGCGATCTTTAGGCCACTTTCAAAATGGCGATGCAGGCGCGTTGGCATGGTGCGCAAGCCGCGCTGAACCAGATAGCAATCATCCGGTGATACGCTGTTTCCATAGGCCCGGCTGGCAACCTGGATTTTGGCGAATAAGGCGTCGGTTGCGCAGGAGATGCTGCCCATCATCGCATCGGAATGACCACAGGGATATTTTGTCAGTGCGTGGGCGGACAGACCGATCCCCATTTGCAGCGGCTTTAAGAAATACCCAGCCCCCCAAGTATTGTCGATCCCGACAACCACATCCTTTTCCTTCGCCGCTTTGACAATGGCGGGCAGGTCCTGCATTTCAAAGGTCAGGGAGCCTGGGGCTTCCGTCCAGATCAGTTTTGTTTCCGGGCGGATCAGATCGGCAATGCCCGCGCCTATGGCGGGATCATAGAATTCTGAGACACAACCCAATTGGGTCAAATGCCCGATGGCCATCTTGCGCACCGGTTCATAGACATTGTCGGGGATCAGGAAATGCGCACCGGGTTCAGCAAAGGCCAGAAAACACAGGCCACAGGCGGCCATCCCACTGGGCAGCAATTCCGTGTCAGCGGCCCCTTCCAGGGCCGTCAGGGCATCGCGCAGGGCAAACTGCGTCGGTGTGCCATGTCGGCCATAGGTGATTGAATGGCGACCTGATTTATGGCTGCCGCCGACCTTGCGGCCTTCCCAGGAATCCAGGGTCGGGTGCAGGATTGTTGAGGCATGATAGACCGGCGGATTGACCACGCCAAAATTGTCTTGTGGGTGCCGTCCCGCATGAACGGCAAGAGTGTCATCGCTGAGTTTCTTATGATTTGCCACGGAACATTCCACCTTGACTGTTATCTATATTTAAGACGTTTTCTGAAAGCTGGTTCAGCCTATGCGTCTTCAGCGAATTTGCAAATCTTACCGAGTGTCTGGGTACTATGGAACATATTCAAACAGTGGTGATCGGGGCGGGCGTGATTGGACTGGCCTGCGCCAAGATACTGGCTGAATCCGGTCGGGAGGTCATCGTCCTGGAAGCTGCGGACAGCATTGGCAGCGAAACCAGTTCGCGCAACAGCGAAGTCATGCATGCAGGCATCTATTACCCAAAGGACAGCCTGAAAGCGCGATTTTGTGTGGCTGGGAAGATGGCGCTGTATGACTATTGCGAAAGTCACGGCGTTCCGTACCAGCGTTGCGGCAAGTTGATCGTCGCAACCACTGCGCAGGAAGAGGGAACCCTGAATGACATCGTTCAGAAAGCCAGAAATAACGGTGTGACAGACCTGGAATTTATAACAGGGCAGGCGGCAATGGCGCTGGAACCGGCCTTGTCCTGTACCAGTGCCCTGCTGTCGCCATCGACCGGTATCATCGACAGCCATGCCTTGATGCTGGCCTATCAGGGGGATGCGGAATCCTGCGGTGCCATGATCGCCTGTAACAGCCCGGTTTTAGGCGGGCGTCGGGACGGGCAGGGGATTGTCCTGTCAATTGGCGGCGCGGGCCCGATGGATCTGTGCGCGAACGAGGTGATTGTTGCCGCAGGCCTGCACAGCCAGACAGTGGCCCGCGCGATTGTGGGGGTCCCGACCGAAACCATTCCGGGCCAGTTTTTCTGTAAGGGGAGCTATTTTATCACCGCGACGCGGTCGCCCTTTCAGCGCTTGATCTATCCTGTCCCGGCGCAGGCGGGATTGGGTGTTCATGTGACCATTGATTTGGCGGGGGGCTTGCGGTTCGGGCCGGATACGGAATGGATTGACGGATTGGCGGACCCCAATCGCTATGCCGTGGACCCGGATCGGGCGCAAGGGTTCTATGCAGCTGTTCGGCGCTATTATCCTGCCCTGCCTGATGGCGCATTAAGTCCTGGATATTCGGGGATCAGACCGAAGCTCAGCCCGCCGGGCAGGGCAGCGGATGATTTTCAGATTGATGGCCCTGGGACACATTACGTTCCTGGGCTGGTATGCCTGTATGGCATGGAAAGTCCTGGGCTTACGGCTTCACTGGCGATTGCACGCCATGTGCTGGGATTACTGGCGGCGGATCAATAAACAGACGCACGCTCCGGCGTGAAGGCTGCGATGCGCCTTTCGCTTTGGGCGCGCTGTTCTTCGGTCATGTCGGCCTGTAATTTATCGGCAATCTCGCCCGCAGATTTCTCGCCCTGTTGCGCCGCCAGACGCAGCCATTTCAGGGCTTCAACGACATCTGTTTCGATGCCGTCGCCTTTCATAAGACGTGTGCCAATCCGGCTTTGTGCTTTGGAATATCCCTGACGGGCGGCAGCCAGAAACCATCGGGCAGACATTTCCTTATTTTCTTCAACGCCTTGCCCATCGCGGTACCGCTTGCCCATATTGTATTGCGCGCGGTCAAATCCGGCAATGGCGGCCCGTTCGATCCACAAAGCGGCGCGGATCTGGTTTTCACCCACACCCAGGCCGTATTCATACATTTTCCCAAGCGAGTATTGCGACCGGACCAGCCCATGATAAGCCGCGCGCTCTAACCAGCCATAGGCGCGGTCATAATTCTGCTTTATGCCACGCCCTTCGATATAGACCAGGGCAAGATTGTGCATGGCCAGTGAATTTCCGGATTCTGCAGATTGGGTCCACCATTTGATAGCGGTTTTGGTGTCCTGGGCAACGCCGCGTCCTTCGTCATACAAAACGCCCAGATTGAACATAGCCTTGGCACTGCCAGCCTCTGCCAAAGTCGTCCAAATCTTTCGGGCTTCGGTAAAATCACCCCGCTGATAGGCGTTCCAGCCATCCTGAAAATCAGCGGAATAGGCAGGTGTCGCGCCCCATAAGGTCGCAATCAATGCCAGACAGCACAGCGTTAATTTTCTACAGCAAAGCCCTGTCATTCCATCCAATCCCCCAGAACTCTATTATGCGATCAAGCCGGTCCTTGGGCAAGGGCCCTTATGCCCCTGGATATCTTGCACCGCACAACCAACCCCTTACGATTGTGCCGAATACTTTGATACCTTCAACCGCAACAAATTCAAAAGCCCACTCATCTTCTCACGGGCGATAATATTTGTGAACTCCTTGCGTTGGGCCAATGCCAGGCTTTTTCCGTCAACGATAACATCCAGAATGCGCAGTCCCTTGCTGCTGTCATTATCACTGTCGCGAACCAGCCATTTTACGTCAATATTGTCTGCCCCGTCCTGGACAATCGTTGTTTCGACAACGGCGTCACGGTCCTTATAGGCACTGCTGCCGTCAATCTGAAGTGTTTGTCCGGTATAGCCGCCCAGGCGCTGGGTATAGATTTGCAGAAGATAGACAGAGAAAAGCTCCATATACTCTTCTTTCTCCTCTTCCGACGCGCGCTCCCACGACTTGCCAACCGCAAACTCCCCGATCGCGGTGACATCCAGGCTTTCTGCAACAATGCCGCGCAGCCGTTCTTCACGGGCTTCCAGGGATGTTGATTGATCCTGTAATACTTCTACAGCTTGTTCACCCAGTTCCGAGATAAACCGGGCCGCGGCGTCTGGATCCGTCTGGGCGCTCGCGACACTGGGAAAAAGGAAAAGGACAAAAAGTGCGGTACTGAGGCGGATCATCTAGGTTTCTCCTGGTCATCGCGCATCAAAGATACGTGTCAAAAGACAGGTCTTAGTATTATCACACTCCCGGCGCAAGACACAGCCTTGTGCTGTGCAATATAATTCAATTCGCCGCGGTGTGACCCTGTTTCATTTTCAACGCAGTCTTAAGCCCCCTTAGTGGCAAAACCGTGGCAAGTCCCAGGGTAATCAGCAGCAAGCCTGATAACTCAACCAGTCCAAAGGGTTCGCCAACCAGAATAAAGCTCATGGCCTGGCTCATCATCGGGACACAGAGGACGGCAATGGAGGCAAAGGCGACATCGGTCAGCTTAAGGATTGTCGACCAGCACCAGAAGCCAAAGGCCTGGCTGAGGATGGCAATAGCCAGGGTCGCCATCAGCGCCTGGTTTGAGGCTGTATAGACCCATTCTGTCGGATCCAGCAGCAATGCCAGGATTGAAAGGGGAATGCCCCCGATGATCAACATCCAGCCCAGTGTTACGGTAACGGGTGTTTGAAAGTTAAACTGCTTTTGCAGGATTGATCCAATGCTCCAGATCAAAGCTGCTGCCAGGATCGCAAGAATACCAACGGGGATACCGCGTGACGCAATGGCTTGTATATCGTTCCAGGCCAACAGCAGGACAGCGGATAGACAGCAAACAACCCCAACCAACCGCTTCGATGTGATTTTCTCGTGCAGGAAAATTACCCCGATAACCAGGGAAAAGAATGGCATCGTATAGGCCAGAAGGGCGGCGCGGCCGGCTGGCAGTAAACTGACGGCAAGTGCGGAGAAATAGAACCAGGCGAATACCAGGAATATCGAACAAAGTGCGATTTTCTTCCATTCAGTCGCAATGGGTAACAGTCCTTTGCGGGTCACAACCGCAGACCCAAGCAGAACAACCGCCGCGATCAGGGCGGACAGGCCACGCAAGGACAAGACCGGAACTTCCGCTGTGGCGATCTTGATCAACGGCCACATCGCGCCCCAACAAAACATCAGGGCCAACAGCAGGATCCAGGCCTGGGTTGGAACCTTTCGGGTGGGGGCGGGGGGAACCGCGACCCCTTTTGGCAGGGTCGCGGTAAGCGAGTCTACCGTCAGTCCCGCAGATTTTCGCCCCGCATTTTCTGCATCATCGGTCACATGAAGGCCTGGATCCCGGTCTGCGCGCGCCCAAGGATCAGGGCGTGAACGTCATGGGTGCCTTCATAGGTGTTCACCGCTTCCAGGTTCATGACATGGCGAATGACGTGATATTCGTCCGAAACCCCATTGCCGCCATGCATGTCGCGGGCGACGCGGGCAATGTCCAATGCCTTGCCACAGCTGTTGCGCTTGATCAGGGAAATCAGTTCCACGGGGCAGCGGTCTTCATCTTTCAGGCGCCCGGCCTGCAGGCAGCCCTGAAGGCCCAGAGAGATTTCAGTCTGCATATCGGCCAGTTTCTTCTGGATCAACTGATTGGCGGCCAGGGGGCGACCGAACTGCTTGCGGTCCATGACATAGCTATGGGCCTGCATCCAGCAGAATTCTGCGGCACCCAGGGCCCCCCAGGCAATCCCATAGCGGGCGTTGTTCAAACAGCCGAACGGACCCCCAAGGCCTGTGATATTGGGCAGCAGGTTTTCTTCCGGCACGACGCATTCGTCCAGCATGATCATGCCGGTGACAGAGGCACGCAGGCTGAATTTGCCTTCAATCTTGGGCGTTTCGAAGCCTTTCATGCCGCGTTCAACGATAAAGCCACGGATCACGTCATCTTCAGTCTTTGCCCAGACCACGGCAATGTCGGCGATGGGCGAATTGGTAATCCAGTTCTTGGATCCAGACAGGCTGTAGCCGCCTGCAACCTTCTTTGCGCGCGTCACCATGGAGCCCGGATCAGACCCATGATCCGGCTCTGTCAGGCCAAAACAGCCAACCCATTCACCACTGGCAAGTTTCGGCAGATACTTGCGGCGCTGCTCTTCGGAGCCATAGGCATTGATTGGATGCATGACCAGGGAGCTTTGCACGGACATGGCGGAACGATAGCCGCTGTCGACCCGCTCGACTTCACGCGCGACCAACCCGTAAGAGGTGTAGTTCACGCCTGCGCCGCCATATTCTGGGTCTACCGTCATGCCCAACAGGCCCAGTGCGCCCATTTCATTAAAGATTTCGCGATCAAACACCTCATTGCGATTGGCCATCAGAACGCGCGGCATCAATTGTTCCTGGCAATAGTCCTTTGCCGTGTCGCGGATCATCCGCTCTTCTTCGGTCAATTGGCCTTCCAATAGGAATGGGTCTTGCCAATCAAATGGGGCGCGGACTTTGCGATCGCTCATAACAGGTTCCTTTGATCTCAATGAAGTGTGCTGGCGATAATCTATGGTCAAGTGCTAGCCGCGTCCATACCAAGAGTAAAGTTTTATTTTAAGCTTAAAATAATATAGGGCACAGCAAAGACTTGGCGGTTTCGCGAAGCAGCAGTAAATTGCTGCATGAGCCGCAAAATGATGCCTGGAAACAGTACCGTCCTGCCACAGGGTGCACTGATCGAATTTGTGCCCCAGGGACGCTATGTGAAGGTCTGTGCGGTGGATCCAGTCACCTATATCGAAGTGTCGATTGTGGGGGATATCATGGCGGGGGAGCACATCCTGTCCGTCCAAGCGCTGCGCAAGCTGGAGCGCATGGTCTATAAAAGCAAATTTGACAAGAATGTTCGCGAGAAAGACCAGGAGCGTGTTATTCTGCGTGCCAGGCGTTCGGAAACGCCAAGCGGTTGGGACTTATAAAGTCCCTGTGCTTAACGCCCACCCCGACCGGTGGTTTTGCCCAACCCAATTTTCTTTGCAAAATCAGACCGTTGCGCGGCGTAGTTCGGGGCAACCATTGGATATTCAGGGGGCAGACCCCACTTCGCGCGATACTGTTCCGGCGTCAGGTTATAGGCGGTGCGTAAGTGCCGCTTCAGCATCTTCAGGCGCTTACCGTCTTCAAGGCAGATCAGGTAATCCGGCGTGATGGAATTCTTGGGTGCAACCGATGCCTTGGGGCGCAATGGACGCGATGGCGTGCGCGGCGGTGTATTGCTGAGGGACGCGAACTTCGTGAAGACTTCACCAATCACGTTGCTGATATCGGCTTTTTCAACCGGATTATTGCCGACATAGGCAGACACAACACCGGCTGTCATTTGCAACAAATCGCCCCGCGTTGCTGAACTTCCGGCATCCGCTGCTTTCATGGCATTCTCAGATTTCAGTGTTGGCATAATCTACTTCCCCCTGATGCAAACCCTTACACAGAATTGCACATGATGGTGTCGCGTTCCAAATACCGCAGCCCCCGGCGTCTCAAAACTCTTCGTTCGTGCAGTTACCGACCGCAATTACTGTATAGTTTTTGGACGTCCCAAACGAAACTAAAGCAAAGAAAGTCATGTAAATCAATATAGATTCAGTAAATCTTGCTGGATATCTAAAAAACGATGTTAGTTGAATCTTTTACTTATCAATTTGTTGTGGATGAATTTTAATTTCGCACAATATACGGTGTATTTCTGTGCGGAGAATTTTACCCTCAGCTGGCCTTTTCTATAGGGCTCTGTTCACTTCAAAGCGCATTGCGCAATTTCACAGATGCGGTAGTTGGCCCTAATTGTAGGGGTTTTTCTGGCAATGCCATCGACATTGTGTTACATCCCGGCCTCTTCCGCAGAGGCGAGGGTATGGTGTGACAGATAAGAATGACACTAAGACGGTGGCGCTGGCTTGCGATCACGCGGGTTTGCCGATGAAACTGGCCCTGTTGCCGGTTCTGGAAGAATTGGGTCTGAAACCATTGGATTTGGGCACGCATTCAGGCGATAGTGTTGATTATCCAGATTTTGCGGATTTGATGGCGCAGGCCTTGGCAGAGGGCCGGGCGACACGGGGCATTTTGGTCTGTGGCACAGGGATCGGCATTTCAATTGCGGCGAACCGTCATGGTCATATTCGCGCGGCCCTGTGCCATAACAGCACCGATGCGCGTTTGTCGCGCCAGCACAATGACGCGAATGTTATCGCTTTGGGCGCACGCACGATGGGGATCGAAGTCGCTTTGGAGTCCCTTAAAGTGTTCCTGAATACCGCATTTGAAGGCGGGCGACATGCCAGACGGGTTCAGAAAATGACACCGACCGCCAGAATGCCAGATGTCATGTGACACTATTGGATTTACCCTGGAAAAGGGTATTGCGTAACCCTGGGGTGTGGTCTGATTTCAGGTCAAACCAGCCCCAACATGCAAAAGGACCTTAAGGAATGAGCACCGCAGAAAAACAAGATTTGTATGGTTATACCGGTTTTTTCCAAAATGATCTGAAAGACAGCGATCCGGCTGTTTATGCCGCCCTTGAGGATGAATTACATCGCCAGAATGACGGGATTGAATTGATCGCGTCTGAAAACATCGTCAGCCGCGCCGTCATGCAGGCTGTCGGCTCTGTAAACACCAATAAATACGCAGAAGGCTATGCCGGGCGTCGCTATTATGGTGGGTGCGAATATGTCGATGTCGTTGAAGAATTGGCGATTGAGCGGGTTTGTCAGCTGTTCGACTGTAAATTTGCCAATGTGCAGCCACATTCCGGCGCTCAGGCAAATCAGGCGGTTTTCTTTGCGCTGTTACAGCCGGGCGATACTTATATGGGCTTGTCGCTGGCCTCTGGTGGGCATTTGACCCATGGGGCGGCCCCGAACCAGTCCGGGAAATGGTTCAATGCCGTTCAGTATGACGTGCGTAAACACGACAACCTGATCGATTTCGATCAGGTGGAACGTCTGGCGCAGGAACATAAGCCCAAATTGATCATCGCGGGGGGCTCTGCCTATCCGCGTCAGATTGATTTCAAACGCTTCCGGGACATTGCCGACAGCGTGGGGGCCTATTTCATGGTCGATATGGCCCATTTCGCGGGGCTGGTTGCGGGTGGACAGCATCCAAACCCGCTGGATTATGCCCATGTGGCGACCTCAACGACCCACAAGACGCTGCGCTGCACGCGCGGTGGCATCATCCTGACCAATGACGAGGCCCTGGCGAAGAAATTCAACTCTGCTGTTTTCCCAGGCCTGCAGGGCGGCCCTTTGATGCATGTCATCGCAGGTAAAGCAGTTGGTTTCGGTGAAGCTTTGCGCCCGGAATACAAGGCCTATACGGCGGCCATCGTGCGCAATGCCAAAATGTTGGCCGCAACACTGGTTGAAGGCGGCTTGGACATTGTGTCCGGTGGGACCGACACGCATTTGATGCTGGTTGATCTGCGCCCGAAAGGCCTGACCGGCAATATCGCCGAAAAGAGCCTGGAACGCGCCGGGATCACCTGTAACAAGAATGGCATCCCGTTCGATCCGGAAAAGCCGATGGTCACCAGTGGTATTCGTCTGGGCACGCCCGCTGCCACAACACGGGGCTTTGGGGAGGCTGAATTCCGTGAAGTGGGACAGTTGATCGTGGAAGTGCTGGACGGATTGGCTGCGAATCGTGAAGACAATACAGCGGTTGAAGAATCCGTGCATGCGCGGGTGAAAACGCTGTGTGCGCGTTTCCCATTGTATGATGCGCCTTATTGATCGCCCAGGCGATCCGGGCGCATAAGGCGACATCCAGGGCGGGACTGGCCCGGCCTGGACATCTGTGAGGGGGCTTTAGAGCAATGAAATGTCCGTTCTGCGGTAATGATGACACCCAGGTGAAGGACTCCAGGCCGACTGAGGATAACTCAGCCATTCGCCGCCGGAGAATGTGCCTGAATTGCGGGGCCCGCTTCACGACCTTTGAGCGCGTTCAATTGCGCGAATTGACCGTGGTGAAGAAAAACGGACAGCGCGAGCCCTTTGATCGCGACAAGCTGATCCGCTCCATGCAAATCGCCTGTCGCAAGCGTAATGTGGAATTGGACCGGATAGAGCGGATCGTCAATTCCATCGTGCGCCGTCTGGAAAGCTCCGGCGAAAGCGAAGTACCGGTTTCCACCGTTGGCGAAATGGTGATGGAGGCCCTGCTGCAATTGGATCAGGTCGCCTATGTCCGGTTCGCCTCGGTCTATCGGAACTTCCGCGAAGCCAAGGATTTCACGGATTTCGTACAGCGTGACGTCTCCAAACTTGAAGATGATCTTTAACTGAAGACTGACCCATGACCGCAAGCCCCGAAACGGCCCAGGATCGCCGCTGGATGCGCGTCGCTCTGGCCTTGGGGCAGCGCGGTCTGGGGCGGGTTGCGCCCAATCCGGCGGTGGGCTGTGTGCTGGTTAAGGATGGTCAGGTCGTCGGGCGCGGCTGGACCCAGCCCGGTGGTCGCCCCCATGCGGAAACGGAGGCCCTGCGCCGTGCCGGATCTGCGGCAAAAGGGGCAACCGCCTATGTCAGCCTGGAACCGTGCAGCCATACCGGCAAGACAGGACCCTGCTCAACAGCCTTGATTGAGGCCGGGGTGGCGCGGGTCGTGATCGCGATGATTGACCCGGACAGTCGCGTTGCCGGGGGCGGGGTCTCAGCGCTAAAGGCTGCTGGAATACCAGTCACATCGGGTGTGCTTGAACGCGAGGCCCAGCTTCTGAACCAGGGGTTCGTTCTGTCGCGCACCCGGAACCGCCCCCTGGTGACGTTAAAGCTGGCGACCAGCCTGGATGGCAGGATCGCAACCGCATCTGGTGAAAGTCGCTGGATTACGGGGCCGGAAGCACGTCAGGACGCCCAATTGCTGCGCATGACCCATGATGCCATTCTGGTTGGGATTGGCACCGCCCTGGCGGATGACCCAGCCCTAACCTGCCGCCTGCCGGGGATTCAGGATCAGCCCTTGCGGATCGTGCTGGACGGGCAGGGACGACTGCCGGAGACCGCGAAACTATGCGACGGCACGGTCCCGACCCTGCAATTTGTTGCCCAGGACTGCGATACAGCGGTCCCGAAAGGCGTGACCCGGCTGGCCGTGCCCCAAAGTCACAGCGGCCTATCCGTGCCGGATGTGCTGTCAGCCTTGGCAGGGCGTGGCATTACGCGCCTGATGGTAGAAGGGGGTGGACAGGTCGCTGCATCCTTCTTGCGGGCGGAATGTGTTGATCGGGTGGCCTGGTATCGATCTGGTCTTGTTTTGGGCGCAGATGCACGTCCAGGAATTTCAGACCTAGCCATCGCCGCCCTTTCTGATGCGACACGGTTTGAATTGATTTCATCCCGTGCGGTCGGATCAAGTCTGGTCGATACATTTATTAAAAATCATTAAAATCAAAACTTTAAATAAGTTTCCTTACATCCCATGTCAGGAGTGAGGAGGCGCTAACGTGTCCGTCCTTCTTGATCCAGCGCAAGGCGCTGTGGATCAAATCAAGTTAAAATCTTTCGATATTGATCATCAGCACTGGAGAATACCAATGTCCCATACCCCCCATGAACTCGCCGAAGAATTTCCAAACAGCATCGACGCGTTGCGGAGCCTGCGGGAAAGCGATCCACATTTCCATAAGCTGACAGAGCATTATCATGATTTGAACCGCGAAATTCATCGGGGTGAGACAGATGTTGAACCAATGTCGGAGCTTCATCTGGAAGAGTTGAAGAAGAAGCGTTTGGCGATGCTGGACGAAATTCGCATATTATTGTGTAAGTGATTCATCGGAATTCCTTAAGAAAATGCCCCGGTGCTTCAATTTAGTAGAAGCATATGAGAAATGTGATATGATCTCCTGGGTAGCATAATGACTTGGGGGATTATCATGGGGCGTACATCTAAGAGCAAGTCTTTGCGGGGGCAACTGTCAAAGGCTAAGGAGAAAATTGAGTCTGCCGTCGATAAGATTGAGGCTAAAATAGAGACGATATCGGAAGGGCGCGAAGATCGACAGGAGCGTCGTGACACCCGCAAAGATGTCCGAAAAAATAATCGACTAAGCCGTCGTGAGGCGATCCGAGAAGGAGTTCAAGAGGGCCTCGCTGAGGCTAAGGATGTGCTTGAAAACATAGTCGATTCTGTTGAGGAACGTCTGGACAATGGTCGTACTATGGCAATGCAGTCCACGGCGCGGATTGATGTACGTATTTACCCGACAGCTGGAGACAGATTTCAGTTTCCTGAAACGCGCAATACAGCCTTGTCATTCAAACCCAATGTTGGGCTAGCCTTCTCAGGCGGCGGTACGCGCTCTGCAAGCCTTTCAATTGGGCAATTGCGCAGTCTATCCGATGCTGGGCTGATCGCGCGTACCCGTTATTTGGGATCAAATTCTGGCGGCACATGGGCGACGCTGCCATTTACCTATTTACCGTCTACCTTCAGCGATGAAGACTATCTTGGGCAGTCAATTGACCCGGGCGAGATGACGGCGCAGCGGGCACAATCGGAGAACGATATAGGCTTGGCCGGACGCTCAATTATTGCCAGTGAAATAGTGCTTCAGACGTTATTTGAAATTGCCATGTCCGAAGACAATAAAGCATTGTTCAAGGATCGTGGCATGCCTATCCTCAATTTAAGTTTTGGAATGGATGATGCAGATGAAATCTATGGAAAGATCCTAGAGCGGGTATTCCTGTCGCCGTTGGGGATTGATGGTTCCAGATATCCGGTTCTCAATACGGATGAGATTAACGACATACTGCAACGCAATTCGAATATTCGATTAAATGCCCATTTGGAAGAGAGCGATTTTATTGCCGTTCAGCATGACCGGCCATTTCATTGTGTCAGCGGATGCATGAATCAGGATTATATCAATGCCTTGGATGACGAACCCGCCCGGGATGAAAATCGCTTGGGTTTCTTGAATTGGGAGCATGTCGAGTTCACGCCCAGTTATAGTGGAATTCACCGCCACAGCCGCGGTAAGTTAAATCTGAACGTTGGCGGTGGATATGTTGAGAACATTGGATGGGATACGCTGCTGCCAACGCCAAGGGGCGACGATATAATTCGCGTTTCGCCAGGGCTGGAATTCCATCGACTAACCTTGGCTGACATTATGGCTACCTCTGGTGCTGCGCCTGCTTTTGTCGTGCAATATCTGAATGATATTGGCGGTGGTATCGCAAAGGTGGTTGGAGCGTTGTTTCCTGGAGCCGCTCCAGTAACAGAAAAAATACAGAAGTTTCTTGGGGCGATAGATATCTTTCCACGGTTCCGAAATTGGCCTGTTGCCTTCAATCGTAAGCCAATTGCGGTTGAACGTGCCTTTGGAGACGGTGGATATGTTGATAGTTACGGTCTGATCCCATTGCTAAAACGCAGGGTCGAAACAGCGATTGTCTTTATCAATACAAATACACCGATTACCCGGAATGAAGAATTCCCAAATGGTATTGCTGTCGATACGACATTGCATGGCCTATTCGGTCAGAACTTATCTCTATCAGAGGCTAATATCATTGATGTTGGTGCCAGAATGGCACCTGGCTCAACATTTTCAGAGTTTGATGGACAAGTATTTGAGTCTGGTTTTGAAGAGATGATTGCGGGTTTCGTTCGCACGAAACGGTTGGCCGCGCTGTCTACATCAGATGGTTCAGAGATAGAAGGGCCGTTGGATTCAGAGTCCCTGTCCCTGCTAGATTTACCCGATACAGTAACGGCTGAGGAAATGCTCGGACTTGTCCATGGTCCAATCTATCACTTGGGCGAATATGACGTTCGAGACAATCAGTTCTATGGCATCGTTGGCGGCTATCGTATCAAGATCCTTTGGGTCTATAATGAGCGATCGCAGGCATGGCGGGATCAGTTGGAACCGTCAGCGCGTGCATTGCTACAGGACGCTGATGTTCGGATTGGGCGAGATCCAAATGCTGATCCATTAGACCCACTACCGTATGTGGATGATGACAGGCGCAGAAATACCCCGTTGGGCAACTTTCCACATCTATCAACATTTTTAACCGGGCGGAACGAAGACCGGATGCGAGTTATGCCCATAGCGGATATCCGGGATGTGGGGGTCACCGCTGGATTGATGCGATGGTTAAACCGTTTTCATGATCGAATCGAACCAATCGCTGTTGACCCGGTGCATTTTAATTTGCTCAGCAATTATTCATCTTGGTGTATGAAAAAGCTTGTACCGCTGATACGAGCGGACTTCGAATAACTTTTGTTGCGTCATTGCGTTTTGTTGAGAGACTGGGTTTGCCTTATCGGCTGAGAAGCGTAAATACAGGCCTGAATGTGAAGTCTGTAGGATAAGGCGAATGTTTACCGGTATCATTACTGATCAAGGGCGGGTTTCTGCGCGGGAGGACCGTGGCGACACCCGCTTTGTCATTGAAACCCGCTATCAGGTTGAAGACATCGCCTTGGGCGCGTCCATCGCGTGTTCTGGCTGTTGCCTGACGGTGATCGAAACCGGGCGCACGCCACAGGGCCAAGGCTGGTTTGCTGTTGAAGCCTCTGGCGAAACCCTGTCGAAGACGACATTGGATGGCTGGTCGGTGGGATCGCATCTGAACCTGGAGCGTGCTTTGCGCCTGGGTGATGAACTGGGCGGGCATTTCGTGCTGGGCCATGTGGACGGTGTCGCCGATGTTATCGATCGCCAGCAGGACGGCGATAGCTGGCGCTTCAGTTTTCGCCCGCCCGCCAACCTGATGAAATATATCGCCCCCAAAGGATCCGTGGTCCTTGATGGTGTTTCCCTGACAATCAACGAGGTTGGTGACGACAGCTTTGGCGTCAACATCATCCCGCATACCTTTTCAGAAACCGGATTTGGTCACGCCAAACCGGGCGATCGGGTGAACCTTGAGGTGGACGCGCTGGCCCGATATGTTGCGCGCCTGCTTGGCCAGGAAGGATAGTACCCGAATGAAGAATGCCCCAAAGGACAATGTCAGCCCCTCACTGGTTTCAAAACAGGACATCACCCGTGCAGCAGGGGATACGCGCTTCCTGTCTTCTATTGATGAGATCATTGAGGAAGCCCGCAATGGCCGAATGTTCATCCTGGTGGATGACGAAGACCGCGAGAATGAGGGCGATCTGGTTATTCCGGCCCAGATGGCGACACCGGAAGCCATTAACTTCATGGCGAAATATGGCCGTGGGCTGATCTGTCTGGCGTTGCAGGGGGAGCAGGTTAAGCGTCTGGGCCTGGAACTGATGCCGCAAAAGAATGCCAGCCGCTTTGGTACCGCCTTTACCGTATCGATTGAGGCACGGGAAGGGGTCACGACCGGGATTTCCGCACCGGACCGCGCGCGCACAATTGCGGCCGCCGTTGCCCCCAATGCGACACCGGAAGACATCACGACGCCAGGCCATATCTTTCCACTGTTGGCCCGGGATGGTGGCGTTCTGGTGCGCGCGGGACATACCGAAGCTGCGGTTGACCTGGCGCGTTTGGCGGGATTAAGCCCGGCGGGTGTGATCTGTGAGATCATGAATGATGACGGTGAAATGGCGCGCCTGCCAGACCTGATTAAATTTGCGCAATTTCATGGACTTAAAGTTGGTGCGATTGCGGATTTGATTGCCCATCGTCGCCAGCATGACCGCGTGGTGGACCGGACGGAGAGCACGACCTTGACCTCTGTACATGGCGGTGAATTTGCCATGCATGTCTATGTCAATCGACTGAACTATGCCGAACATGTCGCCCTGGTGAAGGGGGATTTGAAGGCTGGCACGCCCGCATTCGTGCGCATGCATGCACTGAGTATTCTGGATGATGTTCTGATGGACTCAGAAGGGGGCAAGGCCGGTGATTTACAGAAGGCCATGGACCTGATCGGGGAAGAGGGCTGCGGCGTTGTGGTCCTGATCCGAGAACCGCATGCGACCTCTCTGTCTGACCGCGTGCGGCGGCGTGAGAATAAGGCGACAGAGGATGCCACCGGCGAATTGCGCGATTACGGCGTTGGCGCACAGATTTTAGCCGATCTGGGCGTGCATGAGATGGTCTTGCTGTCCAATACCGAAAAGACCGTGATCGGTCTGGAAGGCTATGGATTGAAAATCGTTGGTCGCAAGGCGCTGGGCTGAGACGCGCGCAAAGAAAGGGTCAATCATGGCACATATACTGATCGTGGAAGCGCCCTATTATGCGGCGATTTCTGAAGAACTGGGCCTGGGTGCCATTGCGGAATTGGACGCGCAGGGGGCAACATATGACCGTGTGACGGTTTTCGGTGTGTTTGAACTGCCCGCCGCCATCGCCATGGCCCATTCGGGACAGCCGGGCCGCTACGACGGCTATCTGGCCTTGGGATGCGTCATTCGGGGGGAAACAACCCACTATGACTATGTCTGTAACGAAAGCGCGCGTGGCCTGATGAACCTGTCTGTTCAGCACCATCTGGCGATTGGTTATGGTGTTGTGACGGTTGAAAATGAAGCGCAAGCTTGGGCGCGGGCATCGCGGGATAAAAAGAACAAGGGCAAGGATGCGGCAGCGGCCTGCCTGCGCATGATCGCCCTGCGTCGAAATTTTGACCTTACCTGATTGGAACAGCTTATTATGGCTCCTCATACGTCACTTTCGCCCACTCAAAGCGCTCAGCGCCGGGCAGCCCGTTTGGCGGCGGTCCAGGCCTTGTACGAGATGGAGATTTCGGGCCATCACGCGCGCAAGGCAATTGACAGCTTTCGGGAACGGGGCGGCACGGCGGATCTGGATGGGGAAACAATTCAGGCCGATGGCGCGTTCTTCACCGAAATCGTGTTGGGCGTAACGGGCGGCAGGCAGGACCTGGATCGCGTGATTGAGGCCGCGATTGAAAAGGGTCGCAAGGTCGCATCCCTGGAAACCGTGCTGCGGGCAATCCTGCGGGCAGGGGCCTATGAAATGGCGCGGCGCGATGAAATCGACCCGCCCGTGGTGATCAGCGAATATCTGACCATTGCTGCCGCTTTCTATGACACGGCGGAAACCGGTTTTGTGAACGGTATTCTGGATCGACTGGCGACGGTGCTGCGTCAGGACGATGTGGATTTGATCGCCCCCGATGCGGATCATGGCTGATAAACAGAAAGAACCTGCCCCAGCGACGGGCGAGTTTCATCGCATAGCAAAGTACTTCCGTCCTCTGGCGAAAGGGGCCCCAGGCGCGTTCAATCTGGGGGATGATGCCGCCGTATTTGCCATTCCGCCAGGACGAGAACTGGTCGTAACCCTGGATACGATTGTCGAAGGGGTCCACTTCATCGGCGATGAAGCCGCAGACATGCTGGCGCGCAAGGCGATGCGGGTGAACCTGTCGGATCTGGCCGCCATGGGGGCGACGCCGCTGGGCTATTTCCTGTCCCTCAGCCTGCCAAAGCGCATTGATGATCCCTGGATTGAGGCTTTCTGCCATGGCTTGGCTGCGGATCAGTTGGAATTTGATTGGCATTTGATGGGGGGCGATTCAACCTCAACCCCCGGCCCGATTTCCATTGCGGTCACTGCCCTGGGCACAGTGCCTGCGGGACAGGCCCTGCGACGGTCAGGCGCACAGGTTGGCGATGCTATATACGTCTCTGGCGGGATTGGGGATGGGTATCTGGGCCTGTTGGCGGCACAGGGACAATTACCCTATGGCCCCGAAGTAGATGCGATGCTGGCGCGCTATCGCTGCCCGGATCCACGTCTTGCCCTGGGCCAGGCCTTACTTGGGCGGGCGCATGCGGTGATGGATGTTTCAGACGGCCTGGTCGGTGATCTTGAGCATATCTGCGAACAATCAGGCGTCGGTGCCGTTTTACGCGCGCAATCCGTGCCCCTGTCTGCCAGTGCGGCGGAATTGGTGGCGGACCAACCCAATCTGTATCTGGAATTGCTGACTGGTGGCGATGACTATGAATTGCTGATCACCGGACGGGCCCCAGACATCGAAGCCGCCGCAGCAGACAGCAGTTGTCGTGTGACGCGCATCGGGGAGATCGTTTCAGGTGCCCGTGTGGTTGTCCATGATGCGGATGGCGAAGAATTAAGCTTCACGCATGCAGGCTTCCGTCACAGCTAGTGCTGGGGTATGACTGTCTTTAGAGTATCTTGCAGGATGCTTTTTAACGCGTTGGCCCTATGAAGATTTTGATCATCATTGTCGTTGTTTTGGTTCTGCTGGCAGGCGGCGGCGGGGGCTATTACTATTTCTTCGTGCTGCCGACCCAGAATGACATGGCGGAACCCGCGCCACCACCGCCACCCGATACCAGATTGATTGAGTTGGATCCCTTGCGCATCCCCGTTATTCGCGGCGGCGTCGTGGTGAATTATGTGATTTTGAATGTTACGTTGGAAACCATTGGGCCAGAGAATGAAGCCTTTGCACAGCAGCTCATGCCCAGATTGCGCAATGCGCTTCTAACCGATTTGAATGGTTATTTCGCCGTGGTCCCGGTCGAAGACCGCATTCTGGTGAAAAGCCTGAAGCGTCGCATGCTGATAATCAGTGGACGTGTTCTGGGTCGTGGCGTGGTAAATGATGTGCTGATACAGAATGCCTTTAAGCAAAAAAGCTGATGGCTTTTATTGGGACATTTTTCCCGTGGCAAGGATGCCCTAAATCGGTATTGTCGGCTGTCATCAGACATAAAAAAATTCCTGATTTGATTCCTGGGATGGAGACTTTACCCCTATGAGAAACTTGGAACGGCCTGGCCGCTCGCCTGTTCATGCGCCTACCGGCATGGCATCGACCTCACACACATTGTCCACGCAAACGGCGGTTCAAATTCTGCAGGCCGGTGGGAACGCCATGGATGCGGCCATCGCGGCCTGTGCGGTGCAATGCGTTGTTGAGCCAGGCTCAACCGGTATTGGCGGGGATAACTTTTGTCTGTATGCGCCAACTGGCAGCGCGGATATCACGGCTTTCAATGGTTCTGGCAAGGCGCCCAGCGGGGCGACGGTCGACTATTATCAGAAGCTGGGGATCACAAAAATTCAGCGCGACGTTCACGCGGTCACAGTTCCAGGCGCAGTTGATGCCTGGTGGCAGTTGCACCAGAAATTTGGTCATATGCCCTGGGCGGATTTACTGGCACCGGCCATTGGATATGCGCGGGATGGCTATCCTATTTCATCGCGGGTGCATCGTGACTTTGCAGTGGAAAAGGCGCTTTTGGCCGCAGAACCATCAATGGCGGAGACATTTCTGGTCAATGGCGAAGTCCCTGCCGTTGGCAGCCGCCATTCACAGCCAAAGCTGGCCAAGACACTGCAACTGATCGCAGATCACGGGCGAGATGCTTTTTATACCGGTGAGGTTGCAGAGGATATCGTGACCTATCTGCAATCCAAGGGCGGTCTGCACACAATGGAGGATTTCGCCTCCGTTAAAGGTGATTTCGTCACGCCAATTTCAACGGATTTCCGGGGTCATAAGGTCTGGGAATGCCCGCCCAATGGCCAGGGCGTGATCGCGCTGTTGCTGTTGAATGTGATGGGGGGATGTGACGTCGATGCCGCAAAGGGACCGATCACCGCAGACCGTATCCATCAGGAAATTGAGGCGGGACGCCTGGCCTATACAGCCCGGAATCTTTATCTGGCGGATCCTGATTTCAGCCCGGTCCCGGTTGAGGAATTGCTGTCGGCTGACTATGCCGCATCTGTCCGCGCCGCGATTGATCCAAAGCGCGCAGCCGATCCGACCACGGCTGTAGACCTGCCACGCCATAAGGATACGGTTTACATCACCGTCGTCGATAAGGACCGCAACTGCTGTAGCTTCATCAATACAGTGTTCTATGGATTTGGCAGCGGCCTGATGGCCCCCAATTCCGGCGTTTTGTTGCAGAACAGAGGAATGGGCTTCAGCTTGCAACCCGGCCATCCAAATGCGATTGCGCCGGGCAAGCGTCCCTTGCACACAATCATCCCAGCCATGCTGACCAAGGGGGATCGCGCCGTGATGTCGTTTGGTGTCATGGGGGGTGAGTATCAGGCCTTTGGTCATATGCAGTTCCTGACGCGGTATTTTGACTATGGCCTGGATATCCAGGAAGCGATGGACGCACCGCGCTTCATGCCTGATCCGTTCACGGGTGAGGTGGAAATGGAAGGGGCCGTGCCGCAGGATATTCAGGATGAATTGACTGCCCGCGGGCACAAACTGGTGCAGCCCCGTCGACCGGTTGGCGGGTCGCAGGCGATCTTCATTGATTGGGAACAGGATGTTCTGACCGCTGGATCAGATCCACGGAAAGATGGCAGTGCCATAGGATATTAAGCCATGTTGTTCCCAAAGGGTGACCCGACGATCCGCAACACGATGCTGTTATGCGCATCCCTAGCGGTCAGCAATACGGGTGCGGTTCTGATCATGACCGTAACGGCGCTGGCCGGTGCCTATTTGGCGCGGCCGGAGGTTATGTATTCACTGCCCCTGATCGGGACGTTTTCGGAACGGGCGCTCAGCACCCTGGCGCTGTCGATGCAATTCATTGGGACGATGATGGCGGCACCGCCTGCGGCCTTGCTGATGGCCCGCATCGGTCGGCGTGCTGGCTTTTCTGTAGGTCAGTTGATCGGTTTTGGCGCAGCGGGATTGGCGACCTATGCCCTGTTTGACCAGAATTTCTGGTTGTTCGTGGTGGCTGGCTTTCTGATTGGTTTCCACAATGCGTTCTGGCAGCAATTCCGCTTTGCCGTTGCCGATACCGCATCGCCGGAATTTAAGCCCAAGGCAGTGTCCTATGTGATGATCGGGCCCTTGGTGGCTGGCATATTCGGTCCGGAGATTGCGAAACATACGCGAGATATCTTTGCGCCGGTCCTGTTTGCCGGGGCTTATATTTCAGTGGCGATGCTCGCCTTGATGGCTGTGGCGGTGTTACAGTTTATCCGCATCCCAACGCCCCCAAAGCGCAAAAAGGGCGATTCTACGGGGCGCAGTTTCAAGCAGTTGGCGCAGGATCCTAAATTTGTGATCGCAGTGCTGGCGGGGATGGTGGGATATTCCAGCATGTCCTTCATGATGACTGCGACGCCGCTGGCGATGATTGATTGCGGCCATCTGTTTGACGATGCGGCCTTTGTCATACAGGGCCATGTCATTGCCATGTTTGCGCCCAGCTTCTTTACCGGCAGTTTGATCGCCAGATATTCTGCACCCCGGATCATACTGGTCGGGGCAGGGCTGTATCTGGGATCTGTTGTGATCAATATGACCGGCATTGATATGATTCAATTCTTCTCCTCCCTGGTTCTGGTGGGCGTGGGATGGAATTTCATGTTCGTTGGCGGCACAACCATGCTGACCGAATTTGCCACGCCGGAAGAACGCGCAAAGGTTCAGGGGGTGAATGATCTGTTGGTCTTTGGTGCGGTGTCGATTGCCAGCTTCCTGTCTGGTGCCCTGCAACAGGCCTATGGCTGGGGCACGGTCGCGCTTAGCATTACAGGGCCGATCATCGTGGCAGCGGCCTGTGTGATTGTGCTGCAGGGACGTATCAATCGCGCACAGCCTGCGGAATAGGTCACACGATATCTTGCGTTCTGGGCTCCAGCGGATACACTATACTGTGATATCTGAGGAGACTTGAAGAATGACAGACGACGCGCCCGCAGTGGCCTTGCGCCAGATACCGCTGGCCGATGCGTTAAGCGAACGCTATCTGGCCTATGCCATGTCCACAATTACGTCGCGGTCCTTGCCCGATGCGCGGGATGGGTTGAAGCCGGTGCATCGCAGGCTGTTATTTGCGATGCGCGAATTGAAGCTGAACCCCGAAAGCGGCTTTAAGAAATGCGCGCGTATCGTCGGGGATGTCATGGGTAAATATCACCCCCATGGCGACAGCTCGATCTATGAAGCCATGGTGCGTCTGGCGCAGGAATTTGCTGTGCGCTATCCCCTGGTCGATGGTCAGGGAAATTTCGGCAATGTCGATGGCGATAACCCAGCCGCCATGCGGTATACTGAGGCACGCCTGACCGAAACCGCCAATCGATTGCTGCAGGGCATAGATGACGATGCCGTTGATTTTCGCGGCACTTATGACGGGGAAGGGCGCGAGCCTGTCGTCTTGCCGTCCGCCTTTCCCAATCTGCTGGCCAATGGTGCGGCGGGGATTGCGGTCGGGATGGCGACCTCTATTCCCCCCCATAATGTTGCAGAGCTTTGCGAGGCCCTGATCTATCTGATCAAGACGCCCAATGCCTCTGTCGCAAAGCTGATGGATTTTATTCCGGGCCCCGATTTCCCAACCGGAGGAACCTTGGTTGAAAGCCGCGAGGCGATTGCGGAGGCCTATGGGACAGGACGGGGATCCTTCCGCATTCGTGCGCGCTGGGAAGTGGAGCAGTTGAAGGGCGGAACCTGGCAGATTGTTGTCACGGAAATTCCCTATCAGGTACAGAAATCGCGCTTGATTGAGCGCATCGCGGAACTGATCCAGGAGCGGAAAATCGCCATTCTGGGCGATGTCATGGATGAATCTGCGGAAGATGTGCGCATCGTGATTGAGCCGAAATCGCGCAATGTCGATCCTGAAATGCTGATGGAAAGTCTGTTTCGCTATACGGACCTGGAAACCCGTTTCAGCCTGAACATGAATGTTCTGACCGAGGGAGGTCGGGTTCCAAAAGTGGTAAATCTGAGAGAGGCGCTGCAAGCCTTTTTGGATCACCGCCACGATGTGTTGATCCGACGCTCAGAACACCGCAAAGCCCAGATCGAGCGGCGATTGGAAATCTTGAAGGGCTATCTGATCTGTTACCTCAACCTGGATGAAGTCATTCGCATCATTCGAGAGGAAGATCACCCCAAACAGGTGATGATGGATACATTCAGCCTGTCGGATTTACAGGCGGAATCGATCCTGAACATGCGCTTGCGCAGCTTGCGCCGGTTGGAAGAGTTTGAAATCAAGAAAGAATACGACGGCCTGGAAGCGGAACTGTCTGGGATCGTCGCGCTGTTGGCTGATGGGGAGATGCGCTGGAAGCATATCGCCGATGAAATGCGCGATCTGAAGAAAGCCTATGGCCCCACAACGCTGTTGGGCCGTCGCCGGACGGAAATGGGATCTGTGCCGACCGCCGTTATTGTTCCCCTGGAGGCGATGATAGAGAAAGAGCCGGTCACCATCGTCTGTTCTGCAAAGGGCTGGATCCGGGCGTTAAAGGGTCATTTGGCCTCTGACGCGGAGATCAAGTACAAGGAAGATGATGGACCGCGTTTTGTTATCCCGGCCCAGACCACGGATAAGGTCCTGATTTTTGGAACCAATGGTCGGTTTTACACGATCGGGGCGGATAAATTGCCCGGTGGGCGGGGCAATGGGGAGCCGCTGCGCCTGATGATCGACCTGCCCAATGACCATGAAATCGTCAGCCTTATGGTGCATCAGGCGGATCGAAAACTATTGGTCGCCTCAACGGATGGGCGGGGCTTTATGATTCCAGAAAATGATGTCCTGGCGCAGACCCGCAATGGGAAACAAATCCTGAATGTGTCGGGTAAAGTGGAGGCGATAGGATGTCGCATCATTGATCCTGGTCATGATACCGTCGCCGTTATTGGCAAGAATCGTAAATTGCTTGTCTTTGATATGGAAGAACTGCCTGAAATGGCGCGGGGTCGCGGTGTTATCCTACAGAAATACCGGGATGGCGGTTTAAGCGATATCAAAACCTTTGCCAAAGCCGAAGGCCTGACCTGGCAGATTGGCGACCGGACCCGCACGGAACATGATTTGAGCGGCTGGATCGGCAAGCGGGCTCAGGCCGGCCGGATGCCGCCAGCGGGCTTCCCACGCTCCAACAAGTTCAGCTAAGGGAATGGGGAATGTGATGAAATTCTCTGTGCAGCACGCCAAAGACGGTGTTTTTGACGATAAGGGGCTGCGGTCGTTCTTTGAATATCGGGATTTGGGCATGGGGGAGGCGACCGGCGGCCAGTTTCATGCCCAGGTCATCCGTGCCCGGGAAGCGTGCACAGACGGCACCGGTGCCCATACACACAGCCTGGACTTCCAAATGGTCTATGTGCTGAAGGGGTGGGTGACCTTCTGGTACGAAGGGCAGGGTGAAGTGACCATGGAGGCGGGAGCCTGCGTGCACCAGCCGCCCGGCATTTGCCATGAATTGCTGCGCTGTAGCGATGATTGTGAGTTGCTGGAAATCGTCTCCCCTGCAGAATTCGGGACGCAACCCGCCTGAAATCAAGCTCTTTCGAGGTGATTTGCAAGCAGCGAAAATTCTGCTATCCATTTTGCTGAATTTTGACACAGTTTTGAAATGTGAGAAGGAAGTTAGAATGTCCAATGCGATTGATACGCAGCCAACATTGGCTCAGACAGTATGGCAGGCCGATGGGGCCGCCCGCTGGATGCGCAATGTAATCCTGGTTCTTGCCGGAACCGCAATTATGGCGATTTCTGCAAAAATTAACGTGCCAATGATGCCTGTTCCGATGACCATGCAAACCTTTGCCGTTCTGGCAATTGGCATGGCCTATGGCTGGCGTCTTGCCGGGGCCACCATGCTCGCCTATCTGGCCGAAGGGGCGGTGGGGCTGCCCGTTTTCGCCGGCGGTGGCGGATTGGCCTATATGGCCGGACCCACTGGGGGCTATCTTGTTGGCTTCGTGTTTTCCGCCATCCTTGTTGGGTGGTTGGCAGAGCGCGGATGGGACCGTAATGCTTTCACCACCTTTGCCGCCAATGTCATTGGGACCGCTGTTATCTTTGGTCTGGGCTTCGTGTGGTTGACGCAGGTAATTGCCGTAGCAAAGGGCGTAACAGTTTTTGACGCCATGCCAATCGCGCTGGCGTCTGGCGTGCTGCCATTCATTCTGGGGGGGATTGTGAAATCCGCTCTGGCCGCAGCCGTTCTGCCGCTTAGCTGGAAACTGCTGGGGAAGATGCGCGGATAACGCACTAAACCAATCAATGGCGTTGTTAAGGGCCGGACACATAGGTGTCCGGCCCTTTTCATTTGCCCGACCAGCCACGACAGTTTTCTGCTGCATCACGGATGCGATCTTCAATCCGCTGGATAGTCCGGCATTCCAAAAGCCTGATATTGTTAGTACCCCCCATCCATACTGGACATTGGATCCCCAGGCACGCTGCTAATCACGGGCTGGAATATCCTGGCAGAGGAAGAGGTGCGGCAGTGGGTCATCCTGCTCGGCCCCCGCTATTCAGTAGCGTCGCAGCGATGAGCCTGAGGAAGGGCTCATAGAGCAGGGTCTATAAAAAACAGAGAGGCCTGGCATTGCAGCCAGGCCCCCCAGTTTGTCAGATGCTGTTTCCCTTTAGAAATACAGCGATATATCCGTATGACCTGAATTACATTCCGTGACATACAGCGCGATATCACGGGGCAGGCGGTCCAGAACACGAACCCCGATTGTATCGTGGATTGCGCGTTCATACGACTGAACGTCGGCCTGTAATGCCTCAGAGGCCTTTGTGCGCCACGCTATTTCTGCGTCTAACAGGGTCAAGGCCTTAGATAGAGAGGCAAAGGCAGCTTCTTTGTCCGGAGTGTTGCTGGAGGCAATTGCGCGCCGCGCATCTGACAGCGCATTGCGGATATCACCGGCACCGGCAACAGCCCCGATTTCGCTTTCAACCGCGCTAAAGCGTGCCTGCAACTCTTCTATGGAAGAATTGCGGATCACGTCTTCCAGATCAGCAACATCCTGACGCGCAGCCGCCAGATCATCTGATCCTTTGAGGGTGCTCAACAGGACTTTGACCGGCTCATACGCCCCATCAACGGTGCGGCGATACACAC
Source organism: Rhodospirillaceae bacterium (assembly GCA_002709955.1). Taxonomy (GTDB): domain Bacteria; phylum Pseudomonadota; class Alphaproteobacteria; order UBA8366; family Aestuariispiraceae; genus Pacificispira. Next base: position 113,923 of record PAQY01000006.1, read on the forward strand.
CATAGGCCCGTTTTTCTTCCGAAAGATACTTAGAGAAGACTTTCCGCGTTTCCGCCCAATCGCTTGGAATGGTTGCGGTCAATTCCTTCATTTCAGCTTCCAGGACTGCAATGCGGGCAGCAAGGCGTTCTTCCCGTTCCGGATCATCGGCGTTGCGCTTTAACCGGCCCAGGGTTTGTTTGTCTTCATCCAGTTCAGCTTTGTGATCGGCGATATCTTTCTGGATCACGCGCACTTGTTCCAACAAGGGCTTATAGGCGACAGCAGCTTCTTCTTTCGCATCTGTTGCGTCCCGTGCTGTTTTCAGCGCATCAAAGGACCCCATTGCCAGTGTGACGCTTTCAGCGACGTCATTTTGCAGGGCAGGCGGTAGGGTGGACAGGTCCCATTGCTGGGCCTGGGCAATCGCAGCCTTTATATCGTCGCCGCGTGTTTCGAATTCACCCCAGACATATTCCTGAATGCAGGCCTGCAAACGCGGATTGGCTGGCGGCGGGGCTGTTTCTGACAGCAAGGACACACGGGTTGGTAAATAGTTTACAAGGGCCGGATTCATGCCAACGATTACCAGCGCTAGCAATTGCAGGGAAATGAAGGGAACGACGCCCTTATACATCTGAATCGTTTTGACCGCTGGCGGGGCAACACCGCGCAGATAGAACAAGGCAAACCCGAAGGGCGGCGTTAAGAAGGAGGTCTGCATATTCAGACCAATCATCACGCCCAACCAGACCGCAGAAACGTTCGCTGAGGGATCAGCCAACAGGATCGGTGTCACAATCGGCACCACGACCACGGCAATTTCGATAAAATCCAGGAAGAACCCTAGGAAGAAGATCACCGCCATGACGATGATGAACTGCGTCCAGAACCCACCCGGCAGGCCGGTCAGGAATTCACGCACCAGTTCTTCACCCCCGAAACCGCGGAAGGCAGCGGTCAGCATTGCCGCCCCCAGCAGAATGATGAAGACCAGGGATGTCGTCTTTGCCGTCTCCATCAAGACGCCTTGTAGGGTGTTGTCGATGCGCATGGTGCGCGCGCCGCTCCACACAACGCCTGCCAGGAAGACGATGACCGCCAGAATGGCAAATCCCATAACGATTTCGTCTTCGACCGTTTCGATGGCTTTGACGTTAATCGTATACAGCGATGTCAGGACCATAATGACCAAAACGGCGGCGCAGGTTATTGCGGCTGGCCAGAAGGCGCGACGATGCCCTTCATACAGACGATAGCCCGCCATCACCATGGCACCCACGGCACCAACAGCACCCGCCTGGTTGACAGTTGCGATACCGGTGATGATCGACCCCAGCACAACGAAGATCAGCGCTAAGGGAGGGAACAGGGCCAGCACAACATTTATCGCGAATTTACGATCATAGGTGCCGGTAAATGGAACCGGCGGCGCAACATCACGTTTGATGAAGGCAACGATCAGAATGAACAGCATGTAGACCGCGACCAGAACCAGCCCCGGCACCATTGCCCCCATGAACATGTCCCCGGCACTGGTGGAGGTCACACCGAATTCGCTGGGCATGGAAAATTCGCCAGTTGCGGTTTTATAGGCAGCGGTGCGCAAGGCGCCCGCCTGGTCCACAGCATTTGACAACTGGTCAGCCAGAATGATCAGAACGATGGATGGCGGAATAATCTGACCCAGCGTACCCGACGCCGCAATTGTCCCGGTCGATAACCAGTTCTGATAGTTATTCCGCATCATGGCGGGCAGGGAGATCATGCCCATCGCCACCACGGTCGCGCCCAGAATGCCAGTGGTCGCCGCCAACAGCGCGCCCACAAACACAACCGAAATCCCCAATCCACCGCGAACCGGACCAAACAATTGCGCCATGGTGATCAACAGGTCTTCTGCGATCTTGGACCGCTGAAGCATAATGCCCATGAACACGAAAAGCGGGATGGCTATCAATGTATCTCGATCAACATCCCAATAAACGCCCCGAAAGTTTGTGACCCCGGCGCTCAACCAATTGGATGCACCGCCTTGTGCGAAATAGGCATCAGGATTGCCTTCGATGAAATACCCGGCAGCGGCAGCGACACAGACGGTGATGATCGCAGACCCTGGAAGCGAGAAGGCAACGGGAAATCCAGACGCGAGAGTGCCAGCCATCAGCACGAGCAACATAACTAAAAAGAAGATTTCCATAGCGCACAGTGTCCAAAGTTGATGTCTTCACAAATCGCCGAAGCAGCGACAGATAATGCTCAATTTTTAGGCCGGTGCCCCTGATGGGGGTGGCTCACGATGGCCGGGTTCCCCCAAAATGTCCGCGACACTTTCCATCATATAGCTGCAAAACTGAACGGTCATCGATACGGCAAACACTGCCAGAAAACCGGCCATCCAGAATTTCACATACATGCCAAAGCCTGACTGTGAGACTTCGTAATTGTATATGGATGTATTGATGATGCTGGATTGGTCCCACATGCCATAAATCAGGATGACCCAGCACAAGGACGCCCCTAGGACGATGCATCCGAATGTATTGACGATGCCTTTGGTGCGGGTGGAAAAGCCGGCATACAGAACATCAACGCGCACATGCCCGTCTTCGAACAGCGTATAAGCGCTGGCAAACAGGAACAGGGCCCCATACCAGAACCGGACCAGATCGCCTTGAAATGCCTGTTCATAGGAGAACACGAAACGTGTCACGACAATCGACATTTCCGCGACAACGACCAACAACGCCAACCACTGAAACCCCAGTGTCTTGGTCCGTGCGGCCACAATCAGGGACAAAATGATCAAAGGAAAATGAACATAAGGACCCCGATAATGGGATCGCCCCAGATCGGACGTCATTTGATCCCCAACCAGGGCGGGCAGAATATCCTCCACCCGCAGGAAGGAAATGATGGCATCCACCACGCCAATGAAAATCACAGCCCAGAATGCAGCGCGGATGATATAATTCACAATGCCACGAAGGGATTCGGAATCTTTGCGCAGAGAGCGATCAGGTGTTCTGAAGACAAACAGAATAACGGCAGCAAAACCAGCTAGATAAAAGAGATTTTGAATGCCTGATAACAGGTAGCCATCAGCATTATCGCCCAAAATTGCGGCGGCCCCTGGCCAGCCCCACCAGACATTCAGATAATTGTTGATGATATAAACCAGGGTTGTAAACGACAGTATCCAACCGACAATGCGGGCAATCTTTGGCAAAACCCCGTGTGAGCCGACACCTGAATAATCAGAAGTCGCGCCGTTTGACACTGCGCTCATAGCAACTCCCCAAATGTACCTGTTCGTTCATTATAGGACGGCGGATTTTTCCGTCTCATCCTTGTCTCTAGTCATTATATGCCAGAGAACTTTATTTTTGGTCTGCAGGCGGAACAAATGTCCCGCCTGCACCCAAATTCATTCTTTTCGGTCTTACAGACCCAGCACGCGGTTACGCTGCACGACGTATTCGACGTCTTGCAGGTTACCCCATGAACCCAGCTCTGCACGGGCGTTGAAGAAGCTTTCGTGAACGCGCGCAGCCAAATCGCTGTGTGCCTTCACTTCTTCAAACAATTCAGCCGATGCCTTACCATAAGCGTCATAGACATCATCGTTGAATTTCTTCACGACAACGCCTTGCTCTTTAACCAGCTTGGTCAGATAGGTCCCGTTGTTGGCGTTGAATTCTGACATCATCACGTCATTTTCAACGGTCGCGGCGGATTCGATCAGCATCTGATCCAGTGGCGACAGGCCTTCCCACCAGGACTTGTTCATGCCAACAGCCAACATCGAGCCCGGCTCATGGAAACCAGGGTAATAGTAGTATTTGGCTGCTTCATACAGTTTCATGGCGTAATCGTTCCAAGGACCAACCCATTCGGTCGCGTCGATTGCACCAGAAACCAGGTTTTCATAAATCTGACCACCAGGCAGGGAAACCGGAGAGGCACCCAATTTGGCGATCACGTCACCGCCAAGGCCTGGCATACGCATTTTCAGGCCACGCAGGTCATCGGCGCTGTTGATTTCTTTGTTGAACCAACCGCCCATCTGACCGCCGGTATTACCGCACATCAGGCCTTTAAGGCCGAATTCTGCGCCCAGCTCATCCCACAGTTGCTGGCCGCCCATGAAGCGGATCCAGGCGTTGATTTCGGTATAGGTCAGACCAAATGGAACGGCAGTGAAATACGCCCATGCCGGATGCTTGCCCTTCCAGTAGTAATCTGCGCCGTGATAGGCCTGTGCATTCCCAGAGGCAACTTCATCGAAGGCGTCGAACGCGCCGACGCGCTCGCCTGCGGCAAAGTATTGCACCTGGATGCGGCCATCAGTGATGTCCTGAACGCGCTGTGCAAAACGCTGTGCCCCAGTACCCAGACCCGGGAAATCCCGCGGCCAGGTGGAGACGATGTTCATTTCAATGCGTTGCTGCGCAATGGCAGGTTTGGCAAAGTTTGATGCTGCGGTTACGGCAGCCGCGCCTGCGGCAACTGTTCCTGCTTTCAAAAAGTCGCGACGTTTCATAATTCTCCCTTTTCTTGGCTTCCCTCTCGGGGTTGCTTGCCTTGGCCTCGCGCCAATTATGGCAACCACGAAGTTTAGACCTCCCACTTCGGTACAATCCCAGAATTGCCCGTTTTGTGATCGGCTTTGTTATTCGATCTTGTTAACAAAATCGCTTACCATGGTTATACCGCAAATTTATTACCCTGCAATAGGTTCAAAGTGTTTTGCCACAGGGACTGGTTGTCACAGGCCCCCAGGAGTCTTTGTCGCGAATTTCGGTCCACACCCCGCGGTAAAATCCCTCAATGGGTTCAAAGGACGCTTTATAGTCCATCTTTGGACTGCCAGGGACCCAAAACCCTAGATATACAAAGGGCTTACCGGCTTCTATGGCGAGGTCAATCAGGCTTAGAATCATGAATACGCCAAGGCTGCGACGATCTTCTGAGGGATCAAAAAAGCTGTAAACAGCGGAATACCCGTCCCCCAGACGGTCGGTTATACAGGTCGCCATTAAGTAACCCGATGGCGTCCGCCATTCCAATAATCCTGTGTCTACAGGGCTTGCGACCACCAGATTCGAATAATCGCGAATCGACATACTGGCCATATCCCCATCGCCGTGGCGGGATTTAACATAGCGGCTGAACAACCTGTACTGTTCTTCTGTCGCTCTTTGCCCGACATCTTCCCGCGTCAGATCGGCATTTCGGTTCCTGATTTTGCGATATCGACGCTTGTTCTGAAAATCAGCAACACGAATGCGGACCGGAATACACGACTGGCAGGCGTTACAGGTGGGACGATAGACAATGTGATGGGATCGGCGGAATCCATACAGGCTTAAATGCTCGAATGTTTCCTGTGCATTGGGGCCGCCCAGTTCCATGAACAGTTGCTGTTCAACCAGCCCTTCCAGGTAAGGACAGGACATCGGGCCAGAGCGATGAAATACGATGGGTCCCAAGGGGCGTTGATGGCTCATACCGTCTTAATCCTTATACAGGCCATTCAGCAGGGGGATGTTGTTTTGCGATGATGCAATCACAGTCGCGGCCTATGCGGCGACATCATCCTCTTCAACCTGTCCAAAATATGCTACATCCATCGCCTTTGCCACGGCAATCAAATCCAGCTGTATCGCATCCAGGAATTCGTGCATGCCATAATCAATGATGGATTGCATGTCGGTGTCTTCCAGCCGTTTGTGAATAACATCCACCGCTTCGGCAACGCGATCCCCCCGATTGAGCTGGAATGTATAGATCAATTGGGACAGCAGGTTGGACACTTCACCAATGCAGTATCGCACGGAACGGGGGAAGCGGTTGTTCAGGACCAGAAATTCCGCAACGCCTATCGGATCTATGCCCCGGGGATGCACCCGTCGATAGGCATGGTATCCCGCCGCTGATCGCAACAGCGCATTCCATTGGCTAAGGTCCAGGATGGATCCTACATCATCGGGTCTGGGCAACAATGTGTGATATTTGACATCCACCAATCGCGTCGTCTGGTCGGCCCGTTCCAGATATTTTCCCAATTGATAAAAATACCAGCCCTGATCCCGATAAAATGTCCCTTCGGTGATGCCGGTATGGGCCTGGCAGGCGGTCCGGACACGTTCACAGAAGCGGGAGATATTGGGGATGTTATCGGGCGTCGCGCTGATCGCCTGCAATTCATTGAAAAAGACATTCAGATGGGTCCACATCTCTGTCGAAATCAGCGGGCGCAGGGATCGGGCATTTTCCCGGGCCGAGCGGACCGAAGAAATAATGGAATTGGGGTTATCCCTGTCCAGCATATAGAAATAGGCGGTTTTGGACGGGCTTGTCGCGCCATGCTGTTTTTCAAATAATTCCCGATCCGCATTCAGATCAATGACGGCATCCCAATTATGCTCGCCCCGTCGATCCCTGGCAAAAACCTCATTCACTTCCAGCAGGCGCGCCAGATTGTCGGCGCGTTCCATATATCGGGCCATCCAGGAAATTTCTTCGGCGAACCGGGCCAATAGAGTGAGCTGTGTCATTTTGCGACGTTCCTCATATCAATCCATCAGGACCCAGGTATCTTTGGATCCGCCCCCCTGGCTGGAATTCACGACCAGCGAACCTTCCCGCAGGGCCACCCGCGTCAGACCACCCGGTAGGACCCAACTGGATTTACCGGTCACACAGAAAGGCCGCAAATCGACATGGCGGGGCACGATCCTACCCTCCAGCAGGGTGGGGCAGACGGACAGGTCAATCATGGGCTGGCTGATGAAATTGGCCGGGTCATCGCGCAATTTGGCACGAAATTCCGCCAGTTCTGCCTTGCTGGCACGGGGACCGATCAGAATGCCATATCCCCCAGATTCCCCAACTGGCTTGACCACCAATTCTTCCAGATGATCCAGCGTGTATTTCAACCCGTCCGGTTCGCGACAGATATGGGTCGGAACATTGGGCAGAATGGCTTCTTCCCCCAGGTAATATTCAATCAGGCGCGGCATATAGGCATAGACGGCCTTGTCATCGGCAACGCCGGTCCCGATCGCATTTGCCAGGGTGACGTTCCCTTTACGATAGGCATCAAAAATGCCTGGAACACCCAAAAGGCTGTCTTCACGAAAGGCCAGGGGGTCCAGGAAATCATCGTCAATCCGGCGATACAGGCAATGGACTTCTTCATTCCCTTCCGTTGTTCGCATATAGACACGATCATTTTCGACCACCAGGTCCCGCCCTTCAACCAGGGGGATGCCCATTTCGCGCGCCAGGAAGATATGTTCAAAATAAGCAGAGTTATACGCGCCGGGGGACAGCAGGCAGACCTGAGGGTCCCCGACATGTTCCGGGGCAACATCCAGCATCGCCTTCAGCAAACGCGGGCCATAATCATCAACGGATCGGATACCAAACGCATCTACCAGATCCGGAAAGGCACGCTGCATCATGTGGCGGTTTTCAATGACATAGGACACACCAGACGGGGTGCGCGCATTGTCTTCCAGAACACGGAATATGCCGTCGCCATCCCGGACCAGATCAATGCCGCAGACATGGACATAGGTCCCACCGGGTACCGACACGCCTTCCATCTGGGGGCGGTAATTCTTGTTCCCCAATACCAGGTCGGCCGGAATAATGCCGTCCTTTATACATTTCTGGTCGTGATAAATATCCCAGATGAATTTATTCAGGGTTTCAACGCGCTGCGTCACCCCGCGTTCGACATCGACCCATTCGTCGGCCCCGATGACACGGGGCAGCACATCAAAGGGAAGGATGCGATCGATCATCATCCGGTCGCTATAGACCGTGAAGGTGATGCCAAGATTATACAATTCGCGCGACGCAGCGTCGGATCGCGCCATTAATTCAACCGCATCCAGGCCTTGCAGCCGTTTCAACACGGCTTGCGGGATCATACCCTTATTGGCTGCGCTGACGATTTCGCAAAAGAATCCTTGTGAATCGTAGCCTGATAGTCCCATCGAACCTTCGATGATGTCTCCCATTTACCTTTGTCTCGCAACCCGGTTTTTTACCGTGGAAGCGCCCCTAGTGAGACCCCGCACTTAACCTGTTCATATCATTCTTGTTACAGGTAGTATGCGAGGTAATCTAAGGAATACAACAGCAAACCAATAAATTGGGAATTCAAACTGCCTTGTTCAGGGTTTCAGCGTTCAAGGCCCGTGTGTTGCTGAGGATATCATGCAGGAAACGATCCCTTGGATCGAACAGGATATACAGCAGCGGCACAAAGGCCAGCGACAGGCTGATATAGAACAGAACCGTCAGCAAAAAGGCCTGGATCAGGCTGGGATGGCTTCCTGTCGCCGCGTCTACAACTCGTATCCCTGCCAGCTTTTGGCCAATGGTCTGGCCCCGTTTGGCGATGAAGGCTGTGTGATACAGAAAGGGCAGTATGGTTGTTGCCAGGGCGGCAATCGGGGCCAACAGTCCCAGCGTCAAGGCTGTGATGATCCATATTCCCGCCGACAGGGCGGCCAGAACCAGGACATCGACAATATATCCAAACAGGCGCTTTAAAACGCTGCCTTCCCAGTATATCGGGTCATCGAACCGCGCATCATCCTGCGGGCGAAGCGTGAAACCGGCATCAAGTGGCTTTTCATTCGACTGGTTCATTTAGAATCAGGTTCCTTCTGTGTTTTCCTGAATTTTAAATGGGCGTTTTGGACCAGATTGCAAGTCAGGTTCAGTTTAAGGGGGCCTGTCGCAACAGAACAATGGTCATGCGCCGGTTCTGGGGGGAGTCCACATTGTCCGGGATCAAGGGTTCCGTATTGGCAACGCCGACCACCGCTTCAAACCGTTGACCCGGAAGTCCGTTGCGGGTCAAACCCCGACGGATCGTATTGGCGCGATTGACCGACAATTCCCATATATTTTCAACACCTTCAGAAGATCCGGTATGACCCGTGACCGATACCGGATTGGGAAGATTGATGGCAATATCTGCCACAAGCTGCAAGGCAAGCTTTGCATGATCGGTCAGCTCGTCCGTCCCCCGTTTGAAAATCGCTTCATTATTATTATCAATCAACTGGATGCGCAGGCCTTCATCGGTCACATCGATCTTGATCGTATCTTTCAGCGCTTCCAGTTCCGGGGGCAGTTCGTTGATCTGGGTTTCCAGATTTCGGCGCGCGACATTAAACCGGTTTTCTTCATCCTCTGAATTTACCTCGCCGACGGTACCGGTGCTTTCTTCGTCCTTTGCGCCACTGCCTTGATCCTGCGCATTCAGATCCCCTTGGGAGGTTCCGCCCGTCGCATTGGCCGCTTGTGCAATTTTGCTGTCGGACGGGCCGGGATCATTGGGCGTTGAGCCGCCAAATACATTGCCAGACCCGGATGGTGAGGAAGAGGTGAGGGTGGTTGGCGTGAAATAGTTTGAAAGCCCGTCCAGGACTTCCTGTTCGGACGCATTCAACAGCCACAGCAACAGAAAGAAGGCCATCATCGCGGTCACAAAATCCGCATAGGCGACTTTCCACGCGCCACCATGCGCGCCCTCCATGTTTACTTTGACTTTCTTTACAATGACTTGCTGTTCAAGGTCTGCCATAATGCCGCCCCTAGAATTTCGGCAGGGGGGGCGGTGCCGCCCCACTATTGTCTAAGGCCGGGGCAGGGCCCGCCATGGAATCCGGGGCGTCCGCAGTGCTGCTGGCCGGGTTAGCGACGGGTGTCGCTGTTGTGTCAGCGGGGTGATCGCGCAACAGAAGAATGGATATCCGTCGGTTTCGTTCATCCTGGGGATTGCGGGGGTCCAGCAATTCAGTGTCGGCCTTGCCTTCAACCCGCACCAATCGACCTGCGGGAAAGCCATTTTCCTGCATCCATCGGCGGCTAGCGGCGGCGCGATCGCCCGATAACTCCCAGTTCGTATAGTCGGGTGTTGCATTTGGTTGGGTCCCGGTATCGGTATGCCCGGTTATCGCAACATTATTTGGCAGTTCGACCGAAATGCCGCTGATCAGGGCCAGCAAACGAATGGCGCGGCGGGTCAGGATATCTGTACCCGGCTCAAACATTTCCCGCTTCTGATAGTCCAATAATTGAATCAGCAGGCCATCTTCTGTGACATCAAACAGGATGCTGTCTTGCAGATCCCGCACAAGGGGGTCCTCCTGGATGGATTGCTTAAGTTTGTTCAGCGCGTCATCCAGCATTTCCTGTTCCTGCTGAATCTCGCTGGCTTTGCCCTGGTTAATTTCTGTTTCCTGAATTGCTTCGCGTTGTTCACCGGTTTCCTGTCCGGCTGCCTCAGACCCATAGCTGGGAATGACAATTGTGGTGCTGGGGGGGGAAGAGGCAGATCGCATCGCGCCTTCGGCAGAGGCCACCATACCGGCCAATGCCTCCCCAATCCCCTGATCTTCGGCACCGGCATTGGGCGGCGCGAAATAATCCGACAGGCCAGTCATTTGCTCTTCTGTTGTTGCATTCAACAGCCACAGTAATAGGAAAAAGGCCATCATCGCAGTCACGAAATCGGCATAGGCTACTTTCCAGGCACCCCCGTGAGCACCCGCTGCAACTTTTATCTTCTTTTTCAGAATCAGCGGTTTAACCGCTTCTCCCTGCAGCCCGTCTGCCATGCTGTCTTAAATTCCCTTACCCGTTCGCGTCGCATTCACGGCTGTTTCCAGTTCCGTCATACGGGACAATGGCGGACCTTCCTCCGCCCCCCGAATTACCCGGAAACAGGCGGCAGAGATTCAACCGCCGTTTCGACCTCCAGGAAGGTCGGGCGATTGTGTGGTGCCAGGCTTTTCCGCGCAAATTCAGTGGAAACCGACGGTGCATAACCGGCCAGATGTGCCAGAATCCCGGCCTTCATGCAGTTAAAATAGGTCGCTTCCTCTTCCATAATCGCCTTCGCATTCGATGCGAAGGGGGCGAAGAAGCCATAGCACAGCAAAATCCCCAGGAAGGTACCGACCAGAGCGCCACCGATCAATTTACCCAGAATTTCCGGCGGTTCATTGATCGAGCCCATGGTCTTGATAACCCCCAACACAGCGGCCACAATCCCCAAAGCAGGAAAGCCTTCGGCCAGGGCCGTCAGCGCATGGGCGACCTGGTGATCGTGGACGTGATGGGCCTCAAGATCGGCATCCATCAGTGCCTCAACCTCATGCGGGTTGTCGGTCCCCAATGTCATCAAGCGCAGGTAATCACAGAAGAATTCAGTGGCATGATGATCTTTATGGAATTTCGTGAAGGGTTGGAACAGGGTGGAATCATGCGGGTTCTCCACATGTTGCTCCACCGCCAGGGCACCCTTCTGCTTGATCAGTTTGAATACCTGATACTGCATTGTCAGCAATTCCAGGTAATCGGCTTTCTTGTATTTCGGCCCTTTGAAAATGCCGCCCAGACGCCCTAAAGCCCCCTTCACGACGCGGATTGGATTGGCAATCAGGAATGCCGCGGCACCAGCCCCAAAGATCATCGTGAATTCAAATGGCTGATTAAGGACGCCGAGCTTTCCACCCATCGCCATGTACGACCCAAGAACTGCAACAATGACTAAGATAATTCCAATAAGAACGAACATAGAAGAAGATCGACCTTCTGCCTGATTGATGCCAGTCGCTAGAAGCGATTGATCCAAAAGTTATTGCGCGCCTCTAAACTCGACCAATCCTAGTCGGAATCGCCTAGGCATGTCTATCACTTGGAATATGTTCTTGCACGGTCATTGTCCAAATCAGCAACTCTGTTGCGCGACCAACACCAATCGGGATGGTTTGGTCTGGTGGATGATTGGGTACCGAAAAGGAATTGCTGATAAATTGTGCGCCAGATCGCATTTCCTTTTGGGCCTTTTCAAACAGGCGTGGCATGGGGTGAGGGCTGAGAAAGGCGTAAACCAGATCATAGACGCCCAAATCAATCGCCCACAGGCTTTGCCATCGTATTTGTATGCGGGGATCGCCCGCCCGCCAGGCCTGAATCCTGGCGACAAGATAGGGCAGGGGCGCATTTTCCACCCCGACGAACTGACTGTCTGGATGCCTGTTGTGCCGTGCCAGGGCGATTGGCACTGCGGCGAAACCGCATCCCAGATCAATCATTGCAACGGGCGCATCCTTTGGAACCAGCCCACAGATCAGGTTCAGCGTCTTGTGATTGCTGAGATATAGCGGCACCCGTTCGCTAAAGCTGTTGCGCATTATCAGGATCAGGAAGGCCAGACCCAGCAGGGGCACCCAGATTGGAAGCTGTAAATTCAAGGCACCGACAAGAAAACTGGGCAGCAGGGCCAGGAACACGCACCAGACTATCGTTGCCCGCAAACCATAAGCCACACCACCCGCAACGGCCCCAGCGATCACCAGTTTAAACATCAACGGCATGTCATTGCCAAACAGTGAAAAATAAACCTGAACCGCGCCGACGGTCACTCCGGCTGCGACGAATTCGGACAAAAATGCAATAATCAGCGGGCGACGCCCTTTAAAATCCATTGCGGCTCTCGCTTTCCCTCAATAGCGCGCCATGTTATGCCCGCGCAGAGGAATTAATTCTAGGAAATTACAAAGCCATGACCGGGACAGAGACAATATCATCCGCCGCCTTTCGCTTCGCCTGTGGGCGGTTCGCCACCGGGGTGACTGTGGTCACGGCACAGGATGGGACCGGACAGCGATGGGGACTGACCGTCAATTCGTTCTCCTCCGTGTCCTTGGATCCGCCTTTGGTGCTGTTTTCGATTGATCTGGGGGCCAATTCCTATGCGGCGATCACAACCGCCGATCAGTTTGCGATCAATGTCTTGTCCGCTGAGCAACAACCTATTTCAGACCGGTTTTCCTTTGTGAAGGATGAGGATCGCTTCAAAGGTATCCCCCTTATAGCGGGCGAGGTCGGTGAGCCCCCGCTGTTGGAGGGCTGTCTGTGCACAATCATCTGTGATCGTGAAAACACGGTTCCTGGCGGCGATCACACGATCATGATCGGGCGGGTGCGGCGCATTGTGGTGACAGAAGATAAGGCCGCCCAGCCCCTGTTATACTATGCCGGATGCTATGCCGGGCTGAAGGTCTGACAGATCAACACTCCACGACATTGACGGCCAGCCCGCCCTGGCTGGTTTCCTTATATTCGGATCGCATATCTTCGCCGGTCTTTTTCATGGTTTTGATGGCGGCATCCAGGGGCACGAAATGTGTGCCATCGCCCTTCATCGCCAGGGAACAGGCATTGACCGCCTTTACCGCCCCCATCGCATTGCGTTCGATGCAGGGGATCTGAACCAATCCCCCAATTGGGTCACAGGTCATGCCCAGGTGATGTTCCAGGGCAATTTCAGCGGCATTTTCGATCTGCATATTCGTGGCACCCAGCGCGGCAGCCAGTCCCGCAGCGGCCATGGCGGAGGCTGATCCAACCTCCCCTTGGCATCCGACTTCCGCGCCGGAAATCGACGCATTGTGCTTTATAATGCCGCCAATGGCAGAGGCCGCCAGTAGAAAGGTTCGAATGCCTTCCTGGTTCGCATCTGGAATGAAGGCTTCGTAATACCGCATTGTGGCTGGGATGATACCCGCCGCGCCATTGGTCGGGGCCGTCACAACCGTTCCCCCCGCAGCATTTTCTTCATTCACCGCGATGGCATACAGGCTGATCCAGTCCATAATGTCGTGATAGTAACGCCGGTTCGACTGGCGGTTCTTTTCCAGTTCCTGCAGAATTGACTTGGCGCGCCGTTTCACGTCCAACCCGCCGGGAAGTCGCCCATCCTGACCCAGTCCACGATTGATACAGGTCCGCATGACGCGCCATAGATTATCCAATCCGTTGATAACGTCTGCTTCGGGGCGCACGGCGCATTCATTCTGTCGCTTCATCTCCGCAATGGTCAGGCCGCTTTTCTCCCCCATTTCCAGCATTTCCTTGGCTGATTTGAAGGGGAAGGGGACATCATCCTGCGGCAGCGACCCTGCACCGGCACGATTGGCCAATTCGTCTGCAGAGGAAACAAAGCCACCCCCGATTGAATAATAGGTTTCTTCGACCAGCATATCCCCGCCTGCGTCAAAGGCGACAAAGATCATGCCATTGGCATGGCCGGGCAGGGCAGGGCCGAAATCAAACACCAGATGGTCATCTCGTCTAAACCCAATGGGATGCGTGCCGCCCAGGGACAGTTGCTCTTCCGCATCTATTTGGTGAACCAGTGTCAGAACCGTTTCCGGGTCGATGGTGTCAGGCTGTGCCCCTGCCAGTCCCAGCAGCACGGCCCGGTCTGATGCATGGCCTTTCCCGGTCCAGGCCAGCGATCCGTGCAGGCTACACCGCACACTTGCCACGCGATCCAGCCCCCCTTGCTGGCGCAAACGCTCCACAAACCGGCCAGCGGCCACCATGGGGCCAACAGTGTGAGAACTGGACGGACCGATCCCGATCTTGAAGAGATCGAAGACGCTCAGAAACATAGTGGGGTCGGCTCCTTATAATAAAGTATTTCGGGCGTTAAGGCGTCAATCTTAGTAAGGCTCCCCCCTCTTGCGGGATATCTTCCGCGCGCCCGGGAATCCTGAAATAACGACCGTCGCGCCAATCTTTCAACAAATCTGCATAATGATCAGAAAACGGGTTGCCCGATTGTCCCCCCGCCAGGGCAAACAGGCTGTTATCCAGGTTGCTGAGGTCATAAATGGCACGATATCCCGCCCCATGAATATGGGCAAAGGGTGCATCATTATCCCCACCGCGGCTTTGCCCTCGGTTCAACGTATGGTCCCCGCCAGACGTTTCAATCGGGCGGTTCCCCAAGTAGGCGAGACCTGGAACCAGCGACAGCAATTGATGTTTCATAGGGGCGGTATGCATATCACCCCAGCGCCAATCTGAAACCGCGCTGCCCTGATCTTCAGACAGCTTGAACACGGCGCGATCCAATGCGGTCGATAAGGCCCATTTACAGCTTTCAACCGGGGTTGTTCGAATATCGTCACACCAATGTGGCACTTGACCCAGGGCCAGTTCTGCGAAATCTGCATCCGCCCGCCAAAATTCCATAAAGGCGTCCGGGCCCAGATCATCTTCTGCCAGGACGCGAACGACCTCATTCAGCATGGCCATATAGAGTGCTGGCGCTGCCAGCTTGCGATCCATGGAAAAGTCCCAATCCCGCAACAATTGCAGGGCTTCTGTCGCCTGTTCCGTATTCGGTTCCGCCTTCAGAAACAAGGGGACCAGCCGTTGTGCGGCGGTTGAGACACTATCGGTTTGGATCGACATGCTGTCTTCCAATCGATGATTTGTTGGCGTTTCCGCCAAACGCTCCTGCAGGCGCAGGGCGCGATATTCTGCGGGAAACCGGTCCGAAATCAGATAGGGGTAAGATTCTGTGATGATGCGGTTGTTTGCGTTAAAAATCAGGCCGTTCTCCGGATTGTAAAGGCCCGGTAGCTCAGATGGGGGAACAACGCCGTGCCAGGGATCATCAAACAGGGACAGAGGAACCGTTCCGTCCTGTCCTGGCGCGCGGATTGGCAGGCTGCCAACCACCTTCATTCCGATATGTCCTTCGATATCCGCATAAAAGATATTCTGTGCGGGATCGTCGAATTGTGAAAGGGCGTCCAGAAAATCCTGCCAGTTCTGCGCCCGGTTCAGCTGGTATAATGCCGTTGCCGCGCGTTGCCGGTCGGAAAACCCGGTCCAGATCATGGCCTTGGGTGTTTCCCCTAATCTGGTGATGACGGGTCCGAAATCTGTTTCCCGAACAGTGATGTTTACCGGGTCACCAAAGCGGACCTGAATGGTTTCCGTGCGTGTGATTGCGGAATCAAGGCTGGACTGGTCCAGGGTGATGGTGTCTTGCGTGTCGGCATGGGTCGTTGTCATGCCCCAGGCGATCTGGCCATTATGCCCCAGAATATGCATCGGAACCCCTGCGGCTGTTGCGCCGACCAGGGTTAATTCCGGGGTTTCGATGCGGGCCAGATACCATTGGCCGGGAATTTGAAGACCCAGATGCGGGTCGTTGGCCAGAATGGGTTTGCCGCTTTCGGTTCGAGCACCGCTCAAGACCCAGGCGTTTGAGGCATCATACTGGGAAATCCATCCATCCCTGTTTTCATCATTCATGGTCGCCAGGGATTTATCATGGCGGGGCATCAGTTGTGCCGCCTTTTCCTTACCCAGCAGGCCGATAAGGGCTGCGGTCTGGGCCTCTCTGAACGCATTGCCGGATAATTGCAGCGACATTAATCGGCCCCAAACCAGACTATCCGCCACTGTCCAGGGTTCCGGTTGGAACTGAGTCACTTGAAACTCGATCGGGAAGGGCCGGTCCTGGTGCGCAAGAAAGGCATTCACGCCGTCCGCATAGGCCTGCAAGTCCCGACGTTCTTCCTCATCCATCAGGACCAGTTGCGCCTCTGCCTGGCGATACAGGCCCAATTGGCGCATCAAGGTGTCATAAGGGATCATCGGGCTGCCGACAATTTCCGCCATCCGCCCCGCGCCAATCCTGCGCATAGACTCCATCTGCCACAGTCGATCCCTTGCATGCAGATATCCAAGGCTGCGATAGGCATCCCGCATGGTCCGGGCGCGAATGGTCGGAATGCCCCTATCATCAAACAGGATATCAACCGGGGCTGTCAGATTTGGCAATTGGGCAGAGTCCTGATCGCTGGGCACACTGCGCAATCCTGCCACGCCCAGCAGGGCGGCAATCACCAGCGCCGTGATCGCCATACCCCCGGTCAGAAAAATAATGAACCCTGTCACCAAACGCATCTACTACTGCCCCATTGCTGATGATTTTCATCCTGTTGCATTGTTTTAGCCTATTGAGCGATTGAATGCAGCCTTCGGTTTCGGCATGGTCGTTTCAAATCTGTATCGTCTCAAGATGATCCAGACATTTTGGGATTGCTTTGGAAAAGGATCCGCCCCGTGACGATGAAAGCCCCTGCCTTTGCTGAGAAATCAGTACGTTGCGCCCATGTCGGTGGATTTCATGACATGGTTTATTCTGATTGGGGGCCCCGGACCGGCAGCTATGCAATCGTCTGTGTCCATGGCTTGACCCGAAATGGCCGTGATTTTGATCGCTTGGCGTTGGAATTGGCGCGGGGCGGATATCGTGTTCTGGCCCCTGATATTGTGGGGCGGGGCAGATCGGATCGTCTGGGGCCGCTGGCATCCTATGAGATTGCGCAATATATCAACGATATAACCGTCATGCTGGCGGCTGAAGGGCTGCGCAGCGTGGATTGGGTCGGGACCTCCATGGGGGGGCTGATCGGGATGAGCATCGCGGTCATGGCAGGACATCCCATTAAGCGATTGCTGTTAAATGATGTTGGGCCATATGTGCCGAAAGAGGCATTGCAGCGTATCGGTGATTATGTCGGGATACCCTGGCGATTCGACAGTTTTGATCTGGCCCTGAATCATGTGCGCCAAGCCTATGCGCCCTTTGGCCTGAAGACCGAAGAAGACTGGCGATATCTGGCAGAATTATCCCTGAAACAGGATGCGGCGGGGAAATGGGTGATGGCCTATGACACTCGCATCGCCGACGCCTTTAAGAACACGGAAATCGCCGATATCGACCTTTGGCCATTCTGGGCCCAGATTTCAGTTCCCACATTGGTGCTGCGGGGGGAAGAATCTGATCTGTTAGGGCGTGAAACAGCGGAAAAAATGACCAGAACCGGTCCAAAGGCCAAGCTGATTGAAGTATCCGGATGCGGCCATGCGCCTGCCTTGATGGATGCCCATCAGATTGGCCTGGTTCGGGATTGGGTTCAGTCTTCATGAAAGGAAGTAACAGGGTGCGTATTGTGCTGCGGGGATTGATGGTTTTGGCGATCTGGATGGCGTCTGTTTCTCTGGCTCCTCATCAGGTGCAGGCAGATGATCGGGATCGCGCCCTAGACTCCGTTAAAACCTTGACCGTGGAACTGATCGACCACATTCAGGATGGCAGTGCCAGTGACAAGCAGATCTGGGCCGGGGTTCAGGGACTGACCGATGTCTTGCGCCGCTTTGTCCTGTCGGAAACGGAAATCCGGGCGGAAGACAAGGTTTCCCCCCCGATAGGGGCGGCCCTGCGCCCGGGCGAGGTTGAGGTCGCATCCTCTACTCAGCCCGGCGCGCGTGAAGTCCCGATATCCAGTGTCTCCACAGAATGGTTCAATGCCCAGGCCACCCAAAGCCAGGCCGCCCTGGAAACCGTGCGCAGGGGGCTGGAACAAAATGTCGCCAATCCGGAAATGGTCCTGCGCCTTCAGAACGTGCTACAGGCCCTAAATGCCGTGAACCGTCCCCCTGAGGGTTAGGGGAAAAGGCCCAATCTTAGTGTGGTGCGCGGTTATTTGGAATCGCCAGGATCCCTTTATCGGCCTGTCGGCTAGGAGAGAGCGTGCAGGCGATGTGGTTCATAGTCAAGCGCTCTCGACGCCGTCCGACAGGCCGATAAAGGGACCAAAGGCGCTGTTTGCGGCGCTCCTGGCCGCGTCGCCTTCCGCTTGCGATGCCCCGCATCGCTTCGCGAAACGCTCCTAACCGGAGCACCGCAAACAGCGTCCTGGTCGATCCCAAATAACCGCGCACCACACTAAAGATTAGACGTTTTCCCCACTCGGGTTCTGGTCCTGCAGAATGCTGTTGATGTCGATATTCGTAACGCCTTCCAGGCTGGCGATGGCGGTGAAGTTTGCGGCTTCTCCGTCTCCGCTGGTATTGACCATGACGGTGCTGTTGCCTGCGCCATCGTCTTCTACCTTCAGATAGTTGGCGATATCATCAATATCATTCATGTTGACCACGCTGGAGACATCCAGGCGATCCCCTTCGGCGATGTTGAAATCTGTGATCGTATCGATCCCGTCGCCCGGGCTGCCCAGGACGAAAACATCTGCACCATCGCCGCCGGTCAGCAGGTCGCTGCCTTTACCGCCATCGATGCGGTTGTCGCCGTCATCGCCAACCAATGTGTCATTGAAGTCGGATCCCAGCATGTTTTCAAAGTTGGCGATCTGATCGCCAGTGGCATCCCCGCCGCTGACCATGCCACTTTCGAAATTGATCGTGACGGCTTCATCGCTATTAGAATAATCCAATGTGTCGTTGCCGGCACCACCGTCCAGGGTGTCTGCGCCTAAGCCGCCTTGGATGCGGTTATCTCCTGCATCGCCTATCAAGGTATCATCATGGGCGGATCCAGTGATGTTTTCTATACTGGTCAGGGAATCTCCTTCTGCGTCGCCCCCTGATATCAGCCCGTTCTGGAAGTCGATGATAACGCCTTCATCGCTGTTTGCGTAATCAATGGTGTCGGATCCCGCGCCTCCATCGATTGTATCAGCACCGCTGCCGCCATTGATAACATCATCCCCGGCACCGCCATCGATGATATCAGCGCCTTCGCCGCCGAAAATGGTGTCATTTCCAGCGCCACCGTCAATGGTGTCTGCGACGCTGGGGCCATACCCGGTATCTACCAAAGTGATGTCGTCCAACATCATGCCGCGGCCACCATCAACGTCCGCATTTGAGCTTTCACCAAATTCCAGCCGCATGGTTTCACCCGTACCGGTGAAACGAACGGTCACGGTCTGCCAATCCAATGTGGAACTGTTTTCCATGTCGTGGGTAAATGTGCCCAGCGAAGTGCCATTCGCCGTGACCAACATGGAATTGACCGAGTCATCAAATCCGGGACGACCGGAATAGCTGAATGTCATTTCATAGATACGCCCGGCTTCGGTCTGAATATCCCGATAAATACTGGCGGCATCTGCATAGATGTCGTCAGGATCGGTATTCAATTCGATGTAATTATGGCCGTCGGTTGCCGCACCAAAATTATCCGTCGTATCGGAACGGACCTCAATCTTTTCGGAATTCGTCTGCCAACCGTCTGAAGAATTATGGAAGCCGTCAGATTTATCCTCAAAGGTTGTATGGAACATTTCCGTTCTATCGGCAACCTGTGTCGTGCCGGTGAATACAGAATCACCGGTGACAGATACCTCGTCAAAGAAGATATTTACTTCTTCGTCGGATGTGGTCTTGCCTTCGTAGTACCCGCCCAGCGTGATCGTGTGTTCCCCGGCAGGCAGGCTGCCCAGATCCAGGGTTACGGTCTGCCAGCCACTGTCATAATCACTGCCGCCATCGCCGTCGCCTTCATAGCGCAGGACGTAATCCTGGCCGTCATCACCGATTAACTGACCATCCAGGGCAACACGTACTTCGGCCCCTTCTTCAGCCTCGGAATTGGCTGGATAGACCATTCTGACTTTGAATGTCAGGGTCGTGTTTTCTGTCGTGTCATCGACATTGATCGTTGTGGTCCAACCCCCCGACATACCAGAAACAGAGCTGTTGTTCTGACCCCCCAGAGTGACAGAAAGACCGCCCCCGGTTTCTCCATTTGATGTGCCGCTGGAACCGGATTCATAATATCCGTTGTTGGTTCCAAACACGCCATCTGAATAGGTGAATGATCCGCTGCCATTGCTGAAATCTTCCGACAGCAACGTGTCAGACCCTGTTGGATCGCCTTCATCGGACGGAACGGTTAATCCGGATGCCAGTGTCGCCGGTATCCCATTGGTATGCATTGCCGCAATCTGTTCGGCAGACAGGGGCTGATCCAGAAGAGTTGGGTTATCAATCCGACCATCCAGATAATCCGTCAGATTGTTCGCGACATTATCGCCACTGTTAATTTGCGATGCCCCAAAGGTCCATGGATTTTCATTCTCCGAGAGGTTCCAATCGGAGGCGACGGAATCCACGGCGGTTCCATTAACGTATAACGTGACGGTTTCGCCATCCCAGGTAACGCTGGCACTTTGCCAGTCTTCGTAATTAATGGTGCCGCCGCTCAACGTGAAGGATTCATCTTCCGTCTGAACCCGCAATTCAACAACATGGTTGGAATTGATATTCAGGTCGAAATGCCCGCCATCATCAAATCCTGACGAGTCCTTAGACGCCAACGTGCCATTATTCCAGGCGATGAAATCAAGCGAAAATGTGCCCTTGGTTAGCTCCATGGCCTCGGAATGGGGAACAACAACATAGTCGCCACTGCCGTCAAACTGCGCCGAATTGCCATTTTTTCCGGTACTGCTTCCCGTGCCACCTTTAGCCGTTCCGGTGATGCCATTCAGGGAGTCCGTGACTGTTTCATTGCTGCCCCAGGTCGTGTCTTCCATCGCGAAATGGAAGATTCCATTGACAGGGATCTCGACAATTTCGGGGGCGGCATTGGGATCGCCATCGCCATAGATCACATCGTCCCCTGCGGAACCGACAATCGTGTCAGCTCCCTCTGTTCCGACGTAAGTACCACCTTGGACATCTGGCACCGTGACGGTCAGGCTTTGCGTAATGCTGGCCGTGTCAGATCCGTCCGTCGATATCGCGGTGATAGACAGGCTGAAATCTTCAGTTCCAACGGGGAATTGAACGGTAAGGCCATCCAGTTCATCTGCCGTCAGAATAACGGATCCATCTTCCTGAATCTCACCAGCGGAGAAGACAGCTCCATCGGGAATACTATCCGCGCTGATTTGAACGCTCAGAGTTTCAGATCCATCAATATCAACCAGGGCGGACTGAATATTCAGTTCTGAGGTGAATGTCTGCAACGCGCCGGTCATGATGTCGGCGCTTGCCAGTTCAGCCCCATGGCTGTCGGTAACGGTTGCCGTGACGGTGTGAATGGCACCATCAGGATAGGTCACGGTCAGCCCTTCAGCTTGTTCCGGTGTTACTGTCCATGTGCCATCGGGGTTTTTCGTTCCAGCAGAAAGGGTCGCGTCGTCCGGCAGATCAGAAATTGTCAGACTGGTCGAAGCGTCAACAGTCTCTGGAATACTGTAAGAGCCATCGCCATTCGCAATAACGCCTTCGGGCAGGGTGCTATACAGAATATTGCCGCCCAGCGTTGTCCCATCCATCTGAACGTTCAGTTCCTGTCCGCCGCCATTTTCCCAATAGACGATTTCAATCGGGTACAGGCCGTCTTCCAGGGCGTTAAAGCTGCCATTGCTTGTTTCAGGGCTGCGGTCACTGACAAATTCTGTGACTGTTTCGCCGCCAATTTTCAGCCTGAACCCATCGTCGCTGGTAACGCTGAAATTATGGTTGCCGGCCTCAATCTTGATATAGCCGACGATCTTGACGACAAAACTATCTGCTGTTGCATTGGTTGTTCCCGTCGCGGTGTTGCCGTCCGATTCCAGGAACTGCCCGATATTGTCACCGCCTTCATAGTCGATTTCCGTCGCGGTGAAGGATACATCCGGACCCCCTGCTGCAATCAAGGCATCTGCCGCAGCAAGAGAATTCTGGGTGCCATTTGTGTCGAATACCTGACCGGATAACCCATTGCCTGCGGGCAGGTCATAGGGTTCCGTGCTGTTTTCAAGGGCCTCCGCAATACTGTCGGGAAGGGTCAGGGGCGTGGTGACCGGATCGATAACAGCCGTACTGCCCGATAAGGTCAGGCTGGGTGTATCTGCATCCGGGTCGACAGAAACGGTCAATGTGCCGGTCTGTGTTGCCGTGCTGGCTCCGTCCGTCGACGTGACCGTGACGGACAGATCAAAATCTTGGTCATCATTGCTCGCGGGTGTGATTGTCAAATTCGACAATTGTGCCGGCGTCAAGGTTGCCTCTCCGTCGGTGATGGAGATTTCAGTGGCACCGGACATCAACACCGCCCCGTCCGGGATGCCCCCGATTGTGATGCTTAAGGTCTCACCGGAATCGGCACTGCTGGTCTGTATTTGCAGGGCGATTGCGTGATCTTCTGTGCCACTGGCCGCAGTGGTGGACAGCGATGGTGTATCGGCAACCGCATGGACTGTGACCGGAATTGTGCCCTCGGTCGTTGCCGTGCTTGTGCCGTCGGTGCTGGTGGCGGTGACCGTTAAGGTAAAGTCATCAGAACTGTTGGCGGGCGGGGTGATGGCCAGGGCGTCCAACTGCCCTGCCGTCAGAACCGCAACACCCCCAGTAACGGCAATCGCAATACCATTGGCCGTCAATGTGGCACCATTTGGGATGCCGGATATCTCTACGCTTAAGGTCTCATTGTCATCTGACAGGGCGGCGGAAATATCCAGATCAATGGCCGTGTCTTCGTCACCGCTGGCGGCCTGAACGTCCAATTCAGGGGTGTCTGCAATGCCCGTCACAGTGATTGGAACAGTCCCTACCGTCGTCGCTGTATCTGTTCCATCGGTGCTGGTCGCGGTGACGGTCAGATCAAAGTCGTCGCTGCTGTTCACAGGTGGAGTGATGGTAAGATTAGACAACTGCGCAGGGGTCAGGGTGGCGATGCCATCGGTGATCGTGACAGCGTCGCCATCGGCGGTCAGGACTGCACCCTCTGGGATGCCCGAAATTTCGATAGACAGTGTCTCACTACCATCCGTCAATGCCGCAGAAAGGTCCAACTCAATCGCCGTATCTTCAGACCCGCTCGCTGCATTCGTGGTCAACGTCGGTGCATCTGCGACACCCGTGACGGTGACGGGCAGGGTTGCCGTCGTCGTCGCAGTGTCCGAACCATCGGTGCTGGTCGCAGTGACGGTCAGATCGAAGTCATCGCTGCTGTTCGCAGGTGGGGTGATCGTGAGATTAGAAAGCTGTGCAGGGGTCAGTGTTGCAATGCCATCGGTGATCGTGACAGCTTCGCCATCGGCGGTCAGAACCGCGCCCTCTGGGATGTCGCTGATCTTAACAGACAGGGTCTCGGAGCCATCTGTGTCAGTCAACGCGGACGAGATATCCAGCGCTATCGCTGTGTCTTCACTGCCACTTGCAGCATCCACCGTGAGCGTGGGTGCATCTGCAACCGCATCGACGGTGACATCCAGCGTATCGGTGACGGTGCTGGTATCGCCGCTCTGCCCATCCGTCGTGGTGACAGCAACAGAGAGCGTGAAGTCCGCATCGCTGTCCGCAGCAGGCGTGATTGCCAGACCTTCCAGTTCCGCTGGTGTCAGGGTGACAGAGCCATCCTGATTGACGGTTCCAGCTGAGAGGGTCGCGCCGGTCGGGATATCGCTGATGGTGATAGACGCACTGTCGCCATCCTGCACACCGGTGACATCAATGTTCA
>PAQY01000007.1 GCA_002709955.1 Rhodospirillaceae bacterium
CTGCTTTTCTGCAATGCCGGTTTGGCTGTGGCGCAGGGTCAGCAGATTCTGGTGCCGGTGGATGGTAAGGATCCCGTTGATAACAGCCATCTGATCGGCGTGCGTCTGGCTGCAGAAGATGGCAAAGCATTCCTGTTTTTCCTGTGCGACAGCGATAACACCAATCCGCGTGTGATTTTCGGTCATGGTGCGGAAATCAATAAGCCCACCAAGCCGATGGCGTTTGATGTCACCATCGATGGGGGCGAAACGCGCCGCCATTACTTTGCCGTGCTACCCAATACGCGATCCGCACTATTTTTCGCGCGGACGGCGCAAATGTATGAAGACCGGTTTGGCACATCGCCAGAGGTGTTTAACGAGCAGACTCGGGCGGTGAATCCTGACTATATCGCCTGGACGGACAATATCTATAACCAGTTGATTGCTGATTTCTTCTTTGGAAGGCGTGCGACGGTTCAGTTCACAGATGTATCCGGACAATCCCATATCTACTCATTCCAACTGGCCCTGTTGGCGGAGAATATCGGGCGATTACAAACCTGTTACGAGGCACCGCGGGTCTACTGAATTTTATCTTGGGCGACAGAATGTCTTCATTTTGTCGCAGGCGTGTAATTTGCCTGAAAACCGGCGTTGATTCACGACAGTCGCGTCGTTATTGTGCGCCGCACCGCGAACCGGCGGCATCGACAGGACCAGACGTAATCGAACCCCATTCACGAGTCCCGGCGGATCTATGAGCCAATCACAGCGCACCGGCGCCAGTTTTCAAGATATCATCCTGACACTGCACCAGTATTGGTCCAGACAGGGCTGCGTTATCCTGCAGCCCTATGACATGGAAGTCGGGGCGGGCACGTTCCATTGGGCGACCACCTTGCGCTCCTTGGGGTCCAAGCCCTGGAAGGCCGCCTATGTGCAGCCGTCGCGCCGCCCGACCGATGGGCGCTATGGTGAGAATCCCAACCGGCTGCAGCATTACTATCAGTATCAGGTGATCATGAAGCCATCCCCAGCGGACAGTCAGGACCTGTATCTCGGCTCCCTGAAGGCGATTGGCATTGACCCGCTGGAACATGACATTCGCTTTGTCGAGGATGACTGGGAAAGCCCGACACTGGGGGCCTGGGGCCTGGGCTGGGAAGTCTGGTGCGATGGGATGGAGGTCAGTCAGTTTACCTATTTCCAACAGGTCGGCGGGTTTGACTGTAACCCGGTTTCTACCGAATTAACCTATGGGCTGGAACGGTTGGCAATGTATGTCCAGGGTGTGGAAAACATCTATGACCTGCGCTTCAACGACACGATGACATATCGCGATGTCTATCATCAGGCGGAAGTCGAATATTCGAAGCATAATTTTGAATTGGCCGATACCGACATGATCCTGCGCCATTTTCAGGATGCAGAAGATGAATGTGGCCGTCTGATCGCGGGCGGCGTGGCGCTGCCTGCCTATGACCAATGCCTGAAGGCCAGCCACCTGTTCAACCTGCTGGATGCGCGCGGCGTGATTTCGGTCACCGAACGCCAGGCCTATATCGGCCGCGTCCGCGCCCTGGCAAAGGCCTGCGCCGAAGCCTGGCTGAAAAGCCAAGGGGAGTTGCCCGCATGAGCCATGATGTGAACAACAAGTCTTCCTTCTTGTTAGCTGAGCGGGGCATCGTTCAGCGTGTTTTGCCGCTGAAGGGTGGCGGATCGGGAACAGGCTATCGTACATTGCCCTTATTCCGGGCGGCGAATGATGCCCATGAGCAGGAGCGACGGCATGGCTGAGCTTCTGATCGAGCTTTTCAGTGAGGAAATCCCCGCCCGCATGCAGCGCCAGGCGGCGGGTGACCTGCAGCGCCTGGTCACCGATGGGCTGACAAAGGCCAACCTGACATTTGACGAGACCCGGATTTACTGGACCCCGCGCCGATTGACCCTGGTCGTCGAAGGCTTGCCAACCCGCCAGCCCGACCTGCGGGAAGAGAAAAAAGGCCCGAAAGTCGGCGCGCCCGACCAAGCCATTCAGGGCTTTCTGCGCTCCGCCGGGTTGGACAGCCTGGATCAATGCGAACAGCAGGATACGCCGAAAGGCCCGGTCTGGATCGCGGTTGTGGAGAAAAAGGGTGGGGCCAGTGCCGATGTCTTGCCCGGTCTGATAGAGGCAGCGATCCGCGCTTTGCCCTGGCCGAAAAGCATGCGTTTTGCCGCACAAAGCTTCCGCTGGGTACGCCCGCTGCATCGCATTCTTGCCGTGTTCGATGGCGCGGCCCTGGCAGGGGATTTTGATCTGGGCGGCGCGGCTGTCGCCTTTTCCAACACATCATCCGGCCATCGCTTCCTGTCGCCGGAGCCCTTCACGGTTCTGAATTTCAGCGACTATATCGCCAAGCTGCGCGAGGCCCATGTTGTGCTGGACCCGGAAGAGCGCAAGCAGGCCATTCTGGACGGGCTGCGGTCGGCTGCGGATCGCGAAGGGCTGACGGTCAAGGACGATCCGGCGCTGCTGGAGGAAGTCACCAATCTGGTCGAATATCCAGATGTGCTGATCGGCAAGATCGACGATGAATTCATGGATGTCCCGGCAGAGGCGCTGTCGACCTCCATGCGGGCGCACCAGAAGTATTTCTCCCTGATCCGGCCTGATGGCAGTCTGGCCCCGCGCTTTGCCGTTGTCGCCAATATGAAGGCCGCCGATGGGGGCGCAAAGATTGTCGCTGGGAATGAACGCGTCCTGCGCGCCCGTCTGGCCGATGCGAAATTCTTCTGGGACCAGGACCGCGCCATCAAATTGGAAGACCGCGTCGAAGACCTGAAAAAGGTCGTGTTCCATGCCAAGCTGGGCACGGTTGCGGAGCGGGTGGAGCGGTTGAGCAATCAGGCGGATGTCCTGTCCCAGTATATTCCAGGCTGTGACAGCATCGATGCCCGTCGCGCTGCAAAACTGGCGAAGGCTGACCTGACGACCGAAATGGTTGGTGAATTCCCAGAATTGCAGGGAATTATGGGCCGTTATTACGCGCTAGCTCAGAACGAGAAACCTGCTGTTGCAGACGCGATTGCCCAGCATTATTCACCCGCCGGTCCGAATGATGCCTGCCCAACGGCGCCCTTATCCGTCGCTGTCGCGCTGGCAGAAAAGCTGGATACGCTGGTTGGATTCTGGCTGATTGATGAAAAGCCGACAGGATCGAAGGATCCTTTTGCCCTGCGCCGTGCTGCACTGGGTGTGATCCGCATTGTGTTGGAAAACGGTGTGCGCCTGCCCCTAACCCATGTCATCGCCGAAAGCGCTGGCCTGTATGGAGAGCAGGGCAGCCTATCCGTCAACATCCGGGACTTGCCGAAAATTACAGCAGACCTGCTCTCCTTCTTCGCGGATCGTCTGCGGGTGCATTTGAAGGATGAGGGCGTGTCCCACAGCCTGATCCAGGCGCTGTTTGCGCTTGGGGATGAGGATGATCTGGTGCGCCTTGTCGCGCGGGTCCATGCGCTGAAGGCCTTTCTGGAAAGCGAAGACGGGGCCAATCTGCTGACCGCATATCGCCGGGCCGCGAACATCCTGCGCGCCGAGGAAAAGAAGGATGGCACGACCTATTCTGGGAAGCCGGAATCAGCGCTGTTTGCCACGCCGGAAGAAACCACCCTGGCGGCGGCTCTGAATGCTGCGGAGGATCAGGTGAAGGCCTGCATCGAGGGGGAAGATTTCGGCGGTGCCATGACGGCCCTGGCCGGGTTGCGCCAGCCGGTTGATGCGTTTTTTGAGGCCGTGATCGTCAACGCTGATGAGGCCGACCTGCGGAAAAACCGCCTGCTGCTGCTGGCGCGCATTCGCAGCGTGATGGGTACCCTGGCAGACTTTGGACAGATTGAAGGTTGATTGCGTGAGTTTCCTTTCGACGGATACATCAAACGAAAAGGGTTGGACGATACAATGACCAAATGGGTCTATGGCTTTGGGAATGGTAAGGCGGAAGGCGCGCGGGAAATGCGCAATCTTCTGGGGGGCAAAGGTGCCAATCTGGCAGAAATGTCGAATATTGGCCTGCCGGTGCCACCGGGTTTCACCATATCGACCGATGTCTGCACCCATTACTATGCCAATGGCAAAACCTATCCGGCTGATCTGGAAGCAGAGGCTGAAAAGGCCCTGCTGGCGGTTGAAGAGATTGTTGGGGCCAAGTTTGGCGATGTAAAGAACCCGCTGTTGGTCTCGGTCCGGTCGGGCGCACGGGCGTCGATGCCCGGCATGATGGATACGGTCCTTAATCTGGGCCTGAATGATGAAACGGTGGAGGGCCTGGCCCAGCAATCCGG
Organism: Rhodospirillaceae bacterium; assembly: GCA_002709955.1. Lineage (GTDB taxonomy): Bacteria > Pseudomonadota > Alphaproteobacteria > UBA8366 > Aestuariispiraceae > Pacificispira. The sequence goes on from PAQY01000007.1 coordinate 4,309, forward strand.
TGACCGCCGCTTTGCCATGGACAGCTATCGTCGCTTTATCCAGATGTACGGCAATGTCGTGCTGGATGTGGAACATTACCATTTCGAAGAAGCGCTGGAAGACATCAAGGATGAAACCGGCGCGGTGTCCGATACGGACCTGACCGCTGACCATCTGACGACATTGATCGGGCGCTATAAGAAACTGGTCGCGGATCAATTGGGCAAACCTTTCCCTCAGGACCCGAAGGAACAGCTTTGGGGGGCCATCGGGGCGGTGTTCAATTCCTGGCAGACGCCACGGGCCATCACTTATCGCCGCCTGCATGATATTCCCGAAGAATGGGGCACGGCGGTCAATGTTCAGGCCATGGTCTTTGGCAATATGGGCAATAGCTGTGCTACGGGCGTTGCCTTCACCCGCAATCCTTCGACGGGTGAAAACCTGTTCTATGGCGAATATCTGGTCAATGCCCAGGGCGAAGATGTCGTGGCGGGTATTCGCACGCCCCAGCATTTGACCATTGCTGGCAGAAAGGCCCATGGATCTGACCTGCCGTCGATGGAAGAAGTGATGCCGGAAGTATTCCAGCAATTGTGCGAGGTTCGCACGCTGCTGGAAACCCATTATCGCGATATGCAGGATATCGAATTCACGGTCCAGATGGGTAAGCTGTATATGCTGCAGACCCGGTCTGGAAAACGCACCAGCGCAGCCGCGATCCGCATTGCCTGTGAAATGGCAGACGAGGGTTTGATCGACAGCCGCGAGGCCGTGATGCGGGTTGAGCCGCAATCCCTGGATCAGATCCTGCATCCCCGGCTGGACCCGAAGGCAAAACGCGACGTGATCGCGAAAGGCCTGCCGGCCTCTCCCGGTGCGGCGTCGGGCATTGTTGTATTCTCAGCAGATGAAGCCGAAAAGCTGGCTCAATTGGGGGAGAAGGTGATGCTGGTCCGCATCGAAACCTCGCCCGAAGACATTCATGGCATGCATGCGGCTGAGGGTATTCTGACCACCCGTGGCGGGATGACAAGCCACGCGGCCGTGGTTGCCCGCGGCATGGGCCGCGCCTGTGTCGCCGGTGCCGGTGATATCCGCATTGATTACAAGGCTGGTCGGTTCAGCGTGCGTGACGTGATTGTCGCGGCGGGGGACTGGATCACCATTGACGGGTCAACCGGGGAAATAATGAAAGGGCGCGTGCCGACCGTTCAGCCGGAATTGTCCGGCGATTTTGCCCGCATCATGGAATGGGCCGACAGCCATCGCCGCATGGCGATCCGCGCCAATGCGGAAACGCCGGAAGATGTTGCGACCGCGCGGGGCTTTGGTGCGGAAGGCATCGGCCTGTGCCGGACCGAACATATGTTCTTTGACGGCGACCGCATTCTGGCGGTGCGTGAGATGATCCTGGCCAGTGATGAAGCCGGTCGCCGTAAGGCCCTGGCCCGCATCCTGCCGATGCAGCGGGGCGATTTTGAGGCGATCTTTGACATCATGAAGGGCTTGCCGGTCACCATTCGCCTGTTGGACCCGCCATTGCATGAATTCCTGCCCCGCGAAGAAGCAGAGTTTCAAGAGCTTGCGGCAAGTCTGGCCGTGGATGCGAAACTGGTACAGGCGCGCGCCTCCCAATTGCATGAATCCAATCCGATGCTGGGGCATCGCGGGTGCCGGTTGCTGAACAGCTATCCGGAAATCTGTGAAATGCAGGCCCGCGCAATCTTTGAAGCCGCCGTTGCGGTCCAGAAGAAATCAGGCGAGGCGGTGCTGTGTGAAGTGATGATCCCACTGGTATCGATCAAGAAGGAACTGGACCTGTTGCGCAGCCGCATCGAAGGTGTCGCGGCAGAGGTTGAGAAGGAAACAGGCATCGCCCCGAAATATACGATCGGGACGATGATCGAATTGCCCCGGGCTGCATTGCGGGCGGAAGAAATCGCGCAATCGGCGGAATTCTTCTCCTTTGGGACCAATGACCTGACGCAGACGACCTTTGGCATCAGCCGCGACGACAGCGCCACCTTCCTGAACGATTATCAGCGTTATGGCATCATCGAACATGACCCGTTCCAGACCATTGACCGGGATGGCGTTGGTGAGCTGATTGGTATCGCTGTGGAACGGGGACGCAAATCCCGCCCGGAAATCAAGCTTGGCATCTGTGGTGAACATGGGGGTGATCCAGCCTCCATCGCATTCTGTGAGGAACTGGGGCTGGATTATGTGTCTTGCAGCCCGTTCCGTGTGCCGATTGCCCGCTTGGCGGCTGCACAGGCCTCTATTCAGGCAAGCCAAAAGTAGGTCGCCTGGCGTGTCGGGCTACTTGCTCTCCACTTTGGAGACTCCGCCCGGCATACCGGTCAGGGTGATGCGGCTGTCATATTGAACGCGGCTTGCGGGCAGGTGAATGCTGACCAGGGTGCCTGATCCAGGTGTGCTGGACAGGGTCAGATATCCGCCATGCAATTCTGCCAATATGCGTACCAGCGGCAGCCCCAATCCGGTTCCGGCCTGTTTGCGGGTATAGGCGCTGTTGACCTGGACAAAAGGTTGCAGCACCCGTTCCAGATCCTTTTCGGCGATGCCGATCCCCGTATCTTGAACTGCCAGAATTAATCCGCCATCCGGGGATGGGCGACTGGACAGGGTGATGGTTCCGCCCTGGGGAGTATATTTCACCGCATTGGACAGTAGATTTAGGATCATCTGACGTATCTTCCGCTCATCCCCGGAAAGTGTGGGGGAAGAGGCTGGAACACTGACGGCCACGGTGAGGCCTTTTTCATGGGCGCTGTTTCGTACCATGCTTGTGCAGGCTTCGATGGTGCTGGCGACATCCATCAGGGATTCATGCAATTCCAGCTTGCCCGCCTCCGCTTTTGACAGGTCCAACAGGTCATTGGTCAGGGTCAGAAGGTGCTGACCGCTTTCACGGATATCGGTGGCATATTCTGTCAGCAGTTTTGGGTCTGATACGATGCCGCTGGCAAGGATTTCAGAAAACCCGATGATGGAGTTCAGGGGCGTTCTGAATTCATGGCTCATATTGGCCAGAAACTGGCTCTTGGTGCGATTGGCTGACAAGGCTGCGTCATGGGCGGATTTTAGCTCCATCGTGCGTTCCCGCACCCGCTTCTCCAATTCGGCACGAACATGATCCAGGTCCTGGTCATGTTGCCATTGACGGTCGCGCATCCTGTTGAACGCACGAAAGACATCGCCGATTTCGTCATTGCGCTGGACCGATAATTGTTTGGTTTCGCTGCCATGTTCCGTTTGATTGATAACCTGGGTCAGTTGGTTCAAGGCGGTGCCAATGGTGCGCCGATACACCATGGACCCGACGATCGCCATGGCAACGAGCAACAGGACTGATAGGATGGCAATGAAGTATAGGCGATTGCTCCTTGCGGATGTAACGCGGGCGTCGGACATGGTGATGTGGACCGTGCCTAAGGAAGCGGTACCAAGGTTGCTGCCCAATTTAATGGGGCGGTTGACCGACAGAGTAGGGTTTGGATGCGCATCGGGCCGCATTTCGTAATGTAGAATCGTCAAATCGGGGCGGCTGATTTTGACTTCTGCAACATCTTCATCCTGTATGACGTTGTTCAGGATTGACGTGACACTGGACAAGTCTGATCGCGCCAGGGGATGTGCCAGAACAACGGCCAGATTGGTGCCAATACGCTGGGCTTTCTGGCTTAGGTCGCTGACAGCAGCGCGATAGGTGAAAACTTCGAATACGGCGATAAAGATAGCCAGTGTCACGATTACGGCAGGGATATAGGCGGCCAGAAACCGGCTGTGAACGGATCGACGAATGCCCAATGAGGCAGGCTGAGACTCCTCCTGCAGCATAACCCAGATCAATTCCTTTGTTCTAAAACAACATCGTCCACAGGATTGTGGTTTTTAGCAAGGATGATCTGAAAATCCTCTAAATCAGGCCGTTCAGACGCGCGAGTTCCAGATAGACGGCACTTTGATCCTTGTCTCCATCGCCATGTTCAACCGTGTCCTCATACAGGCCAGTCGTGAGCTTGGAGACGGGGAGGGTCGCGTTGATCGTTTCTGCAAAGGCCATGGCGGTGCGCAGGTCCTTCAATTGATAGCGGGAAAAGCCGCCCGGCTTCCAGTTGCCAACACACATGCGCTCGCCGTGTTGCTGAAGGATCGTCGAATCGGCAAATCCCCCCAGCAGCGCGGCGCGCACAGCGGCAGGATCGGCCCCGCCCATTTTTGCAAAGATCAGGGCTTCTGCAACGGTCGCCAAGGTGTTTCCAACAATGATCTGATTGGCCAGTTTTGCCAGCTGTCCGGTGCCCGCCGGTCCGATGCGGGTGGGACGACCCATCGCCTTGAAGGCCGGGACAAGCGCATCAAACACAGACTGCTCGCCGCCTGCCATGATGGCCAGGGTGGCATCTGTCGCCCCCTTTTCGCCCCCTGATACGGGGGCATCCAGATATCCAATGCCGCAGGCTGTCGCCTTTTCCCCCTGATCCCGTGCGGTTTCAACAGGGATTGACGACATGACCACCAAATTGGCCCCGATTTTCATCGCAGGCAGTACGGGCGCGCCATGTTCCCCCGTTTCATGTAGGACATGATCGCAGGTTGGCCCGTCGCTCAACATAATGATCACGGCATCGCAATCCTGTGCGACTTCCGCGGCGGTGGGCGCTGTCTCTATACCAAATTCCAACAGGGCCTGTGTTTTGGATGCCGACCGGTTCCAGGCCCGGACCTTGAACCCGGCACGGGCCAGATTCTTTGCCATGGGTGCGCCCATGATACCTGTGCCGATAAAACCGATAATGCCGCCATCTTTCATGTCATGCGTTTCCTTTAATTGGATTTGATTTGAAGTGATTGGGGCGACTGTGCCGTTTGGCGGAGGGTTTTTCCAGATCAAACGACAGGCCTGGATAAAATCATCGCACAGAGCTTGCCGACTCACCCCCGAGGCGAATAGGGTTTGTCACATTTCGTTTCAGTACAAGGATTCTATCAGATGAGCGTTACCGGACAATGCACCATGCGTCATGGTGGGCGCATCCTGGCCGATCAATTGCGGGCGCAAGGATGCCGACGGGTTTTTCTGGTCCCGGGGGAAAGCTATCTGGCGGTCCTGGATGGTTTGTATGACGTGCCGGAAATTGAGCCGGTTGTATGCCGCCAGGAAGGCGGTGCGGCGATGATGGCCGATGCCCATGGAAAATTGACGGGGGAGCCCGGCATCTGTTTCGTCACCCGTGGCCCCGGCGCGACAAACGCCTCTGCCGGGGTGCATATCGCCTATCAGGATTCCACGCCCATGATTCTGTTTATCGGTCAGGTTGGCAGCGACATGGTGGATCGGGAAGCCTTCCAGGAAGTGGATTATCGCCAGATGTTTGCGCCGCTGGCGAAATGGGCGGCCCAGATTGATCGGGTGGATCGTATCCCCGAATATATCAGCCAGGCCTATCATATCGCCCAATCCGGACGTCCGGGGCCCGTCGTTCTGGCCCTGCCGGAAGACATGCTGCGCGAAACAGCGGTCGTGAAAGATGCCGTGCGGGCAAACCCGGCAAAAGCCCGTCCAGGACGGGATGATATGATGCAATTGGGACATCTGCTGAATAGGGCAGAACGACCGATCATGATGGTTGGGGGCCCCGGTTGGTCCAACCAGGTCCGGCAACAGGTTGAAGCATTTTGTGAGCGTGCAGCGCTGCCGGTGTGTAGTTCCTTTCGCACACAGGATTATATCGACAATCGCCACCCCAACTATGCCGGGCACAGCGGAATTGGCCCCATTCCCAGCTTGAAGTCAGCGATTGTGGAGGCGGATCTTCTGATCGTGGTGGGGGCCAGATTAGGGGAGATGACGACCAGCGGGTATAGCCTGGTTGAAAGTCCAAACCCAAAGCAGACCCTTGTTCATATCCATCCCAGCGCGTCGGAAATCGGGCGGGTGTATCGCCCGGAGCTGGCAATTGTATCCACCGCACAGGGCTTTTCTGAAGCCTTGTCCCAGGTGGAAGTGACACCAACCAAACGGGATCACAGCCGGGTCGCCGATCTGCATGAAGCGTATCTGGACAGCTTGAAGCCCATCGAAACGCCCGGCGATGTGAAGATGGAAGATGTAGTCAAACATGTTGATGCGGCCACAGATGACCATGCGATCATCTGTAATGGGGCAGGGAATTATGCAGGCTGGGTGCATCGTTACTATCGATATCGATCGTTCCGGACCCAGTTGGCACCAACATCCGGTTCCATGGGGTATGGACTGCCTGCGGCGGTGGCGGCAAAGCTGGAGGCGCCGGATCAGGAAGTGATCTGTTTCGCCGGGGATGGCTGTTTCATGATGCATGGCCAGGAACTGGCAACAGCGATGAAGCACAATCTGGATATCACAATCATCGTTTCCAACAACGGCACTTATGGAACCATTCGCATGCATCAGGAACGGGACTATCCCCGGCGCGTGTCTGGAACCGATCTCAGCAATCCGAATTTTGCGAAACTGGCGGAAGCCTATGGTGCCTGGGGTGTGCGGGTTGAACGAACATCCGACTTCCCCGCGGCCTTTGCGGCGGCCCGTGCGCATAAGGGACCTGCGCTTATTGAATTGATGACATCGTCCGAAGCGATTTCCTTTGGCACGACAATTTCAAAATTGCGCGGCGGTGCATGATGCCGGACGTCGTCATCGTCGGTGGGGGTGTCATTGGCAGCGCAATTGCCTATTTCCTTGCGCTGGATCCTGATTGCCAAGGCACTGTGACGGTGTTCGAGCGGGATCCTAGCTATGAATTTTCCACTTCTGCCCGGTCTGTTGCGTCGATCCGACAGCAATTTTCGACGCCGGAGAATATCGCCATCTCCCGCTATGGCTATGATTTTCTGACCCAGGTTGGCTATCATCTGGGGATTGACGGTGACGCCCCGGATATTCAGTTCCATGAAGGCAGGTATTTGTTTTTGGGCGATGAGTCTCAGCAGGGGGCCTTTGACAAAATTCTGACCATTCAGCGGGACAGTGGCGCGGAGGTGGACCAATTTGTTGGGCCCGATGCCATTGCAAAGCAATTTCCCTGGTTGAACGCGCAGGATTTGGCCGTTGCCCATGTCGGTCTGTCGCGTGAGGGATGGTTTGACGGCTATGCCTTAACCCGCGCCTTCCGGAAGAAGGCGATTTCAATGGGGGTCGTCTATCGCGACGCAGAAATCACTGGGTTTAAGCGCGAAGGGGGCCGGCTGACCGCAGCCGTCACAAGCGCGGGGGAGGTCGTGCCCGCCGGGGTGTTTGTCAATGCGGCAGGGGGCCGGGCCCGTTGGGTGGCCGACATGGCAGGGATTGCAGATCTGCCGGTTTCGCCCCGCAAGCGCTGTGTGTTCTATTGCGAGACCAGAGACCCAGTACCTCAAGACCTGTTGGTGATCGATAATTCTGGTACCTATTTCCGGGCAGAGGGAAAGGGTTTCCTGTGCGGGCGTTCTCCCGGACCAGGGGAAGAGGACCCGGAGAATACCGATTTTGATGTCGCCTATGACCAGTTTGAAGAATATCTGTGGCCCACTTTGGCGCATCGTGTCCCGGCCTTTGAGGCCATCCGGCAGGTTTCCGCCTGGGGCTGTCACTATGCGATGTGCCTGTTGGATGCCAATTCCATATTGGGCCCACACCCGGACCTGACAAATTTCTATTTTGCCAATGGGTTCAGCGGGCATGGCATGCAGCAATCCCCCGCAGTTGGTCGGGGACTAGCAGAAATGATTACCCATGGTGCGTATCGCAGTATTGATTTATCGGTTTTTGGATATGAACGCATAGCGGCAGGCCGTCCGCTGGAAGAAACAGAGGTAATTTAGATCATGACAGTCTTGAATATCGAATTGTTCAGTGCGTTTTTGCTCGCTTCAGCCCTACTTGTTCTGATGCCGGGGCCCGTCGTGACATTGGTGATCGCCAATAGCCTGAAACATGGAACCCGCTATGGTATCAGTACCAGCCTAGGGGCAAATTGCGGGACGGCGGTCCTGCTGATAGCGGGGGCGATTGGCCTGACCGCCGCCCTCACATTGATGTCAGAACTGTTCGATATCGTGCGATGGGCGGGCGCTGCCTATCTGATTTATCTGGGTATTAAGGAATGGCGGTCCACGGCGGCAGTGCTGCAGGATGCCCAGGCAAACCGGCGGAAATCGTTTAAACGGACTTTCATCCATGGGTTCCTGACCGGGCTGACCAATCCAAAAACCATCGTATTTTACATCGCCTTCTTCCCGCAATTCATCGATGCCGGTCTGCCACCGGCCCCACAGGTTATGATTATGACGGCAAGCTTCATTGCTGTGGCGATTTTGTTGGATGGTGCCTATGCCCTGTTATCCGGGCGGATACGACCCTATTTGATGGATGCAAAGCGGGCCGTGTTGCGCGCCCGTATCACGGGGACATTGTTACTGGCAACGGGTATCGGATTGGCCCTGGCCCGCAGACCTGTATAAAGACCTTTGCATAGATGCTTCCCCCCAAGCGTTCTGCGCTGTACAGTGTCCACCGCACATCGAATAGGTGGTGCGATGTGATCTTATTCGAAGGGAAGTTCAGAATGATGCGCTTTGTGAAAACTGCTGCCTTGGCGACAGGTTTGTTGGTTGGGTCCTTAACCTTTTCAGGGATTGCTGTGGCGCAATCATCGGATGACGGGGCGTCTTTGACCGTTCCTGGTCGGTATTTGACCATGCCGACGACTATTGATGGCAAACCGGGGACACTTATGGTCGATACGGCCTTTGGGCGCACCTGGATGCTGGTGAAATCCGACAAAGGGGCGATGGTTTGGCAGCGTGTGTTCATCGATAGTAAGTCGGAAGAAGTGCCCGAAGGCATGACCCGTCGCCCGTCGCGGGTCAAACAATAACGCTGGTGGATCATTGATCCAGCCTGTGGGGAAGGGGGGGATGGTGCCCGAGTCTTTGGTGGAAGCTGTAGACAGGTCCTTTATTGATTTTCCCTTTCAGGCGGGTCCTGGTCTGGCCGCACGCGCGCGCATTGGCGTTGTGGTTCTGACCAGCGATCATACGGTAGAGCATGAATTCTGGGAACTGGTTGCCCAGCCTGGCGTTGCGGTCCATTTCACCCGCATTGCAAGTTCGGCGATCATAACGCCAACAACCCTGGCTGCGATGGAAGACACCATTGCCAGTCAGGCCGCGCTGATTTTGCCCGATGCGCAATTGGACGTGCTTGCCTATGCCTGTACGTCGGCCAGCATTGTCTTGGGGGAAGATCGCGTTTTCGACCAGATCCAAAAGGGTCGTCCAGAAGCCCGGCCAAATACCCCGATAACATCAGCCTTTGCAGCCTTCGATGCGCTGAATGTTCGCCGAATTGCTGTATTGACCCCGTATACCCGTGATGTGAATGAGCTTGTGCGTGGATATATGGAGGCACGGGGCTACACAGTTCCTGTCTTCGGGTCCTTCAATGAACCTGATGACAATATCGTGGCCTGCATCACGACAGACAGTCTGCGCCGGGCGGTTTTGGCTTTAGGCAAGCGCGGCGATGTCGATGCCGTTTTTGTCTCCTGCACCAGCGTCCGGTTGGCCGATGCTATTGCATCGCTGGAAGCGGAATTGGGGAAACCCGTCCTGTCATCCAATCAAGTTCTGGCCTGGCATAGCCTGCGGCTTGCCGGGATTCAGGATCGAATGGCGCAATGGGGACGGTTGTTTACGCAATGATACTTGCATAATGCAGCTGTCCGGCTCAAAGTTGCACTGCAACATAAGGACCGCCCCCGAAACGAGGGGCGGCCAGCCATGCGGGAAAGGAGACGGCGATGTTTAAGACCATCGGCGTCATCGGTGCGGGTCAGATGGGTCATGGGATCGCCCATGTCTCTGCCTTAGCCGGTGCACAAGTGCGCTTATTGGACATTTCACAGGATGCCTTGTCCACCGCGCTTGAGAAAATCAAGGAGTCTATGGACAAGCAGGCACGGCGGGGCCTGATCGACGCGGCGGAAATTGCTCCGGCTTTGGCGCTGATTCAGACGGGCACCGATTATGAGATGCTGTCTGATTGCGAAATGGTGATTGAATCCGCCACAGAGAATGAAGAGGTCAAACGCGATATCCTGAAATCCGCGATTGCCGCGATGAATGATCAGGCCTATCTGGCGACCAATACATCTTCGATCTCCATCACACGGCTGGCGGCAATTACGGACCGCCCGGATCGCTTCTGCGGCTGTCATTTTATGAACCCTGTTCCATCGGTCCCGCTGGTGGAATTGGTGCGGGGACTGGCCACCAAAGATGAAACCTTTGAAAAGTTTAAGACTTTTGCAGAGGCCCTGGGCAAAACCGTCGCCGTGTCAGAGGATTTTCCAGGCTTCATCGTCAATCGGATATTATTACCGATGATCAATGAGGCGATTTATACGCTGTATGAGGGCGTGGGCAGTGTGACCGCCATTGATACCGCGATGAAACTGGGAACGCGCCATCCCCTTGGGCCCTTGGAACTGGCCGATTTCATCGGGTTGGATACGTGTTTTGCGATCCTGTCCGTGTTGCATGCGGATCTGGCGGATGCGAAGTATCGCCCCTGTCCCCTATTGGTGAAATATGTCGAGGCGGGATGGCTGGGCGTCAAGACCGGTCGCGGCTTCTATGATTATGCGGAAGATATTCCCCGCCCGACACGCTGACCCCAGTTACTGAACCCGGCACATGACAGGCCCGATCAACAGTCCCCTGCATCACCCCCGTCGTGGCATGATGGTGCTGGTCGCGCTGATCGGGCTGGCGGCGGTCAGTCACGGTGTGATCTTTGTGCGATTGGCGGGGGATACGCCGGCCTTGCTGATTGCCGCAGCACGGGTTGGAATCGCGACATTGGTCTTTCTGCCCTTTGCCCTGCATGGAATGCAGGGGTCGACCCGGGCCGTGCCGCCATCAGGCTTGGTGCTGATAGGGTTATCATTAGTGTCTGGCCTGTTCCTGGCCGTACATTTTGCAAGCTGGATTGAATCCGTCCAACGCCTGACGATAGCGGAAAGCGCGTTGCTGGTCAGCCTGTCGCCGATCTGGGTGGTTCTGGCGGAAATTGGGCTTGGTCGTGGGCGCCCATCGAAAGGGGTGCTGATTGGGATTCTGTTATGCCTTGTGGGGTTGATCCTGATCGGATGGGACGGGCTGCGTACCCCTGAAGGGGATCCGGTCGGCCTGTTCCTCGCCACCCTGGGGGGCATGGCTATGGCGGGGTATCTGATGATTGGGAAACATGTCCGACAGTATCTGGGAACCAGTCAGTATGTGACGCTGTGCTATGGCAGTGCCGCTGTCACGCTGATCCTTGCGGGGCTGGTTATGGGGGTTTCTGCATCCGGTCTTGATCGACAGGCATGGCTTGCGATTTTGGCGCTGGGCCTGGTCAGCCAAGTGATCGGTCACACATCGTATAATCACTCGCTGGGACGGGTTTCCCCAATTTTCGTAGCGATTTGCCTGTTGGGGGAGCCAATTATCGGTGGCCTTTTGGGCATGGTCTATTTTGATGAAGCGATCCCGGCAATGACCCTTCTGGGGGCGATCCCAATCCTGGTGGGCCTGTGGTTCGCAATACGCGCAGAGATGGGTAGGACCGATTAGGCCTAGGGTATATCGGTATGCGCCAGTTGGAATTGGACAATAACGGACGTGCCGACCCCTTTTTCACTGGTCAGCGTCACGATCCCACCATGCATTTGAACCAGGGATTCAACAATGGCCAGCCCAAGACCCGTCCCCCCCGATGGGCGGATATAGGTTTCCGTCTCTTGATGGAAAGGCTGCATAACCCTGGCCAGGTGCATCTCTCCAATGCCAATCCCATGATCGGCGACTTCGATGGAGACCATGCCATTATTGATGGTCGCGCTGACGGTGATTGTGGAATGTTCATAGGCGAATTTGCTGGAATTGGTCAGCAGGTTCAACAATACCTGCCGGAAGGCGGTGCGATCCGCCCAAACCATTAAGTCTGGGTCCAGCATATTGGCAATTTTCAGATTGCGGCGTTCCAAGGGTTGGTGGATTAATTTTTCCAGCGACGTCAGTTCTTCTGACGCATTGATCGCCCGCATGGCAAGGTCACGCTCGCCCGCTTCGATCTTGGAATAGTCCAATAACTGGTTGATCAATTCCAATAGATGGCGGCCGCTGTCATTGATATCTACCGCATATTCCTGGTTTCGGCTCTGGTTGATCTGACCGCTGCTGATCAATTCCGAAAACCCGATAATGGCGTTCAGGGGGGTGCGCAATTCGTGGCTCATATTTGCCAGAAAAACAGACTTTGCACGGTTGGCAGCCTCTGCTTCCCGGGCCAGATGTTCTGCTTCTTCCTTGGATCGATACAGGCTTTGTTCCCGCTCTGCGACCGCTTCGGCAAAATAGGCGGCGGCTTGTCCGATATCGGCAATTTCGTCCTGACCATCGACAGGAATTGGCACGGATTGGCCGCTGACCCGGGCGATCAGGGAGTCCCGCAGGGCATTCAGGCGCCGGACGATACGTTTTCGCACATACAGCGACAGGATGAGCACTGCAGCAATGCTCACCCCCATCACACCCAGTAAAATCAACCATTTAGAATAAGCGATTTCCTTGAACGCCAGGGAGCTTTTCAGCGTGTCTTCCCGCATTACCAGCGTCAGGTCCGCAACAGAACCGACAAAGCGGTTGGCAAGGAACTTATTAGAATTCAGCAACCCCTTAAGATTGGTCAGTAATTCCAGCCGTTCGCGAACCAGGCCAAAGATGCCTCTATCCCCTTCAATTAACCAGCGCGCCTCCCCTTCCAGGCCGCGCAGTCTTTCGATCATGTCTTTTGTCAGATAGGGGTTAAATGCCAATGACGCATCTTGGGCAGCCATCAGGAAACCAGCGGCCTTTTCATTCTCCTGTTCCACAAGAACATCGGAATCAAAGGTGCGTACCGCCAGGACATTGATCAGTGCCGCTTCCATCGGTCGGTACCAGCTTTTGTGCAAGGTCCCGTATCCTGGCAATTCCGCATGCAGGTCAATCGAACCCCGCGCCAGCATGGCATCATCCTGTGTCTCTTGCAGGCGCTCCATGATGGATCTTGCCGTGGCATAGGTTTCCACTAAGCGTGCTTCGACCGTTATGCGCTCACTGACTGTTTCATCCAGTGCTTGCAGGTTCTCGACCAGGGCATCGCGACTTTGCCGGATGCGATCAATCAACTGGGCTGCTGCGTCTGATACGCCAACCAGATTCTGAAGGTCTGTTAGATATCCATCTAACAGTTTGATCTGATCGATGATGCGGTGATTGACGGCCTCTTTGCGCAAATGGGTTTCAACGGAACTGAGCGCGGGCGCTGTGGAGGCGATAGCCTGTGCTGTTTGCCCAATGCGCGACGCGGCAATCAGCTCTGGCACGGTTGTTGTGGCAATGTGATCATACCCACGTCGCATATCGTCAAAGCTGAGAACCGCTGTCAGGAGCGCCCCGCAGGTCACCAACCCGAAAAGGGATATGGCGATGACCAGGCGAACGGAAATCAGGGACCAACGCATTGCTATCGGCTTTCAAACAAAGCGCGCAGGCTGGTATATGGTTCCAGTAAAAAAGGCAGGTCAGAGAAAAATAAAGGGGTCACAGAAAACTGTGTTTTGAGCAAATTCGCGTATTCTCCGCGCGCCAAGATCCCCCCGCACAGCATTCAATGTCTTTCTTTGTTCCCTGCGTCAAAGAAATATAATGCGCAGCGTGAAGCTAAACTATTCAATCTTAGCGCAGTGGTGGCGTGTATAAAAGTCCGCCATCGGACCAAAGCGCATTTAATCCTCTTTCCAGCCCCATGGAAGAGTTTTTGCCCAGCGTGCGATCATATATTTCACCGTAAGAGCCGACCTGTTTCAAACCTTGAAAGGCCCAATCAGTCGGCAAACCCAAGGAGTTGCCGATATCAGGCAATACGCCAAGAAGACGTTGAACTTCAGGTTCAGGTGATTCTAGGAATGTATCCACATTATCCTGCGTTATGCCGAACTCTTCAGCCATCATGGTGGCATAGATCGTCCATTGCACAATGTCATACCATTGTGGATCATTTTCCCGAATGACGGGACCCAGAGGCTCTTTTGAGATGATGTCCGGGAAAAGGATAAAACTGGTTGGATCAGCGGCCCGGTTCAGACGTTGCGATACCAATGCGACCCTGTCTTGCGTCATCAAATCGCAAACCCGTGCGAAAAATGCGTCATAGACGCCTTCGACGGATTGGAATGTGATGATTTTCAGGTTCAAGTTATTCGTTGCAACCAGGTCCCGTAAATTTTCGATCGTGGTCGTGCCATCGCTGACACACACCGAATAGGTTTTGTCGCCAACAAGATCTTTTACTGAGTTTACGTCAACGGATCGATGAGCCAGAAACCCCTGACCATCATAAAACAGGGGATGTGTGAAGGCCAGTTTCAAGTCGATATCGCGCCCGGCGGTCCAGGTTGTATTGGCCATAAGGACATCGAAAGCATCCGCATTCAGTGCATCAAACCGGGTGACGTAATTCACTTCAACATATTCGACTGCATCGGCATTGCCCAATATGGCAGCCGCCATGAATCGACAGAAATCGGGAAAAAACCCCTGCCAGTGTCCTTGAAGGTCAATTTCTGACAGGCCCACCCCGCTGTTTACGACGCCACAGCGTAACAATCCCCTATTCTGGACCGTTTCCAGAGTGGTCGCCGAAGCGTGAGAAGCAAAAAAAAGCGCAAATAAAATACTGACAAGGCTGCCAAAGCGCCAGAATCGCATAAAACCCCCACAGTTTTTGGCGCGATAAACCGCGACTTTGTAATATTCTTGTACATTGATTTTAATCAACTTTGATAACGATAACAATAACTGTGAAAGCCGCAATTATTTGGTGTTCACAATATCGTTAACAACGGGACTTCAGGTTCTTTGGGGCCATAAACGGAAAACGGGCGTTCGATCTGTTAGAATCGAACGCCCGATTTGTTTTCAAGCCCGTTGGTCGAAGGAAGTACACCGGGCGGTGCATCTCGCCTTCGAAAAGCCTATTCTGGTGACAGTATCACCGGAATGCGGCGGCTTGAAGGACGCGCGCGAGGCTCCGAATCGGCGGGCGGGACGTCTGGCGTCATCCCGGCGTCGATGCTGCCGCAGCCAAAGCCGCAGCGGCGTCTCGGAGCCTCAGGAGAGCGAGGCCTCCCACGCGTCAGCGCAGTGTCATGCCCATCTATGACGATCCAATGCGGCACTTGGTCCGATCCGATGTCCTGGTCACCCTGGCAAAGCACCTGGTCTTCGGATCATTCTTCCTGCCGCCACGCCGGTCGCGTTTCCCAGGGGGATATGCGGTGCCCGCGCGGGTATCTGTCACAGAGACTGCCGGTCTTTCCGGATGCAAGAATGTCCAGGTTGCCCAAGACATCACAAGCCCGTCCAGCCAACAGCCACCCCAATCGGCCCTTGTGAAACTCCATCCGCGAGAATGATGTTTCGAACCGGCTGGTGTTGTCGTGGTCACAATCCCAAAGGACCTTGAACCACACTCCCGTCTCATCATGTGCGTCCGACCAAACCCGAAGGTCTGAAATAAGACGACAAATCAAAGACTGAAGTCACAACAACTACGTTGATAAAACCTTGCTTTCCCATTACAAGTAAGTCCACAAAAAAGTAATAATCGTGTAAAAAAAGTTGTTGAGCATATTTATACTTAATAACAATTTAATAACAACATACCCACAGACTTATCCACAGCCCATTATTCAGATTCATAACGATTTGTTTTCTTTGGGTTTTCTGAATCATATTTGATGTTCTTCGGGGCTTGCGACTCTGTTGCAATGCAAAACATTTTGACAGTTCGGGCTGAGACCTTACTGTGTGCGCAGCCGCTGAGGCGAGTAGTCAAAAAAGGTAAAAAAGCATGACGACGGAAAATCGACCGCTATCTCCGCATCTACAGATTTATCGTTGGCAATGGACCATGGCCTATTCCATCCTTCATCGCGCAACAGGTATTGCGCTGGGGGTTGGGACGTTGCTTCTGGTCTGGTGGCTGGTGGCGCTGGCGACTGGGCCGGCGGCGTTTGAAAGCGCGCAAGCCGTCATTGGCAGCTTTCTGGGTAGACTGTTTTTGTTCGGCTGGACCTTTGCCTTATTTTATCATCTTGCAAATGGTATCCGGCACCTGGTCTGGGACACAGGCCATGGCTTTGATCTGGATGTGGCGCAAAAGACAGGACATGCCGTGCCTATCGCGGCGGGGGCCCTGACATTGCTGACCTGGATCTTAGGATATTTCGCCATTTGACGCCTGTGGCGTGCAAGACAACAGGGGATAAACAGATGAGTTTGAAAACACCACTTGGCCAGGTGCGCGGGCTGGGATCGGCCCGCAGTGGTACGCATCATTGGTGGATGCAGCGTGTGACCGCGGTGGCTCTGGTGCCGCTGACGCTTTGGTTCATCTATTCGATGGTGGGACATGCTGGGGCAGGGCATGGCGAAATGGCCCGTTGGCTCGCCTCTCCCTTCAACGCCATTATGATGGTGTTATTGATTGGTGCGACATTCCATCACCTGCAACTGGGTTTGCAAGTCGTTGTGGAGGACTACATCCATAGCGAGGCCGCGAAAGTTGCTGTCATGCTGGTGGTCAAGCTGGCCTCTGTCGCGCTGGCGGTTGCTGCGGTGTTTGCTGTGCTGAAGGTCGCTTTTACCGCCTGATGTGCGAAAACCCTGATCGTTGACAACACGGACTAACCCGAAAGAGGGATCCGAGAATGACTGAAGCCTATACCGTGATTGATCATTCCTATGACGTTGTTGTTGTAGGGGCTGGCGGCGCAGGATTGCGCGCCACATTTGGACTGGCCGAAAAAGGCCTTAAGACCGCCTGTGTGACCAAGGTGTTTCCGACACGCTCTCACACCGTTGCGGCGCAGGGTGGGATTTCCGCAGCGCTGGGCAATATGGGCCCGGATGACTGGCGCTGGCACATGTATGACACCGTCAAAGGCTCTGATTGGTTGGGCGACCAGGACGCGATTGAATATATGGTGCGCGAAGCAGCGCCCGCGATTGTTGAACTGGAACATTACGGCGTCCCGTTCAGCCGCACCGAAGATGGCAAGATTTATCAGCGCCCCTTTGGCGGTATGACGACGAAATTCGGGGAAGGCCCCGCGGCCCAGCGCACCTGTGCGGCGGCGGATCGCACCGGCCATGCAATGCTGCATACCCTGTATCAGCAATCGCTAAAGCATGACGCGGAATTCTTTATCGAATATTTCGCCATCGATCTGATCATGGACGAAGATGGGTCCTGTCGTGGTGTTCTGGCCTGGAACCTGGATGACGGGACACTGCATCGTTTCAATGCGAAGCAGACAGTGCTGGCAACCGGCGGGTATGGCCGTGTTTATTTCTCCGCGACTTCCGCGCATACCTGCACGGGGGATGGCGGCGGCATGGTGCTGCGCGCCGGTCTGCCGCTGCAGGATTGCGAATTCGTGCAGTTCCACCCGACGGGCATTTATGGTGCAGGGTGCCTGATCACCGAAGGCGTACGGGGGGAAGGCGGCTATCTTACCAATTCGGAAGGCGAGCGCTTTATGGAGCGTTACGCGCCATCGGCAAAGGATCTGGCCAGCCGGGATGTTGTCTCCCGCTCCATGACCATGGAAATTCGGGAAGGCCGGGGTGTCGGTACGAAAAAGGATCATATCCATCTGCATCTGGAACATCTGTCGCCTGCGGTCATTCACGAACGCCTGCCGGGCATTGAAGAAACTGCAAAGATTTTTGCCGGTGTCGATGTGACCAAGGAGCCAATCCCGGTAATCCCGACCTGCCACTATAATATGGGCGGCATTCAAACCAATTATCATGGTGAGGTTGTCACCTTGAAAGATGGGGATCCGAATTCACCGGTTCCGGGTCTGATGGCGGCGGGAGAAGCCGCGTGCGTGTCCGTGCATGGCGCGAACCGTCTGGGGTCCAATTCATTGCTGGACCTGGTTGTGTTTGGCCGCTCTGTTGCCAATCGATGCGCAGAGACGGTGGATCCGACGGAAAAAACCCGGCCTTTGAGCAAAGAGGCGACTGATGCGGCGATTGATCGTTTCGATCGGCTGCGCCATGCCAAAGGCTCGACCACGACGGCGGCCCTTCGTGGACGCATGCAGAACGTGATGCAGAATAACTGTGCTGTGTTCCGCACCGGTGAGGTTCTGCAGGAAGGCATTGATGAGCTGAAGAAAATCTGGGCCGAGAAGGACGATATCTCCGTTTCTGATCGCGGGATGGTCTGGAATTCCGACCTGGTGGAAACGCTGGAATTTGAGAACCTGATTGGTCAGGCGATGGTCACGATTGTCGGCGCTGAAAACCGCAAGGAAAGCCGCGGCGCGCAAGCCCGGGAGGATTATTCTGAGCGGGATGACAAGGAATGGATGAAACACACCCTGGCCTGGCTGAATGAGGACGGGACGGTGAAACTGGATTATCGACCGGTTAAGATGAACCCGATGACCAATGATGTTCAGGCGATCCCGCCCAAGGCCCGCGTTTATTAAGAGCATTCGTGAAACGAGGATTATAGGTTATGGCTGAATTCGCACTGCCTGCTAATTCAAAGATTGGCAAGGGAACATCCTGGCCCGTCAAATCCGGCGGAAAGAATGTCCGGAAGTTCAACATTTACCGTTGGAATCCAGACGATGGGAAGACGCCCCAGGTCGATACCTATGAGGTTGATCTGGACGAATGCGGCCCAATGGTTTTGGATGCGCTGATCAAGATCAAGAATGAGGTGGACCAGACCCTGACTTTCCGGCGTTCCTGTCGCGAGGGCATCTGCGGGTCCTGTGCGATGAATATTGACGGCACCAACACCCTGGCCTGTACCAAGTTCATCGACGATGTGAAGGACGAGGTAAACATCTATCCCTTGCCGCATATGAAGGTGGTAAAGGACCTGGTGCCGGACTTGAGCAATGCCTATGCCCAGTTGGCTTCTGTTGAGCCCTGGCTGAAATCCAAGACACCGCCACCGCCTGATAAGGAACGGCTGCAATCCCCTGAAGACCGGCGCAAGCTGGACGGGTTGTATGAATGCATTCTGTGTTTTTCCTGCGCTACATCCTGCCCAAGCTATTGGTGGAACAGCGAGCGGTATCTGGGCCCGGCTGTTCTGTTGCAGGCCTATCGCTGGCTTGTCGATAGTCGGGATGAGGCGACGGGCGAACGATTGGACAATCTGGAAGACCCCTTCCGGCTGTATCGCTGTCACACCATTATGAATTGTTCCAAGACCTGCCCGAAAGGCCTGAATCCGGCCAAGGCAATTGCGGAAATCAAGAAGATGATGATCGCGCGGCAGGGATAAAGGGTCGGGTGAACAGCATTGCAGACTAAAAAACGGAGCCTTCGGGTTCCGTTTTTTGCTTCTATAACAATTGTTTCAAAAGCAATGGTCTGGCATTCTTATTGGGGCCCGCCTGCTGCTGGCGCGATGTTGATGACATCTTCAGGATTGGGTTCCTGCGCAACCTGTTGGCTGGGCGTTGTGGTTGCGACCACGACGGCGGCAGATACAAGCAGGAAAGCAAAGGCTGCAAGAATCCATTTGGTCGACCCTGCATTGGCCTTGTTCGAAAAGCCTGACGGAGCCCAAGCGTTGGATTGATGGGAATGATGTTTGGCATTTTGCGGATGGAATCCAAAGTCACTGCGGTTCAAGCCACAGTCCTTTAACGCTTGGCCAAGTTCCCGCCTTGGCCTTTCCAGATAGGGACTCGTCATACGGGTTATCGTCCTTTAATCGTGCGTTTACTCTGTATTTTCTGCCCATCCAAAAAATCCGCCTCCGTATACCACAGATAGATGTGTGACGGAACCGTGAATCTTGCCGTACAAACCGCGTATTGGCCCCAGAAAATTAAGGAAAATGACCCTGTTCCGCTCAGGACAATAAGATCATATTCTGACCCAATTATACCAGTTGGAGGATAAGATGTTTCTACCGGAAGTGTTTAGGGTGACTGAGTCAGAGGGGATATTCTCGGATATTGAGAATAATAGTTTTGGATTGTTGATCAGCGCCGGGGATACCCCTGATGACGTTCCTTTTACATCCCCCTTACCCATGATGATCGACAAGGGGGTTTTGTATGGTCACTTGGCCCGGGCCAATCCGCATTGGCGGCTGTTTGACGGGAATCGTGTGGCCCAGGCAGTTTTTCTGGGGCCACATGCCTATATTTCGCCAACCTGGTATCCGGATCCGTCAAAGTCTGTTCCAACCTGGAATTATACGCTGGCGCGGGTCATCGGGCGCCCGAAAGTATTGGAGGATGAGGAAAAGATAACCTGGCTGATGAATGCACTGTCCCACAAATATGAAGGGGACGGGGGCTGGGCACCGGATCTCACCGATCCCGCCTTCATGGCTGGCATGCGCCGGGGCATTGTTGCCTTTCACATGACGGTCGACCAGATCGATGGAAAGGCCAAGCTGTCGCAGAATAAACCACAGGACGTTGCGCAAAGTGTCGCAGACCGGCTGCGAGATCAGGGAGAAATCGCATTATCTGATGCAATGCACAAAACATTCAAATAGTCGTCGTTTATCGATATGGCGGACTGTGCCATATCAATGAATGTGTTCATTGTGATGCACGCATCGATGTCGGTGTTGGTTTGGTATTTGGGCGATCGGGATTGGGAATGAGACTGAATAATCGGATTCGGACAGGCGTGACAGCCATTCTAATGCTGTTTCTTTTGGCGGGGGCAACCTCTGTTCAGGCCAGCGAACCGCCTGCAGGGGGCAGTTATCTGGATATGGGGCAGACTGTGGTTCAGATGTCTGGTACCAACGAATGTGGCATCAGAAACCTCGCTGTTTCCTATCAACTGGAATATAGCAATCCCAGCAATGCAGCCTATCTAACCGCGAATAAGCCGAAGGTACAATCCATCGTCTTCGGGGCGTTGTCCGACTATTTTGCAACCCATGACTCCTATACATTTGACGCGGTTCGGGCGTTGCTGGACGCGGAAATCAGGGAAGCCTTCGGGGCGGATATCGTGGCCAGCGTTGTCGTAACGCAGCTTTCTCAGTTCGGCCAATAACCCGAAACTGGATTTCTTCGATCAGACATCTGCCGCCATGGTGCAGGGGGCATCCGCCCCTTTGCGCAGGGTCAGCCTGCCGGATTCTCCGCCAGAGTCACTGGCCCATACACCATTCAGGAACAGGGTATCTGGCTTTAACTGACCCTTGAAGCGACCGTCTGAAATGAAGTTATCGCTGGTGGCATTGCGTTCCCACAGCTCGAAACTGTGGTGTATGGGGTCATAGATTAATTCCGTATCGACGAAATTAATCTCGTTATCCGGTCCGGTGATATAGCGTGATACACCGGTCAGGCGCAGACGGCCATCCTGTAAGGTTTCCCTGTCCGTGAAGACCAGTTGGATGCATTGCAGCGCCGCATCACCATGGGGGCGCTCAGAATCCCAAATGAAATAACCACTATAGACGGTTGCCGGGGCTGGGCTGGGCGGCACAGTCCCTGTCGTCTGACAGCCGCTGATGGTCGCAGTGATCAGGCACAGTGCAACGACGCCAAACAAGCCTGGGCGTGTGAAGCAGGTGTTGCGCATAAAGCCTGAGGCCGTCATGTGGGTCCGATCTAAATCTGGGCAAAGGCCAGACAGCAACCGTGCACTGAAATAGAGGGGATGATCAAGCCCGCCCTGGCCCAATGATAACGCACATCCTGTTGATCCAACAAAGCCTGTGTTGCCTGAATATCTGTAACACCAATGCGCATGGCCGCAAAATGTGGCGTGGCTGGGGCTGAACTGGCCGCCCCTTCACCATACCATAATTGATAATTGTCCGGGGTCATGACCCGAATGCGCCCACGCATGGTTTCACAGGTCAGGCCATCCGGGTCGGCATGCACGGCGTCTGGTGCCTGCAGTTTCTCCAGGATGGGCCGCAGGGAGTCCGGATGCTCTGCGATGATAGCAACTTCTTCCAGGGTTTTCGCCCCGTTGGGATGTTTCTGATAATCCGGTTTCCAGAAATATTCCGGCGCGTGTTGCTGACAGGTGAAAAAGGCCGCATCCGGCATCTCCGGTGGTGGCGCGAAGGCCAGCGAAAAGGCGACCCGCACCGAGTTGCCGTCCGGCAGTTTTGCCTGACGCTCAAAATCAAAAGGGTCCAGATCGGGCAGGCCGCGCTGTGCAAATTGGTCTCGGTCTGCGCGGGCATCCTGACTTTCAAACACGACCATCGCACAGCCTTCCCGATGCTTGGAATAGTCATTCAGGAATGCGCCGAAACTGAAGGACCGGTCCCCATGGGGAAACAGCTTCTCCGGTGCGGCGACTTCTAGAACTTCAAGAAAGCTGCCTTGTAACTGAACCAGTTGATTGGCCGTTCCCCAGCTATGCTCCGCCCGGGGCGTCAGGGTGAAACCCAGTTGTGTATAGGTTTCCCGCGCGTCGTTTAGTGCCGTAACGGCAAGGACAAGATGGTCCAGGCCGCGGTCTGGGAGGTAGATTGATTCACGGGTCATGATCGGGTCCTATGTTTTAGGCTCAGGGAAGAATTTTTCAGCCCAGGTAATCCTGAAAAAAGAATAGGCTGCGTTCCAGTGCCAGGGCTGCACTGGGCCCATCATAGCTAGCCCGTTGGTCGCAATTGAACCCATGATCTGCCGGATAGACAAAGGCCTCCACCCTGTTTGGATACAGGTCCACCAGCATCGCGCCATCGGTGCTGGGGATCATGGCGTCCTTCTCACCGTAATGCAAAAGGACAGGGCATTGGGGGGCTTCATCTTTGAAGGTGGCGGCGCTGCCATAATATCCAACGGTGGCGGACAGCCCCTCCAGCTTGGCGGCACTGCGCCATGCCAGGGCACCGCCGTAACAATATCCCACGATGCCGACAGCCAGCCCTTCTGATTTCAACAAGGAAACAGCCGCCTGCAAATCCAACAGCGGTTTATCAAACCCCAATTCAACGCGGATATCGCGGCCCTTTTGAACGTCCTCCTGTGTGTAACCCAGTTCTATATCAGGGGCGGAACGGTCATAGAGTTGGGGGGCAATAACGCTATAGCCCTGTGCGGCATAGCCATCGGCCACGGATCGAATATGACCATTGACCCCGAAAATCTCCTGGATGACAACAATCCCCCCCCGCACATCCCCAACAGGGTCCGCCCGATAGGCCTTTGATACAAATCCATCGATAGCCGTAAGCGTGATCGTGTTTCCCATTTATGCCTCTCCGCAAGATGCTTTCAAACAAAGCCCTTCTGTTTCAGGAAGCTGATGACCTGTTCTGCCAGTTCTGCGGGGGTTCCAGTGGTTGTGTCCAGCCGAAGTTCTGGATTTTCTGGGGCTTCATAGGGTGAATCGATTCCGGTGAAATTCTTGATCTGACCGGCCCGTGCCTTGGCATACAGGCCTTTCGGGTCGCGGATTTCACAGATGGCCAGGGGGGTGTCGACGAAAATCTCCAGGAACTCATCTTCCTCGACCAACTCCCGTGCCAAATCCCGCTCGCTGCGGAAGGGGGAGATGAAGGATACCAGCGTTATCAGCCCGGCATCCACGAACAGCTTTGCCGTTTCTGCCACGCGGCGGATATTTTCCACCCGGTCGGTTTCTGTGAAGCCCAGATCCTTGTTCAGGCCATGCCGCACATTGTCCCCATCCAGGATATAGGTGTGCCGCCCAATGGCGAGCAGATGCTTTTCCACCAGATTTGCGACGGTCGACTTCCCCGCGCCCGACAGGCCTGTGAACCACAGGATAGCCGGTTTCTGGCGCTTTAATTCTGCGCGTACCTGTTTTGTGACGTCTAATTCCTGCCAGACCAGATTGGTTGCCCGGCGCAGACCAAAACTGATCATGCCCGCCCCAACGGTCGCATTGGTATAGCGGTCGATCAGGATGAATGCGCCGGTCTGGGGATTATCGGCATAGGGATCGTAGGTGATCGCCTGATCAAGCGCCAGATTGCAGAGGGCGACCTCATTCAACTCCAATGTCTTGGCGGCAATGTGTTCCAGCGTGTTCACATTGATCTTGTGCTTTAATTCGGTAATGGCGGCCCCGACACTCTGGGTCCCCAGCTTCAGGATATACTGTCTCTCCGGGATCATCGGTGCGTCGGCCATCCAGATCACATGGGCGGCGAATTGATCCGTAACACTGGCGGGCTGTTCCGCATCGCACAGGATATCGCCGCGGCTGACATCAATCTCGTCCGCCAGGGTCAGAGTGACCGCCTGACCGGGCCGGGCATGGTCCAGATCCCCATCCAATGTGACAATCCGCGCGATGGTGCTGGGCTTGCCAGAGGGTAGGGCGATGACATGTTGACCCTGGTGCACGGGTCCACCGGAAACAGTGCCGCTGAATCCCCGGAAATCCAGACTGGGGCGATTGACCCATTGTACAGGCATCCGGAAGGAACCCCTGGGCCGGTCTTCCGGCAGTGGGGCACTTTCCAGACAGTCCAGCAATGTGGGACCATCATACCAGGGCATGGCGGTGCTGGGCGCCATCAGATTATCGCCCTTCAACGCAGAGAGCGGGATGGCCGTTATGGTCTGGTCACCCGACAGCTGGGCGGCGAAGGTCCGATACTCCGCAACGATGCGGTCAAAGACATCCTGATCATAGTTGACCAGATCCATCTTGTTGACCGCCAGCAGGATCGTCTTGATTCCCAACAGGGAGACGATGAAGGAATGCCGTCGTGTCTGGGTCAGAACGCCGCGCCTGGCATCGATCAGGATAACCGCTGCGGAAGCGGTGGATGCGCCCGTCGCCATATTGCGGGTATATTGCTCATGACCCGGTGTATCGGCGACGATGAATTTGCGCTTGTCGGTGGCAAAGAAACTATAGGCGACGTCAATCGTGATGCCCTGTTCCCGTTCGGCCTGTAACCCATCGACCAGAAGCGCGAAATCCAGACCGTCCTTGACGGTGCCGTCACGTTTGCTGTCCGCCTCAAGGGCGGTCAGCTGATCTTCGAATATCAGTTTGGAATCATACAGCAGACGCCCGATCAGGGTGGATTTCCCATCATCGACGGACCCGCATGTGATGAAGCGTAAAAGGTCTTTTTGTTCCTGGGCGGCCAGATAGGCGTCGATGTCTTCCGGCGTCAGGGGCGCGGTGGTTTCAGTGCTCATCAGAAATATCCCTCCCGCTTTTTCTTTTCCATCGACCCGGCCTGATCATGGTCAATCATGCGGCCCTGTCGTTCAGATGTTCGGGAAATCAGGGTTTCTGAGATAATGGCCTGCAGCGTGTCTGCTGGGCTCTCCACCGCGGCGGTCAGGGGATAGCAGCCCAAAGTGCGGAAGCGGACCATTTTGTGCTGTGGGGTCTCGCCCTCTCGCAGGGGCAGGCGGTCATCATCCACCATGATCCATTGCCCATCGCGCAGGACGACCGGGCGTTCCTTTGCAAAATAAAGCGGTGGGATTGGAATGCTTTCCGCATGGATATATTGCCAGATGTCCAACTCCGTCCAATTGGAAATGGGGAAGGCGCGCACGCTTTCCCCCTGGGCAATGCGGGTATTGTACAGCGACCACAATTCCGGGCGCTGGTTTTTGGGGTCCCAGACATGACCCTTGCTGCGGAAGGACATGACCCGTTCCTTTGCGCGGGACTTTTCCTCGTCCCGCCGGGCCCCGCCAATCGCGCAATCAAATTTATAGTGATCCAGCGCCTGTTTCAGGGCTTGTGTCTTCATCACATCGGTATGGACCGATGACCCATGGCTGAACGGCCCAATGCCATCGCGCAGCCCATCCGGATTGGTGTGGACCAGCAAATCAATCCCCAATTCCGCAGCCCGCTGGTCGCGAAAGGTGATCATTTCCTTGAATTTCCAGGTCGTATCGATGTGCAGCAGGGGAAACGGCGGCACAGAAGGATAAAACGCCTTCATCGCCAGATGCAGCATCACCGACGAATCCTTGCCAATGGAATACATCATCACCGGCTTTTCAAACGACGCCGCAACCTCCCGAAAAATATGAATACTTTCCGCTTCCAGTCGTCGAAGATGGGTAATTCTATCATTCATTTTTACGTCTCGGTTCTATCGACCATTCACGGTAGATCATCGCGATGGATTTAGAGGTCTGCCTCTCTAATTTCAACACAAAAAAGTGTTGTTTTATAAGTTTCCCACTATTTTACAGTAAATATAGACATCAATCCCTCGCTGGGCTGGGGACCGTATGCCCCGCTGCCAGCAGAACCTGCTCGCGACGGGCAAGGTCCATGTCATTGTCGACCATCATCGCCACCAATTCCTGGAACCCGACTTTCGGCTGCCAGCCGAGCTTGCTTTTGATCTTACTGGGATCGCCCAGCAAGTAATCCACCTCTGTCGGGCGCAGGTAACGGGCGTCGAATTCGACATGCTTCTGATAGTCGAGCCCCGCATAACCGAAGGCGGCCTCCAGAAATTCCCGCACAGAATAGGCCGTGCCTGTGGCAACGACGTAATCATCGGGTTCGTCCTGCTGCAGCATCATCCACATTGCCTCGACATAGTCGCCAGCGAAGCCCCAGTCGCGCCGGGCGTCCAGATTTCCCAGAAACAACTTATCCTGCAGCCCCAGTTTGATGCGCCCCACCGCCCGGGTGATCTTGCGGGTGACGAAGGTCTCGCCTCGGCGCGGGCTTTCATGATTGAACAGAATGCCGTTGGCGACGAATAGATTATAGGCCTCGCGATAATTTGTGCAGTACCAGAAGGCCGCGACCTTGCCCACGGCATAAGGGCTGCGCGGGTAGAAGGCCGTGGCCTCACTTTGCGGCGGCGTCGCGGCGCCAAACATTTCGGAACTGCCGGCCTGATAGAGTTTCGCCGTGCGCTTGGACGTGTGCGTATAGTCCCGCATCGCCTCCAGCAGCCGCAGCGTGCCGGTGCCAACCACATCGGCGGTGTATTCTGGCTGGTCGAAGCTGACCCGCACATGGCTTTGCGCGCCTAGATTATAGATCTCGTCGGGTTGCACATGCTCCAGAATGCGGCGCAGGCCCGTGCCGTCGGACAGATCCCCATAATGCAATTTCAGGCGCAAATGGCTTTCATGCGGATCTTGGTAGACATGATCGATACGCTCGGTCGTGAAGGTCGACGCCCGGCGCACTACGCCGTGCACCTCATAGCCTTTCGACAGCAGAAACTCCGCCAGATATGACCCATCCTGACCCGTAATCCCCGTGATCAATGCCGATTTCATTCTGAAATGTCCTTTGCAATAATGATGCGGCCTAGCTACGCCACTCGCACTAGGTGGTCAAGGATTCGCGAGCAGGGTCTCTCTAGTGATTTTAACGAAAGCAGAGTCTTAGTCTTTCTGAAGCCTTTCCGGGTGAATAATAGTATCCCAGGCACGCCAACTGTCAGCGGCATAGTATTGGTGAGGGCCATTGACCTTGATTGCAACAGGGCTATCCCAGGCATCAAGTGCTTGATAGGAATTTTGCGCCGCCCTAATGCATTCTTCAGCGCCTGCATAAGGGAAGATATGATCCTGATCGCCCGACAACCCCACAAAGCGTCGTGGGGCGATCAATGCGATAATATCGCTCATCTCAAAAAATCGTAGAATTCCAGGAATAATACTGTCCCCATCGGGCGACCGTCTAGCGGCGATGGTGTCTCGGATTTGTCCAATGCAGCCGCTGGCCAATAGGCCTTGAATTCGGACGTCCAAGGCTGTTGCATAAAGTGCGGCAGATCCACCAGAGGAATGTCCATAAGCAAATATAGACTCAAAATTGATCTGCAAATTGGTAGTCGCTGTGAATTCGGAGGAGGTTAACCAATCAAGCGAACTCATCACATCGAGCACTTTTTCCCCCATTAAGCACCTACCGAGAAGAAGCGCATGTGCATGGGCGTCCAAAGTTCGGGAAGCCGAGCGGGGATTCAGCATTCGTTCGGCCCTTTCTCCAAATCCCAGTTGTTCAATGCATAAGACAAGGTATCCCCGTTCTGCAGCTTGTAATCCAATTGCGCAGTCTTTTGAGAGTCGATCGTGATCGATTGGCACTTTTGCTTCGCCCCAAGCGAGATGGATCCCGGATGTGGAGCCTGCTAAGTAAACAAAAATGGGAAGTTTCTTTTTTAAATCAATATTTTGATGAAGGAGTAAGTGAACCGAAATGTCGCAATTGGGCCGAACACGCAAATAGGCTGTGTAGCGAGATATATTCTCGGCGGGGTTTGGTCTCTGAACAAATGCAGTGACGGATGGACGATCTCGTACTTGGTCAACCCCCATCAGGGCGGCCAGTTTTGCACGCGCCGTGATTTGCCATTCTTTGACTAGTTCCGCATCATTTATTGTGGGTGCAGGTAAGAGTCTGGTCAAAAGCTCATATTCAGTAAGATGCGACTGAAAGGTGCTTATTTTTACGTTTGGCGGCAGCGCAGGATACGGATGAACATTATATAGTCCGATGAGTTTCAGAATTCGATTGATTGCGGCAGCACGATAGACAGCAATACGCATTGGACAACCTTCTGAGCAGTTCAAGCGAAGAAATTAAGAGTAAAGACTAGCCTGTTTTTGGACATGCGAGTAAGAAAACCGAGGAGGAACGTGAAATCCGTTTAACGACGGAGAGGGTCATCCTGAGGTAAAGCGAGCGCATTCAGGCTTTCACCATCTCGGATCATCGCGATCAATGCAGTTTTGTTCGCGGGCAATGCGCGCTTCATGTCTACGGTGAAAAGCTTATAGTTAAATGTCAGGAAAATATCTAACAAATCTGCTAGACTGACGCCTTGTGCGCGTAGGGTATAGTCAGCCAATTCCACCATAATGCGGGGCTTGAAACGCGAAAGGGTTTCCATTCCACCGCGCAAAACATTCACCTCATAACCGTCAACGTCCAATTTAATAAAGTCAATTTCATTCAAATTCAGAGTCTCAACGATCGCATCTAAAGTTGTTACTGAGGCACCATCAGTGCTTTTTTCAAGGCTGCGCATCAAAGGATGGACATCCTTTCCACCTGCCATAGGCCAACTGGAAGGTAGCGCTTTTGGCACTGAAATCGATGCTGATTCTGCCAACATCACCTGGAGAGTTGTCACACGTTTCTGAATATCGGGGTTTAGCATAAGATTAGTGGTTAATTTTTGAAAGGCATAAGCGGTGGGTTCAACGGCAACAACCCGACCGTCTGGACCAACGATTTGTGCGAGTGGCAACGTATGACTGCCGATATTTGCACCGATATCAATTACCGTATTGCCTGGTGCCAATAGTCGCCGGTACGCCTTCACCGTTCCAACTTCATGGGCACCAAGTAAAAAAATTGAGAAATCTACACCCTCATCTAAATCTAGCTGCCACTGAATTCCATCGCGTTTGCAGCTTAGCGCATTGGGCTTTCCCATCGCTTTATGGGCGGTCTTGATGAATTGCAATGCAATTGAGGCAAGTAATATTTTATGTTTTGTTTTCAATTTATTGACCAGTATTGTGTAAAGTTACAATTCGCGCAGTGCCGACTTAAAAATTTTGAAAAACAGCCCTTTCTAACGATACCAGACCGTAGCGATGTTGGTTTGTCTTGACAAGATTGAAGTTAGACGGATTAGACATTGTGATGTGTTGGGAAGTTGTGGTTTGTTTATTGCGTTGGCTTGGACTTGACCCGGTTTGGGACGGCACGCTTGATGCATATAAACGTTCATTTATAAATCATTGATATATCCAGGAACGGTAAGTTACATGGCTTTAAAGAGTATGCTCATTCTTGGGTTGCTAGCATTTCTTGTGCGCATCGGACGCCTGTTTTGTGCTGATGGCATCGAAACATTGGCATTGGTTGAAGATAGCGAAACCTATCTAAGCATGGCGCGGCTACTTGTCGAAACAGGTGCTTTTTTAGTTGAACCTGATCCAGGTATTACAGCACCGATGTCTGAGAGGATGCCGGGTTACTTAATGCT
Organism: Rhodospirillaceae bacterium; assembly: GCA_002709955.1. Lineage (GTDB taxonomy): Bacteria > Pseudomonadota > Alphaproteobacteria > UBA8366 > Aestuariispiraceae > Pacificispira. The sequence continues at coordinate 34,398 of PAQY01000007.1, forward strand.
GTTGGCTACTGGAAAAATCGTGTTGGGTGAGATGATTTGGCCTACAATTATTTTCCAGGCAATCCTTGATTCTGTTACAGTAATGTTGATTGCTAGTATTGGCGCATGCGCATCAACGAGAATTGGTTTGATTGCAGGTATCTTAGCCGCTTTATGGCCAAATTTAATAATTCACTCAAACCAAATCCTTACAGATACGACTTATGTATTCTTTATTGCCTGCTTTCTTTTTTCTACGATTAAGATACTCGAGCGACCTGAAGTTGGTCGTATGACTATTTGTGCCGCGTCGTTGAGTCTCGCCACATTGGTTCGTGCTGTTTCATGGCCGTTATTGACCATGCTGCCAGTTATTGTGTTTTTTTCCTTACTATTCCGGAATGTCGGCACGAAGCGCGCTTTGGCGCTTTCTATTATTTTTCTGATCGTTGCACTTATTCCACTCTCTCCTTGGTTGGCTCGCAATTACGCAATGTTTGGATCTCCGCAATTGACTAGTCAAGGTGGCTCTTATGTGAGCGGGTGGGTTGTGCCCGAGGTACTTGCCTATGAGCACGGAACAACCCGCAGTCTTGAGGCAGTATCCTTGAGATCAAATATTGAGGCGGCTTATTTGAAAGAAACAGGGAGGCCGTTGTCGACGCAATCACGTATTACGATAAGCAATGAATATCAACGGCGCGCCATGGATGTTTTCTGGCAACAATCGACTTTTGCCATTACCTATGTTTGGGCGAAAGGGATGGCAATTAACTTTTTAGCGCCCGCGATTTTATTGGATATGGAAGTTCGTCGAACAGGGCATGAACTCGAGGCCAAGCTATCCAGTGAAAATATTGTGGAGGCGTCAATCATAAAGCGTCTTGAACTGCGTTGGAGCGCGGCAGGAATTGGCTATAGAACCGTTCTAATGATTGCTTTTGCTGGCACGATTTTCGTATCTGGATTGCAACTCGTTGGGTTTTGCCGTTCTGTCAAGATCTGGCCGAAGGTGACGCTAATCAGCGTCGCTTTCGTAATGTATTTTCTTCTTGTGACTGGGCCGATTATTTCCGCAAAATACCGCTTACCTATTGAGCCTATCTTGATCGTTTGGGCAGCGATTGGTGTTGATGCTTGTCTACGGTATATTACCGATAAATCGCGCAAAATAGGGCCTTTTTCCAATTGACATTTCTAAATGCTCTGCGTATCTAATCAGCTACTAGAGATGATGCTGAAGGCATCACCTTTGCGGTAGCTATAGGGTTTCATGGCTAGCTGAATTGTCTCAGTAAAATCTTTGAACAAGACGATCAATACAGACACCCCTTACAATAGGTGGTGCTCGTGACCTTCGCCCGTTTTAACAGTCAGTTTCCCACTACTATGTTTAACCGATTCGTCTTTTTCTTATCACCGCGTGTTGTTGATATGGACAGTTACTTGCCGCTTGGCATGGAGCTAAAGCGTCATATCCCAAGTGCTGATATACGTTTTATCACATTTGGGTCTCAAAACTTTGAATTCATCAAGAAAAATACCACCCTGATGAAAGGGATAGAGCAGGCTGGAACACTGCACTATCTTGGATCGAGTGGAGGTGTGGTATCACGAGCTCTTCGGCGGATAAGTGCGTTTCTTTCTATTTCAGCGTTAATCTTGCGGGGGAATGTCGTATTATTTCATGGACGACAATTTACCAGTTTTCCCTATAATATCTGGTATCTTCTGGCTCGACTTACTGGTTCACGTGGTATTGTTCTCGCGCGAGTACGACTAACAGATAGCGGGTTGCATGAGCGCTACAAGGAACGCTTTGCATCCTTGTCTCGTGGGCGGAAAAGCATAATTGCCAGGGTATTTGGGCGCGATGCTGATGGTTTGATCCACTATCACGAGCGGCAATCGCTGTACCTCCAAAGTCTTTACCGCTACGGCGATATTGGAACTGTTCCGACATTATGCATGGGCATGCCAAATATGTACCCCGCGTGGCGCGATCTGGTTAAACAAGAAGCGCGTTCACTTGCTCACAAATTACGGGTGGATGGCGTATCGGGCGGTCTTATCTATGCGGTTATAGCGACAAAGAGCTTTTCTTCTACAGCGCTGCGTACGCTGTCGTCAGTAGATGAAACCTTCGTTCAGCTTTTGGACTGTCTTGAGAGGCTTAGACCTGACGCGACAATTCTTATCAGGTTGCATCCGCTGGCATTGGGTGAGCGGTATATTGCTGATGCGCTCGCGACTCGGGATGCAAACAGGATTCAGATTACCTTCGCTCATCCCGAAGTATTGGCATTAGTTTGTAGCCGTTTGTTCATCAATGCGCCAACGAATGTTTGTTACACAACGGTTGAGGCGAAGTTTATTGATGTAAGTGATTACACGCCGGAAGATATAGTCCTTCGAAACAGCCGCAGTTTTGCCGATGGTCACAATGTTTTATGGGTAGACCCACGCAGCACTTACTTTAATGAAGCTATGGATGTTGCTCTTCAAGATGAAATTTGGACGACCAATCCAGAATTAGACTCTGTTAGTAAAGTGCTTTACGGCGAACCTCCGGTTCGTTTAGGAAATTTGCTTGAATGGATCAAAGCGACAAGCCTTTCTTGATTTTGTCTTAAAAGCAGTCAATGTCAGGCTCTCAATACACTAACTTGATGCTGTTTGCTGTAAGGAATAAACAGAATGATCTCACTGAAAGATATACGTAATGAACTGGACGCATTGTCTGCGAATGTTGCGGGACACTCCACGCTTTCACGTTTGTTGATAGGATACGCTGTTTGGCAGATGTTCGATAAGCTACGTTCGTCCGACGGTCCCTTTGACCGTGCTGGGTTTATGGCATTCATTCGTGACGCTGCAGTTTGGTCAGATTTGACCCGTGGTGCTGATGGATCGCCAGTTATGGCGGCGGATTCGATGCAAGACACTGCAGCAGTCGAAGCCTATACGGGTAGTTTGTATTCGCAATGCTGGGTGCCTTACAGTGATGATGGTTTTATGCATACGGTTTCAATGCTTGAGGGGCGTCTTCGAAACAACGGGATTGGCCCAGAACTTTTTGAAGGGTACAAATGTATAGATATGGGGTGCGGAGGGGGGCGTTTCTCTATCGCCATGCATCTTCTCGGAGCGAAGCATGTAACCGGCATTGATATAGGAATTGAGGCAATTAACGACGCAAAGCGTCGGCGAGAGGCACATGGAATTTCGCCAGACAAGGTTCATTTTGAGAACCAGTCGTTGTTAAGCTTACCAGAGACTTGGGCTAATCAATTTGATAGAGTTCTGTCTAGTGGCGTCTTGCATCATACAGTGAATCCAGAATTGGCTCTTCAGGAAGCATACCGCATCCTGAAGCCGGGCGGAATCGCATTTATTTATGTTTATGGTGCCGGTGGACTTCATTGGGAAATGGTCGATTGGGTTCGTGCTTTAGTGCATGATTGCCCCGAACAATTCGCACGTCAAACCTTGCGCTTGCTTGATGCGCCAGTAGGTAAGGTTTTCCATATTATGGATCATTGGTTTGTTCCAAATTATGAAACTCTTACAGCCACCGAGTTTGAAGCGAGGTGCAAGGCGACTGGATTTACTGTAGAGCAGAGATTATTCCGTGGGCTATACTTGTACGAATCTAGCGAAAGACTTTACCAATATCCAGAAGATGCTGATCTTATGGGAGAAGGTGATTTGCGCTATCTTTTAGGAAAAAAGAGTTAATCTCAAATATTTCATTATGGCTGAATAGCAGAAAGATGCCCTATGACTTGGTCCATCAATGATGTTTTGCTGTCGAAAAAAGAGCTGAAGTTAAATTTAGAACCCTTTCCATTCTTTCAGATAGATAATTTTTTGCCGCAGGATTTGTATCAGGCGATCGCAACGAATTGGCCAGAAAAAACATTCATTGATCAGCAGCTCGCAGAAGGAAAGCTTAATATCGATTTGACAGTGGAAACTGCTAAGAACCTGAACCCCGCCTTTGAGTTTTTGTTCGAATGTGTATCAAGTCAACAGTTTGTGGATGATTACTTTGAAGTTTTGAAGCAGGGCTTTGAAAAGGCTTGCGCACCGTTCCCAATTTCCGGGTTTTCAATAGGAGAAACGGTGTCCAGCGGGATTGCCTGTAGGCGAGTCGAGATAAACAGCCAACTGTCGCGCCTCGAAGATAGCGCATTCCTATCGCCGCATACCGATAAGTATTCGAAGTTTTTAAGCTTACTTCTTTACATTCCTGAACCGAATTGGCGTGAGGAATATGGTGGGCAAACCGTACTCTACCAAGCGAACAAGGCAAAACATAATAAAAACTGGAGTAACTTTCATCTTCCATTTGAGGATGTAACAGAGGTTCATAGGAGTATGTTTAAGGCGAACACGCTGTTTGGCTTTATCAAGACCAAGAATTCATGGCACGGCGTGTCGCCAGTTTCAGTTCCTTCTGGAATTGGCCGACACTCAATTAATTTTAACTATCAGACGCCGGCACGCACCCAAAAATCCTTCGTATATCGGGCACTTGAGGCATTTCATCGTCGGCGTGAAAGCCGCTTTTTCCATGATGCCCCGGACATGAAAAGTGAAAACAGGAAAATGCGCGATCAACGGATTTTAGAAATGGCCAGGGAAGGATATCCAATTGACCAACTCGCTTACCGGTTCTCAATGAAACCTGAGGCAATCGAAATATTGATTTCAGATGCTAAGAACAAGCGCCATAACAACGAATAAGACAGGAACGGAGCTCGTTCGCATGAGATTATTGCCAGCAAGCCAAGAGTTTGCCGTAACGGACGGTCCAGGAAAACTTCAGGCTGCCTTGATGCGTCGACTGGTCCTTCCAATGAAACGGTATCTTCTGTCGAGTGAGATCGCGCACGCTAAGCATGAAGTGACGGTGGTAAATGATCCATTTTTTGATAAGCTGGGTGTCTCGCAGTCAGCTGCCTGGGCACTGGTCGCAGATATTCTAGCGCCTTTGGGTCGCGCGGTTGATCCGAAGATCATGAGTATTCAGTATGCTTGCTTTGCGGCGCTGAAGTTGTCTGGATTTAAGCCAAAGGCTGTGCTTGAGTTAGGAACCGCAGTTGCAGATACCACACAATTTTTATCAAGACTGTTTTCCGATTCGGAAATTGTGACGGTTGATTTGCCGTTGGACGATCCGATCTATCAAATGGCGCTTGCTCCTGCTGAGACGGCACATGAGCGGCGAAAGCAGGAAAATCTTAATCAGCCAAACATAAATGCGATGCGCATGAACTCGCTGCATATTCTGAGTGCAGAGTTGCCGAAATTTGATCTAATCTGGATAGATGCCTCTCATCGCTATCCTGAAATTGCATGGGATCACTTTTATGCTTTTCATACCGTCCAGCCGGGTGGTTGGGTGTTTTCTGATGACGTTCAACCGATGTTGAAGTCCGGGCGCAGGATCAAAACAGCCTCTCATGCGGAAGAGGTTCTTGCTTATCTCAATGACCGTTTTCCTGGTACGATTGATTTACTTTTAAAGCGACAGGATGCGGAGAAATATGTATTGGCACCAAAATACATTGCCGCCTACCAGAAGCCCAAAGAAAAGTGAATAGGTTGATTATAGAATAATTTTTAGAACCCTTATCCATGGATAATTTTTTGATGACCTCATCAGCTTACGCAACCTTAGACGCGGATGTTGCACATACTGTGGAAGTGCTCAAGATCGCACTTGCAGACTATAATGGATCCCACAAAAGTAAACATTGGGATGTCTTTCCAGAGAATTATGTAGAACGAATTTCAGATCCTTCTGTGTGGGAAGATTTTCGCTACAATAACTTGACGGCTGGATTTGACGTTGGTTGGTCGGATCCGAGCAAGAGTGGGAAGCCAGCGGTCATTGACGATCATTCTGAGCCTCGCGCGCAGCCAATCCTGCGGCGGTATCGTTCGTTGCTTTCCATAACTGGTCCAGAGTTCATTAGCGAATTTGTCGAAGCAGAGATCGGCAACCCGGAAAGACTTTACCTTGATGGCGTTGCTCTGAACACGACTGACCTTCGTTTACTCCATGATGCGTGGGATATATCGCAATGGTTTGTTGATCGAAATGCACCCAAACGTAGCGTTGAGATTGGTGGCGGTTTCGGTGGTTTAACTGGCAAAATCCGGAGTCTTTATCCAGATTGCCAATGCATAATTTTGGATTTGCCTGAAGTGAATGCTGTGCAGTCAATTTACTATAGAATGCGGTTCCCAAACATTCGTTTGCTGGATTATGCGGCTTTTAAAGAACGAGGACCTGAGTGTCTTCTAAACACTGATTGGGATATTGCTCTGTTGCCAGGATGGTGCGCCGTTGATGTCGCAGACCAGTCCATTGATTTGATCGTAAATACCCGCTCATTTATGGAAATGACAAATGATACTGTGGCATTTTACTTCCGTGAATTGCAGCGATTTTCTCGAGTATCTGGGTTTTTCTATTGTGTGAACCGGTACTGGAAGGCAACTGCTGGAGAGCCTGTGTTATTGAAGCGTTTCCCTTTCGATGCACGATGGGTATTCTCTCTGAGCGCTATGGCTTGGGATCAGGATTGGTTACATCGTTTGGGAGCGGTTAGGCTCGATTTTGACTCAGCAATTTCCCCTAAGGAACAAATCCGCAATTTGCCGCCGTCGAGCCTACGTGATACATGGGATAACTTGAAATTTTTTTTTCGGGGCATTATCCGCCTTACATTGGGTGGGCATCGAAATATAGAGCCGGGTCTGAACCGTTACCTGTTTTTGACGCGGAGATATTTGGAACGGTTGGCTGTAAGCGTTATAAAGCGGTTAATCGGTCGCTCCTAGTGTCGAGATTAACTGGCTTTATCCAAAGAGTGAGCTTTAAAATAATATGAAAATCTAGTGACGTTTTGGTTAGCCTTCGATAAGAAGGATCGGGAGATGTGGATCTTTCAATGAGGTGGGCCGTTTAGCAGTATTTGTTAGCAAGTTGCAGTGGGGATAATAGAAGGCTGACATGAATCGGGGAAACCTAGTCAAGAGATTCATTCGTTCATTTATTTTATTGGGTGAGAAAACACACAATTTTACATCCCAGCAGGTTCATTTGAAGTATCTTGTGTTACAATGTCAGCAATGAAGACCTTAGTGTTGTTATCATTTAATAAAGTATCATCGAAGAAATATAGGTGTGGCTATTTTCACAATTCTCAAACCATGAGAAAAAAGTATTTCTCACATCAATGTAGTTGAACGGGTGTAATCCATGAAAACTATTTGCGTTATTCCAGCTAGGGGCGGATCGAAGGGCTTACCGCGTAAGAATGTGAAACTTCTTGCTGGGCATCCGCTGATCGCTTATCCGATCGTAGCAGCATTGCAATCAGGCGTTTGCGATACCGTGTTCTTGAGCACGGACGATGAAGAGATAGCTGAAGCAGGGAGCCGTTATGGGGCGACGGTGCCATTCCTGCGGCCGGCGGAATTGGCAGGGGATTTGACGACAACAGAAGCCACTCTGAAAAATGCATTAGAATCATATGAGGCCTATTCAGGTAAGTCTTTCGACTGTTGTGTATTTATAACTGCAACTGACATATTTCGCCAACCAACGTGGATCACGGACGCGGTACGGCGATTGCAGAATGACCTTTCGTTGGAAAGCGTTTTTGCGGGCTATGGAACGCATAAGAACTACTGGCATAGGAATGATCTGGGTGCCTATGAGCGTATTTTACCTTGGATGAGTACCTATTCTTCCCGGCAAATTCGCCAGACGATTTGGCGAGAAGATACCGGTCTTGCCTCTGCCAGCCGTGCTTCGTTGTGGAGGGAAGGGCGCAGAATTGGTGACAAGGTTGAAATTATCAGCAATGGATTAACCGAAACTGCCATCGACATACATGATGAATTTGATCTTTTTCTGGCGGAGAAAGCGATAGAATGGTTGCGCGTTCATGCTCCTAACCGGGCCCCAGTTTCTCCTTCTCCCCAATAAAAATTTATCTGATTAGATTTAATATTTTGGTCTTAAAAGAGATAAACTGAAAAATAGGATCGATTATTTATGCTGTTGGAAGAGGTGTGTTGCGATGTATGAAGAAAAACTTGAATGGATTTTGAAGTTTCTGAATTGTTTTTTCCGAATTTTAGGTCGGAGACGTGGTGATACTATTCGCGCCTATCTCGCAGAACACTTTGCTCCAATCTACCGACACTCATTGAGTGGTGGTGATAAGATTTTGTTTTTCGGTCAAGGATTAAAGCCACTGTATCGGGGGAGATCGCTTCTTACCAAGGAGCCAGAGACTATTGCTTGGATTGATGGGATGTCATCCGAAGAAGTGATTTGGGATGTTGGTGCTAATATTGGCGTCTATTCTTTATATGCCGCAAAAGTTAAGAAAATGAAAGTTATCGCTTTTGAACCTTCTGCGTCAAATTACGCTGTTCTTTGTCGTAATATAGAACTTAACAAACTTGATAATGAAATTACTGGTTTTTGCATGGCGCTCAGTGATTCGAATAAATTTGATCGATTGTATTTTCCAACAACAAATATTGGTGCTTCTGGAAATCAACAAGGAATTACAAAAAATATGTTTAATGAGGATTTTACTCCAATGTTTTCCCAAGGGAGCTTAGGTATGACAATAGACTCACTAATCGAGAATTGGGGATTCATACCTCCAAATCATATCAAGATTGATGTTGACGGCATTGAAGGGTTGATAATTGATGGCGCTGATAAAACTTTAAAGAGCTTGAAGACGAAATCTTTGCTTGTTGAAGTAGTTGAGTCGTCAAAATTGAAGCTAGATAATGTTAAAGAAAAACTTGAGTCTTATGGTTTTGTTGGGAAGCTTCATGGAAAGAATAATCATATATTTACAAGGGAATTTAAATGAAGTTTGAAAATTATTTTTTCCCATGTTTTTGGATTCAGGAGGGTATTTTTGTATTTTGTTGCTATAGAAAAAGTTAATATTTAAAAACTTAAAGTATTTCTATATTATTTTTTTGCTGTATCAATTGTTTTGTAGAAATTAACTAAAAAATATTGTTTGAGTTGATGGGCAGGCATATTAATAAATTTGCCATGCAAGTCTTGTGTTCGAAAAAATGCGATTTGAACTGTTGGAAGTTTTCAAACGCATATTGATCAATATTGAAATGGTGCTCTATGACTGACTATCCCTTAGTTTCCATCATTGTTCGGACAAAAAACGAAGAGCGGTGGATTGGTGCGTGTCTACGTGCAATTTGCAAACAGTCCTACACGAATTTTGAAATCATCCTAGTGGATAATGGGTCGACAGATCAGACAATTGCGAAGGCCATGCCCTACGGTGTCAAATTGGTGACGATTGATGTCTTTTTGCCAGGCAAGGCAATTAATGATGGAATTCGTGCAAGCCAAGGAGAAATATTAGTTTGCTTGTCCGGGCATTGCATTCCTGTCGATTCCACATGGCTTGAGAATTTAGTGAAAGAGCTAAAGGACCCCGCAGTGGCTGGGGTTTACGGACGGCAACAACCAATGTCTTTCTCCAGCCCCTTTGATAAACGTGATTTGATGTTGGTTTTTGGGTTAGATCGAAAAGTTCAATACCGCGACAGCTTTTTTCATAACGCCAATTCCGCCTTCCGACGCGACGTCTGGAATGCGTATCCATTCGATGAAGAAGTGACAAATATTGAAGACCGTGTATGGGGAAAAAAAGTTATCTCGGAAGGATATCAGATTGTCTATTCGCCGGATGCGTCAGTTTATCATTATCATGGCATTCATCAAGATCTGAACCGAGACCGTGCCGCCAAGGTGGTACGGATTATGGAGGAGATCGAAGGTGATTCACATATAGGACGTCATGATTTAACAGAGTTTGACGTGACTGCAATTATTCCAGTTAGGGGTCCATTGAATGGGCCGGGAACGCAGCGACTGTTGGATCATACTCTGTCGCATGCTTTGGGATGTCGTAATATTACCCGTGTTGTGGTTTCAACGGATGATCCGGAAATTGCTGCTTTTGCTGAAGCGCGTGGTGCGCAGGCACCGTTCTTGCGCCCACCGGAACTAAGTGAAGGGTATGTTGACATCACTGAAGTTCTCCAGTTTTCGCTGGATAAGGTGGAAGATCATTTTGGAGTTTGCGATGCTGTTGTAGTAATGCTGACCACGCATCCTTTTCGTCCGCCGGGCATGATCGACGCCATGATAGAGCGAATGATTGAGGAAGGTCTGGATACGGTCGTTGCAGTGCGTCCCGAAATGCGACAGCTATGGCTCCAAAAGGATGGTGAGATTGAGCCTGTTGGAGACATTCGCTTCATGCCTCGCCATATAAAAGAAAGTCACGCAATTCTTGGCCTTTTCGGTTTGGGCTGCGTCACACATCCAGTATTTATACGCGAGACTAGCCCATTTGGACCGCGCCTTGGCGTATACGAGATTGACGATCCATTCGCGTCTGTTGAGATTCGTGATAGCAACTATGCAGAAGTGGTTTTGCAATTGCTGGATGATTGGCAGGCGATAAGAGAACGAGATCAGGGGGCTAATCCTGGTGTTTCGGACCTAAGAAAGGATTAATGCAGAAAATGCGTAAAAACTCTCATAAAATCGCCTTTCTAGGATGTGGCCGTGTAGCCCAGCACTATATTAAAATTCTCAACGAGCTTGATCCTGTGGAGGGGCTCGAATGCGTTGCCGCATGTGATTTAGACATAGATAAAGCGAAGAACCTAACGAGACAGTTAGGTGGGCGCGCCTTTACGGAACTAAACGATATGCTGGAAACGGCACGTCCGGATTTGGTCTTCGTTTTAACTCGCAGCGGTGATCACACTCTTCATGCTCGTGCCGTCTTGGAAGCTGGCGTTAGTGTGATCAGCGAAAAGCCTATCGGCCTCGATCCGGAAGCTGTGATGCGTTTGAGCCAACTAGCGGAAACGCGTGGCCTGATGTATGGCGGTGTTTTCCAGAATCGTTGGAATCCTGCTGTGCGGAAATTGAAAAAAACGATGGAAGATGGCCGCTTTGGTAGTATTGTGAGCGCCGCAATTCGCCTTCGTTGGTGTCGAATGCAGGAATACTATGAGGATGGATGGCATGGTACATGGGCTCAAGATGGTGGTGTTATCAATCAGCAGGCAATTCACCATTTAGATGCCTTGAATTGGATATGCGGGCCTATTGATGCGGTTTGTGCTGCGGGCGCTCAGCGTTCCAATATATTAGAGGCTGAGGATACTCTGGTTGCTGCTCTCCGTTTCTCAAATGGGTCTCTGGGCACGATTGAAGTAACAACGGCAGCGCGCCCCGAGGATTTTGAAGCATCATTGTCTATTGTTGGTGATCGCGGTATCGCGCAGATCGGTGGTATCGCCCTGAACAAAATTGATGAATGGTTTTTCATCAATGCCGAGGACGGGGACGATAGGGTTACTGAGGACTATAATCAGGAGGTTCCGACGGGCTATGGTCTTGGTCATGGCCCAATGTTGCGGGATCTGGTTTCTAGATTAGATTCAGCTGGTTTGGTTCCGCCCGTTCCAGCAGTTGAAGCAGTTTGTGCTGTTGAATTGGTCCATGCTCTCTATGCTTCAATCGAACGCAATGCTTGGGTAAATTTGAGTGAAAAGCCGCGCTCGCAAAAATTAGGAAAACAATAAGTTTAAAGCTCTGGAGATTGAAATGATTGAAAACAAAGCGCCTGGTAAAGACATTACTGAAGAAGATATGAAGTCAAAATTCCCTCTGGCTGCGAAAAAAGCTGGTAAAGAGGCCTCTACATTTATTGCGGCCGGGGTTGAATTCGGTGGAGCCCTTATTCCAGTATTTGCTGGTCCAAATATGGTTGAGTCCGAAGAACTTATTGTCGAGACTGCGAAGGCGGTAAAAGCAAGAGGCGCTCATTTTTTACGGGGGGGGGCTTTTAAACCCCTTTCATTTCCATATCGCTCTGCGAAATACACAGAAACCCGCGAACAGGGCATTGCATGGCTGAAAGTCGCAAAACAGGAAGCCGGTATTGGAATCATAACTGAGGTTATGGAAGAGCGCTTTCTCGATCTAATTTGTGATGCTGCAGATATTTTGCAGATTGGTTCCCGCAACATGCAGAATTATCCACTCATTTCAGCGGCGGCCAAAACAGGGAAACCGCTCATGATTAAGCGCCATTTCGGATGTTCCTTACGAGATTGGTTGGGAGCAGTCGAGTACGCAATGGTGGAAGGGAATGAGAAAGTTATTTTGTGTGAGCGCGGCGTTTCAGCACCGCATACCCATCGCAGTTCTTCAAGATTTTTGCTTGATCTGCAGGTCGTACCCGCAGCACAAGAAGTAACACATCTACCGATTGCCGTTGATCCTAGCCATGCCACGTTCTGGCGCTCTTGGGTTCGTCCTATGTCACTTGCTTCTGTCGCAGGCGGCGCCGATGCGATCATGTTGGAAGTCCATCCGGACCCAGAAAATTCGGCGGTTGATCCTCTTCAGCCTATCGACTTTGCAAGTTTTGGTGATCTGATGAAGGATATGGAAAGGGTGGCTCGTTGTGTAGACCGAACCCTTGGGGTCCATATTTAAACTTGGCTTGGGAGTTTTTTGCAAAATGTCTTCTTTTGATTATATCGATAATCATGTGGAAAACATTGATGAAAGTTACTATGCGGCAATAATCGGTCTCAATCCATCCCGTGGTGCGCGTTCACCAACACTTTGGAATGCGGCATTTCAGGCGCAGGGACAATCCGCTAGAATGATTCCGATGGATGTATCTGCTGGCAATATACCTGCGTTAATTACTGCGCTGAACGAAGATAAGCGGTTTTTGGGCGGTGCGGTGACGATGCCTTACAAGGAGAGCATTGCAGCGTTTCTTGGGGCAACCCGAATGGAACCGACTGCACTACGTATCGGTGCAGTCAACTGTCTCTATCGTGGAAAACATGGTGATTTGTGCGGTGCTAATACGGACGGTGCAGCGGCATTAGTCAGTATTGAAGCGTTAATTGGCTCAATAGCAGGTAAACGTTGTCTGACTCTCGGAGTTGGTGGTGTCGGTAAAGCCGTAGCTGCGTATTTGGCTGATGCTAATGCCGAATTGACATTGGCGAGCCGCAACCTTGAGCGGGACCAAGGTTTTGCAAGCAAAATTGGAGCACGCTTGATAGGCATGCCCGTCACACCTCCCGAATTTTCGGAATTGGATATTTTGATCAACTGTACAAGCCTAGGTTTTGCAAATGCAGATGTAACGGCGAGTCCGGTTCCGCTTGAATGTTTTTCGCGCATACCGAAAAGCTGTCGTGTATTTGATGTCATCTACAATCCGAGGCCGACCCAATTTCTGCGGTATGCGATCGAAACCGGGCACCCGGTAGAAGATGGTCTGTTCATGAACCTTGAACAAGCTGTTCTTGGCTTTTGCCGCGCCAATCCCTTGGCTGTGCCAGATGTCGTTCGTCAGGCCATGTCAACTTGAACAGTAGTGTGGTTTGATTTTGGGGCATGATGACTTTTTAGTGATGTCGTGAGTGCCAACCTCTTAGCTATTGTAAAGGCGTTCCTCTAAATGTGTGGTGTTGCAGGTCTTGTTGGGCGTTCCGTGTCTCTCGATAAAGCTAAGTTAGCGTTGCAGACTATGCGGCATCGGGGACCCGATAGCTCTGACCATTGGATCGCGCCAACTGTTTGCTTTTTACATACACGCCTTTCTATACAAGACTTAAGTAATAAAGCGTCTCAACCGATGCGCGACCGTGATACGGGCGTTGTCCTCACTTATAATGGTGAAGTTTATAATCCGGATGATTTGCGTCGGCGATATTTAAAGGACTGTAAGTTTGAGAGTCATTCAGATACTGAAGTCATTTTGAAACTGTATTGTCGCTATGGATTAGCATTTTTACCATGGTTGTCAGGAATGTTCTCGTTCGCAATTTGGGACCCTCGAGACGAATCTCTACATCTTGTGCGAGATAGATTTGGTATCAAACCACTTCATTATGTTGCTCAAGATGGGATAATTTATTTTGGGTCTGAATTGAAGCCGATGGTGGCTTTGGGCGCAAAGCTTTCGTTGAATCTTGCTGCCGTATCAGATTATTTGATCGATGGGTTGCTGGCTCATGGACCGGATACATTCTTTAGTCCGGCAATGACGGTTGAACCTGGTACGGTTATGAGTTGGTACCCAACGACGTCAAAGAGTTCACGATACTGGAAACCACCTATTGCTGACGATGAAATCGAACTGTCGGTGGATGTAGAACAAGAGATATGGGAGTTACTGTTAGCCTCTATAGACCACCATTTGCTCTCAGATGTACCAGTAGGCGTCAGCCTATCCGCCGGGCTGGATAGTCAGTTACTAATGCATGGAATCGCTCAAAGTGGTTTGTCCGACTTGCATGCTTACACCTATGGCTTCGAAAATCCAAACTATGATGAAATCGCCCCCGTGAACCAGGTCGATTTTAATATTTCATATACGCATCATACTGTTCGTCTCCGTGCGGATGAAGTTCTATCTGATCTGACACAGGCGGTTGCTGTTTTTGAAATGCCGTTGGGAGGAGTTGGAACCCTTTCGGCATGGCGCATGATGCGGCTGGCTCGGGAGACAGGCACTACGGTGCTCTTGGCCGGTGAAGGGGCTGATGAGATATTTGCTGGATATCGATACTATTTTGATGCTCATTTTGCAGACCTCGCGGAAAAAGGGGATCTCGAAAACAGTACACGAGAGCAGGAAGCCTATGAAAGATCACATGATGCAAATTTGCGAACCTTAGGTGTTAACGCTAGGAAGATAGAAGGTGCAAAAGGAGTCCGTGCACCGGATGGCTCATCTCTTTCTGGAGGCTTGGTGCTGGGCGTGCCGCTTCGTGATGTCAAGGTCCGAACGCCAGAGTTTGAGCTATGGCGCCAGGCAAAGGGACATCTCCGTCGCGCAATGTTAAGGGATGCCTACGCCATAAAGCTCCCGAAGCTCTTACAATTTCAGGATCGCGCTAGTATGGCGTGGGGTGTTGAGACCCGAGTGCCTTTTCTAGATCATGCTTTGGTCGAGGCGGTTGGTAGATTGCCAGGTGACTGGCTCATTTGCGACGGCGTGTCTAAAAGCCTGCCAAAGAGGATGATGCAACGATTTGCTGGGGGTCCAGTCGCCACGGAGACCAAGCGTTATGTTTCTTCCCCACAAAGAGAATGGCTCAAGGCCGATATATTCGAAGATTGTAAGGCGTTCGTACGGGATGGCGCGGTCGCGGGATATGGACTTATTGATATGGATAGGTTCCTGGCCGACTATGATACCTATGCGAATGCGCCTGATCTTGGAAACTCTTTCTTTGTCTGGAAAATCCTCAATCTTGAGGCAGTTCTGAGGCGTTTCTGTCCGACGCGTCTTGAGTTCACCCTGTGACGGCGAATACTTCTCTTAATGAGCAAAGCCGCACAGCAGTGAAGACACCATATGAATGGACACCATTGCAGGCACCGCCGGGCTGGCGTTCCCGTGCTGGATGGCCATTGAGTTATGTTTCCTCCGCTGCGCTTTGTGATGGTGTACGGGATCGTACCATCAAGTTTACCGCAGGGCAGAAAGATGAGTTCCATCGTGATGTATTGCTTTTGGCGGGACATCATTTGATCGGGAATGTTGCTGCGGCTTTGGAAGTTGCAGTTGCACTGCAGAAAGCTCAGGAAGAGGGCGTCACGGTCATTGGAAACTCTGCCGGATTGGATTTTTTAGCCGGCCGATGTCAGCAATCGCAAGGTTGGGAAGGGTTCTCAGGGACGAAAGCAGCGGATGCTGAGGAGGTTCGCTGGTCCTCGCTTCGTCGTTTGGCTCGAAACTTGAGTTGGCATGGTCCAATTGACTCACTTATTGCTTTGGCCCGATCCGAAGTGACTGTGATTTCTCATAATCCCCTGCTTTTACAGCAGGCTTCCAAGAGAGAGCTTGGGCCTATTGGCTATTTACATGCGTCGAGTTTGCTGCTGTCTTCACGCCGAAGCAGTAGGCAATCTGAACGCCAAAAACCTTGTGCCTTGGCTTTGTCGACCGACATGTTAGATGCCATGCTGGACGATCCGGAACTGTCTCCTAAAATGGTGATACGACTGACGGAGATGCTTTTCAAAACAGTCACTTCTGTGATCGATCAGGCGCTGTCGGACCTCTTGGCTTTACGAGAGGCACGTATGCCAAAAGAGATATGGTCAGGGACTGGTGGGAGTTGGGCGTCTCGCGCGATAGGGCTTGCAGCCTTATCGCAGGGTGCTAAGGTCTGCCGCTTCAGTCATGGCGCTAAAGATGGCATGATAGCGGATACAGAAACTTTAGCATATATAGAATTGGCCTCCTCTAGTCAGTTTATGTTGGGAACTCGAAAGGCAGCTGGTTTGGCGGAACGATTGGGACTCGCGCAATCCAATTCCGTGACCCGACCCGTTAGTCTTTCTGGTGGGCAAGGCTTGCCATTGCTGAAGTCTGTGCCAGCTCATCAAGGTCAAACCTCAACAAAAAGTGCCCGAAAAGTGATGTATGCGCCTACGATAATGCGGGGTGCACGGCAACTTGTACCCGCATTGTTGCCCGATAGTGTCTACCTAAATTGGCAAATGACGGTGGGGGAGGCATTGCAGAACGGGTACCATGAATGTCTTCTTAAACCGCATCCGGAAGGAGCCGCCCGGGGCAAGCCGCATCCGCTTGCCTCCTGCGGGCGTGTCGCAGAAGAGCGCTTCGAGGCCTATCTTAGTTGGGCTGATGTATTTGTCTTTGATTGGGGCGAATCAACCACTTTCTGGGAAGCTGTGTGTACAAATCGACCAATCCTCTATCTTGATCTCGGTTTAACGGCCTTCAACCCAGAAATAGCCCCCTTAATTCGTCAAAGGTGTCATTTTCTGCCTGTCTCTTATGACGAACGGAATTGCCCAATATTGGATGTTGCATTGTTAAATGCCGCGATTTCGGACGCACCCGAGTTTGTTGACTCGGGTTCACTGCGCGAGTTCCTCATAGGTGATCTGTGAAGTCGAAAGAAAACACCCCCGAGCTTACTCGGACCGTCATATCTTCGCCGGAGCGGGGGTGGCGGCAATTTGATCATAAGGGGGCCCGTGTTACCTGGGTCGGCCATTTGTATTCTAGTTCGATTGAAGTCGAACTTGCCCGGCATGTTATTTTGGATCCCGATGATCTGGTCCGTGCTGTGAATAGCTGGATTGGTTGCTTTGGTCTGATTTATGAAACGCCGAATTGGACTGTGGCTTTGACAGACCCAATCCGCAGTTACTCAATTGCTTATGGAAACACAGAGTCTGGTGTGTGTATAGGTCCTGATCCTGCTGCTGTGGCCCGTTTTTGCAGACTTGATCGATGGGATTCCAGTCAATGCACTGTTTTTGCAATGTCTGGATTTACGCTTGCTGGAGGTACGTTGATACAAGGGTTGCATGAGTTGACATGTGGCTCTGCGTTGATAGTAAAAGGATCAAAAGTCCGCCATCAGGTGTATCATTGCTATCAACCGAAACCAGACGTAAGTGGCGCACAGGAGGGTGCTGATCCGGCGTTGACTGCGGTTCTGGAGCGTATGTTTTCACGCTTGGCAGCCGATGCCGGAGATCGCACAGTCATTGTGCCGTTATCAGCTGGCTTGGATTCACGATTGATCCTAACAGGCTTGCTGGAAGCTGGAGTACGATCGATTAAGACCTTTGCCTATGGGCTGCCGGGTAACTATGAGGCTAAGGCCAGCGCCGAGATAGCCAAGCGTCTGGGCGTTGAATGGACCTTTGTGCCGCAAACGCCACAGACTCAGAAGAAATGGTTCCGCAGTGCGCAGGATCACGCTTATCGTGCGATGGCCGAAACAATGGCAAATGTCCCTTTTCAACAGGATTTACCGGCAGTTCTGGAGCTCTCTAAGAATCGTTATGTCCCGGATGATGCGCTCTTTGTGAATGGTCAATCCGGTGATTTCATAACTGGGGGACACATCCCGTTGGACTTGGTTCAGCATCCGAAGGTAGCGTTTTCAGACGTGGTTAACCGGCTTGTTGGGAAACATTATAGTCTCTGGGCTGACCTCAAAAACCCGCAGGCGTTGGAGTTGATCGAACAATGTCTGCGTAAGGATTTTGAAGATGCTGGTATTGACCTTTCGGGTGGCGCACCAGCCTGGAGCTTGTATGAAACCTCCGAATATAGAAATCGGCAGGTGAAGTATGTTGTTTCTGGGCAGAGAATTTACGAGTTTGCTGGATATGATTGGCGATTACCTTTGTGGGATCGGGATTTTGTGGATTTCTGGGAACATATTGATCCCTGCGATAAGGTAGGACAGGCGCTATACCGCAGGACTTTGCAAAGCTTGAATTGGGGAAAGGTGTGGCAGGGTGTGGATTTTCCACGTTTCATTTCTCCGAACTGGATTAGGCCTGTGCGCGAAGCTGCAAAGGTGTTCTTTGTCCTGCGGGATCGTCACCATTGGCAAGATTTTGATCGACGATGGTTCGCATACTGGATGGACGTGCCGGCAAATTACGCAGTTACTCCCTTCGCAACGGTTCGAAACGACAAGCGGGGGCATCGCAATGCAATATCATGGTGCGTTCAGGATTATATGGTTGGGATAGGCTTGAACACACAAATGGGCCCCTCATTATGATCACACAGACATTGGTGCTTATCCCGGCATTTAGTGGATTGATGGACTCATTGGTAAGCGGTAAATGGGCTCCATCAGGAGTCCCAGCGATATATAAACTGTTAGAGCAAGGATATCAGCCTGACTCGCCGTTCAAAGTTAAAGTTGCAGTATTTGCCCGCAATGCTGAAGAAAACTTGAATCTGGGGCGAGAGGGCACACGATATATCGAAAATTTAGGTAATGTGACAGTGATTGGTTGGCACACCGTTGGGCCACGCTGGCTTACTCGTTTAGTGAACGAGCTTCGTCAGACAGTCTTGTGTGGGCTTTTAGCCCGTCGCTGCAAAGGAGACGTCATTTACTGCACCAATGGCCTGGTTTTCCAAGCGGCGGTTTTATCCCGGATTGTGCGAAGGAAGGTTGTTCTTCGCATGATGGGAATTTTCCCATTTCATCGCTCCGTCATAAATGGGCGCGGCCTTGTAGCACATTTGTATCGATGGGCCTATCGCAGCCCATTTCGTCATGTAGTCTGTACACAAGAAGGGAGTGGGGCCGAGCGAATTTTACCATTATTGTTAGAAGACTCTGTACCGCGTTCCATACTTCTGAACGGCGTGAATATCAGTAATCAAAGGAAGACCAGAGAAAGCCTTCGCGTCTCATTTCGGCTTAGGGAGGCAGTGGTTGTTCTCTTCCTAGGACGATTGACCGAGTACAAGGGCTGTGATGATTTTGTCAATGCGGCAGTGCGATACCTTGGTGCTACTGATCGACCTGAGACAATTTTTGTTCTTGTCGGTGAGGGGCCGCGGAGAAAGGCTTTGCAGGAGAAAATACAACACGCCAAATTGACTGACGCAATTTGGATGCTTGGCGCGAGGCCCCATGGGGAAGTACATGAATGGTTTTCGGTCTGCGACGTCTATGTGTCGGGTAACCGACATGGCAATTTATCAAATGCCAATCTTGAAGCGATGGCAATGGGGTGCTGTTTGGTGTTGCCTAAAAGTGATCCTGTAACCGGAATTGATGAGGCAACCGATGCCCTCTTGCCGCCGGCTGCCGCGATGCGCTACGACGCGACACTTGGGGATGTGGCATTATCCGAAGCGCTCCTAAGTTTGTCTAGAAATCCGAAAAAAAGAAAACAAATGGTCGAAAATCTTAAAGGCGCAGTTTCATCACAATTATTGTCTTGGGACGCAAGAGTGTTGGCAGAAATCCAAATCTTATCGACGGTATCCAAAAGTTAAGAACGAATCACAAATTCGTGAAAGGCAGCTTTATGTACGTAATTGGAATTAGTTCTGGATTGAAAGCGGGGCATCATGATGGGGCGGCCGTTTTGATGCAGGATGGTGTTATTATTGCGGCAAGCGAAGAAGAACGGTTCACTTTAGGCAAACATGCTCGCGGGGACTTGCCAAAAGGGGCGATCAAATATTGTCTGCGTGAAGCTGGAATATCAATTCAAGACGTTTCTTTTATATGCTCTCCTTTGAAGACATATCCCAATTACGCCCAGCGCGTGGCTGAGTGGGTCGCCTTTAATTTCGGCCATTCGCCCAAAGTAGAACTGTATGACCACCACATGTGTCATGCGGCAAGTACATATTATAGTTCAGGTTTTGATGAAGCGACGGTTGTTTGCTTGGATAATTCTGGAGACAACTCGTCTGGCGTAATTTTGCATGCCAAAGGAACGCAACAGACGGTGCTCAAACGGTTTGCTAGAGAAAATTCTTTGGGTCTCTACTATGGCATGATGACCCAGTATTTGGGGTATCAGATGACTAATGACGAATATAAGGTCATGGGTCTGGCATCCTATGGAGAGCCCACGTATCTGGAGGAGTTTTCGAAGATTCTGCGACCCGACGGACTGGATTTTCATTTTAATCAAAGCTTCGACAAACGGATCGTGGACAAGGCGCTTTATACGACTGACTTTTCAACTCGTCAGGAGCGAATTTTCACAACCGGGTTAGAGGACGTTTTGGGCCCACGCCGGTTGCCCAATGCGCCATTAGAAGAACGACATCGGAACATTGCCGCTAGCTTACAGAAGCAACTTGAGGTTGTCGAAATCGAAATTGTTGAATCAGCTATTGCGCAGACCGGTTGTCCGGATGTTTGTATTGCCGGTGGTGTTGGTTTGAACTGCAAGGCTAATATGGAAATCTTGTTGAATCCAGCCGTTCGACGTCTCTATGTTCCGCCAGTGCCACATGATGCGGGCGTTGCGCTTGGGGCGGCAATGCTAAAACTCGTTGAAGAGGGGTTCCCAATCGAAAAAATGGACCACGCGTATTGGGGGCCGTCCTACACCGCTGACGAAATCAAATTCCGGTTGAACCAAATTGGGGCTGATTATCAAGATTTGAATGATCCAACTGAAGCCTGCGTCAAAGATCTTGGTAAAGGATATAAGGTTGGGTGGTTCCAAGGGCGCATGGAATACGGTCCACGTGCCTTAGGGAATCGTTCCATTATAGCCGATCCATCTGATGAAGGTGCGAAAGAGCGGATTAATTCGAGTATAAAATATCGAGAAGAGTTTCGTCCCTTCTGTCCTTCCATATTGTATGAGCACCAGGATGATTATTTCGACGCTGGGTTTGACGCACCCTTTATGGTTGTTACATTGCCGGCGAAGTCGACGGCCAGAAAGGCGGCCCCTGCAGTTGTCCATGTTGATGATACGGCCCGCATACAATCAGTTCGTGCAGATACGAATGCGCCCTTCCATGCCTTGATCAGTGCTTTCCACAAGGCAGGTGGTCCACCGATGTTATTGAATACGAGCTTGAATATTAACGAACAGCCAACGGTCAATGCGCCGTTGGAAGCTTTGCATACATTCTTCTGTAGTGGATTAGACGTGTTGTATCTGGAGAATTTTCGCCTCGCCAAACCTGGAAAATAAATGCGCGGATATTCTCTAAAAATGGAAACAGCGTGATGGCGACTCAAAAAGCCATTCGGGATTATCTCGCAGATTTGGCAACGCTTGGAGTACGTCCCTCGCAATATTTTAAATTATGCGTGGCTCGTCTTGCCGTGATTTTCTTTGAAGCGATTACAATCGGCTTATTTTTGCCGATTTTGCAATTCGTTCAAGCGCGTGGTGATCGGGCAGAATTGGTTCAAAATGCAGCGTATTGGAAATCGGTGATTGAAACTCTGGAGCAACTCTCTCTGCCTTTGGGGCTGCCGACTTTGTTTTTTATTACCCTGGTTTTTTTGGGCGCGCGCCAAGTCTCTAAGTATGCCGAGTCTATAATTCGTAGCCGTCTGCGCGAGGAACTTGTAAGAAATGTTCGCTCGGCAGGGTTCGAGGCATTTGTCAGGGCGAAATTGGATGTGCAAAGAACCCTGACGCAAGGCGAGATAATGAATGCTCTGGGCCAGGAAACGGATCGTGCGACTGTGTCTGCCTACGAACCTGTAACCTTAGCAACATCGATATTCATGATCACGTTTTATGGAGGTGCTCTGCTGATTGCAGAACCAATCCTAACGCTTTGGGTGGTTGGGATTTTAGGTCTGACAGCATTTTTTTTTAGAGTATTCTTCCGTTTGGCCAAGACATCCAGCATTGAGATTACAGCAGCAAATGAAGCTGCATCTGTGTTTTTAGCAGAGCGCCTACGATCTATGCGGTTGATCCGTTTGACGCGAACCGAGTCCTTGGAATGTAAGGAAATGGATTCGCGCAATGAGTGGCGGTTTCGTGTAAATTTTGGTTTTGCCAAAAGTCAGGGTGTATTGTCTGCACTTTCGGAACCTATCGCGGTCGTGGCATGTTTCGCCGTGATTTATCTGGGCGTGAATGTCTTTGGGTTGGCACTAGAAGGACTGGCGATGTTCGTAATCGTCCTGGCGCGCCTAACGCCGATGTTCAAGGAAGTTGTGAGTCTCAGCCAGACGCTTGTGGCTTTTCGAACTAGTTTACATAAGGTCGCCTCAACGCTTCGGACTCTGCTAGAGTCTCGGGAACCAGATGATGGCGTACCTGCTCCAATGATGGTGAAGGAAGGCATCGCATTCAGATCTATTTCGGTAACTTATCCAGGGTCTGATCAGCCTGCATTGAAGGATATCTCTACTCAGATAGCGGTTGGGACGATAACTGCTCTTGTTGGTCCTTCTGGTGCTGGAAAATCTACCTTGATTGATCTGTTGCCACGCCTGCGCCAGCCAAGCTCTGGGAAGGTGGAGATCGACGGTCAGGACGTTGCGTTAATGGAGCTTTCAGGTTACCGGCACCTTATCGGTTATGTCCCGCAGCATCCGCAATTGTTTGATACAACGGTCGCCGAGCATATAGCACTTGGTGTTCAGAATCCGTCATTTCATAATATTCAGGCGGCAGCGCTTGCCGCCGGAGCAGATTCATTTATTGCTCAATTCCCGAAGGGATACCAAACTCGGCTCGGAGAAAATGGCTCATTGATTTCGGGCGGTCAAAGACAAAGACTGGATCTCGCTCGAGTTTTGATGAGCGGTGCTGACATTCTGATCTTTGATGAGCCGACCAGTAATCTTGATGCAGAGTCCGAAGCACAGTTTATGGCAACCATCCGGCATTTAGCTAGGGAGAATAGAAAGACAATTTTTGTGGTTACCCATAGGCTTTCGAGCCTGGTTCATGTCGATAATATTCTTTTGATGGAAAATGGACGCATCGTGATGGAGGGTACTCATGACGACTTAATGTCCCGGAAAGGCTGGTATCGAGATGCTTGCGGACAGCAGGGGTTGTTGAGAAAACCAGGGCAGGTGACGATAGAATCGAACAAGCATCATGGCTGATTTTTCATTTTTACCATATGGCAAGCAGATCATTGAAGAAGATGATATTGCTGCGGTGACGTCGGCTCTGCAGAGTGACTTTCTTACGACTGGTCCGTTGGTCGCACAATTTGAGGAGGCGTTTTGCGCGGTTGTTTCCGCAGGGTTTTCGATCTCTTGTTCCAGTGCGACGGCTGGTTTGCACCTCGCCTGTGCAGCTGTTGGGTTGAAAGAAAATGACTTGGCGATTGTGCCGGCGAATACCTTCGTCGCAACCGCCAATGCTGTGCGGTACTGCGGCGCAGATGTGGTGTTCGCTGATGTGAATCCTGAGACGGGGATGATGGGAATCAAACATTTGCGCGATACCTTGGCGCGATTGGGGCCGGATCGGAAGCGGGTTAGAGTTATTTTACCGGTCTACTTTGCCGGTGAAGTTGCCGAAGTCGAAGAGATATATGAAGAAGCCAAACGCTTAGGCGCAATGGTCATTGAAGATGCTGCCCATGCGTTAGGATCGCGTTATCAATCTAAAGATGGTCAATGGCATATTGTTGGTGCGTGCGATCACAGCGATCTGGCCGTGTTTTCCTTTCACCCAGTTAAAACAATTACTATGGGAGAAGGTGGCGTAGTCTCTACTCAGAATTCTGATCTGGCAAAGAGGGTGGCGTTATTGAGATCGCATGGAATTGAGCGAAATAAGGATGTTTTCACAAACAAAGTGTTGGCTTTTGCCGAAAATGGCAGTGTTAACCCGTGGTATTATGAGATGACTAATTTGGGGTGGAACTATCGGGTAACGGACATTCAATGCGCCCTAGGGATGACTCAATTGCAGAAATTGGATCGGTTTGGTAAGGCACGGCAAAGCTTAGTGGGTCGCTATCGAAGTCAATTATCGGACCGCTCACCCTATTTGACCTGTTTGAAATCTTCGCCGCATTGCAAACCGGTCAACCACCTGTTCGTTATCCTTATTGATTTTGAGGCATTAGGGATTTCCCGAGGGGATCTAATTCAGTCTCTTAAAGACGATAAAATCGGAACTCAGGTTCATTACGTCCCAGTTCTCTACCAGCCCTATTATCAAGCGCTGTACCCGAACCATCCAGATTTACCCGGGGTGCGACGTTACTACGACCAATGCCTTTCTCTGCCGCTTTATCCAACTCTGGAAATGTCTGATGTGGATCGTGTCGTTCAATCGCTAAAAAACAAGCTTGAAATACAATAATGAGCACCATCGCTATCATTCCGGCTCGGGCTGGGTCAAAACGCATTCCGAAAAAGAATCTGGCATTGGTGAATGGCATTCCGATGGTGACTTGGTCGATTCGTGCTGCAGTCGAAAGCAAGATGTTCGACCGTATCATCGTTTCCTCCGACAGTTCAGAAATTTATGAAATCGCCAAAGTGGAAAAGGTTGAGTTTGATCAGAGACCGCCTTATTTGGCTGGGGATGATGCTCGGGTGCGCGACGTCTGTATGGATATACTAAGTCGCATTGAAGCGCAGGGCGAAATGCCAATGATTATGTCTGTTCTCTATGCAACCGCCCCGCTTAGGACCGCCGAAGATATTAAAGCGACAGTGTCTTTGATCACACCTGGTATCTGTGATTTTGCGGTTGCGGTAACTGAATTCAGCCATCCGGTACATCAGGCCTTAATCCGTAAGCCTGATGGAAGCGGCGTCCCAGCTTTTCCTGAGTTGGTTCGGCTTCGTCACGATGAGATTGCGAGCTATGTGGTGGACAATGGCAGTACATATTCGGTTTGTGTTGCAGAGTGGCTGCGTCAAAAGACATGGTTCGGGTCCTCCTTACGCATGCATCTGATGCCTAGACGGCGCTCCATAGATGTCGATACGCCCGAAGATTTAGATTATTTGAGATTCGTCGCCGGTCAGGATTTGGTGTCGTGAAAGTCCTCGTAATTGGATGTGGTTCGATTGGCTCTCGGCATTCACGGCTACTAAAATCTCTATGCGATGTTGCTGTCTGGGATACTGATAATGGACGGGCGCAGGCACTTGCGGATACTTTGAACGTAAACTGTTTTTCAAACTTCGATGCGGCCAAAAACTGGCAGCCAGATGGTGTTGTCATCGCCGTCCCCAATGAGTTTCATGTTTCTGTCGCACTGCCATGGTTGGGACATGTAAGAAGCATTCTGGTAGAGAAGCCTTTAGCCGCGACCGTCACCGACGCTGAACGTCTGATGACGTCGATTAAAGGCAGTGGGACCAAGGTTTACGGTGCATGCAACATGCGCTTTCATCCTGGAGTTAGGATGCTGAAGCAAGGATTGGAATCGATTGGGACTCCGTTGTTCGCCCGTTTGCATTACGGAAACTCGTTACCGAATATGCGACCGAACAGTGATTATCGGAAGTTGTATTGTGCCTCTCGCGTCGCGGGTGGTGGTGTTATCTTAGACGCGATCCATGAACTCGATTACATTAAGTGGTTGCTAGGCCCTGCCACAATGCTCACAGCAGCTGCGGGACGCCTTTCTGATTTGGATATTGATGTCGAAGATTGGGCGTGTCTAACGCTTTGTCATGAGTCTGGGCCCCGCACGGAAATCCAACTGGACTATTTGCGTCCGTATAAGCGGCGTGGTGGAGAGATTGTCGGGTCTATGGGCGCTGTGAGTTGGAATAGCGAAGGCAAATCACCAGAAATCATAAAATCTGATCTAGTGATGGTGTCTGACACATCCCCCCGTAGCCTTTTAGATCAATTGGGCGTAAATGGGGATGATGCTTTTGTCTCGATGTACCAATGTTTTTTGTCGGCAATGCAATCAGGTGGGTCCTCAGATTTAGCAAGTATAGAGGAAGCCTTTGATACACTGCGGCTGGCCTGGGATTGTCTTGGCGCGGTGCTACCGCTTGATGCTGGAAGGAAATGACCCGTGAGTGATCAAGAACGCTCTTTTGATCCGCGTTATACTAAAAGCTGGGAGATGTTGCAGCGAGCTGAGCGTGTTATTCCGCTTGGGTCTCAAACATTTTCAAAGAGCAAAATCAACTATCCCGAAGGTGCTGCGCCGCTCTTTCTTACACATGGAAAAGGTTCTCATGCTTGGGATGTCGACGGCAATGAATATGTCGATATGGTTGGTGGCCTTTTACCGCTTATTCTTGGATATTCGGATCCAGATGTGAATGCTGCGATCGTTGATCAATTAGAACGGGGCATAAGTTATAGCCTTGCAACAGAGCGTGAGATCGAGTTGGCAGAAATGCTTGTTGAAACCATTCCCTGTGCGGAAATGGTGCGATTTGGCAAGAATGGGACCGATGCGACCTCTGGTGCAGTTCGTCTCGCCAGAGCTTATACGGGGCGGGATCGCCTTGCTTTGGGTGGGTATCATGGTTGGCAGGATTGGTATGTGGGGGCAACCGTTCG
Organism: Rhodospirillaceae bacterium; assembly: GCA_002709955.1. GTDB lineage: Bacteria > Pseudomonadota > Alphaproteobacteria > UBA8366 > Aestuariispiraceae > Pacificispira. The sequence goes on from PAQY01000007.1 coordinate 61,282, forward strand.
CAACAAAGGCGTACCCAAAGCAATCCGAGATCTAAGTGACAAGTTTAACTATAGTGATTTGGATTCTCTCCATGCCCTTTTTAAGGCACATCCAGGAGAATATGCGGCGGTGCTTGTTGAGCCACTAAATTCATATGTCCCGACGAGAGATCATGTTGAAGAGCTTAAAGAGTTAACACACGCGCACGGAGCTTTGCTGGTTTTTGACGAGGTGATCACCGGTTTTCGAATTGCAGTTGGTGGGGCTCAGGAATATCTGGGCGTCACACCTGATTTGGCCAGTTGTGGAAAGGCAATGGCCAATGGCATGCCGATATCCGCTGTGGTTGGATCATCGAAGATCATGGTGGAGATGGAGGAGATATTCTTTTCTTCGACTTTCGGTGGAGAGGCATTATCCATCGCGGCAGCCATCGCCACAATTAAGAAGCTGAAAAACCTCCATGTTCTCCCTAAAATTTGGGATCTAGGCGATAGACTGGCGCGACATGTAAGTGAGAAAATCTCTGATAATGGCTTGAGTGATCATATTTCACTTCTTGGATTAGGACCATGGAAAATTGTCAACTTCGCGCCTCATACATCAGCATCCAAAGAAGCAATCAAGACTTACTTTATTAAGGGTATGTTGTCGAATGGCGTATTAATAACCGGCTCTCATAATGTATGTTTTGCGCTGACTGTAGAAGATGAGAAATTTGTTCTGGGGGCTTGGGAAAAAGTTCTTTTAGAAATTTCCGCAGCACTAAAGAAAGGCGACTTAGAGTCCAATTTGGGTTGTCCGGTGATCCGTCCCGTCTTTTCCGTCCGTTAGGCTGCAAAAAAAGGCATATTCAAGGTGCTGTTTAACTCCTTCCAGTTTATTTTTATTTTTATGCCAAGCCTATTGGTTATTTTTTATCTAAATCAGAAATTTAAGGTTGTGTCTGGTGTCAATCTTATGATTGGCGCCTCGGTTATGTTTTACTCATACTATTATCCGCCTTACCTGCTGATAATTCTTGTGTCGGTTCTCTTTAATTTTGGTGTCGGTTGTCTGTTGGAGCGGATCAAGAATGGGCGAAAGCAATTACCACAAGCGCTTATGGTGTTTGCGATTTCTGCAAACCTTCTTGCGTTAGGATATTATAAGTATTTTGATTTTTTTGCCAGTGAGATGTCGCGGCTTATAGGTTTGAATCCAATATTTGATGCGGTCGCATTGCCACTTGCTATTTCCTTTTTTACTTTTCAGCAAATCGGTTATTTAGTGGATACTTATACGGGGCGTCAGATGCATGTTGATTTTGCACGCTATGCCTTATTCATCCTTTTCTTTCCCCAATTGATCGCTGGTCCAATCTGCCAGGCGCGGGAGCTTATCCCGCAGCTAGCAAAACTCGAACATAAACGTCGCTTTGTCGCCAATATTTCTGTCGGCTTAGCAGTTTTTTCTTTGGGTCTGTTTAAGAAGACCATCCTTGCAGATTCTGTTTCAACCTATGCCGATGCTGTTTTCGGTGTTGCGGAAACGGGTGCTCCCATTGATTTTATTGCGGCATGGGGGGGGGCGTTGTCCTTTACCTTCCAAATATATTTTGATTTCTCTGGTTACTCTGAAATGGCGTTGGGGTTGGCGCGGTGTATTGGAATTCGTCTACCTTTGAATTTCTTTTCACCTTACAAAGCGCTGGACATTATAGATTTCTGGCGTCGTTGGCATATCACTCTATCACGATTTTTGCGTGATCATATTTATATACCCTTAGGGGGTAACCGTGTTGGTCAGACGCGTTTGATGGTGAACCTTATGACTGTAATGGTGCTTGGTGGAATATGGCACGGTGCAGGATATACCTTTATTATTTGGGGCGCGCTGCATGGTGTTTACCTTGTTACTACGCATTTTTATAAGTCCAACTTTGGTCAAATGCGCTGGACGTGGCTTGGGCCAAAAACGGCAATGACATGGACTTTTTTTCTCGTTGTTATTGCTTGGATTCCATTTCGATCTGAGAGCTTTTCCGGCATGATTGCTATTTATCAGGGAATGATAGGATGGAATGGCGTTGTACTGCCATCTGGATTATCCCGGTTTTCTGGAGCGGAGGCTCTGCTGGCGCTGGGATTTGTTCAGACGGATGTAATTCCAATACGTGAGTTGGCTGAAAGATGGGCATGGATCGCTGTGTGCTGGGTGGTTGTATGGTTTTGTCCCAATATTTCACAGATATTTAGAAAAGCGTCATTTATTCAAACTTATTCAAATCGAGTGGCCTCTAGGATCGAGTTCTCGTTCTCGGGTATCTGGGCCATCTTTATTGCGCTAACCTTCTTCATAGGCGTTGTTGGGATGTTGTCGGCACAGAAGGAGTTCTTGTATTTTGAATTCTAATGTCGCCCCCATTTGCTTTGCGCGAGGTCGTACAACCATGCGTCCAGCGCAATTCCTGTCGTGCGTTGGCTTGGTTCTTTTATTCTGTGCAGCGCCTCTTTTAGCATCTGGTGCATTGTTGCTGCGTCTTGGTGAGTTTGAAGATCCAGATTCTATTGGTCGTCAGCTTATTAAATATGATGGGCTTTACGGCACCGCAGTGAACTCCAATGTTGGTGATGTGAAACTATCGCTGACGGCTCATCTAAAACCCGATGTTGTTGTTTTGGGATCGTCCCGTTCGTTGCAGTTTCGGGACATTATGTTTTCGTCGACATTTGTGAATGCTGGTGGGGTTATGGGAGAACTGCGCGATGGAATCAACTTTCTGAAGCTTATGAAACCCCTGAGACACCCCAAGCTTTTGATTCTTCAATTGGATCACTGGTGGTTTCTCGATGCTCCGTTGGGCCGTGCTGAGCGCGAGATTTCTGGCCTGAATGCTGTTACTGATGTGACATTGCCGAAGTTGCTGCAACCTTATCATTGGCTGCAGGACGGATCTCTTACTCTTGCCCAGGCGATAGAGGGACTTATCTCCCGAAGAATTTCTCCAAACTGGGGAAATTACTATCCAATAGGCGTTCAGGCGCACGTTCTAGGACGAGGCTTTCGCATGGATGGTAGCTTTCTCGATTCAAAACTGTGGCTTGGCCTAGAGGAAAACTCGGCGTCTTTGCAGTTTGGTGCGATTTTGGGACAAATTCATCGAAGTGTTGGTAGTTTTGATAAAACGCGGTTACCGGATCCAAAGATGTTCGCCGAGCTTGCAGATCTGATAGCATTGGCGCAAAGCAGCGCAGACTCTTTGATTGTCGTTCTTCCGTCATTGCCAAGGCCGGTGATCGCTGCGATGGATGACAGTGGGGCTTCAAGGGCAGTAACGGTCATACGGGAGCGCTTGCATGAACTTCTTCAAGGTATTGAATACTACGATTTCCACGAGCCCGATTCGGTTGGGGGAACTGATTGTGAATATCTGAACGGCAATCATGGTGGTGATGTGACTTATGCCAGAATTCTGGAGCATATCGCAGAACAGAATCCGACAAGTTCTTTGGGGCAATTTGTGGATTTGCCTGGACTTCAGGATTTAATCGATCGGAACGAAGGTCTTTCATTCATTCAGAATGACCCCTCTCATTACCTTGGGCTGGAAGCTGATTATCTTAACCTCAACTGCGCCAAGCAAAGATCCGAGTTACATTAGAAGCAACTTGTGATGCCATGAATCGTTGCCAGCTGCTTTCAGCAGTCGCTCGCGATACGTTGGTTCAATTTTGTGCGGAAGCGCGTACCGGATATGCAGATTGGCTCTAATCCCGGCTCGGCATCGCCCGCCCATATGAAAGCAACGAGATGTGTCGACAAAATGGCGTGATGAAAATGCCGGGCCGCCTACACTGTTGATCTTCTCGGTCGGAACAATCGTAGAGAGATCTGCGTCAGAAACCCGTGTTTGTCCTAAATAGGTTTTCCGATCGTAATCATACGCGGTGCGAACCTTGTCGCTCCAGTCTGCAGGAATATAACTGAATGGCCCGGTTTCTGGCGGCATATCAAATAGGTTCACCCAAAATCCAAGTAATCCGCTATCGAGTTTGTCGAGGTGCCAATTCATGCTTGAAAACTGACCGACTGAGGGTCTTGAAAGCAGAATTGAGATGTTCCGGATTTGTGGCAAGATACCCAAATATTTGGTCACAGCGGCAATCAGGCGCGGTTGCGCGGCTAGAGCAAAGAAATCTGGGTTCTCGGCCAGTGTTTGGTCATCCAGTGCATTGATATAGGGCTCATCCTTCGGTTGCTCTACCCTGTCTGCAGCTTCCCTGGAAATGCGGCGGGCTTTTTCGAGCAATGGCTCAAAGTTATCAATCAGACCGTCTGGAATGATTCCACATCCTCTTTGGGGATCAATGATGGGATTGGGAAACGGATGCTCTTTTAGTAGCGCTCGTCCGGCCTTACGGTGTCGGTGCCAAACACCGAAATGGCGCAGGCAATCGATGCTATCGCTTGCGGAACGAACAGTTTTGAAGTCCATCCCCATTTTTATCATTCCAACGCCGTAGACAGCCTCTTCAAGCGAGTTTGGAAAACGCAACGTTAGCCTCCGATTCAATGAGCGATGAGTATGGCATTTGATTAGCCCTTGAACAATATGTGTGTTCATCGGCTGAACATCATTGTTGACCAATTGGAAGTAGATGTGAGATACACTCTCGAACGTCGTATAGGCTCCCGAAAGTCGGTGGCCTGCGGTAGCTTTTTTTGAGTGAGTCAATGGCCAAAAAACAATATGAATGGCAAGCGCTAGAGCTGGCGGTTGGTGGTTTTTTCTGCTGTAAGCAGCTCATGATCTCAAGGAACTAGGGAAAATTTATGATTGATCCAATCGTAGAAATGAGAAATTTTCGAACTCATCTTCCTGATTTAGATGGTAAAGTGATATTGGTGACCGGTGGAACGGGCTCATTCGGACAGCGGTTTGTTAAACAGGTGCTGGACATTGCCCGCCCAAAGAAATTGATTGTCTTTTCCCGTGATGAACAGAAGCAATATGAAATGGAGCAAGCGCTCTCAACAGACCGCTATGAAAGCATTCGGTATTTCCTAGGGGATGTTCGGGACCAACCCCGTTTGGAGCAGGCTATGCGCGGTGTCGATTATGTCGTGCATGCCGCAGCTATGAAAATCGTACCCTCTGCCGAATATAACCCACAAGAATGCGTTGCGACCAATATTCTGGGCGCACAAAACATTGTAAACGCAGCCATTTCTCAAGGTGTGAAGCGACTTATCAATTTGTCTACAGACAAGGCAGTTAATCCGATCAATTTGTATGGGGCCACGAAGTTAGCGGCCGAAAAGATATTCACTGCGGCCAATAGCTTGGCAGGACGCAACGGAACGCGATTCGCGACCGTGCGCTATGGTAACGTTATAGGGTCGCGTGGCAGCGTCGTGCCGTTGTTTAAACGTCTCGTCGCTGAAGGCCGTGATAGTCTGCCAATAACCGATGAACGTATGACGCGGTTTTGGATCACCTTGGATCAGGGTGTGGATTTTGTACTTTCAAGCTTGGAATTGATGGCGGGTGGAGAGGTTTTCGTTCCGAAGATTCCATCCATGCGAATGGTTGACCTTACCAAGGCGATGGCGCCTGGAACTCCATTGAAAATTATTGGTATTCGGCCAGGTGAGAAATTGCATGAAGTTTTGGTCGTTCAGGATGAAGCGCGTTTTACCATCGAACTTAAAGACCGATTTGTCATCGTACCGGAACATATAACACAGGCTGGAAGTAATGTTTCCGGTAAGCGGGTTTCGGAGGAATTTTCCTATATCAGCAACACAAATTCGGAATGGCTGACCTCTGATGCATTGAGTGACCTCGTGGTGAATTACTAATGCGTGACGGTGCGTATCGTCAAGACGACAGAATGACTAAGACCGCACCAAAATCAGTTGCCGTTTGCTTGACGGCGGCATTTGCCGGACTGCTTGTTCCCGTCGCGGTATCTTTGAAGCAACGTTTTGGAACGAAAGTGCATCTTTATGTTCGTTTGCCGCAAGAAAAGCTAGGATTTCAGCATTTAATTGATTCGGGCCAAGCGGATTCGATCACCCTAATTCCGTCATTCCGGTCTCCAGGGCCTTGTGATCAAATGGATGATCAAGAACTATTCGCTTTGGCACGAGAATACGAGAAACGCCTGTCTTTACCTCTTGTCCGCTTAACTTTCACGCATCGGTTTCTAGGGCGCGGATTTAATATCGGGGGGTATTATTATCCAAAATCCACACTTCTGAATTACAAGACGTCCTATCGAGATCAGGTTCGATATTACTGCAATATGTTGCGGTTCTGGGAAAATGAGTTCACCGAAAAAACTGTCGATTTGTCATTGCAGTTGCCGCATGAAGGAATTCGCGCAGGGCACTTGGCAGAAATACCTCATCGACGATTGGATTCGTCACGTTATGAATCATTTTGGCTTTGGACCGACAATGAATTTCACAGTAATTCACGTGTTGTCGAAAGCTACAAAAGAAATGACACTGTCCAGCCCCGGACCCTCGGAGGTCAGTATAAAGGGTTTGGTAGTGCGTCGTATTTTGGTAAGCGGCCATTCATGAAAATGGTTAGCAGAATTATCTTATACACGGGTGTCTACATGCGTCGCCGAATGAAGAGCGACATGCAGGAAACCATTCGATACTGGCAAAATGTTCATCGTCTGGCATTGGTATATTTTAGCCGTGTGCGGTTGCAGAAAAAGTTCTACAAACGTCTCGCGGACCTCGAAGATATCCCGTTTCTATACTTGCCGTTGCACAAAGAGCCTGAAACCGGCCTGCAGTTAATGTCACCGGAGTTCTTCCATCAGCACGCGATGATTGTTGCATTGGCGTCAAGCCTGCCCGCTGGAACGGTCTTGGCGATAAAAGAGAATCCCAAGACAATGGGATGTCGGCACTTCAGCTTCTATGAACAGGTCTCCGATCTTAAGAATGTTATGATTATGGATGATCGTGAGCCCAGCTTGACACTAAGTGAGAAATCGTTTGCTGTCTCAACAGTTACCGGTACGGCAGGACTAGAGGCGGCGTTGCTTGGAAAGCCCGTGATTTTGTTTGGACGGCATAATATGTTCGACGTGCTGCCTCATGCGAAGGTTGTTCACGATTTTGCAGACCTTCCCGACATTGTTAACGACGCCTTTGAAGAGCCCGGCGATTTGGCCGTTAATAAATCTGAGGCAGAACGCTATATGGGCTGTGTGATCGCGCATTCCTTTGATGCACAGTCTGTTTGGCGGAACGGCGCTTTTCAGCAAGACGACGATGATTCAAAAATTGTAGTGGAGCATGCAACACAGAAGTTGTTGGACAGTTTAGAGGGTGCCCTGACCGCCTAATTGTTATCACGTGTTGCCAATGGCGGTCGAGCGCCATCTGACGCTTACTACCTTTCCCCAAGTTGTGGAGATGACCTGATGAGAGTTTGCAACAAATGTATGATGCCTGAGACCAATGAATCGATTGTGATCGGGGATGATGGCGTGTGCTCGGTGTGTAAGAACATCGAATATAAGCATACTAATGTTGATTGGGAGGAGCGCGGTCGACTCCTAGATAAAGAGTTGGAAGCCGTGCGCGGGAAATATCTCTATGACTGCATTGTTCCCTTTTCTGGAGGGAAGGATTCGACCTATACTCTTTGGTACCTTGCCAAGGTTAAGAAGCTTAAGTGTCTGGTGGTTCGTTTCGATCACGGTTTCTTTCGCCCCACAGTACAAGACAATGCCCTAAAAGCGTTTCGTACACTTGGCTGTGACGTCCACCAGTTCACACCCAATTGGCAGATCGTCCGTAAACTAATGTTCGAAAGCTTGCGACGGCGCGGTGATTTTTGTTGGCACTGTCACACTGGAATTTTCGCTTACCCAATGTGGACGGCTCTGCGGTTTGATACGCCGCTTTTGGTTTGGGGTGAGGGTGGACAAGAGTATTCATCTTGGTATGGGTTCGACGAAGAAGAAGAAAGCGATGAACGTCGCTTCAACCTTAAAGTCAATCTTGGGCTGAATGCGGCAGATATGTTGGGTATGCTAGATAATTCAGTCTCCGATTATCCTGTGGAAGATCGCGATCTTTGGCCCTACACCTTTCCCCCAGCCCGTGAATTGAAACGCAAGAACGTCCGCTCAATTTTCCTGGGGCGTTACATTCCTTGGGACACCAAGCAAAATGTTGTCACGATCAAGGAAGAGTTAGACTGGCAGGGCGAGATGGTTGAAGGCGTGCCCGAAGCCTATGATTATGAAAAGATCGAGTGTTACATGCAGGGTGTGAGGGATTATATCCGCTTCATGAAGCGCGGGTATGGCCGTACGGCACATGTGACGTCGATCGATATTAGAAATGGCAGAATGACCCGGGCGGAAGCGGAAAAGCTGGTCGGTCAGTATGACGGACGCAGACCTTTTGCCTTAGATCCCTTTCTGGATTTCTTGAACATTACCGAAGAAGAATTTCACGATATCGTTCGACCACATGCGGTCTCACCGAATGTGATGCCGGAATGCGGCGAATGCGCGAAATGCAATACACGGCCCTGGGATTTTGATCAGTGGAATAAAATAACAGGGGATCGCGAGAAAGATAGTGCGGCAGCAAAGTGATTTGTCGCGTATCTGCGCCTTAACGAGCGGAAAAAACTATGCGAATTGGAATTATAAATTACGGGGTCGGTAACACAGGGTCTGTGTACAACGCCTTTTGGAATATTGGGCACGATCCGGAATTGGTCAGTCGACCTGAAGATATCGCTAAAATGGATCGTCTGGTTTTACCAGGCGTCGGTACGCCACTGCCTGCCTTGAATTCCTTGCGGTCTGACGGCCTGCTGGAAGCTATTGAAGAATCTGTGTTCAAGAAAGGCACGCCGATACTTGGCATTTGTCTTGGCATGCAATTGATGGCTGATCGTCTAACGGAGTACGGTGAGCATAAAGGGTTGGGATGGATTCCCGGATCAGTGGAGCCATTCGAAACTCTTTATGATGGTGCGCCTAAGGCGCCAGTCCCTCATATTGGCTGGGCACAAATCAAACCCCAGGAAGGCCGTAATTCCCCGCTCCACGATATAGGTGGCCGACTGTACTATTATTACGCCCATACTTATGTTTTTATTCCGAAGGATGAGGCCGATATAGTGGCGACCTCAGATCATGGCGTCAACTTTGTCTGCGCTTTAATGAAAGGGCCGATATTCGCAACCCAGTTTCATCCTGAGAAGAGCCAGGCCAAAGGTGAAAAGCTCATAGAGCGGTTTATTGATTGGGAGCCAAAGTAATGACATCACCGGTTCGTATTATTCCGTCGCTCTTGTTGTCCGGTGATCGGCTTGTAAAAGGGGTTGGGTATAAAGACTATCGTGACGCTGGCTCCCCGGCATCATCGGCTCGAATTTATGACGCTCAGGGCGCCGACGAGCTGTCGTTTCTAGATATTGACGCTTCGAAGAAGGGAAATCCACCAAAGCTGGATATCCTGAAAGCGGTTGCGGCAGAATGTGCGACACCACTTACATTTGGGGGCGGAATCAATACGTTGGAACTCGCCTCCGCCGCTATTGCGGGTGGCGCAGATAAAGTTTCGATGACAACAACGGCGTTTGAAAACCCAACACTAATCACGCAAGTTGCAGAGCGGTTTGGGCGGCAGGCATGCATGGTTGGTGTTGATGTCTTTGAAGATGGCAATCGACTGGCCTTTTACGATCACCGTAGGGATGAGTGCACATCTGCTTCGGTTGAGGAATGGATACTGGAAGCGCAACGACTCGGAGCCGGTGAGATACGAATCTCATTCGTGAACCGTGAAGGCCGACGATCTGGATTTCCTATAGATCATATGCGCGCGCTTCGTAAGCTTATATCGGTGCCGATGATTATCGAGGGCGGTGCCGGAAACTTGGATGATGTCGATGCCGCATTTGATGTCGAGATTGATGGCCTAATCCTAGGAACAATGCTGGTTTTTTCAGACAATAATATCGTTCAGATCAAGCGTCATCTGGAGGCCAGAAAGCGCACAATTCGACCATGGTAACACCTTATGAAGTTGAACCGATTCAGTCTGAGCGATTAATTCTGCGTATTCTGACTGAAAGTGATGCAAGCCAAGCTTATATGAACTGGATGAACGATCCAGAAATTGTCCGTTACCTCGAGGTTCGGTTTCGCTCCTGGACTCAGGAAGAAATTAGGGACGACATTACGCGCTTCGCCAATTCTGGTGTGTTTTTGTTTGGAATGTTCCTTCGTAAAGCTTCCGGTGAGGGTGAAGGACCGCATATTGGGAATATTAGAATAGGACCGGTGATTGCACGACACAGTCGCGCTGGTATTGGCATTATGGTCGGAGACCGGGGGTCTTGGGGAAAAGGATTTGCGACAGAAGCAATCCAAGCGGTTACCCAGTTTGGTTTGAAGAAATTGGGGTTACAGAAGGTTGTTGCCGGTGTTTATGAACCCAATTTCGGATCTACGAAGGCGTTCCAGAAAGCAGGCTTTGTGATAGAGGCGATATTACCTAACTATTGGCAGTCGGGTTCTGAGCGTGTTGGAGAAGTGCTTTTGGGGTATGATCCAGAATAGCGCTCGTTTGATGTTTCGACTGAGGATATTTGGGAGCTTAGCTCACCGTGAAAAGCATTGACTCAAGGAAGTCCATCCGTTTTGGCATTGTTCGAAAGATCGCTGTCATAGGCGGCAGTCGATTGATGGTGCAAACAGCTGAAATGATGCGTGGATACGGGGTCGATGTAGTTTTCGTTGTCGCCCCGCGCTATGCAGCAATTGGATTTGGGCCAAAGGGCGAGACCCTGTCGGAGGTAGCACAAGCCCTTGGTGCCGATCTAATATGTATAGAGGATATCCGCAAGGACGGGCAGGCGATTGCGACCTGTGGGGCCGATATGGCATTATGCTTCGGACCTGCTTGGGTGTTTCCTGATGAGGTTATCGCAGGGTTTCCAAAGGGCATGTATAATTACAATGCCATTCCTCAGCCATACTATGTCGGAGGTGCGCATCATAGTTGGCAGGCGATGAATGCGGACTTTCGAGGGGGGTGTGTGGTACAGGCTATCGGTCCAGAAGTTGATCGGGGCCCGATCCTGAAGTCGGAATTCTATAGTTTTCCTGAAACGGTCGCGACACCAATAGAGTATTCACAGGTTAAGGATACACATTCCTTAACCTTTATTAAAAAGTTTCTTTTGGAACTTTTTTCAGACGCAGCGTTCGAGCCTGAACACTATGACACGTGGAACGCCAAACGACTCTATTTTCCGCGTATTATTGGTAAAATCCATGGGTGGATCGATTGGCGATGGTCCGCGGATCACATCGTTCGGTTCGCCAATGCCTTCGGGGCTCCGTATGATGGCGCGCGGACCTATGTTAACGGCAGGGTAGTGCGATTGGCGCAGGTCTCGCTGCTGCCTGTCGATGATAACCTGACGCTGCATCCGTTTTGCGCGGGATTGGTTGTTCGGTCGGAAGCTAAAAGAGTAATTGTTGCAACACTGACAGGATGTATCGCGGTGGGTTCTGTAGCGAGCGATGAGCCGCATCAGGATGCGTTGGAAGGGGTACGGGACGGCACGCGCTTCTATACTCCTTCGGAGGTTTTGGATAGAGCAATGCGAAGTTCCGTTCAGGTTCTACCAAATGGGAATCTTCAAATTAGAGATCCGGAAAAATGAGAAAAATTCTGGACATTATAGAGGCTCTCTATCCCTTCTCCTACTCAATCGTTGGATCGGGAAATGATGCAGCTGTATCTGTTTTTCAGTCATTTGCAGCTTTTGAAGTGTTCGAATATGCTTCTGGTATGGATGTAAACGGGTGGGTGATTCCTAAAGAGCATATTGTCCATACTGCACAAATCCTTCGCGATGGGAAGGTCGTCTATGATGGGACGATATCGCCGCTTGGTGTAATTGCGCAATCGATATCGTTTGAGGGAACGGTTAGCCTTGAAACCTTGCTGGCGCATTGCCACGTGGATCCGATTAACACGAATGGTGTTCCGTATCATTGGCAACAACTCTATGGAAAAGGTCCTGTTGATTGGGGGTTCTGTATGCCCCAGGCTGTGCGTGATGCTTTAGTGCCTGGGGACTATCAGATCGTTTTGAAAACGGAATTTGTTCCTGGAACAATGAAAGTTCTAGTCGCAACGTTGCCAGGCAGAACATCAGAAACGATACTGTTGAACGGCCATAATTGTCACCCTTATCAAGCCAATGATGATATTTCAGGCTGTGCAGTGGCGATTGCCGCCCTGCAAAAGCTCGCGGCACTTCCGGATCGACGTTATAGTTATTCCGTGATGATTGCTCCCGAACTTCTGGGTCCGATATTCTGGCTTAATTTTGATCGCCCTGCAGGTATGTCACTGTTCGGTGCGATGCTGTTTAAATCTGTTGGCAATGATGCCCCGCTGCGTTTGCAGGAGAGTTGGAACGGTCAGGCCAAGTTAGATTTAGCTGCCCATGTGGCGATGCAAGCGCAATATGGTGAGTATCAGTCTGGGCCATACCGCACAGTCTATGGGAATGATGAAATTGTGTTTGAGGCGCCGGGTTTCGAAATTCCCTGTATTTCCTTTACGCGATCACCCTTCAAACAGTATCACAGTAATCTTGATACGCCTGATACGTTGTCTGAAACTGCATTGCAGGAAACGTTGAGCGTTGTGCTTTCAACAATCTCGTATTTGGAGAGGGATTCCTTCTACCATACCACTTTTAAAGGAGTGCCTTGCCTTTCCAGTCCTCGTTATGACTTGTATCGTCCGGTGACGGATCGGCGATTGGGTGCGGACGCTCAAACTGCGCTGAGGCGCCGTTGGAACCTTATGATGAATCGTTTACCCAGAGATTTGAATGAAGGGAACTCGGCTCTGGATTTGGCGGCGCGCTATGAATTGCCTTTTGAAGAAGTGTCGAATTACATCGGTGAATGGGTCGAAAAAGGCCTGTTGCAGCCAACAGAAAAACACGGACCCCAGGAGTAACGGGAATGACGATGCGCACTGCGGAAATTATTGCGGAATGTGAGATCAATCATAACGGCGATGTCGAGCTTGGGAAGAAGTTAATCTCAGCGGCAAAAGAGGCTGGTGCCAGTTGCGTGAAATTTCAATGCATGGTGCCAACCGCTTTCATAGCACCCGGTTCTTCGTTTATGCCTTTGTTTGAAAATGTGGCTTTGCCTGTCGAGGCCTTTGTCGAGCTAAAGCGCCACAGTGACTCAATTGGTATGCCGATATTCTCCACGGCGGTTGATCGCGAAGGTTTAGCCATGATCCGGGATATTGGCTTCGACCGGGTAAAGATTGGCTCAACCAACATCACCCATATTGATCTGCTGGAGGAAATCGCGGAACTGAAGCGCCCAGTGTATCTTTCGACCGGCGCGTCCAATCTGAGTGAGATCGATCGTGCACTGTCAATTCTGTCCAGAGGGACGGATGACCTCACATTATTCCATTGTACTGCTTTGTATCCGGCACCAAACGATCGATTAAACATGTCTGCAATGGATACGCTAAAGAATGCCTTCCCAGGAGTGCCGATCGCCTATTCGGATCACAGCGTTGGTACCACTGCAGCGGTTATAGCTGTTTCGAAAGGTGCTGTAGCGCTCGAAAAGCATTTCACCCTAGATCATGATCTGCCGGGACCTGACCACAAATTCTCCGCGGATCCAGAAGAAATGGCAGCCTATGTGGCGACGGTTAGAATCGCTGAAAGCATGTTGGGAAGTCCTGCAAAAGTGCCTGCCGTCGGAGAGGATGCGATCCGTCGGGCCGGACGTCGATATTTGACAGCTTTAACGGATATTGCAGTTGGAGAAAAGATAACCAATGAGAATACTCGCCCGCGTAGGATTATGGTTGAAGGCATTGATCTGTCACAATTGATTGAGGCATGTGATGTCCCCCGCGTGAAAGGATGGACCGCGCAAAAATCGATTGGCGCGAATGCGTCTATAGCCTGGTCGGATCTCGCGGGCGCCTAACCCATTGGTCGATCGGATGATCATTTTTGGGACAGGGGCAGGGCGTTGTGGAACAATGAGTCTGTCAAATTGGCTGAACTCTGAGGTTGATACAGTATGCTTGCATGAAGGCAAGGAGCGAAAACTGGAGGAACCGGGCGGTCAGAAATTGCCGTTTCTGACGCTCCAGAACTTTCTGGCCTATAAGGACCCTAAACAGGCAGAGCCGCTTTTCCGTGAGTTGCGTCAGATCATGCAACAAGTCGCTAACGACTGCGACGTTAAGTGGTTTGGAGACATTGCCTATAACTATGCACCATTCGTTAAGGTTATTCCGACGGTGTTTCCGGAAGCAAAGCTAGTCGTTATCGTGCGCGACGGGCGGTCTTTCGTTCGGTCGGTTATAACAAATGAAGTTCCTGACCCAACGCCTGTCGGATGGTTAGATCCGGAACGACCAATGTCACAGACAGAGCGATTTATAGCACTTGGGCGGCTTCGTCCGGTAATTGGCCACGATGTTTATGAGCATTGGAGCCAATTTGATCTTGTGCAGAAAAATGCCTGGCTCTGGGCTGAAACGTATCGCGTCATCATGGATGGTTTGGAAAGTTGGAGTCCAGATCAGTATCTCGTCGTGCGTTTTGAAGAGTTATTTGCTGATGTAGACAAGGGGTACGATAAAATTCGGCGCTTCATAGGACTGGATCACCCAATTAGTGATGTCACGCATGGCTTGTTGCATACTCGGATAAATCATCGAGAGACTCGAATTTTGCCTCATTTTGATGATTGGAGCAATGTTCAAAAAGATGGATTTTGGGAACAAGCAACACCAATGATGAAGCGTCTTGGATATCTTTGAAAATGGCGTTGCGGCGCAAGGAGTAATTCATATGAGCAATATTCTGGTTTGCAGTAAGTGCCTACTTCCGGAGACCGTTGAGTCCTTGGTGATTGGCGATGATGGCGTTTGTTCGGTTTGCAAGAATATTAGTTACAAGCATACGTCAATCAATTGGGAGGAGCGCGGGCACCGTTTCGACGAGATCTTAGACGCGCATCGGGGGCAGGGCCAGTATGATTGCGTTGTCCCATTCTCAGGCGGAAAGGATTCCACTTACACGCTTTGGTATCTGGTCAAAGTGAAGAAACTGAAACCCCTTGTGGTTCGGTTTGATCACGGGTTTTTCCGACCCACTTTGCAGGACAATGCGCTAAAGACTTTTCGACGCCTAGGGGTTGATGTTCATAACTTTACACCGAATTTCCAGGTTGTTCGGAAATTGATGTATGAAAGCCTTCGTCGAAAAGGGGATTTCTGTTGGCATTGTCATACTGGTATTTTTGCCTATCCGATGTGGGTTTCTATTCGGTATGAAACGCCCCTCGTTATCTGGGGAGAATCTGGTGCGGAATATTCAAGTTGGTACAGCTTTGAAGAACAGGAAGAGATGGATCAACGACGGTTCGATCTAAAGATCAATCGCGGTATCGCAGCCGAAGACATGATCGGTATGTTGGATAATTCAATTTCGGGTTATCCGGTCACCTCCCGGGATCTGATCCCCTTCAGCTATCCGCCACGTCGTGACCTCAAAAAGGCGGGTACTAAGTCGGTTTTTCTGGGGCGATACATCCCTTGGGACGTGAAGTACAATTATGCCACGATTCAGAAAGAGCTGGATTGGAAGGGAGAACAAGTCGAAGGCGTTCCGCCGCAGTATGATTACGAGAAAATCGAATGCTTCATGCAGGGCGTGCGGGATTACATAAAATTTCTGAAGCGCGGTTACGCGCGCACGGCGCATTTGGCCTCTATTGATATTCGAAATGGTCGTCTTACGCGGGAAGAAGGTCAAAAGCTTGTAGATCAATACGATGGAAAGCGGCCATATGCTTTGGATCTTTTTTTGGATTATCTTGGGATAACCGAAGAGCATTTTCATGATTTGGTAAAAATGCATGAGGTGCGCCCGCACACAACACCAAGCTGTGGCGAGTGTCAGCGTTGTCAGGTTGTACCTTGGGATGCTGAAATGTGGCCAAAAATTGGTAGTATTCAGCGAACCACTCCTGAAATTCTTTGATGTCAGGTTGGGTTGGATCTCAATCGAGACACCTTTGCAAAGATGAAAGATGATGATGAAAAATCTTCAACAAGCTCAAATTGGTAAACACACCATTGGTGCAGGATATCCAGCTTTCTTAGTGTTTGAAGCAGGTCCAACTCATACTGGAGTTGAGAGTGCGAAGAGCTTGGCCAAGGCGGCGAAGGACTCTGGAGCTCATGCGGTTAAATTTCAGATGACGAACCCCTATCGCTTGGTAGCCGATCGCCGCCAAATGTTTGATTATAAGGTTCTAACGGACCGCGCATCTGGGGCGATCGAGGCCGTTAGCGAACCCCTGTTTGATATCTTGAAACGTCGTTACCTAACCCATGATCAATGGGCTGAGGTTAAGTCTTATTGTGACGAAATTGATATTTGTATGTATGCGACGGTCGGTTATCTTGAAGACCTGAATCACTTGGTAGATATTGGCTGTCAGGCCATCAAGATTTCCTCAAGTGACGTGAATCACATTCCGATGCTTCGTGCTGCAGCGAAGACCGGTCTTAACGTGCAGATTGATACCGGTAACGCAAAGCTGGGTGAGGTAGAATCTGCGGTTGATGAGCTTGTTGCGCATGGTTGCGAGAATATCATAATCCATCATTGCCCAAGTGGATATCCCGCGCGTCTGGATGGTATCAATCTGCGCATATTGAAGACTCTGCAATCAATGTTTCCTGTGCCGGTCGCGTTTTCAGATCACTCTCCTGGATGGGATATGGATATCGCTGCCATTGCTCTTGGTGCAAGCATGATTGAGAAAACTATCACACATGACCGCACCACGCGTTCGGCGGAACATATGTTTTCTTTGGAACCTAAGGATGCGATGCGATTTGTGACAGTGATGCGTGAAATCCAGCAAGGCCTGGGGTCTGCGCGAAGAATATTTTCTCAGGAAGAAGATGCAGGTCGAACACGTTTGCGCCGGTCAATGCATCTGCGAACAAATTTACCGGCGGGGCACATTGTTCGCCTATCGGATATTGAATTTCGTCGCCCTGGATTCGGTATTCCGGCATCTGATTGGGATAAAGTGAACGGTAAAAAACTGCGAGTTGCCCTAGATGAAGATCACCGGTTGGACTGGGCAGATTTTGAATGACAGTGAAGGATCACGACAGGTTTGATGAAGAGAGTCCGGTTTGGCAACCAAGTGATCTATGGGGGACGGGCTTCCCACGTTTGATTGAGTCACCGATAACTGCGGCCAAGATTATCGAACTGGCTGGTCTGTCGGAAGCCAGTTTAACCGGACCTCCAGATCAAATTGTGACAGGTGTTGCCGCTCTCAGCGAAGGGAGAGTCGGGACTTTTGCGTTCTGTAATCGACGCGGCGCAAAAGCCAGCGAGATGATTTCGGAGGGGGCCGCCACGTTGATCGCAGTCTATGAAGGTGTCCAAGAGATCAAGGGCTATTCATTCATTTGTACTGATGACCCTAAACATGTCTTTGTCCGTGTCGTATCCCAACTTTTTCCAGATACGTTAAGCCCACATCCGTTTCCTCCCGGCGCGACGATAGCATCGGAAGAGCGGTTCCCCGGGGTTATCTTTGGTGCAAATACGGTAATCCATCCTGATGTGGAAATTGGTGCGGGGTCCCATATCGGGAATAATGTGGTGATCTATGCTGGGACTAGGATCGGTCAGAATTGCATAATCTCCGATGGTTGTATCATTGGAGGTAACGGCATTTCTTTTACTAAGAATGTCGATGGTGGATGGGAGACATTTCCACATTTGGGACGTGTTCTAATCGGTGACTTTGTGCGCATCGGTCAGAATAGTGCGATTCAGCGTGGTTTGTTGAAGAATACCGTGCTTGAGGACGGTGTTAAGACAGGTGCCTTGGTGAATATCGCACATAATTGCTATCTTGGGCGTGAATCATGGCTTTCCGCAGGCGTTACTTTATGCGGGAGCATTGTCATGGAACCGGATGTCTTCGTTGGGGCCGGCGCAGTTCTGAACAATCATCTAAGAATTGGTCAGGCATCAAAAATTGCTGCGGCCGCTTTTGTCGTGCGCGATGTGGTGGCAAGAACATGCGTGTTGGGCTCCCCTGCAAAACCGGTCCCATTCTTGAGCAGATTTTAGTAGATGCTTTGAATAAGGAGAGTTCCGATGGAGACGATTAAAGTTCCCATAAATGCGATCTGGGATGTGGATTTGAAGAAGAAGGTATTGGAACGCATTTACTATGCGGTTCCTGGTCTTGCAGATGTGGTGTTTCAATCTGAGGGACTGACGTTGAAAGTTACTGAAGCGGCGCAAGTGGATCTGGCTGGTGTCGGGATTTATGTTCAGGATCTGATAAAAAACACAAAGAAAGTGAAACCCAAAGTTCTTGAACAGGCAACAGTTGATCCGACATTCGTCGAGAATCCTTTTGAGGCTTTGAAAGCGCAATATGAAGTTTTCGAGACCCATGATGGGTCTTTTGTTCTAAGTGGCAATTTTCTGCGCCGTATGACGATAATTGATACGCTTATCCGGCAACATGCAGCAACTATTGGAGCCGATGAAATGGCTGTTCCAACCTTGCTGGCGACCAAGAGTCTGGTTGCAAACGGGTATCTACATGACTTTCCCCATCATGCTTTGTTTGCCGCGCCGGTGAAGCATGACCTTCGAGCCTTGCAAGCTGTAGCGGATATCCGTCAGGTTTCATCTGAGGATTTTTATCAATTCAATGATTATCTCGGGGCACCCGATCAAATACTGGCTCCCACGGTTTGTTATCATTGCTTCGAAGCGTTTAGGGACCGTCAGTTTGATAAGCCGGAGGTTCTCATTACGGCTTTGGGTCAGTGCCACCGATTTGAAAGCAAGAATCTGAAAGACCTGAGACGGCTTAAGCATTTCCGAATGCGCGAATTGGTTTATTTCGGCGATGAGGCATCCGTGCAGCGCCGCTTAAACGCAAGCGTTGACTGGATTCTTGAAATCATGCGGAATTGGAACGTTCAGTTCCGCCTTGTTACGGCTAATGATCCGTTTTTCCTCGCCGAATCGGATCGAAAATCAGCCTATCAGACAGCCTTTCATTTGAAGCGGGAACTGCAATTGTATCTTCCATTTGCTGATCAATGGCTTGCGGTTGGATCGTTTAACCACCATCAGTCCGTTCTTGCCGAAAAATACGGGTTCAAATTGCAGAATGTTGAAAAGTCACAATCTGGCTGTATAGGCTTTGGATTTGAACGTTTTACCTATGCCCTTTATTGTCAATTTGGCTTTCTGCCGACCGCATGGCCTGTGGCGCTAAAGTGATCTTACTGACTAAGAAACCGCATTGCTGGGCGAGGAAAATCCATGAGTGATCTCTTATTTAAACAAATTGAAACAGTATTCTGTGAAACGTTTGGTCAAAACTATGCAGGGAAGATAGACCTGAAAACGACGATGGAGGATATTCCAGAATGGGACTCTTACAGTTTTCTCGATTTCACAATGGCGTTGGAAGATCATTTTGACGTACAGTTCGATGTCGATGAATTGGCACAAATGTTTAAGTTAAGTACGGTTTATGACTTAGTAAAAGCCAAGCGGCTGAAGGAATAGGCGCGGGCTATGCCCCCCAAGATCGCGATCCTCGCCGATGCTCGCCCCGTAAGCGGTGGTGGGCATGTTATGCGCTGTTGGTATCTGTCCAAAGCGTTGCGGTATCTGGGAGCAGAGGTATTGCTCGGTCTAGTTGGATCAGCGAACGGTGTATTTTCTCATTTTAAAGAACATACCGGCAAGGCGGTTGTCGTTTCCCATCTCGAGGATCAGCCGACAGTGCACCTAGACTGGCTGAAATATCATTCACCAGACTGCCTAGTGATAGACAGTTACTCGGTAGGTCAGGAGGAATGCCGTGCCTATCTGGATGTTTCTCCTCATGCGTATAGATTTTATGATCAGCGGGGAAATGAAGATTTGGGGATGGGGGCCCTATATCCTCATGACCCAAGGTTTCGAGGTATTTTAGATCCAGATTGGCTGGGGTCGAGACAGATGGCTTTCGCTCGCCGTGAGCACGGATACATCGATCATGTGCTGATTTCCTTTGGAATGGTAGATCGTCCAGGTAGCAGTTTTTTGGCGCTTAACGCACTTTCACGCTATCGCCAAGAAACGCACGGTAAGTTTGAAATTCACCTTGTCGTCGGGAAGGCAAATTTGCAGTCGGAGGCGTTGGAATTGGCAGGTCGGGAGTGGGGCGTGCGCGTATATCGCGATCTGACGGATATGGGATTCTTGTACGCCCTTTGCGATGCAGCGATAGGGGCTCCTGGTGTGTCCGGATGGGAACGCTGTGCATATGCAATACCATCAATTTTGATTCAGAACGCAGAAAATCAGGCGTCATCTCGTGACGTGTTGATTAAGGCTGGCGCTGCTTGGGGAGGAACACAGGCTTTGAGCGTGACTGAGGCTGATCTTTATTCTGATATAAAGCAGAATATGTTTGCCTCAGAACGCTATCTTGCCGCGATGCGGGCGGCTGATGCTCTGTGTGATGGGCAGGGAGTGTTTCGACTCGCGGCGGCAGTGTTGGGGGATAAAGGAGTATTGTCATGTTAAACAGCGATACCCGCCTATTGGTACTTGCCGCGCATCCTGATGATGAGGTCTTGATGGCCGGCGGTGTTCTATCGAAACTGCGCGTGATCGGCGGTGCGGCGATGGTTGCTATCGCTGCGACGGGCGCGACGAGCCGCAATCCTGTTTCCAACGATGCAGCAATCCGCATGCTAGAGAAAGAGACACAGGATGCAATGACCTGTCTGGGGTGGTCGGATATTAGAGTTGCCCGTGGTGGGTTTCCTGATAATCAAATGGATACGGTGGCCCTGCTAGAGATCATTAAATGGGTTGAGTCTGTCATACGTGACTTTCGCCCAACCTTGGTCATTACGCATTGTTTGGGATGCACCAATATTGATCACAGGCTTTGCTTCGAGGCCGCGACTGTGGCTGTCCGCCCATCGTCGGAGCAACATATAGAACTCTGGACCGCAGAGACGCCATCCAGTTCAGGTTATCGACGACCTTGGAACTTTGAACCATCACTTTATGTCTCTCTTAAGGAGGATGAGATAAAGGCGAAGATCGCAGCCATGCAGTGTTACGCGAGTGAGTCTCGTGTTACGCCCAACCCACGTTCTCCAGAAATGCTGAATGCTTTGTCACATGTTCGGGGATCTGAGGCGGGTTGTTCCTTTGCCGAAGCCTTCATGCTGATCAGAGGGTTCGCGTGATGGGCGTAAACTGGTGGCAAGGGCGGCGACGTATTTCTGTTGTCGTAGATAATGAAAGTTGGATATTACCCTATGCCGAACGCTTGCTGTCTGATCTTTCCAGGGCGGGTGACGAAGTGCGATTGATCAGGGACTATGAGTCGCTGCCGGATGGGGATATAGCTTTTTTGCTTGGTTGTGTGAATCTGGCACCGGCTGAAGTCCTAAACCGAAACAGATTATCGCTTGTCGTGCATGAGAGCGATTTGCCGAAGGGGCGAGGATTCGCCCCTGTCGCATGGCAGATTCTTGAAGGAAAAAGCGAGATCAAGGTTTGCCTCATTGAAGCTCTGCCAAACTTGCCTGACGGTGGGGATATCTATCACTCCGATACTCTCAGATTTACGGGTAACGAATTGAATCCAGAAATTCGACATGCGCAGGGTGAAATATCGATTCGCCTCTGTGCTGAATTCATGGCGATGCCGGTTCTACCTGTGGCCGTGCCGCAAGTGGGCGCCGTCACAAAGTATGCACGCCGCCGTCCAGCCGACAGCAGGCTTGATCCGACAAAGTCGCTCTCGGATCAGTTCCAATTATTGCGCGTCGTGGACAATCGGCGCTATCCGGCTTTTTTTGATCATGCAGGGCGCCGTTACATCCTGCGTATAGAGGCAGCAGATAACGACAGTGATGCAAAAAGGATTGATCACTCTAATGAATGAGCGGAACTTACTTTTGGGTCCTATCTATGCAGCAACAGGGCGCGCCACAACACCACTTTCGACGTCTCAAAAAGATGCCTGGGAGTGTTATTTTAAAGCGTGCGAGTCAGGAATTCTTACCAGGATGCTGGTGGAACAATGCCCGCAATGTCGGACCAGTGAGCGGACACTTGTGGCGCAAACCGATCGATATGGTGACCGCTTTGATACGGTACTATGCGATGGTTGCGGATTGATATATACGGCAAATCCGTTCGATGTCGAGAGTACCGGGCGTTTTTATCGGGATTACTATCGTTCGCTCTATTCCAAGGAAGGTAGTCGGTTGCAAGCGGTTGAGCGAATGTTTGCTGTTAACCGAGAAAAGGCTGCGGCCTCTCTGCGAATGCTGACATATCTTGGGCTACGTAAAGGCGAAGATCTGATTTTGGACATTGGGGGAGGCGCCGGGTGGTTTTTGCACCCGCTGATGGAACAGGGATATGCCGTGCATGGGGCTGATTATGATGCTGAATTAATTGAGATTGCCCGGAGTTATGGCATAGCTTTTACCGATATTGGTGATGTGGGATTTGCCGGTTTGAAGGACTTAAAGCCAAAGCTGATCGTGCTGCGCGAGGTTTTAGAGCACACCCTGGACCCATTCCAACAGTTAGCAGATGTGAATGCTTTGTTGCCGATGGGCGGGTATTTGTATTTAACCGTCCCGCCATTGGATGAGTTACCCTATGGCTACGGCGACGGTCGGTTGATCGGGCTACTTCAAAATGCGCATAATTTTCTGTTCGATACAAAAGTACTGCAAAGCTATTTGCATCAGGCCGGCTTTTCCATTATTGCATGTCGGCGTAATCTGCGGATTTTGGTACAAAAAACAGCGGTTCCACGGCGCTCCCCTTGCCTAATCCCAGGAAATGCTGCGCGCAATTTGGCGCTACTTAAGCGATGTGAAACCCGAACTCAATATATTTGGCGCGGACTGTCAAAGTTTATGCGCGTATTGAAAATCCCAAAACAAGATCAGTATTACATCAAGGCTTTGCTGCTTCGGATAGTCTCCTCAACCGCTAGAAGGGAGCACAAATTGTTCCTGGAAACTGGAGTTTAAGGTTTTGAACTATGTTGCGCTGATTCCGGCTCGAAGCGGGTCAAAGGGAATTCCCGGCAAAAACATCCAAGTGATAGCTGGAAAACCACTGATCGCATGGTCCATTGTACAGGCTTTAGCCTGCGCACGTATAGACCGCACATATGTTAGCACGGATGGTGCTGAGATCGCTCAAATCGCGAGAGAGTTTGGCGCTGAAGTTCCTTTCATGCGGCCAGAGGAATTGAGTAGCGATGTAGCATCAACTGAAAGCGCAATGCTGCATTTTTTGGACTGGCTGGAAACACAGGACGGCTACACCAAAGGTACCTCAATAGTTTTGTTGCAGCCAACATCGCCAGTTCGAGTTCCTGGTGCTTTGGAATCCGCTATTCAGGAATATGAGTTAAAACGAGCGGATAGCCTGGTTTCTGTTGTTGAACGGCACCCTTTCTTCTGGAAAGAGACCGCCGATGGCCTAGCTGAGGCCCAGTATGATTATCACCAAAGACCTCGCAGGCAAGATCTGAAGGCCACGGATAAATTCTATGAAGAGAATGGCTCAATTTATATTACGCGCTGTTCAATTCTGCGTCAGAACCAGAACCGTTTGGGCGGTTCCATCGCTTTTTTTCCAATGAGTTTGCGTGAAAGTGTTGATATTGACAGTGCGTCTGATCTGGCGTTAGTCGAAGCGCTACTCTCAAAGAGGTCTGTATGATTATTGATAAAGATATTTCATCCTATGTTGTTCAATATGATGATTCTTTAGGCGTAGCTCTGAAGCGGATTTCTGAAAATAAAGCGGGTTTTGTTCTCTGCCTTGACCGGAATGGGGTATTGGAAGGCATTATCTCGGATGGCGATTTTCGCCGTTGGGCGATGAAGCGTGAGACCATCGGTATGGATGAGGCTGTACGCAGCGTCGCTAACACCAGGATGGTCACCGCACGTAACAGTGACTCGGCTGACGTAATTTCACGGTACTTCTCTGATCGCGTCCGATTCGTGCCCTTGCTTGACGCGCGTGGGCGCTTGGTCGCGGTTGCACGTCCGGGAATTCCTGGAATTAAGATTAATGGACGCAGTATTGGTCCAAATGATCCTAGCTATTTGATTGCTGAAATCGGCATCAATCACAATGGGTCTTTGGAAAATGCAAAGTCTTTGGTGGATGCTGCAGTCAAAGCAGGTGCTGATTGTGCAAAATTTCAGATGCGGCAAATGTCGGCCCTTTATCGAAACGCTGGGGCAGCGGATGACCCGCGAGAAGATCTTGGCGCACAATATACCCTAGATGTTCTTTCCCGGTCTGCTTTGGACAACCAAAGCATGATAGAGGTTTTTGAGTATTGCCATGAAAAAGGCATTCAGCCGTTATGTACGCCTTGGGAAGAGGAAAGCCTGCGCGTGCTGGAAGATTATGGCATGGCCGCTTATAAAGTGGCCTCAGCAGATCTTACGAACCATTCTTTGCTGCGAGCTCTCATTGAAACTGGAAAACCGCTAATTCTCTCGACTGGAATGTCTCGGGAACAGGAAATTATTGAAGCCGTGACCTTATTGCAGGAAAACGGTGCTGCCTATGTTCTGCTACATTGCAACTCTACCTATCCGGCGCCTCTGAAGGATGTCAATCTGCGCTACTTAAAGCGCTTGCAACAGCTTGGCGGGTCGGTTGTCGGATATTCTGGGCATGAGCGTGGTTGGGCTGTTCCGATTGCCGCAGTCGCGATGGGTGCCAAAGTGATTGAGAAGCACTTTACGCTGGACAAGACTTTACCTGGCAATGACCACAAGGTGAGTCTTCTGCCCCAGGAGTTCCAGGATATGGTGCAGGCTATCCGCTCAATTGAGGAAGCGATGGGCAGCGACGATACCCGGGAGCCGTCCCAAGGGGAGCGGATGAATCGCGAGACATTGGCAAAGAGCCTTATGGCGAGAGTCGAAATTAAGGCAGGTGATGAACTGCATGCTGGCTTGATTGATGTAAAAAGCCCAGGTACGGGGCTTCAACCAAACAGACTACCAGAGCTATTCGGTCTTAAGGCCAAGCGAGACTTTCAGCCAGGAGATTTTTTCTTCACCAGTGATTTGGATGAGGCGGAGATCACTGACTATGCATTTCAGTTTCGTAGACCTTGGGGCTTGCCAGTTCGCTATCATGATTGGGAACGTCTTTATGGCCTCTCAAAGGGGATAGACTTTCTGGAATTTCATTTTTCGTTCAAGGATTTAGAGCGAGATCCGACGGAGTTTTTTAGCGGTCCGGTTGATTGCGGCCTGGTGACTCATAGTCCGGACCTATTCAACGGCGATCATTTGCTCAATTTGGCGGATCCGGATCCGGATTATCGCAAGCGCTCTTTGATGGAGTTGCAAAATGCAATTGATGTGACTCGGCGTCTTCGTGATTTTTTTAAAACCGATGCTGATACCTTCATCATAGCGAGTCTGGGGGGATTCTCGAAGAACGCACCATTGCCTGTGCAGGCGCGGCCTGAACTGTATGACAGAGTGATGACCGGACTTTCGCAGCTCAATCTGGATGAGGTGGAACTGCTCCCTCAGACCTTGCCTCCATATCCTTGGTATTTCGGTGGTCAGCTTTTTTGCAATTTATTCGTCGATCCTGAGGATACGGCTCAGTTCTCAAAGGACTCCGGCTTCAGATTGTGCTTTGACGTATCCCACTCCAAACTTGCCTGCAATCACCGAAAAATCAGCTTTGCAGATTTTACTGATATCATTGCGCCGCATACAGCACATCTTCACATCGTTGATGCCGCCGGTGTTGATGGGGAGGGTTTGCAGATATCTGAGGGTGAAATTGATTTTGCCATGCTTGCACGGCAAGTTGATAAGCATTGTCCAGAGGCCAGTTTTATCCCGGAGATTTGGCAGGGGCATAAGAATGATGGTGAAGGATTTTGGATTGCGCTGTCACGGCTGAGGGAATGGTTTTGATGGTTGCATCCGCTAAACGCAAAGCGTTGATTACCGGCGCCAGTGGGCAAGACGGATCATATCTTGCAGAAAAACTCCTTTCGGTGGGATATGAAGTGCATTGCGTTCTGCGCAATCATTGGTTCGAAACGGAAGGGCTGGTACCCCCCAATTTAAGTATCAGTTATGACCACCTTCACTTGCATGCGGGTAGTCTTGAGAATGTGCTGGGGCTTTCGCGCATTGTTCGCGAGGTGATGCCGGATGAGTGCTATCATTTGGCAGGTTATAGTTTTGTCGAAGTACCATTCGAGGAAGAACCAACTGTTTTAGCAAGTCTTGTGTCCGGGACCCATGCATTGTTGGCCGCGATTCGTGAATTCGTTCCTGAGTGTCGCTTTTTTCTGGCGGGGTCCTCCGAAATGATTGGCGCGGCGCCGGAAAGCCCACAATCCGAAACCACAGCGTGCCGCCCGCGCTCAATATACGGATTATCAAAACTCAGCGGATTTCACATTGCTCGTTTTTATCGTGAAAAATATGGAATCTATGCAGTCACTGGGATTTTATACAATCATGAGAGTGTCCGGCGGGGGACACAATTCGTAACGCGGAAAATCACCCAGGGTGCGGCAGCGATAAAGCTTGGGCGACAAAAAAGCCTCTCTCTGGGGAACATAGATGCTGTTCGTGATTGGGGTTATGCTCCTGATTATATCGATGCAATCTATCGCATGGTTCAGGGAGACGAACCAAAGGATTTTGTGATCGCAACCGGGGTTGGACGGACGGTTCGGGATTTGCTTGAGGTTGCCTTTGGGACGGTTGGCATAAACTGGCAAGATCACGTGGTGATTGAACCGAAATTTTATAGAGAGATTGAAGCAGTGCCGCTGATAGGGGATGCCCGCGCGATTGAATTGGAATTGGGCTGGAATGCGACGAAGCCGTTCTCTGAGATTATTGAAGAAATGGTTGTGAGTGACTTGCAGTTGTTGCAGAAAGCATAGAATGCACCCAATTCTTTTTCTTCTTCCAGACTTGGATGCCGGCGGGTCGCAAAGGACGCTTGTAAATCTGGCAAATACGTTATCGAGGCGCATTCCATGCGTTCTGGCTTCGGTGCGTAAGCCGGGAGATGGGGCCGATTGGTTACATTCTGAAACACCATTCAGGACATTGTGTGCGCATCGAACCCGTGATGGGTTACCATCTTATATTCGTCTGCTGCATGAATTGAAACCATCCGTCGTTCTTTCCTCGGGGATTGATGCGAATATTTTAACGTGGGTCGGGAGCTTTGGGTTATCTGAGGCTCGTCGTCCGCGGCGTTTTGTGCGAGAAACCAATAGTCATCGTGTCCGTCAAGATATCGGTTTTTTGCGTCGGTTGTTGATAGGTCCGAGCTACCGAAGCGCAAATGGTGTGATTGCGCTTTCAGAAGGTGTAGGAAAGGAGCTTATCGAGGACTATAAACTGGCTGCAGATTCTGTAACAGTTATCGGTAATCCTGTCGATGTAGACGGGATTAGCAGGCGTGCTGCCCGTGCTAGGGCTGAGCCAGCGCCATGGCTGGACCGCTGGGGATCAGATGTCCATGTCCTGCTCTCAGTCGGTCGCTTGCATCACCAAAAGGGTTATGACCGTTTGCTGAAAGCATTTTTTCTGGCGAAACAGAGTAATCCCAATCTGCGTCTTGTTATTCTTGGTGAAGGTCCAGATAACGCGTCGCTTTTGGCTCAAGCGGCTGCAATGGGAATGGAAGATAGCATTTTGCTATTTGGCTTCTGCGATGATGTTGTTCCTTGGTATGCCCATGCTGACATGTTTGTGCTTTTATCGAGGTGGGAAGGGTTTGGGCATGTTATCGTTGAGGCTATGGCCGCAGGTGTGTGCGTCGTTGTAACGGACTGTCCTCATGGCCCGCGGGATATTATATCAGATGGTAAGAATGGCGTTTTGTTGACAAATGGAGCCGATGAAACGCTCTGCGAAGAGGCTGCAACGGCAATTGGGAAGTTGATATCGCAGCCGGACTTATGCGGAAAGCTAGCCGCAGCTGGAATGGAACGTGCCAAATCGTATCATCTTGAAAAGATTTCAACCTTCTATCTGGATGTTTTAAATAAAAGAACCCAAGAATAGAATTTTTAACTTTATATGAGATATTAAATGGTTTACTTTTTTAAAAAAATTGGGAAAATAGCCCCTTTTTTATTATCATTTTCTATTATTGCGTATCTATTCTTACAAATAGACTTGAGCAGTATTATAAATCAGATGAAATTGATTCCATTATATGTATTTTTTATTGTTTTTTTCATAAATATATTAACGGTATTTATCGTTTCATTTCGATTTTGGAGAATTCTTACTCATTTTGGGTTTTTCCCGACATGGATAAAGGCATTCCGAGCCAGCGTTCTGGGCCTGGTCTCTAGCCTTTTTCTATTTTCGTTGTTAGGAACAATTCTGGGGCGTCAAGTAATCCTTCAACGAGAAGGTGTGAGTGTTCCCGCACTTGCCGCCATAACGACGTATGAGCGAATTCTGCTGGCAGCTGTCGGTGGTTTTTTGTGTTTCATCGGTGCGCTGGTCATTTATGGAAGAGTCGAGACTATTCATGTATTTGATCAGGTGCCGATATCTTTTATCGGTGTTGCAATCCTGACATCATTTTTTTTTGGATATTCATTTTCTCGTTCTCGCTATGAGAAAAAACTCTTGAAAAGCCTGTTTTCCTTCAAAGTGATCATCGGTATAGCAGAAACTATCAGCATAACCTTTGTTAGTCAGATATTGTCGATCCTAGCTTTTGTCATTCTTATGGTGTCAATTAAGGGATCTGAACATCTCTTTCAGTTCTTTGCTGCGGCGGCAATTGTAAGTTTCGTGGCAAGCATTCCTATTAGCGTTAATGGTTGGGGCGTTCGTGAGGTTGCTGCGGTTTATGTGTTTGGAACTCTGGGTCTTTCACCACCGGAATCTGCTGCGATCGCAGTGTTAGTTGGTTTGTGTTCGATGCTGGTTGTAGCATTTTTTGCACCTGTAATAGCCGTACTTCAAAGAAACAGGTCTACGTCTGTCGGAGTTGAAGACAAAGAACTCAATAAAAATTATGATATCACTTTAAAGAAGTTCGATCAGGAAATTACAAAGACGGAGCGTGGTATATACCTAATTCTGGGCTTAAGTCTGTCTATTCTACTATTTTTTCAACTTAAAATAAGTTTCTTTGATAATGTGATTACCGTAAACATGGCTGATCCAATTGCTGTGATTTCATTTATAATTTTTATACTTTCCTGGATTTCAAATGCACAGTTCAAACGTCCTCTTCCTTTTATTGTATCCTTATGGTTTTTTGCGGTTACCATTGTTCTAATTACCTCTTACTTATTGGGGCTTGAGCGCTTTGGGGGGACGTCATGGGCGCTGTACAACCGACTTTTGGGCTGGCCAGTGCTTCTTGGTTACTTTGCTTGTGGCATGCTCTTTGTTAGGGCTTGGGGAAACAATGGGTTACGGCGTTTATGTGAGGCCGTAGTAGTCACTGCAGTATCAATCGTTGTTATCACTTTAATAGGAAAAGTGCTTGAGCCCTTGTTAGGTACGGGGCTCTCAAACTCGACCAATTTCAATGGGTTCTCAGGAAACCGTAATACATTTTCATTACAACTTGTTCTTTCGATTTGCTGCCTTTTTGTCGTGTCGAGTTTAAAAAGGCGTGCCTACAATGAATGGGTTTGGTCGGTGTGTTTAGGAATCCTACTATTTGGTGTTTTTCAGACCATCTCAAAAGCTGGTATGGTTGTTTTGATCGGTGTGAGCGTACTTTCCATATTTCTAAACTTAGTTGATCGTAGAATTTTCTTATATGGATTGATTGTGCTCTCCATATTGCTTTTCCTAAATTGGGGGGTGGCTTCAGTCGTACCGCCAGCAATCTATCCAATGCCTCAGATTAACGTGATTAACGTGGTCAATCAGTTTGGCAATGGAGAGCGAATATACAGCCTATTGGGTGGCCTTGCTCTTTGGCAAGAGTATCCTCTTTGGGGTGCGGGCCTTGGTGCCTTTATTGGCCAAGAAGTCGCCGCTGGAAATGCGCCATTGGTAATTCATTCAACGATTGTATGGCTTCTTGCTGAATGCGGAAGTATAGGTACTATAATAATTTTGACGATGCCAATATATGGGCTCTATAAAGTAATCAAATTGCCTTCTGTTATTCAAACACTCGCTGGAAAACTTCTCTTTTTGTCGGTCCTGAGTTTGGCTATTTTCGGT
The DNA here is from genome assembly GCA_002709955.1 of Rhodospirillaceae bacterium. Classification (GTDB taxonomy): domain Bacteria; phylum Pseudomonadota; class Alphaproteobacteria; order UBA8366; family Aestuariispiraceae; genus Pacificispira. The sequence goes on from PAQY01000007.1 coordinate 91,673, forward strand.
TTGGTGCACGAGATAGCGTATCATCGACTGTTTTGGTTTTTGTTTGGGGCGACGATACCTGCCCTGATGAGCCGCCGTTGGATAGCTGATGCGCCTTCAACTGATGTGCCAATCAAGGTGATGCACGTGATCACGAGTTTGAATCGGGGCGGTGCAGAAACCATGCTTACTGAGTTGGTTGCGACCCGTGATCCAGGGGTTTCTCCAACTGTTGTCTGTCTGATTTCTGGGGGAGTCTTAGTTCAGACCATTCGTGCACGAAATCAATTGGTACCAGTGCATGAACTGGGCTTTAAATACAGCGTGCCGAACCCCTATGGAATATGGCGTCTTGTTAAGCTTATCCGGGCTGAACGCCCTGACATCATTCAGGGGTGGATGTATCACGGTGACTTGATTGCATTGATTGCGCTCTATTTGTCAGGTCGACGCTCTGTGACAAAACTGTTTTGGGGAATTCGTTGTTCAGACATGAATCTGACAATGTATAGTTGGCAATTAAGACTTACTGTTCTCCTTTGTGCCTTTCTCTCTAATTTACCTGATTCAGTGATTGCAAATTCTGATGCCGGACGTCGCGCTCATCTGCGATTGGGCTATAATCCAGAGCATTTCAATATTGTTCATAATGGGATCAATACTGATCGGTTTAAACCAAATCCAAACGCTCGTCGCATAATGCGTGCCGCGCTTGGTATTAGAGAGAATGAGCGCGTGATCTGTCACGTAGCGCGGGTCGATCCAATGAAGGATCATGCAGGGTTGCTTGCAAGCATTTCTGATGTGCCAGATTTACGATTGATTTTGATAGGGACTGGAACCCAGAATTTGGAACTTCCAAAAAATGCAATCGCATTGGGCGCGCGTCAGGATATTGAATCGGTTTTACCGGTCGGGGACGGAATTATTTCCAGTTCGGCCTATGGCGAAGGGTTTTCTAATGCTTTAGCAGAAGGAATGGCATGTGGCTTGATGCCCATCGCAACCAATGTGGGCGATTCTCAAACGATTGTTGGCGATGTCGGATGGATCATCCCGCCTAGCAATTCTTCAGCGATGACGGCCGCCTTTCAACGATTCCTGGATTTACCGGAAGATGAATTACGGGATTACTGTGAGAAAGCAAGCGCACGAATTAATCAAGTGTTCACACTTCCCGTATCTAGCGCCGCGTTTAAGCAGACATATTGGAGCGTGACCAAGCATCCTAAATTGAAACCACTTGATTTAACTACTTCTTTGGAGGGATAAGGTCAGATGTATAATCCTATCAGTGCCAGTCCCGCACCCTTCAGTGACACGCTCCAAATCCCTCTCTCATCGGCTCTGGCACGTCCGCTTCTACGCGAATGGCCGGCTTTTTCGGATAGAGTGGTAATTCAATTGCGCGGGCGTGGAGATGCAGGGGGGTGTCTGACGTGGCTGCGCGGTCTTCCGGGGTGCCATACCAGGGGTCTCCCAGAATAGGGAAGCCTGACTGTGCACAGTGGACGCGGATCTGGTGGGTGCGGCCGGTATGGGGGGAGAGTTCCAGCCAGGTCAGGCCAGTGTCACTGGTACCGCGAACGCGATAGTCGGTGATCGCCTCCTGCCCTTCGCCGTCCTTGGCAACAACCATGCGCCAGCCTTTCTCGGCACTGGAAATTTTCGTTAAGGGGAAATCAATGCGCCCCGTTTCTTGGGGCGGTTGCCCGCGGACGACCGCCCAATAGGTCTTTTTTGCGCGCCCTTCTGAAAAAAGCGCTCCCAGCCGCCGCAATGCCTTTGCATGCCGCCCCAGCACCAAGCAGCCGGATGTGTCTCGATCCAGCCTGTGGGCCAGGGCAGGAGGCTTGGGCAGGCCAAAGCGCAGCGCATCGAATGTATCCTCCAGCGACGGACCGCCCGATGGCCCGGCATGGACATTGATACCTGCAGGTTTGTTCACGACCAGGATCAACCCGTCGCGGTATAGAATTTCTGGCGTGTCCATGGTGCTTACCCTCCCGCCATTTTCGGCAGGATATAGACTTCGCTGTCGGGCTGGATCGCCTGGAACTTGTCCAGGCGATAGAGCGTGCCGTCGATGGAGACGGTCACGCCCTTTGCCAGGATTGGTTTCAGCTTTGGGGCCGCTTCGCCCAGGGCCGTCAGCATGCGGTCAATATTCGGGGCATCGATCTCAAATTCCTTCTGCCCATCGGCCATGCGGCTGAGGGATCCCCAGAGTTTGACCCGTGCCATGGTGCCTCCTATTCCGCAGCAAGCGGCTGGGCCTGCTCCTTCATCAGTTTCAGCAGGCGTGGTGGCGACATGGGCAATTCTTCCGGTCGCGCCCCAACGGCTGCGGCTACCGCATTGGCCACTGCGCCCAAGGGCGGCACGATGGAGGTCTCCCCAACGCCCCGCACGCCATAGGGATGGCCCGGATTGGGCACTTCCACGATCTGCGTATCAATCATCGGCAGGTCTGAGGCGACGGGCACGCGATAGTCCAGGAAGCCTGGATTTTCCATCACGCCCTTGTCATTATAGATATATTCCTCGTTCAGCGCCCAGCCGATGCCCTGAACGGCCCCGCCCTGCATCTGTCCTTCGACATAGGCGGGGCTGACGGCCTTACCGGCATCCTGCACGATCAGATAGCGCAGGATGGTGATGCGCCCGGTTTCCCGGTCCACTTCCGCATCCACCAGATGGGTGGCGAAGCTGGGCCCGGCGCCATCGGCACTGACCTCAAAATGTCCCGCAATCGGGCCACCGGTTTCACCTGCCTTTTTGGCAAGCTCCTTGATGGTCATGGGGGGAAACTCACCCGCATTGGGACCGGCCGGGACGGCACAGCCATTCTCCCAGGTCACGGCATCAGCAGGAATTCCCCAGATTTTTGCGGCACGTTCGCACAGAACCTTTGCCGCATTGCGCGCGGCTTCAATCGTCGCCAATCCACTGGCAAAGGTCACCCGACTGCCATCGGTCACATCGTTAAAGCCCAAGGACCCGGTATCGGCAATGATCGTCTGGACATGATGATAGGGGATGCCCAGTTCTTCGGCTGCCATGGCACACATGGAGGCGCGGCTGCCCCCTATATCGGGCGTGCCGACTGACAGAGCGACGGTGCCGTCAATGTTCAGGTTCAGGGTAACCGCCGTTTGTCCGCCAAAATTGAACCAGAAGCCGCTGGCAACGCCACGCCCCTGATTGGGGCCCAGCTTGATGGCGTAATTTGGATGCGCTTTCACCGCCTCCAACGTCTCCACCAGTCCGATATCGCTATAGGTTGGGCCATAGGCTGACTTGCTGCCGGATGTGGCTGCGTTTTTCAGACGAAAATCCACCGGGTCCATGCCGATGGTATGGGCCAGTTCCTCAACAATGCTTTCCACTGCAAAAGCCGCCATTGGGGCACCCGGAGCACGATAGGCCGCTTGTTTCGGGCGGTTTGTGACAACATCCCACCCAATCGCCTTCAGGGTTTTTGGCTGATAACAGGCAAAGGCCGTCATCGCCCCCATGGAAACGGGTGAGCCTGGGAAGGCCCCGCCCTGATATTTCAATTCAGCCTGGGCGGCGGTGATGGTGCCGTCTCTTTTACAGCCCATCTTGACCCAAATCGCGCTGGACGCTGTCGGGCCGGTGGCGCGGAAAACTTCGCCCCGGTTCATAACGATTTTCACAGGCTTCCCGGCCTTACGGGACAGGGCGACCGCGACAGGTTCGATAAAGACCGTTGTCTTGCCACCAAAGCCCCCCCCAATTTCAGAGGGGGTAACGCGCAGTTTTGACACATCCATGCCGTTCAACTGGGCACAGACGTCCCGGACCATGAATTGACCCTGGGTACAGCACCACAGATCGCCTGACCCATCGCCAGAAATATTGGCCAGACAGGCATGGGGTTCGATATAGCCCTGATGCGCCGCGCCGGTGCGGAATTGACGTTCGATCACGACATCGGCCTCGGCAAAACCAGCCTCGACATCGCCATAGCCTAATTCAATGCGCTCGGCGACATTGGTCGGGCAGTCTGGCGCATCTTCCATCCCTTCCGTGCGGATGTGATCATGCAGGATCGGCGCATCATCCTTCATCGCCAATTCGACATCAACGACATGGGGCAGGACTTCGTAATCCACCTCAATCAGTTTCAGCGCCTTTGCGGCGATGCGGGGATTGCTGGCGGCAACGGCTGCCACGGCATGGCCATCATACAGAGCCTTTTCGCGGGCCATGACGTTGTATCGGATATTGGTCAGTTCCCCATCTTCCAGGACCTGCGGATGGTCCGGGAAATCTGCGGCGGTGACAATGGCCTTCACACCTTCCAGGGCAAGCGCCTTGGAGGTATCGATAGATTTGATGCGCGCATGAGCATGGGGGCTGCGCAGGATTCTCCCGTGCAGCAGGCCCGGCGCGGCCAGATCCGCCCCAAATTTGGCACGGCCTGTTACCTTGTCTATGCCGTCCGGGCGATTGTGGCGATGACCAACGACTTTATAAGTGCGGTCGGCAGGATCACGATCAAGCGGCATGCGTCTCTCCTCTCATCTCCGCAGCGGCGGATTGAACGGCGCGGATGATTTTATCATATCCGGTACAGCGGCACAGATTGCCCGCCAACCAATAGCGAATTTCGGTTTCCGACGGATTGGCATTTTGCGCCAACAGGGCTTTGGCCGCGACCAGAATACCCGGCGTACAGATACCACATTGCAGGGCGGCCCCATTCAGGAAATGCCGCTGCAGGGGGTGCAGTTCCTCACCATTGGCCATGCCTTCGATGGTCTCCACACTGCGGCCTTCGGCTTCGGCACCCAGCACCAGACAGGAACAGACGGGACGCCCATCCAGAATGATGGTGCAGGCACCGCAATCGCCTGTGCCGCATCCTTCCTTGGATCCGGTCATTTGTAACCGGTCCCGCAGGACATCCAACAGGGTTTCGTCTGCATCACACAGATATTCTGTGCTGTCGCCGTTTATCTTTGTCGTGACGTGAACTTGGCTCATAGGTTTTTCTCCGCACGGCTTAGCGCGATTTTGGCGGCACGCTTTGCCAACGTGCCGGCGATTTCTTTACGGAACGCGACGGTCCCGCGCTTGTCGTCAATGGGGGTTGCGGCAGCGGAACAGGCAGCGGCCAGGGCATTCAGGGCCGCTTCATCCCCTTTGGTGCCGATCAGGGCCTGCGCGGCGGCCTCCACAACCAGGATTTTTGCAGCAACCGCGCCCAGGGCGACCCGGGCTGCGGTGCAGGTTCCAGTTTTATCGACGGTCACACAGATGCCGACGCCTACGACAGCGATATCCATTTCCGTGCGCGGGATGAATCGCAAATAGGCGTCTGATGTTCCCGGCGCGCGCTTGGGCAAAAGAATGGAATCGACAAATTCGCCCTTAGCAAGAGAGGTCTTACCTGGGCCCGTGGCGATTTCTTCAACCGGCACATCGCGCATACCCTGTGGTCCACTAATGCGGGCGATGGCCCGGGCGGCGACCATAGCAGGCACGCTGTCGGCGGCGGGGGATGCATTGCACAGATTGCCAGAAATCGTCGCGCGTCCCTGAACCTGGGTCGACCCGATCAGGATGGCGGCTTCACACACACCAGGCCATCCTGCGACCGCGTCTGCATGTTCATTCAGCATTGCGCTGGGAACCGCTGCGCCAACGCGCAGGCCGTCGCTTTCCATTGTGATGGATTTCAGGGCGTCGATCCGTTTCAGATCAACGATCAAGTCAGGCTCAATGAAGCCGGAGCGCAGGCGAACCAGCAAATCGGTCCCCCCCGCCAAAATATGCGCCTTGCCAGCCTCATTGGCCAGCAGCGTGACGGCTGCCTCAACTGTAGTCGGACTTTCATACCGCATTCAGGAACTCCCGGCAAAAGAAGGAAGGCGAGATTTTGAACCTCGCCAGTATCAGGAGGGAGTCTGTCGTGTCCGGCGGGTTCTTTCAACCCGAAGATTTCTCACGTCAACATTAGGGGAAGTATCTGCCAGGGCTTTTGGGGCAAATCACCGTGTCACAGGATAAGGACGCCCCGGAAGCAATGGCATGTATCTGTTGCCAGTATTTTCTTTCGATATTCAGTGAATAATACTATCGTTTTTATAAATATAAGATAAATGGCACAAAGTCGGGTGAGGCAGCGTTTATGCAATATTTGCCAAGTACCTTTGATGAGCGCGGCGTAAACGTACCTTTCACCAGTGAAGTGGTCCGAAACGCCCGCCTTCGGGGCAGCACTGCCAAGAACCGCGAATTTCTTTTACCTGGCCTGAGTGGGGGCGAGGGGACGTATGTTGTGCCCTTCAAGGCATTGAGCAGCCTTGTCGATTTGAATATGTACGACCAGGCACTGTTGGACGGCTTGAACGACCTGACAGCGATCACACCATTTGATTTGCGACAGGTCATATTGGATATGGATGCGCGCGGATATGGGGGGGTGCCCAGAACCCGCGCGGCCAAGCGTGAAATCAAGAATGCGGAAGATGTTCGTCTTTTCAATCAGTGCCTGTTAATCGTTCGGGCATTGAAGTTGCTGGCTGACGATTCCCTGGATCTGGATTTAAAGGTTTTGATCACGCCAGAAGGTCAAAAGCTGGCAAAGGAGCAATTTAGATCCTATGCGGAAAAGTCCAATACAACGCCAGACGAAATCATGCAGAAGCTGGAACGATGGGCGCGCCTGACGGGGACAATTGGTGTTAAGAATGCGGACCATCCGGGGTATCTGCGTCAGACTTATATTCATATGCAGGCAATGACCGCGGATATAAAAGAATATTTGTCCAAGGAACCGCCGGAAGTTCAGTTTATGGGGCGCGGCATTAATGACAGCGCCAAGCTGACGTCAGAAATTGCCAACCGTGAAATGGAAAAATGCTGGTCTTTTGAACAGGATATCGGGACCGCGCTGACCCATGCGGACCGCACCATGAAACTGATGGAAGAGCATGTCCAGACGATATCTTGGATCATCGATGGATGGCCGCGATTGATCGAGGCCTGGAATGAATCCAGTGAGAGCTTTCGGGGCCAGCGTCGCAAGGTGTTGGAGATGATTTATGAGAACCTTCCAATCCTTCCGAAAAGTGTTCTGATTGGCGATCAAATTGACAAATTGAATGGTATTCGCGAAACCCAAAAAGGATGGGTTAAAGCCAATACAGATTGGCGCACAGAGCAGTTAGACCAGGAAATGCTGGGAAGACTGACGCAATTCAAGACGGTTGATCAGTAACATGACGACGATTTCCGATGCCAAGTTAAAGCGCCTGCAGCAGTATCTGGTCACATTGGGTGATGGGGAACTGCACGCGCTGACTCGGGCCATTGAATATGGCCGAACCGTCAATTTTCAGGATATACCGGCGGCGAAAATTCTGGAAATGATCCGTCCGGCCCTGGTGGAAATTCGGCCCAAGCACATTCCCACCCGCGACCGTGTCCTGTGCGAGCCGTGTGAGGACCTGTTCATCAATTATGTGCCCGATGTAAAACGGGAGGCACTGATTGAACGCAAGAGCATTGCGCCTTTCATCAAAAAGACCCAGGCCCTTTTAGGGGCACAACTGGATGCCGCCGAAAAGGCGATGATCGAGGATTTCAAAAATCAACGCTGGAGCGATCTGGAGATCCGAAAGGCTGAGCTTTGGGCCCTTGCTGATGAGGCGTGGCGCGCGGAATTCGCGGCCAAGAAATCTGGGGAGGCACAAAAGGCCCTGCTGATCGAACTGGGGGGCACGGATCGATACGAGGATATTCTGGAAGCGGCAGCCTGTCTGCACGTTGCCGCATCCATCCGTGATGTGCGATTGCTGTATCCGAACCGCCCCATTGTCCGTTTGAAGAAGGATATGGTTGACGCCTTTGTCTCAGTCTTAAGTCAGGCAAATGATGGGTCGCCAGAGGCTGCGGAAATGGTCGTTTGGACCATCCATCGACGCTTAAAGACCAAGACAGATATTATGACGGTTTTCCGGTCCATGGATGTTACAAAGACCGTCTGGACCGCGGGAATTCGGCAGGTTCGGGATCGGATTGAAAAATCCCTGCTGCAGGAATTGGATTCGACCGCTGACGATCTGGCAACGGCGATCAAGCGGGGGCGTATTGCACCTGATGCCCTGTTCAACGAATTGGAAACCTATCTGGACGAAATGGATCGATTGAAAGGCAGTGCGTCCAAAGGGAACATTGATGCGACCAAGGCGACAGCCCTGCGGCACATCCGATCCATTTCTGCCTTGGTTGATGAAACCATCATACGATCCGCCAAGAAGACGGTTACCCCGACCATCGAAACCTTGTTGAATTTGGTGGAGTCGGGCACGGATTTAACCGATGACATGCTGGACATGATCGAAAATGCCGAACGGATCGCCCTGTCCTTCAAACGGGTGAATGGCATTGCCGACCGGATTGGTGCGAAATCATCTTTTGAACGGGAACGACAGGTATTGGACAAGATGCTGATCGCGTCCGAAAACCGCCTGAAACTTTGGTTGGATCAGCATCATGCGGCAAATCCAGAACTGGCCGAAGAAAGTGTCCTGTATTTCTGTAGGCTGGTTGAAATCGTATCAGGGTCCAAACGGGCCAAGGCTGCGAAACACCGCCTGTTTGTCGGTCTGGCGCGCATATAGTTACCGATCAGACCGACACTGTTATCCGATTATTCCGCCGCCTGATGTCCTTTGGGCGTTGCCAGGGCTTCGTTCAGGGCCTTTTCCACGGCAGAACGCGGTTTTGAGAAACCTGCCATCAGATCATACAGAACAGGCGTCAGAAACAGCGTCAGAACCAGCGCGGAACTGAGCCCCCCCACAATGACCCAGCCAATCGCAATCCGGCTTTCTGCCCCGGCACCGCTGGCGATGACCAGGGGCACGGCACCCAGAATGGTGGAGATAACGGTCATCACGATGGGGCGGAAGCGCAGGACGGAGGCTTCAATCACTGATTCTCGGACAGATTTACCTTCGTCGCGCAATTGATTGGCGAATTCAACAATCAGAATGCCGTTTTTGGCCATCAAACCGATCAGCAGGATGATCCCAATCTGGCTGTACACGTTCAGCGACAGACCGGCAAGTGTCAGCGAATAGATCGCCCCGGCTACGGCCAATGGCACAGACAGCATGATGACCAACGGGTGAATGAAGCTTTCAAACTGTGCCGCCAACACCAAAAAGACGATCAACAGGGCAATGGCGAATGTCACCATAATGTCCCCGGATGTATCCTTATACGTCGCGGACTGCCCGGCATAGCCAAGTGTGGAATTGTCGGGAAGAATTCTGGAAGCACCTTCTTCCATGTAAGTCAGGGCGTCGCCCAAAGTGTAACCCGGAGCCAGCGCGGCCTGTATGGTGATGGACGGCAACCGATTAAACCGGCGCAATTCCGCTGAGGCCGCACCGGATTCGATCCCAACCAGAGAGCTCAAGGGAACCAGGGATTGACTGCCCTGACCGGAATTGGGACTGCGAATGAAGATATTGCTCAGATCATTGGGGGTCTGGCGATCCTCAAGGCGGGCCTGGGCGATCACCGGATATTCCCGACCGCGATCAATATAGGTGGTCAGTTCTTCCGACGCGAACATGATCTGTAAGGTGGAGGCGACGGTTTCGGCGCTGATACCCAGATCATCGGCCTGCGCACGATTGAGTGACAGGTTGAATTCCGCCTGGTTCTCTTCAAAATCGATTTCTGGATTGATCAGCCTGTCATTGCCTTCGGCATGTTCCAGCAAGGCTGCTGCCCATTGTTTGACCTGTTCGAAATCAGGTCCGCCAACAACGACCCGCAAGGGGGACGAATTGCCCCTAAGACCCAATCCCGCAGGGCTTGCCACGGCGGCACGCGCGCCTGGCAGCCCCAATGCGGCGGGTTGAACGGAACTGACAATCTTTGCCTGGCTGTCCTCACGCTCTTCCCAAGGGGCGAGGCGAAGCACAACGAAGGCCCGGTAAGGCCGATTGCCCCAGCCCACCAGGGAATACACGGTTGTTATGTTACCATTATCGACTTGCGGCTGCAGCGCCTGTTCGATAATTTTTGCCTGCTCGTCGGTATAATTCACCGTCGCCCCTTGCGGCGCAGTGATTGGTACAAAGGCGACGCCGCGGTCTTCCTGGGGGGCCAATTCACGCGGCAATTGTTCATACATCACCAAAGACCCGGCAACAAAGACCAGGGAAAACGCGATGACAATCAGGGGGGCCCCAACGGCACGCTGTAACAGGTAGCGATAGCTGCGCCCTACGGTCGACTGGGCCATTGCCGTATCGCCATCCTGAGCCGCCTCAGACGCATTGCCCGACTTGCGCGCAGCGCGCAAAACGCGCGATGAAATCATCGGTACAAGGCTCAGGGCAACAAAGGTGGAAATTAAAACAGCGGCGGCCATCACCATGCCAAATTCACTGAACAGCCGTCCGACCTGTCCGCCCAGGAAGGAAATTGGAATAAAGACCGCCACCAATGTGATAGAGGTCGCCAATACTGCAAAGGTCACCTGTTTGGTGCCCCGTACAGCCGCAACCAGCGGGGATTCCCCTTCATCAATGCGGCGCTGGATATTCTCCAGCACCACAATGGCATCGTCGACGACCAAACCAATTGCCAGCAACAATGCCAGCAGTGTCAGCACGTTAATTGAAAATCCCATAACAGAAATCAGCGCAAAACAGCCAATCAGCGCGATGGGGATGGTAACAGCGGGCACCAGGGTTGACCGGATGGACCGCAGGAACAGCAAGATTACAAGGATAACAAGGACCAGCGACAGGCCAAGCGCGATCATCACTTCACGAATAGAAGCGGCGATGAACAGCGCGTCATCGGAACCGACGATGATTGTCATCCCATCGGGTAATGACTCTGCCAGATTGGCGACTTCGGCCCGGATGGCGGTAGAAATCTCCATCGTATTGGCCTGGCTTTGGCGGATGACGGACAATCCTACGGCGGGTTGGCCATTCGCCCGGATGATGGTTTCATCATCCTCCACGCCAAGCTCCACTTTCGCAACAGAGTCCAGGCGAACCGGATAGCCGTCCACGGTATCCAGAACAATGTTCTGGAAGCCTTCTACCGTGGAAAACCGACCATCCAAACGAAGATCAATCAGGCGCTGGCTGGATTTAATCTCGCCCGCGGGCAATTCGATATTGTTGCGGTTGATTGCCGCCTCAATATCGCCAACCGTCAGGTTGCGTGCCGCCAAAGCGCGCCGGTCAATCCAGATGCGGATCGCATAGCGGCGTCCCCCCTGGATCTCCACGCTGGCCACCCCGTCCAGGGTGGTCAGGCGATCAACGACAAAGCGGTCGACATAATCGGTGATTTGTTCTGGCGTATGGTTGGTGGAGGATACGGCCAGCCGCATAACAGGGTCGGCATCGCTGTCATTCTTGACAATTTGCGGCTCGTCCGCCCCCTCGGGCAGGTTCCCCCGGACACGCCCAACCGCATCCCGGACGTCATTTGCCGCCTGGTCGATATCCCGGCCTGTTTCGAATTCGATCACTGTTTGGCTGCGACCGCGACGGCTTTGGGATGAAATCGTTTTCACACCCGACACACCGGCGATCGAGCTTTCCAGGATTTCCGTTATATCCGTATCGATGATCTGGGGCGTCGCCCCGGTATAGGTCGTTGTCACTGTCACAATGGCGGAATCGACATCGGGAAGTTCGCGCACCGGGATCGACATCAAGGACGCAATACCCGCCGTGATGATCAACAGGCTGGCAACAATGGCAAGGACGGGTCTGCGGATCGAAATGTCAGAAAGGGTCATGTGCCGGTCGCCTCACTGGTTACCGTTTCCTGTTGGGCGGATTTTGGGGCGACCAAAGAGTTTTCGCGCACTTTCTGCACGCCGCGGATAACGACATCTTCCCCCAGGGCCAATCCGTCCACAACCTCCACATATCCGATCGAGCGTCGCCCGATGCTGACATTGCGCCGCGCGGCCCGTAACCCATCGTCACGCTGGGTGACGGCAAAGACATAGGATTGATTGCCATCCACGACGACGGCTTCTTCTGGGACTGTCAGGGTCTGATCTGCATCCAGGATGATGGATAAATGCATGAACATTCCCGCAGGTAGAATGCGATCTGTATTCGGGATAAACGCGCGGACCTGAAAGGATCGTGATATCGGGGAGATCCGGCTGTCCAGCGAGAGGATTTCCGCATCAAACTTCCGACCTGGAAAGGCAGCCGCATTGGCTTCGACCTTTTGTCCGGGGGTGATGCGCCCGAACATGTCTTCTGACAAAAAGAATTCGACTTCGACGATGGACAAATCATCCAGTATTGTAATCGTGTCGCCGGTTTCTATCTGGGCACCAAGTTCAACACTTGAATAGCCGACAACCCCTGCAAACGGGGCTTTAACCGTTCGATCCTGCAAGCGGCGCGTGGCGCGATCCCGCTCTGCCTGGGCAATGGCGACATTGGCGACCAGTGTATCGACGGTGGCCTCTGCGACCGTATTCGATTTCCGCAGGGTTTCGGCGCGTTTCAGGGCGCTTTGTGCGTCTTTCAATCTGGCCTGCGCTTCAACAAGATCGGCGCGTTCGATTTCATCATCCAGTCGCAACAGGGTCTGGCCCGCATCAACGGCTTGTCCTGCCTGAAAAGCAACTTCGACGACGCGGCCATCGGCAAATGGTTTGATTTCGACGCTGCGCTTGGCGCGCGTTGACCCCACGGCTTCGATGGTGGTTTCCATCGCGCGCAGTGTCACAGGGGCGGTTACGACCGATATCACCCTGGCGGCGGGCCTGGTCGGTGCCGCATCAGATTGCGCCAAATCCTGACCATATCGTTGCCACCCCTCATATCCAGCAAATGCGACAGCGCCAATGGCGATCAAAATCATAATCTGCTTTGCAGGCGACATGTCTGATTAAATCCCATCTCAAAAAACGATGCGGCTTACATTAGTGATGTCTTGTATCGATCAGTTAGGTCGAATTCATGACCCTGCCAGTCTTAACACAAGCCAATGCTACATATGACGTTTCATATCGCTGAACCCGTCGCAATGCTATGAATAAAATGTGATTTCAGTCATATCCTGGGTAATCCAGCTTAAAATTCGGCCAAATGCCCTATCGTTTTGCCGGACGGATATGTGCCAACGCAAATTTTACAATAGGCAGAAGGATCAGGATCAGTGCCACAATTGTAATTGGACCGGCAATCGGGCGCGTGAAAAAGATGCTGAAATCCCCATCCGAGAATAACAGGGATTGTCGCAGCTTCGGTTCTGCAATTGGACCCAGAACGATGGCCAGAACCGCCGGAGCCAATGGATAGTCCAGCTTGCGCAACAACAAGGCACCGAATCCGAACAGCACCATCAGCCAGACGTCGAACATATCCTGATAGGCCGCAAAGGTCCCGATCAGCGACAGGACAAATATCACCGGGGCCAGGATTGTGAAGGGCATGCGCAGCATCCACACAAAGACGGGAATGAAGGCAAGGTTAACCAGCACCGCCACGACATTAGAGATATAGAAGGACCCGATCAGGGGCCATACAAAGTCCGGCTGGCTGGAGAACAACAGGGGGCCAGGCTGTAAACCCCAGATCACCATTCCTGCCAGCAACACCGCCGTGGTCGGAGAGCCTGGAATGCCAAGCGTCATCATCGGCAGCATGGCACCGGTCGAGGCGGCATTATTCGCGGATTCTGGCGCGGATATTCCGTCGGGATTCCCTTTGCCAAAGGATTTTGGATCCCGCGCGGTCAGCTTGGCAACGCCATAGGCCATCAGGGAGCCAGGGGTCGCACCCGCTGCGGGCAACAACCCGACGAAAAATCCCAGAAAGGAGCCAATCGCTGTGCCACGCCAGGCGCTGGCAAATTCTCTACAGGCGGCAATAAGACCCTGGCGCGTGATTTTCACATAGCTCATCGCCGAATGGGATTGGGACGACATCATCGTCCACATCATCTCCCCAATGCCATAGACACCGATGGCCAGCACCAGAAAGCGGATACCGTGACTGAAACCGGAAATGTCGAAAAAGACCAGACGCGGTTCCCCTGACACGATGTCAAAACCGACTGAGGCCAGAACCAGGCCAAAGCAGATCGAAAAGATCGTTTTGGGAATGTCGTCGCCCCCCAGTCCGATGAATGTGGCGAATGCCAGCAGCATGAGCGCAAAAATTTCCGGATCACCGAATTTCAGGGCAACGCTGGCAAGCGGTGGGGCAAATGCGGTGAACAGGATGTTGGAGATCGTGCCCCCGACAAAGGATGCCAGGGCAGCAATTACCAATGCCCGGTCAGCCCGTCCCGCCAGCGCCATTGGTCGACCGTCAAAGGTTGTCGCCACGGCGGTCGATGCCCCTGGAATACCCAGCGTGATAGAAGAAATAGCACCCCCATACATGGCCCCGTAATAGATCGCTGCCAGAAAGATCATGGGGGAGGTCGCCGAACCGGTGAATTCCTGAATGACAAAAGTGAATGGCAATAGAATAGCAACACCATTAACCGATCCAAGTCCCGGCATGGCACCAACAAACAACCCGACCAAGACACCCGCGATGGCCAGGCCAAGGTTCGTGGGCTGCATTGCAACGACAATTCCATCCATCAGGGCGAAAAGGATATCCATAACGCAGTCTCCAACCCGGGCGGCTCAAAACGGACGCCGGGATCAACAGTATTACAGGAACAGGTCGTATAGCGGCAGGAACAAGGGTTCCAGATACCCCTTTGGCAGCACGATACGCATCGCGATATCAAAGAAGAAGAAGCTACAGACCGGAATAGCGGTGGATATGATCAGTGTCGGAACCAAGCGATGCCGACCCAATCCCCCGATGAAGTAGATCATGAAAACAAAGATCGCTCCGTAGAATCCGATAATGCCAATCAGGATCAGGAAGCCCAGTAAGCCGCCCCCCACCAGCAGAAATGTGCGCTTCGCGTGATGGTCCAGAAACGGTTCTTCGGATTGGGACGGGGGGGATTTGCGCAGATACCAGTTGATGCCGATCCAGACCGAACACAGCAACATGATCAGGGACAGCCAGAAGGGCCAGAAGCCACTGCCCGGCCCCTCATCCAGGATCAGGCCGATATTATCGAACCGGGCGACATCCGGGTCCCAACCCGGACCCTCCCCACTTTTCCACATGAAATACAGGGAGAGGACCCCCAGGAAAAAGGCCGTCACAATTTCAGCTCGCCTCATAACCTGGCGCTCCTCTCCCAGTTTAACGGTGATCTGTATTGGATTATTTGATGGCGCCGGATGCCTTCAGGATCGCTTCATGCCGGACCCGTTGTTCTGACCAATATTGGCTCAGATCATCGCCAGCCATGAAGTTGCCCATCAATGATTGCTTGGTCTTATAGGTCTGCCAGTCGGCTGTATCATAGGCTTTTTTGAACAGATCCGTATAATAGGCTAGGGCTTCTTTGGACATTCCCGGTGGCCCAACGACCGCGCGCTGCATCGAATATACGAAATTACCACCCACTTCATTCAATGTCGGGACCTCTGGGAACAAGGGCAATCGTTCCGCTGTGAATGCAACCAGCGGAATCAGATCCCCTGATTGATAGAAACCCAATGCTTCCGACGGGTTGTTCACCGAAGACGTGATCTGACGACCAGCCAATTGCTTGGCAACTTCGCCACCGCCTTTATAGGGAACATATTTGATCTCAAGACCGTAGTTGTTGTTCAGATAATCTGTGATGATTTCATCTTCTGCGGCCTTGCCTGTGCCGCCCATTACCCATTCGCGACCGCGGTCTTTGGCGGCGGTGACAAATTCGTCGAAGGTTTTGATACCCTCATCCTTGTGAACCCATAACAGAAAAGTGTCTTCGGCCATGCGACCAACAGGTGCAAATTTCATGATATCGACTCCCAGACCCGGTTGGCGCAAAGGGGTCGTGAAGAAGGAATTCAGTGTCACCATGACCGTATGGTCCGGGTCCGATACGCTGTTCATATAGGTCAAGGCTTCTGCACCGGATCCGCCGGGCTTGTTTACCGGTATAAGCGGTCGCGATGCCAGGTTTTCCTTTTCAATAATGGATTGGATCAAGCGGGCCATCTTGTCGGCACCGCCGCCTTGGCCGGCCATGATTACAAATTCGACCGGTTTGTCAGGCTCAAAGGCAAGGGCTGGTCCCGTGACGACGGAAAGAGAAAGTGCTAAAGCCCCAGCCGTGTTCAGAAATGAACGCATGTGCTTGTTCATGGTTTCCTCCGTTTCAATCAAACAATCCGAACCGGCGTATCCGGTGTTGGATCGGGTGCCAATTTTTGGTCTACCCTGATGCCATGCCGCTATCGTTGTGATGAATTCCTAGAATGGATGGGATCAATTACCAGACATTGGAAGCGATAGAGGTATAAACATGAAACGTAATTTACATACAAATTGATATGAGTCTACGAAATAAAATTATTAAATATCGTTTTATTATTTCCATTAATTTCGTATGGTTATTCATGGTTGAGTTTTTTCACTTGATTTTCAATCCACTGCCCGGTTTCTTTCAGGATGCGGTACGCTTGAAGGAACGACGCATTTCATAGCCGGGCATTCGGATGCATGACTGTTGCCTGATCCTTGCCACGGGACCATAACAATACGATCTAACGATATAGGTCGGAACAATCGATCAAGGGAGGAAGAGCAGATGGATGTGACAGGGCGGGTATTTGATTTATTAGGGCAGGGGGCAGACGATGCCGTGGCGCTGGCAGCACCGGGGCGCACCGATATGACCTTTATGGCCTTGCGACAGCACTGTGCGCGCATCCGTCGGCAATTGGCGGCGCGGGATATTGGACCGGGGGACCGGGTCGCTATCGTCCTGCCCAATGGACCGGAAATGGCCAGCGCGTTTTTCGCGGTGGCATCTGGCCTGTCTGCGGCGCCGTTAAATCCCGCATACAAAGAATCCGAATATGCCTTTTATCTGGAAGATCTTAAGCCAAAACTGGTGATCGTTGCCCAGGATAGCGATAATCCTGTTCGGGCTGCTGCGGCGTCGCTGAATATTCCTGTCGCTGAGGCCCTGGTTGGGCCGGAAGACCCTGCGGGTGCCTTCACCTTGTGGGCGGAAGAGGCCGATGACACCGCGCCCGGTCCGACGGATGAGGCCCTGGTGCTGCACACATCGGGGACGACGTCGCGCCCGAAAGTCGTGCCACTGACCCAGGCCAACCTATTCGCCTCCGCCAGTAATATTGCCAGCACCTTGGCCCTGACACCGACGGATCATTGCCTGAATATCATGCCCTTGTTTCATATCCATGGCCTGATCGCGGTGGTCCTGTCTTCCATCAAGGCCGGGGCGTCTGTCTGCTGTACACCGGGCTTCAACGCCCTGAAGTTTTTCGACCTTGCGGTTGCTGAAAAGCCGACCTGGTATTCAGGCGTTCCAACCATGCATCAGACTATTTTGCTGCGGGCAAAGCGCAATCCAGAGGCCCTGTCCCAGGTAAAGTTCCGCTTTGTGCGGTCGTCTTCTGCGTCCCTGCCGCCTGCCGTATTCAATGAATTGGTGGAAACCTTTGGCTGCCCGGTTATCGAAGCCTATGGCATGACAGAGGCGACGCACCAGATGGCCTCTAACCCTCTGCCGCCGGGCAAGCAAAAGCCTGGTTTCGTTGGTCTGCCAGCCGGGCCGGAAATCTGCATTCTGGACTTGGAGGGAAAGCGGCAGACTGTCGGCACGGTGGGAGAGGTTTGTATTCGCGGTGCCAATGTCACGCCCGGCTATGAGAATAATGACAAGGCGAATGCGGAAAGCTTCACCGATGGCTGGTTCCGCACCGGTGATCAGGGTTATTTGGATGAGGACGGGTATCTGAAGATCACCGGGCGGATAAAGGAAATCATCAATCGCGGGGGAGAGAAAGTATCGCCCTTGGAAGTGGATGATGTCTTTATGGAACATCCTGGAATCCAACAGATCGTGACCTTCGCCATGCCCCACAAAATGCTGGGCGAGGAAGTTGCCGCTGCCGTCGTTCTAGCGGAAGGGGCCACAGTGACGGAAAAGGATTTGAAGGAATATGCCGCGGATCTTCTGGCCCCCTTCAAAATCCCGAAGAAGTTTGTTTTCCTGGACGAAATTCCTAAGGGCGCGACCGGTAAGATGCAGCGCATCGGACTGGCAGAAAAACTGGGCCTGGGAGAGGCATAATGACCAAGGTTTGTATCTATGGTGCCGGCGCGATCGGTGGATTGATGGCCGCGGCTTTAAGTGAGGCCGGGGCGGATGTATCGCTGGTCGCGCGCGGCCCACATCTTGCGGCGATCCAGGACAAGGGAATGATCCTGCGCAAGGATGGTCAGGAGACGACCTATAAAATCAAAGCCAGCGATAATCCCGCCGATTTGGGTCAGCAGGATTATGTCATCGTAACCTTAAAGGCCCATTCCGTCCCGGCGATCGTGGATCAGTTCACGCCCTTGCTGGGGCCGGAAACGGCAATTGTGCCTGCCGTGAACGGGCTTCCCTGGTGGTATTTCTATAAGGCGGATACCGGGACCGTTTTGGATGACAATCCGCTTGAGACAGTTGATCCGGGGGCTGCCCAGTGGAAAGCATTCGGGCCGCAACGCGCCATTGGCTGTGTCGTCTATCCGGCTGCGGATGTGCCGGAACCCGGCGTGATAGAGCATAAATATGGCAATCGGTTTTCCTTGGGCGAGCCCGATGGCAGCCAGTCGGGAAGGCTGGAACGCTTGTCCAACCTGTTTATCAAGGGCGGATTGAAGGCCCCCCGCAAAGGGCGCTTGCGCGATGAGCTTTGGATCAAGCTATGGGGCAATTGTTCGTTTAATCCGGTCTCTGCCCTGACCGGGGCCAGCCTGGATCAGATTGGGGCAAATACGGCCTGTACCGACGTCGTGCGCCGCATGATGCTGGAATGTAAGGCCGTGGGGGAAGCTGTAGGCGCGCGCTTTGCCGTTGATGTCGAACGCCGGATAGAAGGCGGGACGGAAATCATCGGGCACAAGCCGTCCACCCGCCAGGATGTGGAGAAAGGACGCCCCATGGAACTGGACGCCTTGACGTCAACGGTTCTGGAACTGGCGCGCAAGCTGGATATCGCGACCCCAACCCTGGATGCCGTGGCCGCCCTGGTGCGGATGCAGGGCTCCGTTCTGGGTCTCTACCAGCATAACGAAGCCCTGGAATCCCTGATTTTCAAGCGGTGACGCCTTTTCCCGTGCCAATCCTATCTGACTGAAAGGGCAGGGCTGAAGCGCATCAGGCATAAGATCTCGAACAGGATTTGGGCACCGACCTGGGCGGTGTTGGTGGTGCTGTCATATTGCGGGGCGACCTCAACCACATCCCCGCCGATGATGTTCAATCCGGCCAACCCGCGCAGCATGGTCATCGCTTCCCGGCTGGTGACGCCACCGATTTCTGGCGTGCCGGTGCCAGGCGCAAAGGCCGGGTCCAGGCAATCAACATCGAATGTTACATAGACCGGGCCATCCCTAACAACGTCCCGTGCTTTCTTGATCACGGCGGCGGGGCCCATTTCGGCGACATCTTCAGCATGGATCACGGTCATCCCGGAATCCACTGAAAATTCCCACAGATATTCAGCGGGTCCCCGGATTCCGATCTGGATACAGCGTTCCGGATCCAGCACGCCCTCCAGCACAGCCTCCCGAAACGGGCCACCGTGATGGAATTTGGAATTGTCGAATTCACCGCCGGTATCGCAATGGGCATCGAAATGGATCATCCCGATTGGGGCCTTCTTGCCGATGGCTTTCATGATCGGCAATGTCACGGAATGGTCGCCGCCGATAGATAGGGGGATAACCCCGGCGGCAACGATTTTGGCCAGATAGTCTTCGATATCCTCGTGACAGGAATTCAGGCTGAAGCGGCTGCGAAACGGGACATCGCCGATATCCGCCACGCGCAATTCTGATACGGGGGCACATTTCAGAACGTGGTTATAGGGGCCGATCCGCTCAATCGTGCGCACGGCGCGGGGACCAAACCGCGCACCTGGGCGGTTGGTGACACCCAGATCCATCGGCACGCCGACCATGGCGACCTGCAAATCTCCAAAATCCGGTGATTTCGGATCGACTTCATGCCAGGGCGCATCCAGAAAGGTAGAGACACCGGCAAATGGGGCCTGGCGCGTGCCTGCATCGTCAAAGATCGTCGCAGCCACTTTCTTGAAGTCCGGATCATGAAAGGGTTCCGCGGAGTCGGATCGATATTTCTGGCGAAGACGATCAAGATTGGACGTGTTCATAATGGCGGCCTCTTCCGGCGGTTTAGGCTATGGGTCAATGGCTTGGTCGCAATTCAGCCCGGTGGGGCATTATAAATCAAGCATCTTCCTTACCCGCCAATATTGGCTGGCTGAATTGCAGTTCCGCCAGATGCTTATACAGCGGGCTGGTGGTCAGCAACTCATCATGGGTGCCTGTTGCAACGATCCGTCCCTCCTCAATAACCGCTATCCGGTCTGCATTGATAACCGTTGCCAGTCGATGGGCGATGATCAGTGTCGTACGGCCCTGCATCAATCGCTCCAATCCAGCCTGGACCAGGCGTTCATTCTCAGAATCCAGGGCGCTGGTCGCCTCGTCCAGCAATAGAACTGACGGATTGCGCAGCACCGCGCGGGCGATGGAGATGCGTTGCTTCTGGCCACCCGACAGCCGCAATCCCTTCTCCCCCAGGAATGTGTCATACCCATCGGGCAGGGCGGTGATAAAGTCATGGGCAGCAGCGTCGCGTGCGGCCTGCGTCACGTCATCATCCCCGGCTTCGGGGCGGCCATAGCGAATGTTTTCCCTGCCCGACGTGCCAAAGATCACCGGGTCCTGTGGCACCAACGCCATGCGCTGGCGCAGCGCCTGGGGATCCGCCTGGGACAGATCAACCCCGTCCAACAGGATGTGGCCTGCTTGTGGGTCATAGAACCGCAGCAGCAATTGAAAAACGGTGCTTTTCCCCGCCCCGGATGGACCGACAAGGGCAACGCTCTGGCCCGGTTCGATGGTCAGCGAGAAATTCTGCAACGCGGCTGAATTGGGACGGGAGGGGTATTTGAATGTCACATTGTCGAAGACAACCCGCCCTTGCGGTGGTTCGGGCAGGGCGACGGGGCTGGCCGGGGGGCTGATCTGTGGTTCTGCTTCCAGCAATTCCACCAACCGTTCCGTTGCGCCCGCTGCGCGCTGTAATTCGCCATAGACTTCTGAAATAATACCAACGGAAAAGGCGACGACCGTGGCGTAAAAGACAAAGGCTGCCAATTCGCCGCCTGTGATCGCGCCCTGCATCACATCATTGCCCCCGACCCACAGAATGACCCCGATGGAGGCGAAAACCAGCAATATCACAACAGCCGTCAGAACACCGCGCAGCTGTGTGCGCTGGATCGCCGTATCAAAAGCATTCCGGACTTCATCGCCAAAGCGGCGACGGTCAACACCTTCATGGGTGAAGGCCTGAACCGTTCGGATGGCGTTCAGGTTTTCTTCGGCAAAGGAGCCGACATCCGCAATTCGATCCTGACTGTGGCGCGACAGGACACGCACGCGCCGGCCAATCGTCATGATCGGGATAACAACGATTGGCACGACCAGCAGGACCAGCGCGGTCAGCTTGGCATTGGTGATCACCATCATGCCAATACCCCCGACCAGCATCAGCGCATTGCGCAACGCCATGGAGGCACTGGACCCAATGATGGATTGCAGCAAGGCGGTGTCTGTCGTCAGCCGGGACAAAATTTCCCCGGTCTTGGTGATCTCAAAAAATGCCGGGTCCAGGCGCAAGACACGGTCAAAGACGGCATTTCGCAGGTCCGCCACCACTCGTTCGCCCAGCCAGGTAACCATATAGAACCGAAAATAGCCGCCTACTGCCATGACGATGGACAGGCCAAGAAGGGCCAGCAGCGATTTATTCAGGGCGTCAGGATCGCCGCTGGAAAACCCACCATCAATCAGGACGCGCAAGCCCTGTCCCAATGCCAGAACGGATCCGGCAGTGATCGCCAGGGCGGTGAGTGCATAAAACACCTGCTTTTTATAGGGTTTTAGAAATCCAAGGGTACGCCGCAGGATCTTCATGTCGCGTCCCTTGGGACGCTCCGGTCCTTCGGATGAATACCGTCCACCTGCTGCTCTTGCCACGTTTTAACCTATCTGCTTATTCGACCATAATTGGCGACACCTAACGCCCCTTTGACCATAAAATCAAAGCTTCTAGAGCATCATGCGCTCGCATGAGCTCAAACCAGATACGCATCATGCGCTCGCATGCGCTCAAACAAGATACGCATCATGCGCTCGCATGCGCTCAAACAAGATACCCTATAGCCTGGGGTGAATGCGCCGCGACAATATAGCCAGTCCAATCAAGATAAGCGTTAGAACCAGATAAACGACCTGAATACCAAAAAAAATCAGCAATACTGAAAAAATTGCGGCGTGGATCAGTTCTGCGATATCGCGATACGTGGTGAATGTCGGGGTCATCTCCGTGCGACGACTGGGGCGGCAGGCCCGAAAGAAAAGAGAATTCCCATAGCTGTCATTCGCCGACATTGCCAGGGCAGCGCATAATAGCCCGGCAGCACCGATGATCGGCATGCTGACAAAGGCGCAGGCTACCGCGCACCCGGTTGCACCAATTGTAAAGCAGGCCATCGCCATGCGACGGATACCAATGTGGCGGGCAATTCTGCCCCAGAATGGCATGGCCAACATGCCAAATGTACCCAGGGATAAAAGGGCCCCGGCGACAACTTCACCCATCCCGGTCTTTACGGCATAGATTGGGGTGTACAGAAAAAAGCACATCCAGAAAAAGGCCCGCCCGGTGGCGTTGATCCAGGCATGCAACAGTCGCTTTTGCCGCATGAATTCATGCAGATGACCCAGAACATTCCGAAAAGCCCGATTTTGCGTTGGTCGGACGCCGGGCGCAGATTTGAATCGCAACAGCCAGAATACCGCCATCAAGGTCAACATGGATGCCGCAGAAAAATAATAGGGCGCTGCATGAGAGACATAGCGTGCCAGCAAGACGCCAATCATGGGCCCGATGATCCATCCTACCCCAAGCGCCAGCATTCGAATCGGCTCAGATCGGCCCAGATCGCCGCGCCTTACATAATCCATAACGAAAAGATTCAAACAGATGCTGACCAGCCCGACGCCAAGGGCGCGCAGGATAAAGCCCAGAACTTGCACATCTGCGATGTTTAATGAAAACAGGACCGCCGCCAGGGCCCCTATAATACAGAAAATACTCAGCAGGGTCGGTCGACCGAACCGACTGGCCAGGGCAGGGGCGGCCAGCACTGAGGGAATCGCCACGGCGGAGGCCGCCAGAACGCAAAAGCTGACCGCTTCATCCGAACCCAACAGCCGAACTGTATCGATGGGCAGAACCGCCGATGCTGTTCCTCGTGCAACAGCTTCAAGTCCATATAAAAAAGCCAGAGTTTCTGCACCGGGCGCTTTAATGCGCCGCAGCCATACAGCATCGGAACCAATCGCCACCGTATCCCCCGCAAACTTCAAATCAACTTGGAAACCACCCCAATTTCGAATTTCAGTGTGATCCTTAATGGATGATGGTGAAAGCCCCCTGTTTTTTTGCCCTTTGGAACCCCCACTTTACCTGTGTTTCTGCGGATTTTATGCGTTGCAGCAATTTTAGCGGAAAAACCATGCCTGAGTCTTGTTGCACGGGTCGGACCCTTATGCTAAATCCCGCTCGGACTTGGGGCGTACTGTTACCAAAAAGGCGATTTGCTGCTGGTTTCGGTGTTTCCCGTCGGATTTCAGTCTGAACTGTCTCTGTTGCATGAATGCGGTGGGGGACGACAGGGAAGACTGAAATCGTTGGACGTGACTGCAACGAATTTTTTTTAGGGGGTTTCCCAGCCGTGGCAGCCAAAGGTGGCGTAAATGAAATCGCCGATCGTTACGCGAAAGCGCTGTTCGATCTGGCCGATGAAAACAAACAACTGGATGTCGTTGCGGATGACCTTCGCACGCTCAGTTCTCTTATAGACAGTTCAGACGACTTGCGGCGCATGGTGCGCAGCCCCGTTATTTCCCGCGCTGATCAAGGTGCGGCAATGGGGGCTGTTGCCGAAAAGGCCAAGCTGAGTGATCTGACCACCCGGTTCGTGGCCTATGCTGCGGCAAGCCGGCGTCTGGCTGCGATCAAACCAATTGCACAGGCTTATCTGACCGAATTGGCCAAGCGCCGCGGTGAGGTTAGCGCTGAAGTCTCCTCTGCAAAGCCGCTCAGCAAAGAGCAGGTGGCGGCCGTGGAAGAGGCGTTGAAGAAAGCTGTGGGAGGCAAAATCGCCGTCTCGCAAAAAGTGGACCCGTCGTTGATCGGCGGTCTTATCGTCAAAGTCGGCAGTCGGATGATCGACACGTCGGTCGCGTCACAACTGCAGCGCTTGAAGCTTGCGATGAAGGGAGCTTAAAGAGATGGAACTCCGGGCCGCAGAAATTTCTGCAATCCTCAAAGACCAGATCAAGAATTTCGGTGCCGAAGCCGATGTTGCTGAAGTCGGGCAAGTGATTTCCGTCGGTGACGGCGTTGCGCGCGTGTACGGCTTGGACAATGTCCAATCCGGGGAAATGGTTGAATTTCCTGGTGGTGTGAAGGGCATGGCCCTGAACCTTGAAACCGACAATGTCGGTGTCGTGATTTTCGGCAGTGACCGCGCCATTAAAGAAGGTGACACGGTAAAACGCACAGGGTCCATCGTGGACGTGCCCGTCGGCAAGGGGCTGTTGGGCCGTGTTGTCGATGGTCTGGGTAACCCAATTGATGGTAAAGGGCCGATCGACTCGACAGAGCGCGCCCTGGCTGAATTGAAAGCCCCTGGCATTATCCCGCGTAAATCCGTGCACGAGCCGGTTCAAACCGGACTGAAGGCGCTGGACGCCTTGGTGCCGATTGGCCGTGGTCAGCGCGAATTGGTCATTGGGGACCGCCAGACCGGTAAGACGGCGGTGATCGTCGATACCATTCTGAATCAGAAGCCGACCAATGCGGGCGATGATGATACGAAGAAACTCTTCTGTATCTATGTTGCCATTGGTCAAAAACGCTCCACGGTTGCGCAGGTCGTTAAGACCCTGACGGATCTGGGCGCCATGGAATACACCATCGTTGTGGCCGCAACGGCGTCGGATCCTGCGCCTCTGCAGTTCCTGGCACCGTATACCGGTTGCGCAATGGGTGAATATTTCCGTGACAACGGCATGCATGCGGTCATTTTCTATGACGATCTGTCCAAGCAGGCGACTGCCTATCGTCAGATGTCGCTGTTGCTGCGCCGCCCGCCAGGCCGTGAAGCCTATCCGGGGGATGTGTTCTATATTCACTCCCGTTTGCTGGAGCGCGCCGCGAAAATGGGCGATGCGCATGGGGCTGGTTCTTTGACCGCTCTGCCGGTTATTGAAACCCAGGCGAACGACGTGTCGGCCTATATTCCAACCAACGTGATTTCGATTACGGATGGTCAGATCTTCCTGGAAACCAGCCTGTTCTATAAGGGTGTCCGCCCGGCCATTAACGTTGGTCTGTCGGTTAGCCGCGTTGGCTCCGCCGCCCAGACCAAGGCAATGAAGAAGGTATCCGGATCGATTAAGCTGGAATTGGCGCAGTATCGTGAAATGGAAGCTTTCGCGCAGTTCGCATCGGACCTGGACGCTTCGACCCGCCAGTTGCTGGCCCGTGGTGCCCGTCTGACAGAATTGCTGAAACAGCCTCAGTATTCACCGCTGAAAGTGTCTGAACAGGTTCTGTCCATCTATGCCGGAACAAAGGGCTATCTGGACAAAATCCCAGTTGGCGATGTGAACCGCTTTGAATCCAAGCTGTTGGATCATGCGCGTGCGGACCACAAGAAGGTTCTGGACAAGATCGATTCGACCGGTGTTCTGGATGAAGACACTGAAAAGGCCATTGTCGCCCTGTTGGACGCTTTTGTGAAAACATACGCGTAAGGATTAAGGCGCTCGCTCAGGGCAGGCTTTCGGCCTGACCTGGAAACGACACTGCAGGTATCGGGATAAGACATGCCGTCTCTTAAGGACTTAAAGACACGCATTTCTAGCGTTCAGTCGACCCGCCGCATCACTTCAGCGATGAAGATGGTGGCTGCGGCGAAACTGAAACGTGGTCAGGAATCGGCTGAAGCCGCACGCCCCTTTGCCGAGCGTATGGAACGGATGCTGGGGTCGCTGGCCGATGGTGTGTCGAAAGAGGGCGCACCAAAATTGTTGGCTGGTACCGGGGATGACAAGACCCATTTGCTGGTCGTCATTACGTCGGATCGTGGTTTGTGCGGTGGTTTCAACGGCTCAATCGTTCGTGCGGTAAAGCGCCGGATTGTTGAACTGACGGACCAGGGCAAAACCGTGAAGGTAATCGCGGTCGGTCGTAAAGGGGTGTCCCTGCTGCGTCGCGATCATCGGGACAAGCTGGTTGCCACGTTCGAAGAACTGGTGAAACCCTATCCAGCTTTCGAGCAGGCAGATGAAATCGTCACGAAGGTCGTTGAGATGTTCGAGGCCGGTGAATTCGATGTTTGCACGCTGTATTATAACAAGTTCATTTCCGCGCTGACTCAGGAAGTCACGCCGTTGCAACTGATTCCCTTCACATCTGTCGGCAAGAAAGATGATGAAGACCAGGATTCAGGCATCGGTGACTCTCAATATGAGTTTGAGCCGGATGAAGAAGCAATCCTGGAAGCCTTGTTGCCCAAGAACCTGTCGGTTCAGGTCTATCGCAGCTTGCTGGAAAGCTTTGCCTCCGAACAAGGGGCGCGGATGACCGCAATGGATAATGCGACGCGGAATGCAGGCGATATGATTAGCTCGCTCAGCATTACCTATAACCGCGCACGCCAGGCTATGATTACTAAAGAACTGATCGAAATCATCTCGGGCGCTGAGGCGCTCTAACAGACTAGAAGTCCGAGACAGGAGCACGACATGAGCAAGACTACCGGTAAGATCACGCAGGTTCTGGGTGCCGTCGTCGACGTTGCCTTTGAAGGCGATCTGCCCGCGATTTTGAACGCGGTAACGACCAAGATCGGCGATCGTACACTGGTGCTGGAAGTCGCGCAGCATCTGGGTGAAAAGACGGTGCGCACCATCGCCATGGACACGACCGAAGGTCTGGTTCGCGGCCAGGAAGTGCTGGATACCGGTGATTCCATCCAGGTTCCGGTTGGTCCTGAAACGCTGGGTCGTATCATGAACGTGATTGGCGAGCCCGTCGACGAGCGTGGCCCCATCGGCAACAAGATGAGCTATCCAATCCACCGCGAAGCCCCGGCCTATGTCGATCAGGCAACCGAAACGGAACAGCTTGTCACCGGGATTAAGGTCGTGGATCTGCTGACCCCGTATCCGAAGGGCGGTAAGATCGGTCTGTTCGGGGGTGCTGGCGTGGGCAAGACCGTGTTGATCATGGAATTGATCAACAACATTGCGAAAGGCCATGGTGGTTATTCTGTTTTCGCGGGCGTCGGGGAACGGACCCGTGAAGGAAATGACCTGTACCACGAAATGATGGAATCAGGGGTTATCGACCTGGAAGGCGACTCGAAAGTGGCGCTGGTCTACGGTCAGATGAACGAACCTCCTGGCGCGCGTGCCCGTGTGGCGCTGACCGGCCTGACCCAGGCGGAATATTTCCGTGATGAAGAAGGCCAGGACGTGCTGTTCTTCGTGGATAACATCTTCCGCTTTACGCAGGCTGGCTCGGAAGTGTCCGCTCTGTTGGGCCGTATTCCCTCCGCTGTGGGCTATCAGCCGACCCTGGGGACCGATATGGGCGCGATGCAGGAACGCATCACCTCCACCCATAAGGGTTCGATCACCTCGGTTCAGGCCGTGTATGTGCCTGCGGATGACTTGACCGACCCGGCACCTGCAACAACCTTTGCTCACTTGGATGCAACGACCGTGTTGTCGCGCTCCATTGCAGAGCTTGGGATTTATCCGGCTGTGGATCCGTTGGACTCCACCTCGCGCATTCTGGATGCGGCCACCGTTGGTGAACAGCATTACCGCGTTGCTCGCCGCGTACAGGAAACCCTGCAGCAGTATAAGGGTCTGCAGGAAATCATCGCGATCCTGGGCATGGACGAATTGTCGGAAGAAGACAAACTGACCGTCGCCCGCGCCCGTAAGATCCAGCGCTTCCTGTCCCAGCCATTCCACGTTGCGGAAGTCTTCACCGGCTCTCCTGGTAAATTCGTTGAACTGGCCGACACGATCAAAGGGTTCGAGGCGATTGTGAACGGTGAATATGACGATCTGCCGGAATCAGCCTTCTATATGGTTGGCACGATCGAAGAAGCTGTTGAGAAAGCGAAGAAAATGGCGGCTGCTGCAGCCTAATCGCTGCTGTAATTCAGACGCTCTTTTTACCGCAGAGGAAGTGAAGATATGTCGGACAAGGTGACCTTCGAACTCGTCTCCCCAGAGAAGCTGCTTTTCTCTGGCGAGGTCGATATGGTGGTACTGCCTGCCGCTGAGGGGGATATGGGTATCTTGCCCGGACATGCGCCGGTCATTACCACGATCCGCCCAGGCACGATCTGCATTTTCAATGGCAATTCTGTTGAAAAACGCTTGTTCGTCGCGGGCGGGTTTTTGGAAGTGACACCGGATCGTTGCACGGTTCTGGCCGATACTGCGACACCGGTGGAAGACATTGATGTTTCCGCCGCACAGCAGATGGTCAAGGATTGCACCGACGATGTTGGGTCCGCCAAGGATGAGGATGCGCAGGCCAAGGCGCGTCTGGCATTGGCAACCGCCGAAGCGAAGCTTCAGGCCGCACAAAGCCCCGCGTATAAATAGACTGGTGGCATAGTCATCTGGAAACAGCCCGCAGTCTTGCGGGCTGTTTTCGTTTCGGCGTAGTGTCAGTGCATGAAAATCAAAACTGCCCGTCTCTATCGCCAGAGTCAGCCCTTTGCGGATGGCCCCTATATTTGTCGGGGCCAGACCGAGGATGGATTTGATAGCTGCATCGTCGCCCTGGAAGCAGAGGATGGGACGATTGGCTGGGGGGAGGCCGCGCCCCTTGGGGCCTTTTATGCAGAGGCCTTTCCAGAAGCAATGCGGGCAGGGATTGAGCGTTTGTTGCCGGTCACAATTGGTCTATCCGCGACGGCCCCCGACAGGCTGGCGGATGCCCTGAACCATGCCATGTTGGGACAGCCTGCCGTAAAGTCTGCCATAGATATGGCGGCCTGGGATCTGGCGGCGCGGGTCATGGACTCCCCCCTCAGTGATTTATTGGGGGGCGCGGATGGCGACTCCGTGCCCTTGTATCGCTCCATCGGCCAGGCCGATCCGGATGCCATGGCGCAAAAGGCACAGGATTATGTGAGGCGGGGTTATCGCCGCCTGCAGGTAAAGGTTGGTGCCGATCCCTTGGAGGATGTTGAACGGTTGAAGGCTGTGCGCGCCGCTGTCCCAAACGATGTGCCGTTATATGCCGATGCCAATGGCGGCTGGCTGTTGGAAGACGGGCTGCGATTCGTTGATCGCACGCGCGACATTGATTATTGGCTGGAACAACCCTGCATGGCTTATGCCGATAACCGCACGATTGCCCAGCGCTGCGCAAAGCCCATGGTGCTGGACGAGGGACTGGTGACGTTAGCAGATTTATTGCGTGCCCATCAGGATGGCGTGATTTCCGGCGCGACCCTCAAGATTGCCCGGATCGGGGGCATAGGTCCCACCCGATTGATGCGCGATATCGCCGTCTCCCTGGGCCTGAAGGTCACAATCGAAGATACGGGCGGCAGCACGATCAACACCGCTGCTACCGCCCATATGATGCTATCCACCCCCAAAGCACATCGTGCCCATACCGTTGATTTCATGAACTGGGTCACGGTACAGAACGCAACGGGGATGCCAGCGACTGCGGAAGGAATGCTGTTTGGCCCATCCGGTCCCGGCTTAGGTATTACGGTGGATCCCGACCTCTTTCTGCAATGATCCAATTTGGGAATATGAATGGGTTACAGGTTCTGGCCCCCTGATACTTCGATCCGCTGACCTGTCATCCATTGGCTGTCACTGATCAACAGTGCCGCAACAGCCTTGCCAATATCGTCGGGCAGACCAACCCGACCCATTGCGGTAGAGGCGGCGATCATGTGATTGATTTCCACATTGTCCCGCACCACGCCGCCGCCAAAGTCAGTTTCAATGGCACCGGGGGCCAAAGTGTTGACGGCGATGTTGCGGCCACCCAATTCCTGGGCAAGATAGCGTGTGAATACCTCAACCGCGCCTTTCATACAGGCATAACCGCCATATCCGGGCAGTGAAAACCGTGTTAGGCCAGAGGATACATTCAAAATGCGTCCGCCATCTGCAATCATCGGCAGTAAGCGTTGCGTCAGGAAAAAGACGCCTTTCAGATGGACATTCATCAGGGTATCGAATTCAGCCTCCGTCGTGTCTGCGATGGATTTGTAGATCCCTGATCCCGCATTGTTGACCAGGAAATCAAGGGTCCGCCTGCCGAAGTCCCGTGTCAGGATAGATTTCAATTCTGCCCCAAATTCTGAAAACGATGCCGTGTCGGTCATGTCCAGTTGAAGCGATGTGGCGCTGCCCCCGTTCTTTCGGATCGTGGCAATAACTGAGTCTGCTTCTGCTTTGCCGGTGCGATAGGTGATGATGACCGGCACACCAGCCAGGGCTAAATGTTCGGCGGCGCTGCGACCAAGACCGCGGCTTCCGCCGGTGATAAGGGCGATTTTCTGAGGCATAGGGCACTCCTTTTGTTGCTGTGCCCTGAAAATACGGTGGCCCCATGATATTTGCCTGCCTCTTACTCTTAAATTCTTGCCTGATTCTCCAGAATTGGTGCGGTTGGAATGGTTAAACCCATAAAAATCAGTATGGTTTATGGAAATTTCTACGGAGAAGAGGATGGCCCGGTCGGACCTTGTCGAACGCATTTGCCGCTATGCCGATGCAAAAGCGGTGCCCCATACGCCCTTTGAAACCGATATCAAGGGACTGTCCATCGTGCGGTGTACCCGACCCACGGCATTGGAGGGCATGATCTATAAGCCGCTGTTATGCCTCGTGCTTCAGGGGGCCAAAGAATCCTTTCTGGGAAACCGGTCTGTGCGGTTCGGTGAGGGCCAGTCGCTGATTGTCAGCCTGGATTTGCCCACCGTTGCCCGTGTGACGGTCGCTGGTCCGGATCGTCCCTATGTCGCGATTGCTCTGGAACTGGATATTGCACTGATCCGGGGACTGGCCGCTGAAATCCGTGAAATGGAGCCGGTTACAGGGGACCAGAAGGCAATCGCTGTTGGCACAGCAGATGCCCTGCTGGAAGAGGCCATGGCCCGTTTGTTTAACTTAGTCGATAATCCGATGGAACAACGCATCCTGCTCTCCCAGCATCGGCGGGAAGTGCATTTCAGGCTGTTACAGGCCCGTCATGGGGAAATGTTGCGCCATCTGGGTCAATTGGACAGTCACGCCAGCCGGATTGCGCGAACCATATCGCGAATTCGGGCCGACCTGGCTGTTCCGGTCCGTGTCAATGAACTGTCTGAAATCGCAGGGATGAGCGTGTCCAGCTTCCACGAGCATTTTAAGGCGGTGACAGCAACGACACCCCTGCGGTATCAAAAGGACCTGCGATTGCTGGAGGCGCGACAACGCCTAACGTCCAGCAATCGCCCGGTGACAGAAATCGCCTATGAAGTAGGCTATGAAAGCCCGACCCAATTCAGCCGTGAATATGTCAGGAAATTTGGCATCTCCCCCAATCGGGATCGGGTCGTTACTTGATGCGCTATTCCTTGATGATCATTTCGCGGGGATAGGAGGTCAGGCATTCGGCCGGGCCGCTTTCCTTGATCAGGATGCTTTCGGTGATTTCCAGGCCCCAACTTTCCATCCACAGGCCGGGCATGAAATGGAATGTCATGCCGGGCTTTAATTCGGTCTGGTCGGTTTCGCGGAAGCTGATGGTGCGTTCGCCCCAATCGGGGGGATAGCTGATGCCGATCGCATAGCCGCAGCGGGCTGAGCGTTCGATCTTGCCCTTGCGCAATTCCTCCGCCAGAGCATTGGCGATATCACAGGCGCGGTTGCCGGCAACCGCCGCCTCAATACCCGCCTGCAATCCGTCCAGCAGGGACTTTTCCGCATCAATGATATGCTGTGGCGGCTTGCCTAGGAAAACCGTGCGGCTCAACGGCGTGTGATAGCGTTTGTAACAGCCTGCGATCTCAAAGAACGTCCCCGCACCCGTTTCCATCGGGGCATCATCCCAGGTCAGATGGGGCGCTGCGGCATTCGGCCCTGTCGGCAATAGGGGCACGATGGCGGGATAGTCGCCGCCATATTCCGGCGTTCCTTCAATGCCGGTATGGAAAATATCGGCCACAATATCGCACTTGCGGATGCCAGGTTCCATCTTTGCGGCGATCACGCCATGCATGCGGTCCACGATCTTCGCGGCCTTACGCATATATGCGATTTCAGTTTCCGACTTGATGCCGCGCTGCCAGTTCACCAATCCTGTCGTATCGACAAATTTTGCATTCGGCAGGTGTTGTTGCAGGGATTGAAACGCCTTGGCAGAGAAGTAGTAATTGTCCATCTCAATGCCGATGCGCAGTCCGCCCCAGCCGCGATCTTCGATAATACCCGACAGTTGATCCATCGGGTGGCGCTCTGTGGATTGCACATAGATATCAGGATAGGACAGGACGTGATCGTCGTTCATGTAAACCGTGCGATAGGCACCGTTGGCATCTTGATTGCGCCCCCACCAGATTGGCAGCCCATCCGGTGGCACCAGGACGCCCTGATGAACATAAAACGACCAACCGTCATATCCGGTCAGCCAGGACATGTTGGACGGGTCGGTCACCCAAAGCAGATCAACGCCCTTGGCGTCCATGGCCTTGCGGGTCTTGGCCAGACGCGTGGCATATTCCGCAGCAGAGAAGGGCAGATCGGTTCCCGGCATATATTTCTCCATTCACAAAGGGATCATCACAAAGCGATGTTTTGAAACTGTGCTACGACTTGTGGCGCGTGACAAGTGCCCGTGCCGACGCCACAATCGGCAAAAAAGGAAAGCGGCATGACCAGTCTGGATGATCGTGATTTAAAAATTTTGACCATATTACAAACCGAGGGGCGTCTGACAAAGGCGGCCCTGGCGGAGCGTGTCAACCTGTCCCCCGCCGCTTGTTGGGAGCGTTTGCAGCGTCTGGAACGGGCGGGAATCATCATCGGATATGAGGCCAGGATCAATCCAAAACTGTTGACCGGTGCAGCAGAAGTTTTGATGTCTGTTGAACTGGAAAGCCATCGTTCCAGCGACTTTCAGGCCTTCGAAAAGGGAATAGAGACGATCCCTGAAGTGGTCGAATGCTGGGCTGTCGGGGGGGGCATTGATTACATGCTTCGGGTGGTGACCCAGGACATCGCTGCCTATCAGACCCTGGTCGATGAAATGCTGTCTGCGGGGTTTGGTGTAAAGCGCTATTACAGCTATGTCGTCACCAAATCCATCAAGCGAACAGCCGTCCCGTTGGACCTTCTGGACCTCAATGAACCGAAGAATCGTCGGTCTGCCTCCTGAAATATCGGTGAAACACCGTCCAATCCCTTTCCCTTACATCGGTTCTTCGCCGCAATCTGATCTATGGTAGCGGCATCTGAGTAATCTACCCATCCGCTTTCCGGGGCATCCTGCGGGCACACAGCGCGCACACGGTGTTCTGGCTTGTTGTTTTTCGCAAACCATCGCCGCAGATGTCACCATCTGCACGGGGTTTGCTCTATCGAATCAGTGAGGTGCCATGTCGCAGGAATTGTCCTCTCCGCCGGATCGTTTGTTCAATGCGTCCCTGTTTCAAACAGCCAGCTTCATTGATGGCCAATGGGTCAATGCCGCGTCGGGGAAGACGATCGCTGTCACCGATCCAGGCAATGGCGCGGTGATCGGTCATGTGGCCGCAATGAGTGCACAGGAAAGCCGCAAGGCCGTGGATGCGGCGCATCGGGCATTTCCGGCCTGGTCTGTGATGTTACCCCAGGATCGCGCCGCCCTGTTGCGGCGATGGTTTGATCTGGTGAACGAAGCCCGGGAAGATCTGGCGACCCTGATGGTGATGGAACAGGGGAAGCCAATTTCAGAGGCGCGGGGCGAAATCGCCTATGCGGCGTCCTTCATGGAATTCTATGCCGAAGAAACCAAGCGCCCGAATATTGAAGGTGTGACATCTCACCTGCCGGATGCAGAAGTTGAATTGTGGCGCGAACCCGTTGGCGTCGCGGCCCTGATCACCCCCTGGAATTTTCCCTGTGCGATGATCACCCGCAAGGCGACCGCGGCCATGGCGGCGGGCTGCACCGTTGTTGTGCATCCGTCCAAGGAAACCCCCTTTTCAGCACTGGCCCTGGCCGAGACGGCGCGCCGCGCGGGCATTCCACCCGGTGTCTTCAATGTCGTGACGGGGGAGCCTGAAACCATTGTCACCCCCTGGACCGACGATACCCGCGTGCGGGCGCTGTCTTTCACCGGGTCGACGGAAATCGGGCAATTGCTGTATGCCCGCAGCGCCAAGACGGTGAAGCGTCTGGTGCTGGAACTGGGCGGGCATGCGCCGTTTATCGTGTTTGACGATGCAGACCTGGATCGCGCCGTGGACAGCGCCATTGCTGCGAAATTCGCAACGTCGGGTCAGGACTGTCTGGGGGCCAACCGGTTCTATGTTCAGCGGGGCGTCTATGCGGACTTCTGTGAGCGATTCGCAGCACGTACCGCGGCGCTTACTGTCGCGTATGGCATGGATGACCCGGATATCGGGGCATTGATGAATGAGCGCGCGGTTGCTAAGCAGGAAGCCCATGTTGCAGATGCCCTGTCCAAAGGGGCGCGCTGTCTGGTGGGCGGTGCCCGGCATGAGCAGGGGCCGCTATTCTATCAACCGACCGTCCTGGTCGACGTGCCAGCGGATGCCCTGATCTTTCAGGAAGAGACCTTCGGTCCCGTCGCAGCGATTGCACCTTTTGACACTGAAGGGGCTATTCTGGAACGGGCAAATGACACAGAATATGGATTGATCGCCTATATGCATACGATCGATCCGCGGCGCATATTTCGCATGAGCCGGGGCCTGCAATACGGCATGGTCGCGGTGAACAGAACGAAGGTGACGGGCGCCCCTATTCCGTTTGGCGGGATGAAACAGTCCGGTCTTGGTCGCGAAGGCGCACGCCAGGGCATGGAAGCCTTTACTGATGTTAAATATGTCTGCCGCGACTACGGCGACCTAACCCTTGTGGAGTGATTGATATGTTAAGAAACGAGCCGCTAGAAGAATGGGACCGGGATCACTTTTTTCACCCGTCCACCGCAATGGGTGCCCATGCGCGGGGGGAGACGCCCCACCGCATTATTGAATCCGGTAAAGGCGTTTATATCACAGATGCCGAAGGCAATAGCTGCCTGGATGCGTTTGCGGGCCTGTATTGCGTGAATGTCGGGTATGGCCGGACAGAGATCGCCGATGCGATTTCCGAACAGGCGCATGAACTGGCCTATTATCATGCCTATGTCGGTCATGCGTCCAAGCCTGCCATTCGCCTGTCGAAGATGATCGCGGATCGCGCCCCGGAAGGCATGAACCACACCTATTTCGGCCTGTCGGGTTCCGATGCGAACGAGACCAATATCAAGCTGGTCTGGTATGCCAATAACATCATGGGGCGCCCGGAGAAGAAGAAGATCATCTCCCGCTGGCGGGGCTATCATGGGTCGGGGATCATGACGGGGTCACTGACCGGCTTGGCACTGTTCCACAATGCGTTTGATTTGCCGCGTGCGCCGATCCTGCATACTGAAGCACCGTATTATTATCGCCGGGAAAACCTGGATCAGTCGCCAGAGGAATTTGCGCAGCATTGCGCTGATAAGCTGGAAGAAATGATCCTGGCTGAAGGCCCGGATACGGTTGCTGCCTTTATCGGGGAACCGGCGATGGGAACAGGTGGACTGGTGCCGCCACCCCCCGGTTACTGGCAGAAAATTCAGGCGATCCTGGATAAATATGATGTCATGTTAATCGCTGATGAGGTCGTCACCGGCTTTGGGCGGCTGGGCAGCATGTTCGGTTCCGCCCATTACGGAATGAAGCCTGATATCATCACCATCGCCAAGGGTCTGACCTCTGCCTATGCGCCGCTGTCCGGATCGATTATTTCTGACAAATTATGGGCGATCCTGGAGCAGGGGTCTGACAAGATGGGCGCGATTGGCCATGGCTGGACCTATTCCGCCCATCCGATTTGTGCCGCTGCCGGTGTTGCCAATCTGAACCTGGTGGACAAGCTGGGCCTGGTTGAAAATGCCGGAACTGTCGGGGCCTATCTGAACAAGACTATGAAGCAGGCATTGGCCGACCATCCCCATGTCGGGGAAGTGCGCGGTGAAGGCCTGATGTGCGCGGTTGAATTTGTCGATGACAAGGCAGATCGCGTGTTCTTTGATCCGGCCAAGAAAATGGGCCCGGCCTTGTCAGCGGCGGCGCTGGAGCGTGGATTGATCACGCGGGCGATGCCACAGGGGGATATCCTGGGGTTTGCCCCCCCGCTATGCGTGACCAAGGACGAAGCCGACACGATTGTTGCAAAGACAGTCGAGGCGGTGAAAGCTGTGTTGGGTTAAGTCTATTAGATTAAGTCTGTAAGATTAAGTCTGGGAAAAGGGGACCTGTATGGCGAGCAACCCAATTTCGCCAACCGTTGATTTTGATCAGGATGGTGTGCAGCATGGGTTTCTAAGGTTACCCTATTCCCACGACGAATCCGCATGGGGATCGATCATGATCCCTGTCACAGTGGTCAAGAACGGCAGCGGCCCAACTGCCGTCCTGACCGGGGCCAATCATGGTGATGAATATGAAGGCGCGATTGCCCTGTATGACCTGGCATCGCGTATTGACCCCCAGGATGTCACAGGGCGGATCATCATTGTTCCGGCCTTCAACTATCCGGCCTTTTTGAACAAGTCACGAACCTCGCCGATTGATGGGGGAAACCTGAACCGAACCTTCCCCGGTCGCGCGGATGGCACGGTTACGGAAAAAATCGCGGACTTTTTCCAGAATCAGATTCTGGCCCGGGCGGATTATGTGCTGGATATTCATTCCGGCGGTAAGACCTTGGATTTTGTCCCCTTCGCGGCGGCTCACTTTCTGTCTGACCAATCCCAACAGGCCCGCTGTGTGGAGGCGATGAAGGCGTTTAATGCGCCCTATTCCCTGATGCTGTTGGAGATTGATTCTGTTGGCATGTATGACACGGCGGCGGAAAATCTGGGTCTGGTCTTTGTCTCCACCGAATTGGGCGGTGGCGGGTCTTCCAGCGCGCGCACCGTTGGGATTGCCCGCAAGGGGATTGAGAATTTCCTGAAACATGCGGAAATCCTGCCAGGTGAGTTGGAGATCGGGCCGACGATCAATCTGGATATGCCAGACAACCGCTGTTACGTATCCTGCGACACACCGGGCCTGATCGAATATAAGGTCGATCTGGGCGCGACTGTTGAGGAAGGCCAGTTGATTGCCGTGGTGCATGAAATCACCCGCACGGGGCGTCCGCCAGCCCTATATTTCGCAGGGATTTCAGGCATTTTCACCGGGCGTCACTTCCCGGGCATGATCGGGATGGGCGATATCGTTGCGGTTATTGCGGTGCCGGTTTGAAGATGCGCTGGTAATATGGGGCCAGCAGGGACGGCATGATATACATCGGCATCTGCCAGATCGCGAAATACAGGAAGATATCGGGATGGGACCCGGCGGGCAAAACCGCCAGGAGTATGCCGACATTGCGATTGGCACAGATGAACCCGATGCTGGCCCCGATACGTGCCCCGAAAATGCGCCCTGCCAGGCTGCTGAGGCCCAATAGCAGGAAATAGGCGGTAAAGGCGATTGCGATAACGCCTAAAACAAAGTCTGTTTCGGATATTAAACGGGCGGTGACCCCGTCCATGATGGCAATCGAAAACAGCACCAAAATAAAGACAATAGACAGGTCCAACGCTGCCTTGGCATGCGTGATCCGGCTTTGTCCTATAAGTTTCTGTAGAACGAATGCGGATCCAACCGCGCTGCCAACAAAGATGCTGAGGTCTATGCTCCAGCTAATGGGATCGATGCCCAGATCCAAATCCAATAGGTGCAAGGCGATGAAGGGCAGGGTGAAGGGCACCAGCGCCATGGCGACAATCATGATCAGCAGGGCAAGCTTGTCATCCAGCCCCAATAACTGTGCCAGGGACGGCGTTGACATCAGGGGGGCCGCGCCCGCCATCAGGATCAGGGCAATCATCAACCCCTGACCGGGTGGCAGGGCACTCAGAATCCCCCAGCACAGAACGGGTGTGATCACCAACAACCAGACCACTGTGGCGATCAGGGCCGTTGGCCTGCGCAACAACAGTACGGATTGCAGAAAATCAATCCGCAGGGCCGCCAGAAACAGCAACAGCCACACGGCCGGTCCCAATGCCGGGCGACAGAATTGCGCCAGTCCCGGAGCAATCAGTCCAATGCAGACGCCCAATGCCAACAGCAATGGTGCCTTGCGGGAGAGGTACAAAAGGGTGCGGCGCAACATGAAATGCCTTAACGAATGAGCGTGGCCTCGTTCTATCAGAATTTCCCTGAAGCACCATAATCAATGCGGCACAGGCCCTTGGCGTTTGGGTCTTAAAATGCCATATCCGTGTATATACAATGGTCATTGGCAATGCCACGATGTCTGTGACGGGACAAATCTTTAAGTGGTAATACCAGTTGAAGGGGCATTGTATAGGCCGTAGGATGGCCGTTAATAAGATGACCCTATAATATCAATGGTCTCATTTTAGGGAATGGAAGGGTGGCTTTTATATGGCCGATCTGATCGATCCGTTCGGGCGCGAAATTGAATATCTCCGGATCTCCGTAACCGATCGTTGCGATTTTCGCTGTGTCTATTGCATGTCGGAAGATATGACCTTTTTGCCAAAGTCAGAGATTCTGACATTGGAGGAACTGGATCGTGTGTCTTCCGCCTTTATTGGCATGGGCGTGCGGAAATTACGCATTACCGGCGGGGAGCCCCTGGTTCGACGCAACATCATGTCCTTGTTCAAATCCCTTGGGCGGCACCTGGAAACAGGCGCGCTGGAGGAATTGACACTGACCACCAATGGCAGCCAGTTGGCGAAATATGCCGATGATCTGTATGCCTGTGGCGTGCGGCGCGTGAATGTGTCGATTGACACGCTGGATCCTCAGAAATTTGTGGAAATCACGCGCTGGGGCAAGTTTGATCAGGTGATGGCTGGCCTTCAGGCGGCAAAGCGTGCGGGTCTTAAGGTCAAGATCAATGCCGTCGCGCTGAAGGGTGTCAATGATGTTGAAATCCATGATCTGGTCGCCTGGTGCGGTGGGGAAGGCTTCGACCTGACCTTTATTGAGGTCATGCCAATGGGCGACATCGGCAATGAAAACCGGATTGATCAATATTGGCCATTAAGCATGGTGCGTGCCGATCTGGCAAAGCGCTGGACCCTGGAAGACAGCGACTATGCGACAGGCGGTCCTGCGCGGTATGTGACGGTCAAGGAAACCGGCGGGCGGGTTGGTTTTATTACGCCCCTGACCCATAACTTCTGTGAAAGCTGTAATCGGGTTCGACTGAGCTGTACCGGCACCCTGTATATGTGTCTGGGTCAAGAGGATGCGGCTGATTTGCGGACCCCCTTGCGGGCGTCTGAAGCCAATCATCTGGTTGAGGATGCGATCCGGGAGGCGATAACCCGCAAACCAAAGGGCCACGATTTTATCATCGACCGCCGCCGTGGTGCGAAAAGCGTGTCGCGGCATATGAGTGTCACCGGGGGATAAGGATCAATGTCCATCCCTCCTTTGCCGGGCGAAATGCGTGTTTATGCCCTGGATTGCTATCCAGACCCAAAGGCCGATCCAACTGTTGTAATGATCGTCTGTGCCATCAGCGAGCAGATGGCGATACAGCATGCCTTCGATCATCCAAATGCCAGCCAGTATCAGGCGGTTCAATTGCATCCGGGCAAAAAGCACCGTAAGGCCCCGGGGATGCAGGCCGGTGTCCATGGCTTTGTCAATTGGTCGGCTTTCAAGGCGCTGGGGTAAACCAAACGATAGAAAAGCGATATAGTGCATGAAAATGGGTGATAAAACGGTTCTGGTCTGTGATTGCGCCAAGACGATGCCATTGGATGGTGCTGCCATCGCCAAGGCCTGTGGTGCGGAAAGCTGTACCGTCCACCACCTGTTATGCCGGGACCAGATCGGCCGTGTTGTAGAGGCCGGTCGGAACGGCGATGTCATCGTCGCCTGTACCCAGGAAGGCGCGGCCTTTACCGAAGCGTTGGACGAACAGGGCCTGACCCCGGACCTGCAATTGGCCAATATCCGGGAATTTGCTGGCTGGTCCAAGGAGGCTAAATCCGCAACCCCCAAGATTGCTGCCCTGCTGGCCGAAGCCGCCCTGAAGGCACCGGATGTTTCGACCGTCAGCATGGAATCCGGGGGAATCTGTCTGGTATATGGGGCGGGGCAGGTCGCCTTGGATGCGGCGCGCCAGTTGAATGGGCGCATGACCGTTTCTCTGCTGTTGACGGATGTCGGGGACCTGATGCCGCTGGGCCTTATGGACCTGATGACCGCAACCGGACGCATTGCCAGTGCCGCAGGGCATCTGGGTGACTTTGAAATCAATGTGAATAGCTACGCGCCACTAAATCCATCATCCCGGGATCAGTTGTCATTTGGTCTGTACAGCAATGGTGCTGCGGCGAAATGTGATGTCATTCTGGATCTGTCTGGTCGTGCGCCCCTGTTTACAAATCATGAACGCCGGGATGGCTATCTGCGCGCAGACCCCAAAGATCCGGTTGCGGTGCAGAAGGCGATCTTTGCCGCATCCGATCTGGTCGGGGAATTTGAAAAGCCACGATACGTCAACTTTCGCAGTGACCTGTGTGCCCATTCCCGCAGCCAGATTACGGGCTGTACCCGGTGTCTGGATGTGTGTCCGGCCGGCGCAATCTCTCCGGCAGGTGATGCGGTATCGATTGATCCCTATCTGTGCGGGGGCTGTGGCAGTTGTAACAGTGTCTGCCCGACCCAGGCCGCATCCTATGCCTATCCCAGTGATCAGCATTTATTGACCCGCGCCAAGACACTGTTATCCACCTATTTGAAGGCGGGGGGCACGCGGGCGGTTCTGGTGGTACATGCCGCAGAACATGGCTTTGGCATGATGGAAGCCAGCGCCCGTTTTGGACGTGGCCTGCCGTCGCGCGCTATTCCGCTGGCGGTGCATGAGCCGACCCAGATTGGCGCTGAATTCCTGTTGTCCACCTTTGCCTTTGGCGCGGATCGTGTCGTCATTCTGGTGCCACAGAAACATCGGGATGAATTGGATGGGCTGGCGCAACAGGCTGGGTTGGCAGAATCGATCCTGTCCGGCCTGGACTATCAATCCGGGCTGGTGACGGTTCTGGTGGAAGATGACCCCGATGCGCTGGAAGCGGCGCTGTATGATCCGCCGAAGGTGAAGAAAGGGCTTAAACCCCCGTCTGCCTCCCTGCCACAACCGGAAAAACGCACGAATATGCGCCTGGCTGCAGAACATCTGCGCAAGAATGCACCCGGCCCGACGGATATGATC
The DNA here is from genome assembly GCA_002709955.1 of Rhodospirillaceae bacterium. Classification (GTDB taxonomy): domain Bacteria; phylum Pseudomonadota; class Alphaproteobacteria; order UBA8366; family Aestuariispiraceae; genus Pacificispira. The sequence goes on from PAQY01000007.1 coordinate 133,525, forward strand.
AGCCTGCCGCCCGGCAGCGCCTTTGGTACCATCAATGTTGATGTGGAGGGCTGTACATTGTGTCTGGCCTGTGTTGGGGCCTGCCCGACCAATGCGCTGGCGGATAATCCAGACAAGCCGCAACTGTCCTTCCAGGAAAGCGCCTGCATTCAATGTGGCCTGTGCAAGAATACCTGTCCTGAAAAGGTGATCACGTTGGAATCCCGGTATCGCTTTGGCGAAAAAGCCAACGACCGTGTGGTGATCAAGGAAGAGGAACCCTTTGAATGCATCTCCTGTGGCAAGGCGTTCGCGTCTAAATCCACCATCGAAAAAATGATTGAGACCTTAAGCGGCAAACATTGGATGTTTGAAGGGGCCGGTGCGGATCGCCTGAAAATGTGTGAGGATTGCCGTGTTCAATCCGTTTTTAACGATTCCCCGCAAATGGCGTCCGGTCAGCGCCCGAAAGTCCGCACAACGGAAGATTATCTGGCCGCGCGCGACCGGGGCGAAACGGGTGATCTGGACTAATCGATCGCACTATCGCTGGAAAATGGAATAGAGACGCAATAGACTCCGCAACAACAATTCTGTTCTGATGATTGTCTGTTTGAAAGGACAAGGGATCGTGAGTCGTCTTGATGCTGCTAAATGTGTCCAGGTTGCTGTTCCAGATTGTGCCCCCGTTGATTGCGTGCTGGTGCCAAAGGCCAAGGATATCGGGGCCTTTAGCGTTCGCCGCGTATTACCCGCAGCGGAGCGCCGTTCGGTAGGGCCCTTTGTTTTCTTTGATCAGATGGGCCCCGCCGTCTTTGAAAATGATACCTATCTGGATGTCCGCCCGCATCCCCATATTGGCCTTTCGACCATTACATGGCTGATCGAAGGGGAAATCCTGCATCGGGACAGTCTGGGCTATGTCCAACCCATTCGCCCGGGGGAGGTCAACTGGATGACTGCGGGGTCGGGTATTGTGCATTCTGAGCGCACACCAGACGAAAGCCGTCATGCAGGCAGCAAAATCTATGGCATTCAGACCTGGATCGCGCTGCCAAAAGATCAGGAAGAAATCGATCCATCTTTTCAGCATTATGCGGCGGCGGATATTCCCTGGATCGACGGGCCCGGATATCGCATCGGATTGATCGTCGGGGATGCCTGGGGCCACAGTTCACCGGTGGAAACCCCTTCTGAAACGCTGTATGCCGATATCAGCATGGAGGCCGACGCCACAGTGGACTTGCCGACCGCAACGGAAGAACGCGCTGTTTACATCCTGTCTGGATCGATCGAGATTGCCGGTACGGTGTTTGAAAGCGACCGCATGGTTGTTCTGCATACCGGTGTGTCGGTCAGTGTGACGGCGCAGGAGAATACCCGCCTGATGCTGTGTGGCGGCGCGCCTTTGGACGGCCCGCGCCACATGTTCTGGAACTTTGTGTCCAGCCGCAAGGATCGGATCGATCAAGCCAAAACAGATTGGCAGGAAGGGCGGTTCGCGCCTGTCACTGGAGAAGTGGATTTCATTCCACTGCCCGGTTGAATGCGCCCCTGATCCTTACGGTTCCAGTTCTGAAATCAGGATGCCATTTTCGTCATAGATCCGCAGAATTTCCGCACCGGATTTGGTCCGGATATGCAAATACAGGCGACCGGGTTGGCTGTTGACTTCCAGGATTGTCCCCATGCCCGTTATCGGCGCAGCCTGGGGAATTGACGGTGCGGTATCAGCCTGTTCCGTGACCAGGGCATCACTATGCTTGCCGGACTTTGTCATAATACCGTATATCATGCCGCCGACGGCAAGGATGATTAATGCGCCAAGGGTCGCAACAACAATAACGATGCCGCGATTGTTGCGGATGACGCTTTCCGCCTTTTCGTCTGGCGGTGGGGTTGGATCGGCAGGCATAAGTGATAATCCTTAAATCTGATAGGGCGTGGCCAAAGGGCGGTATCTGTGATCGATAGCAAGACAGAAGGTGAAGTGCCAGAGGTTGATGGCGATCTGGATGAAGATAATGCGATCTTCAACAGTTCGGTACCGGATAGTGGCGGCAGTCTGGTCGATCTGGTGGTATCTGAGGAACAAGCCGGTGCCCGGTTGGACCGTTACCTTGCTGATTCCCTGCCAGACCTGTCGCGCAGCCGCGTTCAGGCCTTGTTGCGCGCAGATTGTGTGCGTATGGGCAGTGGCCGCGTTGTCACCGATGCCTCTGGTCGTGTGAAAATGGGGGAGCGGTATAGTGTTGCTGTTCCACCGCCTGAAGCGGCCGTGCCGGAAGCGCAGAACATTCCCCTGGATGTCGTGTTCGAAGATCAGCATTTAATCGTGGTCAACAAGCCGGCCGGTATGGTGGTACATCCAGCGCCGGGCAATTGGGATGGCACGCTAGTGAATGCCCTTTTACATCATTGCGGCGAAAGCTTGCAGGGAATCGGCGGCGTGCTGCGGCCAGGTATTGTGCATCGGATCGATAAGGATACGTCCGGTCTGTTGGTGGTGGCAAAGTCCGATAAGACCCATGCTGGTCTGGCGGCCTTGTTTGCGGCCCATGATATTGATCGGCGGTATCGGGCCTTGGTGATTGGCGTGCCTGATACATTGCGCGGTACGATTGATCAGAATATTGGCCGCCATCCAACCGACAGGGTGCGTTTCGCGCCTGTTGGCCCGCATTCCGGCAAATCGGCAATTACGCATTATCGTGTCCTGGGGCAGGCGGATTTATCGGTCTGTCTGGTGGAATGCACCCTGGAAACTGGCCGAACCCACCAGATCCGCGTCCACATGACGGCAATGGGCCACCCCTTGATCGGGGATCGCCTGTATAATAAAACCACCCGCACCCGCAGGGCCGCATTGACGCGGGAACGGCGCGAGGCAATTGATGCCTTCCCCCGTCAGGCGCTGCATGCACAGTCATTGGGATTTGCGCATCCGATCACGGGGAAAGATTTATTGTTTGAAGCTGCACCGCCGGAGGATTTTATCGAGTTACAGGGCGTGTTGGGCATCGCCTAGAGGATACTGGTTGCGCGTTGTCATTGGATCGTCGTCACACAGCCACAGTTTCGCCTTAATAACGGGCGATTATACGATCATCAGAGAATGGTACTGATGGATGATCCGTGCCGCTCACGAACAGGTGATGTAAAATGCGCAAACATCCGTGCCGTCCCATCTTGAATTAAGGGGCGTTCATTCCTATCTGTAGACTGCGGTAGAGTGGCCTCTTGGCCCGTACATTGGGGAGACTATAGACATGAGCAATACAGCGAATATTCCTGTTTTAACGCCGGAGGGTAATCTTCAGCGCTATCTGGATGAAATCCGTAAGTTCCCAATGCTTGAACAGGAACAGGAATACATGCTGGCCAAAAGCTGGCGGGAGCATGGGGACCGGGATGCAGCGCATCAATTGGTCACCAGCCATTTGCGCCTGGTGGCTAAAATTGCGATGGGCTATCGCGGCTATGGTCTGCCTGTTGCCGAACTGATTTCAGAGGGCAATGTCGGTATGATGCAGGCCGTGAAGCGGTTTGATCCTGAACGGGGGTTCCGACTGGCAACCTATGCGATGTGGTGGATTCGCGCCGCGATCCAGGAATATATCCTGCATTCCTGGTCGCTGGTCAAAATGGGGACGACCGCAGCCCAGAAGAAACTGTTCTTCAACCTGCGCAAAATTAAAGGTCGCTTGCAGGCCTTCGATGAAGGCGACCTGCATCCCGATACAGTTGCAAAGATTGCGCAGGAACTGGACGTGCCGGAACAGGATGTGGTTTCGATGAACCGACGTCTGGCCGGCGGTGATAACTCACTGAACGCCCCATTGCGCGCGGATAGTGAAGGCGAATGGCAGGACTGGCTGGAAGACGATACGGACAGCCAGGAAACAGTCCTTGGCGAAAGTGAAGAATTGACCCAACGCCGTGGCATGCTTCAAGAGGCAATGAGCGGCCTGAACGATCGGGAACGCCATATCCTGTCGGAGCGCCGCCTGAGCGACGAGCCAAAAACCTTGGAAGATCTGAGCCAGGAATATGGCATCAGCCGCGAACGGGTGCGACAAATTGAGGTGCGGGCGTTTGAAAAACTACAGCGCTCTATGCGGAACAAGGCGATCGATCAGAACATCCAGACGGTTTAATTCTGGTCGATCCCAAGTAACCGCGCACCACACTAAAGAGCCGCCGTTGATTGAAGGATCGACGGCGGTTTTTCCTTTTGATTATTGTTTTTTGAATTCCTCGTAGGTTTCGTCATCCATTGCCTCTTCCCGGGCCCGCTCCATGGCTTCTTCTTCTTCGGTTTCAGCGGTTTCATCATCTGTGATGGGCCCTGCCTCTAGTTCAGCGAGCTCATCTAGGGGGGCCTTGCCACGGACTTGGGTGCCCCATTCCTTTTCCATTTCCTTTTGTTTTTCGCGCATCGTGCGGCGGCGCATTTCCATCGACAGGCTGAGATAGCGCAGGACCATCAGCGGCACGATCCAATGAATGATCCAGCCAATCGTCGCAGACCCCAGCATGATCAACCAGTTTATCGGGTTTTGCAGCAGATCGATGGCTGACGACAGACTGATTTCGCCCTTCCATAATTCCAGCGCAACGATCAACGCCCCGGCCAGATTGGCCCAGGCCACCGTTTTCGTGGCATGGCGTCGGGGATGGGTATCAATCAGATAGGCGACACCAGTTGGGATCATCCCGATGGTAAGCAAAAGTACGGTTTCCTTGAACAGGACGGTCATCAGGATCGAACAGATCATCACAAATGTGAAAAACCCCGCAGACCGCTTGGGCTTTCCATTCGCTTGGCCTTGTGCAGGATCGTTTTGTGCGCCCGCATTCTTTTTCTTGGGTGCCTGTGCCATTGCTACCTGCTGCTCCCGCTAGGCCGAATGCGTGTCAGGGGTCTGTTTATGCGCGCAATCTTCATATGAATGCCCAAAACCCTGCCAGGGTGATTGCAGCAACACAGCATAACAGCGAAGTCGCAGAGGCCAATTGTCCGCCATATTCTTCCGCTAGAAGTTCCTTGTTATGGATGTCGCGCATTAACGCAATAAGGTCATGTGTTGTTCGGGCATACTGCATGCTTGCATGATCGAATTCTGTCTTGTCCTCGGAAACCTCTTTCGTATCGTCAATGACGTCCAGAAGTTCCTGCATCCGTCCGGACTTTGCCGCCTTGCGCAGTTTTCCGCGTACTTTCTTGCGCCGGTCCCGGCTGAAAAATCGGTTGATGGCAGGTTCCAGCAGTTTTGCCGATGTCTCGCATAAATGGGGAAACTTGATATTGCGATGCATCGTATCCTGCAGACTGGCCAGGATTTTGACCTGCGCCAGGCGGCCTTCTTCTTCATCCGCCCCACGATCAATATCGCGTAATTCGCCCCCGATGGCGCGTTTGAAGCCGGTTCCCAGAAAGGCGGCGATATGGCGATCAATCAGGCGCTTTGGCGGGCTATCCCCCATGCACAATCGTTCAAAAGCGGGTACCAGATGATCAACGGAGGGAATATAATCCCGCTCGAATAAGGTGGATTGGCAGGGCATTGACGAATTCAGCTCGTAAATAACCCGTTCAATGCCAAACCCCAATGTTGTCTGATTCAATACGGCGCGGACTTTATCCAATCGATTGGTATTGCGCAGATGGGTGGGATGAAGCTTTTTCTGTTGTTCCATCCAGAAAGAAACCAAACCCATGGATAAAACAGAGTTGAACAATTGCCGCGCAGAGGATTCTTCGGCGAAAGAGGCGATGAAGGTGCCAATACCGTCAACCGTTGCCGAAAGCTCTTTCAATCGGATCGGTCCTTCAGGGTCCAGGGCAATCAGAATGCGGGCGATCAGGCGATCCTGATTGTCACTGCCCCCGCTTTTCGCCAGATTGACTGCTTCAATTCGATCCTCTTCCCCCAGTGACCGCCGCAACCAGGTGTCCAGCGCACCACTGTTGATCAGAATGGCGGCCTGGTCCCAATTTTTGTGCATCGCATTGGCGACTTCGCGCGCGGTTGAATAGTCTTTTCCGGCAATGGTCAGGCCGCGTGATCCCTTTGACGGCATGGTCTGTTGCTTCGGGGACAGACGTCGCCCATTCAGCCACAGGCCAAGCTCGTCCAATGTCCATCGTTCTGCGGGATCATCATTTAACAGCCCGCGCAATGGTTCCATCATGGTCAGAGAGACGCGGTGGTTTTGAACCAGCGCGCCATAGGACCCCATTGTCAATTTCAGGCGCAGAATTTCTTCATCTGTATAGCCCACCAAAGGACTATTTCCGGTCAACAGGGCCAGGATTGTAACGCCCAGAGCATAAAGGTCGTTTTCAGAACCACCTTCCCCTCGTCCCGCCGCCGTTGCCAACGAACATTCCAGTGTTTCGTATGCGATTGGATTGGTGATGCCAGGCAATGACGAAAAACATTCTCCGATCATCATCTCCTGTTTTTCGGGGCCCCGATAAAACAGGTTATCCGGGCGCAACATCCGATGATACAGCCCGAAACCGTGCATTTCCCGCAGGATCTGTGTTGCCGGATCAATGAAATGGCGGGTAACCAGCTCTTCCTGCATGGGGGCGCGGGGTGTTTCCAGATTCGTAAATACGCGCTCTCCACCGGGGCGTTCCATAATGACTACTGGACAGCGCCTGCCCTCTGGCGGCCAATCGATTACATCCCAATCCAGACACCGAACCAGACTGCGATGATCGATGCGCCGCATCATGCCGACCGCTTCCAGGCGGGGCGGCAGCTTGGGGTCACAGATCAGGGCATACAGGGCGCGTTTGGAATCTCTTTTATGCAGGCAGTGATAGGCAACTGCGGGCTGGGAATCGAGGGCAGGGAGAGGTTTTGAAGAATCGACGTCATAGCGGTCTCTGACGTCGATGATGCGCCCGGTTGTCATGGCAGGTTCAGATGCGCCGCCACCGCTTACCTTCAGCGCCATCGTATATCATTCCCCATCGAAAAGCCTGCCCGCGCGTCGATCAGACGCTATAACAGCAGCTATCACGATTCGTGTCGAATCAAAGGTTCCGTTTACGCGGAATGCCCCAATTTGGGCCCTTTACTGGAGCCTATCCTTCGAATGGATCGCGCACGCGGATCGTGTCGTCCCGTTCCGGGCTGGTGGACAACAGCGCAACCGGGGTTTCGATCAGTTCTTCGATGCGGCGGATATACTTGATCGCGGTGGCTGGCAAATCAGCCCAACTGCGCGCACCATAGGTGCTTTCGTCCCAGCCTTCCAGCGTCTCATAGATTGGTTCAGCGCGCGCCTGAAGGGCTGTGGAGGCTGGCAGGTGGTCGTATTCACGCCCATCGATGCGATAGCCCGTGCAGACATTCAGGCTTTCCAGGCCATCCAGAACATCCAGCTTGGTCAAGGCAATGCCATTGACGCCACCCACTTTCATCGCCTGGCGTACCAGGACGGCATCAAACCAGCCACAGCGGCGCTTGCGCCCCGTCACCACACCGAATTCGCGCCCGCGTTCGCCCAGCCGCTCCCCAATGGCATCGGTCAGTTCCGTTGGGAAGGGACCTGAGCCTACGCGGGTTGTATAGGCCTTGGTGATCCCCAGAATATAGCCCAATCCACCCGGACCCATGCCAGAGCCGGTGGCGGCCTGACCCGATCCGGTATTGGAGGAGGTGACAAACGGGTAGGTGCCATGATCAACATCCAGCATGACGCCCTGTGCGCCTTCAAACAGGATGCGATGGCCCTTGCGGCGCATATCGTCCAGTTTTTTCCAAACAACGCCTGCATAAGGCAACAGTTTGGGGGCAATTTCTTCCAGTTCCGCAATCACTTGTACGGGATCGACAGGGGCGACCCCCATGCCTTTCAGCAAGGCATTGTGGTGGGATAACAGGACGTCCACCCGATCCGGCAGGGTGGCAGGATCCGCCAAGTCACAAACACGAATGGCCCGGCGGGCAACCTTATCTTCATAGGCCGGGCCGATGCCCCGCCCGGTCGTACCAATTTTACCCTCACCGCGCGCCAGTTCCCGTGCCTTGTCCAACTCGCGATGGACCGGCAGGATCAGCGCAGCGTTTTCAGCCAGCAGCAGAGTTGATGGGCTGACAGAGACACCCTGCGCCCGGATGCGTTCAATTTCTTCCATCAGGGCCCAGGGGTCGACCACGACGCCATTGCCGATGATCGACAGCTTGCCCTTGCGCACTACGCCGGACGGCAGCAGGCTTAATTTATAGACCTTGCCGTCGATGACCAGGGTATGACCGGCATTGTGACCGCCCTGAAACCGCACCACCACATCGGCGCGTTCTGACAGCCAGTCCACAATCTTGCCTTTGCCTTCGTCGCCCCATTGAGAGCCGATAACCACTACATTCGTCATCGCGTTTGTCCTTGCGCCTGATCGGAAATTGATTAGTCGAGAGGGCAGGGCGTATCACCCTGCGCCGGATCATAATAATGCGTGCAATCCAGTCGTCGGGCTTCTGCCTGAATGTCTGATACAGCCGTAAGACCCGACAGCGTGCACCAGCCTGCCTGTCGCAAGGCGGCTGCCTGTTTGGGTTTCGTGTTTGCGGGCAGATAGACCGTGACCGGTCGCGCGGCTGCGGGGACCGCGCGCAGCACAGAATCAAGATACAGGGAAAAGCCTGTGGCTGGTTCGGTCTTGGTGCCATCAGACCCAGCACTATAGCGACCGCCACGCCCCAATTCGCCCCGCACACCCTTGGCAAACAGGGTGAAGCTCAATCCGGTCTGATATTCAAAACCGCGATGTTCGACGGGATCGACCGTTAAGGCCAGGTTCGGCACGGCGTCTTTCAACAGGTCCATCACCCGCGCCAGCCGGGCGCGTTCTGCCTGTGCCGCCGGGGGCAGCGGGATATTGTTTAACTTCTCCAGGGCGCGCCGGGCCAGGCCGGACGCATCCAACAGCGCCCCCAGCCGCGTTGCGGCCTCTCCCCCCAGGGCGGCCACATCATGGGCATCCTTGCGGTCCAGCGCCAACCGGGCGTCCTTTCGGGTTTTGGCATCCAGGCCCAGATCGTCAAACACGGCAGGCACGATTGTCGGCAGGCTTAAGTCCACGGACAGATCCCTGGCCCCAACAGCATGTAAGGCATCGGCGGCAACAGCGATGATTTCAGCATCCGCCTCTGCCTGATCCGCGCCATAGATTTCACAGCCCGCCTGGGTCACCTGACGTTCCGGGCGCAATTGCGATCCGCGCACGCGCAGCACCGGCCCGGCATAACACAGGCGCAGGGGGCGGGGGGCCTTGATCAGACGGGATGTGGCGATGCGCGCGACCTGAACCGTCATGTCGGCGCGCACCCCCATCATGCGTTGGGATACCGGGTCCATCAGGCGGAATGTATGGGGGGCGGTGGCCGTTCCCGCACCATCCAACAGGCTGTCTTCAAATTCCACCAAGGGCGGGTCGACGCGACGATAGGCAGAGGCCCGAAAACGATCTATCAGGCCACGCATAACCGTTGCCTCGCGCGTTGCCTCTGGGGGCAGAACATCGCGCAGGCCATCGGGAAGCAGCGTCTTTGAAGGGCCGTCAGTCATTGTTCAAACATGTACCATTGGGAATTTTTGGAAACCGGCACTGTGGTAGCGGGTTTGTCCCCCTTGGGCAAGCGGAACCCGCGGATTTCCAAACCTGTGGCGTGGCTTACCCTCAGCCGTCTTTCATGATTTTACGCAGCGGGATGCTTTCATCGGCCAGGGCGGCGGGGTCTGGATTAACACCCCGTTCCATCATCATCTGGGCCATGCGAACATCTTTTGCGATGGCGGATCCTTTGCCAAAGCCTGCGACCCCGATCAACGTATCGCCTTCCAGACAGAAGAAGATCTGTGCGCCATCCTCATATCGACCCCGTGTGACGATCTTTTCGGCGCGATGGGGCAGGCCGGCGGTTTGCAGGGTCCAATCAAATTGGTCGGACCACAGCCAGGGCACAGGCGCATAGGCTTCGGGTTTGCCACAAATGGACCGGGCAACGGTGCGGGCCTGCATATCCGCATTCTGCCAGCTTTCCAGCCGGATTGCTGCGCCATAGCGCGGGTTGTTCCCACAGGCACAGTCGCCGGTCGCATAGATGCCGGGTACATTGGTCGCACCGAATTCATCCACCAGAATGCCATCGCCGCAGTCAACCCCGGCTGATTTGGCCAGGTCGATACCGGGCGCGATCCCAATACCGATCACGACCGCATCGGCGGGCAGGATGCTGCCATCTTCGAATCGGATGCCGGTGACATGATCGCTGCCTTCAAACGCCTGGATGCGGGCGTTCAGGAGGATTTTGATGCCATTTTCTTCATGCAGGCGGGAAACAGCCGCTGCGACCTCTTCTGGGATGGAACGGCCAAGAATGCGCGGCGCACCTTCCAGAACGGTGACATCACAGTCTTTCTGGCGCGCGGTCGCGGCTGTTTCCAGGCCAATGAAGCCCCCGCCAATAACAACGATCTTTGCGCCGGGTGTCAGGGCTTTGCCCAGTTCCGCACTGTCATCCAGGGTTCGGACAACATGAATGCCCGCCAGATCAGCGCCCGGCAGGGGCAGGCGTTTGACCACGCCGCCTGTTGCGAAAATCAACGCATCAAAGCTGTGGGATGTTCCATCGTCCAGCGTGACCGTATGGGCATCCGCATCAATTGCTTCAACCGTCTTACCGGTCATCAGCGTGATGTTCTGCTGCTGGTAAAAGTCAGCTTCGTACAAGAAGCAATGATCGGCCGTCTTGTCGCCTTTCAGCACCGCCTTGGACAGCGGCGGGCGCTCATAGGGGGGATGTGCCTCAGCCCCGATCAGGGTGATGTCCCCCTGAAACCCTTCCTGACGCAACAGGGCCGCGGCGCGGCCGCCACTTTGCCCGGCACCGACGATAACAACAGACTTAACCGACATAGACGCTCACTTTTCTGCGGTAACGAAGCTAGACCTGTGATCAATCGCGATAAACGGGCTCTTCCTCGTCCAGGATATCGCGCAGGGCGTTGAAATGCTTTTCTGCGGCACCTGGATAGGCGGCCCATTGACCAGCGGTTTTCTCTGCCACTTCATGGCTGGCAATGTTCAAGTCACGCCCGCTGGACAGGGCCAGGAACAGCGTTTCACAGGCACGTTCAAAGAAGAACAGTTCATCAAAGGCTTCCGCGACAGTGTTTCCAACCGTCATGACGCCATGCTGGCCCATCAGGAGGACGCGCTTGTCCCCCAAAACGGTGGACAGACGCTCTGCCTCGTCGCCCAGCCCCATGCCATCATAGTGGTTGTCGACGGCAACACGGTTATAGAACCGCATCGTGGTCTGGTCGATGGGGGGAATGGACGTATCTTTCAGGGCCGACAAAGCGGTCGCATATTTTGAATGGACATGCAGGATACAGCGCGCCTGGGGGTTGTTCCGGTGCATGGCCCCATGGATGCAATAGGCGGTCGGGTCGACGGCATCACCCATGCCCTCCGGCGCGACCTCAGTATTCAACAGCAGAAGGTCGCTGGCGCGCATTTTTGAGAAATGGCGGCCATAGGGATTGATCAGGAAATCCGTGCCATCGTCTGATACGACCAGGCTGAAGTGATTGGCCACAGCCTCATGCATATTCAATCGCGCGGTCCAGCGAAACGCGCAGGCCAAATCTTCCCGTTCAGACTGATACGCCAGAGAGTGGGTTTTCGCGGCGGAGAATGCACTGACAGACATGGTTTTGAACCTCCTCGTTGAGGGTCGGAATTTCAGATATCGTCGAAAAGAGTGATCGTTCATCCCATTTTGCGCAATCAAATTCAATACTGCAAGGTCCTGACGAATGGGCATGCTGTTCAGTTTCCGAAGTGCCAGCCTTGCCCCCTAAAGAAAATGTCGCATCCGGTTAGTGAGAATCCACCTTGTTGATGTAACTATATAACATTATAGTCTGGGGATAGGGTGATTTCGCAGCAATTGATTGGGATACCGACCGTGATTTTAGCATCAAACAGTATTGTTGTCCGTCGCGGCGAGTCGCCACCGCTGTACCTTCCGGACCTGTCCATTGCATCCGGGGCACAGCTTCTGCTGATGGGACCATCTGGGTCGGGAAAGACGACATTGCTGTCCGTATTGGCGGGATTACTGCCGCCGACGGAAGGCAATGTCCTGCTGGAACAGCAGAATTTTTATGCCCTGTCGTCTGTTGCACGGGACCGCATTCGGGGGAAAACCTTTGGGTTCATCTTCCAGACGCTGCATCTGCTCCCGTCGCTGACAGTGGCCCAGAATGTCATGCTGGCAGCAGACATGGCGAAGGTCGCGGTAGAACCCGGACGTTTGGAGGACCTCTTAGCGAAGCTGGGTCTGGCCGATAAGGCGGATCGAAAGTCCGCAGCCCTGAGCCAGGGCGAACAGCAACGCGCCGCCATTGCCCGGGCTGTTTTGCTGCGCCCGAAATTGTTAATCGCGGATGAGCCCACATCGGCCCTAGATGATGCCAATACGGACGCTGTTGTCACGCTGCTTCAGGATCAGGCGACGGAGACTGGGGCTGCGCTGTTGATCGCCACCCATGACGCCAGGCTTTTGGATCGTTTCGACACTGTGGTGACGCTGAAAACACAGGGAGGGCCTGTATCATGAATGCGGTTTCCCTTGCCGTTGCGGCCATTCGCGCCCGCCCGCTGCAATCGGCTTTGTGCATTCTGTCGGCGACATTGGGCAGTGCCTTGCTGGTTCTGGTGTTTCTGCTGTCCCAAACCATTGCGTCTGGTTTTCAGCGCAATGCAGAAGGAATTGATATCGTCGCGGGTGCGAAGGGAAGCCCCCTGCAATTGGTGCTGTCGTCGGTTTATCATGCGGATGTTCCGGCCGGAAATATTGAAATGTCCGATTATCTGGCCTTGCAGAGGGACCGCCATGTGCGCCAGGCGATACCCCTGGCACTCGGCGACAATTATCAGGGCTGGCGGATGGTGGGCAGTACACCTGACTATCTAAAGCTTTATCAGGCTGAATTTGCACAGGGTCAGGTTTTCGCACAGCCGTTTGAAGCGGTTGTCGGCGCGGCGACCGGCATGAAACTGGGCGAAAGCTTCGCCGCCCGTCATGGCTTTGCAGCTGACAGCAACGATATCCATGATGCCGCTATGTACACCGTAACCGGTGTGTTGAAGCCGACAGGAACAGTGCTGGACAAGCTGATCATCACCAGTATGGAAAGTGTCCAGACGTTGCATTCCGGGCATCATCATGAAGACCATGAAGACGCGCAGGCAGAAGGACACGAAAAACATGATGATCATGATGCACACGATCATGATGAAGCACACGACCATGATGCGCACGACCATGATGCCCATGACCATGATGAAGCACACGACCATGATGCACACGATCATGATGAAGCAGCCGAAGAAGCGCTGGGCCATCAGGTTACGGCGGTCCTGATCAAGACCCGCAGCCCGATTGATCGGATGAATCTGCCACGTCAGATCAATCAGTCCTCTGATCTGCTTGCCGCCGTGCCCTCGCTGGAAATGGCGCGGTTGACCAAGAGTCTTGGGATCGGCAAGACCTTGATTCTTGCGCTGGGTGTCGGGTTTGTCGTGCTTTCGGCCCTTATTCTTCTTGCGTCTCTCGCCTCCAGCCTGGCGGTGCGGCGATATGATCTTGCGGTTCTCAGGGTTCTGGGGGCAAGTCCCGGAAAACTGCTGCTGACCGTCGTGGCGGAAGCGGTGTTGTTAAGCGGGGTCGGAACGGTGATCGGATTGGCGGTTGGGCATGGGGTCGGCTATATCGCCGCATTGAATATCGATACCCTTCAAGGCATAGTTCTGCCAGAGACGTTTCTGCAGGTGCATGTCCTTGATGGTGTGTTCCTGTTGCTGGGACTGGTAATTGGGATAACAGCCTCTTTGATCCCCGCGATTTCCGCTGCGCGGACAGATATTGCGGGATTATTGGCGAAAGGGTGATAATGCGGAAAATCCTGGCAGTGCTGATGTTTCTATGCGCGTCGCCGCCAGCCTTTGCCCTGTCGCAGGAAGAAGGAAGCCTGCATGGCACCAAGACGATCCTGGATTACATTGGCGATTATGTTGATGTGCCCCCCGGTGCGTTGGATTGGAAGGTCCTTGGGTCCACCAATGAGGTTCAGATCCAGACAAAAACCGATGATGGCTATGATTTGATTTATCAAAAGCCGGAATTTCAATCGGATGTGATGGCACTGGACGGGAAAGAGATCACCATAAAGGGATATATGTTTCCCCTGGACCAGACAGAAGATCAGCGCCTGTTCCTGTTTGGACCATTTCCGATGAGCTGCCCCTATCAGTATCATGTTGGGCCGGCTTTGGTTCTGGAAGTCCATGCCCAGGATCATCCCGTCGCCTTCAGCTATGACCCGGTGCAATTGACTGGCACGTTGGAACTGGTGCCAGAGGATAAGGAATATAGTGTCTTTTATCGCCTGACGGATGCCAAGCAGGTCCATTGACTGCGTGTTGAGAATTTCACTTGCTGTCGCACGCCCCTTGACCCTATAGGGGTCTCGGCTATTTTGAGCAGTGACCTGATAGGGGAACGCGCGTCAATTGCTTTCACGTTGGAGATACGGTCTTGGCGACCATTTTACCGCTTACTGATAAGAAATCGGCATCCAAGCAAGATGATCGGCCGTCGCTTGACGCCCTGTTGGGGCTGGTTGAAGGCGACCTGAAAAAGGTCAATCAGCATATCCTGGATAATATGAAGAGCCCCGTTGCGCTGATCCCGCAATTGGCTGGGCATATTATTGCGTCGGGCGGTAAACGCCTGCGCCCGGTGCTGACCCTGGCATCGGCGAATTTGTGCGGTTATACGGGCCAGCGCCATATTGGTCTGGCCGCCTGTGTGGAATTTATCCATACCGCGACCCTGCTGCATGATGATGTTGTCGATGAAAGCGACCTGCGCCGGGGCCAGGCCAGTGCGAATGCGATCTGGGGCAATGAGGCCAGCGTGCTGGTGGGCGATTTCCTATTTTCGCGATCCTTCCAACTGATGACAGCCGATGGGTCGTTGCAGGTTCTGCGCATTCTGTCCGATGCCTCCGCCGTGATTGCGGAAGGGGAGGTCCTGCAGTTGATGACGGCCAATGAGCCGACAACGACGGAAGAGGCCTATCTGGAAGTTATCCGATCAAAGACCGCGAAACTTTTCGCCGCAGCGACCCGCATTGGTGCCGTGGTGGCCGAGCGCCCCCAGGCCGAGGAAGAGGCGCTGGAAAGCTATGGCATGAATATCGGCATCGCCTTTCAATTGATTGATGATGTGCTGGATTATTCTGCTGACCAGCTAAAGCTGGGCAAGACTGTGGGCGATGATTTCCGGGAAGGCAAAGTGACCTTACCGGTCATTCTGGCCTATCGTCGGGGCAATGATGAGGAGCGGGCCTTCTGGCATCGCACGATTGCCGAAATGGACCAGAAAGACGGCGATCTGGAAGAAGCCATGCGCCTGATGACATCCCATGGCACGCTGGATGACTCCGTGGATCGCGCCCGTCATTATTGCAGCATCGCCCGCGACGCCCTGGGCATTTTCCAGAATGGACCAACCAAGGAAGCCATGACCGATCTGGTCGATTTTATCATTGATCGGGCTTATTGATTGGCACCATTTGCGCCGGTTACATTCCTGCCACTTGGCTTTGTTTGACACAACCGACCGCTGGGCGGATATATGCCGTATTGTATGACGGCACTAAAAGGCGCGGGCTATAATGTTTGAAAATCCTACTGTATCGGTCATTGGACTTGGCTATGTCGGCTTACCGCTGGCGGTTGCGCTGGCGCGGCATTTTGATGTCATCGGGTTTGATATCAATCGGGAACGGGTTGCAGAATTGCGCGCCGGGCATGATCGAACCGGGGAATTAAGCGCGGGCGAATTGGCCGATTCCACCCTGGAATACATAGCCGACGAAAGCTTTCTGTCCGAAGCGCATATCCATATCGTAACCGTGCCAACCCCTGTCGGGCCCGATAACAAACCAGATCTGCGGGCTGTTGAATCGGCCAGTCGGACGGTTGGGCGTCATTTGAAAATGGGCATGGTCGTGGTTTATGAATCGACCGTCTATCCCGGCGTTACGGAAGATTTCTGTGGTCCGATTCTAGAGGAAGAATCCGGCCTGACATCGGGGCAGGACTTTTTCCTGGGCTATTCCCCGGAACGGATCAATCCCGGTGATAAGGTCCACCGCGTTGATTTGATCACCAAGGTTGTCGCAGGGCAGACCGATACAGTCAGTCAACTTCTGGCCCGTCTGTATGGCACGATGAATGGCAATAATATCTTTGTTGCCCGTGACATTCGCACGGCGGAGGCATCCAAGGTCATCGAAAACGCCCAACGCGATATCAACATCGCCTTCGTTAATGAAATCGCGACGATCTTCCAGAAAATGGGAATTTCCGTCCATGACGTTCTGGAAGCGGCTGGGACGAAATGGAATTTCCTGCCCTTCACGCCGGGCTTGGTCGGGGGGCATTGCATCGGGGTGGACCCCTATTATCTGGCCCATGCGGCACAGCAGTTGAATATTGAGCCCAAGGTGATCCTGGCCGGGCGCAGCATTAATGACGGCATGGCGCATCGGATTGCCGATAACATCGACGCGCAACTATCCGGCCCGTCAAAAATTCTGGTGCTGGGCATCGCGTTCAAGGAAAACGTGCCCGATATCCGCAATTCCAAGGTCGCAGATCTGATCGCCAGGCTGGCCGTGCATGGTCACACAGTTGATGTCTTCGACCCAATGGCCGATGCCGCGGAAACCAAACATGAATATGATATCAACCTGGTTGCAGAACCCGCCACAGGCTATGACGCCGTCGTCGGGGCCGTGGCGCATTCTGCCTTTAATCAGTTGTCCCTGCGTAAGCTGGCTAAACCAGACGGGCTGATCGCGGATATCAAGGCGATCTGGCGTCAACGGGGCGTGCCTGATGGCATGACCTATTGGACGCTGTAGGCCCTTCGCCTCAGACGCGCGCCCAGATATCTTCGGCCCAGCCTTTGATTTGCAGGGATTCTTCCCAGCGGTCGGACAATTCATAGCCGTCTGCGCCGGTGATAGCATATTCGGGCGGGCCCAGTTCGGTCAGGAAGATCAGGGTGTCGTCGGGGCCGTGGCGGCCCTTCCAGGATGCGATGCCTTCTTCCCACCAGGATTTATACAAATCGACCCATTTCTGACTCTGGGGGAAGTGCAGGGGGACCTGAACCTGTTCGCGGGAGGATACGCGCCCCTGGAAGCAATCGGCGCGGGCCAGGATCTGGCTGATATAGCCCTGGTCCCGATCGTTTAAGGGATACCAGAATTCCCGGTCGATCAGATAATGGGACAGGTCCGCACAGATCGGCATATCGGGCACACGCTCCATCAATTGCAGCGTATAGAACAGGTCATTGGTCAGGCAGTTGCGGTGGGTTTCAAACAGGATCGGCATGCCGACCTGATCCGACATCTCCATCCAGCGATGCACCACATCCACGCCTTCCTCAACAGTGAAGGGCATAACCTCCCCGATGATATTGACGACAACCGCATTGGCCGCTTTCGCCGCCTCCAGGATTGGCAGGAACCCTTCCACCGTCTTGGGGAAGGCATTGATCATACAGCCCAGCTTGTGCTGTTCAAACAGCGGGCGGGTGCGTTCAATCGTTTCCAAATCAGACTTTGCCAGATCCAGGCACATGCCGTCGAAACCAGCTTCCGCGACCATGGCAAAGGCTTCTTCGTCAGACCGCTCCACCCCATCCGGGCGCCGCAGTTCCATCGCCCAGCGGGATTGGTACACTTCCAGTTTTTGCATTATTCAGCCGCCTGCGGTTGGGTTTGGGACAGGTTGATCTCTACCTCGCCATCGCGGGTTTCCGGGCCCTTCATCAATTTCCGGATGAAACGCCACTGGAATGCCAGATAGCCGGTCGTCGGTGGTTCATAGCCGGCATGTTTCACCAGTTCCGCATGCAGCGCGGGCAGGGCGTGGAACGGCACGGCGGGGAAGGTATGGTGGGCCGTGTGATATTGCATGTTCCAGGCCATCCAGCGGAAAATCCACCAGGTCTTGATCGTGCGGGTATTGTGCACGGTGTCATTCTCATGCGTCAGGCCGGTATGTTCGGCAATGTTCTGAACGTTCTGGAAAATCTTCATGGCGAACATGGGACCGATCCAGTAAATCACCGCTGCCCATGTCTGGAAATACAGAGATGCCGCAATCACGACTGCATAGCCCAACAGGTGCAGCCGCGATTCCAGCACAACCTTGCGGGTCTGCTTTTCGGTGAAATAGGGCGCGGTTTTGCCCATGGCGACGATAAACAGGCGCTTGATGCGACCGGTCCAATAGGTGATGCCGATCAGATAAGGCAGATAGCTGGCCAGATCATAGGGGCCGCCCCGGCTGATCAGTTCCGGGTCATTGTCCCAATCCTGGGTATGGCGATGGTGTTCAAAATGGTACCAACGCTCATAATCGCGGGGATACAGTTGAACGAACCCGGTGATGCGGTTGAAGACATCGTTGACCCAGCGGGTTTTGAACGCCGTGTAGTGGTTGAATTCGTGCTGGGCCGCGAACAGGAAATTCAGCAGCACCCCGTGGGCAATAAAGAACGGCACGGCCCACCAGGTTCCCCAGGTCATATACAGCCCAAAACCGGTCAGGCCGATGGCCCCAAAATGGCTGGCGGTTTGAATCGCGCCTTTCAGGTCTGATCGTTTGCAAAGCTCCCGCATCCGGGCGGGCGGGATCAGGTTTTTGCGCCCAACGAAATCTTCCATCTCTCATCCCCAATTTCAGTGCGTGTGAATGACTTTCTTGTTCTCACTGTAGCAAATCTATAACGTCGAAAAATCATATTGTATCAATCTAAAGATTAGGAAATATCGACGTAATGGCACAGCCAAGTTTTCAGGGACAGGTCGGGGACGCTGATATCAAGCTGCTGCGGGTCTTCAAAACCGTGGTGGAATGTGGCGGCTTTACCGCAGCAGAGGCGGAACTTGGTCTGGCCCGATCCACGATATCAACCCATATCGCCAATCTGGAAACCCGCCTGGGGTTGCGATTGTGTGAACGTGGGCGGGGTGGCTTTGCCCTGACAGAGGAAGGGCGGCTGGTCTTTCAGGAGGTCGTGCGCCTGATGACGGCACTGGATTCCTTTCGCGCCCAAGTATCGACGGCGCAACGGCGTTTGGTCGGGGAATTCAACCTGGCGATCATTGATGGCATTCTGACCCTGCCGGAAATCCCGATTTCGGAAACCCTGTCCCGGTTTCGGGCCAAGGCACCGGATGTCCATATCACCATCAGCGTTTTGAGCACGGACGAGATGGAAAGGCGTTTGCTGGACGGGACCGTGCATCTTGCCTTCTGTGCCATGCACCGCCCAAAATCCGGACTGGCCTACAGCCATGTCGCCAAAGAGGTCCAGTCTGTCTATTGCGGCAGGCTGCACCCCTTGTATTCCAAGCCTGATGAGTTGATTGGATTGGAGGATCTGACGCGACCGGACTATGTCGGACGAACTTTTCAGGACACGCTGAGAACCCGCGAAAAGCCTTTCCGGACCGGCCCTGCGGCTAGTGCCAATAATCTGGAAGCTATCTTGATCCTGTTACAAACCGGGCGGTATCTGGGATTGATGCCCGATCAATGCGCAGCCCCCTGGGTGGCGGCCGGTCAGATTCGCGCCTTGCGCCCGGACCTGACGCGGGTGGAGCAGGATTTTGCCCTGGTCACCCGCGACACGAAACGCCCCGCGCCGGTGATTGAGGCGTTTCAGAAAACCTACCGTGAGGAAGTATCAAAACAGAACGCTGCCCAAATGGCTTAACCCCCCGATCAACAGCAGGATCAGCACAAGGCGGCGGAAATTACGGTCGCTGGTGTGACGATAGGTATAAATCCCCAGCAAGGCACCTAATACGCCGCAGCCCATTGCAATCAGAATGCTGGATCCGGCAAGGTCGTCAAACCGCCCATAAAAACTGTGCCCGATCAGGGCTATGCCCAATACGACCAGATTGAATGGTTGAAAGACGCCCCGCTGTTCATCCTTGGTCCAGCCTCGCAAGCCTGTCCAGATGGTTGGAATGGGCCCAGACATGCTGGCGGCACCGCCAAAAAATCCCCCCAGAAAGCCAATCAGACCATCGGCGCGACGTCCACCCCCCTGGATGATCGGTGGCGTTTTCACCGCCAATCCATAGCCGCAATACAGGATCAGCAGGATGCCCAATCCCCCTTTTGCGACATCGACATCCAGATAGGACAGGGCGGCAATGCCCATCGGCAAACCGATCAAACCACCTGCAATAAACGGCCACAGCCGCGCCATGCGCACGCCATGTCGAATAAAGCCCAAGGTTATCACATGGCTGGTTACCCCGATCAGGGCCGCCATAGGCACGGCGACCTGGGGCGGCATGACATGCAGCCAGAAGGCCAGCGCGATCAGCGCTGCGCCCAGGCCTGTCAGGCCGCCAATATACCCGGCAGCCCCTGCACCAATCGCAAATATGAGGAGATCACTTCCTTCCATCGTTCGGGCAAGGTAGGGTTCCTTTCGTCACTGGTCAAATTCTATGGAGTGGTAATGTCGGTTTTAGATCTTTCTTTTTCAGAAGCAGGGGACGGGCCGCCTCTGGTCATCCTGCACGGCCTGTTCGGAAACAAACGCAATTGGGGGGCGATATCCCGGGTTCTGGCGAAATCCTATCGTGTTTTGTCGGTTGATCTGCGCAATCACGGCGAATCACCCTGGGATGATGAAATGAGCTATCCTGCCATGGCAGGCGATGTCGCAGGCTTAATTGAAAAGCAGATTGGCGGCCCAACCCGTTTGATTGGCCATTCCATGGGCGGCAAGGCGTCGATGATTCTGGCACTAGAACAGCCGGATCTGGTGGAAAGACTGGTGGTCGCTGATATTCCACCAGCGCCGCGCGACAGTGGCTTGATGGCTTATATCACTGCCATGCAGGGATTGGATGTCGCGGCGATGACACGCCGGTCTGAAGCCGAAGACGCCCTGGCCCCGGCCATCCCGGAAAAAATGATTCGCACCTTCCTGGCCCAGAACTTAGCCCCAACAGATGGCGGGGGGCTTACCTGGAAGATCAATCTGGATGTGATCGAAAAGGCGATGCCCAATATTGAAGGATTCCCGGATATCGACAGCGATCATGCCTTTGAAAAGCCCAGCTTGCATCTGACTGGGGCGAATTCTACCCATGTCCTGCCGCGCCACCATGCGGAAATACAGCGTCTGTTTCCCAATTCAGAGATTGAAGCGATCCCCGATGCAGGGCACTGGTTACATGCGGAACAGCCCGCCTTGTTTCTGGATGCTGTGGAGAGTTTTCTGTCTTGACCCAGTTGCCTGAAGAAGTCCTGTCCTCGGTCTTTGGATATCCAAGCTTCCGACCGGGGCAGAGGGAGATTGTTGATCGCTTGCTGTCGGGTACCCATACCCTGACGGTGATGCCGACCGGGGCGGGGAAATCCCTGTGCTATCAGGTGCCCGCCCTGATGTTGGATCGCCCGACCATCGTTGTGTCCCCGCTTGTCGCCTTGATGGATGATCAGGTGGCGGGCCTGCGGGCCAATGGTGTTGATGCGGCCTGCATTCATTCCGGGCAATCGCGCGACCAGAATGTGGATCAATGGCTGCGCGTCGCAAAAGGGGGCGCGAAAATCCTGTATATGTCGCCCGAACGCCTTATGACGCCGCGCATGATCGGTGCCTTGCAAAAGCTGGATCCTGCCCTTTTTGTGATTGATGAGGCGCATTGTATCTCCAAATGGGGGGCCAGCTTCCGACCGGATTACGAGATGTTGTCAACGCTGCCGGACCATTTCCCCAAGGCGACGGTCAGCGCCTTTACCGCAACCGCCGATGTGGCGACCCGGCGCGATATTGCGGAAAAGCTGTTCCGGGGGCGCGGTGATACCGTGGTGCATGGCTTTGATCGCCCCAATCTGAGCCTGACCGTGGTTCCAAAGACCCATTGGAAAAAACAGGTGTTGAGCTTTCTGGAGGATCGCAAGGATCAGTCCGGCATCGTCTATTGCCTGTCACGTCGCCTGACCGATGAAGTCGCCGAAGCCCTGTCAGCGGAAGGGTATCGCGCCCTGCCGTATCATGCGGGCCTGCCATCTGAACAACGCAAGGAAAACCAGGATATCTTCATGTCGGAATCTGCCGTCGTGATGGTCGCCACCATCGCCTTTGGGATGGGGATTGATAAGCCGGACATCCGCTATGTTTTTCACACCAATCTGCCCGGCAGTATGGAAGCCTATTATCAGGAAATCGGGCGCGCGGGGCGCGATGGCCTGCCGTCGGATGTGTGGATGCTGTATGGCCTGGATGATCTGCGCATGCGCCGCCAATTCATCGATCAGGATGGCCAGGACGAGGATCATAAGCGCCGCGAACATAAGCGGTTGGATGCCCTGCTTGCCTATTGCGAGGCGACGCAATGCCGCCGCGCGACGCTGCTGTCCTATTTTGGGGAAGACCCGGAACCCTGTGGCAATTGCGATACCTGTCTGTATCCGCCGGTCGTGATTGATGGCACGCGGGAAGCACAAATGCTGCTGTCTGCCATTCTACGCACGGGTGAAAGTTTCGGCACGGCCCATATCATCGATGTGCTGCGCGGCGCAAAGACCGCAAAGATCGAAGAACGCGGGCATGACACGCTGCCTACCTATGGCGTGGGTTCTGAACATCCAAAGCAATACTGGCAGGCCTTTATTCGCCAGGCGGTTGCGGGCGGGTATCTGTCGATCAATATTGAAGGCTTCGGCGGTTTGGTGCTGACCCGCAAGGGGCAGGCTGTGCTGCGCGGGGATGAAGCATTCCTATACCGCGAAATTCCAAAATCCAAGAAATCAGAGCGTTCGGAACGCCGCGCGGTTTCGCTGGAAGGCGTCGATCCAGATCTGCTGGCGGCCCTGAAGGCGTTGCGCCGGGACCTGGCCCAGGAACGCAATGTTCCCGCCTATGTCATTTTCGCCGATGCCACTCTGCATGACATGTGCCGCCTGCGCCCCGAAACGCTGGACCAGATGGCGATGGTCAGCGGCGTGGGTCCAAAGAAGCTGGAAGATTTCGGAACACAGTTTCTGCGCGCGATTGCCAGGGTTGATGCGTAGGGTCAGGGGATTGCATAGACCCTGACATCTGTGCAGGTATGGCGCGTGTTGGATACGATATCGGCCACGCCATAGGCAGATCCGCTGCCATCGATACACAGGAATGTCAGATAGGCGGCCATTGCGCTTTCCCCTCCAAAGTCAGGATTGGCGAG
This sequence comes from Rhodospirillaceae bacterium, assembly GCA_002709955.1. Classification (GTDB taxonomy): domain Bacteria; phylum Pseudomonadota; class Alphaproteobacteria; order UBA8366; family Aestuariispiraceae; genus Pacificispira. The sequence goes on from PAQY01000007.1 coordinate 156,889, forward strand.
GGCTTTTTCCAGGTCTGGAATAGACCGGGACAGTTTGGTTTCAAACGCAATGGGATCATAAAAAACCTCTGGCAAGGCGGCGTGCTCTATCCGGAATTCCACTGCACCACTGTCTGGAAACAGGAAGGCGAGATCCAGGGGGTGGGATCGCATGATAGAATTATGATCGGTGAAAGTGATGTAGTGCCCGTTTCCAGCCTGAATCGATGCATTTAAGGTTTTAAGGTTGTTGGGTTGCGTGTCGCGCCAGACGCATGGACCTGCGGGGCGTGCGATCAGGTCCAGACGTCGATACTGATTTGCGCTTAACAAGCGGGTCAAAAGAGTCCGTTTGTTCAGCACCGCCATTTCGTCATTATAGCTGGACAGGCAGTAGAGGGGCAGGGAATCTGTGTAGGCAAAGCTTACAACAGAATCGATGCGATCGCCGGGCTTGTGGGTCAGATGGGTCCGGCGGGTTGCGCCCCAAACCTGACCATCCTTCACACAGATATGCGGCAGGGGATAGGATTCGATATAGCGCGGGCGCGGATGCGCCAAGGTGCTTTTTTCAAATTCAGGTTCCAGAAAAACAGAAAGGCGCGCGCCATCGGCAATTGCGGCGGCAAGATGCGGATTTGCTTTTCCCATCGATAGTCTCCGGCTGTGACGCAGAACCGTATTCGGCTTTGTGCTTAAAGAAAAGGCGCGGAAGTATAGAACCACCGCGCCTTCTCTAAAAAATCAGCAAATGCTGTTATGCGGCCTCTGCCTCGATCTCGCGCCCGTTCAGCACCAGATGCCCGTTGCTGGCCCCGACCGTGACGGTATCGCCCTCATTCAGGCTGCCATCCAGGATCAGATTGGCCAGCGGGTTTTGCAGATGCTTCTGAATTACCCGCTTCAATGGGCGTGCGCCATAGACCGGATCATACCCCGCATTGCCCAACCACATCAGGGCAGCAGGATCGACCGTCAGAGTGATCTTGCGATCTTTCAGCAGGGCCCGCAGGTGGTCCAGTTGGATATCCACGATGCCCGACATATTCTCCCGCGACAGGCGACGGAACAGCAGGATTTCGTCCAACCGGTTCAAAAATTCCGGTCGGAAGGCATGGCGGACTACTTCCATAACCTGTGGGCGTACCGCTTCGACATCCTCACCGTCTTTCTGGTCGGCCAAGTATTCCGCACCAAGATTCGACGTCAGGATGATCAGCACATTGCGGAAATCCACCGTGCGGCCCTGTCCATCGGTCAGGCGTCCATCGTCCAGGACCTGCAGTAACACATTGAAAACATCCGGATGCGCCTTTTCGATCTCATCGAACAGGATCACCTGATAGGGTCTGCGCCGCACGGCTTCGGTCAGGGCACCGCCTTCGTCATAGCCAACATAGCCCGGTGGCGCACCGATCAGGCGAGAGACGGAATGCTTTTCCATATATTCCGACATGTCGATGCGGATCATGGCCTGGTCATCATCGAACAGGAAATCCGCCAGTGTTTTGGTAAGTTCCGTCTTCCCGACACCGGTTGGGCCCAGAAACAGGAAACTGCCAATGGGTCGATTGGGGTCCTGAAGACCCGCACGGGCACGGCGCACCGCGCTGGATATTGCGGTGATTGCCTGACTTTGGCCAATCACGCGTTTGCCCAGCAGGGATTCCATTTGCAAAAGCTTTTCGCGTTCACCCTCCAGCATCTTGTCGACAGGAATACCGGTCCAGCGTGACACGATGGATGCGATATCTTGATCGCGCACTTCTTCTTCCAGCATCGACCCTGTGCCTTGGGTTTCCGCGGCTGCAAGCTTGGCTTCCAGGTCGGGGATGACGCCATAGGCCAGCTCGCCTGCACGGTCATATCGGCCTTCCCGTTGCGCGGTCGCCAGTTCACTGCGCGCTGAATCCAGTTTTTCCTTCAGACCCTGGGCCGCGTTCAGCTTGCCTTTCTCGGCCTGCCATTGGGCGGTCAGGGTGGCGGACTGCTCTTCAAGATCGCTCAATTCCGCTTGCAGTTTTTCCAGCCGATCCTTGGACGCCTTATCGGTTTCCTTTTTCAGGGCCTCGCGTTCGATCTTCAACTGGATGATGCGCCGATCCAATTCGTCGATGGCTTCTGGTTTGCTGTCGACTTCCATGCGCAGGCGCGACGCGGCCTCATCCACAAGGTCAATCGCCTTATCCGGCAGGAACCGGTCGGTGATATAGCGATTGGACAAGATAGCAGCCGCGACAATCGCCGCATCGGTGATGCGAACCCCGTGGTGAAGCTCATACTTTTCCTTCAGGCCACGCAGGATCGAAATTGTGTCTTCCACAGAAGGTTCCGCGACAAAGACAGTCTGGAACCGGCGGGCCAGGGCAGCATCCTTTTCGATATGCTTGCGATATTCATTCAGGGTCGTGGCCCCGACGCAATGCAATGCCCCCCGCGCTAGGGCGGGTTTCAGCATATTGGACGCATCCATTGACCCTTCGGCACTGCCCGCGCCGACAAGTGTGTGCAATTCGTCAATAAAGACGATGATGCTGCCTGCGGCGGCCTCAATTTCTTCCAGCACGGCTTTCAGGCGCTCTTCAAATTCACCGCGGAATTTCGCGCCTGCCACCATAGAAGCCAGGTCCAGCGCCATCAGGCGCTTGTCGCGCAGGGTTTCGGGCACGTCACCGGCAACGATACGCTGGGCCAGGCCCTCGATAATCGCGGTCTTACCGACACCCGGTTCCCCGATCAATACGGGGTTGTTTTTGGTGCGGCGGGACAGGACCTGAATGGTGCGGCGGATTTCTTCGTCACGCCCGATCACGGGATCCAATTTCCCATCCCGCGCCACTTGTGTCAGGTCGCGCGCATATTTCTTAAGCGCGTCATATTTGCTCTCTGCGGAGGCTGAATCGGCCGTGCGGCCCTGGCGCATGTCTTTGATTGCCGCATTCAAGGCCTGGGGTTTCACATTCGCTGTGCCAAGGATTTTCGCAGATTCTGTCCCTTGAGCCAGGGCCAGGGCCAGCAGAAGAATTTCTGTTGTGACGAAACTGTCGCCATTTTTCTCTGCGGTCGTTTCTGCAGAATCCAGAACCTTGGCCAGGGCTGTGTCCAGATGCAGCCCCCCCGCGCCAGCGCCTTGCACTTTTGGCAGTTTCGCAATGGCCTGGGTAACACTGGTCAGGGCCTGTTTGGCATCGCCACCGGCGGCAGAAATCAGGTTGGCCGCCATGCCTTCTTCGTCATCCAGCAGGGCTTTCAACAGGTGTTCCGGGGTCAGCCGCTGGTTATCTTCCCGCACGGCAATTGTTTGCGCGGCCTGAATAAACCCGCGCGCGCGTTCAGTGAATTTTTCTATGTTCATCGTCAGTAACCTCTCGTTTCCGTCTCCCTCTTTGAGGCAAGACCGGTATAGGAGTTATCGTTTCCGTCATGATGGGACCCGCTGGGCGGCATCCCCACGATATCTATATGGGTAAGCACAGATTATGCCACAAGGTTTGCCAACAGGCCTGTTGACGAATCTTACAATTGGCTGTGTCTGTTTTACAAAAACTCCATTCGTCTGTTGATGGAACTAATGATAAGAGAAACCATACATTTTCTGTATGAAAAGGATGAACCCCATGGTCGCCATTCGTGAAACATTGCCAATACATCCTGATCAGGTGACGCGCGATACCGTGGTCGATTTCATCATTGAGATGTTCCATCACATGGGCAGCCAGGATTATCTGGGGGAAGCGATCAGTCAGGGTGAGCATGGTATTCAATGCGCCATTATGGCCGATCAGCTGGAGAGCAAGGATACACTGACCGCTGCGGCCCTGCTGCATGACCTTGGACATTTCCTGCATACCCGCGCCGAAGATTGCGCCGATCATGGAATTGATGCGCAGCATGAAGATTATGGTGCTGATTTTCTGGCCCGGTTCTATCCCCCGGCCGTCAGTGAGCCGGTGCGCCTGCATGTGAATGCGAAACGGTATTTATGCGCAGTTGAGCCTGACTATTTCAATCGGCTGTCGCAGGCATCCATTCACAGTCTGGCACTGCAGGGTGGCCCGCTGCAGGGCGACGCGCTGGAAGCCTTTGCCGCCAATCCGTATCGACAGGACGCGGTCACATTGAGGCGCTGTGACGAGGGGGCAAAAGTACCCAATCTGTCATTGCCCGATATTGAAACTTTTCGGCCCCTCTTGATACGCGTGCTCTAATCAATTGCTGGAATGTCCCAGCGCTGGCCCGCCAACAGCATTTCTGACAATTTGTCTGCGGGTTGCGGGGTTGCGAAAAAGAACCCCTGACCATATTCGCAGTTCAAGGCCTTCAGCTTCCGCAGATGGCGGTCTGATTCCACACCTTCTGCAATAATATCCATGCCCAGACTGTGGGCAAGCAGAATGATCGAGCGGATAATTTCCATATTTTCAGCTTTTTCATCCATGCTGACGACAAAAGACCGGTCGATCTTTAAGGTATCGAAGGGGAACCGGTGCAGGTAGCTTAGTGATGAATAGCCGGTTCCAAAATCATCGATAGACAATGCTACGCCCAATTCTTTCAGGTCGACTAGAATCCGGGACGTGATTTCCGGATTCATCATGATCATGCTTTCGGTGACTTCCAGTTTCAATTGCGATCCGCTGATCCCTTCGCGGGCCAGTATCAGTTCTATCTCCCGCACCATGTCGGGGTCCTGTAACTGCCGACCCGACAGGTTCACACTGATTGTCTTGGGTGCTTTGGCCCCCAATGTATCATCCCATTTCTTGAGTTGGCGGCAGGCCAGGCGCAAGGCCGCCGTGCCAATAGCGTTGATCAGGCCGGTATCTTCCGCCAGGGGAATAAAGTCCGCGGGGACCACGGTGCCACGATCTGGATGTCGCCACCGGGCAAGGGCCTCGACACCGGCGATTTCACCCGTTTCAAAACTGATGATTGGTTGATAATACATTTCAATTTCGTCGCGATCCACGGCACGGCGCAAGTCATTTTCCAACTGCATCTGGGTGATGGCGCGGGTCTGCATCTGGGAATCGAAAATGGCTGTTGATGATTGCCCCTTTGCCTTGGCCTTGTACATCGCGATATCGGCGGCGCGCAGCATTTCTTCGGCATCGGAAAACCCTTTGCTGGGCGTTGCGATCCCGACACAGGCAGAGGTGAAAATTTCCTGGTCCCCGATCTGGAAGGCTGCTGCCAGATCCGATTGTAACCAATGCACGGTATCCAGGGCTTCTTCCTGTGATCCGATGCTGGTCAGCAGGATGCCAAACTCATCACCAGACAGGCGGGCAATGGAATCACCGGCCTTCAAAACCGTTTCCAATCGGCGGGCAACTTTGATCAGCAAGGCATCGCCCAAATCATGACCCAGTGAATCATTAATCACTTTGAACCGGTCCAGGTCTAACAGCAGCACCGCATATTTGTCTTGGGCCGTATCTGGATGGCGCCGACGTTCCTGTTCAATTCGGTCCAGGAACAGGGCGCGGTTGGGCAATCCTGTGACGGGATCATACAGCGCGTCCCGGATCAGTTTCTCTTCCGTGCGTTTGCGTTCAGTTATATCGGTTAAAGAACCGGTCAGTCGCACGGCTTCCCCGGTGTCGTCCCGCACGGCAATGGCCCGGGCCAAGGCCCACAAATAATCTCCATTCGCATGCAAAATACGAAATCGCGATTGCAGATGATCGGTGCGGCCATTCAAATGCGCATCGATATCCATTTGCAATTCTTCAATATCTTTTGGATGCACCCGATCAAACCAGTCATGCGATTTTTCCGAAATTGGATCCTTGCCCAGCCCCAGCATGTCGCGCCAGCGTGGCGATGTGTACAAATGGTCTTCCTGGATATTCCAGTCCCACAGGCCATCATTGGCACCGGCAGCGGCAAGTGCATAGCGTTCTTCGGATCGGCGCAAGGCTTCGCTGGTGCGTTCACGGTCGCTGATATCGGTATAGGTGATCACCAAGTCACGATCGCCCATGGTGCTGAATGAAACCTGGACCCAGCGGTCGTTGCTCAGGCGAACAAATTCAGTATCTGGTGTCGAACTGGCCTCAGCCGTGTTGACGCCCTGGTTGTCCATCAGTCGATCCAAAGCCGCCCGCAATGCCACCGCATCATTTCCGTGCAATGCAATATCGATGACGTCACGCAGGGACATACCGATGGATATCTTGCCTGGATCGATGGTGAACAGGTCCAGGAACCGGTTGTTCCAATTCAGAAGGGTACCCTTGTCATCCAATGCGGTCAGGCCATCACTCATATTATCGAATGTGGACTTTATAAGGGCCGCGGCAGCCGCCTTTTCCCGCTCTTCCCGGCGTCGGTCGGTGACATCCAGATACAGGGATACCAGCATTCCATCAGGAGATTTTAAACGCCTGATCTCTATCAATCGGCCATCAGGAAGCGTTTCTTCCGTCGTGTCTGTAGAAGCCCGCGCTAGCATGGCCAGGCGATCTGCAATGAAAGCTTCCGGGTCCGATACGTCGCCGAACTCACCCCGTTCCAGGCGCAGACGCATGATCTGTTCCGCTGGCACGGGTGTCTTAAACTGGTCTTTTGGCAGCCCATACAAGGTGTAAAAATGGTCGTTACAGGCAACCAAAGTCAAATCCGGGTCGACGATTGTGATCCCCTCGGCCATGCGTTCAACCATGGTCTGCATCAAAGACCGTTCACGACTTAAGGCATGTTTTCTGCGACTGGTGGCGCTGGCGGAAAACAGGACAGCTAAAATCAGGCCACCGACGATAACGCTGCCAAGGCGCAGACTGTTGCCCAATTCATCGGATGGACCCCCCTGAAATCTTTCATTGGCCTGCCAGGTAAAAGAAATGTTCAGGCCGTCTTTGTTGATCTGTGTCGTCAGGTTGGCCTGTGCCCCGTCAATCGGGGATGTCTCATGAATAACATGATCACGGTCCTGGATTGTAACAGAGACACCATCGGGCAGGGACTGCATCAGAATGCTGCGGGTCAGTTTCGTTAGGTTCAGGAGGCCCAGCACGATCCCATTATCGCCTTGGCAGACAGTGATCGGGGCCATGATACCATTTTTGCCACGATATCCCGGACCAATCGTCGGGTCGTTTTCAGATTGAAAGCCTTCGCTAACGGTTTGGACAAAGGCAGGCACCGCGGTCAGGTCCAGGCCTGCGAACAGCGTATCGGGCGCGCCGTCGGCGTGAAGAACGATAAAACCATCGCCGGTCTGCGCGCTGGGCAAATGATCTGGCCCCAGCATCGTGACCCCAATGCGGGATTCGAAGCTGGCGCGGTCTTGCGCTGGAATCCAGATCGCATAGGCCAAACCATCAAAGGAAATGGACCTTTGACGGCGGTACATCAAACTGGATTCCAGGGCAAAGATTGCGTCAAACCGCGTGTTATCACGCTCAGACCCTTCGGGCAGGCTGCGCGCAAAGGCGTATAATTGCAGTTGATCGCGTTCCAGGGCACCAGACACCATTCGCGTGATGTCATTGGCTTCCTGAGAGACTAGATTCGACCAGTGTTTTTCGGAATACCGGTCCACTTGCCATGCTGCAAACCATCCCGCACCAATGGTTAAAGTTGCGATCAGGATCGCAAACCAATACCACCCAGTGGCTAGGCGTTGCCGCACAGGCGAATTCTCCCAAGATACAGACTGCTAGATACAAACTAATAGTGTGTCTGCCTTATTTGCGGCAGTTAGTCCAACAATCTTACAATGTTTGGTCAAGCGTTACGGGGATTGGATGCTGTCCAATCCTGGTGTAAAAGGCCGGTGATGAAAACGAACCCTGATATAGCCAGAAAAAGCCGTGTAATGGATCGGCGGTTGAGCATCGCCCCGATGATGGACTGGACGGATCGGTTTGACCGATACTTCCTGCGTCTGATCACGCGGCACAGTCTGTTGTACACGGAAATGATCACCACCGGGGCCCTGTTGCATGGCGATGCCCCGCGGTTTCTGGCGTTTGACGTGGCGGAACACCCGGTCGCCTGTCAATTGGGCGGGTCATCGCCCAAGGATCTGGCAACGGCCGCCCGAATGGTTGAACGCGCCGGATATGACGAGGTGAACCTGAATGTCGGTTGCCCGTCAGATCGTGTCCAGAATGGGCAATTCGGGGCCTGCCTGATGGCTGAGCCCCAATTGGTGCGCGACTGCGTGGCTGCGATGCGCGATGTTGTCTCCATCCCCGTGACGGTAAAATGTCGCATCGGGATCAATGGCCGCGACAGATATCAGGATTTGGCGAATTTCATTGAGACTGTGCGGCAGGGCGGATGCGATACGTTCATCGTCCATGCCCGGATCGCGGTCCTGGAAGGGCTAAGCCCGAAGCAGAATCGTGAAATCCCACCGCTGCAATATGACGTGGTGCATCAGGTAAAGCGGGATTTTCCGTCCTTGTCGATCAGCCTGAATGGCGGGGTGCAGACTCTGGATCAGGCCCTTGTGCATCTATCGGACCTAGATGGTGTCATGATGGGGCGGGCTGCCTATCAGGATCCCTATTGTCTGGCACAGGCGGACTCTTTGATTTTTGGGGATTCGCCGGATCAACAAAAAAGTCGCCATAACATTGTGCGTTTAATGCTGCCCTATATTGAGGCGCAATGCCGTGACGGGATCGCGCTGCACCATATAACCCGGCACATTCTGGGCCTGTTCAATGGCCTGCCAGGGGCGCGGCGGTGGCGGCGTTTTCTGAGTGAAAATGCCTATAGCGCACAGGCGGGCCCTGAAATTGTTGAACAGGCAATGGCGCTGGTTCCAGAACAGCACGATACGTCGATGCTGGCCTAAAGGCGGCCAATGCGCACCATGGCGGTATAGACTGCTTTGGCGACCTCTGACGGCTTGTATCGCCCGATTTCTATTGTCTCGCGGCCTGATTTCAGCATTTCTGGGTCGGGTTCTAGCGGCACAATTCCCCATCCGGCATTGTTGATTGCCCGGATCACGGAATCTGCCTGTTTTGTATAATTCTCATTGAAAAATGTTCGGTCTGCCCGCTTGATCGCCTTGGCGATAATGGTGTGTATATCATCTGACATGCGCGACATTTCCTTAAATGAGGAAAAACTTCCGCTCGATTCGGGTAAATAGAGCAAGCATTCTGGCCTGCCAGAGTTTGGTCGTACTGCGCAATAAACAGGATGGACAGCCACTCTTATTAAGGGCAATTAGGGTCCATGTATTTTCTGATCACCCCTAGGCTGCGGATCCCGTTGACGCTTCTTGTCGTTGCCTGCTGCCTTGGTGGTTTGGTGCAACCCAAGATTTTATCCGTTTACGTCTTTGTCAGTGCAGCCATGGCGGCTATTGGTGTCCTGTGGGCCGCCAGAGACGCATCGTGGCGAAATGCATGTTGGATGAAATCGCGTGTTGGCCTGTCTGTCGGGCTTTTGTTTCTGATCGTTGCCAGCATTTCGCTTTTTTGGTTTGTACCACAGGACTCGCTGCCAGTGGACCGCGTGGGAAAGTTGGCGGCGATGGGGCTTTCCCTATTTTTGCTTTTGGTGGTTCCGGTCGGACACTTAACAGTTCGGGCAATCGCAGCGGGACTTCTTATCGGGATGGCCCTAGTGGCCGTTGTTCTAATTGAGAATGGCCTGATTGGATACCTTGGCACTATTTTTGTCGGTCCGCCAAATACGGGGGAGTACGATAATTTCTATAAGGCGCCTGCAACGATTCTGGCCATTTTGATATTTCCTGCATTCTTGCTGTATCGGTCGGTCGTCAGCGCTGGCGTCGCAACCAGATGGGGGGCGGGGCTGTATTGCATTGCGGTGCTGGGGGTTTTGCTGTCAGGGCATACAACATCCATCGCAGCGGTATTGATCGGTCTGTTGATCGCCATTGTCGCGCGATGGGCTCCGAAGAGTGTTGGGGGCCTCATCATACTTGGTGTGTTTCTGATGATGACGGTGGTGCCCCTCGCCAATAGCCCCTCCAATGTCAATGCGCTGCTGTCTGCGACACAGAACCATTCCAGCCTGCAACATCGTGTTCTTATCCTGGATTTTGCCCTGAAGAAGATCGACCAGTATCCGGTTCTGGGCTGGGGGCTGGACAGTGCGCGATCTTTGCCACAGGGATCGGATAGGATCGTGGATACACCCGACCGATTGCAGGGTCTGGACACCACCCTGTTGCATGAGGGAGTCGCCCGATTGGGCCAAAATCTTCCCCTTCATCCCCATAACATTCTTGTGCAGATAAGGCTTGAACTGGGATTGCCCGGCGTGGTGGCGACAGTGCTGGCCTTTGTTTTGATCATTGGCCGAATTGTCCGATTGCCGGGTGCATTGGATCGAAGCGTTTGCTTCGGGGGGCTGGTTGCTGCGATGGTGATTGCATCGGTCAGTTATGGGGCCTGGCAGACATGGTGGCTTGGCAGTATGGTGCTGATGACGTTCCTTTTTCGCATCGGTTTGCTGGGTTTGCCCGGTCGATCCCAGACGTCCGCGCACCACACTCGTTTTTAGGGTATATCCATGCCGGTTTCTTTAAACCCCAATGTTTCCGCAACAGCAGAACCCCCGATTCCAGAAGCGATGTCCTGGTTGGCGGAGGCTGGAATTACGCCGCAGCGCCCGCTTTTGAATCTGGCGCAAGCCGTGCCAAGCTATCCCCCGGCGGATCGCTTGCGGGATGCGATGGCGCGTGCGGCGCAAAAAGTTGAGACGGCATTTTACACGCCAATTCTGGGCATAGAGCCGCTGAGAGAACGATTCGCTGAGACACTGTCGCGGGATTATGCCGGGCAGGTTGATCCTGATGATGTGGCGATCAGCGCGGGGGGAAACCATGCTTTCTGCATGGCAGTTATGGCTCTGGCTGGGCCCGGCGATGAAATCATTGTCCCACAGCCTTGTTATTTTAATCACGAAATGTGGTGCACGATGCAGGGCATTCGGGTCGTGCCTCTTCCCTGTCATGCTGGACCAGCGGGGCTTTTGCCGGATCCCAAGGTAGCGAAGTCACTGATTGGTCCGCGTACACGGGCTATTTTGCTGGTCAGTCCGAACAATCCGACAGGAACGGTTTACAGCCCGGAATTGATACAGGCTTTTTTTGATCTGGCCCACCAAAACCAGATTGCCTTGCTGATCGACGAAACCTATCGGGATTTTCTACCCGATGGGCCGCCGCCCCATGGCCTGTTCAAGGATCCCCGATGGCGGGGTGGTTTTGTGCATCTGTACAGTTTTTCGAAGGCCTATAGCCTAACTGGATATCGTGTTGGCGCACTGACAGCGGGACCCCGTATCATGGCGGCAATTGGCAAAATCGCCGATACAGTGACGATTTGTCCAAGCCATATCGGGCAGTTGGCGGCGTTGTATGGTCTGGAGCATCTGGCGGAATGGAAGCGCCAGCGGCGGGATGAAATGATCAATCGCGTTGTGGCGCTGGATCAGGCCTTTGCGCAAAATCCAGGTGGATACCGCTTGCGATCCAGGGGTGCCTTCTTTGCCTATCTGGAACATCCATATCCAGACAGGTCCGCAGCGGATGTCGCACGTATGCTAGTTCGCGATCAGGCAATATTCATGCTGCCTGGGCCAATCTTTGGGATTGGACAGGATCGGTATCTGCGCGCCGCCTTTGCCAATGTGGATGAAGCTGGGATTCATGCTTTATCCAGTCGTCTGATTGCACATTCAGGTTGACGAATGGAACTTTGCATTAATTTGAAATTTAGGATCGTTTCCAGCTGTGAAGCGCACCAGAATGACGCTAATTGTACAATTTATGTGAAATTCTGACCATACAGCTTCCATTTTTTCCCGCACTGTTTAAAGTATGATGATCGCGTGTCACTGTTGAAAGTGTTTCGATACTTTCATGTTTTGGCCTGTGGTTAGGGAAATTGAGGGAGAGGGCAGGCTTTACTGATTGGTGCCGAATGACGATGACTGACAATGCAAACAACAAGGATGGCATTGAGTTGTCGTGCATATTGGGCCACACTCTTCATCAAATAAGATTACACTGTCACCGCGGGAGGCATTTGCGGCAGGCAGGTGCAACCGTGCAACTCGTCTTGGGAGAATGTGAATGAATTATCGGGATCGGAATGGAAAGCCGCTACACAAAGCCATCGGCATGTGGGCGGAAGAAGCGCGCTCTGGTGCGCTGGGACGTCGGGAATTTCTCGCCTTGGCGACAGCATTCGGTGCGACCACTGCTGCTGCTTATGGCATGCTGGGCTTGGCTGTGCCGAAACAGGCAAAAGCGGAGACCCCTAAAAAAGGTGGCGTTTTGCGGGTTGGCGCGAACGTGCGCCGTATCGACGATCCGCGCACGTTTGACTGGTCGGAAATGGCCAATGTGGCGCGTCAGTTCTGCGAGCCTCTGGTGCTGTACACCACCGACTATACGTTTGAGCCCTGGTTGCTGGAAGACTGGTCCGTCAATGATGATGCGACCGAATATGTGCTGAATGTCCGCAAGGGTGTGACCTGGAATAATGGCGACATGCTGACCGCGGAAGATGTTGCCCATAACATTACACGTTGGTGCGAGAAGGCCGTAGAAGGTAACTCAATGGCGGCCCGTATGTCGTCACTGATCGACCCGGATACCGGCAAGGCGTCCGAAGGGGCGATTAAGATTGTCGATGAACATACCGTGAAGTTGACGCTGAATCAGCCCGACATCACGATTATCCCAGGTATGGTCGACTATCCGGCGCTGATTGTGCACCGTGATTTCGACAAGAATGGCGCTAAGCTGGGCGAATGGCCGGTTGGAACGGGCGCATTTGAATTGGTCTCGCTGGAAGTTGGCGCGCGCGCCGAGGTCAAGCGTCGGACCAATGGCACCTGGTGGCGTGGTGAATGCTATCTGGATGGCATCACCTGGACCGATTATGGTACCGATCCTTCCGCTATGGTTGCCGCTTATGAATCCGGTGAAGTTCAGTTGAACTATGAATCAACGGCAGATTTCGTTGAAGTCCTGGACAGCCTGGGCACGCTTGTGAAGTCTGAAGCGATCACCGCAGCGACGATCACATGCCGCACCAACACGGACAACAAGCCTTATGATGATGTTCGTGTGCGTCGGGCGTTGCAGTTGGGTGTTGATAACAATGTCGTTCTGGCATTGGGCTATGCCGGTCTGGGTACCGTCGCTGAAAACCATCACGTTGCGCCAATTCACCCGGAATACTTTCCTTTGACGCCGTTCAAGCGTGATCCGGAAGAAGCACGCCGTCTGATGACGGAAGCCGGTATGATGGATTACGAACACGAGCTGATCACGATTGACGATGATTATCGCCGGAATTCCGGGGATGCGATCGCTGCTCAATTGCGGGAATGCGGGTTCCAGATTAAACGGACGATCCTGCCTGGTTCCACTTTCTGGAACGATTGGACCAAGTATCCGTATTCAATCACGAACTGGAACATGCGCCCGCTGGGTGTTCAGGTCTTGAGCCTGGCCTATCGCTCTGGCGAAGCCTGGAACGAGTCTGCCCATAAAAACCCAGAGTTTGATGCGGCTTTGGGCAAGGCGCTGACCATCGCGGATGCTGAGGAACGTAAGGTTCTTATGGAAGGCATCGAACGGATGCTCCAGGAAAGCGGTGTCGTTGTTCAGCCTTACTGGCGTGCGGTGTATTGCCACCACACCCCGGCCCTTAAAGGCTATAAAATGCAGCAGACAATGGAACAGCATTTCCATGATGCATGGCTAGACGAAGCGTAAGCGTTCATTTTCAGCAGGAGGGGTCTATCTGACCCCTCCTGTTTTCGCTTATATTCGTTTTTGCTTAGGGGATAGGGGCCGAATCGGTCCCTAATACAGGTCCTATCCGCACTTCACGCAGTTGGGGGGAGCCGATGCTTCGTTTGTTAGCCAATCGTTTTGGGGCCATGCTTCTGACGATGCTGTGCCTGACGCTCATTGTTTTTTTTCTGGTCAATCTGGAACCGAACCTTCGGAAACTTTCCATCAGCCAGACCAATATGCGCGCCTCTGATGAAATGATTGAGCGTTGGTTGGACTATAACGGGTATCGTGAACCATTCCTGGAACGCTATGCGCAGTGGTTGGGTGTTATGAAAAAGCAACCCGCGCGTGACGTTGATACGGGAGAACCGAAACCAAGATTCTCCTTCTGTGATGAGCCACCAGTTGCGACCTATTCCGGGATTCTGCAAGGGAATCTGGGGTGTTCGACGATGTTTCGACAACCGATTCATGAACGATTGCTCCCGGCATTACAATCTACCGGTATTTTGATGTTCTGGGTTATGGCAACGATGGTTCCATCCGCACTGGTAATTGGAATACTTGCGGGTATGCGTGAAGGGACGAATACGGATCGCACACTGTCTGTCGTGTCCATCACCTCCACGGCAACACCGGAATATGTGTCGGGTGTTGTGTTTACGGTTATATTTGCCTCCTGGTTAGGATGGCTTAACGGGTCGGCGGTGACCGCCACCACACAGGGGGTGTCGGTCTATAATTTTGCCCTGCCTGTGATGACGATGGCGATATATGGCATGGGCTATATCGCGCGTATGACGCGGGCCTCTATGGCAGAGGTTATGACGTCGCAGTATATCCGCACCGCGCGGCTGAAGGGGTTGAAGTTTCACACCGTTGTGCTGCGCCATGCGTTGCGCAACGCACTGATCGCGCCATTCACGGTAATCATGCTGCAATTCCCCTGGTTGTTGACGGGCGTTGTCATTGTCGAGGTGATGTTCCGCTATCAAGGTTTCGGCTGGGTGTTGGTTGAAGCCGCAGGAAACAACGACATCGATATGCTGTTAAGCTGTTCAATCGTTTCGGTTCTGGTCGTTCTGTCGACCCAGATGATATCCGATATTGGATATGCCTACCTCAATCCTCGAATTCGCGTGAGATAGGAGGCAGCTATGGAATATGTCGGATTTGGACAAATTGTCCTTGGTATTCTCACGCAGCTGATTCCTGTCTGGATCGCGATTTTTGTCGTGATGGGGCTCAGCTGGACGTTTCACCGCAAGCTGTCGCTGTATGGCCGAATTTATGAAAGCCCGGCGGGATTGATCGGCTTGTTCATCGTATTCTTCTGGCTGTTCTGCGCGCTTTTTGCGGATCTGATTTCACCGTTCGATCCGTTGGAGCAGTTCGCAATTCTGAAGAATAAGGGTCCCGGTGTTATCGAACCGACCACCGGTTTGGTACAGTATCTGGGCGGGGACAAATTTGGTCGGGACGTCTTTAGCCGGATGATTTCGGGCAGCCAGATTGTCATGGTCATTGCGCCTGCTGCGACAATGTTTGCTTTTGTCGTCGGTATCTCCCTGGGCCTTCCCGCAGGGTATTACCGGGGCAAGATCGACAGTATTCTGTCCTTTCTGGCCAATATGGTTCTGGCCTTTCCGGTCATCCTGTTGTTCTACCTGTTGGTGACCCCTGGGATCAGAGAAACCGCCCTGCCGCAATCCATGGCCGGTGTGTTCTTTATTTTCCCGATCCTGTTTTTCGGCATGTTGTTTTACAGCCGCTTTCGGGAACGCCCGCAAAAGCTGATGTGGCAGCTTGCCATCGTGCTGATCTTCGGGGGTTGGGTCTATATCAGCCTGGTGTTTGATGCGGACCCGTTCGGTGTCTTGTCGCTGGAACCCAATGAACTAAACATTTTCGTGGCGGTGGTTTTCGCTTCCAGCCCCGGTGTGTTCCGGATCGTGCGGGGCCTGACGATGGATATCGCCACCCGGGACTATGTCGCCGCTGCACAGACACGGGGCGAAATTCCCTTTTATGTCATGTTGTGGGAAATCCTGCCCAACGCCCGTGGCCCCCTGATTGTCGATGCCTGTCTTCGGATCGGATATACGACCATTCTGCTTGGGACATTGGGGTATTTCGGATTGGGCCTGGTGCCTGAAAGCCCGGATTGGGGGACAACGATCAAGGAAGGCAGTCGCTTGCTGCGCCTGTATTATCATCCTGCGCTGCCCCCCGCTATTGCCCTGATGTCATTCGTTCTGGGTCTTAACTTGCTTGCTGATGCGCTGCGCGAGCAGTCGCTCAAGGATTAGGAGGTCACCATGGTAGAGCCTATTCTGGAGATCAAAGACCTGAACATTTCGTTCTTCACCCGGGCCGGGGAAATCCCTGCTGTGATGGATTTTTCCTGCACGGTGATGCCCGGTGAAACCATGGGGCTGGTAGGAGAGTCCGGCTGCGGCAAGTCCACCGTGTCCCTGGGGATCATGGGGGATCTGGGTAAGAACGGCCGTATCATGAGCGGGTCCATCAAATTCAAAGGCAAGGACCTGACCCAGATTTCGGATGAGGAATATCGCCATCTGCGCGGCAACGAGATTGCGATGATCTATCAGGAGCCGATGGCGTCGCTGAATCCCGCGATGAAGATTGGTCGGCAGTTGATGGAAGTGCCAATGCTTCACGAAGGGAAGTCCCAATCGGAAGCAGCGGATATGGTGATTGAGATTCTGGGGGCGGTGAAGCTTCCCGATCCGCAACGTGTGTTTAATTCCTATCCACACCAGCTTTCCGGGGGTCAGCAGCAACGTGTGGTGATCGCCATGGGTCTGTTATCCAAGCCATCGCTGTTGCTGTTGGACGAGCCGACAACGGCCCTGGATGTAACCGTCGAAGCCGGTATCGTCGAATTGGTGAAGGAACTGGCGGAAAATTATGGCACATCCATGATTTTCGTGTCCCACAATCTGGGCCTGATCCTGGATACCTGTGACCGTATCACGGTCATGTATTCTGGCGAGGCTGTGGAAACCGGATCCATCAAAGGCGTCTTTGATCAGATGCGCCATCCCTATACCAAGGGGTTGTTGAATTCGATCCCATTACCGGGTGCCGATAAGAACCAGCGTCCCTTGGTGCCGATACGCGGGCAATTGCCGCTGCCGCACCAGCGTCCGCGCGGATGCAACTTTGGCCCACGCTGTGATCATTTCAAGGCCGATATTTGCGATGCCGGTGATGTTCATATGTCCGTGGTTTCTGAGGATGACCGCCATTTCAGCAGATGCGAGCGGATCAACGAGATTGATTGGGATGCGCCGCCCGAAGAGCATATCATTTCTGAACCGGTGAAATCCGGTGACGTCGTTCTGGACGTCAAGAAGCTAAAGAAATGGTATGAGGTCGGCGGGGGCTCAATCTTTGGCGGAAGCCGACATCTGACGGTTAAGGCCAATGAGGATATATCCTTGCAGGCCCGCGAAGCGGAAACCGTCGCGATCGTTGGGGAATCTGGATGTGGAAAATCCACATTGGCGAAAATCCTTCTGGGATTGGAAACATCCACGGCCGGCGATGCTGTCTTAAGTGGTCAGGAAATCGGCAGGATCGCCGTGAACCAACGCACCAGTCGCACAGTCGCGTCGATCCAGATGATATTCCAGAATCCGTTTGATACCCTTAATCCCAGCCAATCCGTGGGTGGACAGATCATCCGAACCCTGGAGAAGTTTAAAATCGGGGACAATACAGAGGCCCGAACGCAGCGCATGCTGGAATTGCTGGATCTGGTGAAATTGCCCCGTGAATTCGCAACCCGCATGCCGCGCCAGTTATCGGGTGGTCAGAAACAGCGTATTGGCATCGCCCGGGCCTTTGCTGGCGAACCGCAAGTTGTTGTCGCTGATGAGCCGGTATCTGCCCTGGACGTTTCCGTTCAGGCGGCGGTGACGGAACTGCTGATGGATATTCAGCGGCAATCCCGCACGACCATGCTGTTCATCAGTCATGATATGTCTGTTGTTCGGTATCTGGCCGACCGCGTTGTGGTGATGTATCTGGGGCATATTGTGGAGACGGGATCAACAGAACAGGTGTTCAGCCCGCCCTATCATCCCTATACGGAGGCCCTGCTGTCGGCGGTGCCGATTGCAGACACATCGGTGCAGAAACGTCGCATCGTCCTGGAAGGAGATATTCCGTCCGCGTTGAACCCGCCAAAGGGCTGTCCTTTTGTCACACGGTGTCAGCGTCGTGATTCCGTGCCAAATGATCGATGCAACACTGAGGTGCCCAAGCAGGTGAAGCTGGGGGATGGGCATTACGTGAAATGTCACCTGGCACAGGATATCTTTGACAAGATGGAACCGGTGATCGTGGTGAATTCAAAGCGATCTGATCAGAAAGCGCCTAGCCAACCCAGTGCGTAATATTATGTGATCCTGCGGATACCGCCTGCCGGATCAACGCCATAGATCCAGGTATCTTTGGGCAATTGTCTGCATCGTTTCACGCCCGAAGCTGGGGTCATGTCCGGCATGGATTGTGGTCGCCGGAATTTCCAGCAGGCGTTCCAGGGTCGCAATATACTGATCCAGGTTCGCCCCGGGCAGGGTTTCTATCAAGGGGCCGTCATAGATCGCGTCCCCGGAAAACAGGGTGCCTGTCTCAGCCTCCCACAGTCCGATGCTGCCGGGGGAATGGCCCGGCAGATGCAGTATTTCAAAGCGTCGATTGCCCAGGTCAATGATATCCCCGGCTTCAACCGGGGTGATTGTGTTCTTTACCCCCTGCAACTCATAGCCCCGAAGGTCGAAGTCCTTGCGGGGGATCGCGGTGACCAGAATATCGGGCAGTATATAACCGGATGCTTCAATTTTGTCCGCCACATCCGGTTCGATCGTGTCCTTTGTTAAACCCGCGAAATTGCTGTTATCTGTGTTGCGCAGCAAGTCTGCTTCCAGGGAATGCACCAGGCATTCGTCAAATTCATGATGGCCGCCGACATGATCGTAATGGGTATGGGTGGCGACCGCCTTGACGGGCTTATCCAACAAATCCCGCGCGGCCTGTGTCAGGCTGGCAATGCCCAGGCCGGTATCGATCATAAGATCAAATTCCCGCCCGCGCACATGCCAGATGTTACAGCGGATCAGCGGGTCGACATAAGGTTCCCACAGCAGGGTGATTGCATCATCGATTGTCTTGCGTTCAAACCAATGATCCGCAATTTTCAGGGTCATGCTGTCCTCCGGTTGGGCCGGATTTCTATCAGGTCGGATCGATTTCAGGTCGGATCAATGCTGGCCGCTTCGCTCAATCCACTGCCGCCATAAATCCATTCAATTTCATCATACCAGTCTTCGGTGGATTTCGCCCGCATGATTGCATTGCGCAATGCCGCATGGGCCCCGTCGGGGTGATAGATATGATCCCCAATGGCGCGTGATTGCAATTGCACCCGCGCGGTGCGCAACAGGCGTCGGTTCTGATAGGCGGTAAGGGCGCGTTCCACATCGCCCGACAGGGCCTCCAACTGCGCGGTCAGGCACACGGCGTCTTCCATCGCCATGCAGGCCCCCTGGGCAAAATACTGCATCATCGGATGGGCTGCATCGCCCAGCAAGGCGACCCGCCCGTCAATCCAGTTGGTGATGGGGTCCCGGTCGCACAGGACCCATAATTTCCAATCCTTGCCACGCTCTATAATTTCACGGGGCAGGGGATGGATATGTTCAAACCCGCGCCGCACTTCCTCATGGGTGACGGGCAGACCCGCGACGGGTTCCGGGGCATCATTGTGATAGGTGACGACCAGATTGAAGACCTTCCAGCCTGAAAGCGGGTAATGCACGATATGGCATTTCGGTCCGGCCCACAGTGTCGCGGCGTTCCAGCGCAGGTCTTCGGGCATCTGGTCTGTTGGAATGACGGAACGATAGGTCGTATGCCCAGATACACGCGGCGGCCCGTCTGCGGCCAGTTTGGTGCGAATTTTCGACCATAAGCCGTCAGCCCCGATCAAGGCCGCGCCGGTGACCCGTGATCCATCCGCCAGGATTGCCGTTGCGGTGGTGCCATCCTGATCATAATCCACGACTTCACTGCTGGTGCGCAATTCGACCAGCGGATGATCCTGACAGGCCTTCAGGAAAACACCATGCAGATCGCCGCGATGGACGACGGCATAGGGATTCTTAAACCGTTTACGAAACCCTTCATCCAGGGGGATCTGACAGATCTGATCACCACTCATCGCATCCATAAGGCGCAGATTGTCCACATAAACGGCCATGCTGCGGGCTGTGTCACCAACCCCCAGATAATCAAAGGCATGAAAGGCATTCGGGCCAAGTTGGATGCCTGCGCCGATTTCCCCCAATTTGGCGGACCGTTCCAGGACCAGGGATGGAATGCCTTTCTGCGCCAGGCCGCTGGCCAGGGCCAAGCCACCGATACCGCCACCTGCGATCAGAATGCGCGTTGTTTCTGTCATGTTGCGTTCCTCCCAGAACGGGTCGATTGCTATTCTGCGTCTGGCTGTGCGCCAGGTTGCGCCGCGGTAAAGGCAGGATGGTTGTCCATCTGTGTCTGGATGGCGCGCAAGCGGGGCATATCCGACAGATCCACCTTAAAGCGGGCGGCGGAAAACAATTGTGGTGCCAGGCAGATATCCGCCAGACCGGGCGTATCGCCAAAGCAGAACCGCGTTTCTGGTTGATCAGCCAGCAGCTGTTCGCAGGCCATCAACCCGTCGGTCAGCCAACGATGGATCCAGGCCAGCACACCCTCTTCGTCCAGTTTTAAATCCTGCCGCAGATAGCTCAGTACCCGAAGGTTTTGCAGGGGATGGATGTCGCAGGCGATCACCTGGGCGAACCCCCGCACCTTTGCGCGCCCAATTGGATCGCTGGGCAGGATCGGTGGTTGGGGGTGGGTTTCTTCCAACCATTCCAGAATGGCCATGGACTGGGTCAGGATGGTGCCATCCGTTTCCAATGCTGGGACCATGGCCTGGGGATTGATCTTGCGGAATGTGTCCGTCTTTTGCTCCCCCCCATTCCGGGTCAGGTGGATGGGGATCATGTCCGGCGACAGACCCTTCAGATTGAATGCGATCCTGAGGCGGAAGGCAGCGGAGCTTCTAAAATAGCCATAATATTTCATTCCGGCTCTCCAACAGTCAGGTCCACGGGCTGTAAACCTTCAACAATGCCATGGATTTTATCACCTGGCACAACAGGCCCAACACCGGCGGGCGTGCCAGTATAGATCAGATCGCCTGGGACCAGATGATAGTATTTTGACAGGTCCGCAATCAATTCCGGGACAGAATGGATCAGATCACCCAGCGTGGCGTCTTGTTTGGTCTCACCATTTACAGCCAGTGTGATGCGTTGAGGTGCCAAGTTGGACGCATAGTCCTTGGCTTTCTTAATCGGCGCAATGATGGCGGATTGCTCAAAAGCCTTCCCCAGGTCCCAGGGGCGCTGTTTTGCCCGTGCGGCTAATTGCAGGTCGCGGCGGGTCATATCCAGACCAGCGGCATAGCCGTAAACGGCCTTCTCGGCATCGGTGACACGGGCCCGAAAGGCGGACGCACCAATCGCAACAACCAACTCCATTTCATAGTGGTAATTTTCCGTGCCCGGCGGATAGGGCACGGTCGCGCCGGACAAGACAATGGCAGAGGACGGCTTGATAAAATAGAATGGTGCTTCCCGGTCTACGTCGACACCCATTTCTGCCGCATGGGCCGCATAATTGCGCCCAACACAGAATATCCGGCCAACCGGATAGCGCGCGGCTTCCTGTTCCACGGGGACAGAGAATTCATTTTCGATGGTAAACAAAAGGCTCACGATACTGGCTCCTGGTCGTTTTGATACAGGTTGGCGATCAAAATTGTAAGTGTACTCTCTAATTTAATAAGTATACTGTCAAATAAGAATATGCGCTCATTTTAATCCTTTTAAGGGTGGGAAACTCCATGGCGGATATTACCAATATGCCGGGACATTTGATCCGCAGGCTGCACCAGATTTCGCAATCGGTTTTTGCGGAAAAGACCCAGGCTGCCGGGATTGATTTAACCCCTGTCCAATATGCCGCCCTGAAAACGATCATCCGCAATCCTGGGATCGATCAGGCAACCTTGGCGGGGGCAATTGCCTATGACCGCGCCACAATTGGGGGTGTGGTTGACCGATTGGAGCGTAAGGCGTTGGTTCAACGTGTCCCCAAGGCCCAGGATCGACGCGCGCGGGCCTTGACAGCAACTGAGGTCGGACGACAGGTGGCAGAACGGGCGGAACCCGTGGTCACCGAAATTCAATCAGCCATGTTGGAAGGATTGGATGGTCAGGAGCGATCCCAGTTAATTGCTTTGTTGGATAAGGCAACACAGGCAGGCAACCAACGCAGCCGCGCTCCCTATATTGATATATAGTCCCATCGTGACGGGTGAAAATAACCACACGTTATTATAAATCTGTCAGGCCTGATGAAAGAGTTGTAGTGCGGAATTCATTAAGTGGCTAAACTAACTATGGTTGTGGATGAACCTTAAAAAGAAAACACATTTATGAAATTGAATAAAAGTATGAGCAGCCGGCCAATATTGCTGTCCTTGGGTTGCTTGATTTTAATTGCCGGTGGGCTGGTATCTTTTTTCACGTATCAGTATGAAAAAGAGAGCCTTTTCAATCAGGCATCGAAAGAACTGAATGTATCTGCCGATGCGTTCGTGCGGGCGTTGAATGATGTTTTTGAACCTGCCTTGGTTCTATCACGCACAATATCAGACTCTGGGATTTGGCGGGAAGACCCAGCCGGAAATGCGGATGCGTTCTTCAGTTTAACAACCGGCCCGGTGCGTCAGTTCGAACATCTGAATGGTGCCTTTATTGGCTTTCCGGACGGGCGGTTTTTTCATATCCAGAATTTGACCCTGACCGGTGCCCGGAATATGGAAAGGATCGCAATTCACCGGCGGATCATCAGTGATCCTGTGAACCAGCCGCAGGGCGAATGGGAGTTATATAATCCGCACAGTCGGAAATGGGGTTATGATAAGACGGTCAGCGAACCTTTCGATCCCCGCACACGCCCCTGGTACATTGACGCGTTAAAGGCCAATGGTCCCGTATGGACCCAATCTTATGTCTTTGCGTCCAGTGGCCAGATCGGCGTTACCTATGCGCAACCGCTGTATGATGATACAGGCGCATTATGGGCCGTTTTAGGCATCGATCTGTCGCTAAACACCCTGTCGCGGACAATGCTTCAAACGGCTGATGATCTGGCCGGGATCGGCAATCTTGTATTTGCCACGGACCTTAGCAATCAAATGCTGGGCCATCCTGATTTCGTTGAACAAGCAGAAGAAATGAGGCGGGATACGGCAACGTTCTTTGCCCGTTACAGCGTACCGACCAGTTTTGAAAATACGGTACAGCGCGCCGCCAGTGTACCCGGTGAAATCGTTCCCCTGTCCTTGGAGCATCGATCCTTTATTGCCGTAAAAGCCGTCCTGGACCCGGCAAAGGCAA
The DNA here is from genome assembly GCA_002709955.1 of Rhodospirillaceae bacterium. Classification (GTDB taxonomy): domain Bacteria; phylum Pseudomonadota; class Alphaproteobacteria; order UBA8366; family Aestuariispiraceae; genus Pacificispira. The sequence continues at coordinate 180,169 of PAQY01000007.1, forward strand.
TGCCGTTGAATGTCTTTATTGCGCGGGATCTTGATGTTGTTCTGGCAGAGGCAGAGGCCGGGATGCAGCGGAGCGTGATCCTGTTGTTCAGCGCCATTTTGATTTTTGGCATCGTTGGCTTGTATGCCGTGAAATTGCGGGTGGAGGTCGTGGCCCGCGAACGCGCAGAAGCAGAGCTGATTGATGCGAAAGAAGTTGCTGAGGCTGCGACAAAGGCAAAATCCACATTCTTGGCCACGATGAGCCACGAAATTCGCACGCCGATGAATGGCGTTGTTTCCATGGCGGAATTATTGACATTGACGCGCCTGGATACCGAACAACGGCGTATGGCGGGCATTATCAACAATTCCGCAATGGCCCTGTTGACCATTATCAATGATATCCTGGATTTCTCCAAAATTGAGGCCGGGAAGATTGAAATTGAAATAATCCCCTTCTCGCTAGCGGAAGTCGTCGATGGATGCGCGGAACTTCTGGCCCCCCGTGCGGATGAGCGTGGTCTGACATTTGCTGTGGAAATTGATCCCGCCCTGGTTGATCAGCGATTGGGCGATCCAACGCGCATTCGACAGGTTCTTCTGAATTTGGGCGGCAATGCCGTTAAGTTCACAGAGTCTGGGTCCGTAGAAATAGTGGTCAGCCAAAGACCCCAGACTGAAGGCGAACAGGATGGAGATTGGTTGCGGTTCCAGGTGCAGGACACCGGGATCGGATTAACGCCGGAGCAACAGGGTAAATTGTTCCAGGCCTTCGTGCAGGCAGATACGTCCACATCCCGAAAGTTCGGGGGGACCGGTCTGGGCCTGTCCATCTGTCAGCGCCTATGCACGCTGATGGGGGGTGAAATATTTGTAATCAGCACGATTGGCCAGGGATCGACCTTCACCTTTGACTTGCCCCTCTCCCCGCAAGGAGAAGAGGCCCTGCGGTATCCGGCAGATCTGTCTGGCGCGCGGGTTTGTCTGGTTGGTCTGTCAGACAGGGTTGCTGACATCGCGACACGCTATTTGCATGCCACCAATGTGACGAAGGTTGTGACTGTAACGTCACCAAACGACCTAGATCCGGCGGTGGATCTTGTAATCGTTGATGCGTCTTATCCGCTGCCGGATGTCCGTGCCGCCATCACGGTGATTGGATCACGCAGTGCGATTGCAGAATTGACTGCGACAGATCGGGCGAAGCTGGCGGGTATCCTGACCTATCCGTTGTCCAGGGAACCGTTATGGCATGTGGTCGCTGTCGCGCTGGGCCTTGAGGCAGCGGAGGTCCATCTGGAAAGGGAAGATCTGGCTTTCGCCCCCCCGGATGTTGAGGAAGCGCGCCGCGAAAATGCGTTGATTCTGGTGGCAGAAGATAATGAAACCAACCAGATCGTGATCCGCCAGATGCTCAGCAAAATGGGATTTGCCTGTGACCTGGCAGAGAATGGGCAGGTCGCGCTGGATATGCTGGAACAGCCCGGCTATGGCCTGTTGCTGACTGATTTTAATATGCCCGTCATGGATGGGTTTGAACTCAGCCGCGCGGTCCGGGCGCAGGAAACGGGGTCGGGACGCCACTTACCCATTTTGGCCCTTACAGCGGATGCCCTGGCAGGCGCAGAACAGGCCTGTCGCGATGCCGGTATGGATGGGTTTTTCACCAAACCAATCGACAGCCGCAAGCTGGGGGCGGCGCTGGCAGAATTCCTGCCCCAGGCATTGCCCTTGCGAAGATCCCAGGCAAAGGCGCAGCCGGACCCTGTTGAGTCATACGGCGCGGGTGATGCGGATTGGGACACCGACATCTTTGATGCAACACAGATGACAGAAGCATTCGGCAGTATCGATGCTGATGCAAAAGCCCTGATCAAGGATGCGGCGCAAGGGTGGCGCGGACGAATTGAAGAAATCGAGACTGCAATTGCGGCCGGGGATCAGCCTGCCGCGCGTCATGCAGCCCATGCCCTGAAGGGGGCGGCCCTGTCTGTTGGGGCAAAAAGATTGGGACGGTTGGCCAGCGATATTCAGGATGCCCTGGATGCGGGGGATATGGATATGGCCGGTATCCTTTCAGAAGTGCTGATGGAGTCATTAGATGAGTTTAATGCGGTCCTACCTAAGATTCTTGCTGTGTAGCTGGGGAGATTGAACATGGCAGACATAAACTATGATACGAAACGAATTCTGGTGATCGAAGACGAAGTCCACATTCGAAAAATCATCTGTCGATTGTTACGACAGATTGGCTTTCGTTTGGTTGATGAAGCCGGGGATGGGGCCGAAGGATTTAAGACAATGTTGCGCGTTCAGCCCGATGTCATCCTGTGTGATATTCATATGGAGCCGGTGAACGGCATTACCTTTTTGCGAAAATTGCGGGCCTTGAGCCAACCAAAATATGCGTCCCAGCCGGTTATATTTTTGACAGGCGATACGGACAGCACGACGGTCATTGCCGCCAAGGATTTGCGGGTCGACGGGTATCTGGTCAAACCCGTTTCATTGAATGCGCTGAAGGACCGGATAGAAGCAGTATTGTCCCGTTAGGTTAGGAGCCCCCGAACATCACTGCATGCATTGTGCGCCCCGGTAACAGGGTAAAGGCCCCGGTGATTAACAACGCTAAAAGGTATAGCTGGGACATCTGGTGTTTGTGCTTTGAAATTTCGCCCCGTCTGGCGGCCCTGATGCCGCTGAATAAGTAGAAGAGCACGACAATCGATAAAAGATGAATTGCGCTGAATGGCCCGAAAATCTTGAACTCGTGAATCCAGAAACTGCTTACCGCAACGATCACCATAAGGGTCACCCACAGGGTCCCTAAACCTTTATGAACCGGCGTACCCTTTGGCAAAATGAATTGGAATGCACCCAGTACCATGGCACCTATCGCAACAATCGCGTGGAGAGCGATGATGGTCCCATCGTTCCAAAGCGGGGTTAATGTCATGTCGCTTCTCCTTAAATTCGGGGAAGACTAAACCGTTTGCAGGGCTCCTTTAAGGGCGTATTATATGCGGAATATGCATATTTGCATGAAGCCTGATCCGTGCACACTAAGATGCGGCGTTCAACGGGGTCAATGGGGGATTTCACAGTGGCCAGGAACTATGATTTTCGCAATTTGCGGGTGCTTGTTGTTGATGACAGCCAGTTCATGATCCGCGTTGTTTCCAATATATTGGAAGCCTTGGGGGTTGGGTCCGTGTTTTCCGCGACATCAGGGCGCGATGGGTTTGAGACCGCGTGTCGCTATAGCCCGGACATCGTGATTTCCGATTGGGATATGGATGGGGGCGAGGGGCCGGAACTGGTCAGTCTGCTGCGCAATGATCCAAGTAGCCCCGATCCCTATGTGAATGTCATTATGCTGACAGGATATGCAGAAATGCGCCGGGTCATCGCTGCGCGCGACTTTGGCATTACCGAGTTTCTGTCCAAGCCAGTTTCCGCCAAGGCGCTGCATGCGCGCCTTGTTGCCCTGGTGGAACGCCCACGCCCCTTTGTGCGGGTAGGGCGGGATTATTTTGGACCGGATCGGCGCCGGGCTGCGAATGAAAGCTATTCGGGGGCGGAACGACGGGCGCCTGAAGATTTTGCAGATCTTGGATGAAAGAAAAGGCCATGAGCGCTGACGGGGACAAGTCCAAACCATCGAAGCCCAAAGGGAAGGCGGAGTTTTTTACGCCGACATCGCTGGCCAAAAAGGTTCCCACCATTGGTGGACCATCCGTTGACGAAGCCATGCGACGCGCAGACGCTGCTGTCGCAGCAGTGGTGCAGGAATTTGAGGGTATTTTGGGGGAGGAACTGGACGAATTGGATGCCCTTATGTCCAGTTATAAGGTCTCACAGGATGAAGAAACCCTGAATAAATTGTTTCGCCGTGTGCACAATCTTCGCGGTCAGGGCACGACATTGGGCTTTCCCTTGATCACCCGGATCGGTACTTCATTTTGTTCCTACATGATTGAACGAAATCCAAACCGCCCGATAAAGCCATCTTTGATAGAACAGCATATCCAGGCCCTGCGTATCGTGTTGAAAGAGCGCAAGGCAAAGGAAGGGGATGCCGTTTCCCTGTCCGTCGCAACAGCATTGGAAGAAGTCGTGCGGCGCGAACTGATCTGACCCAGGCGTCTGAATCATATTTTCCATGCAAGTCGGAATGCCATATCAACGGTAACAATTCACCGATAAGAACCTGTATGCGCATCTGGTCCTGGATCGATCTGGCCCAGACGGGATTTGCGTCATAGCGTTTTAGGTCTAAGCTATTGAGAATGAAAATACGTCACGCGCTTGGGTGGGGATAATCATCCTTCTCCTTAAAGTGGACAGTGCGAATGAAACCATGCGGGGGATTTGTTATGGCTGATCGGATCGACGTTCGGAAGCAGGATTTATTGGAAAAGGTACATGCCCTGATTGATGACCGCATCAAGAAGGAACAACGCGAACCTGCCCATGTCTTCACCACACACTATTACCGCAATGTCCCGCCGGAAGATATTTGCAATCGCGAACCAGAAGATCTGTATGGTGCCGCGATCTCCATGTGGACCTTTGGTCAGGAGCGCCCGCCCGGGAAACCCTGCATACGCGCCTATAATCCCCGATTTGAAAAGCACGGTTGGCATGCCACCCATACGGTGATCGAAATCGTCAATGACGATATGCCATTTCTTGTCGACAGTGTGACGATGGAATTGGCACGCCAGATGTACACGGTGCATCTGGTTGTGCACCCCGTCTTTGGTGTTGAGCGGGATTCGAAAGGCAAGGCGCAGAATTTCCCCTCTAAATCAGCCAAAACGGAAGACTTCCCGCGCGAAAGTTTCATGCATATTGAGGTTGATGAGCAATCCAACCCGGATGTGCTGAAGGCTATCGAAGATGGGATACGCTCGGTTCTGGACGATGTTCGCGCGACCGTTACGGATTGGCGCGATATGCGGGCGCAGACCCTGAAGATCGAAAAGCAACTCAGCAAAAATCCACCAAAGGGCATGGATAAAGCCCTGGTGTCTGAGACGGCGTCCTTCCTGAAATGGCTGCATGATGAACATTTCACGTTTATGGGCTACCGTGAAATTGACTATTTTGGCTCCGGGAAAAAGGCGCGTCTGGACATCGTGCCAGACAGCGGCCTTGGTATTCTAAAAGACCCGCAACGCCTTGTATTTGATGGGCTGCGCAATCTGGGCGCGCTTCCTGCTCAGATTCAGGCACAAATGCGCGCGCCGGACCTGGTTCGTATCACCAAAGCCAATAATCGTTCCACCGTTCATCGTCGTGTTCATATGGATACGATTGCGATCAAGAAGTTTGATGCGGATGGAGCCGTGGTTGGTGAACATCTGTTCATCGGATTGTTAACCTCTGTCGCCTATAACCAATCGCCGCGCGAAATCCCGCTGTTGCGGCAAAAGGTCAATGCGGTGATCGAAGCGTCTGGTTTTGAACCCGGTGGCCATTCATCAAAGGCCCTGACGCATGTTCTGGAAAGCTATCCGCGTGATGAGCTGTTCCAGATTTCCGTGGATCTGTTGAGCGATATTTCGCGCGGAATCCTGTTCCTGCAGGAACGCCAGCGGATTGCTGTTTTCCTGCGCCCCGACCCATTCCAGCGCTATATCTCCGCCCTGGTCTATGTACCGCGCGATCGCTTTTCTTCATCCTTGCGCAAGCTGATCGGCAGGCAACTGGGTAAGGAATTCAAGGGCCATATCGCCGCGCATTATACGTTCATGACCGATGAACCGCTTACCCGTGTGCAGTTTATCGTCAAAACGCAACCCGGCAACGTACCTGATATCGACCGCAAGGAACTGGAAGAACATCTGGCCGATGTGACCCGCACCTGGGAAGATCGCCTGCAGCAGGCCCTGGTCGAAAATCTGGGTGAAGAGCGTGGTATGGGTCTGTTCCATCGTTATCGCGAAGCCTTCCCTCATGCCTATGCCGAAGTGTTCAATGTTCAGACAGCCTGCTATGACATAGAAAATGTGGAACAGGCGCTGGCCAATAACAGCCACCAGGTGAACCTGTATCACCCGATTGAGGCTGGCGCGAACCAGCTGCGCTTTAAGATCTACAGCCCCAACAAGCCGCTGGTCCTCTCTGCGGTGATGCCCATGTTGGAAAATATGGGCGTCATGGTGATGGAAGAATTGCTGTATGAAATTCATCCGGCGGGGTCAAAGAACGTCCCCGGACGACTGATCACAGACCACACGTCTGAATCCGATGAAAGGGATGCAGAGCAAAGCCTGTATCTTCACGATTTCGCCCTGGAAAGTAAGGATGGGCGCGACATCGATTTTGCCAGCGTGCGCGAGGTTTTCCACGAAAGCTTCCTGCAGGTCCTGTCGGGTGAGGTCGAAAGCGATGGTTTCAATCGATTGGTTCTGTCTGCCGGCCTGGCCTGGCGGGATGTGGTGATCAGCCGGGCCTATTCAAAATATCTGCGTCAGGCCGGAATCCCCTTCTCTCAGGACTATATGGCCGAAACGCTGGCGAAGAATCCTGGCATTGTTCGCAATCTGGCGAAATTGTTCACAACCCGCTTTGACCCGAATTTTACAGGGGACCGCGAAACTGCCTGCGCCGGATATGTTGCACAGATTGAAGCCGCGCTGGAGGATGTCAGTAATCTGGACGAGGACCGGATCATCCGCCGTTTCCTGAATATGGTCCAGGTCACATTGCGCACGAATTTTTATCAGCCGGGACCAGACGGGCGACCAAAGTCCTATGTGTCTTTGAAATTCGCCAGCCGGGATATTCTGGAAATTCCCCAGCCCGCGCCGTTGCGGGAAATTTTTGTCTATAGCCCGCGGTTTGAGGCCGTACATCTGCGCTTTGGCCTTGTTGCGCGCGGTGGGCTGCGATGGTCCGACCGGCGAGAGGATTTCCGCACAGAGGTCCTGGGCCTGGTAAAGGCACAGCAGGTGAAGAATGCAGTTATCGTGCCCGTCGGGTCCAAGGGTGGTTTCGTGTTGAAGAAGGCACCGCCCCCCTCTGACCGACAGGCATTCCAGCAGGAAGGGATAACCTGCTATCAGACCTTTATTTCCGGCATGCTGGACATCACCGATAATCTAGTGACCGGTGATTTGGTCCCGCCGTCGCATGTCGTGCGTCATGATCAGGATGACCCCTATCTGGTGGTCGCGGCAGACAAGGGTACAGCGACATTCTCTGATTACGCCAATGCGATTTCGCAACATTATGGTTTCTGGCTGGGGGATGCCTTCGCATCGGGGGGGTCGGCTGGCTATGATCATAAAAAGATGGGCATCACCGCCAAGGGCGGTTGGGAAGCTGTCAAACGCCATTTCCGAGAATTTGGTCACGATACCCAGACCCAGGATTTCAGTGTTGTCGGGATCGGGGATATGGGCGGCGACGTTTTTGGTAATGGGATGATCCTCAGTGAGCATATCTGCCTGAAAGTCGCCTTTAACCATCTGCATATCTTTATCGATCCGACTCCAGACCCCAAGAAGACCTTTATTGAGCGCAAACGCCTGTTTGATGCGGTGAAAGGGTGGGCGGATTATGACACCTCTCTGATCTCCAAAGGGGGAGGCATTTTTGATCGTTCCGCCAAGTCGATTAAATTGACGCCGGAAATGAAGGCCATGCTGGAGGTGACGGAAGATACGATGCCACCCGCGCAATTGATCCGGGCGGCACTGCGGATGCCGGTGGACTTGTTGTGGTTCGGCGGTATCGGGACCTATGTGAAACATACCGATGAAAGCAATGCGGATGTCGGGGATCGCGCCAATGATTCCCTGCGGGTCGATGCCGATGAAGTGCGCGCAAAGGTGATTGGGGAAGGGGCCAATCTGGGCGTTACCCATCGGTCCCGCATTCAGTTTGCTCAGTTGGGGGGGCGCATCAATACCGATGCCATCGATAATTCTGCCGGTGTGGATTGTTCGGACCACGAGGTGAACATCAAGATACTGCTGGGGGATGTCGTCCAGCGCGGGGATATGACGGAAAAGCAGCGCAACACGCTGTTGGAAAAAATGACCGATGAAGTTTCCGCCCTGGTGCTGCGTGATAACTACCAACAGACTCAATCCCTGTCGGTGGAACTGTCACAAGCCGAAACTCTGTTGGATCGTCACCAGCGCCTGATCCGGGCGATGGAACGGGCCGGGGATTTGAATCGCCGGCTGGAATTCCTGCCGGATGATGAAGACATTGCAGAGCGGATGCAGAAGAAGGAAGGGCTGTGCCGACCGGAATTGGCCGTGATCCTGGCCTATGCGAAGAATATCACCTATCGCGAATTGCTAGATTCCGATTTGCCGGACGACCCAATGCTGGAGGCGGATTTGTTCCGTTATTTCCCGACAGCGCTGCAGGAACACTATCCGGATGCGATTCAGAACCATCGCCTGCGGCGGGAAATCATCGCAACGGCGGTGACCAATTCCATGATCAATCGCACCGGTCCTGCCTTTGTCAGCGAAATGCATCAGCGCACCGGGCGGTTCGAATCGGAAATTGCCCGCGCCTATACCGTTGTGCGGGAGGTTTTCAGCCTTCGCGGCATCTGGGCTGCGATTGAGGCGCTGGACAATAAGACCGATGCCAAGATCCAGATTCGTATGTTGCGGGAAACGGAACGCACCATTGAACGCATGACAGAATGGTTCCTGCGCAACAGTGATCATCCCATCGATATGAAGTCCAGTATCGAGACTTATCGTCCCGGTGTGACCACGTTGAAGGAAAACCTGGATACGATCCTGTCGAAATTTGCCAAGGATGACGTGGCCGCACGGCTGGAACGGTTTCAGAAAAAGGGTGTGCCCGATGATCTGGCCTTGTCGGTTGCACAGTTGAAGGTCTTGTCTTCATCCTGTGATGTGGTTCGCCTTGCCGGTCAGGCCGATGCGCCGGTCGTGGATGTGGGCCGGGTTTATTCCACCGTCGGGTCCCGGTTCGGGCTGGATTGGCTGCGGTCTGCGGCAAATCGAATTCCGTCGGACAATCAATGGCACCGATTGGCGTTGGGCGCGATTATTGATGATCTGTGGGGCTTGCAGTCTGAAATCACGTCTCGCGTTCTGGCCAGGGAAGGGGCCGGTGTCGATGCCGTTGATAAATGGTCGGCACGGCGCATTGATACGGTAGACCGGCTGGATACCTTACTGTTGGAACTGCACAGCCTGCCACAGTTGGATCTGGCGATGCTGGCGGTGCTGAACCGCGAACTGCGCAATCTGACGGCATCCTGACGAAGCCCGTAAAATTGATCTGGGGGGGTGGGGAGAAACCCACTTCCCAAAATCCAAAGCAGAAATGAAGAAGCCGCCGGAACCACTGGGTCCTGGCGGCTTCTGTGTTTCGTTGGAAACGGTCTGCGGGGATTTATTTCAGAATGGTAATGCCACCGGCGGCGACCATATCGCCCCGGGCGATCACATCACAACCACCACTGGCGGCGGCCAGGACGATTTCCTGTTTCAGCGATGGCGAAACGCGCATCGAATATGCCAGTGCGATCTTGTAAAGGTCAGAATTAGGATCGGCCAACAGAGCCGTGAAGGCGCTAGCCGCGCCACCGCAGAAGGATTTGCTATTCTCGGCATGGCGGACTGCCGCATAATTCGCCAGATCCGTCACATAGGAGTTGATTTCCCGTGTTGCGTTCTGGCCGTGTAGACTCTTGAAGTAACTCTTCAAAGCGCCGCCTTGCTTTTGAATTTCCGGACGAAAGCGGATTGCGAAGGCGTTATACTGATCGCGCTCATTACAGGACAGCGCTGCGACCATCATGTCGGATTGCAGGGTCCGCACCGACAGGGCCAATGTGTGTTTCGGGGCAACCGTGCTTAAGCAGGCTTGCGCAATGCCTGAAACAGAAAAACACGCCGCAAATACTGTTGCGACCATGCATGACTTTACGAATTTTCTCATTTTGAAAACTTGCTTGAAACCATGCATCGGTTGAACTCTCCCTGCCCATGGGTCTTTGATTGCGTCAAAACTATGATTGAACGCTGCCTTAATGCGGCCACAGTATCCAGTGCTTCGAAAAGAAATCAAGGTCAGTTTTTTTGGCCTTTCGGTGCAAGGGGTTGGTTGGGTTATTCAATCTGTCACAATTGATGTAATCAACCAGACCGGAGTCGAAAGGCGTTTCTAACCCTGTGCGATTCCGTTCAGATCTTCCAGCAACATGCGAATTCGGCCACTGTCATGGCTTTCCATAATCATGCGCGCGCGCGCAGCGGCAGCGGTGAATTCGATCTGGCGAACCCGGTTTTTAACTTGCAGCAGGCTGGTTGTCGCCATCGACAGATCCCGCACGCCAAGGCCGATCAGAAGGGCGGTGAATTTCGGGTCGCCTGCGATTTCCCCGCAAACCGATACCGGGATGCGCGCCCGCAAGGCGGCTTGAATGGCAAAATCCATCAGCCGCAAGACACCGGGATGCAGCGGGTTGTATAAATGCGCGACCTGATCATCGGTGCGATCGATGGCCAGGGTATATTGCGTCAGATCATTTGTTCCAATGGCAAAGAAATCCGCCGCTTGCGCCAGGGAATCCGCGGCCAGGGCGGCACCGGGAACCTCAATCATCACACCCAGTGGCGGCACCGGATCAGCGATTGCGACCCCCCGACGTTTCAGGCGCTTGACCATGCGGTGCAAAATATCACGAACGGTGCGAACCTCGCCCGCTGTTGTGATCATTGGCAACAGGATACGCACCGGGCCCAATGCGCCGGCCCGCAGAATGGCACAAAGCTGTGTTTCCAACAATCTGGGGCGTTTCAGCGACAGGCGGATGGCACGCAGGCCCAGCGCCGGATTGGGGGACGGGGCAAGATCATCGCCCAGGGAATAGGCCAGCTTTTCCCCGCCTACATCCATCGTGCGAATGGTGACCGGGCGTCCCGCCATGGCGCGGATAACGGTGGCCAGGCTTTCAAACTGTTCATCTTCGCTGGGGGGTTGGGTGCGGTTCATGAACATGAATTCTGTGCGAAACAGCCCAATACCATCGGCCCCCAGACGGTGGGCAATAATCCCTTCCCGGGGTAATTCCAGATTGGCCTCCAGGGAGATTATAACCGCATCCCGTGTTGCGGCACTTTCCCCGATCAGCGTTTCCAGGCGCTGTTGTTCGCGCAGTTGTTTCGCGCGTTTCTCGCGATAGCGCGCCTCGGTATCAGGTGTTGGATTGGCGATCACAACCCCTTCGCCGCCATCCAGGATTACCGGTGTCCCCGCAGGGACAGAGGCCGCACCCGCCAGCCCCAGAACAGCAGGGATTCCAAGGGACCGCGCCATAATGGCGGTATGACCCTGTGCGCCGCCCTGCTCTGCGGCGAAGCCGTTGATCCGGGTGGGATCCATCAGGGCGGTATCAGCAGGGCTGATCGATTCCGCCAGCATGATCGCGCCCTTCTGGGCGGCGGCATAGGCATTCTTGGGGACATCCATCAGGTTGCGCAGGACGCGGTGGGATACCTCGCGCACGTCTTCCGCCCGCGCGGCGATATAGGGGTTGTCCATCGCCTGGAACCCGGTAATCACCACATCGCTTTCGGTTTTCATCGCAGCAGCGGCGTTCAGGCGGTCGGATTCGATACGTTGTCGCGCGCCGCGCACTAGGCGCGAATTTTGCAGCATCTGGACATGGGCTTCCAGAATTTCATTCAGTCCTTCGGCCGTATTATCTGTGACGCGACCGCGTATTCTTTTCAGGGCCAGAATTTGCCGACGGCTCTTGCGAACCGCTTTTTCAAGTCGTTCAACCTCGTCTGGAATGTCGGCATCCATGATCATGTGATCGGAAACAGCCATCCCTGTCGCATCGATCTGTGCCGCAAACCCAAAGGCGACACCGGGGGAAACCCCGACTCCGGTCAGGATATGCTGCGGCATTTTCACCGACATTGCAGATCAGGTCTCCTCATAAAAGCCAGCATTGACCAGGGCGGTGATTTCTTCCATCGCGGCCTTCGCCTCTGGGCCAGATACCGCGACGGTAATCGTTGTCCCTTTAGACGCCGCCAACATCATAAGGCCCATAATGGAGGTGCCCGTGACCGTCTGGCCATCCTTGGATACCTCAACATGGGCATCGAATCGCTCTGCGGTCTGCACAAATTTTGCAGCGGCGCGGGCATGCAAGCCGCGCTTGTTGCAAATCGTTAATGTGGCATCGCTCATCCCAACAACTTGCTGGCGACGTTTATGTATTTCGTGCCAGCATCCTGGGCTTGTTCAACCGCCGCCTCCAGGCTTTCCGTCTGGCGGACCTTCGCTAATTTGATCAACATCGGCAGGTTCAGCCCCGCGATGACCTCAACCTTGGCCTGATCCATGATGGAAATTGCCAGATTAGACGGTGTGCCCCCGAACATATCGGTCAGGACGACGACGCCCTCTCCGGTATCGACAGCTTTGACCGCTTCCAGGATATCGACCCGGCGGCGTTCCATGTCATCATCGGGGCCAATACAGATCGCCGTGACATTCTGTTGCGCACCGACAACATGTTCCATGGCCGACACGAATTCCCGCGCAAGCCCCCCATGGGTGACCAAGACCAATCCAATCATGCGTTATCCCTTTTTCGCCCCGTTTTGATCCGTAGTGTGGTTTATCTGCGCCGTTGGGGTTTCACCGTCGGCATTGACTGGCATATCCCTGTGAAACCGATAGGCCGGTCGCCCCTGTTGTGTCAGCCAGTCTGCAAGCTGTTCTGCCATATAAACAGACCGATGTTTGCCCCCTGTACAGCCAAATGCAATCGTTAGATAGCTTTTTCCTTCGGCTTCCTGACGTGGCAGCACGCGGGTCAATAATGTCTGAAGGTCCTTTTGGAAACCCGCACAATCGGGATCCGCTTCAATCGCCGCGCCAACTTTGGGGTCCAGGCCGGTTAAATCCCGCAATGTCGGCTCGTAATGCGGATTTTTCAGAAACCGCACATCCAGAACCATATCCGCCTCTCTGGGGACACCCCGGCGAAAGGAAAACGACATCACCGTTATCGCCGCCCCAACCGGGCTGCCATCGGCAAACAGGGATGTCATCCGCTGTTTGAAATCCCACACGGTCAGCCCCGTGGAATCGATCATCATATCGGCATGGGATGCCAGGGGCAGGATTGCCTCCCGTTCCATACGAATGCCATCAGCGACCGGGCGATCCGCAGCCAGGGGATGGCGGCGGCGCGTTTCAGTGAATCGCCGCAGCAATTCATCATCGCTGCAATCCAGAAACAGGGTTGTGACCTTCAACCCGTCGGCCTTCTTCAAGGTATCAATTTCCGCCTGCAGGCTGGCAATGCCGAAATCCCGATTGCGGATATCAACCCCGATTGCAACTGGGGATGCGCTGGGATTCTCGCGTATCGACTGGGCCAGGCGTGGCAGCAGGCTGAGCGGCAGATTATCCACCGCGTCAAAACCCAAATCCTCCAGCACCGCCAGGGCCGTGGAGCGTCCTGCCCCCGACATTCCGGTTACCAGCACAAGATCCGCCCGATTATTGGCGTTCGCAGTGGGCGTATCAGTCATGCAGGCACCCCAAAGCCATGCAGCAAGGCAAGTTTCAGCTTGATGGGGGCAGAGACCTCAAAAGGGTTTATTGTCAGGCAGGGCAGGGTGACCCCTTCAACACTGTCCTGGTCACGGGTCGGCAGCCGGTCTATCGGTCCAGATGTCAGATCGGCCAACAGAGCCAAGGCACAGTGGTTGCGATAGGGCAGGGTCATAATGCCTATTCCCCGGACTTCTAAAAGCCCGCGTAATTGATCAGGTGCCTGGGCATACAGAATGCCTTTATCAACTGTCAGCGCGGTTTGATCATCGGCGACCAGTTCTGCGCCCGCGTCAATCAGGCGCAGCGCCAGATCAGACTTTCCCGCACCCGATGCGCCGCGCAGCAGAACGCCGCGTCCGTCAATCGCAATTGTTGTCCCGTGCACCAGTGCCATGGTCCCTGTCACTCCCATCCTGAAATAGCGTGCGGTGCAGCGTGGTACCTGTCAATCAAGATGGCGGGGATGCGCAGTCATTTTAGGTTAAATGGACCCGGCACGTTCCGCCACCAGAATGCGACAGGCGGTTAAGGGTTCTGCCTTGTGGGCGTCACCGGCCTGGCAATGCACAATGTCGCCGGGTTCCATCATCAGGCTGTCTTCCCGACCATCGGGATGGCGGAAATGCATGCGCAGGGACCCATCCAGCAACACGAAAACCTCCGGCCCGTCATTGACATGCCAGATATAGGCCTGGTCCGTCCAATGCAGCCGAATGGTGGCGGTATCGATTGTTTCGATATCCAGCGCATCCCAGGGGCGCGCACCAGTATAGTCCAGGGGCTTTATATGGCGCATAGAGTCTTCTGCCGTCGCACACTCGGGGTTCATTGGATCACACCACTTGGATAGCGAATGTAAATAAGGGATGCCACAAAAAACGACGGCCGCCGATGGGGGGGTATCGACGGCCGTCTATCGCGGTTGCAACGACCTGTTGAAGGCCGTCCCGGGGCAGTTTGGGGGCGCCCCGGTGAGAGGGGAGGTCTCAGCAGTTTAAATATTGGGTGGCAAACAGGGTTTTGTAGAGGTTCAATTAAGGCATTTTCAGGGCAAAACTTCACCGTTGCGTGATCGCCAGATTGACACCCAGACCAATCAGAATGGACCCCCCGGCCCATCGGGCGATACGCATCGTGTGACGCCCCTTACGCAGGCCTGCCATCACCGCATTGGTCAGAAACACAGCAGCCACATCCGCAAAGGTGACAGCCAGGTTTACAATGATCCCAAGGATCAGCATCTGAAGCCAGATCGGGAAGCTGGCGGTGGGGTCCGCAAATTGCGGCAGGAAGGCAACAAAGAACATGGCCGTCTTGGGGTTCAGCATCTCCACCGACATGCTTTGTATGAAGGCAGAGCGTCCCTGTTTCCGAACTTTCCCGTTCAGTGCCCCCGGTTCAGCCTCTTCCGTGGCCAGCCTGGTGCGGATAATCGATATCCCCATATAAACCAGATACAGCGCGCCTATGATCTTCAACGCGGTGTAGAGTGTCGGCACCACGGCCAGCAGGGCCGATAGACCCAATGCCGCGGCGGCAACATGGAACAGCCCGCCGATTTGCAGGCCCAAAGCGGCCATAAATCCCCCGCGCCGACCATGCGCAAGGGTCTGCGCCGCCGTGTACAGCAGTGCTGGTCCGGGAATAAGCGCAAAAACCACAGTGGCGGCCAGGAAAGGCAACAACAAATCCCAATTTGACATAGCAGGACCCTATCGATGTTTCTGTCGCATCCTGAGCAGGCATTGCGCCCAGCGCAAGAGCAATATTGATGGCAATCACGGGGAGAATTTGGTCCCCAAGCGAGGCTTTGATTTCCCGCTAGGCCCCCCGCGCCATAGGCAGGCGACGGCGGGCGATGGCGGTGTGGAATGCGACCCCGGCGTTCAGGCTGGCATCGTTGAAGTCATAGTTTGGGTTGTGCAGCGGCAGGGAGTCCTCCCCATTGCCCAGAAAGGCAAAGCATCCCGGAACATGGTTCAGGAATTGGGCAAAGTCTTCTGATGCTGTGATGGGTTCGTCGGACACCATGACGGCATCGGACCCTAGCACATCTCTGGCCGCATTCAGGGCTTCCTGGGTCAGGGCCTCGTCATTCAATAGGGAGATGAATTCCCGGGCATAGTTGACCTCGACACTGACATTATAGGAAAGTGCCGTCCCCTCGGCGATCAGGCGCATCTGTTTTTCAATCTGTGCGCTGACGGCTGGATCAAAGCTGCGGGCATCGCCCCGGATTTGTGCATGACCGGGCAGGACATTGCGGGTGCCGTCGGTGATCAGTTCCGTCACAGACACGACCGCGACCGCGGTTGGATCAATCCGTCTAGACACGATGGTTTGCAGATTGGTGACCAGCGCACAGGCGGCGACCAGTGTTTCACTGCCAGAATGCGGTCTGGACGCATGACCGCCAATACCCTGTAAGGTGATTTCAAAAACATCTTCCGCAGACATGATCGCGCCCGGCTTCGTCACAAATTGGCCAACCGGATAGCCTGGCATATTATGCAGGCCGTAAATTTCTTCGAACGGGAAGCGATCCAATAGGCCATCGTTGATCATTGCTATCGCGCCTTGGCCCCATTCTTCCGCTGGCTGGAAGATAAACCGGATCGTGCCATCAAACCCTTCCTGCTGGGTCAGGGTCTTGGCCGCGCCCAACAGCATGATGGTGTGCCCATCATGACCGCAGGCATGCATATAGCCGTCATGGGTCGACTTGTAGGGCAGGCTGCCCTGTTCGGTGATATGCAGCGCATCCATATCTGCCCGCAAGGCGATGGCGCGATTGCTGGTCCCCCGTTTCAGGGTGGCGACAACGCCTGTCCCGCCGATCCCTTCGGCGACATCATCCAACCCGAATTCGCGCAGTTTTGCGGCGACAAAGGCGGCGGTGCGCTTCTCACTGAAGCCAAATTCAGGATGCGCATGCAGGTCGTGACGCCATTGCACCATGTCGGCGTGAAGGGTGGCTGGATCGGACATCGTCGTCTCTCTGTGAAAAAGGACAGGTCTGTTTTCTCACTCTAGCGCCGGATTATGCCGGTTACAAAGTGATCTTGCCGCGTCTATCCACCGGGCGGGATTAAGATCACGCGTGCTTGCGACGTGCAGGGTCATGCTGCTCTGCGTTTCTAACTATTAATTTTAAATTATTCTATGATACCCTTTACGCGCGGCGTTGGGGCATGCAGGCCATTGGGCAAGGCGTTTGGGGATAGGATGACAGAAAACAGAATCTGGCGGGTCATTCAGAAATCTCAGAAGATTGAGCTGTTCACATTTAGGTTGGTGTTTATCTGGGCTGTGGGTCTGTGGCTGATCCATGCGTCGCCGTTTCACCTGTCAGATATGCTGGATGCAGAAACGCAGGAAATAATCGTTTCAATCGCTGCGCCATTTTTCCCGCCAGAGGGGCGGCTGGACGACGATGAATCTGCCGTTGTGGTGGAAATAACCGATGAAACCCTATATGCCCTTCGGGTCAATCAATGCCTGGAAGCCTGCACGCGCGTCTGTGAAATTCAATCGTCAGAGTCAGAGGCCGTGTGCCGCCCACAATGCGCCGCCCGTGGCAAGCAATTGGCGCGTCAGGCCTGTACCGGGGACCTACAGCTATTATCAAACGATACGGGATCATTTTCACAAAACGACCAAATGATCCGCTTCCCGGTCGATAATCCGTCCGATGTGTGGCCCATTGCCTACAGCCTTCATGATTACCTGATTGCCAAGCTGGTGGAACTGGAACCCGCCGCCATCATGGTGGACATAACCTATGGAACACCCCGACGGTGGGACCACAGTCTTGAGTCCTTTGGTCAGAAGGTACACAAGGCGCAGGCCATCCAAATGGCCGACTTTGGCAAGACTACCCCGATTTACTTCGCAACGGGGGGTGACGTTCAAGCCGGGCAGGAAACGGCGCTGGATCGCATGCGGCTGGGTCCAGACGGCTACACGCCAGACTATATTCGTCAGTCGATCACGCGATGGGAACCGAATGAACGATGGTATCCCATGCTGGTGGGCCCTGATCGTGCGCAGCTATCGCCAGCGGCACAGATTTATCGCGATTTATGTATGCGCGAACCTGAAGATACCGCGTCGCCTATAAAGGCATGCGGCAGGGTCACCGATGCAACACTCCATCAGGACGCGCTGAATCCAGATGATTTGCAGAAAAGCATGTTGATCCGCTGGCCGTATGGCTATGCCCCCCTGCAAAAATTTGCGCAAAGTACGGATCATTGCCAGACCCAGGCATCGGAAGACAAATTAGTGTGGGGGGTTAACTATCAGAAGATCGCGCAATCGATCAGTATTGCCGGTGGGATGCTGTATCATTCCTTATTCGGGGACGCTGAGGATCCTGCAATCCAGGAATGTCGGCCCATCCCCACAATCCGCGCGGAGCGGCTGCTGCCATCCGCCTCAAGAGGAATTGGGGAGATATTTGAAATGGTGGAAGGCCGTGTGGTCTTTCTGGGGGCCTATATCAAAGACTATCCCGATATCGTCGATACGACGCTGTATAACAAGCTGCCAGGTGTTGCACTGCATGCGGTCGCCTACCGGAACCTGTCAGCCTATGGCACCGATTACTTTAAGAGCCGTGATACGCTGACGCGGGTGCTGGAAGGGCTGTTATGGTTTTTTATCGCCCTGTTTGCGACGGTCCGGATCGGTGTCTATGAAGCCTTTGATCGGGGGGAGGTATCTCATGAAGTCCATAAGAAAACGCGATCCTGGCTGAATTATGCAATAGGCTTCGTCGCCGGGATGGGGTTAGTTTGCGCCATAACCTTATGGCTGGGCAAAACAGCGCCTGTTGATTTCCTGTCGTTGGCGGCGTTGAGCGGGATTTTACCATTGGCCGAAAGTTTCCTTCTGGCGCGGCCGGTCATGTGGCTTTTTGGGGTCCTATTTTCTGTGGTCGCTACCCTGATGATCGGCACACGGTATATCGCGCATGGCTGGTTCCGATTAAAGATCCTGTTCAGACGATACTTTCCCAGCAATATGAGAAAGGACCGGCGCAAACGGCCGGATAGCGCGCATCGCTAATATTTAACCCAAACACGGTTGCGTTTCAAAAAGGTTAACTCTACTCTCTTCTCATCGGATGGTTGCACCGTTTGGAGGGAAAACGATGACACTGGATACCGTAATAGCCCAAATTGTAACTGTTTTTGGCAGGATGGCGCACTGGCGCTTGCCCATCGGTTTTCAATCGGGGGCACTGGTCGCTGTGTTTGTCGCCCTGATGCTGTTTCAGGGGAACTCTTTTCAGGGTCGCCCGGCCCTTGCCCAGGAACAGGTAAGCGTCATTACAATCAAGGAGTTCAGACGCGATACGCTGCCCGCATTGAAAGAGGGGGCGGCGAAAGCTGAAAAGGTATCCAAAGAGATATTTGATCTGCCTTTCACGTTTTCAGAGCAAGATCAGAAAGATGGACTTTATCCCGTCTTGGGCAAAGACGGTGGCCTGTATTATGTGAAGCCTCGCTATGCGGTGCTGGAACGTAAAGTGTGCGACCTTGCGGCGGTCGAAGTATCGAAGTTGAGAAATTACTCAACATCCGGGGCGAAACCGTCCTGTTGACGATTGTGCCGCGACCGGGGGCCGGTGTCTGAGGGGTAGAGCAGAGTCTGGGGAAATTAAAGATCGTGGGGAGGCGATGATGCGGCGCACCATTCAACATTTGGCAATTACTTCGATACTGGCTGGGTTTCTGGCTGCCTGTAACACGACCAATGGTTCTGGTGAGGGCTCCATGTCTTCCGCGATGCAGGGCGTCACGGACAGCGTGGCGGGGTTGTTTGGGGACACGGCGGATCCAGAAATTCATCCTATGGTCCTGGTGCAGTCCCGACAAAGCGATATCGACGTAGACGAGGTTGAAAATGTAGAGGCCATGTTGGATGTGTCGGCCCCCTGTGATGCTGCCAAGACGTCCCTGCGAAATGACTTCTCGCTGGGACAGAAAGAGCTTCGCGAAACCGAATATGGCATTTGGCCAGTTCAAAAGGCGACGGATTATGCCAATCAGATTCTGGATCGCATTGTCGCCTGCTCTCCGTTTGATCCGGTTCCCGCCTCCGTTGTGATCGTGCCAAAGGCCGGGCGGGATGCCAGGGTCTATCGGGACGGTCTGATTGAAATATCGGTGGAAAGTTTTGACGGGTCACCACAGGCCGTCGATATCCTGGCATTCACAATTGCTCATGAATACAGCCATATCCTGTTGAAACATTATGAACGGGGCCAGGCGACGGAAAAGCGGAACCGGATTTTCCGCACCGCCCTGGAAGCAGCCTTCCTTGCCGATGATGTCTTGAACAATAATGGTGCGGATGCACAGGCGGCCTCTAAATTGAAAACGCCGATGATGGTCAACCGCACGATGGATGTCTTGTTTGAATATTCGTGGGGTCGGCAGGATGAACACGAAGCTGATATGGTCGGTCTTCATCTGGCCACCCGTGCGGGATTTGAAGGCTATGCCGGGGCAAGTGGATTTCTGGACAAGCTAAAAGACCAGCCGACGATTGAAAGCCGTGTTCTGGCACTTGCGCAGGATAAGGAACGCATTGTCGGTGATCTGGTTAAAGGCGGCGTCAGCGGTGGCAAGGACGGGATCATGGATGCCTTGAAAGGCGTTGGTGGTGATATGGCGCAAAGCCTGTCGAAAAGCCTTGAGGAATCACATCCCAGTCCAGATGCGCGAAAAGACATGTTATTGGATCATTCGGAATTCGTCGACTATGACGATTTTGAAATGGCGCGACTAGATATGGGCTTGGATCAGCAATTTCCATTGCCCGATTATGATAAGATCACGGCAGACCGGGAATTACAGGCTGCTTTGAAGGCATTTGCGGCGGCGGAAGACGTTCACGAAGCGCTGGGATCCGTTGGATCATTAAGCGAGTTAAGCGAGGGTACTTCGGTCGACACCTTGCTTGCAAAGGCAAAGGTCGGTGTGTCTGGTGCCCCCTGGTTGGAAAACAATGCCTTTGGTCGTATCGCCTTTTCGTCGCTGCGGCAAATGCAGGGGAAGAACGATCTGGCGATAATTGGCTTTGAACGCTATGCCCTGAAACAGGATGGTGCCCCTTTGCGAGTCTATGAAGGCCTGATGGACCGTCAGATCCAGGCGAAAAATGTTAAGGCGGCGACCGAGACCTTTGCTGCGGCAGAAGCAGAGTTTGGGTCCGATAATGACATTCTTTATCCGATGCGAATAAAGCTGGCCCATGCCAAGGGGGAGGATACCGGAGGATTGCTTGCAGGGTGCAGGCTGGCTGCGGACCCCCGCATTGCGCGCATGTGCCGGTTCTGGCAACAAGGCGGCATTCCGCAATCCTGACGCTATTGGCGCAGATCTGATCAATCGGAACAGTCTTTGTTGATCCCGCGACTATTGTCTAAGGGCGGGTTACAGCAGTTATCGTGCAGGCAGTTTGCCATTCAGGGCCAACGGTATTGGCCCGCCCGTTATCCAGTCCAGCAATTCCACCGTATGCGTGATGGGGATATCCGTACCGCTGGCGATCTGCTGAATACAGCCGATATTGCCCGCCGCGATCAGGTCCGGTTTGGTCTTCTCTATATTCTTGACCTTGCGAGCTTTCAACGTATCGGCCATTTCCGGCTGTAACAGATTATAGGTGCCTGCAGAGCCACAGCATAGGTGACCTTCCGCCGGGCTGACGACCTTGAAGCCTGCCTGGGTCAGCAGGTCCTTGGGCAGGGCGGTGATCTTCTGGCCGTGCTGCATGGAACAGGCGGAGTGATAGGCGACCTTTAAATCGGTTTGGCGCGTTGCGGGCATCAGGGTCAGCATCGTTAGATATTCCGTGATGTCCTTTGTCAGGGCAGAGACACGCGCCGCATCTTCCCGGATTGCGGGATCGGTGCGGAACATGAAGCCATAATCCTTCACCGTCGTACCACAGCCAGACGCATTGATGACGATGGCATCCAGCCCCTCGCCGTCCATCTCCCGCATCCAGGCCTTGATATTTGCGGCGGCCTGCTGGTGGCTGGTGTCGGTATCACCCATATGATGCACCAGCGCGCCACAGCAGCCAGCCCCCTGGGCGACCACCACCTCAATGCCATGGCGGGTCAGCAGCCGGATTGTCGCCTCATTGATTTGGGGCTGCAAAACCTGTTGCGCACAGCCGGTCAGCATCGCCACGCGGCCTTTGCGCGGCCCTTCCGCCGGGATCACCTGCGGTACATCCCAGGGCGATGGTTTGGGGATAGTGGCCGGTGCCATGCGGAACATCGCACCGATCGGGCCCGGCAACCCTTTCAATAGGGGCTTGCCCAGCCAGGCCCCGATCAGGGCCAGCCGAAACACGCGGGGGCGCGGCAGAACGAAACTGAGGATGCGCCGCAGCCATTTATCCTGAAACGGTCGGTCATAGGTTTCATGAATCTTCGCCCGGGCAATATCGACCAGATGCATATAATGCACCCCCGACGGGCAGGTCGTCATGCAGCTCAGACAGCTCAAACAGCGATCAATATGCTTCACCAGAGAGGAAGAGGCAGGCTTGTCCCCTTCCAGCATATCCTTGATCTGATAAATCCGCCCGCGCGGGCTGTCCAACTCGTCCCCCAGCGTCACATAGGTCGGACAGGTGGCGGTACAGAACCCGCAATGCACACATTTCCGCAAAATATCATTCGCCGCCGCGACGTCTGGATCTTCAAGCTGAGCAATTGAGAATGTTGTTTGCATGGATCTTTCTTACAGCCCTTCTGTCATGCGGCCGGGGTTTAGGACGCGGTTGGGGTCGAAGCTGTCTTTCAGGCGTTGGGACAGAGCGGCAAGGGGGCCGGGTTGGGGCTGGAAGACGGGGATGGCGTTGCGCAGGGAGGCAGGACCGCGGATCAGGGTGGCATGCCCGCCACCCGCCTGTGCAATGGCGTCGCGAATGGGTTCATACGCACCTTGTTTCGGGGATTGCGTGGCCAGCCAGATCACGCCGCCAGCAGCGTCTAGATAGGCCTCCACCTCTTTCAAATGGGACAGGGCCGATAGGATGCCGGGTGCGGCGGTTGGGGCGACGGACAGTTTCCAGACCACGCGGTCATCGCCACAGAAGGGGGTGACATTGCGCACGTCCCGCCAGAATGTTTTGGAATTGTGGCTGTGCAGTTCCTCCGTTTCGCCAAACGGGGCCAACAAGGCGCGCAGCTTTTGACAGCGATAGTCGACGGAGGGGCCGAAACCTTCGATCCTGAGGGCGGCGATGTCACATCCCGCCTGCCCAACATAGTCAATTTGGGACCGTGCGGCGATGATGGCGGGCAGCCAGGCTGCGCCGGACACTTCAAAGGGGCCGTTCAATCCAGCTGCCAGCGCCTTCACCCCCTGAGCCGCATCGACATTGCGGACCAGAATGGTGCGCGCCTTCTGTCCCACCGGCAGGACCTTGACGGTCAGTCGGGTCATCGCGGCCAGTGTGCCATAGGAGCCACAGAGCAGCTTGCTCAAGTCATAGCCAGTGACATTCTTCATCCCCCGCCCGCCGGATTTAACCGCCATGCCGCGACCGGAAACCGCGTCAAAGCCCAGAAAGTGATCCCGCGCCGCGCCATCCTTGATGCGGCGCGGCCCTGCCAGATTACAGGCAATAACGCCCCCGATGGTTCCAGAAGAGTCCGCCTTCAACAGGGCGGAAAGGTCCGGCGGTTCAAAGGCCAATTGTTGATTGTTGTCGGCCAGCAAGGCTTCAATCTCGGCCAAAGGTGTGGCGGGGCCTGCCCCTAATACCAGTTCTTCTGGCTCATACAGATGCACACCAGAAAAGGCGGAAAGATCCAGCGTATGGGCGGCCTGAACCGGACGGCCCAAGCCCCGTTTGGTGCCACTGCCAATGACTTCCAGGGGCAGCTGTTCAGAATTCGCCCAGCCAATCACATCGATCAGCTGCGCTTCCGTTTCAGGGCGGAAGGTTTCGGTCATGGGCGGAGTCCTGAAGCTGTGATTGGGATTTGTGGTTGTCCTCCGTCATTCCCGCGAAAGCGGGAATCCAGGGCGGATTGGCACGGTTGTGCGTGTGGCCCTGGACCCCGGATCAGGTCCGGGGTGACGGTGTTTTGGGGGGTATCGATGTCGTTATTCCCGCGCAGGAGGGAATCCAGGGCGGACTGGCACGGTTGTGCGTGTGGCCCTGGACCCCGGATCAAGTCCGGGGTGACGGTGTTTGGGATTGTACAGATGTTGTCATTCCCGCGCAGGCGTGACTCCAGGGGGGCATGGCATGATTTTGCCGATAGCACTGGGCCTTGCATGAAGTCCGGGGTGGTGCGGCACTCGCGATTGGTGAAATTCGTTCCCATAGATCAGAACCGGGGAATATCGGGAAAGGGCAACTGGCCCTTGTGGATGTGCATCCGGCCCAGTTCCGCACAGCGATGGAGTTGCGGGAAGACTTTGCCGGGATTCAGCAATCCGTCTGGGTCAAAGGCGCATTTGACGCGCATTTGTTGCTTCAGGTCATCTTCGGTGAACATGGTCGGCATCAGGTCGCGCTTTTCAACGCCCACGCCGTGTTCGCCGGTCAAGACGCCGCCCACTTCGACACAAAGCTTCAGGATGTCGGAGCCGAAATCCTCCGCCTTCTCCAACTCGCCGGGATTGTTGGCGTCATACATGATCAGGGGGTGCAGATTGCCATCGCCCGCATGGAAGACATTGGCAACGCCCAAGCCATAATGCTTGGACATCTTTGTCATCTCGCTCAACACATGGGGCAGCTTGTTGCGGGGGATCGTGCCATCCATGCAGTAATAGTCTGGGGATAGCCGCCCCACAGCCGGAAAGGCCGCCTTACGCCCGGCCCAGAACATGGCGCGTTCTTCCTCGCTTTGGGAAATGCGCAGGCTGGATGCCCCCAGATTTTCGGCAATCTGGCGGACTTCCTCGATCAGGTGGTCAACCTCTGCCTCTGGCCCGTCCAGTTCAACGATCAGCAGTGCCTCGCAATCGGCTGGATAGCCTGCATGGATGAAATCCTCCGCTGCCGTGATGGCGGGACGGTCCATCATTTCCATGCCGCCGGGGATGATGCCGCTGGCGATTACCTGGGCAACGCAATTGCCCCCCGCCTCGCTGGACGGAAAGCCGATCAACAGCGCGCGCTGGGTTTCCGGCTTGGGTAACAGGCGCACGGTGACTTCTGTGACCACACCCAACAGACCTTCGGACCCGATCATCAGACCCAGCAGGTCATAGCCTTCCGCATCCAGATGCTTGCCCCCAATGCGCAGAATCTCCCCGTCAATGGTGACCATTTCCACGCCCAGGACATTGTTGGTGGTCAGGCCATATTTCAGCGAGTGAACCCCGCCAGAATTTTCCGCAACATTCCCGCCAATGGTACAGGCGATTTGGCTGGACGGGTCCGGGGCGTAATAGAATCCGTCCTCCTCCACAGCCTTGGTGATCGCCAGATTGGTGACGCCAGGCTGAACCCGGGCGTAGCGATTGTCGTAATCGACCTCCAGCACTTTATTGAACTTCCCCATGCCCAGCAGGATACCATCTTCCAACGGCAATGCCCCGCCAGATAGGCTGGTGCCAGCGCCGCGTGGCACCACTTTTATGCCATGTTCTTTGCAGTATTTCAGGACATTGGCGACCTGGTCCACGGTCTGGGGCAGGAGCACGATCAAGGGCAGGGCACGATAAGCCGTCAGACCGTCGCTTTCATAGGCGCGGCGTTCATCCTCATCCACGATGACGCCTTCCCCCGGCACAAGGGTGCGCAGGTCGTCGGCAATGGTCAGCCGCCGCGCAATGACCGCAGCATCCGGATCCGGCATTTTCATCTGTTCAGCCTCCCTAAATCTGCGCCTTTATAATTGGTATTACCAATTTGGTAAACCTCTCTTGCGTCGCTTCAATTGTCCCGCAGCAAGCCACGATAGGCATTTTGCAGGGTTGTCCGCACCCCATGCCAGGCCTTATCGCGCCACTGGGAATCGGACGGATAGGATGGGGGCAGTTCATTGGGCCCGCGTGTTGCCCCGCCCAGCCGTCGTGTCAGTGAATAGGTGCCAATTTCCAGGA
This sequence comes from Rhodospirillaceae bacterium, assembly GCA_002709955.1. Classification (GTDB taxonomy): domain Bacteria; phylum Pseudomonadota; class Alphaproteobacteria; order UBA8366; family Aestuariispiraceae; genus Pacificispira. The sequence goes on from PAQY01000007.1 coordinate 205,844, forward strand.
CCACATTCGTGACCTGCGCCTTGGGCAATAGGCCGCCCAGCCCCCCGCCACAGGGGGCTGTTCCTGCGCCAATTGCCTCACTGACCTGCGCGACATTCAGGGTGAACCAGCTTTCCGCCCGGGACCGACCGGCAGAATCCGGCGGGTCGCAGGATACGATTTCATGCGCGCCATACAGGCCCGGTCCTGTGCGCGGGTCGATCACACAGACCTGTCTGGCATTTTCGAACTGGGTTGCAGCGATGGCGCGCAGAACCGCCCCATCCCAGGCGGGTGGTTTCATGGAGGCCAGAGTCTGCCCGGCCAATTTGTTCCAATCGACGCCCTGTTCGGCCTGAAAGGCGGCAAAGCGTTCTTCGGCGGCGGCAAGGACACTATCGGACCAATCAGGTGCGGGTTTATTGGCCGATATCACATCATCTTCGGCAAAATAAGGCCAGATCGGGCCCGCAGGATTGGCGGCATGGACCAGCACCAGGGCGACTTCCCTGGGCAGGTCTTGCAAGCCGCCTTCGGTCAATACGCCCAGTATCGCCCCGCATCCCAACAGACCCGCCGCGCCACCAGCAGCGCTGCACAGGACGGCGACACGGCTGGCATCAGGCGACCCCATGCGGGCCACATCACAGGACAACGCCTTGTCGCCCGCGTGGTCATCTCTGGCGGGATAGGATGTGATGCGCAATCCGATCCGATCACAAGCGGTCAAGAACCGGTCTCGCGCGCGGTCGAAATCGTCACTGAAACAGGAAACAGGATCGGTCATGCGCCTCCCAGCATTATATTCGAACTACACTATACTGCTTAGATTGAACGCTGTGATGGTCCAGCGCAAGAAGGGGGCCAGTTGCCCTGACGGGATGTTGACACCATACTTAACTACCGGGGCTATCCTTTCGTGGATTACTTTTTGGGGAGAGTTGCGATGGACACACATTTTAAACGCATCACAATGGCACTGGTCGCCGCATTTGCGATAAGTGTGCTGTCCATGCCCGGCCTTGCAGATCAGCAGGATAAACGTCTGGATTCCCTGTTTGATATCCTGCATTCCGCCCCCTTGAACAGTCAGGAAGCCTTTATCGCGCAACAAGGCATCTGGGCGCTGTGGGTTCAAGCCCCCTCTGCAAGCGGCCGTGTTCTGATGCGCCAGGGGACACAGCAGATGTCCCAGGGTGATATGGATCAGGCGATAGAAACCTTTTCCGCGTTAATCGCCCTGGAACCAGGATTTGCAGAAGCCTGGAACAAGCGGGCCACGATTTACTTTATGCAGGGAAATTATTCGGATTCTCTGGCCGATATCTATGAGACGCTGGAACGCGAGCCGCGCCATTTTGGGGCGAAATCCGGGCTGGGTCTGATTTTGGATGCAATGGAAGAACCTGAAGCGGCGATTGAGGCATTTCAGGAAGCATTGGAAATCAACCCGCATATGGAACAGATCCGGGAGCGCACGGAACAATTGAAGAAAGAGATTGAAGGGCGGCAGCTTTGAGCTGCGCCTGAATCAGGGTGTCTCTTTTGGGGTGTTAAAGCCCGTCAGGGTCGCACTATGCGGCGCCAGGGCAGGCCACGGGCCATCCCCCAGATCCAATGTTGCCAAACCAGCGGTCGGGAATTTTTCTGTCAGGGCATCCAACTCCGCCGGATTGTTGGCCGTTTTGCATAGGGTAAGGCTGATATCCTGCATGATCGGATTATGGCCAATCACCATGACGCGATTTACCCCGGCGGGCAGGCGGCGCAATCGGTCGATCAACTCTATGGTTTCCTGCATTTTATAGACGCCATCTTCCATCAGGATGCGGCATTCTCCCTTCAAATGGGGCAGGATCAGGCCCAGTGTCTCACGGGTGCGACGACTGGTTGAACATAGAATGAAGTCGGGCGATATGCCGGACTCCCGCATCATGATCCCCATCTTTTCGGCGGCCTTTATGCCACGATTGGCCAGCGGGCGATCAAAATCACCCAATGTGCTATCGCTCCAACTGGATTTTGCGTGGCGAAAAACATACAAAATCGGCATGCCTAGGGGTTCCTTTCCCACTTCTTCTGATCGCGCGACTGCTACCACGCTTACCCAGGCTGGCTCAAGCAAAAGGCGCGGATTTCAGCGGCTTGTAACCGGTTTGAAACAAAAATCACCGTGACACGGTCATATGTATTGGGTATCGACAAGGGCCAGATCGAGTCTGGCGATACCATTGACGGAGGTTGCGGTGAGCATGACAGACAAAGACGGCGCGCTGAATAACGGTTCCACATCTGAGGATGCAAACGCCGTCGCTGTGGCCACGGCGACCCCGCAAAGCCCGGAAGAATGGGGGGCAGAGCGCTTCATAAACCGTGAATTGTCATGGTTGGCGTTCAACACCCGCGTTCTGGAGGAAGCCAGCAACACCCACCATCCCTTGCTGGAGCGCCTGCGCTTCCTGTCGATATCGGCAAGCAATCTGGATGAATTTTACATGGTGCGTGTCGCCGGGCTGAAAGGTCAGCTTGGGGCGGGAATCAGCACCCCCAGCCAGGAAGGTAATACGCCGGCGGAACAATTGCGCCTGATCGCGGATGAGGCCGGTTCCCTGATGCGTCTTCAGCAAAAGATATGGGAAGAATTACAGGTCGAATTGCGCAAGGTCAGCGTGACCCTTCTGGCCCAGGATGAATTAACAGCGCGGGAAAAAAGCTGGCTGGATGGTTGGTTCCTGGAACAGATTTTCCCGGCCCTGACGCCGTTGGCCGTTGATCCGGCGCATCCCTTTCCCTTTATCCCCAATAAAGGGCTGGTGCTGGCGCTGGAATTGACCCGCGCCGAAGACGACAAGACGATGAACGGCCTGCTGCCGGTCCCCAGCAATCTGGATCGTTTCGTGCGTTTGCCCGGCCAGAAGGCCCGTTTCCTGCTGTTGGAAGATGTGTTCAGGATTTACATGGATCGCCTTTTCCCAGGCTTTAAAATCATTGGCCAGGGCATGTTCCGCGTCATTCGCGACAGCGACGTCGAAGTGGACGAAGAAGCGGAAGATTTGGTGCGCACGTTTGAAAGCATGCTGCGCCGCCGCCGCCGGGGCAGTGTCATCCGCCTGACGATTGACGCCAGCATGCCAGAAGACCTGCGCGATTTTGTGGTCGGCAAGCTGGGCGCAGACAGCGAAGATGTGTTCCCGCTGGATGGCATTCTGGGCATGCCCGATGTCAGTCAGATGATCGTGTCGGATCGCCAGGACTTGCTGTTTGATGCCTTCAACATTCGCTTCCCGGAGCGTATCCGTGATTTCGGTGGCGATTGCTTCGCTGCCATCCGGGCCAAGGATATTATCGTCCACCACCCCTATGAAAGCTTTGATGTGGTGGTACAGTTCCTGCGCCAGGCGGCACAGGATCCGGCCGTCGTCGCGATCAAACAGACGCTGTATCGGACCTCGAAGGATTCTCCTATTATCGCGGCTTTGGGGGAAGCGGCAGAGGCTGGTAAGTCGGTTACGGCGCTGGTCGAATTGAAGGCCCGCTTTGACGAGGCCGCGAATATCCGCTGGGCCCGCGATCTGGAACGGTCTGGCGTACAGGTCGTCTATGGTTTCGTGGACCTTAAGACCCATGCCAAAGTGTCCATGGCGGTGCGTCGTGAGGGGAGCGGTTTGCGCTCTTATGTGCATTTCGGGACCGGCAACTATCATCCGATCACGGCAAAGATCTATACGGATTTAAGCTATTTCACCTGTGATCCGGCGCTGGCGCGGGATGCGGCGCGGGTGTTTAACTTCATGACCGGCTATGCCACGCCAGAGGCTTTGGAGCGTCTGGCAATTGCCCCGATCACCCTGCGTCATCGTGTGTTAAGCTCCATTCGGGATGAAATTGACCATGTGAAGGCTGGTCGGCCCGGACAGATCTGGTTGAAGGTCAACAATCTGGTGGATGGTGAGATTATCGATGCCCTGTATGAGGCATCTTCTGCGGGGGTTGAAATCGACCTGGTGGTGCGGGGCATATGCTGTCTGCGGCCCGGCGTGAAGGGGCTTAGCGAACATATCCGTGTGAAAAGCATCGTAGGACGTTTCCTGGAACACAGCCGTATCTTCTGTTTCGGGGCAGGAAATGGCCTGCCGTCCCTGGATGCAAAGGTCTATATCACCTCAGCAGATTTGATGCCGCGAAACCTGGATCGTCGCGTCGAATCGCTGGTGCCTATTGAGAATGTCACCGTGAAGCGCCAGATCCTGGAACAGGTGATGTATGCCAATCTGAATGACGAGGCGCAAAGCTGGATTATGGATTCTGATGCCCGCTATCACCGTATCGAGCCGGTGGGCGAAGGCTTTAACTGCCACGTTTTCTTTATGACCAACCCCAGCCTTTCCGGGCGGGGCAAGGCCATCAAGAAGGCTGGAAGGATGGCGCTTTCAACGAAACTGGCAAAAAATTCGGGTCCGAAAAAGGCAACGCGGAAAACACCGGCGGCAAAATCCAGCAAGAGCGGTTGACGCGACCGCTTCGATACACGATTTTCACGCGCGACTGCGGTTTCACCATTGCGGTAAAGCGTATACAGATTGAAAGTCTTGTTTGGGAAGGATTCTCATGGCCGAAAAACGGACCATGTCGACTGCCAGCCCCCCGACCGCAGTGGTCGATATTGGCTCGAACTCAACTCGTTTAGTGGTCTATGATACCTCTGATCGGTCACCTATCGCTATCTTTAACGAGAAACTGCTCTGCGGTCTTGGTCGTGGCTTGGATGCGACCGGCCAGTTAAGTGATGAGGGGATAGAGCAAGCCCTTGGTGCCCTGCCGCGTTTTATGCGCATTGCCCAGGAAATGGGCGTTCAGCGGATCGATATGCTGGCCACAGCGGCGACGCGGGATGCGACCAATGGTGCCGAATTTGTACGGCGCGCCAGCCAGATCAGCGGCCAGGAAATTCGTGTGCTTTCCGGGGAAGAAGAAGCCCGGCTTAGCGGTCTTGGCGTGCTGTCGGGTACGCCTGATGCCGATGGCATGATGGGCGATCTGGGCGGGGGCAGTGTGGAACTGGTGGAATTGAAGGATGGCCAGACCGGCCCTCAGGCGACCCTGCCGCTGGGACCCTTGCGTCTGGACCCCAAGATTGTAGCCAAACCGTCCAAAGCGCGCGAAGATCTGGATCGATACTTCGGCACCATCGATTGGTTGCCGCGCATTAAGGGGCGCAGCTTTTATCTGGTCGGCGGGGCCTGGCGGAATCTTGCCCGGCTGCATATGGACCATGTCAATTATCCGCTTCATATCATTCATCACTATCGGATTCCTGCTGCCCAGGCGTTGGAATTGGCGGATGTCGTATCACGGCAATCGCCGGGCGCGTTACAGCGTGTGCCGGGCGTATCCAAGCGGCGCGTCGATACGCTGCCTTATGCAGCGATGTTGCTGCATCGTCTGATGGTGGCTGGGGCGCCCAAGGATATTGTGTTTTCCGCCAATGGTTTGCGGGAAGGCTGTCTGTATGATCATTTAAGCCCGGAAGAGCGAAAGCTGGATCCACTGCTGGAGTCTTGTGCCCGATATGCAGATCACGAGCTTCCCAATTCTGCTGTGACAGGGGATGACCTGTTTCGATGGATGAGCCCGCTGTTTCCAAATGAGGCCCCAGCGGATCGACGTTTGCGCCATGCGGCCTGTATCTTGTCGGATATTGCCAAGCGCGAACATCCTGACTATCGCGCGGAACATGCCCTGATCCGGGTCAAACGGTTGCCGGTCGTTGGTGTTGATCATCACGAGCGGGTATTTCTGGCCCTGGCGGTTTCGTCGCGCCATGCCCAGATCGATGATGATCACAGCGGGATGAAAATTGTGCGTCAGCTAATCAATCCCGATCGGATTGACGTTGCCCGTGCGATCGGCCTGTCCATCCGGCTGGCCTATACGCTGACCGGTGGAATTTCATCGGTGCTGGAACGGATTAATCTGGTTCGCACAGAGACCACCCTGACGCTTCAAATGCCAGCAGATCTGGCATTTTTGGCAGGAGAGGCGGTAGAGCGCCGCTTTGTCACTTTAGGTAAAGCACTGAACCTGAATACAGTGATTGACCGCTTCGGGGCATAGGTCCGGGACGGACTGAACCTGTTTTAACCGCGTGCGATTTCTTTGCGCGGAAACAGGCTGCGAATGGCCGATGGGATCAGGTATCCAAAGAAAAAGCCAAAAAAGGCATGCGCCAAACCGCTGATCGACAGCGGGACTGCGGGGCCGAAATTCTTGGCGATATTCAGGGCAATATCGGGTTCCAGATGGAACACCATCTCCACCGCCAACATATACCAGGAAACGTCTTGCAGGCGGGCTTCGATCTCTTGCAGGCGTTCCTGACGGGCCAGGGTGGTCAGCATCGCCTGGCCCTCGCCCTGTATCACGCTGTCTGAATTATCATAGAATCGGCGAATATAATCATACCGCCCCAGCCCGGCATCCTGGGCCCGCATATCCATCGCTTCGATCTGCTGGTTTACCTCGTCCAGGGCCCCGCCGACGCGCTGTAGATACTGATCATGAAAGGCGGGTAATTGAGAGCCAAGCGCTGCACAAAGCAACGCAAAGGCAAGATGTAGGCTTCGCAACATGCCGTCTTCTCCAATTACCCGGAATTACAGATCAGTCGGGTTGCTGCAGTATAACCCGACTTGCCCATTCATTGGCAATCTGCGACTGGTTTTCATGCTGTTGGGTTCGAATCCTATACCTTCAGTTCCAGGTTTTGCGCCAGAAAACCCTTTGTGCGGTCCCAGGCGCTGGCGGCGTCTTCCTGATCATATCGGCTGCTGGTCGGGTTGGCGAAGGCATGGTCGGCCTCGTACCAATAGACCGTCAGGCTTTTCCCGGCCTTGCCCATCTGCTCAATGAATCCATTCACCATCGGGGCGTTGATAAAGTTATCCTTGGTCGCGAAATGACCCAGGACGGGGCCGCTGAGGGGGGCCAGTTCCTCTGCACTTTGGGTGACGCGCCCATAATAGATGACCGTGGCGTCAATCGGCGTCGCCAGGGATGTGTTCAGGGACCATCCGCCGCCAAAGCACCAGCCGCAGGTCCCGACCTTGCCCGTCGAATCCTTATGGCTGCGTAACCAGTCGGTCCACAGGGTGCATGTGTCAATTGCCGTCTGGGCATCTGCGCCAACAGCGGCGGTTTGTGCCTTGGCTTCATCTGGTGTGGTCGCCACCTTGCCGTCCATCAGGTCAATCGCCAATGCGATATACCCCTGGGCAGCGAAATCTGCTGCAACCGCCTTGATCTGATCATTCAGGCCCCACCATTCGTGGATCAGCACGACCGCCGGGGCGGGCAGCGTAGCGGGCATCGCCAAGGCCGCCGTTACCTTCTTGCCATTGGGCAGCGTGGATTCAACCTGTTGCACCGTATCAGCCGCAGCCCGCACCAGGGCCGGATTTGCCAGCACAGTTGCCAGCGGAAGAGTGGTCAGGCCCATGCCCAGACCTTTAATCACATCGCGTCGCGCCAACATCTCTGATGTCTCCCTTTATCGTGTGCCGAACATTCTATCACCTGCATCCCCTAAACCTGGGAGGATATAGGCGTGATCATTTAATTTTTCATCCAGGGCCGCCGTATAAATTGCCACACTGGGATGGGCCTTTTGCATGACTTTAACGCCCTCTGGGACGGCGACCAGCGCTAAGAAGCGGATATTCTGTTCTTCGACGCCCCGGTCGATCAACATCTTCACGGCGTGAACCGCAGAATTCCCGGTTGCCAGCATTGGGTCGCACAGGATGAACAACCGTCCACCCGGTTCTGGGATGTTAACATAGTATTCTTTGGGATGCTTGGTCTCTTCATCGCGGAACAGACCGATATGACCGACGCGGGCAGAGGGCATCAACTCAATCAATCCATCCGCCATGCCCAGGCCAGCCCGCAGGATGGGCACAATGGCAGGTTTCCGCCCGGCCAGAACGGGGGCGCGCATCGCCTGCATCGGGGTGTTTATATCGACCTTGGTCAGGGGCACATTGCGGGTGATTTCATATCCCATCAATAATGAGATTTCTTTCAACAATGTACGGAACAGATTGGTAGGGGTCTCCGCCTTCCGCAGCCAGGTCAATTTATGCTGGACCAGCGGGTGATCGACGATGTGCAGGTTTGGAAAATTCTTATGGGTTTGCATGGGGCGTGCGATCCTGTGGGCGGTGGTGTCGAACTGAATTGCGCTGGCGGTCACGATAAGGGGATGGAGGATTTCAGACAATCATCGATATCGCTGATGTTATGCGATAAACTCGATAGTGTGGAATACGCTGGTAGAATTTACAGAATCAGTGATTCTAGGCCATTAGATCGCACCTCCATACAGGGTGCATTTCGCAAGGACCGCCCGCATGAGTGACGAAAAAGATCGCGGCTCAGCGACGGCAAACTCAACTGCCGCCGCGAATGCCGGTACCAATTCTGTAAAGGTTGCCCGTTTTCCGGGCGGGGATCGGCGTGCCGAAATGACGGTGCCCGAAGATGTGCAACGCTTGTCGGATCAGGCGCGCCGCCGCACACGATGGGCCGGATTGGCTGCTGGATTGTTGACCGCCTTCTGGGTGGGGGCGGCCGGGACGTATTTACAGGGGCTGGGCGGGTTAAGCCTGATTGACGTTTTGTTGCCCCATGAAGTGGGGGCCATCGCGACCGGACTGGCCTTTCCACTGATCCTGATCTGGATTTTCGCCCTGTATTTCCGTCGGTCCGAAGAGGTACGCCTGCACACTGAAACGCTGCGCCGCCAATTGGAATTATTGACCTATCCGGCGGAAGAGAGCGAAGCCCGCGTGCGCCGTGTTTCCGACATGTTGCGCAAACAGGCCGATCAATTGACCCAGGCAGGGGATGTCGCTGTCGCAAATCTGACGGAACTGGCGGATTCTCTCAGGGAAACGACAAGTGTTCTGGAAAGTGCAGCCCACCGCGCCGAAGACCGTGCAGGCGATATGCGCAAGGGCCTGTCGGGTCAGGCGGACCGTCTTGAAAGCGTGGCGGAACGGCTGGAGCGGCACCGCCGGGATATCGATGCCTCTGTTACCGATCAGACCGAAGCCCTGATGCGGGCAGCAGAAACAGTGCTGGAGACCACGGATTCCGTGACGGCATCCTTGAAGATCCAGGCGTCAGACACGGTGTCTGCCTCGGAACGGGCGGCATCGGAAATTCGTGAAATAGGTGGATTGTTTCAAAGCTATACCGATCAATTGGATCATGCCGCGTCTGAGGCGCAAAAGCGCAGCATTTCCGCCCGCGATACACTGGATGGCAGCATTCAGGCGTTGACCGATGCGTCTGATAATGCGCGCGACAGCGCGTCTGCCATCGCGCGCAATCTGAAGGATGAAGTGGATCGCGTTGGTCAGCGGTTGAAAGAAGCCTATGACCAGCAGACCGCTGCCATGAATGGCTTTTCCGAACGCAGCGAGTCCCGCATTTCCAGGCTGGCAGAAATTCTGACAAAACAAGGGGCTTTGTTGGAAGAAGCTGTCACCCAGTCCTTGGAGCGGTTGGAAACGGGCATGACCGACAGCTTGAACCGCGCGACAGATCAGGTCGATGGTATCGCCGATACGGCGGATGCCACGGCGGCTGGCTTTGGTACTCAACTGACCGCCGCATTGGATCAAAGCCGCGAAAGCCTGAACCAGGCCCTGGCCCGCAGCGGCGATCAGGTAGAGGAAATCACCCTGGCCTTGCGCCAGCAATCTGATGATCTGGCAAAATCCGCCGATGGCCTGACCACCCATTCTGAGGCGGTGAAACAGACCGTCGCCCAGGAGGTGGAGGAATTCCGCCTGTTATCCGAAAGCCTGGCGCAGCAAGCCGCTGCTGTGAATGGGGAAACGGATCGCCAACGCAAAGGTCTGGCGGCGACGTCCGAACAGGCCACCGAACAATTGCGCGCCATGGGCCAGGCGCTGCGGGAACAGGCCAGCGAAATTGCCAAGGCCAGCGATCTGGCCGCCAGCCGCGCCGAATCCATTCGTGCCTCTTTGCGTCAGCAGACAATGGAATTGACCGGGGCGTCTGAAAGCTCTGCCCTGCAGGCGCGGGAAATTGAAAGCCTGCTGGCCCAGCGTGTCCTGGCGATTAAGGAAGCCATGGCGGAAGGCATGACCAATCTGGACGAAACCTTTGATCCTGCCATTGCTCAGACCCGCAGCATGGTCGAAATGCTGAAAAAGCAGAGCCTGTCGCTGCGGGAAGCTGCTGATTGGTCAGCCGGACATGCCCAATCCCTGGGAGAGGTGCTGACCCAGAACAGCGCGGCCCTGCGGGAAGCGGCGGATCGCGCCACCGGGCAGATCCGCGAAATTCGTCATGGATTGCAGCATGAAACGGCGGAATTGGACCGTGTGACGGATAAGGCCGCCGGTGACGCCATTGCCATTCGCGAACGCCTTGCGGCGGATGCAGAGGCCTTGCGGGCCCTTGCGTTGCAATTGGCCGAACAGCATCAGGCGATGGAGAATATGGCGGAAAGTCAGGCCGCGACGCTGGTGGATGCGTCCCGCGACGCGGTGGAGAAGGGCAGCGCCGTGGATGAAGCCCTGCGCGCCCGGGTGCAGGAAATGTCTGCCATTACCGACGAGGTTTCCCGCCGCCTGAGCGATGCGGGCGGGTTGTTCCGCAATGAGACTGGTGAAATGCGCAAGGCGACCCAGACGGCGCTGACCTTGCTGGAAGAAGTTGGCAATCGATTCCATAATCAGGCGGAACAGGTCACAACCGCCTCTATGCAGGCAGGCATGCAGATTTCCGATAACCGCGAGGGATTGAAGCGCCAGGCGGAAGCCCTGGGCGCAGCAGCGGAAAGCGCGTCCCGGTCGCTGCAGCTGATTTCAGACGCTTTCGCCCAGCAGGCGGAAGGGGTTGAGGAACGCACGGAAATCACGGCGGAACGGGTGCGCAGCCTGATTGAGATGCTGCGGACGCAATCTGGTGATATTGCCGCTGCGGGCGATCTGGCGAACCAGCAACTGGCCCTGATCGGGCGCACATTGGGCGATCAGGTATCCTCGCTGGAACGCGCGGCGGGTGCGTCCAAGGGGCAGTTGAAGGATTTGGTCGAAACATTGTCGGAGCGCACCGAACAGATGATGCAATCCGTCGATGCCTCCGAAGTCCGCTCCAACCGGGCGGCGGAGAAATTCCAAAGCCAGATCGAGCGCCTGACAGAGGCGTCCAAGCGCGCGGAAGAACAGGCGGAACAGATCCGGGTGCAGGAAGATGAGCAGCGGCGTGACCTGTTCCTGAAAACTGCGCGCTATATCGTCGAAGAACTGAATTCTATCTCCATCGACCTGACCCGTGTGTTGCAGGGCGAAGTGCCAGAGGCGGATTGGCGCCGCTATGTGAAGGGCGACCGCACCGTCTTCACCCGAACCCTGTTGCGCACGCGCCAGGCCTCTATCGTGAAAACCGTATCGGATAAAATTCGCCATGACCCCGATGCGCGCAAATATGTGCTACGATACATTGAACAGTTTGACCGGTTGCTGATCGATTCCGAAGCAACCGATCCAGAACACCTGATCCACTCGACCTTCGTAACCTCTGATGTCGGCAAGCTTTACATCCTGCTGTGTCGCGCGACAGGGCGAGAGGAATAGGCACCACACTAAACCTTAAAAATTTGCGTTTCGCTTCCCATATCAGGGGCAGAGCGCAATCCGGCTTTGGCACACTGAGCATGGAATATCCCTTAAGGGAGCCTTGCCAGGTCCGGGATGTCGGGGTAACGAATTGGACCGAATTCATAAGGCCATAATGATGGCCCGTACTTTTCACAGATAGGGGTGGACCCGATGAATCAGATTAAAGCCGCAGGCCTGAGCCTGAAAGATCCCAGCCTTTTGCGCCAGCAGGGCTATATTAATGGCGAATGGCTGGATGCCGACAGCGGTGAGACAATCGACGTCACCAATCCCGCGACTGGTGAAGTCGTTGCGACCGTGCCGAAAATGGGTGCGGCGGAAACCCGTCGTGCGATCGAAGCCGCTAATGAAGCCTGGCCCGCCTGGCGCGAGAAACTGGCGAAAGAGCGTGCTGCGATCCTGCGCCGCTGGTACGAGCTGATGCACGAAAATGCCGACGATCTGGCATTGATCATGACCAGCGAGCAAGGCAAGCCCCTGGCGGAAGCCAAGGGCGAAGTGGCCTATGGCGCATCCTTCCTGGAATGGTTCGCCGAAGAAGCCAAACGCATGTATGGCGATGTCATCCCCCAGCATCAGGCGGATAAGCGCATCGTCACGATCAAACAGCCGATTGGCGTCACCGCCTTTATCACCCCCTGGAACTTCCCCATTGCCATGATCACCCGCAAGGCCGGGCCTGCGCTGGCTGCTGGCTGCACGGCGGTGGCAAAGCCTGCCTCTCAAACGCCGCTGTCAGCCCTGGCACTGGCGGTTCTGGCGGAACGCGCTGGTGTGCCCAAGGGCGTGCTGTCGGTTGTGACCGGGTCGGCCAGCCAGATCGGGGGGGAAATGACCGCTAATCCGATCGTGCGTAAATTGTCCTTCACCGGATCGACGGAGATCGGTCGTGTTCTGATCAAGGATTGCGCTGATACGGTCAAGAAGGTCTCCATGGAATTGGGGGGCAACGCGCCCTTCATCGTGTTCGACGATGCTGATATCGATGCCGCCGTTGACGGCGCGATTGTGTGTAAATTCCGCAATGCGGGTCAGACCTGTGTCTGTGCGAACCGGATTTATGTGCAGGATGGCGTCTATGACGAATTCTCCAAGAAACTGGCAGCCAAAGTCGCCGAAATGAAAATCGGGAATGGCGTTGATGATGGTGTGGTGATTGGTCCGCTGATCGATATGAAGGCCGTGGAAAAGGTCGAAGAACACCTGAAAGACGCGACCGGTAAGGGGGCGTCGATCCTGACTGGCGGTCATCGCCACAGCCTGGGCGGATCCTTCTATGAACCAACAGTTCTTGCGGATGTGACTCAAGACATGATGGTGTCCAAGGACGAAACCTTTGGTCCGCTGGCTCCGCTGTTCCGGTTTAAGGAAGAATCAGAAGTCATCGCCATGGCCAATGACACGGAATTCGGACTGGCCTCCTATTTCTATGCCCGGGATATCGGCCGTGTTTGGCGTGTTTCAGAAGCGCTGGAATACGGCATGGTCGCCCTGAATACCGGTATCCTGTCCACGGAAGTGGCCCCGTTCGGTGGTGTGAAACAGTCCGGCCTGGGCCGGGAGGGATCGAAATACGGTCTCGATGAGTTCTGTGAGATCAAATACATTCTGATGGGCGGCGTTTAATCGGCGCATTCGTTTGGCATTCGCCCCCCGCTCTTTTGGCAAGAGCGGGGGGTATTCTTTAGATACACCGCCCGCCATCGACTTCCATGCAAACGCCGGTAACAAGGGCCGCGTCATCGGAACACAGGTAAACCGCTGCGCCCGCGATATCCTGTGCGGTGGAAAGGCGACCCATCGGAATGCTGGCCTTAAAGGCGGCGCGTTTCTCTGGCGTGTCCTGGCCCATGAAGCGTTTCAGCAAGGGGGTTTCCCCGGCAACGGGGTTGATTGCATTGACGCGGATCTGTTCCGCAGCCAATTCGATTGCCATAGAGCGGGTGATCCCGATGGCAGCAGATTTTGAGCTGTTATACCAGACCAGACCTGGGCGGGGCCGAATGCCAGCGGTGGACGCGATATTCAGAAACTGCCCACTGCCCTGATTGCGGAACACGGGCACTGCCGCCTGGGCTGAAAGATACAGGGATTTCACATTCACTGCATAGACGCGGTCAAATTCTGCCTCCTGAACGTCCAGCATTGGCTGATTCAGGTGCGTATAACCCGCATTGTTTACGACAATATCCAGTCTGCCAAAATGCGCGATCGTGCCATCGACCAGGGCTTTCCAGTCCGCAGCGGATGTAACATCTGCTCTTATGAAATGGGCAGCATCACCAATATCCGCAGCGATGGTTTGGCCCGCATCTTCCGTAATATCGGCGACGACGACCTTTGCCCCTTCAGCGGCAAATCGGCGGGCAATACCCTCCCCAAAGCCGGATGCGGCCCCGGTAACGATGGCGACCTTGTTGTTCAGGCGCATTTTCTTCTCCCTTAAAGACGACTATTTGCATTTTGCAATTATTGCTAACCACACCTACTATCGCAGAGCTATGGGAGTGGCGACAAGCATGTCTGGGCACGGATGGGATCGAAATTAGGATCTGATATGCCAATTCATGTTGGGTGGGGAGTGTATTGCAATGCTTTCAGGTCGGCAGGTTCTGCTGATTGAAGATAATGACCGATTGGCGGAACTGTATGAAACGCATTTGTCGGATGAAAATGCTGTTGTTCATCGGACGTCGAACGGAACAACGGGATTAGCGCTGGCCAATCAGTTGCAGCCTTCGGTTATCCTGTTGGATATTCAATTGCCCGATATTGATGGGTTTGAGGTTCTGCGGCGTCTGAAACGTGCCGGGAATTTAAGCCCGATTGTGGTCATAACCTCCCACGGATCGGTGAATTGGGCCGTCGAAGCAATGCGGTTGGGGGCCTATGATTTTCTGGTGAAACCCTTTGACAGCCAACGGCTTCTGGTCACCGTGAAGAATGCGATTGAGCATCATGAACTGGCAGAGCTCGTGCAGTCCGTGACACGCCCGATCACCGATGGTTTTCACGAATTTGTCGGCAATTCCAGCCCGATGCAGACGGTGTATCGAACCATCGTTGCGGCCGCCGCCTCGAAGGCGAGTGTGTTTGTCACAGGCGAGTCTGGCACGGGCAAAGAGCTGTGCGCCCATGCCATTCATGCCGAAAGCCCCAGAAGGAAAGAACCTTTCATCCCCTTGAATTGTGGCGCGATTCCGCGTGAATTGATGGAGGCTGAGATATTTGGCCATCGCAAAGGCGCGTTTACCGGGGCCATTACGGATCGCGCAGGGGCGGCAGATCTGGCCAATGGGGGGACGCTGTTCCTGGATGAAATTGGCGAAATGGATATGGACCTGCAAACGAAGTTGCTGCGTTTCATTCAAACAGGCACCTATACCCGCATTGGCGAAAGTGTGGAGCGGCAAGGCAATGTGCGGTTTGTCTGCGCGACCAATCGAGAACCGCTGCAAGCAATTCAACAGGGGCATTTGCGCGAGGACCTGTTCTATCGACTGAATGTGATCCCTATCCGCATGCCACCCTTGCGGGACCGTGTCGAAGACATCGAACCAATCAGTATGCGTTTCTTGAATCACTTTTCAGAAGAGGAAGGAAAACGCTTTACCCGTTTCGACGATGCCGCCTTGCGGCGGATGCAGGACTATCACTGGCCGGGAAATGTCCGCGAGTTGCAGAACATTGTCCGCAATGTGGTCGTATTGAATGAGGGAGAGGTGGTTACCGGACCGATGATCGCGGCTGCTTTGAACACATGTTTGCCCCAATCAATCCCTGGCCCCAATGGGGCGGCCAGGACCGGCCTTGTTCAGGATAATGATGCCCCCGCTGCCCGTGATAGAGCCATTCGTCCCTTGTATCAGGTGGAACGGGACGCGATTGAAGCAGCGATCGATCGATGCGGCGGCAATATTCCACAGGCCGCTGTGGCGCTGGGGGTTGCCCCTTCGACGCTGTATCGCAAGATCCAATCCTGGAAGGATGTTTCCTAAAAGCATCATGCGGACGCATGAGCTTAAACAAACCAAGCATCATGCGGACGCATGAGCTTAGACAAAACAAGCATCATGCGGACGCATGAGCTTTATACCTGCTTGCGAAAGCGCATGGCGAAGAATCCATCCATACCGCCTTTGTCAGCCCATAGACCGGGATGACTGCGCATCCAGCCATCTTGTGTGGCAGCTTCTGGAATTTCTGGCACTTCTTCGGGCCGAATAGGGTCGGCTATCAGGCCGGGAACGCTTAGCGCGTGCCGGTACAGGGCCGGTCCTTCTGCCTGTTGCAGGGAACAAGTGGCGACCACCAGGCAGCCCCCAGGGGCCAGCATCTCTGTGGCCGCTGTGATCAGACGCTTTTGCAGGGCGGCCAATTTGGCGATGTCGGCAGGGCCCCGGCGCTGTGCAATTTCTGGATGGCGGCGCAGGGTGCCTGTGGCACTGCAGGGCGCATCCAGCAGAATTGCCGCGACCGGTTCTGTGGGGCGGTATTGGACCGCATCCGCCGTCACGATTTCTGCCGTCATGCCCAATCGGGTCAGGTTTTCCGACAGCCGGTTCAAACGCGGCTTGGATCTGTCCACCGCTGTAACCGTGGCACCCGCTGCAATCAACTGTGCGGTCTTTCCTCCAGGGGCGGCACACAGGTCCAGGACATGCACGCCAGCGACATCGCCCAACAGGCGTGCCGGCAGGGTCGCGGCGACATCCTGTACCCACCAGGCCCCCTCAGCAAAGCCCGGTAATTGGGTGACATCCGCGCTGTCCGCCAGGCGCAGGCTGGTCTGTGTCAGCTTTTGTGCGCCCAGAACATCAACCCAATGGTCTATATCGGTTTTGACGGTCAGGTCGGTTGCAGGCTCGATCCAATGGCCGCGGGCAATGGCGCGGGTGGTTTCTTCGCCATATTGCGCGATCCAGTCCTGCCACAGCCAGCCTGGCGTGTTCAGGCGCTCTGCATCCTGCACCGCCAGCAGGTCAGCCCCGTCGCGGGTGGCCCGGCGCAGCACGGCATTAATCAGGCCCGCCATGGAATCCAACCGCTCCAGTTTTGCCAGGGTCACGGCGGCATCTACGGCTGCATGGGCAGGCGTCTTCAGGAACAGCAAATGGACGATACCAATGCGCAGGATATTCAGCGCCCGTTGCGCGCGTCCCACCGGGGGGCGTTCCATATAGCCGCTGATCAGGGAATCGATCTGGCCCATATGTCGCAGGACGGTCAGCACGGTCAGGCGGGCAAATCCGCGATCACGGGGTTCAAGGTCGCGCATGGATACGGATTCAGCGATGGCCTCTTCCAGGGTGCGGTCGCGCTCCAACACAGCTTCTAACAGCGCCATGCTGGCGCGGCGGGCGGGTAGGCCGTCGCTCATTCTTCATCCTCTATGGCTTGCATATCGTCATCGCTGAGACCGAAATGATGTCCGATCTCATGCACCAGCACGTGGCGCACTAGATTGTTCAGGTCTTCGCCTGTTTCCTGGCAAAAGTCCAGCATCGGCAATCGATACAGAAAAATCATGTCGATGTCCGGCTGTGGGTCCATCACGGATTTGGACGCCATATCGACCCCGTGATACAGTCCCAAGAGATCATAGGGCGATGCAAGCTCCAGCGCCTCAATGGTTTCTGCATCGGGTAAATCTTGCACCCGGAAGACGATATCCCCCAGATATTGGCGGAATTCTTCTGGAAGCTCATTCAGATGGCGTTGGGCGATCTCTTCAATTGCATCCAGGCTGATCATATGTTTGGTCATGACCCTGATATACGGATGACACGCCTTTGGGGCGAGAGGGAGATGGCTTTTATGATAAAAAAACTGAGTTTGGAAGAGCGCGAAGCACTTTTGGCAGAGCTATCGGATTGGTCGACAGTGCAGGACCGCGATGCGATTTCCAGGTCCTTTAAATTCAAATCGTTCAATCAGGCCTTTGGCTTTATGGCCCGCGTAGCGATGCAGGCGGAAAAGCTGGATCACCATCCGGAATGGTTCAATGTCTACAGCCGCGTGGATGTGACCCTGACCACCCATGACTGCGACGGCCTGTCAGAGCGCGATGCAAAACTGGCACGCTTCATGGACAAGGCCGCCGCGTCGATGGGGTGATGACTATCACCAAGGACACTCACCCTGAGGAGCAAAGCGTCTCGAAGGGTGAACCCTCTGGAAGCGCCAAACCATGCTGCGCATCCTTCGAGACGGCGCGGTGTGCCTCCTCAGGATGAGTGGGTGCAGAGGTATCGTCATTAGGCGCGATGGTGGCGTCAGTTCCCCAGAATGCCCGGCAGGCGCAGGCCGTTTTCCTTAGCGCAATCAATTGCGATATCGTATCCGGCATCGGCGTGACGCATGACGCCGGTGGCGGGATCGTTCCATAAGACACGGTCAATGCGCCGGGCGGCGTCTTCGCTGCCGTCACAGCAGATAACCATCCCGGAATGCTGACTGAACCCCATGCCAACACCGCCGCCATGATGTAGGGACACCCAGGTCGCGCCGGACGCACAGTTCAGCAGCGCATTCAGCAAGGGCCAGTCGGAAACGGCGTCTGAGCCATCCTTCATGGATTCTGTTTCCCGGTTCGGGCTGGCGACAGAGCCACTGTCCAGATGATCGCGACCGATCACGACCGGGGCTTTTAACTCCCCAGAAGCAACCATTTCATTGAAGGCAAGACCCAGCCGGTGACGCTGACCCAGGCCGACCCAGCAGATGCGCGCGGGCAGGCCTTGGAAGGAGATTCGCTCGCGCGCCATATCCAACCATTGATGCAGATGGGCGTCATCCGGGATCAGTTCTTTTACCTTCTGATCGGTCTTATAGATGTCTTCCGGATCCCCGGACAGCGCGACCCAGCGGAAGGGACCGACCCCGCGACAGAACAATGGGCGGATATAGGCAGGCACAAAGCCTGGAAAGTCGAAGGCATTTTTCAGGCCTTCTTCCTTGGCAACCTGACGGATATTATTGCCGTAATCCAGCGTTGGCACACCAGCGGCATGGAATTTCAGCATCGCTTCGACATGGACACGCATGGATGCGCGCGCAGCTTTTTCCACGGCGGCAGGATCGCTTTCGCGCTTTTCCTTCCACTGTGCCATCGTCCAGCCCTGTGGCAGATAGCCGTTGATCGGATCATGGGCGGACGTCTGATCGGTGACGATATCTGGACGGATGCCCCGGTTTGCCAGTTCCGTGAAGACATCAGCCGCGTTGCCCAGAAGGCCAACCGATTTTGCCTCCCCCGCCTTGGTCCAGCGGTCGATCACCTCCAGGGCTTCATCAATCGTATCGGCGCGTTCGTCGACATATCGGGTACGCAGGCGGAAATCGATGGAGTCTGGATTGCATTCCACCGCCAGACAACAGGCCCCTGCCATCACGGCGGCCAATGGCTGTGCGCCGCCCATGCCACCCAGGCCACCGGTCAGGACCCATTTGCCGGTCAGATTGCCATCATAATGCTGACGGCCCGCCTCAGCGAAGGTTTCATAGGTGCCCTGCACAATGCCCTGGGTTCCAATGTAAATCCAGGACCCGGCGGTCATCTGCCCGTACATCATCAGACCGACCTTATCCAACTTGTTGAAATGCTCCCAGGTTGCCCAATGGGGCACCAGATTAGAATTGGCGATCAACACGCGCGGCGCATCCTTATGGGTGCGAAAGACACCAACCGGCTTGCCGGACTGAACCAGCAGGGTTTCTTCCTCCCCCAATGTTTTCAGGGTTGCGGTGATGGAATCAAAATCAGCCCAGGTGCGGGCCGCCCGACCAATGCCGCCATAGACGACCAGTTCATTGGGGTTTTCTGCAACATCCGGGTCCAGATTGTTCATCAGCATGCGATAGGGGGCTTCGGTCATCCAGGACTTACAGGATAATTCCGATCCATGGGGCGCGCGGATCGTGCGGATGTTGTGGCGGGGATTTGATTTCACATCAGACATGGTCGGTCCTCTTAAGAAAGCGTTTCGGTCAGCAGGGGGAAGATATCGCGGCCGGCGGCACGGACCGGCGCGCCGGAGCGGACAAGTTCGGCAGCCTTGATTAAATCAGGTGACATGTACCGGTCTTCACCCAATGTTGGCACGACAGCGCGTATGCTCTCCATAACCGCGGTCAGGCGGGGACTGGTCGTTAAGGGCGCACGGAATTCAACGCCCTGAGCCGCCATCAGTAATTCAATGCCGACAATCTGTTCCAGATTGCGATTCATATCGATCAACCGCCTTGCCCCATGACAGGCCATGGAGACATGATCTTCCTGATTGGCACTGGTCGGCGTTGAATCGGTGGAGGTCGGGTTGGCCCGCTGTTTGTTTTCTGAATACAGCGCCGCAGCGGTGACCTCGGCGATCATAAAGCCCGAATTGACCCCTGGATCAGGGGTCAGAAAGGGTGGCAGGCCAAAGTTCAGGGCTGGATCGACCAGCATGGCAATCCGTCTTTCGGTGATGGAGCCAACTTCCGCAATGACCAGGGCCAGTTGATCTGCTGCAAAGGCAACCGGTTCTGCATGGAAATTCCCGCCCGAGACAATGCCTGCCCCATCGCTGAGGATCAGCGGGTTGTCGGTCACTGCATTGGCTTCAATCGTCAATGTACGCGTACAGGTCCGCAGCAAGTCCAGGCACGCGCCCATGACTTGTGGCTGACAGCGAATGCAATAGGGGTCCTGCACCCGCTCGTCATCGATCATATGGCTGTCTCGGATGGCGCTGCCTTCCATCAATTGCCGCAGGTTATGGGCGGAATCGATCTGTCCATGATGCCCGCGCAGGCTATGAATCTCTGGATGAAACGGCGCGCTGGACCCCATTGCAGCATCGGTGGACAAGGCTCCAGAGGCCAGCGCTGCACGGAAGGAGCGATGCGCGTCGAAAAGACCAGCCAGCGCCAATGCGGTTGAAACCTGTGTCCCGTTGATCAGCGCCAGGCCCTCTTTCGGGCCCAGTTCGGTCGCAGTCAGGCCAGCCTTTTGCAGGGCTGCCCCGCCCGGCATGCGCTCCCCTTGATAGACCGCTTCGCCTTCACCAATCATCACGGCACTCATATGCGCCAGGGGGGCCAGATCGCCGCTGGCCCCGACGGAGCCCTGACCTGGGATTACAGGCGTGACCCCTGCGCGCAGCATATCCTGCAACAGAGTGATCAGTTCCCACCGCACCCCGGAAGCCCCGCGTCCCAAAGAGATCAACTTCAGGGACATGATCAGGCGCACAATTGGCTCTGCCAGGGGTTCCCCCACGCCGCTGGCATGGGACAGGATCAGATTGCGCTGTAGGCGCTTTGTATCAGCGGGCGCGATGCGCTTCTGGGCCAGTTTTCCGAAACCCGTATTGACGCCATAGACCGGGTCCTTGCCGTTGGCCGCGGCCATCACAATGTCGGACGCCGCCTGAACCTTTGCCTGACAGGACGGGTCCAGTTCTACCGAAATGCCGTCACGATAGATTTTGCGCAGTGTGCCAATCCCGACCTTTCCAGGCATCAGCGTCAGCGGGCTTGCAGATTGGGTCATGCGTCATCTCCATAAAAGCGACGGATTAAAGGATTGTAACCTTGGCGGTAGGCCAGTTCTCCGGGACTTTCGACATCCCACAGGGCAATATCTGCTCGCTTGCCCGCTTCTAGCGTGCCGCGATCTTCCAGTTTGCCCAGCGCCAGGGCACCATTGCGGGTTAGGCCAACCAGGGCTTCTTCCGGCGTCATGCGAAACAGGGTGCATGCCATATTCATCGCCAAAAGGGGGGAGAAGAGCGGTGATGACCCTGGATTACAGTCGGTTGCAATCGCAATCGGGACCCCGGCCTCTCGCAATTCTTGCAGCGGCGGCAACTTAGTTTCACGCAGGGTATAGAAGGCCCCGGGTAAGATCACCGCAGCGGTGCCAGCGGCCGCCATGGCCGATACGCCCGCCTGATCCAGATATTCCAGATGATCTGCCGACAGTGCCTTGAACCCAGCGGCCAGGGCAGCCCCCCCCAAATTAGACAATTGTTCAGCGTGCAGTTTCACGGGAATGCCCAGCGCCGCCGCCTTTTCAAAGACGCGGCTGACCTGAACGGCATCAAAGGCGATATTCTCGCAGAAGGCATCGACCGCATCGACCAGCCCCTCCGCATGGGCGGCGGGCAGTATTTCGGTGCAGATCCAGTCGATATACCCATCCGCATTGCCCTTGTATTCCGGGGGAATGGCATGGGCGGCCAGGAAGGTGGTCACGACATCAATCGGACATTCCAGGCCCAGACGGCGGGCGACCCGGAGCATCTTTAATTCGGTTTCCAGGTCCAGCCCATAACCGGATTTGATTTCAATCGTGCCGGTGCCTTCATCAATGAAGGAATGAATGCGCGGCAGGGCGGCTTCGAATAAGGCTTCTTCGCTGGCAGCACGGGTTGCGGTGACGGTGGACAGGATGCCGCCGCCCGCCTTTGCGATTTCGGCATAACTTGCCCCGTTCAGGCGCAGTTCAAATTCTTTCGCCCGGTTCCCGCCATAGACCAGATGGGTATGGCAATCGATCAAAGCGGGGGTGGCGACCGCACCGCCACAGTCTTCATGCTCCCAGCCTTTAAAGTCGTCCGGCAGCAAGCCTTTGGGCCCAGCATACAAGATCCGCCCGCCCTCCAAGACGATGGCCCCATCCTCTACCAAGCCATAGGGCGCATTGCCTGCGACCATTGTGGCAAGGGTCAGGTTGGTCAGCACAAGGGCGGTGTCGCGGGTCATTGGCGCGGGCTCCTGAATTGGCGGTATGGACTTGCGTTAAGTGCTGAAAATTATGTATATGGTTATAAGGTTATTTGTCCAGACATAATTGGAGAGAATTTGATGACTGCGCTGTTTGCCGATTGGGCGCTGTTGCCACAGGGATGGCGCGCGAATGTGCGGGTACAGATTGATCCCGCTGGGCGCATTGCCTCTGTTTCAACCGACAGCCATGCGCAAACCGGCGATATGCGCCTTGCCAACCGCCTGCTGGTCCCGGCACTCAGCAATCTGCATTCCCATGCCTTTCAACGCGCCATGGCCGGGCATGCTGAAAAGAAAGCCAGTGGAGAGGATTCGTTCTGGACCTGGCGGGAGGCGATGTATGGCTTTCTGGGGCAATTGACGCCTGAGGATGTGGAGGCGATTGCGGCCTTCGCCTATATGGAAATGCTGGAAGCTGGATTCTCCGCAATCGGGGAGTTTCACTATTTGCATCACCGCCCTGATGGCGGTTCCTATGATGACCCGGCGGAGATGGCCCAGCGCATCATTGCCGCCGCGCAGACCAGTGGGATCGGCATGTCGTTGCTGCCGGTCCTGTATGCGCAAGGGGGCGTGGATGGTCGCGCCCTGAATGACCGCCAGCGGCGGTTTGGCTGTGATCTGGACCGCTATGCCACGCTTCATGGGGCCATTAAGCTTTCGGCGGCGGATTCTGTCCTGGGTGTTGCGGCCCATAGCCTACGGGCAGTGCCACCGGCTATGCTGACCCCGCTTGCATCGGATTTTGGCGGGGGACCTGTCCATATCCATATTGCAGAACAAGTCGCCGAAGTCGCAGATGTCCAGGCCGCCTATGGCGCGCGGCCGGTTGCCTGGTTGCTGGACAATGCGGATGTCGATCCCCGCTGGTGTTTGGTCCATGCCACCCATATGCAGCCGGAAGAGACCGTCGCCTTTGCCAAGACTGGCGCGGTGGCGGGCCTGTGCCCGATAACCGAAGGCAATCTGGGGGATGGCATATTCGATGGGCGGCGCTTCCTGGAAGCAGGCGGGCGCTATGGCATTGGCAGTGACTCCAATGTCCGAATTGATCTGACGGAGGAATTGCGGGTGCTGGAATACAGCCAACGGTTCCAGGACCGCCATCGAACTGTGATGCGCCGCGACCCCGGTTCCGTTGGTCAGGCCCTGTATCAGGCTGCTTCAGACGGCGGGGCACAGGCCCTTGGGCGGCAGGCCGGGCGCATTGAACCGGGAGCGTGGGCAGATCTGACTGCGTTGGAGGCGGATGAGATTCTGCCCTTCGTGCCGGGCCATCAGGAATGGCTGGATCACTATGTCTTTGTCGCTGGTGATCGGGCGGTTCGGACGGTCTGGTCTGCGGGGCGGATGATGGTGCAGGACGGGCGGCATATTCACCGCACGAAAATTGCCCACGCGTTTAAAGAAACCGTTGCCCATTTGATGGAAGGGGGGCGTTGATGCCAGACCCAGCCCCCTATCAGCGGATAAAGGATACGCTGCTGGAACGCGTCCATTCCGGCCTCTGGCAGCCTGGGGATTCAATCCCGGGGGAGCAACAATTGGCGCTGGACTTCAATTGTGCCAGGTCCACCGTGCACCGTGCCCTGCGGGAACTGGCGGAAGAGGGGGTGCTGGAGCGGAAACGCAAGACAGGGACCCGCGTCGCCTATCCGACCGGGCGCAGTTTGGCGCTGGATATCTCGCTGGTCGAAGATGAGATCAAGGCGACCGGGGCCAGTTATCAATATCAATTGCTGGAACGCAAATTGGCTCCTTTGCCTCCGACAGTCGCAGCGCATTTGAACCGTGCCCCTGGAGAGGAGGCCCTGCATCTGTTGTGCCTGCATTATGCGGATCGTCACCCCTATCAGCTGGAAGATCGCTGGATTGATCCCCAGACCGTCCCAGAAGCACGGGAGGAAGGATTCGATAAGATCGGGCCCAATCCGTGGCTGCTGAGAAACGTTCCCTGGACCGAGGCGGAACATGTGATTTCCGCCGATCTCGCCACCGGAGCTGTCGCATCGGCGCTGGGCCTTAAAGAGGGGGAGCCGATCTTGATTGTCGAGCGCCGCACCTGGAACGCCAAGGGCCCGGTCACAACGGTCCGTTTCCACCATCCAGGCCGAACCCACCGCCTGCGCAGCGCGTTTGCGCCCCGTTAGATGATGACCCGCGCTGAAACAACCATAGTCCTTCTTAATGGCCCGGGGAGCGTTGGTAAGAGTTCCATCGCGCGTGCCCTTCAAGCCATCACTCAGCGTCCCATGTTACATGTCGCGATGGATTCTTTTCTGGATATGATCCCGGAACGCTATTTAGGGCATCCAGAAGGCTTGGTTTTTAAATCGGTATTGAAGGATGGTTACCCTGCTACGGAGATAACGTCTGGGCCGGTTGTTGCCCGTACATTGCATGGAATGCGCGGGGCCGTTGCCGCGCTGGCCTACGCTGGCAATGATTTGATCGTGGATGACGTTCTGTTGGGCAATGAGATTTCTGAATACAATGAGATTCTCGCCCCTTATCGTTTCCTAAAAGTCGGAATAACAGCGCCGGTAGAGGTTTTGGAACAACGGGAGCGCGATCGTGGTGATCGAGAAATTGGCCTCGCACGAACGCAAGTTGATATTGTCCATAGGGGCATTGAATACGATCTTATGATTGATAGTCAGCAAACTGGCCTTGAAGACTGCGCTCGCCTTATCTGCGAGAAATTCGATCTTTGATTTATGCCTGTGATCGATGCAGTGCTGACGGTCCAACCTCTTCGAAACGCGCCTTTCGCTTAAAACCTCTTGGATCAGTCGCGCTTTCCTGCGTCGTTAGCTGATAGAAAACATTCGTATTCATATATCTTAATAATTGTGGTATTTTAATCTAAGTTGTATTATCAAAAATAAAAAAACCTTAAATAAGTTTCGCATTGGGAGGGCGTCATGATTCAATATTTTGCAACCAATCGGCACATGGAGAAACTGGGCCAAGCTGTTGAAAACAGAGATCGCACGCTACGACATAAAATGTCTGAGGGCGGGTACTACTTTGTTGATATGGATATCTACATGGCATTCTACATGGGAACGACGGATTCCTCAGAAATGCCGAGAGGCGCAGCGATTGAGGATTCATCTCACGTTGTTTTCGATAAGTTCCTGGAAGATCCCAGAATTGGTACGATTGTGGTTTGTGTTCACGGCTTCAATGTCGAGCTCTTTGAGGCGTTTACCTGGTTTCGTATCCTAACGGATACAATGAAACACAAGCCCGGCCTATCCAAAAAAATCATAACATCAAAAGCTGATTTGGACTGCTTAGTTGATGCCAAAGCGGGCAGTTTGACGGCTTTTATTGGATTTTCCTGGCCCTCGGATGGAAGCGCCCTTAAATATCCGTCCGATCAAAAGGAAGCTATTGGATCAACGGCGGCCTTTGGCGGATTGCTGGCTCGCATTCGAAAAACAGGTAAAAGGCTGAACCTCATATGTCACTCTATGGGGAACTATGTCGCCTGCCACACATTTAAAGATTTAATCAATAAGGTCGTTATTCCCCCGGATGTTGTCGGGGATCAGACGCTTACCCCATTGTTGGAACGAAAAGAACGTGCCCCTGGTGACGGTGTGGAAGATGTTGTGGGCAAGGATTGGTTTGTCGATACATTTGTAATGATCGCACCTGACGTGGAACGACGTCATGTGACGAAATGCAAGGATCCCGATCAGCATCATGAAACGCTCTATGTGGGGCCGTTTTATTCAGGGCTGCAGCATCTTGTTCGCCGTAAAGTTAATGTTTATTCGCGGTTTGATGGGGCCTTATCAATTTCTAATATTGAGAAAATGCCCAGAGAGGCTGCTCTGTCCGTTGCCGATACAATGAATACTGTCACTTTTGGCCTATTTAAGTTCCTGGAGAGAAACCCGGACTATCATTGGGAAAAGCGCCTGGGAGAGGCCCCCGCCCCGATGAATGCGGCGCCTGGTTTTTGTTCGCTTAATGCAACGGAGCTAGCCGGAAGAAAGATCGATCACAGCGATCATATCGATGCGCCGGAGATCGCATGGAAAATAGCTGAGGAATTGGGGATTCACTAACCATTTCGTGAACATCTCGGGCCAGACCTTGCCATTAGAGTGAATCGAACGACTTCCGTTCTGGGGAATATGTTTCGATGGAAATCAAGGAGAGGTCTAATGGTGTTAAGTGCTTTGAAACAAACGGCTCTAGCCGGTGTCGTGCTTGTCCTCAGTGCCGCGACGGCTCAGGCGGATACGGTTAAAATCACCCCACTGGGCAGTCATGATGGGGAATTTTGTGTCTTTGACCGGGCGATGATCTTTGAAGATCCGGATGGAAC
This sequence comes from Rhodospirillaceae bacterium, assembly GCA_002709955.1. Taxonomy (GTDB): domain Bacteria; phylum Pseudomonadota; class Alphaproteobacteria; order UBA8366; family Aestuariispiraceae; genus Pacificispira. The sequence continues at coordinate 232,658 of PAQY01000007.1, forward strand.
GCGCATTTTGTATGATGCCGGTCGTACCGTTGCTGGGCCGGATGATCCCCGCCTTGGGGCTATTGATGTGATCCTGGTCAGCCATATGCATGGCGATCATGTCGGGGATCGTCATATCCCAGCGGTGAATGCAGGGGAATGCGGCAAGCCTGATGTTTCCGTCGCATCGGTTCCGAACAGCAACACAATCGATGTCGCCCTGAAGACCGGGGCCCTGATTGTAACCGGCAGCGAAATGCCAAAATTCTTTGCCAACAAATTGCAAGCGTTGGGCGGCGATCCATCCAAGTCGGTATTGGTTCGGTTTGGCGGATCGCGGACTGTGGGGGGCGTGTCCATCACCACTGTTCCCGCCGTTCATTCCAATGGCATTGCCGGTGCCTTTGTTCATGGCGAGTTGGGGGAGTTGCTGGAACAGGCCGGGTTGACGGCCTATGCCGGTCCGCCGACAGGATATGTCCTGACCTTCAGCAACGGTCTGTCGGTCTATCTTTCCGGGGATACCGGGGTGACGGCAGAACAGAAAACCGTTGTCGCGGATCAGTATAAGGCGAAGCTGGTGGTTATGAATATCGGGGATACCTTCACGACAGGACCGACTGAAGCCGCCTATGTGATCAATGATTTGATCAAACCGGCCGCCGTCATCCCCTCCCATGCCAATGAACCGGCAACCAAGGACGGGGTTGCGATTGCTGGCTCAAGGACGGACATGTTTACCCAGGCTGTTAGTGTTCCTGTGCATCTGCCATTGAGTGGGAAAACTATGGCGTTTGATGGCGGCGGCATGTGTACAGAAGGCTGCTAGCCCAATAGGATCGCTCCTGGCCTTTGCGTTTATGTGCCGAGGCTGGGGGCATCCTATCAAATGAGCGGGGGCTATGGAAACGGTCGAGCAGTTACCAGAGACGCTGTGGATTGAGAATGAGCTGTATCGTCTGCATACGGCCCCGCTGGCTGTGTGGCTGCGCCAGAATGGACCCATCGCGTTTGAACAACGCAGTGATGCCTGCCAGCGTGGCTATGTCGGTCGATGGGAAATTCGGGAGGGTGCCCTGTGGCTGATTGATCTGCATGGATGGTGCGACGGGAAGCGTGTCCGCCATACGGATCTGTTCAATATATCAGGGGATGTGCGTGCAGCCTGGTATTCCGGGCAACTGGTCTTTGAACCGGCCCAAGATACACTAAAGGAGGGCACAAAGGCCCTCCTCCAGCGGGTTTCGGTCCAGGACGGGATGCTGATGGCAAACCGTCCCGGTCCGATTTAGTATAACCCTTACGCGCTGACTTTAGCGGACTTCAGATAGTCCAGCATGGTGTCAACGTCGCTGACTTCAAAGGGGTCGCCAGGCTTTTCCGGCTCAACGAACATCTGTTCGATCTTGCCATCGTTGACGACCATGGAGTAACGCCAGGAGCGCTTACCAAAGCCAAGATCTTCCTTGCCAACCAACAGGCCCATACCTTCAGAGAATTCACCATTCCCGTCCGGGATAACCTTCAGTTCGGAATCAACGCCCTGATCTTTTGCCCAGGCATTCATAACGAAGCTGTCATTGACCGACAGGCAATAGATGTCATCAACGCCACAGCCTTTAACTTCGCCGGATTTGATCATGTAGCCCGGCAGGTGGGTTGAAGAACAGGTCGGCGTGAAGGCGCCTGGCAGAGAGAAGACAACAACGCGCTTGCCCGCGAAAAGATCGTTGGTGCTGACATCTTTCCAATCGCTGTTGGCGCGGGTGCGGAAGGTAACGCTGGGTACCGTGTCGCCGACTTTTTTCATGTTTGTGAACTGGGTCATTTAGAGACTCCTTTTTTGATTTCATGACTGGGATACCTGACTGGCACCCCAATGATATTCGGATTTGCTTATTGGTGAATAAGGGACTTACACGCTTCCTTAGAACACCAATAATTTGCAGACAGAACGTATATAGGTGTTCTTTAGACTTATTCCAAGATGAAAATGGTGCATTGCAAAAGAATTTTTTATGAAGCCGTCAGCGGGTCTTTTTGGTGTCGCCGAAACCCGCCCGGGACCTTAATGATGGGCGGATTTTCGTTGCCTGTTACGTCTGACAGCGGGTGATCAGTTTTCTCAGCATCGCTTCACAGGCATGAATTTGTGCTTCCTCAATATACTCATTGGGCTGGTGTGCTTGATCAATCGATCCTGGCCCACAAACAACGACGGCCATGCCTGCGGACTGAAACTGCCCGGCCTCTGTGCCATAGGGGACATAGGTGGTGTCATTGTCGCCGGTGATTTGGCGCACCAGTTGCTCTGCCTCGCTGTCCCGGTCTTCCATCAGGCCTGCGACGACATTTTCCGTGGTGACGGCAACGCCGCCATTTGGATCAATCGCGTGCATTTCCGGCAAAATTTCTGCCTTAATCCAGGATTCAAATTCTCGCTGGATATCTTCCGGGAAATCCTCTGGAAGATTGCGAATATCGCATACAAATTCACACTGGCGTGAAATGATATTGGGGGCGGTTCCACCCTGGACCTGTCCAACATGGATGGTTGTATAGGGGGGCACAAATTTACAGTTTGGATCCGCAGCGGCTTTGCGTGCCTTTGCCATTTCATCCAGCTTTGCAATCAATCTGGCCCCGGTCATAACAGCCGAAACACCGCGATGGGTCTGACTGGAATGGGCCTCTTTCCCGGTCACGACAACACGGAAGAACCACATGCCCTTATGGGCAGACACGACCTTCATGTCGGTGGGTTCGCCCACAATCACGACCGATGGCTTTGGCAGGCTTTTGCCAATTTCATGGATCATATCCGGGGCCCCCAGGCAGCCCACTTCCTCATCATAAGACAGGGCGAAATGGATCGGGCGGATCAAGGGCCTGGCCAGCATTTCAGGCAGCAGGGCCAAGGCGGTTGCTGGAAAGGCCTTCATATCACAGGTGCCGCGCCCATAATATCGGCTGCCCTTTTTGACCAGTTCAAATGGATCTGTGTCCCAGGGTTGTCCGGTTACAGGTACAACATCGGTATGACCAGACAGGCAGACACCGCCTGGCTGCTTGGGGCCAACTGTTGCCCAAAGGTTTGCCTTGGACTTGTCCTGGTTATGGACCAGCGTGCTGTCAATTCCATGGTCTGCCAGATAGGTTTGCACAAAATGAATCAGGTCCAGATTGGACTTTGCGCTGGTTGTGTCGAATCCGATCAAGGTTTCCAGCATTTCAAGTGGCGTTGGCATATTTCGATATCCCTTGGTGTCAGCCGCGCCAGAAACTGGGGGCCAGCAGAATAAGAACGGTGAAAATCTCCAACCGTCCTAACAGCATGCCGCCAGAGAGCAACCATTTTGCAGCATCCGGTAAGGACGCAAAGGTCCCGGCTGGTCCGATGACATCGCCAAGACCCGGCCCAACATTGGATATAGCCGTCGCAGCCCCGCTGGTTGCCGTGATGAAATCCAGTCCCAATAGTCCCAAGCTTAAAGCCAATAGACCAAATATTGCCATGAACAGAAAGAAGAAGCTCATGACGGATTCTTCAACCGAATTTGGAATTGGCTTTTTGTTATAATAGGCAATGAAAACGCCATTTGGGCTGAGCAGACGCTTCATTTGAACCCGTGATGTCGCATATAGGACCTGGAACCGGAATATCTTGATGCCGCAACTGGTTGATCCGGCGCAGCCACCAATGAACATCAACAGAAAGAACAGGGGCAGGGCAAAGGCCCCCCAATTCCCAAAATCCTGGGTGGCATAGCCTGTGCCGGTCATCACGGACGTCACATTAAATGTCGCGAAGCGAACCGCGTCGGACAGGGGCCAGTCCTGTTCTGCAACCAGATACAGAATCATAATTCCGGTAGCGCTGAGCAGGAAGCCAAAGAACCAGCGAATCTGACTGTCGCGATACAATACCAGGGGGGCCCCCCGAATGGCCTGCAAATATAACAGGAACGGCAGCGATCCAAGGATCATAAAGACCGTCGCGATCCATTCCAGTTTTGCACTGCCAAAAAGCCCCATGGAACTGTCATAGGTCGAAAATCCGCCGGTCGCCACGGTGGTCATCGCGTGATTCAGGGCGTCAAATCCACTCATTCCCGCCCACCAATACAGGCCCGCGCAAACCATGGTCAGGAACAGATAGATTATCAGGATCCATGCGCCGATCTGTGCGGCGCGCGGCAATGCCTTTTCCACCCGCTCTGCAAATTCCATTCGGAACAACTGCATCCCGCCAACCTGCAGCATGGGCAGAATTGACACCGCCATCACAATAAACCCAATGCCCCCCAGCCATTGCAGCAAAGAGCGCCACAGCAAAATCCCAGGGGGCGCAAAATCCAGTCCGACAATGACAGTCGAGCCCGTGGTCGTGATCCCACTCATCGCCTCAAAAAAGGCATCGGTATAGGTTAGATTAAGATCTGAAAAGCTCAGGGGAAGTGCTGCAAAAGCAGGCAGTAAACACCAGGAAATCGTGGTCATGATGAAAGCCTGGCGGATGGTCAGGGCAATTGTTTTGACCCGGTTGGTCAGGGTCAGCATCGCCCCAACAAAAAAGGTTAAGCCGGATGCTGCGGCAAATACCTCCCAGTCCGGGTTGTCCACGATTATGTCGACGGCCGCAGGCAATACCATGGCTACGGACAGGGTCGTCAACAAGATGCCGTTCACAAAGAAAATAGGACGGAAATCTAACAACAACCCCTCCATCGGATGCTGGTTAACAGTGGTGCATCCGCAGTCTGTCTCACATAAGCTGACCATAGCTGTCTTTTTGTGAAGAAACCAGCGGATCAGGACTGAATGCAGTTGAACCAGAAAACAGTCGATGCTTTACCTTTAATTAAGAGTTGGTGGGTTACTTCTATAGGATGTTTTGCTTTCGGGCGTCCTTCGGGAGGAGTTGAACCGGCATATGTTAAAATTAAATCGCCGAGTTTCTGGGGGTGCCACGACGCTCGCAGACGAAATTAAGCGGCTAAGCGGTTTGTTCAGTCAGAGCCATGATGCCGTGATTGCAATAGATGACGCTCAACATATTGTTTTTGCTAATCAAATGGCCGTATCTATGTTTGGCTGGCAAACGGAGGGCGACCTGATTGATAAGCCCGTTCGCACGATCCTGCCGGGGAAAAATGCGTGGCTTTCAGGTTTTGATAAAGGCAAAGACAGTGATGTAGACCCCTCAGACTCCCGATCCTCGCATCTAAGTCAGGTTGTAGCCTGTCGCGCCGATGGTGCCCATTTTAACATTTATTTACGCGTTGCCGAACATCCGGTGCAGGGTAATTTGATTCATTATCTATTTTTGCGGGACTTGAGCCTTCCGCACGACCTTAATTTAGCAGCCGATAACTCCGTTTATTATGATCAATTGACAGGATTGCCCAAGCGTGAGGCATTGATTCATTGCCTCAACACCATTTACACGCAGTATGTTGCACAGGATCGCCGATTCCTGATGATGGAAATTGGCATCGATCAGATGCGCGCCATCAATTCGACATTTGGGATGGAAGACGGCAACAGCATCATACGGTTGGTCGGGGACCGGCTGGCCAAACTGATGTGCAAATGGGAATTTTTTGGGCGCGGCAGCGGGGATCGTTTTTCCGCATTGGTGGAGATTCCCCCTGGCGAAACCGCCGCCATTCAGGTGCTTGAGGTGCAGAAAGTCATCGCTGCGGCATTTGAGGATCCCTTCGAATTTGGCAATGCGCGGGTGGCGATCAGTGCGACGGCAGGGGGATTGGAAATTCCCTTAATGGCCGATGAGCCCGGCATGGCGATTCGGTATGCCGATATGGCATATTATGAAGCGAAAAATTGGCACCGTGGTGAGGTCTATTTGTTGACCGAAGAGGTCGTTTCCCGCGTCTTGGAAACGTCCGCGATGGTGCATCAAATTCGCGAGGCGGTTCAGCGACATGAATTCTATCCCGTCTTTCAGCCAAAAATGAGCCTACCAGACGAAACCTGCATGGCGGCGGAATGTTTGATCCGCTGGCGAAAAGCCGATGGAACAATGGTTCCACCAGGGCAATTCATTCCTGTCGCGGAAAGTGCGGATTTGATCGAAGGAATTGGCCGCTTTATTTTCCTGGAAGCCTGTGCTGCGGTCCAGGAATGGAAAAGCGACCCGGTTCTGTCAAAAGTAAAGCTGGCGGTAAACATTTCACCGAAGCAGCTGGAACGCGGCAACTTTGTTGATTTTGTCAGACGATCTCTTGAGACTTTTGATATAGCCCCGTCATCCCTGGAATTTGAGATTACGGAAACCACGCTGACGCGCAATCCGAAGGTCGCTTTTGCAGCCGTCGCGGCACTTCAGAAAATGGGGATATCTATTGCCATAGATGACTTTGGAACCGGCAATTCATCGCTGGGGATGCTGCGGGATGTCATGGCCACCCGGGCAAAGGTAGATCGCTCCTTCCTGATCGGGGTTCCCTACGACGATAAGTCCAATCGCCTGTTAAGCAATATTATCAATTTAATGCGGGATATGAATTTACAGGTCACAGTCGAAGGGATTGAGACCAGTGAGGTGGCGGAATATGTGAAGTCGCTTCCCTGTGCAGAAGCGCAAGGATACTTCTATGCCCGCCCGCTGGAGAAACCAGCTTTTGAGGAATTTGTTCAGGCGACGGCCAAGATGAAGTCTAAAGGCATGCCAAATTCGTCAAATTTTACGATCTGACCGTGCTGGATTGCGGGACCCTACTGGGTCGCACTATTTCCAATCAGCGCCATAAAATCAGCTTTCAGGGAACGATCTTCCTTAAAGGCCCCCAGCATACGGCTGGTAATCATACCAACGCCCGGTTTTTTGACGCCGCGCGTTGTCATGCATTGATGCTGGGCATTCAGCACGACAGCAACGCCCCTGGGGTCCAGAGCTTGCTGAATCGCATCGGCGATCTGGGCTGTCATTTTCTCCTGGATCTGCAACCGCTTTGCAAAAATTTCAACGGTACGCGCCAGTTTTGAAATGCCAACGACGCGCTGATTGGGCAAATAGGCGACATGGGCGGTACCAATGATTGGCACCATGTGATGTTCGCAATGACTTTCGAACGGTATGTCACGCAACAGGACCATTTCGTCATAGCCTTCGGTTTCTTCAAACGTCCGGGACAGCATGTCTGTCGGGTTTTCTGCATAGCCCGCAAAGAATTCTTCGTAGGAACGGACAACACGGTCTGGGGTACCCAGCAGGCCTTCGCGATCCGGATCGTCCCCCGCCCATAAAAGCAAGGTACGCACAGCAGCTTCAGCCTCTTCACGAGAGGGGTGCTTCTCCGCTTCATCCTTATTGGTACGGGTCCCATCAACCGATTGAATGGCGTTCATCAGGAATTCCTTATTTTTATGCCCCAGCGATTTGGTGGGATCCGCCCCGGACTGTCTTGCTCTTCACGGTCTGACGATCAGCCCGTGCACCATGGATCATTACGTCTGTTTAATTCAGATGGATCGCCTGATGGGGACTATCAAGTGAAAATGCCGGAATATTAATTCTAAACAACCCGCCATTCGCCGATTGCATTTCATAATGACCGGACATTATTCCCGACGGCGTGCTCAACGGGGCACCGCTTGTATATTCGTAACTCTCCCCTGGGGAGATCAGGGGCTGTTCACCGACAACGCCCGGTCCACGGACTTCTTCGGTATGGCCGTTGGCGTTTGTGATGCGCCAGTATCGATTGATCAGGCGCACCGGTTGGGCACTTAGATTCACAATATGAACGGTATAGGCCCAGACAAAATGATTGTCCGTGGGCGAAGATTGATTGTCCAGAAAGGTCGGCTGGACGGCAACTTTGATGTTTTCTGTGATGGATTCGTAATGCATTCGTTTCACACGGTTTTGAGGTGGTGCAGACAAACATGCCGGGGATAGTGCGCCCTGAAAACCCAAAAAGAGTCCCGCATGGAACATCATCGAAATTAAGACAAAGAAAAAGGCCGGGGGGCAATGCCTCCCGGCCTTTCTTTATTGTGCAGTCTCGAAGGGTAGCCAGGCTACCCTTAAAGCCCGTCAGTCAATCACTTGATGGTGATTTCCACACGACGGTTCTGCGGATTGCGAACGCCGTCGCCTGTGGCTTCGAGAGGCTCGCTCTCACCACGGGATTCAACGCCGATTGCAGAGGCAGGAACACCCAGTTCGATCAACTGGAACCGAACATTGTTCGCACGGCGCAACGAGAGAGCCTCGTTATACGTCGCGGACCCTGCGGTATCCGTGTGACCGATCAGCATGATCTGACCATCTTTGTAATCGCCAAACTTGGATCCGACCAGGTTCAGAACCTGAGCAGCGCCTTCGTTCACATTGTCCATATCAAAGCCGAAGAAGACAATGAAGTTTGCTGGTTCCATCATTGGTTCCGGTGCCGGAGCAGGGGCAGGTGCCGGTGCTGGCGCAGGAGCCATTTTGGTTTCCAGAACTTCCATCGCAGCGATGAATTCCTTCATGCATTCTGCAATATGTTCCGGCTGATGGTTTTCTTCCTGCTGTTCAACCCAGCAGTCGAATTTCGCTTGGGCCGTCGCCGCTTCAATCGGATGATTTTCGCGTCCGCCATTGTCGAGGCCAGTGATCAGGCGCTCGCGGGCAGCGGTCAGAACTTTCACGCGATCAGCGGGCTCGTTCCAATTTGCGATTTCTTCGGGCAGGACAACTTCACCCGCAGCAGCCCGCAGGCCCTTGCGTGCGAAATGATCCGCGTCGACATAATCGCGCATATCGTACATTTCGAATTCTGAGAATGCTTGGTATTCTTTGGCCAAGGCCTTCGTGAAGGCGGTGCCCTGTGGTTCAGTTTTTTGGAGTTCTTCCAAATTACCATAGACCGAGCAGCCTGCGAGAAGCGCGGCGCCACCAATTAGGCCGATCAAACGTCTGAACATATTAAAATCCCCCTTTGCGGATTCTGCGTAGGGTCTTTCCTTATTTTTCACCCCATTGGTGAAAACAAAGGACACGACACCTTAAAACTTTATGCATCGTGGTCAGTCTTTCAACTAAAGCCAAGATACGCTATCGCATCTGCGATTACATTCGCAGATGGTGGGGCGAGCCCCTAGTGTCAAGGACTATATAATGATTGCGCCTGGATATCCAGACTTAGATGCAGGCAATTATGTGGTATTTTAAAGACACGATCCCGCACGTCCACTCACGATGTTGGGATCAAAGGTCTGTTGTAATTTATAACGTTAAATGAATTGTGGTGCCTTTCGCCTTCTCGGCATCTTCAGGATCGTGGGTCACCAACAAGACTGGCAGTTTCTGGGCGGATGCATGGTCGAAAACAAATTGTCGGAACCGATCCCGCAATTGGCTGTCCAGTTTCGAAAACGGCTCGTCCAGCAACAGCGCGTCTGGGTCGGCCAACAGGGCGCGAAGACAGGCGATGCGTGCGCGCTGGCCCCCGGACAATGTGGCTGGGTTACGTGCCCCAAAATCCTCAAGGCCAGCATCGACCAAGGCGGCGCGAATGCGGTCCTGTCTTTCCCTGCGATCAAGGCCGACCGGCAGGCCAAAGGCCAGATTGTCGGCAACGCTTAAATGCGGAAACAGCAGATCATCCTGGAACAGAATACCGGCCCTGCGGGTGTGCGGCGGCAGGCCTGTTATATCGCGCCCCTTCAGCCCGATGGCACCCTTCAGGGTAAAAGCAGGATCCAACGTGCCGCAAATCGCAGAGAGTAGTGTCGATTTCCCGGATCCACTGGCGCCCATGATTGTGGTGACCTGTCCGGGTGGTACATACAGCGATAGGGGGGCGAACAGGCTGTTGCCACCGATGGACAGGCTTACCTGGTTCAGGGTCAATCCCTCTGGCACGGTCACAAGCGTTTCTTCCCAGTAAAGGCGGCACGGCGGATCAGAAACGGTGCCGCCGCCGCAATCGCAAACAGGATCAGCGGCAGAATGGATTGCAGAACAACCAGCGTCCCGATCAGGCGGCGATCCCCCCCACCCGCCAGGGCGACGGCTTCGGTTGTCAATGTGGTCAGGCGACCGGCCCCCGCAAATACTGTGGGCAGATATTCACCAACACTGACCGCAAAGCCAACCGCAAAGGCGATCAGTATCGGGCGCAGCAGCATGGGCATTTTGACCTGCCGGAAAACACGCCATGGGCTGGCCCCCAGACAGGCGGCGGTTCTGGCATATCGGGAATCCAGCGCGCGATAGGGGTCCGAGAGGGACAGAAAGATATACGGCAGGACGAACAGCAGATGCGCCCAGATCAATCCGGCCCAATGCCCATCTATGCCGACCACCACCATCAAAATCTGGGCACCGAATAAAAAGGCGATCTGCGGTACGATTAAGGGCAGATACAGCAACCACAACGCCCTGTGTGTGGGGCGTCGACCGGTTCTTTGTTCCGCTTCCAGGCATAGAATGACCAGGATCAGGGCCACGCCAGCCGCAGCCAGCCCCACCCACAGCGTTGTTGCCAGGGGTTCCGCCACCCGCGCAAAACCGCGTCCCCAATTGTCCAGACTCCAGACGCTGGGCAATGAATCGGGGAAGCGCCATCGTTTGGCAAATGACCAGATTACAAGACCCATCAGCCCGGCTATCCCCAGCCCTGCGGCCAGACTCATTCCAGTCAGGGTCAGTTGTTTTACCCCGTGTGGCGCGCGTCGATTGCCTTTTCGGATCCAGGCCAGGCCCAACCAGGATATAAACCGTTCCCCCATGACCCAAATTGCAATCGCCAACAGGACCAGCAGGCATTGAATACAGGCCCCTGCTGCGGCAACAAAATTCTGCGACAGGTCTGGATCATTGGCCCAGCGCAGGATCAGAACACCCAGCGTCGGTGAAGGCGTGACCGTCAGGATTAATGCCACATCCACGACCGAAACGGAAAAGGCCAAGACCGCAAAAATCGGCAATCTGATTTGCCCATACAATTGCGGCAGGACCGTTTTCAACCACCCGGTTGCGCGGTCATAGCCCAGCGATTGCGCAATCTGCATGGATTTTTGCGCCGGGACCTGTCCCAGCGCCCCCATTGTCATCAGAAACAGGAATGGCACCTCCTTGATGACCAATGCCAGAACCAGGCTCCAGCCATAGGGGTCTGGGGCCAGGGCCAGATCCGGCGGGCGGTCAAACCCGGTCGCCCAGGGCGATATCAGCCTTACAATCCATCCGCTGGGGGCCAACAGAAAGGCCAGCCCCATTGCCATCGCCGCATGGGGGATCGACAGCAGTGGGGCCAGCACAGTCCTGGCCCATTGGAACCAGGCCGTGCCATGAAAGGCCGCGATGAAATACAGCACCAGCGCTACGGACAGGCCCGTTGCAATCAACCCGGTCATCAGGCTGCGCAGCGCCGCTGTTTCAACGCCTGGATAGCGGGCCAGGGCCCGCCAGGGATCAAGCGATAATTGATCCCCCCCTAAGGCGGGCAGATAGCCAAAGGCTGGCAGCAACGTCCCAATCAGCCCTGCCGCAACTGGTCCCAGAAAGATCAGCAAGGTCAGGGGTGGGGCGCAACGGATGCCTAGTCCCTGTCGTCCCGCCCTGGCACCGGCTTTCGACGGAATGACATCAACTGCCATACCGCTCCAGCCATTTGTTTTCGATCTGGGTCATCCAACTGGGATGCGGTTCCGGCAGGGTCGGGCCCAGTTTCGCAGGAGAGAGCGTTGCGATGCCGCGGGGCAGGGCATCAAACAGGGCGCGTCCTTCTGGGGCCAGCTTGTCCATGGTCAGCACCGTCATATCGCCCCAGATATCGGGATCTTGCTTTTGCGCCTGGGCTTCTGGGGACAGCAGGAAATTTGCCAATACCATGGCCCCTTCCTTATGGGCGGCGTTATAGGGGACGGCGACATAATGCGTATTGCCGATCGTGCCGCCATCCAGAACGAATGTCCGCGCCGTATCAGGCAACAGGCCCTGTGTGATGGCCGATGATGCGCGCCCGGGATGAAAGGACAGGGCGAAATCAACCGCCCCTTCATCCAGCAGGCGGATCAGCGCGTCATCGCCATCGGGATAGTCGCGCCCCTCGCGCCATAGGGCCGGGTGAATTTTGTCCAGATAGGCCCACAGCGGTGCGGTCACAGACTCGAAATTATCCCCCGCTGGCTGCAGCAGGGCATCGGGCGTTTCGACCACTTCATACAAGGCCTGCTTTAGGAATGTCGTGCCCAGAAATTGCGGCGGGGCCGGATAGGTCACGCGACCGGGATGGGCCAGGGCATAGGCCTGCAATGCGATCATCGTCTTTGGCGGGTCTTGAAGCACCGCGCTGTCATAGATAAAGACCAGTTTTGCCTGACCCCAGGGGGATTCCAGCCCCTCCGTCGGGATCGTAAAATCCAGTTCCACAGCGGGGTTCGCCTTGGTATCGATCAGGGCGTAATTGGGCAATGTGTCGGTAATCGGACCGTGCAACAGGGCCTGATCCTTCATGGCCTTGAAATTTTCGCCATTGATCCAGATCAGGTCGACCGATCCCCCGTCATTCCGCCCGGCGGATTTCTCCGCAACCACCTTGCGCACAGCGTCCGCTGTATCGGCCAGCTTCACATGCTCAACGGTGACGCCATAGTCTTCGGCCACGCGCTCCCCGACCCAGCGGATATAGGCATTGATCGCCTCATCCCCGCCCCAGGCGTTCCAATAGACGGTTTGACCACGGGCCTTCTGTTCAATCTGTGACCACTCCTGTGCCTGTGCCGGGGGTGTCAGCTGAAATGCGGCCAGCAAACCCATGGCCAGCATGATTTTCTTTAGTCCGCCTCTGGTAAACAGCATTCTGGAAACTCCCTTTCGGAACAGAGTCTTTTGTATTTCCTGCAAGCCTAGTGCAGCCGGGGCGGGGATACCAGCACACGGCTGGTCAATTTAGAGTGAACACAGAATTGTGCCCTGGCAAAAGCCGTGATAGCGTTCCGCTGCCTATCAAGAAGTGACGAGAAAACAGTGTCCCAACGAGTGTCCTCTTTCCGATCTGATGCGCGACGAAGCTGCGCCGCACCCGCCCCTTGTCTGGGCCGGAGCGGCCTGCGTTGTGCCGATATCGACGGTGCGCGGGGAATGGGACGGTTACACGCATCCTTACGGTAACGTCCCTGTTTTCGTCCCTGCCGCCCTCGATTTCCCTGAATAAAATGTTGATTAGAGGACGACAGCGTCAATGAAATATGCCCTGACCAAAGAAACCGCCGGTGATGCGGCTGAGATCGAAGCCCTGATGGACCTCGCCTTCGGGCCCGGCCGTCATTCCCGCAATGTCGTGCGGTTTCGTGACCAGCGCGCGCCAATGCCGCAATTCTGTTTCGTTGCCAAAAAATCAAAGGAAATGGTGGCCTCCATACGGTTCTGGCCCGTCTGCCTGCCCGATGGTCAGGTTGTTCCCCTGCTGGGACCGCTGGCCGTGCGCCCGGAACTGCGCGGGCTGGGCATTGGGCGCGGTCTGGTGCGCAAGGGGATGGATGCCGTGCGCCAGTCCGGCGCGCCAGCCCTGCTGATCATCGGGGATCCCGGTTATTACGCCCCGTTTGGCTTTCGTGTGGAGCCTGTGCGGGAATTGGATATGGGCGGACCCGTCGTCCCCCTGGCGCTGATGGGCATCGAATATGAAGACGGCAGCCTGTCGCGCCAATCGGGCACGGTCACCCCGGTTCCAATCAAATGACCAACCGATAACACGACATCCTGCTTGATTGTGGGACCCTGGCGCGGCTATAACCCGATCTGTCGGCGCGTCAGGGCCACATGCGGGTGTAGTTCAATGGTAGAACGGCAGCTTCCCAAGCTGCATACGAGGGTTCGATTCCCTTCACCCGCTCCAGTTTCCTGGTTCGACAAATCCCTCGCTTATGGCATGCTGCGGCACTTATCGGGTGCAAAGGAAAAGGCATGAGCGGTTCGTCGCAATTTGGGAAACTCTATACGGCTGTCCTGGTTCAGAAGCTGTATCAGGCCGGGTTAATCCGGCGTGTTGTCGATATCGGGGCAGGGGGCGGCACGTATAGCGAATTGCTGCGCGGGCATATGCCAGACTGTGACTGGCACGCCGTTGAAGTGTGGCAGCCCTATATTGATGAGTTCAATCTGACAGACCGCTATGACACGGTGCATCAGGTCGATGCACGTTTGTTTGATTGGGATCAGGTAAAGGGGCCCATCGATCTGGTCTTCTGTGGCGATATTCTGGAGCACATGGAAAAGCAGGAGGCGGAAGCGCTGGTTGATCGCATCCTGACGCATACGCGCTATCTGCTGGTTTCCATCCCAATCGTTCACTACCCGCAGGACGAAATCAACGGGAACCCCTATGAAGTGCATGTCAAAGACGACTGGTCACATGAGGAAGTGGTTGCGACCTTCCCTGACAGTCAGACCGCCTTTTTGCAGGGATCAATTGGCGTCTACATGTTAAGCCGACAGGAAGCCGCGCTGGCCCCGCTGTTGCAGGCCCATCAATTCATCGCGCCGCTGGTTCAGAAGAATTTGAACGATCCCTCGGTCTATTGGCAGTAACAGCCAGCCCCCTACGGTGCGATGCTGGTTGCTACAATGCCCAGCAACACTATGCCAAAGACAAATATGCCGATGACGAGGCCCCGCTGCCATTTGGATTTCAACACGATCTTTCCTTGCCGCGCATCGACACCACTTAGCTGTTCTTGCTGATCGCGGTTATCTTTGGGGTCAGGCTGTTCCGTCGTATTTCCAGTTTGTTGGCTCATAATGTTTCCATTTCCTTTCTGAGACTCTTTTTAGACTTTTCTGTGGGCGGTTTCCCTTGTCTGCGTCTGTGCAGACGCGACGAGGCTTTCCCACGCGTTTCTGCTAAAACTTCCCCGATTATGGTTGCGCTTGAAACATCGCCAGGCGCGAAAGCGATGATTTAAGTCTGACAGTCAAACGCATGCGCTTTCATACCAAAGCATAATTATAATTCACAAAAATTGTATTTATGGTGACAGTATAATTTGAGTTTATTTTCAAAATTCATAAAATCACTAAAATATTTTTTATAAATGCGTTACCGTATTATTTATTAATTTAGTAAAAGGGGAAAAGATTTCAACTGATATAATTTTATAAATTTTAGTATATAAATAATGTATTCTGAGTTTAATAGATTTATCATTCGATCAGATATAGGTTTTGCCTTTAGTTACTGAAAAATAATCATCTCATAACGACGCGTTATTAAAAGATAACATTGAAATTTCGCAAATGATCAATACGTCTGTATCGACAATCATCGACGAATACCATCGAAGGAGATCAGAATGAGCGCTAAGGATGCATACGAAAAAAAACTAAAGGGTCGCCTGGCAGAATGGCGTGCTGACATAGACAAATTGAAAGCCAAGGCGGATCAGGCAGAGGGTGACGCCCAATTGGCCTATTACAAAGAAATTGAGGCGTTGCGTGCACAGCAGGAAAGTGTTCGCGATAAATTAGATGATCTTCGCGACGCCGGGGATGGTGCCTGGGAAGATATTAAATTGGGCGTCGAAAAAGCTTGGACCGACCTCAGCGATTCAACCAGTAAAGCCCTCTCTCGCTTTTAGGGAGCCATGGACAACAAGTCTGCGATCTAAGCTTCCTCTAAAGCAGGGGGGTCGTCTGATCATTATCTGAGGCTGGGTCAGTAATTCCCCAATCCGCAGTGTTGAAGCGGCCGCCATGGACGGTGCCTTGTCCGGTGGCAAGCGTCATCTTACGGCTGCGAACATCCTCCTGATAGCGTTTTCGGGACCCCAGGGCGACCTGTTCGGCGATGATTTCGCGGCGGCGTTGGGGCGTTGGGTCGATCTCTTCGGCCAGGGCCGCTTGGATCTGGGGGCCTTCATTGATGCCACCATTCTGCACCGCGATGTCAAAACACAAGGCCCGGCCTGGTGGGTCGGTCAGGTCATAGCGATCCGCGTCGCGTTGGGCGATGGACCAGTATTTCGTGCGGGCGCGATCGATCTGGGCGTTCTGCGCCGCCTCTGTCGCGCCCAGCCTGGCAAAGCCGCTGGCCCAGTCTTCCCGCAAATGAAGCTTTTGTGCGCCCAGGCTGATACCGTCGGCCCAGGCGGTCTGTTCGGCCCGTGGACGCGTCAGGACATCGCGCAGTTCTGATGCCATCGCCCCGAAGGCCTGGTCCAGCGTGTCTGGTGCATCGGCATCGATGGCGGAGAGAACTTGCGCCAATTCCCCGCCAGCCAGGGTGAATCCGATGATGCCCCAGGTCAGGCCCGCCCCATCAAAATTGCCAACAGCCTTTTGAAATCCATGCCCTTCAAAGGTGCTGGTCAGCGCCAGCGCAAGGTCGAAATCCGTGGGTTTTTCACTGGTTGGAAACAAAACCGGCCAGGTATATTCATCCAAAGCGCCACTGTTAGGCAATCCGCTGTCGTGTTGAAAGGCGGTCAGCGCCGCCTGTGTGCCGCGCCCGAAGATCCCATCAATGCCGCGTGTCGAAAATCCCCGCTGAGTCAGGCCTTCCTGAGTGCGAAACACCAGCGCGCCGCGCACTGGCATGAAGCCGGGGGCTGCCCTTCTTGCATAAATCTGTCCCATATGTCCCCCGACAACCCCTCATGATAATGGCACAACTTTACTCCACCGGGGGTTTTATAAGGCATATTTAATTAAATATCAATAATTAGCAGAACAAAAAATAAACTATTGACCAGGAAAATGCTGTCCAAACCCGGTCGGGTCGTCTGCATCAGGGTTTATTGGGTCTATGCCGTCTGGTAGTTGCCCTGCCAGTGCTTCCAACCTATCCAGAATGGCGGGAATGTGATCCGGCTGGACCTCCAGAAAGAAATCACCGCCCGGTGCGATACGCAGGGCGGGGCCTTTCAGGCAGCGATTGAGGCAGATAATGCGGGCCAGTTGGGCATTGATACGCCGCGCCCGAATGCCCGCTTCCAATGTGTCGGCCAGCGCTTTTGAGCCCCGATCCCCGCCACAACTGGGCTTGTTGCTGCCAACAGGATTAACGCAGACCAGCAGGCGATACGGGGATGGGTCTTGCTGTGTCATGACCCTATCCTGTCAGGCTGCCAGCCGCGACCCACCAGCCGGGATGGGCTAGGTCTGAAGCGGCCTTCTGGGCCTGGTCGGGGGAGTCATACAGGCCAAAACAGGTGGCCCCGCTGCCCGACATGCGGGATAACAGAATGCCCGGTGACCCGGCTAAATGGTCAAGAACCTGACGGATGGACGGGCATATTTGCAGTGCCGCCTCGGTCAGATCATTGGGGTCCTGCTGCAACGCCTCTGCCAGACTATGGGCGGTCATACCTGGATTGAAGGCCAGGGCGGGCGCAGAAAACGGGCCGGACCTTGCCCGAAAGACAGCCGGTGTCTCACACGGGTGCCCCGGATTGATCAATACGATGCCAACGGGTGGCAGGGGCGGCAGGGGGGATAGATCCTCCCCAATTCCGGTCATGCGACAGGGCTTATTGATCAGACAGACCGGGACATCGGCCCCAAGCGCCAAGGCCAATCGGTTCAGATCCTGCGCAGGCAGAGTCAGTGCCCAATGCTGGATCAAAAGCCGCAATACCGTTGCCGCATCGGAAGACCCACCGCCAATGCCGCCCGCCGCGGGCAGGGTCTTGGTCAGGGTGATATGGGCCTGGGCCTCTATGCCCGCCGCCTGGGCAAGGCGCTGTGCGGCTTTTATCACCAGATTGCTTTCATCCCTGGGAACCACATCGGCAAAGGGTCCCTGAACGGTCAGGGTCAGCCGGTCCGCCGCAGAAACATCAATCCGGTCCCCAAAATCCGTAAAGGCGACAAGGCTGTCCAGCAGGTGGTAACCATCGGCCCGACGCCCGGTAATGCGCAGGCTCAGATTGACCTTCGCGGGCGCAAGGGCGGTCAGTGACGGCGAGACTGTGGACATAGGGCTGTGCTATTTGCTGGAGGCTGAATCAACTGCATCCAGGCCTTTTTCCAGCTTTTCCTCAACAGTGGCACGCAGGTCCTCTTCTGGCTCCAGGGTCAGGGCATGCCCCCATTGATAGCGGGCTTCAAAATACCGACCCACCTTCCAATAGGCATCCCCCAGATGGTCATTGATCACGGCTTCTGACGGCAATAATTGTACCGCCCGCTCCAAGTGGACGACGGCCTCTTCATAATCGCCCAGCCGATAATAGGCCCAGCCCAGACTGTCGACGATATTGCCATCATTGGCCCGTTGCGCCACGGCGCGTTCGATCATGCCCAGACCTTCTTCAATATTGATCCCCTGATCGATCCAGCTATAGCCCAGATAGTTCAGGACGGCGGGGTGGTCCGGATACAGGTCCAGCGCCCGTTTCAGCGCCTCCTCTGCCGCAGGCCAGTTGTCTGTGCGCTCCTCCGTGATGCCCAGAAAATAATACAGGGTCCAGTCATCCGGCGTTACGGTTTCCACCCGGTCTAATGCGCGCTTGTAATAGTCTTTGGCTTTGTCAAAGTCGCCCTGAATGCGCATGATCAGGCCCAGTTTGTTCAGGGCTGTCAGGTCGTCCGGGCGATCTTTGGCCAGGTTCTCCAACCAGTCGATTGCGGCGTCATCCTGTTTCAACTGGATCAGGCTGTCGGCGATCCGCATCTTTGCATCCCAGCTAAAGCGGGAATCTTCTGGAATTTCTTTCAGGACATTGATTGCTGCATCATCCTGGTTCAGGCCTTGCAGCAAAACGGCGACCACCATACGACCAAATTCATTCTGGGGGTCCAGATAGACGCCCAGCCGGGCATAGCGTAAAGCGACCAGGGGCACCTGCCGCTGGATCTGAGATGACAGATCAATCAACGCTTCGGACGCCCCTTGCTGGGGTGTCGCCATGATGGGCGTAAGTGTCTCTCCCGCCTCCAATTGGGCAATGTCATTGGCAACCAGATCATTGTCTGGATGCAGCGCCTGATATCCTTTCAACAGATCGTTGACCCCGGCATTGTTGCCCAACATCTGTTTGGCCCGTGCCAGGGCGCGGATAATCGCATTTGGTGCGGCTTCCAGATTGTCCGCTGTTGGGGACAATAATGCCTCTGCCTCTGCCGGGCGATTGGCTGCCAGGAAGATCATGCTGGCGTGTAGGTCATGGATCGCCTTGGCCTGGGGGTCTTCATTCAGACCTTCCAGCAGAACGATGGCGGCATCGGTATTGCCTTTGCCAAACTCCGCCCAGGCAGCCAGAATCGGGGTTGAATATCGCGCCATCGCAATGCGACGCGCCGGGTTCAGGACTTTCAAAACACGATCCCAGTCTTCGCGCATCATGGCCCCAACGGCCAGGGTCAGCGCGGCAATATCAACCTCACTGGGATAAACGACAATCTGGGGCCGGGCCAATTCTATTGCCCGATCAATCTGCCCGGCATGCAGGTTCGCCAGCATACCGCGACGCTGTAGCAACGGATCATCGGGGTCGTCGGACAGAATTTGGTCCAGCAATGCCGCCGCCCGTGAAAATTCATTCTGTGTTTCTGCCTGACCGGCGGCAAGATAGGCCCCATAGATGCTTTGCATCTGCTTCGATACAGAGGCATTCGTAACATCTGCCCTGGCGACAGGTGTTAACATCGTCGCGGCCATCATCAGGGCGAAACCGCCTAATAGCGCCTTTGTCGGGAAGATTGCGCGCCGTGCACCATCGTTTTGGGAATTGGGATGGAAAATGCTTGCTTGATACCGGGTCATAAATATCTCTTTCGTCCGACAGGCGGGAAATTAGGGATTCCCAAGAGTACTAGACTCATAAGATAGAGAGAGTCGTCGTTTCTTGCCACCATGTCTCGTAAATAAGCTGCAACAGTTTGGTCTTTTCTGTGGGAGTCGATTAAAATCATATAAGAAGGACACAGGATGTCCTACAGTGGGAACAGAGAAGAAGCGGGCAAATTGACCAGCCTTGCGAGCATTTGGTAGGAATTGAATGTGGACCGATCCGCTCTAGGGGGTGGTTGCGTCTTTATCGGCATTGGGGGGTGGCGCAGAGTTAACGACGGCGCAGTGCCTTCTGTGCCTTGCAATGCGGGCAAACTTGCTCGTGGATAGAGGGAATGAGGGCAGCGCGCTTCATTGGGATTTCGGTTTTTATCTTAACCTGCCTGGGCGGGACCGTAGACTTGCGCGCCGAACCTCTTGAACAGTTAATCTCTGAAACGGTTGAGAATCATAATCGGGTTTTGGCCAGTCGCGCCCAGGTCGAATCCGCACGGCAACGGTCCCTGGCCGCTTTGGGCGTCTGGTATCCTAATCTGAACCTGACGGCCGGCGTTGAACGCTATCGGCTGGAACGAACCGGTCAGGCGACCCAGACGGAACCCGGCCAGGATGTTACTGCGACCATCACGCAATTGCTGTGGGATTTTGGGGCCAGCAATGCCTCCATCGAGCGGTCCCGGTTGGAGTTCACCCAATCTGAAATCGGACTTGTGCAGGTCCGCCAGGATCTGACGGCAGAGGCGATCTCAGCCTATATCAACCTGTTGCGCAGTGCGGAAATAGTTGGGTTTGCGCAACGATCAGAGGAAAACATCCGAAAACAGACTGGACTGGAAGAAGCGCGGATTGAGGCGGGGTCCGGTCTTTCGACCGATCTGCTGCAGGCAAAAACTCAATTGGCGGGCGCGCAGGCTCGTCGCGTCGATGCTGAGGGTAACTATGAACTGGCGCTGAATAGATACCGCGCCGTCTTTGGGGATGTTCCGGGGGACCTGGCCATTATGCCGGGTATCGATATCGACCGCAGCTTTGTTCCCGAAAGCCTGGATGCGGCGCTGGAGCAGGCGTATAGCGGCAACCCCCAGATTCGATTGACCAGTCTGGATATTTCTATTGCGCAACAGGACCGCATCGCGGCCAAAGCAGAAAATTTCGCCCCGACCTTTGAGATGATTGGCGAGCGCAGCATGCTGAAAAATGACAGCGGCACCATTGGGCGCAAAAACGAATCGTCGATCAAGCTGCAACTCAGCTTCCCCTTCAATCTGGGCTTCACCTCCATCAACACATTGCGGGCGGCGCAATCGGATGAAGTGGCGGCAACACGGACCATGGGGGATTTGGAACGCACGATTGAAGAGCGCGTTCGCAATGCCTGGAAGCAATTGGAGACGGCGCGCCTGCGGTCTGGATATCTGTTCGATCAGGCGGGCATTGCACGCGCCTTTCTTGAAGTCGCCATACAAGAACGCAGCCTGGGTCAGCGATCCTTGATCGATGTTCTGGCGGGCGAAACGTCGTTGATCAATGCACAAAGCGATGCGGTTGCGGCAGAGGCCGAGGTGTTATTGGCAATGGTGGAATTGCTGTCCGCCTCCGGTGCGCTGGAATATGATGTGATTCAAACAGTGCCGCGCCCGGATCGCTCTGAAATGCTGGCACCAATCGCGACCCTGTCTGATCAGATGGCACCAGACCCGGCGATGGATTTGCTGTTGTCCCCCAACGGTCAAGGGGGCACCTTGGACCCATCCGCGCCGCTTGACCCGTCCCAGATTGATTCCAGTCTGGAATCGCAACAGGGTGGCGATGTCTTTACGCCGCCAACCCCGCAATCATCCTTAACCGCGCCAACCGAACCCCCAACCTCCGCCCTGACCCCGGATGCGCCAAAAGTTCCCGCTGAACCGCCCGCCCAGACGCAGGAAGGCTTGCGCAGCATGTTAGAGGCACCGCCCAGCTTCGAAACGGATGCCGACCCTGTTCCCGACCCTGCCAATGCGCCATCCCTGCCGCGACCTGATCCACCCAATGAACCATCGCGCGCGTCTGTTGCGCCGACAGAACCATCCTCGGCGGATTCCTCAACGGGAGGGGCTGCAACGGAGTCTGACCCCATACCGGATGCACAGGCTGCCCCAAAAGGGGAACTCGACAACCCGCTGTTTAATTGGGCACAATGACCCAGACCCGACCACGGTATGAAGGATGGTGGGGACGATCAGTATTCGGGCATTCCGGGGGATATTTGATGGGGCGCGCATATAATGGGTGAGCTTTGGGCACGGTTGCAGCGCAGACCCACACAGGCAATGCTGATCGTGATCGCATCCCTGTTGGCAAATGTATTGGGGCTGGCCTCCTCGCTTTATGTCATTCAGGTGCTTAATCGTTATGTTTCCCATGGCGTTGATTCGACCCTGTTCACGCTGACCAGCGGGGTGCTGTTGGCGATTTTGTTTGAGCTGGGCTTTCGATGGAGCCGCCTGAAACTTGCCGCGACCTTGTCTGGAGAACCGGATCATAATCTGGGCGTTGGGGCCTATGGTGTTCTGACAACTGCCCGATTGAGTGATCTGGAAAAGGTCCCATCTGGAGAGCGCCGGGAAGCCCTATCCGGCGTGGAACAGGTGGAAAGCGCGTTTTCCGCCCCGAATATGACAGCAATATTCGATTTGCCCTTTGCCTTGCTGTATGTGGGCGCGATCTTTCTGTTCAGTCCTGTTCTGGCGGCGATCGTGTTCGCGGCAATTTGTGTCGTGGCCATATTGGGGGTCACCAATCAGATCGTACTGCGCCCCATGAGTAAGAAAATTGCCGAACATCAATCAATCGGCCATGGGCTGATCAGCACCACGACCACAACGGCGGAAAGCGTCAGGGCCTTTGGCGCAGGTCATCGCCTGATCGAAGATTGGGCGAAAAATTTACAAGTTGTTCAATCTTTGCGGCGGCGTTTGGCGCGTCGTCAAGGGGGGCTGCAATCGCTGACGCAAAGTGCACAAGCTGTGATGAGTGTTGCCGTCATTGGTGTTGGTGCGGTCATGGTGGTGCGCGGTGAACTGGATGTCGGAACAATGATCGGGGCCAATCTATTGGGGGCGCGGGCATTGCAGCCGGTCACCCGCTTTGCGCAATTGTCAGAAGCCCTGGTCCGGTCCCGGCTGGCCATGGATCGCGCACGGGCGCTGGTTGGTCTGCCCGTAGAGCCCAGTGAAGGATCTGCCCTGCGAGATTATACCGGTGCGCTGGAAATTCGCGATGTCGCCTATACGCCCCCCGGCGCACCGACGCCCTTATTTGAGGATTTGTCGATCCGGCTGGATCCGGGGGCGGTGGTTGCCCTGGTGGGGCGCAATGGGGCGGGGAAGACGACACTGGCCCGATTGATCGCGGGGCTTATTCAACCGGATCGGGGGCAAATTCTGGCCGATGGCGTTGATTTGCGGCAATTGGTGCCTGCATGGTGGCGGCGGCAACTGGTTTACCTGCCGCAGGAACCAACCTTCATAAATGGCACCATTCGCGACAATCTGCGCATGCTGAAGCCTGATCTGACCGATGAAGTGCTGGAGGCTATTCTGGAGCGCAGCGGCGCGGCGCGCTTTGTTCATGAGACGGAAAAGGGGCTTGATACCCTGATCACGAATAATGGGATGACCCTGGCCCGGGGAGTGCGCCGCAGGCTTGCCGTGGCGCGCGCGCTGGCCTCTGGCGGGCGATTGGTGATCTTTGATGAACCGACAGAGGGCATGGATGATGAAGGCATTCGACAGGTCTATGAATCCCTGATCCAACTGGCGCGGGCCGGTCGAACAATTATTGTATCGTCGCACGATCAACAGATCATTCGGGGGGCCCAGATCTTGGTGGACCTGGATGCCAAACCACGACCGACCGTCACGGTCTTGTCGAAGGATAACCCCGGCGCATCAAAAGATTGGAATGCAGGGGCACGGGGCCAGAATCCCCCGCCCAAGCCCCGGACGAAGGCAGCGCAATAATGCGGATACGGCACAGAGGCAGGTCGGCATGATGGATGCGAAACAGGATAAATCGACCACTGAGGCAGCGTCTGGGGCGGCGGCC
Source organism: Rhodospirillaceae bacterium (assembly GCA_002709955.1). Lineage (GTDB taxonomy): Bacteria > Pseudomonadota > Alphaproteobacteria > UBA8366 > Aestuariispiraceae > Pacificispira. The sequence continues at coordinate 256,477 of PAQY01000007.1, forward strand.
TTTATCGTCCTGGCCGGGGCCTTCGTTGTCGCCTTTGCAGCCTGGACCTGGTACGGCACCCTGGACATCGTCAGCGCGACAGTGGGGGAAGTTGTGCCCGCCAGCCGCGTGCGCCAGATCCAACATCTGGAAGGCGGCATTGTTGCAGATATCCAGGTGCAGGAACGTGAAATTGTTGAGCCTGGACAGATCATGTTCGTTCTGGATTCAACCCAGATTGATGCTGAGGTAGCGGAGTTGCGGGCGCGTCTGACGGGCTTGCGGATTGAAATCGCGCGTTTGAATTCTGAATTGGCAGGCAGAAGCGACGCTGATTTTCCAGCGGATCTGATTGATCGCGTGCCCGATCAGATCGAGGCCGCCCGCCAATTGATGGAGACGCGACGCAAACGTCTTGCGGCAGAGTTTAACGTCCAGCGTCAGTTGATTGCCCAGCGTCGTCAGGAAATTGCAGAAGTATCCGCGCGGCTTGAAACAGCAGCGGCTACGCGAGGGTTCTTGCAGGAGCAGATCAAGATATCCGATACGCTGTTGAAACAGAATATCACCAACCGCATGACCCATATCAATCTGTTGAAGGATCTGGCGACATTGGAGGGGCGGGGGAAGGAAGACCGTGCCATGGCGCAACGCACGCGCGCGGGCATGGGAGAGGCCGAGGCGCGGCTGACGGAAATTGCCGAGAAGTTTACCGAAGAAGCCCGCGCGCAGTTGAACGCATCGGAGCGTGAATTTCAGGAATTGAGTGAGCGCCTTCGGAAATTTGAAGACAGTCAATCCCGCATGATCATCCGCTCTCCCGTCGCGGGGATTGTTAAGACCATCGCGGTCAGCACGATCGGGGGTGTGGTGCGCGCCGGGGATGTTCTGGCAGAAATTGTGCCTATGGAGGAACGGCTGGTCATTGATGCCCGCATGCCGCTGGACGATATCGGATTTGTCCATCCCGGTCAGATGGCACAGATCAGCCTGACGTCATCCGACGCAGCGCGATTTGGCAAATTGGATGGCACTGTTGTCGGCGTCAGTCCTGATGCCTTGCTGGATGAAGAGGGCGTTCCCTATTACTCCGTGCGCATAGAAACCACTGCCCAGATGTTCAAAGATGGCAGTTTGGAATATCGTTTGTATCCTGGTATGCGGGTTTCCAGCAGTATCATCATCGGCGAACGCCGCATCGCACAATATATTCTGGACCCCTATGTCCGCTCAATGCGGGCCGCCCTGCGAGAACGTTAGGCGTCTTAGAATTATTCCAGTGCATTGATTATATTATAGAATTTTTTGTTTCAATTTTTGTAATGTGTTTCCAGAAACACGCCTGTTTCAGAAAATGCCGAAATTTCTGAGCATCGTTCTAAAAAATTACTTAAAATTTTACGAAAAATATTATAAAAAATATGGCAAAGTTAATTGGGTAGCATATATATGAGTCGCAATTTTATGGTATTTTAGGCTAAAATGCAGGGAATTGGGCTGGGAATTGATGTAAACTGCCAAGCACCGTGATTGGAATGGTGCCGGGGAACGGGGACTAAAATCGATGGCTGATACGATTGAGGATGTTCAGGCTCAAGGGGGGGCTACCGGCATTGCTGGTCTGCCAGCCGATGTTTTTGATACACTGCTTATCGCCATCTCAGCCGGGGAGAATGTCGAAGAAGCGCTGAGCGCGGTGCGCGAGTCGATGCGCGAGGCCGCCCTTAACGCCGGGGCAACGGACGTTGCTGCCGACCAGGCCGCCGATGTTTTCATCGAAACTTTCCAAAGCGAAATTTTCCTGTCGAACCGGGCCCCCAGTGACGCTGTGGAATATGCCGAACAGGCGATGCAGCAATCGATTGACACATTTGACGCCGCACAGGTGCAGTCACCGGCAGATGCGCTGCTGGCGGCGATTGCGTCCGGTCAGGGCGTGGAAGAAGCCGTTTCCCGGGTCGTTGGCGATATGATTGCCAATGGGGATGCCCCCCAAGAGCCAGCTGCGATTGAAGCAGCGTTTTTGTCGGAATTGCAGGATGCGCTGGCCCAGGGCAACAGCCCGCAAGCAGCGCTGGACTCCGCCTCTGTCGCGGCAGAAGCGCAATTGACCAGCCAGCAGCAGGCGTCTGTGCCCGTTGAAAATTCCATCCTCTCCTCATTGGCCAATGGCGACAATGTGGGCGATGCGCTGTCAGATGCAGCCCGTCTTGCAGGTGGCGATGCCAATGCCTTTGCGGATAATCTTGAAGCGGCATTGTCCCAGGGCATGGGGGCCGACGACGCGCTGGATGATGCGACACAGGCTGCAACGGATACAGCAGCGGCAAAGCAGGCCGGCGAAGTTGATCTGGATGCGGCGGGCCGGTTGGCTCAATCCCTGGCGCAGGGTGAAAATGTTGCCAATGCCCTGCAAGAAGCGGGCGGTGGTGAGGCGTTCGCCGAGGCGTTGGAACAGTCTCTGGCCGCTGGGAATGACGCTGGGCAGGCTTTAGCGGACGCCGATAATGCTCAACAGCAACAGGATGCCAATGCAAATGCACAATCTGTTCCGCTGTCGGCTGCTGATAAATTGGCTGCAGCCCTGGCCAATGGCGCGGATGCGGAAACTCTTGCGCAATTAAGCGGTAATTCTGATTTTGCGGATGCGCTTGAACAAAGCCTTGCATCGGGGGAATCTCCCGACAATGCAATGAATGATGCCCAGCAAGCGGCACAGGAAGCCGCAGCAGTCGCGCAGGCCCAGGACGTGCCCTTGTCCCCTGCGGATCAATTGGCTGCATCCCTGGCTTCTGGTGATAATGTCGATGACGCCATGGCGAATGCCGGTCAGGGTGATGCGTTCGGGGAGGAACTGATATCCTCCCTGGCGGATGGACAGGCACCCGGCGATGCGCTGGCCGGGGCAGCGGATGCGCAACAGGCAGCAGATACGACCAGTCAAAATCAATCCGTGCCATCTGATCCCGCCGCGACCGCATTGGCGCAAGGGGGCGATGCCGCAAAAGATGTTAATCTGGCCCAGGCCGTCGCCGATGCGACCGGCACGACCGGCGGGGAGACGTCTGATCAGGGCAGTCAGACTCAAGCTGGACAAGAACCGGCTGGACAGGAACCTGCTGGACAGCCGCAAACCGCGGATGGCGCAGCCACTGGCGATACTGGTACATCGCAACCTGCCGCGTCAACGACCGCCGATGCGTCCGGCCCGCAATCCGGTGGAAACACCGGGCCTGCGACATCACAACAGGCCGACACAGAACAGGCTGCCCCTCAGGAGACGCAACAGCAAGTCGCCGCAGATAATGCCAACGCTGGGACCGGTGAGGATGCCTCTGATCCACAAACCGAGTCCGATACTGCGGAATCCGTTGAACAGGTTGCCCAGGGCCCTGGCGAGGGTCAAAATACCACTGCGGCCACCGGCGATGATGAGGCAACGGGCGAAGGTGTGACTGAAACGATTCAGGTGGCGGATGCTGGCACCGGGACCGAAGAACAGGGGAACACCCAGAATCAGACTGAAGCCCCTGCGCCGGAAGGCGGCGGGTCCGATCTGCCAACGGATGAAGAAATCGCAGCCTTGCAGGAGATAGCCTCCGCTGCCGGTGGGAATACGAATACCAATAATCCGTCGCCGCGTGGGCCAAGCTTTGAGAATAACCTCAATCCAGGGCCGTTCGGTAACACGACGCCGTCCTACACGCCCAGCAGTTTTGGCCCGTCGACAACGACCACGCCGACACGGACGACATCCCAGCCAACATCACCGGATACGGGACCGACCCAGACCACGACGCCGGTTAACTTGAATCCCATTGTGACCAGCGATACCGGGGCCGGGACCGAAAACCAGACATTATCCCTGTCTGTCTTGAGCAATGATACCGACCCGGATGGTCAGCCTTTGACCATTACCGCGGCCAGTGTTCCCCCAGGAAAGGGCACCGTTCAAATCGCCGGTTCTGTGGTGACGTTCAACCCTGGAACCGATTTTGATGATCTGGACGCCGGGGATACGGAAAATATAACAATTTCCTATACCGTTTCTGATGGGGTTGGCGGGTCTGCTTCCAGCACCGTTTCTGTGGTTGTGACGGGCACAAATGATGTGCCGGAAATTGTTCTGGCGGACAGCACCGTGACAGGTGCCGCGACGGAAGCGACTGATAATGCCGGGCCTGTTGATCCGGCGTTGGTGGCAGCTGGGGAGCTTAAATTCATCGATGTGGATGCGGATGGCACGCATACAGTAAATGTCACCCCGTCATTCGGCGTTTTAGGCGGTTTGACGGCAGCGATCACAACACCTGCTGTGGGCGCGACGGGCACTGTTGCCTGGGATTACACGGTGCCAGAGGGAAGTTTTGATTATCTGGCGGCTGGCGAAACCGCAACGGAAGTCTTCCGTGTCACCGTGACCGATGATCAAGGAACGACAGCGTTTCAGGATATCACCGTCACGATCACCGGGACCAATGACAGCCCGATCGCCGTTGCGGATGTCAGTTCAACGTCTGAGAACTCGATCAAAACCATTGATGTCGTTGCCAATGATACGGATGTTGATAATGCAACGGCGTCTTTGACCCTGACGGAGGCTTCTGTGGCCCCAGGGCAAGGCACGGTCAGCATTGTTGGCAATCAAATTCAATACGACCCTGGTACCGACTTCGAATCCCTTGCGGTTGGTCAGCATAAGGTCGTGCAGATTTCCTATACGGTAAAAGATCCCGGTGGATTGACTTCTGTGTCCACCGTCGATGTGACCGTGAATGGCAGCAATGATGCGCCCTTGGTGGCTGGCCCGATTGCGGTCGCACCGATAACGGAAGATAGTGGTTCGCTCACAATCGACCTGCTGGCAGGGGCCAGCGATATTGATGATGGAACAAATCTGGATACAGCCTCGGTTGCTGTGACATCCGATGATGGCCATATCGTGTCCTTCTCCATCGACAATGACACCGGACAATTGACGATTAATTCCGGTCAGTTCGGGTATCTGGATGATGGGGAACAGGTGGCACTGTCTGTCACGTATAACGTTGTTGATGGGGACGGGGCCTCCGTGCCCAATACCGCCAGTGTGGTGGTCACCGGTGCGAATGATGCACCGCGTTTCGTGACGACGGGTGTCACAATCACCAATGAGAATTTTGAATCCGGTGCGAATGGCTGGTCGGATACAACGGTTACATCTGTTGACGGATTGACCCAATTTCTGGGGAATTTTGGCCAGGGCGGCGCGACAGAAAAAACCTTCATCATCCCAAATGGGGCAAATGGCGCCAGCTTCAGCTTCGATTTCTACGAGATGGATTCCTGGGACAATGAACCCTTCACGGTTTCGATCAATGGCAATCCGATCCTGCAAAAAGCTTTCGGGCAAGACGGGGATCAAAGCGATGCGAATTTTACGCTGAAAACGCTAGAGGATGAGGATCTGGGTCTGGCCCCCTTTAATGATCAGGTTTACGGCGTCAGATTCAGCCTGAACGCGGCGCAATTGGCCGCGTTCCCGGATGACGGGCTGGGGAATAAGATCGTTACACTAGGCTTCAGTTCCACGCTGAACCAGGAAATTGGTGACGAAAGCTGGGGCGTTGATAACCTTCGGATATCCACGAATGTCGACGCAAATGCGGCCGGTTTTGAAGACACAACCATCGCCATTAACGGTTTGAAAGTTGGGGATGTCGATGGGGACAGCCTGACAGTCACGGTTGATGTCCCGGACGGTCTCCTGAATTTGACCGATGGGGGCGCAGGGGCCACGTTGCAAAACAGTGGGTCAACCTCTGTGACCGTTTCCGGCACGGCCGCACAAATCAATTCTGCCCTGGCGACCCTGACTTATACGCCAGAAGACAATGCCAATGGTTTGGTTCCGGTCAGCCTGTCTGTGAATGACGGGACGGTTACGACCAATTCCAGTTTTGATATCATTGTCGCCCCGATTGAGGATGCGACGGTCATTTCTGCGCCGGAAGTTCTTGAGGTGACCGGTGTGGGATCGAATGGCGACGATGCCAGCTTCTCCTTTGCTGTTGCAGAAAATTTCAACACATTCCCGACGACGCAAGGAACAGTAGAGTTTTGGCTGAAAACCGCCGATCAGTCTGGTGCTGTTGCATCCTATGCGGTGCCGGGCTCTCCCAATGAACTGTGGATCACCCTGACGGGCGGCGATATCCAGATATGGATGAACAATACCAATCTTGAAACGATCACAACCGCCAATGTGACCGATGATGCCTGGCATCACCTGGCACTGACTTTTGGGCCAAATGGCGGGGACACGGTGTTGTATGTCGATGGCAATCCGGTTGCGACCCTTCCGGCGACGGCGGCCCTAGAGGCTGGCGGTACCTTGGTGTTGGGCGCAGATCAGGATGCTGTTGGCGGTGACTTCCAGTCGTCGCAAGCGCTGGACGGACAGATTGATGGCCTGCGCATCTGGAATTCTGTGCGCAGTCAGGCGGAAATCAATGCGGCCATGGGGCAGGAATTGGATGCGTCATCCAACCCTGACTTGATCGCAGATTACAGCATGGACGGCACTTTGGTCAGTGCGGTGGAGGGGGCACCCGATCTGGTTCTCAACAATGCCAGCCTGACCTCTGGTGGGATTGATGCGATTTCTGGATTGGAAGATCAGCCAATCTCTCTGGCAGATATCAATATCGCAAATGTTGACGGCGATGTATTGACGGTAACCCTGACCAGTGCTCAGGGATCTGTTTCCGCCAATGCCGGTGGCGGGGGCGCGTTTATTGTGCCGTCGGGGAATGGGGTCACAATTACAGGCCTTGCGGCGGATGTTCGCGCGGCGATGGATACGGCCAGCTTTACGGGCGATCCAGGCTTTTTTGGCACGGCCAATGTGGATATCGCCGTTAATGATGGCGGTGCGACCCCGGTTGTCAGCACTGTCGCGGTACAGGTTCAGGAAACCCCCAATGTCGCGCCAATTGTAACGGCGGTTCAGAACTCGACCGGGGCCCTTATACAGGATGGGGTCGATAGCAAATCCACCATCGCCCATTCGGCCGCCTTGGATTTCGGCGGGGCAACCCCGATGTCGGTCGAATTACGGATCAAAACTTCTGATGATGTGAACAGGTTGCAGACCCTGTTTGATAAGTCAGACACCAACGTGGTCGATTCCTCACCCTTTAGGCTGCATATGGCGGATGGTGCCATTCGCGTCTGGAATGTCAGTGTTGAACCGTCGACCCCGGCCGTGCTTCAACCAAACACATGGTATGATATTGGCGTCACCTATGACGGGGCCAATTTGAAAATTTATATCGACGGCATCCTGATGTCCGATGCGCCCTTCACCATGGGGCCTGCTAATAACAGCCCCTGGAATATTGGCGATGATCATATGGGCAGTCGGGATTTCCAGGGTCTTATCGATGATCTGCGTGTTTGGAATGTGGCCTTGTCTGAAGGGGATATCCAATCCCATATCGGCGCTGATATTGCCGATCCACCGAATGAGCCGGGCCTGGTGGCGCTGTATAATTTTGAAGGATCGTTTAACGGCGAAGTTCCGGACCAGACCGGCAACAGCAACCCCGTTGTTCTGAGCGCCGGCAGCAGCATCGTTCCCTTGTTGACCGTTGCAGAGGGTGAGGTGGCAAATAGTTCACTGCTGGCCAGTGACGGGAATGGCGATCCGCTCAGCTATTCTGTGCTGAATAATGCCAGCAATGGATTTGTTGTGGTCAATCCGGACGGTACTTTTGCCTATACCCCCAATCCCAACTATGTCGGGGGGGATGAATTCACCCTGCAGGTATCAGATGGTCAGGGCGGCGTCACAAATCAGCAGATCGCAGTGAATGTCGCCGCTCCTGCGATCAATACACCACCGATCGGACATGGTGCCGGTGCCGCACCCAGTGCAAACTTTACCGGTGCCGACAGCTATGTCGATGTGCCCCCCTCGCTGGTCAATGGAATGACAGAAGGGACCATCGAATCCTGGGTCTATCTGGATAGCAACACCCAGGCGCGGATATTCTCCCAACAGGCGAATTTCACCAATACGATGGCACTTTTGTCTGTGGAAAACGGCGCGGTAACCTACAAATCCCATAACGGCAGCGGAACCATCACCAGCGCGACGCCATTGAGTACCGGAGAGTGGCACCATATTGCGGTAACTTTCACTGCGGCTGAGGCAAATCTGTACATTGATGGACAACATGATGTGACCCTTGCCGGTTCTGGCGGAACAGGATTTTCGATCCCGTCGGTTACGGAATCTTTGGTGAATAATGCTTCCATCGGGGCTCTTATCTGGGATGGTGGACAGCAGTACATGGATGGTCAATTGGCTGAATTCCGCATCTGGGACACGGCAAGAACCGGCCAGCAGATTGCGGATAATTATCTGGTTCAGGCCGATGGGTCCGAAGCGGGGCTGCGTGCGTTATATGATTTCTCGGACCCGATCACGAATGGTGCACCGGTCACCGATCAGGCGGGAACGTTTAATGGGATATCCCATAATGTAGAGTCCGACATTGCCTCTATCCCCGGCTTTGGCGATAGCGTTGATTCGCAGAATGCCTTTGCCTTTGATGGAACCAATGCGGTTTATGTTGATCATAACGCCGCCCTGGATCCCGGCCATGGCAGCCTGACTGTGGAAGCCTGGTTCTATTGGGCCGGGTCGGCTGCGACCAACGATCTGGATTACCTTGTTTCCAAGGGGAATACGCAAAATTCCGATGATATCGGCTATTCCATCCTGATCAGCGATGACACGTTGCTGGTGCGCACCGCGACGGTTGATGGCGGCAGCAAGGGCGAATCCGGAATTTCCCTGGCTGGCCTGAATGAGGGCTGGCACCATGTTGCCATGGTCATTGATCAGTCCAATCCGACCAGCGAAATCCGGGGGTATCTGGACGGGGATGGATCGGGCTGGAGCACCGAGCCTGGTTACTCCAGCACATTCAACAATGGCGCAATCAATACCGCAGAACCCTTGGCCTTTGGCACGCGAAGCGATGGGCTGGGCGATAGTTATGAAGGGGCATTGGATGATGTCCGTATTTGGAACACGGCGCGCAGTGAGGCAGAGATTCAACAATCCATGACACGGGAATTGACGGGTGGGGAAAATGGCCTTGTCGGCTATTGGACCTTTAATGACAATTCCGGCAATACCGTTCTGGATAGCACCGTCAATGGTATCCACGGGACGGTGACCGGGGATGATGGTCGTGAAAATATGGTGGATTTCTCCGTCAACAGCGCTGGGAACTATAAGGGCTTGCTGTTGGGCGGCGATGTGGATGGGGATAATCTGTCCTATGCAATCGCGGCTGGGCCGGATCATGGGTCGTTGAATCTGGATGGCAATACCTTTGTTTATTCTCACGATGGGTCTGGGACGGGACACGACACCTTCACGGTGGAGATTTCTGACGGAACGGATACAATAACCCAGCATATTGACGTGACGGTTGTCTAAAACGGGCTCCAAGGTAAAATTGGGCCCCAGCCATCGCGGCGCAATTGGGGTTTCTTTTTAGGGGCGGGCTCGTGTTTCAATCAGTATGGCGGACGGTTTTCGGCAATTGGCCGATGACCAAGCGGAATATGTTCCTGGTGATCTTGCTGGCGATGGCCACGATTGCAGGGGTGTTTTCCTTGATCACACGGGTCACTGTTCTGGACCTGGATTACAATAATCCGTTTCGCCTGGCGGTGGTTGGCCCGATGGAAGGGCCCGATGCAGCCATTGGCGCGACCATGGTGCGCGGCGCAGAACTGGCCGCGGATCTGGTCAATGAAGCCGGCGGGATCCGGGGGCGCGCCGTCGTGGTTGAAGGCATAAACGACGGCAATACTGTCGCCGACGCCGCCACCGCCGCCCGCAATATTGCGGCGCGCACGGATGTCGTTGCGGTGATTGGGCATTGGAGCCCGGGGGCAACCGCGGCTGCAGAACCAATCTATGAAGCCGCGGGCGTGCCGATGATATCCACCGCACCAACGACGATGCGGACCAATTCGGCACCAGACACCCAATGGGTTTTTCACACTGTCTATGATGAACTGTCCCAGACTCGCTTCCTGGCGAATTATCTGCGCAATGTGATCGGCCAGGAAACAGTATCGATCATTCATGAAGATACCGCGCGCGGGCGCATGCTGGCAGAGGCCTTTGACGCCACCTATCGACGCTTTGGGACCAAGGTTCTTAATTTCTGGGCATATGACCCGGATGATCTGGACGCCCTGTCAGATCGTGCGACAGCCATTGCCCAAGAAATGCGCGACAAGAAACTGACCGGTGACATTTTCGTTCAGGGCGGTGCGCCCCAGGCGGCGCGGATCGTGACAGGGCTGCGGCAGGGTCGTGTCCGCAATGGCATTGTCGGCCTTTCCAACATGGCCACCGCCGCCTTTGTCTCCGAAGTTCAATCAATCCTGCCGGACGGGGAGCCCGCCGCATCCATTACCAATGGCATCTTTGTCACGACCCCGCTGTTGTTCGATACAGCGACTGAAGTTGCGCAGAACTTCCGAACGGATCATTTAACGCAGTATGGCACCGCCCCTGATTGGGTCGCGGCCTTCTCCTATGATGCAGCCCGGTTGGCCGTCGATGGCATCATCGCAGATATTGGGCAGAACCCGTCTGATGAAATCCCGGCGGATGCAGCGGATATCGGGGCATTGCGGGGGGCGGTCCGGGATTTCCTGGCGGGTCTGGATCATCCGGAACGCAGCCACCGTGTTGTCGCCGGGGAACGGTATTTTGGAAAGAATGGGGAAAACACAACCAGTGTTCAGATTGGTTTGTATAACGGGTCCAGCATGATCTCTGCTTTGACCCAGTTACAGCCCATTCTAGAACGCGGCGTGACCGGTTTTCTGGATCTGGTTCAGGACGGCAAGGTTCTGTATGTGAATGACAAATTCATGTATAAAACCAATGTCGTCTATACTGGCGTTCAATTGCTGAATGTGGAGCCGGTTCGGGAAGGGCCCAGCGATGATCAGCAGATATTGGAAGATCGATATAAAATCGATTTCCTGATCTGGTTCAGATATCGCGGTGATTTTGAACCCCAGGATATCATTTTCTTGAATGCGGTTGAACCGATCACATTGACCGACCCGGACAAGACAGGCCTGGATGGCGATCTTAAATATGTATCCTATCGTGTGTCTGGGCAGTTCAAGACAGAGTTTTCCAATATAAAACATCCCTATGGCACGGTTCTGGCCGGGCTGGGATTCCATCATCGTCTGCTCAGTCGCAACAACCTAATGTATGTGACCGATGTATTGGGCATGGGACTGGTCAAGACGCGCAGTGACGTCCAGCCACTGGCGGTCAGCAATTCCACTGGCGATGGTGAAGCAGGTTTGCAGGACGAGGCGTCAGATTGGCTGTCCTGGCTTGGTATTGATGCATCAACCCTGGATCTTGCCGCCGTGTTTGGTGAGGGGCCCAGTGGCGACCCATTGCTGGACGGTCTGCAATCCCGTCGTGTTTTTGCCAGCCTGCCGGATTGGGTGCCAGAGCGCAGCTGGATTTCGCAGGAAGTATATCAGGGCACCGGTGAAGGCGACCCCGCCTTTGTTGGCTTTGGAAAGCAGGCGGCGGAGTTTACGCGCATTGATCTGGGGGTCATTCTGGGACCGGCGGGCCTGGATCCTGCTGATGCCATTCCCTATAACTGGTTTGTCTATTTGTTCATATTTGCAGTCGTTGCGCTGTTATTCGCAGCCATTATGGACCGCAAGGACCGGGGTCAGTTCTGGCGGTTCCAGACCTTGGGCATTCGGGTGATTGGCTGGCCGGTTCTATTGATTTCTGCGGGGACCCTATTGTTGGATTACTCCGCGCAATCGCTGCCGGATGCGGTTACCGATGGCATTGTGCTGTTCATCGACTGCCTGTGGTGGTTGATCCCGGCGCGCCTTCTGGTCATCAGTCTGGAACGATTTGTCTGGGTCCCGATAGAGGAGCGGTCAGGTCGCCGTATTCCCAATGTTGTGCGCCTGTTTGGGGCGGGTACGATCTATCTGCTGGCCATCTTTGGTGTCATCGCCTTTGTTTTTGATCAGCAACTGACCAGCCTGCTGGCGACATCAGGCTTGCTGGCCATGATCATCGGTCTGGCAATTCAGGCCAACATCGCCAACATCTTTTCCGGGATTGTGTTGAATATTGAACGCCCCTTTAAGGTTGGCGATTGGGTGATGGTCGGGGATATGATCGGGCTGGTCACCGATATTACCTGGCGCACGATGCGCCTCAGCACCCGGGATGGCTATAATGTCAGCATTCCAAACGGTCAGGTCTCTGAATCCCTTATTCAGAATTTCTCCACCGGCGATATGGTCCGGTTCAGTGCTGAATTCTTTGTGCCGGAACGGTATCGACCAGATGAGGTTGAACGCTCGATCAAGGCAGCGGAACAGCCGGTTCGGGATAAATTGGTGGAAGCCCTGGGCCGCAATGATGCGCTGGATATGTACACTTGGCGCTATGATGGCGTGAAGGTGTTCGAGTTAGGCTTGTTCCATCGATATCGCGTGGATTTCTGGATCGATGAATATGATGATTTTGAAATCGTGCGCGACACGGTATATGCCGTTGTCTTTGATCAATTCTGTATCGATGGAATAGAACAAGGCCCAGCCCCCACTGAAATTGCGCTGTTGCGGCAGGACAAGTCGGATGCCTTACCTGCTGGACGCACAATCACTGCAGGGGGTTCCGCAGAATAGCGTCAAAGGATCAGGATACCCGGTTGGGTTTGTCAAAGGTAACGATACGGGCAAAGAAGGCGCGGCGCGTGTTATGATGGCGCAAGCCTGATTCAATTCCCAACTGTTCCAGCGGGTCGCGGATATAGTCGCTGTAATAGGGTTCATGGAACGCCATGGGAAAACGATCCAGCAGTTTGTCATAAGCGCCATGATCGCCAACCTGTATGGAATCGACGATAACCAGACGCCCACCTGGTTTCAGGACGCGCGCCATTTCCGCCATGACACGACGGCGGATCTTGCGCGGCAGTTCATGAAACAGAAAAATACAGGTCATCAGGTCTGGACCCGCATCATCCGCCAGGGGTAATTGCTCCCCTTTGCCCAGCACCATGGAAAACGCACCGGGCCAGCGCCGCAGGTTGCGCCGTGCCTTTTGCAGATAGTTCTCGCTCATATCCAGGCCCATGACGCGCAGGGCGGGATGGGCGCGTTTGGCATCGTGCAGGAACCGGGCGGTGCCACAGCCGATATCCATCAATTGGCGGCCTTCCGCCCCATGGACGCGCAGCCAATCGCCGATCGGGACAAGGGCCTGCCGCCGCATTGCATCGGCACCGCCTGTGAAAAGAACTTCGACCTGATGGTCATACAGGGCGGCGCTGTCATCGGTCAGCCACCCGCCGGATTGATAGTGGAAGTTCTGCATGTAATAGCGGGGGCGGCGGGCCGTGGTGACATCGTGAAAAACATCATCATTGGCCTTCAATCGCCGCCGAAGATTGACCGCGGGGACATCTTTTATAAACCGGGCGGCATTGCGCAGCATCTTGATTGGCGACGCGATGATATCTGCGGGGGGTGGGTAATAACCGTTTTCCACATTCTGCCAGTCCTGGCGCTGCAAACCGCGCAGGTCTTTCAGGATCAGGGGCCAGCCAGGCAGTGTTCCAGGCGCAGGGGCGGGACCATCAAGCGGGGGGGCCAGGCGTTGCGCCAGACTGTATTGCGCGCCGAACCACAAGGTCCGTGACGTCTGCGCCGCCCCAAACAGGGCACGACCGAATAATGACATATGCCGTCTCCCCAAAAACACATTGAATAAGGATATGGGGCGGAATGATGCGGGCTCAATCGCTATTCTGCGACAAAAGCGCACCGGTAATGCTTTTAACCTGTGCTTTGATCGGGTAGAGAGTCGCAAATTCAGTATAATCAGGAAGGGTTACCCGTGTTCAAGACGCTCGACGATTTTGATTTCGATGGAAAAATTGCTTTGGTGCGCGCGGACCTGAATGTCCCGATGCGGGGGGATACCGTCAGTGACGCGACCCGCATTGAACGCCTGCGTGATACCGTTGATACATTGATTGAGCGTGGCGCGCGTGTGGTTCTGATGTCGCATTTTGACCGGCCCAAAGGGAAGCCTGTCCCGGAAATGTCGCTGGGGCCAATTGCCAAGTCCGTGGGGAAGGTTCTGGGGCGGTCTGTTACTTTTGCAACAGATTGTATCGGCAGCACCGCAAAAACCGCGATCGACAGCATCTCCCAGGATGGTATCGTCGTTCTAGAGAACCTGCGCTTTCATCCTGGCGAAGAAGCGAATGATTTGGAATTTGCCAAGGAACTGGCCGACCTGGGCGATGTTTATGTAAACGACGCTTTCTCTGCAGCGCATCGCGCCCATGCGTCTACAGTCGCTATTGCCACGCTTTTGCCAGCCCTGGCAGGCCGCAATATGCAAAAGGAACTGGAAGCGCTGGAATCAGCCCTTGGCAATCCGGAACGCCCGGTGGCTGCCATTGTTGGCGGTGCGAAAGTGTCCACCAAGCTTGCTGTCCTGGAGCATTTGGTGGAACGGGTCGATCTGTTGATTATCGGCGGGGGCATGGCCAACACATTCCTGTATGCGATGGGCAAAGACATCGCCAAAAGCCTGTGCGAGAAAGACCTGGCTGATGTCGCACGGGGCATTTTGGCGCGCGCGGATGCGGCTGGATGCCGGATTGGCCTGCCCCATGATGTCACGGTAGCCTCAGAATTTGCGTCCGGCGCAGCGTCGGAATCCGTCGCATTAGATGCGGTTCAGGCCCATAAAATGATTCTGGATATCGGGCCGGAAACAGCAGACGCGCTGGCGGCAGAATTGGAATCCTGCAAGACCTTGATCTGGAACGGTCCGATGGGGGCGTTTGAAATTCCGCCTTTTGATGCCGGGACTGTGGCGCTGGCAAGGAAGGCCGCAGAATTGACGGCGGCTGGAAAGTTGATTTCCGTAGCAGGCGGGGGTGATACGGTCGCTGCCTTGATGGCGGCCGGTGTGGCGGACAAGTTCACTTACGTCTCAACGGCGGGCGGGGCCTTCCTGGAATGGATGGAAGGGCGCGATCTGCCGGGTGTGTCGGTCTTGAAGCAATAAAATTCAGCCCCATTCTGTTTGTAGGACCAGTACAGACGAATGGAATGGGAGATTGACATGTATCCAGTGCGATTGCTGTTCAGCCGATCCCTTATTGCAGCGGGCCTCGTTTTCTGTGCCCCGATGGCGCAGGCACAATCTGTGGATAGGCCCGGCGATGTGTTCGACATTCGCGCACAGGATCTGCCCGCCCCTTTCGCTACTCAATCCGTTGGCAACAGTTCTGATACCGTTGCTAGGGACGGGCGTATACCAGAAGCGCCCGATGGCTATACGGTCACCCTGTTTGCAGCGGATGTCACGGGGGCCCGCAATCTGGTTGTTGATCAGGACGGCGCGGTCATTGTGGCGCGCAGCCGGGCCGGGGTCGTCACTCTGTTGCGGGATCGGAACGGCGATGGCACTGCCGATCAGCGCGAAGAAATTGCCAGTGGCTTGAACCGTCCCCACGGGCTGGCAATGCAGGGCGGATATCTGTGGATTGCAGATCAGGACCAGCTTTATCGCCTGAAATGGGGCCAGCAATGGGGCCAGATTGAAGAGATGAGCCCGCGCGGCGTCTTTGGCAGTACAGGGGGCCATTGGACCCGCAACATTGCCTTTTCCCCAGATGGTAAGACCCTATATGCGTCCATCGGGTCTCGCGGCAATATCGCGGAAGAACCGTCCCCGCGCGCAACGATTCAGAGGTTTTCTGTAGCATCAGATGGAAAGATAGACAACGGGGAGACCTTTGCCAGCGGTTTGCGCAATCCCGTTGGGATCGCGATCAAGCCGGGCACAGACCAGCTTTATACCGTCGTGAATGAACGCGATGGTCTGGGCGATGGCCTGGTTCCCGATTATTTCACTCAGGTTGAACTGGGCGGGTTTTATGGCTGGCCCTATGCGTATAGCGGTCAGTATCCACAGCCCGATTATGCTGATCGGCGGCCGGACCTGGTTGCGCAATCGAAACTGCCGGATGTTTTGTTCCAGTCTCACAGTGCGCCGATTGGCCTGACCTTTCTGGCGGATGCAGATGTTCCAACAGACTGGCAGGATGATGCGCTGGTCGCGCTGCGGGGCAGTTGGAACGCGGCGGTGCCGACCGGTTACAAGGTGGTCCGGGTCGAGCTTCAGGACGGCGTGCCCACCGGGCGATACATCAATTTCCTAACGGGATTTCGTGTCGATGTGCCAAACCCGGATGTGCCATCTTCGGCAAAAGTTTGGGGGCGGCCTGTCGGGGTTGCCGTGGGGCCCGATGGTGCGATTTATGTCAGTGATGATACAGGCGGAACAATCTGGCGGATTTCGAAGTAATTCCGGGCCGTTAGAGAATTATTAACACCTTATGGTTAAGTTTCCTGCATAGATAAACAATTATCAGGATGCCTGTATCATGAATGTCGCGGGGGTTGAGGCAAATACTCTGCTGTTGGCGCAGTCCGTTACTGGTGTTCGGCAAGTTGCACAGGATCCTGCTGCCGCTGCGCAGCGTGATCGCGCGCTGAACAGTGAAGAAATTGCCCAAAGGCGTCAGGCACAAGCACCGCAGGTTCAAACCGCTGTGACCGCCATCGAAGCAGACAACGCGGGTCGAACAGCCTTTTTAACGAAATCTCTGCCCAAAGATGCTCAATCGGACGCACGGGCGCTGGTTGCAACAGCGCCGCAGGCAGGATCTTCGCCCCCGCCCCGCGGCTCTGTTGTGAATATTTACGCGTAACCTTACGCGACTGAAATCACCCGCACATCACAGGTTGGATGCTTTGTCACCAATTGCCGTACGGCAATATCGTCGGTCGTGTAAAGCTCTTGGTCATCCCAGGTTACGCGAAACAACAGCTTTGCGTCCCAGTCCAGGGTTTCGGCCCGGGGGGCATTGACGGCCTGGCGCGCGGATTCTGCCCGTGCAATGGACAATTCGTCGCGATAGGCGTGCTTTTCACCAACATACAGAGTGGTCATTATACTACCCTCCTTTCGGGCCGGTCCGACGGGGCTGGGAGGAATTCCCAGAACTTTGTCTAGACCAATCGTTTAAAGGTTGCGCACGTCGTGCGCTTCTGATAGGAAGATAGGCGCACTTGGTGCGCAGATCAAGGGAAATTTACGCGCACTTCGTGCGCTTTGTGTGATAATTGTTACAAACGGTAATTAGTTACCGCAACTGACACTGTTATAAGCCTGCTCAGGAAGAAGGAATGACACCGGTGAAACCCGCTGAATTCAAGCGTTGGCGCAAAAGCGTCGAATTATCCCAAAAGGACGCAGCCCATGCTTTGGGGTTAAAACGCCGTGTCGTGCAATATTATGAAAAGGGCGAAAGGGATGGGAAGAAAATAGAAATCCCGCTCACCGTTCGGCTGGCCTGCGCGGCCTATTCCGCCGGTGTGCGGGATTATCATGGTCCAGATATGCCAGTGAAGGCGACGCCACAATCGCCTGTGCCAGACGCTATTCCGCCGGTTGCTCCTGAATAATCGGGCAGGTCACGCCCGTGCCGCCCAGCCCGCAATAGCCGCCGGGATTCTTTGACAGATAGGCCTGGTGATAGTCTTCGGCATAATAGAAATCGGGCTTGTTGACGATTTCCGTTGTGATCGGGCCCATGCCTTTGGCCTGTAACGCTTTTTCATAGGCACCCTTGATTGCCTCGGCTTCTGTGCGTTGGGCGTCGTCATAGACATAGATGCCCGACCGGTATTGCGTTCCGGTGTCGTTGCCCTGGCGCATACCCTGGGTCGGGTTATGCGCTTCAAAGAACCGCCGGACCAAATCACCATAGGAAACCTGGCTGGGGTCATAGACGACCAGGACCACTTCGTTATGGCCGGTCTGACCGCTGCAGACCTCCTGATAGGTCGGATTGACGGTATAGCCACCGGCATAGCCGACCGCCGTGCTGTAGACGCCGCGCGTCTTCCAGAAGATCCGCTCCGCACCCCAGAAACAGCCCAGGCCAAACACGGCGGTTTCCGTGCCATCCGGGAAGGGGCCAACAATGCGGGTTCCCAATGCATGATGGATCGGGTTCACGCGCATCTTCTCCAGGCGACCCGGCAGGGCATCCTTTGGATTAACCATCTGGGATTTTTGCGCCTTGGCGGCGGAATTCATGAAAAACATTGTGGCCTCCTTCTAAAGAATACGCCTGATGAACCCTAAGATAGGGTGCAGGCCTGCCGCTTCAAAGGGGGATCGTCCAGACTGGGGCGGTTTACACGGTCTTTTGATCAAAATGGGGGACAGGCAGTCCCATATCGATCGACAGGACCGGTTTACGGGCGATACCAATCAATCCATAGACAGGCTGGCGCTTTTCCTGCCGCAAGACGCGCCGCTCCAGCGAGATCAGATCCAACAGGGCCGCAGCGATCCAGGGGCGCAGGCGCGTGTCGCCATGGCGATACCGATGTCCTTCCCCCAGTTCAATTTGCGTGTCCTCGCCCGCTTCTACAGTGAAGACGAAGAAGCCGCCTGGCGATAATGCTGCCGACGCGCTCTGAAACACGGGTGCTAGGTCCCCGATATAATTCAATACATCCCCCGCCGCGATCAGATCATAAGGGTGTTCGTCGATCAGCCAGGCATCCTTCAGCAGGTCCCCCTGGCGCACGGAATCATACAGGCCCGTTGCGACCGCCTGAACCAGCATGCCCGATGACAGGTCCAGCCCATCCAGCCGACCGGCAGCCAGCCGTAAGGATGGCGCAATCAGTCCCGTGCCACAGCCCAGGTCCAGAACCCGTGCGGGATGGGTCAGCTGGGGCAGGATGATGCTCACCGCTTCGGCAATTGCCTCCGGCCCCTGATAGTTCAGCTTTTCCCGCATTTTCGCGTCGAACCGTCTGGCCTCCTGGTCAAACAGCGCCTCAACATAGGCGGCAGGCAGGCGGTCCGGTGTCGGCGCTGCGCCCAGCAGGGTCAGGCGAATGCGCGCGCCCATTCTGTCTGTGGGATCCAGGGACAGGCATGTCGTATAGGCCGTTTCTGCCTGTAGGCGGCATTCGGGCAGCTTTTCCAAATTTTCGGCCAGGGCGAAATGGGCTTCCACCCAATCTGGTGCTAATTCACACGCGGCCTGCAAGGCCTCAACGGCAGCGGCATAGTCACCCTCCCCCGCCAAGGCGAGGCCCAAATCCAAACGCCGTTGGGCGCGCAGACGATCATCCGACATAATGCAAAAAGATCCAGAAAGAGCAGTCACGCCATGGGGCGCGACTTTGCCGCCTAAATGATCCTGAAATAGAATTCTGGCAAGCGGGAAGTTACCCTGGGATCACCAAATACTCTTGCCATCGCCGGGCAGGCCCAGATCGGGCCACAGGCGGTCGATCTTGTCGATGACATCCTGGTCCATCTGAATTTTGGTGCCCCATTCCCGTTTGGTTTCCGGCGGCCATTTATTGGTGGCGTCCAGGCCGATCTTGGACCCCAGCCCACTTTCGGGAGACGCGAAGTCCAGATAGTCGATGGGCGTGTTTTCAATCATGGTGATATCGCGGGCCGGATCCATGCGGGTAGACAATGCCCACATCACATCCTTCCAGTCGCGCGCATTGATGTCGTCATCCACCACGATCAGCCATTTGGTGTACATGAATTGGCGCAGATAGGACCACGCGCCCAGCATCACCCGCTTGGCATGGCCGGGATAGGCCTTTTTCATGGAAATAACCGCGATGCGATAGGAACAGCCTTCAGGCGGCAGCCAGAAGTCCACGATCTCCGGGAATTGCTGTTGCAGGAGCGGGATGAAAACCTCGTTCAGTGCCTCGCCCAGGATAGACGGCTCGTCCGGCGGGCGGCTGGTGAAGGTCGACAGATAGATCGGTTTGCGCCGCATCGTGATTGCTGAAACCCGAAAGACGGGGAAGGGCTCGACCGAATTATAATAGCCCGTGTGATCGCCATAGGGGCCTTCATCGCCATATTCATCCAGCATGACATGGCCTTCCAACACGATTTCCGCCTCTGCCGGAACCTTCAGCGGGATGGTTTTGCAATCCACCAGTTCCACCTTCTTGCCGCGCAAAAGACCGGCAAATTGATATTCCGACAATGTGTCTGGCACGGGTGTTACGGCGGCCAGGATGGTGCCGGGATCGGCCCCAATCACAGCAGCGGCGGGCAGGGGTTCCGGGCGGTCCTTTTTCCAGCGCGCATAATGCTGGGCCCCGCCGCGATGTTTCAACCAACGCATCAGGGTCGTATCCTTGCCTGTCACCTGCAGGCGATAGATCCCCAGATTGAAGGCGTCGCTCCTATCGCCCTTTGGATTGGGCCCCTGCGTCACAATCAACGGCCAGGTGATCAGCGGCGCAGGCTCACTTGGCCAGCAGGTTTGGATCGGCAGGCGCGACAGGTCGATATCATCCCCGGTCAGCACCACTTCCTGGACGGGCGCGGTCTTTACCGTCTTGGGCTTCATGGAAAGGACCTGTTTGACCAGGGGCAACAGGCCAAGGGCTTCCTTGAATCCGCCGGGGGGTTCCGGTTGGCGCAGGAAGGCCAGCGTTTCACCCACTTCACGCAATTGATGGGGTTCCCGGTCCATGCCCCAGGCGACACGCTCCACCGATCCAAACAGATTGACTAGAACCGGCATTTCACTGGGCTTGCCATCCGCCCCAACCGGATTCTCAAACAGCACCGCTGGGCCGCGATCCTTCAGCAGGCGCGTCTGAATCTCCGTCATCTCCAGAACGGTCGAGACAGGCTGTGAAACTCGAACCAGGCGGCCTTCCTGTTCCAGGCGGTCCATAAAATCACGCAATGATGAATAGGGCATAAGGTGGAGGTCCTGAAAATTGGTGCAAAGCTTGGCGGGACGGTGCTAACGGGTTAGATAGAGCGCTAATCACGGTCTGTCGAGAGTTGGAGACACTATCATGTCCGCACGCTATTGGGTTGTTGGTGGCATATACACCGATACAAGCTTTACGAAAGTGGCCGATGGGGTCAAGGAAACCCGGCTGGGTCCCTTTGACGACTATGATCAGGCAAAGGCTGTCTGGCGCGCCAAGGCGATGGAAACCGTCGATGATGCCCATGCCCGGTTTTCCATCGAAAAGGAAAGCCATGACGAATTCTGGGTGATTGGCGGGGTCTATACCGACACCAATTTCCATAAACTGGCCGATGGGGGCGAGGAAATCCGCACCGGGCCGTTCAAAAGCTATGAAGCCGCACAGAATGAATGGAAATCCCGCTCCATGGCCGCCATTGATGATGCCTATGCCCGCTTTCGGATTGAAAAGCTTTGAGTGATCTGAACGAACAGCAGGCGGATATCCTGCATCGCGCGCGCAATTATCCCTATACCGCCCCGACCGACAGCTATACCTGGGAAAACGGGGCGGAGCGTCCGTTCAAGCCGGAGGACCGCGTTGGTCGGGTGCCGGTTCTGGCCGTTGGGTCCAATCGCGCGCCAGAGCGTCTGGCCCAGAAATTTGGGCATCTGGGGGATCACATCATCCCGGTGGAGCGCGCCTATCTGACGGATTTTGATGTCGTCTATGCCGCCCATATCACCGCCTATGGCGCGGTGCCGGCGATGCTGCAATTCTCACCCGGTGTTACGGTCGAGCTGGCGGTAACCTGGCTGGATCAGGCGCAGCTTCCCATAATGCACGCCACAGAGATTGGCGCAGCGAATTACGAATTTCGCCTGTTGGATGGCATTGAATTGCGCTTGAATGGCAAGGAACGGCTGGACCACGCCTTTCTGTATGTCAGCACACGCGGGCATCTGCGCGGCGATGATGGGGAGGCAATTCCTTTACTGGCCCTGCGTGCGAAAGGCCGGTCAGGCTCAGGTCGCGCCACTGGGGAGGTTCTGGAAACCGTAAGACAGCGCTTCGCCCCGACACAAGAGGCCGATGCATTTATCTTCAAACTAGTCGAAGATAAGACCTATCGCGAAGCCATCACGGCCCGTATGTCCAAGGATGCGGTGCCTTTCAACTATGAAACCGGATTGCCGCCCCTGTAGCCGACCTGCGCGGGTATGACGGGGTTTGGGGGGACTTAAATCTTTAAGTACCCTCACCCTGAGGAGCGGAGTGTCTCGAAGGGTGAACTCGCTGGAAGCACGCAACGTGCAGCCCCTCCTTCGAGACGGCGCTGGCGCGCCTCCTCAGGATGAGAATTGTGTGATTTGAAAGACTCTCATTCTTTCGAAAGCGGGTATGACGGGGTTTGGGGGTCTCAAATCTTCACCCACCACCACCCTGGGGATTGTGTGTTCTTCGTATTGTCACCCCGGACTTGATCCGGGGTCCAGGGCGGCGGGCATCGTTGGTGCTGGATGCTCGCCTGCCCCGGATCGGATAAGTCTAAACACTACAATATCAACGCGGTGTGGCACTATGCCATTGCAATCGCCCGGTTCATTGCACAGGTCACGGCCTTCAGGGAGGCGGTGACGATATTGGGGTGCGACCCAACACCATAGATGCGCTTTCCGGTTCCGGTGCGGGCCTCGACATAGGCGATCGCCTTGGCGTTGGCACCCTGGCCCATGGCATGTTCGGAATAATCCATGACAGAGATTTCCACCCCAGAATCCGCCGTCAGCGCATTCACATAGGCGTCAATCGGGCCGTTGCCGCGTCCTTTTAGGGATATGTCCTTGCCGTTCTTTTTCACCTTGGCGGTGATTGAGCGAATTTCGGAGGCATGGGTTTCCGCCTTGGTCGTATGGTCGACAAAGGCATAGGGGCTCTGGTTATCCAGATAGGTCTGGCAAAAGCTTTCCCAGATCATCTTTGGTGCCAGTTCTTTGCCGCTTTCATCTGCAATCTTTTGGATAACGGTGGAAAATTCGATCTGCAGATTGCGCGGCATGCGCACCCCGAAATCGCTTTCCAGGATATAGGCGACACCGCCCTTGCCCGATTGTGAATTCACCCGGATCACGGCCTCATAAGAAGCGCCGACATCGGCCGGGTCAATGGGCAGATAGGGAACATCCCAGATGCCGGTATTGGAATTTTCCATCGCCGACAGGCCCTTTTTGATCGCGTCCTGATGGCTGCCTGAAAAGGCGGTGAAGACCAGATCGCCGCCATAGGGGTGGCGCGGATGGACGGGCAATTGGTTGCAATATTCAACAACCTTGCGCATTTCCGGGATGTTGCTGAAATCCAGCATCGGGTCGACGCCACTGGCGACCATGTTCACGCCCAGGGTCACGATATCGACATTGCCGGTCCGCTCCCCATTGCCAAACAAGGTGCCTTCGACACGATCTGCACCCGCCATTTGTGCAAATTCCGCCGCGACCACGCCCGATCCTCGGTCGTTATGGGGATGCACGGACAGGATCAAACTGTCCCGCCGCGTGAAATGGCGATGCATCCATTCGATGGAATCCGCATAGACATTGGGCGGGGCAACCTCTACCGTCGCGGGCAGGTTCAGGATACAGGGTTTCTGAGGGGTGGGTTCCCAGATATCCATCACGGATTCACAGACTTCCAGAGCATAATCCAGTTCCGTCTGGGTATAGCTTTCCGGGGAATATTCAAACCGCCAATCGGTGCCCGGATTCTTCTCTGCATGTTCACGCACCATTTTGGCGCCATCCAGCGCGATCTGTTTCACCCCGGCACGGTCTTGCTGAAACACGACACGACGTTGCGTGGTAGACGTTGAATTATAGACATGCACGATGGCCCGGTGGACGCCTTTCAGGGACTCAAAGGTCCGTTCAATCAATTGCGGGCGCGCCTGGGTTAAGACTTGAACGGTGACGTCTTCCGGAATCATATCCTGTTCAATCAATTCCCGCGTGAAATCGAAATCTGTTTGAGAGGCAGAGGGAAACCCGATTTCAATCTCTTTGAAGCCCATTTCGACCAGCAGTTTGAACATGCGGCGCTTACGGTCCGGCCCCATTGGTTCGATCAAGGCTTGGTTCCCATCGCGCAGGTCAACCGAACACCAGATCGGGGCTTTGTCGACGACGCGGCTTGGCCACTGCCGATCGGGCAGGTCAATGCGGTCAAACATGCGGTATTTTTCAATGGGCATGTGTTTCATGGTCTGGAACTCCTTATCTTCGTCAATTCTAAACGCGCGACCTCTTAGGGGCGGCGTGATGGGGTCAAAATCTGTGTGCGGCAGGGGTTACGATCGCCGGTGCGCCGCAGGGCAAACCGGGACCGCCGATAAGGCGCTCTAGCAGCAGGCCAACCCAAATGATGTTTCGGGAGGTCACGGGGGGCTGAGAGTTTTGGTCGCTTGGGAATGTCATAACGATGGTCTTCCGGAGGGGGTCAAACAGGCTGTCGGAATTGGGTCAATACAGACCCGAACCCGCGCTCAAATAAGGGCGAGGCCTAGTAGTAGCTCCGGAAGGAGCGAAAGGGTGATCCGTTTCGTCATCGTGCAGGCACGCTATAGCCGGTTTCAGCGAGGGTCAAGCCTCTTGGTGAAAGGTATTTTACGTTCCATCGCCACCGTCATCCCCCTTTCGGGGTTTGGGTTGTTTCTTGCGATCACTTCCACCGTCAAGGCTGGACTCCGTGGACAGGTCCTCTTCCCGTGAAGTCGATTGTTCTTCCGTTGCGCTGGACGCAGCAGATTGTTCTGGTGGGGAAAACAGTTCTGGCGAAGATCCGGGGACTGTTTCCAGGTAAAGAGAGCGACTGGGGAAGGCAAAGCCGGATCCGGCATCCTCGACAATCGCTTTGACCGCATAGGCCAGGTCTTCCTTGACCTTCAGATATTCGCCCCAGACCGTGGTTTTGGTGAAACAATAGACCATGAAATCGATGGAGCTGTCATTGAACCGGTCCAGACGCACAAACAGTGTTGCCTTGTCGGCGGCGACAAAATCCGGGTTGCTGGTGATATAGTCTTCTATGCCATCCCGTATCTGGCGTAACTGATCGGTGGTCGTGCGATATTCAACACCAATGACCCAATAAATGCGGCGGTATGTCATGCGGGAGAAGTTTGTAACCGCAACATCAGACAATTGTGCATTCGGGACAAAGACGGGTGCCTTGTCGAACCGCCGGACGAATGTGGATCGAAAGCCAATTGATTCGACGGTTCCCTCTACCACGCCATCAACCTGGATCCATTCCCCGATGGCAAACCGCTTTTCTACCAGGATCAGGATGCCGGCGATCAGGTTTTTGAACAGATCCTGCGCGCCCAGGGCGACAGCAACCCCGAACAGGCCCAGACCGGCGATAATCGGGGCGACTTGAATACCCCAAATTTCCAAAATGGTCGCGATGCCAATCAACGCCACCAGCAGTTTGATCGCCTTGATCAACCAGTCAACCATGGCGGAGGTAAAGACCCGCTCTATCTTACCCAACAGGAAGGACAGAGGATCGACCATTCGGTACAGGGTCCAGAAAACGACAAATACGATCAAAGACCGGTTCAACGATGTCGCCATGACCTGTGGCGTTCCACTAAGATCCAGATACTCCGTTGCGAAAAATATGCCGATGACGGCCGGGATAAACCGCACAGGTTCACTGAGCGCGGTTGCCAATGTGTCATCCAGTTTATTGCTGCTGCTCGCGACGATTTTCGCCACGCGGCGCAGGATGAAACGGCTGAAGAACTGTCGGAAAATCAGAAAAACCAGCAGAATGCCAAGGGCGATCAGGATGTCACCCAGGCTGGTCCCGCCAATGCCATAGGTCCAGACGTCTTTTACCAGGGCCCAATAGTCCGTCAGTGTTTCCGATTCAAGATTGGAAAATGTCGAAGAAAGGGTCTCGATGACCGACTCCACCGGTTCGCTCTGTGCCAGGATGATCGTATCTGGGGACGTTGTCACAAACTGGTCCTCTCCGTTATGGACGGGCTATTTGGCCGTCAGGGCGACTTTTGCAATTTTACGCATTACGGTCGGCAGGGCACGTTCTTCCAAGGCATCGGGCAAGCACCACAGGCAGTCTTTTGGCATTTGGCTCTCATCAGCCCAATCACCGGAGGCTTGGGTCATAAGGACCCTTAATTCAAGATGAAAATGGGTGAATGTGTGGCGGATTTCGCCTGCGTCATGAAAGGCCGCCGACAGCAGGGGAAGACCCGTCTCTTCAAAATTCATGCTGTGCTGTTCTGTCCAGTTGGTGGAGGGGATTTCCATCATGCCGCCCAGCAACCCTGTTTCTGCCCGGCGTCGCAATAATACGGCCCCATCCTTGCGAGTAATCCAAAAGGCCGTTCCCCGACGTGTCGGTTTGGCCTTCTTGGGCAGCTTCCTTGGCAGTGTGGCGGCACGATCCCTGCCGGTACAGGCGCTGATCAGGGGGCACAGCACGCATTTCGGATTGCCCGGCACACAGATGGTCGCGCCCAGATCCATCATCGCCTGGGCGAAATCGCCAGGTCGATGGGTTGGTGTCATAACCGATACATGCTGATACAGCATCGGCTTGGATTCTGGCAGGGGTGTATCGATGTCAAACAGACGGGTTGTCACCCGCTCAATATTTCCATCCATCACCGCAGCGGGCTGATTAAACGCGATGGAGGCGATTGCAGCCGCCGTGTAGCGACCGATGCCAGGCAGTTTCAGCAGCGCTTCTTCCGTTTGCGGAAATTGTCCATCAAGGTCGGTTGCGACCTGTTTGGCGCATTTATGCAGGTTGCGCGCCCTGGCGTAATAACCAAGGCCCGCCCAGGCGGTCAGCACGTCGTCCAGATCAGCTGCTGCCAGGTCTTCTACGGTCGGCCATAGCCTAAGGAACTTGCGGAAATAGTCCGCAACCGTTGCAACAGTGGTTTGTTGCAGCATGACTTCTGACAGCCAGACATGGTAAGGGGCCGCCACATCACCTGGCAGGGACCGCCAGGGCAGGCGGCGCGCATGCTTGTCATACCAGGGTAACAGCAGCGGGGCGATATCGGTTTCAGAAAGGTGGCTCATGGCATTACAGTGTAGTGAGCGCGCACGGCAATACCAGTCCCTGATAACAAGATTATGCGTCCCGGAAAGATCACTATGTCTGACGACACACCCCCAGCCAAGACACCCGGCAACTGGGTCAGTAAGAAAAAGGACGATACGCGCTATGGCGGCACGCGGTCTTTAGCCTCTTTGGTGCCAGGCCTGACCAGGAAGGCTGTGGGCAAGCGGGGCTTCACCGATGCGCGCATCTTGAATGAATGGGATCAGATCGTGGGGGCTGATCTGGCCCGCCACGCGCATCCAGACCGCCTGACCTTTCCCAAGGGACGGCGGGACGCAGGCACGCTGCATATTCGCGCATTGGGCCCTATGGCGACGGAATTACAGCATCTGGAACCGGTGCTGGTATCGCGTATCAATATGCATTTCGGCTATAAGGCGATTTCCGGCATTAAGCTGATGCAGGTGCCGCCAACGCGCCTGGCCAACCACAGGGCAGGGCCTGGCCGGTTGGGGGCCGCCCCGAAACCGCCCCAGACGCCCGCAGATCCAGAACGCCTGGCGCAGATGAAACTGGACCTGCAACGTGTCGAAGATCCAGAACTGCGGGCGGTCTTATTGCGCATTGGGGAGTCGGTGCTACGCCGGGATGCGGCGAAAAAGACCAAGGAATAATCTGCCAAGCCTTGCCATCAGGGTCTAAAATTCATACCTAATACACAATCCAGTTGGACGGTTCTTAAAGGGGTTGGCATTCATGAGCATTCTTCAGCATAAAGCCACTGTTCCAGTCATTGTTGTCGCCTTGACGGTGATTGTGGGCGGGATCGCGTTTTTCCGCAGCGGGACAGAGGTTTCCAGCATTCCCAGTGCCAGCAATGTACAACCCAATGCCCCCTTGATTTCAGAGGCTCAGGCCGCTGAATCCCCCTCTGCACCGACCCAATCGCTGATTACGCCCCGGATATTGGGCAATCCTGATGCCCCGGTTACCATTATTGAATATGCGTCTCTGACATGCCCGCATTGTGCAGCCTTTCATCAGGAAACCCTGCCGGAATTAAAGAAAACCTATATCGATACGGGTAAGGTTAAGCTGGAATACCGGGATTACCCGTTGAATGAAGGGGCGGCCCTTGGTTCTTTATTGGCCCGGTGCGCGCCGGAAGATCGCTATTTCCCGCTGATCAACCTGTTATTCGCACAGCAGCCTGCCTGGGGCGGGTCCCAGAACATGCTGGCGGATCTGGCAAAGCTGGGCAGCTTTGCTGGTATGTCGTCGGACAGTATCGAAGCCTGTTTCAATAATCAGGATCTCTATGCGGCGATTGTGAATCAGCGTACCTATTGGTCCGAATTGCACGATATTGGCTCGACCCCCACTTTCATCATCGATGGAACCAAGATCGTTGGGTCGCAACCCTTCGAAAAATTCCAAGAAGCGATTGAATCAGCGCTGAACTGATATCGAATCACTGCGTGATTCCAAGACCCTTCGGGAACGACTCGACTCTTCCGTAAGAATCCGTATTGCCTAGTGCGTTCGGGGTGGTGTTCCATCCTGGTTATGCTTGCGTGTTTTGGCCAGAACGGACCAGTCTAGGTGCATTTCAAGAAGCTGCGTGTGCACGGTTTCAAGTCTTTCGTTGACCCGGTCGAACTGATGATCGAACCGGGCATAACGGGAGTCGTGGGTCCCAATGGCTGTGGCAAATCCAATGTTATCGAATCGCTGCGTTGGGTTATGGGCGAAGCATCGGCCAAACGCATGCGCGGTGGCGAGATGGACGATGTCATCTTTGCAGGGTCTTCCACTCGACCACAGCGCAATAATGCCGAAGTTACCGTCTTTATGGACAATGCGGATCGTGTTGCGCCTGCGGCCTTCAATGATTCGGATGAAATCGAAATCACCCGCCGAATCGACCGGGGCCAGGGATCGACCTATCGCATCAATGGCAAGGAAGTCCGTGCCCGCGATGTGCAATTGCTGTTTGCGGATCTGGCCACGGGCGCAAATTCTACGGCCATTGTCAGCCAGGGCCGCGTTGGCGCATTGATCGGGGCTAAGCCGACCGATCGCCGCACCCTGCTGGAAGAAGCGGCGGGCATTCGGGGGCTGCATTCTAGGCGGCATGAGGCGGAATTGCGTCTGAAGGCGGCCGAGTCGAATCTGGAACGACTGGAAGATGTGATTGGGGCCTTGGAAACGCAGTTTGGCGGATTGCAGCGCCAGGCCCGCCAGGCCAACAGGTATCGTAAGATTGCTGAACAATTGCGCGCCCAGGAAGCGGTTCTGTTGCATATCCGCTGGCTGGAGGCGGATCAGACCCTGACCGATGCCCGCGCTGCCTTGGCGGAGGCGGAAGCGGTCGTAGCGGAGCGGACACAGGCCGCCGCCCAGGGGGCGTCCTTACAGACCCATGCCCATGAAGTGATCCCAAAACTGCGGGAGGCTGAGGCGGAGGCCGCGGCACGTCTGCAAGCACAAGTGATTGCAGAACGGCAATTGCAGTCCGAGGCCGAACGGGTGGGGGAGCAGATCACCGAATTGCGCGCCCGGTTGGACCAGATTGCGACCGATGCCAGCCGGGAGGAAACGCTTGCCTCTGATGCCGTGGAGGCTTTGGCCCGATTAAAGGAGGAACAGGAACGCCTGGAGGCCCAGCAGGCCGGTCAGAAGGGGGCCACAGAGCGCCTGCGCCAGGAGCGGGATGAAGCAGATGCTGCGGTTACAGAAAAAGAGCAGGCCCTAGATGAATTGAACGAGCATGTCGCCGCCGTAGAGGCGCAACGCGCGTCCCTGACCAGACAGGTGGAGGAAGCGACCCGTCGTCTTGCGGCGCTGGATGCGCGCGCGCTTGCGATTTCTCAAGAAACAGACGCGCTGAACCAGAAAATTGCTCAGGCCGGGGATGTTGAAGCCGCCCGTGCGGCGGTGACACAAGCAGATGCGGCCCTGTCACAGGCGCGTGAGGGGGCTGAAACCGCGGAACACCAGCGCGAGGAAGCGGAACAGGGTGCCAAAATTGCACGCGGCGCGCTGGATCAGGCGGATGCTGCGATGCGTGCTGAATTGGATGCTGCCCGCAATGCGGCGCGCGATGCCCTCAGCACGGCGGAACGCACCGCCCGTGACAGCATCAGCCAGGCAGATCGCGCCGGACGCGATGCCGTATCCGTGACGGAACGCACTGGACGGGAACAGGTGGAGGCCGCGCGCAGTAAACGGTCCAGTCTGGCGGCGGAAGTCAATGCCTTGCGGGACCTGCTGACCCAGGATGATGAGGGGGGGCAGCCGGTCCTGGAACAATTGGATGTGGCAAGCGGCTTTGAAACCGCCCTGGGGGCGGCCTTCGGCGATGATCTGGATGCCGCCCTGGATGAGGCCGCGTCACGCCATTGGATTGATTTGGGCGCATTGCCAAATGGTGGCCCGGACTTGCCCGCTGGTGTGGTGCCTTTGTCCAAACATGTGCGGGCGCCAGAGTCATTGGCGCGTCGATTAAGCCAGGTCGGTGTAGCCGAAGATGGTGCAATGGCGACCCGTCTTCAGCGAGACCTTTTGGTGGGCCAGCGCCTTGTCACGCGCGATGGGGGGCTGTGGCGCTGGGATGGTTTGCGCATTCGCCCGGGCACCGCGACAGCAGCGGCAAAGCGTCTGGAATATCGTAACCGTCTGGCGGTGGTGGAAGACGCATTGCAGGTCGCAGACAAGACCTTGGCAGGTGCGACCGACGCCGCAGAGGAGGCCCTGGCAACCGCCCGCGCACAGGCAGAGGCGGATCTGGCCAAGGCGCACGAAGCCGCTGATGCACTGATTGCAGAAGCCCGCAGCGCGAATGAGGCTGCGCTGGCGCAAGCGGAAGCGAAAGCGCATGGACGCCTGGACGATTTACGCAAAACCTCTGAGGTTGCGGCTGATGCCCTCTCGCAGGCCTCGATGCGCGCGACACAGGCCCGTCAGGATCAACAGGCTGCCTATGATCAGGTCGGTCAGGCCCGCGCCACCCTGACCCGATTGGAACAGCACGTTTCAGACAGTCGCAACCGCCTGTCTGCACTGGTTGAAGAATCCGCCCGGTTAGAGGACGAAAAGGTGGACGCGCAGGATCGCTTGGCGTCTTCGCAACAAGCCCAGAAAGTGCTGGAAGATGCCGGTGCCCTGCGGGAGCGCCTCAGCCGCCTGCGCACCACAGTTGCCGAGTTGCGCGCCCGTCAGGTTGAGAAACGCTCCGCCTTTGATCAGTTGGAACGCGATGCCAAGGCACGGGGGGATCGCCTTGCTGCGATTTCTGCGGAAATGCAGTCCTGGACCAGTCGGTCCGAAGGGGCCACCCGCCGCATGGCGGATCTGGAGCAGCGTCGACTGGCGGCGGGTCGCGATTTGACCGCCATGGAGGCCCGACCGGCACAGATTGAGGAGAAGCTTGGCTTCCTGCGCGACACGATTGCAAAATGTGAAGCAGATCGTCAGGCCGCAGCCGATAAATTGGCCGAAGCAGAGAATGCCCAGCGCGACATGGATTTTGCCCTGCGACAGGCCGAAACAGCCCTGGCTGCCGCCCGTGAGGCCCGTGTCCGGCGCGAAGCGGCGGTGGAACAGGCGATGCAGACTGTTGCCAGCCTGACCGAAAGGGTGCGCGAAAAACTGGATTGCACCCCGGAAGAGGCCCTGGCGCAATCCGGCCTGGAACCAGATGCGGCCCTGCCGCCCCAGGATGATGTGGAACGCCGAATAGAGCGTCTGGCGCGGGAGCGTGACGCTATTGGCCCGGTCAATCTGCGCGCAGAACAGGAAGCGGCAGAGCTGGAAGAACAGATCGCTTCCATGCAGGCGGAACGCGATGACCTGATCGCCGCCATCGCGCGCCTGCGCCAGGGCATCAATGCCTTAAACCGCGAAGGGCGGGAGCGTCTGTTAAAGGCCTTCGATGAAGTGAATACACATTTCCGGGACCTGTTCGTAACCCTGTTTGGGGGCGGTGAGGCGCATCTGAAGCTGACCGAATCCGATGACCCGCTTGAGGCAGGCCTGGAAATCATGGCCAGCCCGCCGGGTAAGAAAATGCAGATCCTGTCGCTGCTGTCAGGGGGGGAGCAGGCACTGACCGCTCTTGCCCTGTTGTTTGGCGTGTTCTTGACCAATCCAGCGCCGATCTGTGTGCTGGATGAGGTGGATGCACCGCTGGATGACAGCAATGTGGATCGCTTTTGTAAAATGCTGGATCAGATCACAAGCGCTGGTTCCACACGCTTTCTGGTCGTCACGCACCACCGTATGACCATGGCCCGCATGGACCGCCTGTTTGGGGTCACAATGGCAGAACGGGGCGTATCACAATTGGTGTCCGTCGATCTGCGTCAGGCAGAGCGCATGAAAGAGGCTGGTTAACACACTCATGGAAAACTTCGATCTGGTCCTACGTCACGGCACATGCGCCACTGCCAGTGATACCTTTCGTGCCGATATCGGGATCAAGGAGGGGCGTATTGCGGCGATTGGTGAAAGCCTGTCCACTGGCGCGCGGGAAATCGATGCAACGGGCAAATTGATTCTGCCCGGCGGGGTCGACAGTCATTGTCATCTGGCCCAGGAAACCGTGGATGGTGTCGAATGCGCTGATGACTTTGAAAGCGGCACGCGGTCGGCGGCCTTTGGCGGCACCACGACCGTGATGCCCTTTGCCATGCAGCAGCCGGGCAAAACCCTGGGCGAAACCGTGGCGGCCTATCATGCGCTGGCGGGGCCAAAGGCGATTATCGATTATGGTTTCCATCTGATCCTGCGGGACCCCAATCCACAGGTCTTGGGGCAGGAATTGCCCGCGATGATCGAACAGGGGATTACGTCCTTCAAGGTCTATATGACCTATGACACGTTTAAGCTGGATGACTATGAATTGCTGACCGTATTGTCGGCCGCGCGCACCCTTGGTGCCATGATGATGGTGCATGCGGAAAATGACGATATCATCCGCTGGCTCAGCGAGAAACTGACGACAGGCGGGCACCGCGCCCCGAAATATCACGCCATCGCCCATGCCCGTATTGCAGAGAGCGAGGCGACCCGGCGGGCGATTGACCTGGCGTCCCTGACCGATACGCCCATGTTGATCGTCCATGTTTCGGACGAGGCCGCGACCAGCGCAATCCGCTCGGCCCAGACCGCCGGGTTGAAGATCTTTGGGGAAACCTGTCCGCAATATCTGTTCCTCACCGCCGCTGATCTGGATCGCGACGGATTGGAGGGGGCTAAGTACTGCTGTAGCCCGCCGCCCCGGGATTCCAAAGGGCAGGAGGCAATCTGGCGCGGGTTGAAGAATGGCACGTTTCAGGTCTTCTCGTCCGATCATGCGCCTTATCGCTTCGACCAGACCGGTAAGCTGCGCTATGGCCTGGATGCCAGCTTCACCCAGCTTGCCAATGGTGTTCCGGGCCTGGAATTGCGCCTGCCCCTGTTATTCTCGGAGGGGGTGAATACGGGACGCCTGACGGTGAATGAATTCGTCGCCCTGACTGCCACCAATGCGGCGAAGCTCTATGGGCTGCATCCGCGCAAGGGTACAATTGCCGTCGGGGCCGATGCGGATCTTGCGATCTGGGATCCCAATAAAAAAGTGGCTGTAGAATATGATACGATGATCCACGACGCGGTGGGCTTTACCCCCTATGAAGGGCGGCACCTGACCGGCTGGCCAGAGACGGTGTTGAGCCGGGGGCGGGTGGTCATCGAAAATGCGACTCTGTGCGCCCAGCCGGGATCGGGCAAGTTCCTGGACTGTGCCAAACCGGATGCGGCACTCCCCACCGGTCGCCTGCATCCCGAAGCCAATCCCGCAGAAAATGGCGGTGCCCGGCTTATATGACAAAGTGATTGCAGATCGTAGCCCATATCGCATTGACAAGCCCCCCTCCAACCCGCTATCTCCCGCTGCGCTGATCGATCCAGTCGAT
This sequence comes from Rhodospirillaceae bacterium, assembly GCA_002709955.1. GTDB lineage: Bacteria > Pseudomonadota > Alphaproteobacteria > UBA8366 > Aestuariispiraceae > Pacificispira. The sequence continues at coordinate 290,463 of PAQY01000007.1, forward strand.
CCCATATGCGGAGGGATGGCAGAGCGGTAATGCAGCGGATTGCTAATCCGTCAACCTGATAAGGGTTGCGGGGGTTCAAGTCCCCCTCCCTCCGCCATTTTTTTTCCTGACAATTCGACGATTTATGTGGACTGAATTGCGGTTTCAGGCGCTTGCATATTCAGGATTCGCTGGGGGTCTGAATATCGCATCAGTTTACCCACAGTTCAGCCGTCAAACTACTGAATGATTGAGGACTCAGCGGTTTTCACGACGTCTGACACGGCGCATATATCGGCGGTTCGATGAATATGATTGGCCAGGCATTCACAGGCTCGCTCGACATTGCGCTCCAGTGTTGCGGAGAGAATTTCGGAATGCTCTGCGGGGACGTCGCGGTCCCCGGGAATTTTGGATAATGACAGACGCCGATACCGTTCGCTTTCAACGAATAACTGTCGTCGGATATTCTTGAGCTTCTCGTAAGGGCATGCCGCCACCAAGCTTTCATGAAACTCAAAATGAACATTTTCCCACGCTTCGTTGGGCGGGTTCTGTCCTAGCTTTTGATCCAGTTTTGATAGGCGATGGAAAGTTGCAAGTACTTGTGCCTCCCATGCATCCCCCTGTGTTCCATTACCTGCATTTTCTATGGACGATTTTAAGGCAGCGATTTCGACCAGCACTCTGGTTTCTGTAATATCCCGCAGTTCTTTGGTCGAAATGCCCGCAACGGTAAAGCCACGGCGTTCCTCTATAATGACAAGTCCATCCCCACTCAATCGTGCCAAAGCTTCACGTATGGGGCTGCTTCCAATGTTATAGAGTGCCTTTAGGGCATCGACCCGCAGGCGCAAGAGCGGCGGTAATTTTCCACTTAGTATATCTTCGCGGATATTTTGATACGCCTGGTCCGTCAGTGTCGGGCCTGCGGTTGATGATTTCAGTCTAACGTCCATAAATTCACCAATTTCTCCACCTGCGTGACGCTATAACCTAGCAAAGCAGATATTTCATACAACCAAGCTGAAATCCACAAGAGCAATTCTATCGATTAAACCCATTTTATCGATAAAACTGTTGACTGTCGAATAAATTTGCTTTTCAATTTTATTTGGACACCTGAGACATAAAACGAAATCACGTATGGTGCCAACAGGAGGAGACAAAAATCATGTTAAAACGTCTATGGACGCTGTGTGCGCTTGCGATCGCAGCCGTCTTTTTTTCCGCGCCAGTAATCGCGGACGAGTACCCATCCCGACCAATCAAAATTGTTCACGGCTCAAGCGCCGGGGCCCCTCAAGATGTGATGCTGCGAAAGCTTGCGGAAGCAATGGAAAAGGCTTCCGGGTCACCTGTTGTTGTTGAGCCACGGCCAGGGGGAACTGGTCAGGTTGCCATGGCGTATCTGAAGGGGCAGCCAGCGGATGGACACACGATCTTTTCTGATGCAACCGGGATTACCAGCGTGCTGCAACTGCCGGGCGCCGCATATGAGTGGACTGATTTTACGCCGCTTTACCGAATTCAGCTTGATCCATTTGCGCTGTATGTGAAGCGCGATGGTAAATACGCGTCCCTGGACGATTTGATCAAGGATATGAAGGCGCGCCCGAATGAGGTTCGTATCGGTGGATATGGCACAGGGTCGCCGCACCAGATTACGGCAATCTTTCTTGCCGATCAGGCCGGTGCGCAACTGAACTGGGTGCCTTACAAAAGTGGCTCTGATGCGATCGCCGCTGTGATGGCGGGTGATCTTGATGCTGCGATGAGCAATATCAGCGTGTATGGCCGGTTTAAGGAAAAAACCAGTGTTGTGGGTGTGACCGCGGAAGACCGCGTAAAGGCGCATCCCGATGTGCCCACAATTGATGAGCAGGGATTCGACCTTTCACGCTATCACTGGCGTGGGATGTTCATCAATAATGGCACCGATGAAAGTGTCGTCGACAAGCTGTACGCAATTGTTGATCAGGGCGTGAACAGCGAAGATTTTCAGGAATACCTGACCGCATCATCAACCCTTCAGGGAACGATGAGCCGAGCAGATTTTGAAAAAATGCTAGAAGAGCAGGCAAAGAATGATGCCGTGACGCTCAGAAAAATAGGCATGATTCAGGATTGATCTTGCAATGAAGATCCCGCTCGCACTTTTGCTATACGCCGGGTTGGCTGCCGTTGCCGTTGTCTTAATTGTCGCGGCCGGCAGCTTTCCCAAGGCGCTCTCTGCCCGAGATATCGGACCGGCAACCTTTCCGCTCAGTTTGGCGGTGTTGATGCTGATCCTGATGGCTTGTGATGCCGCTATGTCGTGGCGGCGCATAGAGCGCGTTCATGTAAGGGTCATTTTGCAGGCGGGATCGGTTGCCCTTTTGGTTGCCCTGGCCGTTTGGTGCGCAACACAATTTGGCTTTTTCTACGTCCTGCCAGTCGCTCTGTTAATCGGGTTGCGCTTGGCTGGATCCAGATCCCTGGTGGCTAACGGCATATTCTCAATTTGCCTGCCATTGGTGCTTTGGGTGCTTTTTGACTATGTCCTGCTCATCCCCATCGCCACGCTTTAGGATCGTTAGATGCTCATTTAGGGATTTATAGGCGGATTTGACCTGCTGATTCAGCCCGCAGTGCTTCTGGCTCTGTTTCTTGGTGTTGCAATCGGAATGGCGTTTGGCGTTACACCGGGTCTTGATGCAACATCAGGGACCGCCCTTCTGGTATCGGCAACATATGCGCTTTCAACTGAGATCGCTCTTGCGGTGCTGATCGGTCTGTATACCGCGGCGACATATGCAGGATCGATTACCGCCATTACGATCGGCGTGCCCGGAACACCTGCATCCGCCGCGACAGTGCTGGATGGATACGAGCTTACCAAGAAGGGGGAGTTGGATGGTGCGTTATCAATTTCGATCACGACATCTGTAATCGGCGGACTGATTGGCACGGTTGCTCTTGTCTTTCTTGCTCTTCCGCTTGCTGATGTTGCATTGGCGTTTGGGGCACCTGAATATTTTGCCCTGGGGGTTCTTGGCGTCGCGATTATCGCCAGTTTGGTCAAAGGGTCGTTTTTGAGTGGATTTATCGTTGCATTATTCGGCCTGATTTTGACAACGATTGGAATTGATCCACTGACGGGCTTCCCACGGTTTACGTTCAACGAAATTAATCTGATCGAAGGCATTCCCTATATTCCAGCGCTGGTTGGCTTGTTCGCTGTATCAGAAGCATTGTCATTGTTGTTTGATGACAATGGTGATGGGCGTGTGATGTCGAAACCAAAATTGTTCGCATTCACGTTGTCTGGGAAACTTTTCCGGCACATCTTTCGTGCGACAATGATTGGGTCGGTCTTAGGGTCCTTTTTAGGTGCGCTTCCGGCGGTTGGCGCAGCCGCTGCGAATTGGATCGGTTACAACGAAGCAAAGCGCTTCTCACACAATCCAGGCCTGTTTGGGAAAGGGTCAACCGAAGGACTGGCTGCGGCGGAATCAAGTAACAATGCAACGGTCAGCTCTGCATTGGTGCCCTTGCTTGCGTTGGGTATCCCCGGCTCGGCCACCGCTGCGGTTCTCCTGGGGGCAATGCTATTGCATGGTGTCACGCCAGGGCCATCGATGTTTACCCAGCAGCTTGATCTTGTTTACTTCATCTTCCTGGCGCTTGGTGGTGCGAACATCTTCATGGCGATCTTTGGCATATTTGGTGTCGGGTTCTGGGTTAAAATGGTCCAGATGCCAAAACCATTTATTGTCATGACCATCCTGACCCTGTCAGTGGTCGGGGCATTCAGTGTGCGGTCGAATGTCTTCGATATCTACCTTGCGTTAGGTCTTGGCCTGTTTGGTTATCTGCTGCGCCGTGCTGGTATATCTGTTGTGCCAGTTGTGCTGGCGATCGTGCTTGGGGGATTGATTGAGGAAAATCTGCGCCGCGCCTTAATCGCATCCAACGATGGCATTGCCTTGTTCCTGGATCGTCCGATTGCCCTTGGCGTTTTACTCTTTGCCGCACTCACATTTGTCCTGCCGTTTATTCAGAACATTTGGGTCATGGGTCGAAATCGCGCGGGCGCAAAATCGGGAGAGCAAGACTGATGGATGGAAACAATCACCCGATTGATAGCTCACCACAGCCCGTGATTGACCGGTTGGACGCCTATTGGTTGCGCCTTCCTCTGCTGGTTCCTTATGAAAACTCCTTGGGCACGTTGTCAGATTTCGATGTGATACTGGTTTCTGTGTCGGATGCATCCGGTCGCACCGGTTGGGGCGAGGCATGCCCGGTAAAAGGTTACTCACCCGAAGACCCAGCGCAGGCATGGCAGTATGCGGGAAAGCTGTTGCCAAAATTCAAAGGAATGACCGGCTCTGACATTTTGCGTCATTTGGATGAGTGGTTCGTGACATGTCCGTTCCTGGTTTCTGCAATTTCTGAAGCATTGGAGGATCTTGATTCCGAACCACTGCTTCGTCTGCCTGAAGCGCGTGCCATTGAACTGGCAGGCACAGTAAACTCTCTCCAGGCGCTATCAGCGGCCCAGAAAGCGTCCGATCTTGTGGAAAAAGGATATCGGACGCTGAAAGTAAAAGTTGGCTATGATCCAAAGAAAGATGCCCATCGTGTGAATGCGATTGCAGAGGCGGTTGGTACACAGGCTAAATTAAGGGTTGATGCCAATCAGGGATATGATGTGGAGGCAGCGCTGTTATTCGCGCGGTCGGTATCGCCCGCTGCAATCGAATATTTTGAGCAACCGGTCGCCAGCCATGACTGGCCCGCCATCGCGGCTGTTGCTGGTCAGTCCCCAATTCCCATCATGTTGGACGAGGCGATTTACAGCGATGACGATATTCAGCGGTCCAGCACGATACCGGGTGTCACGGCGATCAAATTAAAGCTGAGCAAAGCGGGCGGCGCGAAAGGTTTGTTTGATCAATTCCGCCTGGCACAAAGTCTTGGACTTCAGGTCGTTGTGGGCAATGGCATTGCCAGCGATTTGGGCTGTATGCATGAAGCAATGGTCTGCCTGCATGCGGGAATGACTAGCGCTGGCGAAATGAATGGATTTTTGAAGACGGATGTCCGTCTTGTTCAGCAGTCGTTGAATATTTCTGGCCCTAGACTTGTTATTCCCGCCGTTTCGGATGTGCAGATTTCAAAGGATTTTGACACCTGGATTCATGAGAAGTTGACTTGCGCCTGACTGCGCAGTCAGAGGAAGGAGAAAGAGGATGAGCACCCCCCAATCGATTGTTGTGAAACCAAGTGGTAAGGCGCTGGGCGCTGATATTGAAGGGATTGATGTTTCAAAACCACTTGATGACGCGCTGTTTCAATCGTTGCATCAGGCCTGGAATGATCATCTGGTCTTGCGCCTTCGGGGACAGGAGCTATCTGATGCCCAGTTGATCGCGTTCAGCAAAAAGTTCGGTACCTTGGATCTGGCTGCAGTGTCGTCCAGCGGAGAGCGGGAGATTCCAGAATACCCACAAATCAATGTGATTTCGAATGTGAAAGTGAATGGAAAATCTATCGGCAGCCTGGGGTCATATGAAGCGGTCTGGCATACGGATATGTCCTATAATCCTGAGCCGCCCAAGATGAGTTGCCTGTATTCTTTGGAAGTCCCGGATCATGGCGGAAACACTAGTTTTGTGAATATGTACGCCGCATATGAGGATCTACCTTCGGACCTTAAAGAAATCGTCGATAATTATGATTGCAAGCATGACGCCACCCGAAACAGTGCGGGCGAATTGCGCAAAGGATATATAGACAGCGACGACCCACGGGAAACCGCTGGTGCAATCCATCCGCTTGCACCGGTTCATCCCGAAACAGGACGCCGCGTTATCTATCTTGGACGCCGACGCAATGCATACATACCCGGTCTTCCGCTTAGCGAAAGCGAGGAATATCTGGATCGCATCTGGGCCCATGCCTGTCAGGATAAATTCCGTTGGGACCAGGTTTGGAAGAAAGGCGATCTCATTTTCTGGGACAATCGTTGCACCATGCATCGCCGGGATGCCTTTGATGAGGCTGCCCGGCGCGTGATGCACCGGACGCAAGTTCAAGGGACGGCGATGCATCGCTAGAACGTCATCAACTGGCGGGAAGGGATGTCCTGAGAAGGTTATCCAGGGTGAACCCACTGCGTTTAATCTAACCCGCCTATTCAAACAGTCAGTGATAATTTTACAGAGGAAATACGTATGCGTTTAATTCGGTTCGGAGAGCCCGGTCACGAAAAGCCCGGTGTTCTTGATGCCAATGGCACCATTCGGGATTTGTCCGGCATAGTTCGGGATATCACCCCTGAGACATTGGCCGATGGTCTGTTGGATAAGGTTTCGGGCGTGAAGATTGATGACATGCCCGCTGTGCAGGGGGCCGTCAGGATCGGGCCATGCATTAAGCGGCCGGGAAAGATTGTCTGTATTGGCCTGAACTATAAAGATCACGCCGACGAGGCCGGTATGGAACGGCCATCGGAGCCGATTGTTTTCATGAAGGCGACCAGTTCGATCTGTGGACCGAATGACAATCTGATCCTGCCCCTCGACTATGAGAAAGTTGATTGGGAGATCGAGCTTGGTGTGGTGATTGGTCAACATGCAAGCTATCTGGATGACGCATCCGTGGAAAGTGTCATTGCTGGATATTGCATTGTAAATGACGTTTCAGAACGCAGCTTCCAACTGGCACGGAATGGGCAATGGACCAAAGGAAAGTCGGCGGATACATTCTGTCCCATCGGCCCCTGGCTGGTCACAAAGGATGAGATTCAGGATCCTGACAATCTGCCCCTGAAGCTGACGGTTGATGGCACGGTTTACCAGGACAGCAACACGGCGCAGATGATCTTCGATGTGAAGACCCTGGTTTCTTATGTCAGCAAATTTATGTCCTTGGAGCCCGGTGATATTATCGCGACGGGCACGCCCGCTGGTGTGGGCATGGGTCAGAAACCTCCAGTATATCTTCAACCCGGCAATGAACTGGTTCTTGAGATAGACGGACTTGGGGTTCAGCGACAGACCATTGTTGAAATGGCGCGTGCCTAGACAACTGGGCAGCGTCTTTCATTCATGAAAGGGCCTGATCGCGGGCCATAATATGGGGGAGAACTGCCCATGGATTTCCAGTTAAGAGGTAAGACCGCGGTTGTTACAGGCGGCAGCCGCGGTATTGGTCGCGCGATCGCCCTTACATTGGCGCATCAAGGTGTCAATGTTGCAATCTGTGGCCGCACCAAAAGCAATTTAGAGCAGACTGTTGCCGACCTTAAGGATACCGGTGTTCAAGCCTGGGGCTTTCAGGCCGATGTCAGCCGAATGGAAGATATTCAGGATTTCGTTGCGAATGTGACGAAGACAACTGAGTCATTGGATATTCTGGTGAATAATGCTGTTACATCCACCAGCGCACCCTTTGACCAGCTGACGGATGATGAATTTCGCTATCATATGGATGTCAAGCTGATGGCCTATATTCGAATGGCCCGGTTGGTGTTGCCGCATTTGCAAAAGCAAACTGTGGGCCGGATCGTCAATATTGCTGGAATGACAGCACGCATCGTTGCGCCCTTAAGGATTTCAAATGGTGTGGCGAATGCAGGGGTCGCCAACTTTACCAAACAATTTGCAAACTATGCAGCCCCGTTCAACGTCACTGTAAACTGCATTCATCCCGGATATACCGCAACGGAACGTGTAACACAGCTGTTTGAAAGCGAAGCCAAACAGTCTGGTGAAGATGTTAAGACGGTTATCGCCAAACGCACCAAAGAGATTCCAATTGGACGGCTCGTACAGCCGGAAGACATTGCTGCAACAGCGCTTTTTTTCTGCTCACCAATGGCAAATATGGTGACCGGTCAATGCATAGCAGTCGATGGTGGCTCCGGTCAGGCCGTTGCATATTGATGTCAGATCGTTGCGATTCTGACGTTCCAAATGCGCCTGTCTCTGCGGGCTGAAAGAGCGCGCAGGGACAGGCGTATAGCGGATTGAGTGCCGCCTGAAAGTTTCTTAGGTCAGTTCAAGGACGCAATAGTCGCCCCATCCTTGTCCAGGCGTTTCAGGATGTCGGGGACCTGCCAGAAATGGGGGTCTTCTGCGCTCCATGTTTTGATGTTTTGGATCAAGGTCGGTACGCCGACTGTATCGGCATAGTGCATCGGGCCGCCGCGAAAGCGGGGGAATCCATAGCCGAACAGGAATGTCGCGTCGATGTCTATGGGGCGCAGGGCGATGCCCTCTTCCAATACGCGAAGTGCCTCTGAAATCATGGCGGTGGTGAAGCGGGCGACGATTTCATCATTGCTGAAGTCACGGGGCGTGATGCCCGCCTTCTGGCGTTCCTCCAGGATGATGACATCGACCTCAAAATTGGCATAGGGTTTCCCGGCTTCGGGATAGACATAGAACCCCTGGCCGGTCTTGCGCCCATACCATCCATGTTCGCAAATGCGATCTGCGATGGCGACATAGCGTTCTTCCGAAGGACGGGTTGCAGCCTGACGTTTGCGGGTCGCCCAGCCAATCTCCAGGCCCGCCAAATCAGAAACTGCAAACGGTCCCATGGCCAGACCGAATTCCACGAGCGCCTGGTCCACTTGTTGCGGGGTCGCACCGTCCAGGACCAGATAATCAGCCACTTTCTTGTAATGCGATAAGATGCGGTTGCCGATAAATCCATCACAGACCCCGGCGCGCACGGCGATTTTTCGCATTTTCTTGGCCAAGGCGAAGCCGGTCGCAACAACTTGTGGCGCGGTCTTGTCCGGGACGACGACTTCCAACAGTCGCATGACATGGGCGGGGGAGAAAAAGTGCAACCCGATCACATCGGCGGGCCGTTTGGTGACAGCAGCGATTTCGTTAATGTCCAGATACGAGGTGTTGGTTGCCAGAACCGCGCCGTCTTTTGCAATACCATCCAGGGCGCGGAAAATTTCCTTCTTCACCTCCATATCCTCGAAAACGGCTTCGATGATAAGGTCTGACTCCGAAAGATCCTGTCGGTCCGTTGTACAGGTCAATGCGTGGCTTAGAATCTCGTCATGCTTTTCCGGGCTTAATTTTCCACGCTTCACAGCCGCGGCAAGGTTCTTTTCAATCGAAGCTTTCCCTTTCTCCAGTGATGCTGTGTCTCGTTCCACCAGCGTCACCGGCAGGCCCGCAATCAGCGCCGCGGTGGCAATGCCAGATCCCATCTGACCGCCCCCGATAACGCCCAACGCCTCAATAGGTCTGGCCTGTGCGGTCTTTTCGGGGATATCGGCCACGGCACGCTCAGCGAAAAAGGCATGCATCAGGCCCGTTCTCTGGGGGCTTTCCATGCATTCCAGAAACAATTCCCGCTCTCGCTTCAATCCGTCTGCAAACGGCAAAGTGGATGCCGCTGCAATTGCTTCAACACATTTATGCGGGGAAAACAGATGTGGTTGTTTGGCTTTCAGGGCCTCAGCCGTGTCCTGTATCGCGGCGTCGTTTGGAACGACTGTCAGGCTTGCTGTGCTGCGCGTAGGGAGGTCGCCCTTGAGCGCGGCCGTCGCCATGGAGAGTGCAACATCACGCGGTTGACCGCCCTGAATACGGTCGATAAGACCTAATTCAAGGGCTTCTTCTGCTGGAACATGTCGTCCGGTGGTAACCATGTCCAGTGCCGCAGGAATGCCGATCAGTCGCGGTGTGCGTTGTGTGCCCCCAGCGCCCGGCAGGATGCCCAGATTGACCTCAGGCAGGCCCAGCTTTGTGCCTGGCAGGGCGACACGGGCATGGGCCGAAAGGGCGACTTCCAGTCCGCCACCCAACGCGGTTCCATGCAGAACAGCCACGACCGGTTTATTCAGGTTTTCAATCGACAGGCAGATATCNGGCAANGACGGGGGCAGCAGGGGTTTACCGAATTCGCGAATATCTGCACCTGCTATAAAGGTTCGGCCCATGCCATAAATTGCAACAGCCTTGATCTCTGATTGCGCTGNGATTTTNTCNATGGCGTCAAACAGGCCTTGGCGAACNGCATGAGACGTCGCATTCACGGGCGGNTTGTCTATTGCAATCAGNGCGANCGCATCCACGATTTCGATATGAACGGGGGACGAATNTGTCATGANAACTCACTTTCTTGATTGGCTCTTAGAATCTTTCACGTACTTCAGGTCAAATCATGCCAAGGCCGGGGCCGATATGCGCACCGCCATCCAGCATGAAAATCTGGCCGGTCAGCATTGCGGCACTGGAACTGGCCAGAAAGGCGACCATTTCGGCGACTTCTTCCGGGTGCGTGGTTCGTCCAGCAGGCGTTGCTGAGATCAGGCGTTCAACGGTTTCTGGTGTCGCAGCCGATACAAATGCGGGGGATAGAACGGTGCCGGGTGACAGGCAATTGATCCGAATGTCATGTTTCGCCCATTCCAGGGCCAGGGTGCGACTGAANCCTAAGACCCCGGCGCGGGCGGCGATGGAATGCGCCAATCCAGACGTGCCGCGTTCCGTACCGGATAACGAGATATTGACCACGCTGCCGCCACGTAGGGCCAGATGATCGAACAGGCCGCGCGTTAGCTTGAAGGTCGCGTTGAGATTGAGGTCTATGACAGAGTCCCAGCCCCGGTCTGAAATATCCCGCGCGGCCGCATAGAATTGTCCACCGGCATTGTTGACCAGGATATCCAGGCCATCGGTGACAGGCAGGGCATTGATTATTCGATGGCGATCCTGTTCTTGCCGAATGTCCCCTTGTACCGCAAGGATGCGGTCTTTGGGGCCCATTGCACAGGTCTCTTCCAGGGCGGCGGCATGTCGTCCGACAATCCGCACNGTCGCGCCCAATTCTGCCAGTCGCACAGCGATTGCGCGCCCAATGCCGCTGCCCCCGCCNGTCACCAGCGCGTGATGATTNATCAAACATCCCGCNGCNAGGACAGGANAGGGNGNCNCCCCTTTGGTCACCGCAGCCGCCCAAGCACATTTACGGANGCNACNTTNGAAACNGGCGCGCCNCCCAGATTGTGGGTCAGGCCAAAATCTATGTTCTTTAATTGGCGTGCATCGGCACGGCCCAGAAGCTGGAGATAGATTTCATACATCATCCGAATGCCTGACGCCCCGATAGGGTGGCCAAAGCATTTCAGACCGCCGTCGATCTGGCATGGGACGGTGCCGNCATGGTCATAGCGCCCATCCAGAATGTCGGTGATTGCTTCGCCATCCTTCGAGAATCCAAGGTCTTCCATGGTGACCATTTCGGTGATCGAAAAGCAGTCATGAACTTCAATTGCGCCAATCTCGGCACTGGGATCAGAAATTCCAGCTTCCTTATAGGCGCGGGCAGAGGCCGTCCGGGTATTGACGATGCTGGCACCGTCCCAACTGTTATGGGACATCTCGCTGCCGTCGCTGACGGCAAGCTGCATTGCCTTGATCGTCACAATGTCCTTCTTGCCCAAAGCGGCCGCGATTTCTGGCGTCGTCACGATCGCGCACGCCGCCCCGTCCGACACGCCACAGCAATCGAATATGCCCAGGGGTTCCGCGACAATAGGGGCCCCCAAGGCCTGTTGTTCAGAAATTTCCTTACGCAGATGCGCCTTTGGGTTCAGGGCACCATTGCGGTGGCTCTTCACCGATATATGGGCCAATGCGCGTTTCAGNTCCTGCGGATCTGCGCCGTGCTTTGCGGTATAGGCGGATGCCAGCTGTGCAAACATGCCGGGGGCGGACATGGATGGCATCCACAAATCGTTAAAGGATCCGCGGGTACGGACCGGCAGACCGCCATATCCGGTATCCTTTAATTTCTCGACGCCCAATGCCAGGGCGATGTCACAGGCACCTGACGCGACGGCATAGGCCGCGCCCCGCACGGCTTCTGATCCAGACGCGCACAGATTCTCAACCCGGGTGACCGGTATTGATTGCAAACGCAGCGCTGATGCCAAGGGAATGGATGATTTTCCAACGCCAATTTCTTCATAGGATGTTCCAAACCAGGCCGCACCGATTTCCGATTGACCGATCCCGGCGTCAGCGATGGCTTCNTGAAATGCTTCGACCATCAGGTCTTCGGCGCTGTCATTCCAGCGTTCGCCGAACCGGCTGCATCCCATCCCGATGATCGCGACTTTGTCTTTAATGCCCTGTGCCATGAAACTCTCCCTTTAATCAGCGCGACCTGTTCAGGCCGGAATAGCTTTCCAGAAATACCGGCGATAGCCGCGATGGTGATCGATGTCCTTGATGCGGAAGACCAGACGAACCGGGGCGCCGACCGTCAAAGGCGTGTCATCCCATTCGACAAATTCGATCATCAATCGCCCGCCGCCTTCAAAGGCGATCATGCCATAGACCGANGGGGGATCTGGATGATAGGCCAGCGCATCGCGCGTGAAGGAAACAACCTTTGCCGGTTTGTCCGTCAAGGGATATGGCTGCATCTGATCGATTTCATGACAGTCTGGATTGACGCATTTTCTNTCTTTCGGGAATTGGACTGTGCCACAGGCCCCGCACCGACCGGCATGAAGGCCGGTCAGTTGATCATGCGCTCGGTAAGCGACCGAATGGGCTGTCTTCAGGTCGGCCTCTGCGCGAATGCCTGCTTCCATTTCCAATGTGCCTTCAAAGGCCAGGAACCGAAAGTAATTGTCGTCTTCGATGCCGCTGCCAATCGCGTCTTCTGCCCGTTTTCTGTCACGATATTCAAGCAGGTGATCGGTGGTACGGAACAACAGAACGTCACCCCCCTGACCGATGCCAGCGACCAGAATATATTGTCCAGGCTGGGCCGCATCCAAGGCACGGCTTAGCANCAGACCAGACTGTGCCGCGCCAAGATGCCCGCATTCCAGTTCAGGGGGCGCAATGANGGCTTGGTCAGAAAGGCCGGATACCTTNGCCAGTCGCGCGGCGTCNCGTTGTGATCCGGCGGGAATTACNACATGGCTGATGTCTTTAGTTTCAAGGCCGACTTTTCCCAACAGCGCTGANACAGCACCCGGTAAAGTTTTCGTNGTTCCTTCGTCGCGGGCCCATCGTGCCTCCCACTGATAATCAAAGGGGCTGTGTGCGGCGCGATAGTGATCCACAAAGTCNTCGCTGANACTGTGGGAGCCTATGAATTCGGCAATGANCGTGTCGNTGCCTATGGCGATCGCAGCAGCACCATGGCCAAAAGAAAGCTCGTCCAGGCTNCCTGGTTTTGCGCGGCGGCTGTCGGCGGCGACACAAATTTTCACCCCCNTCGAGGCCTTTTCCAAGGCGGTTATCAAGGCACTGGTGCCTGCGCGAAGGGAGCCTGTGTTGTCCAGCGTGCGGATTTCTGAGGACATGCCACAGGCTTCTGCGACGACAGTTGCATTCTGTCGGTCGGCAAAGGGCAATGTCGTGGAGGACAGGAATAGATCCTGCACAGTGTCAATTCTGTCAGTTGGCACAGCGTCACGGATTGCCGCCGTCGCNAGNGTNATNACNTCTTCATCCCAACGACATTGGGANCGGCGACCCTTTGCGGCCCCCATTAGACCTGGATTGAACCAGCGATGAGCGGTCGCAATAACCTTTCGATCGATCCGGCGTTTTGGGATGGAGACACCGTAACCAACAATGCCAATTTGCGCAGTGGAGTTTTCAGGGTTTTTCATTGTGTGACTTTCCTTACACCGGGTCCCAACCGAACACGTCATTGGAACGGTCCAGAGGATAGAATTGCGCGGCCATTGCGGGGAAAGCATGGGTGGCGATCTGATGCGGTGTCCATCCGTCGCTGCGCTGCATACCGCGCAAGGGACGCGGCTGGCCCATCAGAAAAATCTCGTGATTGCGAGACGCAAAGACCTGACCGTTTACCGATGCGGCGAGGTCTGACAGCAGACTGACAGCCAGGGGGGCTATTTTGTCCGGTGACATTTGCTGCATGCGTTCCACGCGGGCCTTTTCCTCTGGCGTATCGCCAGGGATCGTTGCGACCAGTCGTGTCCATGCAAAGGGGCAGATACAGTTTGACCGGACAGAATAGCGTTCCATGTCCAGCGCGATCGATTTTGACAAAGCAACAACACCCAGCTTTGCAGCGGAATAATGCGCCTGCGCCAGATTTCCGATCAATGCCGACGCGGAAGTCATATGGACAAAGGCCCCACTGCTTTGATTGCGGAAATGGGGGGCCGCTGCGCGCGAAACATTGAACGGACCATGCAGGTTCACGCCGATGACGGCCTCCCAATCCGCAGGGTCCAGCTTGTGGAATATCGTNTCGCGCAGAATGCCNGCATTGTTCATAACNCCGTCCAGGCGACCGAATGTGTCCATCGCACAGGCGACAATTTTCTCTGCAGCGGAATATTCTGCAACAGAGTCTGTGTTCGCGACGGCTTCCCCGCCAGCCTGGCGAATTTCAGTCACGACGTCGTCCGCGGGGGAGCCATCCTTGCCCTTACCGTCGCCGTTTGCCCCAACATCATTGACGACGACTTTTGCGCCATGTTGGGCGGCCAGCATGGCAATGCCGCGTCCGATTCCGCGTCCNGCGCCCGTAACGATGATGACCTTGCCTTCTAAAACGCGGTCTGGATTAGTGCTTTGTGTCATGGAGGGTCCTCCCTATTTCCGGCGCATCGAAGATGCCCCTTGCTTCAACAGGTTTTTTGCGATGATCAATTGTTGGATCTGTGACGTGCCTTCGTAGATTCGAAGAACACGCACATCGCGATAAAGCTGCTCGATTGGATAGTCGCGCATATATCCGGCACCGCCGAAAATCTGCAGGGTGCGATCTGCGATGCGACCGACCGCTTCTGTGGCGAATAACTTGCAACAACTGGCTTCTCGGGAGCAGTCCTGACCGGCGTCATAACGTCTGGCCGATTCCATGATCATGGATTCTGCTGCAAAAGCCTCTGTCTCTGAATCTGCGATCATCGCCTGGATCAATTGATGGTCTGCAATTGGTTTGCCGAAAGTCGTCCGGGTTTGCGCATAGGCGATTGCTTCATCGATCAGGCGGCGGCTCATCCCTGCTGCGGATGCGGCGATGCCGATCCGTCCGCGCTCCAGGGCGGACATTGCAATTTTGAATCCGTCCCCCTCTTGTCCCAACATTGATTCTGCGGGGATACGGCAATTGTTCAGAATGACATCGGCGGTATGGGATCCGACCAAGCCCATTTTCTCGTCGGTCGCCCCGACTTCCAGCCCGGGTGTCCCGCGCTCCACCAGAAAGGCGCTCAGGCCCTTGTGGTTGGTGCTGTCGGGGTCCGTGCGGGCGATGATGGTGAAAACGCCAGCATGGGGGGCATTGGTGATATAGCGTTTCGTACCATTCAGGACCCAGCTATCGCCGTCCCGTGTGGCGCGTGTTCGGATGCTTGCGGCATCTGATCCAAAATCTGGTTCCGTCAGACAGAAAGACGCAATTTCTTCCCCGGATGCCAGCCTGGAAAGGTGGCGCGCGCGTTGCTCGTCGCTGCCATGGACCAGGATGCCATAGGACCCGACACCATTATTGATTCCAAGGACAGATCGGAAAGACAGGCTTGCACGGCACAGGATCAGCAGAACTTCGACCTCTTCTTCCAGCGTCATTCCCAAGCCGCCCCATTCGGACGGGACCGACAATCCAAACAGACCCATATCGGCCATCTTGGTGATCAGATGGTCCGGAACGGCTTTGTTCGCAGCCATTTCCGCTTCAGCGGGGATCAGTTCCTCTGCAACAAAGCGTTCCAGCATGTCGCGAATTTGTTGGCGTGTTTCCTGTTCCAGCACAGCAGTTTATTCCATTTCGTTAGAGTCAATCAGGGGGTCAGAAGCGCCTGACCGTTGTTCAGCACCAACAGATCCCGCTCTACAATTCGACTGCGAAAACGGATGTCGGTCGGCGTTACGCGCCAGAATTCGGTGCGCAATGTTTCTCCGGGATAGACAGGCGCGGAAAACCGCACACGCATCGATTTGAGGCGGCTACCATCATAGTCACAGATCGCCTTAAGGATCGCGTGACCGCATACGCCAAACGTGCACAATCCATGCAGGATGGGTCGATCAAATCCGGCCGCCCTGGCGGTGGATGGGTCGACATGCAGGGGGTTCATGTCCCCACATAATCGATACAGAAGCGCAGATTGCGGCAATGTGGTCATATCACACACGGCATCGGCAGGAGTATCCGGGATTTCCGCAGCAGGTGCTGGCGCAGCCCCAAAATTGCCGATGCCGCCGTCACCACGACAGAAAGACGTCATGGAGGATGTCGCGATCAGCTCATTCGTTTCGGCATTGGTGATGTCGCGTGACTGATACATTAAGGAACCCTTGTCGGCCCCCTTATCGACAACGCCGGTGATGCGTGTTGTTCCAATCAATTCCGCGTTGGTGGGCAGGGGGGCGTGAATTTCTATCGATTGCTCCGCATGGAGCAGGCGCACCCAGTCCAGACCCGTGCCAGGTTCCTTTTGCCAGAAGCCAGGATAGGCCAGTACGGCGGCCATTGTCGGCGCAACGCGCAGGTCACTTTCATAAACATATCGCAGTTGACGCTCATCCAGAGGGTCGCCCCCCAGCCCGATTGCCAGCCCATACAACATGACATCCTTTGGCGCGATTTTTTGTCGTGCCGTCGGGATCGACCAATTCAATAAGTTCTGTAAATCCGCTGTCATGCAGGCCCCGTCGCGAAGATGCTTATTCTGATGCCCTTTGTGAAATTACAGGGTTAGCGAAAACGAAAATTCGTCTAACCATGTGAAAACACGTTGACAAATACATACTACCTAGTAGGTTCTTTGCAACACCTTTTCTGGAGGTGGCCTAAAAAAGTACTTTGAAAATGACTTTTTTGAGATGGAGTTTGGTGTGAATTCAACGATTTGGGCCCCAAATTTAACGGCTGAGGAAGCGCAGTGGCAGGAAACGGCGCGGCGGTTGACTGCTGATCATTTTGCGCCTGCGGCCGCGGCCCTGGATGCCGAACAGCGGTATCCCGTCGAATACATTGATATTCTGCGTGACTCCGGAATTGGCGGTATGATTCTTCCCAAGCCGTATGGCGGCGGGGCATCCATCACCGCGCTATGTGCTGTTATGGAAGAGGTTGCTGCGGGATGCGCGTCCACCTCTGGCATAATCGCAACCCTTCAATTGGGGGTGAGCCCGGTTCTTCTGGCGGGAACAGATGAACAGAAGCGTCGGTTCCTGTTGAAACAGGATGGGGCGTTGAAGTCTGTTGCCTTTGCCTTGAGTGAGGAGGGCGCAGGCTCCGACCCGGCGGCAATTTCTCTTTCTGCAGTGCGTGAAGGTGGCAAGTGGCGCCTGAAGGGCGAGAAATGCTGGATCGGTGGTGGTGGTGTTTCTGACAGCTATGTCGTGTTCGCCCAAACGAAGCCTGGCGCCGGTCATCGGGGGGTCGCTGCATTCCTGGTTGATGCTGCACAGGGCGGCGTGACGGTTGTCCGGTATGAAGACAAGATGGGGATGCGCGGCACAGTGAACGCGCAATTGCGTTTTGACGCGCTGGTCGATGACAGTGCGATGCTGGCGGGGCCGGGTCAGGCCTTTCGTGTTGCCATGGGTGCGCTGGAAGTCGGGCGCATTTCAGTTGCTGCACAGTCCTGTGGCATTGCGATGGCGGCCTATCATGCGGCTGCGAAACACGCGGCGCAGCGTGTGACCTTTGGGTCCAATATCATTGATCATCAGGGGATCGGATTCCCCTTGGCCGATATTGCCACACGGTTAAGTGCCGCGCGCATGCTGATGTATGCCGCAGCAGCAGCCTATCAGGCTGGTCAGGATGTGTCGGTCATCGCGGCGCAGGCAAAGCTGTTCTGCAGTGAGGTGGCGCATGACACCGTTAATCTTGGTGTGCAGATTTTTGGTGGTGCCGGCTATGTGAAGCCGAATTTGGTGGAGCGGTTGTACCGCGACCAGCGTGCCACGGAAATTTATGAAGGAACATCAGAGATCCAGCGGCTGGTCATTGCCAGAGCCATTAAGGCGGAACACACGGAAATTTCCTCCGAAAGTGAAAGGGTGACGGCATGAGTGATGTTATGCGCGCCCATTCAGCGGCCTTTGGCGATATGGATGATTCGAAGATCGATATTCTGAATGCCGCCGCAGAGGCATTCATGCGCAAAGGTTTTGCCGCCGCCAGCATCGATGATGTTGCCGATATTCTGGGCTGCACCAAGGGGCGCATTTATCACCATTACCGCAGCAAGGCCGACCTGTTCTTTGATGTGCATTTATGCGGCATGGCGATGGATATCGGGGCGGTTCGCGAGGCGATGTCCGAAGGTCACGATCCGCTGGAACAGCTTTACCATATGGCGGTTGGCCATTTGACGGTCATTATCTCCAACATTGCCTATCAACGGGTCGCTGTTCAGGGTCTTGAAATGCATTTGACCGGGGCAACCACCCCGAAGCAGATGAAGACATTGAAGCAAATACTTTTGTTGCGTGATGAGTATGAGGGCTTGTTTGCCTCAAAAATTGAAGAGGCGATGGCTGCCGGTCAGGTGCCGCAGCAAAATACGCGACTGACCGTAAAGGCGTTTCTGGGATCACTGAACTGGACCACGATCTGGTATCGCGAGCGTCGCAATCAATCCAAAGAAGATCGTCGGAAACTGGTTTATGAGGTTGCGACTTTTGCTTTGCGTGGCCTTGGGGCGCGTGTGCGATGACGACATCTCCCCATAACGAAACATTCTGGGATCAGCGGGAGACCTTTTCTCGCGATCAACTGGAATCTTATCAATTGGCAGCCTTGAAGCGCCAGCTTGGCTATGTGGGTGCCAACAGTGTCTATTATCAGAAGAAGTTTGCGGAAGTCGGTTTCAAGCCGGGGGATTTCAATGGTTTTGAAGACCTGAAGCGCTTGCCGCTGACAAAGAAAGTCGACTATGTCGCGGCCTTGTCAAATGATCCACCTTTCGGGGATTTTCTGGCGGTTGACCGCGAAAATCTGGCGCGGATCCATTTTTCATCCGGCACATCAGCAAAACCCGCACCGCAATTCTGGTCTGCGCGTGATTTAGAGCGCTGGGCCGACCTGTATGCGCGATACGCCTATGCCCAGGGCGTCCGGCGTGGCGATATCTTCCAGTGTCTTTTCACGTATTCCTGGTTTGTGGGTGGCCTTGGTGCGACGGCGGGATATCAACGCCTGGGCGCTGCGGTTATTCCGGCTGGAAGCCAGGATACAGAACGTCAGATCAGAACCATGTTCGAATTCGGGTCCACGGTGATCTGCGGCACGCCGTCTTTCATGGTGTATCTGGGCGAGGTGGCAAAGAAGCTTGGATATGACCCGGCGGACTCAAAAGTGCACAGCATCATGGTTGGTGGAGAACCGGGCGGAAATATTCCGGCGACGCGCCAACGGATTGAAAAGCTTTGGGATGCGCGGTGCTATGACGCCTATGGCAGTTTGGAGTTCCAGACGATTGGCTTTGACTGTCCAGAACGTCAGGGACCCCATGTCGCCGAAGACTTCGTCTATGCAGAAGTCCTGGATGCAAAAACGGGCAACGATGTTGCGGATGGGGAACCGGGTGTTCTTGTCCTGACCCATCTGGACAAAGAAGCCGGACCTTTGGTGCGCTGGTGGACCGGGGATGTGGTTGTTCGCGACCAGTCCCCCTGTTCCTGTGGTCGCACGCATGCGCGTCTTCTGGGGGGCGTTAAAGGGCGCGCCGATGACATGCTGATCGTGCGCGGTGTGAATGTTTTCCCCTCTGCGGTTGAAGAAATCGTGCGGGGTACGGACGGATTCCTGAATGAATACCGTCTGATTGTGGATGACAGCGTGCGTGACCCTGATTCTGGTCTGCTGAAGGGAATTCGCATTCAGGCAGAAGTAGAGGATGGTGCTGATCAAGACGCACTTTCCGCTGTGCTGGCTGCGGCGATCAAGGAAAAGCTGAACATTCGCGCGACAGTGCAGGCTATGCCACAGGGCTCTTTGCCCCGGACCGAACACAAGGCCAGCCGATTGGTGGTGCAGCCATGACCTCATCTGCTGTTTCCATTGTGAATCATGAGGGTGTCCGGGTCATTACCATGGATCAACCGGACACACGAAACGCCCTTACGCCGGATCTGCGCGACGCCCTTCTGGGGGCGATGGAAGATGCCGTCGCAGATGCCGATTGTCGCGCCATTGTGCTGACAGGAAGCGGAAAATCATTCTGTGCCGGGGGTGATCTGAACAGTCTGCCGGAATCCGATCCAGCGGCGATACGACTGCGGTTGAGCACGTCGCACCGGCTGGTTCGTCTGATCGCCGCCGGGCCTAAACCAGTCGTTGCCGCCGTGCAGGGATACGCCTTTGGGGCTGGCCTGTCGCTGGCCTGTGCCTGTGACCTGGTCTTTGCCAACCCGAATGCAAGTTTTGGTGCGGTGTTTGGGAAGGTCGGGTTGACGGGGGATATGGGGCTGCTGTGGTCATTGCCACAACGCATCGGCATCGCGGAAACAAAGCGTTTGATGTTTCGGTCTGGAACGCTGACAGCGGCCCAAGCGCTGCAGTTGGGTCTGGTTGATGAGGTGGCGCAAGAAGGGGATGTTGTCGACGCGGCGGTCGCAGCTGTTGGTACGTTTCTGGAGACAGCCCCCCTTTCTATTGCCGCCGCCAAGGACATTCTGGCACGCGGGCCAGCCCCGCTGGATGATGTCCTGAAGGCAGAAATCGACCATCAGATACTGCTGTTCTCAAGTCGAGATTTCAGCGAGGGACGCCGCGCTTTTCAAGAGCGACGGCAACCTGGATTCGTGGGACGTTGACGGTCATGTGNCACGCCANTGCGCCCCCTATCGAAGAACCAAATAACGGCTTAAATCAAGCCGTTCCCTATGGCCGTAGATGCACAAAGCATCCCGGACAATCAGCCGCCCATAAGAAGGCCGGATACATACATCAAACAATAGCGTGGCGTCTGGAAGACGACGCCTAAATCTAACTTCGGGAGAGAAACTGTGAAAAAATCTATCGCGTTTGGCGCACTTGTCGCCATTGGTATCGGCGCATCTGCACTCAGCAGTGCAATGGCCGCTGAACTGAAGCCTTTTACATTGGCCATTGGTACGAAGGTTCTGGATACGTCACAGGCCAACAATACCTCGCTGCCCATNGCAACGAAATGCTGGGANAATGAAGGCGTTGACGTAACCCTNCAGCCGACCAATTCATCGGCGGCGATGCAGGCCGTCCTCAGCGGTCAGGCCGACATGGTTCTGATGGGACCGGGTGCGGCTGTGAAAGCCCGCGCCAAAGGGGCCCCAATCAAAGCCGTTTACATGAACATGCGNAAGAATTTCCAATTCCCNGTNGTCCTGGAATCNAGCGACATCAAATCCATCGAGGATTTCAAAGGCAAAACCATGGGCGTTGTTTCCTATGGNGCGCAGTTGGTNTCGATCATCAAAGGCATGNTTGCNGAAGCCGGTCTGGACCCGAACNCGGATNTGACGATTGTTGAAACCGGTGTNGGNGCACAGGCGGTCGCNGCATTGGAATCNGGNCAGGTTGATATCTGGGGAACCTGGGATTCACAGATTGCCACCGCAGAAAACATGGGCCTGAAGCTGCGTCGGTTCAGCTCACCTTATGCTGAAAAGCTGAAATTCGGCAGCTCATACTTTGTTCGGGATGACTATGTTGATACGAATCCTGATTTGATTGTTAAGGTTCTGCGTTGCGTTGCGCAGGGTACAATGATGNCCCTGGAAAACCCTGAAGGCACTGTTGNCACCCATTTCAAGGTCTTCCCGGCCACGAAACAGTCCGGTGTGGATGATGCGACAGCGACCAAGGCTGGCCTGCATATCTTCCANGTACGCTCAGAATTCCTGACAAAGGAAGAAGNCGAGAAATGGGGCGAATTCCCACCGNAAGCCGTTGTGGATCTGGTGGANTTCATGTCTGCAACNGAAGACTTGGGCGGCACGGTTGACCCTGAATCTTTGTACACCAATCAGTTCATCGATCAGATCAATGATTTTGATCATGACGCCGTGCTGAAGCGCGCTGCCGAATTGAACTGAACCCAACGCTGATCAAACAGAAGCCAAGGAGATTGCGTCGTGACACATCCGGGGTCCATCATCCGTGATTTGCTGACTGGGAAGGGCTGTGCGCCTGTTCCGGGGTGCCACGACGCACTTGGTGCCTTGNTGATTGAGCAAGCGGGTTTTCCTGCGGTCTATATGTCCGGCTTTTCGGTCTCTGCCAGTTTCGGGAAGCCGGATATAGGACTGCTGANCATGACGGATATGGTTGGGCGCGCACAACAGATCGTTGACGCAACCTCCCAGCCNGTGATNGCCGATGCGGATACCGGTTATGGCGGNATNTCCAATATNGCGGAAACAATTCGTTCGTTTGAGCGCGCGGGCGTCGCTGCAATCCATCTTGAGGATCAGGTGATGCCCAAGAAATGTGGTGCGATGCCGGGCAAAGCACTGGTCCCGATTGAGGAAATGACCCTTCGCCTCAAGGCTGCTCTTGCGGCGCGATCCAGTAAGGATTTTCTGATTTTTGGTCGNACGGACGCCATGACGCTGACGGGGCTGGATGATTCAATTGCCCGAATTCAAGCCATGGAAAAAGCCGGCGTGGATGCGGTGATGGTGCCGTCTTTGACGACTGTTGAAGAATTACGGGCGGTCGCCAATGCGGTGGATGTTCCGGTGATCTATCTGACCGCAGAAACGATACGCCCGATTTTCTCCACACAGGAATTGGCGGATGCAGGCTGGTCCATGGCCATTTATGCGCTGTCCNTAATNCAGATGGCGGTTGCTGCCCAAAAGTCCGTTCTGGACGCGCTGCGTGAAACCGGCACCACCGCAGATATGGTGGATCGCATGACACGGTTTGCCGATGTGAATGCCTTGCTGGGTGTTGATCGCGAAGCCGCATTCGAAGCTGATATCCGTGAGGCGACAGCATGACAAAGCGACCCGCTACTTTAGTCGAAAAAATCCTGGCGCGTGCCAGCAATGCCGACAGTGTTGCCCCAGGGGATGTCGTCTGGGCCTGGCCCGATATCGTGACCGTGCCGGAAGTNTCTTTCCCGGCCTATGTTAAGCGCTTGCGGGATAATGGCATTCCAAAACTGGCNCGACCGGAAACCATGGTCGTCGTGATCGATCACGAAGTGCCCGTTCATTCGAAAGAAGGGGCCGAGCGCAATCGCTTGACCCGCCAATTGGCCCAGGAAACCGATGTCGCGCATCTGTTCGATGGGGAAGGGATCACCCATCCGCTGGTGGTTGAACGGGGCCTGATCACGCCTGGTATGTTCGTTGCCGGGGCGGATACGCATACATCTTCGATCGGGGGCGCTGGTGCCTTTGCCGTCCCCTTTGGGTTTGAAGTCACCATGATCATGGCGATTGGCAAGATCTGGGTACAGGTGCCGGAAACAATTCGGATCGATCTGACCGGCCACTTGGCTGCGGGTGTTACGGCACGGGACCTGGTGCTTTCGGTTATGCAACAGATCGATGCGGATTTCGCAAATTACCGCGTCATTGAATTTGGCGGTCCGGGGCTATCCAACCTTTCCGTACAGGAGCGGATGACACTGTGTGGCCTGTGCATCGATATGGGGGCCAAGACGGCAATCGCGGAAGCCGATGCTGTGACAGAACGATTCCTGAAGGACTGTGGTATCGAGGGCGTTTCAATGGAACGAAGTGACCCTGATTGTGTCTATGCCGCCCGCCTGACGATAGACTTGGCGGAATTGTCCCCCCGTGTGTCCATGCCGCCGCTTCCCAGCAATGTCAGCACAGTTATAGACCTACCGGATACGCCTATTCAGCATGCCTATATCGGATCCTGCGCATCCGGGACATTGGCCGAACTGACTGCGGCTGCTGATATCCTGGATGGGCATACCGTTCATCCATCGGTCCAACTGCTGGTTATTCCGGCAACGCNGCGGATCCATCAGCAGGCGCTGGAACAGGGTGTTCTGACCCGTTTGATGCGGGCCGGTGCGGTAATTTCCCCGTCGACATGCGGGCCGTGTTTCGGCGGCTTGGCACAATTGGCCGACGGNGAAACNCGNATCAGNACNAGCACGCGCAATGATTCAGGACGCATGGGATCGCGCAAGGCGAATATCTATCTGGGCAGCGCCTCAACCGTTGCCGCATCGGCAATTGTTGGCCGGATTACGGACCCCCGAAATTATGTGAAAGGGGGATNTGTAAAATGAAACCCTATACCGGGCGCTGCTGGCGCTTTGGCGATGATCTTGCCAGTGACGAGATGATCGCCCCANANCATGTGTTTGAATACGACCCNAAAGTGCTGCGCAGCCATCTTTTGGAAGGTNCGCGACCNGAGTTTTCCCAACAGGCCGTGTCGGGTGATATCCTTGTTGCCGGGCGGAATTTTGCGACNGGCAGCATTCACAGCCACCCTTTCCTGGCNTTGAAAGATATGAATGTTGCCCTGATCTGCCAGTCCGTCTCACGCGGGCCCTTTCGTCTGGCAATCTATATCGGCATTCCAATTCTGATCGCGCCCGCATCGGTCATTGAGAGTTTGAAGGATGCAGATCAGCTTGAAGTTGATTTNTCATCCGGGCGCATCCGGAATAATACATCNGGCCAGGTCCATAACGTTGATCCGGTTTCCCCGTTCCTGCTTGAAATCGTGACGTCTGGTGGGGGGCTTGCCTATGCACGCTCCATCACTGGACCAGAGGGAGTTCCCAATGCATAAAACGTCAATCGTTGAATCGGCATCAGAAGCGCCAAATGATCGCTCGTCTGTTATCCGCCTCGATAATCTAAACAAGATTTATGAAACACGGGATGGTGGCCGCATTCAGGCCCTGGGTCCCATATCAATGGAAATTGGGGAAGGTGAGTTCATCTCCATCGTCGGCCCGTCTGGTTGCGGTAAATCAACCCTGCTGCGGATGCTGGCTGGCCTGATGAGCCGCACGTCGGGTGACATTTTCATTCGAGATAAGCTNATTNCAGGCCCCCAGAAAGACTTCGGAATGGTCTTTCAAAGCCCNGTTCTCCTNCCNTGGAAGACGGTCATTCANAACGTTCTTCTGCCTGTGAAAATCTTGAAATTGAATATGAATGACTATCGTAAGCGCGCAGAGGATCTGTTGGACCTGGTTGGTCTTGGNGATTTCCGAGAGAAGTATCCGCAAGAGCTTTCCGGCGGNATGCAACAGCGTGTCGCCATCGCGCGGGCCTTGGTTCACGATCCGGCGGTGTTGCTGATGGACGAGCCCTTTGGCGCATTGGATGCAATGACGCGCGAGAACATGAATGTCGAATTGCGTCGCATCTGGAAGGAGTCTGGAAAGACAATTCTGTTCGTCACGCATTCCATTCCCGAAGCAGTTTTCCTGGGGACCCGGGTGTTGGTCCTATCGTCCCGACCCGGCACAATCGCGGACTTGATTGACGTTGACCTGCCGACGGACCGGACATTGGAAACGATGACCCACGACCGCTTTGGCACCTATACCAATCGCGTGCGCAACCAGTTCAAGGCGCAAGGAGCAATCGAATGAGCACAGAAACGACCGCCGCTATCAGCACGCCGCGCGCTAATCCCGTGATCCGTCTGATCAAGAACCGCCCAGAAATTATCCTGGTGCCCCTGTTGTTTATAATCGTCACCACGGGCTGGGAGATTGCGATCCACTGGATGGACGTGCCCATCTACATTTTCCCGGCACCATCGAATATCTTCTATGCCTTGGTGGAGCGCTTGGGAAATGGGCTCTATATTGAGCATGCATGGTACACCTTATCAGAGGCGCTTCTGGGTTTCCTGTTGGCGATGGTCGGGGGGATCGTCATTGGCAGTTTCATCGCGCAATTCCGAATTGTGGAAAAAACCCTCTATCCCTATCTGATTGCCATTCAAACGACCCCGAAAGTTGCTATCGCCCCCTTATTCATTCTGTGGTTCGGCTTTGGCATCACGTCAAAGATCATCATCGCGGCGATGATCGCATTCTTCCCAATTCTGGTGAACGTCATTGCCGGTCTGCGCTCAACGGATCCGCAACAGATTGATCTTATGCGGTCGCTTCAGGCCACACGCTGGCAGATTTTCGTGACCGTTCGCTTGCCAAGCGCCCTGCCCATGATCTTTGCGGGACTGCAAATCGCGATCATTTTCTCAATCCTTGGGGCGATCGTGGGTGAGTTTGTCGGGTCCAATAAGGGGTTGGGGAACTTGATCCTGCAAATGAACTTCAATCTGGATACTGCAGGTGTGTTTGGCGCGCTGGTCTGCCTGTCGACAATTGGCATCTGCCTGCATCTGATAATGAAATTCATCCAGAAGAAGCTGCTTTTCTGGTCCAATGACAGCAATGTCCCATCCGCGTAACAACAAACGAATTGAAGGATTTCCAGTCATGCAAAGCAACATTGTCGTTCGTAAGTTGGCCAGCGCCATCGGGGCAGAAGTTGTTGGGGTCAATCTTGCGGATGAGACCATGTCCGATGAGACCGTCGCATTCCTGCGTCAGGCCTGGTTGGATAATCTGGTTCTGTTGTTTCGGGATCAGAACCTGACCCATGAACAGCATATTGCGTTCAGTCGCCGCCTGGGCGAACTGGAAACGCATGAGGCGATCCCAAAATTCTGTCATCCGGAGCATCCTGAAATTCTGCTGGTGACGAATTTTGAAAACACCGGGAAGAAGCTTGTCGTTGGGAGACAATGGCACTCTGATCTGTCGACCACGACTAGACCGGCGCTGGGGTCGCTTTTGTATTGCGACGAAGCCCCGGAAGTTGGTGGTGACACGATGTTTGGCAATATGTATCGCAGTTGGGAAACCCTGCCAGAGCCTTATAAGCGGATGTTGGACGGCATGCGCGCAAAGCATGACATGTCGGTCGCTCGTGAAACCAGGGCACGCCGTTCTGCTGAAGAATTGGCAGACATCCGCCGCCGCAATCCGCCGGTATTGCAACCTGTCGTCCGGTATCATGATGAGACCGGCAAGCCCGCCTTATATGTTGCGGAAATGACGACGGTAGAACTGGAAGGCCTGACTGAAGAACAAAGCCGCCCAATTCTGGACTATTTGTACAAACATTCAACGGAACCGGAAAACACCTACCGGCACCGCTGGCGCCCAGGTGATCTGTTGATCTGGGACAACCGTTGCGCCATCCATATGGCAATGGGCGATTATGACGATAATACCCGCCGCGTAATGTACCGCACCACCCTGCGCGGCGAACCCAGCGGCGAACTTGCTTGAGGGACTCTGATTGTTCCTAGCCAGAAGCCTTTGACTGAGACTTTACCTCACTAATTGGCAGTAGCCAGTTGCAGCGGTTGTGCCTCGATTCTCACGGGCTTGTTCTTTTACGCCCGTTTGGTTGGGTGTTCCATCATTAGTAAGGCTTTGCAGGGGCCGCCTATTGCGAAATATAGGTGGGGCTTGTCTCCGGGGAAGGCGACGCGTTCACCGGGGTGGAGGCGGGTTGGGGCGTCTACGGGGCCGACCTCTGCGACGCCTTCAACCATGATTAAATGCTCAATGCCTCCATGCGTCGCCGAATAGATGGGGGTGTCGGTCTGTGGGATGTTGGTTTCATATATATCCCAACTTTTTTCCGCGACGATTTTGTGCAGGAACAGCATGGTTATGCCGGGACCTGATATATTTTTCCGCCCGCGCTGATCTCGGGGCGGCCCATTGCGTGGCTCCATAAAATCGCCGGGCGTAATATTTAGGATCCCTGCCAGCGCGCCAAGTGTGACAATTGTCGGATTGCCAGTGCCGGATTCAAGCTTTGATAAGGTGCCTTTTGCGATCCCAGAGCGCCGCGACAGCTCAGAAAGCGACAGACCCTGAAGGTCGCGAAAATATCGAATGCGCTGACCAACATGCTGGGCGAAGCTGTCTTGCTCCTGCGACTTGGTTTCTTTGTTCACGCGCGTCTCTCCACGGCTTGGTCTGAGGAAAACAGGGTCTGATATGAAGACAGATCTTATGATCGCGCATACCTAGATACTTCCAAAAACGGGTGTGGTTTACTCAGAATAGCATTCATACCACCAACCACGCCCCAAGGAAGAAACACATAATTTTCGGGTGAAATTGCTCTTGACACAGTATTGACACAAGTGTTCATTTAAATGAACGTTCATCTTAATGAACACTTACAGGGATGCCGGAGATAACTGTTTTTGTCAACGACTACCCTGAATCAAGCCCGCAATGGAGATCTGGTATGCGTGAAGGTTTTACGTCCGCTCAACTGTATAAGCGATTGCCTTATGGGACGACCGTGCCCAGTCATTGCCCAAACCTTCCTGCGATCAGTTTCGATCTTCGCGTGGATCCGGATTGGATTGAACAGAATCTGGCCAATACGCCCTTTACGCCCGTTGGTGACAGGATTTTCATTTCGGCATCGGACTACAGCAACAATGCCGTCGTGCCCTTCAAGGATATCATCGTCATTGTACCGATGGAATATAAGGGAAAGCGGGGCGGGCATCCGATTGTTGAGTTTGAGAACTTAAACCGCCTGGTGATGGGTGGTCGTGAGAAATGGGGATATCCAAAGCTTGTCAGCGATATCTCTTTCGACAGGCTGGACAATGGCGGCGTTCGATCCGTTGTGAAGCTGGGATCGACGCCGGTGGTTGAACTGGAATGGACTCCAGATGATACCGTGACCCAGGCAGACCCCTTGCAACTGACCCCACATTATCTGCTGCGATTGCTGCCTGACGCATCCCGGGAAGGGATGGGGTTTGCGGAAGTCCTGAACCGCGACACATCGTCGGACGTTACCCTGCTGGAAAAGAAGATCGGAAAGGGCAGCGTCAAATTCAATAAATGGCCACAGTATGAGTTGGACTATTGCGACCTTGCGGACCTGGAAATCAAAGAGATCGTTTCGGCGACCTTCACCACGTCGGACTGGCATGCCACAGAAGAAAATGGCTGGGCCAGATTGGTGGATCGTATTCTCTGATCAGGGAATATCCCCTTTAACTTAATGGTTTAGACCAGAAGTGAGGTAACATGATGCATACACATCCATCACAGTTCCATCGTTTCCCAAAGATTGTTGCAATCGCAGCGGGCCTGATCCTGTCCTCACAGGCGACATTTGCGCAGGATTTGCCAGCCGGGGCGGATGCCGCCCTTCACGCGCAAGTTCCAGAGGCGTATAAGGACGGCATCGTGGCGGTCTATGACCCACAATATCCGCCCAGCTATTTCATTGATGATAAGGGTGAAATGGTTGGCTATGTGCTGGACTTTCAAAAGGCCATCGGCGTCAAACTGGGAATTCCTGTTACGACGGAATCCTCCAAATTTGCGGGCATCATCGCGGGCATTCTAAGCGAACGCTATGACACGTCCTATTTTCATGACTCCCCGGAACGGCGCGAGAAGATGGACATTGTTGATTTCCAACAGACCGGTACGGCGGTCATGGTGAAAAAGGGCAATCCAAGTGGCCTGGACCTGCATGATCTGTGCGGTCGCAAGATCGGGGTTGCCACCGGATCGAAACAAGGGCTTGAACTGGTTCCACGCCTGCAGGAAGAGTGTGCTGCAAATGGCAAAGAAGCGTTTGAGGTGCTGAATTTTGCAGGTCCGAATGAAGGCAGCCTGGCCGTCAAGACCGGTCGCATTGATGGCTGGCTGGATGGGGCACCCTATGCCGGTTACATGGTCCGCCTGAATGAGGATTTGTTTGAAAAGGCAAAGACGGCAGATCTGTCAGGGGTTTCTGGCTTTGCCTTCCGCAAGGGGGACCCGATGGCACAGGTCTTTAAGGCCGCCGCCGAAGCCCTGATCGCGGATGGAACCTATCAGAAGATTCTGGACGATTGGCATATCGGGGAACTGGCCCTGGATGCGCCGCTGATAAACGGAGAGTAAATGACGACGGTCAATAAGGAAGCGCCCCGGCACCCCTCACCGGGGGCCGGTAAGCGTTCTGAGAGAGAGTCGCTAAAGATCGTGCGCCGGACGTCCTATGGGCGTCTGGCAGCCGATACTGCCTTGGCGCTGTTCGTCTTTGGATTGATTT
This sequence comes from Rhodospirillaceae bacterium, assembly GCA_002709955.1. GTDB lineage: Bacteria > Pseudomonadota > Alphaproteobacteria > UBA8366 > Aestuariispiraceae > Pacificispira. Next base: position 320,534 of record PAQY01000007.1, read on the forward strand.
GGATGAGTGCAACAAATCCAAATTTTCAATGGGATGTGGTCTTTAAATACCTGACCAGTGCAATCATCCTGAAAGGCCTTTGGACAACTATTGAACTGACGGTCATATCGATGGTTCTGGGCACGATTATCGGTGTGTTCCTGGCCCTTATGATGCTGTCCGAGGATCGCTGGCTGCGCAGTTTTGTCGCTGCCTATAAATGGCTTTTCCGGGGTACCCCGCTGCTGGTTCAATTGATCTTCTGGTTCAATATTTCCGCCCTGTATCCAGAGATTGACGTTGGCCTGCCCGGCGGGGAAACGCTTTTCACGCTTTCGGGCAATGCCATCACGCCGTTCATGGCGGCCCTATTGGGGCTGGCCCTGCATGAAAGCGCCTATATGGCGGAAATCATCCGTGGGGGTATCCTTGCCGTTGGTCAGGGACAAAGCGAGGCCGCAACGGCGATCGGGATGCGCCGCCTGCAAGTCTATTGGCGCATTACCTTGCCACAGGCATTGCGCGTCATCGTACCCGCCACCGGCAATCAGGTGATCCTGATGCTGAAAACAACATCCCTGGTCAGCGTCATCGCCCTTCCGGAATTGTTATACTCCGCCCAGACGATCTATGCCCGTACCTTTGAGGTCATTCCGCTGCTGATCGTTGCAAGTATCTGGTATCTGACGATCTGTTCTCTGCTTTCGGTTGGCCAGTATTTCCTTGAGCACAAACTGGGGCGCGGCTTTCGCAGCACGAATTGACCGATAACCCAAGGCTGGAGACCCGACACGTTTATGAGTACTGACATGACAAACAATGAACCCATGGTCTGGGCCGAAGGTGTGATGAAATCCTTTGGGTCCCTGCAGGTCCTGAAAGGCATAGACCTTGTTGTGGATCGCGGTCAGGTGGTGTGCCTGATCGGCCCGTCCGGGTCTGGCAAATCGACCTTTCTGCGCTGTATCAATAATCTTGAGACGATCGATGGTGGCTGGCTGTCGGTGGACGGGGAATTGGTCGGTTATAACCGTGAGGGCGATTGTCTGATCGAGTTGCGAGAGAAAGAAGCCGCCGCGCGGCGCGCGCATATCGGAATGGTGTTTCAGCATTTTAATCTCTTCGCCCACAAGACGGCCCTGAAGAATGTTATGGAAGGCCCTGTTGCTGTCCGGCGGATGAAAAAGGACGCAGCGCGTGATCTGGCAATGGATCTGTTGGACAGGGTGGGGCTGAAAGACAAGGCGGATGTATTTCCCAACCGTTTGTCTGGCGGTCAGCAACAACGGGTCGCAATTGCCCGGGCCTTGGCAATGGAACCGAAACTGATCCTGTTTGACGAGCCGACATCGGCGCTGGACCCGGAACTGGTGGGTGAGGTTCTACAGGTCATGCGTGACCTTGCCAAAGGCGGTATGACAATGGTTGTCGTTACGCATGAAATGGCTTTTGCCCGTGAAGTGGCCGACACGGTCGTGTTCATGGATGGCGGTGTCGTTGTCGAACAAGGCAGTCCAAAAGAGGTTCTTTCCGCCCCCAAAATGGCACGAACCCAAGACTTCCTGCAAAGCGTCGGTTGATCGCATTTCCGTCCTGCCGCTCTAGGGCCAGCACTAGGTACCTGTCTGTCGGGCGGCAAGAACCACACTAGTGCGTGGAGATCAGGTTTGGACTTCCTGATCGAATGTATTAGAACAGGGGCACGTCTTTACACACAGTTGGGCGATGGGATGTCATCCGGCTGTGGGGCGTGTGACTGGGTGGGAACAATCAAAAAAGGGCAATTGCAATGACACAGACATCACCACGGCATCCATCGGGCATTTCCAATGCCGTTCTGGAGGATTTGGTCGCGGCAAATCATATCCTTTATGATCAGGGCGTGGTCGATGCATTCGGTCATATCAGTGTCCGACATGAAAACAATCCGGGCCATTTTCTTCTGGCGCGCAACATGGCGCCGGGTCAGGTCACAGAGGATGATATCGTTGAATTCACCCTGGACGGAGACCCCATCGGATCAGAAGCGCGCCGAGTCTATCTGGAACGCTTCATTCATGGCGAAATTTATCGTCAGCGGCCGGATGTTCAGTCCATCGTTCACAGCCATTCTCACGCCATTGTCCCCTTGACGGTGGTGGAGTCTGTGCCGCTGCGCGCCATGTTCCATATGGCAGGATTTATCGGTCAGGCGGCCCCGGTGTTTGAGATTCGGGAAGAGTTTGGGGATGCCACCAGCCTTTTGATCAGTGATCGCGATAAGGGGCGCGCCCTGGCGGATTGCTTTGCCAATTCAGATATCGTCCTGATGCGGGGGCATGGCTCAACCGTGGTTGGTGGGTCGATCCAACAGGCGGTCTATCGCGCGGTCTATGCCGAATTGAATGCCCGCTATCAGATGCAGGCCACACAAATGGGGACGGTTCGCTATTTGACCCCAGGCGAGTGTCAGACCTGTTCCGACACAATCGAGGCACAGGTAAAACGCCCCTGGGATTTATGGCGCGAAGAAGCGGCCGCAGCCCGCAAATAAAAGCAGATACAAACGTGGTGACAGCCCGCGTTCGCAACGCGGTGCCGCGCCTGCCTGACGCTGCATTCTGCCTTTTTAGAAATAATCACGCTGGACTGTAAGGCCCCAATAGGGTGCCCCGTTCAGTTGAAAGTGTTCTTCCGTCTTCACGATGGACGTTGCGGGATCGATGGTATAGACGGATCACTCTGCCATCCCCCCGGACCGGTCATTCTGGTCGTGGCATCCATTGCTTGGGGTCATGGCAGAAGGGCATGGTTCAGACAGTCTTTAAAGGGATATTATGGCACGCTTGGGTATTGATATTGGTGGAACTTTTACAGATTTTGCCCTGATCCGACCAGATGGTGCGACCGCAGTTCACAAGCGGTTGACGACACCACGGGATCCGGCCCGCGCTGTGTTGGAAGGGGTCGCGGCAATCGTTCAGGAAAATGACCTTTCCATCGATGACATCACCGAAATCGTACACGGCACGACACTGGTCACGAATGCGCTGATCGAACGGCGGGGGGCGCGTGTCGGCATGTTGGTCACCCAGGGCTTTCGCGACACGTTCGATATTGGCCAGGAGCAACGCTATGACCTGTATGACCTGCGCCTGCAATTTGCCGAGCCGCTGGTGCCAAGGGCATTGCGGGCAGAGATCGGCGAAAGAGTCTGGCATGATGGCAGCGTCCTGACCCCCCTGGATCCGGCAGAGGTCGAACAGAAGGTCGCGGATCTGGTCGAACAGCAGGGCGTGGAGGCGATTGCGATTTGCTATATGCACTCCTATGCCAATCCCGATCACGAAGAACAAAGCCGTCAGATCGTCGCCCGGCGGTTTCCCAATCTGTTCGCCTGCACATCGTCAGATGTTTTCCCCTATGCCCGTGAATTTGAACGATGGACGACGACCTGTGCGAATGCCTATTCCCAGCCTTTGGTGGATGCCTATTTAAAGCGGCTTGAGCAGGGTTTGGAGGAGTTAGGGTATCACGGTCAGTTGGTCATTATCGGTTCCAGTGGTGGATTGACGACGCCGGAAACAGCGCGGCGCTTCCCGGTTCGCCTGCTGGAATCAGGGCCTGCGGCGGGTGTTCTGATGTCGGCCCGGCTGGGACGGGACCTTGGTATCGATAACCTGTTGTCGTTCGATCTGGGCGGCACTACCGCCAAGGGTGCCCTGGTCAAGAAGGGCCTGCCCTATAAGACCTATGAATTTGAAGCGGCACGGACCTATAAGCATAAAAGCGGCAGTGGATTGCAGTTGCGCATTCCTGTGATCGATATGTGTGAAATCGGGTCGGGCGGTGGCAGCATCGTGTCAATCGACAGCCTGAACAGGCTTCGGGTGGGACCGCGCAGTGCCAGTTCTGAACCAGGTCCCGCCTGTTATGGGCGCGGGGGGCAGGATGCAACGCTGACCGATGCCAATCTGACGCTGGGATATCTGGATCCAAAAGGCTTTTTGGGGGGCCGCATGACGCTGGATGCAGGGGCGGCACAGGATGCCATTTCCCGCTATGCAGATCCCTTGAATCTGGATGTCATTCGCGCCGCCTGGGGGGCTCATGATGTCGCCAACGAGGATATCAGCCGCGCCTTTCGCGTTCATGCGACAGAGCGGGGATTTGACTATCGCCGGGCCGTGATGACGGCATCCGGGGGTGGGGGACCGCTGCATGCCGCGCGGATCGCCCGGAAGCTGATGGTGCCGAAGGTGATCTTCCCTGCTGGTGCTGGCGTCATGTCCGCGTTTGGCATGCTGGTCGGTGCCATGGCTTTTGAAACTGTTCGATCAAATCGCATGAAGATCGATGACCTGAATGCCGACAGTTTCGATGCGGCCATGGCCCCGGTTGAAACGTCGGCGATGTCCTATCTGTTAGAAAACAATCTGTCCCGGTCCCAGATCACCCTGGATCGGCGTTTGGACATGCGATATTGCGGCCAGGGCTATGATATTGAAATCCGCCTGCCTGATGGGGTTTCATCGGTGGATCTGGTATCCCAGCTGCGCCCCTTATTTGAGGCGGCCTATCGTGACGTCTTTGAAACCTTGCTGGACCTGCCCCTGGAAATTGTCAGTTGGAAGGTGGAGGCCCGTGGCCCCGATCCTGATTTCCCGCTGATCGGGGGGGAAGTGACGTCCCGCACCGTATCGAAAGATGCCTTAAAGGGGCATCGCCAGGCCTATTTCGGACTGGCCGGTGGGATGATCAATTGCCCGGTCTATGATCGTTATCTGTTGCGCGCGGGGGATGTGGTTGAAGGTCCTTGCCTAGTCGAGGAAAACGAATCCACGGTGCTGCTGGATGCAGGGGATACGGCTTCGGTTCATCCCAGTGGTCATTTAATGGCCGAAATCGGTCAGGCTTAACGCATTATTTTAGGAGTTTGGTGGAATGTCTGCCCCTCAGTCTTTCGATGCTATCGATCTTTCCATCATGTGGGATCGTCTTATCTCCATTACCGATGAAGGGGCTGCGGCCCTGGTGCGTACATCCTTTTCCACGTTGGTTCGGGAAGGGTTTGATCTGTCCGTTCTGATTTTTGATTTGCGGGGGCGGATCATCGCACAATCCGCAAAATGTATTCCGGTCTTTATCGGAACGGCA
>PAQY01000008.1 GCA_002709955.1 Rhodospirillaceae bacterium
AAATAAAAATATGTTCCGCATAGTGGTATTGGTTTGATTTTCAAATTAAACGCATACTGTAAATGCCCATTCGCTGGGCGTTGAAGAATGGCTCATAACCTGAAGGTCGTAGGTTCAAACCCTACCCCCGCAACCAAATAAGACACTGAAATCACTGACTAAATCAAAAAGTCTCGCTCTTCGGAGCGGGGCATTTTTGCGTTTGGGAGTAATTTGGGAGTAATTGCTCCCAAAAATGCCCAACACGTTCCAACGGTCTGCCTAGGCTCAGGACCTATTAATTTGCATTGATGAGCGAATAGTGATTCACCGTGGCAAAGGAGTTTGCCATGACGGATATGTTTCTTCTCTCTGCCGATCAAATGTCGAAGATTGAGCCCTTTTTCCGAAGTCGCACGGTGTTGCGCGTGTGGATGATCGCCGGGTTATCTCCGGGATCATCTATGTTCTGAAGCATGGTCTACAATGGAAAGATGCCCCACCGGGCTATGGCCCACACAAGACGCTGTATAACCGCTTTCGACGGTGGACAGTTTTGGGAGTGTTTGATCGGATTTTCAGTAACTTGGCTTCAGCGGATGGGCCACCCAATATGCTGATGCTCGACGCGACACATCTGAAGGCTCACCGCACGGCGTCGAGCCTCCTAAAAGGGGGGTACTTTCCCGCCACATCGGGCGTACAAAAGGCGGGTTAAACACGAAACTGCATGCTGTGTGCGATGGCGAAGGCCGTCCGTTGCTGATGTGCCTGACAGCAGGACAAGTATCCGATCATATTGGCGCGAAGATCCTGTATCCCACGCTGCCCGACCGAGAGGGCGCAATCTTGATCGCAAACAAGGGGTATAACAGCGACGAGTACCGCGCAGCCCTGCAGGCCAAGGGCATCATCCCCTGCATCCCTCCCAGAAAAGGCAGAAATGCTCCTGCGTCATTCTGCAAGGTCACGTATAAACAACGCCATAAGGTCGGAAACATGTTCGGAAAAATGAAGGATTGGCGACGTATCGCAACTAGGTATGATCGCCGTGCAGACATCTTTATGGTCGCCATAACAATCGCTGTAATCGTTATATGGTGGATTCAATGAGTCCTGACCCTAGCTCATCAGTAGTATGAAAATGGCGGAAAATTGGGATATTATTGAAATACGTCTCTACGCTTCCCAAAATAATTATGTGGAGAATAAAGGAGACTGTTATGAATGAACTTTCAAAACGTACTCAGCATTTCACAACTGGTGAAATTTAACCCCGCACTATCTGAATCGATGATCAGATGGTGGATCTTTAACGCAAAAGCCAATGGCTTCCACAAATGCCTCATCAAAATAGGTGGGCGCATTTTTGTTGATCGTAGCGTCTTCGAGCAGTGGCTCGAAGAGCAACGTCAGTAACCTCAATCGAAAGACGGTGGTTCGGGCGGGTCTCCACGCTTCGCCTGCCGCCGATCTTCCGCTCTCTTTTTGGCTTCGGCTATCTCCCTCTGGTACTCCTCATCTTCATCGAACTCCTGATCTGCCGGTTCGGCTTCTAGGCCATAGACTCATTAACTTCTGAGCCAGATTTGGATGGCGGCGAGTTTAAGCATGGCGAGGTAGTTAGCGGCGTGTTTTTCATATCGTGTCGCGATGCGTCGGAAGTGTTTGATACGATTGAAGAACCGCTCGACCCTGTTGCGTTCCTTATACAATCTCTTACTGAAGCAGGCCTTCCATTTTCGATGCCGCTTGGACGGGATGTTCGGCGCGGCTCCGGCCTCGGCGACCCACGGCAGTGACATGGCCGATGCCATGGTCACGCAGGACCCACGCGTGCTGGGGGAGATACAAAAAGACATTGTTGGCCACACCGGAAAGCGTGAGGCCGACAAAGCCTATCGGGCGCTAGTCAAGCACCGCCGCCAGTGGCGTGACGCACGGGACAGAGTTGCAGGTGCATTTTCCCGCATTGACCAGCAGAGGCGGGCGATGGAGCTTGCTGTCAGAGATTATGAAGCGCTCCAACGCTCAGGTGGGAATGCAGGTTGGATAAGTGGTGTGGTTCTGGAGAAGATTAAGGCCCGGGCAAAGGCGCTGGACCGAGTAACCGGCGATATGATCCATAAAGCCCGCCTTGCCGAGGATCGCAAAGAGCAGCTCTACCGGGCATGGCGTAAACACGAAGAGCGACGCCGCCAGCGTGAGCGGGAACGTGGCATGCGGGATTTGGGGCTTTGACCCTCATTGATGGTCAGTAAAGCGTTTTCGTAAAGCGACATAAGCATCTGTAACCGAAACATCTTCATCCCGCTTGACCTTAAACCGTCGCTCTTTTGCGACGCATGCGGCGTTTCGGTCTTTCCCCCAACTCTTACCAGGGAGCCCGATTTTTTCGGGTACAGACTTATGGATGCAAACACTGATCCTCGTGATGTACTCCCCGTTAACCGCTGGACGACCAAACAGGAAGTCCGCAAGCAAATGTGGGAGCGGCAATCCTGGTCGACGCGCTATGACCTTGTTACTCCGACGGAGGACAAGCTCGATCAATCCTTGCTCTTTCTGACGCGCGACATGGGCCTCGATGATGCCCTTGAGCCGTTTCGTATCTTCGTCTCTGAACGGGCGCTGTCGCTCTTCAATCAGGTGACGTGGATGGGCAAGGAGTATGTCGAAGCGAGTAATGAAGCAAAACAGGCATATGAAGAAGCCAACGGCCTTAATGGTCGTTACAAGAGCATCGTCGGCGCTGTGCTTCAACTCCGCTTCGCAGCAGCTACCGCTGCGAATGTTGCGGTGAAAAAGGCTCTCGGAGAGTGCGGCCAGAGGTACGACAACTTCCATGACGTCAAGCGTCAGGAAGGTCTTATCCTGGCTGAAAAGCTCATCAATGTTTTAAAATCGGAGGGCTTGCTCTAAATGCGCAAGTCAGAAGCCACCCCTCGGGGTGGCTTCTTTTTGTTCTGAAAGACGAAGTTATAAGCGGACATTCAATCGAGCTTTTGGCGGAAGTTAATTTGATAAACTGTATTAAATTCCGACTCTTGAGGTTCTCGCCAAACGGACATTTATGCGGACATGACTGCATCAAGGATTTGGTTCGGCTGTTTACCTTTTATGGTCTGCTTTGTCTGAAACCCGGATAAACGAAAGCGCCCTTGAGCAGGTCGCAGTCCCGTTCAGTTACCCCTGTGGAGCGCATCACAGTGTACCAGGACTTGCCAACGGCCTCTTGCATTTCTGCAATGATGGCTTCCGCTTCCTCTCGGTTCAGCAGGAACCGTTCACACTGGGACAGCAGATTCTCCATATTGGCAAAGCGCCCCTGATCTCCGCAGGTAAGGGCAAGGTCGCGTTGTTCCAGGCTTACAGGTGCCGAAGGCGTAAGGTCATAGGCAGGAGAGAGTTTCCAGTCCCTGTCCTTGGCAATGATGGCATGGTTGCGGGGGTGATCATCTGTGTTCGAAATAAGGGCGTTAAAGCACATGCGGCGAAAGAGTTCGTTCGCCTGCTTCTTCGGCTCCGTGCATGTGCGGCGCAGTTCCTCTGCCAATAACACGTATGACCAGCGGTCACGGGAGCGGTGACTGTCCTCTGCACGAAGCAGCGTGAGGCCGCTGATCATCCGAGCCCTCAGATAACCAGCGTCTGTTTTCTCTCTATCAAACCGTTTGACGAGCAATACATCCCTGCCGCCGATTGTGATCACCCTGCTTGTCGATACCGTCAGCCCGCAATCGCGCGCCAGTAAAAGCATGCTGTGTTCAACCCGTGCCTGATTCCATTTGTCGTCCGGGCGACTGAATTTTGCGATCCACAGCCCGTCATCATCCTCTACAACGGCTTTTGGCCTTGCGCCCCCCATGGAGGTGCCGACGAGCAGTAGTTCCTCGATCTGGCCTGCTGCCGCATCAGGGCTCACGTCCTCTTCGCTAATGATTGCGTCTGCGATGGCCAGCAGTTTTCCCAGGTCAAGTGTCTGGTTAAAGTCTCGTCGAGGTGCAGGAGGTTGCGGTCCAATACCAAACCCGAGAGCGCCTGCACGGTCATCGGGGGAGTGCAGCAGATAGTCGAGCTCACCCAGTTGCGCCCGCCCTGCATGGCGTTCAATGACCCGTCGTCCCCAATAGTCAGGCCCTGCATCTCGAAGGGCACCGAATACCCCACCCATTGCTGTTGTTTCATAGGTTCGAGGGGCAAGCTTCAGCTCAGCCGGGTCAAGTTCTACCGCATCCGGACGATCTCTGTAGCTACGGCCATAGATGAACCGCCCGACAGAAACCCCGTGCCTGTCTTTGGTAAGAACAAAACGCCCAGCCGTTACGGGCTCTGTCTGGCCAGGCAGGGTAATGTAAACAAAGCATTCGGACTGGCCCATCTCAGAAGTCATCGCTTAACCCCTTCGCTGTACCGGCGCGCGCGCGCTCACGGGGTTTAGCAAGTGCTTTGCCCTCTTCGTCATGATTTGGATCGGCAACGACGGAGAGCTGGTCGATGAGACCAAGCGCCCACAGGATTGCGGCATATATGGCTATACCTGTTGACGGTTTCCCCTTTTCGGCGGAGGAAACCACATGCCGTCCAACGCCAACCTTTTCTGCTACCTGTTGAAGTGACAGATTACGGCGCAACCGCGCAGTGCGCAGATTAGCACCAAGTGTTTTCAGGGACATTTCCACCTCATAGGGTGGCGCTGTCAGGAGTGGATTTCGGGCAACCATGGTCGCTTGAGGCTCCGCATTTAATGATTAGGGTATCTCAAGCTACCATATAGGTATTTTGCAGTCATTTCAACAAGAATAGTTTCTTGAGGTGCCGTAATGTGGATTTATGGCGTCTTGAGATCCCAAATGTTTGTTTCAGCAATCATTTAAAAGAGAACAGGGCCGCCCAGAGGGCGACCTTGCTGATATCCGCAGGTCAATCCTGCCACTTGTCCCATTTGCCCCAGAAACGCCATTCCCAGCGGTCGAAGTAGCGTATCTTGTCGGCCAGGATGGGACGCATCCCCTGAACAAACAGCAGTTGCCTCCCGGCGAAGGGCCGTCACCTCACCCGTGGAGGCTGCACGCGCTGTATCACCAGCAAGTCGGCGCTTGCCAGCTTCAAGAAACTCCTTTGACCATTTGTGTAATAAATGCTCTCGGCGATGCCTTCGCGCCGACACAACTCGGCAATAGATTCTTCGCCAAGCAAGCCGTCTAGAACGATACGGATCTTTTCTTCAGCAGAATATTGCTTCCGGGTCGCCCGGCGAATGTCCTTAATGGCCTTGTCGCTACCTGTCTGTCGTGTCTGCGATTTCTGTCTCATCTTCATTCCCCTTCGGGTCATTACGATGAACCAGAAATCCTCTCCTATGCAATTCCACTAATCTGTCCCATAGGCGCTGACGTCAGACATGTGGAAACCGAACGTACATCATGACCGCGAACTGGATGATCTCGGGTGACGTCTTTGAAATAACGGAATGGTGATTTTGTCATCTAAGGAGGCTATCCGGATACTCAAATTGCCTCAATCTAGTTTCTTCTGACAATGTCGCAGCGACAATTTGAAGGCTAATCGAGCCGCTGCTCTCGCCGAGTGGCGCCAGATTTATTCGACATAGGTTCCATCATTTAACCACATGCTGAGACTGGTTCGAATTGCTCTGACACTACCCTGAAAATATTCGATGAGATGAGATCGCAGGTCAAGTAGAAGCCGCCTCAATATAGCCTGCGCAGGCTATATTGAGCTGGGTATCAAACACGCCACACAAGACTGTATTATGTTACATATTCCCAGTCGTGGTCATGCCAACAGCAATTTCCAGGCAGGACGGGTGCAGAGACGCCGCTGTGTTCACAGCATCCGCCTTTCCACCAATCTGCGCCGGCACCGTGGCAATATTTGTCGTCTGCGCCGACCATCTTCATAAACATCGGGTGGTAGTTGCGGCAGACTTCCAATTCCGTCTTCACCCAGTGAAGCGGGTCCTTGGCATAGTGATCCCAGTAATCCCCATCCATGTTGATGCCGGGGACGGCAGGGTTCCAGCTTTCATCCATCCACATTTCCGGATCGCCATATTTCGAGCAGATCTTGCGGATTTCCGGGTCGTCGAGCGCCTGAAGGCGACCATTTTCAATGATATTCTCGTTATCCCCGGCCATTTCACAGGTATAGGTCGGGAAGTAGAGGTGTAGATGCCAATGGCCGACAAGATGGCCCATACGGGCTGCTTCCCGTTCCGCCATAGACGAAATGATGGTGCCAAAGCCCATATGGATAACGCCGGACCGGACTCGCTCATACAAGCAATTCACAAAGCCTGACGGGAAGTCCTTACGGGGGCGATGGATATGCGGATTGGTGCCAATCGATGCTTCCCACCAATGCATGATACCTTTGTCAGGGAAGGTCGGATATTGGATATCCTTGGTCTGCTCCATAACATCGCGCAGTTTGCGGCCAAATTCGCCGCCTTCATTGATCTGTGTGATTTTGGAGTTTTCCACGACCAATTGGGTCCAGTCACAAGGCGCGATATGGTTGGTGGTGCCCGCAATGATGCCACAGCCGTCTTCTTTGAACGGATGGAACATCCAGGGGCGTCCGGTAATGTGGCCCGGCAGGTAGGTCTTGCCGAAATGCTCATTCCCGGTCCAGGTCCGCGCGGTCAGTTCCGGATTATAGAATTCGCGATTGGCATCCCAATATTCATCGTGATTGGTAAAGGACATGTCGGTGCCTTCGGGATCGGTGATCCGCGCCCGTTTGGCATTGCGAATCCGGTCCCAGGTCCATTTGTCCATGGCATTGATGACTTCAATGGGCATGGCATGGGCCGGGGAGGCCAGGATTTCCGGCGTGATGAAGGGCATGCGCTGAATCTTGATGAAGCGTTCGGCCAGTACCGGACCGCCATAGCCCATCAGGATTTTATCGTATTTCTGGTTCTTCTCTTCCTCTTCCCACATGTCCATCCACTCAGCGAGCTCTTTGGTGCGGAACAGGTAGTAATCGACTTCATCCGCGCCGACCCATTGGGGGATCGGGCCGCGGTCGATGTATTTGATCTCGTATTTGACCTTGTACTTCTCAAGGATCTTTTTGCAGGCCTCAATCGTCAGTTCGCTGTGCCAATTATCGACACGCAGCATCACTCGCTCGCCCTCTTTCAAGTCCCAGCACGCATTCAGGCCGTGGTTATAGGGCCGTTGTGCGACATGCTCCAAATAGGGTAGCAATTGATCAGACTTGGTGATTTCCACAAAGGGAGGACAGCGCGGCGGCCGGCTGGATTGCAGCGGCGGCGTGCTGTGTCGTGGCAGCGCATCCGGACGCAGGCCTGTGTTGATTGCAGAATTTTGGTCCGTTTGAATGTCATCTTTTGGCATGATCGCCCCTTCGCAAAAAATCACAGAAACAAGAATTGCATGCAAAATATTATTTTGAGCCCAATAAATCAATTAGAAATCGGATTTTTTGAAGGAATTGCATTCATTTTAAAAAGAATGATGAACTGATCCGACTTTCACCGTTCTTCGGAGCGGCTGATCAAACCAAGTCCCGGGATTGCGGAGACGGGTTTGCCAAGGCGCATACCCTCAACACTGGCACGCTTGTTACGGCACGCCTGATGGGCATACCCGATCATCAGGGCAGCAGCGTGGCCGCCTTGCCGCTGAATTAATGCCTCAACCAATTGGACCCGGGTTTCATAGGTGCGCTTGACACGTTCCAGGCTGAAATCGTCGGAAGACAGGTCGAAGACAACACTGTGCGGCGCCACCAGTGGAATGCGTGAAAGATGAGCAATTGTTGAATGAATTGCTGTGTTACCGGAGGCGCTGACAATCAAGGCATGGAATTCAGCTACAAGTTCCATCCATTTTAGCCGTGCTTCGCGTTGTGAGAATCCTGAAGCGAGGACCGTTTTCATGCTATCAAGAAGGTCGCGGAACAACGACACATTCGCATCGGATATCCCTTTTTCACAAATGCAGCGTGCGGCGATAGCCTCAATTTCTCCCCGCAGGATGATTGCATCGGAAACTTCATCCAGTGTGAATCTTTTAGTTCTGAAACCACGATTGGGCGTGTGAGCCACAAGCCCTTCAAGTTCCAGAGAACTGAGTGCCAATCGGATAACAGTTCTCGATACCCCCAGGCTGGCTGCTATATGCACTTCCTTCAGTTTCTCCCCCGCGCCATAGGTGCCGCTCAGGATGGCTTCTCGAAGGATTTGTGTTGCATTCTCAACTTGGGTGGACATTTCGCCTCTCTCGTCATGGCAGCATTTTTCAGTTCATCCAGTGCAACAGGATGAGTGAAATATCTGGAACAAGAACCAATACCAGCAGTACTAGCAAATTGCACAGAATGAACGGTGCCACGCCGGTATAAATCTGGCGCAGAGGTACGGACGGCGTCATGGAATGCAGCAACATCACGTTCATCCCAATGGGAGGCGTGATCATTCCCAATTCGATGATCGCCACATTTATGATTCCCCACCAGATCGGATCATAGCCAAGTTGAATGATCAGCGGCAGGACAAAGGGAAGGGTGATCAGCATGGCCGAGATGGTTTCAAATATGCTGCCCAGGATAATATAGCCCAGTAATATCATGAAAATAATGGCCAGCGGGGGCAATCCGGTGCCCTGAAGAAACGTAACAAAACTTTCGGACAAGCCAGAAAACGTTACAAAATAGGCGAAAACCGAGGCCCCGATAATTATAATATAGATGGCTGCGGTGGATTGGGCAGCATCCAACAGCGCCTTCCAGAAATCCGCCAAACTCATGCGGCGGCGAACCAGGGCAATGCCCAGCGCAGCAATCGCGCCGACGGATGCTCCCTCGGTCACGGTAAAGACGCCACCATAAATGCCACCCAGAACGACGAAGACCAAAATGCCGGCCGCCCAGGCCTTGCGCAAAGCGCCGAGGCGTTCCAACCAGGTTGCGCGGGCGCTTAAAGGCGCCCAATCCGGCCGCAGACGAACGACAATGGCGATGGTCGCTAACATTGCCATCACGGTCAGAATGATAGGAATGATCGACGCGACAAAGACATCCAGGATGAATTGCTTCGCCAGAATGGCGTAAATTACCATGACGATAGAGGGGGGCACGATGGATCCCAGATTTCCACCCGCCGCAATAACGCCACACGAAAATGACGTTTTATACCCGTGGCGCAGCATTTCCGGCAGCGCGGTTCGTCCAAATGTTGCGGTTGTTGCAAGGGACGATCCACAGATGGCCCCAAACCCGGCACAGCCCATAATCGTGGCATAAGCAAGGCCGCCGCGTCGATGTCCCAGCCCTGCCTGGGCCAGTGAATAGATTTCTGTCGACATGCGGCCGGCGGAGGCAAAGCTGCCCATCAGAAGGAATAATGGCACAACGGCCAGATCGGTACTGGATAAATTAGCAACCGTTTCTGTACCCAAAAGTGATAATGCCGGACCCCAGCCGATCAATGCGGCAACGCCCAACACCCCGGCAATTGCCATCGCAATCCCGATCTGCACATGCAACAGGATCAGGGCAAACATGCCTGCGATCCCCAGGGCCGCGATCAAGGTCGAGTCCATAAAGCCTCCTGATACTCATCCATTACAACGAAACTGTCGGGTTTGAGGCTTGGTCGCCTCGGCGGAGGTCGTGGATCGTGTCGAAGGTCACAAGAGCTTCTACGAGCAGGGCAATCCCTAGAATAACTGTTACAGCCCACCACCATGGTGCGGTCGGCCAATGCAGTAACCATGTTGCACTGTTCATCGCGGCCTCACGGGTTGCAAAACGGCCCATCTGGTAAACGATGACAGCCAATACCCCGATGGTGGCCATATGGGACAGCAGTTCCAAAACGACATTTCCTGTCGGTCCGAACCACGCCCCAAAAATGCGCACAGCGACGCCCCGTTTGCTCCATAATGCAATTGGAAATGTCGCGGCGACGGATACTGCGGTAATCAGGCCTGAGAACTCACCAACAGCGCTGATCGGACTGTTAAACAGCCAGCGCATCAGAACGTCCAGCACTGTCATCGCAGCAAGGATTAAAAAGCAGACCAATCCCGCCGCGGCAACGGCTTTGGCAAGTAAACCTGCCAATTGATACAAATTGTTCGGGCGATGGGGCACGGACATGTCAGATTCCCCCTTATGCCGGGCTTAAAGAAAGAGGGGCGTTTCGGTTTAGATTTTACTCAAACCCGAAGCGCCCCGCGATCAAAATCTAGCGTCCTGCTCTGATATCTGACAAGATCGTCTCAAGCGAGGCTTTTAGTTTTGCGCCATTTTCCTGGTTCTTTGCCCAGCCATCGCTGACTTCGCCCAGTTCTGTACGCCATTGTTCCAAAGCGGCACCGTCTGGTTCCGTGACAACATGCTTGCTGCTGGCCACAGTCTCCTTGTGGATGCGATCAGCTTCGGTATCAAATACCTCACCAAATGCACGGGAGAAAGTTTCACCGCTGACCGAAAGAATGGCCTTCTGGGCTGATTCCGGCAAAGCGTCGAAGCGCTCTTTTGACATGGCGACCATGATCGGGACGGCCCCCATCGGCACCAGCAGGTGATACTTGGTGACATCCAGAATACGGAAATCATTCAGTCCGATCCATTCTGCCAGGGACCCGTCGATAACCCCACGGCTGATCGACTCGGCCGCTTGTGTCACGGGTAAGCCAACAGGGGTCGCCCCGATTTTTTCCAGGATAGCATTATCAACCTGACCTGCGGACCGAATTTTCAACCCGGACACATCGCTTAACGATGTCATCGGTTTTGCTGTATGCAGGCTGTAGGGGGCTGTTGTGAAGAGACCGAGCGGCTGCAAGTCTTCATAGCCGCGCAGCAATCCCTTCTCGTATAATCGCCAATAGCTGACACTGCCCTCAACCGAACTGGCGACGTGAAAGGGAAGGTTCAGGACTTCATTGTCAGGATATTTCCCCTGGCTATAGGCCGGGATCATCCAGGCAATATCTGCCACGCCATTGGTCAATAGATCCAATTGTACGGCAGGGCTTTTTCCAAGAGCACCGCCGGGATACAGCTTTATCTTAATCTCACCGTTGGATGCTTCTTCTACCCGCTCAGCCCAGGGTACCAGAACGTCTTTGTAGCTGATCGATTGTGGCGGCAGGAAAATTGAAAAAGACAGCTCAATTGGATCGGCTGCCTTTGCAAATTGGGTTTGACCTAAAAGTACGCATAGGCATAAGGCCATCAGGCCCTGATATTTTTTCCACATTGTTTCCTCCTCATTCCCATTTGTTTTAGCGTCGACCATCTGTATCGGGTCGTTTTTAGGATACGACGATAGTGACACCACCGTTTCACAGATTGTCATGAGACAATGCATGCATTGCATACATAATCAAACATTTTTCGCATGTTTTTCATTGTTAATTATAAAAATGTATGCATTATCGAAAAAAATGAATGACCTGAGGATAGTGGTTTCAAACAACATCCGGGTACATTCCAAGAATAAATCGGGGTATGGAGGAAAATGCCAATGAATGTCCTTGTGACGGGCGGAACTGGTATCATCGGGGTCAATGTGGTTCGGCAATTGAACGCACAGGGGCACACTGTCACCGTTATGGATGTGAAGCCGGATGTTGGGTTTCTGTCGGATATTCGATCAGAATACAGATTTGTCCGTGGCGACCTTCAGGATCTTCCTTGGATTATTGAATTACTGAAGCAGGATCGCATTGATCAGATCGTGCATCTGGGTGCGGTCATGTCGCCGCATCACACAACGCACCCTTATATGCTGTCCAAAATCAATCTCGAAGGAACCTTGAACATCTTTGAAGCTGCGAAGCTTTGCGATGTGGGCCGGGTCATTTTTGGCAGCACCCGTGGTGTTATCGCACGCACGGAAGGTACGCCCTATGGTGCGCCCTATTACGACCCTGTCCCGTCATCTTTTACCGGGCCTCGACTGCCATTGACGATCCTCAAGCGGGCAGCGGAAGACCTGGGGCTTTGCTATGCAAGGAATGGTTTCTTTGAGTTCTGCGCGATCCGTTATGCTGACTTTTATGGTGCTGAGCGCGTCATAAAACCTGAGCGTAGCCAGGCCAGTGTGTTCAACGATGTCATCTTGGCCGCGATTGACGGTTGTTCACTCGATTTGCCCGGGGCGGATCAGGTGTTTGATCCTGTCTACATTAAGGATTGCGCGGCGGGGACCGTTGCCGCCTGTACAGTCGAAAAATTGCCAGCCAGGGTTTATCAACTGGGATCTGGCCGTGGCATTAAGTTTGGTGAGGCCGTAACCCAGGTCTGCGATCATTTTTCTGCGAAGATGATTACTGTGGCACCGGGTTTTAATTTTGCTCCCACTGAAAAGGACCCGAACTATTGTGTGCTAGATATCGAGGATGCCAGGCGGGATCTTGGATACAGTCCAGCCTTCGGGTTGCAGGAAGGGCTGGCCGATTTTGTGCTGACTTTGGAGCGTTATCGAACGTCCGGGGCGTCGTCCGCAGCAATGGTTTCGGCCTGATAGTTTCAAGCGATAGGATTTATAGGTTATGGCGAATTACACAATCTCTGCTGATGCGGGTGGGACTTTTCTGGATCTCGTACTTGTCGATGATACGGGGCGCATCGCCGTTGGGAAGTCCCTGCACACGCCGAACAATCCCGAGGTTGGGATTATGGAAGCCGTTGGCATCGCTGCGAAGGCGTTGGATTTAGACGCGCAATCGGTTCTGGATAACTGCACCTTGGTCTTTCACGGCACGACGGTCACCACTAATGGCATGATTGAGCGCACTGGCGTGCGTACAGGCCTGATCTGTACCAAGGGGTTTGAAGATACATTGCGTATTGGTCGCGTTAAGGCGCGAACGGAAGGATTGGATCAGTATCAACTGACGCAATATACCTTAAACGATCCACCGCCACCGATTGTATCTGAGCTTGATATTGCCGGTGTTTCCGGGCGCATGGATGCCCAGGGTACAGAAATTCTGGCGCTGGATATGGACGCATTGGAAGCAGGCGCGACACGGCTAGTGCAAGCGGGTGTGGAGGCGATTGTCATTTCATTCCTGCATTCTTATGCCAATCCGGCTCACGAACAGCAGGCTTGTCGCTTTCTGCGCGATAAATTCCCGACCCTGCACATTATGGCGTCTACAGATGTAGCATCGGTGTTGGGGGAATATGAACGCACAAATACCGCCGTTGTGAACGCAAATTTAAATCCGTTGCTGCAAAAGCACCTGTCCAATCTTGGTCACGCGCTGGAGTCCAACGGGTATCATGGTCCGGTTCTGATTATGCAGTCCATCGGGGGCGTCAGTCCGATGGAAAATGTTCGGCATCAATCGGTCACAACGCTGCTGTCGGGTCCCGTCGGCGGTATTGTTGGCGCCCAGCAGATTGGTGGGTTGATAGGGGAAAGCAACATCATCACGACCGATATGGGCGGGACCAGTTTCGATGTCGGCCTTGTCGTTGGCGGACAACCGATCCGATCTGCCCAAACCGTAATTCATCGGCATATCCTGACGGTCCCTGCGGTCGATATTGAGACCATCGGCGCCGGAGGGGGCAGTGCGGTTTGGCTGGATGACAATGGCAATATAAAGGTTGGTCCGCGCAGCGTCGGTTCAAATCCCGGTCCCGCCTGTTATGGGTTGGGGGGGCTTGATCCCACGGTAACCGATGCGGATGTCGTCCTTGGATTTATTGACACATCTTCCTTCGCCTTTGCCCATGGCCGGGCCAGCAGGGATTATGCGGTTGCTGCGATAGAAGAGCGGATCGGGCGACCGCTTGGATTGTCGGCTGAAGAGGCGGCGCATGGCGTCCTTCAGATCGTCAACAATCAGATGGCAGATCTTATCCGCAAGGTGACAATCGAGAAGGGACATGATCCAGGGGATTTCGTTCTGTTGGCCTATGGCGGCAGCGGTCCAGCGCATTGCACGGCCTACGGCGCAGAGATCGGGGCGAAGAAAATCGTTATTCCGCCCTATGCATCGGTCTTTTCGGCCTATGGAATTGCCCAGGCCGATGTTCAGTTTTCCGTCACAGGTTCTGTACTGCAAGTGATTGCTCAGGATACAGAAATTCCAGATGAGACTGTTCAAACCGTCAATGACATTCTGACACGCATAGCCGATCAGGCCCAGGATCAAATCGGGGACGATTTCTCTATCAGTGGCGCAGACCCTCAATTGCGGCTTTCCATTGATATTCACTATATCGGACAAATGACTGATATTGCCGTTCCGGTTGATGCGCCGCTTCCCTTGGATCGTGCCGCGATCAAGGATCTGATGGCAACGTTCCGGAAACTCTATGACATGAACTATGGTTCAGGCGCCAGTTCTCCTGCTTCGCCGATAGAATTGGTGAATGCACGGGCCGATGTTCTGATCCCACTGCCGTCTAAATATCAACCAGTCGAACTGCCGGTTGCAGATCGCGATCCATCTGCTGCGCGGTCTGGGTCCCGCTCTGTCTATTGGGGCGGAGAAATCGGCTGGCGTGAAACAGACATTTATAAGGCCGATCTAATGCAGCCGGGAAATCAAATTTCCGGGCCTGCCTTGATTGAATTGTTTCGCACCACGGTGCCAATTTATCGCAACCAACTGGCCGACAAAGATGTGTTCGGGAATCTGGTTGTGACTGCGGCTTCTAAAGACAGATAGGACCCTGCGCGATGACACATCCCATTGAAGTTGACATCAATCCAGTCGACCAGAGTTTTACACCGCGTGTTGACCGGGTCACATATGAAATACTGAAGCACCGTCTTTGGCAGATCAATGAGGAGCAGGCGACGACGATCCGACGCGTGTCTGGATCCCCCATCGCATCAGAGGTCCAGGATTACAACGTTGGGATCGCCACCGCAGAAGGCAAACTGGTTGCCTGCGGGATGTCGGTCCTGGCGCATGTCACGGCCCTGTCGCATGTCATCAAAAATTGTATGAAGATCATTGGCGAAGGCAAATTGCGTGATGGGGATATGTTCATCACGAATGATCCCTGGATGGGGGCGGTGCATCAAAACGATGTCGCACTGGTCGCACCGATCATTATTGATGGCGCGCTTGTCGCCTGGACCAGCTCGGTGATCCATCATGCCGATGTCGGAGGTCCTGTGCCTGGCAGCTGGAATCTGGATGCATATGATGCCTTTCAGGAGGCACCGCGCTACCGTTTCTTGCGTATCGTTCGGGATGGAGAGATCGCCGATGAAGTGATGGCGACGCTGATGACAAATTCCCGCACTCCCGCACTGGCGGAACTTGATCTCAGGGCTCAGGTTGCCGCTGCAGGCGTCGTGCGCCGTCGGATGACAGAGCTGTTCGATAAATATGGCGCACAGATTGTTGTCGACGTCATGGCCGATAGCTTGCGGGATTCTGAAATCATGCTTCGCAATAGAATTCGGGCCCTGCCGGATGGTGTTTGGAAAACCGAAGAGCATGTTGATCATGATGGTCATTCTGACAGCCTGACAACCATTCGCCTGACCCTGACAAAATCCGGTGACACCCTGATATTTGACTTTACTGACAGTGATGACGAGGCGGCGGGCCTGATTAACTGTACCAGACCGACACTGGAGTCCGGTCCATTCAGTGCCGTCCTGACACATTTATGTGCGGGCATGACCTGGAATGAAGGGATCATGGACCGAATCCGGATCGACAGCCGTCCGGGCAGTATCGTGGATTGCAATTTCCCGGCACCAGTGGCGTCCGGGGTTATCAATTCGGGCTGGGCCGCCTTGGATGCCTCTGCCGCTGCGGTTGCCCGCATGATGTTGGATGGACAGGAAAGTCGAAAGCTCACGATGGCCGGATGGGCGGGCGCCCCTTATGGCGTAAACATCTTTGGCAAGCGCGAGAATGGTCGATCCTTTGCGACCATGTTGGGTCTGTCCGGGCTACAGGGCGGTGGTGCGCGCAGTTTTGCCGATGGGTATGATGCGGCAGGCTATCTGCATTCACCGCGATGTGGCGCAATGAATGTGGAAACAGCGGAAGCCAGGTTTCCAATCCTGCATCTGTTCCGCCGGCTTGCTCCTGATTCAGGGGGGGCTGGCCAGTATCGTGGGGGCCGCAGTGTTGAAATGGCAATCACCTCCCACGGCGCAACCCAGGCAGAAGTTATTGTCACAAGTTTTGGCAGTGATCATTCAGGATCGCCGGGATTGGCAGGCGGGATGCCTGGCGCTGGCGCGTTGGGCGCGTTGGTTCATACCAAATCCGACAGCACCGGGTTGATCCGCCAATGCGCGGATCGATCGACAACGCTGTCGGCAGGGGATGTCAAATCTTTGCCGTCGAAGGCCCGTGTGGCGCTGAATTCGGGCGATGTGTTTCTGTCCGTTACCCATGGTGGGGGCGGGTTTGGTGACCCGCGCCGACGGTCTGTCGACGCTGTCGCACAAGATTTGGCAAGTGGCGCAGTTACAGGGGAGTGGGCCGCCCGTTTGTACAATGTGCATATGGCGTCAGATGGCACCATCGATATTGATGAGACCAACCGATTGCGTCAGGCCCCTGTTCAGGCGGATGACGGGCGTCCCCTGACACAGGATGAATTGCCCGTCACCTTGCCGCAAAACTGTCCCCATTGCGAAGAACCGCTATGGGGACAAAACGGCAAAGCCAGCACGCCATTGATGACAACAGCGGACCTGGCGGCGGCGGGTCCTCTTATCGCGGCCAGAGTGGCGGGCATCAGCCCACGGTTTCGACTGGTTACGCTGTCTTGCGCGCAGTGCGCCGGCAGAATTGAGGTCTTTCAGCAACGGATTGACAAGTAAATGACAACGATGCGGGTGCTTATCACAGGTGGGCTTGGTGTTAACGGCGCGTGGGTAACGCGGGAATTGGTAGATCGCGGCATCGAAACAGTCGTCATCGACAATAGAGAAGATTTTTCTCTGCTTGGCGCGCGCTATGTCGAACGCATCGTTTTTGAAAAGGTCGACATTCGAATACGCGATCATATTCTGGATGTGCTGGAGCGGCACAAAATCTCGGCAGTTGTTCATATGGCCGCCGCTGTCGGTCATCAGGACATTGATCCCAATCCGGCCGGAACATTCGAAATCAATGCATTGGCTACCATTAACCTTTTGGAGGCTGCCCGTTGTGTTGGGGTTAACCGGTTTATTTTCGCCTCATCACGGGCGGTTTATGGCAGTCTGAATGGTTGCTTCGGCCCACCGACCTACCGCCCTGTCGACGAGACCAACGCCACCCACCACGAGGCGACCTATGATCTTTGCAAAATCATTGGAGAGAGGTTTGGAGAGGCATTTGCAGCAATCTCCGATATGGAATTCGCTGCCCTTCGTTTCTCAACCATCTTTGGGCCGGGCAAGACCACACGGCATGGCCGCTTCGGCGCCTTGAGCAAATTAATCGAGAATCCGTTTTACGGGGAGCCGGTGACCATTCCTGTTGGCGGTGATCAAGTCGATGATATGATCTATGCTCAGGAAGCCGCACGGGGGGTCGTAGCGGCCTTATTGGCCCCAACGTTACCGAATAGTATTTACAATATCGCAACAGGTAGGGGGTATACTCTGCACGATGTTGCCAGGGCTGTTCGGCAATATTATCCGAACGCTGAAATCTCTATTGGTGACGGGCTGAATTATCTCGGATCGAGTGTCAACTATTCAGGTATTCTAAGTCCAGAGCGGGCACAACACGATCTCGGTTTCAGTGCCAGCACTGATCTTTCTTCGGCCATCGGAAAATACTACGAGGCGCTGTCCTAAGACTTGTTCGAACTGATTCATTCGGTTTTTGCTCTGACAAATGAAGCTGCAGGTATTGGGTTTCGACGCTTTAGAATTAGAGCATGATGATATTAGACGGGTTCATATCCGGCGTTTACGATGTAATTGCGGCATTCTGATGGGGCGATTGAGTTGAGGATGTCTCCCAGCGCGTTGCATAGATCGTCGGTGGACCGTTTCCTGGCTTTTCTGAGCCAGTGTTTGAGTTTGGAGAAAAGCTGCTCAATGGGAATGGGGTTCAGGTCGGGTGAGTATTTGGGCAGGAACAGGAGCCTTGCGCCGACGGCGCGGATGGCCTGACGGACCGCCTTGCTCTTGTGGGAGCCCAGATTGTCCATGATAACGATGTCGCCTGGCCGCAGGGTCGGAACGAGAACGCGCTCGACATAGAATCCGGAAGCGCTCACCATTGATCGGCCCGTCGATGAGCCAGGGTGCCGTAACCCCATCCTGGCGAAGGGCAGCCAGGAAAGTCATGGTCCGCCAATGTCCGTGCGGTGCCTTGCCCTCAAGCCGCTCGCCGCGCGGTGCCCAACCCCGCAGCGGTGCCATGTTGGTCTTGGTCCATGTCTCGTCGATGAAGACCAGCCGAGCCGGATCGATGCTGCCCTGACGGCTTATCCATCGCGCCCGCTGTCGGGCGACGTCCGGGCGGTCACGCTCGCTGGCGACCTGCGTCTTTTTTTATGCGTGAGCTCCTGCGCATGGACAAACGCCCAGACCGACCGGTAATCGACATCGAGCCCCCGTTCGCGGCCAGTTCGTCCACCAGCCCGCGCAGGGTGAAGTCGTCCGTGTATGGCAGCGCACGATCAACCAGTCCCGGTGCGCGCCGACAATCTTCGAAGGCTTGTAGCCGCCGATCCGATCCGGCGCAACGCTCCCGGTGTCACGATAGCGTCGCAGCCATTTGACCACCGTGCTAACGCCAACGCCGAACCGAAACGCCGCCTGGCGACGGGACTGCCCTTCATCCTCAACTGCCGAAACAACACGCTCACGAAGATCCATCGAATAGGGTCGCGTCATGGATACTGGCCTCCTTTCCCAGCATCCATGGTGAATCACTATTCGCAGATATAGGGAATCCCCTAATTCCGATTCCGTCTAAAATCATCACGCTCTAGCGCTTACGGACGATCCTCTTGGCATGATCCGTCATTTTGCCCACCGACCCAATACACTGGAGTATTGTGAGGCCAAGACGTCGGACGCTGCGCGGGATTATATTGTTGTTTAGGTGGCTGAGAAGGCCGAACAAATGGAGTGTACGGTTAAGACGGAAGAAAAAGTCGCTAATAACTTCTGTGACTTGGTCAGCCGAACGGCGATCTGGATGATTGAAGGGTGGAAACAGTGGCGGCGATAGATTGATCTGTGCATCTCAAATCAGCACCACAACTCACCGGCTAACGTAACATCGCCATCCTAACCACACCTCAATCGAGTTTCCTCTGCCAAAGCCTCAATAGTAGCTTTGTAACACAACTCGGGTTGTTCAAATTGAAGGAAATGTGTTGTCCTGGGGATACTACAATAGGGTAAGCATGCTTCTTCAGCCACGGCCCGGCAGATACTGGCTGACGGCAGTTGATTTTCCATTTCAGGATCGGCACCGATGATAGTTATTGGGGTTTCCTTTAGTGGCCGACAGAGCGCAGTCCAAACTGATAGATCATTATTCGTTTGATAAATATAGGCTTCGAACTCACGCGGGCAACAAAGCTCCCAGGAACCGGTCTGTGTATTCCTTCGTAGCGTTGCCTCGGCCAACTGTTCGGCCGCACCTGGTACCCAGCCCTGGAATTCCGGTCGCCGCTTAAACTGCTGGGCCAGAAGTGCTGGATTGTCATAGCGCGACGGCCGCCGGCTGGCGCGCCGGACCATATCGTGCATATGCGCGTCTTCGACCGGCTGTAGCGGATGACCGTGGCGCGGATAGATCGGCGGGTCGAATAGGATCAGGCCTTCCCATCGTCCCCGATAATGGTCCGCATGTTTCACGGCGGTCACGGCCGACAGCGAGTGAAATACTCCCACAACTGGCTTGCCGCCAAATTGCTCGTCGATAGCGTCCAGGATCTCCTCCATGTCGATCACAAAACGATTCCATCGATGACCAGCTGCTTCGTGCAGCGGGTTTTGGCCGTGATTGCGCATGTCGAACAACACAACATCGTAACTGTTCAGGAACTGGCGCCAGAATAAGACATACGCCTCAATCGCCAAGCCGTTTCCATGAGACATTACAAGTCGCGGTCCAGCGGGATTGCCGTACCTCCGCAGCCAGATTACCGCTCCATCAGACATCACTGCCTTATGCACCGCTGAAGGCGGTACAACGCTTTTCGAGCGAAGGTCGTCCTGGGGATCAGCGTTTTGCGGGCAGGAATTTATCATAAAATATATCTTCTTTTTCTATCCCTTTGGTGAGCAGAACGTCGATCGCGGCGTCGATCATCGGCGGAGGTCCACAGAGATAAGCCTCGGCTCCGAACACCTCGCTACCGAGTTCGCTGTCGAGTAGGTCCGTTACATTGCCCCGAAAGGCGTCAACACCAGTTTCGATCGGCTCGTCCGATAGAGCCGGAAAGAACTTGAAATCCGGAAGTGTCGACCGCCAACGGTCCGCGTCGTCGGTGCAATAAAGCGAATCCGAAGTACGGGCACCATAGAACAATCGGACGGGGCGGGTGTCTTTTCGACTGACTGCGGCATCCAAGATGGAGCGGATGGGCGCGAAACCAGTTCCTCCAGCCACGAAGATGGCCGGTCTGTGCGCATTGTCGCTTATCTTAAAATGGCCGAATGGACCGGTAATCTCCAAGAAATCGCCAACCCGAAGAACATCGCTGACAAAATTGCTAGCGATGCCATCTGGATGAAGCCGAATATGAAACCAAAGCATCTCGCTGTCTGGCGCGCTAGCTGCCGAAAAAGACCGCTTCACTCCATTGGTTCGGATCGTCCAGTCAAAGTATTGGCCTGGCTGAAATGAAATTGGAGACGGCGGCAATACCGCCACCTCCAGAATTTCGCGACCGTGCCAAGTTATCCCCTCAACTAAGGTATTAATGGTTTCGATGGCCGCGACGTTCTTATTGCTTTTCAGTGGCACGTCGAGTTCCAAGTTCGAGCGCGGGAAACACATGCAGGTCAGGATGTCGCCCTGTTGCCGATCCACATCGTTGAATATGGCCGGATCGGCGCCTGGGATTTCCTCGATTGAACCCGACATCAGCCGGGCCCGACATTCTCCGCATTCACCTGAGCGGCAGTTGTAAGGCACAGGCGCGCCAGTTGAGATGCACGCATCAAGAATAGTGGTGCTGGCGTCGCAGGAAGCGACGACATCGCTTCCCATGAAAGAAACGGAGAATGCGCTCACAATCTGATACCCCCTGTTTAGGCCGCCGCCGTTTCCTGGCGGTTATCGGCGGCCTCCAGGAAAGCGTCGAAGGAATCCGGGATGTCTGTGCCCCAGTCTTTGGTTATAAAAGCCCGTACTTGATCATAATAGGCCTGCTTCATTTCTCGGTTTGTCTGGGTTTTGATACCCCAGTAACGCAAACGGTCGTTGGTCGCCGACTGATCCGAACCAAAAGAGGCAATAGCAACCGGCAGCCATTTCCATACTGTGTGCCGGACAATCTTGGCCCCCTCTTCGCCCCTGGTCAGAAACTCCTTTATTCCGTCCATACCGAAACCGACATGGCCGTATTCCTCATTCAAGGTTTTTTGACTGGCTTCCCGGAATGGCTGATACGGGGATTTAATGAAGTGTCGAAACTGATGCGCGGCAGCCCGGTCGACCAGTGCCAAGAAGGCCATCTGATCCGCCCAAGTATCGATCGGCGTATCGAAGGTAGTAAGGTGTGCTTTTTCCGCGCATACTTCGCGCCAATCCAAACCTAGTTCGTCGAGAAGTTCGCGATAGCGGATGTGATGGCCGTATTCCTCCATTACCGTTTTTGCCATGCGCATTTTGTTGTTTGGATCCGGCGCACGGAGGATGCTTTCCTCAAACTTGTCCGCGCCGACTTCCTCGCTGACCACATGGATCGCAATCAAGTTGAGTTGCAATTCCTGAAATTCTTGATCCTGGGATAGAAAGTTGTCCAGAGTCACATTACCAATACCGGCTTCTCCAAAAACTTGATTTTGCATGATACGTCTCCTTCTTTCAGTACAATTTGGTTAATAGAAAGTGCGGTGCTTCCTACTGTTGTCGATGATCACGTTCTTCACCTGGGTAAAGGCGAGTAGGGTTTCGAAAGAATCCTCGCGTCCGAATCCGCTGGCCTTTGTCCCGCCAAATGCGGCACCGGAGGGGAATAGATTGTAGCAGTTCACCCAAACCCGGCCCGCCTCCACCGCCTGCGCCGTCCGGTGTGCTGTTCCGACATTCTCGGTCCAGATACCGGCCGCGAGGCCGTAGTCAAGATGATTGACGAGGCCGAGCATTTCTTCCTCCTCGTCCCACACATGGGTTGTGGCAACCGGACCGAAGATTTCGCGTGTGGCGAGGGTCGAAGCGTTATCAGTTTCCCCGAAAAGGGTCGGCTGAACGAACAGGCCGTTCGGATAGCCCGATATGTCCTGCACCGCTCCGCCCGTCAAAACTTCCGTCCCTTCAAGACGCCCCTTTTCAATAGCAGCGAGGATGCGGTCCAGATGTTCGCGGTACACGATGCAGCCCACATTGGTGGTTTTTTCGTATGGATCGCCGCAGCGCAGCATCGGAACAAGCGCCAATACTTTCTTCAACAGAGCGTCCTTAACCGAGCGGTGGACGAAGATTCTCGACCCGGAGGTGCAAACCTGCCCCTGATTGAGGAACGCGCCAAGCAGGACTCCCTGCGCTGCATTGTCCAAATCGGCATCGGGGAAGACGATCTGCGCATTCTTGCCGCCGAGTTCAAGCGTGACCTGCTTGGTGGACGTTGCCGCTGCAGCCATCACCCGGCGGCCTGTTTCGACCGAGCCTGTAATCGTGATCTTACGAATGTCCGGGTGGTTAACAAGCGCGTCACCTGTCGTTCTTCCCGGCCCGGTAACAACATTTACCAGACCAGCCGGCAACACCTCGCCCAGCAATCGTGCCAATTCCAGCGTGGACAGCGGCGTATGTTCGGCGGGTTTGTAGACGACGGCGTTTCCCGCCGCGAGGGCCGGCGCGATCTTGCCGAGGAACATGTTGAGCGGAAAATTCCAAGCGCCGATAATGCCGATGACGCCGAGCGGTTCGCGCATGTTCATACTCAACACATCGCTGGAAACCTGCTGCAGATTGCCCTCTAAGACACGGATTGCCCCTGCGTAGTAACGAAGACGGTCGACGGCCGTTCGCACATTTGCCAAACTCTCACGCCAGGGCTTGCCCGTGTTCTGCGTCTCAAGCCAAGCGAAACGCTCCGCTTCCTCAAGGATACGGTCAGCAGCCTGCATCAGCGCAGCCTGCCGCTTGCGAGGGCCGCTCATGAACCAATTTGGCCAGGCCGCCTTTCCGGACATCACAGCGGCGGAGACATCGAATTCGTTCGCCTCGCTGACGCGACAGATCTTTTCCCCTGTAAGTGGGCTGAGTATCTCGCGCGTTTCACCGGAGGCGGACGTTTGCCAGTCGCCACCAATATACAATTGATAGGTATCTTGAATGGGAAACTTCATTTCCAACCCCTAAGTTAAATCTTTTCCAACAAATGAACCGTCGACACCGCCGAATCCGGTCCAAGCAGTCCGCCCGCCATCTGGGCCAAACCGATCCGCGCCCTATGGACCTGTCGCTTTCCGGCCTGCATCAACAACTGTTCGGAAATCTCAACAATCTGCGCAACCCCGGTTGCGCCGACCGGATGCCCGCGTGCGGTAAGCCCGCCGCTGACATTCACCGGTAGACGTCCACCGAGCGTCGTTTCACCCTGTTCAACAAGATCAATCGCCTCGCCTCGACCGCATAAGCCGAGTTCCTCGATATCAAAGAATTCCTGCGGCGCGGTCGGGTCATGTACTTCGGCGAGAGACACATCTTTGGGATTGATGCCGGCTTGCTCGAACGCGAGCTTGGCGGCCCGCGCCGTCGCGCTGCCAACCGCATCGGGGTTCGGCACGGCCGATGTCACTGCGGAGGCCGAAATTCGCACACCGCCATAACCGCGCCGGCGATACAACCGGTCCGATACCAGAACTACCGCCGCCGCACCGTCCACCAAGCCGCCACACATCGCCCGCGTCAGCGGTTCCAGAACGACCTGATCGGCCAGGATAACTTCCCAAGACATCGGCTCGCGCACCGCGGCCTTTTCGTTGAGCGAAGCATGGAACCGGTTTTTAGATGCGCAGAGCGCGAAGTGACGCGGCGTCGCACCGAAAGTTTCCATATAGTCCTGCGCCCGCTTCACATTGACGTCGATAAAGACTGACCGTCCCTCCGATCCAGGCTTATGATCGGTTGCCGTCGCTAGGGTCGTGAAGGGCAGGCGCCGATCCTCGTGTATCAGCTTCTCCGCCCCAAGCACGAGTACGCAATCGTACTGACCGTGGGCTATGGCGCTCCAGGCCAAATGCACCGCATCCGATCCACTGGAACAGGCGTTCTTAACCGTGTGCACCGGGACGCCGTTCAGCGGAAGGTCGCGCATAAGAACTTGGCCCAGTATCGACTCTTGACCTGTCAATGCACCACCGAAGGCGTTGCCGACAAAGACGGCCTGAATGTCGTCAAAGTCGTACCCGCTAGAGGCGATCGCATCACGAACCACAGGCCTGGCGATCATGCCGAGGGACTGCGTCGACTTCCGTCCGAAAGGACCGACACACCCCCCCGCCACCATGACGGGCACGACCGCCGAAGCTGTTGCGAACGCAGTTCTGTCGTTACTGGTCGTTGTTTCGCTCATTTCCATGTCGCGGTACCGACTGCCGTTACTGTGCCGTCGTCCTTTACTGCCGCGAGGGTGCATGTCACCAGACCGTCCGATGCAACGGAATCCACTTTAGCAGTCAGATGAAGATCCTCCTCCGGGAAAACTGGAGCCTTGAACGTAATGTCCAGGCTATTCAGGGGACCTGCCCGCCTCGTCAGGAGGCGCGCGAAATGCGCGGTGGTCATAGGTCCCTGTTGCAGTACATCTGGAAATCCCGCCGATTCCGCAAAAGCCTTGTCGGTGTGAATGGGGTTGGGGTCTTCCGTACCTTGCGAAAACAACGCGATCCGGTCGCGGGTAGCACCTTGAACGACAGTATCCAGAACTATGGCGCCGGTCGAAAAGCGTTCCATCTCATTCCCTCTCTATCAGCCGCGTGATTTCGGTCAGAACCCGCTGGCCGCGGATGTCGTCATAGGCAAACTCGATATCGGCGAACCAAACCCGTCCCGACTTGCCCTGTTTTTCAATGATACTTTTCACGCGGGCGGTTACTTGCAGGGTTTCGTCCCATTTAACCGGGCGCACCCAGTCGTAACGCTGGCCGCCATGCAGTGCCTTCTGCCGGGGAATATCCAGTTCCTCGAACAGATTCGCGCCGACGGACTCGCCACGCAGAAAGATCATGTAGGTGGGCGGCACGCTTTCCGGCACCCCCTCAACGCCGATACCTCGCGCGAACAGCTCCGCTAGGCGCCGGTCCGGCGCGACCGTATAGGGTGGGAACACCATCCCCTGTTTTTCGATATTCATTTAGGGTCTCCTAAAGTGAGATTTAATTAATTTACTATAGCGTAAATTTTGTCAACATAAAATTCTTCAATTCATTGATCTTCACCTACCTCAAAAAGGACACGCACTACAGAGCTCAGTCACTTAGCGATAGTTTTTTCGCTTACCATATTGTAATATATAACATAATCAGGACTTATTGAACAGAAGGTGTAAGAAATTCGTATCACAGATAGATCGTAGAACAACCCTCTTGACAAAGTTTTTTACTTATATGTAAGTTTATTCAAGCGTAAAAAAATTAGAATAAGGTGATGGGAATAGGGAGGAGTTCTGATTATGCTCGCCACACTCAAAGGCAATGTTGTCGACTATATTTTCGATGGCCTGGACGACGAGGTCCTTGCCAAGCCCTGTCTAATCGCGGATGGGCGCGCGCACAGCTATGGCGACCTTCTGGAGCATATCGACCGCGCCGGGGATATTCTCCGCAGCCTCGGCGCCCGTCCAGGCGACCGGATTATGCTGTGTATGCGCGACGGGCTGGATTTCCCGGCCTTCTTCTTCGGCGCGATCAAAGAGGGCATCATCCCAGTCCCGCTCAACACCTATCTCACGACGAAGGATTACATCTATTACTTGAACGACAGCGGCTCACGGGTGCTGCTAGTCGAAGCGGATATCTTCGAGACAATGCTCCCCGCCATCGGCGAGTTGCGGAACAACCCGGCCATCATGACCGTCCGGGGCCGGATCGACGGGTATTCCTGTCTCGACGACCGGCGGGCCGATCCCACAGAGCCTCGCGGTACCTTCAATTGCGCACCTGATGACACCGCTTTTTGGCTCTACAGTTCCGGCAGCACCGGCAGCCCGAAGGGGGTCGTGCACACCCATCAGCATATGTTCTCGGCTTGCGAACTCTTCGGGCTGCCGATGCAGGGCATTTGCCAAGACGATGTCATCCTGTGTCCGCCGAAGATGTTCTTCGCCTATGGCTTAGGCAATCAGGTCTATTTCCCGCTGAAGGCTAAGGCGACAACGGTCTGTACTAGCGCACCGATCAAACCAGAAAGTGTTTGGCGGGAATGGATCACGCATCGCCCGACCGTCTTCATGGGTGTCCCAACCCTATTCTCTGGCATGATTGCCTATGCCGAGGAGCATCTGAGCGCGGCCGAGATCGCCGAGGCATGTTCCCGAACGCGGTTTTGCGTCAGTGGTGGCGAAGTCCTTCCGCCGACCCTGCTCAACCGCTGGCGGACACTGACCGGCCTAGACATCTTGGACGGCGTCGGCACGACCGAGATGACGCATATGTTCATCGTCAACCGGCCCGGTGCGGTCGTCCCCGGTTCCTGCGGCAAGCCCGTACCCGGGTTTGAGGCCGTGCTGCTGGGCGAGGACGGCAAACCCGTTTCGCAAGGCGAGATTGGCAGCCTGTTCGCCAAAGGCCCGACCGCGGCGTTGGAGTACTGGAACAAGCCGGAGAAGACGGCGGAGACAATGCGCGACGGCGGCGTCTTCACCGGCGACAAATATTACCAGGATACCGAAGGAAATCTGTTCTACGTCGGGCGCGGCGACGACATGCTGCGGATCGGAGCGATCTGGGTCTCGCCTACGGAAATCGAAAACATTATCACCGAGCATAGCGTCGTACAGGAATGTGCGATCGTCGGCGCACCGAACGCCGACGGTCTCGTTCGTCCCGCCGCCTACGTCGTGCTGCGCAAGACCGGGGAAGGGGTGTGCGCCTCCGCGGCCCTCGCGGAAGAGATCAAGGATTACGTCAAGAGCAAGCTACCCCGCTTCAAATGCCCAGCCCGGTTCGAATTCGTACCTGACCTGCCGAAGACGGCAACAGGCAAGATCCAGCGCTTCCGACTGCGGGAGCTGAGTTCAAAAATCGAGGCCGCGTAGTAGCGCAGATTGACGAATACCGTCTCACAAGAATGAGCCGGAAGTGGTGTCCGACGGATGACCCAAGCGGGTCGACGATGGAAGAGTGCTGACCAAAAACCCAAGGGAGGAAGAAATGTTCACAATCTCAAGACGCGGTTTTCTCGCGGCGGGCTCCGTGGCCGCCGCTGGGAGTATCATTCCGAATGTGTATCCGGCCTGGGCGGCGACGCCGCTCAAGCTAGGCCTGATTTTGCCCTTTTCGTCCGTCTATGCGAAACTGGGTGAAGAGATCGCCCAAGGTCTAGAACTCGCCTTGGCCGAGGAAGGAGGCACGGTTGCCGGTCGCTCCGTAGAAGTGATCAAACAGGACACCGAAGTCAATCCGAAGACGGCGATTCAGGGTGCCAATCGTTTGGTGAAGCAGGAAGCCGTCGACTTTCTCGTCGGTCCGGTTTCCAGCGCCGTCGCGGCAGCCATTCGCAATGTCGCGCATAACGGACGTACGCATCTGATCGTCGCCAATGCTGGCCATGACGGGCTGTCGCAGGGCCTGTGCTCGCCCTTCATTTACCGAACCTCCTTCTCCAATTGGCAGGTCAGCGCGCCGATGGGCACCTGGATGTACAAGCAAGGCATCCGCCGTGTGATGTTGGCGGCGTCGAATTATGCCGGCGGTACACTTATGCTGAAGCATTTCTCCGAGAGTTTCCAGGAGGCGGGCGGCGAGATCGCTGGCGAGGTTCTGCCGGACCTCAAGGAGATCCAATATGCGCCATTCCTGGAGCAGATCCGCAATTCCGGGGCCGAGGCAGTGTTCTGCTTCTTCGCCGGCAACGCTGCGGTGGAATTTGTCAAGCAGTACAGCCAGTTCGGCCTTCACGGTAATATCCCGCTTTACGGATGCGGTTTCCTGACGACCAGTGACGTCCGCCCGGCTCAAGGCGAGGCCTCCGAGGGCATTCGAACCACCCTTCACTATGCGGAAACCCTGGACAATCCGCAGAACACCGCCTTTCGGCAGGCTTTTCAGGACCGTTACGGCTCGGCACCGTCGCTTTATGCGGTTCAAGGCTACGACAGTGGCCGGGCGATCGTCGAGGCGCTTAAGACCACCGACGGCAACACCGAGGACAAAGAAGCTCTGTCCCGTGCTCTGGACGGTATCGCACTGGATAGCCCGCGTGGCCGAATGGCCTTCAGCCGGAACCACGATCCGGTGCAGGACATTTACGTCCTGGAGGTGCAGAACGGCCAGAATGTTGTGATCGACACGGCCGCCAAGAGCCTGACAACCCCGACCACCGACTGCACGCTCTGATACAGGCGGAAACCGGCCGCTCTCCCACTGTGTTAGGAGGGGGAGAGCGGCCGAATGTCTTCAATTCCGGTGAGGGATTTTCCAGATGGATGAGTTTCTCGTTTCGGCCTGTGTCCAGGTCTTGAACGGATTTCAGCTCGGCTTTCTCTATTTCATGTTCGCGATCGGGCTGTCCCTGATCCTGGGCGTTATGGGTGTCGTTAATCTGGCGCATGGCAGCTTCTACATGCTGGGCGCCTATCTCTTCTATGCGGGCCTGCAGGCCCGCATCCCACCAATCCTAAGCGTGCTGGCCGCATTAGCCGCCATCGTCGCGCTGTCGATGGCATCCGAGAAAACGATCTTCCGTTCTCTGCGCGACCGCAGCCATCTGGACCAAGTGCTACTGACCTATGGTCTAATCCTGATCGCCAACGAGGTGATCACCATGGTCTGGGGCCCGACCATCCGTTCTATCGACATCCCCGACGCCCTGTCCGGCAGCGTCTCAATCGGCTTCGACCGCGAATATCCGCTCTACAGGCTACTTGTCTCCGTTGTCGGGATCGTTGTCGGAATCAGCGTTTGGCTGCTGCTGTCCTTTACCCGGATCGGTATCCAGGTCCGCGCTGGCGTCTTCGACCGCGAGATGACCTCGGCGCTGGGCGTCGACGTCAACCTCGTCTCCCTGCTTGTCTTCGGTTTCGGCATCGTGCTGGCGGCCTTCGCGGGCATCGTCGCAGCGCCGATCCTGTCATTGTATCCCGGCATGGGCGAGACTATCCTGATCCCGGCGATCATGGTCGTCATCCTGGGCGGGCTCGGCTCGCTAAAGGGTGCCTTTGTTGCCAGCATCCTCGTCGGCATGGTGGAAACAATTGGTCGGGTAACTCTGCCCGAACTCAGCAATGTCGTGATCTATCTGGTTGTGGCCGCAATCCTGTATCTGCGGCCCGAAGGCCTCTTCGGCGCGAGGATCAGCAAATGAACTCCCCTCGATATCTCATCCCAGGCGGGGCGCTCACCGTCCTGATCGTCCTGCCGTTTCTCGTCTCGCCCTTCCACATGGACTTGGCGATCCGTATTCTGATCTTGGCACTGCTGGCGCTCAGCCTAGATTTACTTGTCGGCCATGCCAAGATGATTAGCCTGGGCCACGCAGCCTTCTTCGGCATCGGCGCCTATACCATGGCGCTTCTCGTCGATAAGGGTGGCATCGCGCCACTCTTCGCCGTGCCGTTATCCGTTCTCGGTGCCATGGTCGCCGCTGCATTGGTCGGCTTTCTGGCGGTGCGAACATGGGGCATCTATTTCGTGCTGATCACTCTCGCCTTCTCGCAGGCTTTTTACTATTTGGTCCACGATAGCACTTTCACAGGCGGCTCAGACGGGGTCGTGCTGATGGAGCGTGGCAGCTACGATCTCTTCGGCATCGCAATTCTGAACCTGGACAACGAGCGGCAGTTCTACTTTTTCGTGCTGGCACTCATCGCCGCGTTCATAGCCTTTCTCTTTGTCCTGATCCGCTCCCCCTTTGGACAGATTGTCAAGGGGATCGGCTTGAACGCGCCCCGGCTGGAATCTGTAGGCTTCGACAGTAAGACCTATGCGCTCACAGCTTTCGTTATCGCGGGCGGTGGCGCCGGCCTTGCTGGATATCTATTCGCCTTGCATCAGATGTTCGCGGATCCGACGCTCCTGTCCTGGCACATGTCGGGGCAGATCCTCATCATGTTGGTGCTCGGCGGCAGCGGTACTCTCGTCGGCCCAGTTCTCGGCGCTGTGCTCATCACGCTGCTGGAAGAGTATCTCGGCACTTACACATCTAATTGGAAGTTCTTCCTTGGTATTATGCTTGTCCTCTTTGTCCTTAGGGTGCGCGGCGGCGCTTGGCCATGGATAGCTGCAAGGGCAGAGAACTTGAAACGACGTGACGGGGAGGCGCGGCCATGAGCGCAGTTCTCGTCGCCGATCGGCTGACCCGTCGCTACGGCGGGTTGACCGCGATCAATTCGGTCTGCTGGACGCTCGAGCAGGGGGAGATCCACGCGGTCATCGGGCCGAATGGGGCAGGTAAAACCACCTTCCTCAACCTCCTGTCCGGCGTTACCCGACCTGACGGCGGAACGATCGAGGTCGTGGGCAAACGGCTAGAGGGGAGACCCGCTCATGTCTTCGCCCGGCACGGCGTCGGTCGGTCCTTCCAGCGCACCAACATCTTCGATTCCATGACTGCACAAGAGAATGTGAAGACCGCCGCTCTCGTGCATCTCGACCATGCCTTCCGTTTCGTGAAGCCCTTCGCCGCCTACCGTCGCTTGGAGGAAGAAGCCGAACGCGCCCTATCCCTGGTCGGACTACAGGAACGTTGTCACGTTCAGGCACGCGCGCTGAGTTACGGCGAACAGCGCATGCTGGAGATCGCTATGGTCCTTGCCACCCGTCCCTCCATCGTGCTGCTCGACGAACCGATGTCGGGTATCGGCTATGACGAGACACGCCGCGTCACCGAATTGATTGCTGGCCTGAAGCACGATCATTCCGTCATCCTTATCGAACACGATCTCAGCGCCGTCTTCTCGCTGGCAGATCGACTAACCGTACTTGTCAACGGGACGGTCGCCGCTTGCGGCTCGGTTGAAGAGGTCCGGGCCGACAAGGCGGTTCAAGAAGCCTATTTGGGAGAATAGCCGGTGACGCTCCACATCGATAACATCCATACCTCTTACGGGCATGTCAAAGTCCTGCATGGCGTGTCCCTGAAGATCGGAGAAGGCCAGATCGTAACCCTGCTCGGCCGCAATGGTATGGGCAAGACGACGACGATCCGCTCGATCATGGGTTTGACCACGACCGCGCAAGGGGAAATCACCTTCCGGGGTACAGCGCTTACCGGCAAGACGCCTTACAGCATCGCGCGGTTAGGTATCGGCCTAGTGCCGGAAGGTCGACGCATTTTCCCGACACTGACGGTTGAGGAGAATCTGTTGCTCGCCCAGCGCAGCCTACCCGATGCCTCACCGAGTAAAGTCTGGAAGTTGGAGGATTGCTACCGACTTTTCCCCCGCCTGAGAGAGAGGCGGAACAATTGGGGCGACCATCTGTCGGGCGGGGAACAGCAGATGCTGGCGATCGCGCGCGCCATGATGCTGAACCCCAGCCTCTTGATTCTCGACGAAGCAACCGAGGGTCTAGCGCCGATCATCCGTCAAGAAGTCTGGAAGGGCATCAAGTCGATCTGCAGCAGAGGAATTTCCGCCCTGGTTGTCGACAAACACTTGTCCGACCTAATGGCTATTGCTTCCTACAATTATATCTTGGAGAATGGGCTCGTTGTCTTTGACGGTACCACCGAGGCGCTACAATCCGACTTGGCAGTCCAATCACGATATCTCGGAGTCTAGGGAGAGCGGGTTGATTTTGATCTTTCGCTAGATATACTCGCGCCCAAACAGTCGCAGATACCCTATATTTGAAAGAATTTGGCAAGCATATGGCACCGAATGCGCCCAAGAAAACAACTCGCAAATCCATGGTGCGCCGAAATCAGATTTTACAATCCGCGATTGTCCTGTTCGATCAGCGCGGATATTCATCCACTTCCCTTGACGACATCGCAAAGGACGTCGGCTTTACGCGCGAGGGCGTCTACTATTATTTCAAGAACCGCTCTGAAATTCTCTACGAAATCATTGAACCTCAAAGTGCATCGCTGCTGTTCGGACTTAAGGAAATTGTAGAGGATGATGCATTGAGCTATGAGGAGAAACTGCGCGGCGCGGTGCGCAATCACCTCGCCCGGTTCGACCGCTACTGCTTGGAAATGACAGTCTGCCTGCGCGACGGTCTGGTTGATGTGGATTCCGACGTGCGTAAAAAGATGATGTTGTTCTGGAAACATTACGAAGCCATGTGGTGCGACCTAATTAAAGCAGGTCAGCATGACGGCAGTTTCCGCGAGATCGGCGACCCTAAACTACTCGCATTCGGCATTCTCGGCATGTGTAACTGGATGGCCCGTTGGTATGATCAAGGCGGTCCATTTACGGTCGAGAAGATCATCGAATGCTTTTGTGAGTTGACTATGGGGGGCATAAAATCCCCATAGCCACGATATGACTTTCCCCTGATGAGAATTTACACCAAAGGTCAAATAGCCCTTTAATTAAGTTCAGTCCGACGGCTTCGTGAAGGGGGGCGCTGTCGAATATTCTCTTGACTTCGTGCGGTTCGACATTCTCACGTGCCTTCGATACTGTTTATCTCTAACTGTGTAACAAGTGTTGTGTAGCAGCAATCTACATACATGTTTCGATCAAGCGGTGAATTGGACTTGGACTTGGACTTGTAACGGTTTGGTTCCGGTCACTTGTCTCGGGGAAACTGGCTCCGTCAGAGGTGCCTCTTCCTGAAGACGAGACGATCAACGCGTTGGTCAGCGCGGCTTCGCTGCCCACTCGGCTTTACGCCGCTTTGCCTTCGGGAATCTGGGAATCGCAGGATGCCGGAGTCGTGTGGTCGCAACGGTCGAGCGCAAGCGCGCTGGCCGTCGCTGTCCATCCCACCAATGCCGATCATGTCGTCGCCGTCACCGGCAACGGCCTTTTTGAGAGCCGCGATGGCGGCGCGAATTGGACCGCGCTCGCACGCGCATAATGGAGAATATCATGAACAAGAACACAATTGCCGTCGCCGTCATCGCCGTGGCTGCCGCTGTCGGTATCGCCTACTGGTCGCTGGGCTCGGCGAACTCGCCTCTGCAAGGTTCCGCCATCGCGGCAGCCTCAGGCAGCAAGGCGATCACCATCTGGCGCGATCCGGGCTGCGGTTGCTGCGATGCCTATGCCGACTATCTGGAAGGCAACGGCTACATGGTGACGCGCGTCGATGATCGCGATTTTGACAAGCGCTCGGTTGACATGGGTGTTCCCGAGAGGGGTATCGGGTGCCACCTTGCCGAGATCGACGGCTACGTCGTGAGCGGCCTCGTACCTGTGGAGATCATCGAGCGGCTGGTCAGTGACCGCCCTGACATCACCGGGATCACACTGCCCGGTATGCCGGGGAACGCTCCCGGTATGGCACGCGAAAAGACCGGCACCTTGAAGACCTACGCGTTCGGCGAGGGCGGGGTCTCCGTTTATTCCGATGAATGAGTTCATGGGCGGAATGGACGGCTTCATGGGTTGGATGATGGTCGGCAGCGGTCTCGTAGTGCTTCTGGTCCTTGCTGTCCTGATCCTCGGCCTCCTGGCGCTGGTGAAATATCTGCGGGGACCGCAATGAGGCGCAACGCGGTCCTCCTTTCCGCTGTCGCTGTTGCGTGCCTGGCGGCCATCGCCTCGTTTGCGCAAGTGCAGGGTGGCAATGTGCGAGCGGAGGACGTGAACAGGTGAATGTTTCGCCAATGAGGCAAATGGTCACGTTCGTAACCGTTCACGATGCTGACGCGTCAATCGAAGCACCGTGGGACGAGGCGAACTGGCGGCTCGTGATCCCATCGGACGACGAGACAACTGCCGTTGCAGCGGATCGATTTGCCGTGCTGAGTGGCCGTAGCCAGGAGTTGCCGATGGCGCATGTCATCGACCGCAACGGACGGCATGCCGGAATCTTTCATGGTTCCGATTTCAGCAAGACAAATCTGACCCTCTACATCAACGGGCTCACCAACAACGCGCATGCGCCAAAGCCGCCTACCGAAAAGGGGTGGTGGGAATGGCTGACGGACTGGTTCTGAAAGGCGGGAGAAAAGAAACATGCACCATCTGAACTTCACGAGCCGACGCCTCGGCTTTCTCCTCCTGCCCCTGCTGCTGATTATCGCGGCGGGCGCCTGGTATCTGCTCGATCCAGGGTTCAGGGCAGGCCGGCAACCCACGACCGCGTCGGCGAACCTGCCGCAGGACACGTTCGAGCGGCGGGTGCGCGACTATCTTGTCGCCAGCCCTGAAGTCATCGTCGAGGCCATGCAGAACCTCGAACGGAAGCAACGGGAGGCGGAACAGACGGAAGCTCAGGCGGCCCTTACTGCGCACCGTGACGAATTGCTCAACAGCCCCGAAAGCCCGGTCGGCGGCAATCCGCAAGGCGACGTGACCCTGGTCGAGTTCTTCGACTACAATTGCCCCTATTGCCGGCAGGTCGCGCCCTCGATGGTGGCGGCCGAAGACGGCGATCCCCAATTGCGGATCGTCTACAAGGAGTTTCCCATTCTGGGGCCGAATTCCGTGTTCGCGGCAAGGGCAGCGCTCGCGGCCCGCAACCAGAACCTCTATCCACAGTTCCACAAGGCGATGATGCAGGCGTCGGGCTCTGCCGACGAAGCGCAGGTCGTCGCTGTCGCCGAAGAGATCGGCCTTGATGTCGACCAACTCCGGACCGACATGCAAGATCCCACGATCGACGCCGAGATCGAGCTCAATCTTGCTCTCGCCCGGGCACTACGGATCAACGGTACGCCGGGCTTCGTCATCGGAGACGAGATCCTGCGCGGCGCTACCGACTTGCAAACCATGCATCGGCTGATCGACCAGGCCCGGAAGGATCAGAATCGATGAAGCCGGAGTCGCCTCTGAAAGTTTATCCAAATGCCTGAACTCTCCAATATCGGGATCCTCAGCGCCTTCCTGGCCGGCATTATCTCGTTCCTGTCGCCCTGCGTGCTGCCGTTGGTGCCGGGATACGTTTCCTATGTCGCCGGCCGATCAACTTTTGCTTCGCCCTCCGGTGAGATCGCTGTCGCCCGAAGCATGACGCTCGGCCTGAGCCTCTGTTTCGTGCTCGGTTTCACCACGGTATTCGTGATCCTCGGAGCCAGTGCCTCGGCGCTTGGCCAGTTGCTGCTCAGTTACCGGTTCGAGTTGAACATCGTCGGGGGCGGGATCGTCACGCTGTTCGGGCTGTTCATGCTCGGAACGATCCGCCCGGCATGGATGATGCGCGAGGCACGCTTCCACATCGATCTGCCCGGCGGACGCACCGTCTCGGCCTATGTCCTCGGCTTGGCCTTCGCGTTTGGCTGGACACCGTGCATTGGCCCGATCCTCGGCGCCATTCTGACGGTCGGCGCCGCGTCGGCGACACTCGCCGATGGTATTGCGCTGCTCACGATCTATTCGCTGGGTCTCGGCGTGCCATTCCTGCTTGCCGCGCTGTTCACCGATACGCTATCCGCCAAGTTGAAGGCATTTGGGCGCCTCGGACGCTGTCTGAGAGTGCTGGCCGGAGTGGTGATGATCGCGATGGGCGTTGCCATGATGACGGGATATCTCTCCACGTTCGCCTTCTGGCTTTTGGAGACCTTTCCGATACTGTCTTCGATCGGCTGAGTTCGACCGGGGGAGAGTTGAAGAAATCGTGATTTGACCTTGCTCTTGCTGGATAGCGCAGGCTTGCATCTAGGCAAGGAGAAGACGGCGATGACCTCGAATGCCGAGCAGTTGGAGTGTGATATCCTGCGCGTCTTCAGGTGTGCCTGCCAGCAAGACCGACCGGACATCGCCGAATTCATGCTCGCAGCGCTCGAGAAACTCGATCGCGATAGGCCGGTATGTGAGCAGGAACATCGCGCCCTGAACGATGCCTACCGGGAGATTGCTGGCATCGGTATGTCGCCGCGGTAGCCACACTACGTCAGCTATTTGTTCTTGTGCCCCTGATTCCGATCAGGGCATTC
This sequence comes from Rhodospirillaceae bacterium, assembly GCA_002709955.1. Lineage (GTDB taxonomy): Bacteria > Pseudomonadota > Alphaproteobacteria > UBA8366 > Aestuariispiraceae > Pacificispira. The sequence continues at coordinate 36,333 of PAQY01000008.1, forward strand.
CCGACTTTCGACCGAACGGATCGTTCGATCGAGTAGGAGCCGAATTCAGGCCGCGGGCGTCGGGAGCACCGTGACGGCGGGGACCATCAGCCGTGCCCGTGCCGATGATGCAGGTCGGGGTAGTGCGGGTGGCGGTGGCGCAAGGGTTGATGCCGATGCCTGTGCGAATGCGGTTCGCTCACCGGTCCATCATGGTCATGTTGATGATGTGCGTCATGAACATGAAGATGATCATGCTCCAGAGTTTCGTGAACGTGCTCGTGGTCGTGCCGTTCTGCCAGATGGAGATAGAGCCCCAAGGTCATCAGCACACCGGCCGCCAGGAGTTGCAGCGTCAGCGGCTCGTGCAGGAAGATGATAGCCAACAGCGCACCGATGAACGGCGCCAGCGAAAAATAGGCCCCGGTCCGGGCGGTGCCGAGATGGCGTAGCCCCAGCATGAACATCACAAGGCTGACGCCGACTCCGAAAAATCCGGTCAGGGCGCCGGATGCAATGATACTCGCGCTCGGAAGGACGGCACCCGAAGCCAGGGCGAGGACGAGGTTCACGGTCCCGGCCACGAGTCCTTTGAGCATGGCGATCTGGACAGGATCCGCCGAGGACAGTTTGCGGGTCAGATTGTTGTCGATGCCCCAACTCAGGCACGCTGCCGTGATGAAGAGGCTTCCGGTGTCGAAGCGCAGGCCGGTTCCGGACCAGGACAGCAGGACGGCTCCGGCAAGGATCGCGCCCGCTCCGAGGATCAGTCGTCGATCGACGTTTTCACGAAAGACGACCCAGGCGATTGCCATCGTGGCCAGCCCCTCGAGATTGAGCAGCAGTGACCCCGATGATGCGGTCGTCTGGGACAGGCCGAGCATCAGAAAAAGTGGTCCGATCATGCCGCCGAAGACGATGACCGCCGCCAGCCACGGCCAGTCCGCTCGGTGGAGCGGTGCCTCGAGATTCTCGATCCCAACGAACGAGCGCCCCCATTGCATGATCGCAAGGCCCGCTCCGGCCCCGAGATAGAGGATGCCTGCGAGCAGCCAGGGATCGATCGATCCCATGAGCAGCTTGGAGAGCGGTGCGGAGGTGCCGAAAAGAACGGCCGAGCCGAGGGCGAGCGGTACGCCCGGCCAAAGATGAGATGCCTTGATCATCCTCGAACATTCGCCGATAGAGGGGTAGTCTGTAACGATCGGTGTTCCGATCGGCAATGTCCGTGGTCGGCCAGCACCTCGATGATCCGGCAATCGCAGACGCGGCCGCGACCGCACTCGCTGATCATGCGCGCCAGCTCGGCCTTCAACGTTGTCAGGCTGGCGATCCGGCGGTCGATTTCGATCAGGTGGCTGTTGGCGATGCTGTCGACCTTGTGACACGAGGACTGTGGCTGCTCTGACATGGCCAGCAATTCCCGGATGTTTTCGATCTCAAAGCCCAACTCGCGGGAATGCCGGATGAAGTTCAGGCGGTCGACCTCGGCTTGCCCATAGAGGCGCCGGTTGCTGTCGGTGCGCGGTGCCGCGGGCAGCAACCCGATCTGCTCATAGTACCGAATAGTCGGCACCTTGACTGCGGTGCGACGCGAGAGTTCGCCAATCGGAAAAGCCATGGAATACCTCTTGATCCTCTAGTGGCTAGAGGGTTTAGCATGGCGCGGTATCGAATGGAAGGACCGAAGATGGCAGAACCGATCAAGACCAAATACCGCGTCGGAGGAATGGACTGCGCGGCATGTGCGAGCAAGATCGAGACTGCGGTAAGCCGGATCCCGGGCGTTTCCGAAGTCGGTGCCAGCTATACCGCCGGCACGTTGAACGTGATCCATGACGCGGTTCAGTTCAGCGCCATCCAAAGCGCCGTCAAATCGCTGGGCTACAGCATCTCGCTGGACGGTCCCGCACCGCGGGCAGGGGTCGATGAGACCCTTGATCATGGCCGCGAGCACGGTGCTGGTCACCTCGATCTCGGCGACGGCCCTTGGTGGAGGACACGCAAGGCGATACTTACCCTGGCCTGCGGCCTTGCGCTGATCGTGGCCTATCTGGCCGGACGGCTTGTGCCCGATACCGGTCATTTCGCATTCCTGGCAGCGCTGCTCGTCGGCTTGATACCGATCGGGCGGCGTGCACTGGCCGGCGCCATGGCTGGTACGCCGTTCTCCATCGAATCCCTGATGACCATTGCCGCCACCGGAGCTGTCATCATCGGCGCGACCGAGGAAGCGGCGACGGTGGTCTTGCTGTTCCTTGTCGGTGAACTGCTCGAAGGTGTGGCCGCGGGCCGCGCCCGCGCCAGCATCAAGGGGCTGGCCGATCTGGTGCCCAAAACGGCGCTCCTCGTCGAAGGCGATCAGACCCGTGAAGTACCGGCAGCAGGCCTCGCAGTGAACGCGATCGTCATGGTGCGTCCCGGAGACCGGATCCCTGCCGATGGCGACATCGTCGAAGGGCACAGCGCGATCGACGAATCCCCTGTCACCGGTGAGAGCGTGGCCAAATCCAAGCAGGTGGGCGATCAGGTGTTCGCAGGCACGATCAATACCGATGCCGTCCTCAAGGTGCGGGTCACGGCGAGCGCGAGCGACAATACCATCGCGCGGGTCGTGCGGCTGGTCGAGGAAGCCCAGGAGAGCAAGGCGCCGACAGCCCGTTTCATAGATCGTTTCTCGACCTACTACACACCCGGCGTGCTCGTCGTCAGTGCCCTGGTGGCGATTGTACCTCCTCTCCTGTTCGGGCAGGCGTGGAGCGAATGGGTCTACAAGGGCCTCGCGATCCTGCTGATCGGGTGCCCATGTGCCCTCGTCATCTCGACGCCGGCCGCAATCGCCGCCGCGTTGTCGGCTGGCGCGCGCCAGGGCCTGCTCCTCAAGGGCGGCGCGGTGCTCGAACGCCTGCGTTCGATTTCGACGGTCGCGCTCGACAAGACCGGAACACTCACCGAAGGCAAGCCACAGGTGACAGACATCATTGGGGTCGGCCGTTCGCAGAGCAAAGTGCTGTCGCTTGCGGCTGCGCTCGAGACGGGATCGAGCCATCCGCTGGCAATTGCAATTCTTGCCAGGGCACAAACCGACAAGGCGCCGATTCCACCCGCTGCATCAGCCGGGGCCATCGCCGGCAAGGGGGTCTCGGGTAAGGTCGGCGGCGAGGACGTATTCCTTGCATCGCCCGCGGCTGCAGCGGGACGTGCCATGATCGAGCCGGAACTGCAGGCAGTGATCGACGGGTTCAATGACGACGGCAAGACCGTTTCCGTTCTCGTTGTCGGTTCAGAAGTCGCCGGCATACTGGCGATACGCGATGAACCTCGTACCGACGCTCAGGCCGGCCTTCATGCGCTCAAGGCCGCCGGCGTCGGTGTCGTCATGCTGACCGGCGACAACGCGCGGACCGCTCGGGCAATCGGCGCGAAGCTCGGCATCGAGGTTCGGGCCGGCCTGTTGCCCGAGGACAAACAGCGCATCGTTCGCGAGTTGCAGTCCGAGGGCAAAGTGGTGGCCAAGGTCGGCGACGGTATCAACGACGCTCCGGCGCTGGCGGCGGCAGATATCGGCATCGCCATGGGTGGCGGCGCGGACGTCGCGCTGGAAACCGCCGACGCCGCGGTGCTGCATGCTCGCGTGCTCGACATCGCCGGAATGATCGACCTGTCCAAGGCGACCATGGCCAACATTTGGCAGAACATCGCGGTCTCCCTTGGTCTCAAGGCCGCCTTTTTCGTGACCACCATCGTGGGTATAACCGGGCTCTGGCCGGCCATCCTGGCCGATACCGGTGCAACGGTGCTTGTCACCCTCAACGCGATGCGCCTGTTGGGTTGGGGCGTTCGCCGCCTCCCTACCGCCACTGCTGCGGCAACCTAGGCATGCTGTGACCGCGCTGATCGAGCCAGCGCGGTCCGCCAGGGCTTCAGACTTTGACCAACATGGCCGTGCCGTACATGAAGGTGACACCAAAGGCGAGCCCGGCCATGACCGGCCATGATAGCAGAGCTGCTGCCCCGCGGCCGTCGGATCTTGCCAGATAGGCGCCGGCTCCGATCGCTAGCGCCAGCGCCGACCATTGCGGCGCATAGGCGAGACTTCCGATCCACAGGCCCAGGACGGCCGGGCCGCCGGCAAGCAGGGTCAGCGCCGGGAAGGTCCACAGCGGCGGGCGCTTCTTCAGCATCGGCGCGGCAATGTCGATACCCTCGGTGATGTTGTGAATGGTGAAGCCCAGCACGAGGAAGGTGCCAAGCCCGGCCGCCCCGGCGGCGAAGGCGGCGCCGATCGCCAGTCCTTCGCCGAGGTTATGCAGGCCGATCCCGAGAGCGATGAAGGTTGCAAGCGTCAGCCCGGCCGGCGTGCCGCCACGACGCCCGGCGGCTATGAGCAACAGAAAGCTCGCCGCCGCCGCAAGCGCCACCATGGCTTGCCCCTGGAAGATGGCTGCGGACTCACCGGCAAGGTCGAAGGCCTCGCCCGCCGCGTCGATCATCAGGAAGGCGAGCAGACCGACCGTCATGGCGAGCAGGAAATTCATGCCGTTGCGGCCGACGCCGCGCAACGCCGGATAGAACATCAACCCGATGGCCACCGGCACGATCCCGACGATCACCCCCAGGAGTGCCTGGGCGCTCAACATCGACACGCTGCTGACCGGTGTCGGAACCGCAACGGCGATCTCGTGCTCGAATGTGGCGCCCGTGTTGGTGATGATCTTGAACGCGTGTGCTTCACCGAGAACCCATGGATAGGGCAAACGGATCCAGGCAGTAGCACCACGGGCGAGCGGACCTGACGGTTCCTGCGCGAACTGCCAGTAGGCATCGTCAACGAGAACCTGGGCGATCGTCATCGGCTCTGACCCGCCCGCGCGAACGAGGATCTCGATGCCATCCGACGAAAGGACCGTCCTTTCGAAGGTGAGGTTTTCGACGGGTGGCGCGCCGTTGTCGAAGGTTCGCAAAGGATTGGCGGTGACGAGCCAGGTAATCGCGAGCGCGAGCACGGCGAGCGGGAGGATCAGCCAAGCCAGTGCCACGCGTGAGGGTTGCGGCACGCTGGGAGCCGCTGTGATCGTCTGGGTTGATGACACGTCGTTCATGCGACCTGCTCCACAACTTCGAACATGCTCATCCAGCCGAGCTCGGCGAACTCCGACTGGTGGGCATGGAACATGTAAAGACCCGGCTCATGGTCCTTGAACGAGAATTCCAAGATGCCGCGCTGTCCCTGGCACTGCGTGATCAGATCGACCGTCCTGGAAGTCGGCGTGAGTGTAGTGCCTTGGTCGAAATAGTCGAAAAAGTTCCCGTGCAGATGGAACGAATTGATCGGGTCGAACTCGACCGCGTTGGCGAGATAAATGCGCACCGGTTTGTCGCGCAGGATGCGGATCGGCCGCTTCGTATAGGCATGCGCGACGGTGTTGACGGCATAAACCTCGTTTTCGTCGTCGAAGTTCGTGTCGAAGGCATTCATCACCATGGCGAGTTCCTGCCAGCCGGCATTCTCCGGGGTGCCGAGCAGGCGTGAGCGAGCAACATCGGCATGCTCGGCATGGCGTGCCGGGTCGGGATCGACAACGAAAAGCCCGTAGAGCCCCTTGTGGATATGCCGTTTCAGCGGCAGCGCGTGACAGTGATAGAAATGGCAGCCGAACGGCTTGGCATCGAACTCATAGACGAACTCCTCGCCCGGATTGACCACACCAGCGCCGGGGACACCGTCCATGCGCGCGGAGTGGATGCCGTGAAAATGGATCGAATGGGGCTGCGAGTCGTAATTGCGGAAGACGATCTTTCGCCTTTCACCTTCGGTTGCTCTCAGCGCCGGGCCGGGCACCTTGCCATTGTAGGTCCAGGCCGGAAACATGACGCCGGGCGCGATCTCGATTTCTTTGTCGACGGCTTCCATGACGAAGGTGTGTTGTGTCCGCCCATCGGGAAGATCGGAAACGGTTCCGGTCTCCCACTCTGTCAGCATCTTCGACGTGTCGAACCCGTTCCGCGTCTCATCGACGTCGCCGACCGTCATCATCGCGCCGTGGCTGGATCCGTGACCGGACTGATGGCCCGAACCTGCCATCCCTTGATGCGGCTTGCCGCCGGCATATCCGGGTTAATTGACCTCCTGCGCACTGCCCACCGCGGCGACAGCGGACCCGCCTGCGGCCGCAAGGCCCGCTCCCATAACCATACGCCGGCTCAATCGTGTTCGCAGCCAGTCGGAAATCTCGAGCATTCAACGTTCCTGCAATTGAGAATTATTTGGAATTTTGCAGGAGCTATAATTTGAAGCAACGACTAAGATTATTGAAGCCAAGCCTCGTCGCTGCGCGGACTGCGGACGAAGCTCCGGCTGGCGTGTCGGAGGTGATGGAAAAGCGGCGTACCGAGAGAAGGCTGGCCGTGTGGCCGCGTGCCGTCAGGCGGGACGCGGCCCCCAGATGATGATCGCCGCACCAAGGAGACAAACCGTGGCGCCGGTCACGTCCCAACGATCCGGGCGTTGCGCTTCGACTACCCAGAGCCACAAGAGCGACGCGCCAATATAGAAGCCGCCATAGGCAGCGTAGGCGCGGCCCGCGAAATCGCTGTCGATGCGTGTCAGCAGCCAGGCAAAGAGAGCAAGGCCGGCCATACCGGGAACGAGCCAGAGCGGCGAGCGGTCCAGACGCAGCCAGGCCCAGAAGGCGAAGCAGCCGGCAATTTCCGCCAGTGCCGCTCCTATGTAGATTGCAAGTGTCGCCATCACGATGCCAGCGCCTCCAGTACCGGGCATTCAGGCACCTCCTCGCCGGAGCACTGCGCGGCGGTCCCCGCCAGCACCTTCTCGATCCGCTTGAGGTCGGCGATCTTGGCACGGACGTCGGCGAGGTGCCGCTCGGTCCGTTCCTTCACCTCGGCGCAGGTCTGCGTGCCGCCATCGACGAGATCGAGCAGGCCTCGGATCCCATAGATGGAAAAGCCGAGTTCGCGAGCGCGCAGGATGAAACGCAGCCGCGAGACGTGGGCTTCGTCATAGACGCGATAGCCGGACGCCGTGCGCGGCGGATCGGGCATCATGCCTGTCTTCTCGTAATAGCGGATGGTTTCGAGATTGCAGCCCGTGCGCCTCGCCAGTTCGGCGCGTTGCAATGTCTTCCCGGAAACGTGATCGGTCATCTCAAAATACCTCTTGAGTCTGTAGTTGCTACAGACTGTAGCTTGCATTCAATTGAACTTCGAGGGAAAACCGCATGAGCGATATGGAAATTGAAACAACAATGCCGGACGCGGCGTTGGAAACCAGCGATCGGCGCAAGGGCTGGTTCGCAACCGGCGGCGTCATCGGCGCAATCCTTGCCTCCACCTGCTGCATTGCACCGCTCGTGCTGCTGACACTTGGCATATCCGGCGCGTGGATCGGCAACCTCACCGCGCTTGAGCCCTACAAGCCGATTTTCGCGGGCGTGGCGCTCGTCTTCATCGGGCTCGGCTTCCGACAGGTCTATTTCAAGGCCAAACCAGCCTGTGAGGACGGCTCCTATTGCGCACGGCCTGAATCCGCTCTCATCACCAAATCCGCCCTGTGGCTCTCGACGGTACTAGTCGTCCTGGCACTGACCATCAATTGGTGGGCGCCGTTTTTCTATTAAGGAGAAGACCCCAATGAAATCGAAGTTCTTTATTACCGCTGGATTGCTTGTTCTGGGCATATCCGGACTACCTCTCGTCGCCACTATCGCGTCGCCGGTCCTTGTTTCAGCGGCTCAGGCTGCTTCGAGCGAACAGACCGCCACCTTCGATGTGCCGGGTATGACCTGCGCGCTCTGTCCTGTCACGGTGAGAAAGGCAATGGAAAGCGTTGAGGGTGTTCGGTTGGTGACGGTCGATTTCGATGCCAGGACGGCAACCGTCGTGTTCGATCCGTCCGAGGCGAGCATCGATTCCATCGCGACCGCCTCGGAGAACGCCGGCTATCCGGCACATATCGCCGGAGAATGAGCCGATGAGCGATCCGTCCCATGTAAGCCTTGGGTTGATCGGTGGAGCGGTTGCGGTGCTGTGCTGCCTTGTTCCCCTGTTGCTGGTATCAAGCGGCGGCGTCGTGCTCGCCGCCCTGGCTAGCTATCTCGGCTATGTATGGATCGCTCTCCCCATTCTGGTGGCCGGACTGGCAGCCTACCTTCTGTTACGGCGCGCAAAGCTCCGCAACAATCGCGCTGAAAGGAGCCACTGATGAACGATTGCTGCGCGCCGCGAGCTGACCGCACCTACGATCTTGCCGTTATCGGGGCTGGTTCAGCAGGCTTTTCCGCCGCGATCACGGCCGTCGGAGAGGGGGCGAAGGTCGCCCTCATCGGGCACGGCACGATCGGCGGTACCTGTGTCAATGTCGGCTGTGTACCCTCCAAGACCATGATCCGCGCCGCTGAGGCGGTGCATGGCGCAGGCGCTTCGAGTCGGTTTCCGGGGCTTGCCGGAGAGGCCCATGTCAGCGATTGGCGCGCACTGGTCGCGGCCAAGGACGATCTGGTCGGGACGCTCAGGCAGAAGAAATATATCGACCTGCTGCCCGAATACGATGGTGTCGCATATCTGGAAGGCGCCGCACGGCTCAATGGTTCGGGCGTGCTGGTGGACGGAAGTCCGATCAGCACCGGCAAGATCATCATCGCCACGGGTGCATCGCCGGCGATTCCTTCCATCCCCGGCATGGAGCGCGTTCCTTACCTCACCAGCACCACTGCGCTGGAGCTTAAGGAACAGCCGCGCTCGCTACTGGTCATCGGGGGCGGCTATATAGGCTGCGAACTGGCGCAGATGTTCGCGCGCCTCGGCACCAGGGTGACGCTGGTCACGCGCTCGCGCCTGTTGCCTGAGGCGGAACCGGAAATTGCCGAGGCGCTTACCGGCTATCTGGTCGGCGAAGGCATCACTGTACGCGCTGGCCTCAGCTATTCCGGGATCAAAAGCGGTGACGGCGAAATCGCGTTAAGCGTTGACGTGGATGGTCGAATTGAAACGTTAACCGCCGAAAAGGTTCTTGTGACCACTGGGCGCGTACCTAACACCGCCGACCTTGGTCTTGTCGAAAGTAGTGTGGAATTGGCCCGCAACGGCGGCGTTGTTGTCGATGACCGTATGCGCACCACCCGCGAGGGTGTCTACGCCGCGGGTGACGTCACCGGGCGCGACCAGTTCGTCCATATGGCTGCTTATGGCGCCAAGCTCGCCGCGAAGAACGCTTTGAACGGCGACAGCCTCATCTATGACAATTCCGCCATGCCTTGGGTGGTGTTCACCGATCCACAGGTGGCTGGAGTCGGCTTTTCGGAGAAACAGGCTCGCGAACGCGGTTTCGAGATCAAGACATCGGTTGCGCCGCTCGATCAGGTGCCGCGCGCGCTGGCCGCCCGCGATACGCGCGGGCTGATCAAGCTAACGGCCGATGCAAAGTCAGATCGGTTGCTGGGAGCGCAGATTCTCGCTCCTGAAGGTGCGGACAGCATCCAGACCATAGTGCTGGCGATCAAGTATGGAATGACGACCAAGGAACTGGGTGAGACGATCTTTCCCTATCTCACCACCGTGGAAGGGCTCAAGCTCGCCGCCCAAGGCTTCGACAAGGACGTCGCAAAGCTCTCCTGCTGCGCGGGATGACAACATTTGATCCGGTCAAAACTGTCGTGAACCGCCTCTTCAATTGTTGACCCCGTACCAATATACGGAGTCTATTGTTTATGGGGAGATGAGACAGCATGGCAAGAGCGATGACCATAGCCCGCGCCGCCGAACAGGCCGGTGTCGGCGTCGAGACGATCCGGTTTTACGAACGACGAGGATTGATCGAACAGCCATTGCGTCCAAGCGGCGGCGGCTATCGCCATTATGAACGCGAGACTGTCGAGCGCATCCGCTTCATCCGGCAGGCACAGGAACTCGGATTCTCGTTGTGCGAGATTGCCGAACTCCTGGCGTTGAAGACGGATCCGAATGCAGACTGTTCTGATGTGCGTATGCAGGCTGTCGCCAAGCGCCAGGATGTGGACGGCAAGATCGCACAATTGGAGGACATTCGCTCGGCGCTCGATGTGCTCATCGCCAGATGTCCCGGTGGCGGGGATTTGAGCGCCTGCACGATCATGGACGCGATCAGCGAGCGACCAACGATGAACACTGCGCCTCACCTGGACGATGCGGCATCCAGAACACAATTGGTCAGGACCATCTTCGGGATCGATGGAATGCATTGTGTGGGCTGCGCGCGGACCGTCGAGGCGCTGCTTGGCGCCGAACCGGGTGTCGGCGAGGCCAGCGTCTCGTTCGAACGCCGGGAAGTTAGCGTCAGTTTTGACAAGGGCATCACGAGCGTCGGGCGGTTGAGGGAAGCGGCCGCAAAGGCCGGATATCACATCAGCGAAAGCGGGCTATAATGGAATTCAGTTTGTTCAATCTTCTCATTCTACCGGCAGGGCTTGGCCTGTTCGGCTTCATTGAACCCTGCTCAATCGGTTCCAGCCTGATCTTTATCAAATATCTGGAAGGCAAGGAGAGAGCGCAGAAATTCACCGAGACGGCGGTTTTCGCGCTCACGCGCGCGCTTTTCATCGGCGCTCTTGGCGTGGCGGCGGTGCTGGTCGGGTCTGCATTTATCGGGTTCCAGCGCGGAGCCTGGATCGTGCTCGGTCTTGTTTATGCGGCAATCGGGATTCTCTATCTCATCGGGCGCGCCGGATTTCTCATGCGTTCGATCGGGCCGCGGCTCGCCGGTTTGAGTGGTGCGCGCGGTTCGGTTGGGCTCGGTCTTATCTTCGGTCTCAACATTCCCGCCTGTGCCGCGCCATTGCTTCTGGTTCTGCTCGGCGTTGCAGGGGCCGATGGCGCCAGCGGCGACGCGGCTCTGAGTGGGTTCATATCGCTTGGAGTGTTCGGTCTGGCCTTGTCCCTGCCGCTCGTTGCGGCTGTGGCATTCAAACCGGCGCGCCGTCTGTTCGACCATCTCGCGGGGCTTTCCGCCAAAATACCGTTCTGGGCAGGGGGGTTGCTCATCGCGCTTGGCCTTTGGTCGATCTGGTTCGGCCTGTTTTCCGCTGTGCCGGAACTGGCCTGACAGTCCGGCAGAAGAAAGCGCTTGACTCCGTAGTTTAGTACGGAGGGTAGGCTGGCCCCTGAGATCATCCCGCATGGTTGCGGGATCACCGTACCGGAGGCCGCCATGACCCTATTTTCCGCTTTGACGAGAACAATCGCTGCGTACGCCGTTCCCGCCTCGCTCGTTACAAACCTTGCATTTGCGCCGTCTGCACGGGCTGCCGACGAATTCCATTATGACGAAAGCAATGTCCGCCCGGCGGTGTATTTCGCCGCGCTATCCAACCTTGCCAACGCGGTGATGTTTTCCGGCCTCGGCGAGGCGCTGGTGATTTCACCCTATGAGCGCGACGAATGGTTGCGCCGTGCCGGTTTCGTCACCCGGCCCGAGATGCCGGACATGGCGGCGGTTGGCCCGGTTTACGCTGGTGCTCGGCCGGCCTTCGTGGGCACGCCGGATTTCGCCGTACCTCGGACGCTGGCCTGGGACGCGTCCACCTTCGACCGCACACTCGACCCGGCCGCACAGGCCTGGGCGATGATCAAGATCACGAGCCCCGAGTTCCACATGCAGTTCCATGACCTACCGGACAATAAATTGGCGGCCCTGATGGTGATTCCGCAGGCACGCGCCCAGGCGCAGACGCTTGGCGCGCGGCTGACGAGCGCCGATGGGCTGTTCGCGCCGCTGGCATCTAGCGGCAACCTTGGCGCGGCGGTTCCACGCGACCAGATTGCCGTGCTGTGGGCGGCGTCGAACATGGTGCTGGCCGGAACGAGTGCGCGCGATGACTACTGGCACGCCGCCTACCGGGACTTGACGGCTGCCGAGAACTATCGCCCGCTCTTGAGGTAAGCCTTCGCGGACGTCACGGCAATGCCACCTGAGACCCCAGCCGAGCGCGGCCTTGCGGTAGTGGCATTGGGGCGTTTCGCCCTGGCCACCGATGATTCGGCGCTCAGAGGCGAGGCGCTGACGCTGGCGCGCACCTATGCGGAAAGCCTGGCCAAAAACCTGACGGGGAGCCCGGCACGGCCATCGAGGATATAGCGCTTGCCATCTACGGGTTGACAGAGGCCAGGCGGCTGTTGGCCGAACCAGCCTTTGCCGAGGCGGCGCAGAATTTGTTTAGCGACCGGCTGATACCGCTTTGGGATGACGAGGCAGAGCTGTTTCGCCGTGGCGAGGCGCCGGTGACCTATGACCCGCGATCCGCCGGTGCGGTCGTGGCAGCTCTCAATGCCGTGCGCTGGCACGGTTCCGATGCTGAGGCTGAGCAGGCTTCTGCGCTGTTTCCCCGCTTTTTCGAAAGCGTGATTGTTCGCTCCGGCCTCATGCAGGCGAGCCCGCTGCCACTGGTGGTCGCGCCTTATCTGGAAGGAGAGCCGGCGGAGCACTTCGCCCATCCCATATTGCCCGGAGCAGTATCGACAGCGCCGGTCTTTGCCTCTGAAGTGATCTTCGAGGACGGTGTCTGGCGGGTGAGCGACCCGACCTTCCACACCGGCGACGCACTGTTCCTGGCCAATATGCTGGCGATCCGCAGCGAGAATGGCCGCAGCGACCTGTTCCTCTCCGACGACCTGCTGACCGGCTTGAAGAGGTGACACCATGAATGCGACAGCATCTGCCCCAACATCTACCTCTGGCACGCTCCAGCTCAAGATCGGTGGCATGAGTTGTTCGTTCTGTGCCAATTCGATCTCCTCGGCGCTCATGAGGGACAAGGGCGTGCGCGAGGCGCATGTCTCACTCGCCCATGAAGAGGTGTTGATCCGCTTCGATCGGCAAGAGACCGACGAAGCGCGGATCAAGCATACGCTGACCGACCTCGGCTTCACCATCCGCGATCCGCGCAAGGCGAGCGCCTTCGAGGAGCAGAAACGCGCGATCCGCGAGGAAGCAACCGATCTTGCCATGGCCGCCACCGCCGCGCTTATCCTGTTCATGGCGATGAGCGCTATGTGGCTGGGGCTGTGGCAGATGCGCGACTGGCATGTATGGACCGCCTGGGCCATCGCCACTTTCGTGCTCTTGTGGAACGGACGGCGTATCGTCCGCATGGCCTGGGGCGCGGGCAAGCGCGGCATCACCAATCAGCATGTGCTCTTATCTGTCGGGTGCGCATTCCGGGGCCATCGGCGCCTATATCGGCGGTCTGCTCGGTGCGCCCATGCCCTGGTTCGGCTGGTATGGTTTCGTCGGCTTTCCGGCCGTCGATTTCTTCGGGGTGGTCGTGTTCCTCACCGCCTATCATCTGCTGTCGGGTTTCGTGTCGATTATCGTGCGCACCAAGGCGTCGGAAAGCGTGCGTCAGCTCTTGTCCATGCAGCCACCGACAGCGAATGTCATCCGCGACGGGACCGAGCGGGAAGTGCCCATCGAAGAAGTCGCCGTGGGCGATCATGTGCGTGTGCGCCCCGGCGAGCGGGTGCCGGTGGATGGAAAGGTCATAGAGGGTGAAAGCGCCATCGACGAGGCGATCGTCACCGGCGAGTCGGTGCCGGTGGAAAAGGCCGTTGGCGCCGAGGTCATCGGTGGGTCGATCAACCAGACCGGTGCGCTTCTAATCGAGACAACGCGCATCGGCGAGGACAGTTTCCTGCATCAGGTCGCCCGCCATGTCGAAGAAACCAAGGCGATGAAGCCCGGCATCGTCGTGCTGGTGGACAGGGTGCTCAAGCACTACGTGCCAGCCGTTCTCGTCGTTTCCCTCGCTGCGTTCCTGTTCTGGGGCCTCAGCCCGGATAGCTGGAGCCGCGAGCCGCATTGGGTGCGCGCCATCTATGCCGCCGTTACCGTGCTGGTGATGGGCTATCCTTGCGCCCTCGGCATGGCCACGCCTCTGGCGCTGATCCGGGGCGGCGGTATTGCCGCAACACGCGGTATCCTGATCCGTTCGGGCGAAGCGTTCCAGGTCCTCAAGGACATTACGCATGTGGTGCTCGACAAGACCGGGACCCTGACTGAGGGCAAGCCGAAGCTCGTCGATGTCGTTGCTTTAAACGATATGAGCCGCGAAAGGGCGCTCGTGCTCGCCGCCGCGGCGGAAGAGCAATCGGAACATCCACTGGCCAGGGCAATCGTGGCCGGCGCGCGGGATACGGGCGTCAGTTGGACAGTGGCTGAGGATTTTCAGTCCGTGACAGGCGGTGACGGCCTCACAGATTGCTTCTGCATCAGCCGCATCGTTCTTTTGTCGTTTGACGTAAGGCTTCACATAGGAAGGTGGTATCAAGCGCACCGTATGCCCAAGGGCTGCAATCTCACGCGCCCAATAATGTGATGTGGCGCAAGCCTCCATGCCGATCAGGCAAGGCTTGAGCTTACCCAGAAAAGAAAGAACCGCTCCGCGCCGAAGTTTCTTCTGCAAAACAATGGCGCCTTGCGCATTCACACCGTGCAACTGGAAAACTGACTTGGCGAGATCAATCCCGAGTGTTGTAGTCGTCATGTGGATGGCTCCTTCCCACTGTTGGTTTCAAACAGCACCAATATGGCACATCGTGATGCCGTTCGGGTGGAGCCGTCCACACCATCAGACAAATGCGAACTCGTCTCAGTTTGCCCGTAGGTCGGTCGAATGACGCAGCACAACGCTGCTGCCATTCAATTAGGGAAGCGTCACGTTGAATTTTGAATTCGTCTCTTGAGACAAGGTGCCTTTGAAAGTTGAAGCGGTTGAAGATGGCAGAGTGGATGGACGAGAGTTTCTGCAAACTTCGTCTGAGCCTAAACCTGGACACGGCTCGCTCTCGTCGACGAAATGGCAAGTGGGAGTTCTCGGCGCGATTGTTTTTCCAACGACCAACTTCCTGGGCTGCTTGATTACCAACGACCTTCATTGCCGCCCGGTAGGACTTCAGTCGATCCGTCGCAATGACCTTCGGTTGGCCATATCGTTTCATTGCTTTCTTTAAGAATGCTAATGCAGCCTTACGGTTGCGGCGTTTCGTAACAAAGGATTCCAGCACTTCTCCTTCGTGGTCAACAGCCCGCCACAGATAGTGGGTTTCTCCATTGATCTTCACGAACACCTCATCGAGATGCCACCGCCAGTTTGAATATGAACAGTTTGTAACGCGACGTTTCCGGATTTCAGCGGCAAACATTGGCCCGAAACGGTTCCACCAATAGCGCACCTTCTCATGGCAGATTTCGATCCCGCGCTCATGGAGCAGGTCTTCAACATTGCGAAGTGACAGTGGAAACCGAACGTAAATCATGACCGCGAGCCGGATGATCTCGGGTGACGTCTTGAAATAACGGAATGGGGAACTTGTCATCTAAGGAAGCTGTCCGGATACTCAAATTGCCTCAATCTAGTTTCTTCTGACAAAGCCAGGTGTGAAGGCGAGGCCGTTGATCGGGCCGTCAAGGACCAGCGGCGCAGCGGTCTTCGACCCATTCCGCTCGCTCGCCAGCAGCGCTTTTTTTATAGCTGAGGCCCTCGCGGCGCATGAACCGCCCCACCGAGCGGACATGCACCACCGTCCCCTGTGCCTGCAACTCCGTCGTCAATGCCCGCAAGGTGATATCCGGCTTCTCGCGTATCCGCGCACGCAGCCAGGCCGCAACATCGCCAACCAACAGGCTCGGTCGGTGGCCGCCCCGTTTACTGGGCATAAGACTGAGCCCCGCACGCCCCCGCTGCGACCAGCGCATCGCCGTCGCAACCGAAAAGCCATAACGGGCCGCCGCCGACCGCGTCGTTGCACCACCGAGAACCGCCGCAACAACACGCTCCCGAAGATCAAGAGAATATGACCGAGACATCATGGCTGGCCTCCTATCCCAGCCATCATGATGAATCACAATTCGTCCCCTTTGGGAATCCCGATTCTAATTAAACGCTTCCGACACTAGAGTTTGTCTCGTCCTGCTCAACGGTATTTCTACACGACAGACCGTCCCCGATCCTTTAATGCTTTCGATAACGAACCCCATCTCGTGATGCCTTAATAGACTTGCGGTCATCGTAAGGCCAAGTCCGAATCCAGTCGATTTACGCTTGGAATAAGCGGAGCGTCCGATATTGGGTCCGGCCTGGAAATATGCCTCGGTAATCCGTGCGACCACGTCCTGATCAATGCCGCATCCATTGTCGCCTATCTCGATGTAAAATCGCCCTTCGCTTGTCCCAAAGATGACCACACGCGTTTTCGCTGTCGGACCCGCGTGATCAAGGCTGTTGCCGACAAGGTTTGTAAGTATCCGGTTCATTGCCTTCTGGTCGGCGAAAATTTCTAAACCTGGATTTACATTCCCAGTATGCATCTGTATCGTTTTTGCAGGCACTCCAGAATAGGTTGACTCGCACTTAAAAACTGCACGTCGAACGGTATCCAGTAGGTTATCCCATTGCTCGTCCAATTCAAAGGTGCCCGCTTCAATACGACCTAAATCAAGAAGGTCATCTACCAAAAATTTTAATTGACTGGCAGATTCTAGTATATCCTGGATATACTCACGATATCGTTCGCTTCCGACAGGCCCGAAGATTTCCATATTTATCGTTTCAGAATATCCAATTATCGCATTCAGCGGGGTGCGAAGATCATGGCTCATATTGGCGAGGAAATCTGACTTGGCATCGCTTATCTTTTTGATTTTTTCCGCTTCAGCTAACTGATCCTGTTGCTCCTTGATATCTAAAAAAGCCTGTCGAAGGCATCGGGTCAGGAAAATCAAGTTTTTTCGAACATCGACCCATTCGTCGACCTGGCGCTTTCCCATTTTTACGAACAGGGCGTCTTCCGATGTATTTCCGGGGTTACGGGCGATATCAGAAAGCACCGTATTCACGCAGCGTATCGGGCGTAAAAGCACGCGCTCGAGAATGATCATAGAAGTAAGAGTCAGCGATAGGGAAATTAATAAGACCAACCCGACAATTTTCAGAACATGTGCCTGAACCATTTCCGGTATATGTGTCACATCGACACGACCTGCGACAAAGCGAGATCCATCCATTCTTTTCGGTTTCCATAGAATATCCATGGTTCCATCAATAGATAAACGTGAATCCTTTTCATCGAATGGTGTAATGGTCGGTCGGTCGCCAAAACTCGCACTCGGCATTCCGCTTTCATCGAAAACGACCGCTCCCGACAGTAATGAATTTTTACGAAGAATAGGACCTATTTCTTCGAATGCGCTGTAGGATATTGCGCTATCGGTTAATGTGTTATCTAGGCTATGCATATCATCGATTATCAGAGATGCCCTGATTATCGTTCTAGCGGTGACAAGCGCTTCTCTCTCTGCCTCGGCCAGTCGCGCTTTCTCGAACTGGTTTGCAGAAAATACGAGCAAGATTGCCTCAATCGTCAGAATCGAAACGAACAGAAGAAATGTAACTCTCCAACAGAGACCACAGGTCTTCAGCCCCCGCGCAATTTCCGATATTTCTTTAAAAATAATCCCGGTTGTATTGCAATGAATGGTGCTCATAGATGTCAGTTTCCTGATATAGGTTCCTTTACAATCCGGAAGACATAAAGGTGGCACTTCATATCCGGAAACAGCCTGTGCCATGTCGGCTGAATACAAGTGCATAGGCCTATACTCAAGGAAGGACACCATCAGTGAATCGATGGTGCCCTTTCCAGTTCGGTACGTCCGCGCGGCCGCCTCCTACTTTCTAAAGTCCTCTGGCAAGAAAAACAGGTAATCGGACTCTTCGCCCGCGATATGGCATTCATGGCAGAAGTCCATATTGGCGGCATTAGGACCCTTGGTTACGCCCACGGTGGAGCCGCCCGGCATGACCATTGAATATCGCCAGTCACCCGTCTCGGGGTTCCATCCCTCTTCCATCTTTGTCATGGTGAAGAGGGGACCGATTGCCGCCTTGCCATCTTCCAGAATGGCAAAACTGTTCTTTGCCAGAATGGACCCGACAGGTGCTTTGCCGATCTCCTCATATTTCATATAGGCGACGACGGCGACATCGTTGGCCGTATTGCTGACATAACGACCGCCATGGGTGATGGACTGATAGGGTCCGGTGCTGACATGCGGCCAGTTCAAATGGGCGGCACCGGCTGCTTCCGTTGATCCGGCAAAGGCTGCGGTCATTTCCGGTTTCAGGCAGTCATAGGCAGCGCGCGCTTCTGCATCACTTACTTCTACCGCTGCGACCGAACCGCCACATGGGTTGCTGGGATTTGCCGCACAGGGATTGCAGGGGTTGCAAGCCTTGGCAGCGCAAGGGTTACAGGGGTTGCCCGCTTTTGCCGCACAGGGATTGCAGGGGTTATAAGCCTTCGCCTTGACGCTTGGTACGACACAACTTGCACTGACCTTTAACGCACCACCGGCGCAGGGGTTACAGGGATTGGCTGCACAGGGATTGCAGGGGTTGCATGCTTTTGCCGCGCAGGGGTTGCAGGACCCGCCACCGTCCATCTGTGCATCGATGGAGACATGTTCTGCGGAAACGGCATCTGCCAGTTCTATCTCCCCGGAACCTGCATGCCCTGTTGTTACAAGGCTTGCCACTGCCATCAGGGATACGGCGCTTGTCGACAGTAGATAGGTTTTGAAACTCATTGGTGTCACTCCCTTGAATGGATGTTCGCTTTCTGCGAACTGTAGAATTGGAACCGGCATTCCAATAACAGGCGACCGATCCGTACATACCCATAACCGATTGTCGGGAATGCCTGGCATCAAGTTGTCTCACGATGCTGTGACGATTCCGAATCGAGATGGTTTTTTGTTGTATAGGAAGCTGGATGCTCTGGGTCAGAAGGCATTCCGGCCAATGCAGGCAGGCTTGGTTTGAGAAAGGCGCGTGTGAGTGATGTCATCCTGTTATCGAGTTTTATTTATAATCGGCATGCCTGATCGGTATCTTGCAGCGGGTTCGTTGCTTGCATTTCTGTGCATGATTGTTGTTGGCCCACTTCAGGCACAGGAGAATGGCCTCCCTCCACGCGATTGGTTGCAGGAATGGCCGAATACAGATTTCAGCCGCGCGGAAGTCGCCTTCCGGGAGATTCTGTCGGGTGGTCCGCCAAAGGATGGCATCCTTGCCATAGACGATCCCCATTTCTCGCCGGTCCCTCAGGGGGGAGATCTCTATGCTGACAGGGAACCGGTGATGAGCGTGCGTATCGATGGAGAGGCCCGCGCCTATCCATTGAGCATTCTGATGTGGCATGAGATCGTCAATGATACGCTTGCTGATACCCCGATTTCAGTGACTTTCTGTCCATTGTGCAATTCTGGTATCGTCTTCGACCGACGCGTCGAGGGTATCGAGACGACCTTTGGTACGACTGGAAAACTGCGCAATTCGGACATGGTCATGTATGACCGGCTGACAGAAAGCTGGTGGCAGCAGTTCGAGGGCCGAGCGATCATCGGTGCGAAAACCGGTGTCGAACTGGCACGTCTTCCTGCGAGACTGGAGAGTTTCGGCGAATTCGCTGCGCGAAATCCGACGGGCCGTGTTTTGGTTCCGAGGGACTCAACCATCCGTGATTATGGGCGGAATCCCTATGTCGGATATGACGGATTGCCACGCCCATTTCTGTATGATGGCGAATATGATGGACCTGGATTACCCCTGATGCGGGTGGTGAGCGTGGTCGGGCGCGATGAGGCCTGGAGCCTGGGTTTGCTGCGTCAGTGTGGAGAAATCATTGTCGATGATCTTGTTCTGCGCTGGCGGTCGGGTCAGGCATCAGCCCTGGACAGAGCCCGTATCGACAAGGGCCGGGATGTTGGAATCGTCACAGTTCAACGCCAACAGGCGGAGGGTGGTCTTGTCGATGTTTCCTATGACGTGCCTTTCGCCTTCGCCTTTCGTGCATTTCATCCAGGTGCCCCGATCCATCACAATGCACCATAAGCCGTCTCTGACCTAAGGAGTCCTTCTTCATGTATCGTATCGTCGCTTTCGCCGTGTTCATGATGCTGATGGTGTCCTCTGCCCAGGCTTTGCAGCCGCGCGAAGGTTGGGTAATCCAGCACAGTCAGAAACCCTTTGATCTTCTGCTGGCGGACCTCAAACAGGCAGTGACGGACAATAAAATGGGGCTCGTGACAGAAGCGGGACCGACCGCTGCCGCTGCGTCACGTGGCGTTGAGCTTCCAGGTAATCGAGTGGTGGGCGTTTTTCGCGTGGATTTTGCGATCCGGATATTGCCGCTCAGTGAGGCGGCAATGATTGAGGCCCCAATTCGGTTCTATGTCACCGAAGATCCGGACGGCGGGGCGACCTTGTCTTATAAGGCACCGTCATTTGTATTCTCCCCGTATCTGTCGGAAGGGGGCGAGGGCCTTGCTGAAGTCGCATCGGAACTTGATGCGATATTCTCCCGGATCGCGGAAAAGGCAATCCAACTCACGAGCTACACGCAGCCCTGACAACGAAGTATCTGCGACAAGCGCCAGGTTCTCGCGCGTGCAATCATCGACGACGGCCAGAATCCGAAAGCGGCGACTGGCCGTGAACTGATCGGAGACGAAGTCCATTGACCAGTCGCCCCTCACACAGGGGCGCGCCTTTTCACTATTTCCAGGGACCGCCGACGACCCATTTACACTCGAGCGGCTTATCGACGACGAGTGACTGGACGGGTGGCAAAACAAATGCTGACACCTTGGTCTGCATCTCAACGAACGACCCTGGTGCGATGGAAAGGGCTGTTCTGCGAAGAAATCCCTGCCATTGTGCCCGCTTCGCGGCGTCTTCGGCAAAGGCTGGCGTCAGCGCGACGGGCGTCTCCACAGGGATGGTCGTGTGGCGGCGATCAAAGGTCGCTGCGATTGCATCCGCGAGGATCGATCCATCGAAGGCAAACGTCTCCGAGATCGCCCAGAGATCGAAGAAATCCTTCATGCGGCTGTTGAGCATGCCGAGTGCGACCAGCGCCTGGAACTTCTCGGCTACGACCGTCTCTGGCGGATAGGCGCGTAATCGCGGCGCTGGCATGTCGAGTAGCGAGGGATAGTTGATTTCCAGCACTGCCGGGGTCACGGCATCGCCAAATCCGATGTCGATCTGGATAGGCAGGCGCGCACCGGCGATCTCGGCGGTCATGGTGATCCGGACGCCGCTATACTCGTCTTCAGCCCGGGCCGGCTCGGCCTGCAGGGTTTCCGGCTTGAAGACCACGCCGTCGTCCTCGACGTCGATCCCGCAGACCGCGCGGAAGTTAGCAGCAATCCGCTCCGGCGACGCATCGCCATATCCCAGAAGATCGAGATCGCCGGTCGCTCGATACGGCGTGGGTGTCCAGAGACTGAACAGCATGGCACCCTTGAGGACGAATTGATCTTTGTGGGGCGACAGACTCAGCCGGTAGAGAAGTCGTTCGATGGCGAAACGGGTCAGCGCAAGCTGAACGTTTTCCTTGCGCTCACGGGCAGCGTGAGTGAGTCGTGCACGGACCGAGGCGCCGACATTCTTGAGGGGTGGCTTCGGGGTCACAGGGTCGCCTCGATATAGGGCCGTATGACATTCTGCACGCGGTCGATGGCAGCGAAATGCCAGAGGTCGTCAATTGTGGCGCGGCGGTTTCGGATACAGTCTCTCAGCGCTTCGATAGCGACATCGAGACCGATCTGGTTGCGGTATTTGAAGCAGTCTGCAACCGTCTTGGCCGGATTGGTGATGGGGACGTCTACCTGCTCGATTGTATGAAACGTCACACCGGCCGTCAGGGCTTCGCCGGTGGCGCGCATAATACGGAGGGATACAGGCGGGTTCTTCGGTGCCCATTTCTTGTGACCGATCAGCATCCAGACCTGATGCGGCAGTTGGGTCGTGAGTTCGTGGAATCTGAGCGCGGAGAGCAGGCAGATGGTGCCATGGGGCACTGTTCGGCTGGCTTCCGCAAGGCTATGAGACTCGGACCATTCCGCATCGGCAAGCTGATAGAGACCGCGCCCCATGCGCACCAGAAGCCCCTGATCCTGCAGTCGCCGCAGATAGGCACGGGGAACGCCCCCTGCATCGAAATCGCGGGCGCGCGCGATGCCGCGTTCCCTGGCGATTGTCAGCGCGCGATCCTTCAGCGTTCCTTGGGTCGGTTCAGTCATGTTCCTTAAACTCGGCAATAGAATGTAAGTGCCAAGCTTTAGTATCATCATCTGCGATCCTCCGCAACAGGAGCCGGGCACCACAATGACAAGTATGGTGGTCATATGTGATACTTTCCAACGTCTGGTCGGCAGCCATTGGGAAAGGACACGTCCATCCTCAATACAGAACAACCTGGCAAATCGACAGACTTTTACCATTCGTTGCCTGGATCGTTCGCACGATACTGAGGCAGGGGAACGGGGTAGGGCCATGATTGGCGTATTTGCCCCTGTAGGCCAGTTCTATCCGATAAAGACTATCCAGACGCTCTGGAGCGACCGCCAGAAGGTTCGTCAGGATTCGGGCATTGGCGCTGGTCGCGGCACGCACAAGGTCGAGCCCCGGCCGCTGTAGCGCCGCCACCGTTTGCAGCAGATCGCGGCCTTCCCGGGTGCCCAAATACTCGATTGTCGTCTTGTCCAGGTCGGCGCGCTGTTCCGGTGTCAGTGAAAGCAGCCAGCGTAACAGTGTTGGTGCGTTCCCAACTGCCGTGACGGCGTCGTTGATCAGGACAAGAACCGGACCGATCTTGGATTCAGGTAGGTTGGCGATATGACGAACAAATATCTGGATGGCACCATCCTTGCCGATCAGAGCCTCGTCCTTGAGGCCTGTCCATTCCGGCAGATAGTGGCGCCATTGCGTGCCCTCGACCGGTCGATCCAGATTCATCGTCAATGCCATGGCCTCGTTGGAGAGACCCAGCCGGGCCTCCAGTTCCGGTTCTGACAGATCGAAGCGATCCAACCCAATGGCCTGCAATCGTTTGAGAATCTGTCGTTCGCTTCCGCTCATCGCACGGAGATTGTCCAGATGATCGGAAGGAGGATGTAAACTCCATATGACCGCGCCGAGCGAGCAGGCGCCCAGTACAAAGCTCCCGACAAGGAGACCCAACAGCCGTCGTGATTTTGTCCGGACACGCGTGACGAACTCCTGCTGGGCTTCTGACGCTGCCATCCGCAGCGGAACGGGCATTTGACTATTCATCACCGCCTCCCTGCTCAAGGGGGATCAATCCGGCAACACGGAAGCTTTCGATGGCGTGCGAGATCCATTGCAGCAGATCCGCCCGCGCCCCGCTGGCCGCGAACATGTCGAGATGAAACTCCTGCGCCACATCCTGAGTGGTCATTGGGATGATGGAGCGCAGGGGTGTGTAATTGCGTTCCAGAGAGGGCCATATCTCGCTGCGGCACTGTGGCAGGCGGACGATCTTCAGACCTGCATTGTGCTTCATTGCGCTCAGTCGCTCGAAATCACCACTGCTGCCATATCGCTCGAAACCGCCGCTGGCTTCGTTCAGGACAAGAATACGGGCTGCAATCGGAAGGAAGGCATCCTCGCGGATGGAACGCTCCAGGACGGCAAGCGCATCCTCGATAGCCTGTGCCTGTGCACGCACCGGGACGACCAGGACAATCTGTGGCGCCTTTGCACTGCGCAGCACTTCCCCGGCATTGCGGGCATGGGCCCAGTTCCAGACTGTATCCACCAGGTTCGCACCGATATCGACGAGTGCATTGCCCGAGGCCAGAATGCTGCCGAGTTGGTCCCAGTGGGAAACAACTTTCGACGAATCCGACCGTACCGCATCGAATTCAGCGCCGATGCCGAGTTCCAGGACAGAACCGCGGTGGATCTTGCCAAGTTTTGATACCGCGTCGGCGGTCGACGAATCTGCGGAGGCAAGAAATTTGGAAATTCCCACCTCTTCGAAGGCGAGAGCAATCAACTGAGTGATAAGGGTCTTCCCCTGACCCCCGGTCCTGTTGCAGACAATCACAGAACAGGATTTAGGATCAATCTTCTCACCCCATTGTGGTGAGGTAAGGGTCCGGTACAGTCTTTTCGATGAGGATGTGTCGTGCGTATTCATGGGGGGTTCCTTTATATATCAGGTATCGAGGAGATCGGAGAGGCCGCGTATCGGTTTTTGTTGCGGACTATCCCGGCTCCTTGGCCGCATGTTCTGGATCAAGGGTTTCGACGGTAACGGTCCGGTAACAAGGTTATCTGCGCTAGGTTGGCTAGCTACTTTGTTTAGTCGCGTTCGGGTCCGTGACAGGAGCGATCGCAACTGGCTGCCCGTCACTGGTCTACCGGTTTTCCATCGCAGGCCTTCGCCCGAAAGCAGTTCCGCGACATTCGACCAGGTGCCCAGTTCCGCATGGAGTGTCAGGAGCAGATCGCGGTTCAACCGCACGAACGGCCCCACACCCTGACGCAGACTTTGTTCCCGCTTTTGGTTGGCAAGCTCTTCCGCTGCTCGCTTCAATCGGATTTCGAAGGGCTCTTTCATGGCAGCGCCCCGGAATTCGCTGCGCAGATCGATGTGCCAGTTGCTGCGGTTTTCGCTGTGGCTCGCGCTGTACATAATGATGCGGTTGCCGCTGCGATAAGGTCCCCTGATTTGTGAGAGGGACTTACACCGTATCGCACTACATTTTTGGCCCGGGGCATCATTCACCTCACATCTCGAAATCATCGCGCACGCGCCGACGCTTTTTGCGGGGTGGTGTTACTGGGCGAGGGGGTTCGAAGGGGACAACGGGCGGCGGAGGCGCCTCACTCTTGACCTCTTCCTTTTTGACCTCATTGTCCGAGGCGACTTCAATCTCCATCTCGAACGGACAGGCTTCGTTAAGCCGCTCCCGAATGCGGTGCATGGAAACGCTTCGCCCTGTTTCAGGAGAGGGAAGGGCGATAACGGCATGGAGATGGACCGATGGGGTACTTGCTGCAGCCGGAATGTTTGGTTGATGGAAGGCCAGAAGGGTCACTCTATCCGTTACGCCAAGCGCATCCGTCGCAGCGAAGAACGACTGAATCAGGGTATCCTTTGTATCTTCCAGATACCGGCCTTCCTCCGCTCGGGAGGGAGAGAAGGTGAGGTGCAGGACCGTGTGCTTCAGGTCGTCGCGAGTCTTCGATATTTCCGATACGATCTGCATGGCCTCAGAGGCTTTCATGGGCCCCAGTACCGATAATCCACTGTTCAGCAGATAGATGTCCGTGACTTTGGTATCGTCCTGATCGTCATGGGCTCCTGTACGGAGCACATAGCGCAATACATTGGCGGCGGTCCGCCCGCGTGTTTCACGGGTGATCATGATTGTTGATCCTTTCTATGATGGTCGCGACAAGGCGCGGGTGTGGGGTGTTCGGTGGTGGCAGCACATGGGGATCCAGCACGGAAGCGATTGACCCACCGCCCGTTCGTGCACGGTTATGACGTTTGATGAGTGTGGCCGCGTGGATCAGTAGCGTTCGGGCAAGCTCGCTGTTCTCTTCGTCGGCTTTGCCAGATACGACAAGAGAGTGAGCCGCCCGAGTAAGGACAATAGTATCGGCCATTGAATGGTGCCTGGCATTCTGCCGTGACTGCAATTTCCCAGATGAGCGGCGTTGCTTTGAGCTGCTTTGGCCCAAAAGCATCCATTCTATAACTTCTGTGCGGGAGCAGCCTTGCTCAATACAAAGCAATTCCAGCGCAGCTAGTGCGTCCGAGGACAGCCGAAAACTTGTTGGATTGCGGGCCATGCCGCTAGCCCGCCGTGGATGTACGTCTTTGCTTTTCGAGCCATTCAAGCAAGTCGTTGGCGGAGTAGCGAATGGCTCGGCCACCTACTCGAATAAAAGGAGGGCCATCACTTCTGGTAACGCGCCAATTGGCGAGAGTTGATTTTGATATTCCAATTATCTTGGACACTTCAGAAGGCGTATATAAAACACCCATTTGAACATTCTCATTCATAGCGGAAGTCCCTTCTGTTGAGAGACTTTACGCAATATCAAATGCTAACAATCAAAACTACCGAATAATTCAATATAAAATTAGAATTATTCGCAAAATATCAAATATAAAATTAGAATTATACGACAAAATTGAATTTTATTGATATGAAATTAAAAATTTTTCTTTGGTAAAGGTGTGAATACAACAATATATACTGACAGTTAACCTAGGCCATACCTAAGTCAGGGAATGGAGGCGAATAGTACTTTACTTGATGGGTGAGAGTGGACTACCGATTTCGAACTGCTTTGTGAAACTTTGGTCGTTAGGCCGCCACGCGAGTGGCCGATACAGCGATCCAGGTTACTTTTTTGAGTTGGCGGCATGTTGATGGATGCGCACTGAGGTGCTGTCGGTCATCTGGATATCGCCGTCATAACCTGCGGGCAATCCGATGCTGAAGCCACCGCTCGTGCGAACGCCAAAAGCCCTCGATCCGCGCCAGCATCGACCATGTTTTTGCACACCAGAAGAACCGCTATAGCTTGTTCATTCGAACCATCAAGATCAAGCGGGCCGACGTGATACTGACCTCGGCAAATCTCACCTACAATATGGATCGACTGATCTTCCATGAATGCCGACGAATTGCAGGATCAGTCTGCCCCTGATCGCAGATCCTAACCCGACCGACACCAAAACCTAAGCGTTGGAACTCAAAAACTGATACTTCAAGCCGTCAGGCTGAAGATCGCATGATCCATTTAGCAAAATTGTTGGGTTAATGCGGATGTCCAGCTTGGAGCAGTAGGAGTAATTTGAATTACAGCTTTTCATACATAAACCCTCATTTTCCATCTTTAGGTAAAGCTTTTTCTTCGAGCATTTTTTTTGCCGTTTCAACATGCGATCGGATGGCAGAAGAACTAAATCCTTTATAGTATGTGTTAAAAAGAATTATAGTATAGTGATTTATGCACTTCTCAATCTCACCATTTTCTTTTAATTTTTCCATTACTTTCATTAATGCTGTTTTATTTCTAATATGGTCAACAGCATTGTTCTTTTCGCCTTTATTTACACGTATTGCGCCGTTCTGTGAGAGCATGTCTAGAATTCTACGCTCTTCTGTGGTTAAATTTACACCTGAGAATGGATAATCTAATTTACTCGTATTCTCCGTCTCTTGCTCTTTGTTTTGGGATGCAATGGTATCGTGTTTTGTATCGACCCTATCAGAGTTTTCGATTTGATTGACCGCCTCTGCATTACGGGCATTTACTGTAGATTCGGAATGGCGTTCACCAGTACGCTTGTAAATACAAATCCAAGAATATAGCGCAGTTTCTAAGGCGAGATCATCACATCTTATTTCAATTGTTCGTAATGAAGTCGCGGATTTGTCCGTTAATATTACCATCGTGGGAATACCAAAATTCTTCTTAGTTTTTAGTATCCTAATTTTATTTCGTTCATGCTTATGTAACCAACCATTTACTATTAGGTAAACAATCTGTTTATTTTTTGATAAACTCTCCAAGGCAATACCATTGCCATTTTGATCAACGGTCCATTTTTCTCTAGAAATACCAGATTTACGAATGCTCCACTGGAAGAGAAAGTGCCTGCTCATAAAATACACAGAAGAAAGAGATCCTATTGCAAACAAAAGTGGAAAAAATGCTAAAGCTACCATTGCATTGTGCGGAGCAAGGAAATTACTTGAGTATATTGCGAATACTATCGGTGTTGCGGCCAGGACAATAGCCGAGTTAAGAAGTGGTGTCTTCTCGAACGTATTTGGAAAGTAGAACTCAAAATTTTGTGGGACGCGAAACATCGAAATCCTCCTAATGATCAGGTTCCAATCTGATAATAAAAAATCGTAGAAATGATTCTTTCAAAATGTGAAGAGCATAAAATATGCAAATCCTGATTGAATGTGGATTGTGTCGACGTCTATGGATGTTTGAATTTTTTGGTTTGGCACACATGGTCCTCAAGGATGAGTTTGAAGTCCGCTTGTTCTCTCAGGATGCAGGGAGATGGATAGAGATACTTTGAGATGGCAACGCCCTGCACCCGGTTGATTGGTTGTGTTACATTGAGTTGCACTGCGCATGACCTCGAGTGCTTACCCTTGCTTACCTAATTTTGAGATTCAATCGGCGGGTGGCTTCTTGCTCACAAAGGACTCTGTTGTAACCATTTCTGTTTCGCCGTCTTTCTTGGTTAGCATGAAGCCACCGGTAAATTGGCCGCTGGCACTGCGGTAATGCCCTAAAGCCACGATGTTTTTGTGAGGGTTAGTTTCTTCTGGCTTGTCGTCCTTAGTCTGATCATCATCACCGTCCATGGAACATCTCCTGTTTTTGGCTAAGGGTTGATCCGAAAAACTGGTGGCTGTCTGAGAGTTGAAGCTGCCTTTGGCACTTCGACATGCAATCCTGCCTTCAGCCAACCTGTAAACTACCACAGATTACAGGATTTTACCGTGTCATCGCTATATAATTGCCTCCAACAGCTTGATCATCAAAGCACCGCTTTGGGACGCATAATGTCTCCGACCAATACCCCCACCTTGTCAGATGCATCCCGAAGCGGATCTTGAGATAGATGGGCATATGTAGACGTGGCCGACATGGACCGATGGCCCAGCAATCCGCCAATAACAGGAAGCGATGCTCCAGTTGTTACGCCGAAGCTTGCAAAAGAATGGCGCAGGTCATGTATACGAACATCGTCCAAGCCAGCTCTTTTCCGAATCCTGCGCCATGGCTTTTGCAAATTGACCAGGGGTGCATTTTTTCTGAGCCCTGTGATCACATAGGGGTTTTCTGGGTCACGGGGTATCTCCTTTAGAATATCGAGCGCAATCGCATTGAGAGGAAGTGCCTTTATGCCGCTAACATCTGTTTTGTGTTCGCGCAGGATAAGCAAACGTCGATCCCAATCGATATCACTCCAGCACATGTTTATGATTTCACCGGATCGTGCGCCGGTTACGATTAACAGGCGGATCGCCCCTGCAACATGCGGTGAGATAAGACGTTCATTCTCGCTGTCATCAATTGCTTTCGCCAGCCTGGCAAGCTCTTCCCGGGAGAGGAACCGCTGGCGCTTCTTTTCTCTGAATGGGCGGATGGATACTGCTGGATTGCCACCCTTTTCCAACAAGCCCCACAACTCGGCATGTCCCAGCATGGCCTTTAGAAGTCCAAGGACCCGGTTTGCGTTGTAGGGCGTACCTATTAAGGATTGGTGTAGATGACCAATATCAGCACTGGTCAGTTCGGAAAGTAGAAACCGTCCCATTTTTGGCAATATGAACTTATTCAGCAGCCAGTTGTGCGCTTCGATGGTTGACGGCTTGCAGCGTCCCTCACAGTGCTCTTGCATGTACCGGGCTGCCAGATCTGCGACTGAGTTCTCGTTTCGCTTGCGCAGGCGATCTGCTCGAGGGTCTCTACCCCGGCTCGATGCGCTGAGAAGGGTTCGGGCTTCGGTCCTGGCTTCCTCCAGTGTCATTATGCCAAAGCGGCCAATCGTATGGCGGCGTGATTTGTTGTATTCATTGCGGTACTGGATCATGAAACTCACCGTGCCCGACGGTTTAACCCGAATGCCAAAGCCTGGCATCGTGGTGTCCCATGCAACGATCTCCTGACCTTGTATGCGGGCCGCTTCACGTGTCTTATCGATCGTGGCCTTGGCGAGCTTTGACATTACTCCCTCCATTGGGTAAGCAATAGGTAAGCAAGATATCTGTATCTTGAGCCATCATGGTGTGACATGGTCAATCATCGAGTCAATAAAAAAGATAATGATATCAATAAGAAAGTATCTCTATCCATCTCCCTGCATCCTGAGAGAACAAGCGGACTTCAAACTCATAACCTGAAGGTCGTAGGTTCAAATCCTACCCCCGCAACCAGCTTCACTTGCGATAGCCTCTCGGGCGATAATCCCGAGGGGCTTTTGCTTTTTGCCCATAGGGACAGAATGCCAGCCAGGTCTCCTTTAAGCTCTATCTTAAGGTCCCCCTCTTCGGGTATAAGGGTGATCTCATCGACCAGGCTGCGAATGACGTCAAAGGCTTCTGATTTAGTGGGATCTGATTGAAGTGCGGTATGAAGCTCTTCTGGGAGGCAATGATGGCGAAGAAACCGAACGGCAAGTCTGGCAAGTCCGGCGCGAAACGCGTCGCGGCGAAGACGACGCCCGGTAATTCCACAACCGGAACGGGGCCGCAATCGGGTGCTCCTTTTGCCGACCCGGTCGCCGCCCAGTCGGCGCAACAGGTCGGCCAATTGCCGCAGGAGTTGCGGAAGTGGCAGGAACAGGCGGAGCGCGGCCACCAACCGGTGACGTCAGAGACCGCGGGCAAGCCGACCGTGTCGCAAATGCTGGGCGAGATCACCTGGCTCCTGTCCATGAGCCCGGCGACCCGCCTGTGGGTCGTCGACCTGATCGACCTCACCGGTAACAGCCAGCAGAACATCGTCGCCGAATTGAAGGCCACCGTCTTCAAGGGCCAGACTTTCAAATACCACCGCATGGAACCCGACGGGCGCCGAGTGACGGTGACGGAGCAGGTGGGATGAATTTGCCCCTCCGCCAAAGTTGGTATGATGATGCCAATGCGAGATGAGCGTGTCCGAGGATCAGGTGTTGATCTGCACCCAAAAACAGTTGATACAAACTCAAGGTTTCATGCTGGGTCCTCCAGGGACGTTATCATAAATTATTGAAAGTAAGGCAGTTCTCCCAAAGGTTTCCAAGGCGAAGGCAAAAATTTACCTCTTCAACACCGTAGGAAAGAAATAAGTAATTTTGTAATTCACACTTCTGGGTGTATACCATTTAGTTGAATCGCTTCTGGGGAAGCAATCTGCGAAGCAAATCGGGTTCGTTGCACCTTCGTGCGCAAGTATGAAATTTGGCGTGGGGGGCGTTTGATTTTACATATACTGGCGAAGGTCGTTTTGGGTCCTGTTGTGGGAGGGAGCGATAAATGTAATGAACATAATTGAGGCAGATTCCGCTTTGTGGAAGTGGTATAGGGCCGTCATCATTTTCATTCCAGTTTTTGTTTATTTTTTTTCAGTGTTTTTAAGTGGTTTTTTGTGATTCTGATAACATAATGATTTTTCCTGTTTTTTGTATTTGTATATGCGTTGTCATTTATATTTATATTTTTGTATTATGGAGTTTTGTATCTCCCCCAGGTTTACGGGATAGATATTACTAATTTTAAAGTTTTCCACAGGTTTCCAGATTCCAAAGATGTACCAGGCGAGTATATTTGCTCTGAAGCGAAGGGGCGTATTGCGTTGGTTAGAGAGCGTTGTTTTCAGGTTTTCTGGATTTGCTGGGCTTGCTTTGCGCTGTATGCGGTTTTGTTGCCAACAGTGTTCGCGTTTGTGTTGATTGCTGTGTATCGGTGAGTGGGGGTTGACCTATTTGGGAGGGGAAAATGGGGACGATTAGTACGGTGGACTTTGAACGATACCAGGTGGTTATGGCGCAGATACGGTAAGCAATTGGTAAGCAGCGGGGAGGGAACATCAGATTATATTGGCTGCTGTGTGGTGCCGCATTGGAGCCAGTGAAGGCACTTTTTTATATATAGAAAGCCAAGTTTGGCAGTTTGGAAGTATTGGAGGCGAAAGCTGTTAAGGCTTTGGAAGCGGAGTGCAGGCCGACGCCATTGTGATGGCATCGGCCTTTGGTTAACTCTGTGCTTAGGAAAGTGTTTGCACGAATTCGTTCTTACCGTCTTTGATGACGCGGTGGAGGAAGTGGCGGTTTAGTTGATCCCCTTGGCTGTCAAAATCACAATCTGCGCCGGCACCGACATAGGCAATTTTTTCGCCAGCCCGCAGCATCTTTAACGCTTCGATCCCGTCGCTGACCAGTGCTCCAGGAGGATTGGCGATTTCGGGGATGGATTTTGTCCAGACGGCGCTTTCGTCGGTTCCCGCCTTTTCGATGGCAAGTGCGGCGGTCCACACCTGATCAAAGGCATTTCCGGCAAAGAGGAATACCGTATCCTCCGGCTCCCCCATATCCTTGATGAACTTCTTGTAAACTGGACTCTTCAGTGGCGGTGCCGGTTGGTAGTGATCGATGCCTTCGGCGACTTCCGCACCAACGCTTTCCAGGAAACGGCCATTTGCGTCTGCCGCAATCGACAGCGAACAAATCTTGCTGGTAAAGCCACCGCGATAGACTTCCTTCATGATCGAAGAAAAATCGGTCAGCAGGCCGGGGATGAATACGGCATCTGGTTCCGCGCTGAAAATCTTTTCGACTTCCGCACGATAAGAGGGTTGTTCCGGCAGATAGGTGAGGTTGTCTACGATCTCGCCGCCGCCCTTTTGGACTTCTGCAACAAAGGGGTCAATCATGCTGTCGATGAAGGGGTTCTGCTGTGACAGAACGGATATTTTCTTATGGCCGCGCTGTAACAGGATTTTGCCACCAACTGGGCCCCATTGGGTTGATTTGGCCTGAAAGCGCCAGATCAAACCACCATGTTCCTGCTCTGTCACGGCATTGGCTGCACAACTGATCATCATTACTTTTTTGGCATCAATCAGAAGCTGTTTGGACGCCATGGCAATCGGGCTGCCCCAATAGCCAATGATGCAATTCACATCATTCACTTCCAGCAACTTCTTAGTCGCTGCTGCACCGGCTGTCGGGTTGGATTCTGAGTCTTCGATAAAGAGCTCAATCATCCGTCCGCCCAGCAATCCACCATTTTTGTTGATGGTATCAACTGCCAGTTTTGCCGCTTTCTCCATTTCAGGCCCATAGGCACCCGTGGATCCCGTAAAGGGGATAACCATGCCAATTTTGATGGGGCCTTCCGCTGCCCAGGAGGGCCGAATGAAAGGCGTTGCGAGGGCTGCGACACCGGCCGCTGCGACGCCTGTTTTTAAGAGGTGACGGCGGCTGAGAGCGGAAAGGAAAACATCTTTAGTCTTCATATCGGCTATTCCTTTGTTTGAGTGTAGGGAAGGTACGTGGAATGGGTCATCAGGTTGGTGCTTGGGTAAGTTCTGGTTCGATTTCCAGCATCAAGGCATCGTTGAAACGATTGAAGAAGCCACACAGGGCGATGCGCAGCGTCAGTTCGACGATTTCCGCCTCGGTAAATTCCGCCCGAAGTCGGTCAAACATGGCATCCCGGATACGCCCAGGTGTGTTGGTAACAGCGATTGTGTATTCGACGACAAGCTTGTCGACAGGGCTAAGTTCCGGATGGTCGTGATAGTCTAGGAGTGTTTCGATTCCGGCTTCTGAGAGGCCATCTACCCGCAAATGCGGTGAATGATGGGCGACGCAGTAATCGCAGGCGTTCAGTTTTGAGACGCAGACGACGGCAAGTTCAATGTAACGCCAGGTAATGCCCTGGCGCTGTTTCAATTCCATCAGCATGGCGGCCAGATGCTGTGTTGGGGGAACATGGGCCAGAACCTGGGCCTGATTGTTGAATGGTCCGTATTCCGTACCGTATTTTTTCAGCACGGCCCCTGCATCTGGGGGCAGGTTCTCGTAAGGCATAGGGCTGATACGGGTCATGGATGATCCTTCCGGTCATTTGGCAATTGTGTGGGGGTCGTGGGGGCGGTGGCTCTATATTCACGGACCAAACCTTGAGGGCGGTAGATCAACAGCAGGATCAGGCCGCCCCCGATCAAAATCAGGCGAATTGCTGCAATCTGACTGTTGTCCAGAATGTCGATGACATCCTTCAGGAAGCGGGTTGCTTCCAGCAGCACCATGATGGAACAGGCACCCAGAATAAGGCCCGAATGCGACCCGCGCCCGCCGGCGATAACAGCCATAAAGGCATAGACGGTCATGATGGCACTGAACTGGCTGGGATCAATGTAACTGAACTGAAACGCCTGCAGAGATCCCGCAATACCGGTTATTCCGCCCCCGATCGCGAAAGCCTTCACCCGCATAAGCAGGACATTCCGGCCAAGGCTTGCGGCGACAACCTCATCATCGCGAATGGCGCGCAATGCCCGCCCGAATGGCGCGCGGGTTGCCAGTTCAAGGCCAGCAAACACAACAAGAACGACCAGAACACAGACTGCCAGATAAAATTTCTCGTAATGATCGGTTCCAATGACCTCCACCAGAGGGCGGGGAATGCCCGGCAATCCAAGGGCGCCGCCGGTCAACCAAGCCTCATTCAGAGTAATAAGGCGGATCACCTCCCCAAAGCCAAGGGTGACGATGGCGAGATAATCATCCGATAATCGAAGGGATATCAGCGATAACAGCGCCCCCATCACGGAACAGATCACAATCGCGGCGGCAACTGCCACGAAAACGCCTGTGCCATTCAGCATCAGAATTGCCGTTGTATAGGCACCCAGCGCGACAAAGCCTGACAGTCCAAAATTGACCATGCCGCACATGCCCCATTGGACATTCAAGGCCATGGCGATCAGGACCGCGATAGAAACCAGGGTCATGATTGTTGTCAGATATCCGATCATTTGACGATCTCCCGCCGTCCCAGAAGGCCTGTTGGACGCACAAGCAGGACCAGGGCTACGACCATAAAGGCAATGGCGCTGCGATAATTTGGATCGACGATCAGTGTCGCCAGTTCCCCTACAATACCTAAAGTCAGGGCACCAATGACGGCCCCTACAGGACTGCCAAGACCGCCCAGGATGGCTGCGGCGAAACAGACGATGATGTAATTCCACCCCAATTGTGGGTCGATCGCACGGTCCATACCGATCAAAACACCAGACGCGGCGATCAGCATTCCAGACAGGCACCAGGTGGCACCAATTACCCAATTGGCATCAATACCACGGGCCGCGGCCAGATTTGGGTTGTCTGCCACGGCCCGCATCGCCCGCCCCAGAGAGGTGTGCTGAAGAATGAAATAGACCATTGCCATGGCACTGATGCTGACCCCGGCGGTCACCAGCAACTCATAATTTATCCGCAGCCCCATAACGCGATAGGGGCGTGCCAGCGGTATTTCAAAACTGCGTGCATCATTGCCAAAGAACAGCCTGCAAATATTTTCCAATACAAAGGACAGGCCCATGCTGGCCACCAACAACGTGACGGGTCCCCGGATCCGTAAAGGTTTAAAAACGGACAGGTCACAGATCAGGGCGATCAGCGGGAACAGCAGCAGTGTCAGGGCGGCAGCCAGGATCAGGGGCATTCCCAGAAGTGTGTTGAAACTCCATGCCATATATGCGGCCATGGTCAACATCGCGCCAATCGCAAAATTGGGGAATCGTAAAATCCCGAATGTCAGCGAAAGGGCCATTGCTGGTAGTGCAATGATCAATCCTGTTCCCAAACCATTGATAATCAGCTGACCCACGTCTTATGACTCCCGAAGAAATAGTTCATGCAGATCACCTCGTTCGCGCAGTGTTTTTGCATCGGATTGATATCGGACCGATCCATTGACCAGGACCAGCGCGCGATCTGAATAGGGCAGGGCCATGGCCACATTCTGTTCGACCATGATCACGGTGGTGCCCAGAGTGTTGACAGCTTTGACCTTGTCGAAAATCTCGATTACCAGTTTTGGTGAAAGACCTGCGGAAGGTTCGTCCAGCAACAGGATATCGGGAGAGGATATAAGCGCGCAGGCAAATGCCAGCATTTGCCGTTGCCCCCCGCTCAAGTTTCCAGCCAGAAGAGTCTGTCGGTTGGCTATGTCTGGAAACAGTTCCAGAACGCGCTCTCGCTCCAGGTAGCCGGCGCGCCCCCTGAGCCCCAGAAACTCTGTCGACAGCTTCAGGTTTTCGGCAATTGTCATATTCCGGAATACATTGAATTCCTGAGGAACATAGGCCATGCCCTCACCGATACGCTGGGGTGCCTTGAACGCTGTCACATCTTTCCCAAACAGCGTGATGGCGCCTTTCCGAATGGGAACGATCCCGGCCAGCACCTTGATCAGGGTGGATTTTCCTGAACCATTCGGGCCAATGATGGTGAAGATTTCTCCTGGAACCACCGACAGACTGACACCGTTGACGATGTCATCACCGCCATATCCTGCGCGCAAATCTGATGCGATCAACAAGGGAGCCGTCATAGCACACCCCCCAGATACGCATCTGCAACCCTGCGATCACTGGTCACATCTTTGAAGGTGCCCTCAACAAGCTTTTTTCCTTCAGCCATAACGACGACATGGTCGCTCAACGCGGCAACCATATCCATGTTGTGTTCGACCAGGATGAAGCTGACACCCTTGCCCTGCAGTCCTTTGATCACCTCAATCAGAACCTGAACCATCGGGGGGGCGACGCCCGCAGCGGGCTCATCCAACAGCACGACCCTGGGGTTCAGCATCAATGCGCGGGCAAGTTCCAGCAGCTTCTTCTGCCCGCCTGACAGGACGCTGGCGGTTTCATCTGCCAGTCGTTCCAGGCCGACCCGGGTCAGCAGTTGCATCGCGCGCTGTGTGGCTTCCTTTTCTTCCTTCAAGATTCGGCCGCGCAGAAAGATCGGGGCAAAAAAGTGTTCATCGGATTGACTTTGCTGCGCCAGAAGAACGTTTTCTAACAGCGTCAGGCTGGAAAGCTCGCGTGAAATCTGGAACGTCCTGGCAAGGCCAGCGCGGGCCAGCCGATGCGGCTTTTCAGCGGTGACATTGTTATCGAACAATGTGATCCGACCGCGATCCGGTTTGGTTGCACCGCTGATA
Source organism: Rhodospirillaceae bacterium (assembly GCA_002709955.1). GTDB lineage: Bacteria > Pseudomonadota > Alphaproteobacteria > UBA8366 > Aestuariispiraceae > Pacificispira. The sequence goes on from PAQY01000008.1 coordinate 72,946, forward strand.
CAATTCAGCAATGTGGATTTTCCCGCACCGTTTGGGCCAATAATGGCCGTGATATGCGACTCTGCGGCGTTGAAGGAACAACCATCCAGTGCCGCAACACCACCAAAACTCTTTTGTAACTGTTCAACCATCAACACAGACAGGCAATCCTTTCTGGAAAATATCCAGGCTTACGGACCCCATGATCCGCAGCGTTTATTGCCCGCATTGGTAATTTCTATCCCAGAAGGCCGAAGCCTCTCCATGACATTCCGTCAGTCATTGGTGCTGACGGTTTTAACCGGTGTAGGATCGATCCCCTACATCACGCATCCACAGTCGTATCAAATGTCTCCTGTTTTCAGGTTCTTCGAAATCTTCGAATTCTGTCCGGCTATGACCGATGACCTTGTTGTTCACATATTGGAACTGGCCAGCGGACATTGTAAAATGGAACTGCAGATCTGGATCCGCAAACACCCTTTCCAGTGCCGATATGGCCTTGCGGGTAGACTCGTCCATTTCTACATTTGCCATCTCATAGCCATTCCTGACCTGATGAATACCCAGCCGCGCGGTGAGACCACCCTGGTTGATAAAGACCGGCTCTGAAATCGTGGGGGCATCATTTTCCAAATGCTCTCTTTGACGGTCGAAAATGAAGGGATCATAGAGACGCGGCAGCACATCAGGATCACGCTTTAACAGCGCATTATGGGCCGTTTCAAAACTCATCACGCGACTGACGCCCCCGCTTTTCGCGGGCTTCAAACATAACAGACCTACAAAATCAGGCATTGGATTGTTGTAGGAATTATCGTTGTGGAAGGTAAGGTCGATATTCGTTTTATCCGGTCGAACGCCTGATCCCGCGACGGCCTTTTTGCCTGTATCCTGGACATCATAGATCATTGTGCCATCCAGCTTTTGAGCCACCGGACGGCTGATCATAGAAGACAGTAACCAATAGGACAATTTTGCGTCTTCGCTGTTAAGCCGATCCATCGGCAATCGGTCTACCAGGGCAAATCCACATCCAGAGACAAGCGCTTCTCGCACTTTAGACATCACAATCTGGCAGCGGGGCATGTCAAATCGATCAGCGTCCAGCAGCTCTATTGGCAGACGATGACTTTTGTGATGGGCAACGGCCAATTCAATTTCATTCAGGCACGCCTCGTCCAGGCAAAACTTCCAATCATCCTCTTTCAGGTCAGCGGCGCGCCATACCAGGGGGCCAGTTAAGACTGAAGTGATTGGTTCGCCGTGCGTGACTTTCTTGGTACCCATTAAGGATTAACTTTCCGCTTTCAGGTGAAGGAGTGTCTGACTTTGGAAGAACCTTAACAGTCGAATTTCATAAAAAGAAATTATTTTTCTTTAATACAAATATAACATATTCTTATGATTATGTCCTATCGCAACCTTGATTTGTCCTTGCTTCGAACCTTCTCTACCGTTGTGGAGTCTGGCAGCGTTACAGCCAGCGCCAGGCGCTTGAATGTCAGTCAGCCCGCGGTTAGCCAACAACTGCGGCGGTTGGAAGAACTGGTGCAAAAGCCCTTGTTCAAGGCAATAAGAAGGCCCAGTGATCTTACCTCAGAGGGGGAAATTCTTCTTGGCTATTGTCGCGCCATCCTTCGCCTGAATGATGAGGCGTTAAGTCGGTTCGCGCGGCCAGAGGTGACGGGTCGCATTGTTTTGGGAAGCCCGGATCTTTATGCGAGCTTTTTTCTGCCAGACATTCTGGCAGATTTTGGCCGCGCCTATCCAACAGTCCAGATTGATTTGAGATGCGCCCTGACCGTTCCATTGTTGAAAGATTATGCGGCGGGACGGATGGATCTGGTCCTCGCCACCCAAATGCCAGATAACATACCTGGTCGATTTCTAAGGGCTGAGCCACTGCATTTTGTCACGGGAGAGAGCAGCACGGCCCATTCCAGGTCACCGCTGCCTTTGGCGATGTTGCCTCCCGGCAATTTATATAGGGATCATGCGATTGCCGCTCTTGAAGCACATGGCAGACCCTGGCGGATTGCCTGTGAAAGTGAGAGCATCGCTGGTCTATTGGCGTCGGTGCAAGCAGGCTTGGCAATCACAGTTCTCACCCGACCCGCCGTCGGCGCAGGTCTGAGGATCTGTTCAGGGTTTGATGGGGTGCCCGCCCTGCCCAGCGTTGACCTAGTCCTGTATCACGAGTTTTCCGAAACCAATGAGCCTGCGGGCCATCTCGCCGATTATCTCATCACCCGCTTGGCTTGAGGGCGTGAATTCTGAATTGCAAAAAGGGCACCGCCAAACCAATTCAACGTGATCGCAGATTACCCATCGCCTAATTCAGGAATCCGAGCATTCATAGGCAAATCAGGGTTCAGGACACAAGGACCCGCCGTGCCGCACTGTCATGATTAATTGGATGTTAGAGATAGTAAATCTGTCATCTTCACTTTAACTGACAAACGAGTAACAGAAAGCAAATAAAGCTGGTTGCAAGCCCCAAAACAAAATAATAAGCCACTAACTCAATACGTTAGGGGCTTTTGCTGTCTCAACCCTCACACTAATTTTATCCGACAAAGTTAAATCCCAGTAGAAGCAAAAAGGGGCAGGTCGATTTTGCGCGGCCTGCCCCCATCTTAAAACTTACCCGATGCTAGAGACTAGCGGTATGGGTAGCCTGCTTTCTGCATAACGGACGCATATTTCTTGAACGCATCGACAACGCGCTTCGGGCGTTCGCCCTGGGTTGCGATTTCGTCCCAGAATTTTTCTGCATCCGCGACAACCGTAGCCCATTCCTCTGGTGGAATGGATGTGAGTTCCATTTTCTCACCTTCAACACGCAATCGTGCTTCGCCGCCCCAATACCAGGTCGCGCGATAATAATGCGATTGGTCGATGGTGATCTTGAACAATTCTTGCAGGTGGGCTGGTACTTTTTCCCAACTGGCCGAGTTTGCGAAGTAAGACCCGAACCACGCGCCGGTCACTGAGTTGGTCAGTGCATAGTTACAGATGTCCGCCCAACCGACTTCATAGGCTTCGGTAAAGCCACACCATGCAACGCCGTCAAGCTCCCCAGTTTGAAGGGCGACTTCGACGTCATCCCAAGGAACCGTGACAGGGATCAACCCGTATTGGGAAAGGAACTTACCAGCGGTCGGTACGCCAAAGACGCGCTTGCCTTTCATGTCGGCAAGGGAGCGGATCGGCTCTTTTGTGAAGATGTGCAGCGGATCCCAGGCACCGGCAGACAACCAAGTGACATTGTCAACTTCGTCATAGGCTTCTTTCCAGATCTCATTCAACCCATAGTAATTGAACATCGCGGGCACATCGAGCGAGTAGCGCGTGGCGAAGGGGAAATATCCACCAAAGACTGAGATATCCACCGGTGAGGCCATGGTGGCTTCATCCGACTGAACCGCATCCAATGTGCCATTCTGAAGCGCACGGAACAGCTCCGACGTTGGTACGAGCTGGTCTGCATAATACAGCTCGATCTCCATTTCGCCATTTGCGGCGGCATTGAAGGCATCGATCTGTGGTTTGATCACATGCGCACCAAGAGGGGCACCTGAATAGGTTTGCAAACGCCATTTGATCGGCCCCGACTGGGCATGGACCGCTGGCGCGGCCAGAGCGGATGCCGCCCCGACAACCGATCCGGCCAAGAACTTACGGCGGGTTGAGAGAATCTGTTCGGATGGACTTTTCTTTGTATCTTCAGTCATGTTCTACACCTTCTCTGTTAGTAAATGATGGCCTTGCACTGGCCATTCTGGGGTTAACCTCTGACCAATTCGGGCAGCCAGAGCGCGATTTGCGGGAACAAAAGCACAAGTGCGATTGTGAATGTCATCATAGCCACAAAGGGCCAGATGGATCTGTAGATATCGGGCAGTGAAATCTCCTTCGGTGCCATCGCCCGCATCAGGAACAGGTTATATCCGAAGGGGGGCGTTATATAGGCAATCTGGCATGTCATCGTGTAGAGCACGCCAAACCAGATCAATTGGTTCTCAAAGCCGAGATCAAGGACTTTGACCAATGGAATGTAAAGCGGGGCGACAATAACCAGCATCGCAGTATCATCCAGGAACATACCCATCACGATGAAGCTGACCTGCATCATGATAATGACCTGCCAGGGCGTCAGGTCCCAACGGTTGAGGAAAATATCTTCGACCGCACGCACCGCGCCGATCCCGTCGAACACCGCCCCAAATGCCAAGGCCGCCAGGATCAACCAAAGAAACATACAGGAAACGCCCAGTGTCTTGCGCGCCGTTTCATGGACCATCTTGAAGCTGAGGCGCCCCTTGACGGCAGCCGCTAACGTCGCCGCAGACGCGCCCACGGCAGCGCTTTCAACAAGGCTGGTCACACCCATGACAAAGAGCCCTGTCATCGCAAAGAAAATCAGGAACGGGATGATACCCGCGCGCAGTAGCTTCAGCTTCTCGCGCATCGGCATATTGAGTTCTTCGTCTGACACAATCGGCGCAAGTTCAGGTTTGAGCTTCACGCGGACAACGACATAGATCACGAACATCGTTGCCATCAACAGCCCCGGGATCATCCCGGCCAGCCAAAGCTGAGAGACAGGTTGGCGGGCAATCATGCCATACAGCACCATGACGACGGATGGCGGCACCAGAATACCAAGCGACGATCCGCCCTGAACCACACCCGTGATCAATACCTTGTCATATCCCCGGCGCAACATTTCAGGCAGGGCAATTGTTGCCCCAATCGCCATGCCAGCGACCGACAATCCGTTCATCGCCGATATGATCACCATCAGGAAAATGGTCCCAATGGCCAAGCCACCGCCAACGCGACCGAACCAGACATGCAGCATCTTATAAAGATCTTCGGCGATACCGGATTCCGAAAGGACATAACCCATATAGACAAACAAGGGCAGGGTGAGCATCGGGAACCAGTTGAACAGCTTGAACGCTGAAGAAAATGGGATTTCGATACCGCCGGTTCCATAGAGCATCAGCACCATTGCGGATGCGACAAAACCAATTGCCGCAAAAACACGCTGTCCGGTCAGAAGCAGGACAAGCATGGATGCGAACATGAGAAGGGCAATCAACTCGTGGGTCATTGAACGGCTTCTCCACGTAAGTCATTTATATGTTTAAATATCTGGGAAATCGTTTGCAGGATCATCAGCACGATACAGGCGACCATCAGCGATTTAATCGGGATCATGGATGGGTTCCACATCGAGAACCGCGTTTCGTTCGTATCAATGGCATAGTCTAAACTGGAGATAGATCCGTAGAGCAGCACCGACAGATAAAACAGCAGGCAGGAAATTGTGACCAAATCCATCAGCGTTTTGCCCCGGTGCGATAGGCGTTCATAGAACAGGTCCATGCGCACATGGTCACCGTCCTTGATGGTCATCGCGCCACCCATGAAATAATAGGCGGCCAGGGTGAATTGTGCGAATTCAACGCACCAATGCAGCGGAATATCGATGATATTGCGGGTGATGGCGTCCAGCAGCAACACCCCGACCATCAAAAAAATCAGATACATAGCAACAATGCCGACATACTGTGCCGCGCCATCAACCAAGCGCACATAGCTGCGCATTACATTTTGCATTCGATAGTCCCCATTCTGTAACCCCCTTATTTTCTCGGGATTTGCTGCTAGAGCATCATGCGCTCGCATGAGCTCACACATGATACTCTTACCAATTGTTCTTTCAGCAAATACGTCGTCGCAAACGAGTCCGTTTGCTCGGGATTTGCTGTTAAGGTACCGAAACTCCCGCGCGTAAGAATGCTTCCATCATTGCCGGGCCTGGCGGCATCTCACTCAATACAGTACCAACACCATCCAATTCACAAACCCTGAAGGCAGCACGCCGCCCAATTTTCGAAGACGTCGCCAACACCACCGTGTTGTTTGCGCGCTTCATCATGGCGCGGGCAATATGTGCCTCATCCACATTGGCATCAGTTGCTCCAATGTCTGCATCAAGACCCGCAACCGTTATAATTGCATGGTCGACTTGAAATTGGGTAATTTGTTCGAGCGCTGTTGGCCCAATTGTTTGATCGTTCCCAGGCGCATACTTTCCCCCCAGAAGGTATATATGAGTATCCACATCCGCACGCCCGAAGACCATTGCTATGCTGAGTGAGTTAGTAATTACTGTCAATCCATGCGTCATGACCAATGCTTCGGCGGCGATCAAAGTGGTTGACCCTGTATCCATAAATACAGTGTCGCCAGGTTGAATGATGTCCCGGAGTTTCTTTGCAATAATTTGCTTGGCTTTCGGGTCTTCGACCATACGTTCCGAGAACGTGCCTTCGGAATGCAAAAGGGGCGGTGATGCCCCGCCATGGACTTTTCGCAACAGCCCGCGTGCATCCAGATCGCTCAGGTCGCGTCGAATGGTTTCAGGCGAAACCCCAAATTCCTGTGCCAGATAATCGACGCTCGTCCTGCCATTGTTGGCGATGAACTCGATAATACCTGTTCTGCGACCTGATGTTTTCTTTGACACCCAGTTCCCCTCTGCTTGTGTTAATTAGCGGGTTTCATACTTTGCTCGTCAACAATAAAATGCCCGATCGGTCATTCTTTTTGACCAGTTGTTGACTGTTTTGGTGTGTTTGATCATAAATTGCAGAGAACATAGTCAAAACCGCTCCCACAGAAAGACTCCAGATGTCGCCCCAGATGTCGCGCTCGACGAACAATACAGGCGAAGTGTTTGATGTTGCCGTGATTGGAGCGGGGGTCGTCGGCTGTGCCATCGCGCGACGTTTTACGCTGGAAGGCGCGCGAACAATCGTGCTTGAAAAAGGTCATGATATTCTCGATGGGGCCTCAAAATCGAATAGTGCCATTCTGCATACCGGGTTCGATGCCCCACCAGGGTCGCGGGAGGCGCGCTGTATTCAGGCTGGATATCAGGAATATGAGAGAATTCGCGGCGCGTTGAACCTGCCGCTTGATCGGTGCGGTGCTTTGGTCCTGGCCTGGACGGAAGAGCAGGAGGCGCGTCTTCCAACCCTCATGCAGCAAGCCCGCGACAATGCGGTCGATGATGTCAAATTGTTGTCGCGGTCTGAAACAATCCACCTGGAACCCAATCTGGCCACCCATATTCGCGCTAGTTTTCGGGTGCCCCGTGAGGCGTTGATTGATCCCTGGTCTGCGCCCCATGCTTATCTGGAACAGGCGCTGTTGAATGGGGCTACGCTAAAGCGCAATTGTGCCGTCCAGGCGGGCAATTTTGATGGTCAGCGGTGGCATCTTGAAACCAGTCAAGGCACGATCCATACCAAGTTTGTAATCAATGCGGCGGGCCTTTTTGGGGATCACATAGACAAAGCATTGTTGGGACGAACCGATTTTGAAATCCACCCCCGGAAAGGCCAATTCATCGTCTTTGATAAAACTGCAGCACGGCTCAGCCGCCATATTCTGCTGCCTGTTCCCACCGAAACGACAAAAGGGATTGTGGTTTGCCGCACCATCTGGGGCAATCTGTTGGTTGGTCCGACTGCTGAAGAACAAAGCGATCGGGAAACGGCGGCTCTGGTACCTGAAACGCTGGACTATCTGCACCAGAAAGGCATTGAAATTCTGCCGGCTCTCGCGACGGAGGATATCACCGCAATTTATGCTGGGTTGCGTCCCGCCAGCGGTCAAAAAGAATATCAAATTCGGGCGCATGCCGGTCAAAATATGATCACCGTTGGCGCGATCCGCTCGACTGGATTAAGTGCGGCCCTGGGGATTGCGAAATACGTTTTCGACCTTGGGCAAGAGGCAGGGCTCCAATGCACGCCGCTGGTCGATCCTGTGCAACAGCCAATCGAAAACATGTCGGAGGATCTTGAGCGGGATTGGCAACGGCCCGGCAATGGCGGCATTATATGCCATTGTGAGCGGGTCACCCGACGCGAGATAGAGGTGGCGATGTCCGGGCCATTGGCACCAAATTCACTTGCTGGATTGAAACGCCGAACACGGGTTACGATGGGACGGTGTCAGGGCTTCTATTGCACCGCTGCGCTGGCGGAGTGTACGAAGGGTAAGCTTGCGCACCCCATCGCAGGGGCCAGCCATGACGACTGAGCTTCCCAAAACATGTGACGTCCTGATCGTGGGGGGAGGGCCCGCCGGTCTGTCCGCCGCCTATGCCCTTCGTGCGGCTGGTGCGGGCGATGTCCATGTGATTGAGCGGGAGCCTGAAATGGGCGGTATTCCGCGACATTGCGGTCATTCGCCCTATGGCATGCGCGAATTTCACCGTTTGATGGGCGGGGCCCGTTATGCCAGGCAACTGACCGAACGCGCACATCAAGTGGGTGCTGCTCTTCATTGCAATGTAACCGTGATGGCGCTTCATCCGGGGGGGCGTGTTTCGGTGTCGGGTCCTGAGGGTCTCTGTGACATTCAAGCCCGTGCTGTATTGCTGGCCACCGGGGCGCGCGAAAGCTCCCGCGTTGCCCGGTTTGTTGGCGGCACAAAGCCGGGTGGCGTGCTCAATACGGGCAGCCTGCAAGGCCTGGTCTATCTGGACGGATTACAGCCTGTTCGCCGCCCGCTGATTGTGGGCAGCGAGCTTGTTTCATTTTCCGCCTTCTTGACCTGCCGCCATGCTGGGGCAAGGCCGGTGGCAATGATAGAAGCGGGCAATTGCCCGACCGCCCTGTGGCCCGCGCATTGGATGCCAAGGGTTTTGGGCACGCCAGTCTATTTCAATACCGAATTGACGCAGATCCATGGCAAGGCCCGCGTTGAAGCGGTGACCCTTTGCCGGGATGGCATTTCGCGTGATATCGAGGCCGACAGCGTCATCTTTACGGGCAAGTTTCGCCCGGAAAATGCATTGTTGCGCCAGTCCCATATTCGTGTGGATGCCGCAACCAATGGCCCGGAAGTGGACCAGTTTGGGCGCTGCTCCGATCCGTCCTACTTTGCGGCGGGGAATGTTTTGCGCGCCATAGAAACCGCTGGATGGTGCTGGCAGGAAGGACGCAGCGTTGCCACGGCAATCCTCGCGGCTCTAAAGGGACGACTTCCCGATCGCAGCAACGCGCATCGACTATCCAATCTGGGCGACCCGATTGCCTATGCCGTGCCGCAATTGCGTGTCGCCAGCGCGGTGCCCCCCGCGTTCGAGGCGGTGCAGCTACGCTTCAGCAGGCCCGCGCGTGGCACTGCCAAATTCGGGGCGACGTCTTATCGCTTAAAATCGCGCCCAGAACGTCGTATCACTGTGCCATTGCCACAGGATGATACCCCAATGACTTTAAGTTTTGATGAGGCGACATGACCTTTCTTGCGATTGATCAGGGAACAACCAGCACGCGCGGTCTCATCGTGGATGAACAGGGACGCACAGACGTCATTTTCAGCAAACCACACCGTCAAATATATCCACACTCTCAATGGGTTGAGCATGATCCAGAAGAATTGCTCACCCATATTCTGGCTTGTATCGATCTGGGGCGAGGGCGGGGCGTCCGTGCGTTTGGCATCGCCAATCAAGGGGAAAGCTGCCTTGCATGGGACGCACAGACGGGAAAGGCGCTATCTCCCGTTATCGTATGGCAAGACGCCCGGACCCAGGAGAAAATAGAACATCTGCGCGCCGATGGTTCTGAAGCCACAGTTTTGCAGCGTGCGCGGTTGCCACTCGATCCCTATTTCTCCGCCTCTAAACTGGGCTGGATATTGGAAAACGTTCCAGCCGCCTCTGAATGCGCCGGACAGGGCCGATTGCGGCTCGGCACCACCGATGCCTTTTTTCGGGACCGTTTGACTGGGGATTTTGCGACCGACCTTGCAACAGCCTCCAGGACATCTCTTCTCAACATTGCAGACGGTGTTTGGGATCCCGATCTCTGTGCGCTTTTTGGGGTGCCGATAGAGGCATTGCCGCGCATCACGGCCTGCAATGGACGTTTTGGCGATGTCGATGGCTTGCCGCTGACGGCCAGCATTGTTGATCAGCAAGCAGCGCTCTATGGCAATTGCGTCGCGAATATTGGGGATGCAAAGGTGACCCTGGGGACCGGGGCCTTCGTGCTCGCCTTGTCTGGTGACACAATCAAATCGAACAGCGGTGGGGCGCTGCCAACAGTTGCCTGGCAGGAAGACGGTCATTCACCAATCTATGCCTTGGAAGGGGGTGTATATGCGGCCGCGGCTGCGGTGAACTGGGCGCAAGGGATCGGATTGTTCACCGATTTTGATGAATTGATGCGATTTGAGGAGTCCAGCATGCTGGATCGCGGTCTCGCCTTTGTGCCTGCACTGGCAGGCTTGGCTTGCCCCTATTGGGATCGCACTGCCAAGGGCAGTTGGCTCGGTTTAACCTTGGATACGACGCAGGCCAATATGATGCAGGCTGTTCTGGAAGGGATCGCCTATCGTGTCGCACAAGTGCTCACAGCCATGGACTCTCAGATACCGCTGAATTCCAGTCTGCGGGTTGATGGCGGTATGTCTGCCAACCCATGGTTCTGCCAGTTGCTGGCGGATGTGACCGGGAAAGACGTGTTGGCTGGCACCGAAACGGAATTGACCGCCATCGGCGTCGCCCGATTGGCAGCCCGGGCCATGGGAGAAGACATCGTCCCCACCTTCGATTTAAACAAAACCGCCCCCCGAAAAAATGCCGCCATGCACCCGGACCGCTTTGCAACCGCCTGCAAAATCGTCCAACAATGGGGATAGGACGTCGCGTTGAATGTCTGCAACCGCCGTTTCCTCATCCGCAAACTCAAAATGGTTCGACTCTACGGGCGCAGGTCAGCCGATCTCTTCAAGGTTGGGGTTTGCGGGCAGGGGGTCGGGGAGGCCGTCTTGCCAGGTGACGTTTAGGTCTTCCCTCCAGGCAAATTTAACGAGATGCTGGTCCAGGACGGATTGCATCATTCCGACACCTTCCGGCTTTTGAGCTTTGCAGTAAAATGACAGCACAGTCTGATCTGCTGTCATCAGGCATAGGCCGCCTGGAAACTCCACGCGACCGAACGTCTTATTGTATTCGACCGTCACTTTGTGCCGGAAATGCTTGCACAGCTGTTGCAGGTACTTGCTGGCATTTTCTGTTTCAATGTTTGTGTGACAGTGAAGCATTTCTGTCTGGTCTCCTGTTGCCTGCGCGTTGTGTTAAGAGCGAAAGTCCGCCAATCAAATCTGATGGCTACGGCTGTAAGCTCAGATAAGTTATGACGATACTTGGCGTGGTGTACGCCCAAAAGCTTTGCGAAACGCTGTTGAGAAATTTGCGGCACTGGAATAACCCGCCAGGAACGCGGCTTCCTTTATGGAAATTCGATCCCGGTCCAGCGCGACCATGGCGCGTTCCAGGTTGCGTTGACGTATGTATTTGAAGGCGCTCATGCCGTGGACGGTCTGGAATAAGCGTTGCAGTGTGCTGATGCTCAGACCCGTCGCCTCCGCTATTTCCTGAAGGGGGGTGAAGCCATCACAGGTTTCAAGGAATTGCTCAACCTTGCGAATGCGGCGCTGATCAAGTGCGACAAGGGAGGGCTGAGAGGGTCCCTCAGCGCCATTTGTCAGCTGTTTCAGGCTTTCCGCCAGCAATTCCAACGCCAGGCTTTCCAGATGAAGATTTGCCATTGGCGCTGAAGAGATCGCTGCCTCCAGAATAAGTTCTGCCAGAGAGATCAGCCGGGGGGAGGGAGTCCAGACATGCTGTGCAAGATGTTTGCGGGTAAAGCGATCAATCGCACTGCCCTTTTCATCATGACGCCAATCACTTTGCGATAACCACTCGCTTGTCACCCGAAGGCTGACCTTGCGAATGTGATCGCCCCGATGACCACGTCGTTCCAACAGCGATGTTTTGTTGCGCGAAATGATCAGCGCGCGCGGTCGGTTTGAATCCGCCCCTATTTCCCTGTCCATCAGCGGTTGACCGTCTACGGTGGCATCCACCGTACCTTTCAGAAATATCTGCAAGGTCAACCCGGGTTGCTGTTCAGAATGTGTTACAAGATCATATTGATCGATGGCGTCAGATACGTGCAGCACCAGTCCTGGACGCAGACAGCGCATTTCAAAACTGCCCTGTAGAACGGGACCCTGCACTGTCTGTGGTGCGATGATCTGGAACTTTGAACTGACACTGGTCGCACTTTTGGTCAGTGCGTTCACATCAACTGAATGCATTCCGTCTGCTTTCTGTTTCGCTGACATTAAGATAACCCTTTAAAACGCAAGCTATTGAGTCTCAACCCTATCTCTGATGCGTGGACTGACCCCGGCATGTGGCACAGGAGGCTGGGAAGGTGCGTTTCCAACCATTTTGGCGCATCTTGCACGAATGTTTTGCAAACAAGAATGATGCCGTCGCAAAGAGCGGGGTGATGGTCTGCCTCTCTCGTCTCTCATATGATTATAATAATTAATCGCAACTCAAGGCAAGCCTTGCTTCGCCAGAGTGAATAGTGGTGCGCGATGGGCGCGCAATTAATGCATTGGATGATGAAGGGGCGGCTGAAAAGCAATGCCGTCGCTGGGGTCTGATGCTGTTTGGAAAAGTGGGGTATTTAGCATGAGAAAGAATCGTTCCTTCTGGAATAGCCACGTTTCAGCGCTGGCGCTGATTGGTGGTTTTATCGCCGCAACCTCTTTGGGTCCGATCGGACTGGCAAAAGCAGAAGAGGCATCCTCTAAAGAAGCCATCATTCTAAGCCCGCTCAGTGTCATTGGGTCTGGTTATGAAACGGAGGAGTCCGGCAGCTATGCCTCAAACCTGATAAGCGTCGGTGAAAAGGATGCGCGAACGGTAAAAGAGGTTCCCCAGTCCACGACGGTTCTTACCAACCAGTATCTGAAAGACCGCAATGTCACGTCGCTGGATACGGCGATGCGCAAGACGCCTGGCATTGTTGTGCTGGACAATGACAATGGGCGCTCCAGCATATTCTCACGCGGTTTTGAGGTTGATAAGCTGTATTTCAACGGCCTGTCGGCACCGGTTTCCAGTCGTAATGGAACCCAGCCAGATATGTCGATTATCGACCATGCGGAAGTCCTGAAAGGACCGGCAGGCCTGTTTGATGGTGCGGGGGATCCGGGGGGCGCGATCAATATGAGCCTGAAACGGCCAACCCGTGAATTTGCGGCGTCTGTTGAGGCGTCGGGCAACACCTGGGGCGGCATTCGTGGGGTTGGCGACATATCCTCTCCCCTGACCGAAAACGGGGCTTTGCGCGGTCGCGTCGTTGCAACCCGCGATCAGGGGAAAACCTGGGTTGATAACAATGACAACGATTTGAGCCTTGGCTACCTGGTCATCGAGGGGGATGTTACGGAATCCGATATGCTGACCTTCAGCGTCAGCCGGACAGAGCGTGATTTGAAGCCCTTTAACGGCCTTCCAAGCTTTGCGGATGGAACGTTGATCAATCTGGATCCCTCAACAACGACCGGTGCCGATTGGAACACGTTTGAAAGCGGTATCACGGATCTGATGGGGGAGTATGAGCATTTCTTCGATAATGGTGGGCATTTCAAATTATCCGGTCTGTATTCCGAGCGCACCGCTGAATCATTGTATGCCTATTCCAGATCAGCAGCAGCCGCGAACGGGAATATTACAGGCGTCACAGTTTATGCCGACGATTTTGAAGAAAGCTCGTTAAGCCTGGATGCGCATGTCAGCCAGCCGGTGCAGCTGTTTGGCCAAGAACACAATGTCCTGGCCGGCGTTGATTACAAACAGAATGACAGCACATCCCTGAACAATGGTCGCGGTGTTGCCAATGGAGATACGAATAACATCTTCAACTGGAATACAAACCTGACCATTCCGGCAATCACCTACACAACCCAGGAACAGATTGAAACAACCCAGTATGGCGTTTATGGGCAGGTCCGGGTCAAACCCATTGATCCTTTGACCGTGATTGGGGGATTACGCAGCACCTGGTATGAAAGCACCAACACGAACCTCCTGACGCGCACGGAAACGTCCCAATCGGTGGATGCGGAACTGACCCCCTATGCAGGCGTGGTTTATGATTTCACCCAGAATCTTTCTGCATATGGAAGTTATACCGAAATTTTTCAGCCGCAAACCGATACGGATGCGAATGGCAATCTGATTGGATCCCGAACAGGCCGCCAATATGAAATTGGCGTTAAAGGAAACTATCAGGGGTTAAATGCATCTGCGGCTGTGTTTGATCTTGTGAATGAAAACTATGCGACGGACGCGGATGGCATCAACGCGACGGTTGGCGATGCCGGGGCAGATATCAATGTCCGCGGTTTTGAATTGGAAGCCAGCGGTTCTGTTATGCCCGGTCTGGAAGTTATGGCGGGATATACCTATAGCTTGATCACCTATGTCAGTGGTCCAGACAGCATTCAGTCCTTCGTCTTGCGCGGTCAAACGCCGAAGCATCAGCTTCAGGTTTGGGCAAAACAGGACATTGATATCGTTGATGGGCTGTATGTCGGTGGTGGGGTGAAGGCATTCTCCGGTGCTAATAACGGCACGATCAAACGCCACGGCTATGCCATTTTTGACGTGATGGCCGGATATGATGTGACGGAGAATTTGGCGGCGACCCTGACGGTGAATAACCTGCTGAACAAAGAGTATTATTCACGGACGGGATCGACGGCCTTGTTCAACTTTTATGGGGAGCCCCGCAGTGCCTTGCTGAAAATGACGGCAAAGTTCTAGTCACAGGAAAACGTGAAAATTGGACAGGGCGGGATTTCATTGTCCCGCTCTGTCGGCCTTTTTTAATGCAGTGTTTATTATAAAGGGGTGGATCATGATTGGTCAGGCGCGTTGGACGCTAATCATCGGAGGGTTGGTCGGACTGATGACGGTTGCGGATGTTCATGCTGCGGAAAAGATTACAATTCCAAACAGTGAATTGCATACCATAACGTCACGCGAAACCGGCGACGTGTATCAGATACAAATCCGCTTACCGAATGGTGAGGCACCGGAAGCAGGATTTCCTGTTGTTTATCTTTTAGATAGCAACGCCTGGTTCGGCATGGCGTCAGATTTGTTGCGCACACGCGCGATGAACACGGATTCTACTGGGATCGCGCCCGCTATCCTGGTCGGTATCGCCTATCCAACGGACGCGCCGTATGATCTGAAGCGTCGGACCTATGATCTGACCCCACCGTCTGAGATTGTCACGATGCCACCGCGCCCGAATGGCAAGCCGTGGCCCCCGACCGGCGGGGCGGATGCCTTTTTGCGGCTTATCGAAACACAGGTGAAGCCACTGGTTGACCAGCGTGCCCCCGTGGACAAATCGCAGGAAACGCTGATCGGGCATTCTTTTGGCGGATTGTTCGCCCTGCATGTGATGCTGACGCAGCCAGAGGCTTTTGACACGTATCTGGCAGGCAGCCCGTCTATTTGGTTCAATCAGAAACAGGTGCTGCACGAAGCCAAGGCGCATTTGGCAGCGGGTGGCTCTGTGAAGGGACGAGTGTATATATGTGTTGGCGGTGAAGAGGAGGATATCACCCCGGCGGAAGAAGCGCATCCACAGGCAGAAATAAGGCGTCAGTGGAAAAAGCATAACCGCATGATCGGAAATGCGCAGGATTTCGTGGCGTTGATGTCAGATCAGCCCGAACTGGATATCGCCTTTAAGGTGTTTGAGGGGGAAGATCATGGAACGATTATCCCGCAGTTGATGATCCATGGCCTTCACTTTGCCTTCAATCAGAAAGCGCCTTAGGGGTATTGATCGGCTTGAAATAGTAAACCAGCTTTTGTCCCTCAATCTCATGAATGGATGTATCAATTCCATAAATGTCACGAATGACAGAGGGCACGATAATATCGTTGGAACTGCCATCGTGCAAAATCCGCCCCTCCCGCATGGCAATGATCCTGTCTGCGTAACAGGATGCGAAATTAATGTCATGCAGGACGACCACAATGGTCTTGCCAAGGTCTTCCGCCATGCTGCGAAAAACCCCCATCATGGTGACAGCATGTTTGATGTCCAGATTGTTCAGGGGTTCATCCAGCAACAGGAAATCGGTATTCTGTGACAGGGACATCGCAATAAAGGCGCGCTGTCTTTGTCCACCGGAAATTTCATCCAGAAAATCTTTGCGGATCGAACAAAGGTCTAGATACTGCAAGGCTTGTTCGATTTGCTTTCGGTCTTCTGATGTAAGGTGCCCTTTGCTATGTGGGAACCGGCCGAAGCTGACCAGATCTTCAACAGACATCCGTGTTGTTAAGGAATTATCCTGCCGCAGCACGGCCAGTTTTTGTGCCAAGATGGATCCAGGCGTGCGCGCGATATCCTGACCGTCCAGCATTACCTGACCTGATGTTGCTGGAAGCAGGCGGCTGATCAGGGACAGAAGGGTTGATTTCCCGGCCCCGTTGGCACCCACCAGGGCAACGACACCACCGCGTTCGATCGTCAAACTGACGTCATCCACGACGGTGGTCTTTCCATAGGCTTTGGTGATGTTTCTGATCTCAATCATTGTAATCGCCCACGCAGTAAAAGACTCAGAAAGAACAGGCCCCCGACAAACTCTACCACCACCCCCAGGGCGGTTTCATAGGACAGCACATGTTCCAACACGGTCTGTCCGATAATAAGGCAGATCGTTGCGGTCAGGGCGGCGGCGGGCAGAAGCAGCGCATGGCGATGGCTGGGGATCACCAGATAGGCCAAATGCGCTGCCAACAGGCCCAAAAACAGCATGGGCCCAACCAGGGCTGTCGATACTGCGACCAGGATCGATACCGCCATCAGGCCAGTTGTCACGGCACGGCGGTGATTCAGGCCCAGGCTGGTGGCATGTTCGCGGCCAAGCGCCAGAACATCCAGCATCGGTAACGTTCGCCACCCCAACAGAAACACAAGTGCCGTGACCCCGGCGGAAATCATCAGGATATCCGGATCCGGTCGGTTGAAGGATGCGAATATGCGGTCCTGCACAACCGTAAATGCCGTGGGATCAATAAGCCATTTCAGAAATCCAGAGAGGCTTCGAAACAGAATTCCAAACACGATCCCAATCAGGATCAGAAGGTGCAGGCCCCGCGTTCCACCAGAAAACAGCATCCGATACAAGAATACGGAGAAAAGGGTCAAGGCAACGGCTTCAAGACTGAACCGCATGGGTGTCGACAGGCTGGCGACTGCGGTCACACCTATAGAAAATACCAGCAGGCTTTGTATTAAGATATATAGCGAATCAAACCCCATGATGGAGGGGGTTAAAATTCGGTTCTGGGCCAGGGTTTGAAATATCACCGTTGATGTTCCAATTGCAGTACCGACCAGGATCATGGTCGCCAATTTTGCGCCCCGGAACGTCATGACGAATTCCCAACTGCCCCGCACGCCAATCGTCATGAATAAGATACCGCTCAGGACGGCGATTGCCGCCAGGATTGCCAATCGGATATGCAGGGATGCCCGGCGTGTTGGTCCGACGTTACCGGTCACGACGCATGCTCCGCAACAACAGGGCCAGGAAGCCCGCTCCACCAATCACGCCCATGGTTGTCCCAACCGGTAATTCATAGGGATGCAGGATCAATCGGCCCGCAATGTCGGATGCCAGCAGCAGACAGGCCCCGGTCAGTGCGACCCAAGGCAGGTTGCGCCGGACATTGTCGCCCATGACCAGGGTGACCAGGTTGGGGACGATTAACCCAACGAACGGAATCATCCCGCTGGTGACAACGACCACGGCGGTTATCAGGGACACGATCACCACGCCGAAAACGACGGTCCGCCGATAGTTCAGGCCTAGGCTGGTGCTGACGGTTTCCCCCATCGCGATGACTGTGAACCGATCGGCGGCCAGATATGCGCCAATGGTCAGGACAAGCGACAGCCAAAGCAATTCATACCGCCCTTGCAGAATGTTGGAGAAATCCCCAACAGTCCAATTGCTCAGCGCCTGCATCATATCTGTTCGATAGGCGAAGAAATTGGTCGCCGCTTCTATGACGCCCCCCAGCATCAGACCGACCAGCGGCACAATATACATCGATCCCCAGGAAATCCGCTGAAGCAGCAGCAGAAACAGCACCGTTCCCGCCATGGCAAAGCCCATCGCAACCAACATGCGCCCGGCAATCGGCATTTCCGGGGCGACCAGAAGCACGATCAACAATCCGAATGCCGCAGATTCTGACGTCCCAACGGTCTTTGGTTCGACAAATTTATTCCGCGCCAGCATTTGCATGATCAGGCCTGAAACCGACAGGCCTACACCGGCCAGAATAAGCGCGATTGTCCGCGGGATACGGCTGGTGACCATCACCGTGACGGCTTCTGCCGTTCGTTCCTGCATGCCGCCTGTGTTTTGACCAAACCCGTCTATCAGCGCATTTAATGCGCCATTGCTGACCCCGACAAACAAACTGGTGATCGCCAAGCCGACCAGAAAGAGGGAGCATAAAAGAAGTTTCATTGGGGTTCGTATCTCTGGACCGACGCGATCCGTCGTGGTTACGGTCTGCGCATGGCCAACAGAATGTCATCCATGCTGCGCAGCAAGGCTTCAATGCCTCCGCCGCCCAGATACCAGGCATCCGAAGACAGATAGACGATGTGGTTCTGCTTCCAGGCTGTTGTGCGATGCATGATCGCATTGTCCAGCAGCGTCCGGGCCGCGGCGCTGTCATGACCGATGGCCGCATCGCGGTCCAACACGAACAGCCAGTCAGGATTTGTTTCCAGCAGGAACTCATTGGAAATAGCCTGTCCATGGGTCCCGATATCCAGTGCTGGCGCGCTGGGCGTTATGCCGAATTCATCATACAAAAGACCGAAACGGGATCCGGGTCCGAATGCGCTCATCCGGCCACCGGTGGTCAGGATCAACTGTCCCGTTCCCGCCGATGCGGTCGCCGTGCGAACTTCATTAAGTTTCGCGTCGATGGTTGCCAATTGCGCAGCGACCTCTTCCGTCTTGCCAAAGATTTGCCCCAGCAGTTTCGCATGGTCGACGATGCTGCCGATCTGCTTTGACGGATCATAACTTAAATCCAGCGTTGGCGCGATTTTCGACAAGTCTTTCAGCTTTGACGCAGATCGTGCGCCCAACAGGATAATGTCGGGTGACAGGGCGTTGACCGCCTCATAATTGGGCTCAAACAAGGTTCCAACCTTGGCGTATTTATCGTCATTATAGGCCTGAAGATATTCCGGCTTTGGACCGGTGGGAATGCCCGTGACCGGGATATCCAGACTGTTCAGCAAATCCAGAACACCCAGATCAAAGACCACAACCCTTTTCGGGTTTAAGGGAACCTCTGTTTCGCCCTGGGCATGTTTGACGATCATCGTTTCAGCCAAGCCACCATGCGGCATACCGAACAAGCAGGAAAATGCTAAGACTCCAGCCAGAAAATATCTGCGATTAAGATGCATGATCGACTCCTGCCGCGGGTGGATGGTGTGGATGGATTGAGGCCGTTCTATAATGTAAATAATAATCATCCTCAATATAGGGGCGGGCTTTTTCTGGGCATTCGCGCCGTCTTGCTTGTTATGCAAAGGTTTTTGACCGTCCTGGACAATGCTGTGAACAGACCACTTATGGATCGCCCAAATTCACCAGTGTCACCTGCCTCCTCATCCGTGACGGCCCCTGTTCAACTCTGAATGGATATTTAGCCAGTGAGAGGACCCAGGCATTGTTACGTCAGTTCAAGAAATCCTCCTGAGACGTAAAAAAACTTATCCCTTACACCCATTTTCCTTCGTTTGCTTTTCCCTGAAGACACCATGAGAGTCCGCCTGATATCACAGTTGGTTTAGGCTTGAGGGGTTGTTTTTATGGAGGCGGATTACATTATCGTGGGAGCCGGGTCGGCTGGATGCGTCCTGGCCGAAAAGTTAAGCGCCCATCCGAACAACCGTGTAATCGTCGTCGAAGCCGGGGGCGCGGATAGGTCTTTCTGGATATCGACCCCCATCGGCTATGGTCGTCTGTTCTATGATAAGGCCGTTAATTGGTGTTACACAACACAGCCCGACCCCAGCTTAGAGGGCCGGACCAGCCATTGGCCTAGAGGGCGTGTTCTGGGGGGATCCAGTTCAATCAATGCCCTGGTCTGTATTCGCGGGCGATCAGAAGATTATGAAGATTGGGCCACGGCAACGGGGGATACCCGCTGGGGCCCCGACGCGATGGCAGCGCGCTTCCGTTCATTGGACGACACGGATCAAGGGGCGAATGAATGGCGCAATACCGGCGGTGTTTTCCCTATCCACAGTATCGAAGGGGCCTCGCATCCTGTTACACAGAATTTTCTGGATGCCTGTGCGGAAATCGGTGTCCCCCGAAATCCGGATTTCAATGCAGAACGTCAGGAAGGGGCCGGACTGTATCAAATCAATACACGACGCGGTAAACGCGTTTCCGCTGCGGATGCTTTCTTGCGCCCGGCAATGCGCAGACCAAATCTGACAGTGCTGAAACGAACCCAGGCGCTGCGATTGATCTTCACTGAAAATCAATGCACCGGCATAATGGTTCAGCGAAATGGTGAGCCGGTAAATCTGGTCGCCCGGAAGGAAGTCATACTGGCGGCCGGTGCCATTGAGTCGCCAAAACTGCTTCAACTGTCGGGCATTGGCGATGCGGGCCAGTTATCAAAACTGGGCATAAAGATACAGGTTGATAACCCCAATGTGGGGGCGAATCTACAGGACCATGTCGGCCTGAACTATTATTTCCGATCCAGGGTGCCGACATTGAATCAGGAACTTTCCCCCATCATTCGGCGGTTCTGGAATGGGGCGCGGTATTTGCTGACACGATCCGGCCCTCTTTCTTTATCTGTGAACCAGGGGGGCGCTTTCTTTAAGACATCATCAGACCGCCCCCTGCCAAACATGCAGTTATATCTGCAATTGATCACGACCCTGAATGGGCGGGGACAATCCCGACCGTTGCTTGCGCCCGATCCATTTCCAGCGTTTGCGCTGGGACTGTCAAATATCCGACCGAAAAGTCGGGGCAGTATTCAGATCGACAGCGCCGATCCTTTGACTCCGCCGATGATTAACGCCCGTGCCTATAGCGCGTCAGAAGACCTGGATGAGATGCTGGAGGCCGTTCAGTTCATCCGGAAACTGGTTTCGACCAAAGCCTTCTCTGGCATCATGGATTCTGAGATCGTGCCGGGCCGTGATGTGCAATCGCGTTCGGATTTGTTGGAAGATATCCGACAACGGACGGGGACTGTCTATCACCCCAGTTGCACCTGTGCGATGGGGCTGGACCCCAAGACCAGTGTTCTGGACCCGGAATTGAGGGTACGAGGCACGGGTGGGCTGAGGGTCGTCGATGCTTCCAGCTTTCCCAATATCGTCAGTGGCAACCTGAATGTACCGGTAATGATGCTGGCGCTACAGGCATCAGATATCATTTTGAAGGACTGAAATCTGGTCTGACGATGCGTTCAGGCTTCGGAATCAAATCGATTGCATCTGATCGATCAACCACGATCTAAACAAAACCATTTCAGGTTNTGCGATTTTCCGTTTATGGGGCGTTAACAAGTAATGCGCCTCTTCGATGGGCAACGGGAAATCGAATGGCATGGCCAGGGGCAGCGTTTTCGCCGCCTCTACAGCGTGAGATCGCAAAACGATGGCGGCCCCAGCGCCATTCGCGACAAGGGTCAATGCAGCCAGGGAGTTATCGACCCGCAATGACCGCGGGATCGACGGATCGGCCAATCCTAAAATTTCAAAAGCCTTTTTCCAATGGTCCTCATATCCCACGATGTGAATAAGGGCTGAATTCGCAACCACGTCGCGCAATTTACTGGCATCCCGCTTACATTTTTCTGCCAAAGATCGTTGGATGACGATCACGGAATGATCTTGCATCAACCGTTCTGCAGAATAGCCAGGCCATTTTCCAGATCCAAAGCGTATGTCCAAATCTGTCGTTTCGTCGGCCAGGGCATCCGCCCAGACCAGGGAATAGAGTTGTATTGGTATCTGAGGATAGAGCGCCTGAAACTTCGCAATTCGGGGGGCCAGAAACAAGGCCACAAAGGACAGGGGCGCGCTGACGGTTAAGACAGAGCCGGTGCCAAGTCCAAACAGCTTTACGGTCGTTGCAGACAGGCGTTCCAAGGCTTCGCGGACTTCAGGCAGATAGGACGCCCCCATCCCCGTCAGCCGCACACTCCTGGCGCGGCGTTCGAACAGGGGGTGCCCAATCTGCTGCTCCAGAGATCGAATTTGATGACTGATTGCGGTTGCAGTCAGGTTCAATTCGCGGGNGGCAGCCGCGAAACTGCTGTGCCGCGCACTGGCTTCAAAAGCCCGAATCCAGTTGAGGGGGGGAAGCCGATAGCTCATTTGAGACCCAATTTTAATTATGCCTAAGCGCCATAAAACTTCACTTGTGTTGGGCAATCAAGTGGCAAATACTTTTCACAAGAAATAAGCGCGCAGCTTAATGCGAGGGACGAGGTCTCTAAACAGACCTTTGGTGGGGACGGGAAATGAAAATTGTAAAGTTAGAGACATTTTGTAACCGTTTTGTCGGTTTCCTGGTTGTGACAGATGAAGCTGGCAATCAGGGCTGGGGGCAATTCTCCACCTATAATTCTGATATCACGGCGACCGTGTTCCACCGCCAGGTTGCGCCGCATGCTTTGGGGCAGGATACAGACAGCCTGGAACAGCTTTTAACCCTTGTGCCGGAGCGGGAGCATAAGTTTCCTGGTGCCTATTTGAAGCGGGCGTTGGGNGGNTTGGANACNGCGATTTGGGACCTNCGNGGNAAGATTGCTGGCGTTCCGGTCACGGTGCTGCTGGGCGGAACACCAGGAAAATTNCGCGCCTATGCGTCNTCGATGAAACGCAGCATTTCNCCNGAAGATGAAGCCCAACGTTTCCTTAAACTGCGCGATGAGTTCGGGTTCGATGCGTTCAAGTTTCGGGTCGCCAATGAATACGGCCATGACGTTGATGTGTATCCAGGCCGCAGCGAAGCCATGGCCCCAACCATCCGCAAAGCGCTGGGGGATNAAGTNTCGCTTCTGGCAGATGCNAATAGCGGTTTTTCCCCCAAGCGCGCGATTGAGATCGGCCGGATGCTGGAGCAGAACGGNGTCGAACATTTCGAAGAGCCGTGCCTGTACTGGGAACTGGAGCAAACCAAAGAAGTTACCGAAACACTGGACCTGAATGTAACTGGCGGCGAACAGGATTGTGAATTTGTTGTCTGGAAGGAAATCACCGGACGCAAAATCGTCGATATCGCCCAGCCTGATATCCTGTATCTGGGGGGGATGTGTCGCACGATGGAAGTCAGCAAAATGGCAGCAGAGGCCGGGATGTCGGTCACCCCGCATTCGGCCAATCTGGGCCTGGTCACGCTGTTTACCATGCACCTTCTGCGCGCCATTCCCAATGCTGGGAAATATCTGGAATTTTCGATTGAGCAGGCGGATTTCTATCCCTGGCAATATGGTGTTCTGAGGAACGATCCCTACAAGATTGAAGATGGAATGGCGACCGTTGGGGAAGAACCCGGATGGGGCTTTGAAGTTGAGCCAGATTGGTTGGCACGGTCTGAGTACAAGATCAGCGAGCATACTTCATGAGTAATCCTGAAAGCATACGGGCCTGTAAGCATACGAGATTGTGTGTCGGTCGCACCGGCTTCGAGATTGGTTAGGGCATATCATGGCATCTATTGAACTGCAGGACGTAACAAAACGATTTGGCAATATGACAGTTGTCGACAGGGTGAACCTGTCAATTGACGATGGTGAGTTGATGGTCTTTGTCGGCCCATCCGGATGCGGAAAATCAACCACGTTGCGCATGGTTGCCGGTCTGGAAACAACGACGTCCGGCACGATTCTGATTGGCGGTCGTGATGTCACCAGGCTTGATCCGAAAGATCGCAATATCGCGATGGTGTTTCAGAACTATGCGCTTTACGCCCATAAGAATGTTTATGGGAATCTGGACTTTGGGCTGCGAATGCGTGGGGTCCCAAAGCAAGAGGCCGAACGACGGGTTCGGGAGGCGGCTGAGATCCTTGGCCTGACAGATTTGCTGCATCGGAAACCCAAACATTTGTCGGGTGGTCAGCGTCAGCGTGTGGCCCTGGGGCGGGCATTGGTTCGCGATCCGGATGCCTTTCTGCTGGACGAGCCACTAAGCAATCTGGATGCAAAGCTGCGCGTTAAAATGCGGGAAGAGATCGGCAGCCTGCATTCCAGGCTGGGCAAAAGCATGTTGTATGTGACCCATGATCAAGTGGAGGCCATGACGCTTGGCAGCCGGATCGCGGTGATGAAAGACGGTCAGATGCAGCAGGTCGGTGCCCCCTTAGAGGTTTATGACAACCCGGCCAATCAATTCGTTGCGGGCTTTATCGGGTCGCCGGAAATGAATCAGGTTTCTGCGACTGTGATTCAGAAAGACGGCGGGCTGTGTATCGCCGGGGATGGATTTTGCTTTGTGGTGCCCAAGGAAGACACGCAGGGGCTGACACCTGGAACAAAGGGTATTTTTGGTGTGCGCCCTGAACATTTGGAAATTGTCTCTACCGGGCAGCATTCAGACGCCCCCTTTAAAATGCGCGTGGATCTGGTTGAGCCGATGGGCGCCCAGACACTGTTGTTATGTCGCGATGGGGAAACGTCGCTTCGTGTGTTGATTGCCCGCAATGACAAGATCACNCGNGGTGATCACGTTGGNATGCAATTGGGCAATGGTCGCTGTCATTTCTTCGACNNAGCGACAGGGAAGACCCTGAAGTCAATTGGGACGACAGGTTCATAAGGGAGAGACCTAACGGTCAGAAGGAGGAGCATCATGGCTGATACGAATGATACAAATTTGCCACGGTCCGGTAANAAANTGATGGGGAACGGNATTTCAAGNCGNTCCGTGGTNAAGGGGCTGGGCGCGGCGTCNATGGTACCNTTTGCNTTNTCNGCCCCCAATGTTCTGGCGGCGGATAAAACCATCCGCTTNCTGAATGCAGAACCCAGCGCNGATAGNGTCCGGGCNATGCGTTTCGCNGCNGCNCAGTATGAAAAGGAAACCGGNATCAAGGTTCAGATGGACAGCGTNCCGGGCGGCAAGGCTTTTGAGAANCTGCAGACNTCNATTCAATCAGGTCGNCCNTATGACATTGGGACCTTAAGNTTCTTTGGNGACGTNCTGTTGCTGGCCAATGAAAAGAAGATCGTGCCGCTGAACAGCATCATCAAGAAATATGAATGGGGTCCGAAGATTCTCTACCCCGTGAATGGGGACAATTTCTGGTATCCGTATGATTACAATCTGTGCTGGATCAACTATCGAAAAGATATATATGCCGCGAAAAGCCTGTCTGAGCCCCAGAATTGGGACCAGTATATGGGCAACCTTGCCAGCGTGACAGGAACTGGTGAAGGCCAATTGGCAAGCGGTGTCGTGCACCCAATCGGCAGCAATGGCGCAACGAATTACACGGCATTTGGATATATGTGGGCAAATGGCGTCAGGTTGTTTGATGACAATTGGAATGTCATTCTGGATTCGCCGGAAATTCTTCCCAAGGCCGCGGAATATGTGGATTTCATGGCGGACCTTACCCAGTATATGCCCCCGTCGCCGATGCAGGCTGATTGGCCCAATCTGGTTGGGGATTTCCAAGGTGGCATTATTTCCCATACGCCTGGAACTGGTCGCCTGATTGATCAGATGAACATGACCATGCCGGATAAGGCGCAACAGGTGTCGTCCTTCCTGTACCCATAGAAGGATGGCAAGAAGTTCGCTGTTAATCATGGGTATGATGGTTGGGTTGTCCTGGACACGGCCATGACGGATGAGGCGTTGAAGTTCCTGGAATGGTTCTCTGACGAACATCTGATCAACTTCCTGCACAGCTCTCCTGTTCATTATCAGCCGACCCGTCTGGATATCTATGAAGATGCCCGCTGGCTGGCGCATCCTGCACTGGAAACTTTTGCGGATATCATTGCGATGCAAAAGCGTGTGTTGAACGACCCGGATGTCATCATTCGGTCTATCGATACTGAAGGGCCTGAGCCTGATGTCCGCGCGGGTAAGGTCTTCCGATCTTACGCCCTGCCGGAAATGCTTCAGGATCGCATTTTGAATGGATTGTCCGGTGAAGACAGTGTGAAGGCGGCTGCGGCCAAAATTCGTAAAGTCATCGCCTCTTAAGGAAGCAGGAGGTGCCGGTTGCCCTTATGCAACTGGCACCTCTGTGCTCCCCCTATACGGGACCTACCCCTATGCCCAGTGATCGCATCATTTATGTAATACTATTTCTGGCCTTGGCCTTTACGGCTGTGCTGGTGCTATATCCTGCATTCTATGCCTTGGAGCTGAGCTTCCAGCATCGGGAGTCTTTGGTTTCCGAACCCGAATGGGTCTGGTTTGCGAATTATATAAAAGTCCTGGCCATGCCTGAATTCTGGCAGGCGCTGGGGCGTGGCGTTGTTTTCGCTGGGCTGACGATATTTCTTCAAATTGTGTTGGGTATCGGCTTTGCGCTTTTGCTGGCGCGCGAATTTCCTGGCATGCCGGTCATTCGGGGCCTTGCTGTCCTACCCTATCTATTGCCCACAGTCGTGGTCGCCTTAACCTTTCGTTGGATGTTGGACGGGTCGGTCGGGATATTGACCGTGGTCGCACAGTTTTTTGGATTCGACTATATCCCGTGGGGCGAAGACCCGACCCTGGCGATGTTGACGGTCGTACTCATCAGTGTCTGGATATGGACCCCCTTCGTGACGCTGACCTGTCTTGCAGGCCTGCAATCCATTCCAGAGGAATTATACGAGGCGGCGCGCATTGATGGCGCTGGTCCCTGGCAGCGGTTTTGGCATGTAACCTTGCCACAGCTTCGCTCCGTCCTGCTTGTCGTGCTGCTGTTGCGTGCGATCTGGATGTTCAACAAATTCGACATCATCTGGCTGATGACCCAGGGCGGCCCCCAGCATGCGACGGAACAGTTGCCCGTCTTCTCCTATCGGCTGGCGTTTGAGATGTATGACGTCGGCCTTGGCGCAGCAGTATCGTCCATATCCTTCCTAATTCTGTCTGCAATCATCCTTTTGTATTTCCACTTCTTCCCCTTAGAGCAGAAGGATTGATCGACGATGACAAAGCCGATTTCTCGAACAATCTACTGGCTGCTGCTGTTGTGCATGGTCGTGTATTCCGTGTTCCCGGTTTACTGGATGATCAATACCAGTTTTCGTGACGCACGGACCATATACAGTTCAATCGATTTCATTCCTGTGCCGTTTACGTTGGAAAATTTCTCGATCTTGCTGGAACTGACGGACTATCCAACATGGTTCATGAATTCGGTTATTGTGGCCCTGGGAACGGTGATCATAACAATCGTGTTGTCTGTTCTGATTGCCTATTCGGTTACCCGGCTTCAGTTTCGCGGTAAGAGCCTGGTGATCGGCACCATGCTGTATGCCTATATGTTTCCGCCCCTTTTGTTGGCGATCCCGCTGGCAACTTTGTTCGTCCAGATCGGTATTCCAGACACATTACTGTCGCTGATTATCTCACACACGACCCTGGCGTTGCCACTTGGTGTTTGGCTGTTATGGGGTTTTTTCAAACAGATTCCAACGGATGTGGAAGAAGCCGCCATGGTGGATGGATGTTCCCGGTTGAAGGCCTTTATCCTGGTGGTTCTTCCGCTGACTTTGCCAGGGATCGTAACGGTCGCGATTTTCGCGTTTCTGTTATCCTGGACCGACTATGTCTTCGCACTGGTCATGATCAGCAGTGATATGAACAAAACACTGCCGGTTGGCCTTGATACGATGGTTGGATTGTATGAATTGCGGTGGGGCGAATTGATGGCGGGATCGACCTTGATCGCTTTGCCGCTGTTTGTGATGTTCACCTTCCTCAGTCGGTTTTTCATACGCGGCTTAGCGGCTGGGGCGGTGAAAGGATGATCCCGCTAATCGGTTATGCCAATGAGCTTGATGCCCGTCCGGGTGAAAGCCTTGGCTTCAAAGTCAGTTCCACCAGCGATCAACCCTATGACGTTCAGGTGGTCCGAATAATATCAGCAGATCCGAATCCAGATGGTCCAGGCATCCTCCATGAAGAAGTCGATGCCACCTGTAATGGGCAGTATCCCTCACGGTTTCAGGACTATGCATTAGGCTCCTATGCGGTGGTGCCGCTTAAACGCGCAACCGAACATCAGCAGCTAACGCTTGCCGTGATGGTATGCCCATTCCTGTTGGATCGTGATCGCCAGACGCTGATTGCCATCGGGGACCCCGCGGCGGGGGTGGTGTTGGAGCTTTGCCTTGATCGTGATGGTCCGGCCCTTTCCCTAACCCGGGATGGTCAGACAGATCGACTGTGCCTTGAGGCGCAGCCGCGCCTGCGCCACTGGTATCGCCTTACGGCGTCGATCGACTTGATGACCGGCAATGCCAAATTGGTGTTTCAGGATGCCCGCGAAATCACGACTGTGATGACTGTTTCCGGCAAGCTGTCTACCAGGGATGCATTGAAACTGTCTGATCTGTCCCAGGTGACGATTGCGGCCAGGAATATAGTCGGGACGCCCGATACTCTGTTCAATGGTCGTTTGGAAGCGCCTAGACTCTTTTCCAGCCAAGTTATCGGTGCAGATCCCTTTGCTGAAACTGTGCCGGCAGGATGTTTTGCCGCCTGGGATTTTTCTAAGGGAATTGATACCGACAGGATTTCTGATATCGGCCCAAATGAATTTCATGGAACCTTGATAAATATGCCGACAAGGGGCGTGACGGGCGCGGGATGGCGGGGGCGTGAAATGTGCTGGCGTCATGCGCCGCAGGACTATGCAGCCATTCATTTTCATGAAGATGATTGTCACGATTGTGGATGGGAAGATGACTTCACTTTTGAAATCCCGAAGGATTTTAAAAGCGGCAACTATGCCATGCGGCTGCGCTGCGGGGAGGAGACGGATTTTATTCCGTTCTTCATTGCCGCCCCGTTGGGTCATCCGCGTGCGTCGATCTGCGTCGTCATCCCCACCTATACATATGTCATGTATGGCAATAATGGGCGTTATGATTATGGCCCTGCAATCGAGCAACGGATGAGAGACTGGGGTGCCTATCCGTATAATCCAGAGCGTCAAAGCCAGTTCAGCCAATCCAGCTATAATCTGCATCCGGATGGATCTGGTATCAGCCTGTGTTCATGGCGCAGGCCATTGATAAATTTACGCTCTGGCTATTTGACCCTGCTGGCACCGCGTTGTGGATCAGGATTGCGTCACTATCAGGCCGACAGTCATCTTTGGTCCTGGCTGGAGAATAAGGGGTTGGACTTTGATGTGGTCACAGATCATCAACTGGAACGCGACGGCGCAGGGGCGTTGAAACCCTAT
Organism: Rhodospirillaceae bacterium; assembly: GCA_002709955.1. GTDB lineage: Bacteria > Pseudomonadota > Alphaproteobacteria > UBA8366 > Aestuariispiraceae > Pacificispira. Next base: position 102,367 of record PAQY01000008.1, read on the forward strand.
CGGACTGTTCTGACCTGCACCCATCCAGAATACCATACAGAACGAACCCTGGATGCCTTTCAGGGATATACAGATCAGGGGGGGAATCTGTGTTATCTGGGCGGGAACGGATTTTACTGGCGGATTGCGGTATCCGATACCATTCCCGGGATCGCGGAAATCCGACGTAATGAAGGTGGTATCCGCACCTGGGCGGCACAGCCGGGGGAATATTATAACGCTCTGGACGGCCAATATGGTGGCCTATGGCGGCGCAATGGTCGCCCGCCGCAGATTTTGACGGGTGTCGGGTTTTCCGCTCAGGGGACCTTTAATGGATCCTATTATCGTCGCACAGCGCAGTCCTATTGCGACGAAGCGCAATGGATGTTTGAGGGTGTTGAGGGGGATGTCTTTGGGAATGAGGGCCTGTCTGGCAGCGGGGCCGCAGGCTATGAACTGGACCGTTATGATCCGCTGTTGGGATCACCAGAGAATGCGATTATCGTCGCCCAATCCGAAGCCCATGCTGAGACCTATGTCGTCGCGCCGGAAGAAATGCTGACCCATGTCAGCACAACGACGGGTGACCCTCCAGCAGACCTGATCCGTTCAGATATCATCTATTTCGACACGCCATCCGGGGGCGCGGTGTTTTCTGTCGGATCAATCACCTTTTGCGGCAGCCTGCCCTGCAACAACTATGAAAATGCCGTCTCCCGTTTGCTGGAAAATGTCGTGCGACGGTTCTCGACCGCCGATATGAAATAAATCTCTTAATTCCGATCCTGTTATAAGTCATCTGGCTATCTTGATGTCGTGGTCAATGGCGTCAAGCTAGCGGTTCTGCGCCCATACATTGCCTTGCCATTTTGGATCGCAAGGATACGTTTTTTATCTCTACGGGTAGTTTCCTGCATTAAGTTTGATATCAATAAAAAAATAACACTAAAAATGTAATCTTGCTTGATTCGTTTATCTACGCAACAGTCCTCTTTGTTTGGGGATGTTCGGTAAAAAAGGGACTTTTATGGCCAATTTGGCGCGTCGTCTTATCTGGGGGGCGTTTGTCGTGGTGTCTGTTGCATTATTTCACAGTAATGCGGGCGCACAGGTTCTGCCATCTCAGGGCGAGGGGGCTCATTTAGGGGCGCAGACTTGTGCGGGATCCACCTGTCATGGGGCGGTTCAACCGTGGCCAAACTCGTCTGTATTACAGAATGAGGCGGTTACCTGGGCCAATCATGATAAGCATTCTAAAGCCTATGCGGTTCTGGCCAGTGAGCGTGGCAAGCGCATTGCGGACAATCTTGGGGTTGCAGATCCGCAAAAGGCAGGCCTCTGCCTTGACTGTCATGCGGATAATGTGCCCGAGCAGCGACGGTCTAAGAACTTCAAGATCAGTGAAGGCGTGACATGTGAAGCGTGCCATGGCGGGGCGGAGCGTTGGTTGGGGGTTCATGTGTCAGGCATCGGTGGACATAAAGATAATCTTGCGGCTGGCATGTATCCCACCGAACAGCCAGTTGCGCGGGCAAAGCTGTGTCTGAGCTGTCATTACGGCAATTCGGATAAATTCGTCACCCATCGCATTATGGGGGCGGGTCACCCTCGTTTGAGCTTTGAATTAGACACCTATACGGCATCGCAACCAGCACATTTCCGGGTTGATGCGGATTATATTCAACGTAAAGGCCGGACCAATGGTGTGAAAACCTGGGCGATTGGGCAAGCGGTTGCGGTTCAGGAAACATTGACCGCATTGACAGATAAAGAACGCAATAAGGATGGCATCTTTCCAGAGCTGGTCTTTTTTGATTGCCATGCCTGCCATCATCCGATGTCAAATTTGCGATGGCAACCCCGCGAAACTGTGGGGTTGGGCCCTGGTGTTCCGCGCTTGAATGATGGCAATTTGATCATGCTGCGCCTTGTGGCCGGGGTCATTGATCCTGCCCTTGGCGAGAGGATTGAAAGCCAAACACTGCAATTGCATCAGGCATCTGCTGATGGCCATGCGGCGACCCTGGCGGCAGCCAATACACTGAAAGAGACACTGCAGGGGATGATTAGCAAAGTCTCGAGCCATGACTTTATGGGTGATGAGATGGCAAAAATCCTGGATGTCTTAATCACAAATGGCCTGCAGGGAGATTATGCCGACTATATTGGGGCAGAGCAGGCCACATATGCCATCGCGACCATTGTGGCGGCGATGCAATCTGCGAACAAGCTAGACGGAGAGGCTTTGAAAGCCGTCAACGATGGGCTGGAGGCTGCGTATAAAGCCGTCGCAAATGACGAGTCATATCGACCCCAGGAATACATGGATGCTTTGCGCGTTGTTCAGGTGGCGGTTCGCTCAAGATAAGCTCTGGTGCGGGTATTTTGAGAGTTGTCTTGGTGTAAACGTATTGAATTATAGGCACCCCGTCTGGCGGGGGGATTGGAAGAGTATATGAGTGATCTGGCACGCATTCGCGGACGGACCGCCTGTGTCTTTGTATTTGTTGTTGCTTTGATGGCGACAACTGTCTGTCATGCACAGCAGCACGCACCGCTTGCGTCTCAGGTGTTGCCAAACGTGGACTATTACACCTCCTTTGCCCCGCGGTCTTTGGACAGTGATGTATCCACTGACGGTACGGTGGGTGACGGTACGGCGGACTCTATTCAGGTTGCTGAAGCATCCAACAAGAATGAAAGCGCCGGCAATGATGCGCATTTGGCCTTGTTGCGGACATCTGAATATCCTTCCGCTGTGACCTGCGGTCGGTGCCATCAGAGCATTTTTACGGAATGGGCATCTTCCAATCATGCCTATGCTTCAATTTCCCCCATGTTTCATAAGTTCGAACAAGCCATCAATCAGCTTTCATCCGGCACAATGGGTACGTTCTGTGTGCGTTGTCACCAGCAGGTCGGGACACAGATCGGTGAACCGCGCGAACTGCCTTTGTGGGATCGCTCCCCCATCGCGCGCGAGGGGGTGACCTGCATAACCTGTCACCGTGTAAACGCTGCCTTTGGTCGGGTGAATGGGGAACGTCATATCACGCCGGGCACGATTTACGAGCCGGTTTACAATACCGGAACCGCCCCCGGCTTGGATGAAGTTCTGGGGGACATTGATTACTATGGTGTTTCCGTTGATAAGGATCATGAAGGGACCCCGATCCACGTTGCCGCAAAGGTGTTTGAGACGGTTGGGGAATCCGAGTTTTGCGTTTCCTGTCACCAGGTCGCGGTCAATCTGGGCATCAAGCTTGAGGTCGTGTGGGAGCAGTATCGTGACAGCCCTGCCCATGCCAAAGGTATAACCTGCCAGGAATGCCATATGGGCAAAGTACCTGGTGAGGCGAAGGGTTATGATACCTGGCCCGTGGCCATTGTGAATGGGCGCGTGGTCGGGGATCCAAACCGCAAACATTCAAACCATGCCTTCTATGGTCCCGGTTATCCGATCGCGCATCCTGGTATCTTCCCATTCAATCCGCGCGGTCTGAAATGGTCCATCAAGGACTGGCTGACTTTTGACTACCGTGCCCCCTGGGGGGAGCCGGAATGGGAACAATCCCTGGCAGATGGATCTATTTCTGCCCCAGACTTCCCTCAGATATGGTCTGCGCGGGAGGATCGAGAGGAAGCACGCTTTATCATCGGACAGAATTTGGTCCTGCTGGAAAACAAGCGCATCGATCGCCTGGCGGTGATGGAAAATGGCAGCCGGGTTGATGGGCCTTTCTTTGACGATGGTGCACCGAAGGTTGGGGAAAGTTTCTCCTTCCGCTATCGCCTGACCAATACTGATGAAGGACATAATCTTCCGTCAGGGTCTTTGGGGGCACAGCCAGAAATCTGGATGAATGTCGCCTTGTTCGACCCGGATGGTGACCGGGTGTTCGAGTCCGGTTATGTCGATAAATATGGGGACATGGCGGACTTGCATTCCCTGGAGGTTGCCGCAGGTACGATTGAGCATGATGATCAATTATTTAATCTGCAGACCAAGTTTCTGACCACGAATGTCAAGGGGACAGACCGGGAAATGTATCTTCCGGTGCAGTTTGATGTTGATCAATTACCCTTCCTGCGACCATCCAATGTGCCAACGACTGTGCTGAACCATCCACCTTTCGTGCGAATGGAGGCGCGATCAATCCCACCACTTGGCTATCGTGATGTCGACTATACCGTTCCGGCGGATCGCATGACAAAGCCTGGAACCTATCGCTTGCAGGTGCGTTTACGCAGCCGTGCCGAACCGATCTATTTCATGAAATTTGTTGGTGCGACATTAGATATGGAACAGCGGATCAATGAGTGGATGATCGACATCCATCCCTATGCTGTTGAATTTGAGGTACAATAGTATGATCCGCGCCATGATCCTCCTTCGAAGCTGCCTCGCCCCCGTCGGGTTTTTAATTTTGGTATGCGTCACTGTCCTGTCGGCCCAGGCCCAGGTGCTGCGACGGGAACCCCCACCAGACACAATGCAGGAGGAACGCTCCGGTAGTCCAGAATATGAAAGCCACCACGGGCCGCGAGAGATGGACCCCGCAGTGCGCCCGGCAGAGTTGGATGTGAAAGCATTTCGGAAGGATCCGGAATACACCGAACTTGAATATGACGCGCAGAAGCAGTTGGAAATCTATGGCGGAAAGACTGCGTTTGACGCCCCACGACCTGTCCTTGAATTGGGATATCCGCAATATTCGGAAGGCATCTTTGGGTCAGGCCATGACATCATTGGGGAAAAAAACCTGGTGCGGCCGCAATTGCTGGCTTATGGCGATTGGCGGACGGCTGTTGCATTTAATGACAATGGTGCCAATGAAACCGGCCTGATAGCAACGCGTCTGAATCTGGATATTGATCTGAAACTGACAGCCACCGAGAGGGTGCATATGTTTTTGCGTCCCTTGGATCAGGGCGGGCAATTCAGCCGCAATGAATTCTTTGGGAATGATCGAAATGGTCCCGATTTGACGGTAGATGGCAATGTTGAAACGCTGTTCTTTGAAGGCGATATTGGGGCCATTCAAGCAGGCTTAACCAATGAATGGTCTTCCTATGACTTGCCCATCAGCTTTGGTTTGATGCCGCTTTTCTATCAAAACGGTATTTGGGTGGATGACGCCTTTACGGGGGCGGCCTTTGCTATCCCTGCCAAGAATTCGCCGATGCTGGATATCTCTAACATGGATTTCAGCTTCTTTGCTGGATTTGATAAGGTTACGACCGCAGCGCTAAAAGATGCTGATGGCACCCTGGCCGACCATGCCGGTCGTGTCTATGGGGCCGCAACATTCATTGAGACCCGCAATGGCTATCTGGAAATGGGCTATGGTTTTGTCGACGATATCCGCACATCCCAGACACTCAGCGGCTTTGATCACAGCAGTTTAACGGCGGCCTGGACCAAGCGCTATGGTCATATCCTGTCAAATTCAGTGCGTGGGTTTTGGAATTTCGGGCAAGATCCTGTAAATGATCTGCCACAAACAGCTGATGGTTTCGCTCTGCTGATGGAAAATTCCCTGATCACGTCCAAGCCTTTGACCTTCGTGCCCTATGGTAACTTTTTTCTGGGCGTTGATCGCCCGCAACCTCTGGCGCGGGGCAATGATGGACTGCTGAAGAATACCGGAATTTCCTTTGAAACCGATGCTTTGACCGGGTTTCCGAAACTCGATTCCTCCGCACAAGACGCATTTGGTGGCGCAATTGGGATGGAGTATCTTTTTGATTTATCCCGTCAGGTCATTGTGGAGGCGGCAACGGTCCAGCCCTTCGGGGGGCGGTCTGATACAATCCTTGGGGATCAGTATGCCCTAAGTGCCCGCTATCAGCATAATCTGGATGATCGCTGGCTCGTACGCAGTGATATCATTCGGGGTTGGTTGGATAATAGCGAGGATCTATTTGGCATTCGTTTGGAATTGCGCCGCAAGTTCTGATCCGCATTCCTTGGAGTATCATGCGTTCACATGCGCTCACACAGGATGCTCTTACCCCTTGTTTTTTCAGCAAATACGTCGTCGCACATGATTCCCCTTGCGACGGCTTGGCGCTAAGAACCAGCGAACCGACGGCACACGCTATTTGGATTGCCTCTGCAATCTATTGTGCCAAAAGCCCCATTGTTTCTCTCTTCTGATGCCCAAACATTTCATTATGGAAACTGTGACAGGATGTGCAGGATGTACGAACTTTGCCTTGGGCAAATTCGCCACCATGGCATGTCTGACAGACGGCCACTGACGGCAGCAACACATCCGTCGCAAGCTCACTCTCAGGGGCTGCATGACACGTCACACAGGTTCTGTCCTTGTGGGCCAGATGCGTGAACTCGCCCTTTGGTAGCCAACGTGTTTGAACCTGTACCGGGGCAATGATCCAATCAGTCTCTGAAAGTCCGGATTCGATCTGATGGCACGTACCACAGACCCCTTTGCCATAAGGCCCGGCTATAACAGCTTTCGCCTTGGCTTCTGCCCACGCCAACCCTTCCAACCGTTCCTGTTCTGTCATCGGCGTGCCAATGATGCGGCGAACGGGTGCAGGGGTGTCTGGGGCGGTGGTTGCAAACCCTCCCCGCAGGGCCAGGGCGGCGTAGGTGTCTTCGATATACTGTTTCGCTGCATCAACGGTGCTGTGGGGCATGGCCCTGTCCAGCGCATTAGGTTCAAATTGCAGGGAATGACAGGTTGCGCAGCTCGTCTCGAATTTCGCTGGCAACATGGCAACTCCGCCGGTTTCTGCCTGATGGCAGGTGGCGCATGTCATAACCGTGCGGGTGCCTGTTGGGTTTTTGAGTCCTGCCGGGTTCATATGCTTTTTATGGGTGAACTTCAGATTGGACGTGTCAACCGGTCCAGGCACGGCACCCAATGCGACACGATTCACAGGTGTCGTTGTTGGGGCTTCAAGACCTGTCGGGTGAAATTCAGGGTGTTCAGAAAAACCTGAGACGGCATTCAAATGGCTGTCAGGGGCGATTGTCTTTATTTCAGAATGACAGCTTACGCAAAACTGCTCGCTGGACAGGACCAGATTTGCATCACCGGTATGTTCTTTATGGCAGGTGGCGCACGACTGATCGTCCAAGGCGGCGACAGGAAAGGCGACAGGATCTGCATGGGGCCCGGCATCTTCATGGCAGGTTACGCAGGTATTGCTGCTGACCTGTTGAAAGGCGTCGGTATGACAGGTTCCGCATTCATCGCCGAAATGTGCATGAACGCTGGACATTGGTCCAGGTTGCCAAATTTTATCGGCACGGGCCAGCAAGGATCGGGTAATTGGTGTTTCGGCGCGCTGAAACTCCGAAACATCAGTCGGCTTATCGGTCGTGTAGAACGACAGAAGAGGGGCCCCCAATCCAATTGTCAAAGTCAGGATCAACATCAACCAAGCCCATCCACGAATGGATAGGCCAGTTCGATTTTGGGTGATGTTGGAGCGTGCAATCAGTTCATCTAAATCGTTTCCAAGCGGTCGGGCATAGTCAATGCTTAACGCGCCATCCGTGTCGTCTGGCGGGTCCAGTATGACCAGGTCATAGGGTCCCATATATATATGGTCACCTGGCTTTACCGTGGCCGCGGTGTTCAAAACACCATTGAGCTGAAATTCAACGCCGGAACTGGCTTCCAGATACAGACCAGCCGGACGGTGGGTGATGTTTAGATGGTGCAGCAATACACGGGGATCGGTCAGGTGAACTTCACATTCAGCCCCCCGTCCGAAATGCAGGATTGTTGCCTCAATGATTTCATCGCGCTGGGCATAGCCGCCGCTGCGCGTCTTTTTCATCATGTGCCGAACTAGGATTTTCATTTTACTGCGCCCCTTGAGCCGCCCTTACCAATAGAAAAAGACGGAGAACACATGGGCGACCAATGCCCCTAGCAGTCCAATTGCCATAGGAACGTGAAAAAATAGCCATATGCGCATCAGTGTTTGCACTTGAACATCGCGCCGGGCCCGCCTGAGCAAGTTTGATTTACGAATGATCAGCGCGATGATTTTCGTTATGTTGGGGTCCAGGGCCCCCATTTCTGCATAGTCGGATTCAAGCAGGCGACGTGCTTTAGTGGTGGCGCAGTTGGGATCTGTTCCTGACAGCTTGCGGAACAAAGTGCCACCGATCCGCGTTTCTTGGGCTGCCGTCAGCAAGGCCGTTGAAAGCTCCTGAGAAACCCCTGTGCTTGATTCTCTGATTTCCTGATCGGCTTCGGCAATCTGTGCCATCATATCGCGTAACGTCAGTCCCGACCGGTTGGCGGCCATCAAACTGGGATAGCGGGCATAGATGTAAATACCAAAAACGCCGCTGAGAACCGTCAGCAGCATCAGGATATAGGCAGCGCTGTGGATGTTCCAACCCAATTGAAATCCAGAATGCAGTGTCGCCAGTATGACCAGAGCCAGACCAAAATAAACATGGGCGGACAACCAGACTTTCAATCGTGAGGGACCCAGCGAGTATTGCCGTTTGCGAACACCAAACCAGGTGAGCCACAGCACCAGGCCAGCACATATTGTTCCCAATGTGTATCCCAGCCATGTGCCGCCATTTGGGGCTTCCAAAGGCTGGTGCCAGATATATGCGATAACGGCTATGATGACACACAGAGCGGCGAGCCGAAAATATTTCAGGCCACGATGAACCAGAAAGGATTCATGAATGATGGGGGTGTTCATCGGTCGAAGTCCCCTCTGTGATCCATGACAAAGTCTATGAAGGCACGGGGTTTGACGCGAATGGCAGCCCCAGTGGGACAGGCACGAACACAGGCTGCGCCGCCTGAGATATCCTTGCACATATCACATTTCGTTGCCTTCTTGCGGGCATCCTTTGGGGCCTTGCCTCGTTGTGACTTGTCCTCGCCGGGCCCTGACCCGGCCCCAAATAACAGCCAGGTCAGAAGCCCCGGCTTGGCGGGCGGATCTGCTGCCATTTGTATGACGCCATAGGGGCAATTGCGTTCACAATTGCCACATCCGATACAGTCATTGGTAATAAAAACCTCTCCCTCACGATCGCGTTTGATCGCATCGGGGGGGCAATCGGCCATGCAATGAGGATGTTCACAGTGGCGACAACTGGTTGGCACATGTACCTGGGCAAAGGTCGGTCCCGCCTCGCGATCCAATCGGGATATGCCGCCATGGGTTTCCGCGCAGGCGGTTTCGCAATTGTTGCACCCGATGCACAAGGCCTCATGAATCAACAAGATATCGGTTGCTTCACCGATACCCTGTCCCATCAGGAATTCAATGATGCTGCCTGCTTCAGGACGTTCCAGCATCCGCTGTGTATCGACGATGCGTTGGCCGTATTTCTCTTTAACCTCTGCCTGCAGAACCGGGTGCTCTGCCATCAACTTTTGAAAGGCAATGCCGTCTATGCGGATTGTTTCGCAATCAACAGCCGCTGTGACAGTTGCCGTTCGGGGCAATCCTGACATCAGCGCCATTTCGCCGACATAATTTCCCGCAGCAATATAACTCAGCACAATATCCCGCCCGGCTATTCGCTTTGAAATCAGTACCGAGCCTTTCCGGATCAAGTGAATCGAATCGCCAACATCACCTTCGTTGAATAACACCTGCCCCTTTTTGAAGGTCTCCAGTGTGGCCGATGCGGCCAGTTCCTGAACAGCTTCCTTGCTCAAAGACGTCGCGATATAGGCTTGAATCTGGCGCACGATGGCTTCCTGATCCATGACGCGGCGCAGGCTTTGCACGGAGGCACGCAATTTCAGCATCGTCCGGCGAGGCGTTTCTATCAGGATCGTATTATCAGCATTCGACAAAATCGTCGCGGATCGTGGACGCCCTGCAATCAGACCCATTTCTCCAAAAAATGCACCTGCCTCCAGGATCACGGATTTAGAAGGGTCGGTTTCACTTAGTTGAATCCGCACAGATCCTTGGAAGATTGTAAAAACACTGTTTGTGTAGTCGCCTTTCTTGAAAACGATCTGTCCTGATCGGGGTGCCGTGATCGCAGATTCAACAATCGTTTCCCGCAGCATCAGTGGGTTCAAATCGTGGAAGATTGGCAGACGTTCCCGCACTTCCGATAAGAAGCTGTCTGTGGTGTATCCATGAACTGCCTTTAGACGGGTCTTGATCAAGGGCTCGTCTGCGGGCTCCAGCGCGTTGCCCTTGATGTATTCAATCACCTCATAGCCCTGGTTGATCGCCTGCTTGATCAAGGGATATCCACCCAAGGCGCCAATGATATACAATCCATCTACATTTGATTCATAGGACTTGCTGACCTCTGGCAGGGCGGTACGAGACTCAGAAGGAAAAACAACACCACAGGATTCTATGAATTTGCGGGGGGGTGAGGCACCCAGACGGGCGATCACGCGATGACAGTTAATTTTGATGTCGCCGTCGGGGGTTTCAAAGGTAATCGTGCCCTGGCTGCATTCCTTCGAATTGGAATTATAGATTGGCAGGATTCGTCCACGACCGATCTCTGCCAGGATGGCGGCCTCATTGGCTTCTTTCGCACGGGAGAATTCGTCACCCCGATTTGCTATATAAACCGTGTTATGGGTGCACAGGCCCAACGCATTCTCAATAGCGGCATCCCCGGCCCCGATAACAACGATGGTTTCATGCTCATACTCGTTTGGGTCATCCAATTGGTATTGCAGATGGGTGGATGCCTGGGCCCCTGGGATTTGGAGCGTGTTTAGATTTCCTTGCAACCCGATTGCCAACACAACCGTTTCAGCAGCAATCACCTCGCCTGATATCAGGGTCAGTTCAAAGGCCCCGCGTGACCCGGTGATTGATTTTACTTCTGCATTGTACCTGATGTTGACGTTGTTGGTGACAAGCGCACTGTTCCAATTGGCCAAGACATCTTCCCGGCTTCCCATGGCAAACGGAATGTCTGACCGCAACGGCAATACGTCAGGCGTTGCCATGACATATTTTCCCTTTTGGAACTTATAGATAGTGTCAGATGCATGATCCGACTTCTCTAGTAAAACATGGGAAAGTCCTATCGCCGCAGCATGGCATCCTGCACTCAACCCTGCAGGCCCCGAGCCGACAATTGCGACCTCTACCTTGGCCGCTGTTTTTATCAAATTCTACCCCCCAAGATATATAACGCAGTGAGTATATGTCGGCGTGATCTATGCCGATATATCTAATTTGCTTTTAGCGTAAAATCGTCAAGAAGAATGTGTGCCTCATTGGTCTAACAGCACCTCATCCAAATATGACCTGCTGACTTGTTGTGTTTTAAAATGTGCTTATGACTTATTGAGGGGATTCAAACGCCAGGGCTGATACATCTTAAATGTAAATCGTCTTTATAGGACGAATATAACGGAATTTTTTGTGGACAGCCGAAACGCCAAAATTGGCCATCAACTGCGCAACGCCAGCCTTAATAAGATCAATCTTAAAACTAGCGGAGGGTGAAAGTCGAAGGTCGAACCAGAAGCCATGCGCGCCGGGTTGGTGTCATATCCCATTAATAATGGCACAGAAGCGGCCGATGGAATCGGAAATACCGCTTAATTTTGTCATTTTATGCCGTTTCAATTTGTCATAGTAGTGCATTATGCCACTTAAACTTGGCACAATATTCATAGAAAAGTAAATTAATTCAATTGGTTAGATTTTACGTCAGCTTGGCACATGATGAAAACACGAACGATGTTAAACTCAGACGTCGATCCGTTGTCAGCCTTGATAACCGTCCGATCCATGATGCAAATATGAAGAAAAAGGACTGATAATTCGATCCAGATTATCAAGCCGCAGCGTGATTTTCGGGAGTAAAAATACAGGCAACAGCATGAATTGTTATATCCGTGAATATGGAGTGCAATCGGCTCACGGAAGAATAGACCACCGCAATTTAGGTGTCTTACGACACCAGTCGCCGTCGCACTCTGAAGTCGGATTTGGCGTATTCTGCCGACGGTCGCGTCCAGATGTGGGTCCAGATTCTGACCCGTCAGATATCCAGATCCTCTCTCTCTTGAATCATAGGCTGGTCCCTGTCTGGGAAATCAATCGGGTCTTTGGCCCGTTCGTCAAAGAAGTCCTTCCAGTATTCTCCCTCCCGAGAAATCTGAAGGCCATTTCCATACCTTGATATAAGGACAGTTGTCATATCCGATGGAAAGCCATTTCCTTCGGAATCCGAATCATCTGACTGTCATTATCCTGAAAAATTGTCGTCTTCATAACGGTTTTCGACATATCACACCCTCCACCGGAAAATCCGGGATCGTTTTGGTAATCAGCGTCTTTGGGTGTCAGCGATTGTTGCTATATGAACATCGATCACACGCCCAGTCTTCACAATACTGCCTTGCACTCGCGGGAAGACAAAGGACAAAGGCTATTCTCACCGCCCGATGTATTCGACAGTCCAATCAGTATCCGCTGTGCGTCGGCCGGAGTCAGACCTGCAGCGGAGTAGCTCTTCTCGAAACGGTTGGCACCGTCCTCGTCGCCGGGGAATATATTGAGATACAGCCGACGCAGTTCCTCTGGACCGCAAAGACCGAGTTCGGCCTGCATATCCACGCGGCCGGGACGGATCAGCGCCGGGTCGAGCCGATCCGGATGGTTGGTTGTCATGAATAGCATCCGACCCTCCTGGCTGGCCGGGCCGTCGATTGCGTTGAGCAGACCGGAGAAGGAGATGCTCGAGGACGCCCCGGTGCTTTCTCGTTCGATGAACAAGGCATCGATGTCCTCCAGAACCAGCACCGCATGTTCCGGTGCGTTGCCCAGCAGCGCTACGAGCCCTGCGTCATCCAGATGCCTGTTCGTCAAATGGACGATGGCGAGTTCGAGACCCAGTTCACTCGCTATTCCGCGGATGAGGCTTGTCTTGCCGGTACCGGGCGGGCCGTGCAGGAGATAGCCGCGCCGCCAGGGTAACCCACGGCGGAGATAAAAATCCTCGTTCTCGAGGAAACGCCGCGCATCCGCCAGTACCGCATGCTACCCATTAAGAATGTCACTGGCCCGGACAACAGCGCCGTGCCCTGTCGGGCGACGACCAGGTCCCAGAAGGCGCAAGCCTATCAAGAACTTAACACGGTGTTGCGTAAGATGCTGGACCCTGACACGGGGAGCGCGACCCCCGTCGAACCTTCTCTGCATCGCAAGTTATGGATTTCTTTACATTCGGCTCTTGGTTCGAATCCCGCTCGGAGTATCCGTCCTGATCAAGCGGTTTTTTGGGTCCAAGCTCGATCAGCTTTGACGAGTGCGTTTGCCGTTTCGATTAAGCTTGCGCATGACGGCGGCAATAGCGACTTTTGCTGGTTTTTCCTGCGGCGCGGAGGTTTTCATACTTTGCCTTGAGGTCGGGATTGTGGCGCATGGCGACCAGCGCCGGCATGTAGAGGGCATCTCGCAATGGCTTGCGCCCACCTCCAATGAATGCCTTGCCCTGCCATTGGCTAGATTGACGGGTGATGGGGGCTAGGCCCGCAAGACTGGCAACCTGTTTGCGTTCCAGCGTTCCAATCTCCGTTAGCAGGATCAGCATCGCAGCCGCCGTGACGGATAATGCTGGGGCGACGCTCGACAAAGGGAAAATCAAATGCGCGCTCTTTGAGCTTTAGATAAGTACTGGCGTCGGGGTTTTGGCTTACCTGCTCGTGAGGCGCGCCGTCGGTGGCGTCTGGTCGCGGGCCGATGCGGGGTGTCAGTTCAAACATTTTCAGCCTTTCTGGCTTATATGGTTAGGACCCCAGCGCCTTGCGGACATCCGGAGCGACGCGAGTTCCCAGAATCTCGATCGCGTTCATCAAGGATTTGTGATCGAGCCGCCCAATTGCCATCTGAATGGTAATCCGGGTAAAGCCGAAAATTTCATGATGGGCGAGGATCTTGTCGGTCAGCTCTGCGGGTCCGCCCACGAACAACGCGCCGCTGGGGCCGCTCATGGTATCAAACTGTTCACGGGTTGCGGGGGGCCATCCGCGTTCTGCGCCAAGGCGCGTCATGACCTCGTTATGGGGGTCACTGTAAATATCGCGGGCAGCTTGACTGGTTTCAGCCACAAACCCATGCACATTCAGTGAGGTTTCAAGGCTGGCCGGGTCGTGCCCCGCCTTGCTCGCGGCAGCGCGGTAAAGATCGAACAAAGGCGCAAACCGCACTGGTTCCCCACCAATTATGCCAAGCGCAAGGGGCAGGCCAAGTTTTCCGGCCCGCACCGCAGATTGCGGGGTGCCGCCTACGCCCAGCCAGATCGGCAGCTTGCCCCGATAGGGACGTGGATAGACGCCCTGATGATTGACCGCAGGCAAATGCTTCGTGCGGGGCCAACTTATGTGTTCGGCATCGTTCACCGCCATCAATAGCTGGAGTTTTTCGGCAAAAAGGCCGTCGTAATCATCCAACGCATGACCAAACAGCGGAAAGGATTCAAAAAAGGCACCGCGCCCGACCATGATCTCGGCGCGCCCCTGGGTCAGGTTGTCCAGCATCGAAAACTGTTGAAAGACGCGGATCGGATCATCGGAACTCAGCACTGTAACGGCGCTGGAAAGGCGGATATTCTTGGTTTGCATAGCCGCCGCTGCCAGCGACATCGCGGGATTTGAAACCGCATAATCGGGGCGGTGATGTTCGCCAACGCCGAACCAATCCAACCCGACCTGATCGGCCAGCACGATTTCCTCAACCAGATTGCGCAGTCTTTGCGAAGGGCTGATGCTGCCGTCCCGGCCAGTGTCCGATTCGGCGCCCGATTCAGCGCCCGATTCAGCGAATGTGTATATTCCAATTTGCACGAAGTGGCCTTCTTTAGGGCGGGCTTTAGGGCGGGGGCGAATGGCTCGCCCCCACAGATATGTTTGTGAATTCTAGCCGCCAAACAGGGCCAGAACCGGTGCAAACGCATCCTTCCACGAGGCGCGCGCCTCAAGTCGTTCGATCCAGGCCGCGACATTCGGCAGATCGTCAAGCGAGATATCAGACTGCACACGATACATGAATGTCGAGGCCAGCGCGAAATCCGCGACGCTCAGATCGCCCGCGATCCAGTCCTTGCCCTCGAGGCCGATTTCCAGCACGGCCAGAAACTGATCGACGTTTTTCAACTCACTGTCGACAACGCTTTGATCCGGCTCTCCCATGCCGAACTTCCCCTTCAGGAACCGCTCGAACGACAGCTTCTGCATCGCCGGGCCAAGGTGTATCGTCTGCCAGTAAAGCCATTGATCCACCGTTGCGCGGGCCTTTGGGTCGTCGGGATAAAGACCGCGCTCGGGTTTCTTGCTTGCCAGATACGAATTGATGGCGCGCGATTCCCAGACCACGAAATCGCCGTCCACCAGCACTGGGACCTTGGCGTTGGGGTTCATTGCCAGGAATTCAATGCTGCGGTTTTCGCCGCCACGTAGGTTGACCTCGATGATCTCAAGGTCGATCCCCAGTTCCAGGGCAACCGCCCGCACCCGAAGGGCGTTGGGCGAGAAATTGGCGTTGTAAAGCTTCATCATGGCTTCCTCAATGCGCCGGTGGGGTCAACAGAGCCGCCTTGTTGGCAATCAAAAAGTCACGCGCCGACTGGCCGGCCTGTCCGGTCAGTTTTTCCAGATCACCCGTTGCAACATTCAGATAGTCCTTGGCCATCGCCTCGTCGAAGGACGCAAAAACCTTTGCCATGAACTCTGGCAAGCCAGCGCCGATCATGGCCTGAACCAGATCGTCGGTTGAGATTGGGATATAGGGGATATCCTTGCCCGAGATTTCCGAAAGGATGACCGCGATGTCGCCTTGGGAAAGCGCCGCAGGGCCGGTGATGTCCAGAACACTTGAACCGGTTTCCTGCATCAGGGCCGCTGCGGCGGCGCGGGCGCAATCGGCGCGGGTGACATAGCCAGTTTTCCCCACAGCAGCAGCGGCGAAATGTTGCCCCATACCAATGCTTTGGCCACCACCCATCAGCACCAGATCGGTGTAAAGGTTGTTGCGCAGGATGGTATAGCTGGCACCGGTTTCTTTAATCAGCGCTTCGGTGTCGCAGTGATCTTTGGAGAACGTGATCGGGCTTTCCTCAACCGGGTTCGTCAGCGAGGTATAGACGATATGTGTGATCCCTTCCTTCATCGCGGCTGCGATGGCGTGTTTATGCGCTTCCAGTCGCTTTCCTGGTTCCAGATCGTCGATCGAAATGATCAGCAGGCGATTGCCACCGGCAAAAGCCGCGCTCAGCGATGCGGGGTCATTGAAATCCCCCTTGCGGGCCTCGACTCCCTTGTCAGCCAGATCGGCCAGCTTTTCCGGCGAACGCGAAACGGCGACGATCGGACCGGCACCGGCCTCAATCAGATTATCGATGACCTGCCGGCCAAGTTGGCCGGATGCGCCGGTGACGATGAAAGGGCCGTTTTGAATGTTTGTCATTGGTTTTTCCTAGATTTTCCGGGTTGGATTTGGATGTTCAAGCGTCTCAATGGATTCAGCCGAAAGTAAACGCGCTTTCGACTGCGCCTAGCACGTGATCCTCCAGCGTTTTCATGCCTTTGTCGGCAAGGGCTGCCCCGCGACCACATGCAGCGGAATCAGATGTTCCTCGCGCGGGTTTGCATCGCGAGCACCGGGAGCGGCGGCCCATTGTGCCAGCATTCGATCACGCTCTACCGGATCGGTGCGGGTGGCCGCATCGCTCAGCCAGCGGTCAAATTCCTGCCCGTTCACGAAATCGGCGGCGCCACCCCGCATCGCGCGCATCATTTTTTGCATGTTATGATAGGTGTTGCCCGAACCGATGATCAGAACACCTTCATCTCGCAACGGTGCCAATGCCCGCCCGACCGCAATATGCGCAGCCGGGTCAAGATCACTTCGCAGGCTCAGCTGTACACAGGGAATGTCGGCCTGCGGAAAGGCCACCTTAAGCGGAATGAACACGCCGTGATCGTAACCGCGCGCCTCATCAACGGGGCAGGGAAACCCGGCCGCCTCGAGCAGCGCCTGCACCCTGTCGGATAGCGCCGGAGCGCCGGGCGCGGGCCAGGTCAGTTCGTAGGTGTGGGGTGGAAACCCGTTATAATCGAACAACAGCGGTGGGCCCGGGTTTCTCTGCACGGTGAACTGCGGCTCTTCCCAATGGCCCGAAATCACCAGCAATGCCTTGGGGGTTTCCGGCAGTGATACCGGTAAATCCGCAAGGAACTCGCGCTGCCGGTTCCAGGTTTCTGGCGGGGTCCAGTCCATGAAGAAACATGGGCCTCCACCGTGTGGAATGAACATCGTCGGCATCCGAGTCATGTACTGCGTTCTTTCGCTTGTTTTACTGGCAGAGCGTGATGGCCAGCCGGCATGTGGCCGTCGGAAAATCCGGTTACGCGGCGCGCTTCAGCAAATCACCGTAGGGTGATTTCTTTTCGCGCACCCGGTTTTGCGTCAGGAACGACACAAGCAGCGCAATCCAGGCAACAATCGCCGGCGGCCAGCCCGGATCGCCGGCAGCCATATGCGCCGAGGCGGCCAGCAACAGGTGCCAGAACATCGCCGCATAGGCGAAATCGGACAGAAACGTCGACGGGCGCCAAAGGATGACTACGGCCGCCACGATCTTCAGCATGGCCAACGGCCATATTATGTAGGTTGGGTATTTCAACAGGCCCTCATACATTCCCGCAACCATGTCATGCGCGGTGATGTAAAATGCCGCTCCGCCCAGATAGACCAATGCAACCAGCCCGGTTGCAGCCCAGTACGTAATTTTCGCAGATTTGTCGCTCATCTAGACGTCCTCTATTTTGTTCAAATTACCCGAGCACTCTTCCGTATGGCTCACCCTTGCCAGGTTTTGCCTTTCACTCTAGTATCTTTAGGCGTCTTAGTTCAAAAGGAAAAGTAGGCACAGAAAAGTAACCACCTTTGGAAAACCTCAAAATGAAACAGAAAACACCGCCCGCGTGTCCCATGGACTCCATTCTGCGCCTGCTGATGGGTCCGTGGACGAGTTATATCATCTGGGTGCTGAGCGATCAGGGTCCGCAAAGGTTCGGGGCACTGAAACGTGCCGTGCCGGGGATATCGACCCGCATGCTGACCGAACGCCTGCGCATGCTGCAAGGCGCCGGGGTCATCTGGCGGGAACAGGCGGAGACTATTCCGCCTGCGGTGACCTATGGCCTGACGCCGCGCGGCAACGACCTGCACAGCGTTCTGGAGGCACTGGGAAGTATCGCGGAACGATGGAAGGTTGAGGGGGTCTTTGAAGACAATGCCTTCGGCGTTGGTTGATTGCTCCACCCGGCAAGAAAAGTTAGAGTGCTAACCAGCATGCTCCGGTGGCGACCTGTCGGTCGTCAGCGCACCAGGCAGCACCCGCGATGCGAGCAGGAGCCGTTCAAATGACTGTCTAACGTCATCGCCTATGGGACAGATTAGTGGAATTGCATAGGAGAGGATTTCTGGTTCATCGTAATGACCCGAAGGGGAATGAAGATGAGACAGAAATCGCAGACACGACAGACAGGTGGCGACAAAGCTATTAAGGACATTCGCCGGGCGACCCGGAAGCAATATTCTGCTGAAGAAAAGATCCGTATCGTTCTGGACGGCTTGCGTGGCGAAGAATCTATAGCCGAGCTGTGTCGGCGCGAAGGCATCGCCGAGAGCATTTATTACAAATGGTCGAAGGAGTTTCTTGAAGCTGGCAAGCGCCGACTTGCTGGTGATACAGCGCGTGCAGCCTCCACGGGTGAGGTGACGGCCCTTCGCCGGGAAGCGCGTGATCTGAAAGAAGTTGTTGCAGAGCAGACATTGGAATTGCGGTTGCTCAAAAAAAGCATGATCGCGGATGGGGGAGACGACGAATGAGATATCCCGCATCTGAAAAACTTGAGATCATCCGGCTTGTTGAGCAATCCCATCTGCCAATCAAACAGACGCTGGATAAGCTGGGCATCCCCCGCACCACATTTTATCGGTGGTACGACCGCTATCAGACCGGCGGGCCTTTAGCATTGGAAGATCAATCACCAAGGCCGTCACAGGTCTGGAATCGTATCCCTGATGACGTTCGCCAGCGCATTGTTGATCTGGCCCTGGATGTGCCAGAACTGTCACCTCGTGAACTGGCCGTGCGTTATATGGACACAGAAAGCTACTTTGTCTCAGAGGCTTCCGTCTATCGCCTGCTTAAATCGCTGGATCTGATTACCAGTCCCGCTTTTATCGTCATCAAGGCAGCAGATGAGTTCAGGGAGAAGACAACCGCCATCAATCAACTGTGGCAAACTGACTTCACTTATCTGAAGGTTATCGGCTGGGGCTGGATGTACTTATCGACGATCCTCGATGATTACTCGCGCTATATCATTGCCTGGAAGTTGTGCACGACCATGAAGTCGAGCGATGTGACCGACACGCTGGACCTCGCCCTGAATACGGATCTTGCCCCAAAGCCTTCTCTGCCAGAGACGACAAACCTGCGAAGCCCTTGCGCATGTCGGTTACGCCCGCACACAACCAGACCTTCGTTTGTGACGGGACGGGGATCATTCAGAAAGACCACGGGCTAAACGGACAACAGTATCTGTATCAAAGGCACCACTGATCTCCAGGTGGTGGCCGTTTGCCAAAACTATCTTTATCAAACCCGGTTCGGCCGTGTGTTCCTGAGCCGGTTCAGTCGTTGGCAAACGGGTTACGACCTCAACAGGCAGGAAGCTCATTACCTTCGGTTCATCGTCACCGCCAGAATTATACCGGGGGTCTCTTATCCATTTGAAGACCATGTTGGTATTTAAATCATAGCGATGCGCAACCTCGGGAACCGATACACCCGGCACCCTGGTCTGGGCAACAATCCTGATCTTCTCCTCATCGCTCCATTTACGCCGTTTACGTCTCTCTGCCATCGTTTAGCGTCCGCTTAAGTTAAGCGGACACCTGTTGCCCGCTTAGTCGATGCAGAGTCGCAGGTCAGAGCACCAATTGTAAGGTGGGTCAGGCCGGACGCTAACGTCGAAACCTATCGCGATCTTATTGCCGACGGATATTAAGTTCCTGACGTCGAATTTTTGGGTCAGGCTAGACGCGGGGTAGGTGGACATCTGTCAAATCTGATGCCGTTGACGTTTACAATTTACCATTTTAGGTCGTTATAAAGTTTCATTGGCTTTAGCGCGGCGTGCATGAACAGAAACGAATTCCATCTCGTCTAGGATTGAAGCGTGCAGGCAGTTTGTGCCATTCCCCAAAGATCTGTACATGGCGTATCTCAGTAATTTTAGCGTATCGCCTGTTCGTCCCTTGGTCCTAGATTGGATACTTTCCGTGATTCGTTTCGTTTTGAAGCTCTTGTCCATATCGAAACCAGATGAAGTTACATAAGTTTGTATAAATTTCCCATAATGCTCCCCGGGTTGCCAAATCGGTACCCGAACCGGTTCAAACCGGCTCCCGAATTGTTGGTCAGTTTGGAAGGCTGATTCTGCCTGCCGCGTTCCGATCACGACAATCGGGATTTGGAGTGAGTTCGTGAGGAATTTTAGGCCATTCAGAAAGATCGTTCGTTGGTCGCGGCTACCAGGAAGAATGTTATGAATTTCGTCGACGAAGATCATGCGCACCCCAATCGCTGGAAACAGATTCAGTATCTGCGTTTCCGCTCTCTGTCGGCTTAAAGTCTCTGGTACAGCCGCATTCACGGCACGCAACAATCCTCCGTAGAACTCTCCCAGGAACGGCCCTGGCGGTGTTTCAACAAACACGACGGGATGCTTCGTATCAGTCTCATCTGCGCTTCGCTGAGGTGTGTGTCGGTGTTGAAATTCCCGCGCGATTGACGTTTTCCCTGTGTTGGTCTCACCAACGATCATTGCGCATGGAGGGCGGATCGACTTGGGCTGGTCGAATATGTTCTCTAGCAATGCCAATATTTTCGATGCGGCCGCATATTCGATCCACCGATCCCTACGGATTGCATCTCGTTGCTCTGCTGAGATTATCGAGGGACGGTTCTTATTAACGCCCTCCGATGCAACTTCTTCTACTTTGATCAATCGTGCCACCCTGCGTTCAGATCTTCTTCAGAAAACTCATAATACTCCTCCTCATTCTGTTGATCGGAATGAGGAGCATCGTTATCAACCACTATCTGTAAATTTAGCGGCGGTTTGTCGTCGACTTTCTGTTCACTGCGCAAAGTACTGTGGCCTGCGCGTGTGCTTGTGTTTTCTCGATGGAGTTTGGCTTGCTTCCGACGCTGGTTAGTCCTCCGAGCCTTTTTGGTTTCGGTCTTTGCGCTTTTCACAACCGCTCCCATTTCTTCGATCGTCCTGAAAATAAGGGCTTCGTTTACTTTTTCCGCACCCTGACGTTTCAATTCCTTGATCGCTTCCTTGAGTTCCCAAACTGTGATCGTTGGATGACCTATGTCGAGAAAGGGAACGGGGATGTAATCCTGCTTTTGGGGATCCAGGAAATAGATCGTGCTGATGTCGAGAGGATCCCGCCGCACTTTGAATTTCGGCGTCAGGCCGTTGACTTTGTACCCGATCCAGCAACGGATTTCGTCGCTATAGTATCGGACATGATTCATGGTGATGCCCTGGCGTTGAACGGTGCATTCTTTGAAGGGAAGAAAGTCGATGCGAAGTCTTTCAGGGTCTTGGTGTTTCGGGGGGATGCCGATGCCTTTGAGATTCTTGCCATCACCAAGGAGGCCTCGTTCCCACATTGCCCGGGGAGACATATTTAGCTGAGAATGGATGCGCTCATGGTAGACGCCGGTTATCCAGAGCAACAGCCAGCGCTGTGCCTCTTTAAAGGTCATCGCTGAATTTTTGTCGGAGTCGTAGCCATCCCGATCGCGGGTGTTCGAGAAGGTCGTTCCTGGGAGCGCGTGGAACTCCTTGGCTATTGTTCCGAACAGCCGTTCAATTCGGCCTCCCCAGTTTGGTGTTTTTACCGGCCTCCATTCAATCGATATCCCATGTTCGATACATGCTTCCGACACAGATTTGCATCGAAAATCCTTACCATTGTCCGCATGAAGCGTTGCCATCCTTCCCCAAACATCCCAGTGATTGGCTACATTCAAGTCAGCCAGTGCCTGATCCTTCGGCAGGATAGCGTTCTGAACGCACATGCCGACCGATTGGGCACTAGGTGCTTCGAGTGACAAATAGTAACCGACCACCATCCGGCTAAAGACATCGATTGCGAGCGTTAACCAGGGACGTCCGATAGGCTTGCGAGAAATGTCATCTACAAGAATCAGATCGAGATAATGGTGATCGATCTGAACAACGGACAACGGATGAGAGGCGCCGGGGAAATCTCCCGCCGCCGGATCGAAGCGGTCGCGTGCGGCCTTTTTGCCACGGCGGGCTTGAGTTGCTTCCTTCGGGGAGATTTTGGCTATCCTGCGCCGAACCGTTTTATGGTCAGGTGCATTGAGTCCGGCAGCCCGGCATCTTATTTCGACTGCTTCGATAACCTTCTTCGGGGATTTTTTCTGTGTATGGAGATACTCGACCTCAATGGCGGTGCGGATGATTGCCTCAACATCATCCGAAAGGCGTCGGGCTCTCGTTTGACCATGTTGAGGGGCGAGAGCGGCACGGCTCTCGAAAGTATTATAACGTTCGAGCCAACGATAGATCGTTCTTACAGATTTGCCAGACTGTTTGGCAATTTTCTGTATTTCCCCTCGGGGTAGTGTTCTGTTGGTTAGCGATCTAATGATTTCAAACCGCTGCTCCATTGCAGCGATTTTCTTTGGTGAAAGTGCATCGGGATGGGGTAGTGATCGTCTGGATTCTGCTTTCGGTTCCTCAAGATCCGACACGCGCACTATCTTGGTTTCACCCGTATCTTTGAGTTGGACCATCACCTCAGCAACGCCAGCCACGCGCAGGAGCTCGCACCGCTGACCGCAATAGGTCGCCTTCGTTCCAGGCGTGAATGATTTCAGCGCGCTCATGTCACAAAGCCCGATAGTTCTATGACGGACTCCATCGTAAGCTCCTTGTCGAAATCAGCAGTGAGGATGCCAGTTGCCAATAGGCACCAAATTGTATGAAGCGTTGCACCTTTCAATGCGAGTGCCGATCCATTACACTCGGCCAACCGCTCGACAGAAATCCCGCATCGGACTTCGGTAAGCTTTCTCCGTAAGGCTGTTGCTATAGAGGAATCGAGTGATTGGGTTCTGAACGGCAGCAGGAATTTTGCGTTCTCAAGACGTGGTCCGCGAATTTCATCTTCGGTCCAAATCGAAAACTCCCAGTCGCGGTCGTTAGCAAATCGGCGCGCCGCCTCAAATCGCTCTTCATAGTGATCTGCATCAGACTTAAGTATATCTGCGGGTTTGACTTCAACCAGCATTGTAGGCCGTTCGCGTCGATGCACTAGGAAGTCCGGGATATAGTAACCTGCTCGACCTCGTTTCCCTGGAACAGGTACTTCAACCGGTTGCTCTTCGATGGATATGAAATCGGCGTCGAACATCATCAATGATATGAAATCGCGCTCCAAAGAAGACTCGAAGGCAACCCCTTGTCCGCCCGAGCCAGCATGTATGCCAGAGAGGCTTTTCTGTTTGGGAGGGATTTTCCTGACTGGCATCGTTCAGTCCGCTTTTTTGAACAATCTTCTCGCACTAGATGTATCGATTCGCTCTGTGTCACGAGAAAGAGTTTCGATGATTGCTTTTTCGACCCATGCAGAAACCTTCTCCCCTTCCCGTTTAGCAGCCTGTTTCGCTAGTGCCCTCGCTGATGGAGATATACCGTCCAGCTTCCAGTATCGGCTCTGACCGTAAGGAATATGTTCGTGCGCCGGCTCAGCGATCTTTGAGAGAGATCGAGGCCTGCGTCCGGAAAGGATTCTGATCTGGCGTTGCGTAGGAACGATCCCTCGCTTGGCGAGGTGATGTTTCACTTCTTCCAGGTGAAGTTTGTTGGATTTGGGCGGATTGCCGTATGGCAGGTTATCTATCGGATCGACCAAGGCGAACGGCTCGTTGCGTCGATCTTTGAAGAGATGTCGGCTTCGAATACCAAGGGCCTCACACGCGGTAACGAAACGAGTGGGCCATTCCTCGATGAGAGTGGATGCCATTTGTAGGAGCGCAAATCGGCTGCGTGGGTTTAGTTTATCCACTTCCCTAAGCGCAGGTATCGCGCGACCCTGCAGGTTCAGGGAGTAAGTATTGCAAACATAATCCCGAAGGGGATATGCGTGCATACCCGCTGTCAGAATTCTGAAAATACGCCACATCACTAGAAAGAACAGCAACGGATGAATCCTGCCGAAATGTCCCATGACAATCCAGCCGCCTGCCAAAGCGGCTAATATTTGCGGCTCCAGAGAGTTTCGATCCTTGAGATCATTGGGAGTTGGGGGTGTCTTGCGCAAATCGAAGGTGCAATTCCAGCATGCAGAAATTGGCTTTCCAGACCCGGTGAGATTGCCCGGATAAATCACGCTCGCGCAGTTTGGACAGCGATCAATCAACAAGCATTCGTGTTCCGTACAGGTCGGGAGGCACGATACTCTCCATATTGATCTCAAATATGGAGTTTCATCTTCGGCCAAACAAACCGGGCATGCTTGCTGTCCGAAGGATTGAATCCTTTGCCGGTTTCCTATCGCAGGCAACCACGGCAATAGCATGCGGCCGTCATCTTCTCCGATTAATGTGCCATGCCAGCTGTGAAACGTCATTGCTTCCAGCTTTTCGATCGGAACTAGAGTTCCTTCCTGAAGACCGGAAAGCAGATGAGGTGACCAATGCCTGTCGAGATCTGCAAAGTACATATGGCCGCCAGGCAGGGCAGCACGGTACAGTTCTTCTAGCGTTACGCAGTTCGCCTGTGAAACGCGCGTGAACCAAGATAAAAAAGATTCGCCTGGCAATGGCGCGGGGCGTCGTGGCCAGGGGCCAATATTATGCATCGCATTATCTCGAAATTTTTCGAGGCGATTAGAATACGCCAGATAGTGGCCTGTGGCTATAAATAAATGAGTATCAGAATACCGTAACGTCTCGCCCTAACGGGACGGTACTGCTGACCTAAAGAGTGATCGGCAAATCCTCCAAGGTCTCGTGCAGAAAGTTACCGATCTGCTGCCGCCCATCAAAACGTCATTTCTGAGCATGCGGAGAGGGCAGGAAATCCGAGATTTATCGGTAAAATATAAAGTGGGGTAAATTATGAACAACCAACTATTGTCATTTTTAAACGGTAATATAGGCCGGATTTGCTAATTTTCTTGCAATGTGATCATTCTTTTTGAAGAAAAGGGTAGAAAAACTAATATATTGAAAACATTGGATGTTTTCCAAATCTCTGCCATTCTTAAGTGGTAATTGTCATTTTAAATGGGAAATGACAGTTGGCTGGCGGCGGCGTTCATATAAAACATGGCGGAGAGAGGGGCCGCCATACTATTCAATTATCTATTTGTTTAAATTGTTATTTTTCACATTCATCAAAAATTATACCACATAAAATACCACATCAGATACAGTCTATGCCAACTTCGAGACCAACTGCTCACGCATCGTCAAACCATCCTTGTTCTTCACCGCTAACAAGAACAATGCCTTTTCAGAGCTTCGTTCCCAAAGTTGGCCAATCGCAATTTTTGCCAAAGTGTCAGGCTTGCTAAGCAGATGCTCGCCTTTGTATTCAACCACCAGTGTTCTGCCATCCTGAAGCTCAGCGACAAAGTCTGGATAGAATTTACCTCCAGCTAGCGGAAGCCAGAATGAATTGGGGTGATTTGCGACGTTTCGTATCCAGTGTTTCACCTTTGCGTTGGCGTCTAGGAACACCGCACACTCGAACTCTTCGCCACCCTCGGCTTTGCCATCAAACGCGGGTACTTGTCGTTTGCCTGTGAAGTGTTTGCCGAAAACCTGGCGACCTTGGTACTTTCGCACTCCATCATACATGCCATCAAAAAATGTAAATCCGCTTTCAAAGCTAACTTCAGGCTTCGCCAACTCGTCAAACAGAGATGATTGAAAGGCAGTTGATTGTTCTGCCTCATAGATCGCTTGGAGGCGTTCCTGGACCCTACGCGCAAGGATGTACTGGCAGCGCATCAAAGCGGCTAACGGGATACCACGTTCTCGCGTGAGGAAACTGACTAGAGCTGACAACCAGTTAACCAATTCACTTTGACCGATGTAGCGGTCGCGCACCTTGCGGTCCAACCACAAGACCAGCCCCTGTTCAGTCCAGCCCTCAACATCGATATCCGCACTCCACAACTCGGTCTGATCTGTCATTTGGACCGAGACGGATTGCCCGTCAAAATCAACCTCGAATGTGTCGGCTACCTGTTTGATTGAGAACTGTTGCTCGTTCAGTTGATGGCTATGGGACGACAAGGACCAATCATGATACTCAAAAAATCGATCGGTATCGGCAAATATCAACTCACCCTGCACATTGGCCATAAGTCGCGGCGCTATGAAAGGGGTACCCAGTTGTGCAGGGGACGCCTTGTTCCTGTTGCGCTCCTTGAACAACGCAAGCTCTTCCTCAAACCTACCCCGGTGTTGTTCTGGAATGGCCGCCAAAACGCGTGATTCTTCCTCGGGTGTGGGAAAGTCAACGACTGTAACCTTGGCTCTACCCTCTTCATCAGGAGTAATCTTGATCTTGTTGGGGGCTGCGCGTTCTATTCCTTGGATATCACTGACCCGTATGTCTACAGAAATTGTGGACACGTCCATCGGGTTAGGTCGCGTCCTCCCATCGTGTGTGAAAATTTCTCCTTGAACACTTTCGACGTTCTCCAAGGCTTCGGTTTCATCGAAACCCATGTCGATCAGGCGGTCCACCAACCCGCGCACAGCATCCTGGAAACGGGGAGAACTCAGGCACGCGTATGACTTGTTGAGCGCATCCGCTGCACGGCGTTTTGCAAACGGCATTCGCAAGACTCTGCCCAAGAGCTGCTCGGCATCACCCGCCGATGAAATATTGGCGACGGAACAGAAGACATAGGCAAAGGAGCAATCCCACCCCTCTTTCAATGCCTGAACCGTGATCACGTAGTCGATCGCGCAGGCCGGATCCTTCAGGTCGATCCCGTCCAACTCTCGTTGCTTGCCGGTTACCACAGCAATCTGATCAGCTGGGATACCCTTCTGTTCGATCAGGTAATCTCGCAGATATTCAACATGGACCTCTTGATCTCGGTTTTGAGCTTGGAATAGCACAATAGGACGAATGTAATTTTCAGTATCAGTCTTGGCTACTGCATCCAGCTGAGCGCGTCTGAGGATTGCACCGTTAACCGCAGATTGCCAAGTCTGGTGCTCTTCCAACACCACCGGCATCTTGATCATCTGTTCGTCTTTTAATTCCTGCGCGGATACGGAATGCAGGATATTCTGCCGCCCCTTTGGTGTGGCCGTGAACTCCACAATTGCGGATGGGTTGATCCGGCGCTGCATCTCATCGGCCAGTGACGTCACTGCACCGTGCGCCTCATCCACGATAACGAGTGGGTTGTTCATATGCAGCAAGTTGGCGAAGGAAAACCGAATATCGCCCTTGAACGGCCCCTAGTCATTACGTTCCAGCCCCGGCGCACTTGGCGACACGGCTGAAAAATGCGGCTCCAGCATCTCGTTATGGGCGTAGACCTTGCGGCCATTGGTATTGCCGACCTTTAACGTCTGAATTGTGCCCACAAACACGCACAGCTTGGATCGGATATCGCTTGGTGTCACTTGCCGGAAATCAGCAATGTCTAATACGCGCACCCGGCCCTCGAACGCATCGTCTAGTACCCGGCGATAGAAGTGCTTGGGGTCTTTCAACGCCTCCACAGTCTGCCGCCGTATTGCGTCAGACGGGACCAGCCACAGGACCACGGGATAGTCCCGCTCCAACCAATGGTCGCGGGCACGCACGATGGTCTCGGACGCCAACAGGGTCTTGCCGCCGCCAGTGGGCAGGCGCAAGCAGACGTAGGGTACCCGTTCCAGCCCTTTGATCATCTTGTAGGACTTGGCATAATGGCCCAATCGCTTAGCCTGCTCTTCCTCGGTCGTGATGGTGTTGAACACCGCTTCAGGGTCGCCCGTCACCCGTGCCTCTTTCAGGAATGCGGAAAGGGTCGCCAGCGTGTCGGCTTGATACTTCTTCAGCCTCATTTGCGCGCCCTCACGTCATAGGGGGTCTGTTTGAAGGTTACGCGTTCTTCACTCAGAGAGGTTTCGGACAACACCGTGCGCTCGCCATAGATCGTCAACGGCCCGTCAAAGCTCCCCGCTGCCTCGCGTACCGTGCGCAGGGACTTGCGGGTCAGCACGTTACCACCGCTGACAGACTTGTCGCCAAGGATACCGTTATAGAGTAGCGCCAGCCCCGCCCCGTCGTGCGCGCCAAGATAGGGGCTGGCCCCATCGCCCGAAAACGGCACCCCGGTTTCCGAGAACCAGATATGGACGGCCAGCGTGGGAAAGAGGATTTCAGGCTGAATTTGGCCAGTTTCGTCAAAAACATTGGGACCAAGACGGTAAAAGCGAAAGCCAGCGCCGCCTTGCCAGTCTTGAGCCTTGGAGATTCCGCCTTGTTCGCCATCCGTCACCTTCTGGAGACGCGGCGCGCAATGAGTGACGGCATGGTCCCCCATCTCTATCCCGATGCAGCGACGGCCCATTTTGAGGGCAACGGCGGCAGTTGTGCCGGAGCCAAGGAATGAGTCGAGCACTAGTTCACCGGGTTTTGTGGCGATGTGAAGAATGCGCTCGATGAGGCGTTCTGGTTTTGGCGTGCCAAAAGGTTGCCCCCCAAACGCTCTTTGTTCTAACATAGCCATTTGAGTATGGCCTGCTTCGTCATGCCCCCAAACGCTTCTCGGAATTACAGGCTTGGCATCCTTGAGGAATTGCTTGATCCTTGGAGACTTTGATGTACCTGTCTTACCCCAATAGAAATAACCACCACGCAATAACTCTTGCGCTTTGTCTTTGCCATATCTCCATGTTAGATTTTCCGGCGGAAAAATTTCTTCGCGAGTATTGGGATTTGTCACAGAATAATAAAGGTTTGGCCGTTCTTTTCGGTTTTTGTTTCCCGTAAACGTAATGCTATTCCAAGGCCCTCGCGAATCATTATCTGGGTTTGTGTAATGTTTATTATGCCGTTCCTCACGCTCTAGCTTATTGAGTGAAACGGCATCCATATTTTTTGCAAAAACATGGATGTAATCATGATCATTACTAAAATATTTGGCATCGTTGGCAGGTGAAGCTTTTCTGTTCCAAACTATACCTTGCAAGAAATTTCTGCGCCCGAAAATTTCATCAAGCAACACTTTCAGATAGTGCCCCTCTCTGTCTTCTATATTCACCCAGATTGACCCGTCTTCTGACAGCAAGTCACGCAGCAATTCCAAGCGCGGCCACATCATCGCCAGCCAATTGGAGTGCTCCAAATTGTCATCGTAATGTTCAAATGCTGACCGGGTGTTGTAGGGTGGATCGATATAGATACATTTCACCTGCCCCGCGTAGTACGGCAACAGCGCCTTAAGCGCCTCTAGATTGTCCCCTTGTATCAACATATTACCGATAGTTCGGTCGCCGTAACTAAGCTCTGGCACTTCCTCTAACAGCTTGTACGGCACCTTCTGCGCCGCCTGTACATCTTGATCCCGCGTCAACCACCGCAATGTGGGCATAAAATCAAACCTGTGATCTGAGTGATTCAGACGTTCTTCACGCCAATGCTATAACCCTAACCACTGGCTCAGATTGCCACAATTCATTTTAGCACCCAGTTTACCCCATTGCCCGGATCAACTCCATCTGTCGTTCTGTCGTAACCGGAAGATATGAATTGATCGTGGTGGCCACATTCTCATGCCCCAAATTCATCGACCATGCCTTGAAGGCTTCAGGACTCTCGCAAATCTCATTCCCGAAATGGGTCAGCGTCTTGCGAAAGGCATGAGGCGTATATTGGGGCATCTGGACGTTGGCAAAGGCGGTGCGGATGATCGCGTTCAGCTTGGCGGCGTTGGCAAACCCTTCTCGCGCCAAACCCAGATTGGCAAACCCCTGCCCCTCAACCAGCCCGACCTTGGCTTTTGGAAACAAGGCGTCCTCTTGCCCAAACAGTTTGACCTCGACCAGATAGGCGACCCAATCGGTAAAACATGTGCGATAGGCGGCATCAACGGGGAAGAACTGGCAATGAATCGTTTTCCCGGCCTTGGTGTTCACTTCACGCGCGTCCTGGAAGACATGGCCCAGTTCAATATTCACATGTTTCAGCTTGAGGGATGCCACAGCGCCATCCCGTGCCCCCGTCAGCATAAAGAACGCAAACAGCGCCTTGTCGCGTTTCTGGAACTCGGTCTCAAACGGCATTGCCTGAAACGCATGGGCGGCTTGCTGCATCGACGGATACGGGATTTGGCGCTGGGTATGCGCCACACGCCCCGCCTTGCGGGTGTTGTTGAAATACTCCACATCGGCATAGCTAAGTACCCGTTTGAACCCCGGACGGCTGACCAACCAGTGAAAGAAGTTCTTAACCAAGCGCAAGGTGGCGTCGACGGTCGAGAAGCCCAAAGGCTTGCCTGTTTTGATGTTTCGCTGCTTGGCTAGAAAATCCTTGAAGTCCGCTGCCTGTTGCCGATGAAACTTTTTGAACGGTTTGAACTTGGTGCTTTCCTCAAAGCGCCGAATTGCTGCCCGTGCTTTATCAATCGAGGTGTCGTCCTGCCCTTTTGCATGGTGCAAATAGGTGGCGTAGTCGTGCTTGATCCGCTCGTTCTCTTCAACATATCGGGTCATCGTCATTCATCCTTGTGTCGCTGGTTTTGGCCCATTTTTCTGCCCATCAACTCCACTATGTTTGGCGAACAGCTGGAAGTGATGATTCACGCTAGGTTTGACAGGTTCCTTTAAGGTCATTTCCTGTTGCGTGTTGCGATAGAAAGAATTGGGGCCAATTCCGCGCAAAGTCGTGGGCTGGCGAACTTGCCACACGGCCCTTGGCAGGCCTCACAAAGCACCTCAAGCCTGCCCCGTGTTGCGGTGTAAGGCAGATAGTCAGCCATGCCACCATAGGCCCGCCGGGGCGCGTTGCAGGTCATGCAAAGGAACTGGTCATTTGCCAAACGCCGTTTGGGTTGGCTGTACCGACCGGCCAGAAAATCCTTCAGCATGAAGCCCAGAATCAAGTGTGGTTTCTGACTGTCCAAAACGCCCAGTCCAGATTGCCGCCACGACCGCACCGTCTGCACCGAAACGCCCAGCACATCCGCCGCCTGTTGATACGTATATTGGTTGTGGATTTTGACCTTGCGTGATGACGCCCGCTTGGCCATCAGGCGCGATCACCATTACCAGGCTCAACCCGGCTCGCCTCTGCCCAAGTGTTCAGATCAGCACCGCGATAGATGATCTTGCGCCCAAGACGATAAAATGCTGGCCCTATGCCTTTGTGCCGCCATTGAGCCAGCTTGTCGCGGTCACCAATCAGATCAAGCTCGGGGTCACCAAGAACATAGTTTCGGTTTTGGTCGAATAGATTTGCCATTCTTCAATCCCTATCATTCGGTTGTGATAACCTTGAATACGAGGGAATTTAGGCAGAGGCAGTCTAGAAACTGAGAAGGTTCGACATGATTTCCCAATTTGGGAATTTTAGGCGAATTATCCAATTTTTTCTAACTTACGAAGGGCCAATAGCCGCTTCCTGATCGCCTCAGGGCCAATAATTTCTCCAGTTGATTTCAACTGCAATTCCCTTGGCTGTCTCTTCAACGCAATTGTATAAATTGCCTGGGCAGCATTGCTATCACGCCGCATTACTTCTGAGCCAAGCTCCTTCTCTGCCTCAGCCCAATACGAAGCGATCACACTCATCTTTGCCTCATTTTGGGTTTTTGATTGCTGCTGTCTCGCCGTGTTAGCTCGCTCAAGAGACGCAGCATTCGCATTCCCCCTCAATGCGGCTTCCTCCAATTCGAACTTCCACCACATTTGCGCAAGGAGAATTCCGACCGTCAAAGCAACATCTGGCACGTCGATATCTATGAAATAAAGGTGGGACACCTTCGCATGAAACCATTCTTGAGAAAATGCGCGCTCACTCACCTCTAACTCTTCACATACATCTTCGAGATAATATGCCAAGTCCACTTGCGCGCTAGTATTCCAAGTATCTGACCAGCCCTCTAGCCGAACCTCATCATGCGGTTCAGCACCGTCGATCCAAAATTTGACCTTTGGATCGAACCAACCATTTTCCTGTAAAAAATATAGTGCGAGCAGAATATGAGAACTGACGCTATACCGAATCGCAGAAACAGCTCTTTGAATTGGGATTATGGGATAGCCATCATTATCTAGGTCGGATTGAAATACTTCAGTTGAGAAAAAGTTGGTTGTCAATCCGTGAACAATTTTGCCAAAGGCTATTCCAACAACACCCAACGTATGCGGTTTAGAAAATTTCTTGAAATCAATAATCTCAATTCTGGTCTTGTCGTTCGCCATCCAGCATATCCGATTCAAACAGAACGATCTGAAACAAATCCACTCCAAGTTTCCATCAACAAGCGCCTCTTTTCCAGCAAATCTGACCGCGCGTACGCCCGCTCCACATCGGAACCAACTTTATGCGCTAGGCTCATTTCCGCAACCTCTCGCGGTACGTTTGCTGCTTCTGACGCCCAATCACGGAATGTAGACCTGAACCCATGTACTGTAACACCGTCAACCTGCATCCGGCGCAATAGCATCAGCATCGCCATGTTCGACAAAGGCTTGTGCCGCTTTTGCCCTTCAAACACATAATCAGACTCCATCGCTCGCAAGGGTTCAATGATTGCCAACATTTCATCGGTTAACGGAACGCGATGAAACTCCCCGCCTTTCATCCGCTCCGCTGGGCAGGTCCACAGCCGCGCGTCAAAATCAACCTCGTGCCATTTCATCCCCAACACCTCACCCGTACGTGATCCGGTCAGGCAAGTGAACATCAACGCCTTGGCGGCCATCGCATCGCGGGTTTTCAGGTCAGCATAAAACGCTGGCACCTCTTGCCAATGCATTGATTTATGGTGCTTGGGTTTGGCCTTCACCTTCGGCAACACTTGCGCATCATGAATCGCTGTCACCGGGTTCTCACCCGACCTAAAGCCTTTGGATTTGGCCACATCCAAAACAATTTTGATCCGTTGTGCCAAACGCCGTGCTGTTTCGTGCTTTTCAGTCCAAATTGGTGACAGGCACATAAGCACCTCTGGTTGGCCAATGCCATCAACAGGCATTCGCCCAATTTTGGGGAAGGCATAATCGCGCAAGGTGTTGATCCATTGCGCCCCGTGTTTGGCATTTTTCCAAGTCGGCATCCGGTCAATATGGACCTGTCCTGCGATTTCCTCGAAACTGGGGATTTCACGGCTGACGTTGAATCGTGGGTTCAATCCCTGCTTGGCCATCCGCCGATACTCCAACGCCCGTTCACGCGCTTGGTTCAGCGTCACCACATCCGCCCCGCCCAAACCAAAGTCAGTGCGAAGCGGCGCACCCTTCATATTGCGCTGTCCCTTGACCACTACGCGGACGATCCAGCGCCGCGCACCCGATGGATCAACGACCAGATAAAGCCCGCCGCCATCGCCATGCCGCCCAGCGCCCAGATTCTCCACTAGCTTTTTAGTCAACTTGCCTGTCAGAGCCATCTTGATATACCACGTTCCATACCACACAATGAAACGATATCAATGTAATCGAAAGAAATCTAGCACAATCAGAAATTTGAATTACCGCCAGAATTCTGGCGTTTCTGACAACCTAGACCATCAAGGGAAATCTGAGAAGAAGAGAGTCTGGCGGAGAGAGGGGGATTCGAACCCCCGAGGGGCTCTCACCCCAACACGATTTCCAGTCGTGCGCCTTAAACCGCTCGGCCATCTCTCCACAGACATCCGGCGGGGCCGGGTGTCATAATCCTTTCGCAAGGCGGCGGAACATAACCGAGTGCGCGCGGCTGGGCAAGCATTGGTATGACAAAAAAAGCCATTGTGTATTCTGATGCCAAGCCTATGGTTTATTGGGAAAATCGTGTTATGGTCTGCCCTTGATCAGGGGTTTCTTGGTATCCAGGCGTTAGCAAAAGGGGATTGGCATGGCCGTCCTGCATTTTTTTGGGCGTGTATTTATGGTGTTGGCCCTGGTCTTTTTGGCGCTGGGGGTGTTTGTCTGGCTGGATGGTCGTGCGACACTTCCTGCCGGGCGCGTCTGGTTTGAAACCCATTCCCCCAGCCTGGGCTATACAGAAGTTATCGTGTCGCGCCATCTGGGGGCACCAGATTTCTGGCACGATAAGGCATTGCCCTACCTGAAACGCGATGCGTGGGAGGCCCTGTTATGGCCGGTGATCCTGTTCCTGATCCTGGGGGGGCTGCTGTTGCTGATCGGTCGCCGCAGACGCCGTCGCAGCGGATTCCACTGATACACTCATCCCACGCGAAGGTCAGGCCGTCTTATCTGACCTGACCCCGCCTTCGCGGTTCTGGATCGGCGCGTCAGTTATCGCCCATCTTCAGTGCTTCCAGGAAGGCGGATTGCGGGATTTCGACCTTGCCGAACTGGCGCATCCGCTTCTTCCCTTCCTTTTGCTTGTCCAGCAGTTTGCGTTTGCGCGACACGTCCCCGCCATAGCATTTGGCCGTAACATCCTTGCGCATGGCGCTGAGCGTTTCGCGGGCGATCACCTTGCCCCCGATGGCGGCCTGCAGGGCGACCTTGAACAATTGCCGGGGAATCAGATCCTTCAGGCGGGCACAGATATGCCGACCGCGATAATCGGCCTGGCTGCGGTGCACGATCATCGCCAGGGCATCGACCGGGTCCGCGTTGATCAGGATCGAGACCTTGACCAGATCGCCCTCCCGATACTCCGTCATTTCATAGTCAAACGAGGCATAGCCTTTGGTGACGGATTTCAGCCGGTCATAAAAATCGAAAACCACTTCGTTCAGCGGCAATTCATACACTGCCATCGCCCGGTTGCCGACATAGGTCAGGTCCCGCTGTTCGCCGCGCTTTTCGGTGCAGAGAGTCAGCACAGGGCCCAGATAGTCATCTGGCACCATAATGGTCGCCTTGATCCAGGGTTCAGAGATGGAGGCGATATGGGTCGGGTCCGGATAGTCGGCCGGATTGTGCAATTCGATCTCTTTGCCGCTGTTCAGCGTGATCTTGTAAACCACAGACGGCGCGGTGGAGATCAGGTCCAGATCATATTCGCGGGATAAACGCTCCTGCACGATTTCCAGATGCAACAGACCCAGGAAGCCACAGCGGAAGCCAAATCCCAGCGCGGCTGAGGTTTCCATTTCTGCATGGAAGCTGGAATCGTTCAGCGCCAACTTGCCCATCGCGTCGCGCAGGGCTTCAAAGTCTGAGGCATCGACCGGGAACAGGCCACAGAAGACCACAGGTACCGTGGGCTGGAAGCCGGGCAGGGGCTTGTCGGTGGGTCGCTTGTCTTCGGTGATCGTATCCCCGATCTTACAATCGGCCACCGCCTTAATGCCCGATGTGATAAAGCCCATCTCACCCGGGCCCAGACTGTCAACGACCAGACCTTT
Source organism: Rhodospirillaceae bacterium (assembly GCA_002709955.1). GTDB lineage: Bacteria > Pseudomonadota > Alphaproteobacteria > UBA8366 > Aestuariispiraceae > Pacificispira. The sequence goes on from PAQY01000008.1 coordinate 137,986, forward strand.
GGGCGTGAAAATCCCGACCCGGTCCACTTCATGTGCCGCCCCGGTGGACAGCATGCGGATTTTCTGACCCTTCTTGATCGTGCCATCTACGACGCGGATCAGGGTCACCACGCCCAAATAGGCATCATACCAGCTATCGACCAGCAAGGCGCGCAAGGGGGCTTTTGCATCGGATGGCGGCGGGGCAGGCAGGCGCTTCACAATCGCTTCCAGCAGATTATTCACGCCCAGGCCGCTTTTGGCAGAAATTTCCAGGGCTTCACTGCAATCCAGGCCAATCACATCCTCAATCTGTTGCTTTACCCGTTCCGTTTCGGCGGCGGGCAGGTCGATCTTGTTCAGCACCGGCAGGATTTCGTGATCATTGTCCAGCGCCAGATAGACGTTTGCGAGGGTTTGCGCCTCAACCCCCTGGCTGGCATCGACAATCAGCAATGACCCCTCACAGGCGGCCAGCGACCGGCTGACCTCATAGGAAAAGTCCACATGGCCGGGCGTGTCCATCAGGTTCAGCGTATATTCGATACCATCCTTTGCCGTGTATAGCAGGCGCACGGCCTGGGCCTTGATCGTGATGCCGCGTTCGCGCTCGATATCCATGGAATCAAGCACTTGCTCCTTCATCTCCCGATCGGTCAGGCCACCGCACAGCTGGATCAGGCGATCCGCCAGGGTGGATTTGCCATGATCGATATGCGCGATGATGGAGAAGTTACGAATACGGCTCTGGTCAGTCATAATGGTTTGGTTCGCCTAGTTTAGCTGAGGATCGGTCCGACCCCGAAAGAAGCGCAAAATAGGGCCCAAAAGCGTCGCTTGCAATCCTTGTCGGTGGGGTTGTTTCTGATACGCTCCCCTCAGTTCACTCTCAGGGATTTTGGGGCACGCATAATATGAAACTGAAAGACATCAAAACCTTTGTCACCGTTCCGCCGACCGGCATTGGTGGATCCTTCTGGGTGATCGTGAAACTGACCACGGATAATGGCATAGAAGGGATCGGGGAATGCTATGGCATCCCGGTTTCCGGCGACATTGCCTGCCGCATGGTGGAAGACACCTTCGCCCGCTACATTGCTGGGGAAGACCCGCATAATGTGGAGACAATGTTCCGCCGTGTCTATTCCGGTGGCTTCACCCAACGCCCGGACATCACCATGATGGCGGTGTTCAGCGGCATTGAAATGGCGGTCTGGGATATTCTGGGCAAGGCACAGAACCAGCCGGTCTATAATCTGCTGGGCGGCAAGTTTCATCCGCGTCTTCGGACCTACAGCTATTTATATCCAAAGGCCTATGCCCCCCCTGGCTGGGTCTGGCAGGGGACGGGCCAGGGCGATCCCTATCATGAACCCGACGCGGCAGCAGAGGCGGCACTGAATTATGTTGCCATGGGCTATACCGCGATCAAGCAGGATCCGGCCGGCCCCTATAGCTTTCAGGGCGGGCGGGAATTGTCCCTGCATGAATTGAGCCGCAGCGAGGCGAATGTGAAACGCCTGCGCGAAACCGTGGGGGATCGCGCCGATATCCTGTTTGGCACCCATGGTCAGATGACAACATCGTCTGCCATTCGCCTGGCCAAGCGGTTAGAGCCTTATGACCCGCTGTGGTTTGAAGAACCCTGTCCACCCGATCAGATGGATGCGTTGGCCCGGGTGGTGCAGGCGACATCCATTCCCATTGCAACGGGGGAGCGTCTGACGACCAAAATAGAATTCCATCAGGCCTTGAAGGCGGGTGTTTCGATCCTGCAGCCGGATATCGGGCGCAGCGGTGGGATTTGGGAAACCAAGAAGATCGCGATATTGGCAGAAGTCTTCAATGCCCAGATTGCGCCGCATATTTATTGTGGGCCCATCGCCCATGCGGCGGCCGCCCATGTTGCTTTCAGCAGTCCGAACTTCTTGGTGCTGGAGACAATTGATACGGCCTTCCACCGGGATATTCTGACCAAACGCCTGGACTGGGAAGACGGATATCTGAATGCACCGACAGAACCGGGATTGGGCATTGAGTTGAACGAAGAGCTGGTTCTGGCTCATCCCTATACAACGGGCGGGCGTCTGCATCTGGAAATGTGTCAGACGCCGCTCAGCTCCGCCAATGAGAAACCAATACAGGAGATTGAGTAACGAGCCTTGTTATCACACGCTGATTGTCGATACTGGGGCAATCTGACGTTTGAGAAGGAGTGAGACGATGACCGAACGACGCTGGCATATCTATCTGTCCGGTGAGATCCACAGTGATTGGCGCGAAAGAATCCGCCAGGGCGTTGCAGAGGCGGGCCTGCCGGTCGATATTTCTGCACCCATTACTGTGCATGAGGATTCAGATGATTGCGGTGTTGCGATCTTTGGTCCTGAAGCAGACAAAGTCTGGCATGATCGCAAGGGCGCGCAGTTGAACGCCATGCGCACACAGACTTTGATTGAGGCCGCTGATATCGTCGTCGTGCGATTTGGGGAGAAATACAAGCAATGGAACGCTGCCTTTGATGCCGGTTATGCGGTGGCGAAGGGCAAGCCCATCATCACCCTGCACCCGCCGGAACATGACCATGCCTTAAAAGAAGTCGATGGTGCGGCCAATGCGGTTGCAAGAGAACCTGAACAGGTTGTCCAAGCGCTGGCATACATTATCTGTGGCACAATGCCGACCGCAGCGAAGAAGGCTCAAGCGGCGGAATAACCTCTCGCAGGAGTAACCAAATTGCGCACAACACCTTTGCACCGGGACTTTGGGGTTGAGGTTCATGATGTTTCTTTGAAAGAGATCACAGCCACGCAGGGATATGACGAGTTGCGCAGGTTGTTCGAGGAACATTCCTTGCTGTTGTTTCGGGATCAGGACCTTTCGGATGAGGCACAGTTAGAATTTGGTGCGTTATTTGGGCCGCTGGAAGATCGCCATGATCGCCCAAAGCCTGAGATTTCCCCTGTCGCCAATTTGGATGCGACTGGCGCAGTGATCGCGTCGGACGCTGACACGCATGTGAAAAATTTGCGGGCCAACTTTCTGTGGCATACCGACAGCACTTTCCTGCCGGTGCCCGCCCTGGTGAATGTCTTGCAGGCCCGCATATTGCCCAACCAAGGAGGGGAGACTGAACTGGTTTCCACCCGCGCTGGATTCGCCAGATTGTCGACAGATCTGCAACAGCGTCTGCGCAAAACCGTGTTCCGGCATCGATACACCCATTCCCGCGCGAAGATTGATCCGGAACTGGCGAAGCAGGCCCTGTTTACCAAATGGTCGGATCAGGAATGGAAGGCGGTCTGGCGCAATCCGGTCACGGGAACGGAATCGCTTTATATCGCGTCCCATGTCTGCGCCGTATCGGGTATGGATGAGGCAGAGGGGCTGGCTTTCGTCGATGAATTGGTCGACGAAATGACAGTGCCCGAAGCGATTTACAGCCATGTCTGGCGACCCAATGATGTGCTGGTCTGGGATGAACGCGCGACCTTGCATCGTGGTCGGGCCTGGCCGTATGAACAGGCGCGAAAGCTGGTCAGTTGCTGTGTTTCCTTGCAAGCCCGTGACGGGTTGGAGGATATGCGCGCCCGTATCTGACGTGCAGGACTTGTTGCATGACCTGTCCTGGATGGTGCAATAAGGGGCCCTAACCCACAATCCGTCGTGAAAGGAAATTTCCATGAGTGATATTACCCGTCTGGACCCTGGTGCCCGTATGAGCGGTGCCGTTATTCATAATGGCGTCGTGTATCTGGCCGGTCAGGTTGGAACCGCTGGCGAAAGCGTTACTGTTCAGGCACAGACCGCCCTGGCCAAGGTGGATGAATTGCTGGCCAAGGCCGGGTCCAACAAATCCCGCATTCTGCAGGCAGTGATCTGGCTGGCGGATATGAATGATTTCGCGGAAATGAATGCGGTTTGGGATGCCTGGGTCGATAAAGACAACACGCCAGCCCGCGCAACCGGTGAGGCGAAACTGGCTACGCCAGACTATCGCTTTGAAGTGATCATCGTCGCCGCGCAAGCGTAAGTCAAAGAGCGGGACGAATCTGATGTCATCCATAGTGCTGCAATCACGGCTGTTCGGGGATATGTTCGGGACCGCAGAAATGCGGGCCTTGTATTCTGATGAGGCCCTGGTTCAGCGCTATCTGGATGTGGAAATTGCCCTGGCCCGTGCGCAAGCCGGGCTGGGCATCATTCCGGCCGAAGCGGCAGAGGCCCTGGCCCGTGTGGCCCAGGTGTCGCGTGTGGATTGGGATCACCTGGCGACGCGCACGCGCATCGTTGGCTATCCGATCCTGCCGCTGGTCGAACAATTGTCGAAATGGGCTGAAGGTGGCCTGGGTCAATGGTCCCATTGGGGCGCAACCACTCAGGACATCATGGATACCGCAGATGTGCTGCAATTGCGCGATGCGCTGGATCTGATTTCAACAGATTTGGATGCGGTCGGGGCCGCACTGGCAACGCTGGCGGAAGATCATGCCACAACGCCCATGGCCGGGCGCACCCATTTACAGCATGCCCTGCCAATTTCCTTTGGATATAAGGCCGCGACCTGGTTGGCGGCAATTGATCGTCATCGCGAACGCCTGTTGCAATTGCGGCCCCGGATAGAGGTGGTTGCCTTTTCCGGTGCGACGGGAACGCTGGCGTCTCTGGGAGAAAATGGCCTTAAGGTTCAGGCGGCCTTGGCCGAGGAATTAAACCTCGCGGTGCCTGATATTACCTGGCACACCGCGCGGGATGGCTTTACAGAAGTCACCGGATTTCTGGCCCTGACCTGTTCGACCCTGGGCAAAATCGGCTATGACATCATGTTGATGATGCAATCGGAAACCGGTGAAGTCCTGGAACCTTTTGTTCAGGGGCGCGGCGCGTCATCGACCATGCCGCAAAAGCGCAACCCCATCTCGTCAGAAATGATGCTGGCCAGTGCAAAGATCGTGCGGGAACAGCATTCCGCCATGCTGGATGCGATGGTGCAGGATCATGAGCGGGCGACCGGCCAATGGCAGGTGGAATGGCAGGCGTTGCCCACTGCGATGATCGTTGCCTCGGGTGGATTGCGTGCCGCGCGCGATGTCCTGGAAGGGCTGGAGGTTCGCCCTGACGCGATGCGCAAGGTGTTGGATGTAACCGGCGGGTTGATCGTGGCGGAGGCTGTGATGATGGGCCTGGCGCCGGATCTGGGCCGTCAGGTTGCCCATGATCTTGTCTATGATTGCTGTCGTGATGCGCTGGCAGGTAAGGGGACGTTTCTGGACCTGCTGTGTGCCGTGCCTGAAATCACGAAGGTCAAAAGCCGTGAGGACCTTGCGGCCCTGGTGGAACCGGGGAACTATCTGGGATCGGCCCCTGAAATGGTGCGGCGTTTGCTGCAAAACCGGCAATAACCTCCCCCAGTGAAGGGGGAGATTGATGCGGGATGTCTTACGACCCCTGTGCAGGTGCATTGGGGAAGAACAATTGTGTGCCATTCAGCTTGTAATCAGCGATCACAGCCTGGCCTTCTTTGGAAATAACCCAGTCAACGAAAGCCTGTGCATCGTCAATTTTGATATGGGAGAATTTCTCTGGGCTGACGGCAATGATACCATATTGGTTGAACAGGTTTTTATCCCCCTCAAACACGATCTCAAAACCGTCTTTATTCTTATAGGCCAACCAGGTGGCGCGGTCGGTCAGGGCATAGGCTCCCATGCCGTGGGCCGTGTTCAGGGTGGCGCCCATGCCAGACCCGGTTTCCCGATACCATTCACCACCCGCTTCGATATTTGCCAGTTTCCAAAGGGATTTTTCCCGCTTGTCTGTGCCGCTGTCATCCCCGCGTGATGCAAAGGGTGTCTTGCTGTCGGCAATCTTCTTCAAGGCTGCGGCAATGCCGTCACTGCCCTTGATACCGGCGGGGTCTTCAGAGGGGCCGACGACAACAAAGTCATTATACATCACGTCAAACCGTTCGATGCCAAATCCATCTGCGACAAAGGCTTCTTCCGACGGCTTGTGGTGTACGAACAACACATCCGCATCGCCATTACGGGCCAGTTTGATTGCTTGACCGGTGCCAACCGCGACGACCCGTACTTCAATACCTGTTTCCTTCGTGAATACCGGCAGCATGAATTCAAACAGACCGGAATTCTGTGTCGATGTTGTGGATGCGACCGTGATGAACCGATCATCCGCCTGACCGGGCAGGCTGTGCGACAATGAAAGTGCCAATAGGGCGACTAGCCCCAGGCTGAAAGCCTTAATCCTGGTTACCATGTTAGGTCTCCTTTTAAGAAAGCGGTGAGTTCCCGGCTCTGTGGATTATCGAACAGGGATGGGAACGGGCCAGCCTCAATGGGCCGGCCCGCGTGAAGAAACAGGGCCCGATCTGCCAAGCGGCGCACCTGGCCCAATTCGTGGCTGGAAACGACGACCGCCATGCCATCGGCGGCGGCCTCTGCGATCATGTTTTCAACGCCATTTGCTGCGGTGGGGTCCAGTCCGGCCGTCGGCTCGTCCAGCAACAGCACGCGGGGGGCCTGTGCCAGGGCTTGGGCCAGTGCCAACCGCCTTTTCTGACCACCAGAGAGATGGCGTGCCGGGCGGTTTGCGCAGTCTTCCAGACGTGCTTTCGTCAGGCTTTGGGCGATCATGTCGCGACGCTGTTGCTTTGCAATGCTTCGGCGTTTCAGTATGAAATCTATATTGGATGCCACTGTCCGGCGCAGCAGAACTGGCGACTGTAACAGAATTGCCCTGGATGGGGCTGGTCCTGTTGGCCAGTGTAATGAACCCGCATCTGGTTTGATCAGCCCTTGTAACAAGCGCAACAGGGTGGTCTTCCCGGCCCCATTGGGCCCAATCAAGGCCGTGACCCCACCCGATATCGGGACGGACCAGTCGGGTACGTTCAGGATATCGCGACCAGCGCGGCGAACCAGCACGTCCTGCAATCGAAGCAGGGAATTGACATCAACATCCGTCTCAGGTGGCATTACATCTGCCGAAGGGATGTCGCGGGGCATCATGCTTCCCCCCGTGCGGGTGCTTCGCCAGCGGCTTTCCGGCCGATTTCGCGCGCCGCGGCGGCAAACATGTTAACCGCCAGGGCCAGCATAATCAGAATGATACCCAGCGCCAGGGCCAAGGCTAGATCGCCCTTGCTGGTTTCCAGGGCGATTGCGGTTGTCATGACACGGGTGACATTTGCGATGTTACCGCCCACGATCATGACCGCGCCGACTTCTGCCACAGCCCGCCCAAATCCTGCCAGGACTGCCGTGGCCAGACTGAACCGCGCTTCCCAAAGCAGAGTTTGCGCCCGCTCAAAACCAGTCAATCCAATGGCACGCAGCTGTTCGGTATATTCTGAATTGAAATCTTCCAGACTGCGCAGGGCGACGGCGGCAACTATTGGGGTGATCAGGATGGTCTGGGCGATAACCATGGCAGTCGGGGTGAACAACAATCCCAATTCGCCCAGCGGGCCTGCCCTGGACAGGGCCAGATAAACGAACAGGCCGACCACAACCGGGGGCAGTCCCAAAAGGGCATTCAGAACGGTGCTGATCATGTCCCGCCCGGGAAAGCGCGCAATCGCCAACAGGGCGGCCAATGGCAGTCCCAGGCAGGTTGCAATCAATGTTGCCAGTAAGCTGACCTTCAGTGATAGCGCCACGATGCCATACAACTGATAGTCACCGCTTAACACCAAATTGATGGCTAAAAAAAAGGCTGACTCGTTCGCATCCATCCCGTGGTCCTGTTTTTTAATCTTTAATCCTGTTTCAATTACGTAATCTAATGAAATCAAGAATACTCACAGTATTGTATCTTTCACAGTTGGGCGCAAGAATGGTCTTACCAATAAAACCCTCCGACCCTGGTCGTTAGAAAGATCCGGGTAATAACAAAGAAGAGGGCTCAGGGAAGAAAGGCTTTCAAGCGGGATGCCAGAGGCCCCTTCTAGCGAATTTTACACCTCGCCGGATGATACTTTCGCCGCGCGGGAAATCGAAATGCCACTGGGCATTGTCGTCGAGAAAAGACCGGCCATCAGTCGGTGGATCACGCATGTCTGGAAACCTGTCGCGGTCCTGCCAGGTGCAACGCCTATTTCCGATTGGAAGCTGTTGATCGACGATGGATCAATCCAAACGTATCATATCGCAACGCTTCCCCTGATCCTTCACCGGAAAGAAACAGAAGCGTATCTGGTCAATCTGGCCAATGACACGCCCGCGATTTATGTCGTCCTGCGAACATCCGATGTCGATGACGATCCGGATGGGCCAGAGATTTACGCCGTTGCCGCCACTGCATCCCCCTATGCCGCACAGGATTTTACCGACAGTGCAGAGGATACGGTCGAAGCCGTGCCAATGCCGGATGGTTTGGTCGCCTGGATACAGGAATTCATTGATCGCCATCACACCGATACGCCGTTCAAAAAGCGAAAGCGCACACCCAACAGGATGGAAGAAGCGCGTTTCGGGAAGGAACTGCATCCTATTGAACAGCGGTTTTACGATAAAACGAAACCAAACTAGCACAGGCCCGACAAGGCTGCCTGGAAGGAGATTTAATCGCCGTGCCCAATGACCGCTTCCTGAACCGATGGTCCCGTATGAAGGCCCAGGCCCGCCCGCAGCGTGGCATCGGGGCTTCTGCGCCTGCTGTCGCCGTCTATCCGGAAGAGGGAGAATTGTTGGAGGATATGGCACCAGGCGAACGGGATGGCGTTCAGGAATTGGCACCGGTGGTTCAGCAGGCCGCTGCGTTGGACTCTGAGCCTGAATTAAGTGAGCAAGCGCTGGCCGAGAAGGCCAATGAGCTTGGCCTTCCCTCGCTCGACAGTCTGGGGCCAGGATCAGATTTCAAGGCCTTTATGGCCAGCACCGTGCCCGCCCAATTGCGCAATCTTGCGCTTCGGAAGTTATGGCGCAGCAATCCGGTTTTGGCGAATTTGGATGGTTTGATCGACTATGGCGATGATTTCACCGATGCCGGGACGGTGGTTGCCAATATGCAGACCGCCTATCAGGCCGGGCGCGGCTATAAGCGCGACCCTGAGCCTGAAATACTGGAAGAGGATGATCTGGACGGACTGGATCAGGATCAGATTGCGTCGGCGGAGGCAGATCAAGACCCTGAGTCAGAAGATGATTGTACAGAACATGATGGGGAAGGTGGCACTGACGATCAGGATTGCCTGAATGAACCGGTGCCGACGGCAGCAGGGGAGACTGCACAGAAAGTGGCGCAGGGCTAGTACGAATAGAGCATTTCAAAACACATTTTGGTTTGGAGAGAATACAGTATGATAGGGTCGCAATCGATTTATAGCCCCCCGGCACCGGACCAGGCCGCCTCTGCGGAAGAATTGGCGCGCCAGTCGCTGTATGCCTTTCTGACCCGGGTGCTTGCGAAACCCATGACACCCGCAGAAGTGCACAGCATTGCCCCGTTCACTGGGTCCGACAGCGCGTTGGGTCGTGCTGCGGCCGCATTGCGTGACGGCATTGCGGCGTCTGATGCGGGACAATTTTCAGAAGAGTATCAGAACCTGTTCATTGGGGTGGGGCGGGGCGAATTGCTGCCATTTGCATCCTATTATCTGACGGGTTTCCTGAATGAAAAGCCGCTTGCTCAATTACGCCGCGACATGGCGCGATTGGGCTTTGAGCGCCCGGCTGAAGTGAAAGAGCCGGAAGATCATATTGCAGCAATCTGCGATATCATGAGCCACCTGATCGAAGGAACCGCGCTGGGCGGCTTCGATATCTATGATCAGGATCAGTTCTTTGCTGCCCATTTAAGATCCTGGGCGGGAAAGTTTTTTGCTGATTTGGAATCAGCAAAAACCGCCGACGTTTACCGCCATGTGGGGAGCGTCGGGAAACTCTTTATGGAGATTGAGGAACAAGGGTTCGGGATGATTGCCCGCGCCTGAAGGGCCTGAAGCGCCATAAAGGGGTTTGTGAAACCCTTACGATAAGGGAGTGAGTGCGATGAGTGACCAAGAGCAACAGAACCGGGAGTCGGCTGTCAGCCGTCGTCAGTTCTTCGGTGCCGCCACCAAGGGCGTTGCCGTTGGGGCCGGTGCGATGGTCGCGGCTGTCGGTGTTTCCTCTGCGCAAGCGGAAGAACCATCGACAACCACAGGCGATTATCGTGAGACTGCGCATGTGAAAACTTACTATGAACTCGCCCGCTTCTAGGCGGTTGGGTTCGGTGTTCAGAGTGCATTGAAAACGCGGGTCAAACGCCCCTGACGAAGACTGTAAGGCGGTGGTTCAGGCCCAGAACAAGGAAAGGGAGAGACATGCTCCGGAAAAAGACCAACGGGGTTGCAAATGGCCCCCGTTCGGCAGCGGCCTTCGGGACCGTATCCGGTGACGCTGTTGATCGCCGCACCTTCTTAAAGCGTTCCGGCCTGACGGCTGGAGGGATTGCAGTTGCGTCTGCAGCCCCTGCGGGTCTGATGACCCGACGCGCAGAAGCGGCATCTACTGGCGAGGCCAGCGGCAATGTGAAGATGGTGAAATCCGTCTGCACACATTGTTCTGTTGGGTGCACCGTGATGGCTGAAGTGGATAACGGCGTTTGGATCGGGCAGGAGCCCGGCTTCGACAGCCCGTTCAATTTGGGTGCCCATTGTGCGAAAGGGGCTTCGGTCCGTGAACACGCCCATGGCGAACGGCGCCTGAAATATCCAACCAAGCTTGTCGACGGCAAATGGACCAAGATTTCCTGGGACCAGGCGATCGAGGAAATCGGCGACAAAATGCTGGAAATCCGCGAAACGTCGGGACCGGATTCGGTGTATTGGCTGGGCTCTGCGAAACACAGCAACGAGCAAGCGTATCTGTTCCGTAAGTTCTATGCTTTCTGGGGCTCCAATAACGGGGATCATCAGGCGCGTATCTGTCACTCCACCACAGTAGCGGGTGTCGCCAGTACATGGGGCTATGGCGCCATGACCAACTCGTATAACGACATCCATAATTCACGCGCGATCTTCGTGATCGGGGGCAACCCGGCCGAAGCGCATCCTGTTTCCCTGCTTCACCTGTTGAAGGCGAAGGAGATGAACAATGCGCCGCTGATCGTTTGTGATCCACGCTTTACCCGCACGGCGGCCCATGCCGATGAATTTGTGCGGTTCCGGCCCGGCACGGACGTTGGCCTGATCTGGGGGCTGCTGTGGCATATCTTCGAAAACAAATGGGAAGATACTGAATTCATCCGCCAGCGCGTCTGGGGTATGGATCAGATTCGCAAGGAAGTGGCCGCCTGGACCCCGGAAGAAACAGAACGTGTAACCGGTGTTCCGGGTTCCCAGCTTGCGCGGGTTGCGCGGACGCTGGCGAATAACCGGCCAGGGACGGTGATCTGGTGTATGGGGGGAACGCAGCATACCAACGGGAACAACAATACCCGCGCCTACTGCATCCTTCAGCTTGCGCTGGGCAATATGGGCAAAGCGGGCGGCGGAACGAATATCTTCCGCGGTCATGACAATGTTCAGGGGGCAACCGATCTGGGCGTTTTAAGCCATACACTGCCTGGTTATTATGGCCTGGCGGCGGGTGCCTGGAAACATTGGTCCCGGGTCTGGGGTGTTGATTACGAATACCTGCTGGGGCGTTTCGCCTCCAAGGACCTGATGGAATCTTCTGGGATTCCTGTATCGCGCTGGATTGATGGCGTTCTTGAAAACAAGGACAATATGGATCAGCCGAACAATCTTCGGGCCATGGTATTCTGGGGTCACGCACCGAACTCTCAAACCCGGCTGCCGGAAATGAAGACGGCGATGGAGAAACTGGACCTTCTGGTCGTGGTCGATCCTTATCCGACGGTTTCCGCAGTGCTGCATGATCGCAAGGACGGGGTCTACCTGTTGCCTGCGGCGACACAGTTTGAAACCTATGGCTCTGTCACGGCGTCGAACCGGTCTCTTCAATGGCGCGACAAGATTGTCGAGCCATTGTTTGAATCCCTGCCGGATCACACGATCATGTACAAATTCGCGAAGAAATTCGGTTTCGCGGATGAAATGTTCAAGAACATCGCCGTCGAGGGGGAAGAACCGCTTGTCGAGGATGTGACGCGGGAATTCAACAGGGGCATGTGGACAATCGGCTATACCGGTCAATCACCGGAGCGGTTGAAGAAGCACATGGCAAACCAGCATACCTTTGACCGCACGACCTTACAGGCGGTTGGTGGCCCATGCGACGGGGATTATTACGGATTGCCCTGGCCGTCCTGGGGCACACCGGAAATGAACCATCCGGGGACGCCAATCCTGTATGATCCTTCCAAGCCAGTGGCCGAAGGGGGATTGACCTTCCGGGCACGGTTCGGGGTTGAACGGGATGGTGAAAACCTGCTGGCGGAAGGGTCTTATTCGGTGGGATCGGAAATCACCGATGGCTATCCGGAATTCACCATGCAGAGCCTGATGGATCTGGGCTGGGATGGCGATTTGACGGCCGATGAAAAGGCCGCCATTGATGCTGTTGGCGGTCCAAAGGCCAACTGGAAAGTCGACCTGTCGGGCGGTATCCAGCGGGTTGCGATCAAGCATGGCTGCGCACCCTTCGGGAATGCAAAAGCCCGCTGCGTGGTCTGGAACTTCCCGGATCCTGTGCCGACGCACCGTGAACCACTGTACACGCCGCGGCGGGACCTTGTGGCGGATTATCCGACCTATGAGGACCGGAAGTCTTATCGGCTGCCGACCCTGTATGCCTCCATCCAGAAGAACGATTTCTCGAAGGATTTCCCAACCATCCTTACATCCGGCCGTTTGGTCGAATATGAGGGCGGCGGGGACGAGACCCGGTCGAACCCCTGGCTGGCGGAACTGCAACAGAACATGTTCGTCGAAATCAATACGCGGGATGCCAATAATGGCGGCATCACCGATGGCGACATGGTCTGGGTGTATGGTCCAGAAGGCGGCAAGGTGAAGGTCATGGCGATGGTGACGGAGCGCGTTGGCGCTGGCGTTGCCTTCATGCCCTTCCACTTTGGCGGGGTTTATCAGGGAGAGGATCAGCGCAGCAAATATCCAGAAGGGGCTGATCCATACATCCTTGGGGAATCGACCAATACCGCCCAAACCTATGGTTATGACTCGGTGACACAGATGCAGGAGACGAAAGTCACCCTGTGTCGTGTCGAACGCGCGTAAGAGGAGATTGAACAATGGCTAGAATGAAATTCCTCTGTGATGCGGAACGGTGCATTGAATGCAACGCCTGCGTCACGGCGTGCAAAAACGAGCATGAAGTGCCATGGGGCATCAACCGCCGGCGCGTCGTCACGATCAATGATGGCAAGCCGGGGGAGCGGTCGATCTCCGTTGCCTGCATGCATTGTTCGGACGCGCCGTGTATGGCGGTTTGTCCTGTGGATTGCTTCTACCAGACCGATGAAGGTGTGGTGCTGCATTCCAAGGATCTGTGCATCGGGTGTGGCTATTGCTTCTACGCCTGCCCATTCGGCGCACCGCAATATCCGCAGGCTGGAAACTTTGGCAGCCGGGGCAAGATGGACAAATGTACCTTCTGTGCCGGTGGACCGGAGGAAAACAACTCCACGGCTGAATTCCAGAAATACGGGCGCAACCGTTTGGCAGAAGGCAAGCTGCCGCTGTGTGCGGAAATGTGTTCGACCAAGGCACTTCTCGCAGGGGATGGTGACACCGTCTCTGATATTTATCGCGAGCGTGTCGTGTCCCGTGGCTTTGGCTCTGGGGCCTGGGGTTGGGGTACCGCCTACGACCAAAAGGGAACCTAAAATCACCCCCCTCCGCATGGAAAGTCAGTCCGTGCGGAGGGGATGATTTCAGATCAATGCAGGCGCAGGATAGGGCGAAACTTTCGTCTGTCTTGTCCCATGCTTTGGAAGATCGGTGCGAATGATGACAAACAGAACTGCAAGCCACCCACACACATCCCGAAAGGGGCGTGTCCTGTTGGTTGCATGTGCGGCCATTTTGATTGGGCTGACGGGGTGCCGCGAGTCAGAACAGGATCGTATCATTGATTTTGATCCAGGTGTGTATAAGGGCAAGGAAGATACGCCCTTGAGCCAGGAAACATTGGATGAATTGCGCCGTCGCGCTGCGATACAAGAGACTCCGTAACAGGTCCGGCGGTCGCGCGGGGGCCAGCCCCGGCGCGGACTGTAAGGGGCTATCGGGACTATCGGGAGATTTGGGATGAAACGGCTAACATACGCTTTGAGTGCGGGCCCATTGCGGGCGGGCGCAACACTGGCGACCATTTTACTGATACAGTTATGGGCAGGTGTTGCTGGGGCTCAACAATCTGGTCAGGTGCCAGGGCAAGCCCTTGGCAATGCCAGTGATGCCGATCTGTGGCGCGCCATTCGACAGGGCGCGGGCAACCTTATCCAGGCAGAAGGCAGCACCTGGCGCGCCCTTCACAATGGGCCGCTATCCACCTATGGCATATGGATCATGGCGGGCATGGTTTTCCTGCTGGCGTTATTCTTCCTGCTGCGGGGACGGATTAAGATAGAACATGGATGGGCTGGGCGAACGATAGAGCGTTTCAGTTTCATCGAACGGATTGGTCACTGGCTGACAGCGGGATCATTTGTCGTTCTGGCCATCACCGGACTGAATATAATGTACGGAAAATACTTCCTGATGCCCGTAATCGGCAAGGAAGCGTTTTCGATCATTACGGCGGCTGGGAAATACGCCCATAACTGGATCGCCTTTGCCTTCATGGCGGGGCTGGTCATGATCTTCCTGATGTGGGTCCTGCACAACATTCCCAACCGGCATGACATCAAATGGATACTACAGGCCGGTGGTCTGTTTTCCAAAGGGGTCCATCCCCCCGCAAAGAAATTTAATGCCGGCCAAAAGATCGTGTTCTGGGTGACGATCCTGGGTGGATTATCCCTCAGCCTGTCAGGATGGACATTACTGGATCCGTTCACGACGACGATGTTTGCCGATACATTTGCCTTGTTGAATGTGGTCGGTTTTTCTCTGCCGACAGATCTCAGCCCGATGCAGGAACAGCAATATGCCCAATTGTGGCATGCGGCCGTTTCCATGGTCATGATCGCGATTATTTTGGCCCATATCTATATCGGGTCATTGGGCATGGAAGGGGCGTTTGATGCGATGGGGTCCGGCCAGGTCGATCTGAACTGGGCCAAGGAGCACCACAGCCTGTGGGTCGATGAAGTTCAGGAAAAAGAGCAGCATTCCGGGCGCACGGCACCGGCGGAATAGCCCCTGTCAGGGGAAGGACATGATCAGACTGCGTCGGTCGTATTCGATAGGGGCTGTGTTGTTTCATAAGGCGGTGATTTTGGGGGCGCTCCTTCAACTCACCGCCTTTCTTTTGATGATGACTGGTTCCGCCCAGGCTGATTTTGTGGGCCACGGGGCCCCTGTCCGGGATGTGGAAATCTCCCCCGATGGTCGCTATGCGGTGACGGCCGGGTTTGATGATATCGCCATTCTCTGGTCTCTTGAGGACCGATCCCAACTGGCACGCCTGTACGGTCATCAGGCCGGGGTGAATGCCGTCAGCTTTTTGCCACCCCTGACAGGTAAGACGCATCCCCGGGTGATCAGCGCCAGTGATGATGGAACCGCCCGGATCTGGGATGGTGATACCGGGACCGTTCTGCATGTCTTGCAGGGACACGAGAAAAAGGTTGTCGCAATCGCATCCTCCCCCGATGGTCAACAGGTTGCCACAGCCTCCTGGGATCGGACTGTTCGGCTTTGGGATGCGACATCCGGGCAGGTGTTAAAGACGTTCACCGGTCACACCAACAGCGTGAATGATGTTGTTTTCAATGCCAGTGGTGATGCGCTGATATCTGCAGGCTATGACGGTGATATCCGCGTTTAGCCGCTGGCGGCGGGCGTGGAGTCTTATCGCCTCGCGAAAGTCGGGTTTCCAATCAATGGGCTGGCGTTGTCGGGGCAGGTTCTGGTCACTGGATCATCGGACCAGACTGTGCGCGTGTGGGATGTTGACTCCGGCACCCTGCGGCAGGAATTGGGCAACCAGCATGATAGCGCGGTTCTGGCCGTAGCGATTTCCAAAGATGGCAAAGTAATCGCGTCTGGCGGGGTGGGCGGTAGCCTTTATCTGTGGGATATCGGATCACAGGCCCCACGCATATCATTGCAGGTTGAGCATTATCGGGCAGTTTGGTCGCTGGCCTTCACACCCGATGGCAGCCGAATATATGCGGGTGGTATAGATTCCGTGGTGCGGGGCTGGCTTACTGAATCCGGTGAGTCCGTGATTGGTCAGTCAACCCGATTTCAACCTGTGGAGCGGGTATCCAGTTCAATGGCCTTTTCTGACGACCCGGTGGAGCGAGGCAGTTATCAGTTCCGAAAATGTGCGATCTGCCATGCCTTGAAGCCGGGGGGGCCGGATCGATCTGGGCCCAGCCTTTCTGGGGTTTTCGGGCGTCCCGCGGGGACTTTGCCGGGATATACCTATTCTGAGGCCCTGAAGAACACACCCATTATCTGGGACGAGGAGACAATTGCGCGGTTGTTTGATATCGGCCCGAACAAGATGTTCCCAGGCACGAAAATGCCAGAACAACGCTTAACGAATCCACGGGATCGTCAGGATCTGGTTGAGTTTCTGAAACACGCGACACAAAAGACTGACGCGGACTGATTCAGGCCTGTGAAAGAATCCTGGTTGACCCCGAATAACCGCGCACCACGCTAGAGCATCATGCGTTCGCATGAGCTCACACATAATACTCTAACCATTTCTTTTTTCAGCAAATACGTCGTCGCAAACGATTCCGTTCGCTCGGGATTTGCTCTAAAGGGTGGCACCCTTCTTTTGCTGCTTCTGCTTGAAGGTCTCCACCGCCTTATTGATCTCGTTATACATCTCAGACGATGACTGATCGGGATTGAAGGCGGCGATGATGGCCTCTGCCATGGGTTTCAACAGTTCGACATCTCTGCCGTCTGGATGGGAGATACTGTCACTGATAGAAGAGGCGACCCGAATCATGGAGGTGCACAGGCTTGTGACATGTTCGTATTTCGTCCCCTTCATGCGATTGCCGGTATCGCGGGAGACGGAAATCAGGCGATCGACGGTTTTTATCCGATCATCAGTAACCTCAAATTTCTTTAACTCTGGCAGAAGCAGCTTTACCAAAAAGCCAATCTGGAACGCATTTCGCTTCAATCTCTGGTCATTGATGCCGCTTTGGGCATCCTGAATCGCAGAAATGATCATGTCGGTATCAACCGGCTCGCCCTTTGCCTTTGACCGCAATGTGTTGGGAACTTCTATTGTGGGAATTTCCGACTCGCGGTTGACGTCCTTGCGGCGGTCCGGCCCAATATAGTCGCTGGTCACGACAAAGGGTTTGCGATGATTTACCAGCGCCTTGATGCGGTCAAACACCTGGGCCGGGCTCAGCGGTTTAACCAACAGGTCATCGGTTCCTGACGACGCCACCCGACGCACCAGTTCCGGGGTAGGTTCCCAGATTGTTAAAATGACCGGAACGAAGGGATTTTTACCCAATTTATTATTGCGAAGCTCTGTGATCATGACATCGGCATGCCCGATATCCATTTCCGAATCCATAACGATCAGGTCAGGTTCGGTATTGTTGATTGCCTCGCGCATGGGGCCTGCGCGATCATAATCGGTCACCGACTCATATCCCTCACGATGCAGGGCAGCACGGATCGCGCCGCGCAAAGATTGCTGCGGCTCCCCGAAGAGGATCCGTATATCGCGATTATTACTGTTTTTTCCCATATTCATCGTGAATTTAGTTATACATTGTTCGTATCAATGCGCAATTAACTCAAATCACGGTACTTGTTTGTTTTAGAGCAATATCAGGTCATTCATGGTCGCTCTGACCGAGATGTTTTAAGGCTGGATTAGGAGCAGCTTGCTGCGCGTAGCGGGGCTACGGGCAAGAGCTGCGACGCAGGCCAGCCTTAAAACATCCGGCCGGAACGGTGACTTTCGGCGGACCGCTGCTGCGTTACCCGCCTTGCGCGATGCCCCGCATCGCTCTGCGGCGGGTGCCTCGCATCGTCCTCGCCGAAAGACATCAGAGTGACCATGAATGACCTGATATTGCTCTTATACACCTTGTGACAAATCAGTCCTATTTGATAACTGTCGTCAGATTTTCTGATGGGGATGCTGTTTAAGGCAGTGGACCCTTTGGTTCGGTTCCGTCATAGTCTGGCCATGCGATGGATCGGAAAACTATTTCTTTGGCTTTTGGCTGGCATTGGCGGTCTGGTTGTCGTGATCACCCTGGCGGTGGTTACATTCACGGCATCAATGCGCACGGATAAACCCACAATGCCCGACAGCGCCGTTTTGTCCCTGAACTGGAATGAAGTTCTGGAAGAACGGTATGCAACGCTGCCTTCCTTTAAGGCCGTTCCGCCCGCGACCCTGCTGGATACAGTAACAGCATTGGACCGGGCCGCGGCCTCTCCCGCCGTTAAGGCACTGGTTGTGCGGTTAGGGAATACATCCCTTGGCTTTGCGCGGGCGGAAGAGCTTGCAGCCGCGGTTCGGCGCTTCCGTGCTTCTGGCAAGCCTGCCTATGTCTATGCCGATGATCTGGGGGGATTTGGGGATGGAACGCGCCTGACGACCCTGGCTGCGGCTTTTGATGATGTGTGGATGGCACCGTCCGGGACAGTAGGATTGACGGGTGTCGCGCTGGAAACCCCCTATTTCGCAGACGCGCTGGAAGAGGTGGGTATAGAAGCCGAATTTGAACAACGGTACGAATTCAAGGGTGGCGCGGATCCAATGACGCGCTCTGACATGTCGGGTCCAATTCGTCAGTCATTGACCCGCTTGGTGGATGGCCTGTTGGACCATGCCGTTGCCTCAATCGCAGCAGACCGCGACCTGACACAGCAACAGGTTCGCGCCCTTGTCGATGGCGGTCCCTATCTGGGGCGAGAGGCTGTCGCTGCTGGATTGATTGATCGCCTGGATTACCCAGATGCCTTTGAAGCCCATGTAAAAGCCCTGACCGGATCGGATGCAAAATGGATTGATGCCCCCTTCCTGTTGGCGGCGACCCAGGCTGAACCGCCAGAGGAAGGACCGGGATCGTCCAGAGTTGCGGTCCTTTATGGGGTCGGGCCAATCGGCGTGGACGATCAACTGGGGGGGCCTTTTGGCGACCCCGGATTTAACAGCCAGGGGCTGATTGATATTCTGAATGATATCGCGAAACACAAGGATTATGCGGCCGTGCTGTTTCGCGTCGACAGTCCGGGCGGTGCCTATGGACCGTCTGATGCGGTGTGGCATGCGGTCGGACAAGTTCAGGCGGCAGGTATTCCGGTCGTGGTGTCCATGGGCGATGTTGCCGCCAGCGGTGGATATTTCGTCTCAGCCAGCGCGGATCAGATCATCGCTTATCCCAGCACGATCACGGGATCGATCGGCGTCTATGGGGGAAAGTTTGACGCCAGTCAGGTGTGGGATCAATTGGGCGTGAATTGGGAACATGTGACGGCCGGGCAGAATGCGGGCATGTGGTCATTCAACCGCGGTTTTGATGAGTCTGAGCGGGAACGCTTCGCGACATCGATTGATTTCGTCTACGAAGATTTTACCAGCAAGGTCGCCCAGGGTCGTGGCTTTGATGCGGCAAAGATAAATGCTGTTGCCCGTGGTCGCATCTGGTTGGGCAGTCAAGCCGTCGAAGTTGGATTGGTGGATCGATTGGGTGGCTTTTCAGAAGCAATGGCTGCAATTCGCGACCTATTGGGCCTGGATGCGGGGGCGCAGCTTGATCTGCATGTCCTGCCACAACCGAAATCACCCATTGAAGCGATTGCGGAGGCCCTGGAGTCAGGTGACTTCTCCCTAGCCTTTGGGACGATGATTGCAGAGGCTGCCGAACGCCGGATCATGACGCGGGTCGAGGCCGTTCTTGGGGATATCGATGGTGTCATGGGGCCGCGTGGATTGCTGTCGGCACCCCCAATGCACTTTGGGGATTAGAGAATCTTTAAGCCGGTTTCATGCCGTATAAATGACAGGGACGTAACGCCCCTTCATTCACCGCTTGCTGCCTGATTTCATAGCTTCGGACGCGCTTTTCAGCATTCTCCATCCCGATTGCGGCAATCAGCTGCTGTAGCCCCGGGCCGGTCACCTGCAATTCTTCTTTTTTGATTTCTTCCCGATACCAGGCATTGCGATCCTTCACATGGGCCGCCTGGAAGCCAGCCCTGCGCAGCGCGTCCTCTGTCTCGGCCGGGGTTGCAAAATCTGCCTTCAGGCCGTTCTGTTCGCCCCATTCAACCAGAATGGGCGGGACCGCGTCGCTTTCGTCCCCGCCGCGCAGCCAGTCGCTGGCGATCAACTGTCCGCCCGGCTTCAACACCCGCAGAACCTCTTTATACAGGCTGTGCTTTTCGGGGATATGCAGCATGGCATCCTTGCTGAACACGCTGTCAAACTGGTTGTCGGCAAAGGGTAAAGGCCCCGGTTCAACCAAGTGCGCAGTGATTTTATGTGACAGATCATGTTGGTGGAACCGTCGCGATGCGTGATCGATCAATTGGGGTTCAACATCAATTGCGGTAACCTGGCTGGCCCCATATTCCTGGACCAACAGGCAGTCGATACCGCCAACGCCACAGCCAATATCCAGTACAGAAAGCCCCGTAATATCGAGACCGTCCAGCATCGCGGCGATCTCTTCGGGACCGCCGGGTGACAGGAACCCATCGCCCCAGATCGCTTGCAGCGCGTTAATGAAGGAATCCGGATAGTGCAGTGTTTCTTCGTCTTTCATGACATTAACATCGCCTTACCTGACAGCGTTTCTGTGTGTTGGACAATCATACTTGCGCATATACGGGCATACTAGAGGCTTACACCCCTTGTAAATGCAGGATCAGGGCATAGCTGATCACCCCTGCCACCAGACCAATGGGGACGGATTTTCCGCTACGATACCAGACCGCCAGGGCAATCAGAAAAGCGATTGCCCGCCAGGTGAGTGGCTGAAGGGACATGTCGCCAGCGGGCATCAGCAGAACACGGGCCATCAATCCCGCAACCATAGCATAGGCAACACAGCCGATCCAATTGAACAGGGGGCTGTCCTCTTGGACGCGGGTTTCCACCGCGACACCCAGCGCCCGCCACATGAAGGTGCCAAACCCACCAATCAGAACAGCGATCCATATAGCAGCATCGCCCACGATCAGTCCCCCGCATTATTGCGAAACAGGTGGGGGGCGCTGATAAAGCCCAGTGTGCCGCCCAGCAGTCCTGCCGCAATCACGGCCCAATCCCCCATCACGGGATACAGCGCCAGCCCGACGGCAATGCCAAACAGGACCGACAGTCGATTGGCCCATTGTCGCGCACCAGAGATCAGCAGCAACAGATAAAGCGGTGTCATAAAGATAGCTACAGTCAGCACGCTTTGGGGAACGACGCGGCCCAGTTGATGGCCAATGGTGGTTCCCAGCAATCCCGCTGACATCAAGGTTACGGCGAAACCGATATAGTATCGCAGCCTTTGGTGTGCTGGTACATGATCGGCGCGGGTCATCATCTGTGTCCAGCAGGATATCGCCAGGGATTGCATCAGCAACAGGCGCGAGAGGACGGAAAGCTTCCGCCCCCCGGTAACGGAAGAAAGGCCGGTCACCACCATTGGGAACATCCGCAGATTGGCCAGAGCAACCGCCACGAACAGGGCCAGCAGACCGCCCCCGCTGGCATGAATATCCACCAGCGCGACCTGACCGGCAATGCCCCATACCAGGGTTGTTATGCCCAAGGCGGGGAGAATCGCCAGCCCCGCATCCTGCGCCATGGCCCCAAAACCAATCATTGTCAGGCCTATGCCAAGGGCCGGTACGTTCAGGCAATCCCGCATTCCACGCAGAAAAGGGCGCGGGAGATCCGGCGGCACAGTAACGGGATGGGGCATGGGCAACAGAGAGGGCTTTCAACATATGAAAAGGAAAACGAGACCCGATTATCCACCGGGTCTCGTCCCTGTAAAGCGAAGGCTGGTTTAAATAGCTGTGCCTTAAACGTCGATCAACAGGCGGGCCGGGTCTTCCAGCAGTTCCTTGATGCGTACCAGGAAGGTGACCGCCTCGCGCCCATCAATGATGCGGTGATCATAGGAATGGGCGACATACATCATATTGCCGACCACAATTTCACCATCGCTGTTCACGATCGGGCGTTTCTGGATTTTGTGCATGCCCAGAATACCAGATTGTGGCGGGTTGATGATTGGCGTGGACAGCAAAGACCCAAAGACACCGCCATTGGTGATGGTGAAGCTGCCGCCCTGCATTTCCGCCATGCTGAGCTTGCCATCGCGGGCGCGACGACCGAAATCAGCAATCGACCCTTCGATTTCCGCAAAGCTTTTCTTGTCGGCATCGCGCAGCACAGGAACCACTAGGCCCGACGGGGTGCCAACGGCGATCCCGATGTCATAGTAGTTCTTATAGATGATCTGATCGCCGTAGATTTCGCCATTCACAGCGGGCAGTTCTTTCAGGGCCACAACGGCCGCCTTCACGAAGAAGGACATGAAGCCCAGCTTCACAGAATGTTTCTTCTCAAACCGATCTTTGTAATTGTTGCGGACCTCCATCATCGGACCCATATCGATCTCGTTGAAGGTGGTCAACATCGCCGCGGTGTTTTGCGCCTCTTTCAGGCGGGTCGCGATGACCTTGCGCAGCTTGGACATTTTCACATGTTCTTCGCCGCGCGGATCTGGGGTGCGTTCCGGCAGCGCTTCATAGGTCGGCGTGGCAGGCTTTGTGCCCCCCACTGCCGCCGCTGGTGCCGCAGCCTTTGCCGGGGCGGGCGTCGCTGAACCACCGGATTTCATGAAATTCTGAACATCTTCTTTGGTCAGATTTCCCTTCGGTCCGGACGCTGGAATTTTGGACGCATCCAGATCATTTTCCGCCACCATCTTCGCAACGGCGGGCGACAGCGTTTCATTGCTGGTAGTTGCAGCGGGCTTCGCTTCGGACTTCGATTCGGGCGCTGGCTTCTTTTCCTCTTTGGCGGGCTCTGGTGCGGCCTCAGCCTTGGGGGCGTCTTCCTTTTTCGAGTCACTGCCTGTGGCGCCTTCGTCGATGCGGCACAGTAAGGCACCGACTTCGACATCAGCGCCTGAATCAGCGATAATTTCCGCCATTGCGCCTGCGACCGGGGAGGGAACTTCAATCGTTACCTTATCGGTTTCAAGTTCGACCAAGGGCTCGTCTTTGGCGACAGAATCACCAACTTTTTTGAACCATTGAATGACGCTGGCTTCACTGACTGATTCGCCCAGCGTTGGCACCGTAATATCCGTCGCCATGTGTCCTCTTGCCTTTCCGGCTTTCGCCGTCTTTCAATGCCCCGTTATCTTTAGTCTCAGGGCGCTCTTCCGATTTTACCCAGTGCACTCTCTATTCAGAACACGTTACTTTTTCTTGGCCGCTGCCTTTTTAGCAGATGCCTTTTTCGCCGACGTTTTCTTGGCTTCGGCTTTCTTTGATGCTGTTTTTGACACAGCAACCTTGCGCGCCCGTTCTGGCAGGGTCAGCGCTTCATCGACCAATTTGGATTGCTCCATCGCATGGCGTTTTGCGCTGCCTGTGGCGGGAGAGGCCGCCGCGTCCCGACCTATATAGCGGGGGCGCTGATTGGGCTTGTGGTTGACTTCTTCCAGCACGCGCTCAATGCGTCGATCAACGAAGAACCATGCCCCGTTATTCTCGGGCTCTTCCTGACACCAGATCACTTCGGCATTCGGGAAGCGGCTTAATTCCGTTGTCACCGCATGGAACGGGAACGGATAGATCTGTTCAACGCGCATGATATAGACATCGTTGATGCCTTTTGCGTCTCGCTCTGCTTCCAGGTCGAAATAGACCTTACCGGAGCACAGAACGACCCGCCGGATATCCTCATCTGCCGCCAATTTCCCCTGCAGTTGGGCATTGTCCCACAAAACGCGGTGGAAGCTGGTGCCGGGACCGAATTCTTCCAGCTTCGACACACAGGCTTTATGGCGCAGCAGCGATTTTGGCGTCATCTGAATCAGGGGCTTGCGGAAATTCCGCCGAACCTGACGGCGCAAGGCATGGAAATAGTTCGCTGGCTGCGTGATGTTGCAAACCTGCCAGTTGTCTTCAGCGGATAATTGCAGATACCGCTCCAGACGGGCAGAAGAATGCTCAGGTCCCTGACCTTCATAGCCATGGGGCAGCAGCATCACCAGACCGCACATACGCAGCCATTTGGATTCACCAGAAGCGATGAACTGATCAATGATCACCTGCGCCCCATTGGCGAAATCACCAAACTGCGCCTCCCACAGGACAAGGGAATGCGGCTCTGCAGAGGCATAGCCATATTCAAAGCCCAACAGCCCGAATTCACTCAACGGGCTGTCGATAACCTCGAACGGGGCCTGGCCCATGCGGATATTGTTCAGGGGAACATGGCGATTTTCGTTGTTCTGATCCAACAGAACAGCGTGGCGCTGAGAGAAGGTACCGCGTTCACAGTCTTCCCCACTGAGCCGGATCGTCGTGGATTCGCACAACAAAGTACCGAATGCCAGGGCTTCCGCCGTGCCCCAGTCGATCCCTTCGCCGGTTTCGATCATCGTGCGTTTGGCTTCTAACTGCCGCTCGATCTTCGGGTTCAGGGCGAAATTCTTCGGGGGTTCGGATATCGCATGGCCGACCTCACGCAGCAGGTCCATATCGACAGATGTATGACCGCGTCTGGCCCCTTCTTCCGCCATGGCCAGACCCGACCATTTGCCTTCCAGCCAGTCGGCCTTGTTGGGCTTAAAGGCCCGCGCGGCTTCAAAGCTTTCATCCAGGATTTTCTTGATATCGTCGCGAATTTTCTCGCAACCCTCGGCATCAACGACGCCCATTTCCTGCAAGCGCTTGGAATAGATTTCGCGGGTGCGGGGGTGATTCTTGATCTTCTTGTACATCAGGGGCTGGGTGAACATCGGTTCATCCCCCTCGTTATGACCATGGCGACGATAGCACCACATGTCGATAACGACGTCCTTTTTGAATTTCTGCCGGTATTCCATCGCCAGACGGGCCACATGGACACAGGCTTCTGGATCGTCGCCATTCACATGGAAAACCGGTGCATCCACAGTCTTTGCCATGTCACTGCAATAGGGTGAGGAGCGGGACTTGGACGGGGCCGTCGTGAAGCCAATCTGATTGTTGATGATAATATGGATGGTGCCGCCCGTTTCATAACCATCCAACTGGCTCAACAGCAGGGTTTCAGCCACAACGCCCTGGCCGATAAAGGCGGCATCGCCGTGCAGCAGCAGGCCCATGACCTTGTCGCGATTATTGTCGGAACGCTGGTGCTGTTTCGCGCGGACCTTGCCCAGGACGACTGTGTTCACACATTCCAGGTGGCTGGGGTTGGCGGTCAGCGACAGGTGGACCGTCTTGCCTTCAAACTCGCGATCCGCAGACGTGCCCAGGTGATATTTCACATCACCGGATCCCTGTACTGAGGACGGGTTCGATGCCAGCCCTTCGAATTCCGCGAAAATCTGCATATAGGGCTTGTTCATGATATTGGCCAAAACATTCAGCCGACCGCGATGGGCCATGCCCAACACGACTTCTTCCATGCCCAATTGCGCACCGCGTTTGAAAATCTGTTCCATCATCGGGACCAGGCTTTCCGCGCCATCCAGGCCGAACCGCTTGGTGCCGCGATATTTCGTGTCCAGATAGGTTTCAAACATATCCGCATGGGTCATGCGTTCCAGGATCGTGCGGCGTCCCAGATCGGTGAAGTCCTTGCGGTTGCGGCTGCTTTCAATCTTTTCCTGAATCCAGGATTTCTCTTCGGCATCCTGGATATGCAGAAATTCAACACCGATATTGCCACAATAGGTCTGGCGGCAAATCTTGATGATTTCACGCAAGGTCGCAGATTCCAGACCCAGATAATAATTGATGAAGATCGGGCGGTCGTAATCGCGTTCTTCAAAGTCATAACTGGCCGGGTCCAGTTCCGGATGGTCGCCCCGTTTTTCCAGACCCAACGGGTCCAGATTGGCGGCCATATGGCCCCGCATGCGATAGGCGCGGATAAGCATCAGCGCACGGATAGAATCCAGGGTCGCCTGACGAATCTGGTCGCTGCCCGTTGCTGCAACGCCGCCGCCTTTGATGGCCGCCAGCAATTGGTGCAGGGCGTCCTGTTTCAGATCAGGATCGCTGAGATAGTCAGAAAGGCTTGCCCCTTGGCCGGAGGTCGCTTGGCCCATGACGGCGGTCTTGCGCTTGGTCCAACTTGGCCCCTTATGGTCATCCTGCAGATCCACATCCCCTGGTTCCAGGGTTTCGAAGAAATCTGCCCATCCCGGCTCAACGGAGTTCGGGTCGATGGCCCATTTTGAATAGAGTTCGGCGATATAGGTCTCATTCGCGCCGAAAAGTTGGGAAGATTCGCCGATATACGTCATGCTCTGACTGCTCCCACTCTAAAAGAAATATGCAATTTCGATGCGACGGGGGCGAAGCCTATGCCCGCCCCCGTCCTCGAAATCAGCCACCCATTACTTTCAACATGCTCGACCCCAGCGCGGACGGGCTTTCCGCCACGGTGATGCCCGCGCTGCGCATCGCTTCCTGCTTGGATTCCGCTGTGCCCTGCCCACCGGAGATGATGGCGCCTGCATGGCCCATGCGTTTTCCGGGAGGGGCTGTGACACCGGCAATAAAGCCAACCATCGGCTTCTTCACTTTCGACCGTTTGATGAATTCGGCCGCTTCCTCTTCTGCGGTGCCGCCGATTTCCCCGATCATGATAATGCCCTGGGTTTCATCATCCGCCAGGAACATTTCCAGGCAGTCGATGAAGTTTGTCCCATTCACGGGGTCGCCGCCGATCCCGATGCAGGTTGTCTGCCCCAGGCCCGTGGCTGTGGTTTGCGCCACAGCTTCATAGGTCAGGGTGCCCGACCGCGACACAACGCCGATCTTGCCGCGCTTGTGAATGTGACCGGGCATAATGCCGATCTTGCATTCGTCAGGCGTGATCACACCGGGGCAGTTCGGCCCGACAAGGCGGGTGCTGGAATTAACCAGGGCGCGTTTCACGCGGACCATGTCCAGCACGGGAATGCCTTCGGTGATGCAAACCGCCAGGGCGATTTTGGCATCAATGGCTTCCAGGATCGCGTCCGCTGCGAAAGGGGGCGGGACATAGATTACGGTCGCATTCGCGCCGGTCGTATGCACGGCTTCTTCCACTGTATCGAACACGGGCAGATCCAGATGGGACGTGCCGCCCTTGCCCGGCGTAACGCCGCCGACCATTTTTGTGCCATAGGCAATGGCCTGTTCAGAATGGAATGTACCCTGTGCGCCGGTAAAGCCCTGACAGATTACCTTTGTGTTTTTGTCGATAAGAACGGCCATCAGTTCGCCTCCTTCACGGCAGCGACGATTTTAATCGCAGCCTGTTCCAAATTGTCGGCGGAGATAATTGGCAGGCCTGATTCAGCCATAAGCTTTTTACCCAATTCCACGTTGGTTCCTTCCAGCCGTACCACCAGGGGCACATGCAAGTTCACCTCGCGGCTGGCTGCGATCACGCCTTCGGCGATTACGTCACAGCGCATGATGCCGCCAAAGATATTGACCAGAATGCCTTCGACATTCGGATCGCTGAGAATGATCTTAAAGGCCTTGGTCACACGCTCGCGCGTTGCGCCCCCGCCGACATCCAGGAAGTTGGCCGGGTCCCCGCCTTTGATCTTGATGATGTCCATGGTCGCCATGGCCAGGCCCGCGCCATTGACCATACAGCCGATCGTGCCGTCCAGCTTGATATAGTTCAATTCGTGCTTGGCGGCTTCCAGTTCGGATGGATCTTCTTCGTCCTCATCGCGCATATCGGCGATGTCGGAATGACGGAACAGCGCATTGTCGTCAAAATTCATCTTGGCATCCAATGCCATGACATCGCCCGAACCGGTCACGACCAGCGGGTTGATTTCAACAATGCTGGCATCCAGTTCCATGAAGGCGCGATACATCGCCATCAGGAATTTGGTCGCACTCTTGATCTGCTTGCCTTCCAGACCCAGGAAAAAGGCGATCTTGCGGCAATGGAAGCCAGAGATGCCGGAGGCCGGATCGATGGAGACCTTCAGCAAAGCGTCCGGATTGTGTTCGACAACCTCTTCAATCTCCATCCCGCCTTCTGCGGATGCCATGATCGTGACCTGGCTGGTCGCGCGGTCGATCAACAGCGATAGATACAGTTCCCGCGCAATGTCACAGCCGTCTTCAATATACAGGCGCTTGACCTGTTTGCCGCCAGGGCCGGTCTGTTTGGTGACCAAAGTGTGGCCCAGCATGCTTTTGGCATTCTCGCGGACCTCATCGATGGATTTGGAAACGCGGACACCACCCTTGCCGTCCGGATCGTCGGTGAACCGGCCTGCGCCGCGTCCCCCTGCGTGAATCTGTGATTTCACGACCCAGATCGGGCCCCCCAGATCGTTTGCGGCCTGCACGGCCTCATCGATCGTATAGGCGACCTTGCCATCCGGCACGGCAACGCCGAATCGGCGCAGCAGTTCTTTGCCTTGATATTCATGAATATTCATTGTGAAGCGGTATCCCTTGAAAGCGGGTTAGATGAAAGAGGCCTTGTGGTCGGTTGGGCGCAAAACATCACGGCAAGGCGAAAAGCATCGCCTTTTAGCCGGTGTGATCGCCGGTGTGATTTCTGTGCCGTTCTCTGAGCGCAAGCGCCGGTCATACAGGTCCCCCCAAAGCGCCGCGATTTCTCTTTAGCACAAAGGTGCGCGGCATTTGGATGCGCGTACAATATCAGGCAATCATGACCATTCAACCGTGTTGCACCAGTTTTACCGCATGAAATCGCGCTATTTTTGCTCTCACTTCATCTGGGCCATCATTTTCCCAACTATTTGCGGGTTTTAATTGACTTACGGTCAACAACGTCTTATGTGCAGTGCACAAATGGCGTGGCAGATGTTTGCTAATCGCCACTGACCTCTCAACGATCGCGCAGCGGTGTCCAATCTCGACACCCGGAACCCGTGAGCAGGTCTCAACCTTCTCCCATAGGCGTTGCGCGCACCTAGGGCGCAAAAAAGAACGTCCCGTCTCGTACGAGACTGAGCATTTGCTCTATGTCAGCGTCGCGCGGTCGGACGATAGGAATGCTTTATACATGACGACGACTAATGCAGCTGTTGCGATTTCTGATGAAGACACCGTTTCAGCAAAATCAAACACACCGGTTGCCGCAAATGATGTGGTGACTTTTGAAAACTTGAATCTGATCGACCCAATCCTGGGTGCCTTGCGCAGTCAGGGATTCAAAGCCCCGACGCCCATTCAGGCACAGGCGATCCCCCCGATGCTGGAAGGCCGTGATGTTTTGGGCATTGCCCAGACAGGGACCGGCAAGACAGCGGCTTTCGCGCTGCCGATCCTTCAGCATTTGGCAAAACAGCAGGGCAAGCCCGCCCCCCGAACCACCCGCGTGCTGATTCTGTCCCCAACCCGCGAATTGGCCGGTCAGATCAATGACAGCATCACCGCTTTTGCAAGCCGTATGCGCCTGTCTCAGGCCTGCGTCTTTGGTGGCGTTGGCAAGGGGCCTCAGGCCCGCATCGTTTCCCGTGGCGTCGATATTCTGGTGGCAACACCCGGGCGTCTGCGCGATCTGATGGAAGACAATGCGATCAGCCTGAAAGATGTGCAGATCCTGGTTCTGGACGAAGCCGACCGGATGCTGGATATGGGCTTTGCCCCGGAAGTGCGTCGCTTTGCAAAGACGATGCCGACGAATCGCCAGACCGTATTATTCTCTGCCACTATGCCAGCCGATATCCGTGTGTTGGCAAACGAACTGATGCGCGATCCGGTTCGCGTTGAAGTCACCCCACAGTCCACCACAGTGGATCGTATTGCCCAGAAGGTTCTGTTCGTGGACCGGTCCCGCAAGGCACCGCTGCTGCGTCAGATTCTGCAAGGCGATAATGTTGGTCGTGTGATTGTCTTCACCCGCACCAAACGGGGCGCAGACAAGGTCAGTCAGGGGCTGAAGGCCGATGGTATCGGTGCTGCCGTGATCCATGGGGACAAGACCCAGGGCGCGCGCAAGCAGGCCTTGGCGGATTTCACCAAGGGGCGCGTTTCTGTCATGGTTGCGACGGATCTTGCGGCGCGTGGTATTGATGTCGAAGGCGTCACCCATGTGATCAACTTTGATCTGCCTGTGGATGCGGAAAGCTATGTTCACCGCATCGGCCGCACGGCACGTGCGGGGGCCAGCGGCATTGCCCTGTCCTTCTGTGCTGCGGATGAAGCGGAATCACTGCAGGCGATTGAAAAGCTGACGAAAACCAGCATCCCGGTGGATGACAGCCATACCTATCACTCGCAGGAAGCCGCGCAGGCAGCGCTCAGCCGCAACCCGCCCAGCAACAAGGCGCGCAGCAAGCCGTCCCGTGGTCGCGGTGGGAATGGCCCAAAGCCGTTCACATCTGGCCCGACATCCAATGCTGGCCCAAAGCGTAACAGCAAGCCGTTTCGTGGCAAATCAGCACGTCCGGCTGGAAAGCCTGCCCAGAAAAGCGGTGAAAAATCTGCCTGGGTGCGCAATCTGAACGAACGCGGCTAAATCACGCGATCACAGAATTGATTAAAAAGACCCGCCGCAGACATTCTGCAGCGGGTCTTTCTGTTTCGATGTCGGGAAATCACGCCTTTTGGCTGGGTCGATCCCGAATCACGCGCACCACACTAGTGTGGTGCGCGATTATTTGGAATCACCAGGATCTCTTTATCGGCCTGTCGGCTAGGAGAGAGCGTGCAGGCGATGTGGTTCATCGTCAAGTGCTCTCGACGCCGTCCGACGGGCCGATAAAGGGACCAAAGGCGCTGTTTGCGGCGCTCCGGGCCGCGTCGCTTTCCGCTCGCGATGCCCCGCATCGCTTCGCGAAACGCTCCTAACCGGAGCACCGCAAACAGCGTCCTGGTCGATCCCAAATAGCCGCGCACCACACTAAACGTCGACGTTGACGATTTGCCCGGTGCCGCTGCTGTTTAGGGATTGCGCGCCGGTACCGGCGGCTTCCGTGACCATATTGATCACATCTTTTTGCGCGTCGAAGTTTTGCTTCGTCAGCGCAATGGCAAGATTCTGTTGAAATTGAGCCTGGTTAAGCGCCAGGACGCCTGCGATATCGGCCATTGGGTTCTCCCAATTATGGAACACTAAAACGGTCTTCGGACCGGCTTTGTAAGGACATTCTGCCCTTAACTGGTTCTATTATACACAGAAAGCCGGTCCGAATGCAATCCTTTGGGCGTTATGATCTGATGACGATCATTTCGCGTCTGCGGCGACACGGACTTTCAGCATCGCATCAGGGTCGTTCACTTTACCGCTTTGGCCGGCACCGCGTTTGATCTTGTCGACCACATCCATGCCTTCGACCACTTTGCCCCAGACTGTGTACTGGCCATTCAGGAAAGAGCAATCGTCAAAACAGATGAACCACTGGCTGTTGGCGGTGTTCGGGTCGCTGGTGCGCGCCATGCCAATCGTTCCACGAACAAACGGGGTCTGGGTGAATTCGGCATCCAGATCGGGATAGGTGGACCCGCCCATGCCGGTCCCCGTCGGGTCGCCGGTTTGGGCCATGAACCCTTCGATCACACGGTGGAAGACAACGCCGTCGTAAAAGCCTTCGCGTGTCAGTTCCTTGATTCGGGCAACGTGGTTCGGTGCCAGGTCGGGGCGCATCTCAATAACGATCTGGCCATCATCCATATCAATCAACAATGTGTTTTCAGGATCTGGGGCCGCGCTGGCACCGGCTGAGGCGCTGAGCGACAGGCCAACCGCCAGGGCAAGAGAGCGAAGTGCGCGAATATTACGGGTCGTCATAAACAATTTTCCTTCCAGCATTTGTTTAAGAAGTCTCAAGCGCAGACATAGACTGCCTGTGCCCATCGGTAAACCCTGGCCCGTTGGGCATAAGGTCATTTGATGCGATCCAAATCATTCAAGGTATATAGGGGTGTCTGCTGGCTTTCCCAGCGGGCAGGGCCTTGATACACTGACCCCCATGAAGATATGCGGTCGATTCACATATGGCTTGATTGCCCTGCTGGCGGGTGTTGCTTGCCTGCTTTCCTATGGTGCCGGTCCGGCAGTGGCGCAGAGCCAACAGGTTCTGGTGCCGGTGGATGGCAAGGATCCCGTGGATGGCAG
>PAQY01000009.1 GCA_002709955.1 Rhodospirillaceae bacterium
GAACCTTGCGCTCTTGTTCGGCCTGCTTATTCAGTCGGTCAACTTCATTCTGCGCCTTTACCTTCCAGGCAAGTCGCTGGTCGGAATCCATTGGGGCAAAGTTGGGATCATCATCGATGTTCAACAGATTGCGCGGGTCTGTCTCCAAAGTGCGCGCGGCAAGGTTTGACATTGAATTGTCTAGCAGACCGTTACGGAGTCGTTCGCCCTCGACTTCCGAGATAGTCCGGCTTTCAACCAGATCATCAATGCGGGCGAACCCTGCCTCTAGCAAAGTTGCACGTTCGGCGGGGTTCTCCGTGATTCCATACGTGTCCTGGATAGACGCAAGACGCCCGTTCAAATCGGCCTTTAGACGATTATTGCGGGCGAATAGGGCTCGTTCCTCCACCCGAATCTTGAAGTCCTGCCCCGCAAGTGAAGACCGGGCGTTGAATGCTTGCCTGTCGACATCAGTCAGGGCCTTTTCATGCACGGCTTGGCGCGATTGGAAATAATCATCAAAGCGCTTTGGAAGGGTCTCCGGCTCCGGGTCGTCAAGGTGATCCAATTGAAACTGCTTCAGGTCCGCGTCCAGACCGAAACCCGCTTCTGATACGGCCTTGCTGCGTTCGGCCCTTTGGGTCCGTAAGGACAGGTCCATCACACCTTCAGCGGCGCGCCCGATCTCATCCAGGAAACCGGAATTGTCTGGAATGTTTAGTCCGGGGTCTCTCGCAATGCCGGGAGAGATACGGGGCTCCAGTACGGGAACGCGCGCCATGATCTAACCCTTCCTAATCGGTTCAATGTTATCGCCAAACGGGCACCAATCTTGCGGGCGATAGGCCGGGGCAAGCAATCTTGTATAGACATTCGTGCCGTTAGAATGCTTCGCGATTTCTGCCATGGCATTCATCCGGGCACGCTGCCCCCGTGTCATTGTGTCAGGCTGCATTTTCAACCTCCCGCTCTAAAGCTTCGTTTCGGTACTGTTCACCAAGACCTTGGCGAATGGTGATCGGCTGGCGTTTCCAAGCGGTCCATGCGTTCTCCTTCTCGTGGCGATTGCCCCCGGCTGCTTCGGCAATCTTTGAACACAAGTCACGCATTCCAGCGCGGCGGGTCAATTCTGCCAGTTCGCTCCAGGCTTTGTCGCTGCTTGGCATCGCAAAATCATCGGCCTTCATGTCCCATTGAAGGGATGCACGGGCAGGCATCGCCATACTTTCACCAAGCCCTTCAATGCTGGCGAGATGGACGCGGACGCCTTGGGCTGTGGACGAATCCACAATTACCGTAAAGTGCAGGGGTACATCGCCGATGTTGCTGGCAACATAAATTCTGTCAAACCGTTGCAAGATACGTTGGGCGGCATTGAAATGCCCAAACCGTAGGACATCTTCAATCGTCCTGGTCGTGGGATAATGCCATACACTGACGTGTGCGGCCCTTGATAGGGGCTGCAACTGGCTTGCGTGAGGCATGGGGTTGATAACCTTTTCGGGAAGGTTCGGATTCATAATTTCAATCTCCTAGTGTTTGGCGCTCTTGAGCGCTGGTGAAAATGAAGGCGATCCGGCGGGCGAGTTCAACGTCGCCAAGCGGGGGCGAAACCCCGTCTTTGACTTCTTGAAAATCAGTGCCCGGTCGCTTAGGGGCAAAGGTTGATAGTGCTTCTTCAAGGCTTTGCATGGGGCACTCCTATTTTGCCTGTAGGGGTTGGATGATTGCGGCCTCTTTGCTTCGCCATATAGCGGCGTAGGAATCGGCAACACGACGCACCGTTGCGGGTTCCACTTTCAATTTCTGAAACTCTGAGAATGCGGGATCGTCAATGGCAACGCTAAGGGCGAACGCTGCCCCGAATGGAATATCCAGACTCTCCGCGAATGCAGTGGCAGCCTGGACGATTGCTGCGATTTCCTCCCTTCGCTCAGAGGCTTCTTGCTTTTCCCCCTGTGCTAGAAGCTGCCAATATGCCGCCAAGAGCCCGTAAAAGCTGCGGTCGAATCGCAAAGCCATGCTTTCGGCTGCTTCGATGGTCGCTGCCTCGCCAACATCAATGCATCGATAGGTTTTCCTTGGTGCGGTTTCTGCCAAGGCATCAGCGAGAGCCCTATCATTGGCACGAATAGCAGACAGCGTGGCAATGACGCGGGCGCGGGGACTGAGTGCGCCTAACGCGGCATTGATGCGCTTATTATTCGGGGCGGTCATGCCGAGTCCTTTCCGTTCATCGCGGCTTCGATCAAATCAAGACGCTTAGCGTTATCGTGGGTTTCAATTGCCTTGCGGCGGGCCTCCAGCATCGATGTCAGCGCAGTTCCTTCGTCTGGCGAGATATCGCCATCTGCGACGGCCTCGATAACAGCGGCTGCGGCTTGCTCGACGCCGTGAGCGTCTGAGGCGGGCGGAAGTTTAATATGGATTGGCTTGGACTTCTGAGGCGGCGACAGGCGATCCAGACAGATCCGCAATGCTGCAACATCACCGTCGAGTGCGGCGTTTATTGCCTTCTGCGCCAGTGCTTCAGCTTGGGACTCGAGCAATCCATCCACCACCAGAGAGGCACGTTTGCGCGCTCCCGGGGGACGTCCTGGACTCAGCTTGTTGCCGACAGCAAACGTGCCCCGCTCCGTGCGGCCTCCCGTTTTTGACCGATTGTTTAACGGTTCTCTACTCATTGTGGGTTCGCCTCCGCTGGGCTTCGAGTGTTGTCGGACACAGAAGCGGCGATGAAGGGCGCACGGCCCAGCGGAAGCGATTCTAACCGGGGGGCTCCGGTGGTGTCAGAATTGAATTCCATTGTCGCGGTCCTTCATCTTGTGTTCATTAATCCGACATACACAATATAACTGATTTCAGGTTTAAAGTCCTGTATTTTTTTGGCTTTGTAGATCCCACATTGCAACGGATTCACCCATCGGCGTTCTGTGGAATGTCTGATATCCGTGATCGGTCGCTATTCGGGCGCTGCGGTCGCTGATTGCCACAACAGGACGCCCCCTTAGGCAGGCGACCAGCCCCATGCCGTCAAATCTGGCAGATGGTCCAGTCCTGGAAAGACCAAACACGTCCACCGCACGCCATCCCAAAGCGAGCGCCTGGACACTCCATTGATCAAGAAACAGCCCGCCATCGTTAATGATTTGGTGCCACCGCTGCGGATGCATATTCTTTGGGGGCGTTGCACGGTCCAGTGTGGCGAATGCTTCCGCCCATTCACGGGGTACGCCAGAGCCATATTCGATCAAGGCTGCCTGCTCTTCAAACCCATCCCTAGATGCAATACGGCTGTCCCAGGCACCGTCATTCTGAGGCATGGTATGGGACAAGCTATCCCGACATCTGTCCCGCGCGATGTCCCGCCCTAAAACCTTATTTGCCAGTGCTTTAAGTGTACCTTGTCCCGAAGTCGTCCCGCATGTTGTCCCATTCATAGAGCCTTGTCCCACTGTCCCACTGCTAGGGGCTGGGACAGTGGGACAAACGGAATTAATCGATTTCGCCATCTGCCCTTGCCTTCTTCTGCATACGGTTGACAGTGGATTTTGAAATGCCTGTTTCCTCGGCGATATCCCGAACAGTCATCCCATCCTTGGAGAGTTCCACCACCCGAATATATTGAGCGTCATCTAGGTCCTTGAAGGACCAGACGTTGCCTGCGAGCTTCGCCTCAAAAGACTTCGCATCATCACCAAAGATCCCGCGTCCCTTATCGATGTGAACCTCGAATCGCGCTCCATCCTCAGCCCTATAGTCAGACGGATGTTCCAATCTCAGCACGGTATCGAGCACATCTTCGCGGCGAGAAGTGCCACGCTGCTGCCCTCCCTTTGCGGCATGATGCACAAACAAGACAGACACACCTTGCCTCCGAAGATTTAAGGCCCATCCCTGAATGCCAAGCCAACCCTCACCTTCATTCTCTTTTCCTGAGCGAGCGAGGGTGCTTAGATTGTCCACAACAACAAGCGATGCTCCCTGTATATGTGGCTCTATTTCCGCCTGTCCTTCTGGAGTGGACAGGTCTGGCATCGTGCAGTCCTGTAGGTCAGGTGTGATCAGCCTAAAATAGGATGCATCCGGTGGCTCCGTGCTTGAGGACTTTACGATCTGTGCTAAGCGTCCCTGCATCGCTTCTGCGGGCATTTCGCCATCGATGTAGACAACACGACGCGGCTCAGTTGCGGTCCACTTTAGGAATTCTCCACCGCTAGCCACCGCATAGGCAATGCCGAGCCCGACATGTGTTTTTCCCACACCACGTCTGGCAAAGACCATACAGAGACCCTGCTGCTGAATGACTGGGTGCAAAAGATATTCCCGTGGCGGGATATCCATTGCCAGAAGGTCAGCGATGTTCACCACTTTCAGGCGGTGCTTGTCTTTAGGCTCAGGAAGCTCAAACACTTCGGCGTCTTCGATAGACTTCTTAACTTCTAGCGCTGTCATAATCAGGCGCTCCTTTGGGAAAGGACATCATTAAAATCGGCCCCAGGCATGGGCGGGATCGCGACGCGGACACAGCGACCTTGGCTGGTCCATTCGGCTGCAGCATGCTCGGCGGCTTTAATCCCCGTGGGGTCATTGTCGGCTGCGATAGTGACCTGCCGCACGCCATCGGGTAGCGCCAAACGCTCTAGTCCTCCGGCAGATACGGCGGCCCATCCCGGAAGCCCTGTCGCTTCCATTGCGCTTAGGACAGATTCAATGCCCTCACCAACGACAAGATGCTCGCTGGCGGGAGCGAGCCGAATAGCTGCGGCATGGAGAACGCCCAGAGCCTTGCGAGGCGAAGCGACCCCAGCCTTGCCTGTTCCGTCGAGACGCAGATAGGTGCGATGCACGCCGCACAAATGCCGATCAGGCCAGCGCGTCACAGGCGCGACCAAGCCCGGTAAGATCAATCCTGGCTGATAGAATAGAGATGCGTTGAACCTGAGTGTTGCGGGCCAAGGTCCCGACAATCTGCGACTGTGTAGATACGTTTCACCGATAGTTCCTGTGACGGGCACAGACTCAGCCCAGATCTTCTTCGCACGATTGATGCGACATTTAATGTCTTCGGCGTTTTTCCTGGCCCGATCTGCGCGGCGTCTCTCAATCTCTTTGTGGTCAACCTTTGAAGCGTCTCCAGACATTAGCCCGCGCGCTTTCAATGCATCGAGGACCATCTGCCACTCGCACCCGCCGAAGCAATGGACGGCAACCCCACCATCTTCTGTGTCGATGATTTTGAGTGAGGGTGTCCTATCATCGTGTGCCGGACAACAGGCCATCCAGCCATTGCCAACGGGATTTGCACCGCCAAGAGCCTGGGCTATTTCTGCAGCGCTCATCATTAGGCGGCGGCATCTTTGCCAGAGATGTATGCGTCGAGAGCATGCTTGAAATAGAATACTAGAGACCCCACACGGACCCAATTTGGGCCCTTTCCCTGCATTCTCCAATGGGCAAGGGTCTTGGTCTTAACGCCAAGATAAAGAGCGGCATTCTCTGTATCCAACCTGCCGTCGGGAAGTACCCTCACGCGTATCTCAGAAAAGTTATTCATTGTTGAACTCCTCTCTTTTCCATCGTTGTTGACACGGAATAGAAAACCACGAAACCAAAATAGAACCAAATCTGGTTCTAACTCTATAAAGAACCATATATGGTGTCAAGAACCATTATTGGTTCTTTTTTGTTGACAGTGAGACAGCGAGTTCCCTAGAGTTCCTGGAACGCCTAAAGGGACGGAGAAGATTATGAAGCGCAAAGATACAGCGACTATTCAGCTCAAGGTTCGGATGAAAGAGAGCCTGCGTGCTATGCTTGAAGAAGAATCGGGGAAAAAGGAGATTTCCCTGAATGCGGAGGTAGTCGAAAGGATAGAGCGCTCATTTGAAAAGGCGGGCCAAGCCGATGAAATTCGAAACGCTGTATCTGAATCCATTGTGGAAAGGTTTGGCGGGCAGGAGAATTTCGAATTTTGGGCGACCTTAGCGAATGGAGTAAATCGAGCGCTGGCGATTCGCGACGTCCCACCGATCCAAAATGACTGGCAATCGGCGGAAATTGCTCTTGGCGCGACGATAGCGATGTATCGCAGGTTAGCACCCCAACCGAGTAATCTGGCGTCTGAAGAGATGAAAAAAATTGACGCTCAAAGGCGTAAATTTGTTGCCGCAAAAAAAGCGGGCGCACAGCTCAAAGAAGATCCTGCCACCGGAAAACTCTATGTTGAGATTGAGGGTGAACAACTGTTCAACCCTACAGACTACACCCAAAGGGATTTTAGAATGATCGGGGCCGTCTTAGTGACAGGTGATACTGAAAATGCCGCGTATGCTCAAAAAGAGGATATCAAGCAACTGATTCGCGAGGTTCGGGAAGAATATGTCGATTAAGTTCGTTCATCTCACCCGCAACAATATCCGAGCATTAGAGCCAGGGCAGTCAATCTCTGAGCATGGCATCCAAGCTGCACGGCTCTCCAATAGCGACATACGTTATGCCGTCAATATAATGATCGACGGACAAAGGGTGCATCGGACTATCGGGCGTGAAAGTGAAGGTGTGACGAGGACACAGGCTGAAGAATTCATCTCGTCAGCCCGCAACAAAGTCAGAGAAGGGCGGCTGGATTTACCATCCAACAGAAAGATATCTCTATCTTTCTCGAGCGCTGCGGATGACTACATAGTGCGATTGAATGAGACTGGCGGGAAGAACATTGAAAAGAAGAGCCAGCACATTAAAGACCACCTAAAGCCATTCTTTCGAAATCAACCCCTCGACAAATTAACGGACTTCACAGTTGGCAGATACTCTAAGCGTCGATCAGAATCTGGCGCGAAGGCGGGAACAATAAATCGTGAGTTAGCCACGCTCTCTCACTTAATGAGCAAGGCGCTTGAGTGGAAGTGGATTAAGTCTAAGCCATGCAAGATATCCCGATTGCGAGAGGGGCCTGGTCGGATATTCGCTATGTCTGACGAGCAATGCCAAGCGCTTATAGAGGCAGCCATGGCGGATCAAGACAGTGATCTATGGCTGTTCGTTCTTGTTGGTCTAAACACCGCAATGCGACATCGCGAGATTTTGCGAATCAGGTTTGATCAGATCAATTTCGACGCGTTGAGAATTCACGTGCCGGAAGCAAAGTCGGGAGAGCGCAGCCAGCCAATCACGCGCGAATTAGCCGAAATCCTTGTGCGGGAAAGATTGATGCGTGATGACGAGTCTGGGTTTGTATTTCCGGCGCGCCGCAAGAGCGGGCAACCGCATAGATATGATTTCACCGACTCATTTAGGCGTGCTGTAAAGCGCGCTGGCCTTGATACTAAGACGGTGACCCCGCACACAATGAGACACACTGCGATCACAAAATTAGTCCAGGCTGGAGTTGATATCCCAACCATCCAAAGGATATCAGGGCACAAGACCATACAGATGGTTATGCGTTACACCCACGTTCATGCGCCCCACATCGACGCGGCTTTGAACCATCTTTCGTACAAGCCAAATTCTGACACGATTACACAAGAATTACACAATGACGATGGGCAACGCGCCAAGCGATAGCCTCAAAATCAACCCTAACTATCTGATATGTAGGTGGTGCGGGCGGCCGGACTCGAACCGGCACGGGCTAAAGCCCGAGGGATTTTAAGTCCCTTGCGTCTACCATTTCGCCACGCCCGCAGCGGGTCTTCAGAGCATACCTCTTTCGACCGGGCGGGAGAGTACCCGCCTCGGTTTCCGGGCGCAAGTTAGACGATGGGGATTTACGCGTCTGGAACAGAAAAGAAGGTCTGAATCCGGTCCAGGATGTCATTGGCCGTGGGCAGGCCCAGATTGCGGACCAGGTCCGGCAGGGTCAGCCAGGCGACAAAGGCCCCGATCAGCAGAACGACGAAGAAGATCAGCCAGGCGCGCCATCCCGGACCCGACCGGCGATCCTTGTGCAGGAAACGCCCGCCGGTGCCATTGGCGGTGATGCTGTCGCGCAGCAACAAAGGCACGGTGCCGCCCAAAGTATCACCGCGATCCATCCGAATTTTACGTCGTCTCTGTTTCATATACAGTGAAGGTCCCGGTCGGGGTGAATGATAAGATGGTATGCTCACCCTTTTTTATGTCGGAAAAATACGGCGACATCATGACAGCGATAGGGTGATTTTCGCGTGTTGTGCCGTATCGGGCCGGATCAAACAACAGCTGGAGTCAAATTTATGGATCGCGGGTTGGTCTATTTCGGCATGATCGCCCTGGGGGCGGTGCTGCTGATCCTGATGTTCCGACGCCGCGCCAGCGGCACGCGACGTGGCGTGCTCAGCACGCTGATTGCCTGCGCCATCGCTGTCACCCTGACTTACATGATCCTGTTCAAACTGATGCAGTAGGGGCGGATGCTGTGATGCGCTCTGCACGGTCGCCTAAATCTTGTATCAATCCTTCCAAGGCCTGGGCGGCGTGCTCCACCCGGTCTGGATCGTCGCCGCGCACGACCAGGGATACCTGAAATGCGGTCTTCGTCCAGGCGGGATAAGACCCGAAATCGACATCGGGATAGGCTTTTGCCAGCGCACCCAGCCCTTCTGCAATGCGCCCCTCCGGCAGGCCACAGCGCAGGGTGATCGATATCATCGGGCGGCCCCCTTTCAGGGTTGGCAGGATGCCATCCAGCATTGCCTGCATAATCTTTGGAACGCCCGCCATGACATGGACATTGCCGATGCGAAACCCCGGCGCGGCGGAAATCGGATTGTCGATCAGGGTTGCCCCGGCGGGAATACGCGCCATGCGCAGCCGCGCTTCATTAATCTCAAGCCCGGAATTCTGATAGTGGATTTCCAGCCGTCGCAACGCTTCTGGATCAATATCGATGGAAACCCCCATCGCTTCGGCCACGCAATCGGCGGTGATGTCATCATGGGTCGGTCCAATTCCCCCGGTGGTGAAGACATAGGTGAAATTGGCGCTCAATTCCCGAACCGTGCGAATGATGATGTCTGGGATATCTGGAATGACCCGCGCTTCGGTTAGGCGCACGCCGACCCCGTTTAGTTTCTCTGCAATATAGGGCAGGTTCTTGTCATGGGTGCGGCCCGACAGGACCTCATTCCCGATGATGATCAGGGCGGCGGTGACAGATGCAGATGGGGCCATTTGGATATTCCTAAGACCGAAGGTTCATGATGGTGATGGGGGAGATATCGCCCGCCGGGGTAAAATCAAAGATTTGTCCATAAAAAGACAGTTCCGCCTGCAGGGCGGCCCGGACCGAGTCTGCCCCGCGAAAGCCATGCCCCTCTCCCTGGAACAACAGATAGGCGACGGGCAGGCCCTTTTCTTTCAGAACCTCTACCATGGCTTCGGCCTGATTGGGGGGGACGACCTTATCTTCCGCGCCTTGCAGGAACAGGATCGGACAATCCAATCCGTCTGTATGGTGCAGGGGGGATCGCGCGTGATACACCGCCTTTTCCTGTGGCCAGGGGCCGATCAGGCTGTCCAGATAGCGGCTTTCAAATTTATGCGTGTCCCGCGCCAGGGTTTCCAGATCCCCGATGCCATAGGACGACCGCCCCGCCTTGAAGACGGATCGGAAGGCCAGCGCGCTGAGCGTCGTATAGCCCCCCGCACTGCCACCAACGATGATCAGGCGATCGGGGTCCACCAACCCTTCCGCCACCAGATATTTCGCGGCGTTACAGCAGTCATCCACATCAACAATGCCCCATTGCCCCAGCAAGCGCCGGCGATAGGCCCGACCATAGCCGGTGCTGCCGCCGTAATTCACGTCGGCTACGGCAAATCCGCGCGTGGTCCAGAACTGCACCTTGGCGGAATATCCGGAATCGGCCTGCCCGGTCGGACCGCCATGCCCCATGACGATCAGGGGCGGGCGCTCCCCTTCCATCGGGCAATAGTCCGCATTGGCGGGGGCATAGAAAAAGGCATGCGCAACCTGACCATTTTCGGTTGGAAAGGTGATGGCGTGTGGTCTGGAAATACTGCCATCGGGGATATCGGTGCTGCTTGCCGCGCGCAGGATAGTTTCCGGCTGTGCCCCGCCAAAGGTCAATTGCACGATGGCGGCGGGCCCGTCCGGCCTGGCCCCGCAGAAGACGGCCCTGTTGCCCTGGGCCAGCAGACCATCGAAGCGGCACCAGGGCAGGTCAATCGGCGTTGCCTTGCCGGTGTCCAGATCAAACAGAGCCAGTCGCCATTCGCCCGCCACGGCAAAGGTCACAACGGCTGTATGCGAATCCAGAAAGGCATAGCTCCGCATACCAAATTGCCAATGCGGCAGGCCGAATTCCGCCTGCGCCTTAAAATGGGCAGGTGGGTCACCGTCCCGATACAGGTTCCAGAACCCGCTTTCATCGGAGATATAGTATAATCGACCATCCGGCGCATATTCCGGCTGAAACACGCTTGTATCACTCCCACCGGCGACGGTGCGAACGGTCGTTGGGGTCCCATTGGCATCCAGATGCGCTTCCCTGCACAGGCTGCCATCCCAGGGCATGTTGGGGTGATACCACTCAATCCAGGCCAGCTTTTGCCCATCGGGTGACAGGCGCGGGGCGGCATAGAAATCCGCCCCTTCGGCCAGGGGAGTGACGCGCCC
The DNA here is from genome assembly GCA_002709955.1 of Rhodospirillaceae bacterium. Classification (GTDB taxonomy): domain Bacteria; phylum Pseudomonadota; class Alphaproteobacteria; order UBA8366; family Aestuariispiraceae; genus Pacificispira. Next base: position 10,607 of record PAQY01000009.1, read on the forward strand.
GTCAAAACCGATGGCGACCAACAGGTTTTCTGCTTCCTGTCCGGGGCGGGATCGTTCCGCCACGGCGATCAGGCGGGACCGGGCCGGATCGGGCAGAAAGTCGGCAAACTGTGTCCCATCATCCTGTGTTATCGGTTCCGGCGTTCCTTCCTGTACCACACGGTAAATTCGCTTGTCCGTGTCATTCAGGTACCAGGCTGTATCCCCAGCGGCGGCGAAGGCGCGCCCGCCATATTCATGCACATGGCTGCGCACGGTATGGTCTGGCGCGCTGATATCTTTCGCCCCCGATTGCGCGGTATGGCGTACCAGAACGCTGCGCCCCTTGTCCCAGGGTCGCAATTCTGTCCAATAGACCGCGTCCGGGGTCATCGCGACAAAGCCCAGACCGACGGTGCCACGGGTAATCGATTCCTCCGTCACGGGGGAGGTCCAGGAACCACACGGGGCAGGTTTCGGATCAGAATTGGGTTTTGTGTCAGATGTTGGTGGCATGAATCCCCCTGGTGCATAAAAAAGTGTCGTTCAAGAGCCTAGTCGGCAAAACCCGTTTGACAAGCATAGGTCCGGTCCATATGTTCCGCCGGTCTTTCGCCGGGGCCTTTTGGGATTGACCTGAAGGAAACCGAAAATAACGGAGAAGCGCCATGCGCATCGCAAGCTCGCTGAAAACGCTGAAAAAGCGTGAAAAAGATTGCCGCATCATCCGCCGTAAAGGTCGGGTGTTTGTGATCAACAAGAAGAACCCTCGCTTTAAGGCGAAACAGGCTTAAGTCTGACGCTGAAGGCCCGCAACAGCGCTATGGCGCTGGCGGTTGGTGTTTTGGAAACCGCGTCCGATCAGGGCGCGGTTTTCGCTTGTCTGAAATTTCATTGATATCAAAGCCGTCACTCGGCAGCTTCTGCCCGAATTGAATTTCGGTGATCCCGGGCAAATTGGGCCAGGCTTGCGATTAACCCGGTCAGGCTGTTGCGCAGCGCCTGATAGCCCTGTCCGGGCTGTAGCGTTCCTTCATCCATATAAAGCGCCCGGTTGATTTCGATCTGCAGGCTGTGACGCCCCTGATCCGGCGCGGCATAGGCCCGCACCAATTCCGCACCCCGATAGGGATCGTTCAGGCGCACGGCATATCCCTGTTTCTGCAGAAAATCGCGGACGAAATCTGTATAGGCACCATCGCAACTGGTGCCGTCCCGATCGCCCAGCACAAAATCTGCGCGCCCGCCAAAGCGCCCGCCCCCTGCCATGAAAGGGCTGCTGGTCGATGGCATGGAATGACAGTTTAAGTGATAGACACAGCCATGGGCGCTGTGAAGGCGACGGATCTCTGTTTCCAGCGTTTCGTGATAGGGCCGCCAATATTTCTCAATCCGGCGATGGACGGCGGTGACGGGCAGTTTTCCTGCATAAAGCGGCCGATTGGGCGGATAGGTTTTCCAGACAAGGCCATGGCCCAGCCGGGATTTCTCCGTCGGGCGCAGCGGCTCTGGCCAGGTGCCCATCAACAGGCCCGGATCAATATCTGTCGCCGCCCGGTTGGGATCGATGTAGCTGCGGGGAAAGCGCGCGCACAACAAAGTCGCACCCCATTGCGCGGCCGTTCCGAACAGGTCGTCAACGAAGCTGTCTTCTACCCGGCGCAGATCCGCCTTCGGCACCAGAGATTGGAAGTCATCTGGATAATCATGACCGGAATGCGGTGAATCCAGAACAAGGGGCACCTCTACCGATTCCGGAAGCGTTAGATCATAAACGCCTGGTACTTGATACAGCATATTGTCCGGGAATCCCGTCTGGTCTGAATGTGATCCTGCTACTATACACGAGATAGCAATCCTGGCTGTAAAATCAAAGCATCATCACGTCTCAGCCAAAAGTTTCCAGCATGCCATAAATAAAATGGGTCGATGATGGACAGCATCATGATGCGATGGCTATAGTCCCGCATCTCAACGATACCGCAGAAAGGGTCCTCGATGACTGGCAAGATTGACGCGCGTTTAGAAGAACTTGGCATCGAACTGCCGCAAGTCCCGCCGCCGGCTGGTGCCTATGTTGGGGTGGTTCAAACCGGCAATCTTCTGTTCGTTGCCGGGCAGGTGCCCTTCTGGAACGGGGAACGCCGTCATATCGGAAAGGTCGGCACGGATCTGACGGTTGAGCAGGGTCAGGAGGCAGCGGGTGTCTGTGCATTGAATATCCTGGCCCAGGCAAAGGCGGCTCTTGGCGGTGATCTGGACCGGATCACGCGCATTGTAAAACTGGGGGGATTCGTCAATTGCCCCCCCGACTTTGACCAGCATCCGGTCGTCATCAATGGCGCATCGAATTTGATTGGCGAAATTTTTGGGGAAGACATTGGTGCCCATGCGCGGTTTGCGATGGGGGCTGGGTCTTTGCCCTTTAATGTCGCGGTGGAAATTGATGCTGTGATCGAGGTTAAGTGATGGCGCTGCGCCCCCCGGCATTACGCCGTACCTGGCTGTTTACGGGCGGTTCTGATCGTGACCGGCAGCTTGCAGCGGGCCAGTCAGGCGCGGATGTGATTATCCTGGAACTTGAGGATTTCACACGCCCGGCCCATCGCCCTGCAGCCCGTGCCCTGGCGGCGGAATTGTTTGCGGCCTGGCGCAAGGCAGGCGCGGTGGCTGCCGTTCGGGTCAATCCCCTGTCCGGCGATGGCGTCGATGATTTGACCGCAATCCTGCCCGCTGGCCCGGATGTCGTGATGCTGCCCAAGGTCGATGGCCCCACGCGCATTCAGGACCTGGCCAAGGTGATGGACCGGATCGTCGGGGACAAGGCCAGACAGATGGAAATCGTTCCCAATGTGGAACTGGCCCGGGGCCTGATGCAGACCTATGACATTGCGCGATCCGACCCCCGCGTGACGGCATGCCTTGTCGCGTCTGAAGACATGGCGGCGGATCTGGGGGCAGAACGGGGGCGCGACGGACAGGAATTGCTGTATGTCCGCCAGCGCTTCCACCTGGAATGTCGCGCGGCGGGCGTGGTTTCCATCGATTGCCCCTATACCTATACTGATTTGGAAGGGCTGGAGGCGGAACCCCGCCATGCCAAACGTCTGGGCTATACCGCCAAAAGCCTGGTGCGACCGGATCATGCCCAGGTGATCAACGGAATTTTCATGCCCGATGCTCAGGCAATTGCCCAGGCCCAACGGATCGTCGATGCCTTTAATGCGGCAGACTCCGCTCATGTGGAACTGGACGGCGTGATGCTGGAATTGCCCATGATCAGCAATGCCCAACGCCTGCTGGCCCGCGCTAAGGCCTATCAGGACTGGCAGGCATAGCCATCTTAATGCGCCGGCGGATGCCCCTGTGCGATTTGCATTGAATATGCCTGACCGCCCTGGACCCCGGATCACGTCCGGGGTGACAAAAAGAGTGGAACGCAAAGGGCGCGGAGAAACGCAGAGGGCGCAAAGACAAATACAGGTTCGTCTCTCCCGCGACGGCGGGAGTCCTGGGCGGTCTGCTCTGAACCTGCCTGACCACTCTGGACCCCGGATTGGGTCCGGGGTGACGGTGTTGTGGCATATTAGGGGTCCTGCCGATCAAAAAAGTAGCCCCGGACAGGGGGATCGTCCGGGGCTCAGTTTGGGATCTGCACTGGGGTGCTTCGGTAATCAATGTTCAGGCACTTGCACTCTGGGGCAGGGACGTTTCTTTGCGCCCCCAATTCATCAAGCGGGCAAGACGGCGTTTGGTCTGGTTGATCGATTGCCAGGACCGATATGCCTTAGCTTCATTCACCTGTTGGCGGTGTGACGCATAAAAAGTCAGGGTCATCAGATCATAGGGCATGTAGTACATAATACCTCTCCTTACACTTGGGTTTCCGGGGCGTTTGATCGCCTTAACTGATCCTAAGATGGGGTAAATCTTTGCGCTTCACAAACGAGTAATTTTTGGTTTATAATTAAGATATACTATTCTATAAAGGATATCGTCATGCGCTCCCTTCCACCCTTATCGTCGCTGCGGGCCTTTGAGGCTGCGGCCCGTCACCTCAGTTTCAAGCTGGCGGCGGAGGAATTGCGCGTGACGCCAGCGGCGGTCAGCCAGCAGATCAAGACATTAGAAGATCATTGCGGTCTGACCCTGTTCCGGCGGCTGACCCGCGCCCTTGCCCTGACGGAGGCCGGACGGGCCGCCGCCCCGGCCCTGACCGATGCATTTGATCAATTGGAAGCGGCCTATGGTCTGATGCGCAATGGGGGGCGCGATGGGCCCCTGACGGTGACGCTGCCGCCGTCTATGGCGGGAAAATGGTTGGTGCCGCGCCTGGGCCGGTTCCATGCGGCCCATCCTGAAATCGAATTGCGCATCGATGCCAATGCCAAACTGGTTCAGTTCGACAAGGAAGAGATTGATATGGGCATTCGGTTCGGCCTGGGGTCCTATCCCGGCCTGACCTGTGAGCGGCTGTTTGCAACCCCCACCGTTCCGGTGTGCAGTCCCAGCCTTGTGAATGGACCAAATCCTTTAAAGAAACCGGAGGATTTAAAGAACCATACACTGATCCATATTCAGGATACGGGCGCTGCGGCGATGGAGGATACTTGGGCCCTTTGGCTGCGCGCGGCAGGCATAACCGGTGTGGATGCAAACCGGGGTCCGCGCTTCAATGATTACATTCTGGCAATCGATTTCGCGGCGTCCGGTCAGGGCGTTGCGCTGGTCGGGCATGTTTTTGTAGAGGCGGAGCTGGCCAGCGGAAAACTGGTGCAGCCCTTTGCCAATGCGCTGCAGATTAATGAGCGGCTGGGCTATCATCTGGTATATCCGCCCACAAATGCGGCCGACCCCCGGTTACAGGCGTTTCGTGCGTGGCTGTTTGAAGAACGCGATCAGGCGCTGAAGCAATCGGCACTGTTGGCATGATGTGAATGCAAACGGAGGTCCCCTGTTCGGAGACCCCCGGTTGGTTTCGCGTCTTACACGCTCATTTATTCTGGAACCAGGTCCCACCGGCCGTTGTGAGAGGGCTCCGTCCACCCCAGGGTTTTGGGGCGGATGTTTCACCAACGAATTTTACTTCGTCCGCGCAAGAGAAGTGTCCCCCCAAAGACCAAATCGAGTCAAGAGACCCGTCTCGCGCTGCGAATTCGCAATGCATTACCCAGATAAAGCGCTGCCCTGTCTTAATAATTCCGCCAGAACGGGGCGGGTATCGTTGCGGCGCGAAGACCATAGGCCGCGATCCTGTGCCTCTGTCAGGCGCGCGGCGATGTCGTGCAGGGCGTCTGGGTTGCTGTGTTGCAGGAAGTCGCGCACAGCGGGGTCCATCAGATAAGCCTCAAAAACCGCATCGAAATGGTGATCGGACACGGCGCGCGCGGTGGCGGCGAAGGCGAACAGGTAATCAACAGTCGCGCTCATCTCAAACGCCCCTTTATAGCCATGGCGCATGACCCCTGCGATCCATTTGGGATTGACCACACGGGCCCGCACGACCCGGCCAATTTCGTCTTCCAGCTTACGAATTCTTGGAGATTCCGGGCGGCTGTGGTCATTGTGATAGACGGGGACGGTCTGTCCCGTCAGGGCGCGCGTGGTGACCGCCATGCCGCCTTCAAACTGATAGTAATCGTCCGAATCCAGCAGATCATGTTCGCGATTGTCCTGATTGTGCAGGATCGCCTGAACCTTGCTCAGCCGTCGCTCCAGCCCGGCGCGGTCGGCTTCACCCTCCCGGCCCGCGCCATAGGCATAACCGCCCCAGGCCAGATAGGCCTCTGCCAGATCAGCGTCCGTGGTCCAGCCTTTCTCGTCAATCAGGGCCTGCAATCCCGCGCCATAGGCCCCGGGTTTGGAACCAAATATGCGGGCACCGGCCCGTTGTTTTGCCGTATCTATGTCCAGTCCATCCGCCGCCAAGGCATCCGCTTCCGCACGGACATTCGCCGCCAATGGGTTTAGTTCCGCAGGCTCGTCCAGGGCGGCAACTGCGCGGGCGGCGGAATCCACCAGATCGATCAGATTGGGGAAGGCATCGCGGAAAAATCCTGAAATACGCAAGGTTACATCAACGCGGGGTCGGTCCAGCATATCGGTGGGCAGGATTTCAAATCCGGTGACACGGCGCGACGCACTGTCCCATAGGGGTCGCACGCCCATCAGCGCCAATGCCTGGGCGATATCATCGCCCCCGGTTCGCATATTGGCGGTGCCCCAGCAACTCAGCGCCAGCCGGGTTGGATAATCGCCATGTTCCTGGGCATAGGTTTCCACCAGCAATTGCGCCGATTTCCAGCCCAGCGTCCAGGCTGCCGGGGTGGGTACGGTGCGGGTATCAACCGAATAAAAGTTTCGACCTGTGGGCAGCACGTCGGGACGCCCCCGCGTGGGCGCACCTGATGGGCCGGGGTCCAGGAAGCGCCCGTCCAGGGCGGTCAGCACGCCGTTGATTTCGGCCGGGCCACAATTTTCCACCATCCCCCTTAAAGAACCAGTGATCCAGTCCAGCACGGCGGCACTGTTGGGGCCAGGCGCTGCGGCCTGTCCCAATACCATCAGGCGGCTTAAGGCTTCCAGGCGTTCAACCGTGTCCCCATTGCTGCGCCAGGGGGCGGGATCCAGGTCTTGCAAGGTGTTTGGTTTCGAATCGGTCCAGACATCGCCCATGACACAATCCAGTGGGTCAAAGCTGCCATCGAATTTGAAATCCTTTGCCAGTGCGCGGATCAGGGAGGCATCGCCCCCCTGTGCCGTGCCGCGCGGCACACGGGCCAGGGCAACCAGCAGGTCTGTCATCTGGTCGCCTTGGGGCGCGCGACCAAAGATATGCAGGCCGTCGCGAATTTGCATTTCCTTCAATTCGCACAGGTAATTGTCCAGCTTGGCCAGCGCCTGTTCCTCATCCTCATCGGGCTGAATGCCGCAATCCTGCGACAGGCCAATGCGATGGGTCAGGTCCAGAATATCGCGTTTCAGCACCTTGATGCGCCTGGGGTCAACGCCTGCGGCCTCAAAATACTCATCGACCAGCAGTTCCAGATCTTTCAGTGGCCCATAGCTTTCCGCCCGGGTCAGCGGTGGTGTCAGATGGTCGATGATGACGGCCTGCGCACGACGCTTGGCCTGGGTCCCCTCGCCTGGATCATTGACGATGAAGGGATACAGGTGGGGCATCGGCCCCAGGATCGCCTCTGGGAAGCAGCTTTCCGACAGCGCGATTGCCTTGCCCGGCAGCCATTCCAGATTTCCATGCTTGCCCATATGCAGAGCGGCATGGGCGCGAAACGCTTCCCGAATCCAGGCATAGAAGGCCAGATAGCCATGGGGTGGCACCAAATCCGGGCTGTGATAGCTGGATTTTGGATCGATATTATAGCCGCGCGCGGGCTGTAGCCCGATGGCGATATTGCCCAATCGAAAGACCGGCAGCGCAAAAAACCCGCAATCGGTTTCTCCGGCGTGAAAGAACGGGTCGGCTTCCGGTGGTCCCCAACGGTCGGTGACGGCCTGTTGCACGGCATCGGGCAGGCTGCTGAAAAAGTAATGATAGTCCGGCAGGGCCAGGCATTCGCGGATATCCCGACCCTTGATTGCCGCATTGGTTGGCCCGGCTTTCAAATGATTGATCAGGGCGTCGCTGCTATCGAACCCCCCATCAACATGGTATCCCGCCTGGCGCAGCCCATCCAGCAGGGCCAATGTGCCAGCCGGCGTGTCCAGCCCAACGCCATTGCCCAATCTGGCATCCTTATTGGGATAATTGGCAAAGATAATTGCGACTCGTCGATCTGATGCCGGGGTCCGGCGCAGGCGTAGCCATTGTCCCGCCAGGTCGGCGACGAACTGACAGCGATCTGGAACAGGATCATAGGTGACGATATCGGCCTGGGTCAGGGGATCGCGTTTGGCGCTGCCCTTAAAGCTGACGGCGCGGGTCAGCAGTCGGCCATCGACTTCTGGCAGGGCGACATTCATGGCGATATCCCGGGCGGCCAGGCCCCGTGTCCCATCGCGCCAGGCGGCTTCGTTCCCGCCGGAAAAGACCACCTGCAGGACCGGGCAATCCTGTCCGTCGAAGGGGGTTTGGCTGCGGGCCGCCCCTGGAACAGACAGGGCGAACCCAGTCCCGTTCAGAACGATTTCAACAGTCCCCCGGGCCATCAAATCGGACACTGTATCGGCTGCAACCGGGTCTTTCAGGCTGGCGGCATAGATCGGCAGCGGGTTTATCCCGGCGGCTTGCAGGGCGGTGATCAGGGCGTCAATGACGCGCAGATTGGCGGCCTGATACAGCGCACGATAAAACACAATGGCGGCTGTGGGCTGGGCTGTGTCATGGGGAAGGTCTGTGATATCCGGCAGGGTTTTGCCTGGCCAATACAGGCCCGCGCGCAACAGGGGGGCGGGTTCCTGCCATTCTGCCGCATGATCCATCAGGGTCGCGGCATAGGCCAGCGCATGGTCCGCATTGTCGATGCCCCCATGCACACAATACTGCCAAAGTCGATGCAATGTTTCCGCAGGCAGGGTAGACAGGCCATGCAATTCTGTATCCGGCTGATCATCACCAGGAAGCCAGGCCAGCGCGATGCCCTTATCCCGGCACAGGGCGGTAACTTCATCCACGCCATAGGACCAATAGCCCCGCCCGCCCAGCAATCGCCCGATCACCAGTTTGGCGCTGCCGATCACCTGTTCCAGATACAGATCGACGGAATAGTTATGCCCCAGATGCAGCAGATTGGCACAGCGCAGGCTGGGCGCAGAGGGGTCTTTCTCCTGGCGGCGGGCCTGGGCAGCAGCGAAACAGGCGATTTCTGTGTCGGCGGCGCTGAGAATGACAATATCGGCCGGGTCCTGATTCAGATCGACAGCTTCGGACCCATCGTCAATTCCCCCCGGTGTCGCGGCCAGTAAATGCATACAGTGTGTACCTTAAGTCGCCGTTCATCGTTAATGATCTGTGCCACCCTTGTGGACCAAGCTTCCGGCGTGGCGTCAAGCATGATGACGACAAATGTGCCAGTTTCTGCCCCATCCGTTTTGGGTTAGCACAGGTATCGACAGGGATAATTGCTTGAAACCGACGTGAACATCCAAATATGCAAACCTGCGATACTGCAATGGATAAACAGAAGGACCAAAGATGCGCGTGTTTGGGATGTCAAAATCCAGTTATTTTACTGGCCTTGTCTTTGCTGCGATCATTGGTTTGTCTGGATATGCGATGGCTGCGTCTGATTCTGCAATGCCAACGCACTCCACAGCCTGGAAAGCGGACGGGAAAGAATACATCTTGGCGATGGACCAGACGACCGGCCAGGCCGTTGACGATGTCGTTGACCCCGATCGCGCCGCCCAGGATCCGGTTGTTTATCTTTTGGCATTGGACACGATCCGGGCCTATTTTTGGGCGGGCCTGACTGCGTATCAGAATAACGAACTGGACACGGCGGGGGAGATGTTTAAAGCCCCCATGGAAGATATTTATGTCAATCTGGAACCCTATTTGGACGAACAGGGTGCACCTGCATTCAAGGATGCTTTAAGCGAGGCGTCCGATGTGGTCTTTATGGAGAAGTCACAAAGCGACATGCAGGCAGCGATTGATTCGATCTTTAGCGCGTTGACCAATGCGGAATCGATCACCCCAAAAAGTGAGGACAGTTCAGAAGACAGCCAGGCTGATGTTCTGGCAGATCTGCTTGTTCGGGCGGCAACCCAATATAACGCGGCCTTTGGGTCGGATGGCACCGATCGTACCTGGTTGAATGGATATGGCTTTTACAAAGCAGCCCAATATCGGGCGTCGGTCGCGTTGCCCCTTCTGTCGCAGCAAAATGCGGAAGTGCATTCCGCCTTCCTGAAGGCGATGGAGCTTTTGGACCAGGCTTATAAGAGCACTGCACGACCCGTGATAGCCCCAATTCGCGAGTCATCGGTCGTCGATTCCGCACAGAAAGCGGCAGACCTGTTAAGGGGTCAATAAGCGGTTACTATTCCAGGTCTGTTTCTGCCGGAATTGCCATGCCGACCAGATGGTATCCGCTGTCGACATAATGCACTTCACCGGTCACGCCGCCAGACAGATCGGAAATCAGATAAAGCCCGGAATTTCCGACTTCTTCCAATTCAATGTTCCGCCGCAGGGGGGAGGATTTCCCCTGCCAGTTATAGGTAAACCGGGCCCCTGCAATCGCAGACCCCGCCAGGGTGCGCATCGGACCGGCGGATAAGGCGTTCACCCGCACACCATTGCGCCCCAGATCGACGGCAAGATATTTCACCGATGCTTCCAAGGCGGCTTTTGCAACGCCCATTACGTTATAGGAGGGCATGACACGTTGCGCGCCCTCATAGGTTAGGGTCAACAGGCTGCCCCCAGGGCGCAGCATTGGTTCGGCGTATTTCGCGACCGACGTGAAGGAAAAGCAGGAAATATCCAGCGTATGGCGGAAATTGTTGCGAGTCGTGTCAACATATCGCCCCTTAAGCTCTTCCTTATCGGAATAGGCGATGGCGTGGACGACGAAATCAAAGCTGTCCCAGACCTTGCCCAGGGCCTCAAATGTTTCCTTGATGCTTTCATCGGTGGCAACATTACAGGGCAGGCAGGCCGCCGCATTCACACTTTCCGCAATAGGGCGGACACGCTTTTCAAACGCTTCCCCCTGAAAAGTGAAGGCCAGTTCAGCACCGTGATCGTGGGCGGCCTTGGCAATCCCCCAGGCAATAGAATGCTGGTTGGCAACCCCCATGATCAGGCCGCGTTTTCCGGCCATAAGTTTCTTTGCGCTCATCGACCGATTCAATCCGTTACTTTTCGGAGGGCGAGCGTGGCATTGGTGCCGCCGAAACCAAAGCTATTTGAAATCACCAGATTAAGATCAATATCGTCGATCCGCTCTCTGGCGATGGGCAGGCCTTCCGCCTCCTCATCCAATTCGTCGATATTGATCGACGGCGCGACGAAGCGATGATTCATCATCAGCAGCGAATAGATCGCCTCCTGCACGCCGGTCGCGCCCAGAGAATGACCCGTCATGGACTTGGTTGACGAAATAATCGGCACCTTGTCGCCAAACACTTCCTTGATCGCCTGCAATTCGCGGGTATCGCCAATCGGGGTGGAGGTCCCGTGGGTGTTGATATAGCCGACCGGCTCATTCAATCCCTGCAGCGCTAATTTCATGCAGCGCACCGCACCTTCGCCAGAGGGCTGAACCATGTCATAGCCATCGGAATTGGCGCCGTACCCGACCACTTCACCATAGATTTTTGCGCCCCGCGCCCGGGCATGTTCCAATTCTTCCAGAACAACCACGCCGCCACCGCCGGAAATCACGAAGCCGTCGCGGTTTTTGTCATAGGCGCGGCTGGCCTTGGTCGGATTGTCATTATAGCCACTGCTGAGTGCCGGCATGGCGTCGAAGACCACCGTCATGGTCCAGTCCAGTTCTTCGCCGCCACCGGCAAAGACGATGTCTTGCTTGCCCCATTGGATCAGTTCCGCGCCGTTGCCGATGCAATGGGCGCTGGTCGAACAGGCGGAGCTGATGGAGTAGTTATATCCCCGGATCTTAAACGGCGTCGCCAGAGTTGCGGAATTGGTGGACGACATGATGCGCGGCACCATGAAGGGACCGACCCGCTTTGCAGATTTCTCGCGCGCGGTATCCCAGGCCCAAAGCATGTTCTTGGTCGAAGGACCGCCCGACCCCATGATCAGGCCCGTGCGCTCATTGGAAACTTCGTCCTCTGTCAGGCCCGAATCGTCGATTGCCTGTTGCATGGCGATATAGTTGAAGGCCGCACCATCCCCCATGAATCGCAGCAGCTTCTTATCAATATGATCGCTGACATCAATATTGGGCTTACCATGAACATGGCTGCGGAATCCGCGTTCTTCATAGTCGTCGCTGTGGCTGATGCCACTGCGGCCGTTGCGCAAGGACTCCAGCACCTCGTCTTGCGTATTGCCGATACACGACACGATGCCAATTCCGGTGATTACTACCCGCCGCGTGTTCATTTGCGTCGCAGCTCCATTCGTTAAGTGAAACAATCAGGACTTTTATTGACCTGCTCGAGTCGCATATAGGGGCGACCCTGTCAGAAATTAAGACCAGCGAAACGTTTAAGACCCATCGGTTTTGAACAGACCAACCTTCATATCGCGCACTTCTGCGGCGGGGTTTCCATCAACCTTCATAAGGCCGTCGGCAATGCCCATCACCAATTTGCGCATGATAACGCGCTTCAGAGTGATCTCGTAAGTGACTTTCTTTGCGGTGGGCAGCACCTGTTCGAACAACTTCACTTCGCCCACGCCCAAGGCGCGCCCTCTACCCGGTGCGCCCATCCAGCCCAGGAAGAAGCCAACAAGCTGCCACATCGCATCCAGGCCCAGGCAACCGGGCATAACGGGGTCACCCTGAAAATGGCAATCGAAGAACCAGCGATCCGGCGTAATGTCAAATTCCGCCAGGATATGGCCTTTGCCCTGCTCGCCACCGTCTTCTGTGATGGTGACAATGCGGTCCATCATTAACATCGGGGGCAATGGCAATTGCGCATTTCCCGGCCCAAAGAGGTTGCCCTTTGCGCATTCGATCAATTCCTCATACGAGAAGCTGTTCTGGCGCACCGTTGCGACTGCTTCGTTACCCGTCAAGAGCTCATCCTCATGAAAACCACATCAGATATCTGGGTGCAGACCCCCAACCATTGGAGTGTTTGCCCCTCTTGATTTCCTTCATACCTAAGTTGCCGCCGTAATACAATGGATAGCGGGTCCGGCTCAAGCACTGTCGAAACCTGCGGTTTGTATTGATCAAAGGGTCCGTTTCAGTGATTCGCATCATGGCAGTAAAAGGACCAGACAGTCCGAACACTCAGCACCCCAGAAAGCCCTGTTTTTCAAAGGAAAGCGCCTGGCGCTGATATTTAACTTGACGTTCATGCGATGAACAGGGTACGTGTTCAAGCCATGAACATGGTTTGATGCGGGCCCTGAAATGAGCGACAAGAAGCCAATAGATATAGACACGGTGGACGCCGATATGGCGATCACATTGGGTCTGTTGACGGCGGTGGAGCGTGAAGGCCAGGTGACGCAACGCTCGCTGGCGGGTGAATTGGGCATCGCGCTGGGTCTTGCCAATTCCTATCTGAAACGGGCCGCCCATAAGGGGTGGATCAAGGTTCAGCAGGTTCCCCCCAATCGCTATGCCTATTATGTGACGCCGCAGGGCTTTCATGAAAAAGCCCGCCTGACAGCGGAATATCTCAGCAGTTCCCTGACATTCTTCCGCCGTGCGAAAACACAGATCAGCGAAGCGCTGGAAGAATTTGTTGCCCAGGACCGGCGCGCTGTCGTGCTGATCGGCGTCAGTGAATTGGCAGAGATTGCCGCCTTATGTCAGTTACAGATTGATGTGACCCTTATCGGCATTGTCGATCCAGACAGCAGCAAGGACAGCTTTGCAGGCCTGCCCGTTGTCCGCCGGATAGAAGACTTACCCGCCGGTGAAGCCTATTTGATCACGGATGTTAAAAAGTCCCAGGCGACCTATGATGCGATGATCGCCCGGTATGGCATGGCGCGCGTCAAAGCCCCCCGATTGCTGCATGTTCGGACGGATAAGCCAGCGGCACGACCGGAGTTGCCGCAATGAAGCAATGGTTCGTCATCTATTCCAAGCCGTCGCAGGAACGCATCGCTGAAGGAAATCTCCAAGCGCAGGGGTTTGAAACCTATCTGCCCCGACTGGCACAGCGCAAAACCCATGCGCGGCGCAGTTCGGTTGTCACGGTCCCGATGTTCCCGCGCTATTTCTTTGTCCGCGCGGATCTGGATGCCAGCCGATGGCGCTCGATCTATGGCACATTCGGGGTTGCCAATGTGGTCTCGTTTGGTGAGCGCCCGGCGGCTGTCCCCGATGCGGTGATTGATGAATTGCGGATGCGGGAGGATGCCGATGGCATTGTTCGCCTGCCAAAAGAGGCTGAATTCAATGCTGGTGATAAGGTCCAGATCACCGATGGCCCCCTGTCAGATGTGGCGGCAATGGTGACGGCAAAATCAGACCGGGACCGCGTTTTTGTGCTGATGTCGATTTTGGGGCAACAGGTCAAGGTTCGGGTTGGCAATGACCGCCTGCGCCGCGCATCCTGAGGGACAGGACTTCGAAATTCCCTTGCCTCACAGCGGGTCCGCGCCGTAAATCGACCCCATGATTTTCTATATCGTCTTTTCCGGGATACTTTTTGCCCTCAGCATTCTGCTGACCGGCGTCGTGCTGCGCTGGTTGCGCCACCGCGCGATTCTGGATGCGCCCAATGCGCGGTCCAATCACGATACGCCGACCCCACGGGGTGGGGGCATTGCCGTTGCAGCGACAATCGCGATTGCCTGGATTGCCTTGCAGTGGCTGCGCCCTGATCTTGCGGTTGGCCTTGATCCCGCGATGATGCTGGGCGCGTTGGGCCTGTGTCTATTGTCCTGGCTGGATGATTTACGACCTCTGGGGGCGGGATTGCGCCTGCCCGCGCATCTGGTTGCCTGCGCCATCGGGGTCTGGGCATTGCCGGATAATGGTCTGGTCTTTCAGGGCCTATTGCCAGCCTGGGTTGATGCAATCCTGGTTGTCCTGATCTGGGCGGGGTTTTTGAATTTCTATAATTTCATGGATGGGATTGATGGCATAACCGGTGTTGAGACCATCGGCGTCGCAGGCGGCATGGTGTTAATTGCCAGTGTTGTGTCGATGGATCCTGCTTCTGAAAGTTTGCCGATGGCAGCACCTTTGGCAATCGCAGTGGTCGCAGCCGGTTTTCTGGTGTGGAACTGGCCGCCTGCAAAACTGTTCATGGGGGATGTTGGCAGTGTTCCTTTGGGCTATTGCCTGGGCTGGTTCCTGTTGTTCCTGGCCGTGAAGGGTTATTGGGCCGCGGCGGTGATCCTGCCTGCCTATTACCTGGCAGATGCTGGACTGACCCTGGTAATCCGGGCCACGCGGGGTGAAAAAGTCTGGTTGGCCCATAAAGAACATTTCTATCAACAGGCGGTGGCATCCCGCATGAATTCTGGCCTGTCGCGCCGTCATGCGCATTGCCGTATTTCCGCCGTCATTGCATGCCTGAATGCCGTCCTGGTTGCCTGTGCCTTCCTCTCGCTCAGTCATGCGATAGAGGCATTGGTCGTAAGCGTCGCTGCGGTGGGAGGAGTATTATGCTGGATGAAACGCTGAAGCCGGGCGGAACCGTTCTGGTCACCGGGGCCAGCGGTTTTGTCGGGCGCGCGGTATGCGCCGCATTGACCCGGGCTGGATACAAACCCCGTCCCGTTGGTCGCCATGATGTGGGCGAAATTCACCGCGGCACCGATTGGGGACAGGCCTTGCAGGACTGTCAGGCGGTGGTTCACCTTGCCGCGCGGGTTCATATCATGGGCCCAGACAGCGCCAAAGGGGAAGATGCGTTTCGAGAGGTCAATCTGCACGGGACCGCCAATCTGGTGCGCCAGGCAGCAGATCGCGGCATTGGCCGGTTTGTTTTTATGAGCACGATAAAGGTTCTGGGCGAAAACGGGGTTGAAGTGACCCCAGACGACCCGCCCGCCCCGTTTGACGCCTATGCCGTCAGCAAGACAGAGGCGGAAGCCGCCGTGCGGGAATTGTCTGGTGACATGCAGACCGTCATTTTGCGCCCGCCCCTGGTCTATGGACCCGGTGTGAAGGCAAATTTTGATCGGTTGATGCATCTGGTCGCCAGCGGATGGCCGCTGCCCTTTGGTGCAATCGAAAATCAGCGCAGCCTGATCTATATCGATAATCTGGCCGATGCGGTGCGCCATGCACTGACCTGTCATCCAGGCACCTATCACCCAAAAGACAGCCGTGATTTCAGCACGGCCAATCTTGTCCGCCTTCTGGCCCAGGGAATGGGGCGGCGTTGTCTCCTGCTGCCGGTTCCAGTCGCCCTGATGCGGGGCATGGGGCGTGTGACCGGAACCTATCCGGCCGTTGCCCGCCTGACAGGCAGTTTCACCTCTAATGGTGCAATGGATGGGTGGGAACCGCCCGTGCCGGCAGAACAGGCCGTGTTGCAAACCGCGCGGGCCTTTGCCGGGTCGTAACGGTGCGGTAAACGAGTCAATCGCTTGCCTGGAAACACTTGCAAGGCTATACGCCAGTTATGTTGGGCCTATTGAAACATAACCGCGCGCGCATCGCCTTCACCCATGACGTGATTATGGCGGCGTTGTCCTTTCCCCTATCGCTGTATCTGCGCATGGGGGATGGGATTTTTATATTTGCGGGCAGCTATTTACTGCGCGGGACAATAATTTTCACGCTGATCGCCGCCGTGGTTTTCCTGACCAGTCGCCTGTACAAGGGGATCTGGCGCTACGCCTCCATCGATGACCTGGTTGCCATGACCAAGGCTGTGACCTTGATCGTGCTGATTTTTCTGCCCCTGATGTTTATCGTTGGGCGTCTGGAATCGGTGCCCCGTTCCCTGCCCCTGATCAATTGGTTTGTGCTGTTGGCGATGCTGGGCGGGCCACGGTTTTTATATCGTGTCATGAAGGATCGCGGCATCCGCAAAGGATTGCTGAAAAGCCCGACGAAACAGGTTCCGATCTTGCTGGTCGGTGCCGGAGACGGGGCCGAACTGTTCCTGCGGGAATTGCGACGGGATGCCAACACGCCCTATTATCCGGTCGGCATTCTGGATGAAACCGGCGGTCGGGTCGGTCGGGAAATCCACAATGTGCCGGTTTTGGGTACGGTGGAGGATATCCAGGACGTGCTGAAGAAATGCACTCTGGCCCCACAAAAATTGGTCATTACCAAGGAAAACCTGGATGGGGCACTGGTGCGCCGTGTCATGGAAAAGGCGGAGGCCCATGGCCTGACCGTATCGCGTGCGCCGAAACTGACGGAATTGCGCGGCGGTCTGGAGTCTGATCGATTGGAAATCAAACCGGTCGCGGTAGAGGACTTGTTGGGCCGCCCCCAGCAACCGCTGGATCGGGAAGCGATGAAAGCGCTGGTGCGGGGCCGGCGGGTTCTGATCACCGGGGCGGGGGGAACGATCGGATCCGAATTGGTCAACCAGATCGCTGACAGCCATCCGTCGCATCTGTTCCTGTTCGATGCGTCGGAATATCAACTGTATCAGATTGATATGGCGATGGCGGAAAAACACCCCGATCTGCCCCGCGAAGCCGTTTTGGGCGATGTGCGCGACAAAATGCGGGTGCAGGACACCATGCAGCGGCTGCACCCCCAATTGGTATTTCATGCAGCGGCCCTGAAGCATGTGCCGATGGTTGAAGCAAACCCGCTGGAAGGCGTGCAGACCAATGCGCTGGGCAGTCGCATCGTCGCAGATGCCTGTCGTGCGGCGGGGGTCGATTGCATGGTGCAAATTTCTACGGACAAGGTTGTCAATCCGACCAATGTTATGGGCGCAACCAAGCGTGTGGCGGAATCCTATATCCAGGCACTGGATCCGGTTTCCCGCGCCGAAGGTGGCACCCGCTATGTCGTCGTCCGGTTTGGCAATGTGCTGGGCTCCACCGGATCCGTGGTGCCGCTGTTCCGGCGTCAGTTACAGGCGGGCGGCCCCCTGACCGTCACCCATCCCGAGGTGACCCGGTATTTTATGACCGTGCGTGAAGCCGTCGAACTGGTGTTGCAGGCCGCTGTCGTCGGGACAGAGGATGCCGACGCCGCTGGCCGTATTTTCGTGCTGGATATGGGCCAGCCCATCAAGGTTCTGGATCTGGCCCGTCAGATGATCCAGTTGGCCGGACTGCAACCTGATAAAGACATCCAGATCAAATTCACCGGATTGCGGCCCGGTGAAAAACTGTATGAAGAATTATTGCACGGTGGGGAAGCGGAATTGCCCACCCGTGCGCCGGGTATGACGCTGGCAGCCCCCCGAACCGGAAATCTGAAAGATCTGCAATCTGCCCTTGATGCGCTTGAAAAAGCTGCGCGGGCGGGACAGCGTGATACAGTGCTGCGCATTATGACCGATTTGGTGCCGGAATATACGCCAGATCCAGGGACGATGGCACCCGTCGCCCCGGACCATGTTACTGCGGAACACGCCAATTCGGAATCGGGGCGTCCCCAGACCGACTGACCTGACACGAAGGATACTGCTTACCATGACCGATATGCCGATACACCGCGCCTTGATCTCTGTTTCCAACAAGACCGGGCTGGTGGAATTTGCTCAAGGCTTGGCGCGCCATAAGGTGCGCCTGCTGTCGACGGGCGGATCCGCGAAGGTATTGAAAGAGGCTGGTCTGGCCGTGACCGAAGTATCGGATCACACTGGATTTCCAGAAATCATGGACGGGCGCGTGAAAACGCTGCACCCCTCTATCCATGGCGGAATCCTGGCCCGTCGGGATGATCCCAAGCATCGGGTTGCGATGGAAACCCATTCCATCGCCCCCATCGATATGGTGGTGGTGAACCTTTATCCGTTTGCCGAGACGGTCGCATCCGGGGCCAGCTATGAAGAATGTATCGAAAATATTGATATCGGCGGGCCCGCGATGATTCGGGCGGCGGCGAAAAACCATGAATGCGTGACCGTCAGCACCGATCCGGCTGAATATGAAAGCATCCTCAAGGCGATGGATGACAATGACAGCAGCACGCCCCTGGAACTGCGTCAGTTTCTGGCGCGGGAGGCCTATTCCCGCACCGCCGCCTATGACAGTGCGATTGCCAGCTGGTTCGCGTCACAACAGGGGGAACATTGGCCCAAGCGTCTGGCGGTCGCCGGTCGCCGGTCGCTGAAACTGCGCTATGGCGAGAACCCGCATCAGCAGGCCGCCCTGTACACCCGTGCGGGCGACCATCGCCCCGGTGTTGCCAATTGTGAGCAATTGCAGGGCAAGGAACTCAGCTATAACAACATCAATGACGCGGATGCGGCGTTTGAATTGGCTGCGGAATTCGAAGAACCGACGGTTGTGATCGTCAAACATGCCAATCCCTGTGGCGTCGCCAGTGGTGAAACCTTAGCGGATGCTTGGGATGGGGCCCTGGCCTGTGACCCGGTATCGGCCTTTGGCGGCATCGTTGCGGTCAATCGGTCCGTTAATCTGGATCTGGCATTGAAGCTGAAGGAATTGTTTCTTGAGGTGGTAATCGCCCCGGAATTTGGGTCCCGTGCCCGCGAAACCCTGGGACAGAAGCCCAATCTGCGTCTGTTGCGTACCGGCACCATGCCTGATCCCAAGGCCATGCGAAATCGTCTGTCCTCTGTTGCAGGTGGCATCCTGATCCAATCTGCTGACAGCGGGCGTGTTTCCCTAAAGGACCTGAAAGTGGTGACCAAGCGCAGCCCGACCGATAAGGAATTATCAGATCTGATGTTCGCCTGGCGGGTTGCCAAGCACGTCAAATCCAACGCCATCGTCTATGCAAGAGACAATGCCACGGTCGGCATTGGTGCGGGCCAGATGAGCCGTGTCGACAGCGCGCGGATTGCCGCCCAGAAGTCTTCTGAACAGCAAGGCACAAAGGATTCTGTTGTTGCCTCGGACGCTTTCTTTCCCTTTGCAGATGGTCTGTTGGAAGCCATCAAGGCCGGGGCGACGGCTGCCATCCAGCCCGGCGGCTCCATGCGCGACGAAGAAGTCATCGCCGCCGCTGACGAGGCAGGAATCGCCATGGTCTTCACCGGCATGCGCCATTTCCGGCACTGATATCTGTTAGGCAATTGCCATGGGTGAGGTCAAAGCGACGCTGATCGGGTTTTCGGCGATTGTCATGTGGGGCGCGCTGGCTGTGTTCACGACCTGGACCGGGGGCATTCCGCCCTTTCAGCTTGTCGGGATGACATTTACCATCGCGTTCCTGTTGATGCTGGCGAAATGGCTGTGGCGGGGGGAGGCGATTGGTGCCCATCTGCGCCAGCCTGTCCGGGTCTGGATTTTTGGCACGGCGGGCCTGTTTGGCTATCATTTCTTTTACTTCATGGCCCTGAAGAATGCCCCGGCGGTGGAGGCAAGCCTGATCGCCTATCTGTGGCCGCTGTTGATCGTGGTCTTTTCCGCCCTTCTGCCAGGGTCGGAACGGTTGGGCTGGCATCATATCGTGGGGGTATTGTTGGGGCTTGGCGGGTGCGTATTACTGGTGACCGATGGGGGGTCGGTCCGTTTCAAGGATCAATATCTGCTGGGCTATCTGTCGGCTGCGGCCTGCGCCCTGACCTGGTCCAGCTATTCGGTTGGATCGCGCTATTTTGGTAAGGTGCCGACCGATGCCGTGGGCTGGTTCTGTGCCGCTACGGCGATTGGCGGATTTGTCTGTCATGGCCTGTTTGAAACCTGGATCCAGCCGGAAACGCCGCTGATCTGGAGTGCAATCCTGCTGTTGGGGTTGGGGCCGGTCGGGGCGGCGTTCTTTGCCTGGGATATCGGGATGAAGCGCGGCAATATCAGGACTTTGGGGGCCTTGAGCTACATGGCCCCGCTATTATCTGCGATCCTGTTGGTGGTGGCGGGACAGGCCAGCGTCAGTCTGGTTCTGGCCCTGGCCTGTGTGGCCATTGTCGCTGGTGCCCTGTTGGCGGCAAAAGACATGATCCGTCGCCGCATATAAGGAATTCTTGCAGTCCCAGGTGGAACAAGATCAGATTGGGCCATGGAAAAAGACATGTCGACAGACAATGCCGCCAAGACCTGCCGCCTGCTGGTGCGGGCGACAGACAGGGCTGTCCTGTCCACCAAATTGCCCGACACGGGGGAGCCCTATGGCTCCCTTGTTCTGATTGCTTCGACGCCCAGGGGGGAGCCGTTGCTGTTGCTCAGTGACCTGGCCGAACATACGAAAAATTTGAAGGCTGATCCGCGGGTCTCGCTGTTGATCGATGGAACGGTCGGGCTGGATAACCCCCTGACCGGGGCCAGGGTCAGCCTGCAGGGGCGGATAGAAGCGGACGATGATGATCTGCTGGCCCGCACCCGCTATATTCGACGGCACCCCTCTGCCCGGCTGTATGCGGGATTTAAGGATTTCTCGCTCTATCGTCTGATTCCGGATCGGGCCCATCTGGTGGCTGGGTTCGGGCGCATAACCTGGACACAGGATGTGCTGTTTACGGGCGATTGTCAGGATTTGGCGGACGCGGAGGCTGAAATACTGGCGCATATGAACAGCGATCATCTGGATGCGGTGGGCCTGTATGCAAATCGCTTGCTGAAGCGTCCGGGCGTTGGGTGGTTTCTGACAGGCATCGACCCGGAAGGGTGTGATTTGCGTCGGGGCGGCGACTGTGCGCGTCTGAATTTTGAAACGACTGTAAGCGATGCAGAGGGGGTGCGACGGGAATTTATACGTCTGGTTCAATTGGCGCGATCTGTGTAAGAAAATGCCGAAAAATGCGGCATTCCAGACTCGCCATTCTGGGTCGCGACTTGTATAAACGTCGCCCCGGCATGCTGATCAGGTGGGGGGTGAGGCAGCAAGGCTTTCACCCGTGTTGGATAGGGCGACACCATAGAGGCTGTGACCTCATCAGGTGTGCGTCTATAATTGAAGCGTAGGCAACAAAAGCGTCGGCTAAAGGCTCGCAAACTGTCAAATCCCGGTCTCAGATCGCGATAGTCCAGGTTAGCGAAATCCTGTCAGGCGCGACCATGGAGGAATATTTGGTGTCCGAGAAAATCATCTCCCGCAGCTCCTATGGGCTTGGTAAACACGGTATCGTCAATGCGGCGGTGCAGCACTGGAATCTGGGCACGGAGGCGCTGTACGAAGCGACTGTGCGCCTAGGACTGGGCACGATTACCAAGGGCGGTGCGCTGGCCTGCCAGACCGGCAAATATACCGGGCGCTCCCCGAATGATAAATTCATCCTGGAAGAGGCGAATACCAAGGACAGCATCTGGTGGGGCAAGGTCAATAAGCCGATCAATCAGGACCGGTTCGACCGCCTGCATGCCATGACCTCGGTCTATCTGCAAAATCGTGATCTGTATGTTCAGGACCTCTATGCCGGGGCGGATCCGGCCTATCGGTTGAAGGTGCGGGTGATCTCTGAGAGCCCCTGGCACGCCCTGTTCGCGCGCAACATGTTCATCGTTCCAGAACCCGAAGCCCTGGCGGATTTCGTGCCCGATGCGACGATCCTGCACGCGCCCTTCATGAATGCGCTGCCAGAGCGGGACGGCACCAATTCCGAATGTTTCATCCTGGCCGACCTGAACCGCAAACTGGTTCTGATCGGGGGCAGCCAATATGCCGGGGAAATCAAGAAATCCGTCTTCTCCCTGATGAATTACATCCTGCCGGAAAAGGGTGTTCTGCCGATGCATTGCTCCGCCAATATTGGTGTTAAGGGCGATGTTGCGGTGTTCTTCGGGCTCAGCGGGACCGGAAAGACGACCCTGTCGGCGGATGGATCACGCACGTTGATCGGCGATGATGAACATGGCTGGTCCGACAATGGCGTCTTCAATTTCGAAGGCGGTTGCTATGCCAAGGTGATCAATCTCAGCCAGCAGGCAGAACCAGAGATTTTCGCCACCACTCAGCGCTTCGGCACGATCCTGGAAAATGTCGTGTTCGACCCGCTGACTCGCGAATGCGACCTGTTTGATGGATCGCTTGCGGAAAACACGCGTGCCTCTTACCCGATTGATTTTATTCCGAATATTGAAGTGTCGGGCATGGGGGGACAGCCGCAGAATATCGTCATGCTGACCGCCGATGCCTTTGGTGTCCTGCCGCCCATCTCTCAGCTGACACCAGAACAGGCAATGTATCATTTCCTCAGCGGCTATACCGCCCGCGTGGCGGGGACGGAGCGGGGCGTGACCGAGCCTCAGGCGACCTTCTCCACCTGTTTCGGGGCCCCTTTCATGCCGCGCCATCCCACCGTCTATGCCAAGATGCTGGGGGAGAAAATGGCAAAGACCGGTGCGCGCTGCTGGCTGGTTAATACCGGATGGTCCGGCGGGCAATATGGTGTCGGCAAGCGCATGTCGATCCAATATACCCGCGCCATGCTCAGCGCTGCGATCGAGGGCAAACTGGCCTCCGTCGCCAAGGTTCAGGATCCCAATTTCGGCCTGCTGGTCCCCGAAAACTGCCCGGACGTTCCCAATGACGTGTTGCAGCCTAAGACCACCTGGACCGATGGTGGGGCCTATGATTCGACGGCACAAAACCTGCGCGGCCTGTTCCAGAACAATTTCAAACAGTTCGAAACCGATGTTTCCGACGACATCAAAAAAGCCGGCATCTACGCCGCCTGATTGATGTAAGACTCACTACAGCAACTCGCCCGGGCCAAGGTCCGGGCGTTTTTGTTAGGGTCTCATTCAAACTCCAGCCGTCAGCGGTTCTTGAGGACGTCGACCAGTTCATAGGGCGTCTTGCGGGGGCCGCCGATGAAGTCGGGAACTTCCCAACCTGCGCATTCATACATCCAAGCTAATTCTAAGGGCTGTTTGCATCTATCGGACTCGGTCCCCCAGTAAGAATCTAAATCATGGATCAGCTGATCCAATCCACCTGAAAGTTCGATAATGCGATCAATAAAATCCGGTTCGCCGCCCAACATGGTATAGAAATCCAGATCCGTGCAGGTTCCCCAGCTTTCCTCGCGCGAGAACATGAAGCCGCCTGCGCCTTTCGTAATGAGAAGATCATAGGAAAAGGCCATGTCGCCATTTATGGAACCGGGTGGGGTGGCGATCGCACCAATGTCTGACCATCGCGTAAAGACAGGCAGATGGAGAACCTCGTCAATTTCCCGCTCTATCAGGGCGATCCAAAGCGGTCGCATAACATCCCAGACCTCAAAGGATTCCCCGTCATCGAAATGCATAAACCGTTGCGGCAAATCTTTTGGGCCCCCCGTTTGGGGTGCTTCACTCAGCATCGATTCATAGGCGCACCCGCAGATCGCGATGCATTTCCAATCTGGATTGTTAAAGAACGGTAGCAAGGGATCATTCTTTGTGAATAGGCGCGATTGATTTTGCGGCACGAAAATGCGCTCCTTTGCCGCCCGAAACAACACATCCGCCTCTTCCACCGTATAGGCCCGAAAGTAACGGTCATTCTCAAACTCGACTTTCATTTTCCGGCCCTTTCGTATCGTATTTTCAGGTGGTGTTTAGGACACAACAGGTGCTTTCGCTGAACTTAAAACTTAGGCGTTGGAGCAGCCATCCTTAATGGCTATTGCGATGACTCGCGGGCAAAGCGCCCGCCTTTGAGAATGAGTTCTTCGGCAAAGCCGCATTCGTCTGGGTCCATGAGTTCTGGGACAGCTAATTTTTTCCCGTTCTTGCCAAAGGAGACCATGAAATCAGAGAAGTCTGCCCCTTCTGCTTGGCGACGTTTAAATATTATGTATGTAATATGCTGAGTCATATAAAATGCACTCTCTTCGAATTCACCGCCATATTTAGGAAGATGCTCATCGGGTAGGTAATAGCTGATTTGTACGTAAACTTTTTTGTTCTTTACTTTGATAAAGCCGTTTTCCTCAAAACGCCTAAGATCTTCTCCATAAGATTCCCTCACAAGTTCCCAAGCCTCATCAGAGAGATCGCCTGACATCAGATGCAAGTCATCTACGGTCTGCGGTGGTACTCGGAAGTAATTTCTACAGGCAGGATGAAATGCCACAAACGGCACATTATTGATAATCCATTGAGCAGAGAAGTATCCTGAAACAAGAATGGTACCAAGGAATAGCAAGAGCCATGCGCGCCCAATATCTGTTTCAGGATATAGTCTCATAGAATACAGCCCTTCTTAGTCTCGGTCTGTCCAAACGAATGCTTCCGGTTTCAGTTTGCCCTCTTTAATTTTAAAGGTGGCTGTCAAATCTTGCTGCCATGTGGCGGAATTGCGGTATTCTCGGGCCGGCCCATGGTCGCGTGCGGATTCAGGCAGTGCTGATGAACTGCCGCCTGCCGGAAGCATATTAGAGCACGCATCTGAACCTAATCAGTACCCTTGTCAGGCACGTCATTGATCCAACTGAGATGGGATCGATCCAGACTTTGTCCCGGCTCTAGATTGCGGATGATGTCCGGCACGGGCCAGCCGATGCAGTCGTAACAGGCAAAGGTCCAGTCATGGCTCAGGGGCGCGCTCATGACGTAACGATCAATCCAGAACTCGTCAAACTCGGCACGCAGAAAGTCCTCACCACCGGCAAGCTCAATTACACGGTCCATGAATTCCGGTTCCCCACCTACGATAGTAACGGAGTCCTCGTGCCCAATCAGTCCCCAATCGCCTTCTCTGGAAATTATGCATCCCAATCCAAAAATTCCAACCGGGCCTTCTGGAAAGAGGGTCCGCGATGCGCCTTCCGTTCGGGGTAAGGTTGTTATTGCCCCGTTGGAGCCTCGTCCCTTGCCATCAAGGAGTTCAAACGGGTTCATGTGAATGACCTCATCGACACCCCGCTCCACAAGGGTCATGTAAAGAGGTCGCAACAAGTCCCACAGACCAGTTTCTCGATCTAACTGTACACTTTGTGCCGGAATGTTCCTTGGTATTGATCTGATATAGCCGTACCACGCTGATCCTGCGAATCCGACAATCTTCCAATTGGGGTTGTTGAAGATTTCTGATCCGAAAGGCTTTGGGCCCGACAAGGAATTAGGGTGGTTGTCAGGAACAAAAACCTTGTTCACAATTGGGACGAATAATTGCTCTGTCTCGGTCGCATCAAAGATCCGGTAGTAGCTGTATCGTGAGTATTCAATTTTCATTTATGCACTCCCACGCTCAAGGTTGGTATCGTGTCTTGAAGTTCACAACCACTTGGCGGTTTTCGTTCTTGATTATGACATAATTTGTCGGATGGGTTGTTCCTGATTCTGTTAGGAATGTTATATGCGTGCCATCACCCAGACCAAAGACCCGTGTTCTTTTTCCATTTTTTTCAGTTGATTTAATATCATTTGGATTACCGCCCGCTCGCTTCACAATATCTTCAAATGCTTTTTCTGCATGGTAGACCGGATCTGTGCCGGTTTTAACATCAATATTGGATATTTCATTCCCCGCATTCTCGTCTGTTGTTAACTTACCACCACGGATTATTTGTTGAACTGTGTCGCGCACGCGGTCGTTGGGGATGGCGTCGAGATGCCCTTTGAACTTTGTGATGTCGTCCGGATGCGCCCCGCTGACATCGATGTCATAGGTATTGCCGCTGGAATCCTCCATATTCAGGATGGTGCCCTGTGGCAGGATGCCGGATTGGTCTTCGGATGCGGGCAGGGTGCCCATATCCTTGTGCTTGCTGCCATCCGGGAAAGTCAGGGAATATCCGCCCAGTGTTTGATCGGACTGGTCAGGGCGGCCTGCGGGCGTATCGTCCAGATCCGGCGGGTCGGCGGGCGACTGTGTCTGGTTGGGCAACGGCTCCGCTGGCGTAACGCTGTTTTGGCCGCCGGTGATCGCGTCCCAGGCCCCGTCCAGGGCACGGTCAATATCTTTGCCATATTTATCCCCAAGCTGCTGGCCAAGGTCATGGGCGGCAACACCAGCAGCGGCAATACCTGCTGGTCCTGGAAGCGGTATCGCTTGCGCTACCTGCACCCCTGTCTCTTGAGATTTTGGGATCAGGCCGAGGTGTTCGGCGACGCCTTTGGCAAAGGCATTGCGGGCCTCTGGTGTGGAGGGCGCGCTGGTATTTGGGTTTTGCGGCAGGGTGGAGTTGTTTCCCGCTGTCCGGCCTGATGCCTGGCTTGGCGACGCAGCGTTTCCAGCCTGGTCTGCCTGTCCTGAAGGCGCGCTGGCCTTGGCGGAAAGCGGGGTGGCCTGCATCGGGCCTGGCACCTTATGCGGGCCGGGCGCCAGCATGCGCTCTTTTTCTATTTGCAGCGTTTTCAGGTCGACAGCCGGATGATCGTTGCGACCCCAACTGCCAGGCTGATAGCGACCGGGATAGCTGATCTGCCAAAGTTTCATGACGCCATCGCGATAGGCATCATCCTTGTGTTCCGGATGCCAATACCGCGGGTCCTGCATCGTGTCCTTCATGAAATCATCAATTTGGGTCTGAGCGGACGCACCGGGTTGGGGTGACGGTTTTTGACGCGCGCGAATGCGCTCAATCGAGGCCTGGATCGGGTCTTCGACGGTCGATGGCGGGTGTTGCGTCGTGTCGATGGCCTTGGGACCCTGGGTCGGGGTTTTTCCGGTGCCCGCATGTTGAATGACGGGTAGGTTCGGCTTCGGGATCTCAATTTTCGCCCGACCATTCAGAATGTCGTCGGGGATTTCTTCACGACTTACAAAACGTCCCAGGCTTGGCACATATCGGTAGCCGTATACAGGTCTGACCCGGGCGACCAGATCATCGACGGAAGCACGCGGGAGTGAGTTTTTGAAGGTGGTCATGCTATTTATTCCCTTTTTGTTCCTTTGTAATTGCGTAAAAAAGGCGGAATTCCGCCTGTGCCAAGAAGGTCCTCAGCTTGTGAAGACAATCCTATTGGTTGCTCTTAGTATTTCTATAAACCTATAATTTAATTTATGTCAACGAATAAAAAGAACAAAGTGATAATAAATTATGTTTGGCTGATGCGAATACCAAAATACATGGCGATGAAGGCCAGGACGCCGACCAGCAGCACCAGGGCGGCAATGACCAGAATATTGGGGCCTGATCTGGGGTTCAGGGACAGGTTTTTGCCGCCCCCCAATTCCATTTCTATCGCGGCGATGCGGTCCAGTATTTTTTGGGCCGCATCGTCTTTCTGATCCTTCATAGCGCGCAGCATCATTTGCAGGCGGGCTAATTCCTGTTCTGCTGCTTCTCTGGATCGGGCCATGGTCAACCTTCCGTATCAGGGCTTTGCAAACTGTAACCATTCAGCCTATCAGCCTTTGACCCCGGATTGAAAGGGGATGACGTGTCATCACGTCCCGCCCAAAATCAGGCCACACGCGCCGCATCAATGCGCGTTGCAGTGATATATCAGTTTCCTGTAAGGTGTCTGCAACGACATGCAGGGGAAGGGAGTTGTTCAGATGCAAGCTGATTTATCCGCCGCAGAGACGGCTTATCGTGAGAAGGCGCGGCAGGATGGATTTTCCGACCCTGTGGAGAAGATGGTGGAAGCAGATCGCTTCAACGCCGTGCATACCCATGAAGAGACACTGTTTCTGTTCATTCAGGCGGGCCAATTGACAGTGGACAAGGCCGATGGCCAGGTGGTTGGCACTCCGGGTAAAACCATCACCGTCGCGGCCGGTCTGGATCACACGGAACGGGCCGGGCCAGAGGGTGCGATGATCCTGGTATCAAGGCGCTGATCAGGGGCAGGCACCAGTCCGGGCAGGGACTCAGCGGATATCTGCGCCCTGTTGTGGGGAGACTGGGACGTTCAGAACATGGCCGGACTGGTTCTGATAGGCGTCGATTTCCACCCGATAGACGGTTTTGATTGTCTGTGCCGTCAGCACCTCTTGCGGGTCACCATGACAGTGCAGCGCCCCCTCCATCAGCAGGGCGATTGAATCACATTGCCGTGACGCCAGGTTCAGATCATGGATCGCAGCCAGAATGATTGCGTCATTGTCCTGGGCATAGGACCGCAAGACCGCCAGGACGGACAGTTGGTGGTGCAGATCCAACGCACTGGTCGGTTCATCCAGGATAACCACACGCGGCCTGCGCATCAGGCGCTGCGCCAACAGCACGATCTGCTGTTGCCCGCCCGACAGCGTCGCGATGGAACGGTCCGCAAAATCCGAAATCATGAAATGTGCCATCACTTGTGTCGCGGCGTTCAGATCTTGGTCGGAAATACGCCACCCCAGTGTTTCTCGACGCCCCAGCAGCAGCACTTCCAGCACGGTCAGACGTGACGAAACGCCATGGGTCTGGGGAAGATAGCTTACTGTTGCAGTGTCCAGGCGCGCACCGTCCAACTGGATATCACCCCCAAAGGGCAGGTGCCCGGCAATCGCCGCCAACAGGGTTGTCTTGCCCGTGCCATTGGGCCCGACCAGGGCGGTCATCGTGCCGCCAAACAGGGTCAGATCAAGCGGGGCAATGATGCACCGCCCCGCCCGTGAAACGGTTAAGGCTTGAAGCGCTAGATGGGTCATTTGCCTGCTCCTTTATGGCTCAGAATGACAGCCATCAGCATCGGTATGCCGGCAATGGCGGTGATAATGCCAACCGGAATGGCCGTGCCGGGCGACAGCATTTTGCCCAGAACCGATGCGCTGATCAGGATGATGCTGCCGGTAATTGCCGATAGGGGGATGGCATAGCGATGATCCTCCCCAATCACGGCGCGGCTGACATGGGGGGCGATCAAACCGACAAAACCGATGGTTCCGACAAAGCACACCGCAGCAGAGGTTAACAGGGCGACAATGATAAAGGTGCGCTGGCGCATTGCCTGCAGGTTCAATCCCAGGCTGGCGGCATTTGCATCGCCCAGCCGCATCGCGGTCAGGTTCCAGATATCCCGCAGGACAAAGGGAAGGCAGATCACCAGGATCAGGCCACTGACCGATACACTGGTCCAGTTGGCCTTTAACAAAGTCCCAAACAGCCAGAAAACGATCTGCTGTAAGACCTCCGGTGACGCCATGAATTGCAACAGCGATTGCAGGGATTGAAAGAAAAACAGGACGGTTATGCCAGACAGGACCAGCATTTCCGGTGTCGCCCCACGCCAGACGGCAATGACATAGATGATCGCACAAGCAACCAGTGTCATGATAAAGGCGCTGATCGGGATGACCAGAAAGGAAGGCAGCGGTATCCAGCCGCCATACATAATGGCCAGCGCCGCGCCAAATCCGGCGGAGGCTGAAAATCCCAATGTGAAAGGGCTGGCCAGGGGATTGGCCAATATGGTCTGCATCTGCAGCCCGGCAATCCCAAGGCAGGCCCCCACAATGACCCCCATCACGGTCTGGGGCATTCTGATCTGCCACAGGATGGTTGCGGCGGCGCGGTCTTCCCCCGCTGGTCCCGCCATAAAGGCCTGTGACAGATCAGCCAATGACATGCCCGACGGACCCGTCAACAGATCCAACAGGACTAGTGCGGCCAGAACGAGGATCGCCATCAGGATCAGCACGATCCTGCGACCCTCCGCACGGGCATAGCGCGTGCGAATGCTGGTGTCGGACATGTCGTTTCGCCCTATTCCTGTGCCGGATCCAGGGCCAGGACATAGACACCCTGGGCTTCGATCGGCAGCCATGCCTTATAATAGGCCTTGATTTCCGCATCTGGATCGACATCCGCAAAGGCGTCTGGATACAGTGCCTTGGCGATATAACGGCCATAGATGAAATCTGACAGGGTGCGTGCGCCCCCATGATAAATGGCATAAACATTGCCAGATTTCGCGGCCGGCAGATCCGACCAGCCGGGGCGGGTTAGATAGGCCTGCATCCGCTGGCGGGTTAAAGCTGGATCCGCAGAAAATCCAACCTGGACGGACTGGTCCTGACCGATCCATTCAGACCCGGCCAGCAGAATGATATCGGGTTGCTGGGCCAGGACATATTCCGGGTTCAGCGGCCCCCAGTTTTCGATTTGCCCCTTGGCGATGTTGATTCCGCCCAGCCCTTCGATAACGCCACCCCACATGCCGTTGCCATAGCTATTGCCAATCGATTCTGGGCCCTTTTGTGCCAGTTCGACATAGACTTTTTTATCGGACGGGCCTGCTTTCGACACACGGGCCATTGTATCCTGATAGGCAGTCTCATACAGGGTGGCCAGGGCATCAGACCGATCCTTCGTGCCCATCAAGGCCCCCAAGGCATGGGTGGATGCCAGATGCTTCTCCAATGTCTGGGCGTTGTAATCAACAACGACAACCGGAATTCCCGCCTGGTCAAACTGATCCACATTCTGCCCCAGGGCTTTCCAGGACCATGCCGACAGGATCAGCAGATCGGGCTTCAGGGATATGACTTTTTCAATTGAAAAATCACCGGTTTCCGTATCCCCAATATCGGGAATCTCCGCAATCTGGGGCATCGCGTTCAGATAGGCCTGATACTGCCTGGGGCGCCAGTCTTTCCAGGGGCTTCGGGACAGACCGACCACCTTATCGATGGCCCCCGGGCCGGTGATCGCCAGGAAATCTTCATAATAGAAACTCAGTACGACGCGCTTGGCCGGTTCGGGCAGCGTGACCGTGCGCCCCAGCACATCGACGGTGCTGACCTGTGCCTGTGCGGCGGAAAGGGGGATAAGCATAACAACGAGCAACGCGGCCCAGCCACGCAGTGTGTTCAGGAATGTCATTGGAAATCTCCATCAAAACCCGGCCTGCGCCTGAAATCGCGCGGGCCGGACAATCAAACGGGATGGGCCGAAATCGGGCCCGATTTACAGTGTTTGATTGCGTGGTGGAGGACCCCGTGGGGAGGCATTGGTATAAACCACCTGCCAGGAGATATCGTCCGGCGCGGCAAAGAAAATGCGCGCGGCGACTGAAAGCGTGCAGGCTTCAAACAGGTCGGGTGGCGGTGGCAGCGCCGCGACGGAAACCGTGCGACAGAAATCACATTGCCCCTTGTTGATCGCATTCGGGCCCTGTGTGTCATCGCCGGTAATACACAAGACCGGAACCGATCCGTCTGGCCCGACATAGCCCCCAAGATCGACCGACCCGTTGGCGGCCGTAAGCGCAAATGTATTCTGGGCAAAGACAGCGGGATGATGAACAATCGACACGACCAACAGCGACAGCACGCAAAATATGCGCAGCATTCTGTCTATGGGGCGGGAGATTGATGTCATCGATCACTCTTTGTTGCGATGAACAGCCCTAGCATAAAGACCCTGTGCGCCAAAAGGATATAGTGTCGCAGGATAAGACCGGCCCTAAAACTCAGCCTTCGCGGACATTGCCAATGCGCCATCTTGGCGTTTGGCCCATAGGCTGATTTTATCGGGGGCGTGCCGGCCCTCTATATGAAATGGGGTCAGGCCAGAAAGTGGGGCAACACCGCGAAACTCGAAGCGTTTCAGGGGCTTGTTCATCGTTGTGCAGGCCAGGTCCGCCAACAGGGTTGCGGTCAGCGGCCCGTGAAATACCAATCCGTCATACCCTTCAACCTGGCGGGCATAGTCCACATCATAATGAATGCGATGCCCGTTGAAGGTCAGGGCGGAATAGCGAAACAGCATCACTTCGGTCGGCATGACCTGTTTGGAGACGTCTGGATCGTCAGGCGCGGGCGCAGGTTGTGGCATTGGCGAACCCGGCGCTGGATCTTCGCGGTAAACGATATCCTGCTCTTCCGTTACGGCGCATTGTCCGTCCTGGATAATTTCATGCGCGACCGTCACAAAGCACAGGGATCCAGATCGGCCGGATTTCTCTGTGATTGATTGGATGGTGGAACGCTTCTGTGCGGCTTTTCCCAAAATCAACGGCGTGTGAAAGGTCAGGCGCCCCCCGGCCCACATACGCCGTGGCAGGCTGACCGGCGGCAGGAAGCCCCCCTTTTTCGGATGTGCATCCCGGCCCAACTCACTGGCCCGTGCAGCCTCCAGGAAATACAGCCAATGCCACAGGGACGGTAAGGGATCGCCATCCTTTAAGGAAGGTGTCTGGTCTAGGGTCGCCTGCATGAACTGCGCCGGCTGCGCCCGCAGAAGATCCTGCACCTGCTGGCTGTGCCCGATCCAGTCTTGTAAATGTTCAGCACTAAACATTCTAGAATGTCCCTTTCAAGCGACAGGGTCCCTATGTTAGGGGGTCGCAATTATCAATTCGAATCTCACGAAATATGTGAGGAAAGTCACTCTCTAACGTTATCAAACACTTTATCCATCGACCGGGCTTCCTCGTGAGCCCCGCTTAGAGTTAAACATTCGTACAGCATAAGGATAAGAGATCTCAGCGTTCACGGTCCTGTGGCTCTATCCCATGACAACAGATTTACATGGTTCTCGGCAGAAAAAAGCGACTTTAAGAGCCCTTTCATTTAGGGCGAAGAGTCTTATCCTTATCGATGGTTTCAGAGCAAATTTGGTTCAGGAGGGAAGAAGGCAATGTTATGCTGATCCTCGATTATTTACAGGCTGGCTTGCAGGAAGAATAGGATGGGGTCATTTGGTGGATACCTGTTGTTCGCTTTAGTACCGGTGATTTTGATTCTTCGATCTGCGTGGTTCAAAGGACAGATTGGCGAATTCAAAGTCAATTTTGGCATGAAGCTTTTGCTCAACAGGGATGTCTTTCGTCTTTTCAAGAATGTAACTCTGCCATTCGAGGATGGCACCACACAGATTGACCATCTCGTTATCTCGCCCTTCGGAATATTTGTTGTCGAAACCAAAAATATGAATGGATGGATCTTTGGGAGTTCAAATCAGGAAAGGTGGACACAGCAATTATTCCGAAAAAAATTCCAGTTTCAGAATCCGCTTAGACAGAACTATGCGCATGTAAAGGCGGTACAGGATATGCTCGGCCTGGACCAGCGACATGTATTCAATGTCATTGTGTTTTTGGGTGGCTGTAAGCTCAAAACGGCAATGCCTGATGAAGTGCGGAATGGCGTTTTCGACCTCGTCACTTTTATAAAGTCAAAGCGTGACCCTTTGCTTGCCGAGCAAGACTTGCCGTGTCTAATTGAGACGCTAATGAAGCATCGTCTGGATCCTGGTTTCCGGACAAGACGCCTCCATCTCAGAAACATAAAAAGGCGTGCTGCGGACCGAAAGCTTAAAGCCAAGTCCTGCCCGCGTTGTGGTTCAACGATGATTGAGAGAACCAATGCAAAATCTGGAGAACTTTTCCTCGGATGCAGGCACTATCCACAATGTACCGGCACGCGTTCCCTATCGTGAGAAACTCGCGCAATGATACAATAAATCCCTACATGTGAAGCCGCCATGCACCCCATCAAACATCCAAATTCGCGACCTTCAGGGCGTTTTCCTGGATGAAGTCACGGCGGGGGTCGACGATGTCGCCCATCAGGGGGGAAAACACGGTGTCGGCGTCGTCGCCATGGGCGACCTTGACCTGTAACAGAGTGCGGGCTTCGGGGTCCAGGGTGGTTTCCCACAATTGATCGGGATTCATTTCCCCCAGGCCCTTATAGCGCTGGATCGACAGGCCCTTGCGGCCGGTCTGGACGATCTTGTCGATCAGGTTGATGGGCCCGTCGATGCGGAAGGTTTCGTCTTTGATCTGCAGGGTGGCCCCGGTGCTGCCATAGACTTCCTGCAGATGGGCGGCCATGCCATCCAGTTTGCGGGCTTCGCCGCTGCGCTGTAATTCTGGGCTGACATTGATCTTTTCCGTCACACCGCGATTGATGCGGGTGAAGGTATAACCGTCTTCTTCCGTCGCGATGCCGGTCCAGCCCCTGGCATGTTCATCGGCCAGACGGTTCAGCACTTTGGCGATAAATTCAGCGGCATTCTGGGCGGTTTCCAGATTCTGCTGCACGGTCGCGCTCATCGCACCACAGATTGCCAATTGTTCAATCACCTGGGCGCTGCCACAGGACCGCGCCAGGGGTTCGATGAAATGTTTCGCATCCCGGGCCTGATCGGCAATCGCGCGCAGATCTTCGCCGCCACGCTGGGCCCCATTGGCATCGGTCAGGATGGCATCGGTCAGGCCGTTCCCGGTCAGATATGCCTCCAGCGCCTTGTCGTTTTTCATATAGTGCAGCTTGCGCTCACCCTTTTTGACCAGATAGAGCGGCGGCTGGGCGATATACAAAAAGCCCGCATCCACCAGGCTGCGCATCTGGCGATAAAAGAAGGTCAGCAACAGGGTTCGGATGTGACTGCCGTCGACATCCGCATCGGTCATGATGATGATCTTGTGATAGCGCGCCTTTTCAAAATTGAAATCATCCTTGCCAATGCCGGTGCCAAGCGCAGTGATCAGCGTGCCGATTTCCTGGCTGGACAGCATCTTGTCAAAACGTGCCCGCTCGACATTCAGGATTTTCCCTTTCAGTGGCAGGATCGCCTGATTTTTGCGATTGCGCCCTTGCTTTGCAGAGCCACCAGCGCTGTCACCCTCGACCAGGAACAGTTCAGATTTGGCGGGGTCGCGCTCCTGACAATCGGCCAGCTTGCCGGGCAGGGAGGCGATGTCCAAGACACCCTTGCGGCGGGTCAATTCCCGGGCCTTGCGCGCTGCTTCACGGGCAGCGGCGGCTTCGACCACCTTTTGCACGATGCGGCGGGCCTCGGCAGGGTTTTCCCCAAACCATTCTGACAATTTGTCATTCACCACGGCTTCCACCACGGGGCGGACTTCGGAGGAGACGAGCTTGTCCTTGGTCTGGCTGGAAAATTTGGGATCAGGCACTTTCACGGACAGGACACAGGTCAGGCCTTCGCGCGCATCATCGCCCGACATGGAGACTTTCTCTTTCTTGCCGATCCCGCTTTCTCCAGCATAGGCGTTGATCTGACGGGTCAGCGCGCCCCGGAAACCGGCCAGATGGGTTCCCCCATCCCGCTGGGGGATGTTGTTGGTGAAACACAGCATGTTTTCGTGATAGCTGTCATTCCACTGCATGGCGCATTCAACGGTCAGGCCGTCTTTCTCCCCCGTGATGAAAATCGGGTCGCCATGCAGGCTTTGGCGGGATCGGTCCAGCCATTTCACAAAGGCCTTCACGCCGCCATCATAATGCAGATTGACGATCTTTTTATCGGCAGAGCGGGAATCCGTCAGTTCGATATTGACGCCGGAATTCAGGAAGGCCAGTTCCCGCAGCCGGTGTTCCAGCGTGCCGAAATCAAACTCCACCATGGTGAAGGTTTCCTGAGACGGCATAAAGGTGATCTGTGTCCCCTTTGCGCCACCGCTGGGCCCGACGATCTTCAACGGCTCCACGGCATCGCCATGCTCAAACCGCATGCGATAGATATTGCCGCCGCGCTTGATTTCCAGCTCCAGCCAGGAAGACAGCGCGTTGACCACGGAAACGCCAACCCCGTGCAGACCGCCCGATACCTTATAGGAATTCTGATCGAACTTCCCGCCGGCATGCAACTGGGTCATGATGACCTCTGCCGCTGAAATGCCTTCGGTCGGGTGCAGTTCGGTGGGGATGCCGCGACCATTATCCGACACGGTGACGGATCCATCACCATTCAGGGCGACCTTGACGATATCGCAATGACCCGCCAGCGCCTCGTCAATCGCATTGTCGACGACTTCATAGACCATATGATGCAGCCCGGTGCCGTCATCGGTGTCCCCGATATACATGCCCGGCCGTTTGCGCACGGCTTCCAGGCCCTTCAGGACCTTGATGGAGTCTGCGCCATAGGCGTCGTTTTCGCGTTGGACGTCTGTTTGATCGTCGCTCATATCGGTCTTACCTTATTATCTATCGCCAACTCAGTCACAATTCGATGGGGCGGACCTGTGCCGCCTCCACCGCGAAATACTGGGCCTGATCCCCAAAGGCACCAAAGACGTTCTGATCCGTCCCTGTAATCCAGGCCTGTAAGCCCAATCCCAAAATCGTTTCGAACAAGGCGTCGCGCCTGGCTTCATCCAGATGCGCCGCCACTTCGTCCAGTAACAGGACCGGTCCTGCACCCCGTTCCGCCCCTTGCAGGCGCGCATGGGCCAGGACAATGGCGATCAGCAGGGCTTTCTGCTCCCCGGTTGAACATTGTCCGGCGGGCAGGCCTTTATCGCGATGCGTGACCGCCAGGTCGGACCGGTGTGGCCCGATCGCTGCCCCACCGGTTTCTGCATCGCGCCCGCGTCCCTGATGCAGGGCCTTTGCAAAACTCTCTTCCGCTTCCAGCGCAGATCGTCCGGCCAGCCAGGCTTCGACATCCCCTTGAACCGCCAGATCAGCCCCTGGGAAGGGACCTTCCGCACGGGCACAGGCACGGGCCAATCGATCCGTCAGGCTCAACCGGGCTGCCGCAATTGCAATCCCCCGCTCAACCATCTGGGATTCCAATGCGCCCAGCCAGGCGGTGTCAGAAACGCCATCTTTCAACAGGCGCGCCCGTTGGCGCAGGGCCTTGTCATAGGCGTTGACCCGACCGGCATGGGCTGGGTCAAAGCCGTAAATCAATCGGTCCAGGAAGCGACGGCGTTCCCCGGCTGATTCCTGAAACAGGCGGTCCATCTGGGGCGTCAACCAGACCACGGACAAATGTTCACCCAGGGCGGCCTGACTGCGTTCCGCCTCGCCATCGATGCGGACCAGTCTGCGCTCCCCTTCCGGGTCCCGCCCGGTGCCTAATTCCACGGGGCCAAACGGGGTTTCCACAGTGCCCGCCACGGCCCAGGCCGCCGTCGCCGCAGGTCCCTCGGTTGGATCCATGCGATCCATTTCCCCGGTTTTGGCGCGCCGCAAACCGCGCCCGGGGGTCAGCATCGACAAGGCCTCTAACAGGTTCGTCTTGCCCGCCCCGTTGGGTCCGGTCAGCACGACCGGGCGCGCGTCGGGGTTCAGCGCCACTGCCTGATAATTCCGAAACGCGCTGAGACGCAGCCGCCGAATTCTAAGCGCAGGGGCGGCCGATGATGCGTCGAATGGTTTCTTCGCTGCGGCCATTGTGCTCACGGGTGCAATCACACTCGCATCGGCATGAGGACATACAACGCGCCAGGGTCTTCCGCATCGCGCACGATGGTCGGTGACGCCGCATCGGCAAGATGGAATTCCGCCTGGTTGCTTTCGATCTGGTCGGCGATATCCATCAGATACCGGGCGTTAAAGCCAATTTCGATGGATTCCTTGTCGTAATCCACCTGCAGCTCTTCAATGGCGGTCCCATTTTCCTGGCTCGACGCGCTCAGGGTTATCTGACCGGAATCGATGCTCAGCTTGATCGCGCGCAGTTTCTCGGTGGCGATGGTCGATACGCGATCCACGGCGCGAGAGAAGGATTCGCGATCCACTTTCAGGATCTTGTCATTGCCCGTAGGAATAACCCGTTCGTAATCCGGGAAGGTGCCATCAATCAATTTGGAGATCAGCACCGCACCATCAAATCCAAAGCGGATTTTTGTCTCAGACAGGGAAATCGTGATCGCGCCATCTGTTTCTTCGATCAGCTTGCGCAATTCCGCAACGGTCTTGCGGGGGATGATCACGCCAGGCATCGCCTCGGCCCCTTCAGGCAGATCGATTTCAACACGGGCCAGGCGATGGCCATCGGTGGCAACCGCGCGCAGCTTCGGATCACCCTCTGTGACCGCATGGACATAGATGCCGTTCAGGTAATAGCGGGTCTCTTCTGTTGAGATCGCAAAGCGTGTGCGATCGATCAGGGTGCGCATCGCGCCAGAATCCAGATCGAAACTGTGTGGCATGTCGCCGCCTGTCATGACCGGGAAATCTTCTGTCGGCAGGGTTTGCAAGGTGAACCGTGACCGTCCAGACGACAGAACCAGACGATCCCCACCACCGCTGGCATCCAGGTCAACCTGCGCGCCTTCCGGCAGCTTGCGCACGATGTCATACAGCGTGTGTGCAGGTGCGGTGATCGAACCGGGAGAGGAAACCTCTGCAACCGTTTTCTCAACGATGGAGATATCCATATCCGTGGCGTTCAGGCTCAGCATGCCGTCTTTGGCCTCCACCAGGACATTGGCGAGGATCGGAATGGTATTGCGGCGCTCAACGACACTTTGGACGTGGTTTAAAGCGCGAAGCAGCGCGGCCCGTTCGATGGTCAGTTTCATGGCTTAAATGATCATTTCCGTGGTTGTTGTCCGATTATGCGCTGTGCAGGGTTAAGAAGCCCTCTCATACAGGCACGCTCCCAAAACTCTCTCTTGCTTCCCAGTCCCCGTTGCAAAAAGCGCTTTGAAAAAAGCCTTCCCAGAACGGGATGAAATTCTCGTATCTCGGATGATCCAGGCTGAATCGCATCGCCGGATTCCGCCCGTCGAACAAGGAAATCCTGCATGTCTGCGAAGACTGTCCGACCGGGATGGGACTATAGCATGCATGCCCGATAACGCCCGCTTTTTTTGCAGAATCAGGGCGCGCCATCACAGATTTCGCGATAAATTTCCGGCGTCACTACAAGTCTTTGAAATCAGACCCGTTTTTTGAGTGGGCTACAAGATATAGTGGATCGCTTTATGCAGCAGCGGATTGATGAATCGTCACCTTTCGGGCTAATAAGCCTCCCGATTCGCGAATCACCCTTCCAGCATGCGCCGCAGCAGCTCCACATCTTCTGCAAAACTGTGGTCTGATTGGCGCAGCTCATCGACCTTTTTGACGGCATGCATGACGGTGGTGTGATCGCGACCGCCGAATTTGCGTCCGATTTCGGGCAGGGACCGCGCGGTCAATTGCTTTGCCAGATACATCGCCACTTGACGGGGCCTTGCGACAGCACGGCTGCGGCGTGCGGAATGCATCTCAGAAATCTTTATGTTGAAATGTTCTGCGACCCGCTTCTGGATTTCTTCTATCGTGGCCTTGCGATCATTGGCGCGCAACAGGTCATGCAGAACCTCCTGAGCATTTTCCAGATTGATCGGGCGACCTACCAGATTGGCATAGGCGACAAGGCGGTTCAGCGCGCCTTCCAATTCGCGCACATTCGATGTGATGCGATGGGCCAGGAACTCCAAAACCTTGATGGGCACGTCGACATGCATCTGGTCCGCCTTGGATTGCAGAATGCCCAGGCGCAATTCATAGGTCGTGCTGTGAATTTCCGCGACCAGCCCCCAGCCCAGCCTGGATTTCATGCGGTCTTCAATGCCATCCAGTTCTGCGGGGGATTTATCGGCGGAAATAACGACCTGCCGGTTCTGATCCACCAGCGCATTGAAGGTATGGAAAAATTCTTCCTGGGTGTTTTCCTTGCCGGCGATGAATTGGACATCGTCGATCATCAGCACGTCAACGGATCGGAACAATTCCTTGAACGCCATCGTGTCCTTGTAGCGCAAGGCCCGGATGAACTGGTACATGAATTTTTCAGCAGACAGATACAGCACCCGCTTTTGCGGGGCGTTGGCGCGGATCTGCCCGGCAATGGCATGCATCAGATGGGTCTTGCCCAGACCCACGCCGCCAAACAGGAACAGGGGGTTGAACGGGACATTGGGGGCCTCTGCCACGCGGCGGGCGGCGGCGAAGGCCAATTCATTGGGCTTGCCAACAATAAAAGTCCCAAACGTAAAGCGCGGATCGACCGGCGCGCACAGATTGGCGGTGGCGACCGCTTCCAGATCGATATTCTGGTCGTTGGCTTCGGCAGCAACGGCTTCCAATGCGACAGCATCCTGGGTCGGGCGTTGGCGGGCCTGTCGGACGGAAACAGATTTGATCTCAGGATTTTCGGAGGACCACAGCGCGACCAACCGGGCACCGTATTGTGATTCAATCCAGTTGCGCATGAATCGCGTGGGCACGGATAAATGCACCGTCCCATTTTCAACGGCTTCCAGCGTCAAGGGCTTTAGCCAGCTTTTATAGGCGTTTTCCCCGAACTCTTCGCGCAGACCAGCCCGGACGCGGGCCCATTGTTCATTTGTTTTTAAATCCATAAACTTCTGTCCAACCCCCAAAAAATCACGCTGGGGCCAAAGCCCGCAGAATTATGGCCGTCGTCCTAACCGCACCGCATCTGAAATTTCAGTCCACGCCCGCCATTGCGGCGCTCGGGAAAGATCAGACATACGGCACCGCCGCGACGCGAACTCATTTCCTGCCCCTTTCCGACCGGGTGCGCCTTTCGACAAAACCCAGCCGAACCATCATCGCCCCTCAGCAATGATGTCACACTGACAAGGGCTCAACAGCACCAAGACTTGGCTGGTTCAAAGAGACAAAAGGACATCGGCTAGAAGTGCATCGCACATCTGACGAAAGATGCCTAATATCCCAACAAGAAATTTCACCAAACAAGTGAAACCCTTGCCAAAACTCAGCAAGCCACACTAAAACGAGGCCCATAGGAAGTATTATTTCGACACGTCATAGCCGAAAAAGATGGTATTTCTTACGTTCCCTGGAATTTACCCATCGAATACACGACAGGCATCCCGTTTTTTCTAGCGTTAGGTGGGGTTGACCAACCTCATCTGAAGCAATCTTACGCATCCGAAATTGGTCGATCAAGCGAACAACTTACCCGATTCGGAAAATAAATCGGTTGACTCTAAATGGCTTGTTTCCTGGATGTTGGACGCGAATACCGATATTGGGTATTGAGGGGGTAAAAACTGTTTTGAGTCTGTTACATGCTGTCCAAAAAATGACAATTCAATGAAATTGCGACGCAAAGGTGCAGAAATGCCGCACTGCATTCTGTGACAGAAGTGCGACAACGAAAAACCGCCATCTGAAAAACAAATGGCGGTTCTTCGTAAACGGTATTCAGGTACCAGATCTAACTCGATCAACCTGAACGAGAAGTTTAGGCGCTGACGGCTTTCACGCGCTGGGCCAGGCGGCTGAGCTTCCGATTAACGGTGCTCTTGTGCATGATACCCTTGGACACGCCACGATGCAGTTCGGGCATTGCCACTTTCAACGCTTCCGTCGCCGCAGCGCGGTCACCACTGACAATCGCTTCCTCAACGCGACGCACATAGGTGCGAATGCGATTGCGACGCGCGGTGTTCAGTTCGGTCCGCTTCTTGGTCTGGCGGATGCGCTTCAGCGCGGATTTATGATTCGCCATTGTCTTACATCTCTTATTTCATAGGCCACCCGGAATGCCGGGGGCACGGTGTTGGATCGGCGGCGCTTATACGGAGCAAAAAGGCCCCCGTCAACCCCAACCGCGCGAAAGTCGGTGTTTCTTCTGAATTATCGTCTGGCGTCTGGTTCAGCGGTTGGTCCATTTAGGGGTGCGCTTTTCCGCAAAGGCCGCCATGCCTTCCTTTTGATCGTCGGTGGCAAAGGTTGAATGGAAGACGCGGCGTTCAAACCGAATGCCTTCCGCCATCGTGGTTTCATAGGACCGGTTGACGCATTCCTTGGCCATCAGGACGACCGGGCGGGACAGGTTGGCGATTTTGGTTGCCGTTTTAATCGCATCGCCCAGCAATTCTTCGGCGGGGACAACCCGGCTGACCAGCCCGGCACGTTCCGCCTCTTCCGCATCCATCAGGCGGCCTGTCAGGCACATTTCCATGGCTTTGGATTTGCCAACAAAGCGTGTCAGGCGTTGTGTGCCACCAGCGCCAGGGATCGTGCCTATGGTAATTTCTGGCTGTCCGAATTTCGCGGTGTCGGCGGCGATGATAAAATCGCACATCATCGCCAGTTCACAGCCCCCGCCCAGGGCATAGCCTGCGACCGCAGCGATGACCGGCTTGCGACAGGTGGTCACGCGCTCCCAGCCTTCGGTGATGAAGTTCTGCAGATAGACATCCATAAAGGATTTATCGGCCATTTCCTTGATATCCGCGCCGGCGGCAAAGGCTTTTTCCGATCCAGTCAGGACGATGGCACCAATGGCGTCATCCGCTTCCATGTCGTCCAGCGCACGGCCCAGCTCTTTGATCAAGGTCGCGCACAGCGCGTTCAAGGCTTTGGGCCGGTTCAATGTGATGATACCGACAGCATCCTTCTTTTCTGTCAGAATTTGCTCGTAACCCATCTTCCATTCCCCTTAATTTGTTCCGTTTCGGTCCGGCGCAGTGCCAGTCAAAAGTCATGCTTGATCGGCGGTTTCTGTGTCTATTGGTTCGTTCAACCAGCTTTGGGAGCGCCCTATTCCGGCACCAGGGTAAATCGCACATTCAGCGCCCCATCGGTGCCGAAAAAGTCGATCACCAAACGCTCCCCTTCGCGATGATAATGTGTCGCATCCAATGATTTCCACCCCAATTCAGGCAAAGTCTTGGTGTAAAATTCTGTCACGATGTTTCGGCTGGTATTGCCATAGGCGATTGCTTCGACGATCCGACCAGAGGGGGAATCAAAAACAACAGCCCCTTCCGCAACCGGGGTCAGCATCGGGGCCAGGGGCAGATCTTCCGATCCTTCGATAAAGGTCTGCGCCATGGCGGACGATGTATTGCCAGCCCAGCCCCCAATCACGCCTGTTCCCAGCCCCATAGAGGCCAGCCC
Source organism: Rhodospirillaceae bacterium (assembly GCA_002709955.1). Lineage (GTDB taxonomy): Bacteria > Pseudomonadota > Alphaproteobacteria > UBA8366 > Aestuariispiraceae > Pacificispira. Next base: position 53,677 of record PAQY01000009.1, read on the forward strand.
GAAAACAGCCAAGAATGCGCCCCGCGCCAATGTTTGTTTGCCAAAAATCATGGCATGTTTGCTATCCGGTTTTTTTGCGTCACACAATGCTGATATAGATCGATTTGATTTCACGGCAAAATTTCGCTGTGTTTAGCGTTGATGGCGCGGGCAATAATAGCTGGATCGTCCAGATTGGACGATACGGATCATGGTGCCATCGCAGCCGGGGCGTCGACACAAATCCCCCTCGCGGTCATAGGCGTCCCAGGAATGTTGGAAATATCCCAGTTCGCCAGTCGCTTGAACATAATCCCTCAGCGACGAACCGCCTGCCGCGATGGCGGCGGTCAACACATCCTTTATGGCGGGCACCAGGCGGTCTGCGCGGAGGCCTGCAACGGTATGGGCGGATCGCTTCGGGCTGATGCCGGCACGCCATAATGCCTCACAGACATAAATATTGCCCAGACCGGCGACCAGACGCTGATCCAACAGGGCCGATTTGATGGGCGTGCGTTTTCCGCGAATGGCGTCAGAAAACCGCGCGGCATTGAAGTCTTCGGACAGGGGTTCAGGTCCCAGGGTCATCAGATGCGGGCTGGTGGCCTCCCCTCCCGGTGGGATCAGATCCATGTAACCAAAGCGCCGGGCGTCATTATAAGTGACCCGCGCCCCTGATTCCATTTCGGCGATCAGGTGATCGTGTTTCTCCCCCAGGGCCCAACCGGAATTATGGCCCGCTTGTCCGCTGGTGGCCTGACCATTTGTCGCAATTCCGCCTGGACCAACCGTGAATCGCCCAGACATGCCCAAATGCACCAGCCAGGTCCAGCCATCGTCTAGCCTGATTAAAATATATTTTGCCCGGCGATCAATGGCGGTGATACGGCGTCCTTCCAACCGATCCTGAAAGCCCGCAGGGAAGGGAAATCTAAGGTCCGCGCGGCGTTGATCGACCCGTGACAGGCGCAGCCCGACCATGGCGGGGCGCAACCCGCGACACACTGTTTCGACCTCTGGAAGCTCTGGCATGGCAGATATGCTTTGATTACTGGTTTCTCAGCGCTATTGTCTGGCTCATCATGACAGAAAAGACCAGCGATAACGCAAGCTTCGGCTACAGAACAGTAAACCCAGAGGAAAAACCCGGCCTGGTTCAGGGGGTGTTTTCCTCTGTGGCAGGGCGCTATGACCTGATGAATGACCTGATGTCCGGGGGTGTTCATCGGCTGTGGAAGGCGTCCCTGATCGATCAATTGCGCCCCCGGACCGGTCAACACCTGCTGGATGTTGCCGGGGGAACGGGGGACATCGCCTTCCGTTTCCTGGAAGCGGGCGGGTCGCGTGTCACCGTCTGTGATCTGACGGAAAATATGGTTCGTGTCGGGCGCGATCGTGCCATTGATAAGGCCCTGCTGACATCGCTGGACTGGACCGTTGGCGATGCGCAACGCCTGCCCATCGCAAATTCCAGCGTGGATGCCTATACCATCGCTTTCGGCCTGCGCAATGTGACGGATATCGACTCCGCCCTTAGCGAGGCGCACCGCGTGCTGCGACCGGGGGGGCGGTTCCTGTGTCTGGAATTCAGTCAGGTTGCCCTGCCGGTTCTGGATAAGGTCTATGACACCTATTCCTTTAAGGTTTTGCCAGCGCTGGGGAAATGGGTCGCCAAGGATGAAGAAAGCTATCGCTATCTGGCTGAATCCATCCGTCGTTTCCCGCCACAGGAGACCCTGTGCGATAAAATGCGAAATGTCGGGTTTCAGACGGTCACCTATCGCAATCTGTCAGGGGGCATTGCGGCTATTCATCAAGGGTGGCGTATCTAGGCAATGTTGACAGGTCTCATACACCTTGGCCGATTGGTGGGTATCGCGCGCAGCCTGGCCCGCCATGATGCGCTGTGGCCGCTGGAGCAGGTCAGCCGTCGCTTTGCGCCCTTGCGGGCCTGCGTGTGGTTGTTGCGGGTCCTGTTCCGGCGCAAGCGCCCCGGACGCCCTGGTGAACGCCTTGCCGCCGCCTTTGCGGATCTGGGCCCCAGCTATGTTAAACTGGGCCAGGCCCTGTCTGTTCGGGCGGATCTGGTGGGGGAAGATGTCGCCCGGGACCTGGAACAGTTGCAGGATGGGCTGGATCCCTTCCCAACGGACCAGGCCATTGCGACCATAGAAGAAACTCTGGCGATGCCGTTGATGCAGGCCTTTGCGCAGTTCGACCGGGACCCGGTTGCTGCGGCCTCCATCGCGCAGGTCCATTTCGCGGTAACGCCGGATGGGCGGGATGTTGCCGTTAAGGTCCTGCGGCCTGGTATTGTCGACAAGCTGGACCGCGATGTCGGATTGTTTCGGTTTCTGGCAAAAATGGCGGAGCGTATCTATCCCCCGATCCGCCGCCTGAAACCTGTCGCTGTCGTCAACACGTTCGAAGAATGGATCCGGGTCGAGCTGGATTTGCGCCTGGAAGGGGCGGCGGCGGCCGAACTGAAAGAAAACTGCGAAGGTGATGAAGGGTTCCATGTCGTCGATGTGGATTGGGAACGCACCGGCCAGCGCGTGCTGACGACAGAGCGCATTCGCGGCATTAATATTGATGATGTCGATGCCCTGCGCGCCGCCGGTCATGATGTNGATGACATCCTGGCCCGGTCATCGCGGATTTTCTTCCTGCAGGTTTTCCGCGATGGGTATTTTCATGCCGATATGCACCCCGGCAACATGTTCATTGATGAGACAGGACGCCTGTGTCCCGTGGATTTCGGCATTATGGGGCGCGTCACCCGGCGGCAGCGGATATTCATGGCTGATACGCTTGTTGGATTCCTCAGCCGCGATTATCGCCGCGTCGCCGATGCCCATTTTGAAATCGGCTATATCCCGCCGACGCAATCGCGCGATCTGTTCACCCAGGCGCTGCGCGCGATTGGGGAACCTGTATTGGATAAATCGCTAAACGAGATCTCCGTTGGCCGATTGCTGGAGCAATTGTTCCGCACCACAGAGCGGTTTGATATGCCCACCCAGCCCGATCTGTTGCTGTTACAGAAAACCATGCTGGTNGCCGAAGGNGTNGGGCGCACCCTNAACCCCNCCTTGAATATGTGGNTGCTGGCCAGGCCNTTGATCGAGGAATGGATGATCGTCAATCGCGGNCCNGAAGCNCGGATCACCGACACGCTGCGCGACACGATGGAGACGCTGGAGCGNCTGCCNCGCACNNTGCAAAAGGCGGAAGANACNCTGGATCGGNTGGCNAAGAANGGNATGAACCCCGATGGCAGTCTGCGCGAGCCCCAGGGGGCCCGAACCAATATCAAATTGTGGGGGCCGGTTGTCATTATCGCCCTTTTGGCTGCGATGGCCGTCAATCTGGTGGGGTAAAATACCCATCGTCAGGGTCTTCCGCGCGCCCAGCATACTCTTGTGGTGTGCTCCGGTTTAATCTACATAGAGATTCTGTTTTTTAACCGGTCCAGGAAGAGAAGATGGCGGCGNAACACCGCATTGTCTTAATCGTATCAGGGGGCATCGCAGCGTATAAATCGCTGGAATTGATCCGACGCNTNAAGGAACAGGACATTGCTGTGCGCTGTGTNCTGACNCGGGGCGGCGCNCAATTCGTNACCCCGCTNTCNCTGGCGGCGCTGAGTGANGACAAGGTCTATCAGGACCTGTTCTCCCTGACCGATGAACAGGAAATGGGACATATTCAGCTGTCCAGACAGGCGGATCTGATCGTCGTTTCCCCCGCCAGTGCGGATATTCTGNCGAAAATGACCGCCGGGCTGGCAGATGATCTGGCAACCACGGTCCTGTTGGCGACGGACAAGCCGGTCCTGGTGGCCCCCGCGATGAATGTGCGCATGTGGGACCACCCGGCCACGCAGGCCAATCTGGCGACATTGAAGGCGCGCGGCGTTTCGGTGATCGGTCCGGATGAAGGGCCCATGGCCTGTGGAGAATTCGGGTTTGGCCGTTTGTCGGAACCAGCAGACATCGTCACCGCCATTCAGGCGGCCTTGTCCGATCAAAAGGACTTACCGCTAAAAGGGCGAAAGGTCCTTGTCACCGCCGGGCCGACACATGAACCGATTGACCCTGTGCGCTATATCGCCAATCGGTCTTCTGGCAAGCAAGGACATGCCATTGCAGCGGCCCTGGCGGCCCAGGGGGCATCGGTCACCCTGGTCAGCGGCCCAACGCATTTGCCTGACCCCAAGGGCGTGACCACGATCCGGGTGGAAAGCGCGCGGGATATGCTGGCAGCCTGTAAATCCGCCCTGCCGGTGGATGTAGCGATCTTTGCCGCAGCGGTGGCAGATTGGCGCATCGCGTCGGAATCTGATCTGAAATTGAAGAAGCAGGATGGCGCGGATTGCCCGACGCTGACCCTGATGGAAAACCCTGATATTCTGAAGACAATTGCCCATTCCCCCTCCGACCGTCCAGCCCTTGTCATAGGCTTTGCCGCAGAGACCGGATCGGTTGTTGAAAAGGCAATCGCCAAACGCGCCCGCAAGGGCTGTGACTGGATTCTGGCCAATGATGTCTCATTGGGCACCGGAACCTTTGGTGGCGATGACAATACCATTCATTTCATCACACAATCGGGCACGGAAGACTGGCCTGCGCAAAGCAAACAGGCGGTGGCACAAGCGCTGACAGATCGCATTGCTGATTTTTTCCGGTCTGATGCTGGACCAAAAGATAATAAGTGAGACAGTTTGTATGAGCACCAAGATCGACGTTCCGGTTCAACGCCTGCCCCATGGGGCGGACTTAGCCCTGCCGGCTTATGGCAGCCTTGAAGCGGCGGGCTGTGACCTGCTGGCGGCCATTGCGGAGACGAAAATCCTGGCACCCGNCGACAGTGCCATTATCCCGACCGGATTGAAAATCGCCCTGCCGCCCGGTTATGAGGCGCAGGTGCGCCCCCGCTCAGGATTGGCCGCAAAATTTGGGGTGACTGTTTTGAACACGCCCGGAACGGTCGACAGCGACTATCGGGGTGAAGTCGGCGTGATCCTGATCAATCATGGACGGTCAGATTTTGCTGTAGAGCGCGGCATGCGGATTGCCCAAATGGTGATTGCACCGGTGGTGACAGTGGATTGGCGCGAAACGGAAGACCTGGATGAAACTCAGCGCGGTGGCGGCGGTTTCGGCTCCACGGGCGTCCGATAAATAGGGGGAAAGTCATGCGGCTGACCAAGAAACTGATGTTTGCGATCGAGGCGGTTCTGGATATCGCCTATCACGCGTCTGACCTGCCGGTTCAGTCCAAGGAAATCGCCGACCGCCAGGGCATTCCCCGNCGCTATCTGGAACAGGTGCTGCAGCAATTGGTGCATGCGGAAATCCTGCGGGGGGTTCGCGGACCGCGCGGGGGCTATCGCCTGGCAAAGGAACGCCGNCGCATCACGGTCGCTGATATCGTNGCCGTNGTGCANGANATGGAAGGNGGGCGCGACCCCNTGACCGATCCGGCAGGCAGCGAATTGGGCCATACCGTCCTGCGCCCGATNTGGCAGGAAATCGAAGANTATGCGATGGAAANCNTNTCNAAGAAAACNGTNGAAGACCTATGCGTCGCNGCCCANCGCGCCGGGATTGAAAGCCAGTCNCAGAACCAGTTCGATTTNATGATTTAGGCAGTTTCGTCCCTCATTCCTGCACANGCCNATAACGCATTCTCCCCAGGTTGCCGGATCAAGTCCGAGGTGACGTTGATGTATAGGCTTCGTCATTCCCGCGAAGGCGGGAAACCAGGGCCAAGCGCCCTAACCCCACCTGTCGCCCTGGATCCCGGATCAAGTCCGGGGTGACGGAGATGTATAAATCTCGTCCTATCCGTTCCAGTCGATACGGGGAATGTTTTGCAGAATCGTGCGCGCGTTCAAAGATATTGGCACAGCGGGGCTAGCAAGAATCCTGCGGCGAGTGGCTTGCTCAAGCGCTGTCGTAGGCTAAAGTCAGGCCAGAGATAATGCGAAAATGACACTAGGGATGGACATCATGATAGACGCGACGAAAAACCCCCTTTCCTCAACGGGTGAGTTCCGGGGCAAAGTATATGACAGTATCTTGGACACAATTGGCGCGACCCCATTGGTGCGGATGTCGCGACTGACCGCCGCCCATGGCGTGAATGTCGAAATTCTGGCCAAGCTGGAATATTTCAACCCCCTGTCCAGCGTGAAGGACCGCATCGGATATGCAATGATCCAATCGCTGGAAGCACAGGGTCTGGCGACGCCGGGCAAGACGGTTCTGGTGGAACCCACATCGGGCAATACCGGGATTGCGCTGGCCTTTGTGGCTGCGGCGCGGGGCTATCGCCTGATTCTGACGATGCCGGAAAGCATGTCGGTGGAACGCCGCCGGATGCTGAAACTGCTGGGGGCCGAACTGGATCTAACCCCTGCTGAAAAGGGCATGAAGGGGGCAATCGCCCGGGCGGAAGAATTGCAGAAGACAATGCCTGACGCGATCATTCCCCAACAGTTCGCCAATCCTGCCAATCCACAGATTCACCGGGAAACAACGGCGCAGGAATTGTTGAAAGATACCGGCGGCAAGATTGATTACTTTGTTGCAGGTGTTGGCACTGGTGGGACGGTAACGGGTGTCGGCGAAATCCTGAAACAGCATAATCCCAATGTGAAAATCATCGCGGTTGAGCCGGAAGACAGCCCGGTCATTTCCGGCGGCAAGCCGGGTCCCCACAAGATTCAAGGGATCGGGGCTGGGTTCATTCCGGAAAACCTGAATACCGACGTGGTCGATGATGTTGTGCGCATTGCCAATGAAACAGCCTTTGCCACCGCGCGCGAGGCCGCCAAGCTGGAAGGCATCGCCTGNGGGATTTCATCCGGCGCNGCGATTGCCGCAGCCCTTGAATTGGCAGAACGCCCCGGTATGGAAGGCAAAACGATTGTTGTCCTGCTGGCCAGCTTTGCCGAACGGTATCTGTCGACCAGTCTGTTTGACGGACTCTAGGGCAACATCAGCGCATGATGTTTTAACTATAAGCTCCTGCGGGCGCATGATGCTTGTTTATGTTTAGCTCATGCGGGCGCATGATGCTTATAGTTTCAAGACTTCTCTCGCAGTGTCGATAAAGGCGCGCAGCTTCGGCGTGCGCCCGGCACTGCGGGTGAAGTACAGGAANAANCCNGATTCCATNGAACTGGTTTCGGGCAGAACCTGTACCANACGACCGTCGCGCAACGGNTCNGAAATCGAAGGCTCTGCCATATAGGCCAGGCCAATGCCATCNAGGGCCAGTTCAATCGCAAATTGCCCCGTATTGACGACCATGGAAATCGATGTCTCCACCCGGATTTCGACATCATCCTGCATCAATTCCCATTGATAGACGCGCCCGGAACTGGTCATGCGATAGCTGATGCAGGTGTGATGCTTTAAATCTTCAATCGATTTTGGCGTGCCGCGGGTTGCCAGATAGTCGGGCGATCCCACGACCACCCATCGAAAGGGCGGGGCCAGCCGGACGGTCACCATGTCCTGGGCGATCATGCCACCCAATCGGATTCCGGCATCAAATCGATCCGCAATAATGTCTGTCATGGCGTTGTCTGCGAATAACTCAACGGTCAGTTTCGGATGACGCCGGTGCAGTTCCTTGATCACTGGGGTGATTGTCTTATGCAGGGAAAGATAGGGCATATTGATGCGCAAAAGCCCGGAAACCTGACCTTGTGCGACCTGAACCCGTTCCATGGCCTCGGATATCTCCAGATAGGCCGGGGCGACGGTGTTGATGAAATCCATCCCCCAATCTGTCAAAGAGACCGTGCGGGTCGTGCGCGCAAACAGCGGCAGCCCCAACCGATCTTCCACCGTCTTGACGGCGTGGCTGACCGCAGACGCGCTCATGCCCAGGTCTTTTGCCGCCGCCGCAAAGCCACGGCACCGGGCCACAGACAGAATTACCGGTAGATGTATCAATACGTCACGATCCATTCATGCATCATATAGGATAATCCATACTATTTAAACGAACTTGTTTGTGTGCAAAGGCGGCGTATCTATTCCAGCAAACGATCTTGATAGGGGATTTCACATGACAACATTTACACTCAATGGCGCTCAGATCAGCCTGGATGCGGATCCGGATATGCCATTGTTATGGGCCCTGCGCGACCATGCGGGCCTGACAGGCACAAAATTCGGCTGTGGTCTGGCACAATGTGGCGCCTGTACCGTGCATCTGGATGGTATCCCGATGCGATCCTGCCAGACATTCCTGGGCGATGTCGAAGGGGCGTCGGTCACGACAATTGAGGGCGTTAGCGGCAATAAAGTCGCTGAAACCGTGCAAAAAGTCTGGGCAGATATGGATGTCCCGCAATGCGGGTACTGTCAGTCGGGTCAGATCATGTCCGCCGTCGCACTGTTGACGGATAATCCCAAGCCCAGTGATGGCGATATCGACGATGCGATGAGCGGCAATCTGTGTCGCTGTGCCACATATCAACGTATTCGCGCAGGCATCCATGAAGCCGCGCGCCGATTGGAGGTTTAACCATGCTCCCCAGAAAAATCGCTCATAGTATTCCTACCCCCTCGGCATTTAATGTTTCGCGACGGGGATTCCTGATATCCGCTGCGGCAACCGCCACCGGTCTGGCGATTGGATTTAAGCCCCTGTCCGGTCAGGCGGCGGACTCCGCTGCGATCAATCCATTGGCGGCGTATCTTGAAATCGCACAGGATGGATCAATTACCGTTCTGTCGTCCCAGTTTGAAATGGGCCAGGGCTCCTATCACGGCATCGCCACTTTGGTGGTGGAAGAATTGGGGGCCAGTTGGTCACAGATTGATGTGCGCGGCGCGACGGGTGATGTCGCCCTGTATGGTAATTCGGCGCTGGGTGGCGCTGCACAGCTGACCGGCGGGTCAACCTCCATGGTAACATCCTGGGAACGCTATCGATTGGCCGCCGCGACAGCGCGGGAAATGCTGATCGCAGCGGCGGCGGCTGAATGGGGTGTTCCCGCCAGCGAAATCATTGTTGAGGCGGGACAGATTCTGCATCATGCCAGCGGTAAGGCGGCGGGATTTGGCACTTTCGCCAAGGCAGCGGCCTCCTTGCCGGTTCCGACCAATGTTGCCCTGAAATCACCTGCGGACTGGACCCAGATCGGCAATGCGGACCTGCGTCGCTATGACCGTGTTGGCAAAACGACCGGTCAGCAAGATTTCACCATCGATGTCAAACTGCCCGGCATGTTGACCGCCGTGATGATCCATCCACCAAAATTTGGTGCGACACTGACGGCCTTTGATGGCAGCAAGGCAAAGGCCCTGAAGGGCGTTGTGGATGTCGTCGCCATTGATCGCGGTATTGCCATCGTTGCACAGGATATGTGGACCGCCCTGAAAGGTCGCGATCTGGTGACCGCCGATTGGGATGAGTCTAAGGCGGAAACCCGCAGCAGCGATGAAATTCTGTCAGAATATCGCACCTTGGCGAAGCAAGCCCCCCAAGCCATCGCGCGCAATGACGGCGATACCGCTGGCGCGATGGCACATGCCGATACGGTGATTGAGGCCACCTATGAATTCCCCTATCTGGCCCATGCATCGATGGAACCACTGAATGCGGTTGCACGGATGTCGCCAGAGGGTGTTCTGGAAGTCTGGGGCGGCCACCAAATGCCAGGCCTGTATCAATACATCGCCTCTCAAATCGCGGAAACAACCCCGGACAAGGTTGTACTGCATATCCTGAAAACCGGCGGTGGCTTTGGCCGTCGCGGCGTGCCGGATGCCGATGTGGTGGCGGAAGCCGTTGCCGTGGCAAAGGCGATTGGCTGGAAGGCCCCGGTCAAGGTCCAATGGACGCGGGAAAATGACATGCGTGGCGGGCGCTATCGCCCCGCCTATGTGCATCACTTGCGGGCGGGCCTGGATAAGGATGGCCAGATCATCGCCTGGGAGAACCATATTGTCGGGCAATCCATCATGGATGGGGGTCCTTTTGCCAGCATGGTTCAGAATGGCGTTGACCCCACCTCAGTTGAGGGGTCGTCAACATTACCCTATGCGATCCCCAATCTGTCAGTCGGGCTGACATCCCCGAAGGTTGGTGTGCCGGTCCTGTGGTGGCGGGCAGTGGGATCCACCCATACGGCCTATGCCACGGAAGTTTTCCTGGACGAGATTATTGATGCCGTTGGGGCCGACCCAGTTGCCTATCGCCTGGCCTTGTTGAAAGACCATCCCCGTCATGCGGCGGTCCTGAAACTGGCGGCGGACAAGGCGGGTTGGGGCAAGCCTTTGCCCGACGGACACAGTCTGGGCGTTTCTGTTCATGAAAGCTTCAACTCCTATGTCGCCCAGGTGGCCGAAGTGTCGGTCGATGGCACGGACATCAGGGTGCATCGCGTGGTGGCTGCTGTTGATGTTGGAACTGCAATCAACCCCGATACGATCCGGGCCCAGGTTGAAGGCGGTGTTGGGTTCGGATTGGGGGCGATCCTTCAAGAAGAAATCACACTGACCGAAGGGGAAGTGGATCAGGGGAATTATGACAGCTATCTGCCATTGCGCATGGAGCATATGCCCAAGGTCGAAGTTCATATCATGCCCAGCACAGAATCCCCGACAGGGGTTGGAGAGCCGGGCGTGCCGCCCATCGGTCCGGCGGTCGCCAATGCGGTCTTCCGGGCAACCGGGCGACGCATTCGCACGCTGCCCTTCAGCAAGGGCATGACGGCGTAATTAGAACTGTTCTGAAAATGAAAAGGCCGCGCCAATCCAGCGCGGCCTTTTATTTTTTTGACTCAGCCTTCAGACTGGCTCCAGTACCCGCAGACCATATTCCAGGCTGGATGCGTGCAGCCAATGGTCCATATCCACCGCAAAAGAGCGCGCGGCATAGATATCAACGGTATCGTCACCCCGGCACTGCAGCACGGTTGTGAAATGGCTCAACAGGGTTCCAACACAGTCACCGTCCCCAAAGGCGGAACGATCGAAGTCTAGGGTCGAACCCTTCGCCAGAAGATCGCGCATATTGGGACCTGTGATACGCCAGCAGACCCGTGAGTGGCTCTGATCGGTCAGAGTCGCCAGATCATCGCCAATCTGTGCCGCAAGCGTGGCAAAAAGATCCCGGCTTTCCGGTTCCACGACCAGCCAACGGTTGGGACCAACCCACAGCACGGCGGTGTCGTTTTTCTCCCCTGCCTTCACGGGTTCGGCTGCCGGTGCCGTGCCACAGGCTTTCTCTATCGCCTTGCCACAGGCCGTGACCTGATCGGTCCAGGCATCGACATGAACGATGGACAGCGCCCGGCGTTCCTGAATCACGATTCCAGGCACACCGCCCTTGATCGTACCGAAATCGCCAACATGCCGATGCCCGTCCAGGGCAGAGCGTCGGGTTACTTTTGGGGCCGTATCAGGCATGGAGCCGTTTCCCTTCTGGATCGACAAAGACAGGGTTGGTCACTTTGGCTGGAATAGACAGGCCTTTCAGCGGGCTGGCGACGATCACGATATCGCCTTCACGGGTCAGCCCCCCTTCCAGCAGGGCCAGCGCCATCGGGCTGTTCAGTTCGGGACTGAAACCGTTGGCGGTGACATGACCCAGCATTTTGACCGGTGGGCGCGTATCGGCTTTCTCAATAATCTGGGACCCGTTCGGCAGGGAGGATTTCCCGTCCACCGGCACCAGTCCGACCAGCTTCTTGCGCGGATCGGCGACAAAACCTTCGCGGTAGGCCAATGCCTTGCCGATAAAGTCCTTCTGTTTGGACAGCATCTTGCCCAGGCCCAGATCTTCCGCCGTGGTGCGACCGTCCAATTCAGAACCGGCCACATGGCCCTTCTCAATCCGCATATTGCCCAGGGCTTCCAGGCCATAGGGCACCATGTCGAATTCTTTGCCAGCCTCCAGCAGGGCATCCCAGATATACTGGCCATAATCGCTGGGCACATTGATCTCAAACGCCAGTTCGCCTGAAAAACTGATCCGGAACAGGCGGCTGGGCACGCCTGCCGTCATGCACGGGGCACAACCCATGAAGGGGAAGGCCTCGTTAGAGATATCCAGATCGACGATCTTCTGCATGATCTTGCGACTGTTGGGCCCGGCAACGGCGATGGCGGCATATTGTTCGGTCACGCTGACGATCTTGACCTTCAGGTCCGGCCAGACGACTTGCAGGTAATATTCCATCTTGGCCATGACCGGTACAGCATTGGCCGTGGTCGTGGTCATCACGAAATGATTTTCTGCCAGTCTGGATGTTGTGCCATCGTCATAGACATAGCCATCTTCCCGCAGCATCAGGCCATAGCGCGCCTTGCCGACCGGCAATTTGGCAAAGCCATTGGCATACAGTCGGTTTAGGAATTCAGCCGCATCCGGGCCCTGGACATCAATCTTACCCAGGGTCGTGACATCACAGATTCCGGCGGATCTGCGGGTCTGTGCGGTTTCGCGGATATAGGCCTCCCGCAGGGTTTCCCCCTTATGGGCGGGATAGTGACGGGGGCGTTCCCACATGCCCGCTGGCAACATTTCACCCGCCCGTTCCAGATGCCAATCCTGCATCGGGGTGCGGCGGCGGGGTCGGTAATGCTGGCCGACCTCAGACCCGCCCATCGCGCCAATGGCAATGGGGGTATAAGGCGGGCGGAAGGTTGTGGTGCCCACCGCCTGGATCGGTTCGCCGCGCAGAGACGCCATGATCGCCAGGCCCGTAATGTTGGATGTCTTGCCCTGATCGGTGCCCATGCCCAGCGTCGTGTAGCGCTTCAAATGTTCGACGGAAACAAAGCCCTCCCGATGGGCCAGGCGCACATCATCGGAACTGACATCATCCTGATGGTCGACAAATTTCTTGGGGTGACCACCAGAATCCGGGGCTTCCCACAGGGCTTCTGTGCGGGCGGGCTTTTCAATTGCAACTGTTGGAATGGTCCAGCTTTTTTTAGATTTGAATCCGGCGGCGACGGCGGCTTCGACGCCCCGTACATGTCCTTCTGACAGGCAGGCGTAGAGCGAGAATTGCCCGGCGCTGGCCCCGGCGGATCGTTCCGCCCGTTTGGGTGGGCCCGGCAGGAAGCAGCACGATTCCGGATTCCAAACGGCCTTTGCGCCGGTCTGGCTGGATAAGTGCAAGGCAGGCTGCCAACCGCCGGAAATCGCCAGCAGATCGCAGGAAATCTCCCGGGGGCTGCCACCAACCAGCGGCATGACCTCAACCGATTGCAGGGCGAAATGTCCATGGGTGTTTGTCACCGCATGGCCCATCAGGATTTCCACGCCCTTTGCCCGAACCGCCTGGATCAGATCGGATTCGGGCGCACTGCGCGCATCGACAATCGCCTGAACGCTGGCCCCTGCTGCCAACAGATCCAATGCGGTGCGATAGGCATCGTCATTATTGGTGAAGATCACTGCGCGGCGGCCGGGCAATACGCCAAAGTCATTGATATAGGCGCGCACAGCACCGGCCAGCATGATGCCGGGGCGGTCATTATTGCCAAAGACCAGGGGCTGTTCCAGCGCGCCTGTGGCCAGCACAACCTGCTTGGCGCGGATCTTCCACCAGCGCTGGCGCGGCAGGTTGTCCGGCGGCACGGGGAAGTGATCGGCGACTTTTTCGATACAGCCAATCAGGTTGTCATCATAATACCCGAAAGCCGTCGTGCGGGTCAGGATACGGACATTGGGCATGGCCTGCAATGCGGCCGCCGTTGCCATGGCCCAGTCATACGCGGGCTTGCCGTCAATTTCCATCCGTTCCTGGCGCAACCGTCCACCCAGAACAGGATTTTCATCGACCAGAACAACCCGTGCCCCGGTTTCAGCGGCGGTCAGCGCGGCGCTCAGGCCCGCAGGTCCGGCCCCGATCACCATCACATCGCAATGGGCCTGGCTGCGTTCATAGCGGTCGGGATCTGTCAGGCCACTGGCGGTTCCCATACCGGCCGCTTTGCGGATGAAACCTTCAAAGATCATCCACAATTTGGTGCTGGAAAACGGACCCATGAAGGTCTTGTAGTAAAACCCTGCCGGAATGAAGCGGGCGATCAATTGATTGACCGCCTGGGTGTCGTATTTCAGGTTCGGCCAGCGATTCTGGCTGTGGGCGACCAGGCCGTCATACAATTCCGCCACGGTGGCGCGGGTATTGGGTTCCTGACGGGCCCCTTCCCGCAAAGCGACCAGCGCATTGGGTTCTTCTGCCCCGGCAGAGAATATTCCGCGTGGGCGGTGATATTTGAAGCTGCGGGCGACCAGTTTGACGTCGTTTGCCATCAGCGCAGAGGCAAGCGTGTCCCCTTCAAACCCGGTATAGGATTTACCATCGAAACTGAATTTAATCGGTTTGGATCGGTTGATATGCCCGAAACCACCCAATCTGTTGGGTTGCGCGCTCATTTATCCGACCCTTCACTGGTGGTGGCCTCATCGCTCATCGGGCCAGTTGCGGCCCCATACGCCAGAATCTCATGGGTCTGGGTATTGCGCTTGATGCGGATCCATTGGCGACAGCCTGCGACATGCTGCCAAAATTCGGTATGGGGACCCCTGGGGTTTTCGCGGATATAGACCGCATCGAACCAGGTCTGCTCATCCGCATTCAGGTCTGGAACAGCAACAGTTGCGTCGCCGCCATAATTGAATTCGACCTGATCGCGTGGACCGCAATGGGGGCAGGTTAGCCTGAACATTGTCTCTATTTTCCTTAATGCGCGTTCGGGATGGGGCCGGCGCCGCGTTCATCAACCATGCGACCGGTGCGGAAGCGTTCCAGATTCAGATCGCGGTTGATCCAGTGTGGCTCGTCTTTGGCGATGGTATGGGCAAAGACCCATCCTGATCCTGGCGTCGCCTTAAAGCCGCCATAGCACCAGCCGCCATTCAGATACAGGCCCTTGATCGGGGTCTTGCCGATGATCGGGCTGCCATCCATCGACATATCCATGACCCCGCCCCAATGGCGCAACATCCGAATACGGCCGATGGCGGGGATCAGGGCCATGCCTTCCTCTCCCAAATGCTCAATCAGCGGCAGGTTGCCGCGCTGGGCATAGGAATTATAGCCATCCAGATCGCCCCCGAAGACCAGCCCCCCCTTATCAGACTGGCTGATATAGAAATGCCCCGCCCCAAAGGTGACCACCCCATCGATGAAGGGTTTCAGCGGTTCGGACACAAAGGCCTGCAGCACATGGCTTTCAATGGGCAGCTTCAGGCCCGCCAGGGCGGCGACCTGGCTGGTATGACCCGCGACCGCCATGCCGATTTTTTCAGATTTGATCAGGCCGCGGCTGGTTTGCACACCTTTGACCGCGCCGTTTTCAATTTCAAACCCGATGACTTCACAGTTCTGGATGATATCGACGCCCAGTCGGTCTGCGCCCCGTGCAAAGCCCCAGGCAACGGCATCATGGCGGGCCGTGCCGCCACGGGCCTGTAACAACCCGCCTGCAATTGGGAAGCGGGCATTGTCGGAAAAGTCCAGGTTCGGGGCATATTTGCGCACCTGATCCCGGTTCAGCAATTCCGCATCGACACCATTCAGCCGCATCGCATTGCCGCGCCGGGCATAGGCATCCAATTGCGCATCGGAATGCGCCAGGTTCAAGACGCCCCGCTGAGAGAACATCACATTATAGTTCAGATCGACCGACAGGCCTTCCCATAACTGCAATGATTTCTCATAAAAGAACGAATTGGCCTCCAGCATATAGTTGGAGCGCACAATCGTCGTGTTGCGCCCGGTATTCCCGCCGCCGATATAGCCCTTTTCCAGGACCGCGACGCGGGTGATGCCATGCAGTTTTGCCAGATAATAGGCGGTTGCCAGACCATGCCCACCGCCGCCAATGACAATGGCGTCATAGCTTTCCTGCGGTTTTGGATCGCGCCAGGCGCGGGTCCAATGTTTTTGCCCGGTCAGGCCCCCTTTGAGCACGCTGAACACTGAATAACGAGACATGTATCGCCTGTCGCTTCCTACAGGATGGTCCTGAAAAAGGGGGAGGTTTCCCCGTAACAAGGGACGCGCCGAAGATCATCGACGCGCTGAAATCTTTATAGATCATTTCCCGTTCAAGGCACGCGCTGAAACGCGCCCCGGATCGTTCAATTTTCGACATTGCTGGTAATTTTTAGACAGAACAAGTGTTATGGCGGTGTGAGCTATCCCCTGTCATCCTGTCCCCGCAGCCGATCCGTTTCGCGGCGTTCTTTTTTTGTGGGACGGCCCGCGCCATCATTGCGCAAGGCGACGGGGGCCGGATCATCGGTTTTGGATCGGGGTTTGGGGGGTGCCAGATCCTTATACAGGGTCTGGGCGATTGGTGCTGGACCGCGATGATCGGCAATGGCCTGGATTTCGATGACCCGCACATCCTTTTCCTGCAGGAAGGTTAAGACATCACCGGGCCCAACAGATTGGCTGGGTTTGCGAACAGGTTGGCGGTTCAGCCGGACATGCCCGCCTGAAACAACTTCTGCGGCCCGGGTTCGGGTTTTGAAGAATCGCGCATGCCATAACCATTTATCCAGCCGTCCCTTGCGGCCCGCATGGGCGGTTCCATCCGAATCGTCCAGGGGATATGTATCATTGGCGCTGTCTGTCATTTCCGGGAGACCAGACCTTTCAATATGGCGAACGGGGAATCAGGGTTGGGGCGCACCGTCACCGGACGCTGAGGGTTGGGCGTTTTTGCATTCGGTGTTTCAGGCTTGATGGATTTCCGGCGCGCGCTTCGATTGCGTGTGGCGGGAACAAAGGCGGGCGGGTCGGCCAGGGCGTCCTGCGTTCCCTCTTTTAAGGGCGCGGGTTTGAAACCCAATGCCCGCATCACGCCAGCCAAGGCGGGGTCTTTCTCCGGCAGGCCGATTTGCGCACAGAATTTGTCATCGCCTAGAAAGGGCGTCTTGCGCGGATGATGCCGTAATTTCGCGGTCAGTTGTTCCCAGCGATCCAGCCGTAAGGCGATGGGCCCCAGGGGGGTATACCCCAACATGGGCCAAACCGGATCGGCCACGCGATCCCTGGGCAGACTGGGCGAAGACGCATTAGGGATTTCGGGAACGGGGCATCCCGACCAGGCGGCCCACAGAATCGCCCGGGCGCGCACGGCCTTGATATCCATCAGCCCGGCCAGATAAATCCAGTCACGCCCGAACCGCAGGCCGATCTTGGTCAGGCTGGCCTGGGCGGATTTGCTGAGGGCACCCAGAGTATCTGCGGCCTGCTTGCGGGTCAGGGCGCCCAGATTTTCCCGCAATTGATATAATAGACCGCGCGCTGCCGCATCCAGGCTGTGCGGATCGATCTCCGGGGCCAGCAGGGGCTTTAACCGTCGCAACATAAACGCATCCAGGAAGTGCTGAACCCTGACACGCGCGCGTTCCGTCAGATTCGTGTCGGTCAGGCTGTTGCTCAACAAGACAGCGCGGGGCGATAACAGGGAATCCCCCTTGTCCGGGCGCGCGATCATACGACCGCGCCAGGTTATCCGGCCTTCGGGGGTCATACCGAAATCCTGATCTGGCGACTGTTCCAGCGCTTTGACGCGGCGCGGCGCGTCCTCCCCCAATGCGCGATGCGCGGCGGCCAGCAGGGCCTTGGCTTCGCGCCGGTCGGCGGCGTCATGGGGCTTGAAAGACAGGCCTTCGATATGGCCCACGACATGGCCTTCAACGACAACCTCGTCCTTTTTAGTCACGGCGGATAACAGATCCGCCCCTTCGGACCCTTTGGACCGACCCAAAACGGCAGCGCGTTTATCAACGAACCGATCTGTCAGGCGCTGATGCAGGGCATCTGACAGGGCATCTTCGATCTGGCGGGTCCGTGCCTGCCAGTCGGCGGCGCTGGTGATCCAGTCAACACGGTGCGTGATATAGGTCCAGGTCCGGATATGCGCCAAGCGGGCCGTCAGCGTGTCAATATCGCCGTCGATGCGGTCCAGCCGCTCAATCTGATCCGATACCCAATCGGCGGGCAGGCGACCGTCCTTATCGACCAGATAGGTAAAGATATGCCCGATCAGGGTGGCGTGATGGTCGGGCATCACCTTGCGAAAATCCGGAACCTGACAAACATCCCATAACAATTGCACGCGGTCCCGGCTGCCCGCTCGCGCCAGAATACCTTCATCGCGCATCAGGGCGGCCAGGACGACCTGATCAGACGCATCCCGCGCACGGGTCAGTTCCTCCTGTTGGGGATGGACATTCAGGCTGGCATAAAGCCGCCTGGGGGAGGCGAAATCCAGGGACCGATTGCGCCAGTAAATCTGACGGACCGGGGGGTAATCATGTTCTTCGACGCGGCGCAGGACCTCTTCATCCGGTGGCTTCACATTATTGGTAATGCCAAAGGTACCATTGTTCATATGCCGCCCGGCGCGCCCGGCAATCTGTCCGATCTCCGGCGGGGTCAAGGGACGCCTGCGGGCACCATCGAATTTGCTCAACTGGGCGAAGGCAACATGGTCAACGTCCATATTCAGCCCCATGCCAATCGCATCGGTGGCGACCAGATAATCGACCTCTCCGGCCTGATACATCTCCACCTGGGCATTGCGGGTGCGGGGGCTCAATGCGCCCAGGACAACCGCCGTGCCGCCGCGTTGCTGGCGGATCGCCTCTGCCAGTTCATAGACCTGATCGACAGAAAAGGCGACAACCGCACTGCGCCGTTTCAGGCGGTTGAGTTTCTGTGCCCCGGCATAGCTGAGGGTCGACAGGCGGGGGCGGCTTTCGATCACCGCATCGGGGATCAAATGCCGGATCAGGCCCGCCATGCTGTCCGACCCCAGGAACATGGTTTCAAACCGTCCCCTGGCATGCAGCAGACGGTCTGTGAAAATATGACCCCGCTCTGGATCTGCACAGAGTTGAATTTCATCGATGGCCATGAAATCAACGGTCCGATCCATCGGCATGGATTCGACGGTACAGATGAAATAGCGCGGATTGGGGGGCAGGATTTTCTCCTCCCCCGTGATCAGGGCAACGGCGGACATCCCAACACGGGCGACAATGCGGTCATAGTTTTCCCGGGCCAGCAGGCGCAGGGGAAAGCCGATCATGCCCGACATCTGCCCCAGCATGCGTTCCACCGCTAAATAGGTCTTCCCCGTATTCGTGGGGCCCAGAACAGCGCGTATCTGCGAGTGCAAGGGTCTCATATCAAGACAGCCTAAACCATATGACCGGGTTCGTGAACCGCTGCGGCAAAACGAATATCCTGCATACGTGATTCCTGTGCGAAGAACCAGCACTATGCGCAGCAGTCAAATAATAAATTGATTGACTAATTTATAGATTGAATGATCAATCAACTTATTGAATGATGTGTCACCATATTGAAATACTACAGGAATTCGCCACTTGGCCCGACAGTCAATTGAAGATATCCGAAAGATTGAGCTGATCGATGCAGCCCTGGCTGTGATTGCGGAGGAGGGGCATGATGCCGCAACCACACAGAAGATCGCCGCCCGGGCCGGTATCTCAGCGGGGATCGTGCACCATTATTTCGGTGATAAGGCCAGCCTTTTACAGGCCAGCATGCGCGCAATCCGAAAGCCTGTGGTCCGCGCCTATGTCGAAAATCTGGCCGCCCAGGGATTGACCACAACGGCGGGCCGCCCGGCGCTGGAGGCCTGCCTGGAAGCCCATTTATCCCCTGCCATTCTGACCGTGCGGCGGGCGGCGGCCTGGCTGCAATTTACCGCGCGGGTGGCCTATGTCCCGGATTACGCCAGGGTTCACGCATTGGTCCGCAATCGCCAGATCGCGGCCCTGACACGGGCGGTTCGACCCCTGGTGCCGCATCAGGGGGATGCTGTTCGGATGGGGATACGACTGGCTGTCGCGCTGGATGGCTATTGGATGGAATGTGCAACCCGCGAAGGGGGGCTGACCGCGAAAGAGGCGCGACTGGCAATTGATGCCCTGTTGTCGGATTCCGTTTGGTAAGAATGCCCAGTGCGGTTTAGACTCTCCCCCATGAAAACACTTCTTTCACGCCTTGGCGGTCTGGGCCTGGCCTGTCTTATGCTGACGGGTTGTTACCTGCCCAATAAGTTCGAACTGACGATGCAGATCGCACCGGATGGGCGATATGCTACAACCTATGACGGCACGCTGACGCAGTTACAATTTCTCCAGCGGATCGGGACGGGGGATCTGGTCGGCAATCAGATCGACGAATATGTCGGCATTTATGAAAATGATTTGCGCCGCAATTCCGGCTTTAAGGAAGTCACCTATCTGGGCAAAGCCGAATATCGCGTGAAATTCGACAAGCAGGGCAGTTTGGCGCGGGAAAAGCAATTCAGCTTCCCGGAACGCAACGGCGTTGTCCTGGGTTTGCGGCGATGGACGGCGGCCAGTGCGGAAGGGTATATGGCCAAGTTCCGGGCCACCAATCATCCGGCGCTTCCCTCCCTGGCGGCGGCGAATTTCGCCAATGAACCCAATATTATGGAAGTATTCGGGGATCGCCTGCCCAAAAAAATGCGCGATGACCTTATTGCCAATGGGTTCTGGGTGCGCGGCAGCATTCGCATCTGGACCTCGGCAAAGGTCGGGTATCACAATGCGCAGGAAGTTGTGGAGGGGAATCCGACCCTCTATGTCTGGAACATTGACAGTTTGAACGCCCAACCGCCGGAAATGATCATGGCCTGGACTCCGCCCAGCCAGTAAGTCCCAGCCAGTAAGTGAGGGCCAATAAGTTGGGGCCTTTCGTTCAATGCAGCCTTAAAAAAGGGATCACACATGAATTTTGACATCATTCTGGAAAGCGTGATGACGGGCTTTCCTTTCCTGTTCCTGCATTTTGCGCTGACCGTGGCAATCTGGCTGGTGGCGGTATGGGTCTATGCCCTGTCCACCCCCTATGCGGAAATGAAGCTGATTCGGGAGAATAATATTGCCGCTGCTGTGACGCTGGGCGGGGCCATGCTGGGGCTGGCGATCCCCCTGGCATTCGCCATGGCGTCCAGCGTCAGCATGGCTGATATCCTGGTTTGGGGGCTGATCAGCATGGCCTTGCAGATTGTCGTCTATCGCGTGATCGATCTTGTGCTTAGGGATTTGCCGCGCCGCATAGAAGCCGGGGAAATTGCCCCGGCAATTCTGGCAACAGCCACGAAACTGTCGATTGCGGCCTTTAACGCAGCGGCCATCTCCGGATAGGGGCGGCAGGGCGGAAGCGACGCGATGAAGCTGATCGACAAAATTGCCTTCCTGGTGCTGGGCATCGTGTCCCTGGCGTCGATCTTTGGCTTTTTTGAAACAAGCCCCGACCCGGATGCACCGCGCCGACCCAGCATCGCCCTGGCCCCACCTCAGGGGGACCCGCTGCCACCCCGCAATCCGACCCGTGACCCGATTGTCATGGTCGATATGGGGCAAAGACCAACAACCAGTCTGGGAACGGCATTTTCGCTGGAATCCAATGGTGTCTGGATGACGGCGCGCCATGTCGTTGATGGCTGCGACAGGGTGGGTCTGATGACCGGCCCATCAAAGGCTGCGAAGGTGAACCAGATTTGGATTCACCCCGCTGCGGATCTGGCCGTTTTATCCCAATCCTTGCGGCGCCCCGCCCTGAGAATGGCGAATCGCGCCCCCGTGATTGGAGAACAGGGCTATGGCGTCGGCTATCCCCAGGGCAAACCGGGAGAGGTGGTTGGCAAACTGTTGGGCCGCGCAACCTCGCGCAGCACGGGGCGCTACAGTCTGGATGAACCCGTGCTGGTCTGGACGGAAACCGCACGCTTTCCCAATTTCTCCGGGGATCTGGCGGGGATCAGCGGCGGGCCACTTTTCGCACAGGATGGCACAGTTCTGGGCGTCATCGTATCGGGTACCGTGCGGCGGGGGCGTTTCAATACGGTTGCGCCATCCTCCCTGACCCTGGCCCTGCAGGAAGCGCAACTAACACCGGGAGATATCGGCGAAACCGCCCCTGTTCCGGTCCCCATCGAAGCCCAGGCCCTATCAGATCTGGGACAGCAGTTGCGGCAGGGTGGCGCGGTTGCTCAGGTTATCTGTCTGGTCAATTGAGGGAATATCCCGATACCCGCGGAACCATTCCAGCAGGCAGTTCCCAGCATCCTTCCTGTTGTGATACATGCCGCCCTGGACCCCGGATCACGCCCGGGGTGACGAGTGGGATTGTGTCAATTCACAGCCTGGCCAATCCCCGCTCCAGCCGATTGAAGGCCTCTGACAAGCGGTCGGGGGACAGGGCAAAGCACAGGCGGTACCAGCCCTCTGCCCCAGGGCCAAAGGCGGTGCCCGGCGCGATGCCAACCTTTGCCTCGCGCACCAGTCTTTGACAGGTCTCCAGCGTGCGGTCGCCGGTCCCGTCGATGCGGAAAAAGCCATAGAAGCTGGCGCTGGCCGGGCGATAGTCCCGCACCTTTGGCAGATTAGGCAGGCGCTGATTGCAGATGTCGCGGCCGATGCGGCAATGCTCGACAATCTGGGCAACGGCCCGCTCCCCCTCTGCAATCGCCTTGATTCCGGCGCGCTGGATAAAGGTTGGCAGGCAGGAATAATTAAACTCGATCATATTGCCCAAAACATCGCCCAACTCTGGTGGATGGGTGATCCAGCCCATACGCCAGCCGGTCATGGCCCAGCTTTTGGAGAAGCTGTTGACCACCAGGACCGGATCGTCGGGCTGTGCGATTTCCAGGAAGCTGGGGGCCGCGCGCCCGTCATACACCATGCGGGTATAGACCTCGTCAGAGACGATCCAGATGCCCCGCTCCCGCGCAAAGGCCAACACTTCGACCATTTGTTCCCGCGGCATGACCCAGCCTGTTGGGTTGTTGGGCGTGTTGATGAAAATCGCCCGGGTGCGTTCGTCACATTGGTCATACAGTTTCTGTAGATCTAGATGCCATCCCCGCTGTGCGTCATTGTCCAGCACGGCATAGCGCGGCGTGCCCGACAAGGCGCGGACCACCGATTGCGCATTGGGCCAGACGGGGGAGATGATGACGGCATTGTCGCCCGGATCCAGAATGGTCTGAAAGATCAGCATGATCGCCGACATGCCCGATTGCGTCACGGTGATGCGGTTGGGGGCGATCTCCTGCCCAAACAGGCCGCTGACATAGCCCGACAGAGCCTTTTGAAATTCGGGCAATCCGCGCTTGTGACCATAGAATGTCTCCCCCGCATTCAGGGAGTTGATGGCCGTCTGGCGGATCTCTGTATCGGTCACCAGGTCGGATTCACCATACCACATGGCAATCACCGATGGGTCCCCCAGCGCCAGCTTCGACACGGCCAGGATTTGCTGTTCTTCGATACCGGCAACGGTGGGACGGATGTAACCAATCGACATGGCGGGCGCTTTCCGGGACGGGAGGGATAAGGGCAACTCTATCGTCAAAGTGGCCGAACTGGGGGCGTGCTTCAAGCCAGAAACCGCGCCGCCTGATGAATGATGCGGATCGTCTCGTCCCATAGATGATAGTCCGCCAATTCCGACAGCGGCACCCAGCGCGCCTGAACCGCATCATCGCCCGCCTGCAGCACCCCGCCAACCGGCCGGGCCGCAAAATCAATCAGCGTATAGTGATGCGACAGGTCGGTGGAACCGGGCAGGGGCGTCAGGGAATCCACCACATCGATCAGCCCCAAAATCTCAATCTCGATCCCCGTCTCTTCCAGCACTTCCCGGATGGCCGCAGCGCGAACCGTTTCCCCCCATTCCTGCCGCCCGCCAGGAATAGACCACTCCCCCACACGCGGCGCCCGCCCCCGCTGAACCAATAACACATCCAAACTGAGATTGGACCTGTTGGAGTTAAGCACCACAACTCCCACTCCTACCAACGGTTGCCTCTTATTCATATACTATCCTGATTTACTATCCTAATAGGGCATCTTTTCTTAGCGTTTGGTTACAGCAGGTGGAGAATTAACTCATTACAAGAGAAAAACATAAAATAAATTTTACCATTAAATTCACCCCAAAAAGTTCGTATGGATCATTTCGAGCTAGTATTCCTTATTGCAGGTCACATAATTCTTGTATAGGTGGTAGGATGAGATATTGACAGTCGATTCGTTGCGCCTTATCTATAGGTCTACACCCCTGGACGTCTCGACGTTCAGGTGCAGGGCCTCTTAGGAGGCCCTTGCTTTTTTTGGGATCACTATGCGTACCATAGTCTATATTGATGGATTTAATTTATATTATGGTGCCTTAAAAGGCACACCGAATAAATGGTTAGATGTCAGCACTTTATGTCGCTCAATTCTAAAACCTCACAATGATATTATTAAAATAAAATACTTCACGGCACGCGTCTCAGCGCGACCCAACGATCCATCTCAACCCCAACGACAAGATATCTATTTTCGTGCATTGCAAAGCTATTGTCCGGAAGTTGAGTTTTATTTTGGGCATTTTTTATCCCACGCCGTTTCAGCACCACTAGAAAATCCAACTCCGGCAGCAAAATTTGTGAAAGTGATAAAGACCGAGGAAAAAGGGTCGGATGTGAATCTTGCTGTTCACCTTGTAAACGACTGCTGGCTGGATGCTTATGATTGCGCAGTCGTGATTTCAAACGATAGCGATATCGCTGAAGCTATGCGCCTTGTCAAATTACATAGCTCCAAGGCGATTGGTCTTGTTACACCGGGAAATCGGCATCCATCACAACAACTTAAAACTCATGCAGATTTTTCTCTACGCCTTCGCCCACATATACTTAAGGCTAGTCAATTGCCATCTCAAATACCAGGCACAAACATTACGAAGCCAATGCAATGGTAGACCCAACAAGCGAAAACCCCCGGTTTCCCGAGGGTTTTCGATGGTGGAGCCAAGCGGGATCGAACCGCTGACCTCTACACTGCCAGTGTAGCGCTCTCCCAGCTGAGCTATGGCCCCTTATGTGTCGGTCCTGGACTTTTTCGACCGGCGGCGCGTGTTATACACGCCGTATCCGGTCTCGCAAGAGTTTTCAAGAAACCGACACAAAGACTTTGGGATTCTTACAGGTCGTCGTCGTCTTTTTTGGTGCCGACAACCGGAACATCATCGTCGTCCAGGTCGGATGTGTCTTCCAGCACGCCGTCATCGTCGTCGTCATCAACATCCAGAACGTCCAGATCATCATCATCATCGTCGCTGTCATCATCCAGATCACCGGATGATTTGGACGCGACTTTGGCTTCCTTCTTGGGCTTGTCGTCAGGCACCTGGTTGCGACCGCGCTTCAGCTTGGTGGCGGCTTCTGGGTCGAAGACAGCCTCGCAGCTTGGGCAGATGATCGGGTCTTTCTGCATGTCATAGAACTTCGCGCCACAGCTGAGGCACAAACGCTTAAAGCCCCATTTGGGATTTGCCATGTCGCTGATCTCCTTCGGATTGACAGTAAAATTAATTTTTTCGGAGGCTCCCTATAGAGCAACCGCGACCGATACGCTAGGGCGATGATACACTCATCCCCCTATTGTTCAGCCGATTGCGGGCGGAATTGCCAAATTCCAGCGGCGCTGTCAAAAGATAAATCAGGAAACGGGGTTTGTCCGTCGGCAGCCCAAGGTGTAAAACACACCCGCATCCGGAGTGATGATGTTCCAACGCCCCCGTTTCGACCGATACAGTGTCGCCGTCTATAGAATAGGATCGTGCTGAAATGAACTCCTCTTTAACCGTGTCTGCCGGGTCCCCTTTGATCGGAACCGCGCGGGTGCCGGGCGACAAATCCATCTCGCATCGGGCGGTTATGTTGGGCGGCCTGGCAGTCGGGACAACCCAGATCGAAGGCCTGCTGGAAGGGGAGGATGTGCTGGCAACCGCCGCCGCCTTTCGCCAGTTGGGGGCGGATGTCACGCGGCATCAGGATGGGGCTTGGACGGTGACGGGTGTTGGCCTGGGCGGATTGCGGGAACCAGAAGATATTTTGGATATGGGCAATTCCGGCACGGCGGCGCGCCTGTTATTGGGTATTCTGGCGGGCCATCCGATCCGCTGTATGATGACCGGTGATGCGTCCCTGCGGTCGCGCCCGATGGGCCGCGTGACTGATCCGCTGACGGCAATGGGCGCGCGCATTGAAACGCGCGACGGCGGGCGTCTGCCGCTGATGATCCAGGGGGCTGATATGGTCCTGCCGATTACCTATGAATTGCCGGTCCCTTCGGCGCAGGTGAAATCTGCCGTGCTGCTGGCGGGGCTGATGGCGCGGGGCGAAACCGCCGTGATTGAATCGGTTGCCACCCGCGATCATACAGAACGCATGCTGACCCATTTTGGCGGCAAGGTCAGCCGTGAGGCCCTGGCCGATGGCGGCAGTCGCATCGCGGTCACGGGGGAACCGGAATTGACCGCTGCTGATATCCTGGTCCCGGCCGATCCGTCCTCTGCGGCTTTTCCTTTGGTGGCGGCCTTGCTGGTGCCGGGATCGGAAGTGCATCTGCCCAATATCGGCATGAACCCGACCCGCATCGGGTTGATCAAGACCCTGCTGGAAATGGGGGCTGATATCGTTGTTGAAAATGAGCGTGTTGCAGGCGGGGAGCCGGTTGCTGACCTGATCGCGCGCCATTCCACGCTGCATGGGGTTGATGTGCCGCCAGAGCGGGCAGCCAGCATGATCGACGAATATCCGATCCTGTGCATTGCCGCCTCTCAAGCGGAAGGAACGACCCGGATGCAGGGGGTTTCTGAATTGCGGGTCAAGGAATCCGACCGGATCGCGGTGATGGCGACGGGCCTGCGCGCCAATGGCGTGACGGTGACAGCGGGCGAGGACTGGATGCAGGTCGAAGGCCGCCCCGGTGATGTTGCAGGCGGTGCCAGGGTCGCCACCCATCTGGATCATCGCATTGCCATGAGTTTCTTTGTCCTGGGTCTGGTGACGAAAAAGCCGGTTACCATCGATGATGCCGCCCCGATCCGCACCAGTTTCCCGAATTTCCTGGACCTGATGGCGGCGCTTGAGTCGCGGCGACAGGGATAGGAATGGCACGGATTACGACCCGCCTGACCCGCGCCTTTGGGATCGATCACCCCATCCTGTTGGCCCCCATGGCTGGCGTCAGCGGCGGCCTGTTGGCAAAGGCGGTCAGTGAGGCGGGCGGGCTGGGCCTGATCGGCGGGGGCTATGGCGATGCGGATTTCCTGACCCAGGCATTTCGCGATGCGGGCAACAGTCCGGTTGGCTGTGGCTTTATCACCTGGTCCCTGGCGCAACAGCCGGACTTGCTGGATCTGGTCCTGTCCCACACGCCGCGCGCGATCATGCTGTCCTTTGGTGATCCACTGCCCTTTGCCGCCAAAATTACAGCAATGGACGTCCCCTTGATCTGTCAGTGTCAAACCATCGACCATGTGCGACAGGCCCTTGATGCCGGGGCCGTCGTGATCGTTGCCCAGGGGGGAGAGGCCGGGGGCCATGGCGCCCTGCGAGGAACGCTTAATTTTGTGCCGGAAGTCGCTGATTTCCTGTCCGCCCATGCGCCGGATACGCTGCTGGTTGCCGCTGGGGGCATTGCCGATGGGCGCGGTCTGGCAGCAGCCTTGATGCTGGGGGCGGATGGCGTTCTGGTCGGCACCCGGTTCTGGGCGTCCCAGGAATCCCTGGCCCCCCTGCAACACCGGCAAGCCGCACTGTCCGCGACAGGCGATGAAACGGTTCAGACATCAACCGTTGATATCGTGCGGGACAAGAACTGGCCCGCCCCGTTCAAGGTTCGGGTGCATCAGAATGCCTTCACCCGTCAATGGCACGGACGCGAAGGGGATTTGCGTGCGGTTGTGGAAGAGGCCTCAACCGCTTATACAACAGCCTTGGCAGCAGGCGATCCGCAGCAATCCGCCCCGATCTGTGGCGAAGCGATTGGCCTGATCGCCACAATTGAACCAGCCGCCCGCATCGTTCAGGCGATGGTGACACAGGCCCATGCGCGGCTGAACAGTCGATTTGAGTGAAGGAGTTTCCAGATATGTCATCCAATGCGCCCATCATCATCGCCGTTGACGGCCCGGCCGCCAGCGGCAAGGGGACTGTGGCGCGTAAACTGGCAACCGAATTTGATTTCGCCTATCTGGATACGGGCAAACTGTATCGCGCGGTCGGTCTGGCCGTGCTGCGCGCCGGGGGCGACCCGGAAGACGAGGATGCGGCGATAGATGCCGCCAATGCCCTGGACCTGCAGACCCTGGAAGATCCTGAATTGCTGGGCGATGAAGCCGCGTCCGCCGCGTCAAAGGTGGCGGCGATTGACGGTGTTCGATCCGCCCTGTTAGCGTTTCAGAGAAGCTTTGCCGCCGCGCCGCCGGAGGGCAAATTGGGCGCGGTTCTGGATGGGCGTGACATTGGCACGGTGATCTGTCCGGATGCGCTGGTGAAGCTGTTTGTGACCGCCAGTGTCGATATTCGTGCGCAAAGACGACACAAAGAGTTGCTCAATCGGGGTACGCCCAGTATATACCCGCGCGTTCTGGATGAATTAAAGGCCAGGGACGCGCGCGATATGAATCGTGCGACGGCCCCTTTGAAGGCGGCAGACGATGCTGTGGTACTGGATACCACGGAACTGGATGTCGATCGGTCTTTTGCCGAAGCTCTCCGCTTGATCGGGGGACCGGTAAGAGAGGCCCTTGAAGAGGCAGACGGTGCCTAAGGGCGCGGATCTGCGATAGCGCAGAGCATAAGGTTAGGTTGGTTATGATGGTCGCACGATAAGCCTCAAGCGTGCAGCCATCCCCATTCATTTTGAGGTGAGACCGCCGGATACAACCGGATGGCCGGAAATGAAACAAGACTGAAAGGAACATCACAACCATGGCAAATGAAAGTTTTGCCCAGCTTCTGGAAGAATCCCTCGGCGAAAACGAGTCGCTTGAAGGGACTGTAGTAAAAGGGATCGTCATTTCTATCGACAATGACATGGTCCTGATTGATGTCGGCCTGAAGGCCGAAGGCCGCGTCGCGCTGAAGGAATTCGGCAGCCCCGGCCAGCCCGCAAATCTGAAAAAGGGCGATGAAGTCGAAGTTTTCGTAGAACGCATGGAAGACAAGAACGGCGAAGCGATGCTGAGCCGCGAAAAGGCCAAGCGCGAAGAAAGCTGGATCAAGCTGGAAGAGCAGTTCAACAAGCAGGAGCGCGTCAATGGCGTGATCTTCGGACGCGTGAAGGGTGGCTTCACGGTCGACCTGAACGGGGCCGTTGCCTTCCTGCCGGGCAGCCAGGTCGATATCCGCCCCGTGCGCGACATCACCCCGCTGATGAACACGCCTCAGCCTTTCCAGATCCTGAAAATGGATCGCAGCCGCGGCAATATCGTTGTCTCGCGCCGCGCCGTGCTGGAAGAAACCCGTGCTGAACAGCGCGCCGAACTGGTCGAAAACCTGAAAGAAGGTCAGGTCCTGGAAGGCGTTGTCAAAAACATAACCGATTACGGCGCATTCGTCGATCTGGGTGGTGTAGACGGCTTGCTGCACGTCACGGATATTTCATGGCGTCGCATCAACCACCCGTCGGAAGAGCTGACAATCGGTCAAACGGTCAATGTACAGGTTATCCGCTTCAATTCGGAAACCCAGCGCATTTCACTTGGCATGAAACAGCTGTTGTCTGATCCTTGGGAAGGCGTTGACGCCAAATATCCGGTCGGCACCAAATTCTCGGGCCGCGTCACCAACATCACCGACTACGGCGCATTTGTTGAGCTGGAAGCCGGGATTGAAGGTCTGGTGCACGTCTCCGAAATGTCCTGGACCAAGAAGAACGTTCACCCCGGCAAGATCGTCTCCACCTCTCAGGAAGTGGATGTCATGGTCTTGGATGTGGATCCGAACAAGCGTCGCATCTCGCTGGGCATCAAACAGTGCCAGGAAAATCCATGGGATACCTTCACCGAGAAGTATCCGGTGGGCGCCGAAATCGAAGGCGAGATCAAGAACATCACCGAATTTGGTATGTTCGTTGGCTTGACCGAAGAAATCGACGGCATGGTTCACATGTCCGACATCGACTGGCACAATGCGCCGGAAGAAGCGCTTGCGGCCTATACCAAGGGCGACATGGTCAAGGCCAAGGTCCTGGATGTGGATGTTGAGAAAGAACGCGTTTCCCTGGGCATCAAACAGCTGGAAAATGATCCGTTCGAAGAAGCCATGGATGGCCTGCGTAAGGGTGAAGTTGTCACCTGCACGGTCACCAAGGTTCTGGACAATGGCATCGAAGTGACGGTGAAAGACAATGTTCCAGGCTTTATTCGCAAGGCGGAATTGAGCCGGGATCGGTCCGAACAGCGTCCTGACCGTTTCGCCGAAGGGGAAAAGGTTGATGCCAAGATCACAGCCATCGACAAGACCACTCATAAGCTGACCCTGTCGATCAAGGCGCATGAAACTGCGGAAGAAAAAGAAGCCATGGCGGCTTACGGCTCTTCTGACTCAGGTGCGTCCCTGGGCGATATTCTGGGCGCAGCCTTGAAGAAGCAGAAAGAACAGTCGGGCGACGAATAAGTCCCCAACTGAACTAAAAGACGAATGATTGGGCCGGTTTTCTATCAGGGAGACCGGCCCTTTTGTATTAATTTAGCCATCGCAACGGTAAAATCAGCCCGTCTCATTTTCCTGAAATATTCAATAAATAGAGCGATATCGGGCGTTTGTCCTTGACTGCAAATCAGGGCTTTGGCAGGCTCTAGAATGGTTTGGTGGTCGGATCGTTTTTAAATTTGTTAAATTGAGTAATGGGGCGATATCGTCAAGGCTGAGACAGCAAGAGCGCCTGTTTTGACGCGCTGACTGAAATGCCGCGATATCGATAGGTCAAAAATTGGCGCAGGAAGAGGATCATCCGATGCGCCCCAAACAGGTGGGAGTAACTATATGACACGGTCCGATTTGATCGCCCGTATCGCACAGCGGCGGGGATTGTTTCAACGGGATGTGGAACGGGTTGTTTCGACCGTATTCGACGAGGTGACGCAGGCCCTGGCCCAAGGCGATCGGGTTGAATTGCGCGGCTTTGGCGCTTTTTCTGTAAAAGCGCGCGACTCTCGCACCGGTCGCAATCCCCGCACGGGAGAGGCCGTTTCCGTTGATGCGAAGTCGGTGCCTTTCTTTAAGACCGGCAAGCAATTGCGCGAACGCCTGAATACGGATTGATCCGGCTTTCATTCAATCGATCAGGTCTTTATCGGTCTTAACCCCCGCGAAGTCATGTGACGGCTAGGGCGGGTATCATGGCGAAGGCCGGAGGAACAGATAGGCGAATGCGACAGATTTCTAAGCTGCTTGGTCTAATCATCACCCTGCCCATTCTGCTGGTGGCGATTTCGTTTGCTGTTTCAAATACAGATATCATGACGTTGCGGCTGTGGCCTTTTACCACCGAAGTCACAATGCCGACCGCTTTGGCTTTGTTCATTGTTTTGGTCTTTGGATTCGTTATCGGTGCGATTGCGGCCTTTGTCGGGGCGGGGTCCTTGCGCAAACGTCTTCGCAATGCGGAATACCGATTGCGCCAGATGGAAATGGAACAGGCCCG
The DNA here is from genome assembly GCA_002709955.1 of Rhodospirillaceae bacterium. Taxonomy (GTDB): domain Bacteria; phylum Pseudomonadota; class Alphaproteobacteria; order UBA8366; family Aestuariispiraceae; genus Pacificispira. Next base: position 85,225 of record PAQY01000009.1, read on the forward strand.
GATTGCCCGTGAAAAGGAAGCCGCTGCGGCGAAGGAGCAACGGGAAACCGTGGCCCTGGAACAGCGCAGCGCAACTCCAGCCTTGGCGGCGGAATAGGCGACCTTCGGTTCTTTATGGGCCCGTCGGGCCAGCCTGATCTCAAAATTGCCTCAATTTCAGCCTTAAATCTCCCTGGTCGGATGCTCGAATCGTGCGAAATTCGGGGCGATAGGACGTTCTGTGCCGCTTGGGGCCGCAGATTTAATGTGGGGATACGGACCGGTATGAAAACCGATGGCATGACCGAAGACGAAATCAACCAACGCCACGCCGAAAAGATGGCCAAGAAGAAGGCTGCGCGCGACAAGATGCTGGCCGAAAAGACCATCGAAAAGGGCCTTTTGATGGTTCATACCGGCAAGGGCAAGGGCAAGACCACCGCTGCGATGGGCCTGGCTGCGCGCGCCGTTGGCAATGGCAAGAAGGTCTGTATCGTTCAATTCGTCAAAGGTGTCTGGAATACGGGGGAACGGGAGGTTCTGAAACACTTCCCCGACCGATGCGTCATGAAGGCGATGGGTGAAGGGTTCACCTGGGACACACAGGACCGCGCCCGTGATATCGCGGCGGCAACGGCGGCCTGGGACTTTGCCAAGGAAGCCATGGCGGACCCCAGTTTCGACATGGTGATCCTGGACGAAATGAACATCGTGTTGCGCTATGATTACCTGGATCTGGCAGAGGTCCTGAACACGCTTCAGGCGCGCCGTGACATGCTGCATGTCGTCATCACCGGCCGCAACGCCAAGGAAGAATTGATTGAGATTGCCGACCTGGTCACTGAAATGACGCAGATCAAGCACCCTTTCCGATCCGGCGTGAAGGCGCAGATCGGAATTGAATTTTAAGCCGCGTCGCCGTCTGGCGAAGGCATTCAGGAAAGGACTTACTCCATGCGATCATTGGCACAGTTCATCGGGACGATTGCGCTGTTTCTGGCCGTCAGCCTGACGTCCACACTTCAAGCCCAGGCACGGGTCGAAGATGCCGAACAACTGGTGGTGAAATCAGAATTCACCGTCAAGAATATGTGGGACCACCCTGAATTTGCCAATTATGTGCGCCACTATCTGCGCCAGTCAAAGGCGGTTGTGGTAATTCCGTCAATGTTGAAAGGCGGTTTTCTGATCGGCGGAGAAGGGGGATCAGGGATCCTGATGGCGCGCGGCGCAAATAATGAATGGAGCTATCCGGCCTTCCTGTCCATCGGATCGGCGTCCTTCGGGCTGCAATTTGGCGGGCAGTCGTCAGAGATGTTGTTGATCGTCATGACCGGTCGTGGATTGCAGGCCATCCTGGACGATCAGGTACAGATTGGTGGCGAAATCTCAGGCGCGATTGGCCCCTATGGCAGCGGCGCGGAAGCGTCCACCACCAGCAATATGGATGCGGATGTCATCGCCTATTCCATCTCAAAAGGCGCATTTCTTGGCTTTAATGTCGAAGGCACCGCGCTTGTGCCCCGGGAAAGCCTGAACCGCGAATATTATGGACAATCCGTATCGCCCAGTGAAATCGTTCTGAAAGGGGTGGTTGGAAATCCACAGGCGGATCAATTGCGCCAAACCCTGAAGGAATTGATGACCAAACAATAGACAGGGCGGGCTTTTTATGGCGCATGCGCCCCATTGCCCGGCCCTGATGCTTCAGGGAACGGGATCGGATGTTGGGAAAAGTCTTCTGGTGGCGGGCCTGGCGCGTGCCTATACCCGTCGTGGGTTACGCGTCGCCCCGTTCAAACCACAGAATATGTCCAACAACGCCGCGGTCACCCCGGATGGAGGCGAAATAGGGCGCGCACAGGCCCTGCAAGCCTTGGCCGCCCGACAGCCCTTGTCCGTGCATATGAATCCAATCCTGCTGAAACCCCAATCAGATTATGGATCGCAAATCATTGTGCAGGGGCAAGTCTTTGGTACCGCCAGGGCGCGGGATTATTATGGCCTGAAATCCACCCTACTGCCCAAGGCCTTGGAGAGTTTTGATATCCTGGCCCGGGATGTCGATCTGGTCCTGGTAGAGGGGGCTGGAAGCCCGGCCGAAATCAATCTGCGTGCCGGTGACATTGCCAATATGGGCTTTGCGGAGGCGGCGGACCTGCCGGTAATCCTGGTCGCTGACATTGATCGGGGCGGGGTGATCGCCTCCGTGGTTGGCACCTATTTGGTCTTGGAACCATCGGAACAGGCGCGGTTGGGGGGCTATCTGATCAATAAATTTCGCGGCGATGTTTCGCTGTTCGATGACGGGCTGACGGCCATCACCGACCGCACGGGTCTGCCGTCATTTGGGGTTCTGACTTGGTTCCCTGATGCGCATCTGTTGCCTGCAGAAGACGCGGTCGCCATGGATCGCGGGGCGATGGCAACCCAAGGCAATGGGGTGGCCCCGATTAAAATTGCCGTACCGCGATTGGGCCGGATCGCGAATTTTGATGATCTGGACCCTTTGCGTGCAGAACCAGATGTGACCCTGGTGATCGTGTCGCCGGGTCAGGCCCTGCCGGGGGATGCGGACCTGGTGCTCATCCCGGGATCAAAGGCGACAATCGCTGATTTGCAGGAGTTCCGTCGCAATGGATGGGATGTCGACCTGTCCGCGCATCTGCGTCGGGGTGGATCGGTTCTGGGACTGTGTGCCGGCTATCAAATGCTGGGCAAAAGGATCGCGGATCCCGAAGGCATTGAAGGCCCCCCCGGTTCAATCGAAGGATTAGGGCATCTGGACGTCGAAACCGTGCTGAAGGGCCCCAAGCGCCTGGTTCAGGCGATGGGGCTGGACCTGACAACGGGGGCTGCGATCCACGGATATGAAATGCATATGGGCAAGACCGATGGTCCGGGTTGCGCGGTCCCGATGGTCGAAATCGATGGTAAGCCAGACGGGGCAATTGCCGCATCCGGCCAAATCGCGGGCTGCTATCTGCACGGTATCTTTGCCGATGATACATTCCGCAATGCGTATCTGAACCGGTTCCGTGATGGGCGCGTTCAAACAACCGCCTATGATGCCATCGTAGAACGCACCCTGGATCGTTTAGCCGATCATATGGAAACCCATTGCGACCTAGACGCCATGCTGGCGCTGGCCAAAGGCCGCGTTGTTTAGTGTGTGTTGATCAGGCGTTATGCAGCGGCCTGAATGAACAAGTTGATAAGTCGGGTGTTTACATAATAATTGCTGCGCCCCTGAGTCACTTTTGTCACAAATTCGGCATCGGCCAGCATATCCAAATATTTTGCCGCTGTTTGGCGCGATACGCCAAGATCGTTTTGTATATATTCGATGCGTGTATAGGGGTGTCGAAATAAATTGTTCAGCAAGTCTTGGCTGTAAATCTTGGGCAATTTTTGGCGCAGTGTGTTTTTGTATTCCGCCATCAAATCCCGAATGCCCGTCATGAGCACAAGAGTGGTCTTTGACGTTTCTGCAACAGCCGTCAGGATGTACAGGATCCATCCTTCCCAGTCGCCCTCATCCCGGACTGCCTGCAAGCGGGTATAATATTCCATCTTTGTTTTGGTGATGTGGCGGCTTAAGTAGAGGATCGGTGTATCCAGCAATCCCATTTTTGTTAAGTACAGCACATTCAGGATCCGGCCGATCCGGCCATTTCCATCCGGGAAAGGGTGTATGCTCTCAAACTGATGATGGATAATCGCCATCCTGATGATCGGGTCCAGTTCCGAAACCGGTGGATCGTTCACATATTGCTCAAGATTCGCCATGCATCGCTGAACGTCATCGAACTCTTGAGGTGGAACATACACGACCCTCCCTGTGACCCCCTCTTTCAAGGCGGTGCCTGGTAGTTTGCGAAATCCGTCCTCTCGGGATTTCAAGATACGAAACATCGCGATTAAGGTATTGTTGGTTATATTGCCGTGCGATGCGCCAATTTCCTGAAAGCCAACTTTCAACGCCTCACGATATCGCGCGACTTCCTTTGCGGCAGGTGAATCGGGGGAGCCCATAATAGGGTCGGCCTTAAACAGGTCATCCTGAGTCGTGACTATATTTTCAACTTCCGAACTGGCCTTTGCTTCTTGCAAGGTCAGCGTGTCAATCAGAATACCCTGGTTAGGGATTGAGGCGGCGCGCCCTTTGACTTCAGCAAGATATCGATGTGCCGTCGAGAGCGCTTTCAGAACAGCTTTCGACTCGACATCAATATCCAGGGGCAGTGTGGGTATTTCATAGGATTGCTTTAACATGTTCGCTCAATATGTTAAATAATTCAAAAATTATTAACATATTTATGCGTCCTGTTAAAGGGTTTCCTATTTTCAGCCTTATCGATCTTTAGCTCCATTTCGGTTTGAACGGAACCGGGCGAGGGGCGCGGCTGGTGATGTCGTGGGATGTAAGGTCCATGTGGCTGCGGGTATATTCCTGGGTTGCGTCCCGCTTGGGCTGCCAGTCCCAGCCGGTGTGCTGACCGATGCGCAATGCGGCTGACAGGACGCGGCGGCGGTTCTGGCTGTCCAGCACGCGGGCATGAATATCCGCCGGGTCCCAATGGGCCTGTGCGCGGGCGCGAAAGCCGGCCATGCGCGGGGCCTGTTCGGCAGCATCGGCCAGATTGATTTCTTCATTGGGATCAGATGCCAGGTCGAACAATTGATCGGGATCACCGGGACAGCAGATATATTTCCACGGCCCGTCCCGCAGCATCAGCATCGCCTGCCCGGTCCCTTCCGCAGTGTATTCCGCCACCGTGGTGTCGCGCTGTGTCGTGCCATCCACAAACTGCAGCAGGCTTGTTCCATCCAATGGATCAATGGCGTCTGGGATGGGGGTACCTGTCGCTTCATGCGCCAATTGCAGCAGGGTTGGGGTTACGTCCACCTGGCTGACCGGGTTGGCGATGCTGACACCCTGCCCGGCGCGGCCTGGCACATGCAGCACCATGGGAATACGACAGGCCCATTCGCGGAAGGTCATCTTGTACCACAAGCCCCGTTCGCCCAGCATGTCGCCATGATCGGAAACCAGCAGGATCGCGGTATCATCCGCCTGCCCGGTTTCCACCAGCGCGGCGCGCAGCTTGCCCAGCCAGTCATCGACATAGGATACATTGGCCATATAGGCCCGGCGCGCGCGGCGGATATCAGCATCATCAATATCAACGGCATCCAGCGCAATGGCATGTTCCAGCCGCAGGCTGTGGGGGTCGTTGTCGGTGGCCTTTGGGCGGGGCGATTGCGGCATGGGAATATCCGCATCGTCATACAGATCCCAATAGCTGGGCCGCGCCGCATAGGGATCATGGGGATGAATAAAGCTGGCGACATAGCAGAAGGGACGTTCGTCCTCTGTCCGGACTGCATCATAAATCGCCCGCAGCGTCGCCGCCCCGACCTCATCATCGTAGGCCAGTTGATTGGTGATGGAGGCCGGACCTGCCTGCACCACCGACGACATATTATGATACCACAGGTCGATGCGCTTTTCTGGTGTGCGCCAGTCTGGGACCCAGCCGAAATCGGCCGGATAGACATCTGTGGTATGGCGTTCTTCAAAGCCATGCAACTGATCGGAACCCACGAAATGCATTTTACCCGCCAGGCCGGTGCGATATCCCATCAGGCGCAGATAATGCGCGAAGGTCGGTACGGTTGACGGCAGATAGGCCGCATTGTCCCATCCCCCAAAACGGGAAATATACTGGCCCGTCATAAAGGCATACCGACCCGGCGTGCATAGCGGGCTGTTGCTATAGGCCGCATCAAACCGCACCCCCTGTGCTGCCAGCGCATCCATATGGGGCGTTTTCACAGCCTTGTTGCCATAACATCCCACCATAAAGGGGGTTAGCTGGTCTGCCATGACGATCAGGATATTGCGGGGGGCCATTGTGATCTCCTGTTGTAAAGGGGCGGTATGGGATTCCGACCCTGCTTATATCTTTGGTCAGAGTGTTTCATTCCGGGGGTCAATTGAGTGGTCTGGTTGCGTCAATTCTCCGATTCCTTGCGCCCCCACGGCGGCGATTGCGGTGGTTGGGCCGGTTTCCAGCGGGGCTGCGCTGCGACTGGTCCTCAGCCAGGCAATGCCAAATGTTATGAAGGCAAGTCCTGCCATGACAATCATGAAACCGGACGCACCGAATACCCGGATTGCAGCAGGCCCCAGTAAGGCCCCGGTCAGACTGCCGACATTCAGCGCCATGACCAGGGTGCCGCTGGCAGGCACGATCTGGTTGGGCAGCAATCGATCATTCGCATGGGCGACGCACAGGGAATAGATTGGAAATGTTACCGCCGCCATGCCAGCCAAAGTGACATACAGCCAGACCCCGGACGGTCCCAGGGCCAACAGACAAAAGAGGACCGTCCCGATCAGGGAGGCCCCGGCAACGACCAGCCGCCGATCCACCCGATCAGACAACCAGCCAATCGGGAATTGAGATACGGCACCGCTGAGTGTCACGATGACCAGCAGAGACGCCGCCTGCCCCCCAGACATTCCCAGCGCCAGCCCATACAGGGGCAGGCCAACGAACAAGGCGACCTGAACCATTCCATTCAACACAGCGCCGCTGACGGCCATGGGGGATATGCCAATCAGGGTGCGGATCGACAGGCGGTCCGGGGCGCTATAGTCCGGGGCCTGTATCCGGGTGATCAGCATTGGCACCAGACAGATCGATACCAGGATGGAGGTCATCGCAAAGAGCAGACCACCCGTCGGGTCCGGCAGGCCAACCATCGCCACGCCACTGGCGGATCCACCGGTCTGGACAATGAAGTAAATCGACAGGATGGCGGCGCGATTCTGATTTTGGGCCCGCGCGTTCAGCCAGCTTTCGGCAATGACATACAGTCCCGTGAAGCAGAAACCTGCCAGGAACCGCATTGCCGACCAACTGAACGGATCCTGGGTCAGCATATGGATCAGGGCGGCTGTGGAACACAGGGAGGCAAGCGCCCCAAAGGTTCGGATATGGCCGACCTGTTCAATCAAACGGGGGGCGACGACACAGCCAACCAGGGCCCCTAACGGATAGCAGGCCTGCATGATCCCAATCGTCGTCTGGGAAAATCCCAGTTCCGCGCCCCGCAATGTCAGCAATGTTACCAGCAGCCCGTTGCTGATCATCAACAGCAACAGCCCCAGGAACAAAGTCCAACTTTCCTGTAGCGCCCGGAACATGCCTTTTTTCTCCGTGGACCCTGATCCATCCATGGACCGGACCAATACCCAATCTGTGCCGGTATCACGCCGATCGCCCGGCGGCAATCCAGATCAATGAAATGCGAATCGTTCGCAGAAAATATTTGCGAATGATTCGCATTTGCTGTAACGATGAGAAGTCCTTTTTTCGAATGGAGAGGTTATATGCTTGCCCCCCTGAACAGAGTTCTTCCCTGCAAATCCATTGCCGCATCCGCCGAACGGCTGGAGCGGTTCTTTGGCAGCCTTATGATTTTACGCGGTCGTCGGCTGCGTCGGCGCACCGGGCCCCAGCATCGTTCCTGTGTGGAGGGGCTGGTATGTTGATCCGTATGGCGGGGCCCAGCCCTGTAGAAGCCCTGAACACAGCGTTGGAGCTGGATAATCTGTGGTTTGGGGAGCGTTTTGCGGTGTGGACGATGCGTATGTGGTTTGCCACCCTATCGCCCGACGGCAGCCATCGACCGCTTCTGGATCAGGCCTATCGCACGGTGGGCGCAACAGAAGCCATGCCCAGCATTGATGGCGCGCTGTGGGTTTTTAAGGTTGGCGCCAGGCGGCCAGTGGACATTTCCGCCCCCTGCAAGCGCGCCCTGACCTGTGACGAAAAACGTGCGCTGCATCTTTTGGCCTGCCACCAGCAGGGCATCGCCATTGCCGCCCAGCCGGTAACAGAGGCATTGTTTCCCCCCTCAGCAGCCAGGGCCAGTCACCGGCCGCTCAGCCTGTGGGCGGATATTCTGGAACGCGCTGGCCTGGACCTTCCCATGCGGGATTGGGATTTGCCGGAATTGCGCCGCCCCGAAGGAGTCAGCCGCCACAGTCTTCATTGAAGCGAAGTCTTAGCGCTCAGCTTGCCAAGCGTCTGTGTGGCGATTAGAACCCCTGTGCGGGTCCCTGTGGACCCACTGGACAAATCGGTGCGCGAGGCTGGCATGAAAAAAGACGTTAAAAAGGTCGTATTGGCATATTCCGGTGGCTTGGATACCTCGGTCATCCTGCGCTGGCTGCAAGACACCTATGGCTGTGAGGTTGTGACCTTCACGGCGGATCTGGGCCAGGGCGAGGAACTGGAACCCGCCCGCAAGAAAGCCGAGATGATGGGGATCAAAGAGATCTTCATCGAAGACCTGCGCGAAGAATTCGTGCGCGACTATGTCTTCCCCATGTTTCGCGCCAATGCCTTGTATGAAGGCACCTACCTGCTGGGCACCTCCATCGCGCGCCCGCTGATTTCCAAACGCCAGATCGAAATCGCAAAGATGGTAGGCGCTGATGCCGTGGCCCATGGTGCGACCGGTAAGGGCAATGACCAGGTGCGTTTTGAACTCAGCTATTACGCGCTGAAGCCGGACATCAAGATCATCGCCCCCTGGCGCGAATGGGATTTGAACTCCCGCACCAAGCTGATCGCCTATGCCGAACAGCACCAGATTCCAGTTTCCAAGGATAAGCGCGGCGAAGCGCCATTCTCCCAGGACGCCAATCTGCTGCATATCTCCTCAGAAGGGAAAATCCTGGAAGATCCGGCTGTTGCCGCCGATATGGATCTGATCCTATCGCGCATGGTGTCGCCCCAGAATGCGCCAGACAAGGCCGAAGAGATCACGATTGATTTCGAAGCCGGCGATCCGGTCGCAATCAATGGGGAGAAGATGAGCCCCGCCGCCCTGTTGACCAAGCTGAATGAAATGGGGGGTCGCAACGGGATCGGCTGTCTGGACATCGTGGAAAATCGGTTCATTGGCATGAAATCCCGTGGTGTTTACGAAACCCCGGGCGGCACGATCCTGTTCCAGATGCGCCGCGCCATTGAAAGCCTGACGCTGGATCGCGGTGCGATGCATTTGAAGGACGAGTTGATGCCGCGCTATGCAGAACTGGTCTATAACGGCTTCTGGTTCTCCCCAGAACGCGAAATGCTGCAGGCCGCGATTGACCATTGCAGCAGCGTCGTTACCGGTCAGGTCACCGCCAATCTGTATAAAGGCAATGTCCTGATCACCGGCCGCAGCGCCCCCAAGAGCCTGTATGACGCCGATATCGTGACGTTTGAAGAAGACACCGTCTATGACCAGCGCGACGCCGAAGGCTTCATCAAGCTAAACGCCTTGCGCCTGCGCCTGCGGGGCCGATTGCTGGGGCGGTAACTCTCCCCTCACAGAAACGTTTACTGCACCCATCCTGGCCAATGGCTAGGGTGGGTGTTCGTTTTCTGGAGGAGATTTCTATGCGCAAGATTGTCTGGTTATGCATGGTTCTGGTGTTCAGTCCGACTTCTGGCCTGGCGGATCAGGGCTATCCCTATCCTCAGATGCAGGTCATCCCGTCGTCACAGTCTTTCGACAAGCTGGTGGAGTCCCTGAAAACCGCAATTGCCTCTCACAAGATGGGATTGGTCACCCAGGCGTGTGGCAGTTGCGGGGCCAAGGCTCAGGGGTATGACATTCCCGGAAACTTTGTCGCGGGCGTGTTCCGCAATGATTTTGCCAGAAGGCTGTTTGCAATCCATGTCCCGGCAGGGATTGAGGCGCCAATCCGGTTTTATGTAACGGAAAACGCCGATGGCACGGCAACACTGACTTATCGCCTGCCCAGCGCGATCTTTGCGGCGTATGAGGTTCCAGCGTTAGCGCCCCTGGGCACAGAACTGGATGAAATCTTCACCGCCATCACCAAGGATGCCGTGAAGTAGTCTGGGAAAGGCGTACATGCCCCGCCTGACTGAATCTGATTTTCAGGAAATCACGCACTTATTGAGCGTTTGGCCCTGGATTCCCGCCTTCGCGGGAATGACGCCGCACCCACGTCACCCCGGACTTGATCCGGGGTCCAGGGCGACAGGCATCATTTGTGCTGCCGCCCTAATACATCCCGTTAAAGGTCCGAATAGAACCCCAGAATTAATTCCCGGAAATCGCCTTTGACTTGGCGATCAGGTTTTCGGCCTGTTTGATGGAGGCGATGTCGATCAGGCGACCGTCCAGGGAGACGGCACCCTTGCCTTCCTTCTGGGCCTGAGCCATGGCGTCCAGGATGCGCTGGGCCTTGGTCACGTCGGCTTCAGAGGGGGAGAACAGCTCGTTCGCCATGGCGACCTGGCTCGGATGGATCGCCCATTTGCCTTCACAGCCCAGAACCCCGGCACGATTGGCTTGGGCCTTATAGCCTTCGGGATCAGAGAAATCGCCAAACGGGCCATCGACGGGGCGCAGGCCATTGGCGCGGGCGGCAACTACCATGCGGCTGATGGCATAATGCCACATATCGCCCCAATGATAATCGCGGGGCGCATCGCCGTCCTTGTCGGTCAGCACGCCATAATCCGCATGGGGACCGCCAATGACCGTGGTGCGCGCCTTGGTCGACGCGGCATAATCCGCAACCCCAAAATGCAGCGATTCATTGCGCGGAGAGGCCGCAGCGCAGGCATCCACATTGGCCATGCCAAGGGCGGTTTCGATGATCAGTTCAAAGCCGATCCGCTTTTTGCGCTTAACAGCGGCTTCCACCTGGGTCACCAGCATATCGACAGCATAGATATCGGACGGGGTGCCGACTTTCGGGATCATGATCATGTCCAGACGCTCACCACCCTGTTCCAGGATATCAACGACATCGCGATACATGTAGTGGGTGTCCAGGCCATTGATGCGAACGGAGATCGTTTTGGTGCCCCAATCGATATCGTTCAGCGCCTGAATGATATTCTTGCGCGCTTTTTCTTTCTCATCGGGCGCAACCGCATCTTCGCAATCCAGGAAGATGACATCGACATCTGACTTAGCCGCCTTTTCGAACAATTCTGTTCGGCTGCCGGGAACGGCCAGTTCGCTGCGGTTCAGACGGGGGGTGGCTTGTTCAACAATCGTAAAACTCATGAGACGACTCTCCTGGGACGTATATTAACCGGGGACGTGGATTAAATTCATAAATGGAACCTATTCCACCTAACGGAAATCGCAAGCAAAAACTATGGATTTATGTTTTTGGTCGCTTTGCCAGGGGGTGTTTGTCCGCAACAAGGGACGCCAGACGCTCATTGAGGACATGAGTATAGATCTGTGTGGTCGAAATATCCGCATGGCCCAGCATCTGCTGAACGGACCGCAGATCTGCCCCATGGGCAACCAGATGCCCGGCAAAGGCATGGCGCAGCAC
>PAQY01000010.1 GCA_002709955.1 Rhodospirillaceae bacterium
CGAGCACCCTCTGAAAGGAACCATGGATCAGCACCTGGTGGGTCAATCAGCCCGCCGTCGTTGGGGTGACCGATCCCAATGTGAATGGCAGCGGTAAAAGTTGCCATCAGTTGAACCACTCAACTAAAAGTGCCGACGATTGAATAACAAGGATAACGGTGCGCCACCCTTCATTGTTGACATTGTTGGCTACCACTTTGAAACAGCGTTCCAATGTGACCCGTTGCGAGCATGGCAAAATGGCGGCCTGGGCTTGTTTCACGTTGCTCCAAACTGGTTGATTAACGGTGGTAATGGGGCGGGCGCATCCACGAATAGCTTGCCAGTGTCAAAGAAAACACCAAGTCGTGTCTGCTTAAACATACAGTCAACGTATAGCTACGAGGGGCAATCAAGCTATTTTTTGGCCATGTTCAAAATTCGTTGGAACGCGTCTTGTTGTGCCTCACGATCGTAATTGTAGGTGAGACCACCTTTCTTCGCACAGGCCTGAAAAATATCATTGATAAACGCCCTGTCGGTTGTGGCCCTATTGCCTGACCGATTTCCAGTGACAGTGCCATCTGCCGAGATGGACCATTCACAGTTACCCCCCGTTAAATCAAAACCCTCAAGGGTACCGCTCGGGAGGCCTTTATGGATGAAAGTGTGCGCAGCATTCGGGTAGACCACCAACTCGGCAGACCCGCCGGCAGACTTGATCGCATCTATGTAGGATGAGCATTGATTAACGCTAATGCTTGAATCACTTCCACCCTGCAGCAACAGTATCGGGGTATCGCTGGCAGCCACAGGTGCAGCCCAAGTACACGGTCCATAAAGGCCCACATAGCCAGCGAAACCTTGTGTGCCAGTGCTATGGAGGACCATTGCAGTCCAGGCCCCCATCGACGCTCCCACTACGAAGATCCGACTTGGGTCGATGGAGGGGTGGGTCTGTAGTGCTTCAAGTGCAGCGATTGCATCGGCAGATTGGTCAGCCACGAAAGCGCGGGACCACATATCATAAAAATCGCGTCCTCGAATGCCCCGACTACCAAACGTGTCGACAACCACCCCAGCCACCCCGTTTTCTTGAAGAAAGTCTGCCAAGGTCTCCTCCCGGGCATCGTCGGTTCCTCCACCACCATGAAGAATTACAAACGCTGGCACCCGACTATCGGGTCCGGCCTCGCGCGGTAGTTTGATCTTGATTTCAAGCTCGATTGGTCTGCCAGCCCCGCTAACGAATTCGGTTAGTCCATCCACTTCACGTGATTGGATTACGACGTTACCCTCAGGCCCGTTGGACAAGTCATTCGCATAAGCACCGCCACTTAGGGCAACGCTGAAGGTGAGAACTGCAGCAATCTTAAATTTCATGATTTAAGGCTCCTTTGTCTTATTTTTTGTGGGGTCATTGCGTCCGACGGTTCGCATTCGGCGAGGAAGATACTTCATGGGGATTCCGTTGACGTCATAGCGGCTCGGCCAAATCTCCATTGGCTTAAGGTCGACAGCCGCAGCGAGGATCTGTTCCACTGCAGGCCAGGGCGTCCTTAACGCCCGACCCGCCGCTGTTTGGGAATAGCCAGCGTCGCGTGATATTTGAGCCAGCGACAGACCACGCTTTTCCAGCAATGCCTTTAAGTCGGCTGGATGCATGTCCTGTGGTTCAGTTGCCGTGGAATTAGTGAACGAGAATTTTTTTTCGGGATCAAGAACGGAGTTTCGTGTTATGTTATTTGAAATCCGATCCTTCATAAGGTATCGTATACGATATTTTGTGTTTTTTGTCAATATACGCTGTTCTTAGGAAGCTGATGATTATGAAATCTGAACACACAGAAATTGGGCACCGACAGGTCGAGGTACGAAAACAACTTGGGCTCACACAAGCGGACATGGCGGATCAACTTGGTATTCCGATCCGAACGTTATCGGATAATGAGCGCGGAATCTCGATATCTGGTGGGAAGGTCCTAACAGCCTATGCAGAACTCGGCATATCGGTGGACTGGCTTCTAACTGGTTATGGAAAGCCATTTAGGGAGGACGCCCCAAGGAATATTCGTAATTTGATCGAAGCCGCAGATGGCGGTCATATTGCCCTCGCTCACTTTCATCGAAATGATATAAGATCATCTTACCTCGTCAGCGCTGAAGAGCGCCGTGACCTATCACGGATTTCGATGACCCATGAAATGTCAGCCATATTATGTGGAACTGATGACCTTGGACTACCGGATGCCTTCCGCCTGTTTACCATAGCAGAAGGTGACAATCGGTTGCTTATTGGTGATGCGCGATTCGATGCAGTGCTACAGAGTGGTCAGTACATCTTCGTAGCAGACAAAACACTGAATCCATATCACATCCAAGCTCTACCTGAAGACCGACTGGCAATTATGTCAGCCACCGACCCAACACGAGTTGATGATGTCCGGAACACATCTGACCTAACCCCAATCGCGAGGATTGTCGGATCGCTTTTAATGCTCTGAAAGCCGCATCAAAACGCTTGCAGGGATTAATTTGGTTGAATTGCCGACTTTTTCTCATCCATAGACAGGCGCAATTCGAAATCGATCGATGCATCAAACAGTACAATCATATCCGCCCACATCAAGCCCTAAACATGAGGCCAAACGTGGCAACGACAACCAATTCAATGCGCTGCCCATCCCAAGTTGGCACGCCTACAGAAGCTCGCAAGTTTTTATGGATTACAGTGCGGCAAACACGGCTATAACGTGGGACATCGCAAAGCTAACCTATTGATTCTATTACGCCCCTAATTGCACTGTTGTGGGACATACTGTCGTTGATTCAGTTGTCGAAAGCGCGTCTTTCGCAAGCGCTTCGCCCGCTCCAATTTTTTCCCCAGAATGTAATGATTTGCAGGCCGTAAAGGCTGTTTACGCCCTATGCGCCCAGATACGCATCCTTGATGCGTTGGTCGTTTTGCAGGTCGGCGCTTAGGCCTTCTGCGCCGATGGTGCCGTTTTCCAGGACATAGACATAATCGGCGATGGCCAGTGTCTTGTGGACGTCCTGTTCGGCCAGGATGACGCTGAGGCCCAGTTTGACCAGGCCGGGGATGATCTGGAAGATCTGTTTGGCGATGCCAGGGGCCAGGCCCAATGTGGGCTCGTCCAGCAGCAGCAGTTTCGGGTTGGCCATCAGGCCCCGGCCCAGGGCCAGCATCTGCTGCTCGCCGCCCGACAGGGTGCCGCCCAACTGGCTGCGGCGTTCTTTCAGGCGGGGGAAGAAGTCGAAGACGGTTTCCAGCGTATTGTCCCGGTCCGCCCTGGCGCGGGGATTGACCGCGCCGATGGTCAGATTCTCGAAAACCGTCATGTCAGAGAAGATCAATCGGCCTTCCGGCACCAGGACGACGCCACGGGCCACCAGATCGTGGCTGGCCAGGGTGCTGATATCCTGACCTTCAAAGGTGATCTGTCCGCCTGTGGGGGGCAGCAGACCGGCCAGACGGCGCATCAGGGTGCTCTTGCCCGCCCCATTGGAGCCGATGACCGCTGTGACCCCTTGAGACCTGGCCGTCAGGGAGACACCCTTCAGGACCTGGACCTCGCCATAGCAGGCCGTCAGATCGGTGACCAGAAGGGATGGGGTCATGCCGGTGCCTCCAGGGGTTCTGCAATGCCGAAATAGGCTTCCTGCACAGCGGCATTATCCGCAATCTGCTTTGGTGTGCCCTGGGCGATCTTTTCCCCATGATGCAGCACCGTAATGGTATCTGACATGTCGGTCAGGGCGCTCATCACATGTTCGATGATCAGGATGGTCAGGCCATGGCTGTCCTTGACCCGGCGCAGGCTGGCGATCATGTCGGTGACTTCCACCGGCGTCAGTCCCGCCATGACCTCGTCCAGCATCAACAGGCGCGGTTCTGTGCCCAGGGCGCGGGCGACCTCCAACCGTTTACGCCCGGACAGAGTCAGAGATCCGGCCGGTTGGTCCGATAGGGCATCCAGGCCGATATCCGCCAGAATGTCCTGGGCCAGGGCCGCAGCTTCAGACACTTTTGGCGGGGTCTGTCTGCCATATAGAATGGCGATTTCGACATTTTCGCGCACGGTCAGACCGGCAAAGGGGCGCACGATCTGAAAGGTTCGGGAAATCCCCCGCTTACAGACCTGATCCGGGCGCAGGCCGTTGATGGGCTGTCCGGCAAACAGAATGGTGCCCGTCGTGGCCCGCTGATTGCCCGCAATGATGCTGAACAGGGTCGTCTTGCCCGCCCCATTCGCGCCCATCAGGCCATGCACGCTGCCTTCCGTCACATCCAGGGTGATTTGGTTCAGGGCCTGCAACCCGCCGAAATTCTTGCTGAGTGATTTAATGGACAGCAGGCTCATGACACACTGCCCTTCGGCTGTTTGCGTCGTTTGATCAAGCCGATCAGACCGTTGGGCGCGAACAGGACAAAGCCGATCAGGAACAGGCCCAGCAGGATGAAATATAGCTGTGGTGCGGTGCTCCATAGAAGTTCCGCCAGGCCCAGCATGAACAGCGCCCCCAGGATGGGGCCGCGCGCATCACCCGCCCCGCCGATGATCGCCATGGTCACAATGGAGAAGGAGATGGTCGGATTGAAGACCTGCAGCACATCGAAATAGGTGGATCGCATCGCCATCAATCCACCGATCATGCCGGGAATGACGGCCGATGCCGCAAAGGCCAGCACTTTCAACCGGGTGACGGGGACGCCAATGGTTTCTGCCGCCGTCTCATCTTCACGCACCGCCGCCAGTCCCTTCCCAAAGCGGGAACGGCCGACGAAATAGGTGATCAATGTGGCGATGACGGCCAGGGCTGCGACCCAGTATAACAGGACTTCGGTCTTCGGGGCCCCGAACAGCAGGCGGCTGGATTTGCCGAAGGTTGTTTCTGTGTAGAGCAGGATATATTTTACAAGCTCCGCTAGGCCGAATGTCAGGATCACGAAATAGGGGCCGCGCACCCGCAGGACAGGGATGGCGACAATCAGGGCAAACAGCCCGGCGGCTAATCCGCCCAGGGGGATGGAAAGCCACAGGGGGATCATCTTGAAGGTGACGGCCACCAGATAGGCCCCGATCCCATAGGCGACCACATGCCCCAGGGAAATATAACCCGTCATGCCGCTGAACAGGCTCCAGCTTTGCGTCAACGCGATCCACATGAACAGGTTCAGGGCAACGACCGTCCAATAGGACCCCATCGTGACGCCCAGGCCGACGATCAGGACTGCGCCGATCACGGTGGCGCTTACAGCAGGAAGCGAGCTGTTGGTGCTGATAAAGGGAATGGTCATGACTGGCGCGCTTTCCCCAACAGGCCTTGGGGGCGCAGGATCAAGACAGCCACGAAGATCCCATATAGCAGGATCGACCGCATATTGGCAGAGGTCAGGGCAACGGCATAAATCTCAATAAAGGCCAGCAGGAATCCTGCAATAATGCCGCCAAACACATTGCCCAGCCCCCCCATAATGATCACCACGAAACTGGCAATGGTGAAGGGGAACCCCATGAAGGGGGAGATCTGTTCGGCCATGCTGACCAGGCCACCGGCGATGCCAGCCACGCCAAAGCCCAGCGCGATGCTGGTCAGTTGCACACGCTCCACATTAATGCCGACAATGCGGGCGGCGTCCCGGTTCTGGATCAGGGCCTTGATCGACATGCCAAACATGGTGCGGTTCAGAACCAGAATAATGGCAACCAGGCAGGTCAGGGCAATCGCCAGGGCCGCGATACGATTGCCGGTCATGGCAACCTGTCCAAAGTGATAGACATCGTCCAGATAGCGATAGGCGCGGGGCGTCGCGCTGAAGGCCAGCGCGATCACATTCTGGGTGACGACCGAAACGCCAAAAAACAACAGCAGAGAGTTTGCTTCAATTTGTGGGATCGGCTTGCCTGAGGATAATTGGCCGCGAAACAGCAGGTAATACAGGGCAATGCCCAGACCGGCAGTGATCGCCGCAATGACAGGCAGGCCCAACAGAGGGGACATGCCCGTCAGCGTGAAACACCAGAATGCGCCATAGCCGCCAATCATCAGCAAATCGCCATGGGCAATGTTCAAAAGCCGCATCGTCCCATAGACCAGATTCAGACCCAGGGCGATCAACGCATAAAGCCCGCCCAGAACAAGCGCGGCGAACAATAATTGTCCTGAAAGGAGACTCTCCATTGCGGGGCTTTCCTATGATACAAAGCACGACCCCAACGACACGATACGTGTCGTTGGGGCTTTTACGCGCTGGTCTTAGCGTTTGATCAGATCGGCTGTAGCAATCGATTTCGGCCAGACAAGTTCCATGTCGCCCTTCTGGAGCTGAAGGAAGGCGCTGGGCGTGATGATGTTTTCCACGCCTTTGAACTTCACCGGACCGTTGATGGTATCGAATGTGTCATTGGAAATGACTTCACGCAATTTGTCGTGGTCCAGCCCGGCCTTCGCCACGGCCTGTTGCAGAATTTCGCAGGACATATAGGCCAGCGCGGAGTCCAGGTAATCGGGTGCGCTGTTATATTTTGCGACATAAGCGTCGAAGAAAGGCTGTGCCCGTGGCCAGTCCGTCTGCTTTGGCGACCAATGGCCCAGGGTGATGATCCCGTCTGCAACCGGACCAAATGCATCCTTATAGGCCGCAATCGTCGGGCCGATTAGCAGGAACTGATAGGGGGTGGTAATCCCCAATTCCTTTGCCTGGCCGGTATACAGGAAGGCATCGGACGGATAGGTCAGGGCGATCACCGCATCAGCATTGGCAGATTTCATCTGCGTCAGCAGGGGTGTCATGTCCTTGATATCCGGCGGATAGCTTTCATTCATTTTGATTTCAATATTCGCCGCTTCCAGGGCCGGGACCAGGAATTGCAGGTTTTCCTGGCTGAAGGGCAGGACGTTGGCGATGATCGAAACGGATTTCACGCCATTTGCCGCCAGCATATCAACCAGCGCAGGGCCGATCCGATCGGGCAAAACAGCGGTCGGGAACCAGATGTTGCCGGGCTCAACTTCCCGAATGGCGACGGAGCCTGCGGTGTTCCCAACCAAGGGGAAGCCGTGCTGTTCCATAACACCAGCAATGTTCAGGTGATGCGGCGTGCCCCAGGGTGCCAGAAGCAGATCAACCTTGTCGTCGCTGATCAGGCGCTCATAAATCTGTGCGGATTTGACCGGGTCGGATTCGTCATCATACCAGACCAGTTCAATCGGATGCTTCACCCCGGCGACATCCAGCCCACCGGCGGCATTCACCTGTTCCGCCCACAGGTCATAGGCATTGACCTGTGACGGTGCTGCTTGCGAGAACAGTCCGGTTTTGGCGATGGAATAGCCAATTTTCAGTGTTTCAGCAGCCTGTGCTGCGGTTGGCAGCGACAGCGCGGCTGCCAATGCCAGTCCCTGTGCAATCTTTTTTAACATTCCTTCTTCTCCCAGTTTAAGCCGTTTGGCTTAGATTTGCAGGCCTGCGGAAAATCCGCGATGCACCTGTTACGTCCCCGAATTCATAAATTTCACCGCGGACTTGACCCAGTGTCCGTCTTGTTCTCCGGCCGCGTAACTTGCGCCCAGATGATCGCATTCATTCAGCGCCAGTGTTTCCACCATAACGCCGATTTTTTCCAAATCTGCTGCAAACTTTTCAGATTGTTTGATCAGATGTGGAAAATCCTTCGTGCCATAAGACACATGAAAAGGGGGGGCATCCGCGCGCAAATGCGTTTGCGGGGAGGCATCCACCTCTGCATTATTCGCTGGATCGCCCAGAAATCTAGGGCGCATCGACAGGCCCGATTCCGGACCGAACTGGAATGTGCCGGAAATTGGTAAGGCCCCTTTGATGACTGTGGCGGGCAGGTTGCGCTTGCTTTGCCAGTCGGTCTTCAGCGCCAGGAGGGCGGCCAGATGGCCCCCGGCGGAATGTCCACAGACATAAATCCGGTCCGGATCACCGCCCCATTTTGCAATGGATTTGTACATCCAGGCGACAGCATCCGCACAATCGTCAAAACAGGCGGGATAGACATGCTGCGGGGCCAGGCGATAGCCAATAGACACCACCGTAACACCACGCGCGTTTAGCCCCGGTGCCATTATGGCCATCCATTCCTTATAGCCATTGGTCCAGCCGCCGCCATGCATCAGGCCGATGACCGCGCCTGTGGGCTGGTCCGCCGGATAGACGACGACGGATTGATAGGGGTTTTCGCCGATGATGACGTTTTCGCCCTCAATGCCGGCGATGCGGGATGCGATTTCCTTTTGGTGGCGCGCGCCCAGTTCGCTGAACGGCTCCTGCGGTGGATAGTCTTCAGGTCGCATCTTCGATTTCCAACATCTTGTTCAGAACTTTTTCCGGTTTCATGGGCAGGCTGTGCACATGGCCGCCAATCGCATCGGCAATGGCATTGGCAATGGCGGCGGGGACAGGGACAAGGCCGATTTCGCCCGCCCCTTTTGCACCGAAAGGCCCGTCGGGTTCGGCAGCCTCTACAATGATCGAATGGATGTTATAGGGCGTATCCAGGGTGGTCGGCACCTTGTAGTCCAGCAATGTCGGATTGGCCAATTTGGGGCCATCCCAGACCATTTCTTCGGTCAGCGCGAAACCCATGCCCTGGACAAAACCGCCCACGATCTGGCCTTCGACAGATGACGGATTGATCGCCCGTCCGACATCGACCGCAGACCAGGCTTCCACCACTTCTGTCTTGCCGCTGGCCTCGTCGGTCAGGGTATCAACGATCAGACAGCCAAAGCTGAAAACACCAACCTGAGGGAAGGGGATACCGCTGCACACAGCCCGCTTGGGATCGACGGTTGGCTGGTTAAAGACCCAGGTGTGATGACCGACAATTGGTCCCCCCGCCGCCCAATGGGCGCGCAGGGATATCTGGTGGAAGGAGACTTCCTTGTCTGACCCGGACACTCCGACAATGCCGCCGGGGCGCAGTTCCAGGTCCATTTCTGAACATTCCAGCATCTGGGCGGCATGTTCTTTCAATTGCTTTTCAACCTCAGCCGCCGCCCCAACGACCGCGCGACCGGTGGTATAGGTGACACGGCTGGCCGTGGTGCCCCAGTTATAGGGGGAACCATCCGTATCCGGGCTGGCCAGGCTAACCTTTTCCAGCGGGATTTTCAGGGCTTCGGCGCACATCTGGCTCAGCACGGTATCGGACCCTTGACCGATGTCCACAGCCCCGGTGTTCAGCGCGACACTGCCGTCTTCAAACACGCGGATGATCGCCCCCGTGCCCAGCAGGCCGGAGATATGGGCGGCCAGGGCAACACCGGTGCCACGACGCTTGCCCTTGGGCGCAGTGCGGGATTTTCGGTTGTCCCAATCAGAGGCCGCGCGGGCTTTATCCACGCATTCCTGCAGCCCGTTAGAGGCTACTTTACCGCCACCAAACCAAGGGTCGCCTGGTTGAATCAGGTTCTTCTGGCGCAGATCCAGCGGGTCCATACCCAGCTTTTCTGCGATCTGATCCAACTGGGTTTCCCCTGCAAAGGCGACTTGTGGATTGCCAAATCCCCGGAAAGCGCCAAAGCGCAGCTTGTTGGTATAGACCAGCTTGCCATGTGCTTTAGAATTGGGAATGCGATAGGGGCCAAGGCACATCAATAGGCTGTAGCCCAGCACGCCGGGGCTATCGTCCCCAAAGGCCCCACAATCCAGCAACACTTCAACTTCGCGCGCGACAATGGTGCCGTCCTTTTTCACGCCGGTCTTACAGCGCACCTTGAAGGGATGGCGGGCGCGCACGCATTCAAAATCTTCCTCCCGGTTCAGGATCATTTTCACGGGGCGTTTCGTCGCCTGGCACATTTGTACGACCAGCGGCTGGATGTGGGGCTCCATCTTGTTGCCAAAGCCACCGCCAACACGCGGGGTCAAACAGCGCAGCTTGCCCATGGGCATTTTCAGGCTTTCACAGACATTCGCCTGTACCCGGAAGACGGATTGATTGGCGGACCACAGGGTCACACGTCCCTGTTTGTCGATATCCGCCAGCGCGCCGCAGGGTTCTATTGCCAGATGCGCCTGCGGGGCAGTTTCATAGGTGCCTTCAACGATCAGGTCCGCTTGCGCAAAGCCTGCCTCCAGATCGCCTTCGTTTAACTCTGTATAAGACGCCATGTTGCCGGAGCTGATCGCCGGAAAGACCTTGATATAATCGTCCAGCTCTTCATGAATGATCGCCGCACCCTCTGCCAGGCCTTCTTCCGGCGACAGGATGGCGGGCAGTTCTTCGTATTTCACGATGACGCGCTTGGCGGCTTCGCGGGCGATGCCTTCTGTTTCGGCGGCAACGACGGCGACAGGCTCCCCAAAATAGCGGATTTTATCTTTGGCGATGGCGTGCTCATCCTTGATGAAGGCCCCCATGCGTCCATCGGGGAAATCCTCCCCGGTCAGAATGCAGACAACGCCTGGCACTGACAGCGCATCGGACAGGTCATAGCCCAGAATTTTTGCATGGGCGACGGTGCTTTGCGTGATCGCCGCATGCAGCATGTTGGGGCGTGACAGGTCCGCAATATACTCCGCCGCACCGGTTACCTTTTCCATGATTTCCAGGCGGTGGGGGCTGCTGCCGACGCCGTTAAATTCCAGACCGTCCATCATGCACCTCCCCGAGATGCCGCCAGGGCGACAGCATCGACAATTTTACGATATCCAGAGCATCGACAGATATTACCAGACAGTGCTGTGCGGATATCATCAATCGATGGATTGCTGTTGCGCTGCAGGAATTCATGGGCGGTCAGGATCATACCCGATGTACAGAAGCCACATTGAACCGCATCAGAATCGATAATGGCCTGTTGGATTGGCTTTAAGTCACCGCCTTCAGGCAATCCCTCGATGGTGGTGATTGATTGGCCTTCGGTATTGACCGCAAGGGTCAGACAGGCCCGCATTGGGGCACCATCCACCAGAACGGTACACGCGCCACAGACGCCCTGGTTACAACCCCGTTTGCTGCCCGTCAGCGCCAGGGTGTCGCGCAGCACGGTCAACAGGGTTGTTGTTGCCCCGCAGGACACTTCGTTGGCTTTTCCATTCACGGTCAGGGTGACGGGTTGGCTCATTGGGCGGGCTCCCGGATATTAATAAGATTATTAAAGGCGCGCTGTAACAGGCGCGGTACAACTTTCAACCGGTATTCAGCGCTGCCGCGAACATCATCAACCGGGTCCAATTCCGCGACCAGCAATTCCGCAGCGGCGGCGATTGCGTCCGTTTCCAGCTTGGTTCCGATCAGGGCGTCTTCTGCGGCTTCAACCCGAACCGGGCCGCCGCCACATCCGCCAACCGCAAGGCGCAGCGTGGAAACGGTGTTGCTGGCATCGAAATCAATCGTCATCGCGATGGATGCCAGGGCAAAGTCACCAGCGATGCGGCACAGCTTTTCATATTGCCCGATGGAGCTTGCGGGCACAGGCGGCAGAATGACGGCGGTAACGATTTCGCCAGGTTCCAGGGCGGTTTCATACCAGCCCAGGAAGAAGTCTTCTGCCGGAATACAGCGGCGACCCTCCGGCCCTGCAATTTCAATTTCCGCATTTGCGGCGACCAGGGAAGGCGGGTAGTCCGCCGCCGGGTCGGCAAAGGAAATGGATCCACCAATCGTGCCCATATTGCGCACAGGCGGGTTGGCAATTTGCGATGCGGCACCAGAAACCACCTGATGGGCGGCCTTAAGGTCACTTTCGAAGGCGGTCTGGCGGTGGCGGCGCATGGCACCAATGCGAACCGAACCATCGGGTTGATGTGTGCATTGTGTCAGTTCTTCAATAGCAGAAAGGCTGACCAACCGTGATGGTTGGACCAGCCTTGCATTCATCAGTGCGACCAATGTTGCGCCCCCGGAAATCGGTCGGGCATCTTCGCCTGCTTCCTTTAATAAGGTTACAGCGTCTTCGACGGTGGTTGGTTTATGAAAATCTTGTTTCGTCATAAATGTCAGCACACTTCTTCCTGTGTTTCGGCCATCGTACGGAAGGAGTCTTCGAATTTCGCGGCCAATTTTGTGGCGATTTTTTTCATCATTCCAGACCCGTATCGACCCAGTCTGCCACTGATCTCAACGGTTGAGGAATAGTGGATTTCTGTGCCCCCCTCCGGCGTGTCGGTCAGGCGCATATCACTGATGGCCTGAACGACGCTGGCGCGGGACCCTTCCTCCCCTTTGGATTCGGTTCGAACATATTCCATTACGGTTTCTTCAATAACCTTTATGGTCATGCTGAACCGCGCCTTGATCGGACCGACAGAAACAACAACCGCCGCCTTGTAGGTGTCCGGGCCGGTCTCCTCAATGGAGTCACAGCCCGGTACACAGGTGATCATCTGCTCTGGATCGCGGATCAGGGTCCAGACCCTGGATCGCGGCGCATTGACGGTGAAAGATTGTTCAATCTGCATAACCTGATCCTTTTGGGAACCGCATAGACATCACACGATCTTGACGCGTTCCACAATCATCTTCGGGTCAACAATCTTACCATTTTCAATGATGACCTTGTTGTCCAAGGAGATCGTGCAATCCCGCATTGGGACATCATAATGTCCGCGCGTTCTGCGATTGCCACCGCCCTGGGTATTCGGTCCGGTCGAAAACAGGAAGTTGCCGGGGAAGGTGCGCGCGGCTGCCCGGCTGCGCTCCGGCTGGTCACCATTCAGGGCCAGTCCATACCAAAGCGCCTGTGGGTTCAAGCCCCAGCCCAGATGCGATACAGCAAACGGGTCCATGTCGTCTGGGCTGTCCTTGTTGTCGTCCAGCCAGTCCTGCATCAGCTTTGCGTCCAGGCCGCCTTCGATCTTGCGAATAAAGCCATCTTTGATTTCCAGGCGAACTTCGTCCACGACATAGCGGCAGAAGGGAAGGATGATGATATCGCCCGGCGCAAAGACAACAGTACCATTGGCGGACCCTTCATCCGGGAAGGTGTGGATGTGACCACCCCCCCAATGGTCGAAACGACCAGGCTCGTCCGCAAAACCCCACTGAGTCATGACCGGATATTCACCCCGGGTGAAGGTCAGATCCGTACCCGCAGCCGACGTGACCCGTACTGATTTCGTCTTGGAATAAAGGGCGTCTGCATACTGGCAGGCTTCTTTCAAACCGGGGGGCGCAATCAGTTGTTCCAGGTCATCAGGCGCATCGATGATCATCAGAACCCGGGTTCCGTTATCCCGCACGTCCTTCAACCAGCTGGTGAACAGCGGCACATGGAAGATCACGATGATGTCGGCTGCCTTGGCGGCTTCCAATGTGCCCTTGCACTGACCAATCGTTGGAACGCCAACCTTGGTCCAGCCGGGGATGGAGTTGACGCACATTTCATAGACATCCGCACCCAGCGTATCAGCCGCGGCAAAGGAAGCCTGGATATATTCACGTCGTGTCGTCAGGTCACTGACGCAACAAATTGTTTCGCCCTTTTTTACATTGGACAATTTGAATTGGCGCTCAAAGAGCGATGCCATTTTGGCCGGGTTCATTTCCTGAGGTCGGATTGAAGCAACGTGCATTGGTTTCTCTCTTCTAGTTATCGCCAACACGGGGCGGCGGGATCGTTTGAATTTCTATTACCGACTATCATTCGGTTTTAAATTGGCGTCAATGATTTTTTTAAAATATTTTCGAAAATTCTCTATTTAATCGGAAATCAGTTCAGCGTGGGCTGCCCGCCAGCATGGTGACCATCAGATCAACGGAATGGTCGATGCGTTTAGAAGGGCCATTCAATTTATGATTCATCGCGAAACCGTCAAAGGCCATGAACAAAATATGCGCAATGCTGCCCCTTTCGCACAGGTACCGGCGTTCTTCCGGCAGGCAGGATGCGATCAGCATGGATAACTTCTGTTCGGCCCAAAACAGCAATTCACGCGAATACTTGTCTTTTGGCGATGCGGTGGACAGGGCCTGCATCAGGTTATTGGCAAAGCAATTTTCTTCCCCCGGAATCTCATGCCACAGGGTTTTCAGGATGAACCGCAAGCGTTCGCGAGGGTCTTCAATTGTCATGACATCGGCTTCCAGTTGTTCCAACCGGGTCCGCTGCCAGGGATCGAATAGGGTAAAAAGGATTTCCAGTTTAGAGGCGAAATAGACATAGATATTGGCGCTGGAGACACCGGAATGTTTCGCAATCTGGGCCATTGAGGCACCGTGATACCCGTATTCCCGAAACATTTTCCCGGCGGCATCAAGAATAGCTTGCTGGATTTCAGGTTTTTTAATCTGCGCCATTGCGGTGCAACCCTCAAATTAGTGTCATCTAAACATCAGATATTGAAAATCCTCCCCCACCTTTCTTACCTGCCAAATGAGGGGATATGCAATTCAAATGCGAATTGCGCATAGCCAAGCGGAAGGCAAACCGCTTTGCCTTCCGGGATAAGACATTGGAAATAGACTGGTTCTTCAGGTCGTCAGGTGACCGTGCGATCCACTTGTCATCAGCGCAGGTTTTTGTTTCTCGCGAATCAGAAAGGGAACAGTTAGTTTCCAGATTGCTGTTATCACAACAACCATCAAAACAGGTCCCAGGGCGGCAAAAAGGGTGATGAATGGAAGCGTTTCAGCGGAAAACGCTGCTGTCACAAAGTACAGCATGGCGAAAGATAGAATGACGGTGATGAAAAAGGCGACAAGGGATAGTTGAATGCTGATATCCCTTTTGACCGGGACACGTTCAAAATAAGCATAAGCCAAGGGCAGCATGAAGGCTGCAAAACCAGTAAAACCCAACGCGATCGTAAAATCCATGAGCACCGGTGACATGATGGTTGTTCCTAAAGATAGAGAGGTGCAGCGCGCAGACAGCCTTTGTCTGTGTCGACTGCAGGACTTTATGATTCGGCAACTCTGATCGTTTGAGCAGGGGGCTGAAAAGCAGGCCAGGAATGCAAACTCTGCGCTTCTGTTTTAAAATACAGCCCAGCAAAACCGATTGAATCGCACCAGACTAAAGTGGGTCCAACCGCTGTTCTGCCTGATAGGCAGCCCCGGCCAGGAACCATATCGATGCCGCGCTGGGCAGGGCTGCGACAAGCATCGCAATGTTCAGTATGGGCACAGAAAAGATGACATTGTTGAAAATCGCCCAGACGAAGGCTGTGATCGTACTGAATACGACAATACCGGTCAGCAGCGATGCGGCTGCTGCCGTTACATACCAGGAAAGCTTGCCCGCCATGATGACAGAAAACTCCAGAAGGGGTGAGGCTGGGATATCGGTTGCCCCAAATGGACTTTCCAGAGGCGGACAAGGCCCCACTGCAAATATATATTTTTGGCGCGCGGTCTTAAAACTGCGCGTAATCGATGGGCTGATGTCGGTCCAGGGCGCGGTCAATTCTGGGAAGGGGATATTTCAACCCCGTTGCACAGTTGAACAACAGGGCCCGTTCATCACGGTCCACAAGGCCGTTTGCCAGGGCTTGCTTATAGGCCGCCATTGTGGCCGCGCCTTCCGGACATAACAGCAGACCGTCTTGTTTGCCCACTTCATCCAGAGACTCTGCAATTGCCTCATCTTCAACCGCAATGGCAAAGCCACCACTTTCACGCACGGCCCGCAGGATCAGGAAGTCCCCGACAGCGATGGGGACACGAATGCCCGCCGCGTATGTATGGGCATTTTCCCACAGGGGGGCGTGCTCCTCCCCGGCCTCATAGGCTTTTACGATTGGTGCACAGCCAGTCGCCTGAACAGCCACCATTCTGGGCTTTTTCTGACCCAACCATCCAATCGCCTCTAATTCCTGAAACGCCTTCCACATCCCAATCAGACCGGTGCCGCCGCCGGTTGGATAAAAGATAACATCAGGCACTTGCCAGCCCATTTGTTCGGCCAGTTCCAGCCCCATCGTCTTCTTGCCTTCAATCCGATAGGGTTCCTTCAGGGTGGACAGGTCGAACCAGCCGACCGGGCCTTTGCCGTCGCCGACAATCTTGCCGCAATCGTTGATCAGGCCGTTGACGCGGTAAACAGTTGCCCCCTGCAGTTCGATTTCAGAGACGTTGACTTCCGGCGTATCAGCAGGACAGAAAACAGTGCTGCGAATCCCGGCCTGTGTGGCATAGGCCGCCATCGCCGCCCCTGCATTTCCATTCGTCGGCATGGCCAGATGGGTCAGCCCCAATTCCTTTGCCATAGACACCGCCAGCGCGAGACCCCGCGCTTTAAAGGATCCGGTTGGCAGGCGTCCTTCATCTTTGACAATGATCGATTTGGCATTCAGGCGCTTTGCTGTATGGGGCAGGGGGATCAGGGGGGTCACAACCTCCCCCAGGCTGACGACATTTTCGTCCCGACGAATCGGCAGAAACTCGCGATAGCGATAAAAGCCCTCGGTACGCTTGGCGATGTCTTCCTTGGTCACGGCCTTTGCCAGCGCATCCAGATCATAGCGAACCAGTAAGGGTCGCCCTGCTTCCGACAGGCCTTGCACCGTGTCCGCCGGATAAGTTTTGCCCGTCATGGAACATTCCAGATGGGTGACGAAAGTGGGGGTATCAGTCATGGGATCTCCGTTGCGCTGCCAAGGGAAGGGAGTGCAGACTTACGCCTCCTCAATTGGTCGGTCAACGCGCAAGGGAAGCATCGATTATTCACCAAGGATCAGTTGATATTCGATTGATCCAGGGTTGCTCGGGTGAATTTTTCGATATAATTGATCAGCGTATCGGATGCTGCCGCAGCACCGCTGGAATCGCCATCGCCTATGGCTTTGGCAACCGCCGCATGCAAGCGCGCACACAGCGACAGGTCCAGCACTTGCTTATAATGCTGATACCAGAATCGCCGCGAAAGCCCGTGCATCAGACCCATAGCGCTGCGCGCATAATCGTTGCGGCAGACACGGGAAATCATGCCATTCATGCGACGATCCAGGCGCATGAATTCAACATCATCAGCCGTGTGTGACGTTTCTTCCAGATTCGCGGCCAGTGTCAGAAAAGCGGCTTTCTCCTCCTGACTGGCACGGACGGCGCAAAGACGCGCCATCAGGCGTTCCACCTCACGCCGCACGGCCAGCAACTCCAACTGGTTGCGGACATTGATGTCAGATACCAGAATACCGCGCCGGGGGAGAATATTGACCAAACCCTCCCGGGCCAGCCGTTGCAGCGCCTCCCGAATTGGGGTGCGTCCAATCCCCAGTTCAAGGGACAGCGATGCTTCGGACAACACTTCGCCAGGTTCCAGGCGCAAGGTCACAATCCGCTCTTCAATCTGGCGATAGGCTTGTTCTGTCAGGCTAAGGCGTGCCTCTGCCTTTACGGATGCCTCTTCTTTGCGCTCCAAACCACGATCCATTTAAAACCCATCCTGCAATCTGCGCAGTCCGATCTTATGATCAAACTGCCTTTTACTCAGTATTGCGGAGTCCCAACCCGGCGGCAACGGAATACATCCATTCCTAGTTTCGGGTTATATCACTTGCGACTTGTGGGGCTGCGGCGTTTCGTTTCCGGAAAAAGCCACAGCGCAAAAATCATGAATGCCCCAAGGCCCAGCGCAACCCAGGCAGGCGCGACATTTCCGATGTCCATTTGCCAGAAATGGGCGGTGATCCCGACAAGGGCGACCAAGACGGTCAGCAGAATTTTAAAGGGAACTGGCATGAATAATCCTCCTGATTCTTTAGCTCTATTTCTATTATACCGGGACGACCCCGTGTAGCAGGAAACCTATCGTCAGACTAAGGCCCAGCGTGCAGACCAACCCTAAGGGTTGATCGCGCATCGAATGGGGAAGCAATTGAAACACCAAAGGACCGGTCAACAGGCCCAGCCCGGCAGCGATAATCGACCAACTGATGGGCAGGGTGTTTATGCACCATACCAGCAGGGAGATTATACAGGCCGCAATCGCGATGCCTGTTGCACAAACCAGCACCGTCATTGCGATGCTTGCGCCATCCCCCTTTGACACGTTCATCGGCAGAAACCCCGCCAGCAGAATGATGCCCATCGTCAACAGAACTGCCGTGCCAAAGAGTGTCGCCAGGGCGGGAAGGTGTTGTACAAACACGGTTCTGACGTCCTTTCCGACAATTCGTTGGTCTTTGGCTAAATCACTACTTGACCAGATGTTTCAATATCCCTTACAGATATTACAGATATATCAGTTGCGTGTTTGTGAAAAGGGAGAGTTTGATGACCGCCCAAGAAAAAAAGAAGCGGACCATCGGGGAGATACGAGATTCCAAAACCAGTGGCGAAAAAATGGTCTACACGTCGGTGCCGGACTATACATCGGCGCGCTGGGCAGAGGCTGCTGGTGTCGATGTATGCGTGGTAGGCGACAGCCTGGCGATGGTCGCCCATGGCTATCCCAGCACAATCCCCGCGACGATGGATATGATGGTAATGCATGCCGCAGCCGTGCGCCGGGGGGCACCAAATACTTTCACATTGGGCTGTATGCCCTATCAAAGCTATAACACGGTGGACCGGGCACTGATGAATGCGACCCGCTTCATGCAGGATGCCGGCTGTGATGCGGTCAAACCCCAGGGCGGTAAGTCACAGGCACATATCCTGAAGGCGCTGGTGGAATCCGGTATTCCCACTGCGTCCCATATCGGATTGACGCCCCACACGATCGCCATGTTTGGCGGGTTTAAAATTCAGGGGCGCACCGCGGAAACAGCCATGGTGATCCTGGAAGATGCCCTGGCCATTCAGGATGCCGGATGTTTCATGCTGGAATTCGAAGCCGTTCCCGCGCCAATTGCCAAACTGATCTCTGAACAGTTGGAAATCCCCACAATTGGGATCGGGGCCGGGGTCGGCACCGATGGTCAGATCCTGCTCAGCTATGATTTGTTGGGTGTGTTCACGGACTTCAAACCGAAATTTACAAAACGATACGCCAATCTGACAGATGTCGCTGTTGCGGGCCTGAAAGAATATGTGCGTGAGGTTAAGGAAAGCCAATTCCCGGATGACGACCACAGCTATTCGGTCGCGGATGGTGTGCTGGAAGAATTCCAGACCTTGATTGAGAAGCGTAAACAACACTGAAAACCGCAGAAATAATACTGTGGACGACCAGGGGAAACGACTGTGAAGACATATACCGGCGACCGCACCATCGATGGCGTTCAAGTCATGGTCGATGGCGTGCCCCTAGACCCCAGATTTGACCTGAAAACCCTCAGTGAACTGGGGTTTGAATGGGGATATGAAGGAACAGCCCCAACACAATTGGCCTTGGCGCTGGCTGCAGATTTGTATGGTGATGATGCGCTGGCCCTTAAGGTCTGTGACACCCTGATGAAACGGGTCGTCGCGAATTTCGCCAATGAATGGGTCATGACGGAAGGCGATATAAAAGACGCCCTGTCAGACCAGGTGGAACCGAAATAACATCCGCGCAATAAGGTGACGGAAAAGTCACCAGATTTCATCAACACGGTGGCCAAGCGGGGCCCCCAGGAAGAGTGGGAGGATTGCTATGTTTAACCTGAAAAAGATTGGGGTTGTTTCGACCCTGTGTGCGGCGGTTTTTGGGATGTCCTTTGCGGCAACCACGGCTTTCGCGCAAGAGCACAAGTTCAAAATGGCGACCGGTTGGTCCGGTGGACCGTTGATGGATATTGGCGCGCAAGCCTTTGCGGATCGCGTCAAAGAAGCATCCAATGGCCGGATTGAAGTTGAAGTTTTCGCCGCCGGGACGCTTGGCCCGGGACTTAAGGTTTCTGAAACAGTCAGCAGCGGCGTGGCGCAGATGGGCCACACCTGGGCAGGATATGACTGGGGCGCGGATCCGACGGCAGTGTTGTTTGGTGGATATGCTGGCAGCTTCGATACAGAACGGATGCTGCATTGGCTGTATCGCGCCGGTGGTGCCGAATTGCAGGCAGAATGGCGCAAGGAAAAATTCAACCTGGTTTCAATGCCGCTGTTCATTCGGACTGCGGAAGTTTTCCTGCATTCCCGCAAGCCTGTGAAATCTCTGGCTGACTTGCAGGGTCTGAAGCTGCGTACGGCTGGTGCCTGGTTGGAAATTTCCCAAAGCATGGGTGCTGCTCCGGTTACGACAGCCGGCGGCGAAGTGTATGCCGCGCTGGAACGTGGTGCTATTGATGCAACGGAATGGGGCACCTTGTGGGAAGATATTTCTCCTGGTTTCCACCGTGTCACAAAATACGTGATCATTCCGGGTGTGCATCAGCCGACCGCACCGTTCGAACTGGTGATCAACAGCGAAACCTGGGCCACCTTGTCTGAAGCGGATCAGAAGCTGATCAAGGATGCTGCGTTTGATACGACGATGAATTCCTGGCTGACCATTGGTCAGGAAGATGCAAAAGCCTTGGCCTTCTATCGGGCACAAGGCAATGAAATCATCGAACTGGATGCCGAAACCCAGATCGCTGCACACAAGGCGGGCATCGAATGGGCGAATAAAATCGCTGCGGATAATGCCTGGTTCAAGCGTGTCTTGGACGATCAGGCTGCCTTTGCAGACCTTTGGAAAGATGCCAATCGCTATCGCAACGTCATCAGCGAATAGTCGTGTGAATTCGTTTGGTCGAGAGGTGCAACAGCCCTCTCGACCAAATGTTTGTTGGTATCTTATTTTCAAAGAGGGCTATGATGCACTCAATCATCCGCGTGATCGAAGGCCTGACGACGCGCACAGGCTTCCTGATATCATTAACGATTATTCCGCTGGTGCTGACCGCGACCTATGAGGTCTTTGCCCGCTATGTATTTGGCGCACCGACGATCTGGGCCTATGAATTGGGCTGCATGATCACCGGTACGCATTTTTTGATTGGCGCAGCGATGACACTGGCGCGCGACGGTCATGTTCGAATTGATATTCTGTATGATCGACTGTCCTTAAAGTCGCGGGCCTTTGTGAATCTGGCCTTTTACGTGGTGCTGTTTTTGCCGTTTCTCGCATTGTTGAATGATGCGTTGTGGCATTACGCGATCACGGCCTTTCACAGTGGGGAGCGGTCCGGCAACTCAGCCTGGAACCCGCTGATCTGGCCGTTTCGCATGCTGCTGGCCTTTGGCTTTATCCTTTTGGCGCTGCAAGTCATCGCAGAATGCCTGAAAAGCCTGCTGACCCTGCTCAATCGACCCTATTCTGACGTGGAGAGATAAGGCAATGGAAGCCCTTTTGATGTTCCCGGCATTGCTGCTTTTGATTTTTTTGGGCGTGCCGGTCGCCTTTGCCCTGATGGGGGTCGCCTTTGTCTTTGGCTTGTTCGCCTTTGGTGAGGCTTCTTTCTTTTTGTACACCCAGAAGATTGAGGAAATCGCCGGTAACTTCATTCTGGCCGCTGTTCCCATGTTCGTCTTCATGGGGGCCATGCTGGAACGGTCTGGTATCGCTGAGAATCTGTTCAGTGCTGTCCATCTGTGGACACGGCGACTGCCAGGTGGTCTGGCGATCGGGACGATCATCATGTGCATCATTTTCGCTGCATCGACCGGTGTGGTCGGCGCGACAGAGACCGTAGTCGGTCTTTTGGCGATCCCGGCCATGATGCGGTATAAATATAACAAATCCCTGATTTCCGGAACGATTTGCGCGGGGGGATCCTTGGGAACAATTATTCCTCCCTCCGTCGTGGTCGTTGTTCTGGGGCCAATTGCGGATGTGTCCATCGGTGATCTGATGGTTGGGATGATCTTCCCTGGATTGCTGTTGTCATGCCTGTACATCCTCTACATTTTGGGTCTGTGTATCCTGAAACCCGAAGCCGGTCCGCCACGGACACTGGAGCCGGGTGAAGTCGATATGCCGCTTTCTGAAAAGCTGATCATCACGGCAAAGGCTTTGGTGCCGCCGGTTGCGATGATTTTCGCTGTGCTGGGCTCCATCATGATGGGATGGGCTGCGCCAACGGAAGCATCCGCACTGGGTGCTTTGGGTGCATTCCTGCTGACGGTTCTATATGGCAAATGCACATGGCAGACCTTTAAAGAGGCGATTTTAAAGACCCTGACTGTGACGGCGATGATCATGCTGATCCTGTTGGGCGGCAGCATCTTCACCGGGGTTTTTGTCGGTTCTGGCGGCATGAGCATCATGCGGGAGATGATCGATGCGGTAAATCTGGGTCCGTGGGGCTTGTTGTTCCTGTTCCTGGCCTTGGTCTTTATTGCTGGTTTCTTCCTGGAATGGATTTCGATCCTGCTGATCTTTGTTCCCCTGTTCATCCCGTTCATCCGGGAAAGCTGGGCGGCAACCGGTTATGGCGGATATTTTGATCCAGTATGGTTCTGCATGCTGATCCTGGTCATGATCCAGTCCAGTTATCTATCGCCGCCCATGGCACCGGCGATTTTCTATCTGCGCGGTATCGCACCGCCGGAGATTACGCTGAAGGATATGTATAAGGGCGTTGTGCCATTCCTGGTCATACAGGGCATAACCTTGGCGATTGTTATGGCATTCCCCCAGATAACGCTGTGGTTACCCAAACAGCTGCTGGGCTTTAACTAACTGATGAGGTGATAGGACGATGCGCAAAGAAGACATAATGAGCCGTCCGGCCAAGGTTTTGAGCCAGGCACAACGGGAAGAATATTTC
This sequence comes from Rhodospirillaceae bacterium, assembly GCA_002709955.1. GTDB lineage: Bacteria > Pseudomonadota > Alphaproteobacteria > UBA8366 > Aestuariispiraceae > Pacificispira. Next base: position 22,598 of record PAQY01000010.1, read on the forward strand.
GAGGATGGCGCGGTCGTCGTGCCAGCCTTGATTGGCGCGGAATGGCTGGGGAAACTGCGCGATGCGATTGATCGCCAGATCGAATTGAGCCGCGCCCATACCAAGAGTGGGGCGATATTTGACCTGGAGCCCACTCATACGGCAGAGGAGCCACGCCTGCGGCGTGTTTCCAGCCCCTGTGATCAGGATGAAGTGTTCTGGCAATTCCTGACGGATTCCAAGATTGGGGATGCGTTTGAAGATCTGCTGGGCCCGAATGTGAAATTCTATCAGTCCAAGCTGAATTTTAAATGGGCCAAGGGTGGGGCAGAGGTGAAATGGCACCAGGATGCGCCGTTCTTTCCCCATACCAATACCAGCGTTCTGACCTGTGGTCTGTATCTGAACGATTGCGATATGGATCAGGGGCCGCTGGCCATCCTGCCGGGCAGCCACAAGGGTCCGATCTATGATCATTATACAGAAGACGGGCATTGGACCGGCGACATTCAGGACAAGGATCTGGGTAAGCTGGATGTCGATAATGTCCGCTATCTGCATGGGCCAGCCGGGTCCGTGACCTTCCATAATTATCGTACGGTGCATGGGTCCAAACCCAACCTGACCGGGCGGGGGCGCCCCCTTCTGCTGAATGTCGTATCGTCGGCGGATTCATTGCCCTATACCTCTCAACCGCTGCCATCACGCTATGAACAGGCGATTATTCGGGGGCAACAGGCCCGCTGGGCGCATCATGAGGATGGCGATTACATCGTCCCGCCGGATTGGAGTGGCGGCTATACCTCAATCTTTGCAACACAACAGCGCGAACAGATGTGATGTCATATGCGTTTAAGATTGAATTCATGATGTGCAACTGATATATCAGATGAAGAAGCGATCCTGTTTATCTCATTGGGCATCGCGCAGAGCATCTAAAGGAGAGAGCAATGGAACTTCAAACGTCTCCCATGTCGGACCGCCAGCGCAAGTATCGGGGTGAATACCGGGATCGTATTGCCGGATGGTACAATGGTTTCTTGCATGTCGCCGTGATCTATACGATCGGCATCGCGGCCCTGTACATCTATATCAGCAATATGCAGTCGCCGCTGTGGTGGGAATGGTTGACCGTGCCCATCGTGTTCCTGATGTGTAACTTCTTTGAATGGTTCCTGCACCGCCATGTCATGCACCGGCCGCTGAATATTATCGGGCTGCGGGCGATCTATACCCGCCATACCCTGATGCACCATCAGTTCTTCACAGAAAATGAAATGCGTTTCGCCGATCAGCGCGACTGGCGTGTTACATTCTTCCCGCCCTATGCGCTGGTGACGTTCATTCTGGCAACCATCCCAGGCGCATTGGTGCTGGGCTGGCTGGTCTCCCCAACCGTGGGATGGCTGACAATGTGCACGACGACAGGCATGTACCTGACCTATGAATTCATGCATTTCTGCTGTCATGTGGAAGAAAACTCCTTCGTGCGCAACATGCCGTTTGTGAATACGATCCGCCGCCACCACACCGCCCATCATGATCAATCCTTGATGATGGAGCGGAACATGAACCTGACCTTCCCAATCGCCGATTGGTTGTTTGGAACGTCGGATCTTAATCGCGGTTTGCTGGGCCACATCTTCAATGGCTACAGCACCAAGCATATCCGCAAGGATATGCGCAAAACCTCAAAGACACCGAAGGTTGCCCCTGCTGCGGGTACAGCGCCTAGCATGGCCAGCTAACAGCCTGCTGAATGAAAAAACAGCATCGGGGCGCGATATCTTCGCGCCCCGTTTTGTATGAAATGCCTTTTGCTGTCGTATTCGGTGGTAATTGATGGGGAGATGTCAAAGGGAATTCAGCGCGCGCCAGACCCGTTCCGGGGTCATGGGCATGTCGATATCCTGTGTGCCCAAGGCATCGGCGATGGCGTTGATGACGGCGGCAGGGCCCCCGATGGAGGCATTTTCCCCAACGCCCTTCATCCCCAGGATATTGTTGTCGGTTGGAATATCGACATCATGCAGATCGAAATTGGGCAAATCCCCGGCGCGGGGCAGTTGATAGTCCATGAAGGAGCCGCTGAGCAATTGCCCGGTATCGGGATCAAAGATGGTGCGCTCAAACATCGCCTGACCGATTGCCTGCGCCAGGCCGCCATGGATTTGACCTTCCGCGATCATCGGATTGACGCGGCGGCCTAAATCATCGGCAGCTGTTAATGCCACCAGCGCGACGTGACCGGTTTCTGGGTCGACCTCGACTTCCGCGATATAGGCCCCATGGGGCACTGTCTGAATCTCATGGTCGCTGTCGGCCATGCCACACAGCTTCTCGCTCTCTGGCGGTTGCGCGGCTGCCAGTTCGACCAAGCTGATACGTTTGTCGGTCCCGACGACGGTGAAGCCCCCATTGCCATATTCAATATCGCCTATGGCCGTTTCCAATTGCTCTGCCGCCTGTGCCTTTGCTAAGTCGATCAGGGCGTCTGTTGCCTTCATGATCGTCACCCCGGCGATGGGCAGAGACGACGATCCGCCAGTCCCGCCACCGGTTTTGATCAGGGCTGTGTCGCCTTCGATGACCTCAATGTGGTCCATCGGGATTTGCAGTCGGTCAGCGACCATCTGGGCGAAGGCGGTTTGATGCCCCTGGCCCGACGCCTGAACGCCGGTCAGGATCTGGATCGATCCGTCCTGTTGCAACAGGACTTCACTCTTTTCCTTGGGGCTGCCACCGGTTAAGTGCAGATAGACGCCAACGCCAATGCCTCGCTTCAGGCCCTTTACCTCTGACGCGGCGCGCCGTTGTGGGAAGCCATCCCAATCGGCGGCTTTAACGCCTGCCATCATGGCCTGCTCAAAATGCGCGGAATCATAGGGGAATCCATTGGCGGCCTTATAGGGCATTTTGCTGGGGGGGATCAGGTTTTTCTGGCGAAAGGCAATGGCCCCCAGCCCGGTTTCGGTTGCGGCCTTGTCGATCAGACGTTCCACCAGATACTGCGCTTCAGGCTTACCGGCCCCCCGATAGGCATCGGTCGGGGCAGCATTGGTATAAACCGCCTTTACCCGGTAATGCAGCATGGGAATGTCATAGGCATGGCCCAGCGTCTTCCCAAACCCTTTCGTCAAAACGCTGATCCCAAGTGCGGAGGCATAGGCCCCCATATCCCCGACCGAGTCGACCGACAGGGCCAGAATGCGCCCCTCACTGTCCAAGGCAAGCTTTGCTGTGCTGGCCTGACCCCGCCCATAGGCATCGGTCAGGAAAGCCTCTGATCGGCTGGAAACCCAGCGCACCGGACGCCCAGTTTCCCGCGCGGCCACAAGAACCAGGCTCTGCTCTGGATAGTTTGTCAGCTTGATGCCAAAACTGCCGCCCACATCGGCGGTGATCACGCGGATCGTGGCCGGGTCCGCGCCAAGTGTCGTTGCCATCATATCGCGCATGAAATGCACACCCTGGCTTTGGGTGTGCAATGTGTATTGGCCATTTTCCCAGATTCCCAGGGCGGAGCGTGTCTCAATTGGGCTAACGGCGATGCGATCACTGCGCTGGGTGATTTCAACAACCCGTGCGGCCTTGGCAAAGGCCTGATCTATCGCGGCTTTGTCGCCTTCTTCCCAGATGCAGGCGATGTCCTGTGATTGGGTCGGTTCTGTAATGGCATCTTCTTCTTCATAATCGACCATAATCAATTCCATGGCGGAAATTGCTATGGCTTCGGAGTCGGCGACAATGAAGGCGACAGGATCGCCTGCAAACCGCACCCTGTCTTGTGCCAGAAGGGGCCGGATCGGTGCCTGGAAGGGGGTGCCATCGCTGCTGGGATGGGCGGTTACACAGGGCATGGGATGACAGCCCAACCGTTCCAGATCCGCCCCTGTATAGATCGCCAGAACGCCCGGCATGTCCATCGCGTCACTGATATCCAGGCTGGTGATCCGACCATGCGCAATGGGGGAACGAAGAACCACGGCATGGGCTGTGTCTGGCAGTTGGATATCCTCAACGAACTGTCCCAAGCCGGTCAGCAATCGCTGATCTTCAACCCGATGTACCGATGTGCCTGTAAATTCTGTCATGGCCTGATCCTTCCTGTCTTAAATTAGGTTTAGCAATGCCAGACGGTCCGGACAAACACCAAAATCTGCGTAATTATTGAATGATCATTCCAGTAAATACTGATAGGCTGGTTTAACCAAATGAAAAGGAGCATGACGCATGGGCCGGTTGCGATCCTTTGATCCTGATAAAGTTCTGGACAGGGCGATGCATGCCTTTTGGGCACGGGGTTTTGAGGCAACCTCCATTGAGGATTTGGTCGCGTGTACGGGGATTAACCGCGCCAGCTTGTATGGCGCGTTCGGGGACAAACGGGACCTGTTTCTGAAAGCGCTTCAGCTTTATGTCGAAACAGGACCGATCATTGAATTGGACCCCTCAACCCGCAAGGGTGGGGTGCGCCCCGCCTTACAGGCCTATATCGATCAGGTCATGGGCCTTGTATCAGATGGACGAAACCGGGGATGTTTCATCACCAATACAGTGACGGAGTTTGGCAGTCAGGATGCCGATATCTTGGCCCAGACACGCATCGCCCTGGCGGGTGTCGAAAACGCGTTTGATCGATTGTTGCGATGGGGCCAGCAAACGGGGGAGGTGCCGGCAAAGGCTGATGTACGCGCCCGCGCCCGGCTGCTTTTGGCCGCGATACAGGGCCTGCAGGTTGTTTCGAAAGTGAACCCGGATGTCCGCGCCCTAAGACAAATCGCCGATCAGGCCATTGCTGCCGCCTTGGCCCCCGTTTCCTGATATCAACGCTGCGGCAAATTCTGATCAGGCAACCCTGATCAGGGCATGTTTCTTTTTGCCCAGGGACAGCTTTATCACGCCCTCAGAAACATCCGACGTCCCCAGAACGCGGCGATCATCGTCCACCTTTTCGTCATTGATGCGCACGGCACCACCCTTGATTTGACGACGGGCATCCCCGTTGCTTTGCGTCAGTCCAGCACGTGTCAGGGCTTCCAATACGCCAATGCCAGCCTCAATTTCTACAGCGGTGACATCAATGGTTGGAAGGTCATCACCAATCGTGCCCTCGGCAAAGGTTTTATGGGCGGTTTCCTCTGCTGCCCGGGCGGCATCCTCGCCATGGCACAGGCGCGTCGCTTCATTGGCCAGCACAATTTTCGCAGCATTGATTTCCGCGCCATCCAGGGATTCCAGGCGCACAATTTCGTCCAGCGGCAGATCCGTGAACAATTTCAGGAAGCGCCCGACATCGGCATCTTCTGTATTGCGCCAATATTGCCAATAGTCATAAGGGCTCAACCGATCCGCATTCAGCCAGACAGCACCTGATGCTGTTTTGCCCATCTTTGCGCCAGACGCCGTGGTCATCAAGGGGACTGTCAGACCAAACAGCGCGCTGTCATCGGTGCGCCGGCCCAATTCCACGCCATTGACGATATTGCCCCACTGGTCCGATCCGCCCATTTGCAGACAGACCTTATGGCGTCGGTTCAACTCTACAAAGTCATAAGCCTGCAGAATCATATAGTTGAATTCCAGGAAGCTAAGCGGCTGTTCCCGTTCCAGCCGCAGGGCGACACTGTCAAATTTCAACATGCGATTGACAGAAAAATGCCGCCCGTAATCCCGCAAGAAACTGATATACTGTATCTTGGACAGCCAATCGTCATTGTTGACCATGACCGCATCTGTAGGGCCGTCGCCGAAGGTCAGGAACTTCTGGAATATCTGTTTAATGCCGGTGATGTTCTGTTCGATATCCGCATCGGTCAGCATTTTGCGGGCTTCGTCTTTGCCGCTGGGGTCGCCAACCTTGGTCGTGCCCCCACCCATCAGGACGATGGGCTTGTGGCCGGTCCGTTGCAGCAGGCGCAGCAGCATGATTGGCACCAGGGATCCGGCGTGCAGCGAATCAGCTGTCGCATCAAAGCCAATATAGGCTGGAATTGGCCCTTCCATGGCGCGCGTATCCAGGGCGTCCATATCTGTGCATTGATGCAAAAAGCCCCGGTCACGGACGGCTTTCAGGAATTCCGAGCGTATTTGTGTCATAATATGCGAACTGCTGTTTGTAGAAAATAGGAAGCGCGAGATAGCATGTCGGTCACGGCCCGGCAACCAAGCTGCTGTATACCGGGTTGGGAGGAACATTAAATTGACAAAAAAAAGTCGCGCGATTGGATTGATGAGTGGCACCAGCCTGGACGGCATTGATGCGGCTTTGATTGAAACCGATGGGGATGGTGTCCAGTCCTTTGGTCCATATCTGACGCTGCCCTATGACCCTGCATTTCGATCGCGGTTGCGGTCCGTTCTGGGCGCAGTGGAACGCAATGCCGCCATTGATATTCTGGAGCGGGAATTAACCGACCTGCATGCTGTTGCTGTAACCCGTTTGCTGGATCATGCCGGACTATCCGCCCCCTCCATTGATGTGATTGGGTTCCACGGTCAGACCATCAATCACCGTATTGATCTGGGGTGGACCTGGCAATTGGGGCTTGGGGGGCGGCTGGCAAAGGCTGTGGGGATCGATACAGTCTATGACTTTCGGCGCGCCGATGTGGCTGCCGGTGGACAGGGGGCCCCTTTGGCCCCTGTCTATCATCGCGCCCTTGCGCAAGCCCTGGATATGCCTGTGGCAATCCTGAATCTGGGCGGTGTCGGCAATATCACCTTCCTTGAAGGCCCCGACAGCGATCCCATTGCATTTGATACCGGTCCCGCCAGTGCCCTGCTGGATGATTGGATCAGTCGGAATGGTGCGGGCCAAATGGATGAAGATGGTCACATATCCGGGTCAGGATCGGTGAATGCTGGTGCGCTGGGGCAGTTGATGGACAATCCCTATTTTGATCAGCCTTACCCGAAATCCCTGGACCGAAATGCGTTTGATCCCGGCCCGGTGGCGGATCTGTCTTTGCCGGATGGTGCTGCGACCCTGGCCGCCTTCACGATTGAAAGCGTGGCCAGGGGCATAGAGTTGCTGCCGGTTCGACCGGTTCGGATTCTGGTCACGGGCGGGGGGCGTCATAACCCGACCTTCATGACCGGCATGGCCAAACGCGTGTCCCTGCCAGTGGAACCCGTCGAGGCCGTTGGCTGGAACGGGGATGTGCTGGAGGCACAGGCTTTCGCCTATATGGCCGTGCGCAGCCGCCAGGGGCTGGCAATCAGTTTTCCAATGACAACCGGCGTGAAGACCCCTTTGACGGGCGGTCGCTTTGCCTCGAAATCTTAGAACGGGCCGTTGCTGAGGCGCTTGTCCAGATAGGTGCTGACGCTGTCTTTCAGGTCATCGACTTTGCCGGTGAAGAAATGATTTGTGTCGGGCATGACTTCGTAATCGATCGTGATGCCCTTTTGCGCCCGCAGCTTGTCGACCAGCTTGCCGACCGTTTCATGGGGAACGATGTCATCATCATCACCCTGCAAAATCAGCCCAGAAGAGGGGCAGGGGGCCAGGAAGGTAAAATCATACTGGTTCGCGGGTGGCGCGATGGAGATAAACCCATTGATTTCCGGTCGGCGCATCAGTAATTGCATCGCAATCCAGGCTCCGAAGGAAAATCCGGCGATCCAGCAATCGCGGGCGTTTTCATTATAGGTCTGCAACCAGTCCAGGGCGGTTGCCGCATCGGACAACTCCCCTTCACCCCGGGAGAACACACCCTGTGATCGCCCAACACCCCTGAAATTAAAGCGCAGACAAGAAAACCCGCGCCTGGCGAAAGTATGGTACATTTCATAGACGATGCGATTGTTCATCGTGCCGCCATGCTGTGGATGCGGATGCAGGAACAGGGCGATGGGTGCATTGCTGTCGGTCCCATGGGTATAGCGCCCTTCAAGGCGACCTTCTGGACCGTTAATTGTAACTTCCGGCATAAAGAATCCCCGGTAGAAGTGAGAGGATGGCAAAACTGTTATTACCAAGCCATTGGCTGTAAACGTCAAGACCTTGAGATACAAGCGTAATCGCGGTGATGTGTTCCGGGCGTCGCTTGACGCTGACGAAACAGACAGTATATCTAAGGCGTGAAGTCGTGACTTTAAAGGGTGGCTTTATGGTTTCAGTCTGGCGAAAACCCCGGATTTCAGGCGGTTCGAAAAGATTGAAATGAATACCCAAACAAAGCGGGTGATGTGATGTTTAAAACTTTGAAGTCCGATATTGATGCGATGATTTCCCGTGACCCGGCCGCCCGGTCGCGGTTGGAAGTTGCGCTGTTGTATCCGGCATTTCACGCCATCATCATCTATCGTGCCGCCCATTGGCTGTATGGCAAGAAGTGGTTTTTCTTGGCCCGTGCGCTGTCGCAACTCGCCCGTTTGCTGACCGGGATTGAAATTCATCCAGGTGCCAAGATTGGTCATGGATTCTTCATCGACCATGGTATGGGGGTTGTGATTGGGGAGACGGCGGAAATTGGCAATAATGTCACCCTGTATCACGATGTAACCCTGGGCGGGGTTTCCCCCTCAGAAAATTCGGACGGTCAACGCTGTCAGAAGCGCCACCCGACTTTGGGGGACAATGTGATTGTTGGATCTGGGGCCCAAATTCTGGGGCCGATCACGGTTGGCCGCTGTGCCCGGATCGGGGCAAATGCCGTTGTGATTAAAAATGTTGCTGAAATGGCAACGATGGTTGGCATTCCGGCAAAGCCCGTCGCGGGTCAGGCCAATCGCGCCGATTCCAGCTTTGCGCCCTATGGGACGCCGCTGGGCGATTTGCCGGACCCTGCCGCCCGCGCCATTGAGGCCTTAATGGCGCAAGTGGATGTGCTGAAAGCACAAGTGGGTGACCTGGAAAGCCGTTTGTCCGACGCAGAGCAACGCCCGAATTTTTCATTTGGTGCCGATGATGCACAAGATGACTCAGCGCATTCTGCAAAGAAATAACATAGTCAAAAATTATATCCCTGCTGTGATCCAGCCTTAAATCCCCACCGTAATAATTTACGAGGGGTACCCCAGAAGCATATTCGGTTGACGGTGCGTACAGACTTACGGGTAAGGCGTGCACTGTTATGTGCTGTGTAAATGTCGCGCCCACCGTGTCATGGGGTCATACCTGTTGGTTTTTATGACAATCAGGGTTTGGAGGATTGGTGTGAAGATATCGACAAAAGGGCGCTATGCCGTAATGGCTGTTGTGGATTTGACCAGCATGAGCGCCGGTCAACCAGTGCCACTTGCAGATATTGCGGAGCGCCAGGATATCTCTTTGTCCTATCTTGAACAGCTTTTCGCGAAGCTGAAAAAGGGGGGTGTGGTGAAAAGTGTGCGGGGGCCAGGCGGTGGCTATATGTTGGCGGCTCCTGCCTCGACGATCCTGATATCCACCATCATAAAGTCCGTAGATGACTCATCGCGGCCGGTACGCTGTTCCCCCAGTTCGCCGAACCAGTGCATGCCCGGAAATCAGCGATGCGCGACCCATGCTCTATGGGAAATGTTGACGATTCAAATGGATGCGGCCTTGTCATCGGTCAGTCTGGCCGATGTATGTGAGGGGCATATCCCCAGTCCAGAGCAACAGGTCCCGTCAATGGTTGGACATGGCGGCTAAGACTGGTCTGGTTGATCTGTCGTCAGCGTCCTTTTCTTAAGGTCGCAGGCATGCGAAAAATGCCTGATGCAAACACAGCAAATATATCTGGATTATAACGCCACCAGCCCGGTTTTGCCGGTTGCTGCAGATGCGGTCGGCAAGGCGATTGCGGTTGGCGGTAATCCGTCATCTATTCACGGTGCAGGACGGGCGGCGCGGGCCCTGATCGAACAGGCGCGACGTCAGGTTGCGGCCCTGGTTGGGGCGCGACCGGGGGCCGTTGTGTTCACATCTGGTGCCAGCGAGGCAAATGTCCTGGCGCTGCGCGGCCTTCCCCGTCACCGTGTTCTGGTCTCCGCAATAGAACATGACAGCGTTCTGAACGCCGTTCCTGATGCGGTGGTCCTGCCAGCAACGGCGCAGGGCGTGATCGATTTGGATGCCTTGCGACAGTCTGTGCAGGCGGGGGATCTGGTATCGGTCATGGCGGTCAATAATGAAACCGGCCTGATCCAACCAATTGAAGACGTTGCGGAAATAGTGAAGGCGGCCGGTGCGTTGCTGCATGTTGATGCGGTTCAGGCCGTCGGGCGGCTTCCCTTTGATATACGCGCCCTTGGCCTTGCCGCACTCAGCCTCAGCGCCCATAAGATTGGTGGGCCAACCGGCGTGGGGGCGTTGGTTTTCAATGAAGGTCTGGCCCTTGCCGCACAGACAAAGGGCGGCGGGCAGGAAAAGGGACGCCGGGGTGGCACTGAAAATGTTGCTGGTATTGCTGGTTTCGGGGCAGCAGCGGAATGGGTCCTGGATCATATGGCATCGGAACAGGCGCGTCTTTCTGGACTGCGCGATAAGATGGAACAACAGCTTGCACAGAATTGCGCGGGGTTGGGCATCATTGGGGCCGATCTGCCGCGCGTTGCCAATACATCCTGCTTGTCGTTGCCCGGTGTGCCCGCGGAAAAGCAAGTCATCAGTCTGGACCTGGCGGGGGTTTGTGTCAGTGCCGGATCGGCTTGTTCCTCGGGCAAGGTGAAAAGCAGTCCTGTCCTGACGGCGATGGGGTTGCCTGCCGACATCGCCGGATCAGCGATCCGGGTCAGTCTGGGTTGGCGCACGACACAAGAGGATATCGATGCCTTCGTGAACGCCTATCTGGCCATGGCGGAACGCCTGGTTCCAAAAGATATGCCCCATGCGGATCAGGCGACGGGATAGGATCGTGCAATGACCGTCAACCGCCCAAACCGTCCGATCTATCTGGACTATCAGGCCACAACGCCTTGTGATCCCCGTGTCGTGGATCGCATGCTGCCCTATTTCAGCGATATCTTTGGCAATCCCCATTCTGCCGACCACCGGCATGGGTGGGAGGCGGAAGCCGCCGTGGAGACGGCGCGGGGGCAGGTGGCAACCCTGATCGGGGCAAAGCCAAGGGACATTATTTTCACGTCCGGCGCGACAGAATCCAACAATCTGGCGATAAAGGGCGCGGCCCGGCATCGACGCCAGGCGGAGGGTCGCGACACGGTGATCACGCTGGCCAGTGAGCATAAATGCGTCCTGGAAAGCACCGCACGGTTAGGCCGGGAAGGCTTTGACGTTAAGATTTTACCCATTCAGAAGAATGGATTGCTGGATCTTTCGACCCTGAAAGCGGCGCTGGACGACCGGGTTTCAATCGTATCTGTCATGGCGGCGAATAATGAGATCGGGGTGATCCAATCCCTGGCCGATATCGGTGCGATGGTGCGGGAATGCGGCGCGTGGTTTCATACCGATGCGGCACAGGCTTTCGGGAAGTACCCGCTGGATGTTGAAGCTCTGTGCATCGATATGATGAGCATTTCCGGCCATAAGATCTATGGACCCAAGGGGGTCGGCGCACTGTATGTAAGGGGTCGCAAGCCAAAGGTGGAACTGGATCCGTTGATGGATGGCGGGGGCCAGGAACGGGGATTGCGGTCCGGCACCTTGCCCGTTCCCCTGTGCGTTGGACTGGGCGCGGCGGCCGATATCGCCAAATCCGAAATGGGGCAGGAGGCTGAAAGACTGACCCGGATGCGCAACCGGTTGTGGGACCTGCTGCAACAGTCTGATGCGGATTTAAGTTTGAACGGGGATTTGGATCAACGCCTTCCGGGCAATCTGAACATCACCGTGCCGGGGGTGGAGAGCAGCGAATTGCTGGCCGCATTGGATGGATTATCAGTTTCCAGCGGCTCCGCCTGTTCATCTGGGGCGCAAGCCGCCAGCCATGTTCTGCAGGCGCTGGGCCACGACCCGGCCAAGGTTGCAGCGGGCCTACGCATTGGACTGGGACGGTTCACGACCGACGATGATATCACGGCTGCGGCTGAAATGCTGTTGGCGGCTGTCAGCACGAAGTAGCCAAGAAACCTGTAAGGCGATTGACTTCACCGGGGCTTTATCCCAAATAACCGCCTTAGCGAAGAATAGTCAGGCGTAAGGAAACCGGGATGCCAAAAATCACCTTTATTCACCGTGACGGCAGCGAGACCGTTGTTGATGCGAAAGCGGGCCTGTCGGTCATGGAAACCGCTGTCGAGAATGATGTTGAGATCGAGGCGGCCTGTGAAGGGTCCCTGGCCTGCGCAACCTGTCATATGGTCGTTGAAGATCAAGATTGGTATGAAAAGCTTGATCCGCCCAGCGAAGATGAAGAAGACATGCTGGATCTGGCATTTGGCTTGACCAAGACATCCCGCCTGACCTGCCAGATTCGCGTAACCGATGCGCTGGATGGCATTCGCTTGCGCGTGCCGGAAGAAACCTGACCCCTTCGACGGGAATGTCACATTTAATCCGGGATGGTCAGTATCCCGATAAATAATTCGTCGTTTGAGAATTATGGTTAATACTGCCAGGGCTTGTACGGGCAAACCATTACAAAAATCGGGCTGTTCGGCATAGGAAAAGGGGGGAATGCAAGATTCCCCTTGCATTCCGTATGGTTCGGGCGCATGGTCCGCCTCGTGACGACCCCGCACCTGGTTTGCGAGTGATGTTTGACTTTAGAGACGATACTAAGCTTACGCTTGCGACCGTGCTAGAGACTACCTTCCTCAAAAAATCCTAATCAGGGCGACTCGCCCCGGTTCCGCACGAGCGCGGTCCGGGAATGCATATCGGGTTTGGTCTTTCAATGAAGGAAGGCCGACCAGCGAATCAAACAAGTAGGACTACGAGAAAATGGCCAAAGGCACCGTCAAATTTTTCAACACCACCAAAGGTTTCGGCTTCATCACACCGGATAGCGGCGAAAAGGACGTTTTCGTCCACATCACTGCTGTTCAGGCTTCCGGCATGGACACGCTCAGCGATGGTCAAGCCGTGGAATTCGAGGTCGAAGCCGACCGTCGCGGCCCGAAGGCGGTGAATTTGCGCGCATCCTAACGCCGCGCGAACCGATTTTGGGGCGTAATCCTTAAGACCGGTACCGCGCAGCGGTGAAGAGGGGCGGTGCCAATGGCACCGCCCTTTCTTTTTGTCTGGTTGGTGATGTCGTCCAGATCGTCTTACAATCTTCACTCGCCAGATGTCGGTGTGTTTGGCAGGGTTGTTTGTGTGATTTAGACAGGGACTTCTTAAGGATCGGGCATGTCGAAGATTATTGTGTTCACGGATTTGCACATACTCCCCATCGGCAAGACGATTATTGGTCTGGATCCCTATGCGCGTCTTGCCGCTGGTATCGATCATGCAACCAGGGTCCATCCTGATGCAGACCGCATCGTCTGTACCGGTGACTTAACCCATCGGGGGGATACAGAGTCTTACGAGCGCCTGGCGGAACTGTTGGACCGGACGCATATTCCCGTCAGCCTGTTGATCGGCAATCATGATTCCCGCGAAACATTCCTGTCCTGTTTCCCCGACGTGTCCGCGGATCCAAATGGCTTTGTCCAAAGTGTCCTGGATGTTGGGGATTGGCGTCTGGTCTTTCTGGATACGTTGAATGCGCCCCCTTATGAATTCCCGGAAACGTATAGTGGCTATCTGTGTCCGGCCCGGCTGGACTGGCTGCAAGGACAGTTACGGGACGCTGGGGATCGACCCGTGCTGCTGTTCCTGCATCATCCGCCCCATGATATCGGGTTTCCCGGCATGGATGCCATCAAGCTAAAGAATGGTCCGGCCCTGTATGATGTCATCGGGCGTTTCAATTGCGTGAAGCATCTTGTGGCGGGCCATGTGCATCGCACGATTTCCGGCTCTCATCGCGGGGTGCCCTTCAGCATATTTAAAAGCCCCTGTCACCAGATGCCGATGAATATGGATTCGATGGATGTATCCCTGTCGGTGGATGAACCAGCGGCCTATGGCATCCTGTTGACCACGCCGACCGGCGTTCTGGCGCACAGCGAGGACTATGAAATCGCAATTGCGGATGTGGGTACCTCACACGAGGCCCTGGGGGCCGGTGTCGCCGCCGCATAAATTTCACATTTCCCGATTCAGGCCTTGCAAAGACGACCTTTTCCGCTACATCTAGAAACAGGACTTATTTAGTCCAGTATGAGAAAGCGAAAGGTTTTCAGTGTGTTTCGCCTGTCACGAATGACAGATTACGGTGTGGTGTTGTTGAGCTATATGGCCCAGCAACCCAATGTGTTATGCACGGCCCCAGAATTGGCTGATCGCACAACACTGCCTGCGCCGACGGTCGCCAAGATATTGAAATGCCTGTCCAAGGCTGGTGTGTTGGCAGCGACTCGTGGGGCGTTGGGGGGCTATGTTCTGTCCCGCCCCACACGGGAAATCAGCGTTTCTGAAATCATCGCGGCCTTGGATGGGCCCGTCGCACTGACGGCCTGTGTCGACGGATCGGATGATAATTGTGCAGTGGAAAGCCTGTGCCCCATGGCGGGCGGGTGGAACCGCATCAATCTGGCGGTTAAGACGGCTTTGGACAATGTAAGTCTGGCGGATTTGATCAGTGACAGTGGCATGATCCGACATTTTGAAAATGCGCCCGCTTCTGGGCTGGCGACAGTAGGACGGTAATTTATCATGGCGACGACAGACACAGTTGAACGCGTAAGCGCCCTGGAAGCGGAAAAGTACCGCTATGGCTTTTCCACAGATATTGAGATGGATTTCGCGCCCAAGGGCTTGAACGAAGACATCGTGCGCCTGATTTCCGCCAAAAAAGAAGAACCCGAATGGCTTCTGGAATGGCGGCTGAAGGCCTTTGCCCTGTGGCAGGATATGCCGGAACCCGGCTGGCAAAAGCCAGATGTGCCGCAGATCGATTATCAGGATGTCTATTATTATGCCGCCCCGAAGAAGGATGGCCCCAAGTCTTTGGATGAGGTTGATCCGAAGCTGTTGGAAACCTATGCCAAGCTTGGCATCCCCTTGAAGGAACAAGAGGTCCTGGCTGGTGTTGAAGGTGCACCCCGGGTTGCCGTGGATGCTGTTTTCGACAGCGTATCGGTCGCGACAACCTATCGAAAAGAGCTGGAATCCCATGGCATTGTCTTTTGTTCGATCTCAGAAGCGGTGAAAACGCATCCAGACCTTGTGAAGAAATATCTGGGCTCTGTCGTACCATATTCAGATAACAAACATGCCTGTCTGAATGCCGCCGTGTTTACTGATGGCAGCTTTGTCTATATCCCCAAGGGCGTGAAATGTCCGATGGAATTGTCCACCTATTTCCGCATCAATGCTCAGGAAACCGGGCAGTTTGAACGCACCCTGATCATTGCTGACGAAGGGTCGTATGTCAGCTATCTGGAAGGGTGCACCGCGCCAATGCGCGATGAAAATCAGCTGCATGCCGCCGTGGTGGAGCTGATCACGCTGGACGATGCGGAAATCAAATATTCGACGGTGCAGAACTGGTATCCCGGAGATGTGAACGGCAAGGGCGGGATCTTTAATTTCGTGACCAAGCGCGGTGCCTGTCGCGGGCGCAATTCCAAAATCAGCTGGACCCAGGTCGAAACCGGGTCTGCGATTACCTGGAAATATCCAAGCTGCATCCTGCAGGGTGATAATTCGGTGGGCGAATTCTATTCCGTTGCGATCACGAATAACTGTCAGCAGGCCGATACCGGTACGAAGATGATCCATATCGGCAAAAACACCCGGTCGCGCATCATCTCAAAGGGGATTTCGGCCGGGCGTGCGGATCAGACCTATCGCGGGCTGGTGCGGGTCCTGCCCAATGCCAGTGGCGCGCGGAATTTCACCCAGTGCGACAGCCTGCTGATTGGCGATAAATGCGGGGCGCATACCATCCCCTATATCGAAAGCCGCAATCCCACGGCGCAATTGGAGCATGAGGCAACAACCAGCCGGATCAGCGAGGATCAGCTGTTCTATTGCCTATCCCGCGGGATTGGCGAGGAAGAGGCCGTGGCGCTGATCGTCAATGGTTTCTGTAAGGAAGTGATGCAGACCCTGCCCATGGAATTTGCGGTCGAGGCACAAAAGCTGATCGGCATTTCCCTGGAAGGCAGCGTTGGATAAGGCGATAGAAGTTAATACGTCATTCCCGCGCAAGCGGGAATCCAGAGCCAAACGCAGGAAGCCAGCGTGGCGCTCTGGACCCCGGATCAAGTCCGGGGAGACGGTGGGTCTTTTGAGGAATGGAAAGAACAGTAATGTCATTGTTGAAGATTGAAAATTTAAGCGCGACCGTTGGCGGCACGGAGATCCTGAAGGGGATCAACCTAGATATACAGCCGGGCGAAGTGCACGCGATCATGGGCCCGAACGGGTCTGGTAAATCGACCCTGTCCTATGTTCTGGCGGGGCGTCCCGGATATGAAGTGACCGGCGGCTCCGTCACCTATCAGGGCAAGAACCTGCTGGAGATGGCCCCGGAAGAGCGCGCCTGTGAAGGGGTCTTTCTGGCCTTTCAATATCCCGTAGAACTGCCGGGCGTTGCCAATACGACCTTCCTGAAACACGCCCTGAACGCGCGCCGGAAACATCAGGGTGAGGCTGAACTGGATGCGTTGGAATTCGTGAAGGCACTGCGCAAAAAGGCGAAAGAGTTGAATATCCCGGATGATATGCTGAAACGGCCCGTCAATGTCGGCTTTTCTGGCGGCGAGAAGAAGCGCAACGAGACACTGCAAATGGCCATCCTGGAACCGCGTATGGCGATTTTGGATGAAACCGACAGCGGGCTGGATATCGATGCCCTGAAGCTGGTATCCGATGGCGTCAATGCGCTGCGCAGCGCGGATCGTTCATTCCTGGTGATTACCCATTATCAGCGGCTGTTGGACTATATCGTGCCGGACAAGGTGCATGTTCTGTCCGCTGGTCGGATTGTGAAGACCGGTGGTAAAGAGCTTGCGCAGGAATTGGAGAAGACCGGTTATGCAGCCTATGAGGACGAAGCGGCATGACGGATAACCTGCTGCAAGATCTGCTGCGTCAGCGGGGCGATTCCGGGCGGTTCGACCCTAAGGAGGCGCTGCCCACCCGTAAGGCGGAAGCATGGAAATATACCGACCTGAAGCGGTTGGAAAAGTTCGGCTGGTCGGTCTGGCTGGCGGAAGACAGCCATGGTGTGACAGCGATACCAGATGCCGCCCTTAAGATTGAAGGCGCGATTAATATCGTTCTGGTCAACGGGTTTCTGGATCGGGATCTGTCCGCATTGGATCATCTGCCAATGGGCCTGTCGCTGGAAGCCGGACCAGCCTCTGAAGCCTATGGTGATGGCTTCACGGATCGGTTGAGCGATGCCCTGACGCAGGAAGAACTGACCTTGCATGTCGATGCAGGCAAGGTGATTGAGGCCCCCATCCATATCCATCACATCACCTGGGGCGCGGATGCGGATGCCGCCATCGCCCATGCGGCGCGGGTCACGATCACGTTGGACAAGGGGGCGGAGGCAACCGTTGTGGAAAGCCATGTGACCGCCAGCGGCAATGGATTTACGGTGCCAAGCCTGGGCGTCAGTCTGGGTGAAAATTCCAGGCTGGGCCTGTATTCCGCATTGATGGAAAAGGCCGGGTCATCGCAAATCGGCCTTGCCGATATCGGTGTGTCAAAAGGGGCGGTTCTGGATTCCTTTATCCTGTCGATCGGCAAGGGCCTGGCGCGACGGGAAGTGCGCCTGACCATGGCTGGGGAACGGGGCGAAGCCGCCTTGTCCGGGGCCTATTTCGGGACAGGCGATGCGCTGATCGATACGACGACCTTTGTCACCCATGGTGCAGAAAATGCCACCAGTCGGCAATTCTTCCGGGGCGTGCTGGATGACCGGTCCCGTGGCGTCTTCCAGGGCAAGGTGCTGGTACGGGAAGGAGCCCAGGGCACCGATGGTCAACAGCAACACAAGGCCTTGCTGTTATCCGCCCAGGCCGAAGTTGATGCCAAGCCGGAACTGGAAATCTATGCGGATGATGTGCAATGCGCCCATGGCGCAACCGTTGGTGCGTTGGATGAAGATCAACTGTTCTATTTGCGGGCGCGCGGCATACCGGAAGCGCAGGCGCGCGCGCTGCTGACGCAATCTTTCCTGATTGAGGCCGTGGAACATATTGCCCGACCGGCAATTCGGGATGTCTTCCGTGACGCGCTGGCCCATCGGTTGGAAGGAGATTTGGTATGAACGACGCCGCAATCCGACTGACAGATGACCTGGCCTATGATGTCGAGGCTGTTCGCGCCGATTTCCCGATCCTAAGCCAGACCGTCCATGGCAAGCCACTGGTCTATCTGGATAGTGGGGCGTCCGCGCAAAAGCCCAGGGCGATGATTGAGGCGATGCGTGCGTCTTTTGAGGAATGCTATGCCAATGTGCATCGCGGGGCCTATGACTTTTCCGAACGCACCACGGCGGCGTATGAGGGCGCGCGCGAAATCATTCGCGCCTTCCTAAATGCCAAAAGTGAACGTGAAATCATCTTCACCAAGAATGCCAGCGAGGCTATTAACCTCGTTGCGTATTCCTATGGTCGGGGCCTGCTGAAAGCAGGCGATACGGTTCTGATTTCGGAGATGGAACACCATTCCAATATTGTCCCCTGGCAGTTGTTACGAGATGCCACCGGTGTTGCACTAAAGGTCGTGCCGATCACCGATGACGGCGAATTCCGCATGGATGCCTATGCCGACATGCTGGACGACAGCGTTAAGCTGGTGGCGGTCACCCATGTGTCCAATGTGTTGGGCACGATCACGCCCGCGAAGAAAATCGTGGACATGGCCCATTCTGTGGGTGCGAAAGTGCTGTTTGATGGCAGCCAGGCGGTGATGCACATGTCTGTTGATGTGCAGGATCTGGATTGCGATTTCTATGCCTTTACGGGCCACAAACTGTATGGCCCGACAGGCATTGGTGTGCTGTATGGCAAGGAAGCGCTGTTGGAGGCCATGCCGCCCTTTCTGGGGGGCGGGGATATGATTTCTTCCGTCACCTTTGAAAAATCGACCTGGGCCGAACTGCCATCCAAATTTGAGGCCGGAACACCGCCGATTGTCGAAGCCATCGGGCTTGGCGCGTCCATACAATATCTGACCGGGGTTGGAATTGAGCGTGTGGCGGCGCATGAGCATGACTTGTTGACCTATGCCATGCAGCGGTTGGCTTCTATTGAGGGATTGCGCGTGGTTGGCACGGCGCCCAACAAAACGGCGGTGATTTCATTTGTGATGGGCGAAGCGCATCCGCATGACATTGCGACAATCATCGACCAACAGGGCGTTGCCGTGCGGGCCGGACATCATTGTGCGGAACCCCTGATGCATCGCTTGGGGGTGGTGGGCACCGCCCGTGCCTCATTAGGCATGTATAATACCCGCAGCGACATTGATGCCCTGGCCCAGGCCTTGGAAAAAGTGAACGCGATTTTTGGATAGGAAGATCGATATGGACGACCGTACCAACGAACGAGACCGGCTGGAAGTCGCCCCGGCCCCACAGACAGGGGCGGATTTTGCGCATCCCTATCTGGGTGGCTTTGGCGAAAAGCAGGCTGAGGAAGGGATGCAGGCCCTGTCAGGTGATATTCTGCCAGAGGGCGCCACTGTTGCCAGCCCGGATGCGGTAGAAGCGGCCTTGCGCACGGTCCATGATCCGGAAATCCCGGTGAATATCTATGATCTGGGCCTGATCTATGCCTGTGAGGTGGATGAAAAAGGGGATTGCGACATCACCATGACCCTGACCGCCCCGGCTTGTCCCGTGGCGGGCGAGATGCCGCAACAGGTTGCCGATGCCGTCGCGGCGGTTGAAGGTATCGGGGTGGTGTGTGTTACCCTGACCTGGACGCCACCCTGGCGCCCGGAAATGATGTCGGAAGATGCCAAAATGGCACTGGATTTCTTCTGACATCGTTATGATATAGTGTACAGTGCGTTATAGGAATGCGAGGAACTGATATGTTTGGGACTGGAAAAGCCATAGTGACCCTGACCGATACTGCCGCTGAACGGGTGCGCAGCTTGATGGAAAAGGGTGGTGACGGCGTGATCGGCCTGCGGATTGGTGTATCCTCTAAGGGCTGCTCTGGCCTGTCTTACGTTGTCGAATATGCCAAGGATAAGAAACAGTTTGAAGAAGAAGTCGATGTCGATGGTGCCAAGGTGCTGATCGATCCGGCGGCGACGATGTTTCTGATCGGGGCGGAAATCGACTATGAAGAATCCAAACTTCAGTCTGGATTTACCTTCCGCAATCCAAACGAAACCGCGCGCTGTGGCTGTGGTGAGAGCTTCTCTGTCGCGTCATAAAGGCTGAACGACCGAAGTCACTCTTCGACCAGTTGTTTGCAATGCGTCTCCCGCAATAGGACGCAGGCAATAAACCCGATACCATAAGCAATGATCAGCATTGAAAATGCGGTGACATAGGCTGCATTTTCATAGATGCGGGCCCCGTTTTCTTCCTGGCCGGTCCATCCCAAATCCAGGATGAAGCCTAGCAATGGTTGGAACAGCGCGCCCGATCCCACAACGGCCATATTCACAAAGCCAAGCCCGGCCCCCATGCGGCTGGGACGGTTTGTTTCGCGCACACAGGTGAACGACAAGATCATCGTGCAGCCACTGACACCATTCACGAAGAACAGAGATCCCAATACGGTGGGTGACAGATTGGGGATGTAAATCATGATCGCCAATGACAGGGCACCCATTATGAATCCGGCATACAGGATGGGTTTCCGGCGTCCAATTTTTTCCGTCATGATGCCAAGGGCCGGACCCACACAGGCCCATCCCAGAAAAATCAGGGATGCACAGGCAGCAGCATCGGCCTTTGTATAGCCTTGTGTCTGAACCAGCCAGGGAACCGCCCACAGGCCCGCAAAGGACAGCATGGGCGCAGCCAGGGTGAATCCCAATATCGCACAGGCCCAACTGTCCCGGCGGGACAGCACATCCTGAAACGCGCCCCCGCCCGTGACGGGTTTTCCCGAAGCAGGTTGGGGTTTTGATTTAGGGATTTCAGCGACTACGAAAAAGATCAGGACCGCCAGAATGGCCCCGATCACCCCCAGGCTGATAATCGTTTCCCGCCATCCATAGGACGAAACGAAGAAGCTGAGTGGCGCTTGACCGACCATCGCCCCGGTCATGCCGACGCTTTGCAATATGCCAATCAACATGCTGAAGCGGCGGGCCGGAAACCAGGCGGCAGCGATGCTCATCGTGCCGACATATCCACAGGCGACAGATGCACCAATAATGGCGCGCCCGATAGAGGCGATGCCCAGACTATCCGCCAGGGCAAAGATAAGGCTGCCGATCAAACACAGCGTCATGGCCCCGCT
This sequence comes from Rhodospirillaceae bacterium, assembly GCA_002709955.1. Lineage (GTDB taxonomy): Bacteria > Pseudomonadota > Alphaproteobacteria > UBA8366 > Aestuariispiraceae > Pacificispira. The sequence goes on from PAQY01000010.1 coordinate 43,952, forward strand.
GAGCAGCTTTCTAGGGCCAAAGCGATCCATCAAGACGCCAACAGGCATCTGCATCCCGGCATAGGCGTAGAAATAGAAGGCGCTCAGCGATCCCAATGCCCCGCCGCCAACGGCGAAAGCCCGCATCAGGTCTTCGGTCATGACGCTGGGGGCGACCCGTTGTGTGAAGGCATACCCAAAACACAGACATCCAAGGGCAAAGGCGGCCCAGGCCCTGAGTGAGGGACGACGAACGGTATCGGTCATAGCACCCCTCCCACAATCACAGCGCTGCCAAGCTCACCCCTAGAGTGCTGGACTGAATGGAAACAGGTTTGCCGATCCGCATGAATATTTCTCCCCACCGTGATATAGGCGGTATGGTCTAGTGGATTTTCCGAAATGTAAAACACCGAATGGGTTTCTTCACCCTGCACGATTTGCCATCCTTGACGATCAGGTCGCAATGACCCAAACCCGTAAGGTGTGAAACAGGGGAACAGACATGTCCGAAAATCAGACGTATGACTTCATCATTGTGGGGGCTGGATCGGCCGGATGTGTTCTGGCGGCACGCCTGACAGAGGACGCTGATGTTCGGGTATTGCTGATCGAAGCGGGGGGCAGCGACTCGTCGATCTTTATTCAAATGCCGACTGCGCTGTCGATCCCGATGAATATGACGAAATTCAACTGGTTCTTTGAAAGCCAACCTGAACCGGGGCTGAACAATCGCCTGATGCACACGCCGCGTGGAAAGGTGCTGGGGGGCTCTTCTTCCATCAATGGTCTGGTCTATGTGCGCGGGCATGCCTGCGATTTTGATGAATGGGAAGAGCAGGGGGCCAAAGGCTGGGCCTATCGCCACTGCCTGCCTTATTTCCAGCGGGCGGAAACCTGGTCAGACCCGGATGGGCGCCCACAGGATGCGTATCGGGGCACGGATGGCCCCCTGTCTACCTGTAACGGCAACAATATGAAAAACCCGCTTTATCGTGCCTGGATTGAGGCGGGGGAGCAGGCAGGATACGGCAAGACCGAGGACTATAACGGCTATCGGCAAGAAGGCTTTGGCCGGATGCATATGACGGTGAAAGATGGCGTGCGCTGGTCAACCGCCAATGCCTATTTGAAACCTGCCATGGACCGCCCGAATCTGACGGTCGTGACAAAGGCCCTGACGGAAAAAATTCTCCTGGAAGGCAAGAAGGCTGTCGGTGTGCGCTATCAGGTCAATGGCAAAGTCACAGAGGCGCGGGCCAGTCGGGAAGTTATCTTAAGCGCCGGATCGGTTGGATCGCCACAAATCCTTCAACTGTCAGGGATTGGGCCAGCGGATGTGCTGAAAAAGGCCGGTGTGGATGTTGTCCACGACCTGCCCGGTGTCGGGGGTAATCTGCAGGATCATCTGGAAGTTTATTTCCAGTTTCGCAGCAAGAAGCCGATCACCCTGAATGGAAAGCTGAACCTGTTCAGCAAGTTCATGATCGGGGCGCGCTGGTTCTTTTTCAAATCCGGGCTGGGGGCGACCAATCATTTTGAATCCTGCGCCTTTATCCGATCCAAACCAGGGCTGAAATCACCAGATTTGCAGTATCACTTCCTGCCAGCCGCGATGCGGTATGACGGCAGAGCTTCTTTTGACGGACACGGCTTTCAGGTCCATGTGGGGCCAAATAAGCCCAAAAGCCGGGGACATATCCACATCACATCCCCGGACCCGGCCGCAAAACCGGCGATCCTGTATAACTATATGACAGAACAGGAAGATATTGAGGCGTTCCGCGCCTGCATTCGATTAACCCGGGAGATCATGGCACAACCGGCAATGGATGACTTTCGGGGGCCTGAAATTCAGCCGGGCGAAGCCATTGCGGATGATGCGGAGATTGATGCCTGGATCAGGGAGAATGCTGAAAGCGCCTATCACCCCTCCTGTACCTGCAAGATGGGGGCGAAAGACGATCCAACCGCCGTTATTGATACGGAATGTCGTGTGATTGGTATCCAATCCCTGCGGGTTGTGGACAGCTCAATCTTCCCAACCATTCCCAATGGCAATTTGAATGCGCCAACCATTATGGTGGGAGAAAAGGCAGCGGACTTGCTGAGGGGGCGCGATCCATTGCCCGCCTCGAACGCGCCGGTTTGGATTGCACCGGATTGGGAAACTACACAGCGGGAAGGGGTGCCTGTTCGGGCCCCGAACTAGGGCAAGTTCAAATATCGGCGCAGTTAATTCGCACGATATGCCCTGATAAGGGCGGAATGTGCACGGGTTCGAAATTTACATATCGATACAGGCTGACACCCAGAACATAGGCTGTCTCGCCGGATGTGTCTTTCATTGGAACCAGCATTCGCTCTGCTTGTTGCGTGGTTTGCTCCGTCAGTCTTTCCTTGGCGGTGCCATACTGAATCAGAGGCGTGCCAACAATGCGTTTCCAGCGCTCAAGGACTTTTGGATAGTCCACCGGGCCAACGATCTGCGCCAGGGTCTTGTTTTTAATGCTATGGCCCCAGGCTGCATTCACTTCCTCCCCCGCTAGGCGACACAGATAGTTGCCTGTCGATGGCTCGTATCGATACAGCCAAACAAACTGTAAAAGGGCCGGTATCCGCATCGGATCAAAATTATGTTTGAAGGGGACAATTTCATTTTCCCGACGCGCAGCGCGCCAGGCATTCAGGAAATCCAGAATCCTGGGGTCTGCATCAGGCAATTGGGCGTGTGATTGTTCCATAGTTTCTTGTTAGGCCTTTTTAGCCGCTGTGACCGATATTGGCCATAAAGTTACAGTCTGTGTAATTGAAACCGATCCTGCGTCACAGGTGCCCCTTGCCAAGGGCAAAATTGGGACGTCTACTCTATCTGTTTGAGATCTATGTAAAAACCTTATGGATTCAAGATTATGAGCCGCTCCCCCATTCAATGCAGCGTTGATCTGACAGTTACAGGCCGAAATCTGGGGACTCTCAGAGTGCCTCATTCTGTGCACCGTTCCGCATATGGGCATATTCCGCTGCCAATTGCATCCTTTGTCGGGCAAAAGCCGGGACCGGCCGTCTTGCTGATGGCGGGCAATCATGGCGACGAATATGAAGGCCAGGTCATCCTGTCTGATTTAATCCGGACCCTGAACCCAGATGATATATGCGGTCGCCTGACGCTTTTACCAATGGCAAATTTTCCAGCGGCAGAGGCGGGGCTGAGAACCTCACCCCTGGACAGCGGCAATCTGAACCGCAGCTTCCCGGGGCGGGCGCTGGGGGCACCGACAGAGATGATTGCATATTATATCGAACATCATCTGATCGCTGGTATGGATATGGTGATTGACCTGCATTCAGGAGGGTCGTCGTTATATTGTGTGCCCTTTGCCATGACCTCCTGGGTTGAAGGGAACGACCGAAATGTAATGCGCCAAAAGGTATTGGATGCATTGGGGCTGCCATTTGTGCTGCGGCATGGGCCGGAAGCCGATGGGTGGTATTCGTCCTCTGCATCCTGGCGGGCCGGGGCGGCGGGTTTCACCCTGGAATTAGGCGGGGGTGGAACGGTCGATCCCGTGATCCGACAGGGTGCGCAAACCGGCATCTTGCGGGCATTGGCGGCGGTTGGGTCTTACACCGGCCCGATTGTTGGGGATGTTCTGGCCCCTGCCTATCGTGACTTTCAGGGGGAAGACTATGTTTTCGCGCAAGAGCCAGGCCTGTATGAACCCCTGGTTCGGGCCGGTGAGGAGATCAAAGCAGGGCAAAAAGTCGCGCATATTCATTTTCCGGAGACACCGGGCAAGGCACCGTTGGATGTTCATTTTGATCAGGCAGGCGTTGCGATGGCGCATCGTGTCCCGGCGCGGGTCATACGGGGGGACTGTTTGTTCCATATTGCGCTGAACCCTTCCTGAGGATTAGCGGTCCGGGCGACCGTGACCGATCAGAAATTGCCTTCACTCTGATTGGATCAGAAAACATGCGCAAAACAGCCTGTTGCGGCATTCAGATGCTTGATTTCACCTAGGTTAGACCATACAGTCGCGCCGCTATGAAACACTGCTTCACCCGCTTTTCGCGCTTTGGCGCTTTTGGGACTCGAATTATCGGCCCGGCCCTCGCGGGGCGGGGCTCGCGGGCGTCGGGATAGTTTTGGTGTTGCCGCGACCGTTATCTGGTCTGGCGCATCCCCTTCGAACCGAGTCCACCTTCTACAAAGATATAAGACAGAGAGTCTGAAAACGATGAGCGCTGAAACGCCACAGAGCGTCGATTACAAAGATACCATCAATCTGCCCCAGACAGATTTTCCGATGCGGGCGGGGCTGCCGGAACTTGAGCCGAAAATTCTGGATCGCTGGGCCCAGACCAAATTGTGGGACCGCCTGCGTGCCGACAGCAAGGGGCGCGAGAAATTCATTCTGCATGATGGTCCCCCTTATGCGAATGGCGACCTGCATATCGGCCATGCCTTAAATAAGATCCTGAAGGACATCATTGTTCGGTCTCGTCAGATGACGGGGTATGACGCCCCCTATGTGCCGGGTTGGGATTGCCACGGCCTGCCCATCGAATGGAAGATTGAAGAACGCTATCGTGCGGCTGGTCTGGACAAGGATGATGTGCCGATTGTGGAATTCCGTCAGGAATGCCGCGTCTTTGCCGATGAATGGATCGACAAGCAACGCACCCAGTTCAAACGCCTGGGTGTGCAGGGGGATTGGGACAATCCCTATACCACCATGGCCTATGGTGCCGAAGCACAGATCGCTGCGGAAATCGGCAAGTTTCTGATGCAGGGCAGCCTGTATAAGGGTGCGCGTCCGGTCTGGTGGTCGGCGGTTGAGAAAACCGCGCTGGCCGAAGCCGAAGCCGAATATATGGAACATAAATCCACCACGATCTGGGTGAAGTTCCCGGTCAGCGTGGCAAAGTCCCCTGCTTTGGAGGGGGCGTCGGTGGTGATCTGGACCACGACCCCCTGGACCATACCGGGCAATCGCGCGGTCGCCTGTCATGAAGATTTCGACTATGTCGTGATGCAGGTCGATGCGGTGGATGAGGGGGCTAAAGGTGCTGTTGTCGGGGAGAAGCTGGTGATCGCCAAGTCCCTGATTGACGCTGTCTGCACACAGGCCAAGATCACGGAACACACGGTCCTGTCCACCCTGAAAGGGGCGGATATGGCGGGGTCCGTTTGTCGTCACCCCTGGTTCGATCATGCCGAAGCAGGCGATGGCTATGGGTTTGACGTACCGGTCCTGCTGGCGGATTTCGTAACCGACGATACCGGGACGGGGTTCGTTCATATCGCGCCGGGCCACGGCGCCGATGACTGGCAGTTGGGCAAAAAGAACAATATCGAAATCCCGCAGACCGTTGGCGAGGATGGCAGCTTCTATGACTTCGTGCCACTGATGGCGGGCAAGGTCGTGATCACGCAGGATGGCAAGGAAGGCGATGCCAATCCATCCGTCATGCGCGAACTGGCCATTGTCGGGCGCTTGCTGGCCAAGGGCAGCCTGCGTCACAGCTATCCTCATAGCTGGCGTTCCAAGGCACCGCTGATTTTCCGCAACACGGCCCAGTGGTTCATTTCCATGGAAAGCCATGGTCTGCGCGATGTGGCGCTGCAAGCCATTGAGGACACGGAATTCTATCCGAAACAGGGCAAAACCCGGCTGCATTCCATGATCAAGGAACGCCCGGATTGGTGCATCAGCCGCCAGCGGGCCTGGGGCGTGCCCATTCCTGTTTTCGTGAACAAGGAAACCGGGGAGCCCTTGCGGGATCAGGCCGTCGTGGATCGTGTCGTTGCCGCATTCCGGGAGGAAGGGGCCGATGCCTGGTTCTCCAGCGATCCGTCCCGATTCCTGGGCAATGACTATAATGCTGAAGAGTATGAGCAGGTCCGAGACGTTGTTGATGTGTGGTTTGACTCCGGCTCCACCCATGCCTTTGTGCTGGAAGGGCGGGAAGACCAGCAATGGCCGGCATCCCTGTATCTGGAAGGGTCGGATCAGCATCGCGGCTGGTTCCATTCCAGCCTGTTGGAAAGCTGTGGCACGCGGGGGCGCGCACCCTATGACGCGGTGTTGACCCATGGCTTTGTGATGGCGGAAGACGGTCGCAAAATGTCCAAATCCCTGGGCAATGTTGTGGTCCCCGCCACGGTGAACGACAAATACGGTGCAGAAATCCTGCGTCTGTGGGTGGTGTCGGAAGATTATTCCGGCGACCTTCGCATCGGGGAGAGCATGCTTAAGCAGCTGACCGATTATTATCGGCGGGTCCGCAATACGCTGCGCTGGCTGTTGGGCAGCCTGGCCTATTACCAGCCGGAAAAGCGGGTCGACCCCGCCGATATGCCGGAACTGGAACGCTGGGCGCTGCATCGCATTGCGGAAATCGACAAGGTTGTCCGTAAAGGCATCGAAACCTATGACTTCACCCTGATCTTCCGTGAAGTTCATGAATTCTGTGCAGTGGACCTGTCGGCATTCTATTTCGATATCCGTAAGGATTCGCTGTATTGCGATGCGCCGGACAGCCCGACCCGACTGGCGGCTTTGACTGTGCTAGATACCTTGTTCAACAGCCTGACCGCGTGGCTGGCCCCGATCTTGTGCTTCACGACAGAAGAAGCCTGGCTGACCCGGCACGGCGATGGGCCGGATGTGTCCGTGCATATGCGCCAATTGCCTGATGTGTCCGCCGATTGGCTGCTGCCGGAGGTGCAGGCTGCGCGATGGAACAAGGTCCGTCGGGTTCGGCGTGTCGTTTTGGCCGCCCTGGAACAGAAGCGCACGGAAAAAGTCATCCGTTCCAACCTGGATGCGGCCCCGACCGTTTATGTCGATGCAGCACATCAGGCGGCTTTTGCCGATCTGGACCTGGCCGATATCCTGATCACCTCTGCGGGCACATTAAGTCTTGAAACACCGCCGGAAGGGGCATTCACCTTATCGGATTGCCCAGGGATCGCGGTTGTCTTCAAACTGGCCGATGGGACCAAATGCCAGCGTTGCTGGAAGGTTCTGTCCGATGTCGGCAGCCGCCGCCAGACACCGGGTATTTGTGGACGCTGTTCGGATGCTGTCTCGGCCTCGCCCCAGGCGGCGGAGTGATTACTTTGATAGCATCGGGTTTATAATGCAGCGCCTTGGGCTAATTCTCGCAGTCTGTGTTTTTGGGTTGGATCAGATCTCCAAGCCCTGGATTCTGTCCGTGTTTGACGGGGGCGTGCGATTTGTTGAGGTAACCCCGTTTTTCAATCTGGTGCTGGTCTATAACCGGGGGGTCAGTTTTGGGCTGTTGTCGAATGATAGTTCATTTGGTCCCTATATCCTGGCCGGGTTGGCAATCGCGATTGCGTTGGCGATATATTATTTTCTGCTGCGCAAAACCGACAAGCGGATCATGGTCATTGCCTGTGGTCTGATCATCGGTGGGGCCTTTGGCAATGCGCTGGACCGGCTGTTATACGGGGCGGTTGTTGATTTTCTGGATTTTCATATCGCAGGCTATCACTGGCCATCCTTCAACGTTGCGGATTGCGCCATCGTGGTCGGCGCCTTCCTGATTGCATACGATGGCTTGTTTGGGACACCGAATGAGCCTAAATAGTTTAGGGTATATAATGCGATCCAACGTCTTATGTGCTAATATGGACAGATGATTGCAGTAGTGGTGGAAACGAATGGTTGCTGGGCTTTATAAGATACGGCGTCACGTCGGCACGGTATGTATCGTAACCTCGCTGTTTGCGTTGGGCGCATGCGGTGGGGAAACCGGTAAAATTCTTGGCCTGGACCGCCAGACCCCAGACGAATTTGCCGTGGTGACCCGCGCGCCCTTGACCCTGCCGCCGGAATTCGGTTTGCGCCCGCCAGATCCTGATGGGCAACGCACGCAGGACCTGAAGCCGGGGCTGGAAGCACAACGGGCCGTATTTGGCGAAGACGCCGTACAGAGACGCCTTGAGACAGAGGCCGATATGCGCCGCGCCGGCAGCAGCCAGGGGGAAATCGCCCTGTTGACGCGCACCGGTGGTCTGGATGCGGATTCCAGCATTCGTCGGGTCGTGGATCAGGAAACGGCGGCCCTGACCGCTGAACAGGAATCCTTTGTGGATACCCTGGTATTCTGGCGCGACAAGGAACCCGCCGGGGACATTGTGGATGCAGGGGAAGAAACCCGCCGTCTGCAAGGCAATTCAGCCCTTGGGCAGCCCGTCACGGACGGAAACACCCCCATCATCACCCGTGAAGGTGAAAGATCCCTCTTTGAGTGGCCTTTTTAGGACGGTCTGAGTTTTTCTCTCATCGATATCCTGTTCTGCGACATTTTTGCGAATTCTGAAAAGTGTGTCGGTTTATGACCGCAGGCTGTGGAACACGCGCAGTCGCGACACTATGTTATCTCCACATCCTGTTCCGGGACCCAGAGGGGTTCCTTTATCCATGACTCCGGATGCTCGCACCGCACCGGTTTAGGAGGCTTAATGAGACTCCCCTTTATCGCCAATCTTGGGAAGACAATCGCCGCGTCTGCGCTGTTATGGGGCGTGACCTTATCGTCCGCACAGGCAGAAATTTATGATGCGAAACAAATGGTTCTGGACAATGGCATGCAGGTCGTTGTGGTGGAAAATCACCGCGCGCCTGTTGTGACCCATATGGTCTGGTACCGTGTTGGCGCGATGGATGAACCGCCGGGGAAATCTGGGATTGCCCATTTCCTGGAACATCTGATGTTCAAAGGCACAGATACGGTTGCGCCCGGGGAATTCTCTGCAACGGTCGCCCGGAACGGGGGGCAGGATAACGCCTTTACCAGTCAGGACTACACCGCCTATTTCCAATCGGTCGCCAGCGATCGGTTGGAAATGGTGATGAAGCTTGAATCCGATCGAATGGCGAATCTGAAAATCGCAGAAGAACAATTTGCTCCAGAAAAGCAGGTGGTTCTGGAAGAACGCAGCATGCGCACGGACAATGATCCTGGCTCTATTCTGCGGGAGCAGGCGGCCTCTGCCTTCTATCGCAATCATCCATACGCTATTCCAATCATTGGTTGGCGCCACGAAATCGAAGCATTGCAGGTGCAGGATGCGATTGATTTCTACAATGCCTATTATACGCCTAACAATGCCATCCTGGTCGTTTCCGGTGATGTAGAGGCCCAAAAGGTCTTTGATCTGGCAAAACAGTATTATGGTGTCATCCCGGCCCGAGCCGTTCCAGATCGCCCGAAATTGCAAGAGCCCCCCCTTCTTGTATCCAGCCGCGTGACGTACCGGGATGACCGTGTGCGCCAGCCCAGCCTGTCGATCCGAAAGCAGGCCCCCGGTTGGGCCCAGGCAGATGACAAGGCGGATACCTATGCACTGGAAGTCTTGGGACAGGTCTTGGGCGGCAACAGCACCAGCCGTCTGTATCGGTCCCTTGTTATCGATCAGGGCGTCGCGGTCAGTGCTGGCAGTTGGTATGACGGCGATGGCCGGGGACCAGGCATGATGGGTCTGTATGTCAGCCCTGCCCAGGATGTTGATCTGGAAAAGGCGGAAGCAGCCCTGCGCGCACAGATCGATCTGGTTTTGAAAGAGGGCGTCACCCAGGATGAGGTAACCCGCGCGATCACCCGTATCCAGGATTCCGCCGCAACCGCCCGGGACAGCTTGAGCGGGCCTGCGATGAATATCGGTCGGGCCTTGTCGGTGGGCTACAGCCTGGATGATGTCGAAACCTGGCCTGACAAAATTGGACAGGTGACCGTGGATCAGGTCAATGATGTGGCACGGCGTGTTCTGGGCGCACCCGGTGAGGTGGTCGATATCCTGTTACCGAAATCAGATGCGGAGGTCACGCAATGAGACAATCTGGCACCCAAACGACCGCTGCAGTGACCCTCAAGTCCGTCATGATGGCAAAAGTCGCCGTCTTGGTGACGCTGGCTTCGTTAATTCTATTACTGGCACTGCGCCCAGCTTTAGCCGAAGTGAAGGTTGAAGAAGTGGTCAGCCCCGGCGGCATCACCGCCTGGCTGGTCCGGGATGAGACTGTGCCTGTCACCGCGATCGAGTTTTCTTTCAAAGGCGGCGGTGCCGGTCATGACAAGCCCGGTAAGGAAGGCACAGCGCGCCTGACGGCCAGCACGATTGATGAAGGGGCTGGCCCCTTAGACAGCAAGGCCTTTCAGGGGAAATTGTCGGATCAGTCCATTACCATCTCTTTCAATGCCGGACAGGATGCCTTTTCAGGCAGTTTCTATACACTTAACCGTTATCGAGAAGAGGCGGTTGAGCTTCTGTCCCTGGCTTTGACAGAGCCGCGCTTTGATGAAGAGCCGGTCGAACGGGTGCGTTCCCAAATACTGATCGGTTTGAAACAGGCCCAGACGGATCCTGCCACGATTGCTGGCAAGGCGATGGCGGAAACGGTTTTTAAGGATCACCCCTATGGTCGCCCGGATGAAGGCACGCTGACCAGCGTTCCCAATATCACTGTGGCGGATATGAAGGCCTATATGGCCGACGCCTTGACGCGCGATAAGCTGAAAATCGGCGTTGTTGGCGCGATCACACCCGCAGAATTGGGTCCCATGCTGGATAAGATTTTCGGCAAACTGCCGGAGACGGGCGCATCCGACGAAATCCCAGACTTTGCTGGCAAAACACCGGGCGGCACTGTTGTGATTGATATGGATGTGCCCCAAAGCACCATCGCCTTCGCACAGCCGGGTTTGTCTATTGATGATCCGCGCTATTATACCGGCATGGTGATGAATTATGTGCTGGGGGGTGGATCGTTCAGCTCTGTTCTGACCGATGAAATCCGCGTCAAACGCGGCCTTGCCTATTCCGTGTACAGCTATATGGCATCCATGGATCACGCGGCCCTGTTGCGGGGAGGGGCCGGGACCCAGAATGCACGAGTCGGGGAAACGATTGATTTGGTGAAGAAGGTCTTCGCGGACTTCAAGGAAAATGGTCTGGACGCGGAGAAGGTTGCTGATGCAAAGACCTATATCACCGGGTCCTTTCCGCTGCGCTTCACCAGTTCCTCTCGAATCGCGGGGCAATTGGAATCCATGCAGTATTTCGGATTTCCGATTGATTATTTTGAAACCCGAAACAGCTTGATCGAGGCAGTGACGCTGGAGGATGTGAATGCCCTGGCACAGGACTTACTGGACCCAGACGCACTGACCTTTGTTGTTGTTGGCAAGCCGCAGGATGTGGCGGCAACACTGCCAACACCTGGCGGCTGATTGAATCAGACCGTGCTGGAATGCCGCGCCGTGCCCTGGCTGAAATAGGTATCGAAGCAGGCGGCGATCTGGCGAATATAGGGTCTGCCGATCTGGGTAACAGTGATCTGGCTTCTGCTATGGGTCAGCAGCCCGTCCTGTTCCATCTGCCGCAGCCTGGGAAAGGCGTCGGAAAGGCACGCGATATCCGCGCCAAACAGGGTGCAGATGGCGGCAAGATCGACGGAGAAGGCACACATCAAGCGCTCGATGATCGATGCGCGTAACTGATCATCCGGGCTTAACAGGACCCCTTTTGCGATTGGCAGATGCCCTTCTGTCACCCTTCGGGCATGGCTTTTCAGGGATGGTTCGTTCTGGATGAACATATCGGGCAGACGGCCGATGGAACTGGCCCCGACCGGCAACAGGGTGGTTGCCTGATCGGTCGTATAGCCCTGAAAGTTTCGCCGTAACATGCCAGCATCGCTGGCTAAAGACAGGCTGTCCCCTGGCAGGGCGAAATGATCAATGCCGATCTGGCGATATCCTGCAGAAAGCAATAAGGCCGCAGCAGCATCGGCGGCTTCCCGCCGCGCTTCTGGCCCAGGAAGTGCGTCTTCAGGGATCAGGCGCTGATGGGCCTTCATCCAGGGAACATGCGCATAGCCAAACAGGGCGACCCGGTCTGGCGCCAGTGTCAGCGCGTGTTCCATGGTGCCAAGGGTCCGGTCTAATGTTTGATAGGGCAGGCCATACATCAGATCCAGATTCAGGCTCTGCACCCCATGGTTTCTCAGGCTATGGGCGGCGGCTGCCGTTTCTTCAAAACTCTGGGTGCGATTGATCGCTTTCTGGACCTGGGGGTCGAAATCCTGAACCCCGATGCTGGCGCGGGTCAGGCCCGCTTCCGCCAGGGCGGCAATGCGGTCCTCGCCTGTTTCTCTGGGGTCAATCTCCACCGCGAATTCAAATGCTTCTGTGGGGGAAAACAAATCTTTTGCGGTGCGGGCCAGGCGCAGCGTGTCTTTGGGGGTCAGCAGGGTTGGTGAACCACCGCCCCAATGCATATGGCTCATCCGCATGTCTGGCGGTGCGGCGCGTGCCAGTTCAGCCATTTCCAGTATTAGAATATCGACATAGTCCAGGACAGGTTCATACCGGCGCGTGATTTTGGTATGGCATCCACAGAACCAGCACAATGTGTCGCAAAAGGGGATATGAACATAAAGCGAAATCGGCTCTGGTGCCAGACTGGCCAAGCGGGCGCGATAGGGTGTTTCCCCAATATCCGCACTGAAATGTGGGGCGGTGGGATAGCTGGTATAGCGCGGCGCGTTGCCGCCATAGCGGCTGATCAGATCATGTGTCATGCCGTGTTATCGCCGGTTCATAAAATGCGTGCCTTGATCCTGATCAAAGTGCTGTTGCGTCTTGAAGCAGCGGGGGCGCACCGGTACAGTCCCCCCAACATCACCTCACCCCGAAGATATGAATAGGGAGCCGATCGCATGGCTGATATCGCCGCCACCGCCGACAATGACACCAGTCCTGAAGACGCGACCCAAACCGCCACCGGCGCGCGCCTGCGGTCGTTCATTGAGCGTATTGAGCGCCTGGAAGAAGAAAAGAAGGCCCTGGCTGAAGATATCAAGGAAGTCTATGCAGAATCCAAGGGTCATGGCTTTGACGTAAAGATCATCCGGAAGATCGTCAGTCTGCGCAAGAAGGACCCGGATGATCGCGCGGAAGAAGAAGCCCTGCTGGACACTTATATGTCCGCCCTGGGCATGCGCTAATCAATCCCCGGCCACCTGTATCTTACCCATAGGGATTTCTGCCATTTCCTGGATCAGATCGGCATAGACACGGTCTGTCCACTGCGGATTTCCCGGATGGGTCGGGGCAGGGTTGCGCCGAAGATCTGTTGGGGCCAGCAGGACACGAATGTTATGAATGCCGGTATCGGCGGCCAGGGTGAACAGTTCTTCGATGTCTGAATTCTCAACGACGATACAGCCCTCAGATCCGCCGGTCTTGCCATGGATCATGATATCCCCCCCTAATTCAGTGCGTCCATCTTCCTGACCGCGGGCGCGTTCAAACGCATTGGGGTAGCCGATGCGCAACGAGACATAGGCGATAGAATTCGGGTTCAGGTAATCGATACCGTAAACGCCTTCTGGTATCTGGCGATCTCCTTCGCGCAGTTTCGGGCCCAGACGGCCGGTCCAGGCGGCAAAGGGGTATGATTTGATAAAGCGCAGCTCATCCCCCGGCGCACGGCCATACAATTCCAGTAATCTTTCCTGCTTCAGGCCCAACAGCACGATTTCTGCCGGTGGATAGGGCAGGGGCGCGGCAAGGAACGCCTTTTTCAGGCGGGTGCGCGCTGAGGGTCCGAAACTGTTCAGCCGGCTTTTGACCGTGTGCGGACGGTTGATATCTTCCGGCAGCAGACGTTCCGCTGTCAGGCGTTCCATCGTCTGGGCCGGACCAGGATCACGGGACCAAAAGTAAGCCCCCACAGGGGCGGCGATGGCCAGTCCGATGCCGATCATGCTGACGGCAAGCATAGGAAGGATGCGGTATGTCATGCCAGGCACATTGCCAGTGCTTCTGGGCGGTGATGCGGATGGATTTAGGCAATTTGGGGGCTATTTCCCAATCAGCAGGCCCCAATCAGCAGGCCCCAATCAGCAGGCTGGGCGCAACCGCACCAGACCCCAGCCGAACAGGTCATCCTTTCCGGCTAACCCAAGATCGGTCGAATAGCGCTGCATGCTGCGGCGAATAAGGTCCGGGTCCAATTTGAACCCGGCCTTTAAATGCAGGCCCACCATGGCGGTTATAAAGGGTGCGGCAAAGGATGTGCCGCTTTGGGCCATCAGCCCGTTTGGGGTGTCGGTTGGTATATTCACACCCGGTGCAGCAAAATCGATATACTTTCCCTGATTGGCAAATTGATACAGATGCATCGAATCATCAATCGCTGTGACCGAGAACGTATCAGGATGGGCGGCGGGCCAGGCAGGGGGCGCACCCGCCCCATTATTGCCAGCGGCGGCAACCAACAGTATGCCTTTTTCCAATGAACGCTTGATCGCCAATCTCATGATGACGTTATCCTGACCGGCAATCGATAAATTGGCGACCTGCACTCCTTGTGTAACCAGCCAATCGACGGCACGGATCATGGCGGCAAGGTTACCAACATCCTTGCCGTTGCGACGCTCAAATATATTGGCGGCATACAGTTTCGCACCGGGCAAAAGGCCACCACCATAGTTGGGGAGTTTGCGCCCAATCAATAGGATCGCGACGGCGGTCCCATGATTTTCCGCCGCTGGCAGGCGGCCAGATTTCAGGAAGCTTTTATAGACCAGGTTCTTACCGCGTAATGCGGGATGGTTTTCGTCCACGAACCCATCGATCTGGCCCAGTACAATGCCTTTCCCGCATGTGTCTGGAACGATGCCCCATCCCGACAGATTGCGTGAATAATCAAAAGCTTGTGCTGTTTGAACCCGCGCGCCACCGGACAAATCCATCAGGTCATTTGTCCCAACCGTCAAATTTGGGAATTGCCGTGCAAAATATTCCAGTGCATCGGGTACGCTCATTGCTTCTGGAATTTTGAATTGGGCAAGGATCATTTCAAGCCCTGACAGGGTGTCTTTGCGCATCAGTTTGAAACCGGCAGATTCCATAGCAGCCAGATCTGTGTCTGTCGGGTCAACCACAAGGATTTCACCTGGCTCAATTGCGCGCTTGTTTTCTTCACCCAGGCCATTGGGCCTTTGTGTATCGTCTGTCCCCTCCCTTACCCCTGTGACTTTGCCGTCCTTATCATATTCCAGGATGCTCCAATTTTGCGCATAGGCGCCCGTGGTGGTGAGCGTGATACAGAACGTTAGGGCATACAGCAGGCGGATGGACCATTGGGTCACAATAGGGTTCCTTGCGGGCTGCCGGAGGCTTCTGGTGCTTCTGATACCAGGGGGGGCGTTTGGTCGATCAGCGACAGCCATTCTTCCTCACTGAGGATGGTTACTCCCAGTTCTTGTGCTTTTTTTGCCTTGGACCCGGCATCTGCACCAATCACCACATAGTCCGTTTTTTTGGACACAGACCCGGAGACCTTTGCGCCCAGGGATTCCGCCCGCGCCTTGGCTTCCCCCCGACTCATCTTTTCCAAGGACCCCGTAAAGACGACGGTTTTTCCGGCGATGGGGGAATTGCCTGCCTGGGGGGCGTCTACATCGGTGATGTGAAGTTCGGCAATCAGGTTGTCCAGCACGGTGATGTTATGGGCCTCATTAAAAAAGGCGGACAGGCTGTCTGCTGCGGCCATGCCAACGGTATCAATGGCTACCAGTTCGGCATAATGTGGGCCGATCAGATCTGGTTTCTTCTCATCAGGCTTGGCCTTGCGTTCGGATGCTACGGCCTGCATTGCGTCACGCCATGCGGTAAAGGACGTGTAGCTGCGCGCCAACAGTTTGGCCGTGGTCTGCCCAATGTGACGAATGCCCAGGGCGAACAGGAACCGGTCCAGGGGGATTTCCTGGCGGCTTTGTATAGCATTGAAAAGGTTGGAAACGGATTTCTCCTTCCATCCTTCCCGCCCCAGAATGGTATTGCGATAGGCCACCAGCTTAAAGATATCCGCAGGTTCCTTGATCAGGCCTTCCCCCCAGAATTCCTCAATGCTTTTGGTGCCCAGGCCTTCAATGTCAAAGGCGTCCCGACTGACGAAATGCTTCAGGCGCTCGACGGCTTGGGCATCACAGATCAGCCCACCGGTACAGCGATAGACGACTTCACCCGCTTCGCGTTCCACCTCGCTGTTGCAGACCGGGCAATGGGTCGGGAATTCGAAGGGCACGCCGCCGCCATCGGCGGTCACTTCCAATACCTGGGGGATCACATCACCCGCCCGCTGGATGCGCACCGTGTCGCCCGCTTTCACGCCCAATCGGGTAATTTCATCATGGTTGTGCAAAGTTGCGCGCGATACCACGACGCCCCCGACCGTGACGGGTTTCAGATTTGCAACAGGCGTCAATGCCCCGGTGCGACCGACCTGAATGGTGATTTCTTCAATCACTGTTTCCGCTTTTTCTGCGGCAAATTTATGCGCGATGGCCCAGCGTGGCGCACGGCTGACCTGACCTAGGCGTTCCTGCCAGTCCAGCCGATCGACCTTATAGACCACCCCATCAATATCGAAGGGCAGTTCGCCCCGCTGATGTTCGATCAGCCGGTAATGATCCATGATGTCATCCAGGCTGTGGCACAGGGTTGTTGGATGGTTTAATGTGAACCCCAGCTGTTTCAGACGGTCTCTGGATTGCGATTGCGTTGGCCCCAGCGGTTCCGACAAATCCCCCCAGGCATAGCCAAAGAAGTGCAGGGGCCGCTGTTTCGTGATGGATGGATCCAATTGGCGCAGGGACCCGGCCGCGGCATTGCGGGGATTGGCGAAGGTCTTATTGCCCGCCGCTTCCTGTCGTTCGTTCAGGGCCAGAAACTCATCCTTGCGCATATAGACTTCACCGCGCACTTCCAGGACGTCCGGCCAGTCACTGCCCGCCAGGGTTTCGGGCACATCGGCCAGGGTGCGCATATTGGCGGTAACATCTTCGCCTTCTGTGCCATCGCCGCGCGTTGCGGCATAGATCAAACGCCCCTTTTCATAGCGCAGCGACGCAGACAGGCCGTCGATCTTTGGTTCTGCCAGTATGGCAAGCTCTTCCGCATCGCCAAGGCCCAGAAACCGGCGCACGCGGGACAGGAATTCGGCGACATCTGGTTCTGAAAAGGCATTGCCCAGGGACAGCATCGGCTTCACATGGCGGATTTTCCCAAAGCCGGATTTCAACCCGCCTCCGACCTTCAGGGAGGGGCTGTCTTTGCGCACCAGGTCTGGAAACTGCGCCTCTATCGCATCATTGCGGCGGCGCAGGGCGTCATAATCCGCATCGGTGATTTCCGGGGCATCTTCCTTGTGATAGCGCGCGTCATGATAGGCAATTTCCATCGCCAGGCGGGCCAATTCCGCGCGTGCTTCCCGTTCAGTCAGGTCCGACACGTCCTTTTGTGGGCTCATGAATGGGTCTCTTCCATCAAGCGGTCGGCGGCGGCGCGGGCCTCGTCGGTGACTTCTGCTCCCGACAACATGCGGGCCAGTTCCTCCCGGCGGTGATGCGGGTCCAGACTGTCGACCGATGTGGCGGCGCGTCCATCTTCTGCGGTCGCCTTGGCAACCCGCCAATGGGCCGCGCCCTTGGCCGCGACCTGCGGGGAATGGGTGACGACCAGAACCTGCAGGCGCTCCGCCAATCGCCCCAGGCGCAGACCAACGGCGGCAGCAGTTGCCCCGCCGACGCCCGCATCAACCTCATCAAAAACCAGGGTCGGTACGGTCCCAACCTCAGCCAGGGCCACTTTAATCGCCAGCAGGAAGCGGCTTAACTCGCCCCCGGATGCGATCTTGTCCAGGGGTCCCCCCGGCATTCCGGGATTGGTTGTCACTGTGAACCCAGTTCTGTCGCGTCCCGCAGCGCCCCAACGGGATGGTTCAAGCTCAACAATCTCCGTGGTGAACCTTGCGCGTTCCAGCCGCAGGGGCGGCAGTTCCGCATTGACGGCGGCATCCAGCTTTTCTGCTGCCGCCCGGCGTTTGATGCTTAAGGTTTCAGCGGATTTTTCATAATCCGCACGGGCCAGCTCGGCCTTTTCGGTCAAGTCGGCCAGCTTTTCTTCCCCCGCATCGATCAGGGCGATGCGTTCAAAGAAATCATCCCGCAGGCGCGCCAAATCATCGACGGGGACATTATGCTTGCGCGCCACATCGCGCAGCGCAAACAGCCGTTCCTCAATATTCTCCAATGTTGTGGAATCCGCGTTCAATTGCGATCCGATGCGGTTCAGCGTCGCGATGACTTCTGCGACTTCAACGGCCGCCCGTTCCAGCCCGGAAAGGGGATCGTTTAATTGCTCACCCATTTTATCAGCCATGCGATCCAGCGCACGCTGGGCCTGGCGCAGACCTTGATCGGCCCCTTTAGGTCCGGTCAAATAATCGACCGCGCTGGTGATCGCCTCTGTCAGGCGTTCCGCATTCTGCATCATGCTGCGGTTTTCTGATAATTCTTCCTCTTCCCCTTGCTGGGGGGCCAGCTTGTCCAATTCATCGGCGGCAAACCGCAGATAGTCTTCCTCCTGTCGTGCCGCTTCGGCGGCGGCCTTGGCGCGGTCCAGTGCCTTTCGGGCGGCCTGCCAGGCGGTATAGTGTCGGGCGACGGCCTCGCGTTCCATCGTCAGGCGGCCATAGGCATCCAGCAGGTCGATATGGGTGTTTGGATCCATCAATCCGTGCTGGTCAAATTGCCCCTGTACCTCAACCAACCGCTCCCCAATTTGCTTTAAAAGGGCGATGCCAACCGGTTCATCATTGATAAAGGCCTTGCTGCGTCCATCTGCGGAAACCGTGCGGCGCAGCAGCAGCCGGTCTTCATTGGGAAGATCGTTTTCCTGAAGCAGGGCATGGACCGCATGATCGGGGGGCAGGTCGAATTCTGCGGTAACGGACGCGCGTTCAGCGCCAGGGCGGACCAGTTTTGCTTCTGATCTGCGGCCCAATGCAAGGCCCAGAGAGTCCAGTAGAATGGATTTCCCCGCCCCGGTCTCGCCCGTTAAGACAGACAAGCCGCTGGAAAAACTCAGCCGAAGTTTATCGATTAAAACGATATCTCGGATGGTTAGACTCGTCAGCATGGCGCGCCGTTCTAAAAGATCCAGGACCAGGTCCAGCTGAGCCAGGAATTGTCTTCCGGCTCGTCCAAATTCTTGCCTTCTAGCAGTGCATAGGAGTCTGAATACCACTCGCTGCCTGGGAAATTATATCCCAGAACCGATGCGGTACGCTCCGCCTCCGGTCGAATGCCCAGGGCGAAATAGCTTTCCACCAGCCGATGCAGCGCTTCGGGCACATGGGTTGTCGTCTCATAGTCCCGGATCGTGGCGGTAAACCGGTTAATGGCCGCCAGATATTCCCCCTGGCGCTGATAGTATCGGCCTACGGACATTTCCTTGCCAGCCAGATGGTCCCTTGCCAGATCAATCTTCAACTGCGCGTCGCGCGCATATTCTGAGTTCGGGAAACGACGCACGACATCTTGCAGAGAGTCGAGGGCAAGGCGCGTGATTTTCTGGTCGCGACCGACATCGACAATTTGTTCATAATAGGAAATTGCCCGCAGATAATACGCGTATCCAATGTCCCGATTGCCGGGGTGAAGGTCGACGAACCGGTCCAGGGCGATGATCGCCTCGTCATATTTATCAGCGCGATAGTTCACATAGGCCGACATTAACTGTGCCTTTGTCGCCCAAACTGAATAAGGGTGCTGACGGTCAACTTCTTCAAAAGAAGCAACCGCGCCGGTGTAATTCTGCACCTCCAGCATGTCCATGGCTTCGTTATACAGTTCTTCAACCGGACGTTCGACATAGACCGGTTCTTCATCAGAACAGGCCGTCAACGCCAGCAGCATCAGGGCCGCGATAGACAGTATCAGACGATTGGGTGAGACGAATTCTCTCAGACGCATCGGGACCGCTCATTTCTGCAGTGGGAACGAACGCACAGACTATAGCATTCGGGGCGGGGGATCAAAACGCCAATAGCGATAATCTGCGACCGAATAGCGCCACTTCAAGAACCAGGATGCTGAATGGGATTAAACGCTGGTCAGTACGGATGAACTGGGAACCAGCTCGTAATTATCCGCATCCGCGAAAACCGCCCGCAACAGGCGATTGTTCAAATCGTGACCTGTGCGGCGTCCCTTGAAATGGCCCAGGATTGGAGCCCCGGCCAGGGCCAGATCGCCAACACAGTCCAGGGCCTTATGGCGGACGAATTCATCGTCAAACCGCAGACCATCCGTGTTCATGATCGAATCACCATCAATCACAACGGCATTGTCCAGGCTGCCACCGCGCGCCAGACCTGCGGCGCGCATGGCTTCGACTTCGTGCAGGAACCCGAAGGTACGGGCCTGCGACAATTCCCGTTTGAAGGTCAGATCGCTGATTTCCAGGAAAATATCCTGACGACCAATGGCGCGGCTGTCGAAATCAATGCCCATTGCCATGGTGAAGCGATTACCTGGTTCCAGCGCGGCTGTAGACAGGCCGCTTTCAACAGCGACCGGGCGCTTGATCCGCAAGACAGAGCGTTCGGCGGCCTGCTCAACCACACCGGCACAATCGATCAGGAAGACAAACGGTTCCGAACTGCCATCCATGACCGGCACTTCCGGTCCATCCAGTTCAACCACAACATTATCAACACCACAGCCAGCAAGGGCCGCCATCAGATGTTCAACCGTTGCGACCGACCCATGATGATCATTGGCAATTGTGGTGCACAGCCGCGTATCTATAACGGCGTCATACCGGGCGCGAATGTCCCGCGCACCGTTCTTAAGATCAATGCGCCGGAACAGAATGCCAGTATCGGGATCCGCAGGGACAAGCGTCATGTTGATGGTCGAACCGGAATGAAGGCCGATGCCATTGCAATGGATCGGCGATTTCAGCGTCCGCTGTAACAACCCTGTCGTTACCGAGCGGGTGGACGCGTCTATCAGGTCGCTCATACCATCCAACATACTTTTCACCGGCCTTATCTATCTTTTGAATTGGGTTTCCGACGGTGCCCAAACATTTATTCTCTCAAACTTTATTCTACTATTCGTTTCCATCACTTTACCGCGAATGACCCTGCGGCAAATTCAAGTGATTGGTACAATTAATGGATAGCACTGTGCTCTCAAAGCCTCAAATCAACTAGTGTTACATTTTGTTGCATTATTCTGTGTCTTTTAGGAAGAAATATCAGATTGATTTATTTGGTTTTTTTGCTCCTTCCATAGAGCATTCTTCTAGCCAGTCGCGGATATTGTTTCAAGGGTGCCCTGTCTAGAGATTGTGTTAGCAAGATTTGTACCACACAAGATCAGGGCCCAGACAGATTTCCGGCCGCACCTGGTGTCAGGACGCGGCCGGAAGGGTCAATTCTGGTAGTGTAAGTCTATCGTTTCCAAACCCCCATTACGGGCCCTGGTTGCGATTTTTTAGTTTGCCTGACGGCGCAAGAATGCTGGAATTTCAAGCATTTCTTCTTCCGCCTTGGACGGTGCCAGATCTTTTTCCATCGGTTGCGACTGAGGGGCCGCAGCTGGGCGTTGCATCTGGGCTGGGGCCGGCTGTTGTGTTGCCGGTGCTGCCGTCGGTGCGGTGCGTTCTGAACGGATTAGGGATGGTTCACTTGACTTTGCCGGGGCTGCCTTGGCCGTGTGGGTCAAACCCAAACCGGTGACCCGGCTGAACAGGCTCTGCTTTTCCTTCGGTTTGCCAGCATGCTCTCCCGCATTCATCAGGTCGGCTTCGCGAAATGGTTCCGCGTTTCGTTCTGTTGCACGACGGTTCAACTCCTCCGGCCGAACAGGGCGTGGCGGAATGAAGGCATCCTTCGGACGAACCGCCTGTGGGGCTGCCTGAGGGGTGCTTGGCGCTGTCTCTTTTGCCTGCATGGCAGGGGCCGCTTCAGGTGCTTTTGCTGCTGGGGCATCGAACAAGGCCGGTTCTGGAAGGTCTTCTTCCACATCCGAATTATCGTCTGCTACAGCCGGGGCGGATGCACCGTCATCTGACTGGGCCATTGCATCGGCATAGGGATCTACCTCTGCATCCTCATGACCATACTGGTTTTCGTCATAAGCAGCATTGTCGCTGTGCGCGACCATATCGTCCTGGTCCGCTGATGTGACAATCTGTGCTTCTTCTTCAACAGGGTCTTCTTCCGCAACGGGGGCTACATGGCGGGGGCGCAGCGGCGAAACTGTTGCCTTGGACTGTGGACGTGGCATTTGGGCCGTTTCGGATTCGATGCCGGTTGCGACCACGGATACGCGCATAATGCCCTGCAGGTTTTCATCAAAGGTCGAGCCGAAGATGATATTGGCGTCTGAATCGACTTCTTCGCGGATGCGGTTTGCGGCTTCGTCGACTTCGAACAGGGTCATGTCCGGGCCACCGGTGATGTTGATCAGCACGCCCCGCGCGCCGGCCATCGACACATCTTCCAGCAGCGGATTGGAAATCGCGCTTTCGGCGGCCATGATGGCGCGGTTGTCGCCTTCCGCTTCGCCCGTTCCCATCATTGCCTTGCCCATTTCGCTCATCACGGTGCGAATATCGGCAAAGTCCAGATTGATCAGGCCCGGCATGACCATCAGGTCGGTTACGCCGCGAACGCCGGAATACAGAACATCGTCTGCCATTTTAAAGGCATCGGCGAAGGTCGTCTTTTCATTGGCGACACGGAACAGATTCTGGTTTGGAATGATGATCAGTGTATCGACGAATTGTTGCAATTCTTCGATGCCCTGTTCGGCGGCGCGCATACGGTGTGCGCCTTCAAAATGGAAGGGTTTGGTGACCACCCCAACCGTCAGCATGCCATGATTGCGACAGGCTTCGGCCAGAACTGGTGCGGCACCGGTTCCGGTGCCACCGCCCATACCCGCGGTGATGAAGACCATATTGGCCCCGGCCAGATGTTCCATCGCATCGGCCATGGATTCTTCGGCGGCTTCGCGGCCCACTTCTGGGCGGGCCCCAGCGCCCAGACCTTGCGTTAAGGTCGCACCCAGTTGGATTTTCAGATCCGCCTGGGAATGTTTCAGGGCTTGCGCATCCGTGTTGGCGACGACGAATTCGACGCCTTCCAGGTTGGAGCGAATCATATTGTTGACGGCGTTGCCACCGGCGCCACCGACGCCTACGACCACGATCCGCGGCTTAAGATCAGCATCCGTCTGGGGTGCTTGGAAGTTAATGCTCATATTCGCCTCCTTCGAGCGATGGTGTCTAACAGCCGTACTGGATTCGTGAAACGCGACAGCTGAGGCGAGTCTCACGTGATTCGCCGAAAAAGGACCGCTTTTCAGTCGCATTTTCGGACAGAATTTGCATTTTTTTGTTTGAGTGTTGCTTAAAAGCCACTAAACCACTTTCCTATATGGGCAAAGAGTCCATTCTGATTCGCAGTGGATTGAGAGGTGCTGCCCCGGGCCTCTCCACAATCATCTACCGCAAAGTGCAAAAGGCCGGCTGCGGTCGCAAAAGCGGGACCGCCGGTTGCTTCCGCCAGGCCAGACACCTTCAGGGGGCGTCCGTGGCGCACCTGTTTGTTTAGGATGCGCCCGGCCATTTCCCGAACACCCGGTAATTGGCTAGCTCCCCCGGTCAGGACGACCCGTTGACCCGCCATACCATTGGCACCGGATGCTTCCATGCGTTTGCGCACCAGTTCAAAGGTTTCTTCCAGACGCGGTGCAATGATGGAAACCAGAAAACTGCGGGGCACCCGATTGGGGGAGGTATCATCTTCTTCCCCGATACGCGGCGCATCGATCAATTCCCGATCATCTGATGGGGCTGGCTGGCACGACCCGTAAAGGGTCTTCAAGCGCTCTGCCTGTTGCAGGGTGGTCGATAGCCCCCGCGCAATGTCAGACGTCACATGCTGACCCCCGACAGGAATGCAATCGCCATAGACTGCGGCCCCTTCATAAAACACGCTAAAGCTGGTTGTGCCGCCGCCCATATCGATGACGGTTGCGCCCAGGTCCTTTTCATCCTCGACCAGCGCGGACAAACCGGCGGCATAGGGGGCAAGTGCGAAATCAGACACGGTCAGGTGACAGCGCGCGACACAATTGACCAAATTCTGGACGGCGCTTTCATTGGCGGTGACCACATGCATTTTTACGCCCACAGTCTGGGCATGCATCGAGCGGGGCTCTTTCAACAATGGCCCACCATCAACGGAATAACCGATTGGGATGGCATGCAGCAGCATGCGGTCCTGCAGGGTAACGCTTTCACGGGCTTCCTGCAGAAGTTTTGAGATATCGGGGTCGCGTATCGCGCCACCGCCAATTTGCATTTCCCGCGTCAGGGTCGTGCTTTGGGGGCGCGCACCATTGATAGACAGGACCACATCCTCAATCGTCGTTCCGGCCATTTGTTCGGCGGAATGCACAGCCGACAGGATGGCGCGATAGGCGCTTTCCATATCGACCACCATGCCCCCTTTCAGCCCGGCGGATTGCTGGTGGCTCATCCCCGTGACGCGAATTCGTCCCGCCTCTGAGACTTCCGCGATAAAACAGCAGATCTTGGTCGATCCTATGTCCAAAGCCGTTAGTTTGCGCGTTGCCACTTTCGTTCTTCCTTACCCTGATCCCCCGGCATTGGGCCGGATGCCATGTACTCTTTTGTGCCAGTCAGTTTTGGTCTTAAATTCTCAGTCTTGTTCTTAAAATCTATGTCTGTTCGCCCATGGTGCGTCCGTTGACCTCTTGCAAGGCTGGTTCCGTCAGTTCCAGGGTCATGCGATCTATATTGCGCAGGTCAATTTCCTGGATTGCGCGCGACAGGATTTCATGGTCCCGCTGGTAAATCGCCAATTGTTGCCAGGCTTTGGCTGCGTTTTCTTCCGGCAGGCTTACATCGATGTCGCCGCTGAGGCGTAGATTCCATCGACGCGCGCCAATGCGCACAGCCGCAATCACGCGGTCATCCAATTCCGGTTCCTGCGCCAGCATTGTCAACAGGGCCATGGCATGTTCCGGCGCGTCCGGCCCCACGACGACTTTCAAATGGCCATGGCGGTGCACATCCTTTGCGCCAATGGTCACCCCGTCGCTGTCAATCAGAACAAAGTTATCGTCATGCTGCCAGATTGCGACGGCGCGGCGTTCTTCAATTTTAACCACGACAATACCGGGCAGGGTGCGGCGAATTTCTGCTGACTTCACCCATCCCAATTGTTCAACACGCTGTTTGACCGCCTGGGGGCTGAAACCCAGAATGGGATCGCCAACCTGAATATTCAGGGCGGCCAGCAAATCGTCACGGTCGGTTTCCTGACGACCGATGACATAAACTTCCTTTACCGCCAGACCCATTGAGGCCGTCGCGTTCATTGTTTTCGCGTTCGCCCAATCCGCAACATGTCCAGGCAGGTTGAAATGCCAGGCGGTGGCGCTTCCCCCGACCAGCATCAGCGCCATTGCCGCGACTGCCCCAAATCGCAGTCCGCGCTTCAGGCGGTCTTGGTCAATGCGCCGGGTCCGTTGCGCCGCAGACTGGTTGCGGCGGCGGGCTGGCGTGGCCTTTGCCGCGCGGCCTTTTGGTTTCTTGCCCCGTGTCATGAATCGCATTCCGCGTTCTCCACCATCCATGTGACCAGTTCTTCAAAAGTCATACCAATATGCCGGGCCTGTTCGGGAACCAGACTCAACGGCGCCATTCCGGGCTGGGTATTTGTTTCCAAAATCACCAAACGGTCCGTTTTTGGGTCATAACGGAAGTCCGATCTGCTGACACCGCGACAGCCCAGCGCGACATGGGCACGCTCTGCAAAATCCATGCAACTATGGGCCAGTGTGTCTGAGATCGGGGCGGGGCACAGATGTTCTGTCTTGCCGTCGGTATATTTTGCTTCATAGCTGTAAAAGCCGCTGAGGGGCCGAAGCTCTGTAACGCCCATGGCCTTGCCGCCCATGACACCGACGGTCAATTCCTGACCGGGGATATAGTCTTCGACCATGGCCAGGCCGTATTTCCAATTGCCGAAATCTGGTCCATTGCTGCCCTCTTCAACGATATAGACGCCAACGGAGGATCCCTCATGGGCGGGTTTGACCACATAGGGGCGCGGCAGGGGATCAACACCCGCGCGCAGGTCTTCAATCGGCATCGTTACATGGTTTGCCGTCGGCAGACCGGCATCGCGGAACAGTTGGATCGACAGGGGCTTGCTCATCGCCAGGGTAGAGGCGACGCGCCCAGAATGGGTATAGGGAATGGCCATGATATCCAGCAATCCCTGGATCGTGCCATCTTCACCCCAGCGACCATGCAGGGCGTTGAACACCACATCGGGACGGGGATCTAAGGCCTTCACGATCGCACCAATATCGCGCGCAATGTCCACACGGGTCACATCATAGCCCGCGCGTTCCAAGGCATTGGCGCAGTCTGTGCCTGAAACCAAAGACACGTCCCGCTCTGCGGACCATCCGCCCATCAGGACCGTCACTTTCTTTGTCATGATGCGGTCCTCCCGATGCGTTTGATTTCCCAGGTCAGGTCAATGCCCTGGCTGTCTTTCACTCGGCGGCGCACGTCTTCGCCCAGTTCTTCTAGGTCTGCTGCTGTGGCGGTGCCGGTATTGATCAGGAAATTACAGTGCTGTTCTGACACCATCGCGCCACCCCGGACCAGTCCCCGACAGCCAGCGGCATCAATCGTTTGCCAGGCCTTGCCGTTGGGGGGATTGCGGAAGGTGGAGCCACCGGTGCGGCTGCGGATTGGCTGGCTGGCGCTGCGGCTTTCCTGAATTTCAGCCATCTTTGCCAGAATATCGGTCTTGTCGCCCATGGATGCGCGATAACGGGCGCGCACAAAGATCCAATCGTCATCAATGCTGGAATGGCGATAGCTAAACCCCATTTCATCCGCGCTGAGGCGATGCAGGGTCCCGGACCGGTCCAGTGCCTCGGCCCAGATCAGAACATCCTTGGTTTCAGTACCATAAGCCCCCGCATTCATACGCAAGGCCCCGCCGATTGTTCCGGGAATACCGGAATAGAATTCCAGACCGGTCAATCCGGCATTGGCGGCGGTTTTTGCAACATTGGCATCCAGGGCAGCCGCGCCGACTTCGATTTCAGTGCCATCCACGATGATGTCGGCAAAGGCTCCACCCAGGCGCAAAACAATGCCAGCGACGCCGCCTTCGCGGACCAACAGATTGGACCCAACCCCAATCGGGGTTACCGGGATATCTGTGGGCAGGGCGGCCAAAAAGGACTGCAGGTCCGCCTGATCGGCAGGTTTATACAGGACCTCTGCGGGGCCCCCGACGCGGAACCAGGTGACTTTCGACAACAGGCTGCCTTCGCTCAGTCGCCCGCTTGTGCTGGGCAGGCGGCTGATCAGGTCGGTACCGAATGGGTCGGTGCGCAGGGCCATCATCCTGCACCCCCTGCCAATTTTGTCGGCAGTGCATTGGCCCAATAGGTAATGGAGCCAGCGCCCAGGCAGATCACCATATCGCCGGGCTTTGCCAGATTGCGGATCGCGTCGGGCAGGTCGTCTTCCCCCTCAATTCCTGCGACGGAGCGGTGACCACGGGCCCGCAATCCTTCGACCAGGTGGTCCCGGTCTGCGCCTTCGATGGGGGTTTCACCGGCGGTATAGACCGGCGCGACAAGCACGCTGTCTGCATCATTGAAACAGGTGCAGAAATCTTCGAACAGATCATGCAGCCGCGTATAGCGGTGCGGCTGAACGACTGCGATAACATTGTTGGTGGTTGCCTGGCGCGCGGCTTTCAGGACGGCTGCAATTTCCACCGGGTGATGACCGTAATCATCAATGATGGTGATGTCATTCCAGGTGCCGGTTTTGGTGAAGCGGCGCTTAACGCCCGTAAAATCAGCCAGACCCTTGCGGATTGTGTCATCGGACAGGCCCATTTCAACAGCAACGGCAATCGCGGCCAGGGCGTTCTTAACATTGTGATCGCCGTGCATCGGCAGGCGGATATCGGGTATCTGCCGCTTGTTACCGGTGCGGGGGGAAATTTCGACCGTAAGGTCATAACCATCTGGTCCAGGCTGAGCCTTTGCGGCGCGAATTTCCGCTTGTGGGCTGAAGCCATAGGTGATGATGCGGCGGTCTTCGATGCGCCCGATCAAGGCCTGCACTTCTGGATGGTCCAGGCACAGCGCGGCAAATCCATAGAAGGGAATATTCTGGACAAAGGTCCGGAACGCATCGCGCAAGGCATCGAATGTCCCATAATGATCCATATGCTCGGGATCGATATTGGTCACAATCGCAATCGTGGCGGGCAGCTTTACAAAGGTCCCGTCACTTTCATCCGCTTCGGCGACAACCCAATCGCCCTGACCCAGGCGGGCATTCGTGCCATAGGCATTGATGATGCCGCCATTGATGACGGTCGGGTCCATTTTGGCGCTGTCCAGCATTTGCGCAACCAAAGAGGTGGTTGTGGTTTTTCCATGGGTGCCGCCCACGGCAATGGACCATTTCAGGCGCATGATTTCCGCCAGCATTTCCGCGCGGCGCACGACCGGGATCAAGGCGGCGCGGGCAGCAGCGACTTCCGGGTTTTCACGCTTCACAGCTGTGGAGACGACCACCACGGCAGCGCCAGCAACATTTTCTGCCAGGTGTCCAATTTTCACATCGATGCCCAGGCCACGCAGGCGCAGAACATTGGCATTTTCTGCCATATCAGAACCCGAAACGGCATAGCCCAGATTGTGCATGACTTCTGCAATGCCGGACATGCCAATGCCGCCGATTCCGACAAAGTGCAAACGACCAAGGGAGAGTGGAATTTGCATTATGCGGCTTCCTTTCTGGCATTTCCGGCCCGAACCGCGCCAACACTGCCTTCGCCCGTCGCCAGGCTTTCAACTAGATTTGCCAGCCGAACCGTCGCGTCTGGAATGCCGGTTCGTGCCGACGCCTGTGCGGCGGCGCTTAAAACAGAAGGATTGGCCAGCAATTGCTCCAAACGGCGTCCCAAATCTGCGGGGGTTACATCCATCTGGGGAATAGCCCATCCACCGCCTGCATCGCTGAGCCGGGCCGCATTGGCTGCCTGATGATCATCAATCGCATAGGCATAGGGGATCAGGATGGCGGGCAGGCCGACGGTCGCGACTTCCGCCATGGTCGATGCCCCGGCGCGCCCGATAATCAAATGCGCCCGCGCCAGACGTTCTGGCATATCATCAAAGAAGCTGCGCACATCGGCACGAATGCCGGCTGATTGATAGGCAACCTTTACGGCGTCCAATTGTTCTGCGCGGGTCTGTTGGTCGACAGACAGGCGATTGCGCAATTCCTGTGACAGTCCGGTCAGGGCGGCGGGAACGGCCTCTCCCAAAATCTGTGCGCCTTGGCTGCCCCCTACGACCAGGAGGTTCAACCGGTCTTCCGGTCCGGGCGGGGTGAAGGGACGACCGGACAAGGCGGCAATTTCTGGGCGAACGGGATTACCGGTGCGCAGCGCCTTGGCCTGATCCTTGGGGCGCAATCCATCGGTTTCATCGAAGCTGAGCGCGATCCGATCCACGCGCGACGCCATCAGGCGGTTGGCGCGGCCCAGAACAGCATTTTGTTCATGAATGGCGGTGCGAATGCCAAGATGGCTGGCCGCCATCATTGTGGGGACGCTTGGATAACCGCCAAAGCCTACGACGACGGATGGTTTCATCTGCAACAGCAGGGCCCGGGCCTGAAAATATCCGATCAGCAATTGAAAGGCTGCCATACCCCGTGCGATCAGGCCCTTGCCGGAAACCCCCGCAGCACTGATCGTATGGGCATCCAATTCGCCCAAGGGTCCTGAATAGGCATCGCCACGTCGATCCGTGATCAGAGCCAGACGATTGCCGCGTTTCTTTAATTCTTCCGCCAGGGCCTGGGCCGGGAAGACATGCCCGCCGGTGCCGCCCGTCGCCAGAACGATCAATGGGGTATTGGATGTCATGACAGCACCCCCGGTCGCTTTCGTGTCAGGGCCAACATCATCCCCATACCAATCCCCAAAGCCAGTAAGGACGACCCGCCATAGGACAGGAATGGTAATGTCATGCCCTTGGTTGGAATCAGGCTTAGGGTGGAGGCCATGTTGATCAGCGCCTGCAAGCCGAACTGAACCAGAAGACCGGTCGCTGCGACCACAACGAAAAGGTCATTGTCCTGCAGGACCCTTGAAAAACCGCGCAATACGATGAAGGCAAAGATACCAACAATGATCAAACAGGCGATCAGGCCCAGTTCCTCACCAGCCACTGCGAACACGAAATCCGCATGGCTGTCGGGTAGGTTCGCCTTGGCAATGCCTTCACCGGGACCGCGACCAAACAAGCCCCCATTCATGAAAGCTTCCCGCGCCTTATCGATCTGGAAAGTGTCTCCTGCGGCGGGGTCCAGGAAACGGTCAATACGGCTTTGCACATGGGGGAAGACGAAATACGCGCTGACCAGCATGCCAATGCCGCCCAGAACCATGACAATCACCAGGATCATCGGCAGGCCTGCCAGGAAGAATTGCACGCCAAAGATCGCGGTCACAACGGCGGCCTGTCCGACATCGGGCTGCAGCAATAACAGGCTGACGACCAGCAGATACAACAGGCCCGCAAAGGCATAGCCGGGCATTGTTTCACCCATCCGTTGGGATGCAAACATCCAGCCTGCGATGACGGCAAAGGCAGGTTTAACAAATTCAGACGGCTGTACCGTGAAGCTGCCCAGGGAGACCCACCGTGTCGCCCCTTTGATTTCCGCCCCAATAAACAGTGTTGCGATCAGCAGGACGATGGACCCGCCCAGCATCAGCAAGGCCAGGCGGCGAATGGCGCGCGGATCCATCAGGGAAACGCCGATCATTGCCAAGAGGGAAGGGATCAACAGGATCGCCTGTTTGCGCACAAAATGCATTGGGTCCGCGCCAATACGCTCCGCCACCGATGGACTGGCGGACAGGGTCATCAGCAAGCCCAGCAATGCCAGCGTCAACAAGGCGGCCAGTGTCCACCGATCCACGGTCCACCACCAACGCCCCAGGACGGATGTATCATTGCGTGCGATGGCCATTACGCGGCCTCCCTTGTTGAGAAAACCGTGCGGGAATTGGCAGGAAGCGCCAGCACAAGGTCACGGAAGGCATCGCCCCGAACCTCAAAATTCCGATATTGATCAAAGGATGCACAGGCGGGCGAGAGGATAACCGGCCCAGCAGACGGTTCCGCGCGGGCCATCTGAAAGGCCGCGTCAATCGCTGTTTCCAGTGTGCCGGAAAGCGTTGTTGGAACCCGGTTGCCGATCCAGTTGTTGATGGTTGCCGCAGCATCCCCGATCAGGAAGGCGTGGCGCACACGGGTCAGATAGGGGTCTAGTGCGCCATAGCCGCCATCTTTGCCCTTACCGCCTGCGATCCAGTAGATTCCCTCAAAGGCTGATAAGGCGCGGGCCGCGGATTCCGCATTGGTGGCCTTGGAATCATTGATAAAGGTGACGCCATCCAGGGTCGCTATCCGCTCCTGCCGATGGGCCAGACCGGGAAAACTGCGCAGGCCGTCCAGGATGCTTTCCTGTGACAGACCCAGCGCCTGGGCGATGGCGAAGGCAGCGGCTGCATTCTGTTTGCCATGGTCACCGGCCAGGGCGGGGCATTCGCCACCATCAATCAGGTCTGCCACAGGCTGGGTCGTATGCGCGATACGGCTTATCGTGCGCCCGTCTTTCATCAGTTGATCGGCGATGCGGGCGGTTTGCGGCTCGTCAATTCCGACAACAGCCAAACTGTCGGCATTGCGCGGCCGCAGGATACGCATTTTGGCCCGAATATACCCATCCATGTCACCATGGCGGTCCAAATGATCCGGGGTGATATTCAACAGGACCGCAATGTCGAACATGGCGCTGGGGGTCAGGTCCAATTGATAAGACGACATTTCCAGCACATAGACGGCGGCATTCGGCAGGGTCAGGGCCGGAATTCCCAAATTGCCCCCAATTGCAACTTCAACACCGCCCTGGCGCAGGATGTGCCCGACCAGGGCCGTGGTGGTGGATTTCCCATTCGTCCCGGTTATCCCAACAAAGCGGGCTTCCGGCTGTGCCCGGAACAGAAGTTCGATATCCCCCAGAATTTCAACACCGGCAGCCCGTGCGGCCAATGCGGCAGGGTGGGGGGTTGGATTGGTCAGCGGGATACCCGGTGCCAGAACCAGCGCGGCGGCTTCTTCCAGGCGGGAAGAGGTTGCCGGATCATCAATATCAAACCCCTGCGCTGCGGCCTTATCGCGGGTTGCCTGATTGTCATCCCAACACAGGACATGCGCCCCGCCAGCACGCAGACCTTCAGCAGCGGCCATGCCAGACGCACCAAGCCCGACGACATAGACGGTCTTGTCAGCAAACAGGGTCAGCGGGCGAATGTCGTGTGATTGTGTCATTGCCTCACCGCAGTTTCAGGGTGGCAAGGCCCACCAGGGCCAGGATGGCGGCGATGATCCAGAACCGAATGACGATGGTTGGTTCTTTCCAGCCCTTCTTTTCAAAGTGATGATGCAATGGGGCCATGGCAAAAACACGCTTGCCGGTCATCTTGAAGCTGGCCACCTGAACGATGACGGATACGGTCTCCAGCACGAACAGGCCGCCGATAATGGCCAATACGATTTCATGTTTGGTGACGATGGAGATTGCCCCCAATGCGCCACCCAGTGACAGGGATCCGGTATCGCCCATAAAAACCATGGCAGGGGGGGCATTGAACCACAGAAAGCCCAGGCCCGCGCCCAGAACCGCCCCACAGAAAACCGCCAGTTCGCCGCTGCCTTCGACATAGTGGATGCCCAGATAGCCGGCATAAACAGTGTTTCCGACCAGATAGGCGATAAAGCCAAAGCATCCCGCCGCAATCATGACCGGCACGATAGCAAGCCCATCCAGCCCGTCGGTCAGGTTCACGGAATTGGACGCCCCGATCATGACAAACAAGGCGAAAGGTAGGAAGAACCAGGACAGGTTGATCAATGTATCCTTCAGGAAGGGGATCGCCAGGCCGCTGGATAAGGGTTCGTTGGTCACGGACATGAACCACAAGGCGGCCCCGGTGCCGATAATGAACTGCGCCAACAGTTTCATTTTACCGGGCAATCCCTTGGAGTTGCGCTTGGTCAGTTTCAGATAATCATCCGCAAACCCGATCGCACCGAATCCGACCGTCACCAATAGCACGATCCAGACATAATGGTTCTTGATATCAGCCCATAACAGGGTGGACAGAACCAGGGCGACCAGGATCAGAAAGCCGCCCATTGTTGGGGTGCCTGCCTTGACCAGATGGCCTTCTGGCACGTCTTCACGGATATTGCTGGATCCGCGCTGTTTTGATTTTAACCAGCGAATAACCGCAGGGCCGATCAGGAAACTGATCAGCAATGCCGTCATGATCGCGCCACCGGTGCGAAAGGTCAGGTACCGGAACAGGTTGATGCCGGGAAAAGTATCGGCAAATGGGGCCAGGAGGGCATAGAGCATGGAATTATCCTCCTGCTGCGCGGGCGATTGTGGCCCGGCTGGTTTCCGCGCCCAGCATATCCAGCGCGCGAACGATTGGGGCCATATTTGTGCCCAGGGATCCTTTGATCGTGACGATGTCGCCTGCCTTAACGGCGGCACAGACTGGATCAACAAGATCTGTGGAAATTTCGGCATAGCTGCCGCGTTGCACTTGGGGCAATTGATCCCACAGCGCTTTCATCAGGGGGCCACAGCAGAAAACAAGATCTATGTCTGCCTGTTGCAGGTCTTTGGCCAGGGCCGCATGCAGGTCTGGTCCAGCCGCGCCCAACTCTCGCATATCGCCTAGAACGGCGATGCGGCGTCCACCGTCTTTTGGATGTGTTCCGCCTAATACGGCGATAGCGGCACGGACGGAGGCAGGGCTTGCATTATAGCTTTCATCGATCAGGCCGAAACTGCCGCCATTGGACAGTGTGATCTGGCGATAGGCCCCGCGGCCGCGGGGTGCGCGGATGTCAGAAAATGTGGCACTGGCTGCAATCAGGTCCTCGCCCAGGGCCTTTATCGCCCCCAGAACGGCCAGACTGTTCATGACCCAGTGTAATCCGGGTGCCCCCAGACAATAGTCCAGGGTCTTGTCATTGATCTGGACGGTCGCTGCGCTGCAGGCTGAATGAAGGGATTTGTCGATCAGGCGGATAGTGGCATCCATATGGGTGCCAAAGGTCAGGATCTTGCGGATGCCGGATGCTTCTGCGCGGTCTTTCAACTGATCAAAAACGGGACTGTCACGAAACAGGATTGCCGTTCCCTGTGCATTCATGCCGCTGAAGATTTCCGCCTTTGCATCTGCAATGTCTTCAATGCCATCAAAGAATTCCAGGTGGACTGCTTCGACCGTCGTGATGATCGCCACATCGGGGCGACCCAGACGGGACAGCACATCGATTTCACCGGAATGGTTCATCCCCATTTCCAGGACGGCAAAGCGCGCCGTGTCGGGCAGGCGTGCCAGGGTCAAGGGTAGGCCGATATGATTGTTCAGATTGCCCATTGTCTTATGGGTCTCGCCAATCTTGGCCAAAGCGGCGGCCAGCGCTTCTTTCGTGCCGGTTTTCCCGACGCTGCCGGTAATGCCAATGACTTTGGCCTGTGTTGTTGCACGTTTGTGCCGGGCCAGATCATTCAGCGCCTGCATCGTGTCGGGGACGATAAGATGGGGAAAATTTAAGGATTTTCCCTGTGCCCAATCAGCATTCACAATCGCGGCAACGGCTCCTTCACCAATCGCCTGGGCGATATGATCATGGGCGTCATGGTTAGGCCCTTTCAGGGCGACGAACAAATCCCCTGGCGCAACGGCGCGGCTGTCGATGGAAACACCGGTTGCAGCCCATTTTGCGCTGGATCGCGCTTTCAAGGCGGCATGGGCGGTATCGGAGGTCCACAGGATCGGTTGGTTGCTCATACGCCCCCTCCCGCTGCTGTGCCATCACTAAGGGAGATTGCCTTCTTTGCCTCAACCACATCGTCAAAGGGATGTATTGTCGTGCCGATCTTCTGGCCAGTCTCATGGCCCTTGCCTGCGATCAGCAGAATATCGTCACCGGTCAAACCAGACACGGCTTGGGCAATGGCGGCGGCCCGATCACCAATCTCAGTGGCATCGGGACATCCCTGCATGACCTCTGCACGGATCGCGGCGGCATTTTCGGTGCGGGGATTATCATCGGTGACAATCACCTGATCGGCATATTCCGCAGCATATTTGCCCATGATCGGTCTTTTACCCCGATCACGATCGCCACCACAGCCAAACACCACCACCAAACGGCCCTTCACAAAGGGTCGAAGGGTGTTCAGGACAGTCTTTAACGCCTCTGCCTTATGGGCATAATCAACGAAGATCCGTGCCCCATTGTGGCGCGTTCCAGCCAGTTGCATGCGCCCCCGCACCCCTTCCAGGCGGGACAGCATTTGGGCGGCGCGGCGGCCATCAGTGCCTGTCGCGATGACCAGACCCAGGGCGGCAAGGGCATTTTCCAACTGAAATTTACCGGGCAGGGGGAAATCCACTTTCACTCGATCGCCCATTACGTCCAGCGTCAGGGCATAGCCGCCGCGGCCTTCAATCGCATCAATGCAGCGGATTGCGCCATTGACCAAGCCATAGGACAGCATGCGCAATCCGCGCTCCTGTGCGATGGCGGCGATGTGGTCGTGTTCTGCGGATGCCGTATTGACGATGCAGCTTCCACCCCGTGTCAGCAGATCTTCGAAAAGGCGCATCTTGGCCTGGCGATAGGCTTCCATCGTCGGGTGATAATCCAGATGTTCATGGCTTAAATTCGTGAAGGCCGCTGCGCTGAACCGGACACCGTCCAGGCGATATTGATCCAGGCCGTGGCTGGACGCTTCCATCGCCACATGGTCGATATCCGCCTGCGCCATTTCAGCCAGCTCGCGGTGCAGATCGGTTGCGTCCGGGGTCGTCAACCCCTCCCCACCGGTATAGCCCGGCCCCTCAATACCCAAGGTGCCAATACTGGCCGCCTTCAGGCCGGTTGCAGCCCATATCTGGCGGGTGAACCCGGCGACGGAGCTTTTGCCGCTGGTGCCTGTGACGCCGACAATCGTGTCAGGTTGCGGGGCATAGAATGCGGCAGCCATTCGGGCCAGACGACGACGGGGGTTTGCATCGGTGACCAGGGTCACATTG
This sequence comes from Rhodospirillaceae bacterium, assembly GCA_002709955.1. Lineage (GTDB taxonomy): Bacteria > Pseudomonadota > Alphaproteobacteria > UBA8366 > Aestuariispiraceae > Pacificispira. The sequence goes on from PAQY01000010.1 coordinate 80,127, forward strand.
GCCCCAACCTGTCCGGCGGAAATGCCCGGCGGGGCCAGAACTGCCACGGCACCCTTTGCCACGGCGTCAGAAATGAAGGCGGCACCGTCAGCGACGGTGCCCGGAATTGCGGCAAACAGGTATCCTGGCCGGACCTGTCGGCTGTCAGCCGTCAGTCCGGTTAGGGGAATATCCGGTAGGATCCTGTCTGCGGTCATCTCCGTCCTTGTGTCCTCATTCACATCATCGCCCCAGTACCTATTGCTGTAGGGAGGCGAGTTTCTTGGTTTCCTCTGGCAGTTCTATGGCAAATACGTGTTGAATCTCGGGCGCATTCTCTTGAACCGGTTTGACGCCAGCAATTGCGCCGACTCGTTCGATGATCGCCCCAGCCGCAGGGGCTGCAACCCAGCCACCCGTGGCAAAGCCAAAGGTTTTCTTGGTGCCGCGCGGTTCGTCCAAAACGACATAAACCACATAACGCGGGCTGTTCATCGGAAAGGCCGCAACGAAGGAAGAAATCAGGGCGCGTTTTTTATACCCACCGCTGCCTGGCTTTTCTGCCGTTCCCGTCTTGCCGCCGACCATATAGCCGGGCACCAGTGCCGCCTTGCCCGATCCTTCGGTGGCGTTCAAACGCATCAGACGGCGCATGTCAAAACTTACCCGTTCCGAAATGACGCGACGCCCTTCTGGGGCGTTGTCCCGGGCCAGAAGTGTGGGGGGCAGCAGTTCTCCCCCATTCAGCACGGCGGATACACCATTGGCCAAATGCAGGGGCGTCACCGATAATCCGTGCCCATAGGCAATGGTCATGGTGTTGATCGGATTCCAGGGATTTGGAAACATCGGACGGCCTGTTTCCGGGATTTCCAGTGCAATCGGCTCCAACAGACCCAGATTGTTCATGAAGGCTTTCTGGGCGGGCGGGCCAACATCCAACGCCATTTTCGCAGACCCGATGTTTGAGCTGTAGACGAAAATTTCCGGAAGGGTCAGATACCGCGATTTGGCGTGATAGTCTGAAATCGTGAAACGGCTGATCTTGATGGGGTTCGTTGCGTCATATCCATCATTCAAGGACGCTGCCCCAGATTCCAGGGACATTGCCGTGTTGAATATTTTGAAGGTTGAGCCCAGCTCATAGGTCCCGAAAGTCGCACGGTTGAAGCGATTGACTTCCGGTGTGTTTGCGGGATGGTTCGGGTCGAAATCCGGCAGGGAAACCATTGCCATGACTTCACCCGTATTCACATCCATCACGATCCCGGCACCGCCTTCGGCGCTGTATTCTTCGACAGCCTTGCTCAATTCATCATGCACAACATGCTGGAAACGCAGATCGATGCTCAGGCGCAGCGGTTCCTTGCTGGCCCGCAGCCGATCTTCCAGGCCGCGTTCGATGCCAGATAGCCCTTTGCCATCAACATCGGTATAGCCCAGAATATGCGACAACAACCGACCATGGGGATAAACACGGGTTTCTGCCCGTTCAAACTCCAGACCGGGGATGCCCAATTGCATCACGGCCTGTTCCATTTTTGGTGTCAACTTCCGGTTCACGTAAACGAAGGGAGAATCGGATGTCAGCTTTGCCCGCAGGTCACTTTCGTCCAATTCGGGAAATAGCTGCGCTAGGCGACGGGCCGCATCCACCGGATCCAACAGGCGGTCCGGGCGCGCGGCAAGTGCCGTTGTTGTCAGGCTGGTTGCCACAATCACGCCATTGCGATCCGTGATCGTCGCCTTTTCCGTCCTTAAATCCGGATTGACGATGGCATGGGTCTGGACAGAGGCCACGTTCTGATTGGCAAAGGCCCCTAAATCAATCAGGCGCGCACCAACCGCAGTAAAGGCGAACGCCATCACCGCGCCGGTGATCAACAACCGGGCGCGTCCCATCTCTATCGCACGGCGGAAGCTGCCGTCGGATCGAATGGGGGCACAGGGTAGGGCGGGGCGGCGATCTGAATGCGGTCGATGCCGGGGCGGAGCAAACTCCGGTGGCTTCGGACGCCGTGTCTTTCTGAACGGTCCGATCATTGTGAGGTCCTCACTAGGGTCGCTGGCAAAACTTCTGTCGTGCCAGATGGTGCCGCCGAGGCGGCTTCAGCGCCCGCATCCGCTTCTTGCGGATCGGTACGGCGAAACGGGATATCTTCGATGGCCATCACCTGGGACGGCGCCATCGAATGCATGTCGGGTAGAAATTCTTTGCCCAGGGATTCAATCCAGTCCGGGCGGCTGGAATAGGACCATTCCGCCTTCAGATTATGGATCGTTTCTTGTTCGTCGCGAATTTGCTGGTTCAATTCAGCCAATTGCCCATCCAGCGCCTCAACCTGAAAGCTGATATGAAACAGCGTATAGCCGGTGACCGTCACCATGATGATCCAAATGGCGATTACTAAAACTCTCATAGCGATCCTCCATCGGTCCAAGGTTGCGCATTGGTGCGCCATGCGCCGCGCAAGCGCGCGGAGCGGGACCTGGCATTGACTGCGGTTTCAGATGCGGATGGTTTGACGGTACCGGTTGTCATCAGGGTGAAAGACGGGCTGCGGGTTTCCGCGTGACCCTGGGGCAGATGGCGTGATCCACCCCCGCCGGCCCGACCGGACCGGGCGCGCAGGAAGGCCTTTACGCGCTTGTCTTCCAGGCTGTGAAACGCGACGACGACCAACCGCCCGCCTGGCACTAACAGGCGTTCTGCGGCCAATAGGGCGCGGTCCAATTCGCCCAATTCATCATTCACCTGGATGCGCAGCGCCTGGAATGTCCGTGTCGCGGGGTCGATCTTGTCTTTCGCACGGGGGACGCATCCCCGGACGATATCCGCCAGTTGTGTGGTGGTTTCAATGCGGCTTTCCGCCCGTACCCGCACGACAGCCTTGGCAATACGACGCGAAAAACGCTCTTCCCCATATTCCCAGATGATGCGGGCCAGTTCTTCTTCCGGCCATTCATTGACGACATCGGCGGCGCTGGGACCATCCAGCCCCATACGCATGTCCAGGGGGCCGTCGAAGCGGAAGGAAAAGCCACGTTCCGGTGTGTCGATCTGGGGCGAAGACACACCCAGATCCAGCACGACGCCGTCCAGCTGGGTCACCCCAACGCCAGACAACAGATGTTCCATATCGCCGAACGTGCCGGTCAGTAACGTCAGGCGATCGCCATAGGTGGCAGCCACAGACTGACCCCGGACAATGGCGTCCGGGTCGCGGTCAATAGCGAAAACCCGGCAATCGCTGTCATCCAGAATGCCACGGGTATAGCCACCCGCGCCGAAAGTACCATCCAGGTGAACCTCACCAGCCGCTGGTTTCAACGCCGCCAGTACTTCTGGCAGCATGACGGGGAAATGTGGGTCTTTAGACGGGGCGATCATGCGTCACCGCCTTCCGTGCCCCGGGTTGGCAACAGCGTCAGGGTTTTGTTTTTCGCGCGGGCACGGGCTTTCTCGCTGTGATCTTTAAAGCGCTCTGGCGCCCAGATCTGAAAGCGATTGCCCTGGCCCACAAAGACCGCCAGATCGGAAATCCCGGCATGGGCGGCATGATCCGGCGGCAGAACCAGGCGACCGGTTTCATCCAGCAACGCCTTGCGGGCCGTCGCGACGATGGACTGGTTCAGGTCTTCTTCGTCATCGGAATAAAGCGGGCGTGCCTCGATTGCTTCAACGATGCGCTTCATGAAGGCCTTGTCACAGGCTTCCAGCGCTTCGTGGCGGGGGGAGGGGTAGATATAAACAATACGCTCGCCCCCTTCCGGCAATTCGGAACGAAAATCGGCCGGCAAGGAAACACGCCCCTTCCGGTCAACTTTATTTTCGAATGTGCCAGCGAACAGCGTCATGCTGAAGGCCACCCCTTGTGTCTGGATATCTCCCCCGATGGGAAATTCCGGTACGTATTCATAAAAACCCATTTAATAACAACGGGTTCCCCTTAATCCGCGAATGTCTTCAGAAACACGTCACGCATACTATGCCAGATATCACGGTTATGGGTATTTATGGGATATCATGGGAATACGCTATCCGTCAACGAATATGGTGCTAAAAACAGGCAAACAGCAAGTTGTTCTCCAATAATCACGCAAGTTAAAAAGCGCCGCTGGAAGTTAGCGGGTGGCGCTTTAGAGTGAACGGTGATGATTTAAGGGGGCACCGACAAGCAATGGCGATCTAATTTCTTGTTTTGTTCCCATTTAACTTATGAGAACAAATCAGGCCAATTGATTTTTGGGGAGGAAACCTGATCAGTTCAGCTGAAACTGCGCAGTTTTCGGATCAGGGCCTGTCGAACCCGTGTGAAAAGCTCGGGCCAATCGCCGGGGCTGGTCTGGCGGAACAGCGTCATGGATGGATACCAGGGGCTGTCATCCCGGCGCAGCATCCATCGCCAATCGGGCGCATAGGGCAACAGGACCCACACCGGTCGCGCCATAGCACCGGCGAAATGCGCAACGGATGTATCAACAGTGATGATCAGGTCCAAATCCCGCAGAACGGTCGCTGTGTCGGCGAAATCGCGAAACCCGCTACCCATATCCCGCAGTAATGGTGATAAGGATAGGTCCTGAATATCCTGCGCAGCGGGGCCTTTCTGCAATGAGATGAAATCTGTCCCAGGCAGGTCAAGCAGGCTGGCAAAGTGATGCAAGGCACTGGACCTATTGCGATCATTTTTGTGGCTGGGTTTTCCGGCCCAGCACAGGCCTACATTCAGTCTGTCCCGCCGCAGGCCGCTGGGCTTGGTGGTGTCGGTTGGTGCCACGATATAGGGACAATGGTCCGGGATGGTGTCCATTTCCGTGCCGCACAGCCGGGGCAGGCTCAACAGTGGCACCTGTACATCACAGGGGGGCAGTTTCGTTCCGCGCGGAATAACGGTGATTTTGGCGAAGTTGGGGGACCGTTGCAGGACCCGCGCCAGGGGGGCCTGAACCTCCAGCACGATTTTCTCGCCGGATGTTCCAATGCCATCGACGGCATCGGTCAGGTATCGGCAGAACTGGATTGTATCGCCCATACCCTGTTCGGCCCAAACCAACAGGGTTCGGCCCTTCAACGGTGTTCCATCCCATTCCGGCAGGGTCTGATGTGACTTTGTCGATTCTGGCAGATTCCAGCGGCTCTCATAGGCTTGGAAACCGGGGCGCAGATTTCCCGCCAGCAAATGCGTCAGGGCGATGTCCCACCCTAATTCCGGCGCATCATAGCCCAGTAAATCCGCCCGGCGCAGGGCGCTGGCCGCTTGCTCAAGGTCGCCCTTATCGCGGATGGTCAGGCCATAATTATAGTGGATGCGCGCAACATCACTGGACAGGTCCAGGGCGCGGCGTTGTGCGATCAGGGCATCGTCTAACCTGTTGGATGATCGCAATGCATTGCCCAGATTTGACCAGGCAGGACCATCATTAGGGGTCAGTGCGATCCCCCGTTTCAAACAGATAACAGCGGTTTCCAATTGGCCGCGGCGGCGCAGCAGCACCCCCAGGTTAATCCAGGCGGCAGCATTGTTGGGATCCAGTTTCAGGGTCCGCTGATACAGTCCCTCAGCATCATCCAATTTATTGGTCTGATGCGCGCGCAACGCTTGTTTCAGCAAAAGCTTAGGATCCCGATCCGGGCGGGAGATAACCTGAGCCACAGGTTTTTCTGTGGCTTTTGGTTGGCTTTTTGGGTCCGGGGGTGGACGTGGAACCGGCTTTTCGTCCTGCACCGGTGCCGGCGCTTTCTTAGCCGCCGCCTTTATGACCGCCTTCGCAATAGGGCGCTTGGTTGTGGTGCGTTTGGTAAAGGTTGCCTTTGCCACTGTGCGGGCGGTGGCGGGCTGTGCGGCGGGGGGGTGATTTGCAGGCAGGCGCTTGGCCACAGCCTTCGACATAACCGCCTTTGCGACGGCGCGGCGTGGGCTGGGCTTTTTTTTCTGGGTTGCCTGGGCCGTGGTAGCTTCGGTTTCAGGAGAAACCGGATCACCCCTCTGCGGGGCCGTAGACTCCGCCGGGTCAGATCCTGCGCCGCTTGCGCCTGTCGTATCGTCTTTATCCATAGGGCAAGCTTACACTGGGAACGCCGGGTCGGGGAAGCATCCTTACGCGGGCTTCGCTGCGGTAATGATCAGGCCGCCGACGGATACACCATATTCACTGCGCAGGTCTTCCTGGGTGATATCGATGATCAACAGGCCTGATTCCTCCAGGATGCGTTCAACATAGGCGGGGTCATGCTTATAACGACCGCTTTGATCCAGCCGATAGCCGGGCTCATCGGCGGTGGCATCATCCATGCGTTCTACGGAAAAGCCCAATCGCCCGGTCGGCACCAGGGCATTCAGGAAGCCGGATGCTGCGCGGCTCAGATCGCCAAAATAGCACAGGACATCTGCGGCAATGATGACATCATACATGTCAGGCGCATTGTTCAGAAAGGCGGTCAGTTCCGCCTTGCTGAGGCGATCATACAATTGCTTGGATTTGGCCTTTTCCAGCATTTTTGGCGACAGATCCACCCCGTCCAGACGCTGGCAATATGGGGCCAGCAGAGGGCCGCACAGGCCCGTGCCGCAGCCAGCATCCAGAATGACCAGGTCCCGATTGGGGCTTGGCAGATGCGGTTGCAAGGCTTGCAGGATCAGTGCCGGGGCGCGATAGCCAAGCTCTGCCAATTTCTCATCAAAGATCGGTGCATAGTCATTGAAGATATCTTCAACATAGGCAGCATTGGCAGTATCGGGCAGGCCCAGACCAGAAATTGCCGCCCCAATATGTTGGGCGTCTGGCACATTGGGGAAGCGTCGCATCCATTCCCCAGCAATGGTGACAGCTTCTTCCACCCTGTCATGGGCATACAGATCGTATAGCGACTTTCCCAGATTGGAATGCGAAACCAGATCATCGGCATCCCGCCGCACGGCGCGCCACAGCGTCTCTACCGCTTCTTCCGGCATGTTCAATTCGTAATAGCACAGGCCAAGATTGGTATATTCGGTAAAGGCATCATCGCCGCGCAACTGGCGCGCCCGGGCCAGTGTTTCCACCGCCCGTTCATAGTCATCCAATTGGACCGCCAATTCGCCGCGCCATTCCAGGGCTTCCAAGTGATCCGGTTCTTGTTTCAGGACTTTATCATAGGCGGCAACGGCGGCATCCAATCGGCCCTGGCGATAATGCTCTTCCGCGTCTTCGATCAATTTTTCCAATTTAGCCATAGAAACTCTGGAATCCCCTGTCGCGTTACTCGCTTGGCTTTTCTTTACCATGGCGCATCATGAATGGCATTTGTGTTGCGAAATATCCAAAGGTCAGCAGCATCAGGCCCGGAAAGCGAAAATAGACCCAGATTTCCGTGGCCTGTGTGCGCCAGACAATCTCGTTCAACGCCGCCAGCGCCAGAAAGAAGATCGCCGTTCGCAGGGTCAATAATTTCCAGGCCCGGTCTGGCATCTCCAGGGCCTGGCCCATCACAGCCCGCAGCGGTAGTTTCTTGATCATCAGCCCGCCCAGCAGGATGGCGGCGAACATGGTATTGATCATGCTGGGCTTCATTTTGATGAAGCTTTCGTCTTCCAGATACAGCGTCAATCCACCGAAAACCCCGACAATGCCCGCTGTCATCAGGGGCATCCATGGAATTTGCCTTTGCACGACAAAGGAGACGATGACGGCCAGGACACTGGCGACCATGACAACCGCTGTTGCCAGCATCAGGTCTTTGGTTGTCAGCCATGTCACCAAAAATGCCCCCAAAGGGGCAAATTCGATCGTTGGTTTCAGCCAGGCCGGGGCTTTTGAGGCCTTGGCGTCCTGGGGCGTGCGCGAAGAAGGGGGGCGTTGATCTGTCATGGCACCCTATATAAGCGATTGTTCCGGTGCCGTCACCCTTCGGATTTCAGCCTTTTCCAATCATTGCATAAATGGGGTTTGTGCAGATATACTGAGCCTATGAGCGATTTAGGATCAGGCATCGGAACCCGCATTCAACCCCGCCCGCAGGATGGTATCGGCGGGGGCGTTGGACTTGCGCGTCCTGGTGCTGGTCGGTCGGGCAATTCGGATGCATCGCCAGGGGATGGCCGGTCGGTTGATTCGACGTCTGTCCTGGAAGGGGCCTTCAATCGATTGCGCACCTTGTTGGCATTCGATGGGGATAAAGGGCCGCGCGAAGGTGTAAGACGCGGATTTTACCTGAACATCGTCGTTTGACGGTTTCTGTTTCAGCGCACTGATAAAACGATTTTCCCGACATAGCCTTTTTCGCCAAAGGCCTTCTGGGCGGCGGCAATGTCTCGCAATGTAAAGGTTTCCGCGACCAGCGGCGCAATTTCCTTGCGCTCGATCCGCTTTACCAGATTGCCAAAGACATTTGGTTCCAGAACCGTACATCCAAAAAAGCTGAGATCTTTAAGGTACAAGGTCCGAACATCCAGTTCCACAATCGGACCACCGACGGCGCCTGCGACCGCATACCGCCCACCCGGACGTAAAAGATCCAGCAGGCTGGGCCATTTTTGACCGGCAACCAGGTCAATCACAACATCCACACTGTTCCGGCCCAATTCGGCGATCAGATCATGATTGCGATCAACGGTTCTGATCGCGCCCAGCGATTGCAGTATTTCGGCCTTGGACGGGCTTGTGACGGCAAGGACCGTGGCCCCCCTGGCACGGGCCAGTTGGATCGCGGCGGAGCCGACACCGCCGGATGCGCCGGTGACAAGTACGGTATCCCCTGGTCCCACATTGGTGCGGGTCAGCATATTTTCCGCTGTTGAATAGGAACAGGGAAAAGACGCCAATTGCACATCTGTTAAATCGCTATCGATCTGATAGGCATGGCGGGACGCGACACGGGTATAGTCGGCAAAGCCGCCATTGCATTCAGAGCCCAGAAACCAGGGCGATGCCAGCATGTCACCATTGGCTTCCCACAGGCAGGGTTCAATCAGGACCCGCTGTCCAATGCGCGCAGGGTCTACCCCCGGTCCCGTGGCGACAATCTGACCGCAGACATCGATTCCCTGGATCAGGGGGAAGGCTATCGGCGCGCCAGACCATGCGGCGTCGTCTGCATCGCTATCCCCCTTTGAATACCAGGCAAGGCGCGTGTTTATGTCGGTATTGTTCACTCCTGCGGCACCGACCCGGACAATCACATCCCCTTTTCCGGGCGCGGGGACGGGCAGATTGTCGCGCCATTCCAGCATTTCTGGCCCGCCATGACCTGTCAGAACAATGCCACTCATTTTCTGCGGTAAGGTCATGTTACGCTCCATCGCCGTGTATCGCCCGCTATCATATGACTCTATTACCGGGTTTAAGAGTCCTGATGCAAAATATTGGGCGATTTTCGCGACAGATTGTTGCGTCACAAGCCTTATGATCGCAATGACGCAACTCTGTCATTGATCCATCCGCCCAAGACCGCTAGAGAGACGCGGTTTTGGCAGTCAATGCCATCTATTTTGAACGACAGATACAAGAGGGAGCGCCCAATCATGCGCGTGTATTACGATCGTGATGCCGATGTTAATCTGATCAAGACCAAGAAGGTCGCGATCATCGGTTTCGGAAGCCAGGGCCATGCCCATGCGATGAACCTGCGGGACAGCGGTGTGAAAGACATTGTTGTTGGCCTGCGCGAAGGCTCTGCAACACGCAAAAAGGCGGAAGCAGCCGGCCTGAAATGCATGACCGCTACGGAAGCCGCGAAATGGGCGGATCTGGTTATGATGCTGACCCCTGACGAATTGCAGGGCGATATCTACCGCGACGAATTGCATGGCAACATGAAAGAAGGCGCAGCGATTGCTTTCGCCCATGGCCTGAACATTCATTTCAATTTGATCGAAGCACGCGCCGATCTGGACGTATTCATGATCGCCCCGAAAGGCCCTGGCCACACGGTTCGCTCTGAATATCTGCGGGGCGGCGGGGTTCCGACCCTGGTTGCCGTGGATCGCGATGCATCGGGCAATGCGCTGGAACTGGCCCTGTCCTATGCCTGCGCCAATGGCGGCGGCAAGGCCGGGATCATCGAAACCAGCTTCAAGGAAGAATGCGAAACCGATCTGTTCGGGGAGCAGGTTGTTCTGTGCGGCGGTTTGATCGAACTGATCCGTGCTGGTTTTGAAACCCTGGTCGAAGCCGGTTATGCGCCGGAAATGGCCTATTTCGAATGCCTGCACGAAGTGAAGCTGATCGTTGATCTGATCTATGAAGGCGGCATCGCCAACATGAACTACTCGATCTCCAACACGGCGGAATATGGCGAATATGTCACCGGCCCGCGCATCATCACCGACGAAACCAAGGCGGAAATGAAGCGCGTTCTGCATGACATTCAGTCTGGCAAATTCACCCGTGACTGGATGCTGGAAAACAAGGTCAACCAGACCAGCTTCAAGGCGACCCGTCGCCTGAATGACGCGCATCCGATTGAGGAAGTCGGCACCAAGCTGCGCGCCATGATGCCCTGGATCTCCGAAAAGGCCCTGGTTGATAAAACCAAGAACTAAGCCTTACCGACCAGCATATTGATTACCATGCCCCTCTCTCAGCCTTGCTGGGGGAGGGGTTTGTTTTATCATGGTGTCTGTTCGTCATTTGCACGCCAGTGGATATATCCTCATGAACAAGATGGTCACCCTGCGTCAAGCCGCACCAGAAGAAGCGGAAGAGATCACGGCCTTGATGCTGCGATCCAAGGCACATTGGGGCTATTCAAAGGCGTTCATCGAACTTTGTCTTGCGACCCTGTTTATCGAGCGCCGTGTGATAGAGACGGATACAGTAATTGTCGCTGTTTCTGATGCGGATTCACGATTGCTGGGCGTTCAGCATGTGATTTGCTCTTCCCCCGATGCGTCTTTGGATAAGCTGTTCGTGGATGATACCGCAATCGGAATGGGGGTCGGGGCTGCCCTGTATGCAGATGCTGTGATGCGCGCAAAGGCACAGGCATGCACACGGATGACAATCATATCTGACCCGCATGCTGTGCCGTTCTATCAAGGCAGAGGCGCAATCCTGATTGGGGACGTTGCGTCAGACAGTATTCCGGGCCGCATGCTGCCCTTGCTGGAGCGTGTTTTAGGAATTCGCGCTCAAGCCCATCAGGCTGCGGGCAAAATCACGGGCTTCGAAGGGGCGCATATCTTCGGCTTGTTCGCCAACCCCAATGGCATGGACCGGCAGGCCGAATGTGTCGGCCAGCGCGACCAGAACGCCGCCCTTGGCTGTGCCATCCAGCTTGGTGACGACCAGACCGGTCACTTTTACCATTTCGCCAAAGACCTTGACCTGTTGCAGGGCGTTTTGGCCAACAGTCGCGTCCAGCACCATGACGGTATCATGGGGCGCGCTGTCATCCTGTTTGCCCAGAACCCGCACGACCTTCTGCAATTCCTGCATCAGGCCTGCCTTGTTATGCAGTCGCCCGGCCGTATCGACCAGCAGAACGTCAACGCCCGCTTCCTTGGCTTCGGTCAAGGCTTCGAAGGCCAGGGATGCCGCATCACTGCCGGTATTGCGGGCAATGACGGGACAGCCTGTGCGCTCGCCCCAGACCTTCAATTGTTCAACGGCGGCGGCACGGAAGGTATCACCTGCGGCCAGCATGACTGTCAGGCCCTGATCCTTATAATGCTTCGCCAATTTTCCAATCGTGGTGGTCTTGCCCGATCCATTTACCCCGACAACCAGAACGACATGCGGCTTTTTCGTCCTGTCGATCACAAGCGGTTTCGCAACCGGCTCCAGGACAGAGGTCACATGGGCCGCAAAGGCTTCCCGAACTTCATCGCCGCCGATTTCCTTATCAAAGCGGGTGCGCGCCAATTCGGCTGTCATGCGCGCCGCCATGCCAGGGCCCAGATCAGAACCGATCAGGACGTCTTCCAATTCCTCCAGTGCAGCATCATCCAGCCGACGCTTGCCGGTAAAGATACCCGCAACACCATCGGTCAGCCGTGCGGAGGTCTTTGCAAGGCCCTGTTTTAATTTTTCAAACCACCCTAACGCCATGTCTCACTGTCTTTCGATTTTACTATTCAGGCCCCACATTGGTCTGTTGCCCCTGGACCCCGGATCAAGTCCGGGGTGACGCACTTAAAGGGATCATTCTGTGAAGACGTCATTCCCGCGCAGGCGGGACTCCAGGGCCGTTATTACAAAACATTACGTTCTACGCCGCTGCCAGCTTGCTTAGGACTTCTCCTCGTATGATACCATCCTGGGCCTCACCCAGCCGCGCACGCACCAGAGTACCATCAGGCACATCGCCGGACAGGCGCACAGGCGCGAAGCCTTCGCTGTGTCCCAGGCCATTGCGTTCGATCAGAACACTCGCCTCCATCCCCTTCAGAGAGGAAAGGTACTTCGCCTCTGCCTTCGCCCCTGCTTCGCGCAGTTTGCGGGCGCGGGCCTTGCGGTCCGCCTTGGGCACTTGATTGGGAATGCGGGCAGCGGGCGTGCCGGGGCGTTCCGAATAGGGGAAGATATGCATCCAGGTCAGACCGGCTTCCCCGATAATGTTCAGGCTGTTCTGGAACATCTCTTCGGTTTCAGTGGGGAATCCGGCGATCAGATCTGCCCCGAAGACGATTTCCGGACGATTGGCGCGCAGGGTTTCAATCAGGTTGATCGCATCAGCGCGCGAATGGCGACGCTTCATGCGCTTTAAGATCATATCATCGCCTGATTGCAGCGACAGATGCAGGTGGGGCATCAGGCGCTCTTCTTCGGCCATGGCGCGAAACAGGTCCGGGTCCAGTTCAATGCAATCCACCGAAGAAATGCGCAGGCTGGGTAGGTCCGGCACCAGCTTCAGGATGCGCCGAACCAATTGTCCCAAACCCTGTTCCCCCGGCAGGTCCCCGCCATAGGAGGTGATGTCGACGCCGCTGATGACAACTTCCTGTACGCCATTTTCCACCAGGGTCCGAATCTGTCCAATAACCTCTCCGGCGGGCACAGATCGGCTGTTGCCGCGCCCATAGGGAATGATGCAGAAGGTGCAACGATGGTCACAGCCATTCTGTACCTGAACGAAGGCCCGGGTGCGCTCGGCAAATCCATCGATCAAATGCCCGGCGGTTTCGGTGACCGACATGATGTCATTGACCACGACACGCTCTTCAGCGTCAGCGCCATAGGTTTCTGGCCGCAGTTTTTCCTGATTGCCAACAACGCGGCTGACTTCCGGCATGGCGGCATAGGTGCCAGGGTCAATCTGGGCCGCGCAACCGGTGACCATGATTTCAGCGTCGGGATTGTCCCGGCGCAGCTTGCGAATGGTTTGGCGCGCCTGGCGTTCTGCCTCCGCCGTTACGGCGCAGGTGTTGACGACAATCAGATTCTCACGACCGCCCGCCGTTGCCAGAGTGCGGATCGCCTCAGATTCAAAAGCATTCAGGCGACAGCCGAAGGTGATGATTTCCGGGGTTTTTGTTGTATTGGGGGTCTTGGTCACAGCGCCATCTCCCCGATAAAGCTAAGGGCGGTCGGCCCGGTCATCAGGACATGACCATCCTCCTGCCGCCACTGGATAGACATTTCCCCGCCATCAACCTGAATTTTTACAGGCGCGGTGGACGCATCCACCAGGCCGCGCCGATGGGCTGCAACCGCTGTGGCGCAGGTGCCAGATCCGCAGGCCAGCGTGATTCCCGCCCCACGCTCCCAAACCCTCAGGCGCAATTGTCCCCCGGTGGACAGGGAGGCAACTTCAACATTCGTGCGGCGCGGGAAAAGCGGATGATTCTCCAGAACAGGTCCCAATGCTGTTAGGTCAATCGCTTCCGCATCAGGCACGAAGAACACGCAATGGGGGTTGCCCATGCCAACCGCAACAGGGTCTGCCAAGGGGCCAACAGTTATATTAAGATGCAGGGTGTCTGTTGCACAGGCCAGCGGTATGTCCTGCCATTCCAACAGGGCAGCCCCCATATCAATGGTCACCAGATCACCCGAACGCTCGCCCAACAGGCGGCCCCGTATCGTATCGATGGTGCAGGTGGCTTTGCCCAGTTCGGTCATCAACTGGTCGGCAACACAGCGTGTGCCATTGCCACAGGCTTCTGCCTCACTGCCATCTGGATTATAAATGCGCAGGAAGATATCGGCATCTTGTGATTGGGGCGGCTGTATCACCATCAACTGATCAAAGCCGATGCCGAAATGTCGATCCCCAATCAGGCGAATGCGGGATTCCGGCAGGTCAATCGGCTCCGCGCGTGCGTCCAGCACGACAAAGTCGTTCCCAAGCCCATGCATTTTCTTGAACGCCACCATGGCCGTCCTCGCCAAAACAGTCCTAAAAAACCTGTGCACCGCGCATTTCGGGCACCCAATTGAGGGCCTTATATAAGACGGCTTGGCTGTTGACGCAATTTGACTGTTTTTAGGGGGAAAGGGGAGCGCTGTATTCAAGCAGCTTGTTACGCGTAAAGCTTGCTCTCGCTGATCTCTTGAACCATTTGAAAAAAGGCGCGGCGTTGATAGGGGGCTTCGATCGCGTTGAAAAAACCGGCCAGCATCCGCGCTTCCTCATCCTGGTCCGGCTCCGTCCTTTCGATTAACTCCAATCCATCATAGAAGGCTTCTACAGGGTGGTTCAGGGCGCGCGATATATGGAACAAGGCACTGGCTGAAATTCTGTTCTCTCCAGATTCGTATTTTCGGACCTGCTTAAAGCTCAAGCCGATATCCTGACCAAGCTGCGCCTGGGTGACTTTTCGCGCACGGCGCAGACGTTTGACATTCGCCCCAACCAGTTTGTCGACATCTGTTGGTTGCCGGCGCGTGCCTTTATGTTGCTGAGCCATGAACTTCCCTCTTTAATGGTATAACTATTATTTGCACACCGAAATCGGTTATTCAATGTTTAATGGCGTATAAAATTATTTGTACGTAAAAGGAGAAATTTAATCACTAGGTTTGCCGCTGAACCGTCCGGTTCCCTGGCAAGTGTGACAGTTATGCTTGACCGGCAGGGTGGAACGCCTTAGAAACCGCCTCACATCAGGCAGTCACATCTGCAGAAGGTCCTAAGGGGTCCCGCCGGTCCGCGAGTTTCGCGCACCGGCGCGTTTTGCGTTGTGTGTGCTTTGCTGAAGCAGGAGCGTGCATGTTTGAGTCATTGTCAGATCGGCTGGGCGGCGTATTCGATGCCCTGAAACGACGGGGTTCGCTGAAGGCGGGCGACGTTGATGCCGCTATGCGTGACATTCGCGTCGCGCTGCTGGAAGCCGATGTCGCACTGCCGGTTGTGAAGGATTTCATCGCCAGCGTGCGCGAACAGGCTGTTGGCGAGGCGGTGCTGCGATCCGTGACGCCGGGTCAACAGGTGGTCAAGATCGTCAGTGATGCCCTGACGGCGTTGCTAAGTGCCGACGATCAGGACCTCAACTTGATTGGGGAGCCACCCTTCGCGATCCTGATGGTGGGGCTGCAGGGCTCCGGTAAGACGACGACGACGGCGAAGCTGGGTAAGCGTCTTACGGAAAGAGACCGCAAGAAGGTGCTGATGGCGTCCCTGGACGTGTATCGCCCGGCGGCACAAGAACAGCTTAAAATTCTGGGCGAACAGACAGGCGTTGCGACCTTGCCGATTGTGGCAGGGCAACAGCCCGTTGCGATTGCCAAGTGGGCGCTGAATGCGGCGCGGCTGGGCGGATACGATGTCGTCCTGTTGGATACCGCGGGTCGCTTGCATGTCGATGAACAATTGATGGCCGAAGTCGCTGCCGTGCGCGATGCGGCTGTCCCGCGCGAGACCCTGCTGGTGGCCGACAGCATGACCGGTCAGGATGCGGTCACGGTCGCAAAGAGCTTCCAGGATCGCGTGGGCCTGAGCGGTATCGTGCTGACCCGCGTTGATGGCGATGCACGGGGCGGGGCGGCCCTGTCCATGCGCCAGATCACCGGCAAGCCGATCAAGTTCCTGGGCACCGGCGAAAAGATGGACGAGATTGAGCCCTTCAAGGCCGATCGCGTTGCGGGTCGCATTCTGGGGATGGGCGATGTCGTTTCCCTGGTGGAGCGTGCCGCCGAGTCTATCGATCAGGCCGAAGCCGAAAAGATCGCCCGCAAAATGCAAAAGGGCGAATACGACCTGGAAGACATGGCCCAGCAGCTTAAGCAGATGCGCAAAATGGGCGGCATGGAAGGTCTGATGGGCATGTTGCCCGGCATTGCCAAAATGAAAAAGCAAATGGCCGGTGCCAATCTGGACCCGAAGGCGTTGATCCGGCAGGAAGCGATCATCTCTTCCATGACCCCGCAGGAACGACGCAACCCGAAGGTATTGCACGCCTCGCGCAAGCGTCGCGTGGCTGCCGGGTCGGGCACCAGTGTTCAGGACATCAACAAGCTGCTGAAACAGCATCAGACGATGGCCAAGATGATGAAGCAGGTCTCCAAAATGGGCAAAAAGGGCATGATGGGTATGCCCGGCGGCATGGGTGGAGATATGAGCGCCCTGATGGGCGGTGCGAATATGGGGGGCGGATCCATGGGCAAGGGCCCGGGTCAGCTTCCAGGATTGGGAGGGATGCCCCCTGGCTTCCCCCCCGGATTTCCGAAGAAATAGCGTTTAGATCAATAACCCGGTCGGAAGCGTTTTCCGATCAAACAATAACCGAGTACCAGCGTTTCAATTAGGACTGGAGAACACGAATGAGCCTTAAAATCCGGATGTCCCGTGGTGGCGCCAAAAAGCGTCCCTTTTATCGCATCGTTGTTGCGGATACCCGCGCACCGCGCGATGGCCGCTTCATCGAGAAGATCGGCTTCCACAACCCAATGATGCCCCGTGATCATGCAGAGCGTCTGAGCATCAACCTGGACCGCGCCAAGTATTGGATGTCGGTTGGCGCGAAGCCGTCACCGCGCGTTCACCGTTTCCTGGCCGATGCCGGCGTAATGGAAAAGGCGTCAATCCCAGAGCAGACCAAACAGCACCTGCCGCGCGCCAAGGAACAGGAACGTATCCGCGAGCGTGAACAGAAGGCCAAGGAAGCTGCNGAAGCTGCGGAAGCTGCCAAGGCTGAAGCTGCCGAAGCCGCTGCTGCTGCGGAAGCCGCGGCTGCAGAAGCTGCTGCTGCCCCTGCTGAAGAAGCCNCNGCTGAAGAAGCCCCTGCTGAAGAAGCNGCTGCAGAAGCGACCGAGGAAGCAAAGACCGAGTAATCCGGTAACGGATTGCATCGGCCCAGAGGTCGCATCATGCCGGATGGAATCGGACAGATGGTAGAAAGCAAACTGATCGTCGGAGTTGTCACGGGCGCCCATGGCGTGCGCGGACAACTGCGCGTGAAGAGCTTTACCGCCGATCCCGCCGATTTGACGGCCTATGGACCCCTGACCGATCAGACCGGTGATACTGTCTATAAGCTGACCCTGAAGGGGGAAGTGAAGGGGCAATTGATCGCCAGCCTGNCCGGATGCACGGATCGGAATGCTGCGGAAGCCTTGCGAGGAACAGAATTCTATCTGGATCGGGCTTTGCTGCCTGAAGCAGATGAGGCTGAGTTCTATCACGCGGATCTAATCGGAATGGCTGCCATGGATGGGGCTGGAACCCATATGGGAACTGTTCGGGCAGTGTTTGATTTTGGCAGCGGCGATATGCTGGAAGTGGTGGGTGCGGACGGGTCTGTTGTCCTGTATCCCTTCACAGAAGCGGTCGTTCCCGAAATTGATCTGGATGCCGGTCGCCTGACCATTCTGCCCCCGGCAGAGGTCGAAGCGACACGGGACGAAGAAGAAGGGGAGGAGGCCTGATATCATGGCGCACACCACCCCTTCCACCACGCCCTGGCATGTGACGGCCTTGACCCTGTTCCCGGAAATGTTTCCGGGCGTNCTGGGTCATTCNATCGCAGGCAAGGCGTTNCANTCCGGTCTGTGGCAGATGGAAACGGTTGATATCCGGGGCTTTGCAACGGATCGTCATGCAACTGTGGACGATGCGCCAATGGGGGGTGGGGCCGGTATGGTCATGCGCCCGGATGTATTGGATGCAGCAATTGCCTCAGTGGCTGATAAGCCGGGGCCCTTGTTGTATCTGTCGCCGCGGGGTCGGGTCTTTGATCAGGCACGGGCGCGGGATCTGGCAAACGGTCCGGGGGTGCGGGTATTATGCGGTCGGTATGAAGGGGTGGATCAGCGGGTGCTGGACAAATGGGAAATCGAAGAGGTCAGCCTTGGCGATTTCGTTTTGTCCGGTGGTGAGCCTGCGGCCTTGACGATGCTGGATGCCTGTCTGCGGTTGTTGCCAGGTGTCATGGGGTCACGCGACTCTTTGGACGAAGAAAGTTTTGAAGGCGGATTGTTAGAGTATCCGCACTATACGCGGCCAGCGGAATGGGAGGGACGGCACGTGCCGGACGTCCTGCTGTCTGGTCATCACAAAAACATCCGGGCCTGGCGACGGGCCCAAGCCGAAGCCGTGACACAGCGGCGTCGGCCGGATTTATGGTCCCGCTATATCAGCGCCGGGGCTAATCATGTTGCGTAACGCAAAAGGTTTGCGAAGAAAGGAACCGAGGTCATGAATATCATTGAACAGATCAATGCCGAGCAGGTCGAAAAGCGTTTGACCACTGGCGAGGCGATCCCGACATTTTCGCCGGGTGACACGATCGTTGTCCGTGTGAAGGTTGTCGAAGGCACGCGCGAGCGTATCCAGGCTTTCGAAGGCGTTTGCATCGGCCGCAAGAATGCTGGCGTGAATTCCAACTTCACCGTCCGCAAGATTTCCTATGGCGAAGGCGTGGAACGTGTGTTCCCACTGTACAGCCCGCGGATCGAAGGCATCGACGTCGTGCGTCGCGGTAAAGTCCGTCGTGCGAAGCTGTACTTCCTGCGTGGTCGTACCGGTAAGTCGGCGCGTATCATCGAACGCACCACCGGTCGCGGCATGAAGAACGGCCGCTATCAGGGCGACTAAAGACCATNNGGCCTGTACCGGANTANGTCGGTACAGGCGCNGGTCGATGCCTTNNGGAAAGAGTNCNTTTACTCTTTTCACGAGGCGGATGAAGTCTTGTGACCGTTAAGGGATATGCGATTGCCTTTCGGGGTGGTAGCAAACCTGTCTGGAAAATGCGGCAGATCGCATTCAATGGATTGGGCCTTGTGTAACCGGTACTGTGGCGTGATCCGCTGACCTTGGGCAAAACGAGGCAGAAAAGGGGTAAGGAAAGCATGACGAAGCCAAGAACGCTGTTTGATAAAATCTGGGATAGCCACATTGTCGATAGACAGGATGATGGTACGTGCCTGATTTATATCGACCGTCATTTGGTGCATGAAGTGACCAGTCCGCAGGCTTTTGAAGGTCTGCGCGTTTCTGGTCGCAAAGTGCGGCGTCCAGAACTTNCCTTGGCTGTGCCGGATCACAACGTCCCTACCGCCAATCGCGCAGGTGGGATCGAGGATGAGGAAAGCCGCATCCAGGTCGAAACCCTGTCGTCCAATGCGAAAGAATTCGGCGTGCCGATTTTTGANATGAGCGATGTNCGNCAGGGCATNGTTCATATCATCGGNCCGGAACAGGGCTTNACCCTGCCTGGCATGACGATTGTTTGNGGNGACAGTCACACCGCGACCCATGGCGCGTTTGGCTCNCTGGCNTTTGGNATTGGAACGTCGGANGTNGANCATGTNCTGGCGACCCAGACGNTNCAGCAGAACCCGGCAAAGAATATGCGNGTCACNGTCAATGGNGCNTTGCCNACNGGNGTTACNGCAAAGGANNTGATCCTNGCGATNATNGGNAAGATNGGCACNGCGGGCGGNACCGGNCATGTNATNGAATTTGCCGGTCAGGCGATCCGNGANNTGTCNATGGAAGGGCGNATGACNGTCTGTAACATGGCNATTGAAGGCGGTGCNCGCGCTGGNNTGATTGCNCCNGANGANACNACNTTNGCCTANCTGAAAGGCCGTGAAATGGCCCCGAAGGGGGAAACCTGGGAACAGGCGGTGGCCTATTGGAAGACGCTGCCCAGCGATGAGGGCGCGGTCTATGACAAGGAAGTCACCCTGGATGTCGCCGATATCCCACCGCAAATCACCTGGGGAACCAGCCCGGAAGATGTGGTTGCGATCACCGGCACAGTGCCCAATCCGCAATCTTATGGTTCGGGCAAGGCTGCGGCGGCGCAACGCTCCCTGGACTATATGGGGCTGACGGCGGGCATGAAGATGACCGATGTCAAAATCGATACGGTTTTCATTGGATCCTGCACCAATGGTCGGATCGAAGACCTGCGCACGGTTGCGGCAATCGCCAAGGGTCGCAAGGTCGCAGAGGGCGTCCGCGCCATGGTGGTCCCGGGTTCTGGTCTGGTGAAGCAACAGGCGGAAGCGGAAGGCCTGGATAAAATCCTGATCGCCGCTGGCTTCGATTGGCGGGAACCAGGCTGTTCCATGTGTCTGGCCATGAATGCGGATAAGCTGGCCCCGAAGGAACGCTGTGCCTCAACGTCCAATCGCAATTTTGAGGGTCGTCAGGGCCGGGGTGGTCGAACCCATCTGGTCAGCCCAGGCATGGCCGCGGCGGCTGCACTGAAAGGCCACCTGGCTGATGTGCGGGAGTTCCTGTCATGACCCATCAAATGCCCCTGCCTAAGGATCATCTGGACCGCCTGTTTGGCCGCGATATGCAATACAGCGCCTGGCAGATCGATGTTCCGGCCCCCGCAAACGATGACGCCATGATCAGCGCCATGGATGCGGCCATTCTGAGTTCATTGCTGAAACGCAGCAAGCGGTAAGAGAGGATCAGACAGCCATGAAACCCTTCACCGAATTGACCGGCATCGCTGCCCCGATGGATATGATCAACATCGACACCGATATGATCATCCCCAAGCAGTTTTTGAAAACCATTCAGCGTTCCGGCCTGGGCAAGAACCTGTTTGATGAAATGCGCTTTGATGACAATGGCAATCCCAAGCCGGATTTCGTGCTGAACAAAGAGCCGTACACCCATGCGCAAATCCTGATCGCCGGGGCCAATTTTGGCTGTGGCTCCAGCCGGGAACATGCGCCTTGGGCATTGGAAGATTTTGGCATTCGCTGTGTCATTGCCCCCAGCTTTGCCGATATCTTCCATGGCAACTGTTTCAAAAACGGAATTCTGCCAATCCGCCTGCCGGAAGACACTGTGAAGGCCCTGATGGAAAAGTCAGAGCGGGGCCAGAATGCCCAGTTCACAATCGACCTTCCCCGTCAGGTTATCGTCGATCCCGATGGCACGGAAATCCCGTTTGAAGTGGATTCTTTCCGCAAGCATTGTCTGCTGAACGGCCTGGATGATATCGCGCTGACCTTACAGAAAGGGGCGGCCATCGATGGTTATGAAGATAACCGCAGCCGCACAGCCCCCTGGACCACGCCAGCCGCCGCTGAATAAGGCCTATTGCTTGATCTCCACCTCTACGAAGGTGAAGGGAAAATCGTTGTCGTTGATCACATTGTGGTCAACGCCGGTTTTCCGCGCATAGGACAGGCCTGCCTTCAGGTCGGACTGAAGGATTTTTCCGTCTGGAAATTCAATTGTCAGGGCACCTGTTGTCATGGGGACGACGACATAATCCATGCCATGTTGATGCCGTCCCGTTTCTGCACCGGGCGGGAAATGCCATTCGGTGACGCGGACGCGATCATCGTCTACCTGGACCGTGGGAATGGCTTTTGGACGCTCGCTCATGCCTCTGGCTCCTCTTCATTTTGGGTTTGCAGGTGAATTAATCTGGCAGCCAGAGCATGCAAATCAGGATCGTGTATTCCCAATTGATCCAGATGCTCCACCGTTTTCAAAACATATTCCAGATTGGTGCCCCGCTGACCGCAGGCACTCAGCACAGTTGCCTCAATCATCTCAAGGGGCAGGCCATGGGCGCATTGCGGGTGACCCGATACCGGGGCGAAACTGTAGCACTGGATTTCACCAATATCGGTTTGGGCCGTCAGTTGAATGATTTCATAACTGGAATTTCCCATTTCACGCAGCCAGATTGCCCGCGCGGCTTCCTGTAATCGGTCCGGGTCTATTCTATAGGCGCAGCCTTCGCAGCTGCCGCCGGGGGCCAAGCCCATGACCAGGCCGGGCTTTTCCCGCGTGCCGCGATACCGTGTTGAAAACAGGCACAAGGCCCGATGCCAGCCCTGAACCGCTGCGCGCCGCCGGTCACAATAGGGAAAGTCAGGATTCCAGATCAATGAAGCGGTGCCAAATATCCAGACATTTTGTGGATCCGGCATGCTGGCAATCCAGGCATCCGCCCGTTCACAGATCGTATCGTCCGGGGCGCGGTCGAAATCTGGCAGGGGGGGAATTGGATGCTGGGGCGGCTTTGTCATGATCCTTTTATCCTGACAAGGCGCGCCCAGCTTGCCAAGCCGGTTTCTGGCGCGTACATCGGGACTTATGGGAAAAAGATCTTTGCTTCTGTCGGTGGTTGGTATTCTGGTGCTCCTGGTCGGGGCCTGGACTGCTTGGTGGTTTTATTCCGCGCGTCTGGCGATGTCCAGCTTTCAGGGATGGGTGTCGGAGCAGCGCAGCCAAGGCTATGATATCAATTTTGAACGGATTGATACCGGCGGGTACCCCTTCTCCCTGGCTCTCACGGCGACCCGGTTTGGTGTCGCGGCTCCACTGCGGGCCTGGACAGTCTCTGGCGATGCGCTGACGGTCACGTTCAAACCCTGGCAGTTGGATCGATATCAGGTAGCCAGTGATCAACCGCTTCGCCTTTCTGCGGTGGTTATTCCGGAAAGCCAGAAAACACCGGTGGTGATCCAGGATCTAACCGGGGATTATCTGTATCAAAGGGATGTGTCACAGCACCAGTTGCGTCTGATCGCGGCGGATGTCTCTGGGCCCAATGGTTTGACCATCGACACGATTG
Organism: Rhodospirillaceae bacterium; assembly: GCA_002709955.1. Taxonomy (GTDB): domain Bacteria; phylum Pseudomonadota; class Alphaproteobacteria; order UBA8366; family Aestuariispiraceae; genus Pacificispira. Next base: position 103,031 of record PAQY01000010.1, read on the forward strand.
GCGTCTCTGGAACCATGCCATTCCGTGCGCCACAGGACCGTGATGCGGATATTATGACAGGTCATCTGGAACTTGTCGGCGCGAAGATGCCTGGTCTTGTGCCGCAAGGCCTGTCAGAACAGATTGAGGCGGCGATCCTTGATTTCACGGTGTCTGGCCCTCAACCCAATCCGGAACACAGCATGGCAAAGCGCCTGTCAGATTGGCGGGATGCCGGGGGCGGTGTTGAGGTCAGCAAGATCGCCCTGGCGTGGCAGGACCTTAATCTGTCTGGTGATGGGACGATCAGCCTGGATGAGTATCTGCGTCCCCTGGCTGCTTTTGGCATGCAGGCGACCGGGCTTTCTGAAACCGCGCGTAGATTTGAAGGCGCTGGTCTGATCGATCGTCAGATACGGCGTTATATTGAAATGGGGGTCGGCCTGTTATCCTTGGGCTCCGGTCAGGCGGGAATGGTCCGCTTTCCGGTAACAATACAGGATGGCATCCTGTCGCTGGGACCCGTCGCACTATCGGAAATACCGCCCATTGTCGCCGGGGCTGGACCACTGCCACCTGCTGTGCCCGCGCCAAAGACCGGTGAAATCACAACATTTCCTGATCTTGCCCCGCCCCCAACCGTCAGTGACGAGACCCTGGATGCCGGGTCGAACCCGATGCAAGGCACTGATCCACAGGCTGCACCGGCTCCGGCCCAATAAAAGATCCAGAGATTAGCCGTTATTCATGAAATCCGTCAGTCCGGCGATTAAGCGGTCGTTTTCCGCCGCCGTGCCGATCGTGGCGCGTAGACTGTCGGCCAGGCCATATCCTGCGACGGACCGCACGATAACCCCTTGATCTGCAAGATGGGTTAGGGCGCGTTTGGCGGTGTCGGCATCGTTAAAACGGATCAGCACGAAATTGCAGACGGAAGGCGGGAAGCCCAGTCCCAATTGGGATAAGGCCCCGCACAGGCGCTTCAATTGTTGTGCATTCTGCGCCAGGCTGAGGTCAACATGGTCTTGGTCCCCCAGGGCGGCGATACCGGCCGCCTGAGCAGAGCTGTTGACATTAAACGGGCTGCGCACGCGGTTCAGGGCATCCACGACGGCTTCGGGCGCATAGCACCAGCCCAGCCGCAATGCCGCCAGACCATACAGCTTGGAGAATGTTCGCAACATCACGACATTCTGATAGTCTTCAACCATATCGCGCCCATCGGAATAATCCGGCGCATCGACATATTCAGAATAGGCGGCGTCAATCACCAGCAGGATGTCTTCCCGCAGCCCGTCGCGCAGGCGGCGCAATTCGCTGCCGGGGATATAAGTGCCGGTCGGATTGTTCGGGTTGGCGACAAAGCAAATGCGCGTCTTGTCGGTAACACAGGCCAACAAGGCGTCGATATCGGTATGCAGGTCCGGTGTTTCCGGTGCCAGAACCGGCGTGGCCCCGACGGTTTTCGCGGTAATGCCATACATCAGAAAGCCATGCTGGGTTTGGAGGACTTCGTCCCCTGGCCCCACATAGCAGCGGATCAGCAGGGTGATCAGTTCATCTGATCCCGCGCCGCAGACAATACGGTTCACATCCAGACCGAACTGGGCAGCCAATGTCTGGCGCAATCGTGTCGCACCGCCATCGGGATAGCGGTTCAGATGGATTGCCTCGCCATAGGCGGCAATTGCCTTTGGGCTGGGCCCTAACGGGTTTTCATTGGCGGATAAGACAGCGGGGGGAATGGCGGCCGTGTCGTCGCCATGGGCCCCTGGCACATAAATCGGTGCATCGGCAATGCCGGGGCGCAGGATTAGCGGGCTCTTCGTCATTTTGTGCTGTCTTCCTCATCATCCATCTGGGGCACAGGAAGACGCTTTTCAGGGCCCAGAACCTCTGCATACCCGCCGACAATTTCTACCCGAACAACGGAATCGCGCACTTCGATCAATTCCAGGCGCGGGTCCTTGCTGTCGATGAAATCCCCCAATTCGATTAGATGCACCCAGCTTTCCTCCTGTGGTGCGGAGGCTGTGAAAAGCGGATGCAGCTTCGCCCGTTGCAAGATGGCATTCAGCGCCGTGCGCGACAGGGGCTCTGTTGTTTCCATCAGGACCAGGGTGCGGTCGCTGCCTGTTGGTTCCAGCTTCAGCCGGGCAACAGCAAAGGCATCCTGCATTTGACCGCGCACGCTGCCGACACCGGCAAAGGGAAGGCGCATGATCACCTTGGGCGCATTGGCTCCCGACAGCTTGACCCACCAGGGATCGTCGTCGCTTTCCCGTGGGGCAGGCAGCACGGCGATCTGGTGGCGATCCTCAAAGACCTGGGCCAGTGTATCGCGCACCGTGGGATAGGCGGTCATGGGGACCTGACTGCCAAATTGGTCGCGCGCCAGATCCCATAATGTATGTTCTTCAGAATTGGCCAGCACCGCGACGGAATAATGCGCCTGCAACATGGTGAAGGCGGCAATCATTTCGTGCCACATACGGGCCAGGGCCGCAAAGGGGAAGGGGCCGCGATGTCGTTCCGCCAGTCGGCGCAACATGGATGCTTCGCGCGTCGGGCGCACCGGCAGCTTTGCCGCCTTACCCTTAGCCGCCGCGACATATTGTACAACATCCCAACGTTTCAGGATCAGTTCATGGATCTGATCATCGATTTCATCGATCTGTTGGCGCAGTTCATCCAGTGTCGGTTTTGCCATGGTTTCGCCCAGCTTGATCGTCTTGTTTAAACACCAATATAGGATTGGTTTCTAGGACGTAGCGCGCCCAATGCCTGAAATCAAAATAAAAGCGTTTCCGGTCTGGATTCGATCGATTATGCGGGGCTGGTTTAATTCACGACTTTTTTGTGGAAATTCTGGTCGGTGGGGTTTAATACTCCGATCCCGTTGGGAATTCTTATCTGTCCGTTTCAGTGAATGAGAGCGATCCGTTATGCCAATTAAAATCCCGGATAATCTGCCCGCCCGCCTGGAGTTGGAGCGCGAAGGCATGAATGTGATGTCTGAAGCGAATGCGATTCGCCAGGATATTCGCCCGATGAAGATTGGCCTGTTGAATCTGATGCCACAGAAGCAGAAGACCGAAACCCAACTGGCACGCCTGATCGGGGCAACCCCGCTTCAGATCGAATTAACCCTGGTGACGACCGGCAGCTATGTGCCGTCGAATGTATCGGCCCATCACCTATCAACCTTTTATCGTGCCTGGGAAGAGGTCCGGGAAGAGAAGTTTGACGGCTTTATCATCACCGGCGCACCGGTGGAAACACTGCCCTTCGATCAGGTGAAATACTGGAGCGAATTGGAACAAATCCTGGATTGGACCCAATCGAATGTCCAATCCTGCCTAGATATCTGTTGGGGCGCACAGGCGGCGATGTATCATCTGCATGGCATTCCCAAACATGAATTGCCATCGAAAATGTTTGGCGTGTTTCCCCATCGTGTCGTTAATCGCACATCCAGCCTGTTGCGCGGTTTCTCGGATGAATTGTCGATCCCGGTCTCTCGCCATACAGAAACCCGGCTGGAAGATATTGCCAAGGTACCAGGGCTGGAGGTTCTGATTGAGTCGGATGAGGCCGGGTTGTGTGTCATAAATGATGCGGCCCACCGTCACATATACATGCTGAACCATCTGGAATATGATGCCTGGACCCTGAGGGATGAATATCAGCGCGATATTGATGAGGGATTGAAAACAGAGCCGCCGCGCTATTATTTCCCACAGAATGATCCTGGCCGGGATCCAGCCAACACCTGGCGCAGTCATGCGCATCTGTTTATTGGAAACTGGATCAATGATATGTATCAGTCGACACCGTTTGACCTTGATTTGATTGGCACGGTTTAGACAGTTGGGGAGTCCATAGGGTGCAGCATTGGCGCGGATTTAGATCCCTTGGCAGCATTGCCCGATGCCTGGCGCTTTTTGCGATTCTGATTCAGTTCACATTGCCGCTTGGAACCGCGATCGCAGCAGGCCTGTCTGATGGGCATTCTGATGTTCGGATCGTGTTCCAGTGTCTTGGCGGCGCGCCTCAGACAGATCCCGCTGCTCAACCCGTTGTGCCCTGGCATACATGCGCCATGCCCGGTGGTTGTTGTGTTGCCCCTGTCCTGGCCACGCCGCCTATCGCCCTGCGTTCCCTGCAAGACGCTGTGTACCGCGTGTCATGGCATCCTGTGGATCAGGGTGTCATTGCTGCCTATAGGGCGCATCGCCCGCCTGTCAGGGCCCCCCCTCTTAAAACCTGAATACCCGAAGCCACATTATTCAGCGTTTAAAGAAGGTATAATCACATGTTAAAGACTGTAATGACGATCCGCCATGGCGCGGTCTTCGCCCTGCTTGCCGCCATTCTGTTTGCATTCAATGCCCCGGTGCAGGCCCATAGTGGACCGATCCATGTTGAAAGCTCCTTTGCCCGGGCCAGCGCGTCACCGGTTGCAAAAACCGGGGCAGCCTATGTCACCATCACCAATACCGGTGAAACCTCAGATCGCCTGATCGGGGTAGAGGGGGATGCTGCCGGTATGATTCAGATCCATATGACCGAGATGACGAACGGTGTGATGAGCATGAAAGAAGTGGAAGGCGGCATCGAAATTCCAGCCGGTGCCAAGATCACACTGGAACCGGGTGGCAATCATGTGATGCTGATGGGCCTGAAAGCGCCGTTGGTTGAAGGGGAAACACTGCCGCTGACGTTGGTTTTCGAAAAGGCAGGCAAGGTTGATGTTGATGTCCCGATAATGGCCCCCGGTGCCATGATGGGCGAAATGGACCACAGCAAGATGAAACAGTAAGCCGTCAGACCGCTGATGGACGTGTCATGCTTTCCTTAATCCCCGCAATCCAGTAAATCGCTGGGATGCAACGCTGGAAGCTGACAATTGAATACAATGGCGGGCCGTTTGTGGGCTGGCAACGGCAACCAAACGGTCCGACCATTCAGGCCGCCCTGGAGGCTGCGGTTTTCGCCTTTTGTGGCGAGGATGCGGGCGTTCAGGGGGCTGGGCGCACCGATACCGGCGTCCATGCCCTGGCCCAGGTCGCGCATGTCGATATTGCGCGACAGACCACGGCGCGGACCGTGCGGGATGCAATCAACCAACATCTGAAGCCCAACCCTATCGCCGTCACCCATGTTGAGGCTGTGACAGAGGATTTTCACGCGCGCTTTTCCGCCACGGGGCGCGCCTATCTGTATCGTATCCTGAATCGCCACGCACCGGCCGCGCTGGATATCGGCCGCGTCTGGCCGGTGCCCCGCGATCTGGATGTGGATGCGATGCACGCGGCGGCCCAGCGGCTGGTCGGTCTGCATGATTTTACCAGCTTCCGCGCCGCAGAATGCCAGGCGGCCAGCCCAGTGAAAACGCTGGATAGGCTGGATGTTTCCCGTATCGGGGAGGAAATCCATATCGTTGCCGAGGCACGCAGTTTCTTACACCACCAGATCCGGAATTTCGCAGGCACCCTGGAGCGGGTCGGTCGCGGCAAATGGACCCCTGATGATGTAACCGACATCCTGAACGCCAAGGACCGCGCAGTGGCAGGCCCTACTGCGCCGCCACAGGGCCTGTATCTGACTAGGGTTCAATACGACGATTAACCGTGGCTGAGGATGATGAAATCCTCAATCCTGCTGAGTACCTGATTGATCAGGAAGTCGGCGATGACCAGGCCGATGGTCAGGCCCAGTTTGGTTTTGAACAGGGTTTGTAAAATCCAGCCATGCACCAACAGGGCCCACAGTCGAAGACCGGTCAGCAGCCCATTCGCCATAACAGGATCATTGTCAGCCAGGGTCAGGATAATGATCCATTGCAGCAGGATCGGGGCCGCCATCATCCAATTGACCGCGACAACATAGCGTATCCAGTTTTCTGGATGGGCGGTGTTCTGGGATACGGTGGCCATGATCAGCGGCCAATAGGTCCAGGCGATGATGTAGTAAATCGTATGGCTGATAAGGCGGATGAAAAACTGGGCGTCGCCATAGCGCGCGCTTTCACCAGAATAAATCGCCCACAGGAAGAAGGGAAACAGCAGTGCTGCGCACCAGAAGCTTTTCAGGAAATCATCGCGTGTTTCGCCAAAGGTCCACAGGGCAGGCTTACGGGCAATGAAAACCTGTGCGCCGTTTGCCAGTCGCCCTGCCATTTCGGCAAGGCTGATCGGCTTCATGCTGCACCTTGTGCGAAATAACGATCTATGACCCTGGCATAAATCTTCGACAGGGCCGTGATGTCAGATACCGCGACACGTTCGTCCACCTGATGCATGGTCTGGCCGACAAGGCCAAAGTCAACAACAGGGCAGTAATCCTTAATGAAGCGGGAATCCGATGTTCCCCCAGTGGTGCTGAGGTCCGGTTTGTTGCCCGTCACGGTCTCACAGGCTTCGGTCAGGATATCTGACAGCAGGCCTGGCGGTGTCAAAAAACTTTCGCCGGATATGATAACATCCAGTTTGAATTTCGCGCCGTCGCCAGCAGCCTGGGTCAAAAGGTCTTGCAGGTCTTTGGTCAGGCTGGCCCCGCTGTGCAAATCATTGAACCGTATGTTGAACCGCGCGCTTGCCTTGGCCGGGATCACATTGGTCGCCGCATTATCCACCAAGGCCTGGGTGATCGACAGGACAGACGGTTCAAAATGATCGGACCCATCATCAATCTTCCAGGTCACCAGGGCCGCCATCATCATCGCCAGGCGATGGGCGGCATTGTCGGCCAGATGGGGATAGCCGGTATGACCCTGAACGCCCTCCACCGTGATATAGCCATTCAGGCTGCCCCGGCGGCCGATCTTCATCATGGTTCCCAGATCGGTGGGGTTGGTCGGTTCCCCCGTGATGCAATGGTCTATGACTTCCCCACGGGCGGCCAGGGCGGGCAGCATTTTCTTTGTCCCGTTGATCGACGGGCCTTCTTCATCGCCGGTGATCAACAGGCTGATCGATCCAGGAACCGGACCGACCTGTGACAGCCTGTGTGAAACGGCGGCGACCCAGGCGGCAATTGCGCCCTTCATGTCCGACGCACCGCGGCCAACAAGCATACCGTCCTTGATGTCCGCTGCGAAGGGATCGACGGTCCATTGATCGGCACTGCCGACCGGCACCACATCGGTATGGCCAGCAAAACACAGATTGGGCGATGCTGTCCCCAGACGGGCATACAGATTGTCTACTGGATCGGTACCATCTTCTTCAAACGGCAAACGTGTACAGACAAAACCGAGCCCTTCCAAAACACGCTGCAGCAGGTCCAAAGCCCCCTCATCCGCGGGTGTCACACTGGGACAGCGGATCAGGTCCTGAGTCAGGGCGATGGGATCAAGGGCACTGACTGTCATAATAGATTACGTCCGCAGCAATTCATTGATGGAGGTTTTGGACCGGGTGCGTTCATCCACGCGCTTGATGATCACGGCACAGTAAAGGGATGGGCCAGGGCTGCCATCGGGCAGGGGCTTGCCGGGCAGGCTGCCTGGAACAACCACGGAAAAGGCCGGGACGCGACCCATAAAGACTTCGCCCGTTGTGCGGTCGATGATTTTGGTGGACGCGCCAATAAAAACACCCATGGACAGGACGGAGCCTTCTTCGACAATCACGCCTTCAACCACTTCGGACCGCGCGCCGATGAAGCAATGATCTTCAATGATTACAGGCCCGGCCTGCAGCGGTTCCAAAACCCCGCCAATGCCAGCACCGCCGGACAGATGCACATTCTTGCCAATCTGGGCACAGGATCCAACGGTCGCCCAGGTGTCGATCATCGCGCCGCTATCGACATAGGCCCCCAGATTCACAAAGCTGGGCATCAGCACGACATTGGGGGCGATATAGGCCGACCGGCGCACGGTGCAGTTTGGCACGGCGCGGAAACCAGCGGCGCGGAATTCCGTTTCGCCCCAACCTTCAAATTTTGATGGAACCTTATCCCACCAGGGCGCATTACCACCGGGGCCGCCCGCAATGGTCGTCATGTCATTCAGCCGGAAGCTCAGCAGAACCGCCTTCTTCAGCCATTGATTGACGGTCCAGCCATCCGCACCTTTTTCCGCGACACGCGCCTGTCCGCTGTCCAGCAGGTTCAGCGCTGTTTCGACTGCATCGCGTATCTCACCCCCGGTGGAGGTTGTGATCTGATCGCGGTTGTCAAAGGCGGTATCAATCGTTGCTTGCAATGCTTCATGTGCCATGGCCGGGCCCCCCTGTATATTTTGGGATAGTTAGACAGCACGACCTAGGCCGTGGAATAGCGGCACAATACCTGCCGCGACGGGGCGGTCAAGTATGACGGATGTATGATTCTGTCAGGGTCAGTTGTGATATGATGGACAATTGGGTGAGTAGGATCGATTGGCTGCAACGCGGCTTCCAATTGCGCGCCAATAGGCCTGACCCGGCTCGTCGCAATAATACAAGCATTCCAAGGCCCTGGCTTGCGCGAATGCGAGTGCAGCGACGCCCTGGTCGCGAAGTAATTCAGCGGCATCATGGTCCACCTTACCCATGCCCGTCGACTCCTGCTGGCCTGATCCCATTCACCCGAAGGTGACCCTGACTGGATCTTGACTGGATTACGTAAACAAAATGTTAATCCGGAAATGTGACATTTCCTGTAGCCCATAAAAATTTTCCTGTCGGGGGCATTTTTATTTTGGAACAATCATTCTGAAAATGCTGATATTGCTCTAGGTTGTTGCCAAACAGGGGTTTAACTCGCTTTGATGATGTCATCGTCCGACATATAGCGAGAGAGATATAAAGCCATGACCGGAATACTTCCCTATATTGCAGTGCCTGTTCTTTTGGGCATTTCGAATATTTTCATGACATTTGCATGGTATGGTCACTTGAAATTCAAGGCGGCGCCTCTGATCTTGGTGATAGTGATCAGTTGGGGAATCGCGCTGTTTGAATATTGCTTTGCGGTTCCGGCCAATCGAATTGGTCACACGGTTTATTCCGCCGCCCAGTTGAAGACCATTCAGGAAGTCGTGACATTATGCGTATTCGTCGTTTTCAGCTTTTTGTACCTGAAGGAGCCCATGGCCCCCAGCCAGTTGCTGGGTTTTGCACTGATTGCCGGAGGGGCGGCGCTGGTATTCATTAAGCCCTGGTGACGACCCGTGCCCGCAAGGCAAGGGTGTTGGGGAAACAAGAAGCTTTCCAAGGCGGATGCATTTGATAGTGTCGCCACCGATCAATCCAATCCTCACCTCTGTAGGAGATACAGCATGTCAAATCTTATGAAGTTCTATATCGATGGCGCATGGGTTTCACCCAATAATGCAAAGCCAATTGATGTCATCAACCCTGCGACGGAAGAGCCCTGTGCGCAAATTGCGCTGGGTAATTCTGCCGATGTGGACAAGGCAGTCGCTGCCGCTAAGGCGGCGTTTGCGACCTGGGGCTATACGGCACCCCAGGAACGTATGGCACTGATGGAAAAGCTGGTTGAGGTCTATAAGCGCCGGTCCGGTGAAATGGCTGAGGCGATTTCAAAGGAAATGGGTGCGCCAATCTCTATGGCAAACAGCGCCCAGGCCGCTGCGGGTATCGGTCATCTGCGCGCCTTTATCGATGTCATGAAGAATTTCACATGGGAACATGCCCTGAATGAGGCAAATCCCCAGGAAAGGATCGTGCATGAGCCGATTGGCGTTGCCGGTCTGATCACGCCGTGGAACTGGCCCATGAACCAAGTCGCCTTGAAGGTTGGCGCGGCCCTGGCGGCGGGTTGCACCATGGTGCTCAAGCCTTCCGAAATCGCGCCCTTGTCCTCCATGCTGTTTGCTGAATTCATGGATGAAGCCGGTTTCCCGAAAGGGGTCTTCAATCTGGTCAATGGCGATGGCCCAACGGTTGGTCACGCGATGAGCGTCCATCCCGACATCGATATCATGTCCCTGACGGGATCTGCGCGCGCCGGGATTGCGGTCACCAAAGCGGCTGCCGACACGATCAAGCGCGTTTCCCTGGAATTGGGTGGTAAGGGACCGAATATCATTTTCGCGGATGCGGATATTGAAAAGGCCGTGAAAGGTGGTTCGATCGGTATGTTCTATAATTCCGGTCAGTCCTGTAACGCACCATCGCGTATGCTGGTCGAACGCTCTGTGTATGATCAGGCTGTCGAAATTGCTGCGGCCACAGCAGCGAAAACCCAGATTGGCGATCCGACTGAAGAAGGGCGCCATATCGGCCCCGTCGTCAGCGCGGCCCAGTTTGAAAAAATTCAAGGCCTGATCCAGGCTGGTATAGATGAAGGGGCCCGCTTGGTCGCAGGGGGCGTTGGTCGCCCGGAAGGCGTCAATCGGGGCTATTATGTGCGCCCGACAGTGTTTGCCGATGTAAACAACGAAATGACCATCGCACGGGAAGAGATTTTTGGACCGGTTCTGTCCATGCTGCCGTTTGATGACGAGGAAGAAGCCATCCGCATCGCCAATGATACGGCCTATGGTCTGACCTCTTATGTTCAGTCTGGCAATCAGGCCCGGGCACAGAAGGTTGCCCGTCAGTTGCGGGCTGGCATGGTGCTGATGAACGGGGCATCGCGTCCCGCAGGCAGCCCGTTTGGCGGCTACAAACAGTCTGGAAATGGCCGTGAAGGCGGCGTTTGGGGCATGTTGGAATTCCTGGAAGTGAAAGCCATCAGCGGCTGGGATCCTGCGGCCTAAACAATCACTTTGGACTAAGATCAGGTGCGGGGCGAAAGCTCCGCACTTTTTCTTTGGGCAATCTGCTGTATCTTCCAGATCGTAAATTTCATCCAGGGAAAACCAATGTCCGACACGTCATTTGCCACAAGGCTTTATACCCTTGCCACCGGAGAGGATGGCGCGCGATTCTGTAAGGATATTCCAGACAGTCAGTGCAATGACCAGCCCGTTAATTTCGTGTTGCAGATCGTATCACAGGCATTCAGCAAGACAGGTGATGCGCTGGCCGATGCAAAGGTTGTGCTGCCCTGGCTGATCGGGGCCGTGGGGGCACCGGTCTTTCTAATCGGATTTCTGGTGCCGATCCGCGAATCCCTGGCGCTGTTGCCGCAAATCCTGGTTGGCGGCGTGTTGCGTCGATTTGCCATTCGCAAACATTTCTGGACCATCAGCAGTCTGGTGGAAGGCGTCTGTATCGCTGGCATGGCTTTCGTTGGTCTTTCCGGCTTGCAAGGGCATGCGGCTGGATGGGCGATTGTCGCGCTTTTGGTCCTGTTTAGTTTGGCGCGGGGCGTTGCCTCCATTGCTGCCAAGGATGTTCTGGGAAAGACGGTATCCAAGACCCGACGGGGCCGTGTCAGTGGCTATGCCGCAACAATTTCAGGCGTCGCGGCCAGCCTGGTTGGGTTCTATCTTGCCTTTGCCCCGTCTGAGGTTCGGCCCGATTGGATGCTGTATGTCTTATTGTTTGGGGCCAGCCTGACCTGGCTGTTGGCGGCGGGCAGCTATGCCCAGTTGCAGGAACATGAAGGCGCGACAGAAGGGGGCCAGACTTTACAGGATGTGTTTCGCGATCAGTTGCGGACCCTGATGTCTGACCGGGACCTACAGCGTTTTCTATTGGCGCGCACCTTTATGATCTCAACGGCCCTGATGGGGCCTTTATTCGTCGCCCTGGCGCAGCGGGAATCTGGAACGGAATTGTCCAGCCTGGGCTGGCTGATGCTGGCGACAGGCCTGGCAGGCGCGCTCAGCTCCAGCATTTGGGGCTGGTTCTCAGATATCTCCAGCCGGCGCACCATGGCCTATGCGGCAGGGGGGGCTGGACTGTTGGGGGGACTGACGTTGCTGATCCTGTATCTGGCACCGGGTTTGGCGGGAACAGTTTATTTTTATGCCGGTCTGGTCTTTTTACTGGGGGTTTCCCATTCAGGCGTTCGGATTGGGCGCAAAACCCACATTGTCGATATGGCAGGGAAAGACAAAAAGGCGGAGTATGTCGCGCTCAGCAATAGCATCATTGGCGTGCTGTTGCTGATCCTTGGTGTCTTTTCTGGCCTGACCCTGGCGCTGGGGCTGGAATTTGGCATAGCGGTTCTGTCGGTTCTGGCGCTGTTGGGCGCGGGCACAGCCCTGACAATGCGGGATGTTCAAACCGAATAAGGCCGCTTGATCAATGGCCTTTATGGCTGTCCTGGAAGGCAGCTTTCTGTTCCGGTGTCGCCTCTGACTGATATTTTGCCTTCCATTCGGCAAAGGGCATGCCATAGACGATTTCGCGCGCTTCGTCCTTGTCCATATCGATGCCACGCTCCGTCGCGGCCTCGTTATACCAGCGGCTCAGGCAATTGCGGCAGAAGCCCGACAGGTTCATCAGATCGATATTCTGTACATCAGTCCGCTCGCGCAAATGGTCGCGCAGGCTGCGAAAAGCCGCGGCTTCAAGCTCCAGACGGGTTTGGTCGTCGATTTGCTGCGTCATGAGTGTATCCTCCTGGTCGGATCGTGGGTCTGTGCCTAATTTGATAGGCGCATAATGATTTTCAATGGCGGGCCATTGCTACAGGTCGGCCACCGTCGCGGTGATCAGCCAGTCGACGACTTCCTTGAATGTTTCGCTGTCTGATTTTCCGGCAGCCTTGGCGGCGTTGAAAACGCGCAATTGATTGTCTGCGCTGGTGCCACGCTGCAGGATCATGCGGGTATGGGCAACTTCTTCTGTGCAGTTCAGGCGATCTGCGTCTTCCGCGATCAGGTCCAGGATTTCATCCAGCAGGTCCGGATAGGGGACGGTTTGTGTGACACCAAAATCAATCAGCCCCTTATCAGCGCCATACCGCTGGGCGCGCCACCGGTTTTCCTGGATCAGCATATTGGAGTAATTGCGCCAGCGCTGATTCTTGCGCCGCAGCCGCTGGAGCATGGAAATCAGGCAGCTATAGGTCGCTGCGACGGCGATTCCATCATCCAATCGCGTGCAGATATCGGCGATGCGCATTTCTAGGGTTGGGAATTTGAAATGGGGGCGAATGTCCCACCACAGCTTTGACCCATCTTCGATTGCGCCCGCCGCGACCAGGGATTTGACGTGCTTTTCATAATGCGACCAACTGTCAAAATGTTCCGGTAGGCCGGTGCGGGGCAATTCATCAAATACTGCCAGGCGATAACATTTCAGCCCGGTATTGCGGCCCTGCCAAAACGGGGAAGAGGTCGTCAGCACCAATAGATGCGGCAGGAAATAGGCGATCTGACCCAGCAGGTCGATCCGATGTTCATTATCTGCCACGCCAACATGAACATGCATGCCGCTGATGACCAGCCGCCTTGCAACTTCCTGCAGGTCATTGGCCAGCATCGCATAGCGTTCTTTATCGGTATGTTGCAGATGGGACCATCGGGCGGTTGGATGGGTGGATGATGCAATGGGGGCGACACCGCGCTTGCCAGCGGCTTCCGCCACAGCGGTCCGCAGAATGCGCAGGCGGTCCCGTGCCGATTGGATGGAATGACAGATCGCTGTGCCAACCTCCACCTGTGCCTTCAGGAATTCAGGCGTCACCATGCCGACATCTTCTTCTGAGACGGTGGCCTTCACTTCTTCGATAATGGCTTCCTGCAATTCCTGTTCGCTGACCAATTCACCGGTCGCAGGATCAACGAGAAGATATTCCTCCTCTATGCCGACGGTATAGGGGGGTGGTTCATAGCGCGCCATGGGTCACCTTTGATTATGAGGGATAGCGGGTGAAAAGGCTTGGGTCCCCCAGAACCTCTTCCAGCACGGTGGCGATTAATGCGCCAAATTCCCGCTGTCCGGCCGGGCTTGCGATAATATCCTGGCGTACCTCGAACAGGACATTTGGGCGGCCTTGGGGCAGGGCGTGGGTTTCGACCGTAAATCCATAGGGATTAAGGCCGGAATAGGGTTTGTTGTCGCCAATTGTCAGATCCGGGCGATGCGCCGCCAGGCGCAATAGCACACGTTCTGCCATGCGCCGGTCGCGATTGGACAAGACGCCGATATGCCACGGGCGCTTCTGATCCAGATAGACATCGGTGCAACTGTGAACCGATATGATCGCCGGATGCGGCTGGGTTTTGGCCTTTTGCACAATCGCTTGCTGTATTGTATCGTGATAGGGATGGAATAAATCATCGATGCGGGCCTGCAACGCCTGTGCGGAAAGGCGGCGGTTGCCGGGTATCACGGCACCGTCATAAATTTCCCGCACACTGGTAAAATCGTCGGCAGGGCGGTTCAGGTCAATCACCAGGCGGGAATAGCCCGCAATCACGGCTGGCATGTCTAACCGGTCTGAGATTACTTCCGCCATGCCCTGGGCGCCGATGTCATAGGCAATGTGCCGTTTCAGGGCGGCGGGGGGAAGGCCCAGGAAATTAAGGGATTTCGGCACGGCGTTTGACGCATGGTCGCACAATATGACGCCAGGGCCGGTGCCTTCAGGATTGCGCAGTGTCACTGCTGGCGGGTCTTCCGCACACAGCAGGGCACTGTCGTTTTCAGTAGGGGTATCAAGGCTTCGCATAGGGTGAAAGTATAGTTGGATTGATGGGATTGAAAAGCTCGGTGGTCGGGGGGCGAATCCCCCATTATGTATGGGTCTTCATACAGTTTGTTTAGGGAAGTGAGTAGCATGCCTGCGCAAGGTTTTGATGAGAAGAACAGGGAGCGGTTTCGGAAGATCGTTGGCGTCATGGAACGGGCCACGATTGAAGGAGAACGTGCCGCCGCGCGCGAAGCAGCCGTGCGTATGGCCGCCATTCACGGCATGACCCTGGAAGAAGCGGTGGAAGAATCGCATCCGGAACGGGATGATGGCCGCCTGAGTGCTGCTGAACGCAAGGCGCGGCGCGACGATTTCGATGCCTGGGCTGCGGCGCGCAATCGTATGACTGAGGCACAGGAACGTGCCGATCGATATCGCTATGAACAGGCGAAGCGTGAGGCCGAGGCGAGGGGGCTGGATAAGGAGACACCGTCCCGTCGCCCGTCCCAGCAACGTCGCCCCGAAACCTTCACACGCAGTTACTATCGCATGACCGATGATGACCGCTTTCGGCTGGTCGCAGGATTATTGCGTGACGGTGCCAGCCTGCGCCGGGCAGCAGATTTGGCGGATGTTTCGACCAATGAAGTGGCGCGGATTTGGATGCTGATGCGTGCGGAAGGGCGTGCCCGACGCTGACCCCCCGAAAAAGGCGGAATAACCCCGACAGCAATGCTATTCTTATCCTTCAAGAGAGGTCCCTTTGATGGGATGGTTGGTTAGGGGGGCATGTCGTGTCGGATGCTGTGAGTGTTTCAGACCGCCGGGAATCTGTTGCTGACCGGGTTGCGGCAGAAATTCTAAAACTGATCGCAGGGGGCGATATTGAACCTGGATCGAACCTGCCTGCGGAACGAAAATTATCGGTTATGCTGGGGGTCAGTCGTGTTTCTGTCCGCGCGGCGTTACAGACGCTGAAGGCGCAGGGATTTATCGACGCCGTGCAAGGCGGCGGCACGCGCGTTGTTGCCCGCGCATCCGGGGCGGATCCTGCCCTGGCGGAACTGGTGCGCCTGGATCGCAGCAATATGCTGGATCTGATGGATTTGCGCTGTGAAATCGAAGTCTGGGCCGCACGGCGCGCTGCGGAATCAATGACCCCGGAAACGGTCGCTATGCTGCGGGGAACTGTTGTCGCAATGACCCTGCCGGGGGCTGACAAGGCAGCACAGGATGTTGCCTTTCATATGGCTTTGGCCAAGGCGTCGGACAGTGTTGTGTACCGACATCTTCTCAGCCTTGTGCGGGGCACCTTGGCGGAAATGCTGACCTATCACCGCACGGAATTGTTTGCGTCTGCCCAGGATGACGCAACGGTCATTGCCCAGCATACCGCGATTGTCGAAGCGATTGAGGCAAAAGATCCTGAAGGGGCTGCCCGCGCCATGCGTGAACACCTTAATTGGGCCCGGGATCATTACTCAAAATCAAATCGGGATCGATAACCGATTGCCTGCTCCCCGGCTTTGCGATAAGTCGCCTGCATGATGAAATTCAGTGACTCCAAAAAGTTTGAACTTGTTGCAGTGATCGGCACGATCTGTGCGTTTTCCTTCTGCGTCGGGTTTGTCTATCCGGTGATCGCCCTTGCTTTAGAAGCCCAGGGCTATGATGAGGCCGCGATTGGCATCAGCGCGACGGCGACGGGGATTGGTGTTCTGGCCGCAGGTCTGATGGTCCCCAGTCTGGCCCGCGCCTATGGCACATTCTCCCTGTTGGCAGGCAGCGCGCTGCTGGCGGTTTTTTGTCTGCTGCTGTTTCCTGTGGTCGATAATTTCACCATATGGCTGTGCCTTCGGTTTTTCCTGGGGGCGGCGATAACGGCCCTGTTCTGTGCGGGCGAGGCTTGGATCAATGCCGTAGCAGAGGATGACAGTCGGGGCCGCACGGTCGCAATTTATGTTGCGGCGATGGCGTCCAGCTTTGCGGCGGGTTCTCTGGCGGTAAAGGCTGTCGGGTATCAGGGATTCACCCCCTATATCCTGGCAAGTTTCGTAATTCTGGTCTGTTTTATACCCATCCTTCCCTTTCATCGCCGCGACCCATTGGTGGAAGAGGGCGATGCTGTCGGCAAAAAGGGCGTCCTGGTCCGCGTCTTCTACGAAGCTGTGATCCTGATGGTCGTGGTCGCCCTGTTCGGGGTGCTGGATGGGGTGATGCTGGGCTTGATGCCGTCCTATGCGCTGTCGCAAGGGGTCGGTGATGGCAATGCATCTCTGCCCATGGCAGCCATGGCCGTGGGGGTCGTGCTGTTTCAGTTTCCCTTAGGATATTTAAGTGACCGGATGTCCCGAACCCGGCTTTTGACGATCATCTTGTTCATCGTCGTTGGCTTTGGCCTGGTGGTGCCGGAACTGGATCTGACCAAATGGCACGGTCTGGTCATAATGGCCGTGTTTGGGGGCGTTTCCTTCGCGCCCTACACATTGGCACTATCTATTCTAGGGGAACGGTATCGGGGTCAAAAATTGGCCGCAGGCAGCGCCTTATTCGCCATTATGTGGGGCATTGGCGGCACCCTGGGCCCAATGGGATTTGGCGTCGCGATGCAGGAATTGGGCAGCACGGCGCTGCCCTATGGCCTGTCGCTGCTGTTCCTGCTGACCGGGGTGATTTCGGTGTTTGATCGCACCGTTGTACCCGTGCGGGCAAACAAGGGCCTGTAAATCAGGCGCTTACCAGATTTCGACCCGCATCGATCAGTGTCTTGAACGATATGCTCCAATGATCCAAGGGGCGCGAATAGATCACGATCATACCGACCTCGCTGCGACGCAAGACCTGACCATAGATCGGTATGCGGATTTCCTTCTTAGGTGTCGGAAAGATCAACCGCATCGCGATGCCTTGTCCAGGGACCATCCAGGATGGGGCCCCGATCACGCGGACAGAAGCTTCTGATATATCCTGCACGCGGGCTTTTGTTTGATCAATTTCCGCCCGCATTTGCGCGACAGTGTGGCGACGATATCGCCTGCGGTTTGTCGTGCGTGGCTTCTGCTCACGGACATAATTCCAAATCATCGGCGCGCCCCTCCTAGGCCTCGTGGATCCGACAGATAACGCTCCCCTTCTGGGGACGTTTGAATCATAGGAATCCCCCCTCTTAAAGGCGATGGAAAAGTCACATTTGGCGCAATAGAATAGGGGGGAGTTGATAATTATATCACAGAATCAATGTTTTAGGCGCGTTAACCACAAATTGTGGGTGTCCACTTGTTCAGCAATACCATATGGCGCTAGGGACTCAACAATTTGAGTCGGGAGTCCCGAACCTCCCTCTCTCTAGTGTTTTGGTGCAGGTGCGGGGGTACCGGTTGGGCGGGCGCGCAGATGGGCGTGCCAGTGTTTTTCCCAAATTCTGAAGCCCTGTGTAATCAGAATAACAAGCGCCAGATAGATCACAGCGGCACTGTAGAGCCCTTCGCGGAACACATAGAATTTGCCGTTGATGACACGCCCGGCCCCCAGAATATCAATCACGGAAATCGTGGATGCGACGACGGAACCATGCAGCATGAAGATCACTTCATTTGAATAGGCGGGCAGGGCACGGCGAAAGGCGCTGGGCAGAATGACGCGCCGCATCATGGTAAACCGCGACATGCCACAGGCTTTGGCGGCTTCTACCTCTCCCAAAGGGGTGGCCTCAATCGCGCCACGGAATATTTCGGTCGTATAGGCCGCCGTGTTCAACGAGAAGGCGATAAGGGCGCACCACCAGGCGCTCCGCAAAATAGGCCAGGCAAAGCTGTTCTGAACAAATTCAAATTGTCCCATGCCGTAATAAATCAGATAGGCCTGGATCAGCAGCGGCGTTCCCCGGAAGAAATAGGTATATCCCCAAATAATCGGACCGAATATGCGATGTCGATCCGCACTGAGAATCGCAAGCGGGATCGATATGATCCCCCCGAACAGCAGGGCCAGCGATACCAGACAGATCGTGTTAATCAGGCCCAGCAGCAGGAAGTTATAATTGTCGCTGATCAGGGTGTAATCCATGGGCCTCTCCTAAACGCGCCGAACGCCGGCGGAATATTTCTTTTCCATGGATCGCAGCACGATTTCCGATACCGCCGTCAGCACCAGATAGAACAGCAGCGCGGCAAAAAGAAAGGTGAAGGGTTCGCGTAATTTGCGGCCAATTGAATTGGCGTTATACACGATATCCTGAAGGCCGATCACGCTGACCAGGGCGGTGGTTTTCAACTGCACAAGCCAGTTATTCGTAAAGCTGGGCAGGGCATAGCGCACCAGTTGCGGCCATATGATCCGGCGAAATATCAATGGGCGGCTCATGCCACAGGCAATGCCCGCTTCGATCTGACCATTCGGGATCGACAGAAAGGCCCCGCGGAACGTCTCGGTATAATAGGCACCCATGATGAAACCGATGGTGCCAATCCCAGCGGTCAACGGACTGATTTCAACATAAGTCCAAAGTCCGGTCCATTCCCCGGCGAAATTCAAAAAGATTTGACCTTCAAAGAAGATAATCAACATCAATACAAGGTCGGGGATGCCACGAATAATCGTCGTGTATCCCATCGCCAACCAATTTAGAAGAAAATTTGTCGTAAGCTTTGCCCAGGCCCCCAGCAGACCAAAAATGGTCGCAATCACCAGGGATCCAAGCCCAACCTGGATGGTCAGAAGTCCCCCTTTGATAAATATCAGATCCCTGTATTCCCAGATGTTTTCCATGGGCTGATCCGATGTCCGATACGGGTGGGAAGGAAATCAGGTTAGGGCCCCGGACGATGTTGCGCCCGGGACCCTAAACACATGCAGCATCAGCCGCCGTAGATATCGATTTTGAAGTATTTTTTCATGATCGTGTCATAGGTGCCATTGGCACGGATGGCAGCGATCGCGCCGTTCAGGCGTTCACGCAAGGCGTCTTCGCCCTTGCGAACAGTGATGCCGGCACCTTCACCGAAAAATTCCGGATCATTGTGGTCCACACCAAAGAAAGCATAGCCCTTGCCTGCATCCCGGCTCAGAAAGCCTTCGTCCATTGCCAGAGAATCCGCAATGATCGCATCCAGACGACCGGCGGTCAGGTCCAGATACACTTCATCCTGGGTTGCATAACGCACGATTTCAGAATTGGTGTATTTCGTGGTTACGAAATCATCATGGATTGTTGCGCGCTGAACACCAATCCGCTTGCCAGCCAAAGCTTCCGGGGTATCGGATGTGAACATCCCTTCCTTTGCGACAAATTTTGCGGGGGTATTATAGTATTTATTCGTGAAATCGACGACTTTCATGCGATCCGGTGTGATCGACATGGAGGCGACGATGGCATCAAACTTTTTCGCCTGCAGTGCCGGGATCATGCCGTCCCAATCCTGTTCCACCATCGTGCAGGTAACTTTCATTTCTGCACAGATCGCATTGGCGATATCGATGTCGAAACCGATCAGCTCACCACTGGCGGTTTTTTCGGAAAAGGGAGGGTACGCCCCTTCCACACCGATGCGCATGTCTTCAGCCTGGGCGGCGGCGCCCAAACCAAGCGAAAAGGCCCCAGCCAGGACCAAAGATCCAATTTTTGCAAAACGCATTATCACACACTCCCTTGTTTCCCACTGTCGATCCATCGTGGTTATCGAACAATGGATCCGGTTTTGGCCATCATGGATGGGGTATAATAGACCGCCACCCCAATGGTCCCCAAATTTCCTGTGCGATGATGCACCGCTTAATCGCGCGTATTCGCCAGGAAGCCCTTAAAGCGCTCCGTTTTTGGGGCGCTGAACATTTGCTGCGGATCGCCTTCCTCTTCGACGCGACCTTGATGCAGAAACATGACTTTATTTGAAACGTCGCGCGCAAAGCTCATTTCGTGGGTGACGACCAGCATGGTCCTCCCCTCATCCGCCAGATCGCGCATTACTTTTAAGACTTCCCCCACCAGTTCAGGGTCCAGGGCGGAGGTTGGTTCGTCAAACAGCATGACATCCGGGTTCATCGCCAGAGCGCGCGCGATGGCTGCGCGCTGCTGTTGGCCGCCGGATAGATGCGCGGGGTAATAATCCATGCGCTCCAGTATTCCGACCTTGTCCAACAGCGCTTTGGCCTGTTCCGTTGCTTCGGCTTTTGAAATGCCCAGGACATGGATCGGGGCTTCTATGACATTCTGCAGGACTGTCATGTGAGACCATAAATTAAAGCTTTGGAAGACCATGGCCAGGCGCGTCCGCAGGCGTTCAACCTGTTTTCTGCTAACAGGCATTGGCTGCCCATTGCTGCCAGACCGCATTTCAATGACTTCGCCATTGACAGAGACGATTCCAGAATTCGGAGTTTCCAGAAGATTGATACATCTCAGAAACGTGCTTTTACCAGACCCGGAAGAGCCCAGGATGGAGACGACATCTCCCTTTTGGGCCGTCAGCGAAATTCCCTTCAGAACCTCGACCGCCCCAAAACTTTTGTGAATATCTTCCACGACGAGCGTCGCATTCGCCTGAGACATACCCGTTTACTACCCCTGGCCCTGTTCTTGCCCCCGCCTTTGGCTGCTTGCGCGGCTCTTTAACGTGGCGAAGGCCGTTAGATGAAGTCATTCTTATCTGTCAATGTATGGACTTCATATGTCACCCTGGGGCGGAGTATGAAATGTTTTTAACAGCCTAACAACACGCAAATATTTCAGTTTGACCAAGCGTTCATGGAAAATCGACCACTGATTCGGCCAAATTCAGAACAAAAATGGGGCAAAATGTGTGGACGTGTTACAGTTATAGTTAACAAAGACCCCTTGATGGGAGGGATTTTAAAGGGGTGGGGCAAACATAGAACTGTATTCCCGCAGCGCGAGTCCCGTGAGTCAAATACTGACAAATCTTCGCGGGTTTCATTGCATGTTAAAGGGAAAGCCTTTATTGTATATAGTATTCAGTACTAGCTGTAGCGAATTTTGCTTTGTTTAATCGCAAGACTGTGTGGGGCAAAGTAAAGAGCTTGCGGTGCTTTTAGGTCGGGTGGTTGTGGCTGGGTGGGCTGCAGGCAGTGTCGGCAAGTTGGAGGCGGGATACATGATTCTTGGCGATAAGCACCATCACGGCGGGCGTGACAGGTCCAGGACGGGCCTGCTCAGGGCGCGGTTGTTGACGGGTGTTATGCTGGCGGCGTTGGTTGCTGGTGGGTCGGGGGCGGCTTCGGCGACATCGCTGAAGGATGCTGTTCGCTCTGCCTTGCAGACCAATCCAGACGTTGGGATCGTGGCTGAGAACAAGCGTGCGGTTGAATATGAGTTGGATCAGGCGCGCGGTCAGTATCTGCCCGTTTTGGATTACACTGGCTCTGCCGGGTACGAGGCAACGCGCGATGGTATTGCGTTTGGGCGCGGCACCAATGAAGACAGTCTTGGAATGCCCACCTATCAGTCTGGTTTGACGCTGACACAAATGTTGTTTGATGGACGCGCAACGGATGCAGATGTGGCCCGCCAGGAAGGGCGCGTTATTTCTGCGACCAGACGGGTTCGGGAATCGTCAGAGTTTATTGGCCAGGATGCGATCGAGGCCTATCTGGAATCTCTCCGGCAGCGTGAATTGGCGGCGATTGCAGAAGATAATGTGCGCAGCCATGAATTGACCTTGCAGCTTGTTGAGCAAAAGGCGGCGGGTGGGGCTGCGACGACAGCGGATGTGCAGCAGGCGGAATCCCGGCTTGCGGCGGCACAGGCGACATTGACAGAGGCTGAGGGGCGTTTGCGGGATGCAGATGCAACCTATGCCCGCGTGATCGGGGAGGCCCCGACAGAATTGGTGCGACCAGTGCCTTTGACATGGGCGTTGCCTGCGACGCTTGAGGATGCTGTTGATCTTGCGCTGCGAAACAATCCGACAATTGCGGTGTCGCGGGCGGATCTGGAATCAACACGCCAGGAATATCGCGCAGGGAAGGCCGCGTTCTGGCCCACGGTGAATTTAGAGCTTAATGCCGATGCCACCCGAAACGAAAGCGGGACGCGCGGTGCTGACCTCAGCGCGGCCGCATTGATACGGGTGAATTACAATCTTTTCAGGGGGTTTCGGGATTCCAACCGGGTGAATGAATTGGTTCACCGGATCGGGGAATCGCGTCAGCGCCTGAACCGTGCGATCCGATTGACAGAAGAAGAAATGCGCCTGGCATGGAATGCATTGACCAGTTCGCGGGATCGGTTGGCGGCCCAGCGGCGTGAGGTTGAGGCGAATGATCGTGTCCGGCAAACCTACAAACAGCAGTTTGATGTTGGCGGTCGAAATCTTCTGGAATTGCTGGACGCGGAAAACGAACTGTTTATCGCCAAAGGCAATTTGGTGACGACAGAGTTTCTTGAGATATTCAGCGTGTATCGGATACTGGCAACGGGCGGCGTCTTGCTGGCGTCGCTGGATGTGCCGCAAATCGGTGAAGGGCGCACGGTTCTGGATCCCTTGCCACCAGAAGGCATTGATCTGGAAAAATCACTGGGCGCAGGCGCGGGCAGTGGTGTGCCGGGGGGTGAGGTGCTGGACCCCAATTTAGATCCGCTTGCACCAATTGATTCTTCTGGAACGTTGGACCCATTGTCCCCGTTGGCGCCCAGCCTTGATCCGATGGCACCCTTGGACCCCAATCTGGATCCCATGGCGCCGCTGGATCCCATGGCGCCGCTGGACCCCTTGGCACCTTTGGACCCATTGGCTCCCTTGGATCCGTCATCACAGTCTCAAGGTGGGGATCCTCTACCGCTTGTGCGGGCTGAGGATCTTCCTCCCCCACCACCAATGGAGGCGGTGTCGGGACCGGTGGTTTCTTATGACGCCTTTTCCAGTGATGGCAACAGCGCCAGCTTCACCGATCAGGCGATGGGCGACAGAGAGCTTCCTTATCAGACAACACAGGCAGATCAGCCTGTGGGTCAACCCGTAACCGTGGAACCACGGAAAGTTACCGGGACTCCCTACGGATTGTTTGACTGATTTAGATTTGCGCTGGCTTTTTGCTGCTATGCGGGCTCTTGATTGACCTAGGGCCTGTGTTTTTGGCTGTGTCAGCCCCCCCATATCCTTTTAGGCTAAGCTTTTTTAGATGACGATCCTGTGGTGCCGTTGTCCCCTTGGTTTTTTGGATGGCTATCGGCGCTCAGAGAGTCTCTTTTGCTAAATTCTCCTTTCGTTCAGGCTTGGATTTTGGCAATGCGCTTCCAAAAAGCTCAACGCAATGTATGAATTTCTAATAATTATCAACATAGTAACAATTTTAGATAATTTTTAATTAAATATTTGTATGTTTTTCTGGAAATCTTCCTGTACCTGTGTGCACTCTATGCGTGGAGAGATGTATGCGGGCCACAAGTCTGTCTGACGTCAGGTCTGATTTCAAGAAGCGCCATAGGCGTTTGCCGGTTGAGAGGCTGTATTTGAGATTGGGTCGAATTGGCGTTGAGAATACAGGGTTTTGGTCTGCCGCGAGAAGATTGAGTGCAAGCAAACAGAGTGATTTTTGATATACGCGCGCCCCAGAATGATCTGACTTGGCGCGAACTGCAAAGGACGGAAGCAACATGGCTGTTGATGGCGAAATCCCAAAAATGGGCTACGAAAACGGCGCGGACGATCAGTTCAACTTTGTCAGCGAAGAAAACCCGGTTGCGTCCTCTGCGATAACGGTTCCAGAGCCGGGTCCAGGTCAAACGCAAACGATGACCGTTACTCCAGGGCAAGCCTTGCAGGTCGATTTCGATGTCGAAAGCGCGCAGGTGTCCGGCGATGGGTCACAGATCACGATGACCCTGGCCAATGGTGGTACGATTGTCTTGCAGTCCCCGACGCCAGGGGCCTTCACAGCAGATCCGCCGGTCTTGCTTACGCCGCAAGGGTCCTTTGATCAGGCGGTGCAGACGTTTGGCGTGGATGGCAATGGCAATCAGTCCCAGTTTACGCAGGCAGCAGACAATGTGTTTCAGTTCGGGTCGTCAGACGACGCCGTGCTGGCAGGGGATGCGATCACGGTTGATCGTCCAGAACCCGGTGGAACGGCATTCTATGAAATTCTACCTGGGCAGCCGCTGCAATTGACCTTCAGCCTGGATGATGTTTCGGAAATCCTGCAAACGGATAACGACATCGTCCTGGTGTTCCCAACAGGGGAAGAAGTGCGTTTCCAGTCGATGGTAGAAGCGGCCTTCTCTGATGCGCCGCCAATCTTGTTGATGCCCGATGGAGGCCTTGTCTCGGCACAGGAATTGTTGAGTCTGGGTTCTGATATCAATGCCCTGGCAGATGCACTGCAGGGTATTGATTCCGCTGCTGGGAATTCTTCCGTGGGTCCCGTGACTTCTTACGGGGATGGCAGTGCAGAAGATTTCAGTGGTATCGGTCTGGGTGACATTGCGGATGTACCGCGATTCCTGTCATCGCCGCCGCCTCCCCCTCCGCCCCCCCCGCCGCCCCCACCGCCACCAC
>PAQY01000011.1 GCA_002709955.1 Rhodospirillaceae bacterium
CATGGCGTTTGATGGTGCCGACCGGCACGGCCTCATAGGGGATGGCGTGATGTTCACACCAGGCGGTCACATGGGCCAGAAACCCACCATAGGCATGAGCGGCATCGACACCGGCGTGACGACGGACTTCCTCAATGAAGACCGCATCCAGGCCATCGGCCATTTGCTTTACCTCGGTGAGCCATTGCTTGAACCGCAGGAAACGCATTCCACCGCCTTGCCAACGATCATTTTTAAACTCGGCTGTTCCGCTGGTGGTGGTTCGGTCCGGCAGGCAAACGGCCCAACCGGTTTTAGTGCCAAGATCAAGGGCCAGAATTTTGAGTGAACCCGCACAAGGATCGGTTTGAGTTTTGGTCGATGAAAGTTCAGGCATAATGGCCTCCGTGTTAAATGAACAAAGCTGATGGGTGATTTGGCCGGACGGTATCGACAGGCATGGCAAAGAGGGGTCGCCAAGCGTCAGCGCTGGCGTAGCCCTCTCCCCCTTTAGGGGGAGGTATTCACTTGGATTCTGGAATTGGCTCTGAGAGCCGCAGAAAACCTCATGTTTTTTCCAGAATCCAGAATCCAAATTCAGAATCCGGCTGGGTTCTGAAACCAGCCTCAAACCCTTGGTTTTGTGCGGTTTGACGATCCAGTCAGAATCCAGAATTTTTGGATTCTGGATTCTGAAATCACGAATTCGGGGGCTACTCATGGTCCACCTCGTCGTCGTGATAAACCCAGATATGAGGGCTCTCGACTTCCAGAACGGCACCCGATTGACGGCACTTGTAATGGGTCGGAAGAAGTGGATGAATGGCCTGAGTGACCTCCCCGGTGTCCTCGTCCACCACGTCTTCGGCTTCGCCCAACTGCATACCTTCGACACAAAGATATCCATAACGAGTGCGCGAAAGAGGCGGCAGGTCGTGCTCGTCAGGATTTCTGAAATACTTGATGTAGCCCTTGGTGGTCAGAACACTGATGCGCTCGGCAATGGTGCTGCGACCACCCAGCCCTGCGCTATTTTCAAAGCGCTCGGCAAACTGGGTTGAGGTATAAACCCGGCCTGCCAAAGCTTCTTCAAACAAGACCTGCAGAATGACGTCGCGTTTACGCAAACGCTCGGCATCAAGTTTGTCGCCATATTCCTGGCGCACCAGACGATCGGACGATGGGTCGATCTCAATCCATCGCCCAGATTCCTTATCGACAATCTTTGCAGCCAATGCGGGGCCGTTGCGCAGTTCCGTAATCAGTCGCCGTTCCGACTGAGCCTCGTCGGGGCGAAACAGGATCATGCCTGAGCTGTAATAGCCCCTAAGAGACCCTGCGCCGGAAAGCGCCTGAAACGGGTCTTCATCAACCTGTTTCTTGGAGAGCTTTCGGGTGTGGTGAACGAGAATGATGCCAGCGTCCGGATCCACAGCGTCGCGCAGTTTCTCCACGCGATCACGTAAGAAAAACAGCATGGCGTTGTTGTCATTTTCGCTGGGACCGGCCTCGCCACCGTCAAAAACATTACGGATGGGATCAATGACGATGATGTCCAGCCCATCCGGGAAGTGTTTGCGGATCAGAGCGCCAACCGCCTCAACGCCCGCTTCATTCAAAATGAGTTTTAGCTGGGGCGTGATGACCAGGTTTTCATAGGCCTGTTTGATCACCTCAGGGGGCAGCGAAATCTGCTGAATCCGTTCCCGAAGATAGTGGTACTGGATCTCGGCTTGTAGATAGAACACGCGCAACGGGCGCGGCGGCGTAAACGACAAAAAGGAAATACCTGCCGCCATGTGAACCAACCAACAAAGCAGGAAATCGCTTTTACCGACCTTGGGCGCACCGCCAAAAACCAGCAGGCCAGACGGGGTCAGAACGCGGGGGGCTATAATATCGTCGGGCATGGGAGAGCGATCTCCCAGCAGCTGCTTCAGGCTGAAGGCTTGGGAATTGGCATGCGGGCTCGCGATAGATTGACGGGGCGCATTGGCGATGAAGGCCTCAACGTCCATGCCCTCATCGACAGCATCCGCCGCATCCCACTTTTCCGGTTTGTCCATGGGTGGCATGAGAATGGCGACAGATACCACTCCGGCACCAAGTGCGGCCTCGGCAGCAGCTTCGGCGTATTGCCAACCTGCCGCATCCTTGTCCGGCCAGATCAGGAGACGTTTGCCCCGAAGCGGCGACCAATCGGTTTTCTCAACCGGAGCCTTGGCCCCGTTCATCGCCGTCGTGGCGCAAATGCCCTGACAAATTAATGCGTCGGCGGATTTCTCACCTTCCACCAGAACCACGTCAGAGACTGATTTCATAGCGGGCTGGTTGTAAAGCGGGCGGGGGTCTGGAGCCTTCATCTTCCGGCAAGCGACATCCCAGGGCCGGAACTGTTTTCCGCCGGGCGGGTCGTAACGATAAACACAGGCCAACAGACCGCCTTCACTATCGAGATAGTCCCACTTGGCGGTGACCGGACCCAACTCATCCAAAGGTGCGGTGCGCTCTGTTTCAACGGCCACACTTTCCGTGCCCGGTTCACCCAGCCACTGACGAACATCATCCAGAAGCGATGGAAAATCCGACTGGGTGTTGCGACCGGTCGCTGCGGCCCAGAGGGCAAGAACATCTCCGCCTTCACCCGTGGCAAAGTCATGCCACATCCCGGCCTTGGACCCGGTAATTTCAACGGTCAGGCTTTCGCCTTTGCGGCCTCGGACATCGCCAACTAAGAATTTGCCATGGCGGAAAACACCGGCGGGATACAGGTAGGAGAGAAGGCCACGCAGATTGCCGAGCAATCGCGCCTTGATCTCATCGACAGTGAGCCCGGTATGTCTGCCATCGTCCTGTCTTTGCGGAGCAGCGGAATTGAAATCCCGCCAGTCATTTATATTTACAACGTCAAGGCTCATCCATCGGTTCTCCAGCACCGATCGGACCAGTCACAGAATTTGCACTCGAAGAAATCAGCCGATTGCGCGATACGTGGAAGCAACTCCCCAGATTCCGTCGCCTGAATGACGCGAACCGCTTTATCGCTCATGCGTTGGGCGAGCCCTCCATCAAACGGAACCAGCTCATGGTGAAGTTCCGCTGTGTCCTTATTGATGGCGGTAAACAGCGCCGGGTTTTGCGATATGCCCGGAACCGAGGCTTCCATATATGCCTGGTAGGTGGCGATCTGCGCGGCATAGACCGGCTTGGAAACCGTGACACCGCGTTTGACAGTATCGTTCCAGGATTTGTTGTTGAGCGATTTGCATTCCCAAAGGGCCGGGAAGCCATCCATCATCGGGGCCGCATTGATAATGCCGTCCACATGGCCACGGATACGGCCACCGGCGACACTGAACCCGAATTGCTCTCCACCGGGCGTGTTGCCTTTGGTCGTGTAGAGCTCGAACCCGGCTTTGCGCAGCCAATCAATGGCCAAGTCTTCAAATACGTGACCGGCAGCGAATATCCGCAAGGTCTGGCCATTGAAATCCCGCCCATCGTCTTTGGAGGCATGGGCGTATTCGAATTGCAACGCACGTTCGCAGGCAACACCAAGACGGGAGCCGCCGAGATATTGGCGGGGTGTTTGACTTTGGTTCTCAGCAACCAACGCCTCATCAATGTAGGCGTTCACCTGATCGCCGAAGGTTTGGGTAGAGTTGTAGTCCAGCATCAAAAAGGGACCTCCGTATCTTCGCCCTTGGCCGTGGCCAGCATCGCGTCTTGAAACCCGCCTACGCAGACTTCAGCGAGGGTGAGAACCTGGGTTTCTGTGAGATCAATCAGGCGGCTTTCCCAGCCGATCTCTTCCATAACCTCCGCCAACATCTTGACGGCATGACGCAGGGCGGCTTTTTCCTGTTCGGTTAGATCAACCATTCCCAAGCCCTCCTTCGCCAAGCGCGACCAGAAACCCTGGCAGTCCATGGAGCAAAACCACCGCTGAATACGTGGACGCTTCGATGAATGCCGGTCGAACCAGCCAAAACCACGGGTCGGTCGCCGACAGACGGCACAGAGCTCCCCGCGCGGATGCCATAACCTCAAACGAGCGGCTGCATTTGATGAAATCACCATGGGTCATGCCGCCCTCCGGTCATCTTCGGGAGCGTTCAACACCAGATTGGTAATTGCGGCTTTGTTGAACTGGAAGGTCAGCAGGGCCGATGCGTGATACCGGGTCAGGCCAAAGTCCTGACGGTACTCGGGCGGCAAGAATTGAAGCTGACGGCTGGTGACCGATTGATTGAGCCAAGAGCGAGATTTATGGGCGCTCTCGTCGGTTTCGTTTTCATTCAGCCAATCATCGGCTGCGGCCAGGCAAATGGTCCGCTCACCCATGGCCAGCAAATGCGATTTGAGCCCTTTGCCACCGCCGACGGCATGCCAGCGGCCTTGGTAAAAGAAAATCCCGCTCCAGGCGTTGAAGCCATTCGCAACCAGCGCCGCATCATCACCAAAGAGATCGCTCCATTGGAAGCTGGAACGTTTGAGCAGATCCACTTCCGACATGACAAAGTCAGTGATTGGCTGCTGACCTTCCTTGCCTTCTGATTGGAAGTGATATCCGCACAACGGACATTCCATGACGGCCAAAGGCACATTGGCTGCGCACTCAGGGCATTCCTTGGTCAAGGCAGGACCGGAGCCCACCTTGCCTTCAAGATTCACATCCTGCTCAAGGCTGCCGTGCAAAAGACTCGAAGTGCCAAAATCCAGAACGATACAGTCGCTTTTGACGACGCCTGGGTGCTCGCTTGGATCGATGGTGCGCAAGCCCCGACCGACCATCTGGATCATGGTTGACTTGTAAGAGGATGGCCTCAGCAGCACGACGCAGCTGGTCGGCGGATGATCCCAGCCTTCCGTCAGCACCGCCACATTGACCAGAACCTGGGTTTCTCCCCACTCATAGGCCTGTAGCACATCGCGCCGTTCCGCCGCACCCATGTCGCCGTAGACCATGGCGGCTTCAATCCCTTGGGACAGAAAGGCATCGCGCACGTTGCGGGCATGATCAACCGTCGAACAGAAGACGACGGTTTGACGGTCTCCGGCTTTTTCGCGCCAGTGCTGAATGACCGCATCCGTGATCGGCGCTTTGTTCATGATGGCGTCAACAGCCATCATGTCGAAATCATCAACGGTCTTGCGAACCGACTTCAGCGCTTCCTGGGCCCCCACATCGATGACGAAGGTGCGCGGCGGCACCAGATGGCCCGAGGCAACCAATTCGCCAATGAACACCTGATCGGCGACATTGGAAAAGATCGGACGCAGGCCTTTTTTGTCTCCCCTGTTGGGGGTGGCCGTTACACCGAAGATTTTGACGTCCGGGTTTTTGTCCTTTGCCTGATCGATAATCCGGCGGTAGCTGTCGGCAGCTGCGTGATGCGCTTCGTCAATCACCAAAAGCTCAAGCGCGGGCATGGCAGCCAAGTTGGACTTGCGTGCCAGGGTCGGAACCATGGCAAAGGTGGTCCGCCCCTGCCAGGATTTGGTTTTTGCATCGACAACCGAAGTGCTGATGCCCGGATTAACCCGGTTGAACTTCGCCTCGTTCTGGCTTGTCAGCTCATCACGATGGGCAAGCACACACGCCTTGACATCGTTGCCTTTCAGTAGCTGACCGGTCACACCGGCCAGCGCGATGGTTTTGCCAAATCCGGTAGAGGCAACAGCCAGTGTGTTGCCGTGTTCGCCGAGCGCTTGAACACTGCGCTCGACGAAGGTTTTCTGGCGGGGACGGAGCAACATGACCAGCCTCCCCTATTGAGCCCAGGACGGACGATTGGGGTTTGCGGCAGGTTGCGTTTCCGTGCTGACGTTGGCCGTCGGCTGTGCGGTTGCTGTGGGGGCAGCAGCCGATTGGCTCGGCGTCCAGAGACCGCCGCCAGTCTTAAACGTTTCCCAATCCTTATTGTTTGGAGCCACCGCAAACCGGATGTCATTTTTTGGATCGCCATTGGCATCCTTGCCAACATCGATCTTGGCCAGGAATTCAATGCCATCCAGATCCGCAAAACCGTTGATACGGCGGGCAGCCTGCGCTTGAGGGGAATTGTCTTTGTCCGAAAGGCCCCGCGACGAATTCAGAATGCCGCGCACAAAAGACCGGCCCATGTTGCCCCATTCCGGACCCTTGAGGCTGCGAAGCCCAATCAGGCTCCAGACCTTGCGCTTGGCAGACGGGCCTTCGAGGATGACAAACTCGGCGTTGAGATAAACCGAGCCGGTCGTATCGTTGTGGGTTGCGTATCCACCCGTCCAACCCTGAGCCGGATCGTCATAACCACCCGGTTTGATGGTCATCCTTACCGGCACAATGGTGCCCTTCGGGATCAGGTCGTAGGATGTTTGGGATTCCGCGTCGTTATAGTCGTTCCATGCACCAGTCATAATTACTGTGCTCCTTTGTCGTCTTCAGTGTTGGGGGTCTCGGCAACTGGTATTGGGCGACTAAAAGTCAGCCTTTCGCCTGCCGGTTTTGCGGGGCCGCCGATCTTTTCCATCAGACGGCCAAGATGGGGTTCTTCGACCTGATCTAGCCGACCGCTGCGATCCTTGGCCGGAAAGCCGAAGGGGTTCAGGGTGTGGCAAACAAAAGCCCTGTAGGGATCGCTGCCGTCGGGACTGACCTCAGCCATGGCGACGACTTCATCCACGATGCCGGGGAGTTCGTTGCCGGTTTTGGAACCGTCGATTTGGGGAACAAAGGTCTTGCGATTGAAGTCATCAAGCTTCTCGTCGAGGATCCCGACGAACCAGACGTTCTTGTCCCGGGTGTGCTGAAGGTGCGTGAGCCAGGCGATCATCTCCTGGCCATGCAGGCCGTAAGCGCCGCGCATGTCAGGCTTGCCGGTGCGTTCGGAAACTGCCTGCGGCTGGCCCTTGGCCCACTGGAAACAAAGACGTCCGGCGACCGTGATGCTGTCGATAAAGACGGTCTGGTATTTATCCAGCGCTTCCGGGTCGCCAAACTGCTCGCACACAGCATCGTAGTGGGCCTGGCTATAGACCTGGTCGTCACGCAAGGCCGGGTTTGGACCACCGATGAAGACGGCGAAATCACGGCATTCAATCCAAGTGCGCGGACGAATGGTGTCTCCGGACCAGCCTTCGATTGCCAGATCTCCTGCCTCCAAATCGAAGAACAAGGTGGACTGGGCATCCAACGTCCAAAGCAGTGAGGTTTTGCCGATACCGGATTTGCCGAAGATGCAGCCTTTAATGCCGCGCTGCTCCGACAGCCGTTCATCGGCGGAAATAATGGGGAGCGGCATCACTTACCCCCCTTCTTCGATGCAACCGCATCCAGGGCAGTGTCTGCACCCAAGGAGCCATTCTTGCGGGCCATGTCGTAGACACGGCGCAGCGCATCGATTTCTCCGTAAAGCGCGGAGGATTTGGCCTGCAAAGCAAGCTGGGCAAAAGCAATGTCGTCAATAGACGCCGCTTCAATGGGTTTGATCACCTCTTCCTGGCGATCGCCCAACGGCGGGATCCGGATGGTGTCGGGAAGATCAGTCAGGAAGCAGTTATCTTCGCGCAGTCGTTCGAGTTTGGTCTTGGCGGTCATGATTGCACCTCATCGTTCAGGGAGAGTTGGTAGGAGGGTTTGCCGACACGCACGGTCCTTGCGCCCTCGAACGCCGAGCGGATGTGGCTTGGCCAGGCGGCGTATTTGCGTTCGGAAACCTTGATGGTGATGTCGACGTATTCAGCCGGGTTATCGCCCTCGGCCTTCATGCGCTCGACCAGCTGAGCCAGCTGGGACTGATCCCAGAAGACCTTCTTGGGAAGATCGGCGACGACTTGCGCCGGGCCTTCATTGAAACGAACCGTGCCCGTGTCTTTGCCAAGGGCTGCACGGCCTTCCCTCGCCTGAAGGGAAAAGCGGCACTCAAGCGCGCTGTCGAAACGGTCCTTCATCATCTTCGTGATGGTGAGGCGTTCGGCGATTTCACTTTGCAAGGCGGTCAATTGTTCGACCGGCAGAGAGGCGATATCCGCCACCTCCATGGCGCTCAGGTAGTCGATTTGGATGCGGTTGGGGATGTTCATATCGTCCCCCTCACGCATAAAGATCGTTCGGGGTTTCGGTGGTGCTTTTGCAGAGGTTATCTGCTTCATACGCTTCCACGTCTTCGAGGCGATAAACGACCCGGCCACCGATTTTGAGATACGCGGGTCCTTCGCCGGTCCACCGCCAGCGTTCAAGCGTCCGTTCACTGATATTCCAGCGATCGGCCAGTTCGATCTGATTGAGATGTTTAATAGCCATGGAGTCCTCCTTGGGGGCTGTTCGAAAACCTGGGAGGAGAATGGCGGTTGTGGGGGGAGGAGCCGGGGAGGCGGAAGGTAGGGCAGAAGGTAGGAATTGCCCTATCGTGGCCCGAAACGAAAAAAGCCGCCCCAATGGGACGGCTCATAGATGCTTTAAAAGGCTTTCAATGGATCAGATATAGGACTCTTCAAGCTCAACTTCGGGCTCGGGTTTACCTGTCCATGTGAAACGATACCGGGCGTGTTTACGAACATTGCCAACAAGCGCCGGGCGGAAACAGGCAAGGCAATCGCCACCGGAATGGCGCACACTTGGATATATCACGCCGGGGGAATCTTCGGCGAGAAGCCGGTCGGCCAATCCTTGAGATGCAACATAGCTGTCAGCGCTCAGGCAATCGGAGAAGTTATCATCTCCTCGGATGTCATGATATTCACCACCGAAGTCAGCTAGATAATCATCATAGGTGACGCTTTCATTCAGCCAGTCGATTTCGGCAAGTTCGAGCGACTTGTGCCAGGCGACCTCGGCTTGGGATGTTTCTAGTGCAAACCCCGCGTACCATGCACCCCGGTCTGGACCATTAAACCGGCTTCCCAGTGGATGGGCGTGTGTAAATGCTGCATTGATGATCCGATAAGATGGAACACTAAATACCAGCTCATCAACACCGATGCCGGGAAGCAGATCATTTTCTGCGAGCAGCCGATCATTTGTGGCGTGATCCAGATCGAAGATGCTTTGAAGATGATCGTCATCATCTGCAATGCGAACGAGGACACTGTCCCCGTTCTCACTGTATTTCGAAGGAATCATCCGATGTGTATCGAGTTGGCGGATCCTGTTTGTTTCGGGAAAGCTCAATGGCCACCCCGCCGCGCGTCAAGAAGCTTTCTGACTGTCGCAAAAGCCGGAAGCCCCCCATGAATTAAATAGTCGTTGGGGCTCATCCCTCTAAAGATCCTGTTCTTGTTCGGAAGCTGCATCCATTGATCCGCGAGATCTTCGCTGTAAATAATGTTCAGCGCCTTGAAGATGCCGACCAAATAGGAGATCCGGCGCAGCTTGTCCTCATCCAATGAGCGGTCTCCGTCCTTCTTCAGAGCATAGAAAGCGCCATTGGAAATTCCGCCAAGCAACTGACGAGCGGCTTCATCGCGGACCTTCCACTGGTCCATAATGTTAAAGAACGCCCGGACTGCCCCTGAGCTCAGCCGATCGCGTTCTGCTCGATCAGATAGATCGATCAAGGGAGCAACTTCGTGCCGAGTAGCTGGATAAGCGTGAGAAAGAGCCATGTGAACCTCCATTTCTGGATTCAATATAACTCCATTTATGGAGTAAATCAACCTCCAAATATGGAGTTGGCGTTTTCGGGTCTCAAAGTGAGATCCAGCAACGTCCATTCTTCTCCTGGATAAAATCTCGCCAATCTGACCGACCGGAAAAGGCTTTAGCGAGCGTATTCACCGAGGCACCACATTCGGCAGCTTCGAGAACAGCCGCTGTCAGGCATTCGGGCTCGCCGGATTTCCAAGCTTGATAGAGATGCCGGATGATAGATCGCTGCTTTGTGCCGGTGAATGGATAAGGCTTGCCATGAACATTGACCGAAGCGCCATCCGCCGTGACGACGATAGGTGCATCAGCCGTCAGAGCCCCCGACGAAACCCTGGCCGCCAAGAGATCGGGATCAACTGCCAAACCATCTGCGCAGATCACGTCCTGCAGGGAAATGATCTCATGCTCTCGATACGTCGGCTCCATCACGCGACCTGGAGTCAGATTGATGACAAGGCGCAAACCAGGGGATGGCCTTGACCGGCCAGCGTCAGCGAACATCGACCAAACTTCTGGGGCATGGAGACGTCTGGCAATCCAGACCGGGACCCGTTTACCCCTACCCGGCAACCGGACGTCACCCACTTCCCAGATAAGGCCGCGTACCAATTCTTCCGGGGCCTCGCGCGATGACACATCCAGTGGTGCCAACAGAACTTGGAATAAGTCAGGAAAACAGATTGCATACGCGGTCAGCTGATCGCCGGACACCGGCACCCATCCAGCCGAAGGGCTGAAATATCCGTAGCCTCTATGCTCCGGCGACCAAGACAGATTGACGGCCTCATCCTCATGATCGGACAGCGCGACCGCCGCAAGCTGATGGGCGTCTGGACGCAAAATACCCGAAGACTTAAGCGTGTCCGCCGAACGGCCATGAAACCCGTCCAAGGCCGCACTGGTGATCACCGCGTCTGGCGTCTGCAGGATCGACTGAACCAGTTGGACGTCAGACCGGGAAAACGGAACGACATCAGTCAACATCATTCAAGATGCCCCAACGACGTAGGTACCTCTCACCGATCAACTGTTCTTCTTCCGTCTGGTCCTTCAAATTACAGCCGTGCGGCATGGTGATCGTCAGCGGTAGTGTCCGCCCACGCTTAGACGAGCCCTTCGGATGAAACTTGATGGTCAACTTGGCTTGGGTCGCGACCCATCCACCAGCCAGCGGGTCGTTCGCGCCGAACCGCTCTGCCGACATGCTCCAAATGGTCCGGTCCGCTTTGCGCAGGCATTCCAATGTGACGCGCTCGCCGTTATTGTCGAACGGCATCAGGCGCAACTGCTTCACCTCGACAGATTCAATGCCGTCATCTGGATCCGTCTGAAACGGGTGTGGGACCAACAGAACGGACAGGTCATAGTTCCGGAGCGGAACCTTCTCGCTCTGAAACTCAACGCCGAGCAGGTCGCGCGCCATGTACCGCGCCATTTCTTCACGGCTTTCGCGATCATTGGCCACCACCTCGATGACGCCGGTTTCCGGCTCGTATGTCATCGCCGCTTCAAACACGGGACGACGAGCACGGCGAACCAACTCGCCCACCTCATCGAACGCCAGAAAATCATCTGGGAGCCCCTCACGGTAAATAACGATCTGTACCAACTCGCAGTCTTCACCGTCGAATGTCGGGCGATGGCGACCAAAAATATCGATGTGAATGTTGTTGGAGGAAAAGCGTTCGCGTAAAGCCGACTTGAATGCCTCCAAGGCTTCTTCGTCACGCTTCAGGTCCAGATCGGCTGGGGCCATGAATCCATCCCAGCTGCGCCCCCGCCGACGTTCATCGGTAAAACGCACTTCTTCAGCGAAACGAAACAATGTGGGCGCATTCAGGAACATCCAGAGCGACCGTGCATGACCGTTGACGAGGTCATCCAAAACGGTGCGATCTTCCGCGACACTATACAGTGCGGTCTGACCTGCATCGTCCGCGAGGGCACTGACACGTTCGGCGTCGTTAAGCACACGCGCTCGGGCGTCTTCAGACATTTCATCAACGGCACGTAGCGTGCCCCTAACCACCTCGGGTTCGGCAGCCTCCCAATTGATCGGATTCGGAAGCTCGATACCGGTGTGCTCGAAGTATGCCTGCAGCGACGACGCAGGCATGTTACGGATAAAAGTCGTCACTGAGGCCATTTGTAATCTCCTTAGCCCTTGATGTTGCGCGGGTCGTTCCCGTGAGAATCGGACTGTGCGATGCGCCCGTCCCGATTATGAATTTTGAATTCTGTTCTGGCGTTGCGGCTGATCTCTCGACCACGATCTACTGCCTCACGCTTAGTCTCGAAATGTCCGCTGGCGCGATCAGAACCGCCGCGACGGACGTCCCAGCCACCGTTTGAGCTGGGAGTTACATGATGGGTACCGGGTGTACGTTTGGGCATTTGCCGAATCTCCTATTGGTACGTTTTCGTTCGGTATACATCGAACATTTTCGCAATTCTCTTGTCAAGTACCAATTTGTTCGGCATATATCGAACATGGTCGAAAACATGAACGACCGATCCAGGGAGAAGAGATGACAACCTCATTAGGCGAGAAAATCCGCCACCATCGGAAGGAAAAGGGATATTCCCTCGATAAGCTGGCCGACATCACAGAATCCAGCAAAAGCTACATGTGGGAACTCGAAAACAGGGAAACCAGAAAACCATCTGCGGAAAAATTGACCCGAATCGCTCAGGCATTGTCAGTAACAACCGATTACCTGTTAGATGAATCTGCGACCCCCGACGAGAAGGTTCTCCAGGAAGCCTTCTTCAGAAAGTTCAGCAAGCTTGAGGATGAGGACAAAAAGAAGATCGAACAGATGATCGATATGTGGGGGAAGAAAGCTTGAACCTGCCGAATACGCCTGAGAAATGGGCGATCCACCTTAGCAAGCTGATCAAGCTATTTCATGAAGCCCACGGATTGGACCGCTTTCCAATCAACGTGGCCGATATCGCTCGGGATTATTCTAAACAGGTTTTCCCGGATGCCCCCATCACCATGATTGAAGGAATGGATCTCTCTCGCAAATTCGAAGGCGCGATGCTCCCGCACCCGAGCGGTAATGGCGAATGGGGTATCATCTACAATAAAAGCATCGAATCAAAAGGCCGCATCAACTTTACCCTCGCCCACGAGCTTGGACACTATCTACTTCATCGCGAGCACTCAGTTGAGGGACTCAGGTGCAGCAGCCGCGACATGCACAAATGGAATTCCGAGTACGGACAGATCGAGGCTCAAGCAAACACCTTCGCGTCATATTTGCTGATGCCCCTGGACGATTTCCGTGATCAAGTCGCGAGCAATGCAATTAATCTTGATCTCATGTCCCATCTGGCAGACCGCTATGACGTCTCCCTGACCGCGACCATTCTCAAATGGTTAGGAATGACTCACAAGCGGGCGATGATTGTCGTCGGCAAAGAAGGTTTCATTGATTGGGCTTGGAGTAGCGAGCCGCTAATAAAGTCAGGGATCTTTTATCGAGCACGTCAGGAAGTCACTCCCCTTCCTGTTTTATCCCTGGCGGCGAAGCAGGACATGCTAATTGATAATCGTACAGGGACCTTGCATCCGAAAGGCGTTTGGCTCGGCGAAGAAGACGTTCGGGAATTGACGATTTTTTCTGATCAAAACCGCTTGTCTATCTCCCTCCTCATTTATCCAGATGATGCCCCTGGGAAGTGGGATCAGGATTTTGACGAGCCGACCGAACGGGACACATACGAACAGTTTGTCATCGGAGGCCAAGTATGAAGCCGGGCCTCTTAGCCGCAGCATCGGCTTTATCAGACCTAGATCTTCTTCAGCAACACGCCGATGCATTAAAAGAACTAAGGCGAAGAGGAACGATCCGCACATCCAACAATCCTGTCGGCGATTATGCAGAAACGTTATTTTGCCGTGCCTTCGGGTGGGACCAAGCCACGAATTCTGAAAAGGATGCCGACGCAATTGGCACCGATGGCACTAAGTACCAGATTAAGGCTCGTAGACTTACCCAGCACAATGCCTCTCGCCAACTTGGCGCTCTTCGGAGACTTCCCGACAAAAATTTCGACATACTTGCCGCCGTGCTGTTCAACGAAAACTTTTCTGTCATGCGGGCGGCTCTGATCCCTCATTCCTTGGCAGCTGAAAGGGCCTCATACGTAAAAGCGACCAATAGCTGGCGATTCCTTATGACCGATGACATCTGGTCTTGTGAAGGCGTGGTCGATGTAACCGATAAAATAGAAGAAGCTGCAAAGTAAGTGTGATGATTGGATCAAAACATCACCGCGAAGACTCTGATGGTTTCGCGGTGTTACGCAGGGACTAAGGGTGGACTAATTTTTTATTGAGGGGGATTTCTAATGGAAAAAACAAATAAAGATGCGGTTCTTGCCGATATTTCTCGGGATTCCCTTGAATGCATCGAAAATGTCGCCAAAGAAGCGGAACAAGCTCGCAGCGAACACCGAGGCGGAGAAGCTAGTTCTTTTGCAAGTATCAACACCTTCACAAGCCAGCAGCAAGTTCGTAATCTCGGTAGCATCGCCGACACTAAGATGCAGCAGTTGAGCGCCCTTATTGAGCAGCCTGTTATCGCGCGTGTCCATTTTACAGATGAGGACGGCAAAGAAGACACGATCTTCATTACCCGCAGCACACCCAGATCCGTTCCTGGATTTAAGATAGCAAGCTACAGAGCTCCTCTTGGTCGTATTGCATCTTTGGCGGCGGGTGACGAAGGAACATTTCCTCATGCCGGCATTAACCAAGACCTTCTAATTGAAAGCACAGCTCGACTAAACCCAAAACGTGAATCTGGGCTTTGGGACTCGTTCAACACAGAAATCGACATTAGAGAGCTCGGTCGCTTCACCGTTGGCTCTCTTCGCGCAATTCTTGAGCCGCAAGTAGAAATTGATGAGGGTGAACTTGAATCTCTATGGGAGGACGAGGGCGAAGAAAATATTGTCTCTGGATTGCGCCGAGCAATCCTTACCCATATGGGTCTTCGCGATCAACCTATTTTGGATCGACATCAAGACGAAGTTTTCCGTATGCCGATCAATAGCCAGTGCTTTCTTTCTGGCCCGCCGGGAACAGGCAAAACCACAACGTTAATTCGTAGGTTAGGTCAAAAGACAGACAGCCTCGCTCTGGAGGAATCCGATGGAGAAGCCAGGATGGTGCGCCAAGTTGAAGGTGATACAGGGCGATCGCACATATCGAGCTGGATCCTTTTCTCCCCTACTGAGCTTCTACGACAGTATGTAAAAGAGGCCTTTGCCAAGGAGGGCCTAGCTGCCTCAGACGAACACATTCGCACGTGGGAAGATTATCGCCGTGAATTGGCTCGAGATCATCTGGGCCTTCTTCGCACCGGTGCAGGCACCGGCCCATTCGTAGAAAGATCGAATGAAGATCATTTACATCCTAACACAATTGAGGATGCGGCATGGCATGATGACTTCCGCGCCCACCTTGATGAAACTAATGCTCATGAGCTTGCCCTTGATTCAGAATGGCTTTTGAAATGCGATTCTGCTGAGTTGCAAGCCATGGGTGATAGCCTTCTCCAGATTCTCAATTCGGCAAAGCGGAATTTTTATGCCCATACGCTCAAAGGTGTATCCGAGCTAATTCCAGAAATCCGTGATGCTATCTCTGTACGGACCACGGCCATCGACCGGATACTCACCCGCACGCGAAATACCATTACCTATTCTGACCGAGATTTTCCCGACCTTCTTCGAGAACAGATTTCACGTCAATTAGCATCCGAATCTCCGGAAGTGGAAGATGAAGAAGATATCGACGCAGCACTGGACGATGACGAGGCACGGGCCTCTGAACCACAAGCTGGGCGGCCTGTAAATCGACAACAAGCCCTCTCTAGGTTTGAGCGCTCGCTTAAGGCCCTGGCCAAAGCGAAAGCACGAAAGCGTCAAGTATCGGAAAAATCACAGGATGGAATGCTGCTTGCTTGGCTGGGGCCAAAGAGAATTCCCTCGGATGAGGACTTAACTACGCTCGGCAAGCTAATCGAAGAGCAGGGACGTCTGCGTAAATTCGAAAGGCTGGAGCGGCTTTTCTTGAGAAGTATTTCACAAAAATACAAACGTTTCCGCATTGATAGAACCAAAGAAAACCGCTGGTATCAATCGGCACCGACAAAACCATCAGACATCCACTGGAAGGAGCTGGACCTTCTTGTACTATCGACGCTGCAAATAGCAAATGAGCTCCTTTCTACCTATCGGAAGCAGTCGGGAGAAGACTTGCCTTCAACCGGTCCTCTTTCTGTAATTCGTTATCTCCAGCGGGCTCAAATCCTTGTCGATGAAGCGACTGATTTCTCACGGGTTCAGCTCGCATCAATGTTTGAACTCGCTCACCCGTTAATCAGGTCATTTTTCATGTGTGGGGACGTCAATCAGCGATTAACGTCTTGGGGTATTAAGTCCAATGAAGCGCTTGATTGGCTAAACACCCCTATTCAACGAAAATCAATTACGGTTTCTTATCGTCAGAGCCGCCGCCTCGTTGAACTCGCAAAAGATGTCGCAAAGCTTGGAGGAGCACATGCTGAAGATATCGTTTTACCGGATCGTCTTGATGCTGAAGGCGTGACTCCTGTTTGGCAACATGGTCTGGAAAATTACTCAGACACAGCAAAATGGCTAACTCACCGAATCCAGGAAATAGACCAGATCGTACAAAAAGGAACGACAATCGCCATACTGGTTAACACAGAAGCGCAAGTCGAACCGCTGGCCACTGAATTAAATGTTCATCTTGAGGAAATCAATTTGTCTGCAGTCGCCTGCAAGGACGGGATGGTAGTTGGGAATGATCGAGATGTACGAGTATTTAACCTCAGGCACATCAAGGGCCTAGAATTTGAAGCAGTATTTTTCATCGACCTAGATGAAACGATCGATAATCACCCGGATCTGTTTTCAAAATATCTTTACGTTGGGGCAACGCGCGCGGCGACATATTTAGGTATTACATTCCATGGCGACACACCAGGCTTGATGGCTCCCCTTTCATCACACTTTGGAAGCCATTGGCAGCTATAATTGACTTCTGAGCAGCGCGTAGATTTTCGCTCCCTCATGATTCCATAGTGATTCCATTGGCGATTTTGGGCACACGGGACAAGAATAAAAAAACCCGTAACCTATTGAGGTTACGGGTTTAATTTGGTTGCGGGAGTAGGATTTGAACCTACGACCTTCAGGTTATGAGTTTTCCGTTCTTTTCAAAAATTGGCTTTAGCGCCTTATCATTGCCTAAACGTCACATTTTTCATTGGTGTAAGTTTCATTTTATAGTAACGACGATTTTTTATGGTGCAGGAAAACATGTTTTGTTCTTTTGGTAATCTCAGATTGTAGGAAAAGTAAGCTTTATGCGAAAATTACGCCTATTTATTCTAACAAAAATCTATCTAACTTGTTGATTTATAAGCACGGAAGTTATGCTCATTCTTGAAAACCGACACCTTCCCGTCAAATTCAGCCTCTGGATATCCCCAGCGTGTCGGCTCATTTTTTACTGTGACCCGTGCATGCGCCGTTTGCGTATAAAACGTAACAAGTCGCAAATGGGGTCTGTTGCGTGCATCAATTGTCAAAAAAGCCTGTGAATGTGGTTTGGTTCAAACGGGATCTGCGGGTCGCACACAATAGGGCGCTGGTGGCCTGTGCGGCGATGGGGGTGCCTGTCCTGCCGCTGTATGTGATTGAACCCGACCTGTGGCGACAGCCAGACATGTCCTACAGGCAGTATGCCTTCATTGCCCAATGCCTTGAAGA
The DNA here is from genome assembly GCA_002709955.1 of Rhodospirillaceae bacterium. GTDB lineage: Bacteria > Pseudomonadota > Alphaproteobacteria > UBA8366 > Aestuariispiraceae > Pacificispira. The sequence continues at coordinate 17,426 of PAQY01000011.1, forward strand.
ATTGCGCGAAGACCTTGGCGCGCTTGGTCAGCCACTTATTGTGCGTGTGGGGGATGTCGAAACCGTTCTGGAGACTCTGTCACAGCAATTTTCAATTCAGCATATCTTCAGTCATGAGGAAACTGGCAATGCCTGGACCTATACCCGCGACAAGGCGGTAAAAAGCTGGTGTGTCCGGAACGCTATCCAATGGACTGAACTGTGGCAGAATGGCGTTGTGCGCAGGCTCAAAAGCCGGAACGGCTGGGCAAACAATTGGGAGCGGCGCATGCGGATGCCTGCACCCGAAACACTGTCAGCCCTTGCCCCGATTGACGCCCTGGATATCGGGGCGATCCCAACAGCGGAACAGCTTGGTCTTAAAAATGATGGCTGCCAATCACCACAAATTGGGGGTCGCCGGGCAGGGATTGCCTGTCTTGATAGCTTCCTGACCAAACGGGGGGAGCGGTATCGCAGCGATATGTCCAGCCCATTGACAGCCTTTGAAGGATGTTCGCGCCTGTCCCCCTATATCGCCCAGGGCGCCCTATCGATTCAGGAAATTGCAAACGCTACAGCACAACGACAAGGCCGTCTGAATGCAGATTCAGGCCCCTGGCGCGGTTCTTTGTCGTCTTTTTCAGGGCGGCTGCATTGGCATTGCCACTTCATGCAAAAGCTGGAAGACGAACCCTCTTTAGAGTTTGACGAACAGCACCCCGCCTATCGGGGGATCAGACCCGGCACGCCGGATGCGCACAGATTGCGGGCATGGGAAAGGGGCGAAACCGGATTGCCATTTGTCGATGCCTGCATGCGCTGCCTGCACGCCACCGGTTGGATGAATTTCCGCATGCGGGCAATGCTGGTGTCCGTGGCCAGTTACCATCTGTGGCTGGATTGGCGCCAAACGGGACATCATCTGACCCGGCTGTTCGTCGATTATGAGCCGGGCATTCACTGGCCGCAGATGCAGATGCAATCGGGGACAACCGGCATAAATACGATCCGGATCTATAACCCCGTGAAACAGGGAATGGATCAGGATCCAGACGGTCATTTTGTCAGGCAATGGATACCAGAACTGGCTGTAGTTCCAACGGCATATATCCATCATCCCTGGACATGGGATAAAGCCGCCACGATTATGGACAAACATTACCCCCTGCCCCTCATAGACCCTATAGAGGCCGCCAAGGAAGCCCGCCAGAAAATCTGGGATGTGCGCAAAGGGGATGCGTATCGGCAAACAGCGCAGGCCATTCAGGCCAAGCATGGAAGTCGCAAAAGCGGGTTGAAAATGACCGGTCGGCGGTCAAAAACCAAAGCACAAAAACCTGTAAGGCAGTTAAGCCTGGATCTGGGATAGGCGGGCCCGTTATGAAGATGCGACGGAAAGGTGATCTGCCAACAAAGGTTTGTGCCGCGTGCAAAAGGCCCTTTGCCTGGCGCAAAAAATGGGCGCGCGACTGGGATCAAGTGCGATACTGTTCAGAGCGATGTAAGGGGGACGGACGCCGCACGGCACGGAGCCCGGATGCCGGATCGGGGCTGTAGAACCGGCCATGCCCTAAACCCGATTTCCAGCCTCCATATCCTTAAGAAAGCGGGCTGCTGACTGGCGCGACGCATCCTTCTTTTGATCCGCCATGCGATCCCAAGTCTGATACATCTGGGCCATGCGGGGATTATTCCCCAATGCCTGACGATTTCGGACCACAAAATCCCAATACAGGTAGTTAAATGGGCAGGCATCCGGCCCTGATTTTTCACTGACTTTATATCGACACGGGGCACAATAATTGGACATCTTGTTGATATAGTTGCCACCAGCCGCATAGGGTTTGGACCCCAACAAGCCCCCATCCGCAAACTGGCTCATACCAAGTGTGTTTGGGGCTTCGACCCATTCAAATGCGTCCACATAGACCGCCAGATACCATTCATGAATATGTTTGGGGTCAATGCCAGCCAGCATTGCGAAATTCCCTGTCACCATCAGACGCTGAATATGGTGGGCATAGGCATGGTTGATCGTTTGTCCTACCGATTGCGCGACACAATTCATATCGGTATCACCGGTCCAGTAGAAAGAGGGCAGTTCCCGTTTGTGCCCAAAGAAATTCTGTTCCAGATAACCAGGCATGTGCATCCAGTAAATGCCGCGCACATATTCGCGCCAGCCAATGATCTGCCGGATGAAGCCTTCAACCGCATTCAACGGGGCCTGTTGGCGATGCCATGCAGCCTCTGCCTTGCGACATACCTCAACAGGGTCCAGTAACCCTGCATTCAGGTACAGGGAAATCACCGAATGCGACAGAAACGGTTCGTCCTGAACCATCGCGTCCTGGAAGTCACCAAAGCTTGGCAAGGCATGCTGAATAAAATGGTCCAGGGCGGCTTCGGCCTGCGATGCCGTCACGCAATAAAAGAAGTTATCCAAGTCCCCGAACCGATCGGGAAACCGCTGTGAAACCATCGCCAGAACATCTTGTGTGATTGCATCTGGCTTGGTTTGAAAGACCGCTGGCGGCCGCCACCCTTTGGGTGCCCGCTTCCTGTTATTGGCATCAAAATTCCACTGCCCACCAACAGGATTGTCGCCGTCCATCAACAGGCCTGTCTGGCGGCGTCGGTCGCGATAGAAATACTCCATTCGCAGCGATTTGCGCTCTTTGGCCCAATCCCTGAAGGTTGCATGGTCGCAGACAAACCGATCATCCGGACAAATTTCTAACGATACGGGCAGCGTATTTTGCAACGCCTTCAGCAACTGCAGGACCCGCCACTCGCCGGGTTCCGTGCACCGGATATACTGGCAATCATGGCGCTGAACTGCGGCTGTGATTTCTTGGTCGAATGAACCAGCGTTACGATCAGCATCCAGTTTGACATAATCCACGCGCCACCCTTGCTGCCTTAATTCATCTGCAAAATGACGCATTGCCGAAAACAGGAATGCCATCTTTTTTCTGTGATGGGGAACATGATCCGCCTCCGCCGATACCTCCATCATCAGAACGATATCAGTTTCTCGATCACTTGCTTTAAGGCTGGCAAGATTGTGGCTTAACTGATCGGCAAAAATGGGAACCAACGCGGCGCGGGTCATAAAGCGTGTCCAGGAAACGTTGAGGTCATTGCATGGTATCCAATTCGCCTAGAGCCTGCGCCCTTCAGAAAATTTCGGGAAACAGACAATTGGCTTACCAAAGATGGGTTTCAACCCTTGCGCCCGGACCAGGCTTATTTCAGATATTTCCGCGAACGGAGGATCTAACCGTCACTGGGCATCATTCGGCTCCAAGGAAGAACAATATCCGCTAAATCCACTGGTCCTGCGGGCACGACGCTATAGGCATCTTTCAGCGCCTGTGGGGTCAGTACCGTATCGGGGGGGCCGTCCGCATAGATACGACCATCCTTTAACAGGACGAGCCTGTCGCAGAAACGATGCGCTAGGGTCAGGTCGTGAAGCACCACCACGACGCATCGTTGATCCTCAACCGCCTGGCGGCGTAGAATCTCCATCACATGCAGTTGATGATAGGGATCCAACCCTGCGATCGGTTCATCCGCAAACAGGATCGGGGCCTCGACGGCAAGGGCTCTGGCCAGATGAACCCGGGCGCGTTCCCCTCCTGACAAGGCCGTCACCGGGCGATTGGCAAATTCGGTTACATCCGCCGCCTTCATCGCGGCGTCAACCGCTTGTGCGTCTGTGGGGCGTGGATTTCGCCAGGGTTCCAGATGTGGCAATCGCCCAAGCGCGACGAAGCGGTCTACACGAATAGGCCAGGCTTCCCCCCCGCTTTGCGGCACATAAGCAAGATGCCGCCCAAGGGCCCGTGCGCCCCAGTCTGCCAGGTCTTTACCCCCCAAGCGAATTTGGCCGGACTCCATGGATTGCAGTCCCATCGCCGCACGCAACAGCGTGGTTTTTCCAGCACCATTGGGGCCAATAAGGCCAATCAATTCGCCATAGTGGGCGTTAGTGGAAACAGAGCTCAGCACTGAGGCTGCGCCCCGTCTGACGGATACACTCTCAATCGTTAAAGCGGAAGCTGGATGTGTCATTGCCCCCGCTTCCTGACTTCCAGCAACATCATCAGGAAAAACGGTGCCCCGATCAAGGCCGTCACGACACCCAGCTTTAGTTCCTGCCCTGGGGAGAGATAGCGAACCAACAGATCTGAGAACAGAACCAATGCCGCCCCACCCAGCGCACTTGCGGGCAAAAGGCGGCTGGGCATAAACCCAACCAGGGGGCGCAGCAAATGCGGGATAACCAAACCAACAAATCCGATAACCCCCGATACTGATACAGCAGCACCAACGCTGAGACCGACACCGAAAACAACGCGCCAGCGCAGCCGGTTCAGATTGACCCCCATGCTTCTGGCGGCGTCCTCCCCAACGGTCAAGGCGTCCAGAGCCCGACCGGTCCCCGCCAATAGACCCCAGCCGATAATGGTTAAAGGCAAAGCCAGCCAGACATGATCGAAACTGCGATTGGCCAACGAGCCCATCATCCAAGTGATGACCTCTAATGTCGCATAAGGAGATGGTGCCAGATTCAAGGCCAATTGTGTCAGCGCACCTGCAAATGCTGTGACAGCAACACCCCCCAGAATGACGGTCAATACGCTGGGGTCGCGACCAACCATCATCATCAAAATACCCAGCCCCGCCATGGCCCCGATGACACCACCAATAGGCAATGCATATTGTGACAGCGCCCCAAGACCGAAATAGAAAGCAATTACAGCCCCCAGGGCCGCAGCGGCACTGGCCCCGATAAGACCTGGTTCCGCCAAGGGATTGCGCAGCCACCCTTGCAGTGCCGCGCCGGACAGGCCCAGCGTCGCCCCAACCATCGCCCCCAGAAGGATACGCGGCAGGCGCACCTCCAACAGGATCGCCATCGCGGTGTCCGGATCCGTCTCAAACAATGTCAGAAATCCTGAAACCGCTGTGGCGGATATCCGTTCCGCGACCAGACCAATGCTGGAAGCCACAACAATAGCCAGTGCCAATCCAGCAAGAAGCACTGGAAAGGATATTTCCCAGTGTGTGGCACGCATCGCTGCGGGCTGATGGGATGATATCTTCATGACGGACGCTTCGCTAGGAATGACTCGCGTTGATCAATCAGCCTTTCGACAATGTCCAATGCTGCGGGTGTGCCACAGGCCCAATGCCGGGTTGGAACTTCCACAATTCTTGGCATGCGATGGCGCAGGGCTGGGTGCTCTGTGACGTCCCGCGCAAGAGATGGCGCATTCTGCCGATAAACGCCGACAACAAGCAGTTCGGGTTTCAACTGCAGAACGGCCTCAACAGGGACTGCGCCCCACTTCTGGACACCATAATCCGTTGCGACATTGCGATAGCCGGCCAGGGTCAGCAGTGCCCCTGCAAAAGTATCGGGACCCAGCGTATATCCTCCCGCCCGGTAAATCAGGGCCCTGGATTGTGGCTGTCCCGAGACGCGCGCTGATAAATCAGAAATCCTTTGATCCATTTGGGTGATCAGGGCCTCCCCCCTTTCCTTCACCCCCAGGGCCATGGCCACAGCCCGGATATTCGACCGGACATCTTCAAAATTTTCAGCTGGGGGAAGGTCGAGGACCGGTATGGAGCGCTGTTTCATAATTTGCACGGTAAAGCGCGTTGTGTAGATGCCAGCGACAACAAGATCCGGCTTTAACGGCAAAACTTCCTCTGCCTGACCATGGTTTAAGATCAATCCTTCTGTCTGATTCGCCAATAGGGAATCCTGTGCCCGTGCCGCAAGATAGGAAACCGATACGACCTGACCAGGATCTGCCAACATCAGGACAAGTTGATCCGTGCACAGATTCATTGATACGACACGTCCCGGCGGTTCAGCAAAAGCGGGTCCTGCCAATGTGGATATCAGTCCCGCCAAAAGGATCGCGATAGATTTGGAGAGTTGCATGATCCTAGCCACGGAACCCTGTTCCGGTAATATCCGCATCATCCAGTTCGCGGCCCAGATAGGTCCGGCCAATTACCTGCCAAGTATCAAGACGGGACCAGTCCGGCGTATCCGCCAGGCCGTCCGAATCTGTCAGGAATGGGTTCGGGAAAAAGAGCGTGATCAGTTGTTCATCATGACCATTGAACAACCTAAGCCCCCAGCTAAGGGCGCAACCTGCCTTGTCAAAATTTCTAAACATCTCAGCCCGGCTTGTGCGGCGATGATGCTTCAAGGCCTCCGGTGTTGGATTATTGGGGGATCCTTTATTCTCCCCAATACATAGGTGGAAATGTGTGCCACCAAAATGAACCGTCAAATACCCATCAAATACGGTTATAGAGGTCGGTGCATTGGGGCAACGAAACTCAAAAGCGCCCCCCTCTATGATCGGGCCAAAAACAATACTGCGCCAGTGGTTCTGAAATATATCCTGCAACAATGTGTGCAGAAATGCTTCATCGGTCGGTAAGGTCCAGACCTCTGCGACCCGACCATTCGCGGCGGTTTCTCTCTTGCTGGTAATCATGCGTGTCATTGAAAATCCCCTTGTATCATACACAGGCAATCGGGGCGGCGTGCGGGCCGCCCCGTGCATGCTTAAAATTCCACTTTCACACCGGCATAGCCTGAAATTCCAGGCGTTCCGTAGGTCCAGACTTCTTCATATTGTTCATTCAGAAGGTTTTCCCCACGGGCATACACATCGACCCCATCGAACAGGGTGTAAGTGCCTTTCAGGTTCACCAATGTATAGGAACTCATATCCACGATGGTGCGATTGAAGGCTGTGTCGAATTCGAAATCTGTAAAGGTTCCGTTGAAATCAACGCCCAGATTCAGGTTCGCCCGGTTTTCCAGGAAGCGATAGTTCACCGCCAGGCTGGCAACATTGGTTGGACGGCGAACCTGCTCTGTCCCATCAGACGTTTCTGCATGGGTCCAGGTGTAACTGCCGCTGACATCAATTTGGTCGGTCAGTGCCAGGTCACCAGAAACCTCGATCCCCCGGGCCCGGGAAACACCTGCTAAATTTACGGCAGTGTTACCAGATCCGGTAATCAGGTTTTCCACATCACTGTGAAAGTAAGTGACGTCCATCCGTGCCCGGTCATTCCAGAAATGCTGTTCTATCCCTGCATCCCAGCCAACGGCGTCTTCAGGTTTCAGATTTGGATTGCCGACAAAATTGTTCGTGGTGCCAAACAGTTCCGTCAGGGTGGGGTTCTTGATCCCACTGCCATGACTGGCGTGAAATCGTGTTCCCCAATCATCCACCAGATAGGCCGCCGACACGCGATGTGTCTGGACGCTGTCGAAGCGGTCATTGTCATCATACCGTAAGCTGCCAGACAGATAGAGGCTTTCAAAAAGACCCAAATTGTATTCCGCAGCGACAGCATTATTCGTTGTGGTCAGTTTTCCTTGCCTCAGAAAACTGGCCTTCATCGTGTCTTTCTCTGATTCCGCAAGCAGGGTGATATCGTGTTCGGCCATCGCGGCGCTTGGCGTATCGAATGAAACGGTCGTCTGATATCCGTATTTCCGCTTACTCCCATCGGCGAAACTGCTTGTTGCCCTATTCGTGCGGCTGTCATCTTTGTCGCTCGAATATGCGGCCTCAATTCGGTGGGTCCAGACGCCCTTAAACGGATCCAGCGTTACGCCCAACCGACCATAGCGTTGGTTCGTTGTGGTATCTGAATCCTGATCGAATGCGCCGGTCCCTCCCGCGAAGCCATCGGTTTCAAAAAATGCCTTTGTCGCACGAACAGCAGCATCCAGGCTCAGCCAATCGGTTGGATCAACACCGCCATTCAGCGAGAATGTGTCATTTGTATAGCCGTCGGCTTCTGTATTCCCACGGGCTTCTGACGCATTTGATATCCCACCCGTTTGATAGTGAGAGACAGTGCCTGAGATGTTAAAATGCTCATTGCCATACCGAAGGGCCGCACCAGCATCGCCTGTTTCGAAGCTTCCGCCCTCGATATGAGCAGATCCTGTTACGCCATCCCGTCCGCGTTTTGTGGTGATGTTGATGACACCACCGATCGCATCGCTGCCAAACAAGGCGGATTGCGGACCCCGTACTACTTCTATGCGTTCAATATCATCGGTCATCAACCGGGCGAAATCATAGCTTGATCCCGCGCTTTGGTCGTTCACTTCGATCCCATCAATAACCACCAGGACGTGATCACTTTCCGTCCCCCGGATACGCACCGCCGTCAGCGCACCAGCGGCACCAGATCGGTTGACAGCAAGGCCGGGAACAGTTCGCAAAACATCAGACACAAAGGCTTGCCCGCGTCGTTCTAATTCCTCAGACGTAATCACCGTGACAGAGCTTCCAACATGCTCTGCTGGCAATACGATGCGGCTTGCGGATACCACAATTCCTGGAACCAACATGACAGTTCCACCCTCCTGGGCATGGGCTGTTGTCATTTCGGCCGTTGCGATAAGAACTGTCACCATGAAAGCCCCCATCCACGTAAACACCTGTCCAGCGGGTGTCGTTTCGTCAAAAAGTCTCATCTACTTCCTCCAATCGGTTATGCCGAACGGAAGAGCTGCGAGGCATCATCACCCCGACGAATCGAAACCAGCTTGAGGAAGGAGCACGCAAAGACACACGCCGCGCATAAGGTCTCCCCCAAGCCCGATGCGAAACGCCCTGATTGATGCATGCTGATCGCGGCCCGCCCTGAACGACGTTCCGCGTCTTGAACGGATTTCGGCTGTAGCGAGAACAGATGGCCGGAACCATCCTTGCACCCCGCGGGCCGCGAACCGTTCAACGGACGCACCTAGCAAGGCGCCACCGCGAACGGACTAAAGCCCGCGCCTCCGGCAGTCCCCGACCGGTGGCAAGAGTGACGCGGCCTCTGGCAGGTCTCCTGGCTCACGGGTCATAAACGGACGGCCGGTCTTCCCGATCCTATAAGCCGATCAGTGACCAAATCTGGCCGCCGTCTCGCCGCTCACAGTTGCGGGGACAGCCCCGGATCGCACCTCCCTGATGGGTACGGCACTACCGGCGTTCCCTTTTAATCCCCCCGAACTAAGTCGGTCAGGGGAACCAAGGGCCACATGCCGTCATTACAATTGATTATTAATACGCGCAAGAAAAATGAACCTGGAGAGTATCAATCATGCGTATCACGACGGCCACGCTATCCTGCATCTTGTGCGCTGGATATGCCGTCAGGGTTTTTGTTTCCGTTTCAACGGGCTGTGCGCGGCGGCGGGATGGGGTTTTTCCTGCTTTTTTTCTGTCGCTCTGGCGGGTTTGGGTTTGAACATTTTGCCCTTCAGCTTTTTCGGCGTCTTGCTCCAGGGGCGTTTGTTATCGGATTTTTCCGACTTGCGATCTTGTGAGGCGTGGTCGGTGGAGTCCTTGGGCGGCGCGTGCCGGACTTTTTCCTGGCGCGGCGGCGCACCCAGGGGTTTCACATGGACCTGTGCGGGGGCGACCTGTGCGGGGGGAACCTGTGCAGGGGGGGCGGAAGATGCGGGTGCTGAGGATGCCGGACGGGATGTCATCGCAGGGGACGACGGTGCCTTGGATTGTTTACGCGGCGGTCGTGCGGGGCGGGATGGTCCCCGGTCTGATCCCCGATCTGATCCTCTCTCCGGGGCATTTTGCACCGGGGGCGCGCCAGCCAGACGGATAACCGAAATCGACTTTTCCAATGTCCCGTTCGGGCCCAGGCCACCCAGAAACTGATCGACGCAGTGGGGGGCCAATTCTACATAGGTGATCCGGGGTTGGATGCGGATCGGGCCGATATCTGCCTTGGTCAGATTGCCCGCCCGGCATAACAGCGGCAACAGCCAGCGCGGTTCTGCCGATTGTTCCCGCCCGACCGACAGGGAAAACCAGACCCCGTCTTTGAAGTCATCCCGTTGCTTTCGGTTCTGCTCTGGCACGGGGGCGACATCCTGCAATTCTTCAGGGGCGGCCATGGCGGAAAGCTGCTGGCGAATGAAGGCACCGGCAATCTGTTCCGGGCTGTGCCGGGCCAATAATTCCTGGGCGAATTGCGCTTCGTTTTCGGTCAAGACTTCGGTCAAGGACGCGTCCGACAGCAAGCGTTCGCGATCGCGCGCAATGACATCATCCGCGGTTGGTGGCGTTTCCCAGGTCGCGTTGATTGACGCACTGTCCAACAGCCGCTCTGCCCGTCGGCGCGCATTCTGGGGCACGATCAGCGCACAAACCCCCTTGCGCCCAGCCCGCCCCGTGCGGCCGCTTCGATGCAACAAGGTTTCACTGGTTTTTGGAATATCGGCATGAATGACCAGTTCCAGATTGGGCAGATCGATCCCCCGTGCGGCAACGTCTGTTGCGACACAGACCCGGGCACGGCCATCACGCATTGCCTGCAACGCATGGGAACGCTCATTCTGGCTCAGTTCCCCTGACAGGGCGACAACGGCAAAACCCCGATTGTTAAACCGGCTGGTCAGATGATTGACCGCCGCGCGGGTGGCGCAAAAAACCAGAGCATTTTTGGCATCATAAAAGCGCAGCACATTGATGATGGCGTTTTCCTGATCCTTTGGCGCGACCATCAGGGCGCGATAGTCGATGTCCAGATGCTGTTTCTGTTCCGATACAACATTGACCCGGACAGCATCGCGTTGATAGCGCTTGGCCAGTGTCTCAATGGATTTCGGAACGGTCGCGGAAAACATCAGGGTGCGTCGGTCCTTTGACGCTGAATCCAGAATGAATTCCAGATCGTCCCGGAAGCCCAGATCCAGCATTTCGTCAGCCTCATCCAGGACCACAGCTTTCAGCCCGGATGGATTGAAGGAGCCACGCTCTATATGGTCCCGCAGACGACCCGGCGTGCCAACGACGATATGCGCACCATTTTGCAGCGCGCGGCGCTCGTCACGCATATCCATGCCCCCGACGCAGGAGGCGAAGGCCGCGCCGGTCATTTCGTACAGCCACTGCAATTCACGTTTGACCTGTAGTGCCAATTCACGGGTTGGCGCGACGATCAGGGCCAAAGGCGTCGATGCACGCGCGAAACGATCCGCGCCCTCCAGCAGGTCGCCTGCCATCGCCATTCCGAAAGCAATTGTCTTACCCGAGCCAGTTTGCGCCGAAACCAGCGCGTCGGCCCCTACCAGGGTTGGGGCCAGCACCGCGTTCTGGACCGGGGTTAATGTTTCATAACCGCGTTTCGTCAACGCCTGAGCCAGCATCGGAACGACGCTTTCGAACCCTATCATTATATCTCTTTCAGTGTGTTGGTCGGTCCAACATCTGCAACACCGTTAAGGATGCGCGCGACTGCGCAATCCAGGGCATGACCGAACTGCCCTGATCAGGGGTCTTGTACGGCGTGTCAGGCCCGGCGTAAAGCGCGACAACAGTCACCCGCGACGGACACCCCCTCTTTTGGTGCCACAGCGCACCTTAACATCAGGCCTCAGATCACGCGGCCTTTAGACCCATTACCGCCTTTTGCACAGCCCTGGCGATTTCAACGGCGTTTGGCGTATCGGAATGAATACAGACGGTTTCCGCCCGAACCTTCAGGGGAACACCATTAATGGATGCGATTGTTCCCGTGCTGACCGCATCCATAACACGGCTGGCCGCGACAGCAGGATCAACGGCGTGGTGTTCCCGCGTGATCAGCAGCCGACCGTCATCATCATAGTCCAGGTCGGCAAAGAATTCGGCCTGAAAGTCATGACCGCGCGCGCCATAGACCGTTTCATGCAGGGTATTGGCCAGACCAAGCACCGGCACCTTATAAACATCCGCAGCATCCGCAACAGCATGGGCGATGTGTTCCATCCGCGCGGCCATGCCATACAAGGCACCATGGGGCTTTATATGGGACAGGGGCATGCCTGCCTGATCCAGAAATGCCTTCAGCGCACCGATCTGGTACAGGATGATGTTCGCCATCTCTTCGCGATCAATCTTCATCTCGCGCCGCCCAAACCCCGCCAAATCGGGTAAAGAGACATGCGCCCCGACCTTTACGCCATGCTTCTGCGCCAGTTCCACGGTGTGGCGCATATGATTAGGGTCGGACCCATGAAATCCACAGGCAACATTGGCCTGTGAAATGAAGGGCATAACACCTTCGTCATCCCCCATTTTATACAGCCCGAAACTTTCCCCCATGTCGCAATTGATTTCGACCGACATAAACAAACTCCCCTTCCCATCATGGCTTCTGCGCTGGCATTTTATCATCGGATCCCCCAAATGGTGGCTGAGGGACAGGCGCTGCTATCGACGATAAGCCTGAACCATGCGGGGGGCAAGCTGTCGGGTCGTGACAGGCGGCATTTCCTGAGAGTGAACCAAGGCCCCGGCCTCCCCAGAGGGGCCCAACACCATCATACAGGCAATCCGGACCAAATCGTCTATTTGGTGTTCAGAACACCGGAAACGGCTGGTTACGATCAAGCCATCAAACGTCAAAATCACAAATCGTGAAAACTCTGTATTCTGTCCGAACATGGCGCGACGGTCTGCGGGAATGCAATGCTGCAACAGATCATTCAATCGGTCTTCCAAATATAGAACCGTATTCCGACATTCGGCATCATCCGGCGGTGACGTCGCGATACCGTGCACAAAATTCGCCGCAAGATTGCTGTTGGCTGCCGGGATTTTTTCCCATAACCCGTATAGGACATGTTCCAGTTTGCCTGTCGGGTCCGTGATTTTTTGAATTTCCTTTTCCAGCGCATTCATTTCTTCGACCAGCCATTGACGCAGAACCGCCCACAGAATTTTAAATTTTGATGGAAAATAGACATACAGGCTGGCAGGGGAGACACCGGCTGTATGGGCGATTTCAACAAGGGACGTCGCCGCGTAATCCTTTTGAGAGAACAGGTCAAAAGCGGCCCGCATAATGGCATCCCGTACGATTGCTTTCTTAACCTGTGCCATTTTCATGTCCTCCATCACCCTGAGAACAAGGGTGATCCTATCCCGTCGAAAAAATCCGCAGCGCAGGATTATCGACGTGTCTTTTCTTCGTCCGGCTCTTCATTCAACGCCCGCCACGCATCACCGTCCAGATCGGTATATTGACCGGATTTCAGGGACCACAGGAATGCCAGCAGGCCGATCAGGCCCAACACCAAAGCGGCGGGGATTAGGATTACAAGGATGCTCATCCGACCTCTCCCACCGTTTGGATAGTGGGATGCGCACCTTGTCGTTGCGTTACCGCTGCAAACTTCTGAGGAATTTTACGACGCGCAGATGGCAGGTTCAGGCGCAATGCGTTGGCGATCACCAGACAGGAGGAACCCGACATCGCAATCGCGGCAACCAACGGCGTCGCATATCCTGCAACAGCCACCGGAACCGCGATCAAATTATAGACCACCGCCAATCCAAAATTCTGATAAATCAAGCTGCGGGCCTGGCGCGAAATTGTGATCGCCATCCGCACTGCATCCAGGCTGTTGGACAGAAATACGAAACCAGACGCACGCCGCCCGACATCGGATGCTGTGGATGGCGCAATCGACGCATCCGCCGCATTCAGCGCCGGGGCATCATTAATGCCATCCCCCACCATCAAAACGTGATACCCGTTTGATTGCAGGGATTGTATTCGCGCGATCTTGTCTGCGGGGCTCATCCCCGCCTGAACCTGAGCGATACCCAGAGTGTCGGCAACATGGGCAACCTTGGCGGCAGAGTCACCAGACATCACTTCTGGCGCAAAACCCTGGCCGCGCAGCCATGCGACGGTTTCCACCGCACCGTCCCGGATTGTTTCATCAAAATAGTACAGATCCAGGGCGCAACCGTCGCGGCTGAAGACAACGCTGTCCTGACCGTCTTCCATCCTGTCTTTCAAGGCCCAGGATGCCTTCCCCAATCGATAGCGACTGCCATCGCGTTCCGCTTCCACGCCTTTGCCAGGTTCTTCCCGCAGGTTGTCCCAGGATTCCGGATCCACGACCAGGGACAGGTCTTCACAGGCTGTCACCAAAGCCCGTGAATAAGGATGCCGACTGGCCATTGCCAAAGATCCCGCAAGGCGCAGTACCTTTGGATTATGGCGTTCTGCCTGGCGCAGGGCCGGATTCCCCGTTGTCAATGTGCCGGTCTTATCGAACAGAACCTTATCGACCTGTGCCATTTTCTCCAGGGCTGATCCGTCGCTAAGCAGAATGCCCTGACGCGCCAAGCGTCCAGCGGCAACGACCTGCACAATCGGCACAGCAAGGCCCAGGGCACAGGGGCAGGTAATGATCAGCACGGCAATGGCGGTATAGATGGCGTGGTGCCAGTCACCCGTCACACTGACCCAGCCAATGAATGTCAGCAAGGCGGCCAGATGAACCGTTGGCGCATAAATCGCCGCAGCCCTGTCAGAAATACGCCGAAATCTGGGTTTCGCACTTTCTGCGGCTTCCAGCATCGAAACCATTTCTGCCAGAAAGGATTGCCGGGCCGGTCGCGTGGCCCGCAGGATCACCGGTGCCCCAACCGCAAGAGCACCTGCGGGAAAGGCTATGCCCGGTTTGGCGGCTACCGGGTCACTTTCCCCGGTGGCGATTGCGCAATCAATTTCGCCATCTCCACTGACGACGATGCCGTCAACGGGCAGGTATTGGCCGGGGGCAACAAACAAAACCATGCCTGGTACCACCGACTCCAGCGGTACCCAATCGCGGCTTCCATCCTGTGCGATCACGGTCGCGCCGCTGGGGGCCATACGCCCCAGGCTGGCAACAGCACCGCGCGCCCGTTCACGCATCACATGGTCCAGAACGCGCCCGATCAACAGGAAGAACAGCAATGTTATCGACGCATCGAAATAGGCATTTTCGCCGTGATTGGATGTCTCATACACACTCATCCCCAGCGCCAGGATAACGGCCAGAGAGATCGGAACATCCATCGTCAAATGTCCGGCCTTTAGCGCACGCAACGCGGGCCGAAAAAAGGGCTGACCGGCATAGCCAACCGCAGGAATGGCGATCAGAGCGGAAATCCAGTGAAACATATCACGGGTCGGACCTTTCGCCCCGGACCAGATGGAAACGGATAGCAACATGACATTGGCCGCCGCAAATCCGGCGACCCCCAGGGACAGCAGCAGGCGGCCCAGCGTATCATCCTTGCGCGCCGCCGATCCATTATCCAAATGCGCCTGATAGCCCAGGCCCGCCAACGCACCGAAAACAGCCCCCGGATCCACATCCTGCCGCGTCCAATGCAGGACAAGCCGTTTGGCTGACAGGT
Organism: Rhodospirillaceae bacterium; assembly: GCA_002709955.1. GTDB lineage: Bacteria > Pseudomonadota > Alphaproteobacteria > UBA8366 > Aestuariispiraceae > Pacificispira. The sequence continues at coordinate 32,674 of PAQY01000011.1, forward strand.
TGACCCTGGCCTGTTTGACACAGGGCAGCGCCCCCATTGCCTTTTCTATCGCAGACAGGCACCCGCCACAGTGTATGCCGGGAATGAATATATGGGTCTGGATCAATCCGTCACCAGCATTGGTGCTGGCAAACAGAACCTCGTCCCGGGACGGATATCCGTCCTGTCCACCCGACGGCATCGGTTGATAGACTTGCGTGGGGACACAACAGCTCATTCTTTTGATGCTCCGATATCACTTGTCTGGACCATAAACCGATATCGTTTGGTCCAATCCGCCTGACCCGGTATTTCAACGCGCACATCTGCGGCCCAAATACCCAACGGCAATTCGTGCTTAAGGGTGAATTCACCAGCCGTTGCGGCCACAAGGCGGACCTCGTGATCCAATTGTTCCGCCACAGGGCGCCGCAGAACAACATGCGCGATATCACCCTGCACAGGCACGCCATTGGCATCGGTCAATTGAAGAGTCAGGACACCATGGCTGTACGTGAATTGATCTGACCATCCCAGGCTGGCCTGCTTACGCTCCTGGGCCAGATGGTCATTGAATTGCTGGCTGGCGACATAGGAATTTTTCACCACCAAGCCGGTCCAACTGTTGCTGGCAAAATACGCCAGGGTCAGGTTCACAATGATCGTGACACCGAAAAACACCGCCAGCACCCCCAGCATGTGCCAACCCGTAAAGTGTCGTGGTTTCAGGGTCAATGGTGTCATTTTATCGGTCTCCTGCTTCAAAACGCGCTGCATAGGTGGCCCGTTCAGACCCGAAAATATCCTGTGCGATAAAGTCGAAACCAATCACAGGGTCCGTCAGCAATTCCGGTTTCACCCGAATATAGACCCGCTGGCTTTTCAACATGTCTGGTTCAACGTCGATATAGAAAACGTCCACCGTGTGACCCGACGTGCCGGGCAGAGACATCTCCGCCCCCGGCAAACCGGACAGAGTCACCCGTACCGTGCGGGGTTCTGGCATCATGTTCAGGACCTTCAGGGTGTACCCATTTCGAATGTCGCCATTGGCCAGCGTCACGAAGAGCGGGTTACGATCATGCAGGACGTTCAAATCCAACCGCCCCCGATTGGCGACATGATACGACATTGCCAGGCCGATCATTGCCCAGACGACGAAATAAGCGATTGTCCTGGGCCGCAGGATAGAGCGGATATTTGTGTGCTTCACAGAGTCAGATAAACGCCCATCCGGCTTTCTAACCCGCTCTGGCTGAATGGCATTATACCCATCGGGCATGGCCATGCGCATATTATGATTGTAATCCGCCAGCGTCGCATAGGATATCAGGCCCCGTTCCCGGCCGACCTTATCCATGACGGAATTACATGCATCGATGCACAAGGCACAGGTGATGCATTCCAATTGCTGCCCGTCGCGGATATCAATCCCCATGGGACAGACGGCAACACAGGCATTGCAATCGACGCAATCGCCAATCGATTTCCCTTCCTCCGCTGATCGCTTCTGGTGCCTGGACCGGGGCTCCCCCCGCCAATTGTTATAGGTGACGGTTAAGGAATGTTCATCCAGCATCGCCCCCTGAATGCGCGGCCAGGGACACATATAGGTGCAGACCTGTTCCCGCATCAGGCCACCTAAAACATAGGTCGTGGCGGTCAGAATACCGACGGTCATATAGGCGACTTGCGGGGCATCCCCAGCAAGAAACGCCATCGCCAGGGTCGGTGCATCGGCGAAATAGAAAATCCACGCCCCCCCTGTTGAAACCGCGATCAACAGCCAGACCGAATGTTTTGTAACCCGTTTCAGAAGCTTTGAGGCGGATAAGGGGTCTTTATCCAATTTGATGCGCTTGTTGCGATCCCCCTCTACCGCGCGTTCGACGACCAGAAACAGATCAACCCAGACGGTTTGGGGACAGGTATAGCCGCACCAGGCGCGCCCGACCGAGGATGTCACCAGGAACAGCCCGATCCCCGCCATTACCAACATGCCAGCCACATAGTAAAATTCCTGCGGCCATATCTCGATAAAGAAGAAGTAAAAGCGGCGGTTCGCCAGGTCGATCAGGACCGCCTGATCCGGTGCATAATCGCCGCGATCCCAGCGCAGCCAGGGCGTTACATAGTAAATTCCCAACGTGATCGCCATGACGAACCACTTGAACCGCCGGAAGGTACCCTCCGCCCGCTTAGGGTGAATTTTCTTGCGGGCAGTATATAGCGGCTGTTGCTTGTCGCGCCGATTTACCGGTTCGACATCATGAATGGGGGCAAGTGGTTCGCCAGAAATACTCATACACTCATTCACCCCCACCCAGCGAATGAACATAAACGCTGAGTTTCTTTACGGTCACATCGCCCAAACGATCTAACCAAGCAGGCATGACGCCATGGCTGGGGTTTTGGATCTGGGATGCGATGGCATCGGTATCAGAACCATACAGCCAGACCGCATCAGACAGGTTTGGGGCACCCAGATCCTGGTTCCCCTCCCCCGCCTCACCATGACAGGCCGCACAGTTATCCGCGAACAACGGGGTTGCCGCCGCGACAGAGGCCGCATCATGGTCCTGACCGGACAAGGACCGAACATAATTTGCCAGGTCCCGGATTTCCGCCGCCGATAGAATGCCATCACGACCAAAGGCGGGCATTTCAGACAGGCGTGTATCCTCATCCTGATCATAGCGGATGCCATGGGCGATGGTGGAATAGATCTGATCGACCGCCCCCCCCCAGATCCAGGCATCATCGTTCAGGTTGGGATAGCCGACAAATCCCTGTGCACCAGACCCATGGCATTGCGAGCAGTAAACTTTGAAAGCTGAGGCACCGCCCGCTATCGCAAAACGCTGAAGCGCTTCATTCTGTGCAATATCCGCGACATCAATGGACGCCAGTTGCGCGACAAGATCGCTGTTGGCGTCGCTTGCCGCCTGCAATTCCGCGGCGACTTCTGCGCGGCTGGAATACCCGCTGACCCCCTTTGTGGCCTCATTGATCAGGGGGATCGACGGATAATAAATCGCATAGCCGATTGCAAAAACGATACAGCCATAGAAGGTCCATAACCACCAGCGTGGCAAAGGATTGTTCAATTCCTGTATGCCGTCCCAAACATGACCGGTGGTTTCAACGCCACTGATCTCGTCAATATTCTTCTTGTCGTTGTCCATCGCTCAATCGTCCTTCAAGGGAATGTTTGCCGCATCGTCTGCCTTCTTCTTGCCACCGGGCCAGAAGGTGTAGGTCAAGATGCCAACGAACAGGACAAACAGGTACACAAGGCCCCAGCTATCCGCGAAATGTCGGAATTCATTGTAATCCATAGCCCCCTCCTTCAGCGGTAGTTCTGATCAGCCTGGTACGTCGAAAAATCGACCAACGTGCCCAGCATTTGCAGATAGGCGATCAGGGCATCCATCTCCGTAACCCGGTCCGGGTTGCCGTCGAAATCACCAACCACGGCCTTGGGATAGCGTGCCTGAACCCCATCCCAATCACCGTCAGGGGTCGCCTGTGCAAATAAGTCTGCGGTGGCATTCTCGATCATCTCTTCGGTATAGGGGACGCCGACCATCTGATTGGCTTTCAGGCTGTCGGCGGTCAGGTCGGATTTCAGGTCATTTTCCAGCAGGAAGCCATATTTCGGCATCACCGATTCCGGCACAACAGAGCGCGGATCCGCCAAATGCTGAACATGCCAGGCATTGGAATAGCGCCCACCAACCCGCGCCAGATCCGGCCCGGTCCGCTTTGATCCCCACTGGAACGGATGGTCATACATCGACTCTGCCGCCAGCGAGTAATTGCCGTAGCGCTCTACCTCGTCCCGGAAAGGGCGGATCATCTGGGAATGGCACAGATAGCAGCCCTCCCGGACATAGACGTCGCGTCCTTTCAATTCCAAGGGAGAATAGGGTCGCACGCCCTCCACTTTCTCAATCGTGTTGTCCAGATAGAACAGGGGAGCGATTTCAACAATCCCCCCCACAGTGACCACCAGAAAGGAGAACACGAGCAGCAGAGAAGCGTTGGTTTCCAGTTTTGAATGCTTATCCAGTATAGACATTGCTGGTTTCTCCTATTCCGCTGGCTGCGGCGCGAGGGACACGAGGGGTCGCTCGTCCCGCACCCGGCCACGGATGGTCTGATAGATATTGTAAGCCATGATCAGCGCCCCCAGGAAATACAGGCCCCCGCCCAGCACACGCAGCGCGTAATAGGGGTGCATTGCAGCCACCGTTTCCGCGAAGGAATAGACCAGGAAGCCCTGTTCATCATATTCCCGCCACATCAGGCCCTGGGTGATACCCGAAACCCACATCACGGACGCATAAACAACGATGCCCAGCGTCGCCAACCAGAAGTGCCAGTTGACCATGCGCAGGGAATACAGCTGTGTCCGGGCCCACAATTTGGGCACCAGGAAGTAAACAGCCGCGAAGGAAATCATGCCGACCCACCCCAGCGCCCCCGAATGGACGTGACCAATGGTCCAGTCCGTATAGTGGCTTAAAGAGTTAATCGACTTGATCGACATCATCGGCCCCTCAAAGGTCGACATGCCATAGAATGCCAGCGCCATGACCATCATCCGGATCAACGGATCGGTGCGAACCTTGTCCCAGGCACCAGACAGCGTCATCAGGCCGTTGATCATGCCACCCCAGGACGGCATCCACAGCATGATGGAAAACACCATCCCCAGGGTCTGTGCCCAATCCGGCAGCGCCGTGTAATGCAGGTGGTGCGGTCCGGCCCAGATATACAGGAAGATCAGCGACCAGAAGTGTACGATCGACAAGCGATAGGAATAGACCGGGCGGCCCGCCTGTTTGGGCATGAAATAATACATCATCCCCAGAAAGCCTGCTGTCAGGAAAAACCCGACCGCATTGTGACCATACCACCATTGGGTCAGGGCATCCTGAACCCCGGCAAAGGCGGAATAGCTTTTCGATCCCATGAAAGAGACTGGTACCGCCAGGTTGTTCACAACATGCAACATCGCCACGGTGACAATGAAAGACAGATAGAACCAGTTGGCGACATAGATATGGGATTCACGCCGGGTCATGATTGTCCCCAGGAAAACCACCAGATACGCGACCCAGACAATTGTCAGCAGCAGATCGACATACCATTCCGGTTCGGCATATTCGCGCGATTGGGTAACCCCGATGACATAGCCGGTCGCCGCCAGGACGATAAAAAGCTGATAACCCCAGAACACGAACCAGGCGAGGTCGCCCCCAAACAGCTTTTGCCGCGACGTGCGCTGGACCACCCAGAAACTGGTGCAGATCAGGGCATTCCCACCAAAGGCAAAAACCACTGCAGACGTGTGCAGGGGGCGCAACCGCCCAAAATTCAGATAGGGTTCAATATTCAGGTCCGGCCAAGCCAGCTGGGCGGCGATCACAATACCAACCAGAAAACCAACAATGCCCCAGAACAATGTCGCAATGACACCATAGCGGATGGGCCCATCGATATAGGCAGGCGATGACTCCCCCGCCCCCCGGAACGGTATTGCCCCGGCATCGGTTGGGACCGACAATGGAGCGCGGTTCAGAAGGAAAAACGCCGCAGCGGTCAGGATAAAGAACAGTATCCCGGAATGTGCCCGGAACAGATCATCCCGCCCCAACGCTGCGCCCATTAAGGCCAAGACCGCGGCCACTGCCAATGCGATCACGGTTGCAGTATATTTCATATCTCTCACCCTTTTGCGGTAATCAGGCCAACATCAGTGCCGACCAGCCCCGCCGCGATAAACTGAGGCCATCCAATGTTTCCAGTATGGAGCACCAGACCCGAACCGGCCTTGATCTGGATCAACGTAAAATAACTTTCTCAGAGTCATTCTGATCGCTGTTTCAACAGATTGTCGCTGCACCCAGTGACTGAGATTTTCGGGACAGGGATGCCTGAGAAATGCCGATAACGGACTCAACTGTAATCCAGTTGAAACTGGCACAAATAGAAGGTCGAGAGTCTGCGCCCGCTGGCTGTCTGACAGCCATGCGCCTCTATCATGATTTGCTGTTATCGATGTGCGATCGCCTGGAATTCATTGCTGACACCCTACCCGTCCCCGTGAACATCACGGAATGTCAGGTCGTGACGCAAGATCTTCTGCCGTCCATGACAGCATCCCATCAATTTGAAGAGGATCGATTTTTCATGGATGCACGCCTTGTCCTGAAGGGTGGCTGTGCCCTGGATGATACAATCGCACGCCTATGCGAAGAACACCGGGAGGATCAGTTCTTTGCAGAAGAAATTTGTGAGGAAATACGCGGTCTGATCTTAGGGGGCGGTCAAAAGAATGCGGAGGCTATGGGGTATATGCTGCGGGGCTTCTTTGGTCAGATGCGCCGTCACATCGCGTTTGAGCGTGACTTTTTATATATTCCCATGACCGAAAAACTGATCAGGCTTTAAATCAATTCCCCGATATTTCCCGCAAGCGGCTTAAACTGGGTATGATTATATGCCGGTTGTTTTCGACCCGGATAACATCCGCCTTGCGCATTTTGGTCAATTGGCGACTGACAGTCTCAATCGTCAGACCCAGAAAATCCGCAATATCCGTGCGTGTCAGGGGCAGATCAAACGTCGCCTCAGTGGCCTTGCGAATATCGATTGTCGGATCAATATGCCGGGCGATCAGATACAGGAAACTCGCCAGCTTCTCTTCTGCGGATTTCCGGCCCAATGTCAGCATCAGGTCCCGCGCTTCGTCCAACTCTCCCAGGGCCTGACGCAGCAATCGACGCTCCAGTTCAGGTTGTTCCTTCAACATGGCCTCAACGGCATTTTTCGGAAAATAGCACAGCGTCACATTCGACGCCGCTTCGGCACAAACCTGACTTTCAGAATGGAACGGGCGACCCACGAAATCTGGGGCAAATTGCAGCCCGACAATCTGCTGGCGACCATCGGCCATGGTCTTGCTGAGTTTGACCACGCCATTCAACAGGTTGGCATAGCTTTTGACCGGTTCTTCTTCCGTTACCAGAATGGTCTTTGCCGGATGCTGTCGGATTGTCGTGTGACGGCTAAGGCGCGTCAGTTCATCAGGTGTCATCGCGCCACAAACACCTTTATGACGCGCTTCACAGGCCTGACACAGCACTGGCACCGATGAATTATGAATATCCAGGCGCTTTTGATCTGACATCACACCGCCACTTTTGTGCTAAAGCATCATGCACTTGCACAGGATGCCCTGACCGATTGTGTTTACAGCAGATATTTCGGTGCAAACAAGGTCGTTTGCACAGGCATTGCTGTATGAACACCAATTCCCATCATAATGAAACACGCGCTGCGGCGATACAATGCTTGTGATCAGCACCCCTCACAATACGCGCCGATCTGATGAATCCCTGCCCCGCAGGAATTCATCAGATCGGCGGCATTTCTGTCAGAACCGAACCTTAGTAAACACTGCTGCGCGCGGTGATCGCATTCTGCAAATTCTGAATCCAGCCATTGTAATTGGTGTGAATGGTCGATCCATCATATTTCAGATTTGTGCTGTCTTTGTAACGAATGCTGTAGCGTTCCATATCAAAGTTGATGTCAACGACGGCCAAATGCGACCGGATCGGCAAATTGCCCTGAATATGCCCAGGCCCTTTGTCCTGCATCTGCCAACCCAGGCTGGCACCTGCGCCGCGTATCATTTTTGCAGCCGCATCCAGGGACGGGGCCGTGGTTGTAAAGGCATCATTTTCAACATTGTAAACGGGGGCCGTGCGGCACGCCGCCAAGGCACCAGCAAATGCAAGAACCAGCAAAATTCGGCTAATGTTGCGGGGCATAGTTTCTCCTCCTGTTAAGATATTGATGCGCGTGAACTTGAAAGAATTACCCCTGTCTTTCAAGGGGCATTATCATGATGGCAATACTTATGCCTCTCGCTTCAAAGACCGATACAGTCCATAGGGGTTCATACCACGACGGATTAGGGCCCAAGCGACCATCATCACGATCCGGGTGATGTCCCGCACCGGCTTGAAGTGGCTGGGACGAAACAATTCACCATCATACAGCGCTGGAATGGGCGCAGAAATGCTGGGGAAACCCTTATGCGCGGCGGCGATCAGCAATTCACTTTCAAACACGAATCCGCTGCTGCGCAGCCTGGAAAAATCCATCATTTGCAACAGCGTGATGGGATAGTACCGAAATCCACTTTGTGAATCCGACACCCGATGTCCTGCGGCCCAGGATATCCAGAAATTTGCGATTCGGTTGGCCCGCAGGCGCGATTTGGGGAAGTTTTCCGGCTGATGCAGGCGCGACCCGATCACAATCCGGTTTCCCGCCAGCAACCCCGCTTCTGATATCTTGCCGATATCGCCCCATTGATGTTGGCCGTCACCATCCAGGGTAACGACGCCTTGGACGTCCAGGGTCAGGGCATATTGGAAACCAGCGATCAAAGCCGCCGCCTTCCCTTGATTTTCTGACAAGCGAAGAACGACAACATCCAGCTGTTCGGCAATCTGTGCGGTGTCATCCTGGGATCCATCATCCACAACGATCACATGCGGGGTCATGCGCCGCGCGCCAGCCGCAACCGCCGCAATGGTTGATGCCTCATTATATGCTGGAATAACGACCGCCAGGGCAGGATTGGGGGCCAAAGGAACTGACTTTAAAGTCAAATCCGTGGCAACAGTCTTAGAAAATCCCATTACGCCCCCTCCCCTAATCGACGAAGACGGTAGCGGACGCAATCTGCCAGTTCAAGTTGATATACTGGAATTATTGGAATCCAGCATGACGGTGATCTGACCGGTCAACAGGCCAATATGGAGGGTTGAAACAGACTCTTCCTCAATGACGATGCGATAGATAAACGCCTCCTTTGAGGCCATCAGTCGGATCGCAGATACCAGCAGGGCCCCCTGATGATCCGACAGGTATTTCGTATCGACCTGACAATCCTTCACACTGACCAGATACCCCCCTGCGGCCTGCCCCATCAAGGCACCATGAACCGCCGCAGCCTGTGCGCCATACTCAATGCCTGCTATCGCGGGAAGCGCGTTCTTTCTGCGCAATGGATTATCCAGGGTGCGATGCGTATTCGTTCGGCACAGAACCCCCGCCGCATCCCAGTGCAGAATCTCCTGCAACAGGACCATAGTCCCGGCATGGGGGATCATATCCGCGATCGGTGGAACAGACGCCATCATCAGAAAACCTCGACATCCAGAAAATACCCAGACCCTGCTTCCATCACGATCCGGGTTGGCGCAATAAGCCCTTCCAGCAATGGCAAGGCTTTGGCGGGCGGGCAATCCTTCCATAAGGTGCGCAAATCAGCCTGGCGGGGCGGGGTTGCAGCCTGCGCCTGGCTGTATGTCAATGCAAGACAGGGACCCGTTCCGGTATCGTGATCCGGGCGAAGAACCAGCGCGACACCAAAGGGCGCACCAATCGGGCGCGTTGCGTTTAATGGATCCGGGAACGGATAATCAACAGCAACCAGAATGGTGGGTCTTTTTTCCTGTGATACAGTCAGCATCGCCTTCAAAAGACCCGCGCCAAAGGTGTAATCCCCTGCGGCCAGGCTGGTCGATGCCGCATGATTGCCAACGCCAATGCTCCAATATCCAGCCATCGCATTATGGACTGAATTATGGAACTGAGTCGGGGATACAGCCTTTTCGGGTGTTGCCAAGGCTGTCAGGATCGCATGGGCGACTTGGCCATCGCCCAGGGCACTGGCGAAAACACAATCCATGTCCGCCCCGGACAGACCGGCATCGTCACAGGCGGCCTGTGCAACGCCAAGCGCCAGACGCACCAGCGGACTGGCCCGGCGGCGCTCATTGGGCGGCAGAACCATCGCCTTGGGCGGCACCAGGGGCTGCGCCTGCCAGGTTTGCGCCCCCGTCAGGATCGCCCGTGTTTCTGCCCAGGATCCAAAACCTGCCCCCAGGACCGCGATTCCAGCGACCCGCGCTTTCATACCGCCGCCTCCTGGCGACTGAAAATCAGGCTGCAATTATTCCCGCCAAAGCCAAAATTATTCGTCATGACATGGGTCAGCGGCTTTTCCTGACTGGCGCGAACAAGGTTACAGCGGGATTGTGCATCAGGCTCTCGCATATTCAGGTTACCGGGAATAAGACCCGCCTGTAAGCAGATCAGGGCAATCACAGCTTCGGTCCCACCCGCAGCCCCTAATGTGTGGCCCGTCCAACCCTTGGTCGAGCTACAGGGTACATCCTGCCCCAGCACAGCCGCAATGGCGGCGTCTTCAATCCGGTCGTTATGGGCACTGCCGGTTCCGTGCATGTTGATATAGCTGATTTGATCTGACGCCAGCCCGGCCCTGTCTAATGCCTGTTGCATCGCCAGCCGCGCCCCCAGACCTTCGGGATGGGGCGATGACATATGATAGGCATCGGAACTTTCCCCGTATCCACTCAAGACGATATTGGGGCCAGGGCCAGGGTTTTGCTTTTCCAACAGGATGAAACACGCCGCCTCCCCAATGCAGATCCCCTTGCGGGCCTTATCATTGGGCCGACACGGCTCCGGGGACAGCAGTTGCAGGGCATTAAACCCCCGCAGCGACGTCTCGCACAGGCTATCGACCCCACCGACGACAACCGCATCGCACAATCCGGCCTGGATCAGTTGGGCCGCATCCACAAATGTCTTAGCACTGGAAGAACACGCGGTTGAAATCGTGAAATGCGGGCCCTTCAGCGCCAGCCTTTCGCGAACATAATCGCTGAGTGACGCCAATTCGTGGGTGGTGCGGAAATTGAAATCCTGCGGCAGGGTGCCATCATCCTGCTTGTTCTGATAGGCAGTTTCCGCGCTTGCGATGCCCGATGTGCTGGTTCCCAGCAACACGCCAATCCGCGCCGCACCATAGTCCCGCCTGACACGCGCGACCTGTTCCAGAAAACCCGATTGCCCCAAGGCCTGTTCCGCAAGCCGGTTGTTACGACAGTCATAATGCGACAATGCGCTGGGCAGCGTGACCTCTTCCACCCCATCGACCTGCCCGACATAGGTATCCAGATCCGCCAGACAGCCATTCAGGCGCCGTAATCCCCCCCTATTGTGCCTTAATGCTTGCAACAATCCATCCACACCGGACCGGATCGCAGTCACGCAGGTATAGGCGGTTACATAGGGTGGGGACGGTCTCACAGTTGCATCCATATTACTCAGCACAAAACACGGTCAATAGGTAACTCAACCCAGCGCCCAGGGCCACTGTCATGCCAATAGCGGACAATACCGGGATGCTGGACAAGGATAGAATGCCAAATACAGTCACTGTCGTAATGCAACACACTGTAACAGAACGAAACTCATAAGCAGCCGTTGCTTGGGTGGATGTCGTTTGCACCTGCACGGGGTTTCGATTGCTAACAGTGGGGAAGAACAGACTGTAATCAACACCGACGCTGGCGATCAACAAAAAGGCCAATATATGGAATAAATTAAGCTGCACATGAAACGCAAGCAACAGCATTGCTGTCAAAACCACCGCACCGACAGGTGGCAAGGCCACCTGTATAATGCGCCGCGCATGACGCAGGCCCAAGACCAGCATCGCCATGCCAATTCCAAGGCCAATTGACAGTAACGTCACAGCCTGATCGCGATATTCGGCAATGATCTGACCGGCGACTTGCACCAAATCAACCAGATCCTGCGTTAAACGGGGGTCTTGCAATTGGATGGGGGGGGACAGTGCGATGATACCAGCATAACCGCCCGGCACGGGCCAGGGTGCCAGAAAGAACGGACCCAGCGGGCTGTTCGCCAAAGCATCTGCATCCAATGTCTGCATGTTTTTCTGATCACGGACATCATTCATGAAAGGACCGAATGTCGCCGCAAAAACAGGCAAGGATCGCGTTGCCGCTTCCAGCCGCCCCATCAGGTCACTTCGACCCGGCAAGATGTCCTGCCTTTCCCGTTGTCTCTCCTGACTGGGCAGGATCGTCGCCGCTGCGAAGTAACGCCCCAATCGACCCGCCGCCACAGCATCATCCAATAGCGGCAACATTATCGCCTGACGGTCCAGAACCGATTGTGCATCCGATCCTTCAATCAACAGCACTTGCCGCGCATCAGGAAGTTTGAAACTGCGGCGCAGGTCTGCATCCAGACGGCGTTCTTCATCCTGTGCAACATTCAGGCGGGACAAATCCGTCTCCCAGACGGGCGTGTTGGATTGCACCGCAAAGCCTATGGCCACAACGAACAGAATCCCAACAGCAATTCGCGCCCTGGCGCGCAGATGTGATCTTTGGCACAGCCAGTGCCAGATCGCCTGCATATATACAGGGTCTGGGGTGCGTGTGCGATTCCCTACCAGATAAGGCAGAAAAACAAGACTGCACAGCAGGGCGGTGACCACCCCAACGGCAGATAATGTGCCAATCTGGGCAAGGCCTGGAAAGCTGGACTGGGTTAATGCCAAAAGCCCAACCGCCGTGGTTCCGGCCCCGATAATCATCGGGCGCGAAATACGACGCGCAACGGTGCGGGCAGTATCGCCTGGCTGCTGCAAGCCCATCAGGTGAATGGGATAATCAACGGCCACCCCGCTGAGCACCGCCCCAAAGGTCAGGGCGACCCCATGCACCGATCCAAAAAGCATCTGGGTTGCCATGGCTCCCACCAGAATCCCCAGGCACACTGGAACACCTGCCAGAAGAACAGGGCCAAGACCGCGAAAAGCCGCAAACAGGATAACGGCAACCGCCCCACCAGCCAGACTGGTCAGCACTGTCATATCCTCTTGAATGCGTTGGCTGGCACGCAGACCAAACAGCCCCGGCCCACTGGCTTCCCAAGTAAGACCCACCTGTTGAACAGCCTGCCCGATCGCATCCAGTGCCACAGACTGGGCTGACAAATCCCCAGCCGATGCGTGCAGCCGGGCTAATATCAGCGCGCGCCCCTGTGCGTCCTGCCAGATGCCCGCCACGCGATCCGGCCCTTCCTGCCACTGCAGGCCGGATACGACCTGTCGCAAGCGCCCTGTCGGGTCCCTGGGAAAAATATCCCGGAAGGCCCAGCCAGTAACAGTAGATAGACGTTGAATATTGTCCGCTATGGACTCTTGTAATCCATGGATGGAAAAAGCAGATGGCGCGATGTCTGGCCCCAACAGATAGCGATGTTCCATCAGATAAGCCTGAACATGTGGCGAAAGGAAGGGGCGACCATTCTGAACCTGCGCAAAGCCCGGATGGTCCCTTAATGTCCTGGTTATCTGGTCGCTGGCCTGCACCAGGTCTATTGGATCATCGCCCGTCACCCGGATCATGATGAAGCTGCCGGGGCGCTGCATCCCTACTGTTAGGGCCTGTGTTTGCGCCGTGCGCTCAGCAGGCAGGAAAAAGGACATATCCGTGACAACACGGATCCAGGATATGGCAAGCAGGGACAGCCCACCCATCACGACCAGCAGGACGACAAAGGCAACCAACCGGCCCTTATTGAGATCAGAAATCAGCGTCACGGTACAGAATGCTGTAGCGTCATAATACTGAGATCCCCGTTTTCCCCCTCAATCTCTATCGTCTCCACAAATCCCTCTGCACCAGCCAAAGTCAGTCCTGGCAGGCTTTTCCGAACAGACTCGTCCAGGGGCACCAGATGCAATGTCCAACCAGAATCCGCGCCAGACAGGGTCACCTTAAACTGGCTGTCCAAACTTTTCAGATCACCGATCAATGTGGCCCGCAGCGCGGTCGCCAGTCCTTTGATCAAACCATGATCATTGATGTCAAAGCGATGGTGTTCCCCTTCCGCCGTATCAACCTGGACGGTGGTATCATCAATGACGATACTTTCCTGAATGGGCGACACAATGTGTTTTTCAAGGCGATTGCCCTGACGCAGAACATAGCCCGACAGGACAATTGGCGCATCCAGATAGGAAACGGACCGTGTTTCCGTAAATGCAACGCGCCCTTCTGGTGCGTCCGCCAGCGCTTCCCCCAATTGGGCAAGCCCCCACGCGCCGGGCCAATCCGCATGAAGGGGGGCAATCCCGCTGGATAACAGGATCAACAGGCACAAAATTTTAAGCCCAGAAGTCATAGAAGTTAAACCAGTTATAGGGATGGGCCCGGACCCAATCTTCCAGAGTCCCGACATAGGTATCAACCTCCGTCTGGAAGGCTGTTTCACGCCTGCCAGGGCCTGAAATATTTCCTTCTGACAGAAGCTTAAACTTTATCTGATAGCGATTGCCACCCAAATAAACGCCCGCAAACATGACAACGGGGGCTTTAGAGACATTTGCCAGAATCCAGGGAGAGACTGGAAAATCAGCGGGCTGGCCCAGGAATGGCACCGCGCGGGTCTTCCCATCCATCACTACACGATCCCCCAGAACACCGATCCAGTCACCCTGTTTCAGGCATTCATTGACCCGAAGCATGCTGCCGGATTGTCCCAATGGGATGATCATTTCTTCCAGATGCGGATTTAACGCATGCAGAATCGCCGAAATCCGGCTTTCCGACCCCACATGCATCAAAACCTTCAGTTTGAATTCCGGGCGACCGATGGCCAAGGCGCGCATGGCATCGAAACTGCCAAAATGCGCGCCCACCAGCACGGCCCCGCGCCCTTGCGCACGAACCGCATCCAGGGCGTCCAGCCCCTGATAGTCAACGTGCAACAGGTCGGACCTGTCCGTCAGGAAATAAACCCGGTCCAGGATTGTTGAGGCAAAGCATAAAAAATGCCGATAACTGTCCCCGATACGCGCAGGCCGATCCAGGGCGCGGTTCAAAAAGGCCTGGGACTGCCTGCGCTGTCGCGGTGCGAAAATCAGGAAATACAGCGCGATTGGATGCAACAACAGCCGCGTCGGTCCACGCCCCACCGCAACCGCCAACCAGGCGATGAAGCGAATCAGAAACGGGCTGCCACGTTCTTTACGACACAGCCAGTCTTGTATTTTGACATTACGGTCAACCGAGGTCATGGCTGTTCCAGAACAAGTTTGGCGGTCAGAATTTTACGTGCACCAACCAGACAGGTCGCGGTGATCTGGTGCGGCCCCTGCACCACATTCACGTCACAGACGTCGCCGCCTTTCAGGGGGGAGTGAAACCGCACTGATAACACTGTGCACGGCATTTGGGCATTAATCACATCCAAAACGTGATCCAATGTAACAACGCCTGGTACAATCGGATTGCCCGGAAAATGCCCGGGCAAGGCGGGATGATCTGCCGGGACTGAGAACCGCATCGTGGACCTTTTTTCTATCAGGGCCATCAAGGCCTGTGATTGCACTTTACCCAGACTTGTCCTGGGAATCTGGTCTGTAAAAATGATCCGCCTGGGGACAAAGGCACTGGGTATTTCCTGGCGCAAGGCCTGTTGAATATCATGGGCGGAAAGGGTTGGCGCAACAACTACCGCAACCGGGCGCGCGGGCGATCCTGGGCTTTCCTCTTTGCCCATCGTGAAAACCCCATCCTTCACCCCCGGCAAAGCCGACAGAATAGCGCTTAATCCCGACATGGACGCACGTTTTCCCGCGACCTTGACCATGTCCTGTCCCCGACCCAACACCTGAAACCCCTCAGGGGTTAATTGCAGGCGATCTTGCAGGGATACCGGCCATTTAAAATGGGGTGCATTGACCAAGGCCCCCGTCCCCGCATCATTCAAGGTGACAATCGTATCAGAACGCACAGTGTAGGATGTTGCGCGGGCGGTCTTTCTGGTAGCAATCATGCCTGTTTCGGTGCTGCCAAAGACTTCTATCACCTGCGCGCCACAGGCTGCTTCTGCGGCAATCGCCAATTCAGGTGCCAGCGGGGCTGTCGCCGTCACAATCCGATAAATCTCTGGCAGGGCAATCTTTTGTTCCAGCAAGGCCCGCAAATGAAGCGGTGTTGTAATAAGAACACGACGATTGGGGACGGACTCCAACACCCGCACAATATCTGTGGGGTAGAACGGGCGTTCCTCCAGAACTGTTACCCAGGGGCACCCTAAGGGCAGCAATACAGCGGATTCCAGACCAAACATATGTTGTCCGGGGACAGTCGCGACCAGCGTGGTGGGATGCGCATCAGGCACAATGGCATCGCGCCAGGCTGCCATGGCTGCCTGGATAAAATCACGGCCATGACAATGTGCGACCGGGCGTCCTGTTGTACCCGATGTGTACAGGATGACCGCGGCATCGTCGCGCCAGTCGATTTCCGGTGCGGCTTCAGAGATATCAAAAGAATCGATATCGACAATAAGGGGGGCAAATTCATGGTAAACTGTTTCATTTGGCGCGCACAGGACCAAGGCCCCTGGATTATCGGCCATAACCAGCCGCACCGCCGACACGGCCTCATCATTTGGCAGGATCACTGCGCGACCAACCTGTTGCGCGGCCATCAGCCCCACCATCAAATCCCCTACCCGACGAAACAGGGGAATGACTGGTCCCGGTGGCTGGGCCTTTAACAGCAGCGCCAGGGCATGGGATCGCCGGGTGATATCCTCCCGCCAGATCGGGACACCCTGTCTCAGCACGATGGGCTGTGTATTCACTGTGCGATCCACGTATCGGGGCGAAACAATGTGCGCAGCGTGTGATAGGGCGTGTTCTTGCCCAAATGTCGATAGGCTATGCCCCGATAGGCATGTTCCAGCAAAAACATGCTGGCGGTGACAATCGGCATTGCGACATTCACGGACCAGGACCAGACAGGAAGCGGGGCGAACAATCCTAACAACAGGGACACAACCGTCATAATCGACAGCATGACCGTCCATATCACGGTCAGTCGCCGCGTATAGGTTTCCAGTTCCGGTGGAAGGACCCCCCGGCTCAAGCGACTGAACCGACGGATCAAGGGTTCGCGTCCGGGCAATAGGCTGCTGCCGAACATCCATGCCAGCCATCCATGGATCAAGACCGGTGGCAGGGCAATAATATTAGCCCAATCGTGCTGACCTTGCAGGATAATGACCTGAAGGACCGCTAAGGCCACCAGGATCCCAACCAGAATGAATAGAATCCGCCGATCAAATCCGGCCTGGTATGATAGGAACAAATGCAGCGCTGCTGCCAGTGCCAGACATGATATGGCATAGGTGCCATAACCGGTAATGATGCAAATATGAACACCAACGATTGTAAGGGCTGGGATGGCAATCCTCAGAATCGTGGGGCCCATGACACTTATTCTCCCCGACGGGTCTCAATCGCTGCCGTTAGGGACCGCAAGGATCCAAACAAAACGTCAATATCCGGATCATCGGATCGGATCATACAATTGTAACGCTCTGAAATCTCCAAGGACAGTTCTAAAGCATCGACGGAATCAAGACCCAGGCCGTCCCCGAACAAGGGATCGTCCAGCCCGATATCGTCCGCCGCAACATCCTCCAGATGCAATGCGGTGACGATCAGCTCTGCAACTTCTTGCTGAAATGGTGTTTTATCCGCCACAGTTCCCCCAACCCTTTTCGACTTTGTAACGCAATCCTGTGTGCCACAGAAAGTACTTACATATTCAAGTAACCAAAAACCATCGGGAAAACCAAACATATGGAAAATCATTCCCCTATGTTTCCGACGCTGACTGTATTGTTATACGACCTAACTATGATAAAGTTTCTGACCTAGCAAGACGCGAACATTCAGAAACGGTTCACAGACTTTTGGCAGTGCGCGCTCCGTCTAATTCAACCACCGCATCTATTTCTCCCGACCCGTCGTTATCCTCAGACGGGACAGATCCAACAGTGTCCGCGTCATGTTTTAAGAAATCAGTTCAACCGCGCCACAAAACGATGGGTCCCGACGGCTTGGCGATGCTCTTAATTTCCAGCGTAATCATTGTCCTGACCGGCGGCCTCAGTCTTCTGGCCAGTTTAATTCATGTGCTGCGGACGGCCTGGCTGGCATCAAGCAACCTTTCTTCATCGCAAGACAAGGATCGATCCCTGATTGTTGTGCTGGGGGTTTGCCTGAATGCGGATGGCGGTCTGCCTGATGACTATATCTTAAGGCTGCGCCGTGCGATTACACTCAACATGCGGCCCATCCTGATTTTGGGAGGGGCCACACGCGGACCACACTTTCCCACAGAATCGCAGGCCGGGCGTGACTGGTTGCTGACCCAGGACCTGCCGGCTGACACCATTCTGTGCGAAGATGTATCCCGCAGCACGCTTGAAAACCTGACCTATTTGCGATCCGCGCTGGACCCTGGCACAGATCGACCCGTGATGATAACCAATCGCTATCACATCGCCCGCCTGAAAATCATGGCGCGCGGTTTGGGTTTGCACCATCCAGTCTGTGCGGCGGAAACTTCGATCCCCTGGTCCGTGTCGCAGTGCGGGAAACTGGTGTTGGAAGCGGCCTATATCCATTGGTATTATTCCGGATACTGGACGGCACGCCTGTTGCGCCATAAGGGAATGCTGGCAAGAATCAGCTAACCGTATGTTCCACCTTATCCAATCGCGCACGATGGGCTTTTTGCTGACGCCAGAAGAACAGGCTGGTGACATGATATACCAGTCGGAACACCAGCAATTGCGGCCAGATTCGGGTGCGACCATACACATCCCCCGACAGAACGGATATCACCGCCCGACGCAATTGGAACCGCCGCGTTGGATTTAAAAACAGATAGCGCAAAGCCGGATCGGTGAAGCGATAGATAAACCAGGAAAATGCGCGCAACCCCTTTCTCACGCGCCTTTCATAGCGCCGCCGATGGCGCAGGGCGGCCTGTGGCTGGGTCAGAATACCTTCCACGGCCTCTGCCGCATACTCGGCACCCTGCATCGCCAAATAGACGCCGCTGGAAAACACCGGGTCTATGAATGCATAGGCATCACCGACAAGAAGGAAGCGATCCCCGGTCATTTCAGTTGACTGGTACGAGAAATTGCCGGTCCCCCGCATCTCTCCCAAAAGCTGGGCATTTTCCAGCCGTTGCGCCACGCCCTGAGTGTTGCTGACCGTTTGCCAGAACAAGTTTTGTAAATCCCCATCGCGCTGCTTCAGATAGCCTGGATCACAGACCATCCCGACACTGGTGCATCCATCCTGCAACGGGATCAGCCAGAACCAGCCCTGATCGAACCAATAAATGCTGATATTCCCGGCTTCTTCACCCTCTCGGCGCACCACGTTTGAAAAATGGCCAAACACAGCCGCGCTCTTATGGCGCTTGTTGCGTTGTTTCAGATCCAATCTCTGGCTCAGAAAAGTATCACGGCCCGACGCATCCACCACAAAGCGGGCCGATATCTGCCGTGCCGTGCCATCTGTGCCCAGGATTGACGCTGTAACAGGGTCCGCGTCCAATTCAATGCCCGTTACCCTGGTTTCCTGCACCACCTGAACGCCCCGTTCAGAGGCATTGTGCAACAACATTTCGTCAAATTCAGCGCGCCGAACCTGAAAAGCAGAAGGTTCATCCGGGGCCATGGCTTCGGAAAAATCATAGACAACATGGCTTTCCGTTGCATTGCCTGAAAAATCAGCGCCGCGCTTGGTCACACCAATATGGCGCAGGCGTTCTTCAACGCCCAATCGCCGCAAAATGGGCAGATTGCGCGGCAACAGAGATTCGCCGATATGGAATCTGGGGTGGCGGTCTTTTTCCACCAACACGACCGAAAAGCCGCGGTCAGCCAATAATGTGGAGACGGTCGATCCCGCAGGCCCACCCCCTATCACCAACACATCGCAAGAAAGCGCCATTGCACAACCCTATAAAATTTAAGGAAATCAGTCAGAACTGCGATTGCGACCTTAATTCTCACCCTACATGGCAACTGTTCAGCGACGCAAGATTGCTCTGATAGGGTCCCTCATGATCCTGACTTACGGGACGATCAGGCCATCTGGAAGTATCGTGTTTCCACTTGTTCCGATGCGTCACCACTGTGAATACAAATAGAATAAAATTTAGGCCTTTCACCATATTGCGAATGACTCTCATTCGCGCTATTGTCCACAGTAACATTGGGGTAAAACGGAGTATCAATTGCTTAACTCAAGGGGCAGTGCGATGACGACCAAACAAACGCCAAACAGGCCAGGGCTGGACTCTGATCCTTTGGTCGTGACCAGTGATGCCCTGTTGCAGAACAGGAATGAAGTGGTGATAGAGCATCGCGGCGAACAGTATCGTTTACGTAGGACCCGTCAGGACAAGCTGATTTTAACAAAATAATCCGGCTTGGATTCCCTGAAACCTTACATAAATTATGTTTCACCAACACGCCGAACCAGGGCAATTCCCGGTAAGCTGGGGCTCAGGCGCGCATTTTGCAGCGCTTCGAAATTGACCCGCTTGTTGCGTCCACTGCGATAAGCGTGTTCCCGAATGAGCGACGCCGCGCGCGTCCCCTGACGGTTTATGATCGCGTCCAGAATTTGATGATGATCTTCTTCCGCCGCGCGAACCTGAATCAGGCCTTTTTCAGGTTGGGCACTGTTGAAGACGATGGCCCTGGGCCCCGCCAACGGAACCCGGCATATATTCAGTATGGCGGGTAACAATGCCTTATTCGATGCCGCTTCCAGAATACGGTCATGAAATGCCGCGTTTAAATCAATCCAGCGTGTACGCGCGGCGATATCTGTCAGCCCCTGATCTGACAGGGCAGAGGCTTCTTCCAAAATCTTGCGCATTCGGCGCTCCTGCGCCGCAGGCAGGCCACGCTCCGCCGCTTGCCGTGCCGCCAGGGCTTCCAACTCACCGCGCACTTCAATTGCGTCAGCAACTTCATCGACCGTGAACAAGCGCACCCGAAAGCCGCGATTGGGCATTCGGATTAACAGGCCTTCCTGCTCCAATGCCCCCATGGCCAGCCGCGCCAGTGTGCGCGACACCATCAGGCCATCGGCAACCGCAACCTCGCGCAAGGCCTCCCCCGGTTCATAGACCCCGGAAAGGACCGTCTCTCTAAGACTTTGGGTTACTTGATCCAACTGCGTCGCCATACCTCACCCTTACCTTATTCTGCATGCAATACAATCAGTCATAGTGAAAATAAACTGAATTCCTGCTTGAAATCCAGCCACATTGCATGCAACTTCGTTGTAACAAACATTTTATTAGGGAGTACGCGTCCAATGCCAGACAGTCTCGACCCACGGTCCCGGCCTGTTCAAAAACCCCATTTCGATGCGCCGCCGCTGCAATCCAGCCGGCCGCCGCGCTGCCCTCCCTTTGTGGAAATCACCAAGTCCGATCAATTGCTACCCTATTTGGAGCATGTCGCACAACGGCCCTATAACCATGGCCTGAATGCGTGCTGGGACTTGAAAGAGGGCGAGCGCGTGATGCTGCGTGTCGATAATTGGCACAGCGAGCTGACGATTGAGGCGTGCAAAAAGATCCTTGAGAAATACAAGGTCAAATATGAAATCAAATATATCGACCGTGGACCGATCCCCCAATGGGTCGGCGCAGATGAAGTCGATTACTACCTTTTCCGCACCAAAGAACTCGCTGAGTGGATGGACATGTGGGAAGAGGAAGAGAAGAACCAGAAATACGACAAAATCCTAATGGGCTATGGCGGTCCGGTATTGGCCGAACGCTTCATCAAGATTCAGCGCATGCCCTTCATCACGCCGGAAATCCTGGCCTCCCCGGCCCATGCCATGCCGATTGAAGTCATCAATGCCATGGACAAATGGACCTGGGACCGGATTCGCAATGCCAAACGGGCGCGGATCACCGATCCCGAAGGCACCGATATGTCCTTTACCAATCACGATGAATATTGGGATGCCAATCGCGAATTCTACAATCCGGAACTGACCGCGCGGACCTGGACGGGCAACGAGCATTTCGGCAAGACCTATCTGCCGGGCCACATTACCGGACGCCCCTGGATGTTCCACCCGTTCAAAGAAGACGGCTGCGGCATCATCGCAGGTACGACCAATCATATCGCCCCCTGTGACTGGACCCAGCTGGTCGTGGAAAACTCCAAGATCACGCAGATCAATGAAGGCGGCGAATTTGGCCGCAAACTGCGCGATGTTATGGAGCAGACCAAGGATATCCAATATCCGACCTTCCCGGACAAGGGCATCATGCATTGGTGGGAAGCGTCCATCGGCACGAACCCGCATATCCATCGCCCGCGCAAGGACTTCCCGTCAGGCTTCGTCAATTGCCTGTATGAGCGTGTCCGATCTGGCGTCATTCATATGGGCTTTGGCACCATCATCTCGTCCATGGCAGAGCGGGAAGCCGCCCGCATGGGTCATCTGGTGGGCCATTGGCACCTGCATCT
Organism: Rhodospirillaceae bacterium; assembly: GCA_002709955.1. Classification (GTDB taxonomy): domain Bacteria; phylum Pseudomonadota; class Alphaproteobacteria; order UBA8366; family Aestuariispiraceae; genus Pacificispira. Next base: position 54,979 of record PAQY01000011.1, read on the forward strand.
GTATTTCCCGACCTATACCTGCGAAATGGACGGGGATAACGAGAATATCATTGAAAACGGTCGCCTTCAGGCACTGGACGATCCAGAAATCCGCAAACTGTGCGCCAAATATGGTGACCCAGAACTGTGGCTGGATGAAAGCTGGAATCCCGCTGTCCCCGGTATCAATATGGATGGGGATTATTGGGATCATTATGCCAAAGATCCGCTTCACTGGGTGAAAACGGAATTGGAAGTTTGCCGCAACTATCATCCGATGTTCATGAAGATGGTTGGTGCGGACGACAAATATTGCCACGGTGCCGGGGCTGATTGGTGGAAGGGCGGATGCTGTGATCACAGCGGCGTCTCTGCACCGGTCCTGCCTGGAAATTGCTGTGGACATGACCACGACTGAACATAGCAAGGGGGCATGCCGCCCCTGGAATTATCAGGGGCATGGGGCCCCCAACAAAGAAGGGGCATAAGCCCCCAAAGATAAAATTTATGAAACCCTGATGGGAGGAAGAATGATGAGTCGTATTACAAAACTGGCTGCTGTGACTCTGGCCGCCGCGACATTGGTTGCCAGCGCAAGCCTGGCTCAAGCGCAAACCCGTGTATTGCGTTATGCAGATTTTGGCCCTGACCGTGGCAGCCGCGCCGAAGTCATTAAATGGATGGATTCCGAAATGCGTGCCCGCAGTGACGGCGCATTGGGTCTGGACATCACCTGGGGCGGTACGCTGCTGGGTGCAAAGAATGCCATTGATGGCGTCGGTAATGGCGTTGCTGACCTGGCCTCTGTTGTTCCGGTTTACGAGCCGGGCAAGCTGACCGCATGGCGCGTGTCTGATGTTCGCCAGATCGCCGATGAATATGTCGGCATGATGGCAACCTATGAGCTGATGACCCAGAATGAAGCGGCAATTAAGAACTTTNCCGATCAGGGCGTGCGCTATGTGTCCAATTTCACGACCGGCCCGACGCAGCTTTTAAGCCGCGAGCAGATCACGAACCTGGACGAGCTTAAAGGCAAAAAAGTCCGGGCGACCGGCAGCTTTGGTAAAGCTTTTGAAGCAAACGGGGCCGCTGCTGTATCGATGAGCCAGCCCGACGTTTATCAGGCGCTTTCCACTGGCACCATCGATGGCACTGCCAGCTATGCCTATGTCATCAATTCATACAAACAGTATGAAGTCGCCACACATCTGACGACAATCGATATGGGACAGAATCTGGGTTGGGGTATCGTGATGAACGGCCGTGTCTGGGACAGCTTTTCCCCGGAACAGCANACGATGATGACCGAATTAGGTCATGATGCGACGCTGTATATGGCGCAGAAAATGTACGAAGACCGCACGCAAATTATGGATACGCTGCGGGCTGGCGTTGACGGCATCACCATTGTTGAACATGACGGCGATCCGGCAATGAAAAGCGCCCTGATCGAAGCGGCTGAATCTGCTGGTATGGAATGGATGGGCGGTGCCCGGGATCAAGGTCTGCCTGCCGACGACTTGCTGGCGGCCTTTGATGCAGCCGTTGCAAAATATCACAAAGAAATGGAAGTGCAGGGGTATCCCTGGGCTAAGAAGTAACCCACGATGAGCGGGACCCACGATGGCATGCCGCCCCTGCCGCCAGGCAGCAAGCTCGGCATCCTAGATCATCTCCTTGATCGGGCAGAGCGTGTGCTCTCCTCCATCGCCAGCATTATCTTGCTGGCGATGGGGGTCCTGATCAGTGTCAGCGTCGCAGCACGCGAACAGATCAACGTGACCATACCGGATGATATCCTGATGGTAGGGTTGGCGATGGTGGCGGTGGTTGCTCTGCCAATGGCCCATGTGCAACGCGACAAGGGACAGATTGCCGTTACCGTTATCACCGATCGCCTGCCACAGAGAGTTGGCGAAATCGGTCGAGTGCTGGGGAACCTGCTTGGCTTTCTGCTGTTTGGCGCTATCGCCCTGTTGGTTATAGAATCCATCCCCAAAGCATTTGCCGAAAATCACTATTATGACGGCCAGCTATCAATTCCTGTTTGGCCGACAAAGCTAGTTTTTGCGATCGGCATGGGGCTGTTTTCACTCCGGTTGGGCCTGTGCATGGTCGCTGACCTGGTGACAATGAAAAATCGGCGCAAGGCCGACCACTAGAGGCATTTCAAAAAATGGACCCACATCTGATAGGATACGGCGGTTTCGCAGTTGTCCTCGTCCTTCTTGCATTTCGTGTTCCCATCGCCATCGCCCTTGGCAGTGTCGCGACATGTGGCATGCTGTTGGCCTATGCCTGGACGCCCTGGTTACCCTTCTCCCTGTCCGCCGCCATACCGCCGGTCAGTTCCCTGTTGGGCTCAACACCGCTGGATTTCATTAATTCCTATGCACTCTCGACCGTTCCGTTATTCATTTTTGTTGGTCATTTAGCGTTTCAGGCTGGCTTTACCACCGACATTTACGCTGCCGCCCGTGTGTGGCTGGCGCGTATGCCAGGCGGTTTGGCGATTGCGTCGATCATTGGCTGTGGCGGATTCAGCGCCATTAGTGGTTCGTCTGTCGCCTGTGCCGCAGCGATGGGACGGGTTGCCGTTCCGGAAATGCTGGAAAGCAACTATTCCCGCGCGCTGGCAACAGGATCTGTGGCCATTGGTGGCACGCTGGGATCGCTGATCCCGCCGTCCATTCTGTTTATTATCTTTGGTGTCTTTGCGGAACAATCCATTGCAAAGCTGTTCGTCGCCGCGGCGATACCGGGCTTGATATCCCTGATCGGTTACATTGTGATCGTTGTCATCTGGGTCAAACTGCGCCCACAAGATGCCCCGCAACCTGAACTGACCAATGTACGGGAAAAGCGGGGGCAAGCCCTGGCGAAATGCTGGCCGATCCTGCTGTTATTTGCTGTCATTATTGGCGGGATTTATCTGGGGGCGTTCACGCCAACTGAGGCCGCTGGCGTCGGGGCCATTGCAACACTGATCCTGGGTGTCGTCTTACGCCGTTTGGATATTGCCAAGATCAAGGAAGCCCTGCGTGAGGCCGTCAGCCAGTCCGGTCAGTTATTTGCCATCGCTATCGCTGGCAAACTGTTTGTCAACTTCATCGCCCTGACGAACGTTGCCGCCCAATTGACTGGCTGGATCGGATCAGCGGAATTGTCCGTTTTCGTGGTCATGGGACTGATCGTGCTGTTGTATCTGATCCTGGGCATGATGCTGGACCCGTTGGGTATCATCCTGCTCACCCTGCCCCTGACCCTGCCGGTCGTAGAATCCTATGGGCTGGACCTGATCTGGTATGGCGTCATTGTTGTGAAGCTGCTGGAAATGGGATTGGTGACGCCACCAATTGGACTGAACGTCTTTGTCATAAAATCGATTGTNGGCGACANGATNCCGCTGGAGCGTATATTNGCCGGGGTCAGTTTCTTCCTGATCTCTGATGTGATTGTGATGGGTCTGCTGTTGGCCTTCCCNATCCTGTCGCTGTATCTGCCCAGCCTGTTATGAGCGGCCAGCAAGGTTCCGGGTTGAGGGTTGACGCCATTGAGGTCTGGACGCTGACCCTGGACCGGCTGACGCCATTTTCCAGTGCGANTGAAACNATCCAGCGCGAAACGCACCCGATTGTNGCNATTCGNGCGGGCGGCCTGACNGGTTGGGGGGAAGCCCCCGNTCCCCNNGCCCCGCTATATTTGCCGGAAAGTGTNNCNACCGTTCTGGATGCCCTGAAGAACCATCTGGCACCAAGGCTGTTGGGCAAGATTTTAACAGAACCGGATGATGCCGCTGACGCAATGGGGCCGGTTCGCGGCAACCTGTTTGCAAAACATGCCCTGGAAACCGCCGCGCTGGACCTGATCTGCCAAAAGCAACAGATCAGCCTGGCGCGCCTGCTGGGTGCGACGACAGCCCATGTCGCCGCCGGGGCAACCTTTGGCCTGCCACAGCATCCGGAAGACCTGTTCGACCAGATTGATGAAGCACTGGACCTGGGCCATACGCGCATTAAGGTGAAAATCGCGCCGGGACGGGATGCCAGCCTGCTGCAAACCCTGCGCGATAGATATCCCGATATCGCCCTGACCGCCGATGGCAACAGCGCCTATAGCATCCAGGATGCAGGCGATTTGATCGCACTGGATCGCTTTGACCTGACACTGTTGGAACAACCCCTGGCCTGGGATGATTTNGTCGATCACGCCGCCTTGCAGGCCNNGATGAAAACCCCGCTNGCCCTGGANGANAGTTTGCAGTCNGACAGTGATCTGGCAACNGCNATNNCGCTGAAATCCTGNCGTGCCATTGTCTTGAAACCCGCCCATGTCGGTGGCCCNTGGCAGGCAAAGAANATGCATGATCGTGCNCACCGCGCGGGCCTGCCCNTCATGATTGGGGGNATGCATGATTTCTGTATCGCACGCGCGGCAAACCTGGCCGTAGCCGCCCTGCCCGGCTGTTCCGTTCCAGGCGATGTGGGCGGCACTGATCGATACTATGGAACTGATCTGGTAGATCCGCCGCTGCGCATGTCAGCAACAGGCATGCCCGTCCCCGACCGTCCGGCAGTCAATGAAAGCGCTGTCCGCAAAACAGCCGAATTTCAGTTCAAAGTGACGCTTTAGGCGGCACTGGAACTAGATGATTGTCATAGGCAATGCCATCAATGCTGCTGAGAATCTGTTGATCATTTGAAATTTGTCCCATCCCATCGGTGACCACAAAGGTCTGACCATCGGGGGCGGCACCGCAGACATCGGGGCGCATCATTGTGTTCTGAAGGGCCTGGGATTTGGCATCCCATATTCCCACAATTCCGCCCCTGGGACTGGTGGCGATAACCCGGTTCTTGTCACCGCTGGCAACAATTGCGCCGGTATAGTAATTCATGGCGTGAACCAGTGACGGCTGCATTTCAACCGGGCGCATCTCTGCGCCCCCCTGATGAACGCCCAATAGGCTGGGGCATTCTGCCAAAGACCCTTCATACTGGCCAGCCACCCATACCGTGCCAGGTGTGACTTCTGTCAGATGGCGAATAGACAGCTTCTCATACGCGCGGGGCAGGCGAACCGTTTGTAGAATGTTACCATCCGATGCCCGCAGATAGGTCAGGCACGGGTCCATCTGTGCCAGATTCAGTTTTTCGCGCGGATAATCGGGATGGGTTGCAATGCCCCCATTGGCGACGGCAATCGTTTCACCATCAGATAATAGGATTGCCTGATGACACCCAACACCGCCGCCATCATATTCACCAATACGCGCATAATCCTGTGTCGCGTCATAAATACCCAAAACGCTGCGGGCATTGTCGAAATCATTTTCCGCCGCAAACAGCAGCTTACCATCCGCAGAATAGAAGCCATGGCCATAAAAATGACGATCATCGCGGGCGGCAATTTGATGGGTGACCGTCCGGTGCCGCACATCAAAGACCAGAATAAAATGTCCCGGTCGGCGTGCGAATAACACCGCTGATCGGCCATCCGACGACATCGCCCCATCATGGGCCCGTGCCTTTAAGGGAAGACGATACAGCACGTCGCCCCGCTCATTGATCAAGGCCGCAGCAAAGCCACCCGCAGCGTCACGCATGGATGTCAGGAACAGGCTATCCTGCCCGGCAAGGGCATCGCGCACAGCCATCGGTGCCGCCAACGCAGTCAGCAGGGCAATTGCGTGTCGTCTGGACAGGTTCATGGCCTCAATCTCCATCCATTGCATTGAACCCGGCAATCAGACCCAGGGCCGCAGGAACATCGCTGGTCAACAGTTTAATCGCCCCGGTCAGCGGCAGGCTGGCATAGGTTAACCGATCATAATCCTCTTGCGTGCTTAAATGCCCCTCAAAAGTCCGGTCCGCCGACATTTCCGTCTGCTGCAAGGCATCGCGCGCAGTATTTAGCTCTAGCGCCAATTGCTCCGCCAGATAGCGCCGGTCGGCGGGCAGGGCATTTTCCAGCGACCAGCTATCGATCAGATCCGCAACCCCTTCCACATTGCTGATTATCGACAACAGGGTCAGGTCAGACCGCCAGAATGGGGCCAGCTTTGGCTTTGCGGTATCAAGAGACTCCTGCAAGGGCGGCATCAATTTCGTGTCCCGCAGAATCTGCAATTGCTCCCGCGCGGCGCGCAGGAATTCCTGCATCGCTTCCCCGGTTGTTTTATACCGCACATCGTCAGGGCCCGCTGACTTCATCAGATCCCCATAACCGCCGGGCTTTTGCCACCCGTCATACAGCGCATTGGAAAGCTGCTGGACCGATTGTGCCATGGTCGCCCCATACCGACACCGAAAGGCCCCTTCCGGGGTGGTCTGAGCCTCATACCCGGTTCCGAACAAGACAAAATCCAGGGCCAACAGACCCTGCACGGCGACGCTTTTCTGTTGCAGCGTATCTAGACGGGTCGCGCTTTCATCCTGTTCCAGAAGAAGCGCTTGTACCTGCTGAAGACCGCGCCCACGCGGGTCAGGCCAGAATAACAGCCGCTCAAACCGATTATCGTCACGCGCCGGTCCGAAACGGAATGCTTCAATACGAGAGAATGTTTTAACCACTTCTGCAAAGCTGTTCTGGACCGCAACCAGCCCTTCTTCGCTGGGTGCCGCACACAGCCGCGCATAGGTGTCGTTTTGCACCTGTGCTGCCTCTTTGAACTGTTCATAGGCCGGGATCACAAACTGATCGACGGCCATGGCGACCGACTTTTTCAACGCATCGGTTGGAACCGGTGCTTGCGTATCGGCATGGACAGGGCCACAGAAGGTAAAGGTCGTCAGTAAAACAATCGCAAGCTTTCGCATCACAGGCTCTCCAAAAACTGTATCAGGGCATCCCGGTCTTCCGGGGTCAAATCTACCACTTTATCGCGGGCCGCCTGGGCCTCGCCCCCATGCCATAAGATGGCCTCCAGCAGGTTACGGGCCCTGCCATCATGCAGGAAGAATGTATGGCCGCTAACGGCCTCTGTCAGGCCAATCCCCCACAGGGGCGGTGTTCGCCATTCCTGCCCCTGGGCATCGCCAACCGGGCGGCGATCGGACAGGCCTTCACCCATATCGTGCAGCAACAGGTCCGTATAAGGCCAAATCAATTGAAACCGATGTTCCGGTGCATCGGCGTCCCGGCTGGTGACATATTTTGGTGTGTGACAGGCGACACAGCCACTTTCATAGAAGACCTGCTTACCACGCAGAACGGTTGGATCCGACACATCGCGTCTGGCAGGAACCGCCAGATTGGCGGAATAATGCGCCACAAGATCCAGGATTGGATCAGGGGCTTCGGTATCACCTAAATTGTCCTGTACCCCCGTCGCCATGTCGCGACATGCAGTCTGTGCCTGGGTACAATCCCCCCAATGGTCGGGAACCATGGGCGTTGAAATTCCAATATCGCCCGCGAAAGCATCTGCCGCCTGGGCTTTCAGGGATGCCTTGGACGCCTTCCATCCAAACCGCCCCAATGCGATCCCGTCCGCAATCGGGTCCCAGACCATGCTGGGCCGCCCGGAAATACCGTCGCCATCTTTATCATCAGGATCCGCCTGTGACAGAATATCAGCAGGGGCGATTGCTTCCAGCAGGCCCAATCCGATCATGGGGGGTGCAATGCGGGGAGACAGCATAACGTCTGGATCCATCGGCCCATAGGCCAGATCTTTCACACTGTAGCTTGGCGCGCGCAAATGGACCACCTGCCCCCCGTTCAATGATACGGAATGCTCTTTATAGGTCACAACCATCTGGCCTTCGGCATCCAGACCCGGCACGGCAAAATCCTGGAATTGCCCGCCATAGGTTGGCTCCGGGATGCGCAGCATTTTCTTGCTGGCCAGGGCCTGTCGTTCCGCCTCAGTCCGGGCAGGAACTGACAGGCGCAGGAACATGGTTGATGCATCCAAATTGTTGATATCAGGGGGGTGTCCGCGCCCGTCTTTCAAATGACAGCGCTGACAGGACCGGGCGTTATAAATCGGCCCCAACCCATCCGATGCATTGGTCGAAGACGGGCTGGACACCCATATCTTCCGAAACAATCCATTCCCCAGATTGAACCGCTCCTGGCCTTCAAAATCCAGGTTTTCTGAGAAATGAGAAAATGCGTTACGGCTGGTATCCGCTTGCAGGGTACCCGCCCCGCCAGACATGTTCTCATATTTTTCAGCATCGGAGAAAATCTCTGTCGCCCGCGTGACCGCCGATACCCGCGCCTGATCTTTGGCATTCAGGTCTTTTCGCAATATGGGTGCGGTATCCTGCGCAAACGCAGACGCACACAAACCAAAGAGCAAAACAACAGACCCAACAAAAGCGCATAGAACGCGACGACCTATCACACTGGCAACCATTTGACGGCGACTTTCTGATCCATACGGGTGGGGGCCTGCACGCCCTCGAATGAAATGAACCGGCTGATTAGACATTGTGTCCAATCAGCCGGCTAAAACGCGTATGCTACCGGACCTTACTGGAATACAGCGTTCGGATTATCCAAACTGTCAGAGCCTTCGAAACTTGCCTGACCCAGATTCAATTCGGCGACAGCCCGTTCAATGGGGCGTGTCTGGGCAACCAAACCGTCGACCACCGCTTGAATGATCGCATTGCCGGCTTCATTCCCTTCACCGATCATCTGATCATAGGCTTCGCCAGACTGGACCCGTTGACGCATCTGTTCCATTGCATCGACAGTCGCATCCAATTTCGCGCGCAATTCCTCATCCACAGCCGGGGCGTTTTCGGCAACCAGATCAGAGATGGACGGACCTGAAACCACAGTCCCATCAACCCGTGTGTACTGACCCAAATAGACATTCCGAATGCTCTGCTGATCGTAGTAATGAGAGTTGTGCGTGTTGTCAGAGAAGCAATCATGCTCTTCTTCCGGGTCATGCAACAACAGGCCCAGCTTAATGCGCTCGCCCGCCAATTCACCATAAGACAGCGATCCCATCCCGGTCAGGATGGCCAAAAGACCCGCATCAGGGTTTTCAAGCAATGCAGCGCGTGCGGCACCCCCTTCTTCCCAATTCCCGACCATTTCCTGCAGATCAGCGATCAGCAAGGTCGATGCCGCTTTCAGATATTCAGCGCGACGGTCACAATTTCCATTGGTGCAGTTCTGTGTGTCATAGTCACTGGCCGGACGGGTGCCCGCACCAGGGCCGGTGCCATTCAAGTCCTGGCCCCACAGCAGAAATTCGATTGCGTGATAGCCAGTTGCGACATTCGCTTCAACGCCGCCTGCTTCCTGCAAAGTACCAGACAGCAGGTCAGGCGTGATGTCCGTCGCATCCACATCCTGTCCGGCAATCTTCAATTTCGGATTTGCAATGACATTTACTGTATAAAGCGGGTTCTGATCCGATTCTATGCCATAGGATGGATCAACATAGTCAATCAAACCTTCATCCAATGGCCAAGCATTCACGCGCCCTTCCCAATCGTCAACAATCGCATTCCCGAACCGGTATGCTTCGGTCTGTTGATAGGGTACGCGCGCATCCAGCCAGGCCTGACGCGCGGCCGCCAAAGTGTCCGCCGTCGGCGTGGCAATTAAGTCATCAATCGCCGCATCCAGCGTCTTTGCAGTGATCAGCGAATCTTCATAACCCGCATGGGCGATATCCGCATAGTTGTTCAATATCCCAGCAGGTTCTGCTGCATTTACAGAAACCACCGGGGCGGCCAGGACCATCGCACTAAGGGCGATGGCTCTTCCAAAATTCGACATGCTACTCTCCCATACAGTCGTTACGCATGATAATGATTGTCATTCTCATTCATCAATCGGATGATGTCAAACCACTGCGACAAAATATCTGCGCGACGAGGGAATCTCTATTCTAAGCCGCTGGCCGTTTGGGTCTGATCAGAAAAAGCATCGGGATCGCAGCCAGGGTTACCCACATCATGAAAATGAAATTGTTAAGATAACCAATCGTTGCTGCCTGTTTGGTCACCTCCCCATTCAGGGCCACAAGCCCTGACGTGGTGTGCCAATTCCAGGATTGCGGCAACAAGGGTTGCTGCATCATATCGCGGAAAGGGTTCATCAATTCCCCAATATTGGCATGATTGATCTGCGTATTCTGCGCCAACAAGGTGACAACGACCGAAATTCCAATGCTGCTGCCGATATTGCGCATCAGACTGAACATCGCCGTCCCTTCATTCCGGTATTTCGGATCCAGGGTTGAGAATGCAACCGTGCTTAGGGGAACGAAGATAAACCCCAGACCAAACCCCTGAACAATCCCTGTCCAGATTAAGGTTACCATCGGAACATCAACGGTGAATGTGGACATCTCATAAAGCGAGGCGGAAATACAACATATACCCAGCAAGATCAGGGCACGCGCATCTATGCGCCCGTTCAAACGGCCGACGATGATCATCGCCACCATTGTCCCGATACCGCGCGGGGCAAGCACATATCCCGTGGTCAATACTGGATATCCCATCAGCGATTGCAAAAAGGGTGGCAACAGGGCCAGCGTCGCCAACAGGATAATCCCGACCATGAAAATGACCACCAAACCTGCGGCGAAATTGCGGTCTTTGAACAATCCAGGCTCGATGAAGGGGTTTTTCGCTGTGAACATCTGAACCAGAAACATGTAAAAGCACAGGGCGGCAATCACGGCTTCGACGATAATTTCCGTGGATGAAAACCAATCCTGAGACTCCCCGCGATCCAGCATCATCTGCAACGCACCGATGGCAAGACTTAACAGCGCAAAGCCAAATATATCGAAACTACGGTTAAGATTGCGCGCGGTTTCCGGAACAACTGTCAGGATGCCTATCAGGGCTAAAACACCAAAAGGCAGGTTGATGTAAAAAACCCAACGCCAATTATAGTATTCCGTCAGATAGCCCCCCAGGGTTGGCCCCAGAATCGGCCCGACCATGACGCCAACACCCCAAAGGGCCATCGCCGATCCATGCTTTTCTTTGGGATAGCTGTCCAGCAGGACCGCCTGTGATAGGGGCACCAAGCCCGCGCCAAAGACCCCTTGCAGCAATCGAAACGCGACGATCTGTTCCAGCGATGTTGCCGCGCCACACAGCATTGAGGAAATGGTGAACCCGGTCACCATCGTAGCGAACAGGCGCTTGCGTCCAAACCGTGCGGCCAGAAACCCTGTCGGCGGAGTCATGATCGCCGCTGCCACGATATAGGATGTCAGCACCCATGAAATCTGGTCCTGTGTCGCTGAAAGGCTGCCCTGCATATGGGGCAAGGCGACATTGGCGATTGTCGTGTCCAGGGCCTGCATGATCGTCGCCACCATAATTGATGCGGTGATCAGACCCAGATGGGCAGGCTTGCCCGGTGCTGTTGTCATTTTGGTTGCTCTGTTTCCGCAGCGGTTGCCTGTGGCAACGCCCCCAACCAGGACAGGGTGGACTGTACGAAATCGGGCATATCGCGCTGATGACCCGTATCAATTTCCACAGAGACGCTCATCCCCGATCGCAGGGGCAGGTCCGCTTGCTTATTGTCCACAGAGATACGCAAAGGGATGCGCTGTACGACCTTAACCCAGTTCCCTGTCGCATTCTGGGGTGGGATTACGGAAAATTCTGACCCTGTTGCCTGACCGACACTGGTGACTTCACCCTGCAAGTCCCGATCCGGGAATGTATCCACGGTGATGACCACAGGCTGACCCGGTTTGATATGGGTTAAGTCCGTTTCCTTGAAATTTGCTTCAATCCATGCGCCCTTGCTGGCGATCAAACTCATCACGGGGCTGCTGAAGGCACCGTTGCCAACAACCTGTTGGCCCACTTCCGGTGTGTTACTGACCACCCCGGCGAAAGGGGCGCGCACAACAGTCCGTTCCATATTCAACGTGGCGCGGTCCATATCCGCCATTGCCTGCTGATAGGGGGGATAGTCGTTAATCTGGGTATCGATGTCGCCCCCCAATGAGGCTAAAATCTGGTGCGCTTCCTGTTGTATGATTTGCCATTGTTGTTTGGCTACAATCAGGTCGTGACTGACAGACTCAAACTTACTGGACGATATGGTCTTGCTGGCAACCAGCGGCTTCTGGCGGTTATATTCGCTTTGCGCAAAGTCGATATTGGCGCGGGCCAGTGCCAGTTCAGACAGTTTTTCCTGATAACTGGCCTTCAGGCTGGCAAAATCATTGCTAAGTTTTGAAAGCTGCGCCTGGGCCTCGTTCAGCGCGATGCGATAGGAACGATCATCAATCTGGAACAGAAGATCGCCTGCTGATACAGCCTGGTTTTCTGTGACCATGACTTCGGAAATCAGACCGGACACCTCTGCCGCGATCATGACCTTATCTGCCTTGATATAGGCGTTTTCTGTCCCAACAAACCGTCCGCCGGTAAAATAGGCATACCCCCCAACCGCAAGTACGACCAATGGTCCCAATATCAAAAGAAAAGTCCGGATCCGGTTTTTCTTTCGCGGATTGGGGGTGTTGTCGTTTCTTGGCCCTGCATTTGGGTTCGCTTCTGGTATTGCTGCGCCATCCGGTCGTGTATTGGCCCGACTTTCGGTTGAAACAGAGGGATCAGGTGTTTGATTGGACATCATCTGCGCTTTCGGGTGGTGACTTGCGACGGGTATCGCAAGCGTCTTCATTTATCAGGAGATTGTGCTTCACGCGCTGTAACAGGGTCAGCACGGCTTCGCGGTCGCCTTCCGGGATTCCCTCCAATGCGATTTTGTGTGTGTCGGCTGAATGCTGCCACAAACGCTCCAGGACAGGCTCCGCTGCGGGGGTCAGATAAAGCTGAATGGCCCGTCGATCTGACGGATCCGGACGTCGTTCGATCAAGCCACTTTCCTGTAAGGAATCCAGTTGTCGCGCTAGTGAAATGGGCTGGATTTCCAGAAAATCCGCCAGGGTGACCTGTCGAACCCCTTCATGATGGGACAAATATGCCAAGGCACGCCATTGCGCCTGAGACAGCCCCAAATCGACAGCGCGCTGATTGAAATCACGCCGAAGCAACCGGGCCACCTCATGCACAAGGAAGCCAAAGCTCTGTTTTGGATGACGCATGAATAACCCTTCCGGAAATTTAATAAGCTTTATATATTATATGTTATACTTACAAACAAGCCATCCCATAAATTTAATAAGATCATCATAATTTTTCGCCGGAAACCTGAGCATTATGGCGCTTGAGTTGGGATGACGGATATTGACAATATACAATATATCAATTATTCATGAATTATGGATATAAATAAAGCTCTCGCGGCGTTCTTCGCCCTCAGTCAACAAACCCGCCTTGATGTCTTTCGGCTCTTGGTGAAAGCGGGCGCGGACGGCTTGAATGCCGGGGAAATCGCGGCCCTGCTGGATGTGAAGCAAAACACCATGTCGGCCAATCTGACCGTGCTGTTAAATGCCGGGATGGTGCGCAACGAGCGCCATGGACGCACAATCCGCTATTTCGCTGATTTTGATGCCATGCGGGCGGTCTTGAGTTTTCTGATGGAAGACTGCTGCGGCGGTCGCCCTGAACTGTGCCAACCTGTGATCGATGAACTTGCCTGTGCGTGTTAAGCGCGGGCCCATTGGAGAGAAAATGATGAGCGAACACGTCTACAATGTGTTGTTTCTGTGCACTGGAAACTCTGCGCGGTCCATTATGGCAGAGGCACTCATGAACCGCCTGGGCCAGGGTCGGTTTAAGGCATATTCAGCCGGATCCAATCCTAAAGGGGAGGTTCACCCGCATGCAATCGAACTGCTGAAGCGTATGAACTTTGATACAAGCTTCGCCAGATCGAAAGATTGGGCCGAATTTGCGGAGCCGGACGCACCGGAAATGGATTTTGTGTTTACAGTCTGCGACAATGCGGCGGCAGAAGTCTGCCCTATCTGGCCCGGTCAGCCAATGTCCGCACATTGGGGCATTCCCGACCCCGCAGCGGTGGAGGGAACCCACCCTGAAAAGGCGTTGGCCTTCTCAGACACCTATCGCATGTTGAATTCCAGAATCTCAATCTTCACCTCTTTACCGATTACAGGTCTTGATAAACTGACCCTGCAAAAGCGGCTTGATGATATTGGGAAGCAATAGCGATCCCTGTTCCCTGGGCGACACGATTGTGATCCGCGTTTGATCGCCCAGAATGAACTGTCGCAATGATAAGGGTATCTGTTTAATGAGTATTGTTATCCACCACAATCCAGACTGTGGCACATCCCGTAATGTATTGGCGATTATCCGCGCCTTTGCGGAAGAGCCGGTTGTCATTGAATACTTGAAAACGGGCTGGACCCGCGAACAGTTGCTGGGGCTGTTTGCTGCGGCAGACCTGACGCCGCGCGATGCGCTGAGGGTCTCAAAATCACCAGCGGAAGAGTTGGGGCTGACCAATCCAACCGTGTCTGACGAAACGATCCTGAATGCGATGCTGCAACACCCCGTTCTGGTCAACAGACCCATTGTCTGCACGAAAATGGGTGTGAAGCTGTGCCGTCCGTCAGAGGCGGTATTTCCCCTGTTGCAGGTTGCGCCCGGCACACGCTTTACAAAGGAAGATGGCGACATAATTATCGCGCCATGAACGACACGCTTCCCAACATTCAAAAGTCACAGTTGCACCCCATCGATATCGCGCGCTTGGCGCATCCAGGGGATCCGACCCACCCGCCCCGCATCCTGATGCTGTACGGGTCCCTGCGACAGCGGTCCTATTCGCGTTTATTGACGCAGGAAGCAGCCCGCATTCTGCGAACCTTGGGCGCAGAGGTCAAAATCTTCAATCCATCCGGCCTGCCGCTGGTTGATGATGCGCCAGACAGCCATGAAAAGGTGCAGGAATTGCGCACCCTGTCGCTGTGGTCCGAAGCACATGTCTGGTGCTCGCCAGAGCGTCACGGGGCGATGACTGGCGTGATGAAGACACAGATTGACTGGTTGCCCCTGGCCCCGATTGGCGGCTTTCGCCCGACCCAGGGGCGTACCCTGGCCTTGATGCAGGTTTCCGGTGGCTCACAGAGTTTCAATACGGTCAATCAGATGCGCATATTGGGGCGCTGGATGCGGATGATCACCATCCCCAACCAGTCGTCTGTCGCCAAGGCCTTCCTGGAATTTGACGAAGACGGGCGCATGAACCCGTCCCCCTATTATAACCGAATGGTCGATGTGATGGAGGAATTGATGAAATTCACCATCCTGACACGGGGGCGTTCCGACTATCTGGTCGACCGATATTCCGAACGGGTTGAAAGCGCCGAAGACCTGTCCAAACGTGTCAACCAACAGTCTATTTAGCTGCCGTGTCTATTGGTCGGGTCATGGCCAAGGGGTCCACCCAATCGTCATATTGTTCGCCCGTCACCAGCCCTGAATTAAGCGCTTCTTCGCGCAGGGTCGTGCCATTCTTATGGGCAGTTTTTGCAATCTTCGACGCATTGTCATACCCGATATGCGGGGCCAGCGCGGTCACCAGCATCAAGGATTGCGCCATCAGCGACGATATCCGCTGGCGATCCGGCTGAAGCCCTTCGATACAGTTTTCCCCAAAGGAACGACTGGCATCGGCCAGTAAGCGGATGGACTGCAACACATTGAAAATCAGCACTGGTTTGAAAACGTTCAATTCAAAATTGCCCTGACTGCCCGCAATGGTGACGGTCGTATGATTGCCCATCACATGGGCGCAGACCATGGTCATGGCCTCGCACTGTGTTGGATTAACCTTGCCTGGCATGATCGAAGACCCCGGCTCATTCTCCGGCAGGATCAATTCCCCCAAGCCTGATCGCGGCCCCGATCCCAGGAAGCGAATGTCCTGGGCAATCTTAAACAGACCCGCCGCGATTGTGTTCAGCACACCAGAGATTTCAACCATCGCATCATGGGCTGCGATGGCTTCAAATTTATTTTCCGCGCTGATGAAAGGCAGGCCAGTCAATTCCGCGACATGCGCCGCAAAACGATCCGCAAAGCCCTGGGCAGAATTCAACCCGGTGCCCACCGCTGTTGCCCCCTGCGCCAGGGGATACAGCCGCGGCAGACAGGACTCCAACCGGTGTAATCCCAATTCAACCTGCCGGGCATAACCGGAAAACTCCTGCCCCAGGGTCAAGGGTGTTGCGTCCTGTAAATGGGTGCGGCCCAGTTTGACGATCTCCTGCCAGGCGGTTGCCTTTTCCACCAATAGACGATGCAGATAGGTCAGGGCCGGCACCAATTCAGACTGCACCTGACGCACCGCTGCAATATGCATCGCGGTGGGAAAGGTATCGTTGGACGATTGTGACTGATTAACATGATCATTGGGATGCACGGGATCTTTGGACCCCAGAACCCCGCCCAATTCTTCAATGGCGCGATTGGCGATGACTTCATTGGCATTCATATTGGTTTGCGTGCCAGACCCGGTCTGCCAGACCTTTAAGGGGAAATGTGCATCCAAAGTCCCATCGGCGACCTCTTTCGCGGCATTCACAATAGCCATTCCCAGACGCTTATCCAGCAAACCCTGTTCCATATTCGTCAGGGCAGCAGCCTGCTTAACAATACCCAGCGCATGAATCAGCGGCAACGGCATGGTTTCCGTCCCGATCCGGAAATTCTGCAGGCTGCGTTGTGTCTGGGCACCCCAGTATTTCGCGCTTGGCACATCAATACTGCCAAAGGCATCTGATTCCTGGCGCATCGTGTCGGTCATTACTGCAGTCTCCTATCCGTCTGGTTCAGGCAATCAACCTGTCGCCTATTACATGGGGGTGCCCCTGTTCAAATCCACAGCACTGTGCCATCTTCTGACATAATCACACGCGGTTTTACCGCGCCAGCAGGCTGGATATCGGGGGGCGTTATGCGTGTTATTGTTCTGGGGGCTGGGGTCATTGGTGTCACAACCGCCTATTATCTGGCCCGTCAAGGGGCGGACGTGGTCGTCATTGACCGCCAGCGCGGCCCTGGTATGGAAACCAGCTTCGCCAATGCGGGCGAATTATCGTATGGCATGAGCAGCCCCTGGGCGGCGCCGGGCATTCCCATGAAAGCGCTGAAATGGCTGTTCATGCGCCATCGCCCCCTGTTCATCTGGCCGCTGATCAGTCCGACCATGTGGAAATGGTGCCTGCAATTATTGATGAATTGTAACGAGACATCCTATGCCCTGAACAAAAGCCGCATGGTGCGGGTTTCAAACTATAGCCGCGATGCCCTGACCGAATTGATGGAAGAGGTCACCATCGACTTCGATCAACGAGACCAGGGAACGCTGCAATTGTTCCGGACCGAAAAGCAGGTCAAGGCGGCGAAGGCGGATCAGGCCGTGCTGGATCAATTCAATTCACCCTATGAAGTGCTGGACCGGGACGGCTGTATCGCGGCAGAGCCGGGCCTGCGCCATGTCGCCGATAAATTTGTCGGGGGCCTGCGCCTGATGGCCGACCGAACCGGCGACTGCCGCGCCTTCACCCAGGCTTTGTCAGAAAAAGCCGCAGAGCTGGGTGTGGAATTTCATTACAATGTCGTGATCAATCGCTTCGTTTCCGAACAAGGTAAGATCATCGGGGTGGAGACGGAACAGGGTCTGGAAACCGCCGACCGCTATGTCTGTGCATTGGGTCCCTATGCGCCGATCCTGTTAAAGACGGTTGGTATTCGCCTGCCGATCTATCCGATCAAGGGTTATTCCATCACCCTGCCCGTCACGGATTCTGACGCGGCCCCGCAATCGACCATCATGGACGAAACACACAAGGTCGCGATTACCCGCCTGGGCGATCGCATCCGTGTCGCCGGGCAGGCGGAAATCATTGGCTATAACAAGCGATTGGGCGGGCATGCGACCGACAGCGTGCGCCATGTTGTCAGCGACCTGTTCCCCAAAGGCGGCGATGTTAGTAAGGCGGAAGGCTGGACCGGCCTGCGCCCCATGACGCCCGATGGCACGCCGGTGATCGGGCCGACACGATATGACAGTCTGTTCCTGAATACCGGTCATGGCACCTTGGGATGGACCATGTCCTGTGGTTCTGCCCGTGCTGTTGCGGATCTGGTCATGGATAAAAAGCCGGAAATCGATATGAATGGCCTGACAGCCGCGCGTTTTGGGCAATAACGACCCATCCTGATGCGTTTTATAGATAGGTGCGCTGCTCAATCGGCGTGATGTTGATCTGTTCCAGTAAGGACTCCAGCAAGGCGCTTTCCGCCCGGTTCATCTTGGCCTTTGGATTCCACAAAACATGAACATCAATCGCCGGTGGGTCCTCATAGGGGGGGATGCGCCACAACAACCCATCTTCGATATCCCGTCGCACGACATGAATTGGCAAGGGACCGACCCCCAGGCCTGCGACGATCATGCGGCGCACCTCCTCCAAATGGGCAGACGTCCCCACAACCCGCTCGTCCAATTGGGCAGCCGCCCGCATCAAGGTGACGGGGCGCAAGGCATCCCCCATCTGATCGGTCACGAAACTGACCGATGAATGGCCGACCAGATCCTGCTTTGTCAGATTAAGCCGCCCGAACAGCGGATGCGTAGGCCCGCAGAACAGGCCAAAATATTCGCGGTACAGCCGCCGATATTCCAGTTTCGGATTTGGATCTTTCACCAGACACACAGCCATGGATGCCCGGCGGGCCAACACGGCGGCTGTCGCCTCCCGACTGGCAGAGACGTCAATTTGCAGCGTCGCAAGCGGATGATGGGTGTGAAATGATGTCAGCGCGTCATTGAACAGGGGGGATATCACATGGCTGGCCATCGCGATGCGAACATGGCCGCGCACTTGATCCGTGACATCGCGCATGACAGTTCCCAGGCGCAGGATCATGCCATGAATGTCAATCACCTCCCGCTGTAGCAACCGCCCCGCCTCCGTCAGTTCAAACCGCCCGGGGGAGCGTTCTATTAGTTTCTTCCCTATGCGATCTTCCAACCGTTTCAAAGCATTAGAAACGGTGGGTTGTTTCAGGCTGAGCCGTTCCGCCGCATCCGTCACGCTGTTGGATTCCGCCAGGACAAGAAAAGTCCGCAGCAGATTCCAATCAAGGTCGCGGGCAAGCCGTTCCGGGCTGGGATACACGGGCATAATACCATTCCCCAAATCTATAGTGACCATTCTAACTATCTATTTGCTGAATAGTAAACCGCATGCGACCTTTTCCCTAATAAGAAATGGAGGCTCAGGGATGTCGGTCGAAGCGCGGGAAGCGCGTCAGCCTTGGATTCTGCTCTCGCCAGCGCTCACAGCTGTGGCGTTACTGTTATTCGTGCCCTTGCTGTTCATCGTGGTCTATTCCTTCTGGCTTAGAACCGCCACGGGCGCGGATCAGGTCGGCTTTTTCCTGGACAACTGGCGTGAGGCACTGTCGGACGCATTTTATCGCGACATCCTGCTGTACACGCTGAAAATCGGGGTGATCACGACCGTGGTCTGTGCCCTGATGGGCTATCCGGCCGCCTATTTCATCGCCCGTTCCAAGGGCAACAAGGCGATCCTGCTGCTGTTGCTGATGCTGCCTTTCTGGATCAGTTACATCATCCGCACGATGAGCTGGATCAACATTCTGGGCGTATCTGGCGCGTTAAATTCAACGCTTCTTGCAATTGGCCTGATCGATGAACCAATCCAGATGCTGTATAATCAGGCAACGGTCGTTCTGGGCCTGGTGCACTTTCTGCTACCCTTTATGGTGCTGAATGTCTATGTCAGCCTGGAAGGGATTGATGCGTCGCTGGAAGACGCCGCGTGTTCCCTGGGCGCGACACGCTGGAACAGCTTTGTAGAAGTCACCCTTCCCCTGTCGCTGCCTGGACTGGCGGCGGGTGGTTTGCTGTGCTTCGTGCTTGGATGCGGCACCTATATCACGCCCCTGGTGCTGGGCGGGCCGACCGATGCCATGTTCGCCAATCTGGTCTACGAGGCGATAATCACCCAATTGGACTGGCCGCTGGGTTCCGCGCTGTCGCTGATGCTGTTGGCTGTGCTGGGCGCGCTGGTGCTGATCTATAACAAGTATCTGGGCATGGCACAGTTGATGAAGGGGCTGGGCTGATGGGATGGTCATTGATCCGCCTATGGACCATTCTGGTCTATCTGTTCATGTTCCTGCCGGTCGCGGTAGTGGTGCTGTTAAGCTTCAACGCCAGCCAGTTCGGCAGCTTCCCGATGACGGGCCTGTCCTTTCGCTGGTTCATTGAACTGGCCAATAACGACGCGATCCTGCGCGCCTTTCAAACATCCCTGATTCTGGGGGCGCTGACCGCTGTGATATCAACGACATTGGGTGTTCTGGCCAGTCTTGCGCTGGTGCGCTACACGGTGCCGGGCAGCAACTTGATTTCCACCTGCCTGATCGCGCCAATCCTGGTGCCAGAGGTTGTGCTGGCGGTTGCGCTGTTACTGTTCCTGAATTTCCTGTCGATCAACAAGAGCTTCTTCCTGTTATTGATGGGGCATGTGATCTTCACCCTGCCTTTTGTCATTCTGGTGGTTCAGGCGCGGCTGGTCGGCATTCGCCGCGACATGGAAGAAGCCGCCTTAAGCCTGGGGGCAAGCCCGATCCAGACTTTCTTTCAGATCACGCTGCCCTTGCTGGCACCCGCAGTCTTTGCGGGCATGCTGTTTGCCTTCACGATCAGTTTTGACGACATCACCGGGACGCTGTTCTGGAAGCCCGGTGGCGTAGAAACCGTTCCCACCCAGATTTTCGCGATGCTGCGCAATTCGATTTCGCCTGAGATCAATGCGCTGGGCAGCGTGATGATCGCCCTTACCGTTGGTCTGCCGCTGCTGGGTGCAGCGATTGCCCGACGCATGGCCATAAAGCGCGGCGGTTAGAACCGCGCGAAACCCAATAGTGAACCCAACCTTGAACAGGAGAATAAGCATGGATAACACAACACGGTATGAACGCCTTCGCGAACGCTATTTGAATGGCGATCTGGATCGGCGCAGTTTCCTGGGTCTGATCGGTGCCGCCGGTCTGGCCTATGGTGTGCAAACCCCCTTCAATAAAGGGGCTCTGGCAGCAGTCAGCCAGGTCCGTTTCGATGGCTGGGGCGGTGTCGTTTCCGAAGCCTTCCGGGAATATGCCTTTGGCCCCTATACCAAGGCGACCGGTATTGAGGTTGTCGATGGCACTTTCGGCGGGGGCGATGAATATCTGTCCCGTGTGAAAGCCAGCCAACCCGGCGAATACAACATCGCCCATCTGTCCGGCGTGTTTGACTATGCCCGTTATCACAATCTGGGCCTCAGCTCTGAACTGAATGAAGACAATATCCCCAACCTTCAATATGTCATTCCCAAGCTGTCTGATGTGTTCCGCAAGGTATCGGGCGGTTCGTTGTCCTGCGTTCCTTATGACTATGGTACGACCGGGCTGGCCTATAACCGCAAGCATATCTCTGACGAAGAGATGAAGGAAAAGGGTGCCAGCATCCTGATCGATGAAAAGCTGAAAGGCAAAATCGGCGGGTGGAGTGATTGGCGCACGCGCGTCTGGATGGGGGCCCTGCAAACCAATCAGGACCCGAATGACATCAAGGATATCGATGCCGTCTGGGATGCGGTCCGCACGCATCGCGATCTGGCGCTGAAATACTGGACATCCGGTGCCGAACTGATGAGCCTGCTGGCAGAAGAGGAAATCTATGTCACGGAAGGCTGGTCGGGCCGTATTTACGCCTTGCAGGAGCAGGGTCATGACATTGGCTATATGGATCCGCCCAACGGCTTTGGCTGGCAGGAATGCCTGTTCGTTCTGAAAGGCTCTCCCATGGAAGCCTGTGAAGAACTGCTGAACTTCATGCTGGATCCGGCAACCTCCATCGCCGTCGCGGAAGGTCAGAATTATCCGCCAGCGCTGGACCCGCAGAAGGTCGATCTGGGCAAGAAAATCCCGACCCTGCCCGCCTTTGACCCGACCGGCACCTTGTCCGGCCTGACCTTTGCCGATCCAGGCTACTGGAACGGGAACGAGCAGGACTGGTCCAAGACCTTTGGTCGCGTCCAAAAGGGCTATTAAGCCTGAAACAGGTCCGGGGGTGGGTTACGGCTCACCCCCGACACCTTGAAATCCTTAAGATCGGAGACAGCCCGTGAGCGCCGTCACCCTGACAGATATCGTAAAACGCTTCGGCAGCTTTACTGCCCTGCATCAAACGTCGCTGGAGATTCCGGAAGGGAATTTCGTGACCTTGCTGGGGCCGTCTGGTTGCGGCAAGACAACGACCCTGCGCATGATCGCCGGCTTGCTGGACCCAACCGAAGGGGAAATCAAGATCAAGGGCAAGCGCATGAATGATGTGCCGATCCATAAGCGCAATCTGGGTCTGGTTTTTCAGAATTACGCGCTTTTCCCCCACAAAACTGTCGCAGAAAACATCGCCTTCGGGCTGAAATATCGGGGCGTCTCAAAAGCGGATGCAGAAGAGAAAGTAAAAACGGCCCTAGATTTGGTGCAATTGCCCCATGTTGGCGACCGCTATCCCAAGGCCCTGTCCGGCGGGCAACAGCAGCGAATCGCGCTGGCCCGCGCGATTGTCATTGAACCTGATGTGCTGTTGCTGGACGAGCCCCTATCCGCGCTGGACGCTAATCTGCGCGAAGATATGCGCGTGGAACTGAAACGCATTCAACACCGCATCGGTGTTACCACAGTCTTTGTGACCCATGACCAGTCCGAAGCCCTGGCGCTGAGTGATCATGTGGTCGTGATGTCCAATGGCCGGGTCGAACAGATCGGCGCGCCAGAGGAGGTTTACAACACGCCCGCCAGCGAATTTGTCGCCAGTTTCCTGGGCACGTCCAACATACTGCCCGCCCAATGTCTGGACCTGGATGGAACAGAGGTTTCATTGGATGTTCCAGATCTGGGCCGGTTGAGCATTCCCAAGTCCCGCGCCCCGAAGCTGGACAGGAAAGGTCCTGTCAAATTTGTCGTTCGGGCAGAAAAGGTCACCCTGTCGACAGATGGTTCTGCCTCCCAGGACGGAATCACCACGAAAGGCACCATTGAAGCGGTTGACTATCAGGGGCAGGCGGCGCGCTATTTCGTCCGTGTCGGCGCGCATCAGATGCAGGTCATCAACATGATCGATCAGCATCCCTTTGCCGAAGGGGACACAGTATCCGTTCATCTGCGCGGTCGCGATTGCACCGCCTTACCAGGAAACCAGGAATGAGCACACCGCCCAAGAGTCACCTGTTTTATCAAACCCGTCGCCGCCGTCCGGTTCTGGATCGGGCACGGGGCGTCTATATGTGGGATGTTGATGGAAAGCGCTATCTGGATGGGTCATCCGGCGCGATGGTCTGCAATATCGGTCATTCCAACCCCCGCGTTCTGGAAGCGATGCGCGCCCAGATGGAAAAATCCAGCTTCGGCTATCGCCTGCATTTTGAAACGGAACCGGCGGAGCGCCTGGCGGCCAAAACAGCGGCCCTGGCCCCGCCCGGCCTGGAGCGGGTTTTCTTTGTCTCCGGCGGGTCCGAGGCGGTTGAAAGCGCCACCAAGCTGGCCCGGCAATACACTTTGGCAATTGGTCAGGCCCAGCGCTACAAGGTGATTTCCCGCATGCCCAGCTATCATGGCTGCACCCTTGGTGCGCTGGCGCTGACCGGTTATGCCCCGATGACCGCCCCTTTCGACCCGATGATGAAATCCATGCCAAAGATCCCGGCCCCTCGCGCTTATCTGGATGGATTGAACGCTGATGATCCCGCGACCGGGCTGTATTACGCCAATATGCTGGAGGCAAAAATCCTGGAGGAAGGGCCGGAAACCGTGCTGGCCTTCATCGTGGAGCCCGTGGGCGGCGCGTCGACCGGTGCGCTGGTCCCCCCGGCTGGCTATGCCCAGCGCATTCGTGAAATCTGTGACAAATATGGCGTGCTGTTGATCCATGACGAGGTCATGACCGGCGGCGGGCGTACCGGGAAATTCTTTGCAGCCGAGCATTGGGACGTGGCCCCCGATATCCTGGTCGTATCCAAAGGGTTTGCAGCGGGCTATTCCCCCTTGGGCGCGATGGTTGCGCATGAACGCCTGGTGGAACCTGTGCTGGACAAGGGCGGCTTTATCCATGGCTTCACCTATGCCGGAAACCCGTTAGCCTGCGCGGCCGGCCTTGCGGTGATCGAAGAAATCGAAAGCCAGAATCTGATGGCCAATGCGACCGCTATGGGCGACCTGCTGAAAGCGGGCATGACAAAGCTGATGGATCGGTTCCCCTTCATTGGTGATGTGCGGGGTAAGGGGTTGCTGCTGGCTTTCGAACTGGTATCGGACCGCCGAACCATGCTGCCATTGCCAAAGCAACTGGCGGCGTTTGATCGGCTGGTTGAGATTGCCTATGACAAGGGACTGATCATCTATTCCCGGCGCACGCGCGGCGGATATGAAGGCGATCATTTCCTGGTTTGCCCCCCGATGACCATTACCGAAGAACAGGTTGGGGAAGTTCTGGCAACCCTGACTGAATCGCTGGGCGATTTTGCGAAAGAGGTGGATCTGCCCGTCTCTGCCGCAGCGTAAGTGAGGCCCCTTTATGAGTAAGATTATCATCACCTGCGCGGTTACGGGGTCCATACACACGCCCTCCATGACCCCCTATCTGCCCATTACAGGGGAACAGATCGCGGAAAATTCGATTGATGCCGCACAGGCTGGCGCATCGATCCTGCATCTGCATGCCAGGGACCCGGTCGATGGTCGGCCTTCTGCCAGCGCCCAGCATTTCATGGCGTTCCTGCCAGTCATAAAGCAACGCAGCGACGCGGTGATCAACCTGACCACCGGCGGCAGCGCGACCATGACCCTGGACCAGCGGCTGGAAGCCCCGTTGCAGGTGGAACCGGAAATGTGTTCCCTGAATATGGGCAGCATGAATTTCGCCCTGTATCCGGCTGTTGATCGGATCACTGACTGGAAATACGACTGGGAAAAGCCATTCCTGGAAAACAGTGACGATCTGGTTTTCAAGAACACCCCCCGCGACATCGCCCATATCCTGACTGAGATGGGACAGAACCGTGGCGCGCGGTTTGAATTTGAATGCTATGATGTGGGCCATTTGTACATGCTGCGCCATTTCGCAGATCGTGGGCTGGTCCAGGCACCTTTCTTCATTCAATTCGTGTTTGGTGTGCTGGGTGGTATTGGAGCCGATCCGTCCCATCTGATGCATATGAAGCAAACTGCGGATACCTTGTTTGGCACCGACTATCAGTTTTCGGTCCTGGCCGCTGGGCGTCACCAGATTCCCCTGACGACCATCGCTGCGGCCATGGGCGGGCATGTGCGGGTCGGACTGGAAGACAGCATTTATCTGTCCAAAGGCGTCCTGGCGAAATCCAATGCAGAACAGGTTGCCAGAATTCGGGAAATCGTGGAGCGTCTGGGCAGAGATGTCGCCAGCCCCACAGAGGCCCGCGCAATCCTGGGCCTGAAGGGCGCAGACCGCACAAATTTTTAAGTTCACGCAAAGGCCACCCGGCCGGTGAGGAGCGTTATGAAAGCCATCTTCGACGAAACCCAACGCCAGCATGATCCCAAACATTTCATGGCCAATGGGGTCGTCCTGCCCAGCCCGGAACAGCCCGCCCGCATTGATGCGCTGATGACCGGAGCAGAGAATGCCGGTTGCGCCTTCACCGCTGCGGAAGATCATGGCATGGGGCCGTTGTCGATTGTACACAGTGTCGAATATCTGTCCTTTCTGGAAACCATCCACACGCGCTGGTCCCGGATCGAGGGGGCGTCGGATGAGGTTATTCCAAACATCCATCCTGACCGTCGTTTTGCCAGCTACCCGAAATCTGCTGTCGGTCAGGCGGGATATCACCAGGCGGACACGGCCTGCCCAATCGCGGCAGGCACCTGGCAGGCGGCATATTGGTCGGCGCAATCTGCCCTGACTGCCGCTGATCTGGTGATCGATGGGGACCGCGCCGCCTATGCCCTGTGTCGCCCGCCGGGCCATCATGCCTTTGCCGATATGGCAGGCGGCTTCTGCTTCCTGAACAATGCCGCGATTGCAGCGGAACAATGTGTGCGGGCAGGCATGCGCCCGGCCATTCTGGATGTCGATGTTCATCACGGCAATGGCACCCAGGGGATATTTTATCACCGCAGCGATGTCTTCACCGTGTCGGTTCATGCCGACCCGATCCGCTTTTATCCCTTCTTCTGGGGCCATGCGCATGAGCGCGGTGATGGTCCTGGCCTGGGCTATAATCTGAACATCCCCCTGACGCGCGGTACCTCCGATTCCGATTATATGGAAGCCCTGGAACCTGGTCTGGATGCGATCCGCAGTTTTGGCCCGGATGTCGTAATCGTCGCCCTGGGCCTGGATGCCTATGAAGAAGACCCGCTGAAAGGTCTGGCGATCACCACGGAAGGCTTCGGTCGCATCGGGGCGGCTATTGGGGGATTGGCCCTGCCCACCCTGTTGATTCAGGAAGGGGGCTATCTGTCCGATGCCCTGGGCGCGAACCTGACCAGCGTGCTGAAAGGCTTTGAAAGCGTATGAACAAGACCGCCGATATCATCGTCATCGGGGGCGGCATTGCCGGGATCGGCGCAGCGGCCATGATAGCGCCGGATGCAAAGGTCATCGTCTTGGAGACCGAAGATGTTATCGGCAGCCATTCCACGGGTCGTTCCGCAGCGATCTATATCCGTAACTATGGCAATGCGACACTGCGCGCACTGAATGCCGCGTCAGAGCCGCTGTTACAAAACCCCGAAAAAATTGGGGAAACGTCCGTCCTGTCACCCCGGGGCGAAATGCTGGTTGCCCGGGAAGAAGAGATTCCAGAGCTTGAAGCCTATCTGAATGGGGCGGAAGGGATTGAACGCCTGTCCCCGGCCGAAGCCATCAATCTGTTCCCGCTGTTGCGGGAAGAGGCTGTTGCCGCCGCAGCGATTGAACGATCCGCCCAGGATATCGATGTGGACAGGCTGTTCCAGGCCTTTGCCCGCACCCTGCGCCATGCCGGTGGGGAGATCATCACCAAGGCCCCGGTTACTGCCCTGACACGTACGGGGTCTGTCTGGCATATCACGACACCACAGGGCACTTTTGAAGCCCCCATTGTTGTAAATGCAGCAGGGGGCTGGGCCGATACCATTGCCAGGATGGCGGGACTGAAGCCCCTGGGCCTGACCCCCATGCGGCGATCCGCGGCGCTGCTGCCCGCCCCGGATGGTTATGACATCACCCATTGGCCGCTGGTCGCCAGCGCGTCTGAGACCTGGTATGCCAAGCCGGAGGCCGGGCTGCTGATGGTTTCCCCTGCGGATGAAGACCCGGTTGAGGCGCATGACGCCTGGGCCGATGATATGGTGCTGGCCGAAGGGCTGGACCGATTTGAACAATCAATGAAGATGACCGTCACCCGGGTGGAACGCAGTTGGGCAGGCTTGCGCACCTTCGCGCCTGATCGCACACCGGTCGTTGGATTCTCCCCACAGGCAGAGGGATTCTTCTGGCTGGCAGGACAGGGCGGGTACGGCATTCAAACCTCCCCCGCCCTATCCCAACTGGCCGCAGATTTGTGCCTGGGACGTGATAGTGCCCTTGGGGCGGCGGTCCTGGATGCCCTGTCCCCGGCCAGACTGTCATGATCTGACCGGGGGGTGAGGTTATGATGTGCGCTTACCGACCCTTGCGATAGTATTCCTGAGCAGCGGCGACACCAGATCCCAGCTGGATGGGGTAGTCCAAATCCTTCATTGCCATTTCAATTGTCGCCAGCCCGGACAACATCAATGTATCGGTCAGCATGCCCAAATGACCGATCCGGAACACCTTACCGGCCACCTTTCCCAAACCGACGCCATAGGAAACGCCATAAGTCTTATAGGCGTGATTGACCAATTCATTGCTATCGAACCCATCTGGCACATAAATCGCGCTGACTGAGTCAGAGTGGAATTCAGGTTTTGTGGCACACAGGCGCAGCCCCCAGGCCTGGACAGCCAAACGCACGCCTTCGGCCAGGCGATGGTGCCGGGCAAAGACCTGATCCAGCCCTTCCTCCAACAGCATGGCGACGCTTTCGCGCAACCCCATGATCAAGGGCACGGGCGGGGTATAGGGGAAATTCCCCTTTGCATTTGCAGCGGCCATATCACGGATATCGAAGAAACAGCGCGGACATTTCGCGGTCTCAGCGGCTGCGAATGCCTTTTGACTGACGCCAACAATCGCCATGCCCGTGGCCAGCATGAACCCCTTTTGCGACCCGCTGATCGCCAGATCAACACCCCATTCGTCCATACGAAAATCAATCGACCCCAGGGAACTGACCGCATCGACATACAGCAGCGCTGGATGCTGTGCTGTGTCCATCGCCTTACGCACCGCCGCAACATCACTGGCAACGCCGGTTGCGGTTTCATTATGGGTAACCAGGACCGCTTTGATCTTATGGTCCGTATCAGCGGCCAGGCGTTTGCCATATTCGTCTGCCGGGGCACCTTCGCCCCAGGCACAATCGATCAGATCCACATCCAGCCCAAGACGCTCACACATCTCGATCCAACGCTGGGAGAACATGCCAAAGCAGGCGATCAGAACCCTGTCACCGGGTGATAGTGTATTGGTCAAGGCGGCTTCCCATCCGCCTGTACCACTGGCCGGGAAGGTAATGACTGTCCCGGTTTCGGTTTTGAAAATTTTCTTCAGATCCACCAGCAATGGTGCCAGAATCTGAACAAAATCAGGCGCGCGGTGATCCATGGTTGGAACATTCATCGCATGGCGCAGACGTTCTGGAATATTTGTCGGGCCAGGAATAAATACAGGGTTTTGCGTGGACATGGGCGTTCCTCAAGAAAAAGGTTTTTATGATTTTGAACGTTTCAGGCAGACAGTTGAGTCAACACAATTGAACTAAACACAGGTCTGGACTATCGACTGGGATACAGTCGCCAGTCAAATATATCGATACAATTCGAAATCCACCCCCCTGAAAATCAAAATAGTCTGCCATCACTCTTTATCGGAAATGGGGTCCTTGCAAATCTCTCGTATGCAGGCGCGCAGCCATCGATGCACCGGATCCGCATCCATACGCGGATGCCAGAACAAGGAGATGGAAAATTCCGGCATGGGAAACGGTAAGGGAAAGCTGAACAGACCTGTCCGCAAATGCTCCGTAAAACGCTCTGGCACGGTCGCGATCAGATCCGATTTCTGAACTAGAGCCAAAGCGGTCGTGAATTCCTCTACCACGATGGCGATATCCCGACCTTGCGTCATGGCTTTCAACATCTCATCCGGGCGCGACGCATCAGGACTGCGCCGTGCCACCAGAATGTGCCGCCCGTTGGAAAATCGCTCCACGGTCACGTCGCCTTGGCTCAAGACATGACCATGCCGCACCACACAGATGAAACGATCGTCATATAGGGATTGCATGCGCACTTCCGGCCCGGTCAATATGTCCAGAACCCCGGTTTCAAGATCAACGGAGCCATCGCGCAATGCTTCAGAATCCTTGTTGGATTTATGCACAAAGCGCAGACGGATGCCCGGTGCCTCCTTGTGAATTCTCTCTAACAGCCTGAGGGCGTAACTTTCGACAAATCCACCCCGCGTGCGGATCGTAAACGTTCGGGTCACGGACTTTAAATCCGGCACTTCTGTTGGGCTCAGAACCCGTGTCGCCTCCTGGACCAAGGCCGACACAGACTCCCGCATTTCTAAGGCGCGCGCGGTTGGCACAAGGCCCCTGCCCGCCCGAACCAGCAAGGGGTCCCCCGTTGTTGCACGCAGCCGGGTCAAGGCCCGGCTCATCGCAGAAGGGCTTAAGTTCAAACGCTTCGCCGCCCGTGTGACGCTGCCTTCCGACAACAGCACATCCAGGGTAATCAACAGGTTCATATCGGGCCGTATCATGGCAGAAGGATAGCACAATCCAGTCCATTTAGCATGGCGTTAAACGCAATAATAAAATGTAAATGGTGCACCTTCCGCAATGCTACTAACAGGGTTAAGTTTCACCAATAGCAAATGCAATTCGTTCAAGGTTGGAGAATTTCTGTGCGTTTCGAGTCTGTACAGCCCCCCACAATAACACCGCCACGCAAAACATCACCTTGGGCACTGGTCGCATTGGCGGTTTCAATGTTGCTTGCATCGCTGGGTATCAACATCGCAAATGTCGCCCTGCCAGCCATTGCGCAGGCCTTTGATGCGCCCTTCCATACGGTCCAATGGATTGTGCTGGCCTATCTGCTGACGATTACAATCATGATCGTCACGGCGGGCCGCTTAGGGGATATTCTGGGTCACAAACGTGTCCTGACCGGTGGATTGATTCTGTTCACCTTGGCCTCCCTTCTGTGCGGGGTCTCCCCAACACTGCCCATTTTGATTGCCGCCCGCGCGCTGCAGGGTGTTGGGGCCGCCGTCCTTATGGCATTAAGCCTGGCCCTGATCCGCGATACGGTCCCGCCTGAAAAAATTGGCACGGCAATGGGGCTGATGGGAACAATGTCTGCGGTTGGCACCGCATTGGGCCCCTCTCTGGGTGGATTGTTGCTGGCAGGGCCAGGATGGCATGCGATATTCCTGATTGTCGTACCTTTGGGTCTTGTGAACACAGTGTTGGTCCTGCGCACGATCCCGGCGCAGGACGCGCGGGTGACAGATACACGACCCAGGCTTGATGGATGGGGAACGCTTTTCCTGGCGGGAGCCCTGGGCAGCTATGCATTGGCCGTAACAATCGGCAATGGAACCCTGAATTGGCTCAATATCGGATTGATCTCAGCCTCTGCCCTGGCAATTGGCGTGTTCATTCGGGTCGAAAAGACTGCCCCAGCCCCATTGATCGAGTTATCCGCGCTGCGAAACTTAAGTTTATCGACCGGCCTGATTACCAATTTCTGCGTCGCAACCGTTATGATGGCGACCCTGGTCGTGTTTCCATTCTATCTGTCACTGGCTTTGGGCCTGAATGCGGCACTGGTCGGTTTGATCCTGACGGTTGGCCCGATCATGTCCGTGATCTGCGGCGTCCCATCTGGATGGCTTGTGGATCGGTTTGGCGTATCCAGGATCATGTTCCTGGGATTGTTTAAAATGGTTCTGGGCTGTCTGGCTCTGGCCCTTTTGCCCACAGAATTTGGCACCATCGGCTATATCGCCGCCACCGCAATATTGTCGCCTGGCTATCAATTATTCCAATCAGCCAATAATACAGCGATCATGACCCCGGTCCCAATCGATCAACGTGGCGTTATTTCCGGCATGCTGAATTTGTCACGCAATCTGGGGCTGATCACAGGGGCCGCTGTAATGGGAACGATTTTTACCTATGGGGTTGGCAGCTCGGATATTGTCAAAGCGGCCCCGACAGCCATTGCAACGGGGATGCACACAACCTTTACGGTGGCCACCATCATAATGGTGCTGGCCCTCAGCTTGGCAATTGTCACCTACAAACGCGCATCGGGTAGGGTCCCGTTAGAAACCCCACAACACTAAACAGCCCCGTCATATCCATAGGTTTCACGCGCTTGCTCGATGGTCAAAAAGCCATCTTCAATATCCTGGCGCACGGCGTCCTGGGGTCGGTCTTTCGGGGATCCATAGCCCCCGCCACCTGCTTGTTTCAAGGTAAGAACGCTGTTGGGGGGCAGCCGGAACGATCCCTGCCCACTGGTTTCGCGCCCGTCGATCAGATGCGCCCTGGGCGCGCCATTGCCACCCCCGAACAATCCTTTCGCGGGAAAGCGGGTGCGATTGGACATGGCATGCACGGTCACATCATGGCCTGTCATATTGCGCATGGATACGACCTGACCAACGCCACCCCGATACTGTCCCACACCACCGGAATCGGGACGCAGGATCTTTTCTTCCACGCGCAGGCCACTCAGGGATTCAAACACTTCAATCGGGGTTGTGCCCATATTGGACGATCCAGGTGTCGTCTGACGCCCATCCAACCCCTGCAACGCGCCAAAGCCCCCAGCAGCGCAATAGGTCACCGACATGCCCGACCCGTCCGGCAAATGCCCTTGCAAGGTCAGGAAATCGATCAAGCCACTATCCGCCGCGACCTGATCCGGGAGAATCTTCGACACCGTGTCAAAGACCAGCGGCACCACGAAATGCCCGATTGCATGACGCCCCGCCGATGGAGCGGGCGGCACCGCGTTCAGGATACAGCCGACCGGGGCTGAAACCTCAATCAGGGCAGACGAGCCCTCATTATTGGGGATCATCGGTGTGGTCAGGCATTTTGCGGCATACAGCGCCATAGAGCGCGTATAGCAGATCGGCACGTTCGAGCCGAACCGCACACAGCCTTCGGTTCCAGTAAAATCGATGGACAGCCGGTCCCCTTGCTTTTTCACGGTACAGACCAGACGCCTGGTTTCTTCCCCCGCTTCTACCAGCACCTCACCGGTATGCTGCCCATCCGGCCAGGCAAGCAAGGCCTGACGCAAGGCGTCTTCCGATTGTTGCAGGATCGCATTGGCCAGCGGCTCCAAGGAGGAACAGCCATAGGTTTCCATGAAATCCACCACCTGTCGTGTCACGACGGAGGTACAACTGATATTGGCGTGAATATCGCCGATCACCTGATCGGGCACCCGCACATTCAGGCGGATCAGATTCATGAAATCCTGATTGACCACACCGGCTTTCACCAGTTTTACGACAGGAAGCCGCAGCCCCTCGTGATAAATCTCCGTCGCGGAGGCGGAAAAGCCCATCCCCCCGATATCGGGCAAATGGCTGATGCTCATCGCATAGCCGACCAGATCACCCTTCAGATAAATCGGTCGCATCACCGCGATATCATACATATGACCGGTGCCAAACACCGGATCATTGGAGACAACGACATCGCCTGCTTCCAGGCTTTCCGGTGGGATTTTGTCCAGCATATGGCGCAGGGTGGTTGATGCCGTACCGATAAAGACCGGAATACATTTTGCGGATTGTGCAATGACCCGCCCCCGCAAATCAAAGATCAGAACAGACAGATCAAACCCTTCCCGCACCAAGGTGGAAAAGGATGTGCGCA